>NZ_SCOM01000010.1 GCF_005508865.1 Pseudomonas sp. F(2018)
GTGGGGGTTTGGCTTTTGCGCCGAAGAAAAATATTCAGCTGCTTGTGCAGTAGTGAAGGCAAGGGCCGGGTTCAGCCCTGAGGCTGGAGTTAAATCAGAGCAAATTGCGCGCAGTAAAGAGCCACCTAACGGTGGCTTTTGCGTTTCTTCATGTCTGAAAAGCTGGGCGCCTCTGCTGCGATGGTCTCCGGCTTGCCGAGGTGTTGGCATTTCTAGGCATTTCAATGTTGCATCGTTATGATGCCTGCCTCTTTATCCGAGCGTTCTTTTGATGCGGGAAGTATTGCGGCTGCTGCAGGATGGCCAGTTTCATTCCGGTGAGTCTATCGGGGCGCTGCTTGGGGTCAGTCGTGCGGCTGTCTGGAAGCGTCTGCAGCATCTCGAGGCTTCACTAGGCCTGGAAGTGCATCGGGTGCGCGGGCGAGGATACCGTTTGGCCTCGCAGCTTTCGTTGCTCGATGAAGAGGCGATTCTCGCAGCCTCTAGCGACGTTGGCTGGAAAGCCCAGGTAGCTGAGACGATCGATTCCACCAATGCCGAGGTGCTCCGTCGTTTAGCTGCCTCTGCCGAAGCCCCGCTCCTGGTCGTGGCTGAGAAGCAGGAGAGTGGTCGTGGTCGCCGGGGGCGCGCCTGGGCCAGCCCGTTTGGCGAAAACCTCTATTACAGTCTGGGGCTGCGCCTTGAGGGTTCGACCTTTCCTCTCGATGGCTTGAGCCTGTCGGTTGGCTTGGCTGTTCTGCGGACTCTGCAAGAGGTGGGTTGCGTCGGTGCCGGGCTCAAGTGGCCGAACGACCTGTTGGTTTCGGGGCGTAAGATTGCCGGTGTGCTGCTTGAGCTGGCGGGAGATCCGGCAGGAGCCTGTCAGGTGGTAATCGGCATCGGTATCAATGTGAATATGTTGCCTAGTAGCTCGGTACCAATCGACCAGCCCTGGACCTCACTGCGTGAGCAGCTTGGGTGCTTGGTTGATCGCACCGAGCTGGCGTTGATCCTGGGGCGCTGGCTGCGTCATTACCTGGATATGCATGGGCGAGATGGCTTCGTGGCTCTGCGCGAGGAATGGGAGATTGGCCATCTCTGGCAGGGGAAGGAGGTCAGCCTATTGGCGGGGCCTCAGCGTATCGATGGCGTCGTACTTGGTGTGGATCGAGTCGGAGCGCTGCGCCTGGATGTGGCGGGGCAGGAGCGGCAGTTCAGTGGTGGCGAGCTTAGTCTGAGGTTGCGTGATGATTCTTGAGCTGGACTGCGGGAACAGCCTGATCAAGTGGCGAGTTCAGGGCGAGGGGCGGATGCATGGCGGCGTCGTTGACTCCGACGAGCGCTTGCTCGAGGCGCTGCGCGGTGTCGCGAACCTGTCGCTACTGGGCTGCCGGCTGGTCAGTGTGCGTAGCGATGCGGAAACCTCAGCGTTGACGGATGCACTCGAGGCGGAGTTCGGGGTCAAGGTGCTTTGCGCTCAGCCTGCCTTGCAGCTTGCGGGGGTGCGCAACGGTTATGAGGAATATGCACGACTGGGGCTGGATCGCTGGCTCGCGGTGGTTGGCGCGTATCAGCTAGAGCGGGGTGCTTGCCTGGTGCTGGATCTCGGCACGGCGGTCACTTCCGATTTCGTGACGGCCGATGGCGAGCACCTTGGCGGTTACATCTGCCCTGGTCTTCCGCTGATGCGCAATCAGCTACGAACTCATACGCGACGTATTCGTTACGATGATGCTGCGGCCGAGCTGGCAGTACATAGTCTGCGGCCGGGAAGGGTAACGGTCGAGGCGGTAGAGCGCGGCTGTGCGTTGATGCTGCGCGGCTTTGTCCTGACTCAGGTCGAGCTAGCCTGCGAGCTGCTCGGGGAGTCCTTTGGTGTTTACCTTACGGGCGGCGATGCTGGCTTGGTGAGTGAGGTGTTGCCGCAGGCGCGGCAAGTGTCTGACCTTGTATTCGTTGGCTTGGCTCAGGCTTGTCCGCTGCCGGTGGAGGGTGCTTGATGCGTTGGTTCTTTCTGCTTCTGCTGGTTCTCAATCTCTTCTATTACGTCTGGCATCAGCAGCAGGCTCCCTTGCGGGTAAAGGAAGTGGAGCCAATGGCTCTCTATAAAGGAGAGCAGCAGGGAATTCGCTTGCTGGATGCGGCCGACCGCGCGAAGACGCGTCCAGAGCTTGCGCAGCCGTCGTCGACTGTCGATGAGACCTGTCTTTTCCTGGGTAGCTTCCAGGGTGAGGATGCGGCCCGACAGATCGAGCAGCGCCTTATTGCTCTGGATATCGAGGCTCAGGTGCGCGCGGTGGATGCGGCGGCGGGGTTGGACTATTGGGTCTACCTGGCTCCGCTTGCTTCGCGCCAGGCCTCGTTACGTCAGCTGAAGGAGTTGCAGGCGCGCAAGATCGACAGCTACATCATCACTCAAGGCGATCTGGCCAATGGCATTTCACTGGGGATTTTCCCGCGCAGCGATTCCGCCGAAAGCGTGATGCAGCGCCTGCGTGATGCGGGCTACGAGCCGATGCTGCGCGAGCTGCCGCGGGCTCAGCGCAGCTTCTGGGTGCGTGTCGCTCCAGAGAGTCGTCGTTTGGCCGACGATGTCCTGCAGCAGCTGGCCTCGGACTTCAAAGATCTGCAGCACCAAATAATGCCGTGTGAAAGCGTTGCAAGCGCTCAATAGTTTGCATAGAATGGCGCCCGCTTTACGAGGGTCGCCTCGCAGAGCTGCTGTCAAAGAGTGCTAACCTCAAGTTTTTATTGAGGAAATGCTTGACAGTAGGGTGGCATGAGAAGAGAATGCCGCCTCACTTTGGAGGGGTTCCCGAGCGGCCAAAGGGATCAGACTGTAAATCTGACGTCATAGACTTCGAAGGTTCGAATCCTTCCCCCTCCACCAGATTTAAGCGAGAGCCACAAGCTCCGCGGGCATAGTTTAGTGGTAGAACCTCAGCCTTCCAAGCTGATGATGCGGGTTCGATTCCCGCTGCCCGCTCCAAGTTTGTTGTTCATGCAAAGTGTTTCGCTCATGTAGCTCAGCTGGTAGAGCACACCCTTGGTAAGGGTGAGGTCAGCGGTTCAAATCCGCTCATGAGCTCCACTTCAACAAAGGCAGATATGCAGATATCTGCCTTTGTTTTAATGGCAGTGTCAGTTCTCAATTCCTTGTTCGGAGACGGGTCAGATGGCTAAGGAAAAATTTGAACGTAACAAACCGCACGTCAACGTTGGCACCATCGGTCACGTTGACCACGGTAAAACCACTCTGACCGCTGCTCTGACCCGCGTCTGCTCCGAAGTATTCGGTTCGGCCAA
>NZ_SCOM01000001.1 GCF_005508865.1 Pseudomonas sp. F(2018)
GCCCCGCCCTCGCCTGCCTGATCCTGCTGCTGGCACAGGCGGCCAGCAGCAGGATCAGGCAGGCGAGGGCGGGGCGTTGCAACATGGCGGCATCCGATGCGGCGGCGTATCTAGCTGGAATAGCGCAAAAATCGGGCGCCTGTATACCGCAACGGCGGCGGCTTGTCTTGTCGGGGGCATGCGCTACCATGAGCCACCGTTTCGTAGGGCCTCATCTTCCATGCATTGTCCGTTCTGCTCCGCCAACGACACCAAGGTCATCGATTCCCGCCTGGTCGCCGAGGGCGAACAGGTGCGCCGGCGCCGCGAGTGCCTGGCCTGTGGTGAGCGCTTCACCACTTTCGAGACCGCCGAGCTGGTGATGCCGCGCCTGATCAAGTCCGACGGCAGTCGCCAGCCGTTCGACGAGGAGAAGCTGCGCGCCGGCATGCAGCGCGCGCTGGAGAAGCGCCCGGTCAGCGTCGAGCGCCTGGAAGAGGCCATTGCCCACATCAAGCACAAGCTGCGCGCTACCGGCGAGCGCGAGATCAAGTCGCGGGTGCTGGGTGAGTTGGTGATGACCGAGCTGCAGAAGCTCGACGAGGTCGCCTACATCCGCTTCGCCTCCGTGTACCGGCGCTTCCAGGACCTCAACGAGTTCCGCGAGGAAATCGAGCGCCTGGCCCGCGAGCCGTCGAAGGAATGAGCGCCGCCGACCAGCAACACATGGCCCGCGCGCTGGAACTGGCGCGCAAGGGGCTGTATTCCACCCATCCCAACCCACGGGTCGGCTGCGTCATCGTGCGTGACGGCAAGGTGGTTGGCGAGGGCTGGCATGCCAAGGCAGGCGAACCGCATGCCGAAGTGCACGCGCTGCGCCAGGCTGGCGAGCTGGCTCGCGGCGCCACCGCCTATGTGACCCTGGAGCCCTGCAGCCACCATGGCCGCACGCCGCCCTGCGCCGATGCCCTGGTGGCCGCTGGCGTGGTGCGGGTGGTGGCGGCCATGCAGGATCCCAATCCGGAAGTGTCCGGCAAGGGCCTGCTGCGCCTGATGCATGCCGGCATCGCCGTGCACAGCGGCGTGCTGGAGGCCGAGGCGCGAGCCCTCAACGCCGGTTTCATCAAGCGCATGGAGCAGGGCCTGCCGTTCGTACGGGTCAAGCTGGCCATGAGCCTGGACGGCCGCACCGCCATGGCCAACGGCGAGAGCCAGTGGATCACCGGCCCCGAGGCGCGCGCTGCCGTACAGCGCCTGCGCGCGCGGGCCAGCGTGATCATCACCGGCGCCGATACCGTGCTCACCGACCAGGCGCGCCTCACCGTGCGTGCCGAGGAGCTGGGCCTGAATGCCGAGCTGACCGCCCTGGCCATCGACCGTCCGCCACTGCGGGTGCTGATCGACGGCCGCCTGCGTGTGCCCCTCGCCGCGCCGTTCTTCCAGGCCGGGCCGGCGCTGGTTGCCACCTGCGCCGCGGCAGCCGCCCGTGATCGCTTTCTCGAAGACGGCCACGAGCTGCTGGCGGTGCCCGGCAGCAATGGCCATGTCGACCTGCGCCGGCTACTGATGGAGCTGGCCGGCCGTGGTGCCAACGAGGTGCTGGTGGAGGCCGGGCCGAAGCTGGCCGGCGCCTTCGCCCGCGCCGGGCTGGTCGACGAGTACCAGCTGTTCGTCGCGCCCAAGTTCCTCGGCTCCAGCGCTCGCCCGCTATTGGACTGGCCGCTGGCGCGGATGGCCGAGGCGCAGGACCTGGAAATCCGCGAAATGCGCGCCATCGGTAGTGACTGGCGGATCATCGCCGTGCCCAGGCCGCGCTGAGCCATTCGATAGCTTTGATCGAAGCGCTGCCATGCAGCGGCGCGGCAAATATGGTAAAAAGCCAGCCGCAGCCACTTTGCGGGCTGCAACGTTCTCAGGGCGGGGTGTGATTCCCCACCGGCGGTAATGACAGTCACTGTCTAGCCCGCGAGCGCCTTTCCAACGAAAGGGACAGCAGACCCGGTGCGATTCCGGGGCCGACGGTATAGTCCGGATAAAGAGAGAGCGGGATTCCCTTCCGGGGCGCCGTCTGTTGCGCCCGCGAAAATCCCTATCGATCGGCATTGCCCTGTTTTTGACCAAAACAGGAGTTCATCCATGCTGCATTGCAACAACTTCCGGGAGGACGCATGTTCACCGGCATAATCGAATCCATCGGCACCATCCGTGCCCTCAGCCCCAAGGGCGGCGACGTACGCGTGTACGTGCAGACCGGCAAGCTCGACCTGGGCGACGTCAAACTGGGCGACAGCATCGCCGTCAACGGCGTGTGCCTGACCGCGGTCGAGCTGCCGGGCGACGGCTTCTGGGCCGACGTCAGCCGCGAGACCCTGGCCTGCAGCGCTTTCATCGATTTGAAGATCGGTAGCCGGGTCAACCTGGAGAAGGCCCTGACCCCGACCACGCGCCTCGGCGGACATCTGGTCAGCGGCCATGTCGACGGCGTCGGCGAGATCGTCAAGCGCGAGGACAATGCCCGCGCCATCCAATTCACCGTGCGTGCGCCGCGCGAGCTGGCCAAGTACATCGCCCTGAAGGGCTCGATCACCGTCGACGGCACCAGCCTGACGGTCAATGCCGTGAATGGCGCCGAGTTCGAGCTGACCATCGTGCCGCACACGCTGGTCGAGACCATCATGGCCGACTACCAGTCCGGTCGCCGGGTCAACCTGGAAGTGGATCTGCTGGCCCGTTACCTGGAGCGCCTGCTGCTCGGTGACAAGGCCGCCGAGCCCACCGCCAGTGGCATCACCGAAGGTTTCCTGGCCGCACACGGCTACCTGAAGAATTGAGGAACGGCCAGATGGCTCTGAATACCGCAGAAGAACTGATCGAAGACATCCGCGCCGGCAAGATGGTCATCCTCATGGATGACGAGGACCGCGAGAACGAGGGCGACATCATCATCGCGTCGGACTGCGTGCAGGCCGAACATATCAACTTTATGGCCCGTTTTGCGCGGGGGTTGATCTGCATGCCGATGAGCCGCGAGCGCTGCGAGCTGCTCAAGCTGCCGCTGATGGCGCCACGCAACGGTTCCGGCTTCGGCACCAAGTTCACCGTCTCCATCGAGGCGGCCGAGGGCGTCACCACCGGCATCTCCGCCGCCGACCGCGCACGCACCGTGCAGGCCGCCGTGGCGCGCAACGCGGTGGCCGACGATATCGTCAGCCCCGGCCATATCTTCCCGCTGATGGCCCAGCCCGGCGGCGTGCTGGCCCGCGCCGGCCACACCGAGGCGGCCTGCGACCTGGCGCGCATGGCCGGTTTTGAGCCGAGTGGCGTGATCTGCGAGATCATGAACGACGACGGCACCATGGCCCGTCGCCCGGAGCTGGAGAAGTTCGCCGAGGAGCACAATCTCAAGATCGGCACCATCGCCGACCTGATCCACTACCGCCTGATCCACGAACGCACCGTCGAGCGCGTCAGCGAGCAGCCGCTGGATACCGAACTGGGCCAGTTCACCCTGGTCACCTACCGTGACGGCGTGGAGAACACCGCGCACATGGCTTTGACCCTGGGCAAGGTGTGCGCCGAGGAACCGACCCTGGTTCGCGTGCACAACATGGAGCCGCTGCGCGACCTGTTCCTGGTCAAGCAACCGGGCCGTTGGAGCCTGCGCGCGGCCATGGCCGAAGTGGCCAAGGCCGGCAGCGGCGTGGTGCTGCTGCTGGGTAATCCGCTCACCGGTCCGGAACTGCTGGCCCACCTGGGCAAGCAGCCGGCGCCGAGCCCTGCGACCTACAGCACCGTCGGTGCCGGTTCGCAGATCCTGCGTGATCTGGGCGTGCGCAAGATGCGCCTGATGAGCTCGCCGATGAAGTTCAACGCCATATCCGGCTTTGACCTGGAAGTTGTAGAATACCTGCCCGCTGAATGACGACCCCGGCCGAGCGCAGCCTGCGCCCGGCCCGGCTTTTCGTTCTACATTGATACCAACGGGACGCCCTTCGGCGCCCCGGCTCTTTATACAGACTGAGACTCGCCCATGACCCTGAAGACCATCGAAGGTACCTTCATCGCCCCGCAAGGCAAATTCGCCCTGGTGGTTGGCCGCTTCAACAGCTTCGTCGTCGAGAGCCTGGTCAGCGGCGCCGTCGACGCCCTGGTCCGCCACGGCGTGAAGGAAAGCGACATCACCATCATCCGCGCGCCGGGTGCCTTCGAGATTCCGCTGGTCACCCAGAAAGTCGCCCAGCGCGGCGAGTTCGCCGCCATCATCGCCCTCGGCGCAGTTATCCGTGGCGGTACCCCGCACTTCGAATACGTCGCCGGCGAGTGCACCAAGGGCCTGGCCCAGGTCTCCATGGAATACGGCGTACCGGTTGCCTTCGGCGTACTGACCGTCGACTCCATCGAACAGGCCATCGAGCGCTCCGGCACCAAGGCCGGCAACAAAGGCGCCGAAGCTACCCTGTCCGCCCTGGAAATGGTAAGTCTGCTGGCGCAGCTGGAGGCCAAGTGAGCCTGAACCACGACGACAGCCAGGACGCTCCGCAGCCCAAGGCCAAGGGCAAGATCGCCCAGCGCCGCGTGGCCCGCAGCCTGGCCATGCAGGCCCTGTATCAGTGGCACATGGCCGGTCAGTCGCTGAACGAGATCGAAGCGCAGTTCCGCGTCGATAACGACTTCAGCGGTGTCGACGGTGCCTACTTCCACGAGATCCTCGTGGGTGTGGCACGGCAGAAGACCGAGCTGGACGAGTCCTTCGCCACCTTCCTGGATATCCCGCTGGCAGAGCTGGACCCGGTCGAGCTGGCCATTCTGCGCCTGTCCGCCTGGGAGCTGACCAGCCGCGTCGACGTGCCCTACAAGGTGGTGATCAACGAAGGCATCGAGCTGGCCAAGGTGTTCGGCGCCACCGACGGGCACAAGTTCGTCAATGGTGTGCTGGACAAGCTGGCGCCGGTGCTGCGCGCGGCCGAAGTCAAAGCCAACAAGCGCTGATCTGGCAATTGCTGTGGGCGAGTTCGAGCTGATCCGCCGCTACTTCGCCGCCGCGCCCTGTGCGCAGGCGGCCGAAGGCGTGGCACTGGGCATCGGCGACGACTGCGCCCTGCTGCAGCCAGGTCCCGGCCAGCAACTGGCCGTGTCCACCGACACCCTGGTGGCCGGCGTGCATTTCCCCGATTCCTGCGACCCCTCGCTGCTCGGCCAGCGTGCGCTGGCCGTGGCGGCCAGTGATCTGGCGGCCATGGGCGCCGCGCCGCTCGCTTTCACTCTCGCCATGACCCTGCCGCAGGCCGATCCGGCCTGGCTGGAAGCGTTCGCCCGTGGCCTGTCACAGATGGCCGAGGCCTGTGGTCTGGCGCTGGTCGGTGGTGATACTACGCGCGGCCCGCTGTGCCTGACCCTGACCGTGTTCGGCCAGGTGCCGACTGGCCAGGCGCTGACCCGCCGCGGTGCGCGCCCCGGTGATCTGCTTTGCGTCGGCGGCAGCCTGGGCGATGGCTCCGGCGCGCTGCCGCTGGTGCTCGGCCAGCAGGTGGCGCAGGGCGAGGCGGCCGAATACCTGCTGGCGCGCTACTGGGCGCCGCAGCCGCAGCTGGCCCTCGGCCAGTGGTTGCGTGGCAAGGCCAGCGCGGCTCTGGATATCTCCGACGGCCTGCTCGCCGACTGCGGCCATATCGCCGCGGCATCCGGCCTGGCGCTGCGCATCGAGCAGGACCGCCTGCCGCTGGCGCCGGCCCTGCGTGCCCTGGCCGGTAGCGGGGCGCTGGACTGTGCACTGAGCGGTGGCGACGACTACCGTCTGGCCTTTACCCTGCCGCCTGAACTCCTGCCAGCGCTACTGGCCCAATGGCCGGAGGCCGTGGTGATTGGCCAGGCGAAGGCGGGGCAGGGCGTGCAGCTAATCGACGGCCAGGGCCGTCACATCGAACCGCCACGGGCGGGTTATCAGCATTTCGGGAGTAGCGGTGACTGAACTGGTGAAAGTGGCGCCGCGGGTGTGGCGCAATCCCTGGCATTTCCTCGCCTTCGGTTTCGGCTCCGGCCTCATGCCCAAGGCGCCGGGGACCTGGGGCTCGCTGGTGGCGATCCCCTTCATCCCGCTGTGGCAGATGCTGCCGGACTGGGGCTACTGGCTGATGCTCGGCGTGACCATGCTGTTCGGTTTCTGGCTGTGCGGCCGGGTGGCCGAGGACATGGGCGTGCACGACCACGAAGGCATCGTCTGGGACGAGATGGTCGGCATGTGGATCACCCTCTGGCTGGTGCCCGAGGGGTGGCAATGGTTGCTGCTAGGCTTTGTAGTGTTCCGTGTGTTCGACATCCTCAAGCCCTGGCCGATCCGCTGGATCGACCGCCATGTGCACGGTGGCATCGGCATCATGCTGGACGACGTGCTGGCCGGGGTGTTCGCCTGGCTGGCGATGCAGTTGCTGGTCTGGGGCCTGGCCTGATTCGGAGGCTATACATGCGCGTCTGCTGGCTGGCGTTGTTGTGGTGTCTGGGGTGGCCTATCGCCCAGGCCGACCAGGCACTGCCGGCCGAGGTCCAGCTGGTCAGCGAGCACTGGGTCGGCCATACCAACAAGGATGGCAGCGGCCTGGCCTGGGACATCATGCGCCAGGTGTTCGAGCCGGCCGGGGTGAAGATGCACTTCCGCGTCGTGCCCTACACCCGCTCCATCGGCCTGGTCCAGCGCGGCGAGGCGGATGCCTGGCTGGGCTCCTATCGCGACGAAGTCAGCGAGAAGATCATCTACCCGCGCTGGCCCTACGACGCCGACCAGATAGTCGCCCTGTCCCTGCGCGAGCAGCCGGTACCGACGCTGCAGAGCATCGGTCAGTACCGCCTGTCGTGGATACGTGGCTACGAATATCAACGCTACCTGCCCGGTGTGAAGCGCTACGAAGAGATCCAGCGCCGCGTCGGTATTCTGCGCATGCTCGAACTGGGCCATGCCGACTTCTTCCTCGATGCCTCCACCGAGGTCGAGGACGTGCTGCGCGAGGGGCCGGACTCTGCGCGCTTTCGCACTACTGCGCTGACCCGCTTGCCGCTGTATGCCGGCTTTGCCGATACTGCCCGCGGTCGCGCCCTGGCCGAACTCTTCGATCGGCGCATGGCCGAGCTGGTGCGTGACGGCAAGCTGCGAGCGGTCTTCAAGCGCTGGCAGCAGCCTTATCCGTTCGACGAGGACATGGAGATCCCCGATGCGTCGCCTTGAGCTGTTCGCCGCCAGCCTGCTGCTGGTCATGACTCCCTTGCTGCATGCCGAGACCCAGGTACAGGTGGTCGGCCTGTTCCCCGGTGCCGCGGTGCTGCTGGTGGATGGTCAGCGCAAGCTGGTGCGCAATGGCCAGACCGGCCCCGGCGGGGTCAAGGTGCTCAGCGCCGACAGCAAGGGCGCGGTGCTGGAAGTCGATGGCGTGCAGCGCAGCTATGGCATCAGCCGCGAATACAACCAGGCCGGCGCCAGTTCCGGGCCGCAGAAGGCCCAGCTCAGCATCAGCCGCGGGGTCGGCAACCACTACTGGATCGCCGGCTCCATCGATGGCCACCCGGTGCAGTTCCTGGTCGACACCGGCGCCACCTCGGTGGCGATGAACGAAGGCCAGGCCCGCCGCCTGGGCATCGATTACCGGGTGCAAGGCCGGCCCATAGTCGCCGGCACCGCCGGTGGCAATATAAGAGGGTGGCAGATCAAGCTGGACAGAGTGAAGATCGGCGGCCTGGAAGTGCTAGGCGTAGAGGGCGTGGTGCTGGAGGGCGACTCGCCCACCGAAGTGCTGTTGGGCATGAGCTTCCTCAGCCGGGTGCGCTGGCGCGAGGAGAACGGCGTGCTGCAGCTGGAGTCCAAGCTCTAGGTGCGCTTGGCCGATTCATCGGCCCTTTCGATCCTTATCCCCGACAATTCACGCTGCGCCGCAGTGCGACGCTGCTGGTACAATGCCGGCCTTTTCTGCCGAACGTCCAACAGGAGCACCCGGTGTCCGTCGTCTTCGTCGCCGCCTCCAAGCTGCCCACGCCCTTCGCGGTGTTCACCATGCACGGTTTCCTCGATGAGGAGAGCGGCAAGGAGCATGTGGCCCTGACCCTGGGCGATATCGCCGATGGCCAGCCCGTGCTGGGTCGCCTGCACTCCGAGTGCCTGACCGGCGATGCCCTGTTCAGCCAGCGCTGTGACTGCGGTGCCCAGCTCGAAGCCGCCCTGCGCGCCATTGCCAGCGAGGGCCGTGGCGTACTCCTGTACCTGCGCCAGGAGGGGCGCGGCATCGGTCTGCTGAACAAGATCCGCGCCTACGAGCTGCAGGATGGGGGGGCCGACACGGTCGAGGCCAACGAGCGCCTGGGCTTCGCCGCCGACCAGCGCGACTACTCGATCTGCCAGCCGATGCTCGATCACCTGGGCGTTCGCGAGATCAACCTGATGACCAACAACCCGCGCAAGGTCAAGGCGCTGGAAGGCTTCGGCGTGCGCGTGGCCGAGCGCCGCCCGCTGGAGATCGGGCGCAACCCGCACAACAGCAAGTACCTGGCGACCAAGGCCGGCAAGCTCGGCCACATGCTGGGTCTGCAACACCAGGAAGAGACCGAGTGACGCGCGCCGAGGTGCGTCGCCGACTCGCCCTCGAATGGTGGCGCTGGCTCGGCTTCGCCCTGGCACCGCTGTTCTTCCTCAATCTGCTGTTCGGCAGCAGCCAGGCGCTGGGTACGGTGCTGGAAATGCCGCTGTTCATCGCCGGCATGGCGTCCATGTTCATCAGCCTGCCGCTGTTTTCCGCCTATAAGCGCGCGCTGATCGCCACCGAGGCCGCCTTGGATGGCGAGCACGAGCGCGAGGCCTGGCTGGAGCTGGCCCGCCAGCGGCGCAAGGCCTTTCTCGGTGCCTGCCTGCCGGGCTGGGTCGCCGCGATTGCCCTGTTCAGCGGATTGAATGCCGTCGCCCTGATCCTCCTCGCTCTGAGCAGCGTCGTGCTGCTCTGCCTGTATCGCATCCCGCGCCAGCTTGGCTAAGGGCCTCTTCGCTACCTGCCTGTTGCTCTTGAGCCTGCCGCTGTGCGCGGCCGAGCGGGTGGTCAGCCTGGCACCCTCGATGTCGGAAATCATGCTGGAGCTGGGCGCCGAAGAGCGCCTGGTTGGCGTGCTCGACAGCGGCGAGCGGCCGCCCGGCCTGGAGCATGTAGCTTCGGTGGGGCGTCATGAGGCTGTCGGGGTGGAAAGCCTGCTTGCTCTCAAGCCGGACCTGCTGTTGCTCTGGCCGAACAGTGTGACCGAGGCGCAGCTCGAGCAGCTGCGTGGGTTCGGCATTCCAATCTACGTTGGCGAGCCGCGCGACCTGAGCGAGCTGGCCGAGCAGTTTGCCGAGATCGGCGAGCGGGTCGGTCGTGCCGAGCGTGGCCGCGAGCTACGCCAGCGCTTTCGCGACGGCATGGCGCGGCTGCGTGACCGGTACAGGCGGGACACTCCGCTGCCGGTGTTCTACCAGATCTGGCCGGAGCCGCTGTACACCATCGGCGGGCAGCAGATCATCGGTGAAGCACTGGCTGTGTGCGGCGCACGCAACGTGTTCGCCGACTTGCAGCTGCCGGCGCCGCAGGTGAATGTCGAGGCGGTGCTAGGGCGCGAGCCCGAGGTGATCCTCGGCGGCAGCGCTGCCGAACTGGCCCACTGGCGCGCCTGGCCACAGCTGCCAGCGGTACGCCGGGGCCAGCTCTGGGCCTTGCCGGACAAGGGGCTGGAACGCCCCAGTTTCCAGATGCTGGCGGCCACCGAGAAGCTCTGCGCGCTGCTCGGCAGCGCACGCTGACTCAGAAGCGATAGCCCAGACTCAGCACCACCGTTTCCTCGGGCGCGGCGTAGACGCTGCCGCCCCGGTAGACGAAGGCGTCGTAGCGCTTGCCGGTGAGATTGTCGACGCGCAGCTTGGCGGTGAAGTCGCGGTAGTCATACTTCAGTGCGGCGTTGAGCAGGGTGTAGCCGCCCACTCTGCCGTCGCTGTTGGCCTCGTCACTGACCGCATAGCGAGATCCGGTGTAGACCGCCTCCACGTAGCTACTGAGGCCCTCCAGCCACTGGTAGTTGAGACCGGCGCTGGCGCTGTGGCGAGCGACCCAGGGCACCTCGTTGCCCTCGAAGCTGCCGTCGCGATATTCCGAGTCGGTGAAGCTGTATTGAGCGTCGATGCTCAGGCGTTCGCTCAACGGGCGTGAGCCTTCCAGTAGCAGGCCCTGGCGGCGAGTTTTGTCCAGATTGATATTGGCGCCCTTGCCGCCGAATCCGCCGGGGTTGGCGATCTCGGCGTCGTACATCAGCTCATCCTGCAGATCCAGGCGATACAGGCTGGCCTGATAGAGTTGACTGCCGTCGTTCCACTCCACGCCACTCTCCCAAGACACGCCAGTCTGTGGCTTGAGGAAGGTCACCCCGGGCAGGATGAAGGCGTTCTCATCGACGTTGGCCCAGCGCAGCACGTCCTCGCGCTTCACGAACAGGCGGGTCTCGGTGTCAGCCTGCCAGCTCAACCCGAGGCTGGTGCTGCCTTCGCGGTCGGTGTGGCTGGTGGCATCGACCTGGGTACGGTCTTCTGCTTCGCTGGCACGGTAGCCAAGGGTCAGGGTCAGCTCGCTACCCAGGCCCTGGCTGAGCTGGCCATACCAGTCGCGTTGGGTCTGCCGTGCCAGGGTTTCGCTGAAGGCACTTTCGTACTGATAGTCGCTTTGCACATGGTCATGGCCGAGCAGCAGCTCGCTGTGGCCGAGCGCGCTATCCCAGCTTCCGGTGAGGCGCGGGCTGAACGTCTCAGTGCGGGTGCCTTGGTCGAACCAGCCATAGAAGTCGCCGGTGCCGTCCTGATCGCTGTCGCTGTAGTCGAAATTGAGTGTCCATGTCTCGCTCAGGCCCTGCTCCAGGGCGAAACGCTGTACTTGAGTCTTGCGATCGTTCCAGTTGCTGGACAGGCTTTGCTTGCGGTCGATACGGCGTTGAGCGCGGCTCAGCGAATCCGGGTAGAGCTGCTCGTCGTCGATGCTCTGGTATTCGTAGAGCAGCCAGCCATCTGCATGGTCGTAGCGCAGGCGGGCGAAGGCATTGTCGTAGCCAGAGTTGTTGTGGTCGCGATAGTTGTCGGCGTTGCGCGTCTCGCCGCTGGCGTAGACCGAGAAGCCCGCACCGAGCTGCTGCTGGACGTGGCCACGGTAAGCCTCCAGATCGTGGCTGCCGAGGCTGGTTTCGACATAGGCCTCGTTGCTGTCCGGTGTACGGGTGACGATGTTGACCACCCCGCCCACCGCCTGGTCGCCGTAGAGCACGGTGCCGGCGCCTCGGATGATCTCGATGCGCTCGATGTTGGCCAGCGGCACACTGTTCAGGTCGGGGCCGGACAGGCTTGGCTGGTTCAGGCGCCGGCCGTCCACCAGCACCAGGGTGTTGTTGATGGCGTTTTCACCGAAGCCGCGCAGGCTGAGCGCGGCGCGGTTACCGTCGCCCATGGTGTCGCGCACTTGCAGACCGGCCTGGCCACGCAACAAGTCGACCAGGCTGCCGGCGGCGGAAGCTTCGATCTGCTCGCGATCGATCACTGCGATGCTGGCTGGGGCAGGAGCTTCGAGGTCGGTGGCGCGAGTAATCACCAGCGGCGGCAATTCGATGTCCGCGGCAAGCGGAGAAAGGCCCGGCGCGAGGGTCAGGGTGAGAGCAAGGCGGGACAACTTCATGGAGATTCCTCAAAGATCGCAAGACTTCGAGGAGGGCAGGACAGGCGCGGGCGGGCGCCTGACGGTGCTGCCCTCCGCAACACCAGTCGAATCCGTCCAGGCCGGTCTCCGGGCTCTCGACGCGCCGGCTCGCCTTCCCGGGAAACCCAGTGGCTGATGAGCGGGCGTGCAGCCTGTGGGCTGCGGTCGATTACCGTTGCGGGGGCAGCGCCGGGATGGCTCCTTGCGGAGCGCACCGGCTTCCCGTTTAACGCTGCTCCTGTGGACGCAGCGCACCTGGGCGGAATGCAAAAACGCCGCGCACCTTAGTGCGCAGCCGGATGAATTACAAACAAGTTGGATTCAGGGCTGGATGAGCATGGCTCATCCAGCCAGCTGCGCCAGTCGCGCCCGCACCGCCGTCTCGATGCCGGCGGTATCCAGCCCGCACTCGGCGAGCATCTGCGCCGGCTTGGCGTGCTCGACGTAGTAGTCGGGCAGGCCCAGGTGCAGCAGTGGCTTGACCAGGTTCTCGGCGGCGAGGAACTCGCTGACCGCGCTGCCGGCGCCGCCCATCACGGCATTTTCCTCGATGGTCACCAGCAGCTCGTGGCTGGCGGCCAGTTCACGTAGGAGGCTTTCGTCGAGGGGCTTGACGAAGCGCATATCGACCACGGTGGCGTCCAGGGCTTCACCGACGCGCAGCGCCTCGGCCAGTTGCACACCGAAGGCCAGCAGGGCGGTGCGTTTGCCCTGGCGACGGACCACGGCCTTGCCGATTTCCACCGGCTCCAGGCGCGGGTCGATCGGCGTGTTGGGACCGCTGCCGCGCGGATAACGCACGGCTGCCGGGCCCTGGAAGTGGTAGCCGGTGGTCAGCAGCAGGCGCAGCTCGTTCTCGTCGCTGGGCGTGGCCACCAGCATGCCGGGGATGCAGCGCAGGTAGGAGATATCGAAGCTGCCGGCGTGGGTCGGGCCGTCTTCGCCGACCAGGCCGGCGCGGTCGATGGCGAACAAGACGTCGAGGTTCTGCACCGCCACGTCGTGGATCAGCTGGTCGTAGGCGCGCTGGAGGAAGGTGGAGTAGATCGCCACCACCGGCTTGGCGCCGTCGCAGGCCATGCCGGCGGCCAGGGTCACCGCGTGCTGCTCGGCGATGGCGACGTCGAAGTAGCGCTCCGGGAAGCGCTCGCTGAAGGCCACCAGATCGGAGCCTTCCTTCATCGCCGGGGTGATGCCGACCAGGCGCTCGTCCTGCTCGGCCATATCGCACAGCCACTGGCCGAACACGGCGGAGTATTTCGGGCCGGAAGGTTGCTTCGGCTCGACTGGCGCCTTGATCGGCTCCAGCTTGGTGATGGCGTGGTAGCCGATCGGGTCGACCTCGGCCGGGGCGAAGCCCTTGCCTTTCTTGGTCACCACATGGAGGAACTGCGGGCCCTCCAGGTCGCGCATATTGCGCAGGGTGGCGACCAGGGTCGGCAGGTCGTGGCCGTCGATGGGGCCGACGTAGTTCCAGCCCAGTTCCTCGAACAGGGTGCCGGGCACCAGCATGCCCTTGGCGTGCTCCTCGACCTTGCGCGCGATCTCCCAGGCGCCGGGCAGGCGCGAAAGGATCTTCTTGCTGCCTTCGCGCATGCTCGAATAGGTGCGGCTGGAGATGATCTTGGCCAGGTAGTTGGACAGGCCGCCGACGTTCTTGGAGATCGACATGTCGTTGTCGTTGAGCACGACCAGCATGTCGGCCTTCACATCGGAGGCATGGTTGAGTGCCTCGAAGGCCATGCCGGCGGTCAGTGCGCCGTCACCGATCACGGCCACCGACTTGCGCTTGCTGCCCTGCAGGCGGGCGGCGATGGCCATGCCCAGCGCGGCGCTGATGCTGGTGCTGGAGTGGCCGACGCCGAAGGTGTCGTACTCGCTCTCGCTGCGGCGCGGGAAGGCGGCCAGGCCGTCCTTCTGGCGCAGGCTGCCCATGCGCTCGCGGCGGCCGGTGAGGATCTTGTGCGGGTAGGCCTGGTGGCCGACGTCCCACACCAGGCGGTCGTCCGGGGTGTCGAAGATGTAGTGCAGGGCGATGGTCAGCTCGATCACGCCGAGGCCGGCACCGAAATGCCCGCCGGTCTGGCCAACGCTGTACAGCAGGTATTGGCGCAGCTCGTCGGCCAGGCTTTCCAGCTCGCTTTCCGCCAGGCGACGCAGGCCGTCCGGGGTGTCGGCGCTGTCGAGCAGGGGCGTGGCGGGACGCTCGCGGGGGATTTCGTGGAAGGTGGTCGGCATCAGGCAGATCGTTATAGGCATACAAAAGATGCGGCAGTTTACCTGAAGCGCCGGAAACAGCCCAAACGACCTGTAAGCGGATCAGTCCGCGGCGTAATGCCGCGCCAGAAAGTCCAGCAGCAGGGCGTTTACCCGCGCGCCGTCCTCACTCTGCAGCCAGTGGCCGCAACCGGGCAACAGGTGCTGTTCCAGGCGTGGCACCTTGGCGGCCATGCGCTTGAGTGTCGGGACCTCGAAGCGCCCGACCGGATCGCGGTCGCCGAGCAGGAACAGGGTCGGCTGCTCTACCTGCAGCTCGGCCAGCGGCTCGCTGCGCTGCCAGTTGCGTTCGAAGTTGCGGTACCAGTTCAGCGCACCGTGGAAGCCGCGCCCGGCGAAGGTTTGCTCGTACACGGCGAACAGCTCGGGCGAACACCAGGCCGGCAGCGGCAGGTCGCCCAGGCCATCGAACAGGCGGGCATCGGCCGGCTTGTCGGCCAGCAGCGCGCCCTCCAGGCCGCCGAGCAGCAGGCGCAGGCTGCGGCCGATGTCGAGGTCCAGCTCGGCCTCGGCCACACCCGGCTGCTGGAAGTAGAGGATGTAGTGGAAGCGCCCGACGTAGGCCTCGCGCATCATCTCGATGGCCGGGCGCTTGGGCCGGCCGCCGAAGGGCACGGAGAGGGCGCCGAGCGCCTGCACCCGCTCGGGTTCCAGCAGAGCCAGGTGCCAGGCCACCGGCGCGCCCCAGTCGTGGCCGACCATGGCGACGCGATCCTGGCCGAGGACGTCCATAGCGCCCTGGATATCGCCGCACAGGGTCAGCAGGTCGTAGGCGGCGGGATCTGTCGGCGCGCTGCTCCGCCCGTAGCCGCGCATCTCCGGGGCGAACACCCGGTAGCCGGCGGCGGCCAGCGCCTCGATCTGCGGGTGCCAGGCGTACCAGCACTCGGGGAAGCCGTGTAGCAGCCACACCGGCTTGCCGTGCGCCGGACCGGCGCTGTAGAGGCTGAGGTCAACGCCGTTGACCGCCAGCAGCTGGTGCTCGATGTGCATGCCGTGCTCCTTACCAGGTATCGACGAAGGGACGCTTCTTGCCTGTGCGCGCGGGCGCTTTCGGCGCGGCATTGAGCCCACGCAGCAGCCAGGCGCGGCTCTCGGCGGGGTCGATGACGGCGTCTATCTCCAGGTAGCTGGCCATGTTCAGCGCCTTGCCGTTGGCGTAGGCCTTGCCCACCAGCTTGTCGAACAGCGCCTGGCGCGCCGCGTCGTCCTCCTGGGCGGCCAGCTCCTTGGCGAAGCCCAGGCGCACCGCACCCTCCAGACCCATGGCGCCGAATTCGCCGCTGGGCCAGGCGGCAGTGAACAGTGGCGAATGGAAGCTGCCGGCCGCCATGGCCTGGGCACCGAGGCCGTAGCCCTTGCGCATTACCAGGGTGAAGAACGGCACGCTGAGGCTGGCAGCGGCGACGAACATGCGCGACACATGGCGCACCGTGGCCTGCTTCTCCGCTTCCGGGCCGACCATGAAACCGGGCGTGTCGCACAGCGAAACCATGGGGATGTCGAAGGCATCGCACAGCTGCATGAAGCGCGCGGCCTTGTCGCCGGCCAACGCGTCGATGGCACCGCCCAGATGCGCGGGGTTGTTGGCGAGCAGGCCGAAGGGCTTGCCCTCGATGCGGATGAAGGCGGTGATCAGCCCCGGGGCGAACTGGCGGCGCAGTTCCAGCACGCTGCCGCTGTCCGCCAGCAGCTCGATCACCCGGCGGATGTCATAGGCGCGCAGGCGATTCTCGGGAATGACATGGCGCAGTTCGCGTGGGTCGGCACAATCCCAGTCGGCCAGCGGCCCCTGGAAGTACGACAGGTATTGCTTGGCCACGCGCACGGCCTCTTCCTCGTTCTCCACGAGGACGTCGATCACCCCGTTCGGGCCATGCACGCTGGTGGGACCAACCTGCTCGGGCTTGAAGCTGCCCAGGCCGCCGCCTTCGATCATCGCCGGGCCGGCCATGCCGACGGTGGCGTCCTTCGCGGCGATGATCACGTCGCAGCAGCCGAGCAGGGCGGCGTTGCCGGCGAAGCAGCGGCCGGAGACTATCCCTACCGTAGGGACCAGGCCGGACAACCGGGCCATGGCGACGAAGGTGTGGCAGTCGAGCCCGGCCACGCCGACGAAATCGGTGTCGCCCGGCCGGCCGCCGCCGCCCTCGGCGAACAGTACCAGCGGCAGGCGCCATTGTTCGGCGAGGCCGAGCATGCGGTCAGTCTTCTTGTGGTTCATCACGCCCTGGGTGCCGGCGAACACCGTGTAGTCGTAGGCGATGGCCATGCAGCGCGCGGCCTCGCTGCCGAAGGCGGCGGCGTTGACCGTGCCGATGCCGGCCACCAGGCCATCGGCCGGACTCAGCTCCAGCAATTCTTCTTGGGAGCGTCGGCGACGCTGGGCGGCCAGGGCCATGGCTCCGTATTCGTTGAAGCTGTCTTCGTCGAGCAGGTCGTGCAGGTTCTCGCGGGTGGTGCGCTGGCCGGTCTTGCGCCGCTTGGCCACGGCCTCGGGGCGTCGGGCGTCGGTCAGGCGTGCGTGGCGCTCCAGCACTTCGGCCAGGTCGGCGCGGATATGTTCGAGGTCGACCGCCTGTTCGTCCTGCGCGTGGCGGCCATCGACCTCGGCTGGCTCGATGAACAGCAATGCCTGGCCTTCGCTCAGCGTATCGCCGGGAGCGGCGGCCAGGGCGCGGACGATGCCGCCGCGTTCGGCGCGGACGACGAACTCCATCTTCATCGCCTCCAGCACGGCGACCTGCTGGCCGGCGGCGACGCTATCGCCCGCGGCCACGTCCAGGCTGACCAGCACGCCGGTACTCGGTGTGCTCAGGGCGACGGTGCCGGTTGGTGCTTCGATGGCGCTGCGGCTATCGGCGCTGCTGCCGGTCTGGGTGAAATAACGGTGCGGGTGGGCCGCGCCATGGGCGCCGAGCAGCTCGCCTAGCTGCTGTTCGACGAAGCGTGTGCTGACCCGGTTGCTCAGCACTTCCTCGCGCTGCAGCAGGTTCTGCAGCAGGTGCAGGTTGCTGGCCACACCCTCCAGGCGGAATTCGCAGAGGGCGCGATAGGCGCGGCACAGGGCGCTCGGGTAGTCGGGCGCGCTGGCGATCAGCTTGGCCAGCAGCGAATCGTAGGCCGGGCTGACCGGGTAGCCGGCGTAGCCGTAGCCATCCACGCGCAGGCCGGGGCCGGACGGCGGCTGGTAGGCGCTCAGCGTGCCCGCGGCCGGGCGCGCGCTGCCGTCGGCATGCAGGGTTTCCAGGTTGATGCGCAGCTGCACGGCGCAGCCCTGCGGCGCCGGCGGTTGCAGCAGGCCGAGCTCGGCGAGGCTGGCGCCGGCCGCCAGGCGCAGCTGGGTATGCAGCAGGTCGACGCCGGTGATCTGCTCGGTGACCGTGTGCTCCACCTGTACCCGCGGGTTGGCTTCCATGAAGTAGAAGCGCTCGCCCTCGACCAGGAATTCGAAGGTGCCGATGCCGCGGTACTTCACCTCGGCCGCCAGGCGCAGGGCGCAGGCGATGATCGCCTCGCGCAGGCCGGCATCCAGGCCTGGGCTGGGGGCGATCTCCACCAGCTTCTGGTGGCGACGCTGCAGGCTGCAGTCGCGCTCCCACAGGTGGCTGACCTGCGTGCCGTCGCCCAGCACCTGCACCTCGATATGCCGGGCGCTCCGCACCAGCTGCTCGATATACAGCGCGCCGTTGCCGAAGGCGCTCTGCGCCTCGGACTGGCAGCGTGCGTAAGCCTCGTTCAGCTCGGCCGCATCATGGATGGCGCGCATGCCGCGCCCACCGCCGCCGGCCAGGGCCTTGAGCATGGCGGCGCCGTGCGCGGCGAGGAAGACGCGTGCCTCGTCCAGGCTCACCGCGCGGTTGATCCCGGCCACCAGCGGTGCGCCGCAGCGTTCGGCCAACTGGCGGGCGGCGGCCTTGTCGCCGAACAGCTCCAGCACCTCCGGCGCCGGGCCGACGAAGGTCAGCCCAGCGGCCTGGCAACGGCGGGCGAACTCGGCGTTCTCGGCGAGGAAGCCATAGCCGGGGTGGACGGCCGCGCAGCCCTGCTCGTGGGCGATGGCGATCAGCTGGTCCATGTCCAGATAGGCCGGCACCCCGCGACCCTGCAGCGCCACCGCCAGGTCTGCCTTGCGCGTGTGCAGGCTGGCGCCGTCGTCCTCGGCGAACACGGCCACCGAGCGGATGTTCAGGTCGGCGCAGGCCTGGGCGATGCGGATGGCGATCTCGCCGCGGTTGGCGATCAGCAGGGAGGAGAAGGGCATGGCCGGCGGCTCTGTCTGAGTCTGGTGGTGGGCTCATCTTAGGCAGTCGCCGCCACCGGCCGCAGCCAACTGTGCCGCGACGAATACCCGCCACTCAGGGCGGCTGATGATCCGCCGAGCTTTTTGTCCGAATCGGCCCTTGCCTGCTCCGCTGCGGGCCGGTATCTCTGGCGCTTCGCTTAACTCCGCAAGGACCGCCATGAACGAGTTGCTCCACAGCCTGGACTGGGTGCTGCCGCTGCGCAGCGACGGGCTGACCCCGCTGATGCGTTTTTTCACCCTGCTCGGCTACGAGAAATTCATCCTATTCTTCCTGCCGCTGGGCTACTGGGCCTGGAACCGCGGGGTGTTCCTGCGCCTGCTGGTGCTGGTGGCGCTCACCGCACTGCTCAACGCCTGGCTCAAGGATTTCTGGCAGGACCCGCGGCCGGACATCGCCCTGCGCATGGACCACGAGGTGGGCGACAGCTTCGGCCTACCCAGCGGCCATGCGCAGATCGCCGTGGTGATCTGGTTCTGGCTGGCCTGGGAGCTGCGCCGTACCTGGGCCTGGCTGGTGGCCGCGGTAGTGGCCGTGGGCATCATCTTCAGCCGTCTGTACCTGGGCGCCCATGATGTGGAGGACGTACTCGGCGGCTCGCTGCTGGGCGTCGCCACCCTCGTCGTGTTCGAGTTCGCGCGGCGCTGGAGCGGCTGGCGCGAAAGCCATGCCGGCTGGCACCTGGGCCTGATCCTGCTGGTGTTCCTGGCCGCCTGGCTGAGTTGGCCGGGCGAGGCGCCGAGCTATGTGCCGCTGCTGGCGGGCATGTTGGTCGGCGTGCTGTTCGGTTACCGAAACCTAGTATTTTCCGCCGAGGTCGCCGTCTGGCGGCGCGTGGCCGCGGCGGTGCTCGGTGCGCTGGCCTTTATCCTGCTGCAGAAGGGCTTGAAGCTGCTGGGCGACGCCTGGCCGCTGCAGCCGTTGGCCTGGCAGGGCCTGCGCGGCTTGGCGATGGGGCTGTTCGTGGCCTGGCTGATGCCGTGGCTGCTGGTGCGCGCGGGACTGCTGACGGCGGTGCGCCGCGAAGAGCCGGTGGCGCCGCTCGGCGCGGTCGCCTAAGGGAAGTGGGTCTGTAGGGAGAAGCCCGCGACTTGGATCGCGCGGGCTTTACCTGCCCTACATGGCTAGCTGCGCCGTTCGACTATATAGCGGGCCAGCTCACGCAGCGGCTCGGCGCTGTCGCCGAACGAGCGCAGGGCGTGCAGGGCCTGGTCGCGTAGCTCCAGGGCATAGGCCTTGGCCTGCTCCAGGCCGAGCAGGGCGGGGTAGGTCGGCTTATGGTTGGCTTCGTCCTTGCCCTGAGTCTTGCCCAGGGTGGCGGTGTCGCTTTCAACGTCGAGGATGTCGTCCTGCACCTGGAACGCCAGGCCCACGGCCCGGGCGTACTGCTGCAGCGAGCGCAGGCCGGCCAGGTCGGCCTTGCCGCTGGCCAGGGCGCCGAGCTGCACGCTGGCCTCGATCAGTGCACCGGTCTTGTGTCGGTGCATGGTTTCCAGGGCCTGCTGGTCGAGCTGGCGACCGACCGATTCCAGGTCGATGGCCTGTCCGCCTACCATGCCGGCCGGGCCGGCGGCGCGGGCCAGGCCGAGGACCATGGATAGGCGCAGGTCCGGATCCAGCGGATTGCGCCGGGCATCGGCCAGGGCTTCGAAGGCCAGGCTCTGCAGGCCGTCACCGGCGAGGATGGCGCAGGCCTCGTCGTAGGCGATATGGGTGGTCGGCTGGCCACGGCGCAGGTCGTCGTCGTCCATGGCCGGCAGATCGTCGTGCACCAGCGAGTAGGCGTGGATCAGCTCCACCGCGCAGGCGGCGCCATCGGCGCGGTCGAGGTCACCTTCCAGCGCCTCGCAGGCGGCGTATACCAGCAGCGGGCGGACGCGCTTGCCACCGTTGACCACGCTGTAGCGCATGGCCTGGTACAGGCGGGCCAACTCGCTGCGCGGGGCATCGAAGAGTTCTTCCAGCGCGGCATCGACCCGCGCCTGGCAGCGCTGCTGGTACGCGGCGATCATGCCTGTTCGTCCGCGTCGAAGGGCACTTCCTCCAGTTCGCCGTCACGCTCCAGCAGTTGCTGGACCTTCTGCTCGGCCTGGGCCAGAGCGGCCTGGCAATCGCGGGTCAGGCCGATGCCCTGCTCGAAGGCGGTCAGCGAATCTTCCAGGGAAAGCTCGCCGCTCTCCAGGCGCTCGACCAGGGTCTGCAGGTCGGCGAGGGATTTTTCGAAATCGACGGCGGCTTTCTTGCGGGCCATGGGACGGGCTCTCGGCTCTGTTAAGTCGTGGGTCAGAAGCGCAGGACTTCGCCGTTGCTGCGGGTCGGCGCCACCAGCGGGATGCGCGGTTGCTGCTCGGCCTTGGGCTTGGCTGGCTTCGGGGTGACGGCCGGCTTGGGCGCCTCGGCGATCGGCTGGTTGCGCAGCGGCTCGATGGCTTCGGCCAGGCGCTGGGCCAGCTGGCGCAGCAGACGGCTCTGGGCCTGGACCTGGTCGGCGGTGGTGCCGCTGTGGGCCTCTTCCAGGCGCAGCAGCTGGCTGTCGCGCAGCTGGCCGCCCTTGTCCAGCAGGCGCCACTGGGCTTCCAGCACGGCCGGATGGGACGGCCCGGAGTCGAGGCGGATGATGTTCAGCAGCACCTGCACGTCCGGCTTGAAGTCGGCGGCGGTGGTGGGGGCCAGCACGGTGCGCTGGCTATCCAGGCGCCAGGCCAGCTGGCGCAGCAGCAACTGGTCGATGTCGGCGGCCAGGCTGCCGGCCCAGCGCGCGTCGTCGGCGGCCAGCAGGCTGCCGTCGGTCTGGCGTTGCAGCAGGGTCTCGCGTTGCAGGTAGTCGGCCACCGAGACGGGGCCGAGCAGCACGGCCAGGCCCTGGGGTTGGGTGGGGATGGCGGCGTTGCCGTTGTCCAGCTGGTACAGCGGTATCGGCTTGTGCGCCGTGCAGCCAGCCAGGCCGAGGAGGCCGGTCAGCAGCAGTACGGAAGAAAGGCGCAGCAGTTTCATCGGTTCACCTGAGGGCCGCGCGGGCGGCCGTGATCGTACGTCAAGGCCGCGTATGATCCGTCAAAGCGGCCGCAGACTCCAGTCCGCGGCGCTCTACGGCATGCCTTGCGCGCTGCGCTTGAGCGCAGCGGCGGCTCAGGCCGGGGTTTCCACCAGTAGCGAATCGACGCGCTGGAAGCCGCGTGGCAGCTTGTTGCCGCGCCGTCCGCGCTCGCCCTTGTAGTGCTCCAGGTCGTCCGGCTTGAGCGACAGGGTGCGCTTGCCGGCCTGCAGCACCAAGGTGGCGCCGGCGGGTAGCACGGCCAGGTCGGTGAGGTATTCCTCGCGGCTGGCCACGCGCTCACCGGGGATGCCGATGATCTTGTTGCCCTTGCCTTTGCCCAGCTGCGGCAGGTCGCGCACCGGGAACAACAGCAGGCGACCCTCGGTGGTCACCGCCGCCAGCCAGTCGTCCTCGACACTGGCCACCGGCTTGGGCGGCACCACCAGCGAGCCGTTGGGCAGACTGAGCAGGGTCTTGCCGGCCTTATTCTTGGCCTGCAGGTCTTCGCCCTTGACCACGAAGCCGTAGCCGGCGTCCGAGGCGATCACGTACAGGGCGCTGTCTTCCGGCAGCAGCACGCAGTCGAAAGTGGCTCCCGGCGGCGGCTGCAGACGGCCGGTAAGCGGCTCGCCCTGGCCGCGTGCCGACGGCAGCGAGTGGGCGGCCAGCGAGTAGCTGCGCCCAGTGGAGTCGATAAATACGGCGTACTGGTTCGAGCGGCCCGGCGCGGCGGCCTTGAAGCCGTCGCCAGCTTTATAGGAAAGCCCGGTCGCGTCGATATCGTGGCCCTTGGCGCAACGTACCCAGCCTTTTTCCGAGAGCACCACGGTGACCGGTTCGGTCGGCATCAGCTCGGTTTCCGACAGGGCGCGGGCCTCGGCACGGGCGACGATCGGCGAGCGGCGGTCATCGCCGTACTTTTCGGCGTCGTCGAGGATTTCCTGGCGCACCAGCTTCTTCAGCTTGGCTTCGCTGCCGAGCAGGGCCAGCAGCTTGGCGCGCTCCTTGGCCAGCTCGTCCTGCTCGCCACGGATCTTCATTTCCTCCAGGCGGGCCAGCTGGCGCAGGCGGGTGTCGAGGATGTAGTCGGCCTGGATGTCGGTGAGACCGAAGCGCTCCATCAGCACCGGCTTGGGTTGGTCCTCGGTACGGATGATATGGATCACTTCATCCAGGTTGAGGAAGGCGGTGAGCAAGCCTTCCAACAGGTGCAGGCGCTTCTCGACCTTGTCCAGGCGGAACTGCAGGCGGCGGCGCACGGTGCCGACGCGGTACACCAGCCACTCCGTGAGCAGGGTACGCAGGTCTTTCACCTGCGGCTTGCCGTCCAGGCCGATGACGTTGGTGTTGACCCGGTAGCTGGACTCCAGGTCGGTGGTGGCGAACAGGTGGGTCATCAGCTCGTCGGCATCCACGCGGTTGGAGCGAGGGATGATGACGATGCGGCAGGGGTTTTCGTGGTCCGACTCGTCGCGCAGGTCGGCGACCATCGGCAGCTTCTTGGCCTGCATCTGCGCGGCGATCTGCTCCAGCACCTTGGCCCCGGAGACCTGGTGCGGCAGGGCGGTGACCACGATGTCGCCGTCCTCGACGCGGTACACGGCGCGCATGCGCACCGAGCCGCGGCCGGTCTCGTAGATCTTCAGCAGGTCGGCCTTGGGCGTGATGACTTCCGCCTCGGTGGGGAAGTCCGGGCCCTGGATGTGCTCGCACAGCTGCTCGACCGTGGCGCTCGGCTCATCCAGCAGGCGCACGCAGGCGCTGGCCACTTCCCTGAGGTTGTGCGGCGGCACGTCGGTGGCCATGCCCACGGCGATGCCGGTGGTGCCATTCAACAAGAGGTTGGGCAGGCGCGCTGGCAGGGTGGCCGGCTCGTCCAGGGTGCCATCGAAGTTCGGCACCCAGTCCACGGTGCCCTGGCCCAGCTCGGCCAGCAGCACTTCCGAATAGCGCGACAGGCGCGCCTCGGTGTAACGCATGGCGGCGAAGGACTTGGGATCGTCCGGCGCACCCCAGTTGCCCTGGCCGTCGACCAGGGTGTAGCGGTAGCTGAACGGCTGCGCCATCAGCACCATGGCCTCGTAGCAGGCGCTGTCGCCGTGGGGGTGGAACTTGCCGAGCACGTCGCCGACGGTGCGCGCCGACTTCTTGTGCTTGGAGTCGGCGTCCAGGCCCAGCTCGCTCATGGCGTAGATGATGCGGCGCTGCACGGGTTTGAGGCCGTCGCCGATATGCGGCAGGGCGCGGTCCATGATCACGTACATGGAGTAGTTGAGATAAGCCTGCTCGGTGAAGTCGGCGAGGGAACGTCGTTCCACGCCTTCCAGGCTCAAATCGAGGGTGTCGCTCATGCGTGCCTCATGGTCATTTCAGTGAAGTCGATTGGCGCAGCACCAGGGTGCCGCCCTTCTGAGTGAATTCGAGTTGCTTGAGGGCGCTCATGCCGAGCAGCACCTCGTCGCCGTCCATGCCGGGGGTGATCAGCGCCGCCACGTTGCGCAGCTGAATATCGCCCAGTTGCAGCAGACCGAGACGGGTGCGCGCACCGGTGACGGTGCCATTAGCGGTGCGGATCTGCACCGGCGCGCCCGGCTGCAGGCCCAGTTCGCTGGCCAGTTTCTGCGGTACGGCCACGGCCGTGGCGCCGGTGTCGAGCAGGAAGGTCACGGTCCGGCCGTCGATCTGCCCGTCCAGCACGTAGTGACCGCCGCGGCTGCTGGCCAGGCGTACCTCGATGTAGCCATCGCCGTGTACCGATTGCGGCTGGCGATTGGGGTGGTCGCGCTGCTCTTCCCAATTGCCGAACCAGTGCGTGGCCAAGGCCAGGGCCGCGACCCAGGCCAGGATCAGCATCACGCGGGCGGCGCGCTGGCCGGCGGGTCTGTCGCTCACGGTGCGTTCCAGCCGCCGACCGGCGCTTTGAAGTGCCACAGCAGCGGCCGGCTCTCGCCATCGGCGCGGGCCAGGTCGTTGTTGTCCAGGCCCAGCCAGGCCCCGTCCTGGTCCAGCCACAGGGCCTCGGCATTGCCATAGGGTTCGGGGTAGACGCGACCCTCGGCCAGGGCGGCAGCGGCGAACGACCAGCACTTCTGCTCCGCGCCGGTGGCCGGGTCGCGGCGGCAGATGCGTTGTTCCAGGCGCTCCAGGCTGAACAGCTTGTCTTCCAGATAGGCCAGGTCGCCGAAGCTGCGCGGGTGGCGTGCATCGCTCTGCGGCGTGAGCGGCGAGCGCAGCTGGCCGGCTTCGGACATCAGGATGCAGCCGCCGGTGCAGCGCCAGCGGCCCTTGTCCTTGTGCAGCACCAGCAAGCCGCGGCGCTCGCGCTCGGCGGCCAGCCACAGGCGCTCGCCGGCTGGGTCGATGACCAGGCCTTCGAGCAGGGCGTTGTGGCGCAGCAGCATGCCACTGGCGCGGGCCTGGCGTATCAGACCTTCGGGCAGTGGCAGCCATTCGGCGATGCCGCTGGGGCCGACCTGCAGCAGGGCGACATGCGCCTCGCTGAGCAGGTAACGGTTGCCCTTGTCGTCGCAGCTGATGCTCTCGAAATCCAGCTCACCCTGGCGCACCAGGTTGGCCGCCCAGGTGCGCATGCGCAGGCCCCAGGGCAGGGTGCTGGTCGGCACCGGCGGCGCGGTGAAGGTCTCGGCCTCGGCCTGCCAGGCGGTGTCGCCCGGCTGCAGGCGATACAGACGGTCGTCCTCGCGATCGGACACCGCCAGCCATTCCGCGCCGCAGCGGGTCAGGCCGGACAGGTTGCCGCCGGCCATGCCGTCCAGCGCATGCTCGGCCAGCAGCTCCAGCTCGGCCGGTTGCGCGGGCTTGTCGGCCGCGGCCGCCGTGCAGGCGAACAGCAGGCCGGCGAGGGCGAGGCTCAGCCTCACGCGATGACCTCGGCCAGGTTGCCTTTGGATTCCAGCCAGCTCTTGCGGTCGCCGGCGCGCTTCTTGGCGAGCAGCATGTCCATCACTTCGCGGGTCGCCTCGAAGTCGTCCAGGCCCAGCTGCACCAGGCGGCGGGTGTTGGGGTCCATGGTGGTCTCGCGCAGCTGCGGCGGGTTCATCTCGCCGAGGCCCTTGAAGCGGGTGACCTGCGGCTTGCCGCGGCGCTTCTCGGCCACCAGGCGGTCGAGGATGCCGTCGCGCTCGGCGTCGTCGAGGGCGTAGAAGATTTCCTTGCCCAGGTCGATGCGGTACAGCGGCGGCATGGCCACGTAGACGTGGCCGGCTTCCACCAGCGGACGGAAGTGGCGCACGAACAGGGCGCAGAGCAGGGTGGCGATATGCAGGCCGTCGGAGTCGGCGTCGGCGAGGATGCAGATCTTGCCGTAGCGCAGTTGCGACAGGTCGGCCGAGCCCGGATCGATGCCGATGGCCACGGCGATGTCGTGGACTTCCTGGGAGGCGAGGACTTCGCCGCCGTCGACTTCCCAGGTGTTCAGGATCTTGCCGCGCAGCGGCATGATGGCCTGGAACTCCTTGTCGCGGGCCTGCTTGGCGGAGCCGCCGGCGGAGTCACCCTCCACCAGGAACAGCTCGGAGCGCATCGGGTCTTGCCCTGCGCAGTCGGCCAGCTTGCCGGGCAGCGCCGGACCCTGGGTGATTTTCTTGCGTTCGACCTTCTTGCCGGCTTTGAGGCGGCGCCCGGCGTTGCCGATGGCCTGCTCGGCCAACAGCAGGCCGGTTTCCGGGTGGGCGTTGAGCCACAGGCTGAAGGCGTCTTTCACGACTCCTGAAACGAAGGCCGACGCCTCGCGGGAGGACAGGCGCTCCTTGGTCTGGCCGGAGAACTGGGCGTCCTGCATCTTCATCGAGAGGACGAAGGCGATACGTTCCCAGACGTCTTCCGGGGCCAACTTGACGCCACGCGGCAGCAGGTTGCGGAACTCGCAGAACTCACGCATGGCGTCCAGCAGGCCCTGGCGCAGGCCATTGACGTGGGTGCCGCCCTGGGCGGTGGGAATCAGGTTGACGTAGCTCTCCTGCAGCGACTCGCCGCCTTCGGGCAGCCACAGCAGGGCCCAGTCGACCGCCTCCTTGTTGCCGGCCAGGCTGCCGCAGAACGGCTCGTCGGGCAGGCGCACGAATTCGCTGACGGCGTCGACGAGGTAGGAGCGCAGGCCGTCCTCGAAGTACCAGCGGGTGGTCTCGCCGTTGTTCTTGTCGGTGAAGGTGACTTCCAGGCCCGGGCACAGCACGGCCTTGGCCTTCAGCACATGCTTCAGGCGGCTGATGGAGAACTTGGGCGAATCGAAGTATTTCGGATCGGGCCAGAAGCGCACGCTGGTGCCGGTATTGCGCTTGCCGACCGTGCCGATGATTTCCAGGTCGGTGGCCTTGAAGCCGTCGGCGAAGGTCATGCGGTATTCGCTGCCATCGCGCTTGACCTTGACCTCGACCTGATTGGACAGGGCGTTCACCACCGAGATACCCACGCCGTGCAGGCCGCCGGAGAACTGGTAGTTCTTGTTGGAGAACTTGCCGCCGGCGTGCAGCTTGGTGAGGATCAGCTCGACGCCGGGAATGCCTTCCTCCGGGTGGATGTCGACCGGCATGCCGCGGCCGTCGTCGACCACTTCCAGCGAGTTGTCCTCGTGGAGGATCACCTGGATCGATTTGGCGTGACCGGCCAGCGCCTCGTCGACGCTGTTGTCGATGACTTCCTGGGCCAGATGGTTGGGCCGCGCGGTGTCGGTGTACATGCCCGGGCGCTTGCGCACCGGGTCCAGACCGGACAGTACTTCGATGGCATCGGCGTTGTAGGCGTTCTGCTGGGCCATGGTGTCTCTTGTCTATTAAAGGGTGGAAAAGTCGAAATCGGCCCAGAGCGCCGGGGCGAAGCCGGCCAGCGCGAGGATTTCCGGGATGCGCCGAGCGAAGCCCTGGTAGCTGTGGTCGCCGCCTTGCTGAATGTCCAGGCTGCAGCCGGCGTAGAAGGCCTCGGCCTGGCGGTAGTCCAGGGTCTCGTCGGCCGTCTGCAGCCACACGTGGTAACGCGCGGCGTCGCGCGGCTCGGCCACTTCCAGCTCCTGCAGGGCGGCGACATGGTCGTGGGTCAGCAGCCAGGTCTCGTTGGTGTAGTAGTTGGTCTGCTCGACTTCCTTGCCGCCGAACAGCCGGTGCGGGCGCACCGCCGGGTTGATCAGCAGGGCGGAGAGGCCATGCTGCTCGGCGAGGAAGGTGGAGTAGTAGCCGCCCAGCGAACTGCCGACCAGCAGCGGCCTGCCCAGTTCGGCGATGGCCGCCTGCAGCTGCTGCATGGCCTGGCGCGGGTGGTGGTGCAGGGCCGGCACGCGCAGATGCTGAGCGATGCCGCAGTGTTCGGCCACCTTGAGCAGCTGGCTGGCCTTGGTCGAGGCCGGCGAACTGTTCAGGCCGTGGATATAAAGGATGCTGGGATTCATGGAGCGGGAGGCTACAAGCTAGGCGGCGCTAGCCGCAAGCATTGACATGCGGCCTTGCGGACTTAGTAGCCCTTGATGCTGTAGTCGACTTCGAAGTCGATGCCGGTGACCCGCGACACGCCGGTCTCCAGCCGTCCGTCGGCGTGCAGGCGCAGCCAGCGGTAGCCGGGGGCCGTGGTGTCGACCTGGAATTCCTCGCTGCCCGGGGCGAACTGCACGCAGGTGGAGGGCGAGGCGAGCAGGCGGATGCCGCCGCGCTGCTGGTCGAACTCCTGGTGCACATGGCCCCAGAGCACGGCCTTGACCTGCGGGTGGCGTTCCAGCACGGCGAACAGGGCGTCGGGGTTGCGCACGCCGATGGGCTCCATCCAGCTGCAGCCGATGGACACCGGGTGATGGTGGAAGCACACCAGATGATGGCGCTCGGGGGCCTGGCTCAGGGCCTGTTCGAGCAGTTGCAGCTGGTCGTCGGCCAGATAGCCGGGCACGGCGCCGGGAATCGAGGAGTCGAGCAGGGTGATGCGCCACTTGCCCAGGTCGATCACCGGCTCCAGCAGGTCGCTGCCGTTGCACACTTCGCGCATGGCCGGCAGCTCGTCATGGTTGCCGGGGAACCAGCGGGCGGCGGTATCGAGGTCGGCGGTGAGGCGGCGGAAGCTCTGGTAGGAGGCCACGCTGCCGTCCTGGGAGAGATCGCCGGTGGCCAGAATCAGGTCGATGTCGGGCTGTTCCGCCTGCACCCGCTCGACCACCTTTTCCAGGCTGTCGCGGGTGTTCATGCCCAGCAGCTTGCCGTCTTCCTCGGCAAAAAGATGACTGTCCGACAACTGCACCAGCAGTACCGGGCGATCGGAGGCAAGAGACGACGGGCGCGACAAGGGCCAACTCCTGAGCGGGTTCCCAGGATTATGGTGGGTGAAACGCGATTCGGTAAACCCGGCAAACGTGAACTCGTCACATTTGCGCGGTTGTGATCACAGCACTGTGACCAGTTCGTGACCGCAGGCGATGCAATGGCTCAGCCATTCGCCGAGGAACAGGTTGAGCTGGGTCTTCTCGTCCGGCTGGTGCATGGCGGCGTTGGGGTAGGGGTAGATGCCACGGAAGCGCCGGGCGTTTTCCGCGCCGATCACCTCGGCCATGCGTGCGTCATGGTAGGCCCGCACCTCCAGGCGCGGCACCGGCAGCCAGGGCAGGCTGTGCTCCTGACGCACTTCCAGGGTGGTGGTGTAGGGGCAGTTCTCCGTGACGCGGATCAGCAGCACGCCGAGCAGCAGGTCGCCCTGGCTCAGGGCGACGCGGCGCTCGCCCTGGGCCTCGCGCATGTCCGGCAGCAGGCGCAGCAGGCGTGCGTAGTTGGCTTCGCAAGCGGCCTGCAGCTCGACCAGGTCGACCCGGTAACGCTCGCGCAGCAGGTTCATGACCACAGCCCCCGCACTTCCGCGCGGTTCAGCGCCAGCCACTGCAGGGCGATGATGCTGGCGGCGTTGTCGATGCGCCCGTCCTTCACCGCCTGCAGCGCATCTTCCAGCGGCCAGACATGCACGCGGATGTCCTCGCCTTCCTCGGCCAGGCCATGCACGCCGCCCACGCCCTCGCTGCTGCAGCGACCGACATACAGATGCACGCGTTCGTCGGAGCCGCCGGGGGAGGGGTAATACTGGGTGATGGGCCACAGTGCGGTCAGTTGCAGGTCGGCCTCTTCCTCGGCCTCGCGGTGGGCCACTTCCTCGGGCTGCTCGTCCTTGTCGATCAGCCCGGCGACCAGCTCCAGCAGCCAGGGGTTGGCACTCTTGTCCATGGCGCCGACGCGGAACTGCTCGATCAGCACCACGGCATCGCGCTGCGGGTCATAGGGCAGCACGCAGACGGCGTCGTGGCGCACGAACAGCTCGCGGCTCAGCTGCGGGCCCATGCCGCCGGCGAACTGGCGGTGGCGCAGATGCAGGCGGTCCAGGCGATAGAAGCCCTTGAAGCAGGTCTCGCGCTGGAGCACCTCGACATCGGCATGTGACATGCAATTCCCCCTCGTGGCAGGGTCCTTCCCTGCAGAAAATCCAGCCGCCAGTGGCGGGCTAATGGTGAATGTGCGCGCGGCAACCGCGCTTTGGCAAGGGTTGCCGCTGCGGCCCGGCACTGTCGCCACCGGGTCATTCAATCAAGATAGTGTGACGTCGATATGCCGTGCTGTTCGGCATTTATCGTAAATAGCAGTCTTTTTCATTGGCTACCGATGAGTATACTCGGGGCGGTCTGTATCGACTTCAACAGGGAGGTGGGGGAATGCGCGCTGCAGAGCTGATCGATCTGCTCCGGCAATACGACCCGGACACGGATATCCCGGTGGCCTACACCGATGCCGAATTCGGCGAGCAGCCGCAGCCGCAGCTGCAGGTGGCCAGCTGTTACAGCACCGGCGACACCCGCTGCTACCAGAACCTGGTGGAGCAGGCCCAGGAGGGCCTGGTGGTGCTCGACCCGTTCGGCCGCATCACCTACATGAACCCCTTCATGCAGCAGTTCCTCGGCTACTCGCCGGCCGAGGCGCTCGGCAGGCCGCTGGCCCAGGTGATTTCCGCTGACCTGGTGGAAGTGGTGCTGATGCAGCGGCGCCAGGGCCCGTCGGCCGAGCGTTATCCGATGCGCATCCAGGCCCGCGACGGCCAGGTGCGCTGGGTGCAGATGAGCGCCGCGCCGATTCCCAGCGTCGACGGCAGCGACCGTGGCAGCCTGCTGACCATCACCGATATTTCCCACCGCGAGAGCCACGCCGACAAGCTCGGTGACCAGGAGAGCTTGGGGCAGAAGGTCTGGCGTATCTCCGAACAGCTGGACAGCCTCAAGTCCCTGCGCATGAACCTGCTGGCCGAGCTCGAGGCCCTGCAGGACTCGCCGCGGATCGCCGCCACGCCCTACTGGCATCAGCAGCGCTACCTCTATCTGGTGCGCCCGCAGAAGGATGGCAAGCGCGTGCGCGAATACATCGGCGCGCAGCCGGAGCGGATCAGCGAAGCCCTGGCCGCCGTGCGCCGCGAGCAGCGCTACCAGGAAGTCTGCCGCGAGCTGCAGGAGATCGAGGAAAAGATCCGCACCTCCACCTTCAAGCTCGACAGTTTCCTCTGGGAGCTGACCAAGGTGCCGGAGAACCTGCACAAACTGGTGAGCTAGAGCCTCGCGAGCGCTTTTTTCGATGACCGTTCCATGACAGACCGCCCCATTCCGGGGCGGTTGTCGTTTCTGCGTCTCGAATATCTGTGATCACATCTATAAATATCAATAAAAACAAATACTTATGCTGACTTGTCGTTAATGACAGCGAGGGGTTTTTGGTCCTTGTTGTGCCATTAAAGCGCTGAATAGGATGCCCGCCTCTCCCAACTCAGCAGGACGCAACGATGAGCCACCCCCAGCCCCCTCTGGATCACGACCAGTTTTACCGCGAACTCACCCTGCGCAACGCCGGGTTCATCAGTACCGACGACCAGTGTGGCCTGCGCGAGGCGGTCATCCTCGTGGCCGGCTGCGGCTCGACCGGCGGCAGCGTGATCGAGCTGCTGGTGCGCAGCGGCGCCGAGCACCTGATCCTGGCCGACAACGGCAGCTACGAGCTGAACAACGCCAATCGCCAGAACATGGTGGCCAGCGACATCGGCCGGACTAAGGTCGAGGTGTTCGCCGAGCGCGTGCGGCAGATCAACCCCTACATCAAGCTGGAGCTGCACGGCCACGGCGTGACGCCGGACAACGTCGAGGCCATGGTCGCCCAGGCCGACGTGGTGGTGGACGCCATCGACGTCACTGGGCGCTCCGGGCTGGAAATGAAGTACCTGCTGCACCGTGTCTGCCAGCGCCAGTACAAGCCGGTGGTGTGCGGCTACGACATGGCCGCCGCCCAGTACATCCCGGTGTTCGACTATCGCAACCCGGACCTGGCGGTGCTGGACGACCAGCTCAGCGCCGAGCAGGTGGCCACCCTCGACCCGATGCAGGCCTGCTCCTACCTGATCCCGGTGGAGTGCGTGCCGCTGGAGATGTACGCCGAGCTGGATCGCCACCTGGCCGGCAAGGACTACACCTCGCAGCTGGGCATCGCCGCCCACCTGTTCGGCACCCTGGCCACTGCGCTGATCATCGATCTGCTCAATGGCCGCCCGGTGCGCGACGCCATCTATGTCGACGTGTGGGAGCTGATCCGCCGTCGCGATGCCCAGGCCGAACGTGAGCACCAACAGCAGCTGGAGCAGGGGCGCCAGGCCCTGGCGCAGTGGCGCCAGCTGCCGGCGGAGCGCCCCGACGCGTTCTTCCTCGAGCGCTCGGTCAAGCACTACCAGGCGCCCCAGCTGGGCGGCCTGCGCAGCTATCAGCAGTTCTGCATCGATCGCCGCGCCGGCATCGCCACCTATGCGATTCCCAACTACCAGCTGGACAACAACCTGACCCGCCAGCTGCTGCGCTTCGCCTTCGTCCACTACGCCAAGGTCGGCTTCATCAACCCGCAGGTGGCGGCGCTGCGCCAGCTGCACGCCGAGCCGCTGGAGCACCTGGCCCAGGAGGACGTGCATATCGTCCTGGTGCGCGACAGCGACCAGCAGCTGCTGGCCTATTCCACCCTCAAGGCACCGATCGCCCGCGGCAAGCGCTTCGACGACGAGCAGCGCCCGGCCTTCGGCGTGGAAACCGCCTTCGGTCGTGACCTCTACGCGCAGATCGCCGAGCTGCAGGACCTGCCGGTGGAGCAGGTGCGCGAGATCGGTCGGGTGACCAAGGCGCAGATCGGCGACCCGGTGCTGGAGGCCAAGGCCGGCATGCTGCTGCTCAGCGCCTACGGCCGCCTGCTGTGCAAGACCGACAGCGGCGTGGCGGCGATGGTCGGCGACGGCGAGCGCCAGGTCACCCTGCGCAACCTCGGCTTCTTCGGCTTCCGCCCGCAGGTCATGCCGGCGCGTGCCGCCAGCATCCCGGCCGAGCACCTCTACGCCAACCGCTACCAGGGCCGCGAGGTGCATCCGTTCTGGCTGCGCCTGGATGCCATCGACCGCGAGCGGGTGGCCCAGATCGAAGGCCTGATCGAACTCGAAGGTGACGAATTCCTTTCCCAGCTGCGCGAAGCCAAGCAGCAGAACAACCTGCACATAGGAGCATGAACATGAACGGTATCTGGAACCAACAGCAGCAAGACATCCGCGCCCACTACCTGGCCGTCGGCCGCCAGCTGGTGCGCCCCACCTCGGCCCAGCGTGATCAGGAGCTGGGCTTCGACCGCGAACTGTGGCGCGCCCTGGGCAGCAGCGGCCTGTTCGGCGTGCACATGCCCAAGCAGTACGGTGGCCAGGGCCTCGGCATCTGGGAATTCTCCGCCGCGCTGGAAGGCTTCTCCGAAGGCTGCCAGGACATGGGTGTGCTGGTGTCCTTCGTCGCCCAAGTGGCCCTGGTGCAGGCCGCGCTGATCAGCTACGGCAGCGAGGAGCAGCTGCAGCGCTGGCTGCCGCCGCTGATCAGCGGCGAGAAGATCGGCTGCTTCGCCATCACCGAGCAGGGCTGCGGTTCCGACGTGCGCTCGCTGAAGCTGGCCGCGCGTCGCGACGGCAGCGGCTATCGCCTCAACGGCATGAAGTGGAACATCACCAACGCCCCGGTGGCGGATATCTGCATGACCTTCGCCCGCCTGGACGAGGCCGGTGCCAACGCCATCTCCTGCTTCATCACCGAGACCGCCAAGCCCGGCCTGGTGCAGTCCGCCCCGTTCGAGCTGATGGGCAACCGCGGCACGCCGATCGGTAGCCTGAGCTTCGACGAGGTGGCGCTGGACGCCGACAGCCTGGTCGGCACCGAGGGCCAGGGCCTGCGCGTGCTGTACTTCGGCTTCCTGGTCGAGCGCATCTTCACCGGCGTCTCCATCGTCGGCTGCATGCAGCCGGTGATCGACGAGTGCATGCAGTACAGCCTCAAGCGCGAGGCCTTCGGCCGGCCGATCAGCGACAACCAGTACGTGCAGGGCCACATCGTCCAGGCCTACACCCAGCTGGAGCTGCTGCGCAGCGTGGTCGGCCGCGGCCTGACCGAGCTGGAGCACGGCCGCGACTGCTCGACCCTGGCGTCGATCATCAAGATGCTGGCCAGCGAGGCGATGCACGAGGCCTGCCTCAACGCCATGCGCATCCACGGCAACTACGGCTACCGCCGCGACTTCCACTTCGAGCGCCTGCTGCGCGACTCCATCGGCCTGTTCTTCGCCGGCGGCACCAGCGAGATCCACAAGACCGTGATCTGGGCCAACTTGGTGGCCGAGGCGCAGAACCGCAGCAAGGCCAAGGACGACCTGCGCCTGGACGCCTACACCGGCGAAGGAGCCGCGGCATGAAGACTCGCGCCGTCGAGTTGCTCTCCTGGATGCTGCATCGGCCCTGGCTGATGCTCGCCATCCTGCTGCTGATCAGCACCGCGGCGGTGGTCGCGGTGGGTCGGCTGGAGATCAACAGCACTCCCTACATGATCGACAAGAGCCACCCCAGCCGGGTAGCCGATGCAGACAACAAGCGCCTGTTCTCCAACACCGGCGAGCAGGCCTTCGTCGCCCTGGAGAATCCCCAGGGCAATATCTTCAACACCAAGAGCCTGGCCCAGGTGGCCGAGCTGACTCGCGCCTTCCAGGCCATCGAGATGGTGCAGCCGGGCGACAGCGACAAGCTGCGCGCCCTGCGCGGCGATGCCCGCCTGGAGGCGGATGTCGACGCCATCCTCGAAGGCGGCCTGACCCCGGCCGACCAGCCGCGCCTGGTCGCGCTCAAGCAGCGCCTTGCCGAGGCCGGCGAGCTCAGCCATACCCAGGAAGCCTGGCTGGACAGCCTGCACACCCGCCTGGTGCCGATCCGCAAGGTACGCAGCCTGGTGACCGTGGAGAACCTGCTGACCGTCGACGAGGCGCTCGACGTGCATGCGCTGATGCCGCGCGTGCCGCAGGACAAGGCCGCGCTCGACGCCCTGCGCGCCGAGGCCATGGGCAACCCGCTGTTCCTCGACAGCCTGGTCTCGCGTGACGGCAGTGCCACCACCATCCAGGTCGAGTTCAACATCGCCCAGGATGATTCGCCGGCCATGCTGCAGGTCTATCAGGCCATCGTCGACATCACCGACAAGGTGCAGGGCGATGACCGCATCTACCTCAGCGGCCCGCCGATGATCGCCGCGCAGACCGCGTCGAACATGGAGAAGGACAACCAGACCCTACTGCCGGCTGTGCTGCTGGTGATCCTGACGATCCTGTTCATCAGCTTCGGCCGCCTGCAGGGCGTGGTCGCGCCGCTGCTGATCGCCATCTTCAGCCTGATCTGGACCCTGGGTCTGATGGCCGCCTGCGGGGTGAAGCAGAACATCATCACCTCGATCATGCCGGTGTTCATCATCTCCATCGCGGTGTGCGACGCCATCCACTTCCTCGCCGACTACTACCGCAACCTGCCGCCCAACCCGGACCGCCAGGCGCGCATCGACACCGCCTTCAAGGTGATGCAGCAGCTGTTCTGGCCGATGTTCGTGACCTGCATGACCACCCTGGTCGGCTTCTTCTCGCTGATCTGGACCGACGTCACCTTCATCCGCGAGTTCGGCATCTTCACCGGCTTCGGCATCTTCTTCGCCTGGCTGATCACCATCGTCTTCCTGCCGGCCATCGTCATCCTGTGGAAGGCCGAGCCGCCGCGCCACGGCCTGCTGGTCAGCGACCGCCTGGACCGCATGATCGCCGCCCTCGGCCACTTCGCCCGCTACGGCAAGAAGCTGGCCCTGGGCATGCTGGTGGCCATCGTGCTGTGCAGCTGGTACGTGGTGGAGAACCTCACCGTGGACAACCAGGTGATCGGCTACTTCGAGGAAGACAGTCGCATCCGCCAGGACGACGCGGCGATCAACGCCAAGTTCGGTGGCACCACGCCGATCAGCATCATGATCGAGAGCGGCAAGGTCGATGCCTTCAAGGATCCGGCGGTGATCGAGGCCGTGGCCAAGCTGCAGGAGCACCTGCGCCAGCAGCAGCTGGTCGGCTTCACCTATTCGCCGGCCGACTTCGTCAAGCGCCTGCACCAGGTGACCCAGGATGAGTTCGCCGCCGAGCACTACCGCCTGCCGAGCGATATTAGCGGCAGCCTGCTTGCCCAGTACTACCTGCTGTACGAGAACGCCAACGGTCGCGACCTGTTCGACGTGGTCGACCGCCGCTTCCAGAACGGCCGGGTGCTGGCCATCCTGCACACCGACCGCTCCTCGGAAGTCGGCGCGCTGATGCGCGATGCCCTGGACTACGCCCGCGAGGTGCTGCCGGCCGGCATGACCGTGCGCGTGTCCGGCTACGGCGAAGTGTTGGTGGCCACCACCGACGCGGTGGTGTGGGGGCAGATCAACAGCATCCTGTCGTCGCCGGCGCTGATCGTGCTGATGGTCATGGCCATGTTCCACTCGATTCGCCTGGGCTTCGTCGCCCTGCTGCCGCTGCTGTTCACCCTGGTGGGCATCAGCGGGCTGATGGCGCTGAGCGGCACCGATCTGGACATCGGCACCTCGATCATCGCGGCGATCTCCTTCGGCATCGGCATCGACTACGCGATCCACGTGATCGCCGCCATGCGCCACAGCCAGGGCGCGCCCCAGGAGGCCACCCAGTACGCCCTGCGGCATACCGGCAAGCCGATCCTGATCAACACCCTGGCGCTGGGTCTGGGCTTCCTGGTGCTGTGCCTGTCGGGCTACCAGTCGCTGGTTAACCTGGGCTTCTTCATCTCGCTGACCATGCTGTTCGCCGCGCTGTTCGCCCTGCTGGTGCTGCCGGTGTTCGTGCGTACCCGCCAGGAGCCGCAGGCCTCGGCGCAGCTGCAGTCGGAGCCGGCCAATGCGTAAGCACCTGCTCTGGCTGCTGTGCGTGGCCCTGCCGGCCGGCGCCCAGGACTGGCTGGCGCTGACGCTCTACCCGGGCGGCGAGCTGTACCAGGCCGAGCATCTGCAGCGCCTGGTCGGCGCCACGCAGAACCTGTGGGAAGTGAAGGATGCCCAGGGACGGACGCCGATCCAGTCCCTGGACAGCCTGGCCAGCACCAACGCCATCGCCGCCCAGGGTGATGACGTGCGCTTCCGTCGGCTGATCGAGACCCGCGAGCTGACGCCCGCGGGCCTCAAGACCCTGGCCGGCCTGGTCGAGCAGCATCCGCTGCTCGGCCCGCGCCTGGTCACGGCGCAGCACGACGGCACGCACTTCTGGCTGCGCCTGGCGCACCCCTATGCCGAGGCCGAGAAGGCCGAGCTGCTGCTGAGCTATGCCAAGCGCCTGGCCGCCGACTTCTCTGCCAACTGCCGGGTGGCCGGGGGTGCCCAGGGCGCGCTGCAGGGCTTCCAGCTCGCCGAATGGACTATGCAGGCCGAGGCCAAGATGCCGCCACGCACCGCCACTCTGCAGGCCCTGCAGCAGCAAGTGGACACGTTGCGCCAGCGCAGCGAACAGGCCTATTCGGCCGCCGACATCCTGATCTACCTCAAGCGGGTGCTCAACGGCGACGCCAGCCTGCCGGCCAGCGACGACGAAGTGGCGCAGCTCTACCTGATCGCCGAGAGCCTGCGCAGCCGCGATCTGCAGGACCTGGCGCGGCCCGACTTCCAGCGCCTCAAGCTGGTCGCCCTGGGCCGCGAGCGCGCCGCCACCCCATCCCTGCCGGGTTACCGGCTGGAGGCCAAGGCCCAGTGGTCATCCACCCCGAACAGCTACCTGACAGTCGACTGTCGTTAAGGAGTTTTCCCATGCGTATTTCCCTGATTGCCCTCGGCCTGCTGCTGAGCCTGCCGGCCCTGGCCGAGGCCCTCGACCCCGCCGCCATCATGCGCACCGTGCGCGACCGCGACGAAGGCCAGGACCGCCGCTCGGAAGTGACCCTGGTGCAGACCATGGCCGACGGCTTCGTCCGTGAGCGCAAGCTGCTGATGCTGGAGAAGGAGTACGGCGAGGAGCGCAAGGCCACCCTGTACTTCACCGCGCCCAGCGACACCGCCGGCACCGGCATCCTGATGCACAGCTACGCCGAGGCCGCCGCCCGCGAGGACGACCAGTGGCTGTATCTGCCGGCCCTGCGCAAGACCCGGCGCATCGCCACCAACTCCAAGGAGGGCCCGTTCCTCGGCACCGACTTTTCCTTCGCCGACATCGAGCGCATGCGCGTCGACGACTACCAGTACAAGCTGCTGCGCGAGGAAGAGTTCAAGGGCCGTCCGGTCTACGTGATCGAGGCGCGCACCGCCGACGGCCTGGAGAACCCGCGCACCGGTTACAGCCAGCGCCTGGTGTATGTCGACCGCGAGCGCAAGCTGATCCTGCGCGACGAGTTCTTTCGCGGTGGTCGTCAGATCAAGACCTTCGAGGTGGTGGATGTAGCCGAGGTGGAGGGCTTCTGGACGGTCAACGAGTCGCTGATGAGCAACCTGGTCGAGGGCGGCCAGACCCGCCTGCTGCGCACCGCCGCCGATTACAACCTGGACCTGGGCGACCAGAACTTCAGCGAGCGCGCTCTGCGCAACGGGATTCGCTGATGCGTGCACTGTTGATTGGCCTGCTCGGCAGTCTGGCCAGCCTGCCCACGCTGGCCGCGACCCTGAGCAGTCGCGGCCACCTGGAAGACAGCTATCACCATGATACCACCGGTGCCAGCAGCTCCGGCCATCGCGTCGAGGCCTTGCTGGAGAGCCGCGTCAGCGAGGGCAACTGGACCCTCGACAGCGTGCTGCTCGGCCGCTACCGCAGCCAGTACGACGATGCCGGCGGCAAGCTGGAGGACCGCATGGAGTCCGACCAGGATCTGCGCGAGCTGTACCTGACCTGGGCCGGCGACAACTGGCAATGGCGCCTCGGCCAGCAGCAGATCGCCTGGGGCCGCGGCGACTACTTCCGCCTGGTCGACGTGCTCAACCCGCTGGACCTGCGCGAGTTCCTGCTGCCCTATATCGACGACTACTCCCTCGGCCGGCAGACCCGGCCCATGGCGGTGGTGGAGATCTATGGCGACAGCCTGGAGCAGCAGTTCGTCGCCGCGCCCAAGGCCCAGGACACCCGCTACGCCCCGGCCGGCGCCGACTTCGCCATCGCCGGTCGGCCGGAGGGGCTGCCCGAGGACGACGAGCACGAGCGCCCGGATATCGGCTGGCGCGGCAAGATGCTGGTCGACGGCACCGACCTGGACTTCTACCTGTTCGACGGCCTCAGTCCCGATCCGTTGTATGTGGTGGAGGATAGCCAGTTGGTCGAGCAGCAGCGCCGGCGCAGCCTGGTCGGCGCCTCGTTCGCCCGCCCGGCTGGCGACTGGGTGGTGCGTGGCGACCTGGTGCACCTGTTCAACGAACCGCTGCAGACCCCGGAAGGTGCGGAGAACGTGCCCAAGTCGGCGGCGCTGCTCGGCCTCGACCTGACCCGCAACGAATGGACGGTCAACCTGCAGGCCACGGTCAGCCATCGCCATGGCGCGCCGGACAGCCTGCAGCGCGAGACCGGCTGGGAGGCCTCGGCGGCGGTGCTCAAGGACTGGTCCAAGCAGCGCCTCAACGCCGGCATCCTCTGGCTGTACAACCGCGAGGTGCAGAGCAGCCACATGGTCAAGGCCAACCTCGGCTACCGGCCGTGGAACCAGTGGTACCTGGAGACGGGCTACATCGCCTTCAGCGGCGGGCAGACCACTCAGTACGGCCAGTTCGACAACCGCGACCGTCTCTATCTGCAGGTGCGTCGCGACTTCAGTCTCTGAGTGAGGTGGGCTTGGATGGTGGCGCGCGGCCGGCGACAATGGCCGCGCGCGCCGGGAACGCCCGGCGTGGTGCACAGTCGAAACGCCCGTCGCCGTCCCGAGGAAAGTCCATGCGTCCCATCGCCGTTGCCGGCCTGCTGTCTCTCTCGCTGCTGCTGAGCGGGTGCCAGGCAATACTGCTCGCCGCCAAACCCAAGTCGTCGGCGCTGCCCGTCACCCGTGACGCCTGGGAACACCGCACAGCGGGCTGCGAGGGCAAGGAATGCCCGCTGATCAATATCGACGTGCAGCGCTTCGACGAGCTGCCCGAGCTGAATGCGCGCATCGAGCAGGAGCTGCTCAAGCTGACCATCGAGCTGCCGGGCGATCCACCGCCAACCTCGCTGCAGGCCTACGAGCGCGATTTCCTGGCCACGGCCAAGCCGGGCTGGATGAGCTATCTGCAGGCCAAGGTGCTGGAGCAGCATGACCGCCTGGTGGTGATCGAGCTGTCCAGCTACCGCTTCACCGGCGGCGCCCACGGCATTCCCGGGCGCGCCTACCTCAACTACGACCGCGACAAGGGCCGCCTGCTGAGCCTGGACGACCTGCTGCTGCCGGACGGCGAGACCGCCTTCTGGCAGCAGGCCGAACTGGCCCACCAGGCCTGGCTCAAGGCCAACGGCCTGGGCGATGACCTGAAGTACCAGGCCGAGTGGCCCTTCGCCCGCACCGCCAACGTCGCCCTGCTGCGCGGCTCGGTGATGCTCAAGTACGAGATCGGCCGCATCGCGCCTTACGCCAGCGGCCATCCCGAACTGCGCATTCCCTATTCGCGCCTCAACGGCATCGTCAAACCCTTCTACTTCCCCGGGCGCGGCTGATCAGCCACGCCCGGCCAGCTTGCCCAGCAGCAGTTGCAGGACGGCGGCCAGGCCCAGTGCCGGCAGGGTGGCGCCGACGGCGGGGTAGAAGTTCACCAGCACATGGAAGGTGGCCACGCCGCAGGCCCAGGCCAGCAGGCTGTCCCAGCGCAGCAGCGGTACGCTGCTCGGCACTTGGCGGCGGCGCAGGACGAAGTGGTCCATCAGCACCACGCCGAACAGCGGGGCGAACACCGAGCCGATCAGCAGCAGGAAGTGCTCGTACTGCGCCAGCGGGGCGAACCAGGCGATCAGGGTGCACAGCACGCCGATGGCCAGGGCCAGGTGCTCGACCTTGAACGGCAGCAGGGTGCCGCTGGACACAGCGGCCGAGTGGATGTCGGCGAAGGCCTTCTCCGACTCGTCGAGCAGGATCAGCAGCAGCGGGATACCCAGGCCGGCGCCGGCCAGGGCCAGCAGCAGGCTGTTGGCCTCGTCCGGTGCGGCGAACGCCAGGGTGTAGGCCACGCCCAGGCTCATCAGCCACAGGCAGCCGACGAAGAAGCCCAGCGCCGCGCCGGCGAACACGCCGCTTGCGCGCTTGCCGAAGCGTGAGTAGTCGGCGATCAGTGGCAGCCACGACAGCGGCATGGCGATGGCCAGGTCGAAGCCCAGGGCGAAACTCATCGAGCCGTCGCCCGGGCGCGCCCACAGCGCGGCCAGGTCGGCCTTGGCGAACAGGTTCCAGGTCAGCCAGGCGCATGCGCCGAGCAGCAGCCAGATGCCCCACTGGCGCAGCACGCGGCGGACGAAGGCCAGCGGCCCGGCCACTGCCAGCAGGGTGGCCAGGGCGCCGAAGAGCAGGGTCCACAGTGTGGCGTTGGTCCAGGCGCTGCCTTCGCCGAGGAACTTGCCGGCCAGCAGGCTGGCGGCATCGCGCATGACGATGATCTCGAACGCGCCCCAGCCGATCAGCTGCAGCAGGTTGAGCAGCGCCGGCAGGGTCGCGCCGTGACGGCCGAGGCTCAGGCGCAGGGCGGCCATCGAGGCCATGCCGGTGTCGCTGCCGATCACCCCGACCGCGCCGAGCAGCAGGGCGCCGAGGCCGACGCCGAGGACCAGCGCCAGCAGCGAGCCGGCCAGACCCAGGCCGGGGGCGAGCAGGGCGCCGGCCTGCAGCACCATCAGGCCCATGCCGAGGGAGAACCACAGCACGAGCAGGTCGCGGGCACCGAAGGCGCGATCGGTCAGCGGCACGGCGAGGTTGGGGGAATAGTTGGGCGTGTTCACTTCGTTATTGTTCTCTGCAGGGGAATGAACAGCCCCGCGAACTGCGCGGGGCCTGGCGAGGGCAGGCTCAGACCTGCTTGTAGATCACCGCGCCTTCGTCCTTGAAGCGTTCGGCCTGCTCGGCGAAGCCGGCCTCGATGGCCTTCTGCTCGTCGGTCAGGCCGTTTTCCTTGGCGTAGTCGCGCACTTCCTGGGTGATCTTCATCGAGCAGAACTTCGGCCCGCACATGGAGCAGAAGTGCGCGACCTTGGCCGAGTCCTTGGGCAGGGTCTCGTCGTGGAAGCTGCGCGCGGTGTCCGGGTCCAGGCCGAGGTTGAACTGGTCTTCCCAGCGGAACTCGAAGCGCGCCTTGGACAGGGCGTTGTCGCGGATCTGCGCGCCCGGATGACCCTTGGCCAGGTCGGCGGCGTGCGCGGCGATCTTGTAGGTGATGATGCCGGTCTTCACGTCATCCTTGTTCGGCAGGCCCAGGTGCTCCTTGGGCGTGACGTAGCAGAGCATGGCGCAGCCGAACCAGCCGATCATCGCCGCGCCGATGCCCGAGGTGATGTGATCGTAGCCGGGGGCGATATCGGTGGTCAGCGGGCCGAGGGTGTAGAACGGCGCCTCGTCGCAGCACTCCAGCTGCTTGTCCATGTTCTCCTTGATCAGCTGCATCGGCACGTGGCCGGGGCCTTCGATCATGGTCTGCACATCGTGCTTCCAGGCGATCTTGGTCAGCTCGCCGAGAGTTTCCAGCTCGCCGAACTGGGCGGCGTCGTTGGCGTCGGCAATCGAGCCCGGACGCAGGCCGTCGCCCAGCGAGAAGCTGACATCGTAGGCCTTCATGATTTCGCAGATTTCCTCGAAGTGGGTGTAGAGGAAATTCTCTTTATGGTGCGCCAGGCACCACTTGGCCATGATCGAGCCGCCACGCGAGACGATGCCGGTGACCCGCTTGGCGGTCAGCGGTACATAGCGCAGCAGCACGCCGGCGTGGATGGTGAAGTAGTCCACGCCCTGTTCGGCCTGCTCGATCAGGGTGTCGCGGAACAGCTCCCAGGTCAGGTCCTCGGCGATGCCGTTGACCTTTTCCAGGGCCTGGTAAATCGGCACGGTGCCGATCGGCACCGGCGAGTTGCGGATGATCCACTCGCGGGTCTCGTGGATGTGCTTGCCGGTGGACAGGTCCATGACCGTGTCCGAGCCCCAGCGGATGCCCCAGGTCAGCTTGGCCACTTCTTCCTCGATGGAGGAGCCCAGCGCCGAATTGCCGATATTGCCGTTGATCTTCACCAGGAAGTTGCGGCCGATGATCATCGGCTCCAGCTCCACGTGGTTGATGTTGGCTGGGATGATGGCGCGGCCGCGGGCGATCTCGCTGCGCACGAATTCAGGGGTGATCTCTTTCGGGATGGACGCACCGAAGCTGTGCCCGGCGTGTTGCTCCTTGAGCAGGCCTGCCTCGCGGGCTTCGGTCAGCTTCATGTTTTCGCGGATGGCGACGTATTCCATCTCGGGCGTGATGATGCCCTGGCGGGCGTAGTGCATCTGGCTGACGTTCTTGCCCGCCTTGGCCCGGCGTGGGTTGCGCACATGGGCGAAACGCATGGCGGTCAGCTCGGTATCGTTCAGGCGGCGCTGGCCGAACTCGGAGGACAGACCCGGCAGTTTCTCGGTGTCGCCGCGGTCCTCGATCCAGGCGCTGCGCACGTCGGCCAGGCCCTGGCGCACGTCGATGGCCACGCTCGGGTCGGTATAGGGGCCGGAGGTGTCGTAGACGGTGACCGGGGCGTTGATCTCGCCACCGAAGGCGGTGGGCGTGACATCCAGGCTGATCTCGCGCATCGGCACGCGGATATCCGGGCGCGAGCCCTGCACATAGACCTTCTGCGAGCGCGGGAAGGGCTGCACGGACTGTTGGTCGACGCGGGCGCTCTCGCTCAGGTGTACTTGTGGTTTGCTGCTCATCGGCTCGGCTCCTTGCTGGATGTCGGAGCGAACCTGATGACGGAAGGCGCACCATGGCTGGTGCGAGAAGACTCGCCGAACGGCGAGGACATCTTGTTCCCTACGCAGGCCTTAACCTGATCAGGTTCAACGGGATCCGGAACTTTCCGATCTCAGCCCACGACTCTGGGCACCCCGACAAGAACTGCCGGCAGTCTAATCAAGCTCGCCGCCGGACAACAGCCCATGGTGATTGTGCCCGCGGTATTTCGTCGGGAATCCGCAACCTGGGCTATATAGCGTTGGCATTGTTGCGACGAAGAAACAAAGCTTGTCGCAAACCGGCCCGCCGTTGCGCTGCGCTCGCCTTGACCGCCGCCTGCGGCAGCCTTAGCCTTGCCCGATTCCCCCGCATCTAGGACTGATCATGCTACGCAGACTCTCTCTGGCGCTCGCGGTAGCAGCTGCCACCTCTGGAATGGCCTGGGCCGAAGACGCTCCCCTGGCGACCAAGACCGATCTGGTCACCGTCTACAACGAGGCGGTGAAGAACAACGCCGACCTGGCCGCCGCCCGCGCCAACTACGCGGCGATCAGCGAAGTGGTGCCCCAGGCCCGCGCCGGCCTGCTGCCGAACCTGTCCGCCGGCGCCGATGCGATGAACACCGATACCGACGTCGACACCCGCTCCGGCAATGTCGACAGCTCGCGCAGCGGCCTGTCCTACCGCGCCAGTCTGAGCCAGCCGCTGTTCCGTGCCGATCGCTGGTTCCAGTTCCAGGCGGCCAAGGCCACCGACCAGCAATACGCCCTGCAGCTCTCCGCCACCGAGCAGAACCTGATCCTGCAGAGCGCCGAAACCTACTTCGCCGTGCTACGCGCCCAGGACACCCTGGCCTCGACCAAGGCCGAGGAAGCGGCGTTCAAGCGTCAGCTGGACCAGGCCAACGAGCGCTTCGACGTGGGCCTGTCGGACAAGACCGACGTGCTGGAAGCCCAGGCCGGTTACGACACCGCCCGCGCCAACCGCATTCTCGCCGAGCGTTCGGTGGATGACGCGTTCCAGGCACTGGTCACCCTGACCAACCGCGAGTACGCCTCCATCGAGGGCATTCTGCACACCCTGCCGGTGCTGGAGCCGACGCCGAACGATGCCAAGGCCTGGGTCGATACCGCCGCCCAGCAGAACCTCAACCTGCAGGCCAGCAACTATGCGGTGAACGCCGCCGAAGAGACCCTGCGCCAGAACAAGGCCGGCCATGCTCCGACCCTGGACGCCGTGGCCCAGTACCAGAAGGGCGACAACGACTCCCTCGGCTTCACCAACAACGACCTGGCCTCGCCCTATGACGGCGATGCCGAGCAGACCAGCATCGGCCTGCAGCTGAACATCCCGATCTACAGCGGCGGCCTGACCAGCTCCCAGGTGCGTGAGGCCTATCATCGCCTGAGTCAGAGCGAGCAGGAGCGCGAGAGCCTGCGCCGCCAGGTGGTGGAGAACACCCGCAACCTGCACCGCGCGGTGAACACCGACGTGGAAACCGTGCAGGCGCGCAAGCAGTCGATCATCTCCAACCAGAGCGCCCTGGAAGCCACCGAGATCGGCTACCAGGTCGGTACCCGCAACATCGTCGACGTGCTCGATGCCCAGCGTCAGTTGTACGGTTCGGTGCGCAACTACAACAACGCGCGCTACGACTACATCCTCAACAACCTGCGCCTGAAGCAGGCCGCCGGCACCCTGGCGCCGACCGACCTGGATGCCCTGTCGGGCTTCCTCAAGCCGGACTACAACCCGGACCAGGACTTCCTGCCGCCGGATCTGGCCAAGGCCGCGGAAGCCCAGCTCAAGGGCGATCCGGAGTACTGAGTCAGTCGCAAGAGCAAAACCCCGCGCCGAGCGGGGTTTTTTTTATGCTGGCATTTGGCCTATACCTTGCTTTGGCTACAGCTTTGCTGAATGCGGCCGATGCACAGGCATAGGTCGCCTGACCGGAAGGAGTTTCGTTGTGTCCGTTCTGTTCTCGCTGTTGCGCAGCCGCCTGCTGCGTCCTGTCTTTATTGCCCTCGGCCTGGCCATGCTGGCGCAGGTAGGGCTGGCCGTCTGGCTGACCCGCGCCACCGTGGACGAGCTGGTCAACGACCTGACCCAACGCCTGGGTGGCGAGAGCCAGCGCCTGGCCGGCGAGCTGGGCAGCGCCGAGGAAGAGATGCGCGCCGGCCTGGCCGCGCTCTCCACCAATACCCGCGAGCGCCTCTCCGGCGGTCTCTCCAGCCAGCTCAAGGACGAACAGGCGCAGCTGCGCAAGGTGCTGGAGGAGAACCTCAAGCAGTCCGGCAATTCCATCGCCCAGATGCTCGCCGGTGTGGCGCCCAAGGCCATCTGGGACAACGACGCCCCGGCACTGACCGCCCTGACCCGCATCGTCCAGCGCGACCCGGCGGTGCTCTTCGCGGTGTTCTATGACGCCCAGGGCCAGCGCCTGACGCGCAACTTCAACCGCAGCAGCCCGCGGGTGCGCGAGCTGGTGGCGGCCGGGCAGGGCGACGGCGCCCTGGCCAAGCTGGTCGACGCGGCGTCCCGCGACCCCAAGGTGCACCTGGTCGAGGTGGATATCAATCCGATGGGCGCCTCCATCGGCAAGGTCCAGCTGGGCATGTCGCTGGATGGCGTGGAGCAGGAGCTGACTGCCTTGGACGCGCGCTTCGCCACCTTGGTCGGTAGCGCCGGCGAGCTGGTCGACAAGAGCCTGTCCGGCGCCGCCCAAGAGAGTACCCAGGCCCTGCAGCAGCGCCTGCAGCTGGCCGAACAGGCCACCGCCGACATGGCCCGCAATGGCAGCGAGACCGTGCAGCAGGCCGCCGAGAGTCTGCGTTGGCGCATCGCCAGCGGTCTGCTGGTGGTCGGCCTGCTGACCCTGGCGGTGGTCGCGCTGGTGCTCGGCTGGCGTGTGCTCAGTCGCCTGCAGCTGCTGATCGCGGCGCTCAAGGACCTGGCCGCCGGCGAAGGCGACCTGACCCGCCGGGTGCAGCTGGACAGCAATGACGAGGTCGGTGAGATGGCCGATGCGGTCAATCGTTTCATCGCCAAGCTGCAGCCCATCGTGCGCGAGGCTGGCGAGGTGGCGCAGCGCACCGGCGAAGAGATCCGCAGCCTAGCCCAGCGCAGCGCGGCGGCAGAGGCCGCGGCCGGGCGCCAGCGCGACGAGGTGGCCGGCAGCCTGCAGGCTCTGGAGGAGATGGCAGCGGCGGCCCAGGCCGAGAGCCAGGCCATGCACGACGCCCAGCAGCGCGTGGCGGCCATCCGTCAGGCGGCCCATGAGAATGCGGCCATCGCGGCCAAGGTCGGTGCCTTGATCGAGGCGCTGGTGGCGCGGGTGGACAATGGTTCGGCGGTGATCGAGAAGCTGGCCAAGCAGAGCGAGCAGATCGAGGTGGTACTGACGGTGATCCAGTCCATCGCCGAGCAGACCAACCTGCTGGCCCTGAACGCGGCCATCGAGGCGGCGCGGGCGGGGGAGAGCGGTCGTGGCTTTGCCGTGGTGGCCGACGAAGTGCGCGCCCTGGCCAGCAAGACCCAGCAGTCCACCGGCGACATCCAGGCGCATATCGCCGCCCTGCAGCAGGGCGCCCGCGAGGCGGTGGCGGTGATCGGTCAGGCCGGTGGCCAGGCGGCCGAAGGTCTCAAGGCGCTGCGCGACAGTGCGCGCCTGCAGCAGTCGGTGCAGGCCTCGGTGGATGAGGTACACGACGCCATCGACACCGCTACCCGATCCGCCGCCCATCAGGCCGATGGCGCGTCGGCGGTGCGTGGTCGGGTCGAGGTGATCCACAGCGAGGCCCAGCGTGCGGCCAAGGCGGTCAGCGAGACGGCTGCCAGTGGGCGCGTGGTGGACGGCCTGGTGGCTCAGCTGCGGGCGAGCTTCGCTCAGTTCAAGGTCTGACGGGATGGCCGTGGGAGTGGCCCGGACCGGGCCGCTCCTGCTGCGTAGATTTGCGGGAGCCAGAAAAGACAAAACCGAGCCATTGGCTCGGTTCTGTTTTGAAGAGTGGTGCCCAGGAGAAGACTCGAACTTCCACGGTGTTGCCACCGCTAGGACCTGAACCTAGTGCGTCTACCAATTCCGCCACCTGGGCACATTGCGACGATCGCTCGCCGACTTTTTGCAGCATTCACCGTTTTCGCGGTACGGAAGCTGCTCCGTTAAAAGCGAAACCGAGCCATCGGCTCGGTTTCTGAAGAGTGGTGCCCAGGAGAAGACTCGAACTTCCACGGTGTTGCCACCGCTAGGACCTGAACCTAGTGCGTCTACCAATTCCGCCACCTGGGCACGGGAAACTATGATTACTCAATCGCTTCCGTGTTACAACGTCTCAGCAACGTTGTGGGCGCGAACTATACGGAGCAGGTTTTTGCTTGTAAACCCCTGACAGCGAAAAAATTATTGTGCTGACCCCCGATGCCGTTTCGCGCTTCAATAGGCATATGGCACACACATCTATATATGCGTAAAGGTGATTTCACTTAATGGCCGATTGGCAATCCCTCGATCCTGAGGCCGCCCGCGAGGCGGAAAAATACGAAAACCCCATCCCCAGCCGCGAGCTGATTCTGCAGCACCTGGCCGAGCGTGGTTCGCCCGCTGCTCGTGAAGAGCTGCTGGCCGAGCTGGGTCTGACCACCGAAGAGCAGGAAGAAGCCCTGCGTCGTCGTCTGCGCGCCATGGAGCGCGACGGTCAACTCATCTATACCCGTCGCGGCACCTATGCGCCGGTGGACAAGCTCGATCTGATCTGCGGCCGCATCAGCGGCCACCGCGACGGCTTCGGCTTCCTGGTCCCGGACGACGGCAGCGACGACCTGTTCCTCAGCCCGGCACAGATGCGCCTGGTGTTCGATGGCGACCGCGCACTGGCGCGGGTTTCCGGCCTCGATCGGCGTGGCCGCCGCGAAGGCGCCATCGTCGAGGTGATCGCCCGTGCCCACGAGAGCATCGTCGGCCGCTACTTCGAAGAGGCCGGCATCGGCTTCGTCGAGGCCGACAATCCGAAGATCCAGCAGGAAGTGCTGGTCACTCCGGGTCGCACCGGCGGCGCCAAGATCGGCCAGTTCGTCGAGATCAAGATCACCCACTGGCCCACCTCGCGCTTCCAGCCCCAGGGCGACATCGTCGAAGTGATCGGCAACTACATGGCGCCGGGCATGGAGATCGACGTGGCGCTGCGCAGCTACGACATCCCGCATGTCTGGCCCGATGCGGTGACCAAGGAGGCGCGCAAGCTCAAGCCTCAGGTGGAGGAGAAGGACAAGGAAAACCGCGTCGACCTGCGCCACCTGCCGTTCGTCACCATCGACGGCGAGGACGCCCGTGACTTCGACGACGCCGTCTACTGCGAGAAGAACAGCGGCCGCTGGAAGCTGTTCTCCGGCGGCTGGAAGCTCTATGTGGCCATCGCCGACGTGTCGCACTACGTCAAGGTTGGCGCGGCCCTGGACGAAGAGGCGCAGAAACGCGGCAACTCGGTGTATTTCCCCGAGCGCGTGGTGCCGATGCTGCCGGAAGAGCTGTCCAACGGCCTGTGCTCGCTGAACCCGCACGTCGATCGCCTGGCCATGGTCTGCGAGATGAGCATGTCCAAGTCCGGCGAGCTGGTCGACTATCAGTTCTACGAGGCGGTGATCCACTCCCATGCGCGCCTGACCTACAACAAGGTCAGCTACATGCTGGAGCAGCCCAAAAGCAGCGAGGGCAAGGCCCTGCGCGACGAGTACAAGGAAGTCCTGCCGCACCTCAAGGAGCTCTACTCCCTGTACAAGGTGCTGCTGGCCGCTCGCCACGAGCGCGGCGCCATCGACTTCGAGACCCAGGAGACGCGCATCGTCTTCGGTAGCGGACGCAAGATCGCCGAGATCCGCCCGACCCAGCGCAACGACGCCCACAAGCTGATCGAGGAATGCATGCTGGCGGCCAACGTAGCCACCGCGCGCTTCATGCTCGATCACGAAATTCCCTCGCTGTACCGCGTGCACGACGGCCCGCCGGCCGAGCGCGTGGAAAAGCTCAAGGCCTTCCTCGGTGAGCTGGGCCTGACGCTGCACAAGGGCAAGCAGGGGCCGGTGCCGAAGGACTACCAGAAGCTGCTGGCCAGCATTCAGGGGCGCCCGGACTTCCACCTGATCCAGACCGTGATGCTGCGCTCCCTGAGTCAGGCGGTGTACAGCGCCGACAACAACGGCCACTTCGGCCTGAACTACGAGGCCTACACCCACTTCACCTCGCCGATCCGTCGTTACCCGGACCTGCTGGTGCACCGCGCGATTCGCAGCGTGATCCGCTCCAAGCGCGAGACCAAGCACGTGCAGCGCGCCGGTGCGGCGAGCATGCCCAAGGCGCGCATCTATCCGTACGACGAGGCGACGCTGGAAAAGCTCGGCGAGCAGTGCTCGATGACCGAGCGCCGCGCCGACGAGGCGACGCGCGACGTGGTCAACTGGCTCAAGTGCGAGTTCATGCAGGATCGCGTCGGCGAGACCTTCGAGGGCGTGATCACTGCGGCGACCGGCTTCGGCATCTTCGTCGAACTGAAAGACATCTATGTCGAAGGCCTGGTGCACGTCACCGCGCTGCCGGGCGACTACTACCACTTCGATCCGGTCCACCATCGCCTGTCCGGCGAGCGCAGCGGTCGCAGCTTCCGCCTGGGCGACAGCGTGGAAGTGAAGGTCATGCGCGTCGATCTGGACGAACGCAAGATCGAGTTCGAGCTGAGCGAAGGCAAGGCCGACAAGGCGCCGTCCGGTCGCGACGGGCGCAAGAAGCCTGCGCCCAAGTCCGCCGGCTTCGGCAATACCGACGTGCAGAAGAGCCGCGACGTGAAGAAGGCGCTGCTCGACGGCGCCAAGAAGAGCGGCGGCAAGGCGCCTGCGGGCAAGCCGGCTGGCAAGGCCGGCGGTCATCGCAAGGGTGCGCCCAAGGCGGATGCTCCGGCGGGCGGCAAGCCGGGTTCGAGTCGGCGTAAGGCGAAGCGATGAGCCAGCTGGAAAAAGTCTACGGCGTGCATGCCGTCGAGGCGTTGCTGCGCCACCACCCCAAGCGGGTCAAGCAGCTGTGGCTGGCCGAGAGTCGGCAGGATCCGCGGATGCGCAGCCTGCTGGAGCTGGCCGGCCAGCACCGCGTGGCGGTCGGCAACAAGGATCGCCAGGAGCTGGACGAGTGGGCCGAAGGCGTGCACCAGGGTGTGGTCGCCGAGGTCAGCCCCAGTCAGGTGTGGGGCGAGAACATGCTCGACGAGCTGCTCGAGCGTAGTGAAGGTCCGGCCCTGCTGCTGGTGCTGGACGGCGTGACCGATCCGCACAACCTTGGCGCCTGCCTGCGCACCGCCGACGCCGCCGGCGCCCAGGCGGTGATCGTGCCCAAGGACAAGTCGGCCACCCTCAATGCCACCGTGCGCAAGGTGGCCTGCGGCGCCGCCGAGGTGATCCCGCTGGTGGCAGTGACCAACCTGGCGCGTACCCTGGAAAAACTGCAGAAGAAGGGCCTGTGGATCGTCGGCACCGCCGGCGAGGTCGACCAGGAGCTGTATCAACTGGATATGACCGGGCCAACCGTGCTGGTCATGGGCGCCGAGGGCAAGGGCATGCGCCGCCTGACCCGCGAGCACTGCGACTACCTGGTGAAGCTGCCCATGGGTGGCAGCGTCAGCAGCCTGAATGTCTCGGTCGCCACCGGCGTCTGCCTGTTCGAGGCGGTGCGCCAGCGCCAGGCGGCCAAACCCAAGGTCTGAGCTGTTCAAATAATCGCCAATTCGCCTTGCGTGCGGCAGGGGGCTTCTCTAGAATGTCGCCCCTTGCCGTGACGGCAGGCGTGCATGCGCCTTCGCTTCGGCAAGTTCAAACGAGTCATTCACTCCTTGCCTGACCACCTTCTGTTGGCAGGCTACAACCCGTAAGGAGCATTCATGCGTCATTACGAAATCATCTTCCTGGTTCACCCGGACCAGAGCGAGCAAGTCGGCGGCATGGTCGAGCGTTACACCAAGCTGATCGAAGAAGACGGCGGCAAAATCCACCGTCTGGAAGATTGGGGCCGTCGTCAACTGGCCTACGCCATCAACAACGTTCACAAGGCTCACTACGTGATGCTGAACGTTGAGTGCAGCGGCAAGGCCCTGGCCGAGCTGGAAGACAACTTCCGCTACAACGACGCTGTGATCCGTAACCTGATCATCCGTCGCGACGAAGCCGTCACCGGCCAGTCCGAGATGCTCAAGGCCGAAGAAAACCGCAGCGAGCGCCGCGAGCGCCGTGAGCGCGTTGAAACCGAATCCGCCGAAGGCGAAGACGGTGACAACGGCGACAACGGCGACAACGCTGACGAGTAATCCACGGATCTATTGAGGAGCCACATTCATGGCACGTTTCTTCCGTCGTCGTAAATTCTGCCGTTTCACCGCTGAAGGCGTGAAAGAGATCGACTTCAAAGATCTCAACACCCTGAAAGCCTACGTTTCCGAAACCGGCAAGATCGTTCCTAGCCGTATCACCGGTACCAAGGCCAAGTACCAGCGTCAGCTGGCCGTCGCTATCAAGCGCGCCCGCTACCTGGCCCTGCTGCCCTACACCGACAGCCACGGCCGTTGAGAGCAGATCGTCGACAAAGTTGTAAGGGATAAACCGCATGCGCGCCTTGGCTGAGTTCATCATGCGCGGCCGCATGCAGGCCACCCTGGTGGTGGTCGGATCGGCGGCAGTGCCGCTGTTGTTCTGGTTGAGTGCTGCCGCCAGCTGCCTGGTGCTGCTGCGGCGGGGGCCGAGAGATGCCATTGGCATCCTCGCCTGGGCATTGCTGCCGGCCCTGGGCTGGTGGCATTTCGGCGAACCGCGCACCCTGCTGGTGCTGCTCGGTTCGCTGGGGCTGGCGCTGTTGTTGCGCGCCGGTCACGCCTGGGCTCGAGTGGTGCTGGCAAGCATCGCCCTCGGTCTGGTGTATGGCGTGATTCTGGGTGCGGTGTTCCGCGAACCCATCGCGGCAATGGCGGGTGAGCTGTACAAGCTCATGCCGCAGATGCTCGATGGGGTCTACCAGCAGATGTCGGTAGAAGAGCGGACCCGCCTGGAGGCGCTGATCACCCCGGTGCTCACCGGATTGATGGCTGCGTTACTGCAGATCGTCAGCCTGCTCTGCCTGATGCTCGGGCGGTACTGGCAGTCGATCTTGTACAACCCCGGCGGCTTCGGGCTCGAGTTTCGTGCTCTGCGCCTGCCGCCACCACTGGCCTTCGGCCTGTTGGCGGTCATGCTCCTGGCGCCCAATCTGGGTCTCGAGCTGGCCATGCTGACGCCGATGTGCAGCGTGCCACTGGCGTTTGCTGGGGTGGCCCTGCTGCATGGTCTGGCTGCCGCAGGGCGCCTGGCCAGGTTCTGGCTGGTGGGGCTGTATGTATCGCTGCTGCTGTTTATGCAGCTGGTTTATCCGTTACTGGTGGCCTTGGCCATCGTCGACAGTCTGATGGATTTTCGCGGTCGCCAAACGCGCAACAACGGCGCCGGCCCCGCGAACGGTGAAGGTTAAAAGTTAAGAGGTAAGACCCAAATGGAAGTTATCCTGCTGGAAAAAATCGCCAACCTGGGCAACCTGGGCGATAAGGTCAACGTCAAGTCCGGTTACGGTCGTAACTACCTGCTGCCGCAGGGCAAGGCTACCGCCGCTACCGCCGAGAACGTTGCTGCGTTCGAAGCTCGTCGCGCCGAGCTGGAAAAAGCCGCTGCCGAGAAGAAGGCTTCCGCCGAATCTCGCGCTGCTCAGCTGGCCGAGCTGGAAGTCACCATCACTGCCGTGGCCGGTGACGAAGGCAAGCTGTTCGGTTCCATCGGTACCCACGACATCGCCGAAGCCCTGACCGCCTCTGGCGTTGCAGTGTCCAAGGCCGAAGTTCGTCTGCCGAACGGCACCATCCGCCAGGTCGGCGAGTTCGACGTAGCTGTGCACCTGCACACCGACGTGGAAGCCACCGTCAAGGTGATCGTGGTAGCTGCCTAAGGCAAGCGACCCAGCGGGCTTGCACGAAGGTGCGGGCCTGCAGACAATCGGGCACTCATCGCTTCGCGGTGCGTGCCCGTTGTTTTTTCTAGAGCCCTTGGCCAAGCCGCACGGTTTTGCCAAGGCCTCTGAGCGTATGGAATCACAGGTGCCATGAACGACATCAGCGTCCCACAGCAGTACGACCTGGAAACCGCGGCCCTCAAGGTGCCGCCGCACTCCATCGAGGCCGAACAGGCCGTGCTGGGCGGTCTGATGCTCGACAACAACGCCTGGGAGCGGGTCTCCGACGCGGTGTCGGATGGCGACTTCTATCGGCATGACCACCGCCTGATCTTCCGCGCCGTGGTCACCCTGGCCGAGCGCAACTCGCCGTTCGACGTGGTGACTCTGTCCGAGCAGCTGGACAAGGAGGGCCACCTGAGCCAGGTCGGCGGCCTGGCCTACCTGGGCGAGCTGGCCAAGAACACGCCATCGGTGGCCAACATCAAGGCCTATGCGCAGATCATCCGCGAGCGCGCCACCCTGCGCCAGCTGATCGGCATCAGCAACGACATCGCCGACATGGCCTATGCGCCCCAGGGCAAGAGCGCCGTGGAAGTGCTCGACGAGGCCGAGCGGCAGATCTTCCAGATCGCCGAGGCGCGGCCCAAGGCCGGCGGCCCGGTGGGGATCAACGAGATCCTGGTCAAGACCATCGACCGCATCGACGAGCTGTTCAACACCAACGAGGGCCTGACCGGCATCTCCACCGGCTTCACCGACCTGGACGGCATGACCAGCGGCCTGCAGCCGGCCGACCTGGTGATCGTCGCCGGCCGTCCGTCCATGGGCAAGACCACCTTCGCCATGAACCTGGTGGAGAACGCGGTGCTGCGCTCGGACAAGGTGATCCTGGTGTTCTCCCTGGAGATGCCCAGCGACTCGATCGTGATGCGTATGCTCTCCTCCCTCGGTCGCATCGATCAGACCAAGGTGCGTTCCGGCAAGCTGGACGACGACGACTGGCCGCGCCTGACCTCGGCGGTCAACCTGCTCAATGAGCGCAAGCTGTTCATCGACGATACCGCCGGCATCTCGCCGACCGAGATGCGCGCCCGCGCCCGTCGTCTGGCCCGCGAGCACGGCGATATCGGCATGATCATGGTCGACTACCTGCAGCTGATGCGCATCCCGGGTTCCAGCGGCGACAACCGCACCAACGAGATTTCCGAGATCTCGCGCTCGCTCAAGGCCCTGGCCAAGGAATTCAACTGCCCGGTGATCGCCCTGTCGCAGCTCAACCGCTCCCTGGAGCAGCGCCCCAACAAACGCCCGGTCAACTCCGACCTGCGTGAGTCCGGGGCCATCGAGCAGGACGCCGACATCATCATGTTCGTCTACCGCGACGAGGTGTATCACCCGGAGACCGAGTACAAGGGCGTGGCCGAGATCATCATCGGCAAGCAGCGTAACGGCCCCATCGGTACCTGCCGCCTGGCGTTCATCGGCAAGTACACGCGCTTCGACAACCTGGCGCCGGGGCTCTACAACTTCGAGGAAGATTGAGTCTCCGCGGAGCTGATCCCGCTCAATGAAAACGGGCGCCCAGCGGTTAAGATGGGCGCCCGTTTTGTTTCCGGAAGTCGTTCATGCGCCCCCTCGTCGCCACCATCGATCTGGCCGCCATTCGCCATAACTACGCCCTGGCCAAGCGCTGCGCGCCTGGTCGCCAGGCGTTCGCGGTGGTCAAGGCGAATGCCTACGGGCATGGCGTGCGCGAGGTGGTCAGCGCCCTGCATGACGAGGCCGACGGCTTTGCCGTGGCCAGCCTGGAGGAGGCCGCCGAGGTGCGCGCCATGCATGGCACGGCGCGCATCCTGCTGCTGGAAGGCTGCTTCGGCGCTGATGAGCTGCCGATGGCCGCCCATCTGGGGCTGGACCTGGTGCTGCAGGGCGTCGAGCAGGTCGAGGCGCTGCTCGCCGCCAGTCTGTCGCGGCCGCTGAATATCTGGCTCAAGCTCGACTCCGGCATGCATCGCCTGGGCCTCTGCGCCGATGCGGTACGGCAGCGCTTCCCGAGCCTGCGCACGGCGGCGCAGGTGGCCGAGCTGAACCTGCTCAGTCACTTCGCCTGCGCCGACGAGCGCGGTCACAGCCTGACCGAGGTGCAGCTGGAGTGTTTCCTCGATCTGCTCGACCTGGATTTCGACCAGCGCAGCCTGGCCAATTCGGCCGCGCTGCTGATGATCCCCGCATCGCACATGGACTGGATCCGCCCCGGCATCATGCTCTACGGCGCCACGCCGTTCGCCGACCTGTCCGCCACTGAGCTGGGCCTGCAGCCGGTCATGAGCCTGAGCGCCCACCTGATCGCCGTGCGCGAGGTGGCCGTGGGTGAGAGCGTCGGCTACGGCGCCGGCTGGGTCGCCGGGCGTGCGGCGCGCATCGGCACGGTGAGCTGCGGCTATGCCGACGGCTACCCGCGTCACGCGCCGAGTGGCACGCCGGTGCTGATCCGCGGGCACCGCGTGCCGCTGGCCGGGCGGGTGTCGATGGATATGCTCACGGTCGACCTGACCGACCTACCCGAGGCGGTGGTCGGCGATGCGGTGGAGCTATGGGGCGCCGATCTGGCCGTGGACGAGGTGGCCCAGGCCGCCGGCACCATCGGCTACGAGCTGCTGACCAAGGTCACCGCGCGCGTGCCGCGGCGCTACAAGGCCTGATCGAACTCAGCTCAGCCCGCTGGGCACCTTGAGCACGTCCAGCATCAGGCAGGTCTGCGGGCTCAGCTCGCCGTCGCAGCCCTGCAGCACGAAGCCCGAGCGGCCGCGCTGCTTGGCCCGGTACATGGCCTCGTCGGCCGACTTGTACAGGCCGGTGAACTGCAGCGCGTGCTGCGGATAGAGCGCGGCGCCGATGCTGATGGTCACCACCAGGCGGTTGGCGCCGTAGAGTACCGGCCGCGACAGCTCGGCGAGCAGGCGCGTCGCGATCTCCTGGGCGTGCTGTTGGGCATCCGGGCCGCACACCAGCACGGCGAACTCGTCGCCACCCAGGCGCGCCACCATGTCGTTGGCCCGCACGTGTTCGCGCAGGCGATGGCCGATGGTGCGCAGCATCAGGTCGCCGGCGTCGTGGCCATAGCGGTCGTTGATCGGCTTGAAGTGATCCAGGTCGACCAGCATCAGCGCCACCGATTCGCCGCGCCGCTGGGCATCGGCCAGCGCCACTTCGGCGCGCTCGATCAGGTAGCGGCGGTTCGGCAATTCGGTCAGCGGGTCGTGGAAGGCGGCATGCTGCAGGCGCTGTTCGCGCTCGCACAGCTGCTGGTTGGCCTGGGCCAGTTCCACGGTGCGCAGGCGCACCGCTTCCTGCAGTTCGTCGGCGCTGGCCTGCATCTGCGCCAGGCGTGCGGTTTTCTCGCGGTCGGCCTGCAGCAGGGCCTCGGCCTTCTCCTGCTTGAGCGTCTGGATGCGGTAGGCCAGGGCGAAGGAGAACAGGATCGATTCGGCCGCTACCGCCAGCGGGAATACATAGGCGTTCCAGGTAGCCGGCTGCACCAGGCCGGTGGAGCGCATCAGCGCCAGGCTGATGCTGCCGAGGATCAGGCCGTAGCCGAACAGGTAGAGCAGGGCGGGGAAGTAGCCCTGGCGCCAACGGATCATCGCCGAGCCGAGCGCCGCGGGAATGCTGGTCAGCGACAGCAGGGCGATCAGCCAGGCCGAGGCGCCGCGCAGGCCGAAGGCCTCCATGGCGATGGCAATCACGTAGCAGGCGCAGGCCAGGCTCAGCAGGTGGTGGGCCCAGCGCACGTGGATGCGGGTCTGCAGCAGGGTCTGGGTGAAGCGGCAGGCGCAGAAGCCCCACAGCGAGGGCAGGGTGATGCGGTCCAGCCAGAACGGCACCGGCGCATCCGGCCACAGGTACTGGAAGCCGTGGCCGCTCATGCTGACGATCAGCAGCAGGGCGCCGGCAGTGGTCAGCACGTACCAGAAGTAGGCGGTGTCGCGCAGGGTGAAGAAGATGAACAGGTTGTACAGCAGCAGGGCGGCGATGATTCCGTAGATCAGGCCCAGGCCGAGGTTTTCCTGGCTGGCCAGGTGATTCAGGTCGTCCAGCTGCCAGACCCGCAGCGGGAAGGAGTTGCCGGCCGGGTCGAAGCTGCGCAGGTAGAAGGTCTGCGGTGTCTCGCCCAGCTCCGGCAGCTGCAGCAGCGGGCGCCGGTAATCATGGTCGCGGCCCTCGGCGAAGCTGACCCGCTCGCCAACCTGGCGCTGATTCCAGCCGCCCTTGCCATCGGGCGTATACAGCTGCAGGTCGAGCTGGGTCACCGCGCCGATCTCCAGCCACCAGCGCGCCGGGGCGTCGGCGCCGCGCTGCAGCTCCAGCTTGATCCACCAGGGATTGGGGTTCTGCCCGACGCTGGCGCGGCCCTTGGCCGGCACGAAGCGCTGCTGCACGGCGGGGTCGGCCATGTCGGCGATGTCCAGTTGGCCGCCGACATCTTCCAGCAGCAAGATCTGCCCGTTCAGCTGTTGCCCGCTGCTATTCGCCTGCAGCTGTACGGCGGCGTGCAGGCGCCCGCCGAGCAGGCTCAGGCACAACATCAATAGCAGCGCATGCGGGATCGAGCGTCGCACCGGGGGACTCCTTGTTCCGGGGTTCGGGCTGGCGTTTTGCAACCAGGCCCGAGTATAGCCATGGAAGTGACCGTGATCACAAATTGACAGCATGGCTGCGCGTGAGCAACTGAGCGTTCTGGTCGGATTCTGTATGTTTTTTGTGCTATATTCCGCGCCCCCGTGAAAGCCCGGTTGATCAAAAAACATGCAACTCGCCAAGCCGCTGTTCGACTATCCCAAGTACTGGGCCGAGTGCTTTGGTCCCGCACCCTTCCTGCCGATGAGCCGGGAAGAGATGGATCAGCTCGGCTGGGACAGCTGCGACATCATCATCGTCACCGGTGATGCCTACGTCGATCACCCGTCCTTCGGCATGGCCATCATCGGCCGCCTGCTCGAGTCCCAGGGCTTCCGCGTGGGCATCATCGCCCAGCCGAACTGGCGCTCGAAGGACGACTTCATGAAGCTCGGCCAGCCGAACCTGTTCTTCGGCGTGGCGGCGGGCAACATGGACTCGATGATCAACCGCTACACCGCGGACAAGAAGATCCGCTCGGACGACGCCTACACCCCCGGCGGCCTGGCCGGCGCCCGCCCGGACCGCGCCAGCCTGGTGTACAGCCAGCGCTGCAAGGAGGCCTACAGCCAGACCCCGGTGGTCCTCGGCGGCATCGAGGCCTCGCTGCGCCGCATCGCCCACTACGACTACTGGCAGGATAAGGTGCGTCGCTCGATCCTGATGGACGCCACCGCCGACATCCTGCTGTACGGCAACGCCGAGCGCGCCGTGGTCGAGATCGCCCAGCGCCTGGCCTTCGGCGAGGCAGTCGAGAACATCACCGACGTGCGCGGCACCGCGTTCATCCGCCGCGACACCCCGCAGGGCTGGTACGAGGTGGACTCCACCCGCATCGACCGTCCGGGCAAGGTCGACAAGATCATCAACCCCTATGTGAACACCCAGGACACCGCCGCCTGCGCCATCGAGCAGGAGAAGGGCCCCCAGGAAGACCCCAACGAGGCCAAGGTCGTCGAGCTGCTGCCCAGCCCGAAGATGACCCGCGCCAAGACCGTGATCCGCCTGCCGTCCTTCGAGAAGGTGCGCAACGATCCGGTGCTCTACGCCCACGCCAACCGTGTGCTGCACCTGGAGACTAACCCGGGCAACGCCCGCGCCCTGGTGCAGAAGCATGGCGAGGTGGATGTATGGTTCAACCCGCCACCCATCCCGATGACCACCGAGGAAATGGACTACGTGTTCGGCATGCCCTATGCGCGCGTGCCGCACCCGGCGTATGGCAAGGCGAAGATCCCGGCCTACGAGATGATCCGCTTCTCGGTCAACATCATGCGCGGCTGCTTCGGTGGCTGCACCTTCTGCTCGATCACCGAACACGAAGGCCGCATCATCCAGAACCGCTCGCACGAGTCGATCATCCGCGAGATCGAGGAGATGCGCGACAAGGTGCCGGGCTTCACCGGCGTGGTCTCTGACCTCGGCGGGCCGACCGCCAACATGTACCGCATCGCCTGCAAGAGCCCGGAAATCGAATCCGCCTGCCGCAAGCCGTCCTGCGTGTTCCCCGGCATCTGCCCGAACCTGAACACCGACCACAGCTCGCTGATCGAGCTGTACCGCAAGGCCCGTGCCCTGCCGGGTGTGAAGAAGATCCTGATCGCCTCCGGCCTGCGCTACGACCTCGCCGTGGAGTCGCCGGAATACGTCAAGGAGCTGGTCACCCACCACGTCGGTGGCTACCTGAAGATCGCCCCGGAGCACACCGAGGAAGGCCCGCTGAATCAGATGATGAAGCCGGGCATTGGCAGCTACGACAAGTTCAAGCGCATGTTCGAGAAGTACTCGAAGGAAGCGGGCAAGGAGCAGTACCTGATTCCGTACTTTATCGCCGCGCATCCTGGGACGACCGACGAGGACATGATGAACCTCGCCCTGTGGCTCAAGCGCAACGACTTCCGCGCCGACCAGGTGCAGGCCTTCTACCCGTCGCCGATGGCGTCGGCCACGGCCATGTACCACTCGGGCAAGAACCCGCTGCGCAAGGTCACCTACAAGAGCGACGGCGTGACCATCGTCAAGAGCGAGCAGCAGCGCCGCCTGCACAAGGCCTTCCTGCGCTACCACGACCCGAAGGGTTGGCCGATGCTGCGCGAGGCGCTGGAGCGCATGGGCCGCAGCGACCTGATCGGCAACGGCAAGCACCAGCTGATCCCGACCTACCAGCCGCAGACCGACGAGTACCAGAGCGCCCGGCGCAAGAACTCGACCCCGGCCGGCAGCAAGAAGGTCGCCGGCAACGGCGGCGACAAGGGCAAGACGGTCGGCCGCATCCTCACCCAGCACACCGGCCTGCCGCCGCGTGGCAGCGACGGCAGCAAGACCTGGGACAAGCGCGAACAGGCCAAGGCTGCTGCCGAGGCACGGCGCAAGGCGGAGAAGTCCGGCGCCGGCAAGCCTGCCAGCAAGAAGCCGAGCAAGCGCCCGGTGGCCCCGCGCTAACGGCGCTTCGCCCCTCTCCCTTTGGGAGAGGGTTGGAGTGAGGGTGCCCTAGGCGGCTCAGCGTGGCCTGAAGCCCCTCACCCTACGCGGGCCGCTTCGCCCCCTCTCCCAGGGGAGAGGGGGAGCCTGGCGCCTTTTCTGTGCGCCGTCTCCTTCCGTCCGGCGCGCCTGCCCCCTTGTGGTGCCGGTCTGCCCCGCACAGCCCCCGAAACCGCGGAAAAGCCACTGGCATAACTCTTGCGCGGCCCAGGTATCGCCCTGGCTCGCAGGAGGCACGCCGTGTCGATCCATGTCGCACTGCAGCATGTCACGCATTACCGCTACGACCGCCCGATCAACCTCGGACCGCAGGTCGTGCGCCTGCGCCCGGCGCCGCACAGCCGCACGCGCATCCTCTCCTATGCGCTGCAGGTCGAGCCGGGCGAGCACTTCGTCAACTGGCAGCAGGACCCCCAGGGCAACTACCTGGCGCGCCTGGTGTTCCCGGAGAAGACAGAGCAGCTCAAGGTCACCGTCGACCTGGTCGCCGAGATGGCGGTGTTCAACCCCTTCGACTTCTTCCTCGAGCCGCATGCCGAGCGAATTCCCTTCGCCTACAGCGGCGCCGAGCAGCGCGAGCTGGCGCCCTACCTGGTGGCCAATCGCGGCGGTCCGCTGTTCGCCAAGTACCTGGCCGGCGTCGACCGTACGCCCACGCCCAGCGTCGACTTCCTGGTGGCGCTGAACCAGCGCCTGGCGGACGACATCCGCTACCTGATCCGCCTGGAGCCGGGCGTGCAGACGCCCGAGGAGACCCTGGAGCTGGCCTCCGGCTCATGCCGCGACTCGGCCTGGCTGCTGGTGCAGCTGCTGCGCCATCTGGGACTCGCGGCGCGCTTTGTCTCCGGCTACCTGATCCAGCTCACCGCCGACGTCAAATCCCTCGACGGTCCCAGCGGGGCCGAGCAGGACTTCACCGACCTGCACGCCTGGTGCGAGGTGTATCTGCCCGGTGCCGGCTGGATCGGCCTCGATCCCACCTCCGGCCTGTTCGCCGGCGAGGGCCATGTGCCGCTGGCCTGCAGTCCCGAGCCGTCGGCGGCGGCGCCGATTTCCGGGGTGCTCGACGAATGCGAGTGCGAGTGCGAGTTCGACCACGACATGCGCGTCGAGCGCATCTGGGAGGCGCCGCGGGTCACCAAGCCGTATAGCGAGGAGCAGTGGCAGGAGATTCTCGACCTCGGCCGCCAAGTCGATGCCGAGCTGGACTACGGCGACGTGCGCCTGACCATGGGCGGCGAACCGACCTTCGTCGCCCTCGACTACCCGGACGATGCCGAGTGGAACACCGCGGCCATGGGGCCGAACAAGCGCCGCCTGGCCGCCGAGCTGCTCCACCGCCTGCGTGAGCACTATGCGCCGCAAGCCCTGGTGCACTTCGGCCAGGGCAAGTGGTACCCGGGCGAGCAGCTGCCGCGCTGGTCGCTCAGCTGCTTCTGGCGCAAGGATGGCCAGCCGATCTGGCAGGACCCGGCGCTGTACGCCGACGAGAGCCGCTACTACGGCGCCGATGCACGGCTGGCGGCGCGCTTCCTCGCCACCCTGGCCGGCCATCTGGGCCTGGACGCCGAGCATGTATTCCCGGCCTACGAGGACTGGCTCTATTACCTGTGGCGCGAACGCCGCCTGCCGGCCAACGTCAGCCCGGACGACGCGCGTCTGAGTGATCCGCTGGAGCGCGAGCGCCTGCGCAAGGTGTTCTGCCGCGGTCTGGGTGAGGTGGTCGGCCATGTCCTGCCGCTGATGCGCAGTGCTGGCGACGACGCCTGGCTGACCGGCCCCTGGTTCCTGCGCGACGAACACTGCCGGCTGATCCCCGGCGACTCGCCGCTGGGCTATCGCCTGCCGCTGGACTCGCAGCCCTGGGTCGGCGAACTGGATTACCCCTACGTCTCGCCGCAGGACCCGCACCAGCAGTTCCAGCCGCTGCCCAGCCGGCAGAGCATCCAGCAGCAGCTACGCACGCCGCTGCACCCGCAACGGCGTGGCGAGGGCGAGGCCGCCGCGGCGCCGGCGCCCTTCGAGTCGGCCTCCGGTGTGGTGCGCACCGCGCTGTGCGCCGAGCCGCGTGATGGCCGCCTGTACCTATTCATGCCTCCCTTGAGCCGGTTGGAGGATTACCTGGAGCTGGTCGCCGCCATCGAAGCCACCGCCCGCGACCTGCGCTGCCCGGTATTGCTGGAGGGCTACGAGCCGCCGGCCGACCCGCGCCTGACCCACTTCCGCGTCACCCCCGACCCGGGCGTGATCGAGGTGAATATCCATCCGGCCAGTAGCTGGGAGGAACTGGTCGAGCGCACCGAGTTTCTCTACGAGTCGGCGCGCCTCTGTCGTCTGTCCAGCGAGAAATTCATGCTCGACGGCCGCCACACCGGCACCGGCGGCGGCAACCACTTCGTCCTCGGCGGCGCCACGCCTGGCGACTCGCCCTTCCTGCGCCGGCCGGACCTGCTGCGCAGCCTGATCGGCTACTGGCACAACCACCCCTCGCTGTCCTATCTGTTCAGCGGCCTGTTTATCGGCCCCACCTCGCAGGCGCCACGGGTGGACGAGGCGCGCAACGACGCGCTGTACGAGCTGGAGATCGCCTTCGCGCAGATGCCTGAACCGGGCCAGGATTGCCCGCCCTGGCTGGTCGACCGCCTGCTGCGCAACCTGCTGGTGGACGTCACCGGCAACACCCACCGCGCCGAGTTCTGCATCGACAAGCTGTACTCGCCGGACTCCAGCAGCGGCCGCCTCGGCCTGCTCGAGCTGCGCGCCTTCGAGATGCCGCCGCACGCGCGCATGAGCCTGGCCCAGCAGGTGCTGCTGCGCGCCCTGGTCGCGCGCTTCTGGAACGAGCCCTATCGCCCGGCCCGGCTGGCGCGCTGGGGCACCGAACTGCACGATCGCTTCCTGCTGCCACACTTCATCGAGCAGGACTTTGCCGACGTGATCTTCGAGCTCAACGCCGCCGGCTATCCGCTGCGCGCCGAATGGTTCGCCCCGCACCTGGAGTTCCGCTTCCCGCGCATCGGCGACTATGCGGTGATGGGCATCGACCTGGAGCTGCGCCAGGCCCTGGAACCCTGGCACGTGCTGGGCGAGGAGGGCGCAGTCGGTGGCACCGTACGCTACGTGGATTCCTCGCTGGAGCGGGTGCAGGTGAAACTGAACGGCATGGCGCCGGACCGTTACCTGCTCACCTGCAATGGCGTGCCGGTACCGCTGCGACCGACCGGCAAGGTCGGCGAGTTCGTCGGCGGCGTGCGCTACCGCGCCTGGCAGCCGGCCAGCTGCCTGCAACCGACCATCGGCGTGCATGCGCCGCTGGTGTTCGACCTGGTGGATACCTGGATGCAGCGCTCCCTGGGCGGCTGCCAGTACCACGTGGCCCATCCCGGCGGGCGCAACTTCGAGGCCCTGCCGGTCAATGCCTACGCCGCCGAGAGCCGGCGCCTGGCGCGTTTCTTCCGCCACGGCCACAGCCCGGGCGAACTGACAGTGGTCGCTGCCATCAACAATAATGAACTGCCCATGACCCTGGACCTGCGCCGGAGCTGATGCCCGGCGCCAGGGCGCCTTGCGAGACTTGCATGCCTGACCTGCTTGCCGACTACCCGCGCGCCGACGCGGCCTACCACGAATTGCTCGACGCCCAGGGCCAGGTGCGCCCACACTGGCGCCGCCTGTTCGACCAGCTGCAGCGCAGTACCCCGGCGCAGCTGCAACAGCGCCAGGCGCTGCTAGCGCGGCAGATCCAGGAAAATGGCGTGACCTACAACGTCTACGCCGACCCGGACGGTGCCGACCGCCCCTGGGAGCTGGACCTGCTGCCCAACCTGATTCCCGCCGAGGAGTGGCAGCAGATCGCCGCCGGCGTGGCCCAGCGCGCCGGCCTGCTCAACGCCGTGCTGGTCGACCTGTACGGCCCGCAGCAGCTGCTCGCCGAGGGCCTGCTGCCAACCGAGCTGGTGTTCGGCCACGACAACTTCCTCTGGCCCTGCCAGGGCATCCAGCCGCCAGGCGGCACCTTCCTGCACCTGTATGCGGTGGATCTGGCGCGCGCGCCGGATGGCCGCTGGTGGGTCACCGCCGACCGCACCCAGGCACCGTCCGGTGCCGGCTATGCGCTGGAGAACCGGCAGATCCTCTCGCGCGCCTTCCCCGAGCTGTACCGCGACCTGCGCGTGCAGTACCTGGCCGGCTTCTTCCGCACCCTGCAGGACACCCTGGCGCGTCAGGCCCCTGCCGCCGGCGAGACGCCGCTGGTGGTGCTGCTCACGCCGGGGCGCTTCAACGAAAGCTATTTCGAGCACCTGTACCTGGCGCGCCAGCTCGGCTACCCGCTGGTGGAAGGCAGCGACCTGACCGTGCGCGATGCCAAGCTCTACCTCAAGACCCTGGCCGGCCTGCGCCGGGTGCATGCCGTGCTGCGCCGCCTGGACGACGACTATTGCGACCCGCTGGAGCTGCGCACCGACTCCGCCCTCGGGGTGCCCGGCCTGCTGGAGGCGGTGCGCCAGGGCAACGTGCTGGTGGCCAACGCCATCGGCAGCGGCGTGCTGGAGTCGCCCGGTCTGCCTGGTTTCCTGCCGGCCATCGCCGAGAAGTGGCTGGGCGAGGAGCTGTTGCTGCCCTCCATCGCCAGTTGGTGGTGCGGCGAGGAGCCGGTGCTGGAGGAGGCGCTGGGCAAGCTCGACGAGCTGCTGGTGCGGCCGAGCTTTCCCTCGCAGAGCTTCGCCGCCCAGTTCGGTCGCGATCTCGACGAGGCCCAGCGCGCCGCCCTGGCTGAGCGCATCAAGGCCCGGCCCTATGCCTACGTGGCGCAGGCGCGGGCCCAGCTGTCGCAGGCGCCGGTGTGGCTGGCCGAGGAGGGCGGGGTGGTGCCGCGGGCCATCGGCATGCGCGTGTACGCGGTGGCCAGCGCCGACGGCTACCGCGTGCTGCCCGGTGGCCTGACCCGCGTCGCCGCCGATGCCGACGCCGAGGTGGTATCGATGCAGCGCGGCGGCGCGAGCAAGGACACCTGGGTGCTCGGCGAGCGTCATCCCGGCGGCGAACCCTGGCAATGGCTGCGTCCGCTCGGCGTGGCCGACCTGGTGCGCAGCGACCCTTACCTGCCGTCACGGGTGGTGGAAAACCTGTTCTGGTTCGGCCGCTACGGCGAGCGTTGCGAAGACAGCGCGCGCCTGCTGCGCATCATGCTGGCCCGCTACGTCGACGATGACGACGACCCGCAGGCCCTGCAGGCCGCGCTGTCCCTGGGCGAGAGCCTCGGTCTGCTGCCGGATGCCGGCAGCGGCAGCCTGGAGCAGCGCCTGTTCGAGGCCCTGCTCGGTGCCGACTGGCCGACCAGCCTGCGCGCCAACCTGCAGCGCCTGCAGTGGGCCGCCGGCAGCGTGCGCGGCAAGCTGTCCCAGGCCAACTGGCAGGCGCTGGTCGAACTGCAGCGCGAGGCGCAGGGCCTGGAACGCGAGGGCGCGGACTTCGGCGACCTGCTGGATTTCCTCAATCGTCTGCTGATGTCGCTGGCGGCCCTGGCCGGCTTCGCCCTCGACGACATGACCCGCGACGACGGCTGGCGCTTCCTCATGCTTGGCCGTTGCGTGGAGCGCCTGCAGTTCCTCTGCGAGAGCGTCGCCGGCTTCCTGCGCAGCCACGCGGTGCACGACCAGTCGGCGCTGGAATGGCTGCTGGAACTGGGCAACAGCAGCATCACCTACCGCACCCGCTACCTGGCCAGCGCCCAGCTGATCCCGGTGCTCGACCTGCTCCTGCTCGACGAGCAGAACCCCCACGCCGTGCTGTTCCAGTTGCGGCAGCTGCTGCGCTCGCTGGAGCGTCTCGAGGAAGGCTTCGGCTTCGTCGCCGGCAATCGCCTGGGCGAGCTGGCCAGCAAGCTCGCCAGCTTCCGCCTGAGCAGCCTGGAGAGCCCGTTGTTCGGTACCTCCGGCGTGCGCGCGGTGCTCGGAGGCCTGGCCGACCTGCTGCTGCAGATCGGCCAGGCCTCCAGCGAGGTCTCCGACCAGCTGGCCCTGCGCTTCTTCGTGCACGTGGACGCCAGCCGCGGGACACTGTCGTCATGAAGCGCGCCCACTACCAGGTTCTGCACGACACCCACTACCGCTACTCGGCGCCGGTCTCCCTGGCCCAGCAGCTGGCCCACCTGTGGCCGCGCGATTGCGCCCGACAGCTGTGCCATGAACGACACCTGACCATCACTCCGCAACCGACCCGGCGCCAGGACGGCCTCGACCTGTTCGGTAATCCGCTGACCCGCCTGGCCTTCGAGCGGCCCCAAGACGAGCTGCGGGTGATCGCCTGTCTGCGCGTCGAGGTGCTGGCCCGCGAGGGGCTGGCGCTGGAGGATTCGCCGGTCTGGGAAGAGGTGGCTGCCGCGCTGCGTTACTCCGGCCAGCCATTGTCCGCCGAGCTGCTGGAGGCGGCGCGCTACCGCTTCCAGTCGCCCTACGTGCACCTCAAGCAGGCCTTCGCCGCGTTCGGCGCCGACTGCTTCGCTCCTGGCCGGCCGCTGTTGCTGGCGGTGCGTGCACTGATGCAGAAGATCTTCAAGGAATTCACCTTCGATGCCGCCGCCACCCAGGTGGCGACCCCGCTGCTGCAGGTGCTGGAGGAGCGCCGCGGGGTGTGCCAGGACTTCGCCCACCTGATGCTCGCCTGCCTGCGTTCCCGGGGCCTGGCGGCGCGCTATGTCAGCGGCTACCTGCTGACCCAGCCGCCGCCCGGCCAGCCCCGGCTGATCGGCGCCGACGCCTCGCACGCCTGGGTCTCGGTGTATTGTCCGCGCCAGGGCTGGGTGGACTTCGACCCGACCAACAACCTGCTGCCGGCCCTGGAGCACATCACCCTCGGCTGGGGCCGCGACTTCGCCGACGTATCGCCGCTGCGCGGAGTGATCCTCGGCGGCGGCAGCCACGATCCGGAGGTGCGGGTGACGGTGACGCCGCTGGAGGAGCCGCTGCCGGCGGTAGGTTGAGGCGCGCGAGATGCGTGTGCTCCCCTCTCCCGCTTGCGGGAGAGGGGCCGGGGGAGAGGGGTGATAACCATAAAGCGCCCTCTCCCTAACCCTCTCCCATAAATGGGAGAGGGGATGTCGTCCGTAGCCCGGGTGACATCTGGGCTACCGCCGCTTGAGCCACTCCAGCACGCCCAGCCCAGCCACTCGCCCGCTGGCAAAGCAGGCGGTAAGCAGATAGCCGCCGGTGGGCGCTTCCCAGTCGAGCATCTCGCCCGCGCAGAAGGTACCGGGCAGCTGGCGCAGCATCAGGTGGTCGTCGAGCGCCGCGAAGGTCACCCCGCCGGCGCTGGAGATGGCCTCGTCCAGCGGGCGGGTGCGCAGCAGTTTGATCGGCAGTGCCTTGATCGCCTGTGCCAGGCGGCGCATATCGGCGAAGTCCTCGGCACTGGTTAGCTCGCGCAGCAAAGCAGCCTTGGCGCCATCCAGACCGAGCTGGCGGTGCAGATGCTTGGCCATGGAGGCCGAGCCGCGTGGCTTGCTTAACAGCGCAGCGACTTTCTCCAGATCGCGATCCGGCTGTAGATCCAGATAAACCCGTGCGCGGCCATGCTGCTCGATGCGCTGGCGGATGGCGGCGGACAGCGCATAGACCAGGCTGCCCTCGATGCCATGTTCGGTGAGGACGAATTCGCCGCGTCGTGGCACCTCGCCGTCCAGCGCCAGGGTGACGTTTTTCAGCGGCGCGCCGGCGAACTTGCCGCGCAAATGCTCGCTCCAGCCGGCTACTTCGAAGCCGCTGTTGGCCGGGCGCAGCGGAGAGATCTCGACTCCGCGCTGTTCCAGCAGCGGCACCCAGGCACCGTCCGAGCCGAGTCGCGCCCAGCTGCCGCCACCCAGGGCCAGCACGCAGGCATCGGCTGCAACCAGGCGCTCACCATCCGGGGTGGCGATGCGCAACTCACCCTGGTCATTCCAGCCCAGCCAGCGGCTACGGGTATGGATCGCGACGCCGGCCTCGCGCAGGCGCTTGAGCCAGGCGCGCAGAAGCGGTGCGGCCTTCATATCGGTGGGGAACACTCTTCCCGAGGTACCGACGAAGGTGTCGATGCCCAGGCCGTGAATCCACTCGCGCAGGGCCTCGGCGTTGAAGTCCGCCAGCAGCGCGGCGATCTCCTGTTCACGCTCGCGGTAGCGGGCGAGGAACGGCGCCTTGGCTTCCGAGTGGGTGATGTTCATCCCACCGACCCCGGCCAGGAGGAACTTGCGCCCGACCGAGGGCATGGCGTCGAACAGCTCGACCCGCGCGCCACCGGCCGCCAGCACCTCGGCGGCCATCAGCCCGGCGGGGCCGCCGCCGATAACGGCGACGCAGGGTGCGGAGCGAGTGGCAGAGTCGGTCATGGTTTGAGTCGGGAATGTGCGGCGAGAAGGCGGCATTCTACCCGAGGCATCGGCCGCCAGCCTTGTCATCTGCGCGGGCTTCGGGCAGGGTCTGGGCATCAATCCCAGCGAGAGTGAGTGTCATGTCCGGCCTCTACCCCAACGTCGATCCCGAGGGTCTGCTCGAATATTCGGTGGTCTACACCGACCGCTCCCTCAACCATATGTCGCAATCCTTCCAGGGCGTGATGCGGGACATTTCCAGCACCCTGAAGCGGGTCTACAACGCCCATGCCGTGGCCGTGGTGCCCGGCAGCGGCACCTTCGGCATGGAGGCTGTGGCACGCCAGCTGGCCACCGGGCAGAAGACCCTGGTAATCCGCAATGGCTGGTTCAGCTACCGCTGGACGCAGATCTTCGAGATGGGCCAGATCCCCGCTGCCTCCACCGTGCTCAAGGCGCGTCCGACAACCGCTGGCGCCCAGGCCGCCTATGCGCCGGCGCCGCTGGCCGAGGTGCTGGCGACCATCGCCCAGGAGAAACCGCAGGTGGTCTTTGCGCCCCATGTGGAGACTTCCTCGGGGATGATTCTGCCCGACGACTACCTGCGCGCCGTGGCCGATGCCGTGCATGCGGTGGGCGGTCTGTTCGTGCTCGATTGCATCGCCTCCGGCACTCTCTGGGTAGACATGCAGGCCTGCGGTGTAGACGTGCTGATCAGCGCGCCGCAGAAGGGCTGGAGCGCCTCGCCCTGCTGCGCTCTGGTGATGCTCAGTGCGGCCGCCCAGGCCCGTGTCGAGGCGACCCAGAGCAGCAGCTTTGCCTGCGACCTGAAGAAGTGGCTGCAGATCATGCAGGCCTATGAACAGGGTGGTCACGCCTACCACGCGACCATGCCCAGCGACGCCCTGGCGCGCTTCCGCGATGCGATGAAGGAGGCCGAGGCCAAGGGCTTCGCCAAGGTCTGCGAGCAGCAGCGCGAGCTGGGCCTGCGTGTGCGTGCGCTGTTGGCGGCCAAGGGCTTCAAGAGTGTGGCGGCAGAAGGCTTCGAGGCGCCGGGCGTGGTGGTCTGCTACACCGACGATGCGCAGATCAAGAACGGCAGCAAGTTCGCCGCCCAGGGCCTGCAGATCGCCGCCGGCGTGCCGCTGCAGTGCGACGAGTCGGCGGACTTCCAGACCTTCCGCCTCGGCCTGTTCGGCCTGGACAAGCTGGGCAATGTCGAGCGCACCGTGGCTACCCTCGAACAGGCTCTCGATAAGGTACTGGCCGGCTAACGCAGCCCCGCCGCGCGCCATACCCGCGCGGCGCTGTGATGCAGGATGCCGTGGCGGCGGGCGAGCAGGGCGCGGTCCTGGTCGTAGCCGCCGCCGATCACTCCGACCACCGGGATATCGCGTTCCAGGCAGTGGCTGAACACTGCCTCGTCGCGGGCGGCGATGCCGGCGTCGGTCAGCTGCAGATAGCCGAGGCGGTCGTCCTGGTGCACATCCACGCCGCCGTCGTAGAGCACGATATCCGGCTGGTACAGGGCCAGCAGGTAGCCGAGGCTGTCGTGCACCACCTTGAGGTAGTCGGCATCGCCCATGCCGATCGGCAGGCCGATGTCCCAGTCGCTTCTGGCCTTGCGCGCCGGGAAGTTCTTCTCGCAGTGCAGCGATACGGTGATGGCGTCCGGCACGTTTTCCAGCAGGCGCGCGGTGCCGTCGCCCTGGTGCACGTCGCAGTCGTAGATCAGTACCCGGCCGACACGGCCGCTCTCCAGCAGGTAGCGGGCCATCACCGCCAGGTCGTTGAAGATGCAGAAGCCGGAGGCCTCGGCGAAGTGCGCATGGTGAGTGCCGCCGGCCAGGTGGCAGGCCATGCCGTGTTCGAGGGCCAGTTCGGCCGCCAGCAGCGAGCCGCCCACCGCGCGCACGGTGCGCCGGGCCAGCGGCTCGCTCCAGGGCAGGCCCAGGCGGCGTTGCTCCTGATAGGTCAGCTCGCCGCTGGCGAAGCGCTCGATATAGGCCGGGCAGTGGGCCAGGGCGAGAATCTCCGGCGGGCAGATCTGCGGACGATGCAGCTCTTCGTCGCGCACCAGGCCGCTGCCCACCAGATGGTCGCGCAGCAGGCGAAACTTCTCCATGGGGAAGCGGTGGTTGGCCGGGAAGGGCGGGCTGTAGTCGTCGTGGTAGACCAGCGGCAGCATAATGGGGAACTCTCGCAGCCATTTGAAAAACTAGGCGAGCCCAGTATATGACCACGACCCTGACCAGCGAGCGCCTGATCCTGCGGCTCTGGCGCGATGATGATCTCGACGCCCTGGCGCAGCTGTGCGCCGACCCCGAGGTGATGGCGCATTTCCCCGCCGTGCTGGACCGCGCCGGTAGCGCCGAGCTGCTCGGCAAGCTGATGGCGCACCAGACCGAGCATGGCTTCACCTTCTGGGCGCTGGAGCGTCGTGACACTGGCAGAGTGATCGGCTTTACCGGGCTGGCGCGGGTCGGCTTCGCTGCGCCCTTCGTGCCGGCGGTGGAGACCGGCTGGCGCCTGGCTCGGCCCTACTGGGGCCAGGGTTATGCACTGGAAGCGGCACGGCGTTCGCTGCAGTTCGCCTTCGAGGAGCTTGGTCTGGACGAGGTGGTGGCCTTTACCGTTCCAGGTAATGCGCGCTCCTGGGGTGTGATGGAGCGCCTGGGCATGCGCCGCGATCAGGCCGACGACTTCGAGCATCCCAGCTTGCCGGCTGGGCATCCACTGCGCCCGCACTGGCTCTATCGCATCGACCGGGAGGACTGGCGTGGACGCTGAGCAGCAGGTGCGCGCCTATCACGCGCTGAGCAAGCATGCGCCGAATGCCTATGCGCCGGGCCCCGGTCAGCTCGACTGGGCGACCCAGCCGGCACCTTTCCGTCGCTACGCCGGTGCTCGTTTGATCGAGCTGTGGCAGCGCCCGCTGGAGGAGACGCCGGGTTACGACGCGCCCTTCGCCGGGTCGATTGGCGCGCCGGCGCCGCTGAGCCGCTCCAGCATCTCGCAACTGCTATACGACAGCCTGGCGCTGTCCGCCTGGAAGGAGGCCGGCGGCAATCGCTGGGCGCTGCGGGTCAATCCCTCGTCCGGCAATCTGCACCCGACCGAGGCCTATCTGCTGCTGCCACCGGGCAGCGTCGAGGCGGCCGGGCTGCTGGTGCACTACGCGCCGGATGCGCACGGCCTGGAGGTGCGCGCCGAGCTGCCGGCGCCGCTGGGCGAGCAGCTGCAGAGCGCGCCGCCGGCCGGCGGCTTCCTGCTGGGGCTGGCCAGCATCCCCTGGCGCGAGGCCTGGAAGTACGGTGAGCGCGCCTACCGCTACTGCCAGCACGACCTGGGCCATGCGCTGGCCTGCCTGAGCATCGCCGCCGCGATTCAGGGTTGGCAGGTGCGTCTGCTGCGCGGCGTCGCCGAGGCGCGCCTGGATGGCCTGCTGGGGCTGGATCGCGACGGTTTCCACGAGGCCGAGCATGGCGACTGCCTGCTTTGGGTCGGTCCGCCGCAAGCTAAGGAATTCGCGCTGCCCGAAACGCTGCTGCGCGGCCTGGCGGCGTTGGAACTGATTGGCGCGCCCAATCGCCTGTCACGCCAGTACCGCGAGTGGCCGGAGCTGGCGCGGGTGCATGGGCTGTGTCGGGCACCGGCCCTGCCGGGCTTGAGCTGGCAGACGCCGAGTGGTCACAACGGCAGCGAAAATCCCGGCCTGCCATTGCGGCCGATCCTGCATCGGCGGCGCAGCGCCCAGGCGTTCGACGGCCGCAGCGGCATCCAGGCCGAGCTGCTGTTCGCCTGGCTGCGTCGGCTGTTGCCGGAAAATTCTCCAGTGCCCTTCGCTGTCACCAGTGAGCCGGCGCAAGTCGATCTCCTGCTGTTCGTCCATCGCGTGCAGGGCCTGGAACCGGGGCTGTACTGGCTGGCCCGCTGCGATGGCCAGCCGCAGCCGGATGGCCTGCGCGGCGACTTCGCCTGGCAGCGCGTGCATGCGGAGCTGCCGCTGTACCGCCTGCTCGAAGGCGACGCGGTTTCCTCTCCTGCGGCCAGGACATCGCCAGCGATGGCTGCGTGGCCCTGGCCATGCTGGCGCGCTTCGACGCGGCGCTGGCCGAGGGGCCATGGCGCTATCCACGGCTGTTCTGGGAGTGCGGGCAGATCGGCCAGCTGCTGTACCTGGAGGCCGAGGCGGCGGGGCTGTCCGGCACCGGTATCGGCTGCTTCTTCGACGATCAGGTGCATGAATTGCTGGAACTGGCCGACAGCCGCTGGCAAAGCCTTTACCATTTCACCATTGGCCGCGCCGTGTGGGACGCGAGACTCTCCAGCGCGCCGGCCTATCCTGAATTACGTGTGCCGCCGAGGAGCGATGTATGAGCCAAGTGCTGGATGATCTGGTGTCCCTGCTGAGCATGGAGCAGATCGAGGAAAACCTGTTCCGTGGGCGCAGCCAGGACCTGGGCTTCCGTCAGCTGTTCGGCGGCCAGGTGCTCGGCCAGTGCGTGTCGGCGGCCAACCAGACGGTGGAGGAGGCGCGCCATGTGCACTCGCTGCACGGCTACTTCCTGCGCCCCGGCGATGCCGCGTTGCCGGTGGTGTACAGCGTCGACCGCGTGCGCGACGGCGGCAGCTTCAGCACCCGGCGGGTCACGGCGATCCAGAAGGGCCAGCCGATCTTCACCTGCAGCGCCTCGTTCCAGGCCGACGAGGAAGGTTTCCACCACCAGCTGCAGATGCCCGACGTGCCGGGCCCCGAGGGCCTGCCTTCGGAGACCGACCTGGCGCGCCAGGTGGCGCACCTGATCCCCGAGCGCATGCGCGAGCGGATGACCAGCGACAAGCCGATCGAGATCCGCCCGGTAACCCGCATCAACCCCTTCGCCCCGCAGCCCTGCGATCCGGTGAAGTACGTGTGGTTTCGCGCCGCTGGCGAACTGCCGGCCGAGCCGCAGCTGCACAAGCTGCTGCTGGCCTATGCCAGCGACTTCAACCTGCTGACCACCTCGATGCAGCCGCATGGCGTATCGGTGTTCCAGAAGTTCATGCAGGTGGCCAGTCTCGACCACGCCCTGTGGTTCCACGGCGACCTGCGCATGGACGACTGGCTGTTGTACGCCATGGACAGCCCCTGGGCCGGCAATGCCCGCGGCTTCGCCCGCGCCAGCATCTTCAATCGCGCCGGCCAGCTGGTCGCCTCGTCCTGCCAGGAGGGGCTGACCCGCCTGCGCGAGGACTGGAAGTGATCGACGGGACGGGAGAGGCCCGCGCGCGGGTTTCACCCGCCCTACAAAAGGAAGTGCGCCTGCAGGACTGCCGCCACTGGGTCTTCGATATGGACGGCACCCTGACGGTGGCCGTGCATGACTTCCCGGCGATCAAGCGGGCGCTGAACATCCCGCCGGAGGAAGACATCCTCCACCACCTGGCCGCGCTGCCGGCCGACGAGGCGGCGGCCAAGCATGCCTGGTTGCTGGAGCACGAGCGCGAGTTGGCCATTGGCTCGGTGGCCGCTGTCGGCGCCGTGGATCTGGTGCGCGCGCTGCACCAGCGCGGTTGCCGCCTCGGCATCCTCACCCGCAACGCCCACGAGCTGGCGCTGCTGACACTGGCCGCCATCGGCCTCGGCGACTGCTTCGCCACGGCCGATGTGATCGGTCGCGGCGAGGCGATCCCCAAGCCCGATCCGGACGGCCTGCTGCAGTTGGCGGCGCGCTGGGGCGTGGCGCCGGCCGAGCTGGTGATGGTCGGCGACTACCGCTTCGACCTCGACTGCGCTCGCGCCGCCGGTGCCTGGGGTGTGCTGGTCAACCTGCCGGACAATCCCTGGCCGGAGCTGACCGACCATCACGCGGTGGATTGCCAGGCGCTGCTGGCCGCCCTTCAGTAGCGATACTCGCCGCCCTGAATCGCCGTATGCAGCTCGGCGTTGACCGCCACATAGCTTTCCGTGCCTGGTAGCCAGGCGTACAGCGGGTCGGTGCAGCGTGCCGGGTCGAAGCCCTGGTCCTTGAGCGGCGCCTTCTTGTGCTTGAAGGTGCCGGTGGTCTCCATCTTCTCGCTCAGACGCAGGAACAGCGGCACCGCGTAGGGTGGCAGCTCGCGGCGCAGTTCGGCGAGCAGGCCCTGGAAGTCGAAGTCGGCCGGCGCGCGGTCCAGGCGGATGCAGGCCATGCCGGCGCGGCCGTTGGTGCCGGCGATTTCCACCCCGTAGACCACCGCCTCGCCGACGCCTTCGATGCCGTCCAGCACCGTCTCCACCTCGGTGGTGGAGACGTTCTCGCCCTTCCAGCGGAAGGTATCGCCGAGGCGGTCGACGAACTGGGCGTGGCGCCAGCCCTGGTGCAGCATCAGGTCGCCGGTGTTGAACCAGGCGTCGCCCGGCTTGAACACGTCACGCAGGATGCAGCTCTCGGTCTTGGCCGGGTCGGTGTAGCCGTGGAAGGGCGTCTTCGCGGTGATCTCGCCGATCAGCAGGCCGGGCTCGCCGGGTTTCACCCGCTGCAGGCGGCCTTGGGCATCGCGCAGCGGCGCCTCGCTGTCGCGGTCGTAGCGGACGATGGCGTAGGGGTAGGGGGTGAAGCCCACCGTGTTGTCCAGGTTGAGCAGGTTGGTGAAACCGATGTTGCCCTCGCTGGAGGCGTAGAACTCGACCACCCGCTGGATGCCGAAGCGCTGCTTGAAGGTGCTCCAGATGGCCGGGCGCATGCCGTTGCCGACCATGATGCGCAGCGGGTTGTCGGCGTCGTCGGGGCTGGCCGGGCGATCCAGCAGGTAGCGACACAGCTCGCCGACATAGCCGAAGGCGGTGGCGCCGTGGCGGCGCACTTCGTCGAGGAAGCGGCTGGCGCTGAAGCGCCGCACCATGATCAGCGCCGCCCCGGCGGACAGCACCGAGCCCCAGCACACCACCATGGCGGTGGCGTGGTAGAACGGCAGGCTGCAGTACAGGCGGTCGTAGCGGCCCAGGCGCACGGCGCCGAAACCGAAGATGCCGTAGCCCTTGAGGAAGCGCCCGTGGTTGAACACCACGGCCTTGGGCAGGCCGGTGGTGCCTGAGGTGTAGATGTAGAAGCAGGGATCTTCGGCCTGCACCGGGCGCGCCAGCAGTGGCTTGCTGTCTGCTTGCGCGGCCAGGTCGGCGGCCGGGTGCTGCCAGCCGCTGGGGGCCTGGCCGGGTTCGCGCCAGGTCGGGCGGTCGGCGAAGTAGTAGCGACCGTCGGCCGGCAGCTGCAGCTGCTCCTGCACCTCCTCGAAGGCTGCCAGCAGCTCTTCGCCGACCAGGGCGACGCGCGGCTTCACCAGGTTGATGCTGTGCGCCAGCACCTGGCCGCGCTGGCTGTTGTTGAGCAGCGCTACCACCACGCCGAGCTTGGCGCAGGCGGTGACGCAGGCCAGCAGCTCCAGGCGGTTGTCCATCAGCAGCACGACGCAGTCGCCCTGTTGCAGGCCGCCGGCGCGCAGGCGATGGGCCAGGCGATTGGTCCACTGGTCGAACTCGGCGTAGGTCAGCTGTTCGTCACCCTGGATCAGGGCGATGCCGTCGGGGTGGCCGCGGGTGGCGCGCTCTACGCAGTCGGCCAGGCCGCCGACGGCGCTGCCCCGGGCGCGGCTGGCGAGGCGCAGGCCGCGGATGATGCCGGGCAGGCCGGCGAGCAGGTAGGGCACGCGCGACAGCAGGCGCGGCAGGGTGATAACGGCGGGATGGCTCATGGCGGATCCTGAGGTGTTGTTGTTATTCCCCGCAATCTACGCAAGGCCGCGGCGGGCTGTTGATAGCCTGCGGTCGCAAGGAACTGGCAATTCGTCTCATGGGCGGCGCACAATCGAGCGACCCCGCCACAGGTGAAAGGATTTGCCGACCATGCTGGACTCCGCCCCGAGCGCCACCGCGTCGCTGCTGCTGGACCTCTACCAGAGCCTGCGCCAGTTGCAGCTGGTGGGGCCGGACGACCTCGCCGAGCTGGGCCTGGCGCCAGAGCCGCGCCTGGACCTGGAGGCACGCATCCCGGTGGCCTGGTTGCTGCGCCTGTGGCAGCTGGCGGCGCAACGCGGAGCGCCGGCCGATATCGGCCTGCTCCTCGGTCAGCAGCGCGGCCTGCGCACCCGCGGGCCGGTGGCCAGCCTGGCGGCGATGAGCGCGACAGTCGGCGAGGCGCTGCAGCTGTTCAGCCAGCACAGCCCGGTGATGAGCGAATGCGAGAACCTGCGGGTGGAGCTGCTCGGCGAGCGGGTGCGCATCTGCTTCCTGTTCACCGCGCCGTTGGTCAATCATCCGCCGGCCTGCGAATACAGCCTGAGCTCGGCCCTGTGCTGGGGCCGGCAGATGAGTGGCGTGCGCCTGCTGCCGTTGCTGGTGGGTTTCCGCCACATGCCGCTGGCCGCCTCCGCCAGCTACCGGCAGATACTCGGTTGCCCGGTGCGTTTCGGCGAGCCGCTGGACTATATCGAGATGGCGGCGGCGGACATGCAGTTGCCGCTGCACAGCGGCAACGACTACCTCAAGGGCCTCTTGCTGCAGCGGGTCAGCGACATGCAGGCGCAGCTACCGAGCCACCACAGCCTGCGCCAGCAGGTGCTGCATCTGATCGAGCTGGGCTTGGTGGATGGTGCCTTCTCGGTGCAGGCGGTGGCGCGGCGGCTGCGCACCAGCCGGCAGACCCTGCACCGGCATCTGCGCGAGGAGGGCTGCAGCTTCTCCGAGCTGCTCGCCGAGGTGCGCCGCGAACATGCGCTGCGTCGCCTGCGCCAGGCGGACTGCCGCATCGAGCAGCTCAGCCGCGAGCTGGGCTTCGCCGAACCGAGCGCCTTCTACAAGGCGTTCAAGGGCTGGTTCGGTGTATCGCCCAAGGCCTACCAGGAAAAAGCCCAGGCCTAGAGGCGGGCGGCCTTGAAGGTATCGCAGCGCCCCGGTTCGCCATTGTCGAAGCCGGTGCGGAACCAGCGCACGCGCTGGGCCGAGGTGCCGTGGGTGAAGGAATCCGGCACCACGGTGCCGCGGCTCTGCTTCTGCAGGCGGTCGTCGCCGATGGCATTGGCGGCATTCAGCGCCTCCTCCAGATCGCCCGGCTCCAGCCAGTTCAGACGCTGCTGGGCATGGTGCGCCCAGACGCCGGCCAGGCAGTCGGCCTGCAGCTCCTGACGCACCAGCAGGCCGTTGTCGCCCTCCACCCGCTCGCCACGCTGACGCGCCGCGTTGACCTTGGCCGAGACGCCGAGCAGGGTCTGCACATGGTGGCCGACCTCGTGGGCGATCACGTAGGCCTGGGCGAAGTCGCCGGCGGCGGAGAAGCGGGTTTCCATCTCGCGGAAGAAGCTCAGGTCGAGGTACACCTGCTTGTCGCCCGGGCAGTAGAAGGGGCCGACGGCGGCATCGGCGAAGCCGCAGGCCGAGCGCACGCCGCCGCTGAAGAGGATGAGTTTGGGGTCCTGGTACTGCTTGCCGGAGGCTTGGAAGATGGCGCGCCAGGTGTCCTCGGTGTCACCCAGTACGGCGCGGACGAATTCGCTCTGCGGGTCGTTGGCCGCCGTCGCCCGCTGCTCCTGCACTGGCGCGCCCTGCTGCATGCCCTGGTTGACCACGTTGCCGAGGATGGTCAGCGGGTCCTGGCCCATCAGCAGGCCGACCACCACGACGATGGCGATGCCGCCTAGGCTCAGGCCCTTGCCACCGCCAAAGCGCATGCCGCCACCGCCGCCGCGGGCGTCCACCACGTTGTCGCTGCGTCTACCTCGTTCCCAGCGCATGGCCGCGCTCCTTCAGTCCGTCGAGGCTGTTAGTGTCGTCGCCTCGACCGGTGCGCGCCAGCCCGTGGTTACTTGGCCGGATAGTCGGCCAGCACGCTCTCCTTGCCGCCCTTATCCAGGCCGATCACCTGGTAGGCGTCCACGCGGCCGGTTTCCATGCCTGGCGAGCCATGCGGCATGCCCGGCACGGCGGCGCCGAGAAGATCGGGGCGGCCCTGCAGGGCGAGGATGTCGCGGGCCGGCACGTGGCCCTCGACGAACTTGCCGTCGATCATCCCGGTGTGGCACGAGGCCAGGCGCGGCGGTACGCCGAGGCGCTGCTTGACCGCGCTCATGTCGGTCTCGACATGGTCGTTGACCTTGATGCCGTTCTCTTCCAGATGGCTGATCCAGGCCTTGCAGCAGCCGCAGTTGGCGTCGCGATGGACGTCCATGGTGACGGGCTCGGCGGCCTGGGTGGCACTGGCGAACAGCAGGGCGGCGAGAGGCAGGAGGCGCATGGCGGGTTCCTCGGCAGGATGGATTCGTCGCAGGATAGCGCCACGGCCCGGGGCGTCCCAGTGGCGGACTGTTTCCGTCTGCGACGCCGCGGCCTATGCTCGCTGTCCCTACCAGGAGAGATCGCCGATGCTGCCCGCCCGCATCCTGTTGGCCGTCCAGGCCCTGCTACTCGCCGGCTTCGGCCTGGCCTACTTCATTCGCCCTCAGGAGATGGCCAATCTCAGCGGCATGTTGCTGATGGAGCCTGCCTCGGTCACCGATGTGCGCGCCTACTATGGCGGCCTGCAGCTGGGCCTGGCGGCGTGGCTGGGGCTGGCGTTGCTGCGCTCCGACCTGCTGCGTCCGGCGCTTATGCTGCTGGTGCTGCTCTACGCCAGCCTGTTCGTCGCGCGCCTCGGCGGCCTGTGGCTGGACGGTGGCGCGCAGCAGACCTTCAACCTCTACGCGATGTTGTTCGAGGGCGTCTCCGCCGGCCTCGCCTTCTGGCTGCTGCGACGCGCCTCAGCGGCGGCGTAGGGCGTGGCTGCAGCGCAGCATGTCGAGCAGGGCGTCGACGAACTGATCGGCCTGCGCCGCCAGCGAGTCGCCGCCCGGCGCCAGTAGCCAGTTGGCCTGCAGGCCGTGGACGTAGCCATGCAGGCAGAGGGTGGCGCGGCGGCAGTCGAGGTCGGCCGGCAGCTGGCCCTTGCTGACCGCGTTGCGTAGCGACTTCTCGATCCGCTCGTCGCACTCCACATGCAGCGCCTGCATCTTCTGCCGCAGGTCGCCGAGGTCGTCGGTGTACTCGCACTTGTGCGCGAGGATCTCCTGGATGCGCCGGGTCTGCGGGTCCAGCTCGATGTTGCGCAACAGGCGCACCAGCAGCTCGCGGGTGTGGCCCAGCGGGTTGGGCTCGTCCTCGCGTTCGCTGGCCTGGGCCAGCTCCTCCAGCGGCAGATGCAGGCGTTCGAGCATGGCCTGGAACAGGTCGACCTTGTTCTCGAAGTGCCAGTAGATGGCGCCACGCGTCACCCCCGCGGCACCGGCGATATCGGCCAGCGAGGTGCGCGAAATCCCTCGCTCGTGGAACAGGTGCTCGGCGGCGTCGAGGATGCTCTGGCGGGTTTCTTCGGCTTCTTCTTTGGTGCGTCGGACCATGCTGGGCAGTGTGTAAAGGTTGGGAAAAGTTGTATCCGCGGTTAGTTTTCGCGTTTACAAACATTCTAGTATGTAAGTATATTTCTTAGCCAGCTAAACAGTTTCCCTTCCCCGCGCCCGCGCTCCTCTGACCGGGCCGTCTCTGACATGAGGTCGCTTCAGATGCAGAAGAAACCAGCCTATACAGCCATGGTTTCCGCCGTCGCTCTGGCTACGTTGGTGCTCGCCGGTTGCCGGGATGACGCCGCGCCGCCCGCCGCACAGACGCCCCAGGTGGGCATCGTCACCCTGCAGGCGCAGCCATTTACCCTGACCGCCGAGCTGCCGGGCCGTACCAGCGCCTATCGCATCGCCGAAGTGCGCCCGCAGGTCGACGGCATTCTGCAGAAGCGTCTGTTCAAGGAAGGCTCCGAGGTCAAGGCCGGGCAGCAGCTCTATCAGATCGATCCGGCCGTGTACCAGGCCAGTTACAAGAGCGCCCAGGCCACCCTGGCCTCGACGCAGTCGCTGGCCGAGCGCTACGCGGATCTGGTCAGCGACCAGGCCGTGAGCAAGCAGGCCTATGACGAGGCCAAGGCCGCTCAGCTCTCCGCCGAGGCGGCGCTGGAGCGGGCGCGCATCGACCTGCGCTACACCAAGGTGCTGGCGCCGATCTCCGGTCGTGTCGGCCGTTCCGCCGTCACCGAGGGCGCGCTGGTCAACAACGGCCAGGCCGCCGCGCTGGCCACCATCCAGCAGCTCGACCCGATCTACGTCGACGTCACCCAGCCGACCAAGGACCTGCTGCGCCTGCGCCGCGAAATGGCCAGCGGGCAGCTGGCGAAGGCCGGCGCCAATGCCGCCAAGGTCAGGCTGAAGCTGGAGGACGGCAGCGAGTACGCCCACGAAGGCACCTTGGAATTCTCCGAGGTCTCGGTGGACGAGGGCACCGGTTCGGTGACCCTGCGCGCCGTGTTCCCCAACCCCGATCACGACCTGCTGCCGGGCATGTTCGTGCATGCGCAGCTCAGCTCCGGCGTGCGCCAGCAGGCCATCCTCGCGCCGCAGCAGGGCATCACCCGCGACCTCAAGGGCCAGGCTACCGCGCTGGTGGTGAACGCCGAGAACAAGGTCGAGCTGCGTCAGCTGGAGGCCGACCGCACCGTCGGCGACCGCTGGCTGGTGACCAAGGGCCTCAACCCGGGTGACAAGCTGATCACCGAGGGCCTGCAGTTCGTGCGCCCCGGCGCCGAAGTGCAGACCGCGCCCGCGACCAATGTCGCCGAAACCCAGTCGGTCGATCCCGACCTGGCCCAGCGTCACTAAGGAGCGCCGCGCATGTCGAAGTTCTTCATCGACCGGCCGATCTTCGCCTGGGTGATCGCCCTGGTGATCATGCTGGCGGGTGGCCTGGCCATCCTCAAACTGCCGATCAACCAGTACCCGAGCATCGCCGCACCCGCCGTCGGTATTCAGGTCAGCTACCCTGGCGCCTCGGCGCAGACGGTGCAGGACACCGTGGTGCAGGTGATCGAGCAGCAGCTCAACGGCATCGACGGTCTGCGCTACATCAGCTCGGAGAGCAACTCCGACGGCAGCATGACCATCACCGCCACCTTCGAGCAGGGCACCAACCCGGACATCGCCCAGGTCCAGGTGCAGAACAAGCTGCAGCTGGCGACCCCGTTGCTGCCGCAGGAAGTGCAGCAGCAGGGCATTCGCGTGACCAAGGCAGTGAAGAACTTCCTGCTGGTGATCGGCGTGGTCTCGGCCGATGGCTCCATGGACAAGAACGACCTGTCCAACTACATCGTCTCCAACATGCAGGACCCGCTCTCGCGCACCAAGGGCGTGGGCGACTTCCAGGTGTTCGGCTCGCAGTACGCGATGCGCATCTGGCTCGATCCGGCCAGGCTGAACAACTACCAGCTGACACCGGTGGACGTGAAGGGCGCGATCCAGGCGCAGAACGTCCAGGTCTCCTCCGGCCAGCTCGGCGGCCTGCCGGCCTCGCCGGGCACCCAGCTCAACGCCACCATCATCGGCAAGACCCGCCTGCAGACGCCCGAGCAGTTCGGCGCCATCCTGCTCAAGGTCAACCGTGACGGCTCCCAGGTGCGCCTGCGCGATGTCGCCCGGGTCGAGCTGGGCGGCGAGAACTACGCCATCAGCGCGCAGTTCAACGGCAAGCCGGCCTCGGGCATGGCGATCAAGCTGGCCACCGGCGCCAATGCGCTGGACACCGCCAAGGCGATCCGCGCCACCATCGACCAGCTCAAGCCGTTCTTCCCCGCCGGCATGGAAGTGGTGTTCCCCTACGACACCACGCCGGTGGTCTCGGCCTCCATCGAGGGCGTGCTGCACACCCTGGGCGAAGCCATCGTGCTGGTGTTCCTGGTGATGTTCCTGTTCCTGCAGAACTTCCGCGCCACCATCATCCCCACCCTGGCCGTGCCAGTGGTGCTGCTCGGCACCTTCGGCGTGCTGGCGATGTTCGGTTTCACCATCAACACCCTGACCATGTTCGCCATGGTCCTGGCCATCGGCCTGCTGGTGGACGACGCCATCGTGGTGGTGGAAAACGTCGAGCGGGTAATGGCCGAGGAAGGCCTGTCGCCGCTGGAAGCGACGCGCAAGTCCATGGGCCAGATCCAGGGCGCGCTGGTGGGTATCGCTCTGGTGCTGTCGGCGGTGTTCCTGCCGATGGCCTTCTTCGGTGGCTCCACCGGGGTGATCTACAAGCAGTTCTCGATCACCATCGTCTCGGCCATGGCGCTGTCGGTGCTGGTCGCCCTGGTGTTCACCCCAGCGCTCTGCGCGACCATGCTCAAGCCCATCGCCAAGGGCCACCACGCGCCCAAGCGCGGCTTCTTCGGCTGGTTCAACCGCACCTTCGACCGTAGCGTCAACGGCTACGAGCGCGGCGTGCGCGCCATCCTCAAGCGCAAGGCGCCGTACATCCTGCTGTACCTGGTGATCGTCGCGATCATGGCCTGGATGTTCACCCGTATCCCCACCGCCTTCCTGCCCGAGGAAGACCAGGGCGTGCTGTTCGCCCAGGTGCAGACCCCGGCCGGCGCCAGTGCCGAGCGCACCCAGGCGGTGGTCGACCAGATGCGCGAGTACCTGCTGGATGCGGAGAAGGACACGGTGAAGTCGGTGTTCACCGTCACCGGCTTCAACTTCGCCGGTCGCGGGCAGAGCTCGGGCATGGCCTTCATCATGCTCAAGCCCTGGGAAGAGCGCCCGGGCGCCGAGCACAGCGTGTTCAGCCTGGCCCAGCGCGCCCAGCAGCACTTCTTTAGTTTCCGCGACGCCATGGTGTTCGCCTTCGCCCCGCCGGCGGTGCTGGAGCTGGGCAACGCCACCGGCTTCAACTTCTTCCTGCAGGACCGTGCCGGCGTCGGCCATGAGCAGCTCAACGCCGCGCGGGACAAATTCCTCGAACTGGCGAAGAGCAACCCGGTGCTGGCCCGCGTGCGCGCCAACGGCCTGTACGACGAGCCGCAGTACCAGCTGCAGATCGACGACGAGAAGGCCCGTGCCCACAGCGTGTCGCTGGCGGACATCAACAGCACCGTGTCCATCGCCTGGGGCGCCAGCTACGTCAACGACTTCATCGACCGTGGCCGGGTAAAGAAGGTCTACCTGCAGGGCGTGCCCGAGGCGCGGATGAACCCGGACGACCTGGGCAAGTGGTACGTGCGCAACGACCAGGGCGCGATGGTGCCGTTCAGCGCCTTCGCCAGCGGCGAGTGGATCTACGGCGCGCCCAAGCTGTCCCGCTACAACGGCGTGCCGGCCATCGAGATCCTCGGCGAGCCGGCGCCGGGGCACAGCTCGGGCGAGGCCATGGCGGCGGTCGAGCAGATCATCGCCCAGCTGCCGGCGGGCATCGGCTACTCCTGGACCGGGCTGTCCTACGAGGAGCGTCTGTCCGGCGCCCAGGCGCCGGCGCTGTACGCCCTGTCGCTGCTGGTGGTGTTCCTCTGCCTGGCGGCGCTGTACGAGAGCTGGTCGATCCCGTTCTCGGTGATGCTGGTGGTGCCGCTGGGGATCATCGGGGCGCTGCTGTTCACCAGCCTGCGTGGCCTCTCCAACGACGTGTTCTTCCAGGTCGGCCTGCTCACCACCATCGGCCTGTCGGCGAAGAACGCGATCCTTATCGTCGAGTTCGCCAAGGAGCTGCACGAGCAGGGCAGAAGCCTGTTCGACGCGGCCATCGAGGCCTGCCGCATGCGTCTGCGCCCGATCATCATGACCTCGCTGGCGTTCATCCTCGGCGTGGTGCCGATGGCGATCTCCACTGGCGCCGGTTCCGGCAGCCAGCACGCCATCGGTACCGGCGTGATCGGCGGCATGCTCACCGCCACCGTGCTGGCGATCTTCTGGGTGCCGCTGTTCTACGTTCTGGTCTGCTCGCTGTTCAAGGACAAGCGCAGCAAAGAAGCTATCAAAGAGGAGGCCGTCCAGTGAGGCAGTCCCTGCTATCCCTTGCCGTCGCCAGCGTGTTGCTCGGCGGCTGCAGCCTGATTCCCGATTACCAGCGGCCGCAGGCCCCGGTGGACGGCGCCTGGCCGCAAGGCGCGGCCTACACCGCCAACGGCGCCGCGCAGACCGATGTGACAGCCGCCGTCCTGGGCTGGCGCGAGTTCTTCCGCGATCCGGCGCTGCAGCAGCTGGTCGAGGCCGCCCTGGCCAACAACCGCGACCTGCGCATCGCCGCGCTGAACGTCGATGCCTACCGCGCCCAGCACCGCATCCAGCGTTCGGAGCTGTTCCCCAGCATCTCCGCCGCCGGCAGCGGCACTCGCCAGCGTCTGCCGGGCGACCTGTCGTCCAGCGGCGAGGCCACCACCAGCGGCCAATACAGCGCCACGGTCGGTACCAGCGCCTGGGAGATCGACTTCTTCGGCCGCCTGCGCAGCCTCGACGAGCAAGCCTTGGAGCTGTACTTCGCCAGCGAAGAGGCGCAGCGCAGCACGCAGATCAGCCTGGTGGCCAGCGTGGCCAACGCCTACCTGACCCTGCAGGCCGACCAGCAGCTGCTACAGCTGACCCGCGACACCCTGGACACCTACCGCAAGAGCTACGCCCTGACCGAGCGCAGCTTCAACGTCGGCGTGGCCGATGCCCTGTCGCTGAGCCAGGCACGCACCGCGGTGCAGAGCGCCGAAGCCAGCCTGGCGCAATACAGTCGCCTTGTCGCCCAGGACCGCAACGCCCTGGCCCTGCTGCTCGGCGCCGGCGTGCCGGCCGATCTGCCCCAGGGTGAAGTGCTGAATGCCGACCTGCTGGCCGAAGTGCCGGCCGGGCTGCCGTCCGAGCTGCTGCAGCGCCGCCCGGACCTGCTCCAGGCCGAGCATCAGCTCAAGGCCGCCAATGCCAGCATCGGCGCGGCGCGCGCGGCGTTCTTCCCCAGCATCAGCCTGACCGCCAATGCCGGCAGCGCCAGCAGCGAGCTGTCCGGCCTGTTCGACGGTGGTTCCGGCAGCTGGCTGTTCCAGCCGTCGATCAACCTGCCGATCTTCACGGCGGGGCGCCTTGCGGCCAACCTCGACTACGCCGAGGTGCAGAAGAACATCCAGGTGGCGAGTTACGAGAAGGCCATCCAGACCGCCTTCCAGGAAGTCGCCGACGGCCTGGCCGCACGCACCACCTACGAGCAGCAGCTCAGCGCCCAGCGTGCCCTGGTCGGCACCAGCGAGGAATACTACCGCCTCGCCGAACGCCGCTTCCGCACCGGGGTGGACAGCTACCTGACCCTGCTCGATGCTCAGCGCCAGTTGTTCAGCGCCCAGCAGCAGCTGATCGGCGACCGCCTCAACCAGCTCACCAGCGAGGTCAACCTGTACAAGGCCCTTGGCGGCGGCTGGCACGAGCAGACCACCCTGGCGGCGGCGCCGGCAGAGGACTGACGGTCAGCCTGAAACGAAAAAGCCCCGGCATGCCGGGGCTTTTTTTGTAGGGCAGGTGAAACCCGCGAAGATCGTCACGCGGGTTGCACCCGCCCTAGGTCTCAGCGGCGTACCAGCAGCACACCGGACTCCATATGGTGCGTCCAGGGGAACTGGTCGAACAGCGCGCAGCGCTCGATACGGTGGGTATCGTTGAGCTGGGCGATGTTGGCGGCCAGGGTCTCCGGGTTGCAGGAGATGTACAGGATATTGTCGAAGCGCCGGGTCAGCTCGCAGGTGTCCGGATCCATGCCCGCGCGGGGCGGGTCGACGAACACGGCGCCGAAGTCATAGGACTTCAGGTCGATGTCGGCCAGGCGGCGGAACGGCCGCACCTCGTTGAGGGCCTGGGTCAGTTCCTCGGCGCTCAGGCGCACCAGCTCGATGTTGTCGATGCCGTTGTCGGCCAGGTTGGCCAGGGCGGCGTTGACCGAACTCTTGCTGATCTCGGTGGCCAGCACTTTGCGCACCCGGGTGCTCAGCGGCAGGGTGAAGTTGCCGTTGCCGCAGTACAGCTCCAGCAGGTCGTCCTGGCGCTCGCCGAGGGCGTCGAAGGCCCACTGCAGCATCTTCTGGCAGACCAGGCCGTTGGGCTGGGTGAAGGCGCCCTCGGGCTGGCGGTAGCGGAATGTGCGACCGGCCAACTGCATTTCTTCCTGCACGTAGTCGCGGCCGATCACCAGGCGCTGGCCGCGCGAGCGGCCGACCAGGCTGACGCCCAGCTTGGCTGCCAACTGCTCGGCCTCGGCCTGCCATTCGGCATCCAGCGGGCGGTGGTAGCACAGGGTGATCAGCGCATCGCCGGCCAGGGTGGTGAGGAACTCGACCTGGAATAGCTTGAACGACAGCGCCTTGCTCGCCTGCCAGGCCGCCTTGAGCTGCGGCATCAGCTCATTGATGCGCTGGCTGGCGATGGGGAACTCGTCGATCAGGATCGGCGTGTGCTTGTCGCCGGCGGCGAACATCGCGTAGTGGCGCTCTTCCTGCTCGCGCCACAGGCGGAATTCGGCGCGCAGGCGGTAGTGCTCGCCCGGCGAGTCGAATACCGCAGGCTCGGGGGCGGCGAAGGGCGCCAGCAGCTCGCGCAGGCGGGCGACCTTCTCGTCCAGCTGGGCGGCGTAGGCCGCCGCGTCACGCACCTGACTCATGCGTTGACGCCGAAGGCGAACTTGGCGACGAAGATCGCGGCCAGCACCACCAGCGCCGGGTTGATCTCCTTGAAGCGACCGGCCAGGGCCTTGATCACCACCCAGGCGATGAAGCCGAAGGCGATGCCGTTGGCGATGGAGAAGGTCAGCGGCATGGCCAGGGCGGTGATCACCACCGGTGCGGCGACAGTGATGTCATCCCAGTCGATTTCGGCCAGGCCCGAGGTCATCAGCACGGCAACGAACAGCAGCGCCGGCGCGGTGGCGAACGCCGGCACGGTGCCCGCCAGCGGGGCGAAGAACAGCGCCAGCAGGAACAGGATCGCTACCACCATGGCGGTCAGGCCGGTGCGGCCACCGGCAGCCACGCCCGAGGCGGATTCGATATAGCTGGTGGTGGTGCTGGTGCCGAGCAGCGAACCACCCATGGCGGCGGCGCTGTCGGCGATCAGGGCGCGGCCCATCTTCGGCAGGTGGCCGTCCTTGCTCATCAGGCCGGCGCGCTTGGCCACGCCGATCAGGGTGCCGGTGTTGTCGAACAGGTCGACGAACAGGAAGGCGAAGATCACGCTGATCATGCCCACGTCCAGCGCGCCCATGATGTCCAGCTGCAGGAAGGTCGGCGCCAGCGACGGCGGCATGGAGACGATGCCGCCGAACGGGGTGACGCCCAGGCCGATGGCGATGGCGGTGACGACGAGGATGCCGATCATCACCGCGCCGGTGACGCGACGGGCTTCCAGGGCGACGATCAGGAAGAAACCGAGGATCGCCAACAGCGGACCGGGGGCGTGCAGGTCACCGAGGCCGACCAGGGTGGCCGGGTTGTCCACTACCAGGCCGGCTTCCTTCAGCGCGATCAGGGCGAGGAACAGGCCGATGCCGGCGGCGATCGCCGAGCGCAGCGGCAGCGGGATGCTGTTCACGATCCACTCGCGGATGCGGAAGATCGACAGTAGGAAGAACAGGGTGGCGGAGATGAACACCGCGCCCAGGGCCACCTGCCAGCTGTGGCCCATGTGCAGCACCACGGTGTAGGTGAAGAAGGCGTTGAGGCCCATGCCGGGCGCCAGGGCGATCGGGTAGTTGGCGATCAGGCCCATCAGCGCCGAGCCGATGGCCGCGGCCAGGCAGGTGGCGACGAAGATCGCGCCCTTGTCCATGCCGGTCTCGCCGAGGATCGCCGGGTTGACGAAGAGGATGTAGGCCATGGTCAGAAAGGTGGTGACACCGGCCAGGATTTCGGTGCGCACCGTGGTGTTGTGCGCCTTGAGTTGGAACAGCTTTTCCAGCATGGTGGGCTCCCGTAGGGCTGGTGCGGCAAGGGTTGTGGACTGTGCGAAAGCAAAGCACAAAGGCTGCCAGCTCGACGAAGAGCGAGCGCAGATTCGGCCTGGTCCGGAAAAACCGCGCACTATACCAGCTCACCCCCGAGCGGTGAATTTATGACCGGACGGACAGCATCGGTTTCCGTCCGAGGAGCCAGCAGATGACCAGTCGCGCCCTGATCGCCGTCGCCGACGGCGTGGAAGACATCGAGACCATCAGCCTGATCGACGTGCTGCGCCGCGCCGAAGTGGAAGTGGTGGTCGCCAGCATCGAGAACCGCCGCATGTTCACCTGCGCCCGCGGCACCCGGGTGACCGCCGACGCCATGCTGGTGGACGTGCTGGCCCAGGACTTCGACCTGATCGTGCTGCCCGGCGGCATGCCCGGTGCCCAGCACTTGGCCGACCACCAGCCGCTGGCCGACAAGGTCCGCGAGCAGGCTGGGGCCGGCAAGCTGTTCGCCGCCATCTGCGCCGCCCCGGCCCTGGCCCTGCAGGGCTACGGCGTGCTCAAGCAACGACGGATGACCTGCTACCCGGCATTCAGCGACCGCCTGTCCGGCTGCACTTTCGTCGACGCGCCGGTGGTGGTCGACGGCAACTGCATCACCAGCCAGGGCCCGGCCACGGCGCTGGAATTCGCCCTGACCCTGGTCGAGCAACTGGTGGGCAAGGCCAAGCGCAAGGCGGTGGCCGACGCCATGCTGGTGCCGGCGTGAGGGCGCTGCTCGCGGCACTGGCGCTGACCCTGCTGGCCGGCTGCGCCAGCGAGGCACGCCTGCCTTCCGGGGAGCACCAGCTCGGCATTCACCCTGCCCGTACCGCCAGCGCCGATGGCCTGCAGGCGATGACCGATCGCCACAGCGGCGTGCGCCTGTGGGTGGCGCCGCAGCCGGTGCTGACTGAGGCGGATGTGCAGCAGGCGGAGATGGCCTTCACGCCTGCCGGCGAGCCGGCCGTGGTGCTGACCCTGAATGAAAAAGGCCGCGCTACCCTGGCCGACGTTACCCGCCAGCACCTCGGCCAGCCCCTGGCCTTCGTGGTCGACGGCGAACTGCGCCTGGCGCCGATCGTCGAGGAGCCGGTGCTTGATGGTCGTGTAGCCCTGACCGGCTTCGACTCGCTGCAGGAAGCCGAGGAGCTGGTTGGCGACTGGCATCAGTGAGTCGGCGGAAAAACCGGATCAGCGGCAGTGTTTCCGGTTGAACATCCTGCTGGCCTACGAGTCTCTGTTCTGTTTGGCTATTAAGGTTCAGGCAGCATCCTTGCCGGTTTGCTGTCGAAGTACCGCTGTCGGCGTACACCCCGGCGAACCGGGTGGCGGCGCGCAGGGGCTTTCGGGTTGGGTGCCAGCAGCGTCCCGCCGCTTTCGATCAATCGCTGCCCCTCGCTTCCCACTGGTCAGCCTGCCGTCTGCGGTGGCTTGCGGGTGATCCAACCTGCGTGCGCGGCAAGCCCGGGGCCTGCATTTTGTCCTGTCTTTACCGGTACCCAGTTGTCTCCAACAAGGCTTCATGTCTCAGAGGCAGTCTCGTATGTTCGCGTCAAAATCCGCTGGTGCCGCGCTTTTCCTTGGTCTGTGTTCGCCATTGGTCATGGCAGAGAACGTCATTACCGTGAGCCGAACGGATGACCGCTTCGATCCCACCTGTGTCAGTGACTGCTCGCTGCGCGAGGCCATCCATCGCGCCAATCACACGCCCGGGCCCACGCGCATCCTGCTGCGTAGCGGGACCTACACCCTGACTCTGAGCGATCCGATCTGGAACCAGGAAACCGATCCCGATCCCGATGAGAACGAGTGTGTCCGTGGTGATCTGGATATCCGCGGAGAGCTGACGATCGTCGGCGCCGGCCAGGCTGAAACCATCATCCGCAGTACCGGCGAGCCGCTCACCGGTGACAGGCTGATCGAGGTGGTCGAGGGTGCCTCGTTGAGCCTGCGCCGGCTCACGCTGCGCGACGGCCTTTCCGATACCCAGGGCGGTGCCTTGCGCAACCGTGGCCGGGCGCTGGTGCAGCAGGTCAGCTTTATCGGCAACCGCTCCAGTGCCGGTATCGAAGGCGAGGGCGGGGCGATTGCCAACTACGGCACCCTGACCGTCAGCCAGGCGCTATTCGAGGGCAATCTGTCCATTGGCAAACAGGGCTTCTACGGCCTTGGTGGGGCGATCTTCAATCTGGGGAGCGTCCAGGTCCGCGATACCACCTTCCGCGACAACATCGCTGCCGACTACGACGACACCGATCTCGCCCAGGGCGGTGCGCTGTACAACCAGGGCCATGCGGACGTCGCACGGAGCACCTTCGTGGGCAACGCCGCGGGCCTTTCGATTGATAATGGCGGTGGCGCGGCCATCGCCAATCGCAAGGGCGGCGTATTGACCCTGGCCAACAGCACCCTCAGCGGCAACACGGGCACCGACACCAACGGCGTGCTGGCCAACGGCATCAGTGGCTATCCGGAGGATGCCCAGTCCCAGGCCAAGCTGGTCAATGTCACCATCGCCGGCAACGAAGGCCTGGCCCTGAGCAACGTTGGCCACCTGGTGCTACGCAACAGCCTGGTTGCCGGCAATCGTCTCGAGGGCATGCCGGCCAACTGTGCCAACAGCGGCAGTTACCTGGCGCACGGGCTGCTGCTGGGTACCGACCAGGGCAACTGCGCCAGCGACCTGCCCACGGATGATGCGCTGACCTGGAGCACGGTGCTCTACCCGCTGGCCGACAACAGCGGCGCGACCTGGACCCACGCACTGAAGCGCGGCAGTCCGGCCATCGATGTCGGGGTTGGCAACTGTACGTCCGCCGATCAGCGTGCGGTTAGCCGTCCGCACGACGGCGATGGCGACGGTACCGCCGTCTGCGATCTGGGGGCCTACGAGCGTACCCGGCCCTGACCTCGGCCCGGCGCGGGAAGTCGAGAGGGCTCCGGCCAAGGATTCTTGCGCTAACGGTTAACGCTTGTTGGCAGGGATGCAGCAGTCGCGGTCGTCCAACGCCTCCAGCAGCCGGCAATGCTCGGCATGTCCGCTCTGGCAGCCGGACAGCTTGTTCAGCTCGGTCTGCATGTTCTGTAGGTCGCGGATGCGCGCGGCGATGGTATCGAGGTGTTCGCTGACCATCTGATCGGCGCTGGCGCAGGGGCTCTCCGGGTGGGCGGCGAGGTCCAGCAGGCTGCGGATTTCTTCCAGACTGAAGCCCAGTTCGCGGCCGCGGCGGATGAAGCGCAGCCTGCGCACATCCATATCCTGGTAATGGCGATAGCCCGAGGCGCTGCGTTGCGGTGCCGGCAGCAGGCCGCTGCGCTCGTAGAAACGGATGGTTTCCAGGTTGACGCCGCTGTCGCGGGCGAGCACGCCGATGGTGATGGGTTTGCTCATGTTGACTCCGTAGTTACTACAGGGTTTAGCCTAGTCTGCACTGAAATCTGTCCACGATCTTCTGGCTGTCGGCCATACGGCGTTAAAAACAGCCTCGGAATGCTCATTTACCGTTCGTAAACTGCGCTTCCTCGGCCGTCTTTGCCTTGTCTGGCTCTAATCAGAAGCTCGTGAACAGACTTCGATATGGAGATGCCAAATGGGTGCTCACTGCTGCAATCACCAATCGCCTGAGGCCGCGCTGCGCTCCAAGCGCTACCGGCGCATCCTGTGGATCGCCCTGGCGGTCAACCTGCTGATGTTCGCCGTGGAGATAGGCGCGGGCCTCAGGGCTGGCTCGGTATCGCTGCTGGCCGACTCGCTGGACTTTCTCGGGGATTCCGCCAACTACGCCATCAGCCTCTGGGTACTGGGCATGGCCCTGAGCTGGCGGGCCCGCGCGGCGCAGTTCAAGGCGGCGAGCATGTTGCTGTTCGGCCTTGGCGTGCTGGGTGCGGCGTTGTGGCACTGGTGGCAGGGCGCGGTGCCGAGTGCGCCGACCATGGGCGTGGTGGGCGGACTGGCGCTGCTGGCCAACGTCGGCGTGGCGGTGTTGCTGTACGCCTACCGCGAGGGCGACAGCAACATGCGCAGCGTCTGGCTGTGCACCCGCAACGATGCTCTGGGCAACCTGGCCGTGTTGGCGGCGGCGCTGGGCGTATTCGGTACTGACAGCGCCTGGCCGGACCTGATCGTCGCCAGCATCATGGCCACTTTGGCGATTACCGCCGCCGTGCAGGTGCTGCGTCAGGCCGAGGGTGAGCTGAAGGATGGCCACGGTCATGCGCACTGAACTGGAGTTAGCGCTGCGCCAGGCCTTTGATGAGGCCGAGATGGCGCTGCAGCGGGGCGAGCCGAACGTCGCCCTGGTCTGGCTGGAGCGGGCGCATATCCTTGGCCAGCGTCTGTCGTTGCCGCATGCCCGTGCGCACTGGCTGATGCTGCGTGCCGGCTGGCGGCTGTGCGATTGGCGCGAGGTGGTGGGGCAACTGCCGCGCATCGTTGCCGCGCTGCTGTTCTCGCGGGTATGGGTGCCGCTGGGCAACAGCGGGCGGGCGCGGGTCAGTGCGTTCAGGCCGATGCCGGTCAGTGAGGAGCTCAAGCGGCTGTTGGGGTGAGGGTCAACCTAAGCCTGCGGCCCTATTGGGTAGGGTGTACTCGCCGTAGGCAGTACACCATTGGGGCCCCATTGGTGGGCTGCCCGCTTCGCGGGCGAGGCCACCCTACGCAGGTCCGTACAGGTCAGCTGCTGTAGGGGATAAGGCTCTGCTTATCCACCTGTGGCGGGTTTCAGGCCAGACCCATGCCCCACTTGATGGCGTAGGCGAGGATGCCCACGGCCAGCACGCCGCCCAGCCAGAGGGCGGCGAACCAGGCCAGGCGCTGGGCCAGGGATGGTTTGCTCTCGTTCATCTAGTGGTACCCCTCGCCGACCACCACCTTGCCGCGGAATACCCAGTAGCTGTACGCGGTGTAGATCAGGATGATCGGCACCATCATGACCACGCCGACCAGGGCGAAGGCCTGGCTGCTGGCGGGCGCCGAGGCCTCCCAGATGCTCACCGACGGCGGGATGATGTTCGGCCACAGGCTGATGGCCAGGCCGGCGTAGGCCAGGGCGATCAGCGCCAGGGTGAGCACGAACGGCTGCCAGTCGATCTTCAGGTGCACGGCGCGGACGATGCCGAGAACGGTCACCGCCACCAGGGTCGGCACCGGCATGAAGTAGAACAGGTTGGGCAGGGTGAACCAGCGCTGGGCGATGCTCTCGTGGGCCAGCGGCGTCCAGATGCTCACGGCGGCGATGAACAGCAGCTGCAGACAGGTCAGCGGCAGCATCAGCTTGTACATCTTGTGGCGCAGCTTGCCCTCGGTCTTCATCAGCAGCCAGGCGCAGCCGAGCATGGCGTAGCCGACCACCAGGCCGGCGCCGCAGAACAGCGGGAAGGGCGCCAGCCAGTCGAACGGGCCGCCGGCGAAGGCGCGGTTCTCCACCTTGATGCCCTCGATAAAGGCACCCAGCACCACGCCCTGGGCGAAGGTGGCGACGATGGAGCCCCAGATGAAGGCTGCGTCCCACACATGGCGGGTGCGCTTGGCCTTGAAGCGGAACTCGAAGGCCACGCCACGGAAGATCAGCGCGATCAGCATGATCACTAGCGGCAAATACAGCGCCGTGAGCACCACCGAGTAGGCCAGCGGGAAGGCGGCGAACAGCCCGGCGCCACCCAGCACCAGCCAGGTCTCGTTGCCGTCCCAGATCGGCGCCACGGTGTTCATCATGGCGTCGCGCTCGTCCTTGTCGCGGAAGAACGGGTAGAGGATGCCGATCCCCAGGTCGAAACCGTCCATCACCACGTACATGAAGATGCCGAAGGCGATCACCCCGGCCCAGATCAGCGGCAGGTCGATGCTCATGGGCGTTTCTCCTCGTTGCTCAGGTTGTCGACGCCTTCGTCATCCACGCTCTCCGCCGAGGCGGACAGCGGGCGTGCCGGCGTGCGGCTGTGGCCGGGGCCACCGTGCTCGGCGATCTGCGCGCTGATCAGGCCCAGCACCGGGCCCTTGCGCATCATGCGCAGTAGGTAGGTGATGCCGACGCCGAACACGGCGAAATACACCACCACGAACAGCACCAGCGACACGCCCATCTGCGTGGCGCTGTGGTTGGAGGCGGCATCTGAGGTGCGCAGCAGGCCGTAGATCACCCAGGGCTGGCGGCCCACTTCGGTGGTCACCCAGCCGGCCAGCAGGGCGATGATCCCGCTCGGGCCCATCAGCAACATCAGGCGCTGGAAGCCCTTGGCCTCGTAGACCTTGTCGCCGCGGCGCAGCCACAGGCCGAGCACGCCGCAGAGGATCATCAGCAGGCCCAGACCGACCATCACGCGGAAGCTCCAGAACACGATCAGCGCATTCGGCCGATCCTCCGGCGCCCATTCCTTGAGGCCCTTGATCTCGCCGTCCAGCTCGTGGGTGAGGATCAGGCTGGCCAGGCGCGGGATGCCTATGGCGTACTTGGTGGTTTCCGCTTGCATGTCGGGGATGCCGAACAGCAGCAGCGGCACGCCTTTTTCGGTTTCCCAGTGGCCTTCCATCGCCGCCACCTTGGCCGGCTGGTACTTGAGGGTGTTGAGGCCGTGGAAGTCGCCGATCAGCGCCTGGATCGGCGCGACGATCAGCGCCATCCACAGGGCCATGGAGAACATCATGCGGGTGGCCGGGTCGCGCTTGCCCTTGAGCAGGTGCCAGGCCGCGGTGCCACCGACCACGAAGGCGGTGCTGAGGAAGGCCGCCACCGCCATGTGCGCCAGGCGATAGGGGAAGGACGGGTTGAACACGATGTCCCACCAAGAATCCGGGGTGAACACGCCGTCGACCAGGGTGAAGCCCTGCGGCGTGTGCATCCAGCTGTTCGAGGAGAGGATCCAGAAGGTCGAGATCAGCGTGCCGATGGCCACCATCAGGGTGGCGAAGAAGTGCAGGCCGCGGCCGACCTTGTTCAGGCCGAACAGCATGATCCCCAGGAAGCCCGCTTCGAGGAAGAACGCGGTGAGCACCTCGTAGGTCAGCAGCGGCCCCATGATGCTGCCGGCCGCCGTGGACAGCTGGCTCCAGTTGGTGCCGAACTGGTAGCTCATCACCACCCCGGAGACCACGCCCATGCCGAAGGTCACGGCGAAGATCTGCAGCCAGAAGCGGTAGAGGTCGTAGTAGACCTCCTTGTTGGTCTTCAGCCATAGGCCCTCGAGCACGGCCAGGTAGCTGGCCAGACCGATGGAGATGGCGGGGAAGATGATGTGGAAGGAGACGGTGAAGGCGAACTGGATTCGCGCCAGTTCCAGTGCATCGAGGCCGAACATGAATGGCCACTCCGGAGATTGATCTGGATCAATCATCCGCCGTCTGCCGCTGCGGTCGTAGCCGGCGGATTGTCGCATTGGGCAATTTGTCGCAGTGACTCGGCGGCGGGTATCCGCAGGAGGGCAGCGCTACGGCGAGCGGGTGAGCCTGCGTTGCCCGCTGCCCCTCACCCCAGCCCTCTCCCGGAGGGAGAGGGGGCGTGCGTGCATATGCCCATAGGTAAATGGAGCATCCCCTCTCCCCCTGGGAGAGGGGCCGGGGGTGAGGGTGCCGAGCCTACTTGGTGGCCTTGAGCACCACGAACTTGGGATTCGCCGCGACCTGCTCCACGCCGCGGAATAGGCGCTTGAGCTTGGCGTGATAGCCCAGGTGGCGGTTGCCGACTATCCACAGCTCGCCGCCGGTGACCAGCGCCGCGCGGGCCTGCTGGAACATGCGCCAGGCGAGGAAGTCGCCGACCACCTGCTGCTGGTGGAAGGGCGGGTTGCACAGCACCAGGTCCAGCGAGTCGGCGGGCTGGTCGGCCAGGCCATCGGCGGCGCTGAAAGTGGCCGGGCGCTCACCCAGCGCCGCCCGCCAGTTCTCCTCGGCCGATTGCACGGCCATGTAGGACTCGTCCACCAGGGTCAGTTCGGCCGCGGGGTTGGCCAGGGCGTAGGCGATGGCCAGCACGCCGTTGCCGCAGCCGAGGTCGGCCACGCGCTGCGCCACCAGGCGCTTCGGCAGGTGTGGCAGGAAGGCGCGGGTGCCGATATCCAGGCCCTCGCGGCAGAACACGTTGGCGTGGTTGACCAGCTCCAGGGCCGGCTTGTCCAGCCGGTAGCGGGTCGGGTAGGGCGAGCGGGGGGCAGGTTTGCTTTCCGGCGTGGCAGTCAGCAGGCGCGCCTTCTTCACCGCCAGCGAGGCCTGCAGCGGGCCGATGTACTGCTCCAGCAGCTCCCCCGCGGTGCGCGGCAGGTGCTTGATCATGGCGCCGGCGATCACCCTGGCGCCGGGTGCCAGCTGGCCGTGCAGGCGGATCAGCTGTTCCTCCAGCAGGGCCAGGGTCTTGGGCACATGCAGCAGAACCAGGTCGAACGGGCCCTGCACGGTCTCGCTGGCCGGCACGAAGCGCACGCTGTCGGCGGGCAGGCCATTGCGCGCCAGGTTCTTCTGCAGGGCCAGATGCCCCAGGTGCGAATCACCACTGCTGGTCACCCGGCAGTGCGTCGCCAGCGAGCAGGCCAGGGCGCCGAAGCCGTCGTTGAGCAGCAGCACGCGGCTGTCCGCCGCCAGGCCCAGTTCGTGGACATGGCCGAGCAGGTACTCGTCGGCGGCGTCGAAGGCTTGCAGCGGCTCGTTGGCCATCTCCGGCTGGCGGATCAGGTCGAGCTGGGCGAAGGGCGTGGCGAGAGTCGGCATGGCGGCGGGATCGATAGGCGGGGCAGGCGGCATTGTCCTAGATGCATAGGGAAATGTCTCGAAGTGAGAAACAGGCGGCTTGTGACCACGAGGTGCAATCCGGAGAATATGCAGTCACTTGCCGCCGCCGAAGTTCCGCAATGGGTGGCATGTCCAACAACAAATCGGATGGCCGCGCGACCTGAGCGCAGGCACCGTCCGAACCCCCGGCCCCAGTGGCCGCACAAACCCAAACCATCATTCGCCCCGCAAGTCTTGCGGGGTGCCGCTATTGCATTGCCGCAAGGAAGTTCATGAAATACCTGTTCGCTGCCTGTCTGTCGCTTTCCCTGCTGTTCTCCGCGCCGCTGCGCGCCGAGGCCCAGCCGATCCTGATCAAGTTCTCCCACGTGGTCGCCAACGACACGCCCAAGGGCCGTGGCGCCCTGCTGTTCCAGCGCCTGGTGGCGGAGCGCCTGGGCGGTGCGGTGAAGGTCGAGGTCTACCCCGACTCCACGCTGTTCGGCGATGCCGACGAGATGGCCGCCCTGCAGCGTGGCGAGGTGCAGATGCTGGCGCCCTCGGTGTCCAAGTTCGAGGCCTATACCAAGCAGCTGCAGGTGTTCGACCTGCCGTTTCTGTTCGATGACCTGGAGGCGGTCAAACGCTTCCAGCGCCGCGAGAAGAGCCGCGAGCTGCTGCGCTCCATGGCCGGGCAGAACATCTATGGCCTGGCCTTCTGGAACAACGGTATGAAGCAGCTCTCCGCCACCCGCGAGCTGCGCGCGCCGGCCGATGCCAAGGGCCTGGCCTTCCGCATCCAGTCGTCCAGCGTGCTGGAGGCCCAGTTCGCCGCCCTCGGCGCCCAGGCCAAGCGCATTCCCTTCGGTGAGTCGCTCAAGGCGCTGCAGGCCGGCACCGTGCAGGGCACCGAGAACGCCTGGTCGAACATGGCCGCCATGGGCTTCGACAGTGCCCAGCCGTTCATCACCGAGACCAACCACGGCTCGCTCAACTACATGCTGATCAGCAGCTCGTCGTTCTGGCAGAGCATTCCCTACGCCACCCGCAGCGAGCTGGAGGCGATAGTCGAGGAGGTCACCACCCAGGTGAACAAGGACGCCGAGCAGCTCAATCGCCAGGGCCGCGAGCAGCTGGTGGGCGCCGGTCGCGCCCGTGTCATCGCCCTCAGCAAGGACGAGCGCGCCGCCTGGCGGACCGCCATGCAGCCGCTGTGGAAACAGTACGAGGCGGAGATCGGCGCCGACATGCTGCGCGCCGCGCAGACCGTCAACCGCCGCTAATCCCTGCTAACTGATGGTGTTTGTCCGGCGCTCTTTGCGCGAGACTGCGCGTACGTGAAGAAGGGGCCGCCATGACCGCCAGCGAAGAGAAGTTCACCCGCCAGACCCTCACCGACGTGCGGGTCTGGTCGCCCAGCCTGTTCAGCCTGACCTGCACCCGCGACGCCGGTTTTCGCTTTCGCGCCGGGCAGTTCGTCCGTCTGGGCGTGCGCAAGGCCGACGGCTCGGTGGTGTGGCGGGCCTATTCGGTGGTCTCGGCGCCGCATGACGAGTACCTGGAGTTCTTCTCCATCGTGGTGCCCGGCGGCGAGTTCACCTCCGAGCTGAGCCGCCTCAAGGCCGGCGACGAGTTGCTGGTGGAGAAGCAGGCCACCGGCTATCTCACCCTCGACCGCTTTCCCGATGGCCGCGACCTCTGGCTGATCGGCACCGGCACCGGGCTGGCGCCCTTCCTGTCGATCCTGCAGGACCTGGAGGCCTGGCAGCGCTTCGAGCGCATCGTCCTGGTGTACAGCGCCCGCGACCGTGGCGAGCTGGCCTATCAGGAGCTGATCACCGAGCTGCCGCAACGCGAATGGCTGGAGGGGGCCGGACACAAGCTGACCTACGTGCCGGTGGTGACCCGCGAGCGGGTGCCCGGTGCGCTCGATGCGCGGGTCACCACGCTGATCGAGAACGGCGAGCTGGAGCGTGCCGCCGGCCTTGAGCTTGCGCCCGAGCATTCGCGCATCATGCTCTGCGGCAATCCGCAGATGATCGAGGACACCCGCGCCGTGCTCAAGGCGCGCCAGCTCAACCTGGCGCTCACCCGTCGCCCCGGTCAGGTGGCGGTGGAGAACTACTGGTAGAGCGGTTCGCGCCGCACCATTAAGAATTGGTAACTTTTTCCCGCTTAGGAATGGGCGGTCGTGCCGTTAGGATGGCCGTCCCTTTTTTCACCTGCGGAACCCATGGACAGCGACTGTTGCCAGCCACCCCCGAGTGGCCACCCCTCCCTCGACGCCTGCGCGCGTCTGCTGCTGAATTCACCTGAACGATACGCCCTGCGCCACGTCTACCGTGCCTGCGCTGCGTCGACGCCTGCCCGGAGGAAAGCATGATCTTCGAATGGATGGCCGACCCCACCGCGTGGCTCGGCCTGCTGACGCTGATCGTCCTGGAGATCGTCCTCGGCATCGACAACCTGGTATTCATCGCGATCCTCGCCGACAAGCTGCCGCCACACCTGCGCGACCGTGCGCGGCTGATCGGCCTGAGCCTGGCGCTGATCATGCGCCTGGGCCTGCTGGCCAGCATTTCCTGGCTGGTGACCCTGACCGAGCCGCTGATCGAGGTGTTCGGCAAGAGCTTCTCCGGGCGTGACCTGATCATGCTGTTCGGTGGTGTGTTCCTGCTGTTCAAGGCCACCATGGAGCTGCATGAGCGCCTCGAGGGGCGTACCCATCAGCCGGGCGGCAGCCGCACCTATGCGCTGTTCTGGCCGGTGGTGGCGCAGATCGTGGTGCTCGATGCGGTGTTCTCCCTGGACGCGGTAATCACCGCCGTGGGCATGGTCGAACACCTGGAAGTGATGATGATCGCCGTGATCGTCTCCATCGGCCTGATGATCGTCGCCAGCAAGCCGCTGACCGCCTTCGTTAACGCCCACCCGACGGTGATCATGCTGTGCCTGGGCTTCCTGATGATGATCGGCTTCAGCCTCACCGCCGAGGGCCTGGGCTTCCATATTCCCAAGGGCTACCTGTACGCGGCCATCGGCTTCTCCATCCTCATCGAGGCGGCCAACCAGCTGGTGCGGCACAAGCGCAAGCGCCAGCTGCAGGACGGCCGCGGCCTGCGCGAACGTACCGCCCATGCGGTGTTGCGTCTGCTGGGCGGCAAGGTCGAGGCCGACGAGGTGGGCGAGGAGATCGCCGACATGCTGGAGGGCGGCGCCGGTGACCTGGTGCCGTTCGACCGCCGCGAGCGGGTGATGATCCGCGGCGTGCTGGGCCTGGCCGAGCAGCCGATCACCGAGGTGATGACCGGGCGCATGGCGGTTGACCATATCGACCTGGGCCATACCCCAGAGCAGATTCGCCAGGCCCTGCTGGAATCGCCGCACTCGCGCCTGCTAGTGATTCGTGACGGCCAGGTGGACGAGCCGCTGGGCTTCGTACACAAGAAGGAGATGCTCAAGGAGCTGCTTGAGCAGCGTGAGCCGGACATCGAGGGCCTGCTGCGCCAGCCGCTCAACCTGCCGGACAGCTGTGCGGTACTTGGCGCCCTGGAGCAGATGCGCCAGGCCTCGACCCACGTGGCCTTCGTGGTCAACGAGTTCGGCGGCTTCGTCGGCCTGCTGACCCTGACCGACATCCTCGAGGCCATTGCCGGCGAACTGCCGGATGCCAGCGAGGTGGATGGTCCGGACATCGAGCCGGCCGGGGCCGGCTTCCGCGTCAGCGGCGCGCTCAACCTGGCCCTGTTGCGCTCGCGTATCGGCCTGCAGGCCCAGGCTACCGAGGACTACCAGACCCTCGCCGGCCTGGTGATGAGCCTGCTCGACCGCCTGCCGGTGGTGGGCGACGAGGTGCGCTTCGCCGGCTGGTGCATGCGCGTGGACGAGGTGCACGAGCGGCGGGTCAGTCGCCTGCTGCTCACCCCCGAGCCGCAGTGAAAATGAAAACGGCGCCCTCGGGCGCCGTTTTTCTTTGCCTGGGTGCTTACTGCTTCTGCTGGTTCTTCAGCAGATCACGGATCTCCGTCAGCAGCACTTCCTCCGGCGTCGGTGCCGGCGGCACGGTCGGCGCTGCGGCTTCCTCGCGCTTGAGCTTGTTGATCACCTTGACCCCCATGAAGATGGCGAAGGCGACGATGACGAAGTCGAGCACGGTCTGGATGAACTTGCCGTAGCTCAGCACCACGGCCGGGATGTCGCCCTCGGCGGCCTTGAGGGTGATGGCCAGGTCGGAGAAGTCGACCCCGCCGATCAGCAGGCCGATCGGCGGCATGACCACGTCACCGACGAAGGAGCTGACGATCTTGCCGAAGGCCGCGCCGATGATGATACCGACGGCCATGTCGACCACATTGCCCTTGACCGCGAAGGCCTTGAATTCGCTGAGGATACTCATGTTTCACTCCCTGGGTTTCTGGTTATGACGGCAAGTGTACCCTAGGCCGGGTAGTGCACCTCGGGCAGCGACTCGAAGCCCGGCCTGGCGAGCAGATAGCCCTGAAACAGGCCAACGCCCATCTGCCGCAGGCATTCGAGTTCGCCCCGGGTCTCGATACCCTCGGCGATCACCTCGATGCCGAGCCGGCGGCACATGTCGAGCACGCTTTCGACCAGGACCTGGCGCACCCGATCCCCATCGATGCCGCGGATCAGGTCCATGTCGAGCTTGATCAGATCGGGCTGGAAATCTGCCAGCAGGTTGAGCCCGGCGTATCCGGCGCCGAAGTCGTCGATGGCGGTCATGAAACCCTGGGCCCGGTAGGCACGCAGGATCTCGGTCAGGTGCGGAATGTCCAGCACCTGCTCCTGCTCGGTGACCTCGAAGATGATCCGCTCCAGCGGGAACCGGCAGCGCCTCGCCGCCTCCAGCGTGGCGCGGATGCAGGTCTCCGCGCGGTAGACCGCGTTGGGCATGAAGTTGATCGACAGCCTGGCCGGCAGTTGCAGGCGGGCGGCCCACTCCACGGCCTGGATGCGGCAGCTCTGGTCGAAGGCGTAACGGTTGTCGGCGTCGACTCGTGCCAGCAGGCTGCCGGCCGATTCCCCGGCGCTGCCCCTGACCAGCGCCTCGTGAGCGAAGACCAGGCCCTGGCGCAGGTCGACTATGGGTTGAAAGGCCATGCTGATGGGGAATTCCAGTCCCTTGCCTTCGCGGCAAGCGGAGCAGCCTGGATTCGAGGTCATGGTCGAGCGTACTCCTGATCGACGAAATGGCTGAGGCCGGCTGCGCTGGCCGGCTCGTTTTCCGAATGGCGTCAGGCGCCGTTGGCCTTGCGCAGGCGTTCGGCGATCTGGTCCTTGAGCTGTACCCGTTCGTTCTTCAGGGCGTGCAGGGCCAGGTCGTCCATGGCCTGGCGGCCGTCTTCCACTTCGTAGATGCGTTTGTCGAGGGTCTCGTAGTGCTGCGCCAGCTGGGCGAAGTGCGCATCCTTGGCGTGCAGGGCCTGCAGCTGCTGGCGGTATTCGGGGAATTCGCGGGCCAGTGGGTGGTGTTCGAGCGGCATAGGGGGCACTCCCAGTGGTGAGGTGTCTGTTCAGACTAGCTCAGCGGTCGGCGCCGGCGTCGCTCAGGCGGCAGACGGTCGCCGCGGCTTGATCCGGGTCAATGGCCAGGCAGGGTGGCCCGGCTAGGCTGGGTCATCTGTTTCAGGAGCCGAGCCCATGCATGTCGAACATCACCCCTTGACCCAGGACTTCCCCGAGCTGCGCGCCGAGCTGCAGCGCCTGCGTCGCGACGATCAGCGCTTCGCCCAGCAGGCCGAGGAATACGAGGTGCTGGACAAGCGCATCTGCCGCGTCGAGGAGGGCATCGAGCTGCTCGACGACGCCTCCCTCGCTCGCCTCAAGCAGGCCCGCGTGGCGCTCAAGGACGATCTGGCGCGCCAGCTCAAGCGCGCCGCCGGGCAATGCTGCGGCTGCGGCAACGCCTGTGGCGGCTAGAGCGACTCAGTGCAGCGGTGGGTTGACCAGGTAGCTGATCAGTTCTGGATCGTCCTCCGGCCAGACCTGCCGTGACCCCAGCGGCAGCTCGGCGAGGATCTTGCGCCAGAAGGCAGCGGCCAGTTCGTCCTGGCCATAGAAACGCACCAGCCAGGTACCGCCCCGGCTCAGCACCTGCTGCGCCAGGGCACGACCGATACCCAGGCGGCGGTACTTCTTGAGGATGAACAGATCGGCCAGCTCCAGGGCGTCGATGCCCACCAGCTCGCTGCGCTCGATCAGCAGGAAGCCGGCGATGAAGCCGTCCGCCAGAATCAGGCTGGCGCTCCAGTCCGTTTCCTGCCAGTAGCGTTGCAGGTGCGGCTCGTGGATATAGAAGCGTCCGTCGACCTCCACCTCTTCCTCCTCCCAGTCCGACGACTCGTAGGCGTAGTACTGGTAGAGATTGGCGATCAGCGGCAGCTGGTCGAGGCTGGCGGGGACTAGTTCTATCTGCATCGCCTGGCGACTCGTGATGGGTGGAGCGTTATTATCGCCGTTTTTCTGCGGGCGGAGATTTCCATGGCCAAGGCCAAGCGCATGTATGGCTGCACCGAGTGCGGCGCCACCTTTCCCAAGTGGGCCGGGCAGTGCGGCGAGTGCGGCGCCTGGAACACTCTGACCGAGACCATGATCGAGAGCGGCGGCGCCGCGGCGCCATCCGGACGTGGCGGCTGGGCCGGGCAGCAGGCGCAGATCAAGACCCTGGCCGAGGTCAGCGTCGAGGAAGTGCCGCGCTTCTCCACCGTATCCGGCGAGCTGGACCGGGTGCTCGGCGGTGGCCTGGTGGATGGCTCGGTGGTGCTGATCGGCGGCGACCCCGGCATCGGCAAGTCGACCATCCTGCTGCAGACCCTGTGCAATATTGCCCAGCGCCTGCCGGCGCTGTACGTCACCGGTGAGGAGTCCCAGCAGCAGGTGGCCATGCGCGCGCGGCGTCTGGAACTCCCGCAGGACAGGCTCAAGGTGATGACCGAGACCTGCATCGAATCGATCATCGACGTGGCGCGCCGCGAGCAGCCCAAGGTAATGGTGATCGACTCGATCCAGACCATTTTCACCGAGCAGCTGCAGTCCGCCCCCGGCGGCGTGGCCCAGGTGCGCGAGAGCGCGGCGCTGCTGGTGCGCTATGCCAAGCAGAGCGGCACGGCGATCTTCCTGGTCGGCCACGTGACCAAGGAAGGCGCCCTGGCCGGCCCGCGCGTGCTCGAGCATATGGTTGATACCGTTTTGTACTTTGAAGGCGAATCGGATGGTCGCCTGCGCCTGCTACGCGCGGTGAAGAACCGCTTCGGCGCGGTCAACGAACTGGGCGTGTTCGGCATGACCGACAAGGGCCTCAAGGAAGTCACCAACCCCTCGGCGATCTTCCTCACCCGCGCCCAGGAGGCGGTGCCCGGCAGCGTGGTGATGGCCACCTGGGAAGGCACCCGGCCGATGCTGGTGGAGGTACAGGCGCTGGTCGACACCAGCCATATGGCCAATCCCAAGCGCGTGACCCTGGGCCTGGACCAGAATCGCCTGGCCATGCTGCTGGCCGTGCTGCACCGCCACGGCGGCATCCCGACCTACGACCAGGACGTGTTCCTCAACGTGGTCGGCGGGGTGAAGGTGCTGGAGACCGCCTCCGACCTGGCGCTGATGGCCGCGGTGATCTCCAGCCTGCGCAACAAGCCCTTGCCGCACGACCTGCTGGTGTTCGGCGAGATCGGCCTGTCCGGCGAGATCCGCCCGGTGCCGAGCGGCCAGGAGCGCCTGAAGGAAGCGGCCAAGCACGGCTTCAAGCGCGCCATCGTGCCCAAGGGCAATGCGCCCAAGGAGGCCCCGGCGGGCCTGCAGGTGATCGCGGTGACGCGCCTGGAGCAGGCGCTGGACGCGCTGTTCGAGTGATGCCCTGCGGCGCCCTGTCGCTGGTGCCGGCAGGGCGCGCTTGGCGCAGATCAATCTTTGCGTCACACAGGAGGAGGAACATGGGGCCATGTTCATAACGGAGATGGCCCATGTTCCTGTTCTTCGATCTGTTTGCCAGAACCCTCAACTACGAGCCGGGAAGGCCCAGGGATAGCGTCGAGGAGCGCCGCGAGGCGAGCATCGGTGTGCGGCGGGTGCAGGCGCGGCGCCAGAAGCTCGGCACGTTGCGCCGGGGCGGATAAAACGAAGGGCGCCCATGGTCGCCCTTTTTTCGTGCCACGCCGGCGTCAGTCTTCCTCGCCCAGGGCGGCCAGTTCACGCTCCAGCAGGCTCTCGTCGCCCAGGTTGAGTTCGACCAGGCGGCGCAGGTGGCTGATGGAGTCCAGGTCGATATGGCGGCAGACGAAGCCGAGCAGCTCGTCGCGGGTACGGGTCAGCACCACTTCCATCTGCAGGCGGGTGTCGGCATCCAGGCTGATGCTGGCGATGAAAGGCTGGTCGGGGTCACCGTTCCAGTCGCGCGGGCGCTTGACCAGCAGGCCCTTGAGCGACACATCGTGCAGCGCAACCGTCCAGCGCCGCTCGCTCTGGGCAAGCTCGGTGGCGGCGTCGAAGGCGATGCGCTGGAAGCGCCGACGCTCGGTGGTTGTATCACTCATGACGGGTTTCCTCTGCGGTTTTATCCACTATAGCCAAGGCACGTCGCCGGCGCTGCCAGTAGATACCTGAGGCGAGCAGTGCCAGCAAGCCCAGCGGCAGCCAGAACTTGAACGGCCGCAGGGCCTGGCGCACGTTCCGTTCACGCTCCTCCCAGAGCCGCTGGCGGGCGCCGGCGAAGTCCGGCTCCTGGCAGTCGAAGCCGAAGTTGGCCGCCCATTCCACATAGGGACCCTGCTTGACATAGCGCTGGTAGTAACCCTGGGCGCCGGCGAGGTCGCGGTAGTTGATCCAGCCGCTGGCCTTGCACAGCACGGCGGCGAACGCCTGGCTGCTGGGTGGCAGCAGGTCGGCGGCCTGGTTGGCCAGATCGGCGGCGACCCAGCGGTAGTGGTAGCGGCGGTTCGGCTTCGCGGCATTGGCGTTCTGCAGCTGCGCCTCGGCGGCCGTCAGCAGGCCGCCGGCCTGCACCGGCTTGGCCAGCTCGTTGCCATAGATGCCATAGCTGCCGCCGGCCCAGGCCTCGTCCGGCGACATCTCGTAGCCGAGCAGCTCCATGCCCTGTGCGCGGGCCAGCCTGGCCGCCTGGTAGTAGCCCTCGGCCCGGCCGACGGCGGTCCAGGCCTCTTCGGCCTGCTCGCGGGCCTCGCCATACTGGCGGGCGGCCTGTTGCAGCTCGGCGCTGAAGAAATAGGGCACGGCCTCGGCGTAGCGGCCTTCGCGCAGCAGGCGGCGGCCGAGCAGTTCGCGGATGCGGGTGGCCATGGGGCGCTCCCACAGATACTGCACCTGGTCGGGCTGCAGCGGCGGCGCGGCGGCCACCTGGGCATCGACGAAGCCTTTCAACTCGTCGGTGCTTAGCACCCGCTCGGCTACCTGGGCGGCGTCCTGCCAATAGATGTCGCCGCTGCGGTAGAGCTGCTCGAAGGCCTCCAGGTAGTCACCGCGCTCCAGCGCGAGAATGGCCATCTCGCCTTCCACCCGGCAGCGTGGCTTGAGCGTCTCGTAATCCCAGCTTTCCGTGCGCCGCCAGCCCCAGTCCTCTTCGACCGGAAAAGCCTTGGCTGCCTGGGCGTAGGCATCGGTGGCGGCAGACTTGTCGCCGGCCTGCAGGGCCAACTTGGCGCGCAGCCACCAGGCCAGGCCGCCGTCGCCGGCCTGCTCGACGAAGCGGCGGGCACTGGCGTAGTCGCCCTGCTGGTAGCTGAGTGCGGCCAGGCGATCGGCGACCTGCGGCTCGATGGTGGCGCCCTGCAGCAGCCGCAGGATGCGCTGGCCCTGTTTGCCCTGGCTCTCATAGGCGTCCAGCCGGCTGAACAGTTGCGCCAGCAGCAGCTGCTGGATTTCCAGATGGCCCAGCAGCGGGCGCAGCTCCTCGTCGCTCATCTGGCTGAGCTGCCAGGTCAGCTGGCGCAGCGAGCTGTAGCCGGTGCTCGAGCCTTGCTTGCTCTGGCTGGCGTAGAGACGAATGGCGGTGGCCCAGTCGCCCTCGTCCAGGGCCACGCGGGCTTCTTCGCCGAGGCTGGCGACCCCCAGCTCCAGCGGATCATCGAGGCCGGCGGCGCTCATCGCGCGAGCCTGCTGGAAGGCCTGACGCGCCTGCTGGCGCAGCTCGCGCTGGCGCTGCAGGGCAGCGGTGTCGTCGAGCACCGTGTCCGGCGCGCTGACCGCCTGCACCGCCAGGGCGCGGCCCAGGGAATAGGCGGCCCAGGTGCTGCGCTTGGCCCGTTCGGTAGCAGGCAGGGCCAGCACGCGCCGGAAGTAGTCGCTGGCCAGGGCCATGTCGTGCTGGGCGAAGGCCACGGCTCCGGCAACGTACAGGCGCAGTTCCGCTGGCAGGGTGGCACCTGCGGCCTCGGCCTGTCGGGCGTCCGTCAGGGTGCGCAGGCGACTGACCAGGGCGAACTGCTCGGCGCCGAGCTGCTCCTGCTCGACGCCGACACGGCTGTCGATATAGCGCTGGTTGTCCTCGTCCCAGTAGGGCTCCAGCGTCGCCTTGCCGGCCTGGCCGAGGCCGGGGACGCTCTGCCCGAGGCGAGCGATCTCGAAGGCGAAGTTGCCTTCCGGCAGTTCGCCCAGGGCGCCGGCACGGTCGGAGAGCAGGCGGTAGGGGAATTCCGGGCCGCAGGCCTGGGCGGCGCCGAGCGGCAGCAGCGCGCTTATGGCAAGGGCCAGCAGGGTTCTAGAACTGCACATGCATGCCTCCTTGATCGATCTGTTCGCAGCGCGCCCAACCCAGGGCCCGGTGCTCGCCGGCATCCAGACGGCCGTCGCGCTGGCGCACGAAAGCCAGGCGCTCGGCGCTGCGCTCCAGGCGGTAATCGCCCACGGCGTCGGCCGCCGCGCAGGCCCGGGCGGGCAGCTCGATGCGATTGGGCAGCGGGCTGGCCAGGGTGCCGTTGTTGAACAGTTGCAGCTGGCTGAAGCCGTCGTGCTGCTGGCGCTGCAGGGCAAGGGCCGGCACCAGGGGCTGGCCGCGCACCACCGCGAGCAGGGTGGGCAGCGGCCAGGCGCGTCGGTCGCCGGCCAGCGGCAGGCGGAACCAGATGATGCCGGCCAGATGTGCCGGCGGTTCGTGGCGCAGGTCGGCCAGCAGCTCGCTGACTTCGTGCGGGTCGGCGCGCAACTCGCGGCGCGGGCCACCCTGGCGCAGCGGCGTCTCGCTCTCCACCTGGCCATCTGCGGTGAGGGCTACGCCGTAGGCAGGCAGGGCCAGATGGAAGGGTTTGCCACTGCGCTCGCCGTAGCGTTCGGCCCAGTCCAGCGCCTGCTCGGGGTCGAACAGGCCGTCCTGCGGATCGCGCACCGCATGCACCTGCAGAACCGAGCTGTCGACGGCGGCCAGTACCTCGTCCAGTGCCGGGCTGTCCAGCCAGGCGGGCAGGGCGGTGATGCTCAGTCCGAGTTCGCTCGGCAGTTGCCGGCGCAGCTCGCGCAGCAGGGCGGCGTAGGCCGGCAGGCGCGCGGTGGCGCAGTCGTGGTCGAGCTCCAGGCCCTGCAGGCGCAGGCCGGCGCTGCGCCAGTCGTGCAACAGACCGGCGATCTGCCGGCCGATCTCGGCGGAATCGAGCTGCGCCAACTGGCCGTCCAGGCGCACCACGGCGATCAGCGGGCGATCGTCGCGCTGGAGCAGTGGCAAGTCGACGCGGGCGCGGCTCCAGCCCGCCTGCGGGTGGGCCTGCAGGGCCAGCACGCGCAGGCTGGAGAAGTCGGCGTGGCTCTGCGCCAGGGCCTCGGCGTGGGCCGGGCGCCACTGGCGTTGCCAGATATACAGCTGCTGATCCAGCGGCGCGGCACTCTCCTCGGCGCAGCCGAGCAGGCTGGCCAGGAGCAGGGCGATAACGGGGCGATAAAGGTGATGAAGCATGCGGCGTAGCATCCTGGCGGTCGCCGAAAAGGGCGCTAGTTTACCCCCGTTGGCGGTGCGGAGATGCGTACTAGACCAAGGTCGAATAATGCAGGTGCCATCCAGCGTCTAAGCTTCAGCGGCAGCCTGTCTGTCCATTGGTTAGGAGTAATCATGAACAATAACAATAGCCTGCTGCGCCACCTGCCCTGGGCAGTGCTGGCAGTGGTGGGCGCCTGTGCCTTGGGAGTCGTGGCGCTGCGCCGCGGCGAAGCCATCAACGCCTTGTGGATAGTGGTGGCGGCCGTCTCCCTCTATCTTGTTGCCTACCGCTACTACAGCCTGTTCATCGCCACCAAGGTGATGCAGCTGGACCCGACTCGCGCCACCCCGGCGCTGCTCAATAACGATGGTCTGGACTATGTGCCGACCAACAAGCACATCCTCTTCGGTCACCACTTCGCTGCCATCGCCGGCGCCGGCCCGCTGGTCGGCCCGGTGCTCGCAGCGCAGATGGGCTACCTGCCCGGCACGCTGTGGCTGATCGCCGGCGTGGTGTTGGCCGGTGCGGTGCAGGACTTCATGGTCCTGTTCATCTCCACCCGCCGTAACGGCCGCTCGCTGGGCGAGCTGGTGCGCGAGGAGATGGGCCAGATTCCGGGCACCATCGCCCTGTTCGGCGCCTTCCTGATCATGATCATCATCCTCGCGGTGCTCTCGCTGATCGTGGTCAAAGCCCTGGCCGAAAGCCCGTGGGGCATGTTCACGGTGATGGCGACCATCCCCATCGCGGTGTTCATGGGCGTGTACATGCGCTACATCCGCCCGGGTCGCATCGGCGAGATCTCGGTGATCGGCGTGGTCCTGCTGCTGGCCTCGATCTGGGCCGGCGGCCAGGTGGCTGCCGACCCGACCTGGGGCCCGGCCTTCACCTTCACCGGCGTGCAGATCACCTGGATGCTGATCGGCTATGGCTTCGTCGCCGCCGTGCTGCCGGTATGGCTGATCCTCGCCCCGCGTGACTACCTGTCGACCTTCCTCAAGATCGGCACCATCATCGCCCTGGCCATCGGCATCCTGGTGGTCATGCCCGAGCTGAAGATGCCGGCGCTGACCCAGTTCACCGACGGCACCGGCCCGGTGTGGAAGGGCACCCTGTTCCCGTTCCTGTTTATCACCATCGCCTGTGGCGCCGTCTCGGGCTTCCATGCGCTGATCAGCTCGGGCACCACGCCCAAGCTGCTGGCCAACGAGTCGCACGCGCGCTACATCGGCTACGGCGGCATGCTGATGGAGTCGTTCGTCGCCATCATGGCCATGGTCGCCGCCTCGGTGATCGAGCCGGGCGTGTACTTCGCCATGAACAGTCCGGCCGCCGTGGTCGGCTCCGACGCCGCCGCCGTGGCCGCCACCGTCAGCAGCTGGGGCTTCGCCATCACGCCTGACGCGCTGGAAGCCGTGGCCAAGGACATCGGCGAACACACCATCCTGGCCCGTGCCGGTGGTGCGCCGACCCTCGCCGTGGGTATCGCGCAGATCCTCCACAGCGTGCTGCCGGGCGAGAACACCATGGCGTTCTGGTACCACTTCGCCATTCTGTTCGAGGCGCTGTTCATCCTCACCGCGGTGGACGCCGGGACGCGGGCGGGTCGCTTCATGCTGCAGGACCTGCTGGGCAACTTCGTGCCGGCCCTGAAGAAGACCGAATCCTGGGGCGCCAACGTGATCGCCACCGCCGGCTGCGTGGCGATGTGGGGCTGGCTGCTGTACCAGGGCGTGGTCGATCCGCTGGGCGGCATCAACACCCTGTGGCCGCTGTTCGGCATCTCCAATCAGATGCTCGCCGGTATCGCCCTGATGCTGGGCAGCGTGGTGCTGATCAAGATGAAGCGCCAGCGCTACGTCTGGGTCACCCTGGTGCCGGCCTGCTGGCTGCTGATCTGCACCACCACCGCCGGCCTGATAAAGCTGCTCGATCCGAACCCGGCCGTCGGCTTCCTGGCCCTGGCCAAGAAGTACAGCGATGCGCTGGACGCCGGTCAGGTCCTGGCCCCGGCCAAGGACATCGGCCAGATGCAGCACGTGATCTTCAACGCCTACACCAACTCGGTGCTCACCGTGCTGTTCCTGTTCGTGGTGCTCAGCGTGCTGTTCTACGCGATCAAGGTCGGCCGCGCCGCCTGGGTTACGCCTGCGCGCACGGATAAGGAAACCCCGTTCCAGCCGATTCCGGACGCCTGATATGTTCAATGACCTGAGTCGCATGGGTAAGTATCTCGGGCAGGCCGCCCGCATGCTGGTGGGCATGCCCGACTACGACAACTATGTGGAGCACATGGCCAAGAAGCATCCGGACAAGCCGGTGATGAGCTACGAGGCGTTCTTCCGCGAACGTCAGGAAGCTCGTTACGGTGGAGGCAAAGGACGCCCCATCCGCTGCTGCTGAACCTACCCCGCTAAGCTACTGCGCTTGGCATCTTGGGCGCGGGCAGTGCTCGGAATCCTCATGTACTGGAGTACATTGCGGTTCCTGTGCGCTGGCCGCTCCCAACCTGCCTACGCTCGCAACGCTTATCGAGGCAGGTTGAGGTTATCCACGCGCCACGCCTAGTCGTGGCGCGTGTCATTTTGGAGATCGCGATGTATCCCGAACCCACTCCCGTCACCGTGCTCACCGGCTTCCTCGGTGCCGGCAAGACCACCCTGCTGCGCCACATGCTGCAGGCCGAGCACGGCCTCAAGCTGGCGGTCATCGAGAACGAGTTCAGCGACACGCCGATCGATGGCCAACTGCTCGGCGACAAGCCGGTCGAGCTGCTGACCCTGGCCAACGGCTGTGTCTGCTGCTCGATCCATGTCGAGCTGGAGAAGGCCCTGTACCTGTTGCTGGACAAGCTGGACGCCGGCGAGCTGGCCTTCGACCGCCTGGTGATCGAGTGCACCGGCCTGGCCGACCCGGCGCCGGTGGCGCAGACCTTCTTCGCCGACGAGGAGCTGGCCCAGCGCTATGTGCTCGACGGCATCGTCACCCTGGTCGATGCGGTGAATGCCGAGCGCCACCTGCAGGAGACCATCGCCCAGGCCCAGGTCGGTTTTGCCGACCGCATCCTGCTGAGCAAGACCGACCTGGCCAGCGCCGAGCAGGTCGAGGCACTGAGCGCGCGCCTGGCGCGGATCAACTGTCGCGCGCCGATCCGCGTGGTCGAGCACGGGCGCATCGACCTGGCCGAGCTGCTGGATATTCGTGGCTTCAACCTCAACGCCGATATCGGCCCGGCGCTGACGCTGCGCCCACTGATGCCCGCCGGCAAGACGCCGGACCGCATCGCCACCCTGGTGCTGAAGAGCGAGCAGGCACTGGATCTGGACAGGCTCAGCGCCTTCATGGAGGGCCTGCTGGAGCAGCACGGCAACTCGTTGCTGCGCTACAAGGGCGTGCTCAGCGTGGCCGGCGACGAGCGCCGCCTGGTGTTCCAGGGCGTGCTCGGCCTGTACGGCTTCGACTGGGACGAGCCCTGGGCCGCGGATGAGCCACGCGAGAGCGTGCTGGTATTTATCGGCGACAACCTGCCGGAAGAGCAGATCCGCGCCGGCTTCGCCGAGCTGCAGGCCTGAGCCCGGCGCCGATCCGGTCGTCGCGTCGGTTCAGCCGAGCAGGTCGTTCTGCGAGAACTCCGTCACCCCGAGCAGGCGGATGGTGAACTCCGCCGCGCTGTCGGCGTTGATGCTGCCGTACAGGGCGCCGTCGGCGAAGCGCAGCTGGCCGGTGGCATTGGTGGCGCTGAAGTCCTGGTTACCGATGAACTCGAATGCCTCACGGGCGGCGGTCAGCGGGTTGGCGTCCAATGCCGAGAAGTCGATGCTGTCGCCCTCGCCGCCATTGAAGCCGCTGATCAGGTCGGCCAGGTCGCCCAGGCCGAGATCGCTCAGTGAGGTAAAGACATAGCGATCCGCGCCGGCACCGCCATTCAGCTGGTCGGCCCCGCTGCCGCCGTCGAGCACGTCGTCACCGCCCCCTCCGTTGAGCACGTCGTTGCCGGCACCGCCGCGCAGGATGTTGTCGTTGGCATCGCCGGTCAGGTTGTCGGCATGGTTGCTGCCGATCAGGTTCTCCAGATGGCGCAGCGAGTCGAAACCCGAGCCGCCGGTGTTCTGCGCCGCGGAGGTGGTCAGCCTGACCGTCACGCCGGCTTCGGCAAAGGCGTAGGACAGCGTGTCGACGCCGTCGCCACCGTTGATCACGTTATTGCCGCTGCTGGCGTAGATGGTGTTGTCCTGGGCGTTGCCGGTGCCATTGGAGTTGCCGGGTGCGACGAGATAGAGCTCCTCGAGGTTGTACGACAGGGTGTAGCTGGAGGCGGTGCTGAACACCCGGTCGAAACCGGCGTTGCTGCCTTCCATCGCCCGATCGGCGGCGTCGTCGACGAAGTAGGTGTCCGAACCCTTGCCGCCGAGCAGCACGTCCACACCCGTGCCGCCGTCGAGCACGTTGTCCTCGTCGTTGCCGCCGATGATGTTGGCTAGGCTGTTGCCGGTGCCGTTGCGCGCCTGGCCGGTCAGCAGCAGGTTCTCCAGGTTGTCGCCCAGCACCCAGTTGATGGACGACACGACGGTGTCGTGATCTTCGGCACCCGTGCCGTTCTCGAACAGGATGTCGCCGGGATTGTTGACCACGTAAACATCGCTGCCTTCATAGCCCGCCATATAGTTGGCGCCCTCGTCACCATCGAGGGTGTCGGCAAGGGGAGTGCCCGTGAGCAGGTCGATGCCATGGCCGCCGACGACCTTGTTGGCCGGGTACATGGAGATCGCGTCGGGGTCGTTGTTGTCGCCGGGGTTGCTGGTGTAGCCCAGGTCATTGGCGATGAAGTCGGCCAGGCGCTGCCCGATGATTTCGCTGGCATCGTCATGCATGTGCCAGACATCGTAGTAATAGGTCAGCGGGTCCACTTCGTAGCGCATCGGCAGGTCGGTGTAGTCGACGGCGATCTTGATGTCGCTGCGGCCGGCGGCCATTTCCATCTGCGCCTGGCGGATGGCCTGGGTGCCGTCCACTACCTCGGCGATTTCCTCGCTGGTGAAGCCGCGCAGGTCGGCGCCCTGCTGCTGGTAGTCGCCGGTGAGCATCACGTAGAAGACCGCGTCCGGGGTTCCCAGCTGGGCCTTGAGGTAGTCGAAGACCTTCAGCGTGTTGGCCTTGTACAGCTCGATCGCCGCGCTCTTGTCCGAGGCGGCGGCGTAGGTCATGGCGTCGTCTTCGCCCTGTCCCCAGACCATGGCAAAGGTGACCGGGCCCTGGGCCTGGAGCGCTGCCAGCTGGCTGCCGAGGTTGGCTACGGCATTCAGCAGCGCCTGTCCGGGCTGGTCGGTGTCGCTGTACCACCAGGACTTGGCCCGTTCCGCCTCGCTGGCCGTCGAGCTACCGGTGACCGTACTGCCGCCGACCGCGATGTCGATCGGCTCTCCCGCCGCGTCGGAGAACAGGCTCTCCACCCGATCGAAGTCGGTATAGAGCTTCAGCTGCTTGATCATCTCGGTGATGCCGGAGTCGTCATCCTCGCCCTGCATGCGCAGCGCGCGGGAGTTGGACTGGCCCAGGGTGGGGATGAACAGGGTGGTCTGCGGGGTGGGATCGGCAAAGATGAAATCGGCTTCGCTGAGCGTGCCGAGGTGATTGCCGTTGAGCGCCAGCTCGAAGGTGTTGCCGTCGGCATCCGGCTCGCGGGACTTGATCGAGGTCTTGGTGCCGGTTTCGTTGAGCGTCAGGTAGACGCTGTGGTTGTAGCCGTCGTCCAGACCGGTGATGCCCAGGGCCGACAGGTCGATCTTGTCCACGCCCACCGTGAAATCGGTAATGGTGTCGGCCGCGCTGATGTTGGCTGGGCCGTAGTTGCGAAAGCTGTCGAGCAGCTCGGTGAAGCGGAAGACGTCGGCGCCATCGTCGCCGGTGAGGACATCCTTGCCGGCGCCCCCATCGATGATGTCGTTGCCACCTCCGCCATTGATCTTGTCCGCACCGGCATGGCCGAGCAGCAGCTCGCTGGCATCGGTACCGTTCAGCACGTCGTCGCCGGGCGTGCCGACCGGTGTCGGCGGGGGCGGGGTGATGGTGCCGGGCGGTGGCGGTGGCGGGGTGACGAGGAACAGGTTGCTGCCGTTGAGCGTATCGAGATGGTTGCCCTGCAGGGCCAGCTCGAAGCGGTCGCCGTTGGCGTCGGTTTCCAGTGAACGCAGGTAGGTGCGGTCGCTGGCGGCGCTGTAGCTGAGCGCCAGGGTGCCGTTGAGCCCGTTGCCCAGGCCGCTGAAGCCGAGGGCGCTGAGGTCGATGCGGTCGGTCGCGGGGTCGAAGTCGGTGATCAGGTCACAGCTCGGGCTGCCGTTGCGATAGCTGTCGTGCAGCGTGTCGAAGCGGAAGGTGTCCACGCCGTCGCCGCCGGTGAGGGTGTCGCGGCCCAGCCCTCCGACCAGCATGTCGTGGCCCGCTCCGCCCATGAGAGTGTCGGCGCCACCCAGGCCCAGCAGGGTCTCATTGGCGGAGGTGCCAAGCAGCACGTCATTGCCTGCGCTGCCGTGCAGGGTTGGTGTGCCGGCGGGCGCTTCGTCTACCACCAGCAGGAAACTGTTGGCGAGGCTGCCGCCGCGCCCGTCGCCGGCGCTGACCTTGATCTCATAGATGCCGGCATTGCCAAGTCCGGGTAGGCCGTTGAACGACAGCGTGGCGGCATCGAATCTCAGCCAGGAGGGCAGGGCCGTGCTATTGCCGAGGGTGGCCTTGTAGCTCAGCGTGTCGCCGTCGGGGTCGGAAAAGTTGCTAGCCGAGAAGCCGAAGGTGAATACCTGATTTTCCGTGATGGTCTGGTTCGGCAGGGCCTCGTGGAGAACCGGCGCCGCGTTGGGGGCTACGTTGCCATTGAACAGGATATTGGCGGAACTCAGGGTGCTGAGATGGTTGCCCTGGATGGCCAGCTCGAAGTAGCGGCCCTCGGCGTCGCTTGCCAGTGAGCTCAGGTAGGTACGGTCGCTGGCGCTGCTGTAGCTCAGGCGCAGGGTGCCATCGAGGCCGTTGCCGAGCGCGCTGAAGCCCAGTTCGGAGAGGTCGATGCGGTCCAGGGCGGCATCGAAGTCAACGATATGGTCGCTGAACGCGCCGCTGCCGGTGCGATAGCTGTCCGCCGACGCCGCGTAACGGAAAATATCTGCGCCGCTGCCGCCGGTGAGCGTGTCGCGTCCGGCGCCGCCGACCAGTACATCGTTGCCTGCGCCGCCGGCCAGAGAGTCGTTGCCGTCCAGGCCGAGCAGGCGTTCGTCGGCCTCGCCGCCGGCCAGCCTGTCCCTGTCCTCGCTGCCGACGACCTGAACCAGCAGTTCGTGGCTGGGGTCGCTGGACAGCCGGCTGTCCGCTGCATGCAGCAGGGCCTGGCCGCTGAGCATCGCCTCGATCTGGTTGGCGTAGACGCCGGTGGCGTGGCTGCCATCGGCGACCTCCAGCACACCGTAAGTGGAGCCGGGGCCGCCGCTGATCAGGTTCTGCTCGATGAGGTTGTGGCTGGAGACGACCGCAATACCGCCGCTGGCATCGGCCTCGACCAGGATCTCCGGCCCCGGGCCCGACTGGGCGTTGCCCTGCAGCTGGTTGGCGATGATCTGGTTGTGGCTGGCGCCGGAGAGCAAGATGCCCGGGCCGCCGTTGCCGCCGATCAGCGCGCCTTCCACACGCACCTCGCTGGCTTGCTGCAGCGCGATGCCGGCCTGCCCGTTGTCCTGCAGCTCGCCGCCGAGAATCAGCAGGGGCGAGTCCGGCTGCGTGTCGGCGTCGCCAGCGATGAGCAGGCCATTGGCACCATTGGCGAAGGCATCGTTGTTGGTGAAGGTCAGGGCCGGATGGTGCGTGTCGAGGGCAAAGCCGTTGCCGTCGTTGCCGTAGGCCTGGTTGTCGGCATAGTGGCCACTGTTCGAGTCCCGGCTGATGAAGCCGTCCAGGCCATTGCCGTGGGCCACGCTCTCCTTGATCTGCAGGTGCGCGGTCTGGCCATCGACCCGAAAGCCGCTCCCCGATACGTCGCGAACCTCGACCCGCTCGATGCTCAGATTGCCGCTGATGCCGGCTGCGCTGGCGGCGAGGTGCCAGCCGTTGACTTCGCCGCTGCTGTTTCCGCGATTGCCGTCGAGGCTCAGGTCGCTGATGCCGACGCCCTGCAGCACTTCCCCGGTGGGCGAGCCGATCATGCCCATGAGGGGCAGGGCGGAGCCGTCCACCAGCTTGAGCACGGTGCTGCCCATGCCGGCACCAATCATGTCGACCTGGCTGTGCATGGTCAGGCAGTTGCCGGACCCCGTGCTATCGCCGCTGATCCGGTAGACCCCCTCCGGCAGGTAGACCACACCGCCTCCCGCGGTGAAGGCGGCATCGATGGCCGCCTGAATGGCCGATGTGTCGTCGGCGACTCCATCGCCCAGTGCCCCGTAAGCCTTCGCGTCGAAAACCATGGTTCAGCCCCCCCGGCTAATCCCCCGCTTGGTAATAGCGGTTCGGATTGAAAGGGAATGGTTTAAGGCCTTTCCGGCGGGGTGGCGACGACCTTCCGTCAGAGAACTGGCCAAATGGCTAGGTTATACCGATTTGCGGATCCAACCCTTTGATAGTCATGCTTATTTATTCTTCCTAACCGCTATGTCAGGAAAACGGCACGGGCACAAAAAAGCCCGGCGATTGCCGGGCTTCTTGTCACGACTTTGGCGCCAGTTATCCGTAAACCGGCAGCTTGGCGCAGACGGCCTTGACCTTCTCGCGTACCGCGTCGACCACGGACTCGTCGCCCATGTTCTGCAGGATGTCGCAGATCCAGCCGGCCAGTTCCTTGCACTCGGCTTCCTTGAAGCCGCGAGTGGTGACGGCCGGGGTGCCGATGCGCAGACCGGAGGTGACGAAGGGCGAGCGCGGGTCGTTCGGCACGCTGTTCTTGTTCACGGTGATGAAGGCGCGACCCAGGGCGGCGTCGGCGTCCTTACCGGTGATGTCCTGCTTGATCAGCGAGAGCAGGAACAGGTGGTTCTGGGTGCCGCCGGAGACCACGTCGAAACCGCGCTCGATGAACACGCTGGCCATGGCCTGGGCGTTCTTCACCACTTGCTGCTGGTAGGCCTTGAACTCGGGCTGCAGGGCTTCCTTGAAGCAGATGGCCTTGGCGGCGATCACGTGCTCCAGCGGGCCACCCTGGGCGCCCGGGAAGACGGCGGAGTTGAGCTTCTTCTCGATCTCTTCGTTCTTGCGAGCGAGGATCAGGCCGCCGCGCGGGCCGCGCAGGGTCTTGTGGGTGGTGGTGGTGACCACGTCGGCGAACGGCACCGGGTTCGGGTACACGCCGGCGGCGACCAGACCGGCCACGTGGGCCATGTCGACGAACAGGTAGGCACCGACCTTGTCGGCGATGGCGCGGAAGCGGGCGAAGTCCAGCACCTGCGAGTAGGCAGAGAAGCCGGCGACGATCATCTTCGGCTTGTGCTCGACGGCCAGGCGCTCGACTTCGTCGTAGTCGATCAGGCCGGCGTCGGTGATGCCGTACTGCACCGCGTTGTACAGCTTGCCGGAGGAGGAAACGGAGGCACCGTGGGTCAGGTGGCCGCCGTGGGCCAGGCTCATGCCGAGGATGGTGTCACCGGCCGACAGCAGGGCCAGGTAGACAGCAGCGTTGGCCTGGGAGCCGGCGTGCGGCTGGACGTTGGCGTAGTCGGCGCCGAACAGTTCCTTGGCGCGATCGATGGCCAGCTGCTCGACCACGTCGACGTACTCGCAACCACCGTAGTAGCGCTTGCCCGGGTAGCCTTCGGCGTACTTGTTGGTCAGCACGCTGCCCTGGGCTTCCATTACCGCCGGGCTGGTGTAGTTCTCGGAGGCGATCAGTTCGATGTGATGCTCCTGGCGCTGGGCTTCCTGCTCCATGGCGGCAAAGAGTTCTGCATCGTAGCGGGCAATGGTCAAATCACGGCTGAACATGGTGGTCACCTGATCAATCAGCGGGCGGTAGTAAGAGTCTGTAAACGACGCATGGCGCGAGGCGCAGCGATCGTCAACAGGTTCTAAGGAAGGCGCGCATTCTACCCGATGTGTCGCGCGCTGGCACATGAATGGCGGTCAAGTGCCGGACAAGCGGACCTCAAGCGGCCTGCTGCCGCCACTCACGTCAGCATGAACAGGGCGTTGCCGCCGAACTGGGCCTCGAACTGGGCGGCCGCCATCGGCTTGCCGAACAGGTAGCCTTGCACCTCGTCGCAGTCGTGGTCGCGCAGGAAGTCCAGCTGCGCCTGGGTCTCTACGCCTTCGGCGATCACCGCCAGTCCCAGGCTGTGGGCCATGGCGATGATGGCGCGGGCGATCTGGCCATCCTGCTCGCCCTCGGGCAGGCCGTCGACGAAGCTGCGGTCGATCTTCAGCACGTCGATGGGGAACTGCTTGAGGTAGTTGAGCGAGCTGTAGCCGGTGCCGAAGTCGTCCACCGCGATGCACAGGCCGAGCTTCTTCAGGCTGGCCAGCACCTGCATGGTCTCGCCGACGTCGTTCATCAGGATGCTCTCGGTCAGCTCCAGTTCCAGGCAGGCCGGCGGCAGCCCGCTGGCGCCGAGGATGCGCGAGATGCGCATGCCCAGCTGGCCGTCGCCGAACTGGCGGGCGGAGAGGTTGACCGAGACCTTGGGCACTCGCACTTTCGCGTCGTGCCAGGCCTTGAGCTGGCGGCAAGCCTGGGCGAGCACCCAGTCGCCGACCTGGGCGATCAGGCCCAGCTCTTCCAGCACCGGGATGAACTCGTTAGGCGCCACCAGGCCGCGGCGCGGATGCTGCCAGCGCAGCAGGGCCTCGACGCCGGTCAGGCGCTTGCCGTCGCTGGACAGCTGCGGCTGGTAATAAAGGAGGAACTGGTTCTGCTCCAGGGCATGGCGCAAGTCGCTCTCCAGCTCCAGGCGCTGCAGTGCGGTGGCGTTCATCTCGGCCTGGTAGAACTGGAAGTTGTTCTTGCCGCGTTCCTTGGCGTGGTACATCGCCGTGTCGGCGTTCTTCATCAGCTGGCTCAGCTCGTCGCCGTCCTGCGGTGCCAGGGCGATGCCGATACTGGCGGTGACGAAGAACTCGCGGCCCTGCAGGACGAACGGCTGGGCCAGGCTGGCGAGGATCTGCTCGGCCACGTGGATGGCGCGGTTGAGTGCGCCGGCGCGGGTGTTGCGTGCCTGCAGCAGCAGGGTGAACTCGTCGCCGCCCATGCGCGCCACCGTGTCGTCCTCGGCGACGCAGGCGGCCAGGCGCACGGCCACGTCCTTGAGCATGCGGTCGCCGGCGGCATGGCCGAGGGAGTCGTTGATCGGCTTGAAGCGGTCCAGGTCGAGGAACATCAGCACCACCCACTCGTCATGCCGTTCGGCATGCTGCAGGGCTGTGTGCAGGCGGTCCTGGAACAGGGTGCGGTTGGGTAGCAGTGTCAGGGCGTCGTAGTAGGCCAGGCGGTGGATGCGCTGTTCGCTGGCCTTGCGCTCGCTGATGTCGTTGAAGAAGCACACGTAGCTGGCCAGGTCGCCGTCTTCGTCGTGCACCGCGGTGATGCCGACCCAGGCCGGGAACTGCTCGCTGTTCTTGCGCTTGAGCCACAGCTCACCCTCCCAGCTGCCGTGCTGGTTGAGCTGGGTGAGGATGTAGGCGAACTGGGCCGCCTGCTGGCGGTCGGCGGTGAGCATGCCCGGCAGCTGGTCGAGCACCTCGGCGCCGGCATAGCCGGTGAGGCGCTGGAAAGTCTCGTTGATGCGCACGATGTAGCCGGCCGGGTCGGTGACCAGGATCGCCGCCGTCGAGTGCTCGAACACCGTGGCGGCCATGCGCAGGTCGCGCTCGGCGCGGCGCTGCTGGGTGATGTCGCGGCCGATGCCGAGCACGCCCTCGAAGCGGTCCTGTTCGTCCCACATCAGCGACAGGCGCATCTCCACGGTGATCTTGCGGTCGTCGGCGCGCAGGCAGTCGAAGATGAAGGTGCGCCCGGCCAGGCTGGCCTGCAGGCGGGCCAGCTTGTCCGCCTCGTTGAGGGCGCCGCGCACCTGCTCGACCAGCTGCAGCAGGCTGGCCAGCTGGCGCGGATTGGTCACGGTGCCGAGCAGGCCGTTGTCCAGTAGCCATTCCGGGCTGTAGCCGAAGAAGCTCTTGGCCGACGGGCTGACGTAGTTGAGTTGCAGCGTGTTGTCGGTGGACAGGATCACGTCGCTGATGCTCTCCGCCAGCAGACGGTAGCGCCGCTCGCTGTCGCTCAGGCTGGCCTGGGCGGCGATCTCGCCGGTGATGTCCTTGGCCACGCCGATCAGGCGGCTGACCCGGCCGTGGCGGTCGCGACTGAGGGCGTGCTCGCGGATGTCGAACCAGTGCCAGCTGCCGTCGCGGTGGCGCCAGCGCAGCTGGAAATGCAGCTGCTGACCCTGGCCGACCACCTTCTGCAGGTTGCGCAGGCGCTGGTACAGCTCGACGTCGTCGGGATGCAGGATTTTTTCCCACAGCTTGTCGCCGAAGCGGCGCATCTCTTCCTTGCTGTAGCCCAGATCCGGGCCCAGGCGGTTGTTGCTGAACATCACCCGCATGGTGCTCATGTCATGCACGTAGAGGGTGTCCGGCACCGAGCGCAGCACGTCGGACCAGAAGCGCTCGCGCTCCACCAGCGACAGTTCCACGCGCTTGCGGCTGGTGATGTCGTGCACGCTGAGGGTCACCGCGCGCAGCTCGTCGCGGCTCTCGGGGAGCTGCAGGTTGAGCCACACGTAGCGCTCGTGGCCCTGGGGCGTGTGCATGCGGCTCTCGACCATCATGTCGCGCTCGCCGTCGAGCAGGGTGGTGATCAGCGCATGGCGGGCGCCGCCCTGGCGCAGCGGGGCGTAGCCGATCAGGTGGTCCCAGACCTGGTCGGGGCTGTCCACGCCGAGCAGTTGCAGGGCCACCTTGTTCACTTCGCTGATGCGGATGCGCTGCAACAGCTCGACATGGTGCTGCGGGTCCAGGTTGAGCCAGGCCTGCAGCTGGCTGCTGTGCTGCAGACCCTGGGCGTCGAGGAAAATGCGCAGGTCGAGCAGGTCGAGCACGCAGAGGGCCACGCCGCTGCCTTCGAAGATGTCCTGGTAGCGCCGGCGGGTGTCCTCCAGCACATGCAGGGCCTGGCGTTCCTCGGTCACGTCGCGCAGTACCCAGGCGCGGCCCGGCTCGGGGTTGTCGGTGTAGAGGGCGTGGCAGGTCACGTCGAACAGGCGCCGTTCGCCGTCGAGCAGCACCTCGATGGGCTCGGCCTGCTCGTGGAAGGCGCTCTCCAGCCAGGGTGCCAGCGCCGGCAGCAGCTGCAGCACGTGCATCTCGCTGGCGGTGGCCAGATCCAGGCCGAACATCCGCTCGGCCCGCGGGTTGAGGTAGCTGATATGGCCGTCGGGCTGGGTCACCAGCACCCGCTCGTCGATGGCGCCAAGGGCGCCGATGGCGTCTTCCATGGAGCGGCGCGACAGCGCGTGGTAGGCGCGCAGGCGGCTCTGCTCGCGCAGCAGGCCGAACAGGGCGAGCAGGGCCAGGGCGCCACAGAGGATGAACAGCAGCAGCTTGCTGGCCTGGCGCGGCAGCAGCTCGGCACGCAGGGTATTGGCGTCGAACAGGGGGACCAGCTTCCAGTCACTGCCCGCTACCGGCAGCTCGGCGATGATCTGCTCCCTCTCGCTGGCACTGGGCTGGGCGGCCCCCTCGTTCACGGGCTGGCGCAACATCACCTGGCCGCTGACGCTGTCCAGCAGCAGCCAGGGCGTCTCGGCGGTCTGTGGCGGCAACCAGTTGCGCAGGGCCTGGTCCCGCAGGCGCACGCGCCAGCCGCCCTGGTGATCGGGGCGTGGCAGGTCGAGCAGCAGCAGGCCGCGGTCCTGGGCGAAGTGATAGGGCTGGTCGCTGACGAAGGGCACCGGGTTGCCGAGGGTCGGCTGGCTGTCCACCAGCGGTTTTCCGCCGGCATCGAACCACACCAGGCTGTGCAGGGCCGGGAAGACGCCGCGCAGCCGCTGCAGCAGTACGCTCTGCTCGTCCGCCGCCAGCGGCCGGTCCGCCGCGGTGGCGAGGAAGGCCAGGCCGGCCTCGGCCTTGAGACGCATGGTCAGGCCAAGGTGGTTGCGCTGCTGCTCGGCGTGGTCCAGGTGATGGCGCCGCTCGCTCTGTTCCTGGTTGCTGGCCTCCTGCTGCAGCTGCCACAGCAGCAGGCCGAGCATCAGCGCGACCAGCAGTCCCAGGGCGCCTTTCAGTGAACCACGGTGGGGCCGGGCGAGCGCATCGCCAGAAGAACGGGAAGAAGGAGGGCGGGATCGTGACACGCGTATAACCCTGCTGATACAGCTGCCGGATCGGGGCCTTGCCTGGCAATCGGAACCGCGTAGCATGCCCGGAAAAGCGGCCAAGTGCTATCACTGTCCATCGGGTCCGGTTTGCCCCTCCGGGAGCATTCCGGTAGCTTTGCCGCACGCGCGTGGGCGCGGAGCTATGATGCTCCCTGCCCCAGAGTATTGCTCAGCGGCCGGTCGGTCGCTGGCGCATTTACCTCTCAATCCCTCAGTTACGCAGAACCAAGGTCATCCATGGCTCAATACGTCTACACCATGCATCGGCTCGGCAAGGTCGTGCCGCCGAAGCGGGAAATCCTCAAGAACATCTCCCTGTCGTTCTTCCCGGGCGCCAAGATCGGCGTACTCGGCCTCAACGGTGCCGGTAAGTCGACCCTGCTGCGCATCATGGCTGGCGTCGACACCGAGTTCGACGGCGAAGCCCGCGCCATGCCCGGGATCAATGTCGGCTACCTGCCACAGGAGCCGCAGCTCGACCCGAGCAAGAGTGTGCGCGAGATCGTCGAGGAGGCCGTAGGCCAGATCAAGCAGGCCCAGGCCCGCCTGGACGAGGTGTACGCCGCCTACGCCGAGCCGGATGCCGACTTCGACGCCCTGGCCGCCGAGCAGGCCAAGCTAGAAGCCATCCTGCAGGCCAGCGACGGTCACAACCTGGAGCGCCAGCTGGAAGTCGCCGCCGACGCCCTGCGCCTGCCGGCCTGGGATGCGCGCATCGAGCACCTATCCGGTGGCGAGAAGCGCCGCGTGGCCCTGTGCCGCCTGCTGCTGTCGGCCCCCGACATGCTGCTGCTGGACGAACCGACCAACCACCTGGACGCCGACTCGGTGGCCTGGCTGGAGCACTTCCTCCACGACTTCCCGGGCACCGTGGTGGCGATCACCCACGACCGCTACTTCCTTGATAACGTTGCCGGCTGGATCCTCGAGCTCGACCGCGGCGCCGGTATTCCGTACGAAGGCAACTACTCCGGCTGGCTGGAAGCCAAGTCCGAGCGTCTGGCCCAGGAATCCAAGCAGCAGTCGGCCCACGAGAAGGCCATGAAGGACGAACTGGAGTGGGTGCGCAAAGGCGCCAAGGCCCGCCAGTCCAAGTCCAAGGCCCGTCTGCAGCGCTTCGAGGAAATGCAGTCGCAGGAATTCCAGAAGCGCGCCGAGACCAACGAGATCTACATCCCGGCCGGTCCGCGCCTGGGCGACAAGGTCATCGACTTCGTCAACGTCACCAAGGGCTACGGTGACCGCGTCCTGATCGACAACCTGTCGTTCAGCATCCCGAAAGGCGCCATCGTCGGCGTGATCGGTGGTAACGGTGCTGGTAAGTCGACCCTGTTCCGCATGCTGATGGGCAAGGAAACCCCGGACTCCGGCAGCATCGAGCTGGGCGATACCGTGCAGCTGGCCTGCGTCGACCAGAGCCGCGACGATCTGGACGGCAGCAAGACCGTGTGGGAAGCCGTGTCCGATGGCTTCGACATGATCAAGATCGGCAACTACGAGGTGCCTTCGCGTGGCTACGTCGGCCGCTTCAACTTCAAGGGCGGCGACCAGCAGAAGTTCGTCAAGGACCTCTCCGGTGGTGAGCGCGGCCGCCTGCACCTGGCCCTGACCCTGAAGCAGGGCGCCAACGTGCTGCTGCTCGACGAACCGTCCAACGACCTCGACGTGGAAACCCTGCGTTCCCTGGAAGAGGCGCTGCTCGACTTCCCCGGCGCCGCCATCGTGATCTCTCACGATCGCTGGTTCCTGGACCGTGTGGCCACCCATATCCTGGCGTACGAGGACGACTCGCACATCGAGTTCTTCGAGGGCAACTACACCGAGTACGAAGCCGACCGCAAGAAACGCCTGGGCGACGCCGCCGCGCAGCCGCACCGCGTGCGCTACAAGAAGCTGGCGCAGTAAGCGTTCGGCGTCAGCCAAGAAAAAGGGGCCTCAGGGCCCCTTTTTCGTGCTCAGGTGTTGGACTATCTGGTCGACTATGGCCTCGGGCGGGCGGCGGATATCGAGAACCATGGCCTCGTCTGCCTGCGGTGGTTGCAGCAGGTCCAGCTGGCTCTCCAGCAGCGGTGGCGCGAAGAAATGCCCCTGTCGCTGGCGCAGCCGTGCGGCCAGCAGTTCCGCCGGGCCGTCGAGATAGAGGAAGTGCACGTCCGGGTCGTCCTGGGCGAGGAGCCGACGATACTCGCGTGTCAGGGCCGAGCAGGCGCAGACCAGCGGCCGGCCACTGTGCCGATGGGCCACTATTGCCTCGCGAATCGCCTGCAGCCAGGGACGCCGGTCGGCATCGGTGAGCGCCATGCCTGCGCTCATCTTGGCCTTGGCCGAGGCGTCGTGGAGGTCGTCCGCGTCGATGAAGTGCCATTGCAGGCGCGCCGCCAGCGCCCGGCCGATGGTGCTCTTGCCGCTGCCGGCGGGGCCCATGAGGATCAGCGTCATGCTGGCCTTCAGCCCTTGACGCATACCACCTGGCGCAGCGTATGCACCACCTCCACCAGGTCGCGCTGGGCGGCCATCACCGCGTCGATGTCCTTGTAGGCCATGGGGATCTCGTCGATCACCTCCTTGTCCTTGCGACATTCCACGTGGGCGGTGGCGCGCTGCTGGTCCTGCGCCGAGAAGCGTTTCTTCGCCGCCGTGCGGCTCATCACCCGGCCGGCGCCATGGCTGCAGGAACAGAACGCCTCGGCGTTGCCCAGACCGCGCACGATAAAGCTCTTGGCGCCCATCGAGCCGGGGATGATGCCGAGCTGGCCGCGCTGCGCCGACACCGCGCCCTTGCGGGTGACCAGCACCTCGCGGCCGAAGTGCTGCTCGCGCTGCACGTAGTTGTGGTGGCAGTCGACCGCCTCCAGTTGCGCCTCGAAGGGCTTGCGGATCACCTGGCGGGCCGCCGCGATCACGGTGAGCATCATCAGGGCGCGGTTCTGCCTGGCGTAGTCCTGGGCCCATTCCACCGCTTCCACGTAGTCGGCGAAGTGGCGGCTGCCTTCCTCGAAGTACGCCAGGTCCCTGTCCGGCAGGTTGGCGATGTGCTGGCGCATGTCGGCCTGGGCCAGCTCGATGAAATGCGTGCCGATGGCGTTGCCCACGCCGCGCGAGCCGCTGTGCAGCATGAACCAGACGCGCTGCGCCTCGTCCAGGCAGACCTCGATGAAGTGATTGCCTGTGCCCAGGGTGCCGAGGTGCTGGCGGTTATTGGTCTTCTCCAGGCGCGGGTACTTCTCGGTGATACTTCTGAAGCGCCCGGCCAGGCCCTTCCACGCCTGGTCCGCCTGGGCCGGCACATCGTTCCAGGCACCCTGGTCGTGCTTGCCGAAGGTCTTGCCGTGGGGCACCGCCTTTTCGATGGCGCTGCGCAGGCCGTGCAGGTTGTCAGGCAGGTCGGCGGCGCTCAGCGAGGTGCGCGCGGCGATCATGCCGCAGCCGATGTCCACGCCAACGGCGGCGGGGACAATGGCGCCGAGGGTGGGAATCACGCTGCCGATGGTCGAGCCCTTGCCCAGGTGCACGTCCGGCATCACCGCCAGGTGCTTGAAGATGAACGGCAGTTTCGCCGTGTTGATCAGTTGCTGGCGCGCGGCGTCCTCCACCGGCACGCCACGGGTCCAGAGCTTGATCGGCTTGCCGCCGGCGACTTCCAGCAGCTGGGGAGAGGAATCTTGCATGATGCTGTCCCGCAGGTTAGATGGCCCATTGTGCGCCTTGCTCCCAGTCAATGCAGGGTTGGCAGAACGGGCCACACTGAAAACATCACCCGCGAGGAGGCTGCCATGACCAGCTTCGACCCCCACGCCGCGCTGGACCGGCTGTACGACGAGTACAGCCGGCGCGCCAATGCCATTCATCATGATCTCGGCCTGCAGCGCAGCGCGGACTTCGCCGAGCAGGCGGGTGAGCGGCAGAACGACGAGGTGCTGCACGCCCTGCTGGCCGAGGCGCAGGCGGGCTTGCGCCTGGTCGGGTTGGCCCGCCTGCATCTGGCCGATGGCAGTTATGGGCAGTGCCAGCGCTGTGGCGAGCAGATCGAACCGGCGCGTCTGCAGGCCCTGCCGGCGGCGGAGTTCTGCCTGGCCTGCGCCGACCGCGCCGGGGTCTGACGCGCGCCTTGCCAGCGGCGCCGAGGCGGCGCCAGAATGGCTCCATCTCGCGGCTAGCCCGCTTCGACAAGGACTTCCGATGCCCGAATCCTTCGCTGCCAGCCTGCGTCTGGCGCCCGATGCCCTGACCCGCCCCTGCGCCCCCGACCAGTTCAACTTCACCACCACCGATGATCTCGAACCTTTCCGCGGCGTGCTCGGCCAGGAGCGTGCGGTGGAGGCATTGCAGTTCGGCGTGGCGATGCCGCGGCCGGGCTACAACGTGTATGTCATGGGCGAGCCGGGCACCGGTCGCTTCTCCTTCGTGCAGCGTTATCTCAAGGCCGAGGCCAAGCGCCAGGCCACGCCGGTGGACCGGGTCTACGTCAACCATTTCGATGAGCCGCGCGAGCCCCGCGCGCTGGAATTGCCGGCTGGCACCGCGGCGGCCTTCATCGCCGATATCGGCCACCTGATCGACAACCTGCTGGCGACCTTCCCGGCGGTGTTCGAGACGCCCACCTACCAGCAGAAGAAGAGCGCTATCGATCGCGTCTTCAACCAGCGCTACGACAAGGCCCTGGATTTGATCGAGAAGCTGGCGCTGGAGAAGGATGTCTCCCTGTATCGCGACAGCAGCAACATCGCCTTCACCCCGATGAAGGATGGCAAGGCCCTGGACGAGGCGGACTTCGCCCAGCTGCCGGAGGCCGAGCGCGAACGTTTCCACGAGGACATCTCCGAGCTGGAGGAGCGCCTCAACGAGGGCCTGGCCAGCCTGCCGCAATGGAAGCGCGAGACCAGCAACCAGCTGCGCCAGCTCAATGAAGAAACCATCACCCTGGCCCTGCAGCCGTTGCTGGCGCCGCTGTGCGAGCAGTACGCGGAGAATGCCGGGGTCTGCGCCTACCTGCAGGCGGTGCAGGTCAACCTGCTGAAGACGGTGGTCGACCAGTTGCTGGACGACAAGCCGGACGCCCAGCGCCGCGAGATGCTCGAGGAGCAGTACAGCCCCAGCCTGGTGGTCGGCCATCACGCCGATGGCGGCGCGCCGGTGGTGTTCGAGTCGCACCCCACCTACGACAACCTGTTCGGCCGCATCGAATACAACACCGACCAGGGCGCGCTCTATACCAGCTACCGCCAGCTGCGCCCGGGTGCGCTGCACCGGGCCAATGGCGGCTACCTGATCGTCGAGGCGGAGAAGTTGCTCAGCGAACCCTTCGTCTGGGACGCGCTCAAGCGCGCCCTGCATTCGCGCCAGCTGAAGATGGAGTCGCCGCTCGGCGATCTCGGCCGCATCGCCACCGTGACCCTGACCCCGCAGCTGATCCCGCTGCAGCTCAAGGTCATCATCATCGGCTCGCGCCAGCTGTACTACACGCTGCAGGACCTGGATTCCGACTTCCAGGAGATGTTCCGCGTGCTGGTGGACTTCGACGAGGAGATCCCGGTCGCCGACGACAGCCTCGAACAGTTCGCCCAGTTGCTCAAGACCCGCACCTCGGAGGAGGGCATGGCGCCGCTGACGGCGGCCGCCGTGGCGCGCCTGGCGACCTACAGTGCGCGTCTGGCCGAGCACCAGGGGCGCCTGTCGGCACGCATCGGCGACCTGTTCCAGCTGGTCAGCGAGGCCGACTTCGTACGCCAGCTGGCCAATGATGCGACCACCGACGTCGGCCATATCGAGCGGGCGCTGAAGGCCAAGTCCGACCGTACCGGGCGGGTCTCGGCGCGGATCATCGACGACATGCTGGCCGGCATCATCCTGATCGATACCAGCGGCTCGGCGGTGGGCAAGTGCAACGGTCTGACCGTGCTGCAGGTCGGCGACTCGGCCTTCGGCGTGCCGGCGCGCATTTCCGCCACCGTCTATCCGGGCGGCTCGGGCATCGTCGATATCGAGCGTGAGGTCAGCCTGGGCCAGTCGATCCACTCCAAGGGGGTGATGATCGTCACCGGCTTCCTCGGCAGTCGCTATGCCCAGGAATTCCCCCTGGAGATTTCCGCCAGCATCGCCCTGGAGCAGTCCTACGGTTACGTGGATGGCGACAGTGCCTCGCTGGGCGAGGTCTGCACGCTGATCTCCGCCCTCTCGCGCACGCCGCTCAGGCAGTGCTTCGCCATCACCGGGTCGATCAACCAGTTCGGCGAGGTGCAGGCGGTCGGTGGGGTCAACGAAAAGATCGAAGGCTTCTTCCGCCTCTGCGAGGCCCGCGGCCTGACCGGCGAGCAGGGGGTGATCATCCCGCACTCCAACGTCAGCAACCTGATGCTCGACGAGCGGGTGCTGCAGGCCGTGCGCAATGGCCAGTTCCACGTCTATGCCGTGCGCCATGTCGACGAGGCGCTCGGCCTGCTGCTGGGCGAGCCGGCTGGCGCGCCGGATGCCAAGGGCCAGTTCCCCAAGGGCAGCGTCAACGCGCGGGTGGTGGAGCGTCTGCGCAGCATCGCCGAGATGGGCCTGGAGGAGGACGAGAAGGACAAGGAGCCGAAGATCAAGGAAGTGAAGACCCGGGCCAAGCCGGCGGCCAAAACGTCCAAGGAGTGACGCTGCCAGTCGCGCGACAACTGGTCAGTCACTGCGCATTCCGACGACGCCCGCAGCGGGCGTCGTCGCAGCCGGTTTTCCCCCGCTCCATCCACAGAGTTATCCACAAAGCGCGGGGATAACTTTTACCTTCCCGAATCGGCGCGCCGGGGTGTAGGCTGAAAGCCAGACCTTGCGAGGACCGCCGTCATGCCGCGCAGCCTCTGTCTCACCCGTCAGTGCCTCGGCCTGACTACCCGCATCGAATGCGAGATTCGTCCGCTGGCCGGCGGACGAGGTCTGTGGACGCTGTTGTGCGCTGCCGGTATGTCCGCCGCGCAGCCTTCGGCGATCAAGGCGCAAGGCCCGTTCCACGGGCCTTTGGTGGCCGAGGCGGTGCTCGATTCGATCGCCCAGTGCCTGGCGGTGCAGGGCTACGAGCCCTGCACCGAGCCGATGATCTGGTGCCTGCATCTGCGCGCCGAACTGCGCAAGCTCAATGGCGAGCGCTGTCGCCATCTCGGTGACTATCAGTTCCGCCCGGAAAGCTGAGCGCCCGGCTGAGCGCTTTTTGCCCAACCCGTGACGACCTCCCGCGACGAGTGGTGTGCAGCCATCCTTCCCGCACCTGCCCACAAGGTTATCCACAGTAAGCGGGGATAAAAAATCCGCAACGCTTGTCGCCTTGCCCGCGAGGGCTGGCTGGGTATACTCGCGACCAGTTTTTACCCACTCGGCGAGATCATATGGAACGCTTTATTGAGAACACGATGTATGCCTCGCGCTGGCTTCTGGCGCCTATCTACTTCGGCCTTTCCCTGGCTCTGCTCGCCCTGGCGCTGAAGTTCTTCCAAGAGCTCTACCATATCCTGCCGCACGTGTTCTCTCTCGAAGAGGCGAGCCTGATTCTTAAGCTTCTGTCGTTGATCGACATGGCCCTGGTCGGCGGTCTGCTGGTGATGGTGATGATTTCCGGCTACGAGAATTTCGTGTCCCAGCTGGATATCGACGAGGGCAAGGAGAAGCTCAGCTGGCTGGGCAAGATGGATTCCGGTTCGCTGAAGATGAAGGTGGCGGCCTCCATCGTGGCCATCTCTTCGATCCACCTGCTCAAGGTGTTTATGAATGCCGAGAACATCAAAGTGGATTACCTGATGTGGTATGTGATCATCCATATGGCCTTTGTGGTCTCGGCCTTCGCCATGGGCTATCTGGATAAGCTGACCAAGCACTAATCCAGCCAGCGTTAAGCCTGCTTTCAGCCGCCCGGTCGTTGCGAAACGCCCGGGCGGTTTCGTTTGTGGATGGCTGTGCTAGTCTGGCCGGCCTTTTTCGACCCCCATCTGGAGCCCGGCGATGTCCGAACTCAACCTGTCTACCGACGAAACCCGTGTGAGCTATGGCATCGGCCGCCAATTGGGCGACCAGCTGCGTGACAACCCGCCTCCCGGTGCCAGCCTGGAGGCCATCGTGGCCGGCCTGCGCGACGCCTTCAACGGCCAGCCCAGCCAGGTTTCCCCCGAAGCGCTGAACGCCAGCTTCCGGGTGATCCGCGAAGTGATGCAGGCCGAGGCCGCCGCCAAGGCCGAAGCCGCTGCCGGCGCCGGCCGCGAGTACCTGGTCGAGAACGCCAAGCGCGAAGGCGTGACCGTGCTGCCGTCCGGCCTGCAGTACGAAGTGCTGGTGGCGGGCGAGGGCGCGAAGCCGTCCCGCGAGGACCACGTGCGTACCCACTACCATGGCACCCTGATCGACGGCACTGTGTTCGACAGCTCCTACGAGCGCGGCCAGCCGGCCGAATTCCCGGTGGGTGGCGTGATCGCCGGCTGGGTCGAGGCCCTGCAGCTGATGAACGCCGGCAGCAAATGGCGCCTGCATGTGCCGAGCGAGCTGGCCTATGGCGGCCAGGCTGCCGGCAGCATCCCGCCGCACAGCGTGCTGGTGTTCGACGTCGAGCTGCTCGACATTCTGTAAGAGTCGATGCCCGGCTGGTCGTCCCGACCGGCCCGGGCATCTGCGGGAGCATCATTGCCCCGCGTGTCTCCCGGCACCTTCCCTGGAGCCGGGCTTGCCGGCGAGGCCGACCCGCGTTGGTCGTTCTCGTCGAGCGTCGCTCAGTGCAGCTCGCCCTGCGGTCGCAGTGCTCGGGCATAGCAGAACAGGAACAGGCCGCGTACCAGCTCCTTCAATGCCCCGGGCTCGCACGAGTTGAGGCTGGCCAGGTCGAGGTCACCCTGATCCCGAAGCTCGCCAATGGCTTCCTCTTCCAGCACGGCGCATACCTCTCCCGTCTCGCGATTGAGAATGCGCAGATAGGGATGCGGGCGATCCAGCCAGGCGTCGATCAGATAGGTCATGGCTCATCTCCTTGTCGTCCATTTGATGGATATGAGAATAATTCCTATTATCGAAATAGCAAGCCTCAATCGCACCCTTTTGTCGGGCAATAAAAAGCCCGTCACAGGGACGGGCTCTTCTGGGCGGTGTGCCGGCTCAGTGAGTGCGGGCGACGGCGAAGCGGCTGAGCTCGATCAGGGCGTCTCGGTAGGCGTTGTCCGGCAGCGCTTCGAGGCAGGCGATGGCCTTGTCGGCGTGCTCGCGGGCCAGGTTGGCGGTGTAGTCCAGCGAGCCGGAGGCCTGTACGGCGGCGCGGATGCTTTCCAGGTCTTCGATGCCGCCTTTCTGGATCGCGGTGCGCACCAGGGCGGCCTGTTCGGCACTGCCTTCGCGCATGGTGTAGATCAGCGGCAGGGTCGGCTTGCCTTCGGCCAGGTCGTCGCCGACGTTCTTGCCGAGGGTGGCCGCATCGCCCTGGTAGTCGAGCAGGTCGTCCACCAGCTGGAAGGCGATGCCCAGGTGGTCGCCGAAGTGGCGCAGGGCCTCGCTCTGTGCCTCGCTGCTGCCGGCCAGGGCCGCAGCGCTGTGGGTGGAGGCCTCGAACAGCATGGCGGTCTTGCCGCGGATGACCTCCATATAGGTCTCTTCCGTGGTGCTGGCGTCGCGTACCTTGGACAGTTGCAGCACTTCGCCCTCGGCGATCACCCGGGTGGCGCGCGAGAGGATGCGCATCACCGGCATGGAGCCGAGTTCGACCATCATCTCGAACGAGCGCGAATAGAGGAAGTCGCCCACCAGTACGCTCGGCGCGTTGCCCCACTGGGCGTTGGCGGTGGCGCGACCGCGGCGCATGCCGGACATGTCGACCACATCGTCATGCAGCAGGGTGGCGGTGTGCAGGAACTCGATGGTGGCGGCCAGCAGGCGCAGATCGTCGGCCTGGTAGCCCAGGGCTTTGCCACTGAGCAATACCAGCAGCGGGCGCAGGCGCTTGCCGCCGGCCGAGATGATGTAGTCGCCGATCTTCTCCACCAGAGGCACGTGGGACTTCAGCTGCTGGCGGATGATGCCGTCGACGGCGGTGAAATCGTCCGCGACCACGCTGTGGAAGGCCTGGGCTTGCATCGGTGAGGGGAGCTCCTGGAACGGGGCCGGCTGCCTCGCAGGGCGGAGGGCGGCAAAATGGCGGGCCGGGCTGGGCCGACCGGGCTGCGCGGCATGCTATGGGTCGGGTTATGGGCTGTCAAGGCAAGGCCTGGTGGGGCTTGCCTCTGTTCCCGGCTTTCCGTACAATCGCGGCCCCAAACTTCTATGGGCACTCCCTGCCTTACGCAATTGCACGGGCGTCAGTTCCGGCCCCATGCAGCCATGCCGGCCAATAACTCTTCCTATAAAGAGTCGGGTGAGCAGGTTTAACGGAGAAAAATCCATGTACGCAGTAATTGTTACCGGTGGCAAGCAGTACAAAGTCGCCGAAGGTGAATTCCTCAAGGTCGAGAAACTGGAAGTTGCCACCGGCGAATCCGTGACTTTCGACCGCGTTCTGCTGGTTGGCAACGGTGACGACGTGAAAATCGGCGCTCCGGTGGTCGATGGTGCCAAGGTTGTTGCTGAAGTGGTCTCCCAAGGACGTCACGACAAAGTGACCATCATCAAGTTCCGCCGTCGTAAGCACCACATGAAGCGTCAGGGCCACCGTCAGTGGTTCACCGAAATCAAGATCACCGGCATCCAGGCCTGATCCCCTTTTTAGGAGGCTATGACTCATGGCACACAAAAAAGCTGGCGGTAGTACTCGTAACGGCCGCGACTCAGAAAGTAAACGCCTTGGCGTGAAGATGTACGGTGGTCAGGTCATCAAGGCCGGCAACATCATCGTGCGTCAGCGCGGCACCCAGTTCCACGCTGGCTACGGCGTTGGCATGGGCAAGGATCACACCCTGTTCGCGAAAGTCGATGGCGTGATCAAGTTCGACGTGAAGGGCGAGTTCAACCGCCGTTACGTGAGCATCGTGACCGCCTAAGGTCGCGTTTGCTGAAAAAGCCCTGTCTCGCGACGGGGCTTTTTTGTTTCTGTGTATCCTGTATTCCTGAGTTCACTGGCCCGCCGCTGCGGTGGGAGGCAACCCTAATGAAATTCGTCGACGAAGTTTCGATATTTGTAAAAGCCGGCGACGGCGGCAACGGCATGATGAGCTTCCGTCGCGAGAAGTTCATCGAGAAGGGTGGCCCCAACGGCGGCGACGGCGGTGACGGCGGCTCCGTGTTCATGGAGGCCGACGAGAACCTCAATACCCTGGTCGACTACCGCTATACCCGCCGCTTCAATGCGCGCAATGGCGAGAAGGGCGGCAGCACCGAGTGCACGGGCGCCAAGGGGGAGGACCTGATCCTGCCGGTGCCGGTCGGTACCACCATCATCGACGCGACGACCCAGGAGGTCATTGGCGACCTGACCAAGCCTGGTCAGCGCCTGATGGTGGCTCAGGGTGGCTGGCATGGTTTGGGCAACACCCGCTTCAAGTCCAGCACCAACCGCGCGCCGCGCCAGACCACGCCGGGCAAGCCGGGTGAGCAGCGTGACCTCAAGCTGGAGCTGAAGGTGCTGGCGGACGTCGGTCTGCTGGGTCTGCCGAACGCCGGCAAGAGCACCTTCATCCGCTCGGTCTCCGCGGCCAAGCCGAAGGTTGCCGACTACCCCTTCACCACTCTGGTACCGAACCTGGGCGTGGTCAGTGTCGGTCGCTACAAGAGCTTCGTGATCGCCGACATTCCGGGGCTGATCGAGGGTGCCTCCGAGGGTGCCGGCCTGGGTATTCGCTTCCTCAAGCACCTGGCGCGTACGCGTCTGCTGCTTCATCTGGTGGACATGGCGCCGCTGGATCAGAGCGATCCGGCCGATGCTGCCGAGGTCATCATCAGCGAGTTGGAGAAATTCAGCCCGGCGCTGGCTGAGCGCGAGCGCTGGCTGGTGCTGAACAAGTGCGATCAGCTGCTCGACGACGAGCGCGAAGAGCGCATGCGTGCGGTGGTCGAGCGCCTCGACTGGAAGGGTCCGGTATTCGTCATCTCCGCGCTGGAGAGCGAGGGTACCGAGGCGCTGAGCCAGGCGATCATGCGCTACATGGATGAGCGTGCCATCCGCATTGCCGAAGAGCCGGCGTTCGCCGTAGAGCTGGCGGAGCTGGATCGCCGCATCGAAGACGAGGCGCGTGCCCGTCTGCAGGCGCTGGACGATAAGCGTGCTCTGCGTAAGGCCGGTCTGAAGAGTGTCGATGATGTTGGCGACGACGATGACTGGGATGACTTCGAGGATGACGAAGACGGTCCCGAGATCATTTACGTTCGGGACTGACAATAGGTATCGTGCAGCGCCGCTTTATAGCGGCGTTGTGCTGACTGGCTTGGGTAGAGGGCATCATGCGGGACAAGGTGACCGGCGCGCAGCGCTGGGTGGTGAAGATCGGTAGTGCGCTGCTGACCGCCGATGGGCGTGGCCTGGATCGCTCCGCCATGGCGGTGTGGGTCGAGCAGATGGTGGCTCTGCGCGAGGTTGGCGTGGAGCTGGTGCTGGTATCGTCCGGCGCCGTGGCGGCGGGCATGAGTCGGCTGGGCTGGTCGGCGCGACCGAGTGCCATTCATGAGCTGCAGGCCGCCGCCGCAGTGGGGCAGATGGGGCTGGTGCAGGCCTGGGAGTCGAGCTTTGCCGAGCATGGCAGGCACACGGCTCAGGTGCTGCTGACCCATGACGATCTGTCCGATCGCAAGCGCTACCTGAATGCGCGCAGCACCCTGCGCACCCTGGTCGATCTCGGCACCGTGCCGGTGATCAACGAGAACGACACCGTGGTCACCGACGAGATCCGCTTCGGCGACAACGACACCCTGGCGGCGCTGGTGGCCAACCTGGTGGAGGCCGACCTGCTGGTGATCCTCACCGACCGCGACGGGATGTTCGATGCCGACCCGCGGCACAATCCCGATGCGCAGCTGATCTTCGAGGCGCGTGCCGACGATCCTTCCCTGGATGCGGTGGCGGGCGGTACCGGCGGTGCCTTGGGGCGTGGCGGCATGCAGACCAAGCTGCGTGCGGCGCGTCTGGCGGCGCGTTCCGGTGCGCATACGGTGATCGTCGGTGGGCGTATCGAGCGGGTGCTGGATCGCCTCAAGGCGGGCGAGCGCCTGGGTACCCTGCTGGCGCCCGAGCGCGGCATGCTGGCGGCGCGCAAGCAGTGGTTGGCCGGGCATCTGCAGACCCGCGGCACGCTTGTGCTGGATGCGGGGGCGGTGAAGGCACTGGCGGTCGATCACAAGAGCCTGCTGCCGGTCGGGGTGCGCGAAGTTCAGGGCAGTTTCCGGCGTGGCGAGATGGTGGTTTGTGTCGGTCCTGACGGGCGTGAAATAGCGCGCGGACTGGCCAATTACAGCGCCCTGGAGGCGCAGAAGATCGTCGGTCAGCCTTCCGATGCCATCGAGAAGCTGCTGGGATATGTCGACGAGCCGGAGCTGGTGCATCGGGACAATCTGATTCTGGTCTGAGAATCTGTTTAAAGTCTGCTGCGCGTCGGCCTTGCTGCGTTAAAAACAGGCTCGGAATGCTCATTTACGCCTTGTAAACTCCGCTTCCTCGCCTGTTTTTGCCTTGCACGGCTCTAGCTCGCGAGCTTTTAAAACAGATTCTGGGAGGGCGCGATGCGCATTGCGAAGGGATTGCTGGCTGCGTGCCTGGTGCTGCCACTGGTGGCGCAGGCGGAGGAGATCGGTGAGGTCTCCACGGTGTTCAAGTGGGTCGGTCCGAACGACAAGATTGTGGTCGAGGCCTTCGATGATCCGAAAGTGGAGGGCGTGACCTGCTATCTGTCGCGGGCCAAGACCGGTGGGGTCAAGGGCGGTCTGGGTCTGGCGGAGGATCGTGCCGAGGCGTCCATTGCCTGTCGCCAGGTCGGGCCGATCCACTTCACCGGCAAGCTGAAGGATGGCGAGGAGGTGTTCAAGGAGCGCACTTCGCTGGTATTCAAGACCATGCAGGTGGTGCGTTTCTTCGACGAGAAGCGCAATACCCTGGTCTATCTGGTGTACAGCGATCGGGTGATTGAGGGCAGTCCGCAGAATGCGGTGACGGCCATTCCTATCCTGCCCTGGGCTGCGCAGTAAGCAAAAAGCCGGAGCAAGCTCCGGCTTTTTTCATGCCTATCGAAAATCGCAGGCAATAAAAAACCGGCCCTGAGGCCGGTCTTTTCAAGAACAGATCAATCAGGCGGCGGTAGCCAGGGCCTTGATGTGACCGTTCAGGCGGCTCTTGTGGCGAGCAGCCTTGTTCTTGTGGATGATGCCCTTGTCGGCCATGCGGTCGATGACCGGAACAGCCAGGGTGTAGGCGGTCTGAGCCTTTTCCAGGTCTTTGGCGTCGATAGCCTTGACCACGTTCTTGATGTAGGTACGGACCATGGAGCGCAGGCTGGCGTTATGGCTACGACGCTTCTCAGCCTGTTTGGCGCGTTTTTTGGCAGAAGGTGTATTGGCCACCGTCAAGCTCCTCGAAAACTAGGGGGATAGCAACAAATAAGGCCGCGAATCATGCCGATGCGTCGCGCGCCTGTCAAGTGCGGAAGTGCCTTGATTGGCTGGTCTGACCAGCGGTGGCTGGTTACACTCCTCGCCTTCATGTGCCGGCTGCCCGTGCCGGCCTTTCGGATCGTCGAGACTTCATGAATCTGCTCAAGTCCCTGGCCGCTGTCAGCTCCCTGACCATGGTTTCCCGCGTGCTGGGTTTCGTTCGCGACACGCTCATCGCGCGCATCTTCGGTGCCGGCGTTGCATCAGACGCCTTTGTCGTCGCCTTCAAGCTACCGAACCTGCTGCGGCGCATCTTTGCCGAAGGCGCGTTCTCCCAGGCCTTCGTGCCGATCCTGGCGGAGTACAAGACCCAGCAGGGCGAGGAGGCGACCCGCACGTTCCTGGCCTATATCGCCGGCCTGCTGAGCCTGGTGCTAGCGCTGGTGACCTTGCTCGGCATTCTCGCCGCGCCCTGGATCGTCTGGATCAGTGCGCCAGGCTTCGCCGACGAGCCGGAGCGTTTCGCCCTGACCGTCGACCTGCTGCGGGTGACCTTTCCCTATATCCTGCTGATCTCGCTGTCGTCGCTGGTCGGTGCGGTGCTCAACACCTGGAACCGCTTCTCGGTGCCGGCCTTCGTACCGACCCTGCTGAATGTCAGCATGATCGTCTTCACCGTCTGGCTCGCGCCGTATTTCGATCCGCCGATCATGGCCCTGGGGTGGGCGGTGCTGGTCGGTGGCCTGGCGCAGTTCCTCTGGCAGCTGCCGGCGCTGAAGAAGACCGGCATGCTGGTGCTGCCGCGCCTGAGCCTGCGCGATACCGGCGTATGGCGGGTGCTGAAGCAGATGGGGCCGGCGATCTTCGGCGTGTCGGTGAGTCAGATCTCGCTGATCATCAACACCATTTTCGCTTCCTTCTTGGTGGCGGGCTCGGTTTCTTGGATGTACTACGCGGATCGCCTGATGGAGCTGCCGTCCGGCGTGCTCGGCGTGGCGTTGGGCACTATCCTGCTGCCGGCCCTGGCCAAAACTTATGCCAGCGCCGATCGCGAGGAGTATTCCAAGCTGCTCGACTGGGGCCTGCGCTTGTGCTTCCTGCTAGTACTGCCGTGCACCCTGGCGCTGGCGATCATCGCCGAGCCACTGATCGTTTCGCTGTTCCAGTACGGCAAGTTCACTGCACATGATTCGGCCATGACCCAGCAGGCGCTGGTCGCCTACTCGGTCGGCCTGCTCGCGCTGATCCTGGTGAAGATCCTCGCGCCGGGCTTCTACGCCCAGCAGAACATTAAGACCCCGGTGCGCATCGCCATCGTCAGCCTGCTGGCGACCCAGGCGATGAACGCGCTGTTCGTCTTCGGTCTGGATCTGCGCCACGCTGGGCTGGCGCTGGCCATCAGTCTGGCCGCCTGCCTCAACGCGGGGCTGCTCTACTGGCAGCTGCGCAGCAAGCGGATGTATCAGCCGCAGCCGGGTTGGCTGAAGTTCCTCGCCAAGTTGGTGCTGGCGGTGCTGGCGATGACGGCGGTGCTGTTGCTGGTGATGCACTATATGCCTGCCTGGGAAGAGGGTGGCATGCTGCTGCGGCTGCTGCGTCTGGGCGCGCTGGTGGCGGCAGGTGCGGTGACCTATTTCGGCATATTGCTGTTGCTTGGCTTCCGCCCGTGCGACTTCGCCCGCCGCGCCATTCACTGACGCGCCAGGCGGCTGACACACTGCCTGTCGCCGCCAGTCGCCTGTGCGTATAATCGACCACTTTGTAAGCAAGAAGTGCGCTATGCAGCTGGTCCGAGGCCTCCACAATCTGCTACCCCTGACCCAGGGATGCGTTGCCACCATCGGCAATTTCGATGGCGTGCACCGTGGTCACCAGGCCATCCTGGCGCGCCTGCGTGAGCGCGCCATCGAGCTGGGCGTGCCGAGCTGTGTGGTGATCTTCGAGCCGCAGCCGCGGGAATTCTTCGCCCCGGACACTGCGCCGGCCCGTCTCACCCGTCTGCGCGAGAAGCTCGAGCTGCTCGCGGCCCAGGGTGTCGACCGGGTGCTGTGCCTGGCCTTCAACCGTCGCCTGCGCGAACTGTCGGCCGACGAGTTCGTGCGTCAGGTGTTGGTGGACGGGCTGCACGTGAAGCATCTGGAGGTCGGCGACGACTTCCGCTTCGGCGCCGGTCGCTCCGGTGACTTCGCCTTTCTGGTCCAGGCTGGCGAGCGGCATGGCTTCAGTGTCGAGGCGGCGCTGACCGTCGAGCTGGACGGCGAGCGCGTCAGCAGCACCCGTGTTCGTGAAGCCCTGCAGGCCGGCGAGCTGGAGCTGGCCGAGCGCCTGCTGGGGCGGCCCTATGCCCTGGCCGGCCGTGTGTTGCATGGCCAGAAGCTGGCCCGCCAGCTCGGCACGCCGACTGCCAATGTGCAGCTGAAGCGGCGCAAGCCGCCGCTGCGCGGGGTGTTTCTGGTGACTGCGCTGCACGAGGGGCACCGCTTCCACGGCGTGGCCAACATCGGTCAGCGTCCGACCGTGGCTGGCGATGGCAGCCCGCATCTGGAAGTGCATTTGCTGGAATACGCTGGCGATCTCTACGGCCAGCGTTTGACGGTGGAGTTCCACCACAAGCTGCGTGATGAGCAGCGTTTTGCCTCCCTGGAGGCGCTGAAGACGGCGATAGACGCGGATGTCTCCGCCGCCCGGGCCTACTGGCTTGGCCAACCGCTTGATTGATCGAAGAGCCTGAGATGACCGACTACAAAGCCACGCTGAACCTTCCGGATACTGCCTTCCCGATGAAAGCCGGCCTGCCGCAGCGCGAGCCGGAGACCCTGGCGCGCTGGGACAGTATTGGCCTTTACCAGAAGCTGCGGAAGCTTGGCGAGACCCGGCCGAAGTTCGTCCTGCACGACGGCCCGCCCTACGCCAACGGCAGCATCCACATCGGTCACGCGGTCAACAAGATCCTCAAGGACATGATCACCCGTTCCAAGACCCTGGCCGGCTTCGACGCCCCCTATGTGCCGGGCTGGGACTGCCACGGCCTGCCGATCGAGCACAAGGTTGAGACCACCTTCGGCAAGAACCAGCCGTCCGACCTGACTCGCGAGCGCTGCCGTACCTATGCCGGCGAGCAGATCGAAGGGCAGAAGGCCGACTTCATCCGCCTCGGTGTGCTGGGTGAGTGGAACAATCCGTACAAGACCATGGACTTCGCCAACGAGGCCGGCGAGATCCGCGCACTGGCTGAGATGGTCAAGCAGGGCTTCGTGTTCAAGGGCCTGAAGCCGGTCAACTGGTGCTTCGACTGCGGCTCGGCCCTGGCCGAGGCCGAGGTCGAGTATCAGGACAAGAAGTCCGATGCGATCGACGCGGCCTTCGCCGTCGAAGACACCGCCAAGCTGGCTGCCGCCTTCGGCCTGAGCGAACTGGCCAAGCCGGCCAGCATCGTCATCTGGACCACTACGCCCTGGACCATCCCGGCCAACCAGGCGCTCAACGTGCACCCGGAGTTCACCTACGCTCTGGTCGATGTCGGCGACAAGTTGCTGCTGCTGGCCGAGGAGCTGGTCGAGAGCTGCATGGCTCGCTACGGCCTGCAGGGTGAAGTGGTTGCCACCGCTGTCGGTGCCGCGCTGGAGAATATCCGCTTCCGCCATCCGTTCTACGAGCGTTTCGCTCCGGTCTATCTGGCCGAGTACGTCGAGCTGGGCGCCGGTACCGGTATCGTCCACTCCGCCCCGGCCTACGGCGAGGACGACTTCCGTTCGTGCAAGCAATACGGCATGCACAACGACGATATCCTCAGCCCGGTGCAGAGCAACGGGGTGTATGTGGCCGACCTGCCGTTCTTCGGTGGCCAGTTCATCTGGAAGGCCAACCCGGCCATCGTCGCCAAGCTCGGCGAAGTCGGCGCTCTGCTCAAGCACGAAGCAATCCAGCACAGCTACATGCACTGCTGGCGTCACAAGACTCCGCTGATCTACCGCGCCACCGCGCAGTGGTTCGTTGGCATGGACAAGACGCCGGAGCAGGGCGCCACTCTGCGCGAGCGTGCGCTGTCCGCCATCGAGCAGACCGAGTTCGTCCCGGCCTGGGGCCAGGCGCGCCTGCACAGCATGATCGCCGGCCGCCCGGACTGGTGCATCTCGCGTCAGCGCAACTGGGGCGTGCCGATCCCGTTCTTCCTCGACAAGGCCAGCGGTGAGCTGCACCCGCGCACCGTCGAGCTGATGGAAGAAGTGGCCAAGCGTGTCGAACAGCAAGGCATCGAGGCCTGGTTCAAGCTCGACGCCGCCGAGCTGCTCGGCGACGAGGCTGCGCAGTACGACAAGATCAGCGACACCCTGGATGTCTGGTTCGATTCCGGCACCACCCACTGGCACGTGATGCGTGGCTCGCACCCCATGGGCCACGAGCAGGGGCCGCGCGCCGACCTGTACCTGGAAGGTTCCGACCAGCACCGCGGCTGGTTCCACTCCTCGTTGCTGACCGGTAGCGCCATCGACGGTCACGCGCCGTACAAGGCGCTGCTGACCCACGGTTTCGTGGTCGACGAGAACGGTCGCAAGATGTCCAAGTCCCTCGGCAACGTCGTCGCCCCGCAGGAGGTCAACGACAGCCTGGGCGCCGACATCATGCGCCTGTGGGTCGCCTCCACCGATTACTCGGGCGAGATGGCCGTGTCCAAGGTCATCCTGCAGCGCAGCGCCGATGCCTACCGGCGTATCCGCAATACCATGCGCTTCCTGCTGGCCAACCTGGGCGATTTCGACCCGGCCAAACACCTGTTGCCGGCCGAGCAACTGCTCGACCTGGATCGCTGGGCCGTGGACGCCACCGCGCGCCTGCAGGCCGAAGTCATCGAGGCCTACGGCGAATATCGCTTCTGGAACGTCTACTCCAAGGTGCACAACTTCTGCGTGCAGGAGCTGGGTGGCTTCTATCTGGACGTGATCAAGGACCGTCAGTACACCACCGCTGCTGATAGCGCGGCACGCCGCTCCTGCCAGAGCGCGCAGTACCATATCGCCGAGGCCTTGGTGCGCTGGATCGCACCGATCCTGGCCTTCACCGCCGACGAGATCTGGTCGTTCCTGCCCGGCGAGCGCAACGAATCGGTCATGCTCAACACCTGGTACACAGGTCTCGATCGCCTGCCGGAAGGCTTCGAGCTGGATCGTGCCTACTGGGAGCAACTCACCGCCGTGCGCGCCGCGGTGAACAAGGAGCTGGAGAACCTGCGTAACAGCAAGGCCATTGGCGGCAACCTGCAGGCCGAGGTCACTCTGTACGGCGACGAGGCACTGCAGCAGTCCCTGACCAAGCTCGACGACGAGCTGCGCTTCGCCCTGATCACTTCCGCTGCCGCCGTCGCGCCGCTGGCCGATGCGCCAGCCGATGCCGTGGCCACCGAGGTTCCTGGTCTGAAGCTGAAGATCGTCAAATCGGCCCACGCCAAGTGCGGCCGTTGCTGGCACTTCCGCGCCGATGTCGGCAGCAATGCCGCGCACCCCGAGCTGTGCGAGCGTTGCGTGAGCAACATCGAAGGCGCTGGCGAGGTACGCAAGCATGTCTGATGCCTCGCGTTTCGGCCGTCTGGCCTGGCTGTGGCTGGCCGTGCTGGTGTTCGTCCTCGATCAGGGCAGCAAGCAGATCGTGCTGCAGGTGCTGGAGTACGGGCAGCGGGTCACCGTGATCGATGGCTACTTCGATTGGACCCATCTGTATAACCGTGGCGCCGCTTTCAGCTTCCTGGCCGCTGAGTCCGGCTGGCAACGCTGGCTGTTCGCAGCAATCGCATTCGGCGTCAGTGCTGTGCTGGTGGTGTGGATGAAGCGCCTCAAGAGCGACGAGACCTGGCTGGCCATTGCGCTGGCTATGGTGCTGGGCGGCGCGTTGGGCAACCTGTACGACCGTATCGTGCTCGGCCATGTGGTCGACTTCATCCTGGTGCACTGGCAGGACCGCCACCATTTCCCGGCCTTCAACCTGGCCGACAGCGGCATTACCGTCGGCGCCGTGATGCTGGCGCTGGATATGTTCAAGAGCAAGAAGTCCGGAGAGCCTGCCCATGACTGAGCTACGCATTGGCCCGGACAAGGAAGTCACCCTGCATTTCGCCCTCAAACTGGCCAACGGCGATGTGGTCGACAGCACCTTCGACAAGCAGCCGGCCACCTTCAAGGTGGGTGATGGCAACCTGTTGCCGGGCTTCGAGGTCGCGCTCTACGGCTTCAAGGCCGGCGACAAGCGCAGCCTGCAGATCGAACCGGAGAACGCCTTCGGTCAGCCCAATCCGCAGAACGTGCAGGTCATGCCGCGCAGCCAGTTCGCCGGCATGGAGCTGTCCGAGGGGCTGCTGGTGATCTTCAATGATGCCGCCAATGCCGAGCTGCCGGGCGTGGTCAAGGCGTTCGACGACGCGCAGGTGACCGTCGACTTCAACCATCCCCTGGCCGGCAAGACCCTGAGCTTCGACGTGGAAATCATCGAAGTCCGTCAGGCCTGACCCCTCTCCGGGAGGGGCGTACACTCTCCCCATCGCTTTCAGCGCGCGCCGAGATACCCAGCATGCAAATCAAACTCGCCAACCCCCGCGGCTTCTGCGCCGGCGTCGATCGCGCCATCGAGATCGTCAACCGCGCCCTGGAAGTGTTCGGTGCACCGATCTACGTGCGTCACGAAGTGGTGCACAACAAGTTCGTGGTCGAGGATCTGCGTGCCCGTGGCGCCGTATTCGTCGAAGAGCTGGACCAGGTGCCGGACAACACCATCGTCATCTTCAGTGCCCACGGCGTCTCCCAGGCCGTGCGCCAGGAAGCCGAGCGCCGCGGCCTCAAGGTGTTCGACGCCACCTGTCCGCTGGTGACCAAGGTGCACATGGAAGTCGCGCGCTACAGCCGCGACGGCCGCGAGTGCATCCTCATCGGCCACGAAGGCCACCCGGAAGTCGAAGGCACCATGGGCCAGTACGACGACCGCAACGGTGGTGCAATCTATCTGGTGGAAGACGAAGAAGACGTAGCCGCACTCGAAGTGCGCGACCCGCAGACGCTGGCCTTCGTCACCCAGACCACCCTGTCGATGGACGACACCAGCAAGGTCATCGACGCCCTGCGCGCCAAGTTCCCCAGCATCGGTGGGCCGCGCAAGGACGACATCTGCTACGCCACCCAGAACCGCCAGGATGCGGTGAAGCAATTGGCGGCGGAGTGCGATGTGGTGTTGGTGGTGGGGAGCCCGAATAGCTCCAATTCCAACCGCTTGCGGGAGTTGGCGGAGCGTATCGGTACGCCGGCTTATCTGATCGATGGGGCGGAAGACCTTACGCAGGCGTGGTTCGACGGCAAGCCGCGTATCGGCATTACCGCTGGCGCTTCTGCGCCAGAGGTGCTGGTTCGGGGGGTGGTTGAACAGCTGCGCCAATGGGGTGCAGTCGGGGCGGAGGAATTGAATGGTCGGCCGGAAAACGTAATCTTCTCTATGCCGAAGGAATTGCGTGTTAAGCAACTGGAGCCCTAGTGGAGCACTTCGCTGTCAGTGATGCTCGTTAAACAAGATTTCCATATGCATCTGAGAAAAAACCGGCCTAAGGCCGGTTTTTTTAAGCTTCAGCGAGGGCTATTTCCAGCATTCCTCAACTGTTTTCCCTGATCCCGATCTCCCTTTTACCCCAAGTGCATTTATTGTGAGGTTACCGCATCCGACGTCACCGATTTTTTGGGTTGCGGTCAAGGTGTAGCCACCATCTCCAGCAGAAGTACTTACAGTAACTTCGTAATAACCATTTTCCGACGATACTACGGTGCCGCTAGTTTTATGCATAGCGAGCTGCGCAATGTTGGCGCTGTCTGTGACATATCTAGTGTTCTGTGCGTAAAAGCGCTCCTGCCGAGCGGCAATCTCTATAAGTAGTGCCTTGCCCTCAGATCTTTTGCTGCGATTCAGATACTCCGTGTAGTTGGGTATCGCAATTGCGGCAAGAATTCCAATTATCCCGATCACCATCATTACCTCTATGAGGGTGAAGCCGGATGCTGATCTCTTGTTCATTGGTATTCCTCGGGAACTATGTGCCAGCTCTGCCGGCCATTACTGTTTGGGTCGTCACCTATAGTCGCTGGGTCGGCTGCACCATCACTACCATAAACTTGATTGTTAGGGGCCAAAGTAAATCCGCCGGTTGCGGGGAAGCGCACGCCTGAGACTACCTTTTTGTCAGAGCCGTAAGCATCTTTGGTGTCCACCGTTTTATCATTATTCAAGTCAAGAATATTATACTTGGTTCGTCCTCCAGTATGCGCGTCGACGCCATAGAACCATGTGTCTGCACCTGCCTGGCAAGGATCTTGGTTAGGCGTCAGGCTACTGAGGAAGAGAGTTCTCCCTCGCGCTGCCATGTTGTTAATGATCATCTCGCCAGTAAGCAGCTGTGTTCCCGAGCTCTCCACTGCCATATCGAGCGCCCATCCCCACATATTGACAGATGCGTCGTTATTTATGTCGTTTTCCGGGGCGTTTGGATTGCTGGCGTTGTAGTCTTTGAACCACTTAACGGGATTCTGGCTCAGGATCCTAATATCGTTAATTGCGGTCTTTCCATTTTCTCCTATGACCGCGCCATCGACTTGCTGGGTAAACTGTTGAGTCTGAAGTCTCCCAGTTCGCTCAGTCGCCTTGGTCGTGCTGGCAGAGGTCTGTTGCCTCTTGGTTTTGCGATCCCAAACTCCGTAGAGTGTCATGGCGCGACTAGTGTCAACGTTAGCATCACTGTTTTCGATGTATTTGCCTGTTCCGAATAGAACTATATAACCAACTGAACTGGGGTGGCGAACTAGCGAAGGCTGAATAGTGATCGCCTGGCGCTTGAGTTGCCCGGTTTTAGAGTCTTTGGCGGTGAAGATGGGTGTATTGCCATAGGAGATTTTGAAGTCTGTTACATTGGCGCTGATGGAGTCGCGGTCAAATGGGTCACCGGTAATTGCGCCGGCAACCGTCGGTACTAGATCAAAGCGCCATACATTGCCCTGCAGATCTCCGGCGTAAGCGTAATCGACCAAACCGTCGCCATTGTTGTCCGCGCCTCGCACGCTGGAGAGCCCATTGGGAAGGATATTTCCTGCCTCAACTACATCAGGTGTGACCAATTTGCTCAGCACTGCACCACTTTTTATATCGATAACGAAAAGGGCTGCTCTATCGTTCGTGCTGTTATAGCCATTCCCCATCAGAACGCCCCACTGTCCGGTATGGAGACGCGCAATCTCAGGTTGAGCAAAGGTGTAGCCAAGATCTGCCTGGGAGCTAGAGTCAATTTCCCACAGCAATTTGATTGCGTTGGGGTCTGTGATGTCTAGTGCAAAAATAGACCGGCCGCCGGCTCGCAAGGTGCCAATCAGCACGGTGTGCCAACCATCATCATCGCCAAAGTATACGTCTCGGACAACAGGGGAGCCATCCACGAAATATTGGTGTGCCGCTCCGGTGTAGTTTTGGCCGGTCAAACGATGGAGGTTTTTGATGACCTCCGAGGGGATGAAGGCGAACTCTTCCTTTCCAGTGGTTGCATTAAATCCATGCAACATACCGTCGTTACCGCCAACATATATCATCTCCTTGCGGAGTCCCTTCTTATTCGCAGCTTTAAATGAGCGGTAGCTTTTGTAATTGGCGCGTTTTTCAGGGTTTTCGATTCGGTCGGCGAGATAGGCTAGATATCCAGGTGTCCCTACCACAACAGGGCTGGAGTTAATAATGTCTCCGAGTACTGTGCTGCGAGAGCGAAACGCCGGACTAGTAACCCCCTCATTGCTGCGCTCACCTCGAACATAGGAAACACGTGCTTCTCCTTTGTTGTCCGAGGCGCCAACTAGGCTTTCAGGGTCCACGTTCAGCATGTTCTTCTGCGCTAAGCTCAAATTACTCCAAGTGAAATCTTTCATCTTGGTTGGGATGTTGGTGGTGTCAGCAATTTTGACGACACGAGTACCTGGGTTTATGGATTGATTAACGGCTTGCGCTTTCCACTGGATGGTTTGGGCTCCAGAGGCGTCAATCAGCGTTTTAATGAGCTCGCCGCTCCAATCCTGGCTATTGAATTGGGTCGCATAGACATTACTTTGGATCTTGCTGCTGTCTGTATCAGACACAAAAGATGCTGACACAGCGGGGCGTGCAGCGGATGTTGTTCGATCAGCAATTCGGTTCAGAATTTCTTGGAATGCACGAACCAATTCATCCGGGCTGTCAACGCTGAAGAACTCTCCGCGTGAGTTGATGGCTGCGTGCCAGAGATCATAGGGGTTGTTTGCGCTATCGGCACTTGCTGCCGGCCAGTTTTGGGTTCCGTTGCGGAAGTTGTTATACCCATTGCCTCCAAATGTACCTAGGGTGGGGTCCCACTCGCGGTTTGTTTGGTTCAGCGCGCTGCTCAGGCCCAGGCTCATGGTGAAATTGACCATGTGCTGCCAAGTAGCAGGGTCATTACGCGGATCCCAGTAGTTCGCAGTGGTGTCGTTGCTTTTGAAAGGATAATAAGGTTGCAGACCATTGGCCAAGCCACTGTTCAGATCTGTTGCCCAGTAATGCATGGCCAAGTCTGCAAGTGTCTGAGTTGTTGCGTCTGTGAAGGGAGCGCGGGTACCGTTATAAACAGTCCCGTCAGACATCGTGAAATTAGCTGCGTCGTGCCGGAACGTGTCGGAAGGCGCGTCGAAGCCTTGGTTCCAGATACCATCGGTCATTAAGATGTGATAGCTGGGACGGCAAGAGTAGGTATTCGCCGTCGTATTGTTCTGGGCACTGTTGTTAGGATATTTCTGCCAGGCGACGGCACTCTTGAAGAACTCTCCTGCGCGGCGCATGGCCGGACGAAGTGGAGTGCTTCCGTTGAAAGGCGGATCCTGTAGCCAAGCCATAAGACGCCCGCGATGAGCGGTGGAGTATTCCCTGAAGCGGTTGTCTTGGCAGTTGGTAGTGTCGCTGCCCGTGAAAGTTGTGCAGTTGGTGAGGTTCTGCCAAGTCAAACGAATTTCTGGCGGAAGGCTGGCGAATGCAATCTGGGCTGCGCTCTGGGTTGCTAGGGCGCGGTTGCGATAGAATGAGTACCAGATTGCAAAATTTTTGCGCTCATCAGCACCGGCTGCGCTGTCGTCGAGGCGGATTTTGCCAGACGAACTAGACACGAAGACCAGTTTATAGCAGTCCTCATCCGTCTTGTCGGTAGCTGTACAGTTATTGAGTGTGGTATCTCGAGTGTAGTAGTAAGCGGGGCGGCCAACCTGGCGCCCATCAATAACTACAGTGTAGTTGTTGCTGCTGCGGCTGCAGCTGGCTGTAAGGCCGCTTAAGGCTGGGGGAAGAGTTGACGAAACACTTACGGTGCAGCCACCGCTTGTTCTTGTTACAGTGAAATCCACGCCAGAAATACTTTTGTTCTGTGAGCTGCCGTTTGTGGTTGGGCCTGAGAACGTACCGCTGGTGTAATAAAAATCAAGGGTGGCATTTGCTGCAAAAGCATTTGCCGTGTTGTTGTATGTGTAAGTAGTGCTGGGGTCTAGGGTGCTGCGCGGGTCGTAAGTCCATGAAACACGATAGTCATTAGATAGGTTAAAGCTGCCGCGTGCGCTGTTAAATCCATTGTTAAAGGCGGCGGAAAACCCTGTTGTGTAGGGCGTGCTAGATGTATTACCACTGGAGTCATATCGCGTGGGTATGCGATAAGTTACCTCTGGGTTGTAATACATGGGGTTAAATGCGGCAGACTTTGAACGGCGGGTAGCTCCTGTTCCGTTGATGTTATCGGGAACAAAGGCCCAGCGCATACTGCCGGAGTCGTCAATAGTGAGTAGTAAGTTGGGTGCAACCGTCTCGCTCAAGATGAGAGGCTTCTGGCTTATATTGAGTACTGCTGCGCCTGCCTGAAGTGTGCCAGAGAGGTAAGCGCAAAAGCCGAGAGTGCTCAGCCAGAAGCCCGAGTTCTTGAAGTGATACATAAAATGGCTCCTAAGAATAGACGTGGTCGAGTCAGTTGCTCTCGATAAGGCCCTTGGAATTCAGTGCAACAGTTGTGCGGATGGCTGATTCAATGTTGTTTGCCGTAGCCATTCCGTTAATCTCGTATCTAAATACTCCAATTCCCAAAAGCATATTTCCGTATTCTGGGTTCTCGCTTTCACCTAAGGCGTCACCCCCTGGGGCGACTTGGGCATACCACTGGACAGCACCTGGTAGTTGCGTGCCGTCGTTAGGTGAGTAAGCTTGGACTTGAGTGCGGTTGACTGCATAGCCTGGGACTCTGTCGAGTAAGCAGAGCTTTTTCAGTTCAATACCGTTGCAGTCGCTGGTAGGTTCTTGCGGGCCCCTCTCGACAGTCCTTCTTTCTCCGTCTCTTACGGCAGAGTCTGCGGTGCTCAAGAGTTGTTTGTTTTCTACCATGTTGCTTGTGATGCGGGTTTCGAGGGTAACCTCACGCATGTTGGAGATGGCTAGCATGGTAATGATCAATAAGAAGACGAGAGCAACAACTAGGCTGACCCCCTGCTGTGTTTTGGGAAAGTGCCAGTGCATGGGGAGTGATTGTTTCATGGCATAAGGTTCCTCATGCTAGAACTGGTAGAAAGCATCGTGTAAAGCTTTTTGTCAGTTGGGGCGGTGTTGAACCAATATTCGTAAACCGCACTGCCTGCTTCCTTGGTTATATCTCGTGCGCTTGCGGTTAGTACCGAGAACTTGACGGCTCTAATATTGGCCGTAGCTGTAGGATTTTTTGTATATTCTTTAACGGCTTTTTCGTCATTGTCATTCACACCATACTCGAAGCTCAAGGACTGAATGTTTGATGCAATGACTTCGCCGTTGCAGGTTAATTGCATGGCGGTGTCACCGTCGCTGGGGTCCTTGTCCTCCATTTTGAACGTTTCTGTTATTATTGGAGGAGGGTTGCTTCCGCTTCTTGAAACGTAGGGGGTGTTTGGGATATTAGTGGCAAGATTGCCGTCACAGCCTCTGGTGTTGGGGAAGGCTGCTTGGTAACGAATGCAAAATGACGTGTCGCTTATTTTTTTCGATACTTGTCCGGCACTTAGTCCGCCGCAAGAGGCATCGTCCTTGGGGAATGCTGTTTCCATCGTTTCGTCAGGACGGCGCCGGTATCCGGTTTTAGATAGCTCCTGTTCCAATATAAGGATAGAAAATCTTGCATTTTCTACGTTGCTTCCCTGATTTTGCTGGAAAAGATAACTTTCTTTGTTGTCCAAATAAACTTGGGTAACGCCGAGGAGCAGGAAGACGCTTATAAGCATTGCAACCATGAGCTCAATTAGTGAAATACCGCCTTGCTTGTTCATGCTTAAATCTCTCCGCGCAGACGTAGACGGCAAATGCTGGTATCGCCGCCAGCGGCAACCGACGCATCCAGGCATCCATCCCCGGTAGCCCGCCAAACTATCTGAATTTCTATGGCAGATCCGGCTGCACAGGTTCCAGGGGTCAAGGAGCGGCAGGTATAGAACTGATTGGCGAGGGTGGTCGTATCAGGCAGTAACAGGCGGGCCTTGTTACTCCAGCAAGTTAGCTGTTGGGCCACGTTGCTGCTTGCTATCGCAACATTGGTGTCGCATGCACCCGCGGCGGGCAATTGGTTGAAAAGATATAGGTTTGCCTGAGTCGGATTGGCTCGGATCATTTCCATAAGCTCATTAGCTAACAGGACGGCGTTGTTTCTCTGAGTTGAGTCAGTAGTGTATTGAATACTTCTTCCTTGCATGGCAACCAATCCAAGCATCCCGATTGTCATTAGTATCAGGGTTACCATGATCTCAATCAGTGTGAAGCCAGTGCTGCGGCTTGTAGTCATGGTGTGCAGTCCCCTAAATTAGTAAGGTCGTCAGCGTCTTTGCCGCGCTGGTGCAGTCGAATGCCCCCGCTAGGTTGAACGGTGAGCAGGTAGGCAAACTCCGATTCATTGTCGCGGCAGAGAATGAATGATGCCGCCGAGGCCGAGCCGCTCGAAGTAAACGCCAGAGAAATGGGGGAAAGGGTGCTACTGATGGTCACCTGCGCATCAGTAAACTCCTCGCGGCGTAAGGTTTCGCTGGCAGTGCTAACCGTCCACGTGTTTGAAGCGGCGCTGATGGTTACGGGCGTTCGGCGAATCACGGCTTCGCTTCGTGCGAATTGTAGAAGGCTGCCCAGTGTTTGAGCTTGTGATTCAAGTTGGCCATTACGGACCATGCGGGCCAGGTTAGGGATGGCAATTCCTGCAGCGATGCTCAGCAAGGCTATGGCAACCATCAGTTCTATCAGGCTGAATCCCCTCATGCCTTTAAGTCGCGACATAGCAAACTCCTCGGATTAACTTACCGTGATCATCCAGTAACTCTCCATGTGAGTCCCCTCTGGCTGGACGGCTGGTGTGCCCCGGCGGATGACTGGTCGTCTCAATTCGCTGCTATGGGCATCTGCTTGACATGTCGAGGTTCTCGGCTTGCGTGGCATGTCTAACTCTACCTTGGCGATTGATGATGAGTTGCCAGGCAATGCCGTTGCTTGAGCATTGATAAAAGCGTCCGTTGCTAGTGGGGCTGGTCCCATTGGGGTAGAAGCGTAGGCGTTTTTCGAAGCCAGCCCAGTAGACTTGGCTGCTATCCATTTTCTTGGTGAGATTGAGTAGGGAATTCTGCGCGTTGCTTAGCTTTGACATCCAGCCATCCTGCCAGCGATTGTTGCAGCGATGGCCGTCGCTGGTTGCACACAGATCCACTGCTTGCTTTCGGAGGACGGCCTGCATGCGGGCAAAATTGACAGCCGCATGCAAGCTGTCTCGCAGGGATTCTTGCTGATTTTTCTCTATGAAGCTGCTTAGCGCCGGAATCGCGAGCCCAAGCAGTATCGAAGCAATTACAATTGCGCAAAGTAGATCTAGCAAGCTGAATGCCTGCTGAGTTTTTGATCTCATGGCGTGGTCCCTTCATTACATTGCTGCCTTCCTGGCATCAGTTGGTTTAGACCGGCATCGAGAGTTTGGCAATGGAGAATTGTGTGGAGAGGTTAATTGTTGTCGGGGGAGGGGTTATCGGATTGATGACTGCCGCCTTGTTGGCGGAAGAAGGGGGGCAGGTCACGCTGCTTGATAGAGGGAAGCTTGGAGGGGAGGCTTCTTGGGCGGGTGGGGGCATTGTTTCCCCTCTCTTTCCTTGGCGCTATAGCCCGGCTATCACTGCGTTAGCCAACTGGTCCCAAGATTATTATCCAGAATTAGCGCGCCGGCTTTTTGCCTATACGGGTGTGGACTCTCAGCTGTGTCGCACTGGTCTTTACTGGCTTGACCTTGAAGATGAGCCTGCTGCTGTTTCATGGGCTCAACACTGGGGTAAGCCCTTGGTTCAGTTGGGAGGCGCTGCTGTTGTTGAGGCTGTTCCACAGATAGGGAGGGGATTTGAGCGCGCCTTGTACTCTGAGGATGTAGCAAATGTCAGAAATCCTCGCCTTCTTCAAGCTTTAAGGATTTTTCTGAAGGCCAGGGCCAATGTTGTTCTGCGCGAACAGTTATCTGTTAGTGGTTTCGTATTCGAAAGCGGCCGGGTTCGAGGGGTAATCGCCGATGGGGGGCGATTGCTGGCTGATCGAGTTATTTTGGCTGCAGGAGCTTGGAGCGGTTCTTTGATGGAGGCGTTGGGGTTTCATTTACCCGTTGGGCCGGTTAAGGGGCAGATGCTTCTTTACAAATGTTCAGAGAGCTTCTTGTCAACCATGGTTTTAGCTAGGGGGCGTTATGTCATTCCTCGTCAAGATGGCCATGTTCTTGTAGGCAGCACGCTTGAATACGTCGGTTTCGACAAGGCGCCTACCATGGAGGCGCTGGCAAGCCTAAAGGATTCTGCCGAAGGGATATTACCCGCACTGGCTGATGCCGATTTGGTGGGTCATTGGGCTGGCCTGCGTCCTGGTTCCCCAGATGGGATTCCATTCATAGGTGAAATTTCAGAGTACCCCGGCCTATGGCTCAATTGCGGTCATTATCGGAATGGCTTGGTTCTTGCGCCAGCATCCTGCCGGTTGTTGATTGATCTGATGATGAGCCGTAAACCGATAATTGATCCGGCGCCATACTCGCCTGCAAGATTGGGCTATTGATCAGTCGATCCCGAGCTTTTTTAGGCGATAACGCATCGAGCGGAACGTCAGCCCTAAGCGTTGGGCTGCTGCGGTACGATTCCAGCGAGTTTCTTCTAGTGCTTGCATGATCAGCCTGCGCTCTATCTCCTCTAGATAGTCCTCAAGATTGTCGACCTGTGATAGTGAAGCTTCACTGCCTTCTGTGGCTGGAGTTGCATCTGCCAAGCGCAGGTCGATTGCCTGTATTTGGTCGTTCTCGCACAGGGTATAGGCGCGCTCCAGCATGTTCTCCAGCTCGCGCACGTTACCAGGGAAGCGGTAGCACTTGAGTTTGTCCAGAGCGTCCTCGGTGATGGTCGCGGCTGCTAGGCCACTGCCTTCGGATAGTCGGCGCAGCATGGTTTCAGCCAGCAGCGGAATATCTTCGCGGCGCTCGCGCAGTGGGGGCACGCGCAGCTCGATAACGTTAAGTCGGTAGAACAAGTCCTGGCGGAAGCGTCCGGCAGCGACCTCTGCCGCCAGATCCTTGTGAGTGGCGCAGAGGATGCGTACATCTACCACCACTTCCTGCTGGCCGCCGACGGCGCGCACGGCCTTTTCCTGGATGGCGCGCAGCAGCTTGACCTGCATGGCTAGGGGCAGATCAGCGACTTCGTCGAGGAACAGCGTGCCACCGTCGGCGGCCTGGAAGAGTCCCTGTTTATCCTCGATAGCTCCGGTGAAGCTGCCCTTCTTGTGACCGAAGAACTCACTCTCCATCAGCTCCGAGGGGATGGCGCCGCAGTTGACCGGTACGAAGGGCTTTTCGCTGCGCGGCCCTTGCTCATGGATCAGGCGGGCCACCAGTTCCTTGCCGCTGCCGGACTCGCCGCTGATATAGACAGGAGCCTGGCTGCGCGCGAGTTTCTGGATCTGGTTGCGCAAGGCCTTCATCGGTGGCGAATCGCCGAGCAGGCGGGTATCGACCGGCCCCTCTTCGTGCTCACCGCTACGCAGGCGCAGCGCGGTGGCCACCAGTTCACGCAGGCGGCCGAGATCGACGGGTTTGGTCAGGAAGTCGAAGGCGCCGGCCTTGAGCGCGTTGATTGCAGTATCCAGGCTGCCATAGGCGGTGATCATCGCCACCGGAACTTGCGCGTGGCGCTGCTGGATATGCTGCACCAGCTCCAGTCCGGTGCCGTCGGGCAGGCGCATATCGGTCAGGCACAGATCGAATGGCTCGCGAGCTAGCCACTCCTTCGCCTCTTTGACGTTGCGTGCGCTGCGCGTGTCGAGCTTCATACGGCCCAGGGTAATTTCCAGGAGTTCGCGGATATCGGGCTCGTCGTCGACGATCAGGGCTCTCTGCCGGGTGCTCATGTTCAGCTCAGCTTGCGTGGATGGGCGAAGGTGATGCGGAAGCAACTGCCACCACCCTCGCGAGGTTTGTAGTCGAGGCGGGCCTGGTTGCTTTCGCAAAGCTCGCGGGAAATATACAGGCCCAGGCCGGTGCCCTTGTTGTCGGTGGTGTAGAACGGCTCGAAGATATGCTGCAACTGCTCGGTGGGGACACCTGGGCCATCGTCCAGCACCTCCAGCGTAGGCAGGTCGCTCTCGGCGTCGCGATAGAGCTTAAGCCACACCTGGCCCAATTGATGGCTTTGGGCGCTATAACGCAGACCGTTCTGCACCAGGTTGGTCAACACCTGAGTCAGTTGGTGTGGGTCCATGCGGGTCTGCAGGCTGCCGCTACTGGTTTCCAAGTGCAGGGTCTGATCCAGGCGCGCCGAGTTACGGAATTCGCTGGCGAAGCGATGTAGCCAGTATTTCAGGTCAAGCAGTTGCGGCTCGGCCTGGCGGCGTCGCGAGAGCTGCAATACGTTCTCGATCACCATGTTCATCCGCCGCGAATGATCCTGGATGATCTGGGCCAGACGCCGATCAGGCTCCTCCAGGTCTTCCGACTCCTGCAACAGCTGCGCGGCGTGGCTGATGGCGCCCAGCGGGTTGCGGATCTCGTGGGCGATGCCGGCTGTCAGTCTGCCTAGGGACGCAAGCTTGAGCTGCTGCGCCTGCTGGGTGACCTGCGAGATATCGTCGAGGAAGATCAATGTGTGCAGCTCATCGCCCCTGTGTAGGGGGATAAAACTGGGTTGCAGCAAAGGTCCGTCGGCTATCGCCTGCAGGCTCTGTGGGCGCAGGGTCGGATTGTGCTGCCACTGTTGCAGGCGCTGGACCAGGTCCGGGCAATGCGGGTCCAACACTTTGTTTTCCAGCCTGCTGCGGCCGAGCATGCCGAGGGCGCCCTGATTGGCCAGTAACACCTTGTGCTGCTTGTCCAGCACCAGGATGCCGGTGCGCATTCGTTGCAGAATCAGCGAGTTGAGCGCTTCGAGGCTGGCGACATCGACTGCCCGTTGTTCGGCCAGGTTTTCGCTCTGTTGCAGGCGTTGACTGAGGCCTTGGAGAAAAATCGCTGCGGCAAAACAGAGCGCACCTAGCGCGCCAGCCTGAACGAACTGGGCGCCAGCAGCGGGGCGATGCAGGCTCAGATAGAAGGTCAGGGCGAGCATGCCGATGGCAGCGACGGCAGCGATCAGCAGGCCGACTCTTCCGCGGAGCAGGATATTGGCAATCGCCACCGCGACGATCAGCAAGTTGCCGATGCCGCTGGGAGTACCACCCGCCGAGTAGAACAACGCGCAGAGCAGGAGTACGTCGAACAGTGCCAGGCCAAACACCTGAATCAGGTGCTTGGGGCGCTGCATCAGCACCGTTATCAGGACGTTGACTATCAGGTACGCCCAGCTGCCGTAGCGGAACAGCTGCACATGCGCCAGCTCCAGTAGCTCGCTGTCCAGGTTGCTGGAGATCAGCAGAACCAGCGCCAGGCCGAGGGCGACCCGGTACAGGTTGTACAGCCGCAGTATCCGCCGGCCGGGGATGCCGTCGAGAGTCAGGTGCTCTGCGCTCACTGCCGGGGCTGCCCCTGCTTCAGGTGGGCCTGGCTGCAATACCAGAGCTGCTCTTGAGGTAGCGCCTTGTCGCGAGGCACATGCACGCCGCACTGGGCGCAGCGCACCATCGGCGCCGGCTGATCTTCATCTGGCTTTGCCGCTGGGGCGGCGGGGCGATTGAAGCGGCGCCACAGCCAGACGGCGGCGGCGATCACGGCGGCCCAGAACAGCAGACGGAACATGGTTTGCTCTCTCGTTGGCAGGCTGGCAGTTTAGCCAAGGAGCCGCTGGTGGCGCAGCAGGAAAACGCTCCTATCGTGCACCGTTACGCGGGGCGCAGGCATAAAAAAGGGAGGCCAGGCCTCCCTTCTCGTGTCGCGCTGGCGGCTCAGTCGAACAGGCCGAAAGTCATGTAGCTGAACCAGGAGCGGTCGTCGCTGTTGCCTTCCGCTTCGCTCTCCAGGTCTTCCTGGGCTTCTTCACCCTGGTTCTCCGGCTGCAGTTCGTCCGGGATATCTTCCTGGGCTTCCTCGTACTGGCGAATCACGTCCTGGCTGGCGCGGGTCTCGCCCGGCGGCAGCGGTGCGTCGGATTCGATCAGACCCAGAGTGGCCTTGGCCAGCCAGGAGCGGTTGTCCGCTTCCTCTTCCAGGGGCACGAACTGGCCGTCGACCAGGGTCGGGTGGTCCGGGTAGTTCAGTTTCAGGGTTTCCAGGCTGGTGGCGGCCAGATCGTTCAGCTCCAGGCGCTGGTAGGCCTCGACCATCAGGGCCAGGCCGTCGCCGACGGCGGGGGTTTCCTGGAAGTTTTCCACCACATAGCGGCCGCGGTTGGCAGCGGCGACATAGGCCTGACGGGTCAGGTAGTAGCGACCGGCGTGGATCTCGTAGGCGGCCAGCAGGTTGCGCAGGTAGACCATGCGCGCCTTGGCGTCCGGCGCGTAGAGGCTGTTGGGGTAGCGGCTGGTGAGCTGGGCGAACTCGTTGTACGAGTCGCGGGCGGCGCCCGGGTCGCGCTTGGTCAGGTCCAGCGGGATGAAGCGGGCGATCAGGCCGCGGTCCTGGTCGAACGAGGCCAGGCCCTTGAGGTAGTAGGCGTAGTCGACGTTGGCGTGCTGCGGGTGCAGGCGGATGAAGCGTTCGGCGGCGGACTTGGCGGCCTCCGGCTCGACGTTCTTGTAGTAGGCGTAGATCAGCTCGAGCTGGGCCTGCTCGGCGTAACGGCCGAACGGGTAGCGGGACTCCAGGGCCTTCAGCTTGGCGATGGCATTGTTGTAGCTGTTGCTGCTGAGATCTTTCTGGGCCTGCTGGTAGAGCTCGGTCTCGCTCAGGTTCTCATCCACTTCCGGCTTGTTGGAGGAGCACGCGGCAACGAAGGCGAGGGTGGCGATCAGCAGCAGGTGTTTCACTTGCATGGTGGCTTGCGTCCCTGTGACGGCGGCTGTCTAGGCCTCGACCGTCCTGTTATGATGAGCGCCCCGGAAAACGCCGGGACAAAGACGCCGTATTTAACCACAGCGTGCCGCCGAAACCAAAAGCCGCACCGCCCTCCGCAGCAGCCCATGTCCGAAGATTCCGATCAGCTCATCCAACTCACCGCCGAAGTGCCGTCCTACCTCGGTGGTCAGCGCCTCGACCAGGTCGCCGCCCAGCTGTTCGACGAGTACTCGCGTTCGCGCCTGTCGACCTGGATCAAGGACGGCCGCCTGACCGTTGATGGCGCCGTGCTGCGCCCGCGTGACACCGTCCACAGCGGCGCCGTGCTCAGCCTGGAGGCCGAGCAGGAGGCTCAGGGCGAATGGGTGGCCCAGGACATCCCGCTGAACATCGTCTACGAGGACGAGCACATCCTGGTGATCGACAAGCCGGCCGGCTTGGTGGTCCACCCGGCTGCCGGGCATGCCGATGGCACCCTGCTCAACGCCCTTCTGCACCATGTGCCGGACATCATCAACGTGCCGCGCGCCGGCATCGTCCATCGCCTGGACAAGGACACCACCGGCCTGATGGTGGTGGCCAAGACCCTGCAGGCGCAGACCAAGCTGGTCGACCAGCTGCAGAAGCGCACGGTCAGCCGCATCTACGAATGCATCTGCATCGGCGTGATCACCTCCGGTGCCACCGTCGACGCGCCGATCGGTCGCAGCTCGGCCAATCGCCAGCGCATGGCGGTGATCGATGGCGGCAAGCCGGCCGTGACCCACTACCGGGTGCTGGAGCGTTTCCGCTCGCACACCCATGTGCGGGTCAAGCTGGAGACCGGCCGTACCCACCAGATTCGCGTGCACATGACCCATGTCGGCTACCCGCTGATCGGCGACCCGCTGTATGCCGGGCGCTTCCGCATTCCGCCGGCGGCCAGCCCGACTCTGGTGCAGACCCTCAAGGAGTTCCCGCGCCAGGCCCTGCACGCGCGCTTCCTGGAGCTGGAGCACCCCGCCACCGGGCAGCGCATGAAGTGGGTCTCGCCGCTGCCGGAAGATCTGGTGTGGATGCTCTCGCTGCTGCGCCAGGACAATGAATCCTTCGTCTGACTGGCTGCTGCCGGACTGGTCGGCCCCGGCCAACGTCCGTGCCTGTGTCACCACGAGAGCCGGTGGCATCAGCCTGCAGCCCTTCGACAGCCTCAACCTCGGCGATCACGTCGAGGATGATCCGCAGGCCGTGGCCGACAACCGCCGTCTGCTGGTCGAGCGCCTGGATTGCCAGCCGGCCTGGCTGAGGCAGGTGCACAGCCCCGACGTGGTCGAAGCCGACCCTGCCCACGTACCCGTCGCCGACGCCAGCTGGAGTGCCACGCCGGGCATCGCCTGTTCCGTGCTGACCGCCGACTGCCTGCCGGCGCTGTTCTGCGACCGTGCCGGTACTCGCGTGGCGGCAGCCCATGCCGGCTGGCGCGGGCTGGCAAATGGCGTGCTGGAAAATACCCTGGATGCCCTGGCCGTCGAGCCATCCGAGGTCTTGGTCTGGCTGGGTCCGGCCATCGGTCCCCAGGCCTTCGAGGTCGGTCCGGAAGTGCGCGAGGCGTTCGTATCCCAGCATGCCGAGGCCGAGTGCGCCTTCGGCTCCAGCCGCAACCCTGGCAAATACATGGCCGACATCTATGCCCTGGCGCGCATCCGTCTGGCGGCCCGTGGTGTCACCGCCGTGTATGGCGGCGGCCTCTGTACCGTCGGCGACGAGCGCTTCTTCTCCTACCGCCGCGCCGCCCGCACCGGGCGCTTCGCCTCGCTGGTGTGGCTGGTCGATTGATTCGCAGCAAATAATTGGCGCTTGAATCGGCCGAAACTGTCCCTATCTACAGAGCAATACCGGGCTTCACTCAGAGGAGCGGTTCAGCGCTCCGGCCCGCTTTCTGAAGGAAGGACAATTCATGCGTATCGATCGTCTCACCAGCAAGCTTCAGCTTGCCCTGTCCGACGCCCAGTCCACGGCCGTCGGCCTCGACCATGCCGCCATCGAGCCGCTGCATCTGATGCAGGCCCTGCTGGATCAGCAGGGCGGCTCGATCAAGCCGCTGCTGATGCAGGTCGGCTTCGATGTCGGCGCCCTGCGCAAGGCCCTGGCCAAGGAGCTGGACGGCCTGCCCAAGATCCAGAACCCCACCGGCGACGTGAACCTGTCGCAGGACCTGGCGCGCCTGCTCAACCAGGCCGACCGCCTGGCCCAGCAGAAGGGCGACCAGTTCATCTCCAGCGAGCTGGTGCTGCTGGCCGCCATGGACGAGAACACCAAGCTGGGCAAGTTGCTGCTGTCCCAGGGCGTGTCGAAGAAGGCCCTGGAAAATGCCATCGCCAACCTGCGCGGCGGCCAGGCGGTCAACGACCCCAATGTCGAGGAGTCGCGCCAGGCCCTGGACAAGTACTGCGTCGACCTGACCAAGCGTGCCGAGGAAGGTCGGCTGGACCCGGTGATCGGCCGTGACGACGAGATTCGTCGCACCATCCAGGTTCTGCAGCGGCGTACCAAGAACAACCCGGTGCTGATCGGCGAGCCCGGCGTCGGCAAGACCGCCATCGCCGAGGGCCTGGCTCAGCGCATCATCAATGGCGAAGTGCCGGATGGACTGAAGGACAAACGCCTGCTGGCCCTGGATATGGGCTCGCTGATCGCCGGCGCCAAGTTCCGCGGCGAGTTCGAGGAGCGCCTGAAGGCAGTGCTCAACGAGCTGGGCAAGCAGGAAGGACGGATCATCCTGTTCATCGACGAGCTGCACACCATGGTCGGCGCCGGCAAGGCCGAAGGCGCGATGGACGCCGGCAACATGCTCAAGCCGGCTCTGGCCCGTGGCGAGCTGCACTGCGTCGGCGCCACCACCCTGGATGAATACCGCCAGTACATCGAGAAGGATGCCGCCCTGGAGCGGCGCTTCCAGAAGGTGCTGGTGGACGAGCCGAGCGAGGAAGACACCATCGCCATCCTGCGCGGCCTCAAGGAGCGCTACGAGGTGCACCACGGGGTGACCATCACCGACGGCGCGATCATCGCCGCGGCCAAGCTCAGCCATCGCTACATCACCGATCGCCAGTTGCCGGACAAGGCCATCGACCTGATCGACGAGGCCGCCAGCCGCATCCGCATGGAGATCGACTCCAAGCCTGAGGCCCTGGATCGCCTGGAGCGTCGCCTGATCCAGCTGAAGATCGAGCGCGAGGCGCTGAAGAAGGAGGACGACGAGGCGACCAAGAAACGCCTGGAGAAGCTGCAGGACGACATCGCCAAGCTGGAGCTGGAATACGCCGATCTGGAAGAGATCTGGAAGTCGGAGAAGGCCGAGGTGCAAGGCTCGGCGCAGATCCAGCAGAAGATCGAGCAGGCCAAGGCCGACCTCGAGGCGGCGCGGCGCCGGTCCGACCTGCAGCGCATGGCCGAGCTGCAGTACGGCATCATTCCCGATCTGGAGCGCAGCCTGCAGATGGTCGACCAGCACGGCAAGAGCGAGAACCAGCTGCTGCGCAACAAGGTCACCGACGAGGAGATCGCCGAGGTGGTGTCCAAGTGGACCGGCATCCCGGTGGCCAAGATGCTCGAGGGCGAACGCGAGAAGCTGCTGCGCATGGAGGATGACCTGCACAAGCGGGTGATCGGCCAGCACGAGGCGGTGGTGGCGGTGGCCAACGCCGTACGGCGTTCCCGCGCTGGGCTGTCCGACCCGAATCGCCCCAGTGGCTCCTTCCTCTTCCTCGGCCCCACCGGGGTGGGCAAGACCGAGCTGTGCAAGGCGCTGGCCGAGTTCCTCTTCGACACCGAGGAGGCCATGGTGCGCATCGACATGTCCGAGTTCATGGAGAAACATTCCGTCGCGCGTCTGATCGGCGCACCGCCCGGTTACGTGGGCTACGAGGAGGGTGGCTATCTGACCGAGGCGGTGCGCCGCAAGCCCTACTCGGTGATCCTCCTGGACGAGGTGGAGAAGGCCCATCCGGACGTGTTCAACGTGCTGCTGCAGGTGCTGGAAGACGGTCGCCTGACCGACAGCCAGGGGCGCACCGTGGACTTCCGCAACGCCGTGGTGGTGATGACCTCCAACCTCGGCTCGGCGCAGATCCAGGAGCTGGTCGGCGACCGCGAGGCGCAACGCGCGGCGGTGCTGGATGCGGTGAGCAGCCACTTCCGCCCGGAGTTCGTCAACCGCATCGATGAGGTGGTGGTGTTCGAGCCGCTGGGCCGCGAGCAGATCGCCGGCATCGCCGAGATCCAGCTGGCGCGCCTGCGTCAGCGCCTGGCCGAGCGCGAGCTGAGCCTGGAGCTGTCCGCCGAGGCGCTGGACAAGCTGGTGTCGGTCGGTTTCGATCCGGTATACGGCGCGCGGCCGCTGAAGCGGGCCATCCAGCGCTGGATCGAGAACCCGTTGGCGCAGCAGATCCTGGCCGGCAGCTTCCTGCCCGGCATGGCGATCCAGGCACGGGTCGAGGGCGACGAGATCGTCTTCGCCTGAGTTCGGCGATCATGAAGAAGCCCCGGGAGACCGGGGCTTTTTCATTCAGACCTGCAGGTGGCGCAACAGCAACGCCAGGGGGCCGACCTGATCGTCGGCCAGGTCGATGATATGGAAGCCGCACCAGCCGTTGTGTCCGGCCTCACCGGCGCGGCTCCACAGGCAGTCGGCACCTACGCGGACCTCATGGATGCCGTCCAGGGGCTGGTCCAGCACCAGGCGGCACTCCCAGACCGAGTCGGCCTCCGGCGGAGCCTCGCTGACCAGCATGAAGCCGTCCTCGGAGAGGTCGACGATGCGGCCCAGGCGGCGGCCGCTGTGCAGGTCGAGTACATCGATGCCCAGTTGCGTGGTGTGGCGGCTGTGCTGGCGACGATCGTCCATTCAGGCTCCTTGTCCGACTTCGTTGGCGCGCCCGGTGAAGCGCTGCAGAACGCGATAGATGGCGCCCAGGGCGCGGTCCACCAGGGGTGCGCTGCGCTCCGGTGCGACGATGCGCGCCAGGCCCTGTTCCATTTCGTTGGCCAACTGACGGATCGGCTTGACCGCCACCCGCTGGCCGCTGTGATCGACGAACATGTAGTTGTGGGTGGTCGGGCTGAACCAGGACAGCTTGAGGGTCTGGGTGTCCTTGCCCTGGACGAACTCGAACCAGGTGCCGAACTCAAGCTGCTGCAGTTCCTTGATCAGCGCCTGGGCGCGTGCCGTCAGCTGGCCCTCGCGCTTGACCGGTTCGGCCAGGGCGGCGTCCTCGCCGAGCATGGCGCCCAGCGGGCTCTCCTGCAGCTGGCTCTTGATCTGCGCGGCCAGCTGCGGCTGCTGGGCCTGCACCGCGTGCTGGCAGGCGACTATGTCCTGCAGCAGGCGGCGAATGCCGTCCTCGTGGTAGCCGCCGAGCAACTCCAGGCCCTTGCGCAGCTCGTCCAGCAGGGTGACACGCAGATTCTGCAGGCGACTGCGGCCATCGGCATCCAGCGGCGTGCCGCTCCAGGCAAGTTGCTCGGCCACCTCGCCGGCGCGCTGCCACTCGGCGCTGCGCTCGCCATGGCGTAGCAGGACGAAGACCAGCACGTCGGCCCAGGTCAGTTCGAGGAAGTTGTGGATCACGCTCGGCAGCTGACGCTCGCGCAGCACGTTCTGGATCACCGCGACTGCTTGCTGGCGCGCGCCGAGCAGGCGATCACGGCCCTTGGCGGCCTCCACCGCGCGCTTCTCGCGCAGCTCGACCTTGTGTTTGAGCGTGGCGACGAACTCGTTGAACTCCTCCAGCAGGTTGTCGAACAGCAGCAGGTCGCCGGTGAAACCGTGGATCACCCGCTCCACCACCCAGTGGATTTTCGCCAGCAGGCCGCGCTCGTCACCTTCGCCGCCATACAGCACGCCGGCCTGGGCCATGGTGTTGAGCAGGCGCCTGGCCGGGTGGTGGTGCTGGGTGAACAGCGCCTTGTCCTGCAGCGCCACCTTCAGGTAGGGCGTGTGCAGGTGGGAGAGGGCGGTCTTGCAGCTGTGCGGCAGGTTGTCGTCGTCGAGGATGAAGTCGAACAGCATGCCGACCAGGTCGATCACGTCGGCTTCCTGATCGGCCAGCTTCTGCTGACCCGGCAGGCTGCTGAGAGACTCCAGCTGCTGCTGCAGGTTGACCTTGATGTCCTCGACCGGCTGCGGGCCCTGCAGACGCTGGGTCAGGGTGCTGGCGGACTGCTGTTGCAGGCGGGTGAGCGCCTCGAGCAGCTCGCCGGCGCTGTAGGTGCTGGTGGCCGTGCGCGGGGCGAAGCTGGCGATGCTGCGGGTGCCGCCCGGCAGCGGTGCGTCGAGGTCCTGCTGGCGACGCTCGCCGAGCAGGGCGGCCAGACCGCCGAACAGCTGGCCGGGGTCCTGCGGCGGGGGGGCGCTGAGGTCCGCCGGGGCCTGAATGATCGGCGCGGCTGCCTGGGCGGTCTGCGCCGCGCCGGCATGGCTAACCCCAGGCAGCGCGAAGTTGGCAGCCCGCGCCATACCGGTCGGTGCTTGTGCCGCTGTTGTACCGCCCTCCGCCGGGCGACTGGGCGGGCTGGCGGACGGCGAGCGCTGGGCGGTGAACTTGAGGTTGGGCAGGATGCCGGCGTTGATCAGGCGCTGGTTGAGCATCTCGTACAGCGTATCCAGGCCCTGCATCACATGCCGGTCGAACAGCATGTAGAGGATGACCTTGATCCGCAGCGGCAGCGGGTGAGGTGTCAGCGCCTCGCGGAAGGCTTCCGCCAGGGCCTGGGGGCCGAAGGGGTTGGCATCCTCGACCAGCTTCTGGCCGTTGTTGAGCAGGGCCAGGCGCTGTTCCAGGGCGAATAGGGCGCGGGTGCTGCGCGCCTTGACCTTGCTGACCATGTTGGTCACCTGCAGGCTTTCCTCGTACTCCTCGTTCTGCATCAGGCTCAGGTGTTCGCCATCCGCTTCCCCGTCCTGGGGCTTGGCCTTGAGCTTGCCGTCGAGGAAGTCGGCGAAGTTCTGCGCGATGCGCTGGTGGTAGCTGCGTTCTATCTGCGGGCGCAGCTTGCGCAGGTCGCGCATGGCATCGAAGAACAGGCTCTGCACCTTATTGTTCTCGGCCTTTTCGGCGCCTTCGAAGAGCGTGTCGTCAACCTGCGCGAACAGCCCGGTCAGGTGTTCGGCCAGGTTGTTCATCACCAGCTTGCGGCAATCCTGGACCAGCTCGCTGAAGCGGGGCTGGATGGCGCGGCTGGCGACGCCGGGAATATGGGGTGGTGGGAGGTCCTGCGAGCTCATGCGACGTCCTGGGGCGACAGCTTGGTCGAGGCTATCGCTGTGATCTCAATCATGTTTCCAGCAATAGAGTAGCCTTTTATTGCCGGTGGCGGTGCGGATGAAATAACTCGTTGTCAGGGTTGACATAAGCATTCTGGGCCGTAAAATGGCGCGCCTCTGATACGGGAATCGGCCTGGCCGGTCCGGTAGAGGAGATTGGAAAATCGTAGTTCCGCGATAGCTCAGTCGGTAGAGCAAATGACTGTTAATCATTGGGTCCCTGGTTCGAGTCCAGGTCGCGGAGCCAATTTTCCTGGCGGGGTATAGCGCAGTCCGGTAGCGCGCTTGCTTTGGGAGCAAGATGTCGGGAGTTCGAATCCCCCTACCCCGACCACTTGGGTCGTTAGCTCAGTCGGTAGAGCAGTTGGCTTTTAACCAATTGGTCGTAGGTTCGAATCCTACACGACCCACCATCATTTAAACGAAAAGCCCGCCTAGTGCGGGCTTTTTGTTGTCTGTAAGAAAACTGGCGATGCGGGAAGGGGCGGCGAACCGCCCCTATCCTGGCTAGTGCAGCTTCAGGCGTGGCTCGGTGCTGCGGCCGATGCGGTCGCCGAGCATCAGCAGGGCGGTGCGCAGCACGCCATACAGCGCCATCTGGTGCATGCGGTACAGCGACACGTAGAACATCCGCGCCAGCCAACCCTCCAGCTTCACGCTGCCCATCAGATTGCCCATCAGGTTGCCCACCGCCGAGAAGCGCGACAGCGAGATCAGCGAACCGTAATCGCGGTAGCGGAATTCCGGCAGGGCCTGGCCGTCCAGGCGCAGCTTGAGCGCCTTGGCCAGCAGCGAGGCCTGCTGGTGAGCGGCCTGGGCGCGCGGCGGGATGGTGCGCTCGCTGCCGTCGCCGAGCGGGCAGGCGGCGCAGTCACCGAAGGCGAAGATATTGTCGTCCAGGGTGGTCTGCAGGGTCGGCCGCACCAGCAGCTGGTTGATGCGGTTGCTCTCCAGACCGTCCAGATCCTTGAGGAAGGCCGGCGCGCGGATGCCGGCGGCCCACACCTTGAGGCTGGCGGGAACCTCCATGCCCTGGGCGGTGAGCAGCGCCTCGGCGGTCACCTGGCTTACCGCGGTGCCGGTCAGCACGGTGACGCCGAGCTTCTCCAGTGTCTTGTGTACCGGGCCGCTGATGCGCTCCGGCAACGCCGGCAGCACGCGGGGGCCGGCCTCGATCAGGGTGATGCGCATGTTCTGCGGCTGGATGCGATCCAGGCCGTAGGCGGCCAGTTCGTGGGCGGCGTGGTGCAGCTCGGCGGCCAGCTCCACGCCGGTGGCGCCGGCGCCGACGATGGCGATGCTGATGCGGCCGTCGTCGCTGTTGCCGGCGTGGGCGCGCAGGTAGTGGCTGAGCATCTGCCGGTGGAAGCGCTCGGCCTGCTCGCGGGTGTCGAGGAAGATGCAGTGCTCGGCGGCACCGGGCGTGCCGAAGTCATTGGTGGTACTGCCGACGGCGATCACCAGGCTGTCGTAGGTCAGCTCGCGTTCGGCCAGCAGCTCGCCGCCATCCTCGTCCAGGGTGGCGGCCAGCTTGATGGTTTTGCGCGCACGGTCCAGGCCGCTCATGCGCCCGAGCTGGAACTCGAAGTGGTTCCACTTGCCCTGGGCCACGTAGTTCAGCTCGTCCTCGGAGGAGTTCAGCGAGCCGGCGGCGACCTCGTGCAGCAGCGGTTTCCAGATATGGGTGAGGTTGGCGTCGACCAGCACGATGCTGGCCTGTTTGCGTTTGCCCAGGGTTCTACCCAGGCGGGTAGCAAGCTCCAGGCCGCCGGCGCCGCCGCCGACGATCACGATGCGATGAGTCATGGGGATATCTCACAAGGCTTAAGGAAAGCGGTAGACCCGACTGGGCGAGCGCGATGCGGCTCATAGCGCCAGTCCGACAAGTAGGCGGGAGAGGAGGCCGAGGCCGATCGTCAGGGCGATGACGATCAACAGAAGGCGCCAGGGGCGGAACGGCTGGCGCTCCACCTGATGCTGCGGAGCGCTGAGATACTGCTCGACGCGTTGCTGGTCTTCCGGGCTGAGACGGCTGCTCATGGCGATCCTCTCGAATAATGTGCCCATTCTAGGCACGTCCCTCATGCCGGCTCAACGCGCACTTGATCGTCCAGGCGGATGATGCCGCCCTCGATCACCCGCGCGGTGATCCCGCCATGCCCGCGCATGGCCTGGAAAGTGCCCGGCCCGAGGCGCTGCTCCAGGCGTGCGCAAGGTTGGCACCAGCCGGTGGTTTCCAGCAGCGCCTGGCCGATGCGGAAGCGCCGACCCTTGAGGCTGAACAGGTTGATGCCGGCGATGGCGATGTTGCGACGCAGATCGGCCGGAGTGATCTCGCGATTCAGTAGCGCGCTGACCACCGCCAGGTGTTCCCATTGGATCAGCGTCACCTGGCGCGCATTGCGCGGCCCGGGGCGGGCGTGATCGCCGGTCAGGCCGGCTTCGCGCCGGGCCTCGACGGCTTCCGGTTCGAGCATCGCGCCGCGGGCCTGCGGGCGTACCCCGAGCCAGCGCACATGGCCGCACTGGGGCACGCTGGCGAGCAACTCCAATAGCTCGCTCACAGGCTGATACCGACGTCGAACAGCACGGTGCGGCCCAGGTTGTGGCGCAGGAAGTCCGGCGCGTCGCGGTGGGCGAACAGCACCCGGGCATAGTTGGGGCCGACCAGCGACAGCGAGCGCCAGCCGTGGCGCAGGTATTCGCTGGGTGGCGGGAAGGGGCTGTTGAGGTCCAGCACTTCGCGCTTGAGGCTGACATAGGCGAGCAGGTCCAGCTCGCCTGGGTCGAGGCCGCGCTCGCCGTAGTTGTGCGCCTTCTTGCGTAGGGTCGGTGCCAGGCGCGCCTGCAGTTCGCTGGCCGGAATACGCCGTGGGCGAGCCTCGCGACGCAGCAGCTGGCTGAGGGACAGGGCGCTGCGGCGACGTTGCAGCTCCTCGCGCCACTCGTCGTTGAGGCGGCGATCACGATCGAGGACGAAGAACACCTCGAAGTTGGCGCCGCGGAACAGCACGTCCGGTGGCTCCTGGCCGGTGGCGAACTCGTCCTGCCGGTGGCGCAGGTTGAGCGCCGTCAGTAGGCGCTGGCAAACCCAGCGCTCGCGCTCCCATTTGCGTGCATTGGAGAGAAATTCGTTGGCCTGTTCCGCCTGGCGTGTGAGCAGGCGCAGGTAGTCGGAGTCGTCCATGGCCGCAGCATAGCGTAAAAGCCAGCCGCGTTCGGGCGCGGTAGACTGCGCCGAGCAGCCACGGAAACCGCCATGCAGATACGCGCCATCATTCCCGCCGATCACGCCGCATTGCTCGCGCTGTGGCAGCGCACGCCTGGCATCTGTATGCGTCCCGAGGATGCCTATGAGCCGTTCTGTCGCTATCTGGCGCGCAATCCCGAGCTGAGCCTATTGATCGAGACCGATGGCACGCCCATCGCCTGCCTGCTGGTGGGGCACGACGGTCGCCGCGGCTATCTGCAGCATCTGGTGGTCGATGCTCCCTGGCGTGGTCGCGGCCTGGCCAGGGCGCTGCTGGACGAGGCGTTGGCCAGGCTGGCGGCGCTCGGCGTGGGCAAGTCCCACGTCTTCGTGCTGGGCGATGCCCCCGAGGCTCTGGATTTCTGGCAGGCGCAACAGGGCTGGAGCGCACGCACGGATATCCAGGTGTTCTCGACCAGGGGCGCGTCATGATCGCCGCCGAGCTGCTGCTGCCGACCAGTCTGTGGCTGGGCTGGCTGAGTTACGCCCTGGTGCTGTTGTGGGCGCTATGGCGTGCGCCCTGGGTCGAGCTGTTCAGCGATCAGCGCCGCCAGCACCTGCTGTTCGGCACGATGCTGGCGCTGTTTCTGTTGTGGCTGGTGCGTCGCGACTTCGCCTCGGGGCTGTCCTTTCACTTCATCGGCATGACGGCCGTGACCCTGCTGCTGGATTGGCCGCTGGCGCTGCTCTGCGGCTTTGCCGCGCAGCTTGGCCTGCTGGCGCTGGGGCGCCTGGACTGGGCGGCCCTGGGCGTCAATGGCCTGCTGCTGGTGGCCGTGCCTGTGGCCATCGCCGAAACCTTTGCCGTGCTGGTGGAACGACGCCAGCCGCGCAATCTGTTCGTCTACATCTTCTGCTGCGGCTTCTTTCCCGCCGCGCTGACGGCGCTGGTCTGCCTGCTCGGCGGGCTGGGGCTGCTCTGGCATGACGGGCTGTACGTGATGCCGCCCTGGCTGGAGGACTTCGTCGGCTACCTGTGGCTGGTGATGTTCCCCGAGGCCTTCATCAACGGCATGCTGGTCACCGGTCTGGTGGTGTTCTATCCGGACTGGCTGGAGACTTTCAATCGCACCCGTTACCTGGCGGCGCCGTGGAAGGGTGACGATACGGATCGCCGTCCATAGGCGCGGTTTATCCCGCTAGCGCAGCTGATCTGGATCAAGCCTCGCGGCTCGTCCTGCCCCATGCTGGGAGAAATGGCGCGGGAGGGCGAGATCATGGGTGTGCACGCATGGGCGCGGCGAGAGCTGGAGAGCAGCCTGCAGCAGGCGCAGAGGCAGGGCTTCGATCCGTTATTGAGTCTGCGGGCGCTGCTCAGCGAGGCGGTGGAGCTGAATCGCCTGGAGCGCGAGGTGGCCGATCTGGCGCAGGAGCTGCAGTTTCTTGCCGACAATCTGGATCCGGAGCGCGACTACGCCTTGATGCGGCCGTGATGGGCTGCGGCGTGATCAGTGCTCGCGCGGTGGCAGATCGTCGGAGAAGGGCGAGTCCTCCAGGGAGTCACCGGGGATGGCGTGGCTCTCGGACGCCCAGGCGCCGAGGTCGATCAGCTTGCAGCGCTCGCTGCAGAAGGGCCGGTTGGGGCTCTGCGGCCCCCATTCCACGGGTGCTCCGCAGGTCGGACATTCCACTGTGGTGCTCATGGTTGGCCTCCGCGCAGGGTCAGATAGAAGTGATGTAGGCGTTCGACCTCGCTCTGCAGCCAGGCCAGGTCGCGGTCGTTGATCAGCACGTCATTGGCGTGGCGCAGGCGCTCCTCGCGGCTGGTCTGCGCCTTGAGGATGGCGCGGATCTGCTCCTCGGAGCTGCTGTCGCGCAGCATGCTGCGTTGCAGCTGCAGGTGCTCGGGGGCGTCGACCACCAGCACACGCTGGGTCATGCGATGCTGGCCGGACTCCACCAGCAGCGGCGACACCAGGATGGCGTAAGGCGATTCGGCGCGGGCCAGGTGCTGGTTGATCTCCTGGAAGATCAGAGGATGCAGCAGGCTTTCTAGCCAGCGACGCTGTTGTTCGTCCTGGAACACCAGATGGCGCAGGGCTGCGCGATCCAGCGTGCCGTCGGCCTGCAGCACCTGCGCGCCGAAGCGCTCGACAATCGTCGCCAGGGCAGGGCGCCCCGGCTCGACTACCCAGCGAGCGGCGTGATCGGCGTCCACCAGATGCACGCCGAGGTCGATGAAGAGTTGGGCAACGGCGCTCTTGCCGCTACCGATGCCGCCCGTAAGGCCGAGAATCCAGGGTTTGCTCATCTAAAACCGGCGAAATGCAGATAGGTCCCGGTTATTTGATCACCCCAGAGCAATGCGATCCAGCCGGCAATGGCCAGATAGGGGCCGAAGGGGATGGGCGTGCTGGTTTCCTGATTGCGCAGGCGCAGCATGATCACCCCGAGCACGGCGCCGACCAGCGAGGACAGCAGGATGGTCAGCGGCAGAATCTGCCAGCCACCCCAGGCGCCGAGCATGGCCAGCAGCTTGAAATCGCCGTAGCCCATGCCTTCCTTGCCAGTCAGCAGCTTGAACAGCCAGTACACCGACCACAGGCTCAGGTAGCCGGCGATGGCACCCCACAGGGCGTCCTCCAGGCTGGTGAAAACACCGAAGAGGTTGGCGATCAGGCCCATCCACAGCAGCGGAAGTACCAGGGCATCTGGCAGAAGCTGGTGATCGCAATCGATCATGCTCATCGCCAGCAGGCCCCAGGTCAGCACCAGAACTCCGGCTGCCTGCCAGCCGAATCCGTAGTGGAACGCCACATAGCCGGACAGCAGGCCGCAGGCTAGTTCGATCAACGGATAGCGTTTGCTGATCGGTGCCTTGCAGCTCGAGCATTTGCCGCGCAGAAACAGATAGCTCACCACCGGGATGTTCTCCCAAGGGCGAATCTGATGGCCGCAGTTGGGGCAGCAGGAGTTCGGCAGGATCAGGTTGAAAGTGTCCTGCTTGGGCTCCTCGGGGAGTTCAAGAATCTCCCGGGCTTGCTGCCGCCAGTCGCGTTGCATCATGACTGGAAGACGGTAGATCACTACGTTGAGGAAGCTGCCGACAAGCATGCCCAGTACGGCAGAGCACAAAACAAAAGCCGGCGAATTGCCGGCCATGAATTCAACTAGCGTCATTATCCAATAACGCCGCCGAGACTGAAGATTGGAAGGTACATTGCGATAATGAGGCCGCCGACGAGCACACCCAGAACGGCCATGATCAGTGGCTCAAGAAGTGTCGTGAGGTTATCTACGGCATTGTCGACCTCGGCTTCATAGTAGGAGGCAACCTTGTCTAGCATTTCATCTAGGGCGCCAGATTCTTCGCCGATGGCTGTCATTTGTATGGCCATGGCAGGGAAAACGCCGGTAGTGCGCATTGAGAAGTTCAACTGCATACCTGTCGAAACATCCTGCTTGATTTTGTTCACCGCATTGCGGAAAACCACGTTGCCCGTGGCGCCTGCAACCGAGTCCAGGGCATCAACCAGCGGCACGCCTGCCGAGAAGGTGGTTGCCAGGGTGCGGCCGAAGCGTGCAACTACTGCCTTGTAGAGGATGCCGCCAAAAATGGGGAGCTTAAGCATTGTCCGATCAAGCCCATCGCGGAATTTTTCGCTTCGTCGGTGTAGTTCTTTAAATCCGAAGATAGAGCCAATGATTGCGAGGAGAATAAGGAACCACCATTCCTGCATGAATTCAGAGAGGCGAATTACCATCATCGTAAATGCGGGGAGTTCTGCGCCAAACCCAGCAAAAACACCCTGAAAGGTTGGGACAACTTTGATAAGCAGGATTGCGGTGACTATCACTGCAACAACGATTACCGCAATTGGGTAAGTCATTGCCTTTTTTATCTTCGCCTTAAGTGCTTCTGTCTTTTCTTTATAGGTTGCTACTCGATCGAGCAACTGCTCGAGGGCGCCGGACTGCTCGCCGGAGTCGACCAGATTGCAATACAGGTCATCGAAATAGAGCGGGAATTTACGCAGAGAGTTGGCCAGGCTGTTACCGGCAGCCACTTCCTGCTTCACGTTCTCAATAAGCGTTCGGACGTTAGGGTTCTCACAGCCTTCGGAAATAATGTCAAAGGACTGCAGTAGGGGAACGCCTGCCCCCATCATCGTCGCCATTTGCCGGGTGAACAGGGCGATGTCCATCGGCTTGATCTTTTTGCCGCCTCCGCCAAAGAGCGGTTTCGGCTTCTTTTTCACCTTGTCGACGATGATGCCCTGCGAGCGTAGCTGCGCGCGCACCAGAGGCATTGCTGTACTGGACACTTCGCCCTTGAGCTTGTTGCCTCTTTTGTCCTTACCTTCCCACTGGAAGGTAGTGGTCTTGAGCGCTTTCTCCGCCATTTTTTTAATCCTTGGTTACGCGGTTGATTTCCTCAAGACTGGTGAGGCCGTTCATGGCCTTTAGCAGTCCGGAGGTGCGCAGGTCGTTAAAGCCGTCTTTGCGCATCTGCTCGGCAATATCGATGGAGTTACCTTCCTCCATGATAATTCTTTGCAGTGCGGGCGTGATTTTAACTACTTCATAAATCCCCACGCGCCCCTTGTAACCGTTCTTGCAGTGCTCGCAGCCAACCGGACCAAAGAGCTTGATGTTGCCCACTTTCTCTGCTGGAAAGCCCTCAGCCGCCTGGGTTTCAGGTGGGACGGTGATCTCCTTCTTGCAACTGCTGCAAAGCTTGCGTGCCAAGCGCTGGGCGATGATTAGGTTTACGGATGTGGCGATGTTGAAGGACGGCACGCCCATATTACGAAGGCGGGTCAATGTTTCTGACGCGCTATTCGTATGGAGCGTGGACATAACCATGTGCCCGGTCTGAGCGGCCTTGACGGCGATAGATGCGGTTTCAAGGTCGCGGATCTCGCCGACCATGATCACGTCTGGGTCCTGGCGGAGGAACGCGCGCAACGCTTGGGCGAAGTCCATTCCCTGTTTGGGGTTGACATTGACTTGGTTGATGCCTTCCAGGTTGATCTCCACTGGGTCCTCAGCGGTGGAAATGTTGACGTCCACAGTGTTGAGGATGTTCAGGCCCGTGTAGAGAGATACGGTTTTGCCGGAGCCGGTCGGGCCGGTTACCAGGATCATGCCCTGCGGCTTTGCCAACGCGTCCATGTAGAGTTGGCGCTGATCCTCTTCGTAGCCCAGCGCATCGATGCCCATCTGTGCGCTTGTGGGATCGAGAATCCGCATAACGATCTTTTCGCCCCAGAGTGTAGGGCAGGTATTGACGCGAAAGTCGATGGCTTTGGTCTTGGAGATGCGCATTTTGATGCGGCCATCTTGGGGTTTCCGCCTCTCGGAAATGTCCATGCTGGCCATTACCTTCAAGCGTGCCGAGATGCGTGGCGCCAATTGAATTGGGGGCTTGGCGACTTCGTGGAGAACGCCATCGGTACGGAAGCGTACTCGATAAGTTTTTTCGTATGGCTCGAAATGCAGGTCCGATGAGCCGCCCTTGATGGCGTCTAAAAGCATTTTATTGACGAACTTCACTACCGGAGCATCGTCTGCATCCGAGCCTCCGCTATCGTCACGCTCATCCGCTCCGCTTTCGATCTCAAGGCCGCCGTCGAGGTCGATGTCGTCTAGGCCCTCCATGGCCTTGTTATCGCTTTCGAAATAGCGATCGATGGCTCCATCCAGGCGATCATCCTCCACCAGCACCATTTCAGTATTCAGTCCCGTGCTGAACTGGATGTCAGTAACCGCCTGCTGTTGCGTGGGGTCTGACATACCGATGTAGAGCTTGTTTCCCCGTCTCCAAAGAGGTATCGCCCTATGCTGGCGTGCCAGCTTTTCGCTGATCAGTTCTTTAGGTTGCTGCTCTTTATCCAGTGACCCAATGTCGAAATAGGGAACGCCAAACTGTTCTGCGGCCTGGCTTGCAAGAGCCTTGCTGTTCACCAGCTTGTTCTGCACCAAGTAACTGACCAGGGGGATCTGGTTGCGCTGTGCCTGCTGTGCTGCACGACTGGCAGTGGCTTCGTCTATTAGCTCGGCAAGTACTAATTGCCTGGCTAGGCCTGTCAGGGGGGGGGTAGTGGTCATGGGATGCTGGCTTCAGGGCAGATGCCCGGATTTATAACTTAGAAGCCAGAGGGCTGCCACCGAAGGTTTGGTGGGTGACGGTAATTGTCAGTTTTGGGCCGAATATGAATGTCGTTGAAAAGGGGGGGGAGGTGGTTGTCGAGCTAGCAAGGGGTTTCGGTGAGTTGGCACGCACCTTGTATCGTGAATCGTAAGCGGAGCACAGGCTTCGTTACGTAGTCACTAGGAGACAATTGAAATGTCGAAGAAAGTTCAGAAGGGCTTTACCCTCATCGAGCTGATGATCGTGGTTGCGATCATCGGTATCCTCGCTGCCGTTGCCATTCCGCAGTTCCAGGACTACCAGGCCAAGGGCTATGACAAATCGGCTCAGTCCGACGCCCGCAATATCCTGACCGGCGCCATCGCCAACTCGAACTGATAGAGAAGGGAACCTAGAATGAAAAAGTTTATTGTTGCTTCCCTGGCTGTTGCCGGTCTGATGAGCTCTAACGCTTTCGCTGCCAGCTCTGGTACCGAGCGTCTGGATCTGACTCTTGCCCCTGGATACAACGCCGTTGCACCGCTGGATCGTGAAATCAACCTGGCACAGGCCGGTACTATGACCGCGATCGCTGCTCGCGACGGATTTGTAAAAAACAACTTCGACTTCACCATTTCGGCTAACGTGGTGCTTGGCGCTGTCGACGATGCCGCCGCCAACCGTTTCGGTGTCATTTCTGGCTCCAACAAGGGTTATAACGTCTTCACCGGTTCTTCGGTCGGCGGTAGTATTTCGCAGTGCGGCGCTTCGGTTGATAAAGCCGATGGCGCTGATCTCGCCGCTGCCGAAGTCGCAGAAGGCTCGATCGACCTAGATAACGCCAACGGTTGCAACCGTCCTCTGTAAGAGACTGTGGTCATAAAGACAGGCCCTGGTGGCCTGTCTTTTTTTGCCTAGAGATTTTAAGGGGGGATCTGATGGGGGAGCTGGTTTCGCTGGGAGTCAAAGCCGGTATTCGCGGTGTCGGACTGCGAGTACTCTTGATGGTGGCCGGGCTGGTACTGGCGGTCAGCCTTTTGGCTTCAGGGTTTTCTGGGCGCCAACCGACTACAGTAGCGCTGGATGTCGGGCTCAGTGGCCTGCGCTTCGCCATGCTGATTCTGGTTCTGCTCTGGGTTCAGGATCTGTTTGCCCGCGATATCGAGCGCAAGACGGTCTACTTCGTACTCGCCTATCCCATTACTCGCTGGCAATACCTACTGTCACGCTTCATTACTGTGGCCTTGCTGGCCTTGCTGGCCTTGGTCGTGATCGGCGGCCTTCTTTGGTTATCGCTGCAGCGTGAGTTTGAATATACGCAGTTCCAGCCCGTGGATCTGGGAGGCAAGTACCTGCTAGTGCTTCTATCCATCTGGCTGGATGCGCTGGTGGTCTGCAGCTTCGCGCTGTTCCTGGCTAGCTTGTCCACTACTCCTTTTCTGCCATTGCTGCTGGGCTTTGCTTTCGGCTTGGCCGCGCGAGGGCTGGGGCCGGCGTTGGACTTTCTGCATGGTTCGCGCTCCGATCCTCTGCATGTCTCGCTGTTCGGCCCCGTGCTGGAGTACTCCTATGTCTGGCTACCGGACCTGTCGCGGCTAGATTGGCGCCCGTTGGCGCTGTATGACCTGCCGGTGCCCTGGTATGCGCTGGGGCTGGCGGTGATCAATGCCCTTGGTTTTGCGGGCATCATGCTGGGCTTGGCAGCGCTGATTTTCCAGCGGCGCAACTTCACATGAGTCTCTGGCGTGGCTTGCTGTGCGTGGCTTTGGCATGGGGAGCATTTGCCGGGGCTGGGTATGTGCAGCGTGAAAATCAGCGGTTGGAGGTGCAGAGCGAATTGCTCAGGGTGCGTTTGCCGCTGCTGGTGCAGCTGGCATATTCGGGGGGCGACCCCTTCCTGGCGGCTAATACCAATGTCTTCCGCAGCCTGATGGTGGATGCGAAGGTGACCGAGGGTGAGACCTATCGAATTCAGGGGCAGTTGCAGGTGGATGCAGCTCGCTTCAACCCTTGGCACGAAGACAACTACTACGTCGGTGCGGCGATCCTGCCCTGGAACGGCCAGGTTGAGGCTGGACAGTTCGTGCTGCTGAATGCCGCTCAGGCTCGTAACTGGGATATGTGGCCCGCTTTCTACTATGCCTTCAATGCCATGTACTTCGAGCATGATATGGCCCGTGCTGGGCGTTGGGCCGAGGTTGCTGCGCAGAGGCATCCGCGTAATGCGCCAGCCCTGCGCAGCATGGCTGCAGCCTGGTACGAGCGGGGTGACGATCCGCGGGATGCGATGGGAATACTGCAAGCAATGCGTGAGCAGAGCGGTGACGAGAACTTTCGTGCTTTGTTGCAGGCGCGTATGCAGCGCCTGGCTGGTTTAGCTGCATTGCGTGATGCCGCCACTGAGTACCAGTCCCGCAACGGTAGAGCTGCGCAGAGTTTGGAGCAGCTCCTTGGCTATGCCGGGCTAGAGCAGTTGCCGCAGGACCCTCTGCAAATTGGTTATGGCTTGGATCAACAGGGTCAGCCGCAGCTGGCCGATCACGTCGTGCAACGGGATACACAATGAAGGCAATCGAAGTTTCTGGGCTGCACAAGGCCTTCAAGCTCAAGGGCAAAGCTATCAAGGCGCTCGATGATGTGAGCTTTTCCGTGGAGCTGGGGCAGTCGGTTGGCTTTATCGGGCAGAACGGGGCTGGCAAGAGCACCACTATCAAAATTCTGTTTGGTGCCTTGCGTGCCGACTCGGGCGATGCGCGCTTGATGGGGTTGCCGGCAGACGATGCCGCCTCGCGCCTGGGTGTGGGCTATGTACCGGAAAATCCTTATCTGTACGAACAGCTAACTCCGCGCGAGGTGGTTAGCAGCGGTTTGCGCTTGCATGGTGTTCGTGGTGCCGAGAACGTGCGGCGCACGGAGCTTTGGCTCGAGAAGCTGGGCATTGCCTACGCTGCCGACAAGCGTATTCGCAACTTGTCCAAGGGCATGACGCAGCGTACGGCGTTGGCCCATGCTTTTGCCATTGAGCCCAAGTTGCTGGTGCTCGATGAACCCATGTCCGGTCTGGACCCGGTCGGACGACGTCAGGTAGCTGACCTGATGCAGGAGTATCGTTTGGCAGGAGGAACGTTGTTCTTCTGTACGCATATCCTGCATGACGTGGAGCGCTTGGCGGACTACTTCGTGATGATCGACCGAGGCCAGGTGAGGGCGCAGCAAGGCGTTGCCGAGCTCTTGGCGAGTCAGGGGGATATGGTGATTCGCTATTTGGGTGACGCTGGATTGCCGGGCTTCGAACGAGACGCTGGGCAGGTCTGGAAGGGGCTATTAAGTCGTCCAGCACTGCCGGCAGTGCTGGCTCAGATCGAGGCTATGCACGGAGTTCTGCTGAATATTCACCCGCTCAACTCTCTTGAGGAGCTGTTTGATAGCGTGGTGGGTGAGGCGGCACAGGCATAAGAAATATGCACTACGTTGCTGGGTTGGATGGTCTGAGGGCATTAGCCATCTTGCTGGTGCTGTTCTTTCATTCAAAGGTGCCGGGATTGCCTGGTGGCAATATTGGCGTCGACCTGTTCCTGGTTCTTAGTGGATTTCTGATTACTTCCTTGCTGCTGGAGGAGCAGGGCTGCAGCGGAACGATTGGGTTAAAACGCTTCTATCTGAGGCGGGCCTGGCGTTTAACGCCAGCGCTGTTATTGATGCTTTTTTTCTATTCGTTGTTTGCGCCGCTGCTTTGGCCGGAGTACTTCTTTCATTTGCGAGATGTACTGGCTGTCTTGTTGTATGTGGCCAATTTGGCAGCTGCTGCGGGATATGCGCCGGAGAAGTTGCTACATGGTTGGTCGCTTGGGCTTGAAGAGCAGTTTTATCTAGTCTGGCCTTTGGTACTGCTTGCCGCTTTTAGGCTGCTAAGTGGGGGCATGCTTTGGCGAGTCTTGCTGGGGCTATATGTCCTGCTTTTTGCGTGGCGGATTTGGTGCCTTTACGGTATGGGAGCGCCGGGTGGCCAGGCTTACTACCGTCCAGATCTGCATGCTGGAGGGCTGGTTCTAGGGGCTGCGCTTGCTGCCTGGTGGCGACAGCAAAAAGAGGTGGACGGTACCGCGTGGACAGCGAAGTTGGGTTGGCTGTTATTGGTCGTTGCGTTGATTTCACCTCAGTCGGATGGGCTTCATCTTGCTCTTTTTGTCCCGCTCGCGGAGATCGGTGCTGCTCTATTGGTCGTTTCGATTTTGACTGGAAGGCAGGAACTGTTTGCAGGGCGGCTGGTGACTCATTTTGGCAAGTTGTCTTACGGCCTCTATCTCTTCCATTACCCAATCATGCTTTATCTGGTGCAGTGTCGCCTGCATTGGGCCGTGGTTTTCTGTATCGGGGCCGTGTTGTCTTATGCCCTTGCATGGGTAAGCTTCAACACTGTGGAGGCAGCGGCTCGTCGATATCGGGAGCGCCTTTGGCCCGGTGTGCAAGCTTGTAGTTCTTGAGTTGTGTCAGAGGTCTATAAGCTGGCCGCGCCGTAGCTCCGTTGGTAGAGCAGCGCATTTGTAAAATGCGAGGGTCGCAGGTTCGGCTTCTGTCTTCGGCACTAAATAAAAGAAAGCCCCGCTAGATGCGGGGCTTTGTATTTCTGTCTCTTATCTGTTTACAGGCTCAGACGCATCGACAGATCGATGGCCTTGATGTCTTTGGTCAGGCTACCAATGGAGATGTAGTCCACTCCGGTTTCGGCAATGGTGCATAGAGTCGCTTCATTGATGCCTCCCGAAGCTTCCAGCTTGGCGCGCCCCGCTGTTAGAGAAACGGCGGTGCGCATATCCTTCAGGCTCAGCTCGTCCAGCATGACGATATCGGCGCCGGCCTTTAGCGCCTGCTGCAGTTCTTCCAGGCTTTCCACCTCGATCTCTACCGGCTTGCCGGGAGCGATGCCGTGGGCGGCTGTAATTGCCTGGGCGATACCGCCGCAGGCGGCGATATGGTTTTCCTTGATAAGAAAGGCGTCGTAGAGGCCGATTCGGTGGTTGTGGCAGCCGCCACAGGTCACCGCGTACTTCTGTGCCAGGCGCAGACCGGGAAGTGTCTTGCGGGTATCCAGCAGTTTTACCTGGGTGCCTTCGACCAAGTCGGCGAAGTGGCGACAGCGAGTGGCGACGGCAGACAGGGTCTGCAGGAAGTTCAGGGCGCTGCGCTCGCCGCTGAGCAGCGCGCGTGCGGGGCCTTCAAGGTGGAAAAGTGCCTGATTGGCCTCGGCTCGATCACCATCAGCTACCTGCCAGTGTACGGCCACGCGAGGGTCGAGTTGGCGGAACACTGCATCGACCCAAGCGGTGCCGCAAATGACTGCCGCTTCGCGGGTAATCACTGTTGCGTGGGCTAGGCGCTCGGCTGGGATCAGCTGCGCCGTGATGTCGCCGCTGCCGATATCCTCGCGCAGCGCGGTGCGTACGTTGGCTTCGATTTCGGCGCCGAGCTCGGCGAGGGTCAGGTTGGGCATTTTATCCTCCGCATTCCGATGCGCGATTATAGGGGCAGGCGACGGCTGGCGCAGCGGGCGCGGGAGAATGCCGAGCCTTTATGCTAGACAGATGGTTTATGTCGGTCCGAAATGACCGTTCGTAACCTTGGCTTCTGCACTCTGTGATCTGGGTCATGTCTATGAAAGGGGGGATTTGGTCATGCTTCGCCTCCCCCTATACTCAGGTTGGCCATAAAGTTTGGCGCCATACCTTTGACGTTACGGATAACGCCCAGCTGATTGTATGCATGGCTGCTCTGATCAAGCAGTCTGCGGGAGACTCGCAATGAAGACCGACGCGAAAGTGGTGCACCTGAACAAGGTCGCCCCCGAGCATTCGCCAACTTCGCCGGCAGGAAGGCTTCCCGTGGCCCTGACCCAGGTGCGCGACAAGGCTGCCCAGCAGCTCAAGCAGGCTCTGCAAGGTCTCTTCGACAATGCGGACGATACCCTGTTCGAAATGGCCGACCGCGCGTCCAGTAACGCCGAACAGAACTCCTTCTTCGAAGCCATGCGCGACCTGCGATTGAAGCGCAAGACCATCGAGCGTGGTTTTCTGCAGCGTGTATTCGAAAGCTTCTCCACCCTGAACCAGTATGAAATCGGTAAGCCGGCCCCCCAGTTGGATGGTGTTTCCTTCGAGAGCCTGTCCCTAGTTCAGGACGACGTGCTGGAAGAGTCGGTGGCGCTGGATGCGATGGTCTCGCGCGTCCTGAATCGTGATGGAGTGGCCTTGGGGCACCTGACCACACGCTTCAACGCAATGATCAGCAAGAAGGTCGAGGACAAGACCAACCCCCTAGGCCCGCGTGTGCTGTGTGAACAGTTCCTTGGCTCCTGCGAAGGTCTGGGGGTGGAGATTCGCGTCAAACTGATCATCCTCAAGCTGTTCGAAAAGTACGTGCTGGGTGATCTCGATCAGCTCTACGCCAATGCCAATCAGCAACTGGTCGAGGCAGGTGTGCTGCCTGAGCTGAAATCCGCGCCGCCAGCCCGCCGTCAGCCGGGGCGGCCAGCGCAAGCCGGTGGCCGCGCGCAGCGCGACGAATCCGCAGAGGCGCAGGGCGCCGCCGCGGCCGGTGGTTACGGTGATGAGGGCGTGCAGGAAGTTTTCGGCGCGCTGCAGGAGCTGTTGTCCCAGGTTCGCGGTACCAGCGTCTTGCCGCGGCGGAATATCCCTGCCGATGCGGTGCCGATCTCCAGTAACGACCTGATGCGCCTGCTCTCGCACATGCAGCAGCATTTCCCGGTCGGTGGCCCTCAGGTCAGCGATGACTACGACTTGCGCAATCAGCTGGAAGGTCTGCTGTCCCGCGCCAGTGCCAAGAGTGGCAAGGCGCGCATCGTCGGTGAAGTCGACGAGGATGTGATCAATCTGGTCGCCATGCTGTTCGAGTTCATCCTCGACGACCGCACCCTGCCGGACTCGCTCAAGGCGCTGATTGGTCGCCTGCAGATCCCGATGCTCAAGGTCGCGGTGCTGGACAAGACCTTCTTCAGTCGCGGCAGCCACCCAGCCCGCCGTCTGCTCAACGAGATCGCCACCGCGGCTCTGGGCTGGAGCGCTCAGGGCGACGAGCAGCGCGATGCCCTGTATCAGCGTATCGAGCAGGTGGTGCAACGCCTGCTCAACGATTTCACCGACGATCCGGCGATCTTCTCCGACGTGCTGGCCGAGTTCCTCGCCTTCACCGGCGACGAGAAGCGCCGCAGCGAGCTGCTGGAGCAGCGCACCCGCGATGCCGAGGAAGGTCGTGCCAAGGCCGAGCTGGCTCGCCAGCAGGTGGAGCAGGCCTTGAACTCCCGTCTACTCGGTAAGACCCTGCCGGAAGTGGTGGTGCGCCTGCTGCAGGAAGGCTGGAGCAAGGTACTGCAGCTGACCTGCCTGAAGCACGGCGCCGAGTCCGCCGAGTGGGAAGCGGCGCTGACGGTGATGGACGATCTGGTGTGGAGCGTGGAGCCCCACGAGTCCCCGGAAGATCGCCTGCGCCTGCTGGAGCTGGTGCCGAGCCTGCTCAAGTCGCTGCGCGATGGTCTGTCCAGTGCCGCCATCGACCCGTTCATCACCAGCGAATTCTTCAGCAAGCTGGAGGCCGTGCATGTGCAGGCCTTCCAGCGCTTCAAGCGTGAAAGCATCGAGCCACAGGCTGTTCCGGCTCCGGTCCCGGCCGAAGTCGAGGAGGGTGCCGAGGCGTCTGCCGAGGTCGTGGTCGAGCTGGGCGCCGGCCCGCTGCTGGAGCTGCCGCCACTGGAGCCTGAGGTCGATGCTCCGGCCATGGTCGAGGTGGTCGAGGAGATTGTTCTGCTGGCGCCGGGCGAGAGCCGTACGCAGGAGCCCGAGGCCAGCCTGCCGGACGATGACGAGGCGCTGGAGAAGGTGGACAGCCTGCGCGTCGGCAGTTGGGTGGAAATCCAGGAGGACGAGGAGCACAAGCTGCGTGGCAAGCTGGCAGCGATCATCAAGCCCACCGGCAAGTTCATCTTCGTCAACCGCACCGGTATGAAGGTGATGGAGAAGACCCGCATGGGCCTGGCCGTGGAATTCCGTCGCGGCGCCATTCGCTTGCTCGACGACGCGCTGCTGTTCGATCGTGCCCTGGAGTCGGTGATCGGCAACCTGCGCAAGCTCAAGGGCGCCTAAGCGCCGCCTGTTAGATGAAACGCCCGGCTCTGTGCCGGGCGTTTTCGTTGGTGCAGTCTGCTAGAGTGGCGCCAGTCTTCAAGGAGCCTGCAATGCGGCTGGACCCTGCCAGCGGTTGGTGTGACGGAGCCCGTCACTGCCCCTCGCCGAACTTCAACGAGCGCCCGCTGGGAGAGGTCTCCCTGCTGGTGATCCACAACATCAGCCTGCCCCCGGGCCAGTTCGGTACCGGCAAGGTGCAGCAGTTCTTCCAGAACCGCCTGCCGGTCGACGAGCATCCCTACTTCGCCGGTATCGCCCAGCTCACTGTTTCCGCCCACTTTCTGATCGAGCGTGATGGTGCCGTTACCCAGTTCGTCTCTTGTGGACAGCGGGCCTGGCATGCCGGCGTGTCGCGCTTCGAGGAGCGGGAGAACTGCAACGATTTTTCCATCGGCATCGAGCTGGAGGGCACCGACGAGCTGCCCTTCAGCGACGCCCAGTACCAGGCTCTGGTGGCCCTGACGAGAGAGCTGCTGCATGCCTATCCTGAGTTAAGCGTCGAGCGCATCCGTGGCCATAGCGACATCGCGCCGGGGCGCAAGACCGACCCCGGACCCTTTTTCGACTGGGCACGCCTGCGCGCGGCTCTGCAGACCGAGGAGAGCGGTAGATGAATTTTCTGGTGCTTCTGCTGGCGCTCTGGGTGGAGAAATTCTCCTCCGGGCGCCGTCGTATCCAGCAGGATGGCCCCTGGTTGCAATGGCTGGCGCGTAGCGAGGGGCCGTCGCCGTGGCAAACCTTGCTGTTGGCGGTGTTGCTGCCGGTAGCGCTGCTCGGCCTGTTGCTGCTGGCGCTCGAACCGCTGGCCTATGGCTGGCTGACGCTGCCGGTGCACTTGCTGGTGCTGGTCTACAGCCTCGGCCGTGGCGATGTGCTGGCGGCGCTGGGGCCGTTCCGCGATGCCTGGCGTCGTGGCGACGACCAGGCCGCGCTGCATGTGGCCGAGCGCGATTTGGGCGTGGCCGCCGATGGCGAGGCCGAGTTGCTCGAACGGGTGCAGGACTATGAGCTGTGGCAGGCCTATCAGGGCTTCTTCGCGGTGATCTTCTGGTATGCCTTGCTCGGCCCGCTGCCGGCCCTGGCCTATCGGCTGCTGGCGCTGAGCGCCGAGCATGCCAGCCCTGGCGTGGCCGAACGGGCGGCGCAGTTGCGCCATGCCATGGACTGGTTGCCGGTACGGGTGCTGGCCGCCAGCTTCGCCCTGGTGGGCAACTTTGCCGCGGTCAGTCGCGCCGTGTTGCACGATCTGCTGGCCTGGGAACTACCGGCCGCGCGGCTGGTGGCCAACGCCGGCCGCGCCGCCAGCGAGCTGGCCGAGCCGCAGACGGGAGAGCAGGGCGCCAGCAGCCTGGACGAGCTGTGGCAGCTGCTGATCCGTGCCGCGGTGCTGTGGTATGCCGCCTTCGCCGTGTGGATCCTGCTGCTGTAGCAGGCGCTATTCCGGCCAGAGCCAGGCGGCGCCGCGCACGCCACTGGAGTCACCGCGGCGGGCCTGCACCAGGCGCGTGTTGACCCGGTCCGAGAACACGTGCCGCACCAGCAGACGCGGCACCTCCTGGTACAGCGCCGGCATGTTCGACAGCCCGCCGCCCAGCACAATCACCTCCGGATCGATGACGTTGATCACCGAGGCCAGCGCTCGCGCCAACTGCTCGCAGTAGCGTTGCAGCGCCGCGACGGCGGTTGCCTCGCCACGCTGTGCCGCCTCGGCCAGTTGGGTTGCGTTCAGTCCCAGGTCGCTGCGGGCGGCCCAGCCGGGGCCGCTGAGGAAGGTCTCGATGCAGTCGTCCAGGCCGCAATAGCAGCGCCTTGTCGGACCATCGTCCGCGCTGCGCCAGGGCAGGGCGTTATGGCCCCACTCACCGGCAATGGCATTCGGGCCGCTCAGCAGGCGGCCGTGGATGACGATGCCGCCGCCCACGCCGGTGCCGAGAATGACCCCGAATACGCTGGCCGCGCCGGCCCCGGCGCCGTCGGTGGCTTCCGACAGGGTGAAGCAGTCGGCATCGTTGGCCAGACGGACCGGGCGCTGCAGCAGGTGCTCCAGGTCGCCCTGCAGGTCCTCGCCGATCAGGCAGATGGAGTTGGCGTTCTTGATCCGGCCGTGGTCCGGTGAGCGGGTACCGGGGATGCCGACACCGATGCTGCCGCTATCTCCTAGTTGCCGCTCGGCTTCCCTCACCAGCTGCACTATGGTGTGTAGAGTGGCTTGATAGTCACCCTGCGGGGTGGGCAGGCGATGCCGCAACCGCTCGTTGGAACCTTCGAGGGCGATGATTTCCGTCTTTGTCCCACCCAGATCAATGCCGAGGCGAAAAGGTGTGCGCATTCTTAACCTTAAGTTACAGAGGCAAAGGCCGATATCCGGTATACAGGCTGTGGGGGCACTGTGCCTGGCAAATGGCCACTCCCGCTAGAATTTCAGATATACCGCTACCTTGCCGTTCAATAGATCAGCCCGCTCCCGGCTGGCAAAAAACAATAATGGCAATAGGAGACGTCTAGTGAATAGCGTGTTGTACCCTGCCATCGCCCTGATGAACCGCATGAGCTTCGGCATGAAGTTCAGCCTGATCAGCGTGCTGTTCTTCCTGCCCATGCTGGTCACCAACTACTTCCTGGTGCGCGAGTCCTACGACGCCTTCGTCGATACCCGCACCGAGCTGCAGAGCCTCGCGCTGCTCAAGCAGAGCATGAAGATGCGCCAGGACCTGGAGCGTCTCAACGACCTCTACGAGATCAATGCCGTGCTCGGCCAGTCTGGTGAAGCGGAAAAGCTGACCGCGCTGATCGGCCCGCTGGAGACCGGCATCGGCGAGACGCTGGGAGCGCTCGAGTCGCCCAGCGATGACGCGCAGAAGGTCGAGGAATTCAACGCCCAGCGCGATGCCATCAAGTCGGCCATGGATGCGGTGGCGGCCGAGTCCTCCCTGCGCAGCAAGGCCGGCCTGGTGGTCAAGGCGCTGGACAACTCCGAGGTGTTCATCAAGTTCGTCGCCAGCCAGTCCGGCCTCAGCCAGGACAGCGATCTGACCGTGCGGCAGATGACCGAGCTGATGACCACCTCCAGCCCGCCGGTGACCGAGGCCCTGAGCAAGGGCCGCGCTCTGGGCTCCTATTCCCTCGGCCAGGGCATTCTCGGTTCTTCCGACAGCACCAAGCTCGACGAGCTGCTGCTGGAGCTGGAAAAGCTGCACGCCGAGTACGGCTATAAGCTGCAAAGCGCGCTGGATGGCAATGCGCACGCCAAGCGCGAGCTGAGTGACAAAGCCGAGGCCAGCCGCAACAGCCTGACCGAGATCAGCGCCGTGCTGGAAGAGCAGCTGCTCATGGCCGACAGCCTGGACGCGCCCTGGCAGGGCTTCTTCGACCAGCTCAGCGTGGCCATCGACAAGACCTACGCGCTGAACGACTCGGTACTCGACTTCCTCGACCAGGAGCTGAGCCAGCGTCTGGACCAGAAGCGTACCCAGATGGTGTTGCTGGTCGTGGCCCTGGTGGTGCTGTTCCTCTCCATCGGCTACCTGTACGGCGGCTTCTACGTGTCCACCCGCACCACCCTCAAGGGCTTCGGCAAGACCCTCGGCCAGGTCGCCGCCGGCGATATGACCGTGCGTGTCAACGTCAAGAGCCAGGACGAACTGGGCGAGCTGGGCGAGGTGTTCAATGGCACCGTGGCGAAGATTCGCGACCTGATCGAGCTGGTCGGCCAGACCGTCACCGAGGTGGAGCGCCAGGCCGATCGCGTCGAGCTGGTCTCCGGTGAGAGCAGCCAGGCCGTGTCCGCCCAGCGCGGGCAGATCGAGCAGGTGGCCACCGCGATGAACCAGATGTCCGCCACCGCCCAGGAGGTGGCGCGCAGCGCCGCTGCCGCGGTGGGCAGCGCGCAGAGCGTCAACGACGAGACCGTCAGCGGTCGTGCCATGGTCGAGTCCCAGGTCGGCAGCATCCAGCGCCTGGCCAGCGAGATCGACCAGTCGGTGACTGTGATCAACCAGCTGGCCGCCGACAGCGCCTCGATCAGCCAGGTGCTGGACGTGATCAAGGGCATCGCCGGGCAGACCAACCTGCTGGCGCTCAACGCGGCCATCGAGGCGGCGCGGGCCGGCGAGCAGGGGCGCGGTTTCGCCGTGGTGGCCGACGAGGTGCGCAACCTGGCCAAGCGTACCCACCAGTCCACCGAAGAGATCGAGCAGATGATCGGTCGCCTGCAGAACGGCGTGGGCGCCACGGTGACCGCCATGAATGGCAGCCACCAGATGGTGGAGAGCACCGTCAGCCAGTCGGCCCAGGTGCAGCACGCGCTGGAAAACATCCTCGGTGCGGTCGGCATGATCGTCGACCAGAACCAGCAGATAGCCGCCGCCGCCGAGCAGCAGACCGCCGTGGCCCACGATATCGACATGAACATCGTCGAGATCAACCAGGCCGGCGAGCGCACTGCCGAGGGCGCCGTCGAGACCGAGCAGGCCAGCCGCGCGCTGTCCGACCAGGTGGCGCGACTCAAGGAGCTGATCGGCGCCTTCCGTGTCTGATCGTCACTTCGCCAAGCAAGGCCCGCCAATCGGCGGGCCTTGTCGTTTCTAGAGTGGGTGAAAAGCCGCGTGCGAGTATCGCTCTTCTCTCAGTGCGGCCAGCCGAACAGCTCGGCCGCATTGCGGCTGCTGGCTTGGGCCAGCTCCTCGGCTGTCACGCCGCACAGTTCGGCCAGGGCGGCACAGATGTCCGGCAGGTGTTCCGGGCTGTTGCGCACACCAGGGTGCATGGCCGGGGCCATGTCCGGCGAGTCGGTCTCCAGCACTATGGCCTCCAGCGGCAGGCGCGGGATCACCTTGCGTAGGCGCAGCGCCTGGGGCCAGGTCGGCGCGCCGCCTAGGCCGAGCCTGAAGCCGAGACGAAGGTATTCGCGGGCCTCCTCGTAGCTGCCGGCGAAGGCGTGGATCACCCCGCCGCGGGGCAGCTTGTAGCGCTTGAGCGTGGCGATGGTCGCCGCGTGGGCGCGCCGTACATGCAGCAGGGCGGGCAGATCGAACTCGGCGGCCAGGCCGAGCTGCGCCTCGAACAGCTGCTGCTGGTGCTCGCGGTCCAGGCTCTCCACGTAGTAGTCCAGGCCGAACTCGCCCACCGCGCACAGGCGCGGGTGCCCGGCCAGGCGCTGCAGCCACTCGCGCAGCTGATCCAGATGCTCGGGGCGATGCTGCTGCAGATACACCGGGTGCAGGCCGAAGGCGGCGTACAGGCCCTCATTGCCCTGCACCAGATCCCACAAGCGCTGCCAGTTGTCCCGGTACACGCCGAGCACCACCAGCTTCTCCACTCCCGCCGCACGGCTGCGCGCCAGCAGCTCGGTGCGATCGGCGTCGAAGTCGGGGAAGTCGAGGTGGGTGTGGGTGTCGATCAGCTGCATGGGCGGGTCCGGTTGAAGGCTCCAGCATCGGGTATTTCACTCGAGTGCACCAGCCTGGGGAGCGTTCCCGCGTTTCGTCAGTCGAAACAGCAGTGGTCAGAAAGGAAACCGAGGGATGCTGCGGATTCGCAAGTGGTTGAGCGGGGCGTTGGCCGTACTGCTTCTGGCGGTCGCGGCGCTCATGCTGTTCCTGGTGCTGTTCGACTGGAACCTGCTGCGCCCGAGCATCAACGACAAGGTGTCGCAGGCCTTGAACCGGCCGTTCGCCATCGAGGGCAACCTCAGCGTGGTGTGGCAGCGCGAGCCGGAGGAGGGTGGCTGGCGCGCCTGGCTGCCGTGGCCGCACTTCGCCGCCGAACAGCTGAACCTGGGCAATCCCGAGTGGGCCGAGGGCGACACCTTCGTCAGCCTGGACCGGGTGCAGTTCCGCCTGGCACCCCTGCCGTTGCTGTGGAAGACCCTGAGCATCCCGCGCATCGAGCTCGGCGCGCCCTACGTCAGCCTGCAGCGCCTGGCCGATGGCCGCGCCAACTGGACCTTCGACCTGGGTGGCCAGCAACCGGATGAGTCCGCCGAGCCGAGCCCCTGGACCCTGGATATCGGTACCATCGGCTTCGATCAGGGCGTGGTCAGCCTCGATGACCAGGTGTCGAAGACCCGCCTCGAGGCGCAGATCGACCCGCTCGGCGCGCCCATCCCGTTTGCCCAGATAGTCGGCGACAGCGCTGCCAAGCGCCTGGCCGACGAACATGCGGCGGCCCAGGACTACGCCTTCGCCTGGCGCGCCAAGGGCCGTTTCCAGGGCCAGGCGGTGAGTGGCAGCGGCAAGGTCGGCGGCCTGCTCGCCTTGCAGGACGCCAGCCTGCCGTTTCCGCTGCAGGCCGATGTACGCATCGGCAGCACGCGCATCCGGGTCGCCGGCAGCCTGACCGATCCGCAGCACCTGGGCGCCCTCGACCTGCGCCTGCGCCTGGCCGGCACCAGCCTGAGCCAACTCTATCCGCTGACCGGCGTGACCCTGCCGGACACCCCGCCGTACAGCACCGACGGCCGCCTGCAGGCGGACCTGCGCGACGCCGGCGGCGCGCTGTTCCGCTACCAGGACTTCAACGGCCGCATCGGCGACAGCGATATCCACGGCGACCTCACCTTCGTCAACCGCCAGCCGCGGCCCAAGCTGTCCGGCCAGCTCACCTCCAAGCAGCTGCTGTTCGCCGACCTGGCGCCGCTGATCGGCGCCGATTCCAATGCCGAGAAGAAGGCCCGCGGCGCCGCCGTCAGCCAGCCGGCCAATAAGGTGCTGCCGGTGGAGGAATTCCGTACCGAGCGCTGGCGCAGCATGGACGCCGACGTGCGCTTCACCGGCAAGCGCATTGTGCATGACGAGAAGCTGCCGATCCGCGACCTGGACACCCACCTGGTGCTCAACGACGGCGTGCTCAGCCTGGAGCCCCTGCGCTTCGGCATGGCCGGTGGCACGTTGGATGCGCAGATCCGTCTGAACGGTGCGCAGGTGCCGATGCGTGGGCAGGCACGGCTTAGCGCCCGCGATCTTAAGCTCAAGCAGCTGTTTCCCACCTTCGCGCCGATGCAGACCAGCCTCGGTGCACTGAATGGGGACGCCAGGTTGAGCGGCACCGGCAACTCGGTGGCGGCCCTGCTCGGCAGTGCCGACGGCGAGTTGCAGATGCTGATCAACGATGGCGCGGTGAGCCGCGGCCTGCTGGAAATCGCCGGGCTCAACGTCGGCAACTATCTGGTCGGCAAGCTGTTCGGCGACGACGAGGTGACCATCAACTGCGCCGCCGCCGACTTCGGTATCCGCAACGGGCTGATGAGCAGCCGGCTGTTCGTGGTCGATACTGAGAATGCGCTGATCAAGGTCGACGGCAGCGCCAGCTTCGCCAACGAGCGTCTCGATTTCGTCGTCACCCCGGCGGCCAAGGGCCTGCGCATCTTCTCCCTGCGCTCGCCGCTCTTCGTGCGCGGCACCTTCAAGAACCCCGACGCCGGGGTCAAGGGCACACCGCTGGCCCTGCGTGGCGTCGGCCTGGTGGCGCTGGGCGTGGCGGTGGCACCGGCGGCAGGCCTGCTGGCACTGGTGGCGCCCAGCAGTGGCGACGAGCCTAGCCAGTGCGCGCCGCTGCTGCGGCAGATGCAGCAGGGCGGCAAGAGCTGATGCTCTAACGATACTGTTCTAGCGCGCTACGCTGGCGGAAATGGCCACCGCGGCGGCGGCGGTGCGGGTCTCCACGCCGAGCTTCACGTAGACGTGTTCCAGGTGCTTGTTCACCGTGCGCGGCGACAGGCCGAGGATGTCGCCGATGTCGCGGTTGGTCTTGCCGCAGGCCACCCAGCGCAGCACTTCGACCTCGCGCTCGGTGAGCTGGAAGCGCGCCGAGAGGGTCTCGAAGGTCGGCTCGTTGCTCAGGGTCAGGTCCACCGGCTGCGCGGCGGCGCGTGCCGACTGCAGCGTGCGTGCGGTGCGCAGGTGGGCGGCGACCCGCGCTAGCACCTCGTCGGTGTGGATCGGCTTGGTCACGTAGTCGCTGCCGCCGGCGGCGAAGCCTTCCACTACGTGCTCGCTGTCGGTCAGCGCGGTCATGAACAGCACCGGGATATCGGCGCTGTCCGGCTCGGCCTTGATCCTGCGGCAGGTCTCGAAACCGTCCAGGCCGGGCATCATCGCGTCGAGCAGGATCAGGTCGGGGCGCCGGCGCTGGATGCGGTTCAGCGCGCTCTGGCCATCCAGCGCCACCAGCACCATGTAGCCCTGGGCGTCGAGGGCGTCGGAGAGCAGGGCGAGGTTGTCCGGCGTGTCGTCGACGATCAGCACCGTACCGCGCTCAGCAAGCTGCGTGGCTGCATTCATGTTCGGCCTCCTTGAGTTGGCGGTTGAGTTCATCCAGACGGAAGCCCTTGGCCAGGGCCCGCAGGCGTTTGGTGAAGGGCGCGCAGGCCGGGGTCTGGCGTTCGATGGCGTCCAGCTTGTCCTGGATGCCGCGCATGTAGCCGAGCGCTGCCAGCTCGCGCAGCTCGGCCAGTTCGCTGGCGCTGGGCAGTGCCTCGACCTGTGGCTGCGCCGCCTCCGCCTCGGCCACGCGGTGCAGCCACTGCAGGTCGAGCTGCTGCTGGATGCGTTCGAGCAGCGCCGGGGTGTGCACCGGCTTGGCCAGGTAATCGTTGCAGTAGGCGGCGATGCTGCGTTCGCGGTCGTCGGCGAAGGCATTCGCCGAGATGACGATGATCGGCGCCTGGCACAGGGAATTGCGGCGGATCAGGCGGCTGGTCTCGAAGCCGTCCATCTGCGGCATCGACAGGTCCATGAGGATCAGGTCGGGGCTGAGCAGCGCGGCCTGGCGGATCGCCTCCTGGCCGCTGGCCGCCTGCTCGACGCGAAAGCCCAGCGGTTCGAGCATGCCGGCCAGCACGCGGCGGTGTTCCAGATGATCGTCCACCACCAGCACCAGGCGGCGCGGGCCCTGGTAGCCGATGATGTCGTGCGCCACGTGCACCACCGCCTGCGGCGCGCGTACCTCGGAGAGGAACAGGCGCACCTGGAAGCGCGTGCCTTTGCCCGGCTCGCTGTGCACCGACAGCTCGCCGCCCATCAGCGCGGTGAGCATGCGGGTGATGGTCAGGCCGAGGCCGACGCCGTTGTCCTGGCGCATCAGGTCGCCGCGTTCGAAGGGCTGGAAGATGCGCTCGATCTGCTCGGGGGCGATGCCGATGCCGGTGTCGACGATCTCGAAGCAGGCGGTCTCGCGCAGGTAGCTGACGCGCAGGCGCACCTCGCCCTGCTCGGTGAAGCGCACCGCGTTACCGAGCAGATTGATCAGAATCTGCCGCACGCGCTTCTCGTCGCCGCGTACCACCGCGGGAATCCGCCCAGCCGTCTCCAGGCGGAAGGCCAGGCCCTTCTCGGCGGCCTGGGGTGCGAACATGCGTTCGAGCTGGCCGACGAATTCGGGCAGGGCGATTTCCGAGAGTTCCAGGTGCAGCTTGCCGGCCTCGATCTTGGCCACGTCGAGCAGGCCGTCGATCAGCGACAGCAGGTGCGAGCCGCTGCGGTAGATGGTGGCCAGGGCGTCGTGATGGCGCTCGGGCATGGCCGCGTCGCGCTGCAGGATCTGGGTGTAACCGAGGATGCTGTTGAGCGGCGTGCGCAGCTCGTGGGACAGGCCGGTGACATAGCGGCTCTTCGCCGCGTTGGCGTTCTCGGCCAGCACCTTGGCCTTTTGCAGTGCCTCGTCGGTCTTGCCGTGGGCCTCGATCTCCTGCATCAGCAGCAGGGTCTGGCGGTCCGACTCCTGCTGCGCCACCTGGCGGCTCTCGCGGGTCAGGACGATCCACCAGGCGAGCATGCCGGCGAACAGCGAGAGGGTGAGAAAGGCCTTGATGAAGGCCTGGTACAGCGTCTGCTGCACCTCCGCCGAGTGTGGCACCAGGCCGTGGGAGACCTGGCTGTAGATCAGCGCCAGGGCGCCGAACAGCATCACTACCAGCAGGACGAGGAAGCCCAGGTATTGGGCCAGGCGGCTGTGCAGGCGCGGGATGCTGGCCCAGGGCAGCAGCCAGTGCAGCAGCGCATCGACCTGCCGGCTGAGCCGCGCATGGGGTTTGCAGGCGTCGCCGCAGCGCGCGTCCAGCGAGCAGCACAGCGAGCAGATCGGCGTGCTGTAGGCCGGGCAGAAGGCCATGTCCTCGCTCTCGAAGGCGTTGTTGCACAGGCCGCAGCGGCCGGCGTCGGTCGTGCTCGGCGGGTGGACCAGTGCCGCCGTGCTGGTGCGGGCGATATAGAAGCGGCCGCCGGTGAACCAGGCCAGCAGCGGCGCGCAGAGGAAGGCGGAGAATAGCGCCACCAGGGGCGAGGCGGCCTGGGCCAGGGCGCCGAACAGGCCGAAGTGCGCCAGTACCGAGAGCAGCGAGGCGAACAGCATGGCGCCGACGCCGACCGGGTTGATGTCGTACAGGTGCGCACGCTTGAACTCGATGTAGCGCGGCGACAGGCCCAGCGGCTTGTTGATCACCAGGTCGGCGACCAGCGCACCGATCCAGGCGATGGCGATGTTGGCGTAGAGGCCGAGCACCTCCTCGATCGCCTCGAACACGCCCAGCTCCATCAGCATCAGGGCGATGGCCACGTTGAACACCAGCCACACCACGCGTCCTGGATGGCTGTGGGTGACGCGGGCGAAGAAGTTGGACCAGGCCAGCGAGCCGGCATAGGCGTTGGTCAGGTTGATCTTCACCTGACTGACGATGACGAACAGCACCATGGCGCCGAGCGCCCACTGCGGCGAGGCGAACACGTAGTGGAAGGCCACCAGGTACATCTGCGTCGGCTCGGCGGCGCGTTCGATGGGGATCTCGTGTTGCAGGGCGAGGAAGGCGAGGAAGGCGCCGGCGAGCATCTTCAGCGCACCGGGGATGATCCAGCCGGGCCCGGCCATGAGCAGCGCGGCCCACCAGCGCTTGCGGTTCTGCGCGGTCTTCTCCGGCAGGAAGCGCAGGTAATCGACCTGCTCGCCGATCTGCGTGACCAGGGCCAGGGCCACGGTGCAGGCGGCGCCGAAGTGCAGCAGGTTGAAGTTGCCGGCCTCGCCCTCGCGGCCGGCGAAGCTGGTCCAGTCGCTGATCGCCTCGGGGTTCTTGGCGATGACGAAGATGTAGGGCAGGAACAGCAGCACCAGCCACACCGGCTGGGTCCAGGTCTGCAGGCGGTTGATCAGGGTGATGCCGTAGGCCACCAGGGGAATGATGATCACCGAACAGATCACGTAGGCCAGCGCCAGCGGGATGTCGAAGTACAGCTCCAGGGCCAGCGCCATGATCGCCGCCTCGAGGGCGAAGAACAGGAAGGTGAAGCTGGCGTAGATCAGCGAGGTGATGGTCGAGCCGATGTAGCCGAAGCCGGCGCCGCGGGTCAGCAGGTCCATGTCCACGCCGTAGCGCGCTGCGTAATAGCTGATCGGCAGGCCGGTGAGGAAGATCACCAGACTCACCGCGAGGATCGCCCACAGGGTGTTGGTGAAACCGTAGGACAGCGCCAGGGCGCCGCCGATGGCCTCCAGGGCGAGGAACGACACCGCGCCGAGGGCGGTGTTGGCGATGCGCAGCTCCGACCACTTGCGGAACGCCCGCGGGGTGAAGCGCAGGGCGTAGTCCTCCATGGTCTCGTCGGCGACCCAGCTGTTGTAGTCGCGGCGAATCTTGACGATTCGCTGGGTTCCGGTGGGTTGCACGCCATTGCTCCTGGTGGTGCCGTTTGCTCTGCGAATTTGCAACATCCATGCCCCCAGCTGCGGGCCGCGTGCGTGCGCGCCCGAGCTTCTGTCTGGCTTCCTGCTCGGGCCGAGAGTGCACCAGGCTGGTGCCTGGCGCTGTACGTCAGATGACGTATGCGCTTACGTCATGCTGCGTATACCCCGGCGGGGAGGGCGCACGCATTCTTGCGGCGAACCCGGAGCAGACCTGCGCAGACAGGCCGGCAACGACCCAACCGCACGAGGAGCACGACGATGGATGCACAACCGACCCGACTTCTACCCCGCCGGCTGGCGCTGGGCGCCGCCGCGCTCTCGCTGCTGGCCGCCAGCGTATTCAGCCAGGGCGTCATGGCCGATAGCGCCAACACCACCGGCCTGGCCGTGACCGACACCGAAGTGATCGTCGGCCAGCTGCACTCGGCCACTGGCACCATGGCCATCTCGGAAACCGGTTCGATCCAGGCCGAGCGCCTGGCCATCGAGCAGATCAACGCCTCCGGCGGCATCCTCGGTCGGCAGATCAAGGTGATCCAGGAGGACGGCGCCTCCGACTGGCCGACCTTCGCCGAGAAGGCCAAGAAGCTGCTGGTAGGTGACAAGGTCGCCGCCGTGTTCGGCTGCTGGACCTCGGCCTCGCGCAAAGCGGTGCTGCCGGTGTTCGAGAAGGAAAACGGCCTGCTCTACTACCCGACTTTCTACGAGGGCCTGGAGCAGTCGAAGAACGTCATCTACACCGGCCAGGAAGCGACTCAGCAGATCCTCGCCGGCCTCGACTGGATTGCCAAGGAGAAGGGCGCCAAGACCTTCTACCTGATCGGCTCCGACTACATCTGGCCGCGTACCTCGATGAAGATCGCCCGCAAGCACATCGAGAACGTGCTCGGCGGCAAGGTGGTGGGCGAGGAGTACTACCCGCTGGGCAACACCCAGTTCGGCTCGCTGATCAACAAGGTCAAGCTGAAGAAGCCTGATGTGGTGTTCACCGCCGTGGTCGGTGGTTCCAACGTCGCCTTCTACAAGCAGATGAAAGCCGCCGGCGTCACCGCCGCCAAGCAGAACGTTCTGACCCTGTCGGTCACCGAGGACGAGCTGCTCGGCATCGGCGGCGAGAACATGGAAGGCTTCTACGCCTCCATGAAGTACTTCCAGAGCCTGGACAACCCGAACAACGCCGCCTTCGTCGAGGCCTTCAAGGCCAAGTACGGCAAGGATGCAGTTATCGGTGACGTGACCCAGGCCGCCTACCTCGGCCCGTGGCTGTGGAAGGCCGCGGTCGAGAAAGCCGGCAGCTTCGACGTCGACAAGGTCGCCGCCGCCTCGCCAGGTATCGAGCTGAACAGCGCTCCGGAAAGCTACGTGAAGGTCCACGACAACCATCACCTGTGGAGCAAGACCCGCATCGGCCAAGTGCAGAAAGACGGTCAGTTCAAGGTGGTCTACGAGTCCGGCCTGATTGAGCCGAACCCCTTCCCGAAAGGCTACCAGTAAGCGCTGGTTGGGGTGGGGCCTAGTCCCTCACCCCAGCCCTCTCCCATCGGGAGAGGGAGCAGAGCGCGCCGCCGGTTGGCGTCGTGCCTTCCAGTGGCTACGTACAACCCCCTCTCCCCTCGGGAGAGGGCCGGGGTGAGGGCTGAACCGCTCTCGCCATTCTTCCCGCCAGGAGACCATCAACATGGAATGGCTATCGGAATTTGGTGCCATCGCGGCCATGCAGGGCTTCAACGGCTTGTCCGTGTTCTGCGTCCTGCTGCTGATGGCTCTGGGGCTGGCGATCATCTTCGGCCAGATGGGCGTGATCAACATGGCCCACGGCGAGTTCCTCACCATCGGCGCCTACACCACCTTCGTGGTGTCCTCGCTGACCGAACAGTACGCCCCGGCCTTCGGGCCCTATTACTTCTTCTTCGCCATCGCCCTGTCTTTCGTCATCGCCGGTGCCATCGGCTGGCTGGTGGAGTGGGCGATGATCAGCAAGCTGTACCAGCGCCCGCTGGATACCCTGCTGGCCACCTGGGGTCTGTCCCTGGTGATGCAGCAGGCGTTCCGCTCGATCTTCGGGGCGCGCGAGGTCAGCGCCACCCTGCCGGAGTGGCTGATGGGCTCGTGGAACCCTACCGAGACCATCGACATTCCGCGTAACGGCCTGTTCGTGATGGGCCTGACCATTCTCCTCACCGCGACCATCTTCCTCATGCTGTACCGCTCGCGCTGGGGCCTGCAGGTGCGCGCCACCATGCAGAACCGGGTGATGAGCCGCGCGGTGGGCATCAATACCAAGCGCGTCGACCGCATGACCTTCGCCCTCGGCTGCGGCGTGGCCGGCGTGGCCGGCGCGGCTTTCACCACCATCGGCTCCACCGGCCCGACTGCCGGTTCGCTATACATCGTCGATACCTTCCTGGTGGTGGTCTTCGGTGGCGCGGCCAGCCTGTTCGGCACCATCGCCTCGGCGTTCTCCATCGCCCAGGCCCAATCGATCATGGAGTTCTTCATGAGCGGCTCGATGGCCAAGGTGCTGACCCTGTCGGCGGTGATTCTGATTCTGATGATGCGCCCGCAGGGCCTGTTCTCGATCAAAGTGCGTAAATGAGGAACCGCCCATGAACCCGACTCTCGACAAACTCCTGGGCGGCAAGCAGGGCGCCATCGGCCTGGCGGTGCTAGCCGTGCTGATCCTGGTGGTGTTCCCGCTGCTGCTCGACGCCTTCCGCCTGAACATGGTCGGCAAGTACCTGACCTATGCCTTCGTCGCCGTCGGTCTGGTGCTGTGCTGGGGCTATGGCGGCATCCTCAGCCTCGGCCAGGGCATCTTCTTCGGCCTCGGCGGCTACTGCATGGCGATGTTCCTCAAGCTCGAGGCATCCGACCCGGAAAGCACCAAGATCCAGTCCACCCCCGGCATCCCGGACTTCATGGACTGGAACCAGATCACCGAGCTGCCGATGCTCTGGCAGCCGTTCCACAGCTTCGGTTTCACCGTGCTGGCGGTGATCGCGGTGCCGGTGCTGCTGGCCCTGGTGATCGGCCTGACCATGTTCAAGCGCCGCGTCGGTGACGTGTACTTCTCCATCGTCACCCAGGCCATCGCGCTGATCCTCACTGTGCTGATCATTGGCCAGCAAGGCTATACCGGCGGGGTCAACGGCATCACCGACCTGAAGACCCTGATGGGCTGGGATATCCGCACCGACGAGGCCAAGCTGATCCTGTACTTCGTCAGCGCCTTCCTGCTGTTCGGCTGCATCCTGCTGGCGCGCTTCATCATCGCCTCGAAGCTCGGCCGCCTGCTGCTGGCCATGCGCGACAAGGAGGAACGCGTGCGCTTCTCCGGCTACGACGTGGCCAGCTTCAAGATCTTCGTGTTCTGCGTGGGCGCCGCCTTCGCTGCCATCGGCGGGGCGATGTTCACCCTGCAGGTCGGCTTCATGTCGCCGAGCTTCGTCGGCATCGTGCCGTCGATCGAGATGGTCATCTTCGCCGCCGTAGGCGGGCGCCTGTCGCTGCTCGGCGCGGTATACGGCGCGCTGCTGGTCAACTTCGGCAAGACCTACTTCTCCGAGAGCTTCCCCGAACTGTGGCTGTACCTGATGGGCGGCCTGTTCATCGCCGTGGTCATGTACTTCCCCAACGGCCTCGCCGGCCTGTGGGACAGCCACGGCAAGCGCTGGCTGGCGCGCCTCAAGCCGAAGGCCAAGGCGCCGGTGAAGACTGAGTCGGTGGCCAAGCCGGTCGCCAAGGCCGCACCCACTCCCGAACTGGAGACCACCCCATGAGCCCCAATCCCGCTGGCTTCCAGATGCCCAAACCGGTGCTGGCCATCGAGGGCCTGACCGTTTCTTTCGACGGCTTCAAGGCGGTCGATGACCTCAACCTGTACATCGACCGCAACGAGGTGCGCGTGGTCATCGGCCCCAACGGCGCCGGCAAGACCACGGTGCTCGACCTGATCTGCGGCAAGACCAAGGCCACCGCCGGCAGCATCCAGTTCGAGAACCGCGAGCTGACCAAGATGCGCGAGTTCGACATCGTCCGCGCCGGTGTCGGGCGCAAGTTCCAGAACCCGTCGATCTACGAGAACCTGACGGTGTTCGAGAACCTGGAAATGTCCTACCCGGCCGGGCGCAAGGTGTTCGGCGCGCTGTTCTTCAAACGTTCGCAGGCGGTGATCGAGCGGGTCGAGCAGGTGGCCACCGAGATCATGCTCGGCGAGCACCTACACATGCAGGCCGACCTGCTCTCGCACGGCCAGAAGCAGTGGCTAGAGATTGGCATGCTGCTGATGCAGGACCCGCAGCTGCTGATGCTCGACGAGCCGGTGGCCGGCATGAGCGTCAGCGAGCGGGTGGCCACCGCCGAGCTGCTCAAGCGCATCAGCCAGGGTCGCTCGGTGCTGGTCATCGAGCACGACATGGAGTTCGTCAAGAGCATCGCGCACAAGGTCACCGTGCTGCACCAGGGCAAAGTGCTGGCCGAGGGCAGCATGGACGCGGTGCAGAGCAATCCCAAGGTCATCGAGGTGTACCTGGGGCACTAACAGCTCCCCTCTCCCTCCGGGAGAGGGGCCGGGGGTGAGGGTGATTCGGGTTGCACATCCCTCACCCTAACCCTCTCCCAGGGGGAGAGGGGACGGATTGCGTGGCGCCCGGCTCATGGCTGGGGGTCTTCTGAAAGGAGTATCGGTAATGTTCCAGATCAATAACCTCGTCTCCGGCTACGGCCAGAGCCAGATCCTCCACGAACTCAATCTCGACGTGGCGAAGAAGGAAATCGTCGCCGTGATGGGCCGCAACGGCATGGGCAAGACCACCCTGTTCAAGAGCCTGATGGGCGTGCTGCCACAGTGGGGCGGGCAGATCAGCGTCGACGGCCAGGATATCTCCAAGCTGGAGACCCACCAGCGCGTCGAGGCCGGCATCGCCTACGTGCCGCAGGGACGGATGATCTTCCCCAGCATGACCGTGCTGGAGAACATCCAGACCGGCCTGCCGGCGTCGGCCAAGGGCCAGGTGCCGGACGACCTCTACGCGCTGTTCCCGATGCTGCAGGAGATGCGTCACCGCAAGGGCGGCAACCTCTCCGGCGGCCAGCAGCAACAGCTGGCCATCGCCCGCGCGCTGGCCACCAACCCCAAGGTGCTGCTGCTCGACGAGCCGACCGAGGGCATCCAGCCGTCGATCATCAAGGACATCGCCCGCACCCTGAAGGAGATCCGCAACCTGCGTGACCTGACCATCATTGTCTCCGAGCAGGTGCTGTCCTTCACCATGGAAATCGCCGACCGCTTCCTGGTCATCGAGAAGGGCAAGTTCGTCATCGAGGAGGCACGCGACAGGGTCGACGAGGCGACCATCAGCCGCTACCTCTCGGTGTGATTTCAGCCCCTCTCCCGGCCGGGGGAGGGCAGCGCTTCACCTGTTTACGGCCGGCGTGTTCTCCATGCGCCGGCCGCTTTTTCGTGTCTGCACAAAAAGCTGCTGCAAGCCTCTCCATTGCTGGCGCCACGCATACGTTATCCAACGTATTTTCGCCCTCGCTGCGCTCCCCGAGACTGGCCACCGTACCCCGGCGCTTCAATGCGCCGGGCACCACCACAGGTCCCAGGAGCACTGCCATGACCGACACCCTGATCAAGGTCGACCTCAACCAGGCCGCCACCGAGAACGAACAAGTCCACAACCGCTGGCACCCGGACATCCCGATGGCCTGCTGGGTCAAACCGGGCGACGACTTCATCCTGGAAACCTACGACTGGACCGGTGGCGCGATCAAGAACGACGACGACGCCAGCGACGTGCGCGACGTCGACCTGTCCACCGTGCACTACCTGTCCGGCCCGGTGGGCGTGCATGGCGCCCAGCCGGGCGACCTGCTGATCGTCGAGCTGCTCGATATCGGCGCCAAGGCCGAGTCGCAGTGGGGCTTCAACGGCTTCTTCTCGAAGAACAACGGCGGCGGCTTCCTCACCGACTACTTCCCGTCCGCGCAGAAGTCGATCTGGGACTTCGAGGGCATGTTCACCAAGAGCCGGCACATCCCCGGCGTGCGCTTCGCCGGCCTGATCCACCCCGGCCTGATCGGCTGCCTGCCGGACCCCAAGATGCTCGCCGAGTGGAACCGCCGCGAGCAGGAACTGATCGACACCAACCCGACCCGCGTGCCGCCGCTGGCCAACCCGCCGTTCGCCAGCACTGCGCACATGGGCAAGATGACCGGCGCCGCGCGTGACATGGCCGCCGCCACCGGCGCGCGCACCGTGCCGCCGCGTGAGCATGGCGGTAACTGCGACATCAAGGACCTGTCGCGCGGCTCGAAGATCTTCTTCCCGGTCTATGTCGACGGCGCCGGCCTGTCGGTGGGCGACCTGCACTTCAGCCAGGGCGACGGCGAAATCACCTTCTGCGGCGCCATCGAGATGGCCGGCTGGGTGCACATGAAGGTCGAGCTGATCAAGGGCGGCATGGCCAAGTACGGCATCAAGAACCCGATCTTCAAACCCAGCCCGATCGTGCCGACCTACAACAACTTCCTGATCTTCGAAGGCATCTCGGTCGACGACGCCGGCAAGCAGCACTACCTGGACGTCAACCTGGCCTACCAGCAGGCCTGCCTCAACGCCATCAACTACCTGACCAAGTTCGGCTACTCGCCGGCACAGGGCTACTCGCTGCTCGGCTCGGCGCCGGTGCAGGGGCATATCAGCGGCGTGGTCGACATCCCCAACGCCTGCGCCACCCTGTGGCTGCCGACCGACATCTTCGAGTTCGACATCAACCCCAGCGCGAGCGGCCCGACCAAGTACCTGGACGGCAGCACCGACATGCCCATCGCCTACGACAAGTGATGCACCCGCGCACGGCGCCGCGTGCGTCGTGCGCTCCGCTTCCCAGGAGGTCGATATGCCGATCTACGAATACGACTGCCCGCAGTGCGGCGACTTCACCGTGCTGCGGCCGATGGCCGAACGCGACACGCCCTGCGCCTGCCCCTACTGCGAGACCACCAGCGAGCGGGTGATTCTCAGCGCCCCGGGCCTGGCCACCATGCCCGGCAGCCAGCGCCGCGTGCACGAGACCAACGAGCGCTCGCGCCACGCGCCGCAGACCCTCGAAGAGTACAAGGCCAACCGCAAGCACCCGGCCGGCTGCAGCTGCTGTGGCCCGAGCAAGCCGGTCGAGCGGACCAAGGCCAACCCCCACGGCCTCAAGGCCAGCCCCTCGGCGCGGCCGTGGATGATCAGCCACTAGTTTCCAGCCTCAACACAGGAGTTCCGTCATGCGTCACGGCGATATTTCCAGCAGTCCCGATACCGTCGGCGTCGCCGTCGTCAACTACAAGATGCCGCGCCTGCACAGCAAGGCCGAAGTGCTCGACAACGCGCGCAAGATCGCCGAGATGATCAAGGGCATGAAGCTCGGCCTGCCGGGCATGGACCTGGTGGTGTTCCCCGAGTACAGCACCATGGGCATCATGTACGACAAGGACGAGATGATGGCCACCGCGGCGACCATCCCCGGCGAGGAAACGGCGATCTTCTCCGCCGCCTGCCGCGAGGCGAAGACCTGGGGCATCTTCTCGCTCACTGGCGAGCGCCACGAGGAACACCCGCACAAGGCGCCGTACAACACCCTCATCCTGATCAACGACCAGGGCGAGATCGTGCAGAAGTACCGCAAGTGCATCCCCTGGTGCCCCATCGAGGGCTGGTATCCGGGCGACCGTACCTATGTCTCCGAAGGCCCCAAGGGCATGCAGATCAGCCTGATCATCTGCGATGACGGCAACTACCCGGAAATCTGGCGCGACTGCGCTATGAAGGGCGCCGAGCTGATCGTGCGCTGCCAGGGCTACATGTACCCGGCCAAGGAGCAGCAGGTGCTGATGTCCAAGACCATGGCCTGGGCCAACAACTGCTACGTGGCGGTGGCCAACGCCGCCGGCTTCGACGGCGTGTACAGCTACTTCGGCCACTCGGCGATCATCGGCTTCGACGGCCGCACCCTCGGTGAATGCGGCGAGGAGGAAATGGGCATCCAGTACGCCCAGCTGTCGGTCTCGCAGATCCGCGATGCGCGGGCCAACGACCAGTCGCAGAACCACCTGTTCAAGCTGCTCCATCGTGGCTACACCGGCATGTACAACTCCGGCGACGGCGACAAGGGCGTGGCCGACTGCCCGTTCGAGTTCTACCGCACCTGGGTGCTGGACGCGCAGAAGGCCCAGGAGGACGTGGAGAAGCTGACCCGCTCGACCATCGGCGTGGCCGACTGCCCGGTGGGCGAACTGCCGCACTCCGGCAAGGAAAAGGTCGCAGGCTGAGCCATGCCCTTCGCCAACGACCTGCTCGAACACAACCGCCAGCGCCTGGCCGAGGCAGCGCCGGCGGCCACCCTGCAGTCGCGCTTCCTGTTCGAGCCGGGCAAGGTCATGGCCCTGCTGCGCGAGCGCATCGTCGGCCAGGATGCAGTGCTGGAGCAGGTCGAGGCGCTGCTCAAGGTGGTCAAGGCCGATATCGGCGAGCGTGAGCGGCCGCTGTCGGTCAACCTGTTCATGGGCCCCACCGGCGTCGGCAAGACCGAGGTGGTGCGCCTGCTGGCCCAGGCCATCCACGGCCGCGCCGACGCCTTCTGCCGCATCGACATGCACACCCTGGCCCAGGAGCATTACGCCGCCGCCCTGACCGGCGCGCCGCCCGGCTATGTCGGCAGCAAGGAGGGCACCACCCTGTTCGACGCCGAGGCCATCGCCGGTAGCTTCGGTCGGCCCGGTATCGTGTTGTTCGACGAACTGGAGAAGGCCAGCCCCGAGGTGCTGCGCAGCCTGCTCGGCGTGCTGGAGAACGGCCGCCTGACTCTGACCGCCGGCAGCCGCACCCTGGATTTCCGCAACAGCCTGATCTTCATGACCAGCAACGTCGGCGCGCAGCCGGTGCAGCGCCTGCGTGAGCGCTTCGCCCGTGGCTGGCGCAGCTGGCTGGGCCTGCGCGCCGACGAGGCCGGCGAGCGCGAACGCGCGCTTACGCGCAGCTTCGACCCGGAGTTCCTCAACCGCATCGACCGCATCCTCGACTTCCAGAGCCTCGACGACGACTGGCTGGAGGCGCTGCTGGAGATCGAGCTGACCAAGCTCAACCAGCGCCTGGGTCGCCAGGGCCGCTCGCTGTGGCTGGAGGAGGGCGCGGTGGAGTGGTTGTGCCGCGCCCACGACGCGCGCTATGGCGCCCGCGCTCTGGCACGGCGGGTGCGTACCGAACTGGAACCAGCCATCGCCGACTGCGTGCTGCAGGACCCGGCGGCGATCCGTCTGCGTGCCCAGGTAGGAGAGGACGGATTGCGCGTGGTGGTCGAGCACGACTGAGCGAACGGTTAAACTTGCGTCTTTCCGTTTCCGGTTGCTCCCCCATGTCCTTCGAACCCCTCGGCCTGATCGAACCCCTGCTGCGTACCCTGGAGGCGCTCGACTACCGCGAGCCCACGCCGGTGCAGAAACAGGCCATTCCCGCCGTGCTCAAGGGGCGCGACGTGCTCGCCGCGGCGCAGACCGGCACCGGCAAGACCGCCGGCTTCGCCCTGCCGCTGCTGCAGAAGCTGACCATGGAAGGCAGCCAGGTGGCAGCCAACTCGGTGCGCGCGCTGGTGCTGGTGCCAACCCGCGAACTGGCCGAGCAGGTGGCGCAGGCGGTGCAGCAGTACGCGCAGAACCTGCCGCTGCGCACTTACTCGGTGTACGGCGGGGTTAGCATCAACCCGCAGATGATGAAGCTGCGCAAGGGCATCGACCTGCTGGTGGCCACCCCCGGCCGCCTGCTCGACCTGTACCGGCAGAACGCGGTGCGCTTCGACCAGCTGCAGGCGCTGGTGCTGGACGAGGCCGACCGCATGCTCGACCTCGGCTTCGCCAAGGAGCTGGACGAGCTGTTCAGCGCACTGCCGCGCAAGCGCCAGACCCTGCTGTTCTCAGCCACCTTCTCCGACGCCATCCGCCTGATGGCCAAGGAGCTGCTGCGCGACCCGCTGTCCATCGAGGTCAGCCCGCGCAACGCGGCGGCCAAGAGCGTCAAACAGTGGCTGGTGACGGTGGACAAGAAGCGCAAGAGCGAGCTGCTGCTGCACCTGTACCGCGAACGCGGCTGGGACCAGCTGCTGGTATTCGCCAAGACCCGCAAGGGCGTCGACGAGCTGGAGCAGTTGCTGCTGGCTGAAGGCATCGCCGCCGACTCGATCCACGGCGACAAGCCGCAACCGTCGCGCCTGCGCGCGCTGCAGCGGTTCAAGGCCGGCGAGGTACGCGTACTGGCCGCCACCGACGTGGCCGCGCGTGGCCTGGACATCAGCGAGCTGCCGCGGGTGGTCAACCTCGACCTGCCCATCGTCGCCGAGGACTACGTGCACCGCATCGGCCGTACCGGTCGCGCCGGCGCCACCGGCGAGGCGGTGTCGCTGGTCTGCGCCGACGAAGTCGAGCTGCTGGCGGCCATCGAGACGCTGATCGGCCAGATCATCCGCCGCGAGGACGAGCCGGGCTTTGTGCCGGATCACCGGGTACCGCAGACCGCCCCCGGCGGCGCGGTGCTGAAGAAGCCGAAGAAGCCCAAGGTCAAGGTGATCCCCGGGGCCGGCAAGGGCAAGATCCACATGGGCAACTGGTTCGAGGCCGACGACGACAAGCCCAAGGCCAAGGCCGTGCGCGCGGTGCCCAAGTTCGGCGAGAAGCCCAAACCGACGAAGAAGCGCTGACCCGCTAGCCGCCGCGCAGCTGGCCGACGGCGGCGTCGGTCATGTCGTAGATCACCAGGCACACGTGCTCGACCTGGCCCCGGGAGGCGGCCAGCGGCAGCACGGTGAGGTTCTGGTACATGAAGTCGGCCTGGCCGGTGATCGGCCGGTAGCTCTTGAAGCGCAGCAGGTACGGGCGCTGCTGCCACAGGCTGAAGGCGCGGGTGCCCAGGCGCAGCACGCTGTTGACCTTGCGCTCCAGCCAGGCCCGGTCGATCTCCGGGAACAGCTCGAACAGCTCGCGGCCCTGCACCTGGTCGGCGCCCAGGCCGGAATGGTTCTCCATGAAGCTGTTCCACACCTCGATGCGGTACTGGCGATCGAGCACCAGCACACCCACGTCCAGGCACTGGACGATGTCGAGCAGCCAGTGCAGCTCCTGCATGTCGATCTGCGCGCGGCCGGTCATGGGTCACTCCATCAGGTATTGGATCTTGCCGGTCAGCCGGGGCAGCGAGTCCTCGGTGAACAGCAGGAGCAGGTCGAAGTGCACGGCGTGGCCCTCCAGGCCATAGCTGATCTCCACCGCCAGGGTCTTCTTCCAGCGCTCGCGATTGAGCTGGATCAGCTCGCCGATGGCGGCGTGCTGGCCGAGCAGCTGCGGATGGCCCTGGGAGAAACGGATGTCGATCTGCTCGGCGATGCCGGCCAGGCAGGCGCCGATCAGGATGCTGGCCAGGTCCAGGAGCATCTCCGAGGTCTCGCCGGCGTCCTTCGGCTGCCAGCCGAGCAGCTGGGCGATGTCGGCCACTTCCGAGTCATGGAACAGCAGCAGCGCCTCGCCGGCGATGGCCTCGCCGATGAAGCCCTGGCATACGGCGCTGAGGTGCTCGCCACGCCGGGCGTCCTCCAGGGCCATGTGCAGCTCGCTGACCTCGAACAGGTTGACCTGGGGAATCGGCAGCTGCACGAACACGCCCAGCTCGGCAGCCAGCAGGGCGGCGGCGCGGCCCATGGCGACGTTGCTGACCTCGCGCAGAGCGTCGCGGAAGCCGACCTTGAACAGCGGCTCTTCGTGGGCCGGCGCCGTCTCGCCGCTGGCGGGTGGCTGGAACAGGCCGAGGCGTTCGAGGGTGGCGCGCAGCTCCTCGGCCGGCGCCGGCTTCTGAATGAAGCCCAGGGCGCCGAGTTCGGCGACACGCCGCTGGGCCTCGTCCTGGATATCGCCGGAGACCACCAGGATGCGGCAGGCCAGGCCTTCCTCGCGCACCTTGGCCAGCACCTGGTAGCCGTCCATCACCGGCATGGTCAGGTCCAGCAGCACCACCTCGCCCAGGCCCTGGCGAATCGCGGCCATGGCTTCCTCGCCCTGGCTGGCCTGGGTAATGGTCACCGGCCATTCCGGGGGCAGGGCGCGGATCAGCTGCTTGCGCGCCATGGTCGAGTCGTCGCAGACCAGCAGTGGAAGCACTGGAGTCACCTGGTGATAAGCGTTAGGGCAAGCATAGACGGCGTGTCGGCCGGGTCGCGATAGGGGAAAACATGAGGGGGCAGCGGTGACAAGTACCCGGTGCGCTGGCGGCGCTCAGCGCTGTTCGTTGGCCTCGTAGCTGTAGGTGTTGCGCCCGGCGTTCTTGGCGGCGTACATGGCGCGGTCGGCCTGCTGCAGCAGCGATTCGATGTCGTCGCCGTCACGCGGGAACAGGCTGACGCCCATGCTGGCCTGCACCTGCACCTCGTGGCCGTCCATCAGCATGGGCAGCTGGAAGCGCTCGTGCAGCTTGTGCAACACCGCGATCACCCGCTGCGGATCGTCCATCTGCTCGATCAGGATGACGAACTCGTCGCCGCCCAGGCGCGCCACCGTGTCGCTCTCGCGGGTGGCCGAACGCAGCAGGTTGGCCACCGCCTGCAGCACGCGGTCGCCGGCGCCGTGGCCGAGGCTATCGTTGAGCTGCTTGAAGTGATCCAGGTCGACGAACAGCACGGCCAGCGGCATGGCGCTGCGCCGGGCGTTGGCCAGGGCGTGTTCCAGGCGCTCGAAGAACATGCGCCGGTTGGGCAGGCCGGTGAGCGCGTCGTGGCGCGCCAGGTGCTCCAGGGCGTTGCGGCTCTGGTTGAGCTCGTCGAGCTGGTCGAGGATCTCCTCCTGCATCTGCGCGAAGCTGCGCGCCAGCTGGCCCAGTTCGTCCTGGCGCTGCACCGGCAGGGGGCCGCTGCGGCGCTCGCGGGTGAACTGCTCCACGGCCAGGGTGATGCTCTTCAGCGAATGGGTCATGGCTCGCGAGGCGACGATGGCGATGGCCACGGCCAGCAGGCTGGAGAGGATCACCACCTGGATGATGCGCTGGCCGAGGCGGGTGGTTTCCGCCAGTACATGGTCTTCCGGCTGGGCCAGGCCGAGAATGATGAAGCGTTCCGGTGTGCTGGCATTGACGCCGAGGCGGACGAACGCGGCCACCAGGTCGTGCCCGCTGTCGTCGGTGTGGCTGACCAGGCTGCTCTGCTTGCCGTCGCCGAGCAGGGTGGCGACCTCGGGGAACTCCTCCTGGATGAACAGCCGGCGCCCCTGGTCGAAACCGAAGGTGCGGCGATGGTCGGGGTGGATCAGCAGGTCGCCCCAGCGGTTGCTCAGGTACACCTGGTAGTGGCTGGGCAGATCGCTCTTGATCTGGGCGAACAGCTGGTCCAGGTCGACGTTGATCACGATCAGGGCGCCGGCCTTGCCGTCGGCATCGGCCACCGGGGTGGACACGTGCAGGGTCGGCTTGCCCAGGCCCGAGTGGGCGCCCAGCTCATGGTTGATCACGATCGGCGACAGGCGCACCTCGCCCGGCGGCAGGCGCAGGGTGTCGAACACATAGGCGTAGTGGCCCTTCTCCTGCAGCTTGGCACCGCTGATGTGCAGCAGACGCTCGCCGGCGCGGTCGATGCGCACCTGCTCCAGGCCATGGCCGGTGGCGCTGATCAGGCGAATCTGCATGTATTCCGGGTGCACCTGCATCTGCGCGCGGAACAGCTCGGCCAGGTCATCTTCGCTGTGTTCGCGGTGATCCTCGTCCGACACCCGGGGCAGATCGCGCGCTCTGGAGACTTCGGCCATGAGCAGGGCGTCGCGGGCCACGCCGTCGATACTGCCGCGCAGGTTGCGGCCGAGCACCTGGGTGGCGGTGAGCAGGTCACGCTCGGCGGCCTTGAGCAGGGTGGTGCGGCTGCTGCTGTAGGAGTAGTAGCCGGTCAGGCCGCAGACCAGCACACCGAACACCGCCAGCAGACAGCCGAGCTTGAAGGCGATGCCGAACTTCATGGCGCCTCCGTCAACGGCGGGCGTTCGCCGGAGAGAATGCGATCCCACAGGCGGGTGCGGCGCTCGGCGTCCTCCACCGGGCGCAGCCAGATCATGCGCCCGGGCACGCCGCTGCTTTCTTCCTCCTGGAGGGTGTTGGACAGGCCCTGGCGCTCGACCAGGGCGCGGCTCATCGGCGGCTCCAGGGTGAAGTCGATCCAGGCCTCGGCCAGTTTCACGTCCTGGGCGCCGCGGCTGATCGCCCAGCAGTCGAGCCAGGCCAGGGCACCTTCGCGGGGGATCACGTAGCCGACGTCGGCGCCGTTGTCGCGCAGCTGCTTGAGCTGCTGACGCCCGTAGTTGGCGAACAGCAGCGCCACCTTGTGGTCCTTGAACAGGCTGGCGGCCTCCTCGGGCAGCGAATAGAAGGTCAGCACGTTGCGGCGCAGGGCGATCAGCTGCTCGGTGAGCTGGGGGAAGTCGTCGGGCTCGATTCGGAACGGGTCGCGCCCGCGTGCCTGGCTGGCCAGGGAGAAGTTGTGGCTGCTGCCGTTGAAGGCCAGCACCCGGCCCTGCAGTTGCGGGTCCCACAGGCTGGTGATGGACTGCGGCGGCTCGGTGAACTGGCTGCGGTCGTAGATCAGGCCCATCTCCGAATAGGTGTAGGGCACGGCGTAGACCTTGCCGGCGCGGCTGATGCCGGGAATCTTCGGGTAATCGCGGAAGCGCCAGAGCTGGCGGGTGGTGTTGGCGATGCGTGTCGGCTGTAGCGGCTGCAACAGGCCCTGGTCGATGTAGCGATCGATCTCCGCGGTGTTGGCGGCGATCAGGTCGTAGTTGCCGCCCTTGTTCTCCGCCAGCTTGCTGCGCAGCACATCGTCGTTGCCGACCAGGGTGACTTCCACCCGCACGTCGTGCCGTTGCTCGAACTGCGCCACCAGGTCGGCGTCGGCATAGCCGGGCCAGGTCAGCAGCCGCAGCACCGCCTCGCTGGCAGCGGCGAAGCCCGGGGCCAGGGGTAGCAGAACTGCGAGCAACACCAGGATCGGGCGCATGGGGTGGACCGGGAAGCGAGGGGGCGCTTCAGCAGTGTATACGATGGCCAAGTGCCTTGCCCTAACGGCAAAGCGGACGCTCCGCCAGGGCGTTTCGGCCATGGCGTGCTAGCGTTCTTGCTGTCATTCACGGCATGCGAGGGCAGGGAAATGGAAGAGGGCGAATCGCTGATCACGGTGGGGACCACCAAGGTCAACCAGCTGATGGACATGGTGGCGCAGTACGGCGCCGCCTTCGCCGCGAAGATGCTCGCGGCCATCGCTTTCTGGGTGATCGGACGCTGGCTGATCGGCTTCGCCGTCGGCCTGCTGCAGAAAGCCCTGGGCCAGCAGAAGGTCGACCCGACCGTACTGCGCTACGTGGGCAACTTCATCACGGTGACCCTGAACATCCTGCTGGTGATCGGCATCCTCGGCTACTTCGGGGTGCAGACCACCACCTTCGCCGCCCTGATCGCGGCGGTCGGCCTGGCTATCGGCATGGCCTGGTCCGGGCTGCTGGCCAACCTGGCGGCGGGCGGCTTCATCATCGTGCTGCGGCCGTTCAAGGTCGGCGACTTCATCTGCGCGGGCGGGGTCACCGGCACCGTCACCGAGATCGGCCTGTTCGTCACCGCGATCAACACTCCGGACAACGTGCTGACCCTGGTGGGCAACAACAAGATCTTCAGCGACAACATCCAGAACTTCTCGCACAACGCCTTCCGCCGCGTCGACCTGACAGCGCAGCTGTCCGGTGCGGCCGACTGGAAGAGCGCCGCGGCCCTGCTCAGGCAGCGCATCGCGGCCATCGACAACGTGCTGGCGACGCCGGCGGTGGATGTGGAGATCCTCGAGTTCAACCTGGTCGGCCCGGTGCTGGCGGTGCGGCCCTACTGTCACACCGATCACTACTGGCAGGTCTACTTCGACAGCAACAAGGTGATCAAGGATGCCCTCGGCGAGGCCGGCTTCCCGGCGCCGATGGCGGCGCAGACGGTGATCGTGCAGCAGGCTGCCGGCTGAGGGCCGGCCTCAGGCGCTCTGCTGCTGCGGGGCGTCCAGCGTCTTGAGCTCTTCACGAACCTGCGCCAGGCAGGCCTGGTGCAGGTTGCGGTAGTGCTTGGGCGCGCGCCGCGCGTACTGCTCGATCTGCTCCAGCTGGGCGCGGGCCTCATTGGTGCGGTTGGCCTGGCGCAGCAGCTGGGCGTAGTGGTAGCGCGCCTCGGGGCCGGCGAAGTGGCCGAGCAGGGCGTGGAACTCCTCCTCGGCCTTGGCCAGCTCGCCGAGCCGGCTCAGGGCGCGGGCATACAGCAGGTGGCCGTCGGCGGAGCGGAACTGCGGGTTGTGCTGGATCAGCTGGTCCAGCGTCTCGCGGCAAGCGGCGGCGTTGTCCAGGGCGAACTGGGCGCGGGCCAGGCCGAGCATGATGTCCGGCGCATGGCTGTGCACACCGCGCAGGGCGGCGCGGTAGTGGTCGGCGGCCTCGGCGGGCTGCTCCAGGCGCAGCAGCTCATCGGCCAGCTGCACCCGGGTCTCGCGGGTGTCGCTCAGGTCCAGGGCGTCGCGCAGGGCGCGCAGATGGCGTTCCGGGTCGAGGCGGTCGTGCAGCTGGTTGATTGCGCGGCGGCCGCTGCGGCTGCCGAGCATGTCCGGCAGCATGATGCCGAGGAAGTAGATCAGGCAGCCGAGGCCGGGCAGGGCGATGATCAGGTACAGCCAGTAGCGCTCCTGGCCGCTACGGACCACGTGCAGGCCACAGACGATCTGGCAGGCGATGAGCAGCAGCGCGAGCAGGGGCATGGGCGAAACATCCTTGTTGGGTGGGGCCTCTGTGTAGCATGGCGCCGCGCCACTGTCATCGGCGCCGCGGGCGTTACGAGCGGTCGACCCACTTGGGCGCCACGGTGGGCTGCCAGGCTTCCAGGCGGTCGAGCAGCTCGGCCGGCGATTCGCCGACCTGCAGCATGGCGCGGTGCGGTTCGCGGACGAAGCGCTCGGCCACCAGGTGGTCGAGGAAGTCGGTCAGGCGCGCGTAGAAGCCGTCCACCTCCAGCAGGCCCAGGGGCTTGGCGTGGTAGCCGAGCTGGCCCCAGGTCCACACCTCGAACATCTCTTCCAGGGTGCCGAGGCCGCCGGGCAGGGAGATGAAGGCGTCGGCCAGTTCGGCCATGCGTGCCTTGCGCGCGTGCATGCCGTCCACCACCTCCAGGCGGGTCAGGCCCTTGTGGCCGATCTCGGCGCGCTCCAGGCTCTGCGGGATGATGCCGATCACTTCGCCACCGGCGGCCAGGGCCGCGTCCGCCGCCACGCCCATCAGGCCAACGGCGCCGCCGCCGTAGATCAAGGTCAGGCCGCGCTCGGCCAGGCTGCGGCCGAGGTTCTCGGCGGCCTCACGGTAGATCGGGCGCGCGCCGGGACTGGCGCCGCAGAACACGCAGACGGACTTCAGGCTCATGCAGGGTGCTCCCAGGCGAAAAAGGCTGCACAGGGTAACCCTGTCCGATCGGTCAGGCGAGCTCTTGCGGGCAGGTGCCGCTGGCGCCGGCCGCGTAGCAGGCCAGCAGGGCGTAGAGGAAATCGTGGATGGGCATGGCGGCATCTCCGCTTGGGGCTGGCCGTCAGATTAGGCCGACCCTGCGGCACCGGCCCGTAGATTATCTCGATGGCCGTCATAGCCATTAGCGCGGCAGGTTGGTCAGGTCCTTGTGCGGCCGTTCGGCGAAGAAGCGATCCAGCCAGGGCTGGTAATGGGCCAGGGTGCGCGGTGGCATATAGGCCTTCTGCGCCTCGATGAACAGGGCGATGACCTCGGGCAGGCGGGCGATGCGGTCGATCTGGCGGACCAGCTCGGCGCCCTCGGCGTTCTTGCTGCAGTAGATGCCGCTGACATAGGGCGAGCTGGCCTCGGCCAGCGGCAGCAGGCTCAGGCCCTGGGCCACGCCCTGCTGGCGCTGCACGTACTGCACCACCTCGGCGTAGTCCAGCAGGTAGTCGATACGGTGGTGTTCGAGCATGCCGTAGAGGTTGCTGCCGGCGCTGCTGGTCTGGATGCGCTGCAGCTGCGGCTGGGCTTCGGCAGCCTGCAGCAGCGGGTCGAGGATCGGTCCGTAGCTGCGATCACGAACCAGGCCGCCGCGCAGCTGGCTGTCGCGCAATAGCTGGCGGAGCGACACCTCGTCCTTGCCCTGGGCGAAGCGCTGCAGGTCGGCGGTGCGCACCACCAGCTGGTGCGGCATGGCGACGAACAGGCCGACGTAGTAGCCGTGCTGGTCGCGCTCGGGGGTGGGGAAGGTCGGCAGGAAGCAGCTCAGCGGCTCGCGCTTGAGCTGCTCCAGGCCGCGGGTGAGGTTGTTCAGGCGGAGGTTGTGGCGGTATTGCGGCAGTCGCTGAGTGATCTGCTGCAGCAGGTCGACGATGATGCCGTCGCTGGGCCGGCCGTCCTGCATGTTGATCAGGCCCGGCCAGGGGCTCATGTTCCAGGTCACTTCCAGGCCTTGCGGCTGCGCACCGTGGGCGATCGAGGAGCACAACAGCAGCAGGCCGATCAGCGCGCGGCGAGGACGAACAGGCATGGCGGGAACCGTGGGGATGGACCCCGCCAGTCTAGCAAGGGCGTGCCGGGCACGCCCGTGAGCATCTTCTCAGCTGGCCAGCAGCCAGACCCCGGCACCCGCCGAAGCTGTGCCGGCCAGGCGTACCAGCGGTGCGGCGGCACGCGGCAGGTAACGCACTACCGCGTAGCCCAGGCCGTGCAGGGCGGCGGTGGCGGCCACGAAGCCGACGGCATAGCCCCAGGGGCTGGCCAGCTCCGGCAGCTCCAGGCCATGGGCCACGCCGTGGCTCAGGGCGAACAGGCCGGTGAGGCCGAGCGACACCGCCAGCGGCAGGCGCGCGGCAACCGCCACCAGCAGGCCGAAGGCCAGCACCGAGCCGGCGATGCCGGTCTCCATCAGGGGGATTTCCACGCCGGAGAAGCCGAGCAGGCCGCCGAGCAGCATGGTGGCGACGAAGGTGCCCGGCAGCGCCCAGCGCGCCGCGCCGCTCTGCTGCGCGGCCCACAGGCCGACGGCGAGCATCGCCAGCAGGTGGTCGAGACCGGTGATCGGGTGGGCGACGCCTGCCATCAGGCCGGAGTGGTCGTGGCCGGCATGGGCGAAGGCCAGCGCCGGGCTGAGGAACAGGGCGATGGCGAACAGGGTTTTGCGCAGATTCATTGGTGGGTACTCCTGGTAAGGCATGGCGTTGGCGGGGTGTCCCTCACCCCAGCCCTCTCCCGAGGGGAGAGGGCGTCATGGCTCAGGCGGCACTGAGCATGCCGTGGCGTTCGATAAAGGCGATGATCTCGTCGAGACCCTGGCCGACCTTCTGGTTGCTGAACACGAACGGCTTGTCGCCGCGCATCTTGCGGGCGTCGCGGTCCATCACTTCCAGGGAGGCGCCGACCATGGGCGCCAGGTCGACCTTGTTGATCACCAGCAGGTCGGACTTGCAGATGCCCGGGCCGCCCTTGCGCGGCAGCTTGTCGCCGGCGGACACGTCGATCACGTACAGGGTCAGGTCGGACAGCTCGGGGCTGAAGGTGGCGGACAGGTTGTCGCCGCCGGATTCGACGATGATCAGGTCGAGGCCGGGGAAGCGTCGGTTGAGCTGGTCGACCGCCTCCAGGTTGATCGAGGCGTCCTCGCGGATCGCCGTGTGCGGGCAGCCGCCGGTCTCCACGCCGATGATGCGCTCGGGCGCCAGGGCCTCGTTGCGCACGAGGAACTGGGCGTCTTCCTGGGTGTAGATGTCGTTGGTGACCACGGCGATGTTGTAGCGCTCGCGCAGGGCCTGGCACAGGGCCAGGGTCAGGGCGGTCTTGCCCGATCCGACCGGGCCGCCGATGCCGACGCGCAGGGGTTGGCTGTTCATGGCGTGTTTCCTTTTCTCATGAGCGGAAGAGACGGCTGTACTGGCGCTCGTGCGCCATGCTGGCCAGGGCCAGGCCGAAGGCGGCGCTGCCCCAGTGGTGTGGTTCGTGGGTGGTGGCCTGCTGCTGCGCCTGTTCCAGCAGCGGCAGCAGTTCGGAGGTCAGGCGCTGGGCTGCCTGCTGGCCCAGCGGCAGGGTCTTCATCAGCACCGCCAGCTGGTTCTCCAGCCAGCCCCACAGCCAGGCGGCGAGGGCATCGTCCGGGCTGATCGCCCAGGCACGGGCGGCCAGGGCCCAGGCCGGGGCCAGGCCCAGCTCGGACTGGTCGGCGAGAAAGTCGCGGGCTTCCTGGTCCAGTTCGGGCAGTCCCTCCAGCAACTGGCGCAGCGAGTAGCCCATCTGCCGGCTTTCCAGGGCCAGCTCGCGGGTCTCGCGGCTGGCACGGTGCTGTCCGGCGAGTTCGGCCAGTCGTGGCCAGTCCGCGTTTGCCGCGGCGCGGCAGTGGGCCAGCAGCAGCGGTGCCTCGAAGCGCGCCAGGTTGAGCAGCAGCTGGTCGGCGATCCAGTTGTGCGCGCTGTGCTGGTCATGTACCAGCTCCCGCTCCACGGCCATTTCCAGGCCCTGGGAATAGCTGTAGCCACCGATAGGCAGTTGCGGGCTGGCAAGCCTGAGCAGCGCCCATGCCTTATTCATGGATTCGCTCCGTGCAGAGGGGCATGCATGGCCGCACCCGCTGCGCTGTAGCCAACAGATCATTCGGCAGCTGCGGGCTGGCCAGGCGCAGCAGGGCCCAGGCCTTATTCACGGGCGCACGCCGAACTGATGCAGACGCGGTGCGTAGCTGAACTCGGCCTCGCCGGCGTGGGAATGGTGGTGGCCGCCGCCATAGGCGCCCTGTTCGGGCTGGAAGGGTGCGTCGACCGTGCAGGTGATGGCGCCGAGCTGGTCGAGCATGGCCTTGAGCACGTAGTCGTCGAGCAGGCGCAGCCAGCCATCGCCCAGCTGCAGGGCCACATGGCGGTTGCCCAGGTGGTAGGCGGCGCGAATCAGCTCGAAGCTCGACGCACAGGTGACGTGCAGCAGGGTTTCCGGGCGGGCGCAGACCCGGACGATGCGGCCGTCCTCGGCGCGCAGGCAGTCGCCATCACGTAGCGCGGGCTGGCCGCGTTCGAGGAACAGGCCGACGTCTTCGCCGGCCGCGCTGAAGCAGCGCAGGCGGCTCTTGCTGCGGGCGTCGAAGGTCAGGTGCAGTTCTTCGTCCCAGTAGGGCTGGGGTTCGAGGCGGTGATGGATCACCAGCATGTTGGGCTTCCGGCCAGGAATGGTCCTGTCGCTAGAGCAAGGCCCTTGCCAAGCCGGCGCGGCCCCAATCTGGCGGCGTTATGCCAGAAGTTGGGGCTTCGGTGTGCGCAATTGTGGTGCGTTGCTGTGGGGCGTGAGCCTGGTTGGTGCGCTTATTCGCGGCCCTGGCCCAGGCCCAGCCAGCCCTTGGCGCCGATGAAGATGAAGCGCAGTTGCTGGGTCATCTTGGCTTCGGGGGTGAGGTGGGCGGGCAGCGACTCGTCGGGTGAGTCGATAAATTCCGGCAGGGTGGCGAACACGGTCTTCACCACCAGGTCGGAGACCACCTCCAGCGCCGGCTCGTCCAGCTGCGGGGTGCGGTTCATCAGCTTGAGGTCGGCGGCCAGGTCGGCGGTGATCTGCTGGCGCAGGCAGGCGATGGCCTGGCGCACCGGCTGCGAGCCGCCGTACTGCTCGCGGGCGAGGAACAGGAACTGGTTGCGGTTGGCGTTCACCGCATCCAGGAAGATGCGTGCGCTGGCCTCGATGATGCTGCCCATCTCGAACTGGCTGTGGCGCACTTCGCGCAGGGTGCTGCGGAAAGTCGCGTCGACCTCGGCGACCAGGGCCAGGCCGAGCTGGTCCATGTCGTCGAAGTGGCGGTAGAAGCCGGTCGGCACGATGCCCGCGGTGCGGCTGACTTCGCGCAGGCTCAGGCTGCCGAAGCCGCGGCCGCTGTCCATCAGGCTGAGTGCGGCATCCATCAGGGCTTGGCGGGTCTGCTGTTTCTGTTCGGCGCGTGGCGGCATGACATTCGGGTGATGGCGAGGTTGCGGCGCACTCTAGCAAATGCATTTTGCCGGCGTCGAATGACGTTCAGTGAACGACTGTTGACTGAGCTGCCTAGCTCGTCCATTCTGTGTGAACAGTCGTTCACTGGAATATTGGCCCATGTCCCTCCTGCCGCTGTTTCTCGTTCGCTGGCTGACGCCGCTGCTGTGGCCGCTGCGTGCCCTGACGGCGCGGGCCTGGCTGCGCGAGGCGGAAGTGGATGCCGTGCTGGCCAGGTTGCATCCGGCCTGGCGCCTGAACCGGGTGTTCGCCCGGGTAGTCGGGCGTGAGTGGGTCAGCGACGACCTGCTTGCCCTGCGCCTGCGCTGCAATGGCAACGCCCGCGACTGGCGCGCCGGCCAGCACGTGCAGCTGTATCTGCAGATGGATGGCGTGCGCCATGGCCGCAGCTACAGCCTGACCCGCGTGGCTGCCGGCGGCCTGATCGAGCTGGGCGTTCGTCGCCAGCCGGGTGGGAGGCTGTCCAATCGGCTGCTCGACCATCTGCCCGTCGGCGCCGTACTGGAGCTGGCCCAGGCCGAGGGCGAACTGCAGTGGCCGGAGCAGTCTGCCGGTGTCGGTCTGCTGGCCGCCGGCAGTGGCATCACCGCCTTGCTCGGCCTGCTGCGCGAGGCGCTGGCACGCGGTTATGCGGCGCCGGTCTCCTTGCTGCACTACGTGCGCGAGGCCGGGCAATGCGCCTACCAGGCAGAGCTGCAGCAACTGATGCTGCGCCACCCCAACCTGCAGGTGCGCTGGCTGCTGACCGGCCAGGACGCACGGCACGATCCCCAGGGCGGGCGCTTCCAGGCCGGCCATCTGCTCGACATGAGCGACTTCGGCCTGCTCGCCTGCGGCCCGGCCGGCTTCGTCGAGGCGGTGCGCAACAGCTGGGACGGTTTCCTGCAGGTCGAGGCCTTCAGCCCGCCGCAGCGGATCAGCGAGCCCGGCCAGGCGGTGCGCCTGGACTTCGCCCGCAGCCGCGTCGCGGCCCTGGGTGACAGCAACCGCAGCCTGCTGGAACAGGCCGAGGAACATGGCCTGCGTCCGGCCCACGGTTGCCGCCAGGGCATCTGCGCCAGCTGCACCTGCACCCTGCTGGCCGGCACGGTACGCGACCTGCGCAGTGGCGAGCCGTTCGCCGAGCCGGGCCAGCCGATCCGGCTGTGTGTCAGCGCCCCCCTGGGCGATGTGCAACTCGATATCTAGGAGCGTGCCATGCGAATCGACCGTGAACTGAACGCCGCCGAACTGGAGGCCTTCGCCGCCGAGCTGGACGGCCTGCGCCGCCGCACCATGGCCGACCTCGGCGATGCCGACGCGCGCTATATCCGCCGCGTGCGCGGGGTGGTGCGGCTGTGCTGCTGGAGCGGCCGCGCGCTGCTGATGCTCGGCTGGTTCCCGCCCACCTGGCTGCTCGGCAGCCTGCTGCTGGGCCTGGGCAAAATCCTCGAGAACATGGAGCTGGGCCACAACGTGATGCACGGCCAGTACGACTGGATGAACGATCCCGAGCTGGCCGGGCGCCGCTACGAGTGGGACATAGTCGGCCCGGCCGACTTCTGGCGGCACACCCACAACCACGTGCACCACACCTGGACCAACGTGATCGGCATGGACGACGACGTCGGCTATGGCGTGGTGCGGCTGTTCCCCGAGCAGCGCTGGAAGCCGTTCTATCGCTGGCAGCCGCTGTGGGTGACCCTGCAGGCGCTGCTGTTCCAGTACGCCGTGGCCATCCAGCACCTGCGGCTGGACAAGTGGTACAAGGGCAAGATCGACGGCGCCGAGGTGCGCCCGCTGCTGCGCCAGTTCGGCGCCAAGCTGCTGCGCCTGTGGGGCAAGGACTACCTGCTGTTCCCGCTGCTGGCGCTGGCCGTCGGCGCCAATGCCCTGGCCGTGCTGGCCGGTAACGCGCTGGCCAATCTGCTGCGCAATCTGTGGACCTTCCTGGTGATCTTCTGCGGCCACTTCACCGAACGCGCCGCGGTGTTCAGCAAGGAGTCGGTGGCGGGCGAGAGCCGCGGTCACTGGTACCTGCGCCAGCTGCGCGGCTCCAGCAACCTGGAGGGCGGCAAGCTGCTGCATATCCTCACCGGCAACCTCAGCCACCAGATCGAGCACCACCTGTTCCCCGACCTGCCGGCGCGCCGCTATGCCGAGCTGGCACCGCGGGTGCGCGAGATCGCCGCGCGCTACGGGCAGATCTACAACAGCGGAACCCTGTCGGCGCAGTTCACCACCGTGCTCAAACGCATCTGGATCCATCGCCTGCCGCCGGCTGCGGCCGCCCAATAAAAAAGCCCGGCGGGCGCCGGGCTTCGGGGTACTGCTGCCCACGTCAGGCGGTCTGACGACCGACCCGCTCGGAGCCGTTCTCGGCAACTGCGCGGCCGTCGAGCAGACGGTCGGCACCGCCTTCGGCAATGCGGAAGGCCTTGGTGCGCTCGGAGCCGTTCTCGGCGACGTCACGGCTGTCGATCAGGCGGTCGGCACCGCCTTCAGCAACACGGAAGGCCTTGGTGCGTTCGGCGCCATTCTCGGCGACGTCACGGCCGTCGATCAGGCGATCTGCACCGCCTTCGGCGACACGGAAGGCCTTGGTGCGTTCGGCGCCATTCTCGGCGACGTCACGGCTATCGATCAGGCGATCCGCGCCACCCTCGGCAACGGTGGCCGGAGCGCTGATGTGCTGCAGTTCGGTCAGTGGCGGTTGTTCGTCACCCGGCAGGGCAAATGCGGCGCTGGTCAGGGTGGACAGGATCAGGCTGGCGATCAGTTGTTTGTTCATCTCGGGCCTCCTCGAAGGGGCTGGAAAGTGGCTACGGAGCAAATGGTACTCACGCGCCGCCGAGACAAAAGTTGATCGTCCTGATGGTGCCCATCGATGTCAGTAATGTAACGCCAGGGCCGCTCTGGATCGGGCTATTCGGCGAGGAACAGGCAGGTCAGATAACGGTTGCTGAAGCCGTAGCGCAGCATCGCCGCGAGGCGGGAAAACAGGTAGGTGGGGTGCCGCCGGTAGTAACCGAGCACCGCATTGCCCACGCCCTCGGAACGATGTCGCTTGGCGTGGTCCGGCCGGCGTGAGAACAGGCCGCGGAACTGCCACCACTGGATCTGCTCCAGGTGCTGCGCATGCGGACGCAGGCGATGGTGGCGGAACAGGGCGAGGAAGGAGCGCCGGCTGAAGTCGTGCAGGTGGTGCGGATTGCCATCCAGGGTCGGGGTGATCGGTACCGAGGCGATCACCCGGCCGCCGGCGGCCAGCAGTCGCGCGTAGTTGGCGATCAGACGCGGCGGGTGCGGCAGGTGCTCGATGGTCTCCAGGCTGACGATGCTGTCGAAGCCAGACTCGGCCTCGAAGCGCTCGGCGTCGGCGCAGACATAGCGCAGGTTGGGCAGGCGGTAGTGGCGCTGGGCGTAGGCGATGGCCTCGGGATCGATGTCCACGCCGGTCACCTGCTTGTCCGGGTGCCGCTCGGCCAGCAGGGCGGTGCCGTAGCCGCAGCCGCAGGCCATGTCCAGCACACGGTTGCCGCTCAGGTGCTGGGCGGCGAACTCGTAGCGTTCCAGGTGGATGCGCAGGGTGGTCTGGTCGCTGGGGTTTTCCGGGTCGAGGTCAGGCGGGTAGATCCGCTCGATGCTGTGTGTGCTCATGCCTCGTCCCCGTCCTGGTCAATCGCGCCGTTGGCGCCTCTGATTCCACTGGCTCCATTCGAAGCCGAGCACCACCAGCATCGACAAGGCGAACGGCAACAGCAGGTAGAACACACGGAACACGATCAGCGCGGCCAGCACGTCGGCGGTCGGCAGCTCCGGCATGGCGGCGAGGAAGGTCACTTCCAGCACACCCAGGCCGCCGGGGGCGTGGGACAGCAGCGCCAGCGAGAAGGAGGCGAGGAACACGCCGAGCACGACGAGATAGCCCGGATTGCCCTCCACCGGAAGGGCGAAATAGATGATCGCCGCCGCGCAGGCCAGCTCCAGCGGCCCGGCCAGCAGCTGCCGGGCGACTATGCCCAGGCGCGGATATTCGACATGCAGCTTGCCCCACTTCCACGGCTTGAAATGGCGCCAGGAACCGAGCACGTAGAGGGCTACCAGGCCGAGCAGGAGCAGGCCGATGGCCACCGACAACCAGGGCCCGACATCCGCCACGCGCTTGATCAGGTCAGGCTGGCAGACCAGCACGGCACCGCCGGAGAGCAGCACGCCGAGGGCGAAGGTGAAGGAGCAGAACACGATCAGCACGCCGATTTCCGACGGCACCAGGCCCTTGCTGGTGTAGGCCCGATAGCGCACCACGGCGCCGGAGAACACCGAGGCGCCGATGTTGTGCGCCAGAGCGTAGGTGGTGAAGGAACAGAGGGTGATGAACCACCAGGAAATCTTCTTGCCCAGGTGGGCGATGGCGATGCGGTCGTACCAGGCCAGCGCGACGTAGGCGCCGAGGGTGGCGCCGGCCGCCAGCAGCCAGTTGTGCAGGGCGATGGCGTTGAGGCTGTCCTGCAGCTCGTTCAGGGAGATCGTGCGGATCTCCTTGTAGAGCAGGTAGCAGGAAAATACGACTGCGGCCAAACCTATGACGGTCCAGATCCAGTCGCTTCTTTTCATCATCGACGATGGCTCCCCGTCTCTATCTGAAGGCAATCCGTTGGCCACTTGGCGCATCCGCAGTATGGCAGGCAGGCGGTGCGCAAATCGGCGTGCAGTATCCCGGAGGCGGCCGCCCGGCTCAAGCCGTGCGTATTCGGCGGGCGTTACTGGCTGTTACAAGGCGAACCGGCGGAGGCGCGCTCTGGCACGGGCGCTGCGAAGCTTGGTAGGTGTCAAAAATTTAAAACTGTGACTGCGAACTTCCATTGGGAAAATCGCTATTTCTCATGCTCTTAGCAAAATACGCGGCCAGGTGCTGAAACAAATGTGCAGGTATTTCGTCGTTTTCGTTTGACATATTTTACGTTTTTGCCAGACTGCGCGACCGTGCCGCCAGGCCGCTCGAACGAGCCTGGCGGACATAACAAAAACCTGTGGTCCGCCGTTCCCAGCCCCTGCATCTCGCGGGGCAGCATGTGGCGGGCCGATGCCTCTGGAAACGGGAAACATGCTGATCTGGTTCGTTGCGCTCTACCTGCTGGTCACCGTCGGTATCGGCTTCTACGCCGCCACCCGCGTCAAGAACTCCAAGGATTTCGCTGCAGGTGGACGCAGCATGGGCTTCCCCATCGTCGCGGCCATGGTGTTCGCCACCTGGTTCGGCTCGGAGGCGGTACTGGGTATTCCCGCAACCTTCATCGAGGAAGGCTTCGCCGGGATCATCGAGGATCCGTTCGGCTCCTTTGGCTGCCTGATGCTGGTCGGTCTGATCATCGCCCGCCCGCTGTACCGCATGAACCTGCTGACCATCGGCGACTACTTCAAGAAGCGCTATGGCAGCAACGTCGAGCTGATCGTCAGCCTGGTCATCGTGTTCTCCTACCTGGGCTGGATCGCGGCGCAGCTGACCGCCCTGGGCGTGGTGTTCAACGTGATCTCCGACGGCGCCATCAGCACCACCCAGGGCATGCTGCTGGGCACCTTCATCGTGCTGCTCTACACCCTGTTCGGCGGCATGTGGTCGGTGGCCCTGACCGACTTCTTCCAGATGCTGATCATCGTGGTCGGCCTGATCTACCTGACCTGGCTGATCGGTGACATGGCCGGCGGTGCCGACGTGGTCATCGGCAAGGCGGCCAGCGAGGGCAAGTTCACCTTCATGCACAGCTTCGAGCCCAAGGACATCGTCGCCTTCATCGGCGCCGCGGTGACCCTGATGCTCGGCTCCATCCCGCAGCAGGACGTATATGCCCGGGTGATGTCGGCCAAGACCGAGAACATCGCCGCGCGCGCCTCGATGTTCGGTGCCGCCTTCTACCTGTGCTTCTGCATGCTGCCGATCTTCCTCGCCTACGCCGCCTCGATCATCGATCCGCAGATGGTCCAGCGCTGGCTGGCCGAAGACGCGCAGATGATCCTGCCGCACCTGATCCTGGAGAAGACCCCGCTGTTCGCCCAGATCATGTTCTTCGGCGCGCTGCTCTCGGCGATCATGTCCACCGCCTCCGGCACCCTGCTGGCGCCATCGGTGACCTTCACCGAGAACGTGCTCAAGCGCTTCGTGCCGGTGATGAGCGACAAGCAGTTCCTCCTGGCCATGCGCATCAGCATCGTGGTCTGCGCCGCCGCCACCCTGACCTTCGCCATGTACTCCGACGCCAGCATCTACGAGATGGTCGGCAATGCCTACAAGGTGACCCTGGTCGCCGCCGTGGTGCCACTGTTCGCCGGGCTGTTCTGGAAGCGCGCCACCACCCAGGGCGCGCTGCTGGCCATCGTCGCCGGCCTGAGCTCCTGGCTGTACCTGGAATACAGCCTGACCGACGATGCCTTCTGGCCGCCGCAGCTGGCCGGCCTGCTGTTCAGCCTGGGCGCCATGATCGTCGGTTCGCTGCTGCCGCAGTGGCACCGCAACCCGGACCAGGCGCTGGTGCTGCAGCCCGAGTAAGCCACGCCGCGTTCGCCGAAACCCCGCCCCATGGCGGGGTTTCGCGTTTCAGGAGCGGCGATACAGCTGGGCCACCTGCAGGCAGGCGGCGCGGCCGCGCAGCAGCAGCGCGCCCTGTTCGCCTTCCAGCAACAGGGCCTGGCCCGCGAGCAGCGCTGCCCGGTCCCGCATCTCCACCTGGCCGCCGTGGCACAGGAGCAGGAGTACCTCGGCGTCGTTGTGCAGCGCCCGCTCGCCCTCCAGATGCAGATGCCACAGGCGGTGCTGCCAGGTGTCGCGGCGGGTCATCACATTGAGGTCGCTCACCGGCCCGTCGATCAGCTGCGCCGTCACCTCGTCCTCGCCGGCGAACGCCAGCGCCTCGCCACAGGGGCGCAGGGTGCGGCTGGCGCCCAGCAGCTGCAGATCGAGACCGGCGCCGTCGAGCACGGCCAGGCTGCGGTCGACTCCGGGGAAGGGCGAGAAGGGCCCGCCGCTGGCCACCCGGGCGCAGCTGATGCGCCAGGCGAAATCCTCCAGCCCGGCCGCACGCGGCGCGATGGCCAACTGGCGAGTGGTGCCGCCGCCGTTCTTCCAGGGTGTAGCGGGCAGTGTCTGCAGGTCGATGATTCGGCAGGACATACCGTTCGTCTCCCGATCTAATGTATATACAAATGGTCGATCGGCGCCGAGGCCCCGTCTTTTCTGGGTTCGGGCAGCCTGTCTTGAATGGCTCTTGCCATAGAGGTGGCAAGCTCGCCGATGACAATGCTTGACGGCACCATGCGTTGACTTTACATGTATATACATTGAAGCGAGAGGACAACCCGATGCCCTTGTCTCCCCGGCCACGTCGCCTCTGGCGCGACGTCATCCTGTTCGATGGCCTGCAGCAGCTGCCCGAGCCCATGGCCGTGCTGGTGGAGGGCGAGCGCATTGCCGGCCTGTGGCCCGAGCGCGAGTTCGACCAGTCCCAGGCCTCCAGCGCCGAAGAAGCCGGGCGCGGCGGGGTGATGACCCCCGGCCTGGTCGACTGCCATACCCATCTGGTCTATGCCGGCAACCGCGCCGACGAATTCGAGCGGCGCCTGGAAGGCGTCAGCTACGCCGAGATCGCCAAGGCCGGCGGCGGCATCCTCAGCACCGTGCGTGCCACCCGTGCGGCCAGCGAGGATGAACTGATCGCCGCCAGCCTGCCGCGTCTGGACGCGCTGCTGGTCGATGGCATGACCACTGTGGAGATCAAGTCCGGCTACGGCCTGACCCTCGCCGACGAACTGAAGATGCTGCGCGTGGCCCGCCGCCTCGGCGAGCTGCGTCCGCTGCGGGTCGTCACCACGCTGCTCGGTGCCCACGCCCTGCCGCCGGAATACGCCGGCGATGACGATGGCTATGTGCGCCTGGTCTGCGAGCAGATGATCCCGGCCGCGGCGGCCGAGGGCCTGGCCGATGCGGTGGATGTCTTCTGCGAAGGCATCGGCTTCTCTGCGGCCCAGTGCGAGCGCATCTTCCAGGCCGCGCAAGCCCATGGACTGGCGCTCAAGGCCCACGCCGAGCAGCTCTCCAACCTCGGCGGCAGCGCCCTGGCTGCGCGCTACGGCGCACTGTCCGCCGACCATATCGAATACCTCGACGAGGCCGGTGTGCGCGCCATGGCCGAGGCCGGCACGGTGGCCGTGTTGCTGCCCGGCGCCTTCCACTGCCTGCGCGAAACCCAGCTGCCGCCCATCGAGCTGCTGCGCCAGTACGGCGTGCCGATGGCCGTGGCCAGCGACGCCAACCCCGGCACCTCGCCGATCTGCATGCCCAGCCTGCTGGCCAACCTGGCCTGCACCCTGTTCCGCCTGACCCCGCGCGAGGCCCTGGCCGGCATGACCGCGCATGGCGCCCGCGCCCTCGGCCATCCCGAACTGGGCCGCCTCGCCGTCGGCGCAACCGCCGACCTGTGCCTGTGGGACATCCAGCACCCCGCCGAGCTGGCCTACGCCGTGCAGCCGGGGCGCCTGCGCCAACGCATCTTCGCCGGAGCCATCACTCATGCACGCTGATCGTTTCTCCATGGAGGCCTGGACCGGCCGCACCGACCCCGAGCCGGACAGCCCGCGCTGGCACCAGCGCATCCAGCCGCTGCAGGCCGACAGCCCGGCCGGCGTGGTCCTGTTCGGCTTCGCCTGCGACGAGGGCGTGCGCCGCAACCACGGCCGCGTTGGCGCCGCCGGCGGCCCACCGCTGCTGCGCAAGGCCCTGGCCAACCTGGCCTGGCATCGCCAGGGCCCGGCCTACGACGCCGGCGACGTGGTCTGCGCGGACGGCGACCTGGAGGCGGCCCAGGCGCGCCTCGCGCGTGGCGTCTGCACCCTGCTGGACGCCGGCCACCTGCCGCTGGTGCTGGGCGGCGGCCACGAGGTGGCCTTCGGCAGCTGGTCCGGCCTGGCCGAGCATCTGGGCGGCGAGTCTGCTCCGCGGATGGCCGCCCCAAAGATTGGCATCATCAATTTCGACGCCCACTTCGACCTGCGCGACCCGGCCCATGTGCATTCCTCCGGCACCCCCTTCGCCCAGATCGCCGAGGCCAGCACCGCCCGCGGCTGGCCGTTCCGCTACGCCTGCCTGGGCGTCAGCCGCGCCAGCAATACCCGCGCGCTGTTCGCCCGCGCCGCCGAACTGCAGGTGCTGGTGCGCGAGGACCGCGAGATTCGCGAGTCGAGCCTGGAGACCATCGGCGCCGAGCTGGACGCCTTTATGGCCGGCTGCGACGCCCTCTACCTGACCCTCGACATCGACGTGCTGCCGGCCTGCGAGGCCCCCGGAGTCAGTGCTCCGGCCGCCCGTGGCGTGCCGCTGGCGCTGCTCGAGCCGCTGCTGGAGCGGATCAAGGGCAGCGGCAAGCTGCGCCTGATCGACTTCGCCGAATTCAACCCGCAACACGACATCGACAACCGCACCGCCCGCGTGGTGGCGCGCCTGATCCATCTGCTGACCCTCTAGCCCGAACCTCACTCCGCACAAGAACAAGGAGCCCCCATGAGCAAGTTTCGCGACATCGAGATCCGCGCCCCGCGTGGCAACCAGCTGACCGCCAAGAGCTGGCTGACCGAGGCGCCGCTGCGCATGCTGATGAACAACCTCGACCCGGAAGTGGCCGAGAACCCCAAAGAGCTGGTGGTGTACGGCGGCATCGGCCGCGCCGCACGTAACTGGGAGTGCTACGACAAGATCGTCGCGACCCTCAAGGAACTGAACGACGACGAGACCCTGCTGGTGCAGTCCGGCAAGCCGGTCGGCGTGTTCAAGACCCACAGCAACGCGCCACGCGTGCTGATCGCCAACTCCAATCTGGTGCCACACTGGGCCAGCTGGGAACACTTCAACGAACTGGATGCCAAGGGCCTGGCCATGTACGGCCAGATGACCGCCGGTTCGTGGATCTACATCGGCAGCCAGGGCATCGTCCAGGGCACCTACGAGACCTTCGTCGAGGCCGGTCGCCAGCACTACAACGGCAATCTCACCGGCCGCTGGGTGCTCACTGCCGGCCTCGGTGGCATGGGCGGCGCCCAGCCGCTGGCCGCCACCCTGGCCGGCGCCTGCTCGCTGAACATCGAATGCCAGCAGACCAGCATCGACTTCCGCTTGCGCAGCCGCTATGTCGACGAGCAGGCCACCGACCTGGACGATGCCCTGGCGCGTATCGCCAAGTACACCCGCGAGGGCAAGGCCATCTCCATCGCCCTGCTGGGCAATGCCGCCGAGATCCTCCCGGAACTGGTGCGCCGTGGCGTGCGTCCGGACATGGTCACCGACCAGACCAGCGCCCACGACCCGCTCAACGGCTACCTGCCGATCGGCTGGAGCTGGGAACAGTACAAGGACCGCGGCAAGACCGACCCGGCTGCGGTGGTCAAGGCCGCCAAGCAGTCGATGGCCGTGCATGTGCAGGCCATGCTCGACTTCCAGAAGCTGGGCGTGCCGACCTTCGATTACGGCAACAACATCCGCCAGATGGCGAAAGAGGAGGGCGTGGCCAACGCCTTCGACTTCCCCGGTTTCGTCCCGGCCTATATCCGCCCGCTGTTCTGCCGCGGCATCGGCCCGTTCCGCTGGGCGGCGCTGTCCGGCAATGCCGAGGACATCTACAAGACCGACGCCAAGGTCAAGGAGCTGATCCCCGACGATGCGCACCTGCACCGCTGGCTGGACATGGCCCGCGAGCGCATCGCCTTCCAGGGCCTGCCGGCACGCATCTGCTGGGTCGGCCTGGGCCTGCGCGCCAAGCTCGGCCTGGCCTTCAACGAGATGGTGCGTTCGGGTGAACTGTCGGCGCCTATCGTCATCGGTCGTGACCACCTGGACAGCGGCTCGGTCTCCAGCCCCAACCGCGAGACCGAGGCCATGCAGGACGGCTCCGACGCCGTGTCCGACTGGCCGTTGCTCAACGCCCTGCTCAACACCGCCAGCGGCGCCACCTGGGTCTCGCTGCACCACGGTGGCGGCGTGGGCATGGGCTTCTCCCAGCATTCGGGGATGGTCATCGTCTGTGACGGTACGGATGAAGCAGCGGCGCGTATCGCCCGTGTGCTGACCAACGACCCGGGCACCGGGGTGATGCGCCATGCCGACGCCGGCTACCAGATCGCCATCGACTGCGCCCGCGAGCAGGGCCTTAAACTGCCGATGATCGGTTGAGGACCGCAATCCCATGAACGCCCTGACTCTGCAACCCGGCCAGCTGACCCTGGCCCATCTGCGCGCCGCCTACCAGGCCCCCGTGCGCCTGACCCTGGACGCCACGGCCCACCCGGCCATCGACGCCAGCGTCGCCTGTGTCGAGAAGATCATCGCCGAGGGCCGCACCGCCTACGGCATCAACACCGGCTTCGGCCTGCTGGCGCAGACCCGCATCGCCACCGAGGACCTGGAGAAGCTGCAGCGCTCGCTGGTGCTGTCCCACGCCGCCGGTATCGGCGAGGCGCTGGACGACGCCATGGTGCGGCTGATCATGATCCTCAAGATCAACAGCCTGGCCCGTGGCTTCTCCGGCATCCGCCGCAAGGTGATCGAGGCGCTGGTCGCCCTGGTCAACGCCGAGGTCTATCCGCATATCCCGCTGAAGGGCTCGGTCGGCGCCTCCGGCGACCTGGCGCCGCTGGCGCATATGTCGCTGGTTCTTCTTGGGGAAAGTAAGGCGCGGCACAAGGGCCAGTGGCTGCCGGCCAGCGAGGCGCTGGCCGTGGCTGGCCTGGAACCCATGACCCTGGCCGCCAAGGAGGGCCTGGCCCTGCTCAACGGCACCCAGGTATCCACCGCCTATGCCCTGCGCGGGCTGTTCGAGGCCGAGGACCTGTACGCCGCCGCCACCGTCTGCGGCGCCCTCAGCGTCGAGGCCATGCTCGGCTCGCGGGCGCCCTTCGATGCGCGCATCCACGCCGCCCGTCGCCAGCGTGGGCAGATCGACGCGGCCGCCGCCTACCGTCATCTGCTCGGCGCCAGCAGCGAGATCGGTCGCTCCCACGCCGCCTGCGACAAGGTACAGGACCCGTACTCGCTGCGCTGCCAGCCCCAGGTCATGGGCGCGTGCCTGACCCAGCTGCGCCAGGCCGCCGAAGTGCTGGCGGTGGAGGCCAACGCGGTGTCGGACAACCCGCTGGTGTTCGCCGCCGAGGGCGACGTGATCTCCGGCGGCAACTTCCACGCCGAGCCGGTGGCCATGGCCGCCGACAACATCGCCCTGGCCATTGCCGAGATCGGCTCGCTCAGCGAGAGACGCATCTCCCTGATGATGGACAAGCATATGTCGCAATTACCCCCGTTTTTGGTGGCCAATGGCGGGGTGAATTCCGGCTTCATGATCGCCCAGGTCACCGCCGCGGCCCTGGCCAGCGACAACAAGGCCTTGGCCCACCCGCACAGCGTCGACAGCCTGCCCACCTCGGCCAACCAGGAAGACCATGTGTCGATGGCGCCGAACGCCGGCAAGCGCCTGTGGGAGATGGCCGCCAACACCCGCGGTGTGCTCGCCGTGGAATGGCTGGGCGCCTGCCAGGGCCTGGATTTTCGCGAGGGCCTGCACAGCTCGCCGGTCCTGGAACAGGCGCGCAGCGTCCTGCGCGCCAAGGTGCCGTACTACGTCGAAGACCGCTTTTTCGCCCCGGACATCGCCGCGGCCGACGCCCTGCTCGCCGAGCGGGTGCTGACGCCCCTGCTGCCGGCGCAACTGCTACCCAGCTGCTGATGGCGTTTCACCAACAGCCACTACCCCTATCGGAGGTTCACATGCACAACAACAAGACTCTGCTCTCCGCTCTGCTCGCCCTCGGGCTGCTCACCGGTACCGTGTCGGCACAGGCCGCGGGCTGGTGCGAATCCGGCAAGCCGGTGAAGTTCGCCGGGCTCAATTGGGAGAGCGGCATGCTGCTGACCGACATCATGCAATTCATCCTCCAGCATGGTTACGGCTGCGAGACCGACAGCCTGCCGGGCAACTCCATCACCATGGAGCAGGCCCTGGGCAGCAACGATATCCAGGTGTTCGCCGAGGAATGGATTGGTCGCAGCGATGCATGGGACAAGGCCGCCCAGGCCGGCAAGGTGGTTGGCGTGGGGGCGCCCATCGTCGGTGCCACCGAAGGCTGGTATGTGCCGCGTTACGTGATCGAGGGCGATAGTCAGCGCGGACTGCAAGCCAAGGCCCCCCAGCTCAAGGGGGTGGCCGACCTGGGCCAGTACGCCGAGCTGTTCCGCGATCCCGAGGAGCCGGACAAGGGGCGTTTTTACAATTGCCCGGCGGGCTGGACCTGCGAGCTGGACAACAGCCAGATGCTGAAAAGCTACGGCCTGGAAGACAAGTTCACCAACTTCCGCCCGGGCACCGGTCCGGCACTGGATGCCGCGGTGCTGTCCAGCTATCGCCGTGGCGAGCCGATTCTCTTCTACTACTGGTCGCCGACGCCGCTGATGGGCCAGGCCGACCTGGTCAAGCTGGAGGAAAAGGCCGGGGTGAACAAGGACGTGACCATTCAGGTCGGCCTGTCCAAGGTCTTCCACGACGAGGCGCCGGAGCTGGTGGCCGTCCTGGAGAAGGTCAACCTGCCGATCGACCTGCTGAACCAGAGCCTGGCGCGGATGGCCAAGGAAAAGCTGTCGTCGGACAAGCTGGCCAAGCTGTTCCTCAAGGAGCACCCGGAAGTCTGGCATGCCTGGGTCGCAGAAGACGCGGCGAAGAAAGTCGACGCCGCGCTCTGACGAGTCGATCCATGCCCCGGCGTCGGCCGGGGGCGGCGAGGGCACGCGTCCTCGCCTACGAACCACTAGTGAGGGTGCGCCATGTTTCCCGAACGCTTTACCTTCTCCATCGCCGACTGGGTCAACGGCTGGGTCGATACCCTGGTGACCCAATACGGCGACGTATTCCGCCATATCTCCGACACCCTGCTGTGGGCCATCATCTACCTCGAAGGCACGCTGCGCGCCGCGCCCTGGTGGCTGGTGCTGGCGGTGGTCGCCGGCATTGCCTGGCACGCCACCCGACGCGTACTGCCGACCCTGCTGATCACCGGCCTGTTGTTCCTGGTCGGCGCCGTCGGCCTGTGGGACAAGCTGATGCAGACCCTGGCGCTGATGCTGGTGGCGACCGCCATTTCGGTGCTGGTCGGCATTCCGCTGGGAGTGCTCGCCGCGCGCAGCAACCGTCTGCGCGCCGTGCTGATGCCCTTGCTGGACATCATGCAGACCATGCCCAGCTTCGTGTACCTGATCCCGGTGCTGATGCTGTTCGGCCTGGGCAAGGTGCCGGCGATTCTGGCCACGGTGATCTATGCCGCGCCGCCCTTGATCCGTCTCACCGATCTGGGCATCCGCCAGGTCGACCATGAAGTGATGGAGGCGATCAACGCCTTCGGTGCCAATCGCTGGCAGCAACTGTTCGGCGTGCAATTGCCACTGGCCCTGCCGAGCATCATGGCGGGCATCAACCAGACCACCATGATGGCTCTGTCGATGGTGGTGATCGCCTCGATGATCGGTGCCCGTGGCCTCGGCGAAGACGTGCTGATCGGTATCCAGACGCTGAACGTCGGCAAGGGCCTGGAGGCCGGCCTGGCCATCGTCATCCTGGCCGTGGTCTTCGATCGCATCACCCAGGCCTATGGCCGTCCCCGCCATCAGGCCGACCAGTGAGTGACGCAAACATGAGCAAGATTGTCGTCAAGAACGTATTCAAGATCTTCGGCCAGCGTGCCGACGAGGCCCTGGCGATGATCCAGCAGGGCAAGAGCAAGGCCGAGGTGCTGGGCGCGACCAAGTGCGTGGTTGGGGTCAACGACCTGTCGCTGTCCATCGCTGCCGGGGAGATCTTCGTCATCATGGGCCTGTCCGGCTCCGGCAAGTCGACCCTGGTACGCCACTTCAACCGCCTGACCGACCCCACCAGCGGCGAGATCCTGGTCGATGGCGAGGACATCCTGCGCTACAGCCCGCAGGCGCTGCGCGAGTTCCGCCGCAAGAAGATCAGCATGGTGTTCCAGAGCTTCGGCCTGCTGCCACACCGGACCGTGCTCGACAATGTCGCCTACGGCCTCAAGGTGCGCGGCGAAAGCAAGGCGCACTGCCATGAACGGGCCCTGCACTGGATCGCCACGGTGGGCCTCAAGGGTTACGAGAAGTCCTATCCGCACCAGCTCTCCGGCGGCATGCGCCAGCGCGTTGGCCTGGCCCGGGCGCTCGCGGCGGACACCGAGATCATCCTTATGGACGAGGCGTTCAGCGCCCTCGACCCGCTGATCCGCGCGGACATGCAGGACCAGTTGCTGGAGCTGCAGAAGACCCTGCACAAGACCATCGTCTTCATCACCCACGATCTGGACGAGGCGGTGCGCATCGGCAACCGCATCGCCATCCTCAAGGATGGTCAGCTGATCCAGGTCGGCACGCCGAAGGAAATCCTCCACCAGCCTGCCGACGACTACGTCGATCGATTCGTCCAGCGCCGCGTGGCCCATGTCTAGGAGTGCCATGATGCCGTACCCCGAGAGCGTTCTACTGGGCGATGCGCCACTGACCTGGCGCCAGGTCGTGGCGGTGGCGCGGCACGGCGCACCGCTGGCGCTGAGCCCCGCGGCCTGGGCGCGCATCGATAATGCGCGCGCCATCGTCGAGCGCATCGTCGCTCGCGGCGAGCGTGCCTATGGCATCAGCACCGGCCTCGGCGCATTGAGCGAGGTGGTGCTGAGCGCCGAGCAGTTCGCCACGTTGTCGCGCAACACCCTGCTCAGCCACGCCTGTGGCGTCGGGCCGGTGCTGGCCGATGAGCAGACCCGCGCCATCATCTGCTGCGCCATTGCCAATTACAGTCATGGCAAGTCCGGCCTGCAGCGCCAGGTGGTCGAAGCCCTGCTGGCCTTGCTGGCGCGTGGCATCACCCCGCGGGTGCCGTCCCAGGGCTCGGTAGGCTATCTGACCCATATGGCCCATGTCGGCATCGCCCTGCTGGGTGTCGGCGAGGTCAGCTATCGCGGCCGGGTGGTGCCCGCCCGCGAGGCGCTGGCCGCCGAAGGCCTGCGGCCGATCGAGCTGGGCGCCAAGGACGGTCTGTGCCTGGTCAACGGCCTGCCCTGCATGACCGGGCTCGCCTGCCTGGCCCTGGCCGACGCCGAGCGCCTGCTGCGCTGGGCCGATGTGATCGGCGCCATGAGTTTCGAGGCCCTGCGCGGACAGATCGCGGCTTTCGATCCCGAGATCATCGCGCTCAAGCCGCACCCCGGCATGCAGGCGGTGGGCGCCAATCTGCTCGCCCTGCTGGCGGGCAGCGAGGTGATTGCCGCCAGCCGGGGCATCCGCACCCAGGATGCCCTGAGCATCCGCTCCATTCCGCAGGTGCATGGCGCGTGCCGCGATCAATGGACGCACGCGGCGAGCCAGGTCGACCGGGAGCTCAACGCGGCCAATGACAACCCGTTGCTGCTGGGCACGCCGGACAGCTATCGAGTGGTTTCCCAGGCCAACCCGCATGGCGAGTCCGTGGCTATGGCCGCCGACCTGCTGGCGATAGCGGTGGCCGAGTTGGGCGGCATCGCCGAACGGCGGGTGGATCGCCTGGTCAATCCGCTGGTCAGCGGTCTTCCTGCGTTCCTGGTCAGCCGCCCCGGCGTCAACTCGGGCATGATGATCGCCCAGTACGTGGCGGCGGCCCTGGTCGCCGAGAACCGTCAGTTGGCGCAGCCGGCGGTGGTCGACAACTTCGTCACCTCCGGCCTGCAGGAAGACCATCTGAGCCTCGGCACCAGCGCCGCGCTCAAGCTGGACAAGGCGCTGGAGAACTGCACGCGCATTCTTGCCATCGAATACCTGCTGGCCGCCCAGGCCTTCGAGTTTCACCGCGAGCAGGCGTTCGGTGCGGGCACCGGTGCCGCCTGGCGGCTGCTGCGCGAACGCGTTCCGGCCTACGAAGAGGATCGCTGGCTGGCGCCGGACATTGCCAGCAGCGTGGCGCTGCTCGACGATGCTGCCAGTCTGGATGTCATCCTGAGCGCGATTGGCGGCATGCAATGAGCCCGTTCCGCTCCGTCCTGCTCGACGGGCCGCTGCCGAGCGACGCGGCGGGCGTTATCATGCAGGCCCCGATCCTCAAGGAGCTGCCGTGACCAGCAATACCCCGCGCTACAAGGCAATCGAGGACTTCCTGCTCGAGCGCATCCGCGGCGGCGCCTATCCGGTCAACCACCAGATTCCCCCGGAAGAACAGCTGGCCCGCGACTTCGACGTCAGCCGCATGACCGCCAACAAGGCGATCAACAACCTGGTGCAGCAGGGCTACCTGTTGCGCCAGGCCGGCCTCGGCACCTTCGTCACCGACCGCAAGGCCGAGTCCTCGCTGCACGAGGTGCTCAATATCGCCAGCGAGGTGCGCGGCCGCGGCCACGCCTATAGCAACGACGTGCTGCGCTGCGAGGCCATCGAGGCCGACGACGAGGTGGCCCTGCGCCTCGGCCTGCGCCTGGGCGCCCAGGTGTTCCGCAGCATCCTGGTGCACCGCGAGGACGGCGTGCCGATCCAGCTGGAGGACCGCTTCGTCAATCCGCGCTGGGTGCCGCACTACCTGGACAGCGACTTCTCCCAGCACACGCCCAACGAGGTGCTGGTGGCCAGCTGCCCGATATCCGATGTCGAGCACGTGGTCGAGGCGGTGCTGGTGGACGCACAGACCGCCGCTTGGCTGGATATCGACGCCGCCTCGCCGTGCCTGTCGATGATCCGCCGCACCTGGTCCGACGAGCATCTGATCAGCTACGCCCGCCTGATTCACCCCGGCGCTCGCTATAAATTGCGCTCGCGCATGAAGCGGCGTTAACGCGTTTCGCTGACGCGCTTCGCTTGGCGACCGCCCGTCGATCCGGTTTCTTATCCCGCGTTCAGTGGTTAGGCTCTGGGGTCTACCGTGCCAACGGACGAGACGATGGATCGACAAGCGAAGCAATTCGAGCTGGCGCTGGAGCGCCTGTACCGTGAGGAATCGCGCCGGGTGCTGGCCACCCTGATTCGCCTGCTGGGCGACTTCGATCTGGCCGAGGAGGCCCTGCACGAGGCCTTCCGCGCCGCCATGGAACAGTGGCCGGAGCAGGGCGTGCCGGACAATCCGCGGGCCTGGCTGGTATCCGCCGGGCGCTTCAAGGCCATCGACCAGCTGCGCCGCCAGGCGCGCTTCCAGGCCCTCGACGATGTGGAGGAGCCGGCCGGCGGCGAGGCTTGGGATGGCGAGCATCTGGAAGACGACCGCCTGCGCCTGATCTTCACCTGCTGCCACCCGGCCCTGGCGCCCGACGCCCAGGTGGCGCTGACCCTGCGCGAGATCTGCGACCTCACCACGGAGGAAATCGCCAGCGCCTTCCTCGCCACGCCGCCGACCATCGCCCAGCGCATCGTGCGGGCCAAGAACAAGATCCGCGACGCGCGCATCCCTTATGAAGTCCCCGGCCGCAGCGAGCTGCCCGAGCGCCTGGAGGCGGTGCTGCGGGTGGTCTACCTGGTGTTCAACGAAGGCTATTTCGCCAGCAGCGGCGACGAGCTGACCCGCCAGCACCTGTCCGCCGAGGCCATCCGCCTCGGTCGCCTGCTCTGTGAGCTGCTGCCCGAGGCCGAAGTGCGCGGCCTGCTGGCGCTGATGCTGCTGCAGGAGTCGCGGCGCGCCGCCCGCAGCGATGCCGACGGCCTGCCGGTGCTGCTGGAGGAACAGGACCGCAGCCTGTGGGACCGTGAACTGATCGCCGAAGGCGAGGCGCAGATCCAGGCCGCCTTCGCCTCCGGCGAGATCGGCCCCTACTGCCTGCAGGCCGCCATCGCCGCCGTGCACGCCGAGGCGCCGAGCGTCGAGGCCACCGACTGGGCGCAGATCGTCGGCCTGTACGAGGTGCTGCTGGCCGCCAACCCGTCGCCGGTGATCGAGCTCAACCGCGCCGTGGCCCTGGCCATGCGCGACGGCGCCGACGCCGGGCTGCGCCAGGTGGAGGCCATACTCGAACGTGGCGAGCTGGGCGACTACCACCTGGCCCATGCCGCCCGCGCCGACCTCAACCGCCGCCTGGGCCGCTGGGACGAGGCGCGCAGTGCCTATCGGCGGGCGCTGCAGCTGAGCCAGCAGGGCATGGACCGGCAGTTTCTCGAGCGCCGCCTGGCCGAGTTGCCGGACGCCTGAAAAATATTTTGCGCGGCCCTGTCGAATCGTCGATGTGCCGCTCGACCAGAAGGTGACAGCAGCGATTTCCGCTGCCAGGGAGGAGAGCGATGAAATACCTGTGCCTGATCTATAGCGACGAGAACATCCTGCACAACTCGCCGGACAGCCCGCGCGACGGCGAGTGCTTCGACTACTTCCAGAGCGTGCAGCAGAGCGGCCGCATGCTGGCCGCCGAACCGCTGGAGTCGGTGGCCACCGCCACCACGGTGCGCGTGCGCGGCGGCAAGCTGAGCATCACCGACGGCCCCTTCGCCGAGACCAAGGAACAGCTGGCCGGCTTCTACCTGATCGAGGCGCGCGACCTCAACGAGGCGCTGCAGATCGCCGGCGGCATTCCCGCCGCGCGGGTCGGCAGCGTCGAAGTGCGGCCGGTGCGCCAGCTGCAACTCGAGGGCTAAGAGCCTGTTCAAAGGCTCGCGAGCTAGAGGTATGCAAGGCAAAAACAGGGGAAGAAGCGCAGTTTACGAGTAGTAAATGAGCATTCTGAGACTGTTTTTAACGCAGCAGACCCGACGCGCAGCAGCCTTTCAACAGGTTCTGAAGTCGTGTGCCCATTTTGTCTGGCCGCCCTGGCCCTGGGCGGCGTCAGCGTCGCCGGTGCCGGCGGCATTGGTCTGTGGCTCGGCTGCCGCCGCGCTGCCACGAGGAGGAACAACGATGAATCCTGACTACCCGCAAGTCGCCAGCCGCGAGGAGTGGCTGGCCGCCCGCCTGCAGCTGCTCGCCCAGGAGAAGGCGCTGACCCACCAGCGCGATGCGCTCAACGCCCAGCGCCGCGCCTTGCCGATGGTGGAGATCGAGGCGAACTACCGCTTCACCGGACCGCAAGGCGAGGTCGGCCTGGCCGATCTGTTCGCCGGGCGCAGCCAGCTGATCGTCTACCACTTCATGTTCCATCGCGACAAAGGCGAAGGCTGCCCCGGTTGCTCCTTCCTGGCCGACAACATCGGCCACCTGGCCCACCTGCATGCCCGCGACACCAGCCTGGTGCTGGTCTCCAACGCGCCGCTGGCGGAGCTGGAAGCCTTCAAAAGACGCATGGGCTGGAACCTGCCCTGGTACTCGTCGTTCGGCAGTCGCTTCAACTACGACTTCCACGTGACCATCGACGCCAGCCAGGCGCCGGTCGAGTACAACTATCGGGACGAGGCCGAGCTCAAACGCATGGGCCAGCTGGACATGATCAAGGGCGAGCTGCCCGGCGCCAGCGTGTTCCTGCGCGACGGCGAGCGGGTGTTCCACACCTATTCCACCTATGCCCGCGGCCTGGACATGCTGATGAACGCCTACCACTACCTCGACCTCACGCCGTTCGGCCGTGGCGAGGGCTGGGGCGGCATGGCCAACGTGGATGGCAAGGGTATGAACTGGACCCGCCTGCACGACCAATACGAAGGCGCGACTGCGGCCCGCCACGACTGCTGCGCCTGAGCGCGAGGAGAGATTCATGAGCACCGTAAACAGCGAACTGAAGGCCCTCACCACCAGCTGGGAAGCGGCCAACAAGGCCCGCGACGTCGATGCCATCCTTGGCCACTACGCCGAGGATCTGGTGGCATTCGATGCCATCCTGCAACTGCAGTTCAAGGGCCGCGAGGTGTACAAGGCGCACTGGAAGAACTGCCTGGAGATGTGTCAGGGGCCGATGACCTTCGAGGTGCACCAGCTGCAGCAGTGGGGCGAGGGCGATGTCGGCTTCGGTCACTTCCTCTGCCACTGCGGCGGCACCGACAACGAGGGCAACACGCACAACTGCTGGATGCGCGTGACCCAGGGTTACCGGCGCATCGGCGGGCAGTGGCGCATCGTGCATGACCACTTCTCGGCGCCCTTCGACCCGGAGAGCGGCCAGGCGCTGTTCGAACTGCAGCCGTGATGAGCGGCCTTGGCCGTGCATGAGGCTGCGCAGCGGTAGCCCGGATGCAATCCGGGAATTGCCGCGCATGACTTCCCCGGATTGCATCCGGGCTACAGGCTGTACCGAGGAGATAACCCCAATGCAAGGAAAGAAGAGCATGAGCATTCTGATCGTCGTCGTACTGCTGGTCGCCGGCCTGGCGGTGTTCGTCGCCAGCCGCCCGGACCAGTTCCGCGTCGAGCGCAGCGCGCTGATCCAGGCACCGCCTGCCGCGCTGCAGGCGCAGATCGAGGACTTCCATCAGTGGCCGCACTGGTCGCCCTGGGCCAGGCGCGACCCGGCCATGAAAGTGGACTACGAGGGCGCCGAACGCGGCGTCGGCGCCACCCAGCGCTGGGTCGGCAACAAGGAAGTGGGCAAGGGCAGCGCGACCATCCTCGAGAGCGAGCCGGGCCAGCGCGTGCTGATCCAGCTGGAGTTCCTCGAGCCCTTCCGCGCCAGCAACCTGGCCGAGTTCCGCTTCCAGCCCGAGGGCAGCGGCACCCGCGTGAGCTGGAGCATGACCGGCCACAACGGCTTCATCGGCAAGGCCATGGGCCTGGTGTTCAACATGGACAAGATGGTCGGTGGCGACTTCGAGCAGGGCCTGCAGCAGCTGCGCATGCGCGTGGAGGAGAGCTGAGCGGAGTACAATCGCGCCTTTGCTTTCCGCTGCCTGGCTAAGGAGTAACCGTGGAATCGGTGATTTCCGTCGAGAATCTGAGCAAGACCTACAAGTCCGGTCATCCGGCGCTGCAGAACATCAATCTGGATATCCGCCAGGGCGAGATCTTCGCCCTGCTCGGCCCCAACGGCGCCGGCAAAACCACCCTGATCAGCATCATCTGCGGCATCGTCAACCCGGGCACGGGCCAGGTGCGCGTGGCCGGCCACGACATCAGAGCCGACTACCGCGCCGCGCGCTCGGCCATTGGCCTGGTGCCCCAGGAGCTGGTCAACGACGTGTTCGAGACGGTTTGGGCGACGGTGAAGTTCAGCCGCGGCCTGTTCGGCAAGAAGCCCAACCCGCAGTACCTGGAGCAACTGCTCAAGGACCTGTCGCTGTGGGACAAGCGCGACGCCAAGATCTTCGAGCTGTCCGGCGGCATGAAGCGCCGGGTGATGATCGCCAAGGCGCTGAGCCACGAGCCGTCGATCCTGTTCCTCGACGAGCCCACCGCCGGCGTGGACGTGGAGCTGCGCCGCGACATGTGGAACATGGTGCGCCGCCTGCGCGAGCGCGGCGTGACCATCATCCTCACCACCCACTACATCGAGGAGGCCGAGGAGATGGCCGACCGCATCGGGGTGATCCGCAAGGGCGAGATCATCCTGGTGGAGGACAAGGACGTGCTGATGCACAAGCTCGGCAAGAAGCAGCTGACCGTGCAGCTCAAGCACCCGCTGGGCAGCGTGCCGGTCGAGCTGGCCGGCCACGGCCTGGAGCTGGCCGACGAGGGTCATGCACTGGTCTACACCTTCGACGCCCAGCGCGAGCACACCGGCATCGCCGAGCTGCTCAAGGACCTGGCCCAGCACGGCATCGACTTCAAGGACCTGCAGTCCAGCGAGAGCTCGCTGGAAGACATCTTCGTCAGCCTGGTCCATGAGAAGGAGCGCGCATGAACCTGCAAGCCATCAAGTCTATCTACCTGTTCGAGCTGCACCGCACCTGGCGCACCCTGCTGCAGAGCATCGCCACCCCGGTGATCACCACCTCGCTGTACTTCGTGGTGTTCGGTTCGGCCATCGGTTCGAGCATGACCGAGGTGCACGGGGTCAGCTATGGCGCCTTCATCGTGCCGGGCCTGATCATGCTGGCGCTGCTCACTGAGAGCATCGGCAACGCCTCGTTCGGCATCTACATGCCGAAGTACTCGGGGACCATCTACGAGCTGCTGTCGGCGCCGGTGTCGTTCTTCGAGATCCTGGTCGGCTATGTCGGCGCGGCCGCCACCAAGTCGGTAATCCTCGGCCTGATCATCTTCGCCACCTCGTCGCTGTTCGTCGATTTCGAGGTGGCCCATCCGTTCTGGGCCCTGGCCTTCCTGCTGCTGACGGCGATCACCTTCTGCCTGTTCGGCTTCATCATCGGCGTGTGGGCCGATGGCTGGGAGAAGCTGCAGGTGGTGCCGGCGCTGATCGTCACACCGCTGGCCTTCCTCGGTGGCAGCTTCTACTCGATCAGCATGCTGCCGGAGCTGTGGCAGAAGCTGACCCTGTTCAACCCGGTGGTGTACCTGATCAGCGCGTTCCGCTGGGCCTTCTTCGGCGTGGCCGATGTGAATCTCGGCCTGAGCATCGGCATGATCCTCGGCTTCCTGCTGGCCTGCGTGCTGGTGGTCAGCTGGATCTTCAAGACCGGTTACCGGCTGCGCCACTGAGGGGTAGATGCAAAGAAGAACGGAGGCTGCGGCCTCCGTTTTTCATGGTGGGGAAGGGCTACCGGGGCGCGCCGCGAGGGGCTATTACGCAAAAGCGCGGGTGATTACCTAGTATGAAATCAGCCGCCGCTCGCGGCGCGCTATGCCTGCGCCAGCTCCCCCCGATAACAAGAGACACTCCCGCCATGAGCATCAAGAGCAAACTGCTGACCAGCTTTCTGGTGGCGACCCTGGTCCCCGTGCTGATCGTCGCGCTGCTGACCATCCGCAACGTCACGCAGCAGGCCAGGACCCACTTCCACGACGCCAGCAGCCTGGATGTGCGGCTGGTGGACAACACCTTCGTCACCTTCTTCGACTCGGTCGGCCACACCGTCTCGGCGCTGGCCGACTACCCCGCGCTGCGCGACACCGCCGGCGGTGAGCTGAGCAACTACTTCGGCGAGAAGCGCAAACCCAGCGAGGTTGCCACCGCCAATGGCGGCCGCGAGAAGCAGGTGTTCGATTACTTCTCCAGCATCGGCAACAACAACCCGACCTTCGGCTACGTCTACATGAGCGATACCAATGGCGCCTATGTGGAGTGGCCGGGTACCGGCGAATACGGCGACTGGGACCCGCGTAAGCGGCCCTGGTACGACATCGGCAAGAACGCCAACTTCACCCTGGCGCGCCGCGACGGTTACTACTGGGAGCCGGACGACGCGGTGTACGTCTCGGTGCTCAAGGGCTTCAAGGACCAGGCCGGCGCCTTCGCCGGGGTGGTGGCGGTGGACGTGTCGCTCAAGGCACTGACCGACATGACGCAGAAGATCCGTTTCGGCGAGACCGGCTTCTTCATGCTGGTGGAGAGCAGCGGCACCGTGCTGGTCGACGGCCAGCAGCCGGAGCACAACTTCAAGAAGCTCAGCGAGCTCAAGGGCGACTACTTCGCCACCATCGCCCAGACCGACAACGGCCTGATCGAGGTTAGCATCGATGGCGTCGACTACATGGCCAACGTCTACACCTCGCCGGAGCTGGGCTGGAAGTTCATCGGCTTCATGCAGAGCGACGAGATCTTCGCCAACGCCCAGCAGCTGGCCTGGCAGACCCTGGTGGTCTCCGCCGTGCTGGTGCTGCTGTTCGGCCTCGCCGGGGTGATCATCGCCAACCGCATCGTCACCCCGATCAACCTGGTCAAGGAGGGCCTGCGCACCATCGCCCAGGGCGAGGGCGACCTGACCCGCCGCCTGGACCTGCTGAGCCAGGACGAAACCGGCGAGCTGGCCAACTGGTTCAACCAGTTCATCGAGTCGACCCAGGCGATGATCAAGGTGATCAAGGACAACGCCATCAGCATGCACGGCGTGTCCAGCCAGACCAACGAACGCACCACGGCCATGTCCGCCAGCTTGCAGCATCAGTTGAGCGCGGTGGAGCAGATCGTCACGGCGGTGACCGAGATGTCCTCCGCCGCCAACGAGGTGGCGCAGACCTGCGTGCGCACGGCCGACGCCTCCAAGCAGGGCCTGGACGCGACCAGCAACGGCAAGGAGGTGATCGCCCGCAGCACCGCGGGGGTCAACAAGCTGGGCGCCAGCATCCTCGAGTCGAGCAAGGTGATCCAGGAGCTGGAGCGCGAGACGGTGAGCATCAACAACATCCTCTCGACCATCCAGCAGATCGCCGAGCAGACCAACCTGCTGGCCCTCAACGCGGCCATCGAAGCGGCGCGAGCCGGCGAGCAGGGCCGCGGCTTCGCGGTGGTGGCGGACGAGGTGCGCAACCTGGCCAAGCGCACCCAGGACTCCACCGGCGAGATCAACAAGATCCTCAACCTGCTGGTCAGCCGCATCAGCGAGGTGACGACGACCATGGACCACAGCCTGAGCGAGTCCGGCAAGGCGATCGAGCTGGCCAGCGAGGTGATGGGCGCCTTCGAGAGCATCGAGGGCGCCATGCAGATGATCCGCGACATGACCATGCAGATCGCCACGGCCACCGAGGAGCAGCATCTGGTGACCGAGGACATCAACCAGAACATCGTCGCCATCAACGACTCGGTGAGCCAGGTCTCCAGCCAGGCCATGGAGGTGGAGCAGTACTCCCACGAGCAGCGCGAGCTGAGCAGTGCGCTCAAGCAGCTGGTGGGGCGCTTCCGGACCGAGTGAGGCGCGCCTTTACGAGCCTGCATCGCTCGGCGCAGGCGTTACGGGCAGCGCCTCAGCACTCGATGATGTTTACCGCCAGGCCGCCCCTGGCGGTTTCCTTGTACTTGCTCTTCATGTCCGCCCCGGTCTCGCGCATGGTGCGGATCACCCGATCCAGCGAGATGAAGTGCTGGCCGTCGCCGCGCAGGGCCATGCGCGCGGCATTGATCGCCTTCACCGAACCCATGGCGTTGCGCTCGATGCAGGGCACCTGGACCAGGCCGCCGACCGGGTCGCAGGTCAGACCGAGGTTGTGCTCCATGCCGATCTCGGCGGCGTTCTCCACCTGCTGGATGGTGCCGCCGAGCACTTCACAGAGAGCGCCGGCGACCATCGAACAGGCCACGCCGACCTCGCCCTGGCAGCCGACCTCGGCGCCGGAGATCGAGGCGTTCTCCTTGTACAGGATGCCGATGGCCGCGGCGGTGAGCAGGAAGCGCACCACGCCGTCGTCATTGGCGCCGGGCACGAAGCGCCGGTAGTAGTGCAGCACCGCCGGCACTATGCCGGCCGCGCCGTTGGTGGGGGCGGTGACCACGCGGCCGCCGGTGGCGTTCTCCTCGTTCACCGCCAGGGCGTAGAGGTTGACCCAGTCCATCACCGTCAGCGGGTCGCGCAGGCTGGCTTCGGGGTTCTCGCTGAGCTGGCGGTGTAGGGCGGCGGCGCGGCGACGCACCTTGAGGCCGCCGGGCATGATGCCCTCGTTGCGGCAGCCGGCGGTGACGCAGTCCTGCATCACCTGCCAGATCTTCAGCAGCCCTGCGCGGGTCTCGGCCTCCGGACGCCAGGCGGCCTCGTTGGCCAGCATCAGCTGGCTGATCGACAGGCCGTGCGCGTTGCACTGGGCCAGCAGTTCCTTGGCGGTCTTGAACGGGTAGGCCAGCGGGGTCTGGTCCTCGACGATGCGGTCGGCGCCGGCGGCTTCCTCGTCCACCACGAAGCCGCCGCCCACCGAGTAGTACTCGCGGGAGCGGACCTGCAGGCCAGCGTCGTCGAACGCGCGGAAGATCATGCCGTTGGGGTGGAAGTCGAGCGGCTTGCGGATCATCGCCAGATGTTCCTTCTCGACGAAGCGGATCGGCTTGTCGCCGCCCAGCTTCAGCTCGCCGCTGGCGCGCATGGCGGTGAGGCGGCTGTCGATGGTCGAGGTATCGACGCTGTCCGGCTGATCGCCTTCCAGGCCCAACAGCACGGCCTTGTCGCTGCCATGGCCCTTGCCGGTGGCGCCGAGGGATCCGTACAGCTCGACCTTCAGGCTGTGCGTGGCGTCGAACAGCCCTTCGCGCCGCAGACCCTCGACGAAGCGCGCCGCGGCGCGCATCGGCCCGACGGTGTGGGAGCTGGAAGGGCCGATACCGATCTTGAACAGGTCGAAAACGCTGAGGGACATGAAGGGCTCCGGTGACTGATTGGTCACAGCTTACACCCGGATGCCGACAAAGACGGTCATGGATGCGACCGGCAGTTACCTTTCTCCGCCCACCACCCGTTGCTTGTCCGGTTGCGCATGCGGCGGATGATGAGCAATTTACTGCTCGGAGAGCGGCGTTAGAATGCCGGCCTTTTCCGGAGGTACGGATATGAGCGAAGAGTACGGCGTCGGCGACGCCTCATACCAAGCCGCAGGCGGCATCGATGGCCTGCGCCGCCTGGTCGACGACTTCTACCGCTGCATGGACGAGCTGCCAGAAGCCGCCGAGGTGCGCGCCATGCACCCGGCAAGCCTGGAGTCGGCGCGCGACAAGCTGGCCTGTTTCCTCAGTGGCTGGCTGGGCGGGCCCAAGCTGTTCGGCGAGAAGTACGGGCCCATCGCCATTCCCAGCTTCCATTCCCCGTGGCCGATTGGCGAGGCGCAGGCCGAGGCCTGGCTGAGCTGTATGGCTCGCGCCATCGAACGGCAGGGCTACGCCCCCGCGTTCGCCGATTACCTGCTGACCCAGCTGCGCGTGCCGGCCCGGCGCATCGTCCAGGCCAGCGCCGCGCGCCACGCCGTATAGCGCTGCGAGCATCGGCCCGGGGCATAGCCACTATTGAGAGCAGCGATTTCCGCCCGAACGTGCGCCCGCCTAGAGTGGTCACACATTTAGAGGAGATCAGCAGATGCCCCGCATCGACATCATGTCCATGATCGGCAGCGCCGTCCCGGCGCCGCTACGCAGCAGTGGCCACTTGGCTTGCTGGTACGTGATGGTCGACGGCGAACAGCATCTCGGCCCGTATGTGTCGCCCGACCTGGCCCGTGACGCCAAGCTCTATGTCGAGCGCCAACTGCGCCTGCACTGATCCCTGACAACGAATGCTCCAGCGCCGACAAGGCGCTTTAGGCAGCCCCGGCTGCCCGTTTATTCCCCTTGCCCGCCCCGCTCCGGCGGGCTCTTTTTTGTCTGCTCAGCGCACCCGTTCGCGGCTCTGCACCGCCAGGTCCAGGGCCTTCTGCATGTCCAGGCGCGCGGAGCGGCCAACGTCCTTGTCGTCTAGCTGGTAATTGCGCTCGGACGGCAGGATCGGTGCGGTCAGGTCCTCGGCGTCCATCGGTTCGAAGTCGTAGTCGCCGCCGATGGTCATGGCGCTGCGGCGCAGCAGCATGCGCAGCTGGTCCGGCTGCAGCTCGGGGTTGATCGACAGCATGGCCGCCACCACGCCGGCCACCATTGGCGTGGCGTAGGAGGTGCCGCAATGCACCTCGCCACGCTCGCCGTCGCCCAGGGTCGAGGCGCGGGTGCAGGCCGAGGCGGTGATGTCGACGCGCATGTCGATGTTCGATGAGCTGCGCTTGATCACGTAGTCGGGGTCGTCCACCGCCACGTCCTGCTTCTGGCTGCGCTGGTGGCCGCCGACCACCAGCAGCTGGTCGGTGATGAAGGAGGAGGGCAGGCGATACTCGTCGGTGCCGGAGAAGGCCGCGCCGTTGCCGGCCGAGTTGATCACCACCACGTCCGGATGCTCGCGGCGCAGCCACAGGAAGAACTCCTCAAGCAGTTCCTCGTAGCCGCTCATGGCCAGGCCCGAGCGGATCAGCGAATCGACCTCGTCGCCCTCGACGTTCTTCGCCCCGACCCGGTGGATGCCCCAGCTCCAGTTGAGCACCCGCACGCCGTCCTCCACCAGGTTGACCGAGGCGGCTACGTTGGCGGTGATGCCGGCGTCGGAGTTGCGCTCGACTATGACCTCGAAGCCCGGCCCGGCGGCGTCCAGGGCGCGCAGGAAGCCGCTGTTGCCGCCACGCTCGGGGTGCGCGGCGAGGATGCCGGCCACGGTGCTGCCGTGGTTGTCCGGCTTATCCGAGTCGCGGGCGTAGAGGCAGGTGCGCTTGTCCGGCTGGCAGCCGCCGAGCTGGTCGGCGAAATCCGCCGCGTCGAAGTCGACGTTGCGCTCGATCACGCCGATGCGCACCGGCTTGGTCGCAACCGGCGCCTGCTTGGCGGGGATGCGCCGGCGGTAGTAGTTCACCGCGTCGGCGAAGCGGTTGGCCGCCCACTCGTCGTCGCTCGGCTGCTGAGGCACTTTATCGCGCTCGCTTTCCTCGCCCTTCTCCGGGGCCGATTCCTCGACTATCACCGCATCCACGCTGGCCTCGCTGCCCAGGCGCAGGATCAGCGCATCGCGCTGCACCAGGTCCCTGGCCGGCAGGCGCAGCTGGTAGACGTTCAGCGGCGGAATGGCCCCGACTACTTTCGCGCCGTAGCGCTTGGCCAGGCGCTCGGCCTCCTGGCGGCCGTCGTGCTTTTCCTCGATCAGCAGGCTGACCAGGTCCAGGTAGGTGGTCAGGCCGTCCATGTTCTTCGCTACTTCATCGGGGCCGGCGGCCAGCACCTGGCTGCGCCCGCGCGACAGCCACACCGGGTTGCTGCGCCGCTCGCCCTGCTGCAGCCACAGCGGCGCGCTGGGGCCCTTGGGCAGGTCCAGGCGCAGGCTCTGGCCATCGCGCTCGATCCGCTCGGCTGTCAGGGGCGTATCGCCCAGCTGCACCTGCAGCTGGCCCTCGCTCAGCCCGCGCGTGCGCAGGCAATACTGGCTGTCCTGTTGCAGCAGGTCGCCGCAGCGCTGCAGCTGGGTGATGCGCAGCGGCTCTGCGGCAGGCAGCAGCGGGGCGGTGGACAACAGGGCGAGCAGGGCGGCGCGGGCGAACAAGGTGGCGATCTCCATGGGCTGTCTGGCACTAGACCCGCGCTGCGTCTGTCGCGTTCATGCCGCGTCGCCGGCACGCGCAAGAACGATCAAGCGCCGGGCATACTGGCCGCCGATACTGCCGGCGCAACGTGAGGAGCGAACATGGACCCCATCGGCAAGGCCCTCTGGCTGATCGAGACCGATCTCGAAGGACGCCTGGAGCTGCAGGACATCGCCGACGCCTGCGGGCTGTCGCGTTTCGGCATGGCGCGGGCCTTCGTGGTCGCCACCGGCTGGCCGGTGATGCGCTACGCCAAGGCGCGGCGCCTGAGCCGGGCGGCGCGACGGTTGGCCGAGGGCGCCCAGGACATTCTCGGCCTGGCACTGGAGGCGGGCTATGGCTCCCACGAGGCATTCACCCGCGCGTTCCGCGAGCAGTTCGGCATCACGCCGGAGGCCTTGCGGGCGAGCGGTCATCTGGATGGCATCGAACTGAGGGAGGCCATGCGCATGCAACCCACCACCACCTACCCACTCGCCGAACCGCGCTTCGAGCAGGGCGAGGAGCTGCTGATCGCCGGGCTCGGCGAGCGTTTCAGCGTCGACAAGTCCCAGGGCATCAGTTCGCTCTGGCAACGCTTCGTGCCCTATATCGGCAAGGTGCCGGGCCAGCAGGGCTGGGAGACTTTCGGCCTGTGTCACAGCCCGGACGAGGACGGCAGCTTCGAGTACATCGCCGGGGTGCGGGTCAGCCGTGTCGACGAGCTGCCGCCGGGCTTCGTCCACCAGCGTCTGCCGGCGCGGCGCTACGCGGTGTTCCGCCACGCGGGGCATATCTCCAGCATCCACGAGACCTTCGCCGCGATCTTCCAGCGCTGGCTGCCGGCCTCCGGCATGCAGGCGGCCGACGCGCCGGAGTTCGAGCGCTACAGCGCCGACTTCGACCCCATGGCCGGCAAGGGGCGCGTGGATATCTGGGTGCCACTGCGCGACTGAAGGGGGCGCTCCGGCCTACACTGCAGGCATTGCTGATGACGATGTCTGCTGATGCCCAGCCCGCTCCAATCCTTTCGCCTGGTTCACCTCGCCGCCCTGCTGTGCGCCGCCCTGGCCTGGCAGTCGGTCGGCGCCGCCACGCCCGCGCCGGAGTATCGCGTGGGCGTGGAGCAGGTGGACTATTACCCGATCTATTCGGCCGTGCCGCCGCACAATCACTACCGCGGCTATGCCCGCGACCTGCTGGATCTGTTCGCCGCCCGCGAGAACCTGCGCCTGATCTATGTGGCGCTGCCGGTGCGGCGCCTGTCGCACGCCTACCTGGCCGGCCAGCTGGACCTGATGTTCCCCGACAACCCGCGCTGGGATGTGCAGGAGAAGCCGACCGGCATTCGCTATTCGCAACCGGTGCTGCAGTTCCAGGACGCCATGCTGGTGCTGCCCAAGCGCCTGGGCCAGCCGCGCGAGAGTTTCCGCAAGCTGGGCTTCGTGCGTGGCTTCACCCCGTGGAAATTCCAGGACGACATCGCCGCCGGCCGGGTCAGCATCCACGAGTCGCCCAACCCCGAGGGGCTGATCCGCATGACCCTGGCCGGCTACATCGACGTCGCCAACATGGCGCGCCAGGTGGCGCGCTTCCACCTCAAGCGCCTGGGCCGGCCGGAAAGTCTGGTGGTGCAGCCGCTCCTGCTGCCGCAGCGCGACAGCTATTACCACCTGTCGAGCATCCACCATCCGCAGCTGATCCGTCGTTTCGATGCCTTCCTGCTACGCGAGCAGCAGGCGGTGCAGGCGCTGAAGAACAAGTACGAGCTATGAGCGCCTGCTGGCCGATTGGCACGACTTGCCCGCCGCTGCGAGTGGCGCGATAGTCGCAGGCCCCACCCGCGAGACTGCAATGACGATGGACAGCCTGCGCAGCAACGGACTGACGCCGACCCTGGTACGCGGCGACCTGATCGACACCCCGCTCGGCGTGATGATCGCCCTGGTGGATGCCCAGGGCGCGCTGCAGCGCCTGGAGTTCCTCGACGACGAGGTGCACGAGCCGCTGATCTGGCGTGGCTACCAGCTGCAGCGCGAGGCCGAGCTGGTGGCGCCGGTGGCGCGCCAGCTGGACGAGTACTTCGCCGGCCGTCGCCGCGAGTTCGAACTGGCCCTGGCACCGCTGGGCAACGCCTTCCTGCACGAGGCCTGGAAGCACCTGCGCCAGGTGCCCTACGGCACCACCATGACCTACGGCGCGCTGGCCCTGAAGCTGGAGCGCAATACCTCGGCACGGGCAGTGGGCCGCGCCAATGCGGTCAACCCCATCGCCATCATTGTGCCCTGCCACCGCATCATCGGCGCCAACGGCAACCTCACCGGCTATGCCGGCGGCCTGCACCGCAAGCAGGCGCTGCTGGAGCTGGAGGGAGTGCTCACGCCGGCGCGCCAGCAGTCGCTGCTGTAGGCGTTTCCGGTAGGCGCCGGGAGATTCTTTACGCATTCTTAACGGCCGGGCCCTGGCCGCCAGGCGAGAATTGACGCCCTGAAGTGGTTCGCTGGCCGGTTCGACCGGCCGCGCGCCATGGTCATTTTCGCGGCGCCGGATGCCGCGGCTCTCGCTGAGGTGCGTCGTTGAGTTCCCACATCCCGGATGCGGCCGGGCAGTCCCCAGGCCGCTCGTCATCCTTCGGTCTGCTGGTGGCCGCCATCGGCGTGGTCTACGGCGACATCGGCACCAGTCCGCTATACACCCTCAAGGAAGTCTTCGCCGGCCACTACGGTGTGCGCGTCGATCACGACGGCGTGCTGGGCATCCTCTCGCTGATCCTCTGGTCGCTGCTCTGGGTGGTCTCGCTCAAGTACGTGCTGTTCATGCTGCGCGCCGACAACGGCGGCGAGGGCGGGGTGATGGCGCTCACCGCCCTGGCCCGCCGCGCCACCGCCGCGCATCCACGGCTGAGTGGCGTGCTGGTGCTGCTCGGCCTGTTCGGCACCGCGCTGTTTTACGGCGACAGCATGATCACCCCGGCCATCTCGGTGCTCTCCGCGGTGGAGGGTCTGGACGTGGCGCTGCCGGGCATGAGCCACTGGGTGGTGCCGGTCACCGTGATCCTGCTGATCGGCCTGTTCCTGATCCAGAAGCACGGCACAGCGCGCATCGGCATCCTGTTCGGTCCGGTGATGGTCCTGTGGTTCCTGGTGCTGGGCGTGCTCGGCATCCACGGCATAGTGCAGCGCCCCGAGGTGCTGCAGGCGCTCAATCCCTGGTGGGCGCTGAACTTCTTCATCGCCCATCCGGGCGTCGGCGTGACCATCCTCGGCGCCGTGGTGCTGGCACTGACCGGTGCCGAGGCGCTGTACGCCGACATGGGCCACTTCGGCCGCCGGCCCATCGCCCGCGCCTGGTTCGCCCTGGTGCTGCCGGGCCTGGTGCTCAACTACTTCGGCCAGGGCGCGCTGCTGCTGGAAAACCCCGAGGCGGCGCGCAATCCCTTCTACCTGCTGGCGCCGTCCTGGGCACTGCTGCCGATGATCGGCCTGGCCACCCTGGCCACCATCATCGCCTCCCAGGCGGTGATCTCCGGCGCCTTCTCCCTCAGCCAGCAGGCCATGCAGCTCGGCTACATCCCGCGCATGCAGGTGCAGCACACCTCCAGCGCGGCCCAGGGGCAGATCTATGTCGGCGTGGTCAACTGGGCGCTGATGGTCGCCGTGGTGCTGCTGGTGATCGGCTTCGGCTCCTCCGGTGCGCTGGCCGCTGCCTATGGCGTGGCGGTGACCACAACCATGCTGATCGACACCCTGCTGGTGTCGGCAGTGATGCTTCTGCTGTGGCGCACGCCGCGCTGGCTGGCCATCCCGGTGCTGCTCGGCTTCCTCCTGGTGGACAGTCTGTTCTTCAGCGCCAACGTGCCCAAGGTGCTCCAGGGCGGCGCCTTCCCGGTGGTCGCCGGTATCGCCCTGTTCCTGCTGATGACCACCTGGAAGCGCGGCAAGCAGATGCTGTTCGCCCGCCTGGACGAGACGGCCCTGCCGCTGCCGGCCTTCCTCGGCAGCATCCGCATTCAGCCGCCGCACCGCGTCAACGGCACCGCCATCTTCCTCAGCGCGAGGCCGGACGCCGTGCCCCACGCGCTGTTGCACAACCTGCTGCACAACCAGGTGCTGCACGAGCAGGTGGTGCTACTCACGGTGGTCAGCGAGGACGAACCGCGCCTGGCGCCGGAGCGGCGCTTCGAGGTGTCGGCCTATGGCGACGGCTTCTTCCGGGTGATCCTGCACTTCGGCTTCATGGAGGAGCCGGACGTGCCGGCGGCGCTGCGCCTGTGTCACCTGGACGAGCTGGACTTCTCGCCGATGCGCACCACCTACTTCCTCAGCCGCGAGACGGTGATCCCGACCAAGCGCTTCGGCATGGCTCCCTGGCGCGAGCGCCTGTTCGCCTTCCTGCAGAAGAACGCCAACAGCAGCATGAGCTACTTCCAGCTGCCGGTTAACCGGGTGATAGAGCTGGGCACGCAAGTCGAGATCTGACCCCGCAAGGCCACCCCGCCCGGTAGAATCGCCCCGAGAAACGATTTTCCCGAGGCAGAGCAGCGTGGATCTACAGCAGGGCTTCGTCCTGACCCGGCACTGGCGCGACACGCCGGCCGGCACCGAGGTCGAATTCTGGCTGGCCAGCGACGCCGGCCCGCGCCGAGTGCGCCTGGCGCCCCAGCCCTCGGTGGCGTTCATCCCCGAGGTGCAGCGCGAGCGCGCCGAGGCGCAGCTGCGCGGCGAGCGTGAGGTGGAGCTGCGCCCGCTGGGCCTGCGCGACTTTCGCCAGCGGCCGATGCTCGGCCTGTACTGCCGCTCGCATCGCCAGCTGATCAAGCTGGACAAGCAGCTGCGCAAGGCCGGCGTGGATGTGTACGAGGCCGATATCCGCCCGCCCGAACGCTTCCTGATGGAGCGCTTCATCACCGCGCCGGTCAGCTTCGGCGGCACGCCGGGCGAGGACGGCACGCTGCTCGACGCGCGCCTGAAGCCGGACGACAGCTATCGCCCGACACTGCGCCTGGCCTCGCTGGACATCGAGACCAGCGAGCGCGGCGAGCTGTACTCCATCGCCATCGAGGGCTGCGGCCAGCGCCAGGTGTATATGCTCGGCGAGCGGCCGGAAGTGGCCCCCGAGGTGGATTTCGACCTGGCCTACTGCGCCAGCCGCGCCGAGCTGCTGCATTGCCTCAACGCCTGGCTGGCCGCGCACGACCCGGACGCCATCATCGGCTGGAACCTGGTGCAGTTCGACCTGCGCGTGCTGCAGCGCCATGCCGCCGAGCTGCAGGTGCCGCTGCTGTTCGGCCGCGGCGGCGAGCCGATGGAATGGCGCGAGCACGCCAGCCACAACCACTACTTCGCGGCGGCGGCCGGGCGCCTGATCATCGACGGCATCGAGGCGCTGCGCTCGGCCACCTGGAGCTTCCCCTCGTTCAGCCTGGAGAACGTGGCGCAGACCCTGCTCGGCGAGGGCAAGGCAATCGACACGCCGTACCAGCGCATGGACGAGATCAACCGCATGTTCGCCGAGGACCAGCCGGCCTTGGCCCGCTACAACCTCAAGGACTGCGAGCTGGTCACGCGCATCTTCGCCCACACCCGGCTGATCGACTTCCTCCTCGAACGCGCCGCCACCACCGGCCTGCCCGCCGACCGCAGCGGCGGCTCGGTGGCGGCCTTCACCCACCTGTACCTGCCGGCCATGCACCGCATGGGCTTCGTCGCGCCGAATCTGGGCGAGAAGATGCCCCAGGCCAGCCCCGGCGGCTTCGTCATGGACTCGCGCCCGGGGCTCTACGAGTCGGTGCTGGTGCTGGATTACAAGAGCCTGTACCCGTCGATCATCCGCACCTTTCTGATCGACCCGGTGGGCCTGATCGAGGGCCTGCGCGAGCCGGACGACGAGCATTCGGTGGAGGGCTTCCGTGGCGCGCGCTTCTCGCGCACCCGGCACTGCCTGCCGGCCATCGTCGAGCGGGTCTGGCAGGGCCGCGAGGCGGCCAAGCGCGAGGGCAACGCGCCGCTGTCGCAGGCGCTGAAGATCATCATGAACGCCTTCTACGGCGTGCTCGGCTCCAGCGGCTGCCGCTTCTTCGACACGCGCCTGGCCTCGTCCATCACCCTGCGCGGCCACGCCATCATGAAGCGCACCCGCGAGCTGATCGAGGCCGAGGGCTACCGGGTGATCTACGGCGACACCGACTCCACCTTCGTCTGGCTCGGCCATGAACACGCCGAAGAAGATGCCGCGCGCATCGGCCGCGCGCTGGTGGCACGGGTCAACCAGTGGTGGCGCGCGCACCTGCGCGAGGAGATGGGCCTGGAGAGCGCCCTGGAGCTGCAGTACGAGAGCCACTACCGGCGCTTCCTGATGCCCACCGTGCGCGGGGCCGAGGAGGGCAGCAAGAAGCGCTACGCCGGCCTGGTACGCCGCGCCGACGGCAGCGAGGAGATGGTGTTCAAGGGCCTGGAGACGGTGCGCACCGACTGGTCGCCGCTGGCCCAGCGCTTCCAGCAGGAGCTGTATCGGCTGATCTTCGAGCGCAAGCCGCACCAGGAGTACATACGTGACTATGTGCGGCGCACCCTGGCCGGCGAGCTGGACGAGCTGCTGATTTACCGCAAGCGCCTGCGCCGCAAGCTCGGCGACTACGAGCGCAACGTGCCGCCGCACGTACGCGCCGCGCGCCTGGCCGACGAGCACAACGACCGCCTGGGCCGCCCGCGCCAGTACCAGCGCGGCGGCTCGATCAGCTACCTGATCACCGTGGCCGGGCCCGAACCGCTGGAGACCCGGGCCGCCGCCATCGACTACGAGCACTACCTGACCCGGCAGCTGCAGCCGATCGCCGACGCCATCCTGCCCTTCGTGGGCGACGATTTCACGCGTCTGGTCAATCCGCAGCTGGGGCTGTTCTGAGGCCTGCTGGCCGCGCTGCCGCTCAGCGGGCCGGCGCGGCGGCGTGAGCGAGTCGGCAAACCGGCCTCATCGCGGCGCAAGGGGCTTCTCCGCTGGCGGACGGTTCTATACTTTTCCGCCTGCAGTATGGATTCATGGCTATCGGAACGGAGCTGAAGAGACATGAACGGCTGGCAGCGGCTTTGGATGCTGTTTTCTATGGTCTGGACGGGCCTGGTGCTGTTCTACGTGAGCAAGACCTGGCGCCTGACCGACCGGGAAGAGTTGCTCAACTGGAATCTGATCGCCGAGGCCCTGCTCGGGCTGGTGGCGCCCATCCTGCTCAGCTACCTGGTGGGCGTGCTGGTGGGCTGGCTCTGGAACAGGCTGAGGAAGACCAGGCCCTCCTGAGCCCCTGTGCCCGTCGCCACGCGGTGTGGCTGGTCAGCGGGTCGACCAAGCAGTTGCCGCCTCGTCCCCGCGGCGACGCTCAATCCGGCTGGAATGGCGACCGGCCCAGCACCACGCCGGTCTCCTCGGCGTATTCGTGCCAATGCTCGATCAGCGCGGCCAGCTTGGCCGGCTCGTGCTTGGCCAGGTCGTGGATCTCCCCCGGGTCCTTGCTCAGGTCGTACAGCTGCCAGCTCTCCGGGCCCAGCGGCGCGGGAATGTACACGGCCTTCCACGGGCCCTTGCGCACGGCGCGCATGCCGAACAGCTCCCAGCCGGTGACGTGATGCTCGTCATGGGGCGCGCCGGTCTCGCCGGACAGCCAGCCTAGCCAGGACTTGCCGCGCAGCGGCGCCACCTCGCGGCCCCGCCAGCGGCTGCCGGGGTGGCGCACGCCGGCCAGGTCGAGAATGGTCGGGGTGATGTCCATCACCGTGGCGAAGCTGTGGTCGATCTGGCCCTGCTGGCGCCGCAGCTCGGGGTAGCGCAACAGCGCCGGCACGCGGATGCCGCCCTGGGTGGTGAAGGCCTTGAACAGCCTGGACGGCGCGGTGGCCGCCTGGGCCCAGCGCGGGCCGTACCAGACGTAGGAGTTGGCGTTGCCGATGTTGTCCAGGCTGTTGTCGTAGTGCTGGTCGAGGAAGCTCTGCAGGTTCGGCCCGAACTTGGGGAAGGCCTCCAGCAGCGCGCCCTCGGCGCCGTTGTCGGACAGGAAGATGACGAAGGTGTTGTCCAGCTGGCCCTGCCGGCGCAGGTAGTCGACCACCCGGCCGATGTTCCAGTCCATGCGCTCGACCATCGCCGCGTACACCTCCATGGTGCGCGCCGAGATCGCCCGCTGCTGTGGGGTGAGCCGCTCCCATTCCTGGGTCAGCGCCAGCACCGGGTGGGCCTGTACGTCCTCGGCCACCAGGCCGAGCTGCTTGAGACGTTGCAGGCGTTCCTGGCGCAGCGCCTCGGGGCCGGCGTCGTAGTGGCCCCGGTACTTGGCCACCACCTCGGCCGGCGCCTGCAGCGGCCAGTGCGGCGCGGAGAAGGGCAGGTAGGCGAAGAACGGCCGCGCCTGGTCGCGCTCCTTGAGGTACTGGATCAGCCTGTCGCCGAAGGCATCGGAAGAGTAGAAGCCTTCCGGCAGCTGCTCGACGAATTGGTCGTCCTCGATATACAGCGCCGGCGTCGATTTCAGGATGCCCGGCGTGCTCTCGTCGTAGGGCGGCTCGAAGCCGTAGTGGTTGGCGGCGCCGGGCAGCAGCGAGAAGGAGCGCTCGAAGCCGCGCGCATGGGGCGCCAGCTCGGGCGTCAGGCCCAGGTGCCACTTGCCGGCCATCAGCGTCTGGTAGCCGGCCTCGCGCAGCAGCTCGGGCAGGGCCACCACGCGCTCGTTGAGATAGCCCTCGTAGCCGGGCTGGCCGATCTGCTCCGGGGCGATGGCCTCGGCCATGCTGCCGATGCCGGCGATATGGTGATCGGTGCCGGTGAGCAGCATCGAGCGGGTCGGCGAGCAGGTCGGCGCCACGTGGAAGTCGGTCAGGCGCAGGCCTTCCAGGGCCAGGGCGTCGAGGTTGGGCGTGGCGATCTCGCCACCGAAGGCGCCGAGGTCGGAGAAGCCGAGGTCGTCGGCGACTATGACCAGGAAGTTGGGGCGCGCTGGTGATCCGGGCATGGTGGTTCGCTCAGGTGGTGGGCGGAAGGGTCAGAGGGTGCGTGGCTGGCGGGTGAACAGGCGCAGCAGGCTGCCACCCAGCTCGCGCAGCAGGCGCCCGGCGAAGCTGAAGTCGAGCACGCCGGTCTCGTCGACGTAGCGCTGCCAGTGCTCGACCAGCCTGCTCAGCCGCTCCGGCTCGGCATGGGCCAGGTCGTGGATCTCGCCGGGGTCGCGCTTGAGGTGGTACAGCTGCCAGCGCCCCGGGCCGTCCGGTTTGGGGATGTACAGCGCCTTCCAGTCGCCCTGGCGGATGGCGCGGGCGCGGAACAGCTCCCAGCCGGTGGTCTCGTCCTGGCTGTGCGGCGCTGGTTCCTGGCCCTGCAAGTAGGGCAACAGCGAACGACCGCGCAGCGGCAGCACTTCGCGGCCCTGGTAGGTGGTGCCCGGGTGCTCGGTGCCGGCCAGCTGCAGCAGGGTCGGCACTATGTCCATCACGGTGGAAAATTCGTGGCTGATCGCGCCCTGCAGCTGCAGGTCCGGCCAGGTGATGAAGGCCGGCACGCGGATGCCGCCCTGGCTGGTGAACAGCTTGAACTGGCGCGACGGCGCGGTGGCCGCCTGGGCCCAGCGCGGGCCGTACCAGAGGTAGGAGTTGGCGCGGCCGAGGTTGTCCAGACTGTTGTCGTAGTGCCTGGCGATAAAGCGCTGGGCGCGCTTGCCGACGATGGGCAGGGCCTCCAGCGCGGCGCCCTCGGCACCGTTGTCGGAGAGGAACAGGATCAGCGTGTCGTTCAGCTCGCCGCTGGCGCTCAGGTGCTCGATCACCCGGCCGACGTTCCAGTCCAGGCGCTCGACCATCGCCGCGTACACCTCCATGGCGCGGGCGGACTGGCGGCGACCATCCTCGTCCAGCTCGTCCCAGTTCGGCGTGTCCGCCACCACCGGGTGGGCCTCGACGTCCGCCGGCACCAGGCCGAGCTTCTTCAGGCGGGCCAGGCGCTGCTGGCGCAGGGCATCGGGGCCGGCGTCGTAGCGGCCGTGGTACTTGGCGATCAGCTCACTAGGGGCCTGCAGCGGGAAGTGCGGCGCGGAGAACGGCAGGTAGGCGAAGAACGGCCGCTGATCATCCGCCGGGCGCTCGCCCAGGTACTGCAGCAGGCGGTCGGTGAAGGCGTCGGAGGAGTAGAAGTCCGCCGGCAGTTCGGTGACCGGCTCCAGGCCGTCGCGGTAGGTGCCTTCCACCGCGTGCAGCAGGCGCGGCATCTTGTGCGGCGGCACGGCCGGCGACCAGTTGTAGTGGTTGTGCGCGGCGCCTTCGAGGATGAACGAGCGCTCGAAGCCGCGGGCGGCGGCGGAGGTTTCGGCGGTGCGGCCGAGGTGCCATTTGCCGGAGATCAGCGTGTGGTAGCCGGCGTCGCGCAGCAGCTCGGGCAGGGCCGCCACGCGCTGGTTGAGGTGGCCCTCGTAGCCGGGGTTGCGGCGGATCTTCTGGTCGCTGAATTCGGCCATGGCGCCGATGCCGGCCAGGTGATGGTCGGTGCCGGTGAGCAGCATGGCGCGGGTCGGAGAGCAGGCCGAGGCGGCTTGGAAGTCGGTCAGGCGCAGGCCGCGCAGGGCCAGGGCGTCGAGGTGCGGGGTGTCGATCTCGCCACCGAAGGCGCCGAGGTCGGAGAAACCCAGATCGTCGGCGACGATCAGTAGGAAGTTGGGGCGTTTGCTCATGCGAATCTCGGGAAGGTGCGGCCCGCGGGCGAGGCGGGCGGTTGCAGGTAGACAGGCGTCAGTAGGCCAGCGAGGCCAGCGGCAGGTCCTCGACCCGTGGCGGCGGGGCGCGGTAGTCGCCGTCGCCGGTCAGCTCGTAGAGCAGTTCCGCGCGCAGCTGGTGGAAGTCGTAGCCGGCGCGGTCGCGCGGGTGGGGCCGGTCGATCTCGACGATGCGCTTGATCCGCCCCGGACGCGGCGCCAGCACCACCACGCGGTCGGCGAGGAAGATCGCCTCCTCGACGTCGTGGGTGACCAGCAGGCTGGTGATGCCGGCGCGCTTGCGGATGGCCAGCAGCTCTTCCTGCATCTGCTGGCGGGTCAGGGCGTCGAGGGCGCCGAAGGGTTCGTCGAGCAGCAGGATGCGCGGGCTGGCTACCAGGCCGCGGGCGATGGCCACGCGCTGGGCCATGCCGCCGGAGAGCTGGTGCGGGTAGGCGCGCTGGAAGCCGTCGAGGCCGACCAGCTGGACGAACTCCTCGACCCGGCGGAAGCGCTCGGCCTGGGTCAGGTCTTCGTTGACCAGGCCCAGGTTGATGTTCTGCTCCACCGTCAGCCAGGGGAACAGGCGGTGCTCCTGGAACACGATGCCGCGCTCGCTGCCGATGCCGTTCACTGGCTGGCCGGCGATCTCGATGCGGCCGTCGAACTCGCGGTCCAGGCCGACCAGCAGGCGCAGCAGGGTGGACTTGCCGCAGCCGCTGGAGCCGAGGATGGCGATGGATTCGCCTTCGCGGATATCCAGGTTGAAGTCGCTCACCGCCTGCAGCTCGCCGAAGCGTTTGCCGACGCCGATGAAGCTCACCAGCGGCGGGCTCGGCGGCAGGCCCTGGAAGGTCCGCGAGTCGGGCAGGGTCAGGCTGTTCATGCGCTTCTCCAGCGCGTCGCGCGCGCTTCGATCAGTTGTCCGAGGGTGTTGAGCAGGGCGCCGGTGATGCCGATCAGCAGCATCCCGGCCATCACCTGGTCCATGCGGAACAGTTGCTGGGCGCCGATCATCAGGCTGGCCAGGCCGCCGTCCGAGGGCATGAAGTATTCGGCGCCGATGGTGCCGAGCCAGGCGAAGATCAGCGCCAGGCGCAGACCGGCGAAGATGGCCGGGGCGGCGCCCGGCAGCACCAGACGCAGCAGGCGCTGGCGGCGATTCAGGCGCAGGGCGCGGGCGGCCTCGTCCAGCTGTGGCGAGAGGGCGGCGATGCCGCGCTGGCTGGCGATCAGCAGGGGGAAGAAGGTGGCCATGCCGACGAACACCAGCTTGGCCGCCTCGCCCAGACCGAACCAGGCGGTGAGCAGCGGCACCCAGGCGAAGATCGCCACCTGGCGCAGCGCCGCCAGCGACGGGCCGAGCACCCGCTCCGCCGGGCGCCACAGGCCGAGCAGCACGCCCAGGGCCAGGCCCAGGCCGCCACCCAGCAGCAGGCCGCCGAGGGCGCGGCGCAGGCTGAGCAGCAGGCCGTCGACCAGGCTGCGGTCGACCAGGCCCAGCCAGGTGGCCTGGGCCACCTGCGCCGGGCTGGCGAGGATATTGGCGTCGACCCAGCCGGCGCTGCAGGTCAGCTGCCACAGGCCGAGCAGCGCCAGCGGCAGGTACCAGGGTTGCAGACGCTGCCAGCCACGCCCGGCCGCCGCGCGGCGGAACTCGGCGGTGGGTGGGTGCGGCCAGTGCAGCAGGCGCCGGTCGAGCCACTGGATGGCGCGGTCCAGCACCACGCCGAACAGGCCGATGACCAGGATGCAGACGAACACGATGTCGAGCATGAACAGCTGACGGCCCCACACCATCAGGTAGCCGAGGCCCTCGCTGGAGGCCAGCAGTTCCACCGCCAGCAGCGACGCCCAGCCGGTGGCCAGGGCCAGGCGCAGGCCGGCCATGAACGAGGGCAGGGCGGCGGGGATGGTCAGCCGCCACAGGCGCAGGTGCAGCGGCAGGCGCAGCACCTCGGCGGCCTCGCGCAGGCGCGGCTGGGCATCGCGCACGCCGACCAGGGTGTGGATGGTGATGGGCACGATGATGGCCTTGATCAGCACCACCAGCTTGAGTGCCTCGCCGATGCCGAACAGCAGCATGAACAGCGGAATCCAGGCCAGGGTCGGGATCTGCGCCAGCGCTGCGAAAGTGGGGAACACCAGGCGCTCGGCGCGGGCGCTGCTGCCGAGCAGGGCGCCCAGGGCGACGCCGGCGGCCACCCCGCCGAGCAGGCCCCAGGCCAGGCGCTGCAGGCTGATCGCCAGGTGCTGCCAGAGTTCGCCCTGGCCCAGTTCCAGCAGGGTCTGCCAGACCAGGTCGGGCGCCGGCAGTACCTGCTCGCCCATCCAGCCCCAGTGGCTCGCCACCTGCCAGAGCAGCAACAGGCTGACGGGCAGCAACCAGGGCAGCAGGCGCTCGCCCTGCAGGCGTGGCACCAACCACAACGGGCGCGGCAGGTCGCGCACGGCGCCGTGGCTCATGCTGCTGCGCTCCGGCGGACGGCGATATAAGCGCTGGTTAGTAAAGGCATATAAAAGCTCATATCAATTCGATTGAGAGATAAGAGCGGTCATTTAAAGAACCCCGGCAGGGCTCGGCCAATGCCTTTGCCGAATATTTTTTATGCCTGCGCGGCATCTGCCAGCGAGGCCGCGTGCGTGCTGATTTAGAGCTTTAAGTTACTAATAGATAATTTTTTAATATTTATTCTGCATAAGTGGTGCGTGCCTTAGTTTCGCCAGGGAGCACGGATCGAGTGCTCTGCCCAGACCAGGAGCATCACCATGAAGAGTCTTTTCAACGGCTTCGCCGCGCTGTTCGCCACCCCGGCGCTGATCGGCCTGCTGGCCTACCTGCCGCCCGCGCAGGCGGCGGACAAGCTGGAGGAAATCCGCATCGCCGTGCCCGATGTCAGCGCCGGTCCCCAGCACAGTGGCGGTGGCGTGGTCGACGTATTGCGCAGCCGGCAGATCCTCGAGAAGGAGTTCGCCGCCGACGGTATCAAGATCCGCTGGAGCTTCTTCAAGGGCGCCGGCCCGGTGATCAACGAGGCCCTGGCCAACGACCAGGTGGACTTCGCCTACCTCGGCGACCTGGCCGCCATCATCGGCAAGGCCAACGGCCTGGACACCCGCCTGCTCAGCGCCACCGCGCGTGACATCAAGCACTACCTGGGCGTGGTGCCGGGCTCCGGCATCAAGAGCCTGGAAGACCTCAAGGGCAAGCGCGTGGCGATCTTCCGTGGCACCGCCTCGCAGCTGTCGTTCGATGCCGCCCTGGCCAGCAAGGGCCTGTCCGAGCGCGACCTGCAGGTGATCAACCTGGACTTCAACGCGGCCACCGCGGCGCTGGCGGCCAAGCAGATCGACGCCACCTGGAGCCTGTCCAACCTGATCGCCCTGAAGGCGCGCGGCGTGGCCGAGCTGCCGCTGTCCACCGACGACCTCGGCGGCGTCGGCAGCATCCAGGGCGTACTGGTGGCCGACGGCCGCTTCGTCGACCAGCATCCGCAGGTCACCGCGCGCCTGATCAAGGCGCAGCAGCAGGCGGTGAGCTGGCTGCGCGACGAGCAGAACAAGCAGGCCTATATCGACCTGGTCTCGGGCCTGGCCAACTACCCGACGCTGATCCTGCAGAACGATCTGCACAACAGCAGCTTCAGCAGGATCTTCGACCCGCAGCTGGACGCCGGCTTCCTCGCCCGCCTGCAGCAGAGCGTCGACCTGGCCGCCGAGCAGCGCCTGGTACGCAAGGGCTTCGTGGTCAAGGACTGGGCCGAGCCGAAGTTCCTCGATGCGGCCCTGGCCGGGCAGAAGGAATCGGTGGCGGTGGCTCAGTAACGCGCCTGCTGCATCTCGCGCAGGCGGCTGAGAGTGCGGCGGAACGGGAATTCCAGGTAGCCGCGGGTGTACAGCGCCTCCGGCGGTACCGCCGCCTCGATGAGCAGCGGGCGGCGGCGGTCATAGCATTCGTCGACCAGGGCGATGAAGCGCCGCACCGCATCGTCGTGCGGGGCCAGGCTGGGCAGCTCGCGGTCGCCGGCGACCACCCGCTCGGCGGCGTCCTCGGTGCCGCGGGCGATGCGCGCCGCGCGTTGCTCGCCGGACAGGCACGGCACGCCGCCCAGCAGCAGCGCCGGGAAGCGGTCGCACAACGCGATGAAGTCCTCGGCGGACCAGGCGCCCATGCACAGGGTGGCGAACTCCAGCCACACCGCACCGGGTGCCTGGGCGATCACCGGCAGCTGGCGCGAACCGATCTGCAGCGGCGCATGCGTCACCGGGCCGGCGTCGGCCAGACGGGCGAACGCTTCGGCCAGCGCGGTCGGCGCGTTGACCCAGTAGCGCTGGGTGGTCTGCCCCGGATGCAGGCGATGATCGCGTCCGCCGTCCACTTCCAGCACATCCAGATGCGCCTGCAGCGCGGCGATGGCCGGCAGCAGGCGTTCGCGGTTGAAGCCGTCGGCGTACAGCTGGTCCGGCGGCTGGTTGGAGGTGGCGACCAGCACCAGGCCCTCGTCGAGCAGGGCGCGCAGCAGGCCGCCGACCAGCATGGCGTCGCCGATGTCGCTGATGAACAGCTCGTCGAAGCACAGCACGCGCACCTCGCCGGCCAGCTCGCGGGCCAGCGCGCGCAGCGGGTTGGCGGTGCCGCTGAGCTGGAACTGGCGCTGGTGCACCCAGCGCATGAAGTGGTGGAAATGCTGGCGCCGGGACGGCACGGTCAGGCTCTCGTGGAAGCGGTCGAGCAGCCAGGTCTTGCCGCGCCCGACCGGCCCCCAGAGATACACGCCACGACAGCTACGCCCTGCCGCGAGAGCAGCATGACAGGCTTCGAGTTGCTCGACGGCGCGCAGCTGGGCGGCATCGGGATGCAGGTCGCCGCTGGCCAGGGCCTGGCGGTAGGCGGCGAGTGGCGAGGGTGGCGGCGTGGGCATGGCCGCACTGTAGCGGCCGGCGGCCGGGTTGCCCACCGCTGCGCTATTCCTCCAGGCGCCCAGTGCCCTCTCGGTCGCGTGCGTAGTGCCTGGTGAGGGGGAACGGCGGCAGCCAGGCTTCGCGGCGGATGATCCAGCTCTCGTAGGTGGGCTGCAGCTGGTCGGGGGCGTCCAGCGCGCCCAGGTTCACTTCGATCTCGTCGGCGCTGCGGGCGAACACCGAGGAGCCGCAGCGCGGGCAGAAGTGGCGCCCGGCGTAGGCGTGCGTCTCGCCGCTGACGGTCACCGCCTCCTGGGGGAATATCGCCGAGGCGTGGAACAGCGCGCCGTGGTGCTTGCGGCAGTCCAGGCAGTGGCACAGGCCGACCCGGTAGGGACGCCCCGCGGCCTCCAGCCGCACGTCGCCGCACAGGCAGCCGCCGCTGAATCGTTGCATCACGCATCTCCTCTGCTAACTGGTCTGGGTGACCTTAGCAGCTGAGTAGCGGCAAGCGATGCGGCGGTTAGGCGGCACGCCCGCTCAGGCGGCCGCCGTCTCCGTCCGTTGCCCGTCCAGGTCGGTGAGCAGCTCGATCATCGCCTTGGCCGCCGGGGACAGGCGGAAACCGGTGCGGGTGACGATGCCGCAGCGGGCGCTGAGGCTGTCGAGGTTGCTCGGCAGATTGCGCAGGTGCAGCTGCACCAGTTCGCCGCGCTGGACCCGATCGCTGACCGCCTCGACGGTGGCGATGCCGATGGCGTCGCTGCGCTGCACCAGCTCCTCCAGCAGGGAGAAGTGCTCGCACTCCAGGTGTACGGCGAAGTCGGTCTTGCCGCTGAGGTTGGCCAGCACCTTGCGCGCGCCCATGGGAATGCGCGTGGCGGCCAGCGGATAGTCGAACAGGTCGTTGGTCGACAGGCTCTCCTTGGCCAGCAGCGGGTGGCCGGGGCGGCAGAAGAACAGCCCGGGACGCGGGCGCAGGGCCTGGGTCTGCACGCTGGGGTCGGCCTCGAAGTGACGGATGTCGGCGATGAAGAATTCGATCTCGTCGCGGCCCAGGCTGCGGCTGAGGTTCTCCCAGTTGTTCACCTCGAACTGCGCGCGGATCCGCGGGTAGCGCTGCATGAATTCCAGCAGGGCGTCCGGTACCAGACGCGCGGCCAGCGCCGGGCCGCAGCCGAAGCGCAGCTCGCCGGCGTCGAGCTTGGTCATCTGGTTGATCTCGTGGCTCAGGTTGCTGGCGCCGCGCACCAGGGCCAGGGCGTGCTGCAGCACCACCTGGCCTTCTGGCGTGGGGCGCAGGTCCTTGCTGCCGCGGTCCACCAGCACGCAGCCCAGCTCGTGCTCCAGGCCCTGGATGCTGCGGCTGAAGGCCGGCTGGGTGATGCCCATGGCGTCGGCCGCGCGGACGAAACTGCGGTGCTCGTGGAGGGCGAGAAAGTAGCGGAGTTGGCGCAGATCCATGATGCGTTCCCGGCATTGAAAATATAGGGAGAAGGCATTTGTGTGCCCCTGGGTGCTGGTTTTAAATGCAGGCTCTTATTCCGTCAATCTAAGTAAATTAATAAATCTAGATCTAAATGGAATATTGATATGGCCATGCAACCCAGGGGGAGAACCATGCAGATGCCAATGCCGCGGTGCCGCTGTCGCTGACCGCCGCTGAGCCGCCTTAAGGCTCGCCCACCCATTCACCACCCTTTCAGCCATCGCCCCATGCAGGCGATGCGGCCCGCTGCTGCCCGAATCCGGCGGCGGGCAGATCAGCCAAGGAAACATTGATGAGCCATCACCGAACGTCGCCAACCATCGCCCGGCCCCTGTCGCTGCAACGCCTGGCCGCCCCCGAATACGCCCTGACCCTGCTGCTGGCCCTGGCCGCGCCGGGCCATGTGCTGGCCGAGGAAGCCGCCATCACGCCGAGCGCCGAGGAAGAGGTGGCGCTGGGCAAGGTCACCGTCACCGCACGCCGCCGCGAGGAAAACGTGCAGGACGTGCCGACGCCGATCACCACCCTCAGCGGCGCCACCCTGGAGCAGCAGAAGGTCTACAAGGTGCAGGACCTGCAGCAGGTGCTGCCAAGCGTCAACGTCGCCTATATCCATGCGCGCCAGTCCAGCGTGGCGGTGCGCGGCATCGGCAACAACCCGGCCAGCGACGGCCTGGAAGGCAGCGCCGGGATCTACCTGGACAACATCTACCTGGGCCGTCCGGGCATGGCCGTGTTCGACCTGCTCGACGTCGAACAGCTGGAGCTGCTGCGCGGCCCGCAGGGCACCCTGTTCGGCAAGAACACCACGGCCGGGGTGATCAACATCAGCACGCGCAAGCCGACCTTCACCCCCGAGCGCAGCGTCGAGGTCACCGGTGGCGAGCGCGGCCTGTTCCAGGGCAAGGGCACCATCTCCGGGCCGCTGACCGAGACCCTGGCCGGGCGCCTGTCGGCCTACCGCACCCGTGACGATGGCTACATCGACAACCAGCACGACGACCGCACCTTCGTTGGCGGCGAGCGCGAGGGTGCCCGTGGCCAGCTGCTGTTCGAGCCGAACGACGACTTCAGCCTGCGCTGGATCACCGACTACAACCAGGAGAACTCCAGCAATGGTGTGTGGGCCCTGTACGGCGTGACCGACCGCTTCCGCCAGCGCGCCGCGCTGATCGGCGCCAACCCGCAGTACGACGTGAAGAAACGCGAGGTGAACATCGACGGCGTGCAGTCGGTGAACGTCTACCAGGGCGGCTCCTCGCTGGAGGCCAACTGGAACCTCGACGGCGGCTACACCTTCACCTCGATCAGCGGCTACCGCTACTGGCACTTCATCCCGCGCAACGATGCCGACCTCACTGACGTCGATGCCTTCACCCACAGCGGCGTGGAAGTGCACGACCGGCAGTTCTCCCAGGAATTCCGCCTGGCCTCGCCCACCGGCGGCAGCTTCGACTACGTGCTCGGCGCCTACCTGTTCAACCAGAACCTGGGCAACAAGACGGTGCAGGACTTCGGCCCCTACGCCGACCTGTTCCTCACCGGTGCCAACAACGGCATCTTCAACAACGTACGCACCCAGACCAACGGCAAGATCGAGACCGACAGCTTCGCCCTGTTCGCCCAGGGCAACTGGCACCTCACCGACCGCCTCGACTTCACCGCCGGCATCCGTGGCACCTACGAGGAGAAGACCGCGCGCCTGCACCGCTTCGCTCCCGAAGGCGGCGCAGATCTGTCCGGCATCCCACCGCTCAATGCCGCGCGCCAACGGCAGATGGGCGCCCTGGATACCGGCGACTTCGGTCTGCACAACGCTTCGCCGTCCGGCCTGCTCAGCCTGAGCTACAAGTTCAGCGACGACCTGCTCGGTTACGCCACGCTGTCCCACGGCGAGAAGTCAGGCGGGGTCAACCTGACCGCTCCGGTGTTTGGCAACGGTGCCGACTCGCTGGTGGTCGGTCCGGAGCGCGCCAACGATGCCGAGCTGGGCTTCAAGAGCACCCTGGCCGACGGCCGCCTGCTGTTCAACACCAACATCTTCTGGACCGGCATCCACGGCTATCAGGCCACCACGTTGACCACCAACGCCAGCTCGCCGACCCCGGTGTCGGTGCTGGCCAACGCCGGCAGCGTGCGCTCGCGTGGCGTGGAGTTCGAGGCCTCCTACCTGCCGATCCGCGGCCTGACCCTGAACTTCAACGGCTCCTACAACGACGTCACCTACCTGAGCTTCAAGGACGCGCCGTGCCCGGGTGAGGTCAGCACGGTCAACCCGACCGCCAAGTGCGACCTGACCGGCGAGCGTGTGGTCGGCGCCTCGAAATGGATCGGCAACGTCAACGGCGAGTACACCTGGCAGCTCGACGGCGGCCTGCGTCCCTACGTCAACGCCGGCTACTCCTACCGCTCCGAGGCCGAAGGCACGCTGGACAACTCCGACCTGTCGAAGATCGACGGCTACGGCCTGCTCAACCTGGCCGCCGGCGTGCGCGCCGACCTCGGCGATGGCGAGCTGGACACCTCGCTGTGGGTGCGCAACGCCACCGACGAGGACTACTACCTGACCGCCTTCGCCATGACCAACGGCGCCTACACCGCCTCCGTGGGCCAGCCGCGCACCGCCGGCGTGACCCTGCGTTACGACTTCTGATCGGCTGCCGCACAGCCAAACCTCAAGGAGAGACACCATGAGCAATGCCGCAATCGCCGTACAACCTGCAGTCCAACTCGACATCCACCCGGTAGCCGGGCGCATCGGTGCCGAGGTTCGCGGCATCAGCCTGTCCGCCGAGCTGGACGCCGCCACCGTCGAGGCCATCCAGGCTGCGCTGGTGGAGCACAAGGTGCTGTTCTTCCGCGCCCAGCACCAGCTCGACGACCAGGCCCAGGAGGCCTTCGCCAAGCTGCTCGGCGAGCCCATCGCCCATCCCACGGTGCCGGTACGCGAAGGCACCCACTACCTGCTCGAACTGGACGGCGCCCAGGGCCAGCGCGCCAACTCCTGGCACACCGACGTGACCTTCGTCGACGCCTATCCCAAGGCCTCGATCCTGCGCTCGGTGGTGGCGGCCAAGGCCGGTGGCGACACCGTCTGGGCCAATACCGAAACCGCCTACCAGGACCTCTCGCCGGAGCTGCGCGAGCTGGCCGACAAGCTCTGGGCGGTGCACAGCAACGAGTACGACTACGCCGGCGTGCGCCCCAACGTCGAGCTGGCCAAGCTGGAGGAGTACCGCAAGGTGTTCGCCTCCACCGTTTACGAGACCGAGCACCCGCTGGTGCGCGTGCACCCGGTGAGCGGCCAGCGCAGCCTGCTGCTCGGCCACTTCGTCAAACGCATCAAGGGCCTGTCGCGCGATGACTCGCAGCGCCTGTTCGACACCTTCCAGGGCCATGTCACCCGTTTGGAAAACACCGTGCGCTGGCGCTGGCAGGAAGGTGACGTGGCGATCTGGGACAACCGCGCCACCCAGCACTACGCGGTGGACGATTATGGCCAGCAGGACCGCATCGTGCGCCGCGTGACCCTGGCCGGCGACGTGCCGGTGAGCGTCGACGGTCGCCGCAGCCAGACCATCCGCAAGGGCTGAAGGGGAGAGCAGCATGAGCAACAACGTCAGCGCATTGCGCCAGGAGCAGGCCGGCGACGGCCTGCGCATCGTCCCCCTCAACGCCCCGCTGGGCGCCGAGGTACATGGCCTGGATGGCCGCCGGGACCTGACCGCCGAGCAGATCCTCACCCTCAAGCAGGCTCACCGCGAATACCAGATCCTGATCTTCAAGAATCAGCAGCTGGACGATGCGCAGTTCCTGCGTTTCACCTCCTGGTTCGGCTCGGTGTTCCAGCCGCACCCGGACTTCGCCGTGCTGTCCTCCGGCGACGACGGCAAGGCACCGGACATCGTCAAGGTGGCCAATACCGGTGATGGCGAGCTGGGCAACTTCGCTCTGCCGGCGCACACCGATCATCAATGGACGCCAACGCCCTCGGCCGGCTCGCTGCTGTATGCCCTGGAAGTGCCGGAGGAGGGCGGCGAGACCAGCTGGACCAACCTGACCCTGGCCTACCGCGCCCTGGACGAAGACACCCGGCGCGAGATCGACGATCTCAAGCTGATCAACTACAACCCCTTCGTGCGCATCAAGAACGGTGGCTACGGGGGCGGCTTCGTCACCTACCGCACGCCGGACATCGAGCCGATCCAGGGCACCGAGCATCCGCTGGTGCGCACCCATCCGGAGACCGGCAAGCGCCTGCTCTACCTCAGCGTGCACACCGAGGTGGAGATTCCCGGCTACGACCCGCAGAAGGGCGCGGCGCTGATCGCCCGCCTGCGCGAGCACCTGCAGAACCCGCGCTACTCCTACACGCACAAGTGGGAGGTGGGCGACATCGTGTACTGGGACAACCAGGCCACCCTGCACGCGCGCAATGCCTTCCCGGCCACCCAGCGCCGGCGCATGAAGCGCATCAGCCTGGCCGGCAGCCGACCGTTCTGAAGGCATCGGCCGGGCAACGGACGACCCGCCCGTGCGGGTTGTCCGTTCTGCCATGAGCGCTGCGTGAAGCGCCAGCAAGCACGAATGCCGTCGACGGAGATGCAGGCCAGAACCGAGGGTATGCAGCCTGCCCTCCGGTTCTGCTGCGCAACTCAGTCCCTATCAAGGAACGACTGCAGGGGGGCTGGGGCATACAGCGCGCTCTGGAATTCCGGCACGTACTCGTACTTGACCAGGTCGCCCAGCTGCAGTGACTCGATATAGGTCGAGAGGCTGCCGCCGTTCAGGGTCAGCTTGACCGAATCCTCATTGGTGGTGGAGGCATGGCGCAGCTGGCGAGAGATCGCATAGCCGTAGTTCAGCTCACCGCTGTGGCCGATATTGGTGAAGCTGTTGGTCACCAGGTCAGCCTCGGTGGACAGATCGCTGAGCTTCTCGGTCTCCAGCGTGACGTCGACTTTCCCGGTCTGGCTGTCGAGAATTTCGAAGACCACCGACTTGTCGGTTTCCCTGAGGTTGATGCCGGTCAGCCACTTGGGCAGGTTGTAGCCGACCACGCCCCTGACCCTGGCCAGCTCGGTGTTGACCGGCAGCTTGAGCACATAGCCCCAGAAGTCGTTGGACATCGACTGACCCACCAGTGAGATGGGGCCCAGGTTGGAACTACCGGGCCTGTTGGTGACGATGGACAGCGCGATCTCGTTGTAGCTGTCGTTGTCGCAGTATTCGTAGGCGTAGGCGGTCAGTGCGACCAGCCCCCTGCCGGGCCAAACCTGGATCGGTTGAACCTGCTCCAGCACCGTGGCGGGCATCAGTGCCTTCAGCCGCTCCAGGTCCGCCGTGAAGACCGCGGTGACTCGGCTGTTCTTGTAGTAGAAGTTCGGCGAGTAGGACTCGAAGCCCATGTCGACCCTGGTTTTCTTCAGCCCCTCGAACCAGCTCAGGTCGATGCCCGGCGCCTCCGCTGCGATAACGGAGAGCGGTGGGTTGGAGCGGTAGCGGTCGTACAAGCCACCGGCCACCACGGGAACATCCTGGCCGGCGATACGGGTGGTGGCAGTGCCTGCCTGGCTGGCCTCCGGCAAGCCGATGGCCCAGGAGGGAAGAGCCATGGCGCTCAGCAGCACACCTGCCATTGCCGCAACGTTGCTGAATCTCATCTGTGTTCGTCTCCGCGTCGTGAGGCGGTTCCTGCCCATGGAACCCCCGTATACAGCCGCTCAAGTCGTGCGCTTGAGAGCCGGGCGCGGAAACCCTAACGTTCAACTTAACTTTATGGTCAAGTGCGTCGGCCGATGCAGAAGTCGCATCGATCGGATGAATCCACAGCGATAAGCAGCCGCCATGTAGGTGGGGGAAGGTCGCCGTGTCGCCTAGCGGGTCAACGTTGCGGCCGGTGCCTGTGCTGCGCGAGGAGCAGGCTCCGAGGGCCTGTCGCTCACTTCAGTTCGAAGCGCTCGCGCGTTGCGCGCAAACGCGGCAGCGGCAGGCTGACCAGGATCACCATGGCCAGCAGGCCCACGCCCAGCAGCGGCAGGTTGGCCAGGCCGAGGTTGACGCTCAGCCACAGGCCGCCGAAGTAGGCACCGCTGGCGTTGCCCAGGTTGAACGCGGCGTGGCTGAGGGTGGCGGCCAGGCTGGCGGACTCACCGGCCTGTTCCACCAGCAGCAGCTGCAGCGGCGAGGAGATGGCGAAGCTGGCCACGCCCCAGGCGAACAGCAGGGCCAGCACCACCGGCGTCACCTCCATGAACAGGTACAGGCCGAGCAGGCACAGGGTGCTGGCGGCAAAGGCCAGCGGCAGGGCGAAGCGCATGCCCTTGTCGGCCAGGCGGCCGCCGAGCAGGTTGCCCAGGGTCAGGCCGATGCCGAACAGCAGCAGCGCGCCGTTGCTGAGCGAGGCGCTGAAACCGCCGACATCGCGCAGCAGCGGGCTGATGTAGGTGAACACGCCGAACAGCGCCACCGACGACAGGCAGCAGACCAGCAGGGCGTGCAGCACCGGACGGCGCAGGATGCCGCTCCAGGCGCCGGCTTCGCCGCGTGGCGGCACCGGCGTGCGCGGCAGCCACAGGGCCTGGGCCAGCAGGGCGAGCAGGCCGAAGCCGGCGACGGCGAAGAAGGTCATGCGCCAGCTGGTGGCCTGGCCGAGCCAGGCGCCGAGCGGCACGCCGAGCACGTTGGCGATGGTCAGGCCGCTGAGCACCAGGGCCATGGCCGAGGCGCGCCGGTGCAGCGGAGCCAGTTCGGCGGCCAGCAGGGTGGCGCAGCCGAAGAAGCCGGCATGGCTGATGGCGGTGAGCATGCGCATGGCCAGCAGCCAGGCGTAGTCCGGGGCGAGGGCGCAGCCGAGGTTGCCGAGCGAGTAGGCGCCCATCAGCCACAGCAGCGCCTGCTTGCGCGGCAGGCGGCCGAGCAGCGGGCCGAGCAACGGCGCACCGATCACCACGCCCATGGCATAGGCGCTGACCAGCAGGCCGGCGTCGGCCAGGCTCACCCCCAGGTCGGCGGCCACTTCGGGCAGCAGGCCCATGATGATGAATTCGCTGCTGCCGACGACGAAACCGCCGAGAGCGAGGGCCAGCAGGGGCAGGGAGAGCAGGGTACCGAGGTGCATGAATGATCCGGAAAGCGACGCACCGCACGTAGGCGCGGAGTCCTCGTGCGGGGCTGGGTGTGGGGCGGGAAGGCGGCAATTATGCCTTATCAGCCTCTAAATGAGTGCGGCAAAGGGGTGTGGGTGTAGGAGCGAGCTCTGCTCGCGAAGCCGGGTACGGCAAAAGCTTCGCGAGCAGAGCTCGCTCCTACATTGCACCTAGGCGCTCTCTCTGACGATCAACTGGCACTGCAGCAGGTTCAGGCGCTGCAGTTCGCCTTCGGTCTCGACTGCGCCGAGACTCTGCAGCACGCGCAGGGCGGCGATCTCGCCGATCTCGCGGGCCGGCGGGCGCACGGTGGTCAGGCTGGGCAGCAGCATCTCGGCAAAGGGGTAGTCGCCAAAGCCGATCACCGCGCAGTCCTCGGGAATCTTCAGACCGGCGCGCTGGCCGGCGAGCAGGCCGCCGGCGGCCAGGTTGTCGTTGGCGAAGACGATGGCATCCGGGCGCGGGCTGCGCTTCATCAGCGCGTCCATCGCCTGCTTGCCGGCCTCGAACGGCTTGGCATCCGCCGAGGGGACGAACACCCAGGGCTCCAGGCCGGCCTCGTGCAGCGTGTCGGCGTAGCCGTCGCGACGCTCCAGGGCGCTGAGGTCGCCGGCGGCGCTGTTCTGTACGAAGGCGATGCGCCGGTAGCCCTGCTTCAGCAGGTGGCGGGTGGCGGTCACGCCCACTTCGTAGTGGAGGAAGCCGACCTGCAGCGGAGCGCGCTCGGGGCGGTAGTCCCAGATCTCCACCACCGGGATATCGGCGTCGGCCAGCAGCTTTTCGGTACCGGCGCTGTGGAAGTGACTGGTGACCACCAGCGCCGCCGGCGACCAGCCGAGGAAGGCGCGCACGGCTCTCTCTTCCTGCTCCTCGGAGAAGTAGCTGGAGGCCAGCAGCAGCTGGTAGCCGTGCCTGGCCAGGGTGTCGCTGAAGCCCTGGATGGTGGCGGCGAAGATCGGTCCGGAGATGTTCGGGATGACCATGCCGACGATGCGTCCGCGTGCCGAGGCCAGGCCGCCGGCGACCAGATTGGGCACGTAGCCAAGTTCGGTCACCACCGCCTGGATGCGCTCGCGCAGCTCGCCGGAAACCTGCTCCGGCTGGTTGAAGAAGCGCGACACGCTGATGGCCGAAACGCCGGCCTGCTCGGCCACCTGGCTGAGGGTGACGCGTCCTGCGCCACGGCGCTTGCGGGGGGAATCCTTGCTGCTGCTCACGACGGTGATGGTCCGTTCGAGGGTCGGAAGGCAGCCACCATACTGCATTTGTTAGCGCTAACAAAGGCTTGCGAGCGGTGGCGGTGAAAATCTACTTATGGAATATAAAAGTAATTTTTAATTATTTGACGCTCTATAAATTCCGCTCCGATACTGTCGATGTTAGCGCTAACAAGGCGCACGCCGACCTTCACTGCCACTCGCACGAGCGAGACCAGACCGGTTACGGCGACCGAGAAAGCCCATAGCGGGCTCCGTCTGGTTCAACAGGGCAGAGAAGTAGATGCATACCCAGAATTCCCAGGTTTCCCCATTCCGCCTGCGCCGCACGCCGCTGGCCAGTGCCGTGCTGCTGGCCGTGCTCGGCCAGCCGGCGTTCGCCGCCGAGGCGCCGGCCACCGAGCAGACCGCCACGCTCGGCACCGTGACGGTGACCGCCACCCGCCGCGAGGCTTCGCTGCAGGAAGTGCCGGTGGCCGTGTCGGTGATCGACGGCGAGCAGCTCGAGCGCGGCAACCGCAACAACGTCGCCGCCATCGTCCAGGAGGTGCCGACCCTGAACTACCGCGCCGGCGCCTCGAACAAGGACACCTCGCTGTTCATCCGCGGCGTGGGCACCATCTCCACTTCGCCGGGCGTCGAGCCGACCGTGGCCACCGTGGTCGACGGCGTGGTGTTCGGCCGCCCCGGCCAGTCCACCCTGGACCTGCTCGACCTGCAGCGCATCGAAGTGCTGCGCGGCCCGCAGGGCACCCTGTTCGGCAAGAACGCCTCGGCCGGCGTGCTCAACGTGATCAGCAAGGACGCGCCGGAAGAGACCAGCGGCTACGTCGACTACTCGCACTTCGGCGGCGGCAACGAGAACCGCCTGCGCTTCGGCCTCGGCGGGCGCCTGACCGACAGCCTCAAGGGCTCGCTGAGCACCCTGTGGGGCGACTACGACGGCAACGTCGAGAACGTCTACAACGGCCACGACGTCAACGGTTACGAGCGCAAGGGCGTGCGCGGCAAGCTGGAGTTCGAGCCGAACGAGGACTTCAAATTCACCCTGATCGGCGACTACATGGACGGCGAGGACACCCTGCCCAGCGGGGTCGTCACCTCGGCCAACGCAGCGTTCGCCACCCAGCTGCGGCCGGTGACGCCGAGCAAGCACAACCGCGACATCAACAGCGACTACAAGACCCACGTCGAGGACACCAACACCGGCCTGTCCGGCCAGGCCGATTGGAAGCTGGGCGACTTCACCCTGACCTCGATCACCGCCTGGCGCGGCTGGGACAATACCCAGTACCAGGACGGCGACCGTCGCGCCCTGCTGCCGCTGACCGCCTCCCACGACAAGGGCGAGGTGGACTATGACCAGTACTCTCAGGAGTTCCGTCTGACCTCGCCCAAGGGCGAGTTCAACGAATACGTGCTCGGCGCCTACTACTTCCACGGCAAGTCCGACGAGATCTACCAGCGCTGGTCGACCAATGCCGGCGTGCTCAACCAGGGCCGCGCCGACTACAGCGTGACCAACGACAGCGTGGCCCTGTTCGGCGAGAACACCTTCAACTTCACCGACGACTTCCGCGCGCTGCTCGGCCTGCGCTGGACCCACGACGACCTGGAATACGACCATCGCCGCGTGTCCACCTCGGCCACCGCGGTCACCGGCATCCAGCCGTCGACCAGCAGCGAAGGCTCGGTGGATGAGGACGGCTTCAGCGGCCGCACCGGCCTGCAGTACGACTTCACCGACAACCTCACCGGTTACCTGACCTACTCGCGCGGCTACAAGGGCCCGGCCTACAACACTTTCTTCAACATGCAGCCGCGCGACACCGAGGCGCTCAAGCCGGAGACCTCCGACTCCTACGAGCTGGGCCTCAAGAGCACGGCGTGGGACAACCGCCTGACCGCCAACCTGGCCGTGTTCCACACCGACTACGACGACTACCAGGCCAACTTCTTCGACACCGTGGCCAACCAGGTGGTGACCCGCCTGATCAACGCCGGCAGCGTGAAGACCCAGGGCATCGAGCTGGACGCCAGCCTGCAGGCCACCCGCCAGCTCAAGCTGTCGGCGTCGCTGGCCTACACCAAGGCCCGCGTCGACCACTTCAACTGCCCGCCGGGCGCCGCCGCCACCTGCGACATCGACGGCGGCCGCCTGCCGTTCACCCCGGACTGGAAGAGCTACGTGCGCGCCGACTACAGCATCCCGCTGGACAACGGCCTGGATGTGGAGCTCTCCACCGACTACAGCTGGCAGGACGAGGTGCAGTTCAGCCTCGACCAGAACCCGGACACGGTGCAGGGCGCCTACGGCATCTGGAACGCCAGCATCGCCCTGGCCGACTACAACGACGGCTGGCGCGTGGCCCTGCTCGGCAAGAACCTCGCCGACAAGTCCTACGCCCAGTCCCTGGCCAGCGGCGGCACCTACATCTATCGCGCGGTGCCGCGTGACGACCAGCGCTACTTCGGCGTGCAGCTGCGCAAGGACTTTTAAGTGCCCGTCGACGATGGCGATGTAGCCCGGACTTCCGTCCGGGTGGGGCTGCCCCGTGTGTCCCCGGACGCCCGGGCTACCGGCGATGCCTCTCACATCGTTGCGTACTGGCGCGATTACCACCTAGGTCGGGTGCAACCCGCGGCTTCGGCCACGCGGTTTTCACCCGCCCTGCACAGAAATCCCGGCGTGCAGACCCACCCGAGCCACCGCAGAGCGGCCGGGTGGCTTTCCGTCCCAGTAGGTAACTCCTTATGAGCCAAGCCCAACGTCAACTCAGCCTCGGCGCCTTTCTCATGGCCGGCGGCCACCACATCGCCGCCTGGCGCCATCCGGACGTAGCGTCGGACCCGCTGGATTTCAGCCAATACAAACGCGCCGCGCAGATCGCCGAGGCGGCCAGGTTCGACGCCATTTTCGTCGCCGACAGCGTGGCCGCGTCCACCGATGCCATCGCCAGCCACACCTCGCGCTCGGTGTACTTCGAGCCGCTGACCCTGCTCTCGGCGCTGTCCGCCATCACCGAGCGCATCGGCCTGGTGAGCACGGTGACCACCAGCTACAACGAGCCGTACCACGTGGCGCGCAAGTTCGCCTCGCTGGACCACCTCTCCGGCGGCCGCGCCGGCTGGAACCTGGTGACCTCGGACGCCGCCGCCGAGGCCTTCAACTTCGGCCGTGACGCGCACATCCCGCACGCCGAGCGCTACTCGCGGGCCCGCGAATTCCACCAGGTGGTGCGCGGCCTGTGGGACAGCTGGGCGGACGACGCCTTCGTCCACGACCAGGCCAGCGGCCAGTTCTACGACCCGGCCAAGCTGAAGGTGTTGAACCACCACGGCGAGCACTTCCGCGTGCAGGGTCCGCTCAATGTCGCCCGTTCGCCCCAGGGGCGGCCGGTGGTGGTGCAGGCCGGTTCCTCGGAGACCGGTCGCGAGCTGGCTGCCGAGACCGCCGAGGTGGTGTTCACCGCGCAGACTTCGCTGGCCAAGGCCCAGGCCTTCTACGCCGACCTCAAGGGCCGCCTGGCCAAGTACGGGCGCGGCGAGGACGAGCTGAAGATCATGCCCGGCGTGTTCGTCGTGGTCGGCGCCAGCGAGGCCGAGGCCCGCGAGAAGTTCGAGCAGTTCCAGGAGCTGGTCGAGCCGGAAGTGGGTGTGGCCCTGCTCGGGCGCATGCTCGGCAATTTCGACCTGTCCGGCTACCCACTGGACGGCCCGCTGCCGGAACTGCCGCTGACCGAGAACGGCCAGCAGAGCCGACAGAGGCTGCTCACCGAACTGGCCGGCAGCGAGCAGCTGACCCTGGCCCAACTCGGCCGGCGCATCGCCGGTGGGCGTGGCCACCACAGCCTGATCGGTACGCCGACGCAGATCGCCGACGAGCTGCAGGCCTGGTTCGAGGGCCGTGGCGCCGACGGCTTCAACGTGCTGGTGCCGCACCTGCCGCTGGGCCTGGAGGACGTCGCCACCCAGGTGGTGCCCGAGCTGCAACGTCGTGGTCTGTTCCGCACCGAGTACCGTGGCCGCACCCTGCGCGAGCACCTTGGCCTGCCGTATCCGCGCAATCCCTTCTTCACCTGACGCCAAACAACTCCCTCTCCCCTTGGGAGAGGGTTGGGGTGAGGGTGCTATGAGCGACGCGGAGCCGCCTGGAAGCCCCTCACCCCCGGCCCCTTTCCCGCAGGAGAGGGGAGACCGCACACCGATACGCAAGGATTCCCCCATGAGCTACATCCCCGCCGCCAACCGCTACCAACGCATTCCCTATCGCAGCGTCGGCCGCAGTGGTCTGCTGTTGCCGGCCCTGTCCCTGGGCCTGTGGCACAACTTCGGTGATGCCACGCCGATCAATACCCAGCGCGCGCTGCTGCGCACCGCCTTCGACCTGGGCATCACCCACTTCGACCTGGCCAACAACTACGGCCCGCCCTATGGCAGCGCCGAGAGCAACTTCGGCCGCCTGCTGCAGGAAGACTTCAAGGCCCACCGCGACGAGCTGATCATCTCCACCAAGGCCGGCTGGGACATGTGGCCGGGGCCGTACGGGCAGGGCGGCAGCTCACGCAAATACCTGATCTCCAGCCTCGACCAGAGCCTGCAGCGCCTGGGCCTGGACTACGTGGACATCTTCTACTCGCACCGTTTCGACGCCGACACGCCGCTGGAGGAGACCGCCATCGCCCTGGCCGACATCGTCCGCCAGGGCAAGGCGCTGTATGTCGGCATCTCCTCCTACTCGGCGGGCAAGACCCGCGAGATCGCCGCGCTGCTGCGCGAGCTGAAGGTGCCGCTGCTGATCCACCAGCCGGCCTACAACCTGTTGAACCGCTGGATCGAGAAGGACCTGCTCGACGCCACCGATGAGCTGGGCGCCGGCGTCATCGTGTTCACCGCGCTGGCCCAGGGCCTGCTCAGCGACAAGTATCTCAATGGCATCCCGCAGGACGCGCGGGTCAACCGCCCGGGCGGCGCCTCGCTGCGCCCCGAGCACCTGTCCGAGGCCAACATCGCCCGCGCCCGTGCGCTCAACGAGATCGCCGCGCGCCGTGGGCAGAGTCTGGCGCAACTGGCGCTGGCCTGGACCCTGCGCGATGCGCGGGTCAGCTCGGCGCTGATCGGCGCCAGCAATCCTGCGCAGATCGTCGAGAACGTCGCCGCGCTGGACAACTTGGCCTTCAGCGCCGAGGAGCTGGCCGAGATCGACCGCTATGCGGTGGAGGGCGGTATCAACCTCTGGGAAAAACCGTCCACCGACTGGGAGTGAGCATGAACAGCATTCGATTCGGCGCCGCCTTGCTGGCGCTGCTGGCCTTCTCCGGCCTGGCCCGTGCGGCCGACCCCGAGGTATTGCGCATCGGCTTCCAGAAAGGCTCCACCAGCCTGGTGCTGGCCAAGGAGCACGGCATGCTGGAGAAGCGCTTCCCTGACGTGCGCGTGCAGTGGATCGAGTTTCCCGCCGGCCCGCAGATGCTCGAGGCGCTGAACATCGGCAGCCTGGATGTCGGCTCCACCGGCGATATCCCGCCGCTGTTCGCCCAGGCCGCCGGTGCCGACCTGCTGTACATCGGCGCCGAGCCGCCCAAGCCGCAGGCCGAGGTGATCCTGGTGGCCAAGGAAAGCCCGCTGCAGTCGGTGGCCGAGCTCAAGGGCAAGCGCGTGGCGCTGCAGAAGGGCTCCAGCGCGCACAACCTGGTGCTGCGCGCGCTGGCCCGTGAAGGTTTGACGTTCGCCGATATCCAGCCGATCTACCTGCCGCCGGCCGACGCCCGCGCCGCCTTCGAGCGTGGCGCGGTGGACGCCTGGGCGATCTGGGACCCGTTCTACTCGGCCATCGAGCTGGAAGGTCGCGCGCGCCTGCTGGTCAACGGCGAGGGCCTCGGCCTGAGCGGGCCCTTCGTGCTGGCGGCGCGGCCGTTCGCCGAGGCCAACCCGCAGTTCCTCCCCGAACTGCTCGCCGAGCTGAACCGCGCCGAGGCGCTGACCCGCAGCGATGAAGCCGCCAGTATCGCCGTGCTGGCCAGGGTTACCGGCCTCAGTCAGGCGGTGATCGCGCGCGCCTTCGGCCACCGTCCACCGTCGCCGATCGGCCCGCTGACCAGCGAGATCATCGCCGCGCAGCAGCACACCGCCGACCTGTTCGTGGCCAATCGGCTGCTGCCCAGGCCGCTGCAGATCCAGTCGGTGATCTGGCGCGCGGCGGGCGCTGGCGCAGTGGAGCAGTGAAACGCTCGAGGCCGAACTGCGGAGGAACTGCTCTGCCATGGACCTTTCAGGTGTGTTTCGCGGGCGATGCTCTGTAGGCATATTTTTCATGCCTATAGAGCATCAAGGGTTTTTAGTCGTTATGAATCAATGACTTATGAATCATATATTCCATTAAGAAATTACAAGTTAATAAAAAGATACTTTCTGAAATAAGCGCGTCATTCAATTATCCAACCCACGTCAGCCGGCCAGTTCCTGCTAGTCCGGCATGCCACCAAACGCCATCCAGAGCTGGCCCGTGATCCAGGAGCACACTGCCAAATGGGCAACGTCCTAAAAGCCGACAACCTGAAGGAAGTGCTGTGGCGCAACCCCGGCGAGGTCCTCGATCTCGGCGTGCAGTTGCGCCAGGCCCTCGACCTGCAGCGCCATGTGCCGCGTCGCGAGCGTCCCGTGCTGAGCCGCCGCGAGGCCGTGCTGCTGGGTCTGTTCGCCCTGACCCTGCACGGCGCCGTGTTGTACTGGCTGAGCCAGCGCAGCGAGCCGGTGCTGCCGGAAGTGCCGGTGGTCATCCCGCCGATGACCATCGAATTCGCCGCCCCGCCGCCTCCGCCGGAGCCGGTGATCGAGCCGCCGCCACCGCCGGTGGTGGAGGAGCTGGCGGTCAAGCCGCCGCCCAAGCCCGAGCCACCCAAGCCGCAGCCGCCGAAACCCAAACCGAAACCCAAGCCGGTGCCGAAACCGGTCGAGCCGCCACCGCAGCCGCCCAAGGCCGAGACCCCGCCGGCGCCGCAACCGCCCAAGCCGGCTCCGGCCCCGGTGGAAACGCCGCCCTCGGCCAACGCCGCGTACCTGAAGAACCCGGCGCCGGAATACCCGAGCCTGGCCCAGCGCCGTGGCTGGGAAGGCACGGTGCTGCTGCGGGTACACGTACAGGCCAACGGCAAGCCGAGCGAGATTCAGGTGCAGAAGAGCAGCGGCCGCGAGGCCCTCGACGAGGCCGCCATCCGCGCGGTCAAGCGCTGGAGCTTCGTACCGGCCAAGCGTGGCGACCAGACGATCGCCGGTTGGGTGACCGTGCCACTGGCCTTCCGTTTGAACTGACTGACCGACCGAAGCGGTGCCCTTTGGCGCCGCCGAACAAGACTGCAATACGCCCTGCGAGGAACGCGACATGAACCTGCTTACCGACTCTCCCTTCCAATCGGTCGAACACAGCGTCATCTGGCTGCTGATCGGCTTCTCCGTCATCACCTGGGGCCTGGCCCTGATCAAGGGCATCCAGTTCGCCCGCCAGCGCTACCAGGATCGCCGCTTCCACAAGCAGTTCTGGAGCGCCACCAGCCTGGACTCCGCCGCCGAACAGGGCCAGCAGCAGAACGGTGCGGTGGCCCGCCTGGCCCAGGCCGGCTTCGCCGCCATCCAGGTGCAGGACGGCCAGGCCCATGATCTGGCCCAGTCGATCAACCATCAGGATCGCCTGGAGCGCTCGCTGCGCCAGCAGATCCAGCGTGAGCGCCGCTCGCTGGAGTCCGGCCTGGCGGTCCTCGCCTCGATCGGCTCGACTTCGCCCTTCATCGGTCTGTTCGGCACCGTGTGGGGCATCATGGAAGCGCTCAAGGGCATCAGCGCGGCGGGCAACGCCAGCCTGGAAACCGTGGCCGGGCCGATCGGTGCGGCGCTGGTCGCCACCGGCGTGGGCATCGCCGTCGCCGTGCCGGCGGTGCTGGTCTACAACTACTTCCTGCGGCGCCTCAAGCTGACCGCCGCCGACCTCGACGACTTCGCCCACGACTTCTACAGCCTGGCGCAGAAGAGCGCGTTCAAGGTCATCAGCCACCCCGGCGCGCGCAAACCGCAGCAGCCGCAGAACGTGAAGGAGGCTGTCTGACATGGCCTTCTCCACCCAGGACAGCGACGAAGTCCTCTCCGAGATCAACGTCACCCCGCTGGTGGACGTGATGCTGGTGCTGCTGGTGGTGTTCATCGTCACCGCGCCGCTGCTGACCAACTCCATCCCGATCAACCTGCCGAAGACCGAGGCCGTGGCCCCGGCGGACCAGAAGGACCCGCTGGTGGTGAGCATCGACGGTGACGGCAAGCTGTTCATCAATAAGGACGAGATCCAGCCGGAGCTGCTGGAGAGCAGCCTGGCCGATGCCAAGACCAAGGATGCCGAGGTCAAGGTGCAGCTGCAGGCCGACGACCAGGTCGACTACGGCGTGGTGGCCAAGGCCATGGCCAGCATCGAGCGCGCCGGCATCACCAAGCTGGCCGTGATCACCGCTCGCTGAATCGTTTCGCGGGGCCGTTCTTACCAGGCAGGGGAACGGCCCCTTTTTTATTCGCCACAGGAGGCGCCCATGCCCACGCTGTATATCTCTCCGGGGGCCTGTTCGCTGGCCTCGCATATCGCCGTTCACGAACTGGCGCTGCCGTTCCAGGTCGAGCAGGTTGCGCTGCGCACGCCGGATTCGCCGATCCACGCGATCAACCCGCTGGGGCGGGTGCCGGCCCTGCAACTGGACGACGGCACCCTGCTGACCGAGAACAGCGCCCTCCTGCCGTACCTGGCCGATCAGGTGCCCGGCACGCCGCTGTTCGCCCCAGCCGGCAGCGCCGAGCGCGCGCAGATCCAGGGCTGGCTCGGCTACCTGGCGGCGGAGATCCATACCGCCTCGTTCCGCCCGCTCAATCGCCCCGAGCGCTACTCGGCGGATGAGGCGGCGCACCCCGGCATTCGCGCCCATGCCTTGCAGCAGCTGTACAAGGCCTTCGAACACATCGACAGGCACCTGCAGGGTCGCCAGTGGCTGGTCGGTGAACGCTACACCCTGGCCGATGCCTACCTCGGCGTGTTCGCCAACTGGCTGCTACGGCTCGGCGCGCCCTTCGACCAGCTGACCAATGTGGCGCGTCTGCGCGAGCAGTGGGCGGCGCGTCCGGCGGTGCAGCAGGCGCTGCGTGCCGAAGGATTGCTCAAGGGCTAAGCGGAGCGGGGCGCTTATGCCGCTTATCCTTTTGAGGAATATAAAAATAATTAAACAGTATTTTTACGGAATAAGAAAAGTCCCTACTGTCACTCCACCCAGCCTACCCGCTGGTACCAAAGCCAACCTGCCGGCGGCTGAAGATCCAGCCGCGGCGCCTGAATCGAGATCATGGACATGAAGAAGACCTTGCTGTTGACCGCTCTGGCGGCTGCCCTCTCTGCCACTCTGGCGCACGCCGGAGAGAAGCTCACCGTTGCCGCCACGCCCGTGCCCCACGCGGAAATCCTCGAGCTGATCAAGCCGCAGCTGGCCAAGGAAGGCGTCGACCTCGACGTCAAAGTCTTCACCGATTACGTGCAGCCCAACCTGCAGGTGAGCCAGAAGCAACTGGATGCCAACTACTTCCAGACCAAGCCCTACCTGGACACCTTCAACCACGACCGCGGCACCGACCTGGTGATCGTCAAGGGCGTGCACGTTGAGCCCTTCGGCGGTTACTCGCTGAAATACAAGTCCCTGGCCGACCTGCCCAAAGGCGCGACCATCGCCATCCCCAACGAGGGCAGCAACGGCGGTCGCGCCCTGCTCCTGCTGCAGAAGGCCGGCCTGCTCAAGCTCAAGGACCCGAGCAACGCCCTGGCCTCGCCCAAGGACATCGCCGAGAACCCGCACCAGTTCAAGTTCAAGGAACTAGAGGCGGCCATCCTGCCGCGCGTGCTGGACCAGGTCGACCTGGCCCTGATCAACACCAACTACGCCCTGGAAGCCAAGCTCAACCCGGGCAAGGACGCGCTGGTCATCGAGGGCAGCGACTCGCCTTACGTGAACTACCTGGTGTCCCGTCCGGACAACCAGAGCAGCGACGCCATCAAGAAACTCTCCGCAGCCCTGACCAGCCCGGAAGTGAAGGCCTTCATCGATAAGCGCTATTCGGGGGCCGTAGTTCCCGCGTTCTAAGCGCGGCCCTTTTCTTTTGTGTCGCTGCTGCCCGCCGTAAACCACGGTGGTGAAGGCTGAATTGCCTTCTCCTTTTGACGCCGACCCGCGCAAGCTGGTCGGCGTTGTTTTTTTGTAGGGCATGTAAGCGAGCGAGGAGGCTTCGCTCAGTTTGCGTAGCACCGGTGAATAGGCGCGAATCTTCAGGCCGCCAGTCACTTCATGCAGAAGGGTGGGAACATCCTGGGGGCGCAAAAAAAGGCGTTTAAGCGGCTCACCGAGTGGGAATGCTGGCCGGTGATCCGCGACCACTATGCGGCTAAGGATATGACCACCATCGACCCCTACCACCACATCCGCGATTTACTGGAAGAGAGACATATCCACTGGGGAAGAGCAGTATGAGACTGTTAGTACCCATAGCGGAGCCAGTATGGACGACCACAAGTGTCCAGAATGCAGTCTGGTGTTGCCGAAAGATGTTTATGAGTGTCCGCATTGCGCCAAGGTCGGTCGTATCTACCTGGGGCTATTTGCGTTTAGCACGGTACTGTTTTTCGTCATCTGTCTGGGCTTGCTTTACATCTTCTGAGCGAAGCATCGCGTGTGGCCATTGAGCAATTAGCTGATGGCCGCTGGAAGGTCGATATAGAGCCGATCAAGGGCAAGCGTTTCCGCAAGATTCTCAAGACCAAGGCTGAAGCTCAGCGGTTTGAGGCTAGCTGCCGCTCCAAGGTCGTAGACAATCCGAGCTGGACGCCAAAGCCGACCGACAAACGCCGACTGACCGAGCTGGTCGCCGCTTGGTTCGACCTGCGTGGGGCCTCTCTCAGGGATGGGGGAACGCCGCGCTCCAAGCTGGATATGCTCGCGAAGCGCCTTCGCAATCCGCAGGCCGCCAAGCTCGATCCGCAGACCTAAGCTCATGATCGCCACGTCAGGTTAGGGAAGGGCACGTCGCCTAAAACGCTCAATAACGAGTTGGGGTATCTGCGCAAACGAATTGCGCGTCCTAGGCGTTATCGCTACGCCAATCCGCTGGCCCTGGTGAAGCCGTCGAAGATCCAGGAACGGGAATTGTCTTGGCTGACGACCGATCAGATTGCCGAACTGCTGGAGGCCATTCGCAGTGGCTGTGATAACCCACATGTCGAGATCATCACGCTGATTTGTCTGGCCACAGGTGCTTGTTGGTCAGGGGCCGAAAAGCTAAAACGGACCGGTCTACGTAACGCGGTGATTACTTTCAGCTGACCAAGAGCGGTAGGTTTGGTCTGTGCCAATTTCGACCGAACTGGAAGCCCAAATCGTTCGGCACCGGAAACAGCATGGTCAGCCGAACTCGGCCATTACCTCGTTTCGCAGAGCCCTCGCCAGGACGACTATTGAGCTTCCTAAAGGCCAGGCTGCCCATTCTCTCCGGCATACCTTCGCCAGCCACTTCATCCAGAACGGCGGCAACATCCTTACGCTGAGAAAATCCTGGGCCATTCGAGCTTGGCCATGACCATGCGCTATGCGCATCTAGCCCCGGATCACCTTCAGGACGCGCTTAGACTGGGGCCTTTGGCCGCGCTCTCTTGGTGAATCTCGTGCTTGAAAAGGATTCCGTCATATAGCGGGCCTTCAGCATCAAGGATGAGCGCGGATCGCCTTAGGACGGCGCGGCGGTCGTTCATGTAGAGACCAAATGACTTTGATCTGAAATGGCCCAACGCCATCCGGCATGCCCGCTCCGCTTCTTCGCAAGGAATTTCGCTATCTGTCGGTGGGTAGTAAACCGCTTGGGTGGTGTCGTTATAGACGACGTTGACCAGCAGAACCTTGTCGGCGTGGCACATAACGTCCAGAAATAACTTACCTTCCAGTAGCACGAGAGGAACCTCGTACCGCTCGCGGCGCAGTGAGTTCATGGCCTTAACTTGCTAAGCGAGAGCTGCCCTTAGCGTGACGGCTCTTGTGGGTGTAACCACGTTCCTTAGTCAGGTTCCTCAGCGGGAGGGCGGCTATGCTACTGCAGGCTGAGTGTCTAGAAACCGGGGCGGGGAGTGTGGGGCATATATTTCCTGGCTTTCCTCTCAACTTTTACGCCAGGAATTGGTCTAGGTCTAGCTTCAACGTCAGATTTCTAACGCTTCGCTTTAAGTCTGTACTTTCGACACTTTTTCGACACCCAAAGAAAAACCCCTGACTTTCTCTAGGAAAATCAGGGGCTTGTTTGGTGGAGCCGGGGGGATTTGAACCCCCGTCCGCCAGCTCTCCGCTATCGGTTCTACATGCTTAGCCATCTCTATTGAGTTAACTCCGCGCGGCCCGAGTGGCAGGGCGCTTGGAGCGAGCTGCATAAGTTTTAGCCGTTACACCTGCAGCGAGCTTGGCGGCGATCCTGTTCTATCTGACTGACCTAATCGTCGGGTTTACAGGCATCCCCTAGGGTCAGCTAGCGGCACTTAGGCGGCTAGAGCGTAGTTGTCGTCGTTGGCAACTATAAAGTTGTGGCAGCGGATTTACGAGAACTGTCACCTACTCGGCATGCCCCTCAAGTTTTGCTACCGGCGTCGAATCCTAATCGGCCCCAGAACGCTCTTGCGAGGTTGGAGGGCAGTGTACGGCAAAGGTTCACCAGCGTCGACCATCGAACTGCCAGTACAATCCCTGGCGGGCACTGGCCGTTCGGCGGTCTTGTGCCATTCTCTTCAGATTAGAATTCGAGGAGCGACGGATGCCGCTCGCACCGCTCAAGCCTTTGCGCCGCTGGATCTGGCGAGCGTTCCTGCAGAGTGCGCTGATTCCCCTGGTACTGGTGGAGTCGGTGCTGATCGCCGTCTATCTCTATACCAACGAATCCATCCGCGAGTCCCAGGTCGGTTACCTGCAGAGCAGCGCGCTGCAGGACCTGGACAGCGCCGTGCGCCGTGAAGGGCAGGTGATCGACAGCCGTCTGCGCGCCATCGAGGCCCAGGTCGGCATCTACCGTGACGCGGTGACCGAGGCCCTGAGCGATCACCGCTTCGCCCCGGACGAACTGGAGCGCAAGCGTCACGCCAGCGCGCCGAGCGGCGTGTTCTACAGCAGCAGCGACGATGGCCGCGCCGCCTCCTTCTATTCCGCCGCTACGCCACCGGCCAAGCAGGACCGCGACAAGGCGCTGCGCCTGTCGCGGGTGGACCCGCTGATGCGCTCGATCCGCCAGGCCGACCCGCTGGTGGCGGCGGTCTACTTCAACACCTGGGACAGCTACAACCGCATCTACCCGTACTTCGATGTGCTGCAGCAGTACCCGCATGACATGGTCATCCCGCAGTACAACTTCTATTACCTGGCCAACGCCGAGCACAACCCCAAGCGCAGTACCGTGTGGACCGAGGTCTATCTCGATCCGGCCGGCCAGGGCTGGATGATGTCGGCCATCGCCCCGGTCTATCGCGACAACTTCCTCGAGGGTGTCGCCGGCCTGGACGTGACGGTCGGGCAGATGCTCGCCGAGATCGGCAACCTGCAGGTGCCCTGGCAGGGTTACGCGCTGCTGGTGGGCAGCGACAACGCGATCATGGCCCTGCCCACGGCGGGAGAGAAGGACTTCGGCCTGCGCGAGCTGACCAGCTACTCCTACGCCGAGGCGGTCAGCCGCGAGGTACTGAAACCGGCCGACTTCAAGCTGGATCGCCAGCAGGGCCTGCGCCCGCTGCTGGAGGCCATGGCCACCCGGCACCACGGCGTGGTCGAGGTGCAGCTCGGCGGCCGCGGCCAGCTGATGGCCTGGAGCGAGATTCCGCAGACCGGCTGGCGTCTGCTGCTGGTGGTGGACGAGGCCAACATCTTCAGCGAGACCAACCGCCTGGCCGAGCAATACCAGATCATCGGCTACCTGCTGATCGCCGGCCTGGTGTTCTTCTATCTGCTGTTCGGTACCTGGATGTGGACGCGCTCGCGGCGCCTGAGCAACGAGCTGGCCGAGCCCATCGCCGGCATCGTCGGCATGATGCGCAGCCTGGCGGTGGGCGAGCGCAAACCGGCGGCACCACCGACCTCGATCGCCGAGATGGCCGAGATGGCGGTGGAGGTGCAGCACGCCGGCCAGCAGCTGCAGGCCAGCGAGGAGAGCCGCCTGCGTGCCCAGCGCACCCTGGAGCTGGTGCTGGAGAGCACCACCGAGAGCCTCTGGGAAGTGGAGGCGGAGAGCCTCAGCATCCGCATCAGCGACCGCTTCGTGCGGCGCTTCGGGCTGCCCACCGACTGCATGCCGTTCGCCGAATTCAACCAGCGCGTGCACCCGGACGACCTGCCGCGAGTGCGCCACCTGCGCCTGAGCATGGCCGACGACAGCGCCGAGGACTTCTTCGAGGCCGAGTATCGCTATGCCGATGGCCTGGGCCGCTATGTCTGGCTGCTCAGCCGCGGCAAGGTGATCGAGCGCGACGCCGAGGGCCGCGCGGTGCGTGCGGCGGGCACCCACGTCGACATCACCCGCCTCAAGCAGGTACAGGAAGAGCTGCGTCGCGCCAGCCACGAGGCTCAGGCCGCCAGTCAGGCCAAGAGCCGTTTCCTGTCCAGCATGAGCCACGAGCTGCGCACGCCGCTCAATGCCATCCACGGCTTCGCCCAGCTAATCGAGCTGGAGGCCCAGGACCATGCCGAGCGCCACCAGGAGGCGGAGTACGCCCGCGAGATCGTGCTGGCCAGCCGGCACCTGACCTCGCTGGTGGACGATATCCTCGACCTCTCCAGCATCGAGAGCCGTCAGCAGCAGCTGCAACTGCAGCCGGTGGATATCGGCCCGCTGCTGCGCAGCTGCGCCGAGCTGATCCAGCCCGAGGTGCAGCAGCGCCGCCTGCAGCTGCAGGTTTTGGCCGAGGCCCATCCGCCGCTGTTCGTCCTGGCCGATCCGCGCCGTCTGCGCCAGGTGCTGCTCAACCTGCTGTCCAACGCGATCAAGTACAACAGCCCCCAGGGCATGATCCGCATGGGCTACGAGGTGCGCGCCAGCGGTGTGCGCCTGTGGGTCGACGACAGTGGTCCGGGCCTCAGCACAGAACAACAGGCGCAGCTGTTCCAGCCGTTCCAGCGTCTCGGTCGGGAGAACTCCAATATCCCGGGCACCGGCATCGGCCTGGTGCTGTGCCGCGAACTGGCGGAGCTGATGGGCGGCGAGATGGGCTTCGCCAGCGACGTCGGCCTGGGTAGCCGTTTCTGGATCGAGCTGCCCAGCGCCGCGGAGCCGCCGCTCGGTGGCGCGGCGGAACAGCCGGCCGCGACGCGTGCGCGCCAGGTATTGGCCCAGGTGCTCTGCGTGGAGGATCATCCGGCCTGCCTGCGGGTGCTGCAGGAGGGGCTGCGCGAGATGGCGGTGGTGGGCGGCGTGGGCTCGGTGCGCCGTGCGCTGTTGCAACTCAGCGAGCAGACGCCGGCGCTGGTGCTGCTCGATCTCGACCTGCCCGATGGCAGCGGCCTGGAAGTGCTGGAATACATGCGCAATGAGCCGCGCCTGGCCGAGGTGCCGGTGCTGGTGGTCAGCGCTGCGGCCGACGAGGAGCTGTTGGCGGAAGCCCGCGCCAAGGGGGCGCAGGCCTGCCTGCTGAAGCCGGTGGACCTGCAGCAACTGCGCCAAATGGCGCTGTCGCTGCTCGGTCAGGAAGCCTGACTACTCGCTGGCCTGCAGCAGGTTCAACGCTTCCTCCAGCACCTTCACCGACTCACCGTGATTGCCGGACTTGTGCAGCTGCTCGCCTTCGGCGCGCAGGCGCTGCACTTCGGCCAATACTTCGGCATCGGCGGGCGGGTCGGTCTTGAGCATTTCGTCGATCTTGGCCATGTCCTGGGGACAGTGCATGGCCCATAGCGAGGTGCTGAACAGCAGGGTGGAGCAGAGCAGGAAGAGCCGGCGCATGGTGAGTCCTCCATGGATGGGGTGAACTCAGTATAGAGACGGACGCCAGGTCCGCTGTGCCGCCGGCTCTCCAGCCGTCACTCGGCGGGGCCGTCGCCCTTGCCGGTTTTCTCCAGCAGGGTCACGGCCTGGTTGGCGTGACCGGCGCAGCCTTCGTTGTCGCCGGCCTGCTGGGCTTGCACGGCCTGCTTGCGCAGATCCTCGACCTGCTGCTTGGCTGCTGCGCCGAGAGCGGTCTGGCTGGCCAGTTGGTCATCGATCTTCTGCAGGTTGGTGGCGCACAGATCGTCGTTGGCGAACGCCGGCGAGGCGGCGAGGGCACAGGCAAAAATCAGGGCAGTACGCTTCATCGAGGTCTCTCCTCTTCAGTCGTCGAAGCGAGCCCGGCAAACGGGCCCGTGTGCAGTCGACTGGGTTAGAGCGGCCTCGGTTCAGAGTTTTTTGCCCGGGTCACCCGGTCCACCAGGTACACCAGGCCGTGGTAGTCGATGCCGCTGTGGCTGGAAAGACCGATCTCGCAGGTGCGGCTCGTGGAGATGCCTTCCTTGCAGTACTGCACCGCGTCCTTCAGCGAGCGCAGCGAGTGGGCGTTCAGCTCGGGCGTGGTGAAGCCCTTGTCGCCGGCGAAGCCGCAGCAGTGGATGCCCTCGGGGATCACTACTTCCTTGGTGCAGCGACGGGCGATGTCGATCAGCCCCTGGGCCTCGCCCAAGTGCTGGGTGGAACAGGTGACGTGCACCGCCACCGGCCTGTCCTGCGGAGTGAATTCCAGGCGCTCGAACAGATGTAAACGGATGAACTTCACTGGATCGTGCAGTTGCAGCCGCGGGTCGAGACCGTCCTGGACCAGGCGTAGGGTGCAGGGGCTGGTGTCGCAATAGATCGGATCGAGTCCGCCGCGGCTGGCCTTGAGCAGTGCGTCGACCAGCTCCTGCTTCTTGCGCTCGGCCTGTTCGGGGTAGCCCTTGGAGGCGAACGGCTGGCCGCAGCAGAGGTTGTCCGCGTCCGCAGGGAACACCACCTGGAAGCCGGCCTTTTCCAGCAGGCGGCGGGTCTTGTCGATCAGCGGCGTCTGCTCGGCATCGGTGAAGGCCGGGCCCATGGCGCGCGACACGCAGGCGGCCAGGTAGACCACGCGCGGGCGCTCGTCGTGGCTGGGGGCGGCGAGGCGAATCGGCTGCGCCGCCTGCGGCATGGCCGGTGTCCACAGCGGCAGCCTGGCCTTGTCGTGCAGCACGCGTGCGGCCTTGCCCAGCAGCGGCGCGCCGAGCAGACGGCGCGTACCGTTGGCCACATGCAGCAGCACCCGCGCACCCTGCAGAGAACGGTGGAAGTTGGCGGCCAGCCAGTCGGCGGTGCCGGCATGCTCGGCGTCGCGGGCACGCAGCTTGCGCACCAGGTCGCCGGTGTTGATGCCCACCGGGCAGCGCTGCGAGCACAGGCCGGTGGCGGCGCAGGTGTCGACGCCCTGGTACTGGTAGGCGGCTTCCAGCTCGCTAGTGTCGATGCCCGCACGCTTGCGCGCCTGGATATCGCGCCAGATGACGATGCGCTGGCGCGGCGTCAGGGTCAGCCCCTTGGACGGGCAGACCGGCTCGCAGAAGCCGCACTCGATGCACTTGTCGACGATCTCGTCAGCGGCCGGCAGTGGCTTGAGGTGCTTCAGGTGAATCTGCGGATCCTGCGACAGCACCACGTCCGGGTTGAGGATACCCAGCGGGTCGAACAGGCGCTTGATGGTCCACATCAGCTGGTAGGCCTCGCTGCCCCATTCCAGCTCGACGAACGGCGCCATGTTGCGCCCGGTGCCGTGCTCGGCCTTGAGCGCACCGCCGAACTCCACCGCCACCAGCTGCGCCACGTCCTGCATAGAGGCTTCGTAGCGCGCGACTTGCACTGGATCGTCGAAGCCCTGGGTGAAGACGAAGTGCAGGTTGCCCTCCAGGGCATGGCCGAACAGGATGGCCTCGTCGTAGCGATGCTTCTCCAGCAGTTCGAGCAGACGGTTGACGCCTTCGGCCAGGCGCTCCACCGGGAAGGTGACGTCCTCGATGATCACCGTGGTGCCGGTCTGGCGCACCGCGCCGACGGCGGGGAAGGTCTCCTTGCGGATCTTCCACAGCTGGTTGTAGATGGCCGGGTCCTCGCTGAAGTCGACCTGCTTCTCCACCGGGAAGTGGGCGATGGCGGCCATGATCCGGCCGATCTGCTCGTGCAGCAGCGACTGGCTGGCGGCGCGCGACTCGATCAGCAGGGCGCAGGCGCCGGCCGACAAGCTCTGCACCCACGCAGGCATGCCCTGCATGTTCTCCACCGAGCGCAGGCTGCGGCGGTCGAGCAGCTCCACCGCGGACACCGGCTGCTGCTTGAGCAGCGGCACGGCCTGGCAGCAGCTCTCCACGTCGGGGAAGACGATCAGCGCGCTGGCCTTGTGCGGGTGCTCCGGCACGGTGTCGTAGGTCACCGCGCTGATAAAGCCGAGGGTGCCCTCGGAGCCGACCATCAGGTGGTTGAGGATGTCGAGCGGCTCGTCGAAGTCGACCAGCGCGTTGAGTGAGAAGCCGGTGGTGTTCTTCAGTCGGTACTTGTGGCGGATCTTGGCGGCCAGCGCGGTGTTGGCGCGGGTTTCTCGACCTAGCTGGGCCAACTGATCGAGCAGGGCGCCGTGGCGGGTGCGGAAGGCTGCGATGCTGGCAGCGTCCTCGCTGTCCAGCACGCTGCCGTCGGCCAGCACCACGCGCAGGCCGGCGAGGGTGTTGTAGCTGTTCTGCGCGGTGCCGCAGCACATGCCGCTGGAGTTGTTGGCGACTATGCCGCCGATCTTCGCCGCATTGATCGAGGCCGGGTCGGGGCCGATCTTGCGCCCCAGCGGCGCCAGCCAGGCGTTGGCCTGGGCACCGATGACGCCAGGCTGCAGGCGGATCTGCGCGCCATTGGCACGGATGTCGCGGTCGTTCCAGCTGTCGCCGAGGACGATCAGCACCGAGTCGCTGATGGCCTGGCCGGAGAGGCTGGTGCCGGCGGCGCGGAAGGTCAACGGCACGCGCTGGGCGCTGGCCAGCTCCAATAGGCGCACCACCTCGGCTTCGGACTCGACCCGCACCACCAGCTTGGGAATCAGCCGGTAGAAGCTGGCATCGGTGCCGAAGGCCAGGGTCGACAGCGGGTCGTCGAACAGGCGCTCGCGCGGGATCAGGCGATGGACTTCGGCGAGGAAGGCGGCGGGCAGGCTCATGCGAGCTCCATGTATCCGGTGGTATCACCCCTCTCCCTCTGGGAGAGGGGACTAGAACATCAGACGCCCAGTTCACGCACCAGCGAGTCGCGGCTGATATCGGCGATCGACTTGGCGCCGGTCAGAACCATGGCCACGCGCATCTCCTTCTCGAACAGGTCGAGCAGGTTGCTCACCCCGGCACCGCCGGCTGCGGCCAGGGCGTAGACGAAGGCACGGCCGAGCATCACGCCGTCGGCGCCGAGGGCGAGCATGCGCACCACATCGAGACCGGTGCGGATGCCGGAGTCGGCGAGGATCTTCAGCTCGCCCTTCACCGCGTCGGCTATGGCCGGCAGGGCGCGGGCGCTGGACAGCACGCCGTCGAGTTGGCGGCCGCCGTGGTTGGACACGACGATGCCGTCGGCGCCGAATTTCACTGCGTCCTTGGCATCTTCGGGGTCGAGGATGCCCTTGATCACCATCGGGCCGTCCCAGAATTCACGAATCCATTCCAGGTCCTTCCAGGAGATCGACGGGTCGAAATTGGCCCCCAGCCAGCCGATATAGTCGGCCAGGCCGGTGGGGTTGCCACGGTAGGTGGAGATATTGCCGAGGTCGTGCGGCTTGCCCAGCACGCCGACGTCCCAGGCCCAGGTCGGGTGGGTGACGGCCTGCAGCATGCGTCGCAGCGGCGCGTTGGGGCCGCTCATGCCGGAATGGGCGTCGCGGTAGCGCGCGCCGGGGGTGGGCATGTCGACGGTGAACACCAGGGTGGTGACGCCAGCGGCCTTGGCCCGCTCCAGGGCGTTGCGCATGAAGCCACGGTCCTTCAGTACGTAGAGCTGGAACCACATCGGCCGGTCGATGCTTGGGGCCACTTCCTCGATCGGGCAGACCGAGACGGTGGACAGGGTGAAGGGAATGCCCTTGGCCGCCGCTGCCTTGGCCGCCTGCACCTCACCACGGCGGGCGTACATGCCGGTCAGGCCGACCGGGGCCAGGGCCACCGGCATGGCCAGCTTCTCGCCGAACAGCTCGGTGGACAGGTCCAGCTCGGACATGTTCTTCAGCACGCGCTGACGCAGGGCGATGCCGGCCAGGTCCTCGACGTTGCGCCGCATCGTGTACTCGGCGTAGGCGCCGCCGTCGATGTAGTGGAACAGGAACGGCGGCAGCCGGCGTTGGGCGGCGGCGCGGTAGTCGGTGGAGGCGGAGATGATCATTGGCTTCTCATCCATTGGAAAATGGGAACAACGATGTTGCGGACGGATCTCGCGAGCTAGAGCGAGACAAGGCAGACATGGCCGAGGTCGCGGAGTTTACGAGCTGTAAATGAGCAGCCCGAGGCCATGTCTAACGCTGTATCGCCGACGCGCAGCAGATCCGAATGTCCTCAGTGCACGAGCATGCCGGTCAGCCAATAGGCCTGGACCAGGGTGATCAGGCCGACGAAGGTGGCGAAGATCAGGCTGTGCTTGAGGGTGAAGCGGAACAGGTCGGACTCCTTGCCGACCATGCCGGTGGCGGCGCAGGCCACGGCGATGGATTGCGGCGAGATCATCTTGCCGGTCACGCCGCCGCTGGTGTTTGCGGCCACCAGCAGGGTGTCGTTGACCCCGATCTGGTGCGCGGTGGTGGCCTGCAGCGAGCCGAACAGGGCGTTGGACGAGGTGTCCGAGCCGGTCAGGAACACGCCCAGCCAGCCGAGGAACGGCGAGAAGAACGGGAACAGCGAGCCGGTGCCAGCCAGGACCAGGGCCATGGTGGTGGACATGCCGGAGAAGTTGGTGACGAAGGCGAAGGCCAGCACCATGCCGATGGACAGGATCGGCCACTTCAGCTCGATGAAGGTTTCCTTGAAAGTGGTCAGACCAGTTTTGAAGTCGATCTTCAGGATCAGCATGGAGATCAGTGCCGAGAAGAAGATCGCGGTGCCGGTGGCGGAGATCGGGTCCAGCTTGAACACGGCCGGGATCGGCGTAGGGTTGGCGACGATCGGCGCGACCTTCAGTACCAGCTGGTCCAGGTGCGGGATGGCGAAGAGGAAGACCAGGCTCTCCAGCGCGCCGCCCGGGGCGAACATGGCCTTGAACGGCTTGAGGGTCCAGATGGTGACCAGCACGGTCAGCACCAGGAACGGCGACCAGGCCTTGAGGATCTCGCCGAAGCTGTAGGGTGACGGGGTGGCGCCGCTCTGGCCGCCGAAGCCGCCGAGGGTCGCGGCACCGCCGGAGATGCCGACCACTTCGCTGTCTTCAGCGCGGCGCGGGCTCCAGACCTTGAGGAACAGGGTCAGGCTGACCAGGCTGACCAGGGCCGAGGTGATGTCCGGCAGTTCCGGGCCGATGAAGTTGGAAGTGAAGTACTGGGTGACGGCGAAGCTGCCACCGGCGACCAGCGCGGCCGGCCAGGTTTCCTTGATGCCTTTCCAGCCATCCATCATCGCTACCAGCCAGAACGGCACGATGATCGACAGCAGCGGCAGCTGGCGGCCGGTCATGGCGCCGATCTTGAACGGGTCGATGCCGGTGACCTGGCCGGCCACGGTGATCGGGATGCCCAAGGCGCCAAAGGCCACCGGCGCGGTGTTGGCGATCAGGCACAGGCCGGCGGCGTACAGCGGGTTGAAGCCGAGGCCGACGAGCAGGGCGGCGGTGATCGCCACCGGCGCGCCGAAGCCGGCCGCGCCTTCGAGGAAGGCGCCGAAGGAGAAGCCGATCAGCAGCACCTGCAGGCGCTGGTCATCGGTGATCGACAACACCGAGCTGCGGATCACCTCGAACTGGCCGCTCTTCACCTCGAGTTTGTAGAGGAACACCGCGGCGACGATGATCCAGGCGATCGGCCACAGGCCGTAGGCGAAGCCGTAGCCGGCGGCGGCGAAGGCTTTCTCGGCAGGCATGCCGAAGGCGAAGATCGCCACCAGCAGCGACAGCGCCAGGGTGATGGTGCCGGCGATGTGGCCCTTGAGGCGGAACACGGCCAGGGCGAGGAAGAAGAAGATGATCGGAATCAGTGCGGCGAGCGCCGACAGGCCGAGGCTGCCGAGCGGGGTATAGAGCTGTTGCCAGGTTTGCATTGCGGGTGGCTCCCTAATTGTTTTTGGAGGTGCCTCGCGCTCGGTGATCGACAGGCTTCTGGCCTGGCGGCGGCAGATCGAGCGACGCGATGACTCGGGATGATTGGTAATACCAATTTACAAAGCCAGGCGCTCAGGGTAAAAGCCTGGCTCTTGGTGTGTCAATTTGTCCGGATGCGACTTTGGTCGAACCGGTTCACCTTATGCCGCTGCTTGCTGCGGTTAGCAGGGCTGGTTAGGCTGCCCGGCACAAGTCGCGAATGGCGGGCCAGACGGCTGCCGGGCGGCAGGGAATGAGGGTGGGAAGTGGTATGACATTCGGTCAGGTGCGGCAGCGCCGCCTGTCGGACGACATCGTCAGTCAGCTCGAGTCGATGATTCTCGAGGGCACGCTGAAGGCTGGAGAGCGGCTGCCGGCGGAGCGTGCGCTGGCGGAGCAATTCGGCGTATCGCGGCCGTCGCTGCGCGAGGCGATCCAGAAGCTGGTGGCCAAGGGCCTGCTGGTCAGTCGCCAGGGCGGCGGCAATTACGTGGCGGCGGAGCTGGGTTCGACCTTTAGCGACCCGCTGCTGCACCTGCTGGAGAGCAACCCCGATGCCCAGCGCGACCTGCTGGAGTTCCGCCACACACTGGAGGGCTCCTGCGCCTTCTACGCGGCGCAGCGCGCCACGCCGCTCGACCATGAGCGCCTGCGTGCCGCCTTCGACGAGCTGCAGCGCTGCTATGCGCCGGACAGCAAGGCCAGCCGGGCGGAGGAGGGCGCGGCGGACGCACGTTTCCATCTGGCCATCGCCGAGGCGAGCCACAACGCGGTGCTGCTACACACCATCCGTGGCCTGTTCGACCTGCTCCGGCACAACGTGGTGACCAATATCGGCGGCATGTACCTGCAGCGCAGCGAGACCCGTGACCAGTTGCGCGCGCAGCACCAGGCGCTGTTCGAGGCGATCATCGAGCGGCGCGCCGAGGCGGCGCGGCAACTGTCGGATCTGCATATCCAGTATGTGCAGGAAGTGCTGACCGAGGCCCAGCAGGAGGCTCGGCGGCTGGAGCGGGCGCAGCGGCGCCAGGGGCTGTAAAAGAAAAGGGCGGATGATCCGCCCTTTGTCTTATTCGTCCTTGCCCTTGCTGCGCATGGCGCGCTGGACTTCGCGATCGGCGTCGCGTTCTTTCTCGGTGTGGCGCTTGTCGAAGTCCTTCTTGCCCTTGGCCAGTGCGATCTCGCACTTGATCAGGTGGGCCTTCCAGTAGATCGACAGGGCTACGCAGGTGTAGCCCTTCTGCTGTACCGAGCCGAACAGCTTGTCCAGCTCGCGCTTGTTCAGCAGCAGCTTGCGGGTGCGGATCGGGTCGGCGATGACGTGGGTGCTGGCGGTCTTCAGCGGGGTGATGTGGCAACCCATCAGCCAGGCTTCGTCATCCTTGAGCAGGATGTAGCTGTCTACCAGTTGCGCCTTGCCGGCGCGCAGGCTCTTCACTTCCCAGCCGGACAGGACCAGGCCGGCCTCGAACTTGTGTTCGATGAAGTAGTCGTGCAGCGCCTTTTTGTTCAGCGCGATGGTCCCGGTGGGGTGTTTCTTCTGCTTGGCCATAGGGCGCGCATTATAGGGAGTCGATGCGCCCGTGGCGACAGGTGCGCTTGAGAGGGGTGGTCTAATTCCGCACAATGCGCGCTCCGTGGCGCTGGCAGGCCGGCGCGGCAGTTCAGGAACAAAAGGCTGATGAGTACCCGTATCCAACGCTCGGCCCTGTTGCCCTATCCGGCGCAGGCCCTCTATGACCTGGTCAACGATGTGGCCAGCTATCCGCAATTCCTGCCCTGGTGCGCGGCCTCAGAGGTGCTGGAAGCCAGCGAGAGCGAGATGCGCGCGACCCTCACGGTGGCCAAGGGGGGTATCAGCCAGCAGTTCACCACGCGCAACCGCCTGGTGCCGGGCAAGTCCATGGATATGCAGCTGGTGAACGGCCCGTTCTCCAAGTTGCATGGTGTGTGGGAGTTCAAGGCGCTCGGCGACAAGGCCTGCAAGATCAGCCTGGACATGACCTTCGATTACGCCGGTCCGCTGGTCAAGGCGACGCTCGGTCCGCTGTTCACCCAGGCGGCCAACACCATGGTCGATGCCTTCTGCCAGCGGGCCAAGCAGCTCTATGGCTGAGATCGACATCGAGGTGGTCTACGCCCTCGCAGGCGAGCAGCGTCTGCTGCGCCTGAGCGTGCCGGCCGGCACCACGGTGCGCGAGGCGGCGCTGCGCTCGGCGATGGACGAGCACTTTCCCGGGCTCGATCTGAGCGCCGCGGCGCTGGGCATTTTCGGCAAGCTGGTGGCCAAGCCGGAGGAGCGGGTGCTGGAGGCTGGCGAGCGGGTCGAAATCTACCGGCCGCTGCTGGCCGATCCCAAGGAAGTGCGCAAGGCGCGTGCGGCACGAGCCAAGGCGGCGCAGCAAGGCGATTGAGTGATTTTCAGCGGCCATGAAAAAGCCCGGCATTGGCCGGGCTTTTTGTTGTAGCGGATTACTGCGGCTGGGCGTCCAGCGGCTCCGGGATCGGCACGGGTACCGGCTCGGCGGCATCCACTTCGTCCTGGATCTGCTCCAGCAGAGAGCCCGGCTTGGCCGGCTCTTCGGTCTGCTGTTGAGGCTGCTGGTTGACGCTGGTATCGCTGCCTTCGCCGAGGATTTCCTGGTCGCGGCTGACGCCCGGCATGAAGTCGCCGGCCAGACCGATCAGTTGATCGCTGCCGTCGAACATCAGGCTGATGCGTTCCTGGTAACGCTGACGACCACCCGGTTGAATGCTGTACAGATAGTCCCAGCGCTTGGCGTGGAAGGTATCGGTGATCAGCGGGTTGCCCATGATAAACCGCACTTGGCGTTGGGTCATTCCGGGCTTCAACTGGTCTATCATGTCCTGTGTAACGACATTGCCCTGCTGGATGTCGATTTTGTAGACCCCGGGAAACGAACAGCCGGCGAGTGCGAACAGACCCACGAGGGTGAGGCTGGGCAGCAAGAGCTTGGTGTTTTGCATCGGTGGGTGACTTCCACTATCTTGGCTGGGCAAATTAAACCCCGATCATACCCGCATTAACGGGAGCTGCGAAGCAGCAACCACGAGAAAGCTGACCATGGTTGAAAACAACGAACTGCGTAAGGCTGGCCTCAAGGTCACCCTGCCGCGCGTGAAGATTCTGCAGATGCTCGACTCGGCCACTTCCGGCCAGCGCCACATGAGTGCAGAAGACGTATACAAGGCTCTGATGGAGGCCGGTGAAGATGTAGGTCTGGCCACGGTCTACCGCGTGCTGACCCAGTTCGAGGCCGCCGGCCTGGTCGAGCGCCACAACTTCGACGGCGGCCATGCCGTGTTCGAGTTGGCCGACAGCGGGCACCACGACCACATGGTCTGCGTCGATAGCGGCGAAGTGATCGAGTTCTTCGATCCGGAGATCGAGAAGCTGCAGAAAGAGATCGTCAAGCAGCACGGCTTCGAGCTGGTCGATCACAATCTGGTGCTGTACGTGCGCAAGAAGAAGTAAGCGCGTACCGAGTCAGACGAATCAGACGAAAAAGGCGCCCCGCGGGGCGCCTTTTTCATGGGCGGCTTTCTGCATCAGCTCTGGGCGCTGGTGACCATCTTACGTGCGTGCTGCAGGGATTCCTCGGTGAGGTCGACGCCGCCGAGCATACGCGCCACTTCCTCGACGCGCTGCGCTGTATCCAGGTTGGCCACGGCAGTGCGGGTCTCGGCGCTGTCGCGCTGCTTGTGCACGAACAGATGGTGATGGCCCTGGGCCGCGACCTGCGGCAGGTGGGTCACGGTCAGCACCTGGCCGCGTTCGCCCAGGCGGCGTAGCAGCTGGCCGACCACTTCGGCGGTAGGGCCGCCAATGCCGACGTCCACTTCGTCGAACACCAGGGTTGGTACCCGCGAGGTCTGCGCGGTGATCACCTGGATGGCCAGGCTGATACGCGAGAGTTCGCCGCCCGAGGCGACCTTGGCCAGCGACTTCAGTGGCTGGCCCGGGTTGGCGCTGACCAGGAATTCCACCTGCTCCAAGCCGTGGGGTTGCGGCTCTTCGGCACTGCCAGCCTGCAGCTCGATGCTGAAGCGTCCGCCGGGCATGCCGAGGGTCTGCATCTCCACCTGCACGGCTTCGGCCAGACGGCTGGCGGCTTGCTGGCGCAGGGCGCTCAGTTCGGCGGCCTTCTCGTGATAATGGCGAGCGTAGGAGGCCAGCTCCTCGCCCAGACGCTCTACCGCCTCGTCATCGGCGTTGAGGCTTTCCAGCTCTTCCAGCAGGCGCTGCTGCAGCTCGGCCAGCTCGAAGGGCTGCACCCGATGCTTGCGCGCCAGGCTGTAGATGGCGTCCAGGCGCTCTTCCAGCAACTGCTGACGCTGCGGGTCGGCATCGAAATGGTCGAGGAAGCGATTCAGTTCGCCGACCGCTTCCTCGACCTGGATCTGCGCGCTGGCCAGCAGGTTGGTCGCCTCGCCCAGAGCGCCGGGCTGACTGCTGAAGGCGGTGAGGCGATTGAGGCTGGCGGTGAGGGCAGACAGCACGTTGCCGGCATCGCTCTCGCTGCACAGGTCGAGCACCTGGCGGCAGGCGCCGAGCAGCTGTTCGGCGCTGCTCAGGGTCTTATGTTCCTGCTCCAGTCGTTCCAGCTCGTTGTCGCCCAGGCCCAGGTTCTCCAGTTCTTCCAGCTGGTAGCTGAGCAACTGGTGGCGGGCGCGCTGCTCGTCGCCGGTCGAGGACAGGCGCTGCAGCTCCTGGCGGGTCTGGCGCCAGCGCTGGGCGGCCAGGTGAACCTGGCGCGCCAGCTCCTGGCTGCCGGCGTATTCATCGAGCAGGCGGCGATGGGTGTCGGGCTTGAGCAGCGATTGGTGCTCGTGCTGGCTGTGGATGTCGATCAGCAGCTCGCCGAGGGCCTTGAGGTCGCCGAGCGGGCAGGGCGCGCCGTTGATGTAGCCGCGCGAGCGGCCCTCGCTGGTGATGACGCGGCGCAGGATGCACGGGCCGTCGTGGTCCAGGTCGCGTTCGGCGAGCCAGGCGCGGGCCTCGGCGATGTCTTCCAGGTCGAAGCTAGCGAGGATGTCCGCCTTGTCGGCGCCGGGGCGGACCGCGCCGCTGTCGGCGCGATCGCCCAGGGCCAGGCCGAGGGCGTCGAGCATGATCGACTTGCCGGCGCCGGTTTCGCCGGTGATCACGGACATGCCGCGTTCCAGCTCCAGATCCAGGTGTTCGACGATGGCGTAGTTGTGAACGGACAGGTGCACCAGCATGGAGAGCGCTCCCAAAAGTTTGTGCTGGCTATTTATACAGTGTTTTGTTTTGTCCCGGCAATAACCCTTGAAACCGTGCGACCGGCCCCCATATAGGCGGCAAGAAGCGCGGGCCATGACCCGCCGATGTATAGACAGGAGGAACCAATGGCAGACGAACAGACCCTGGACCCGGCAACCCCGGAAGAGCAACTGGCCCCCGAGGCGACCGCCGGCGACGACTTGGCCGCCCGCGTGCAGATCCTTGAAGAGCAGCTGGCTGCCGCCCAGGATCAGTCCCTGCGCGTGGCCGCCGACCTGCAGAACGTGCGCCGCCGCGCCGAGCAGGACGTGGAGAAGGCGCACAAGTTCGCCCTGGAAAAGTTCGCCAACGACCTGCTGCCGGTGGTCGACAGCCTGGAGCGTGGCCTGGAGCTGTCCAGCCCCAACGATGAGGCGATCAAGGCCGTGCGTGAAGGCATGGAGCTGACCCTCAAACTGTTCCACGATACCCTCAAGCGCTACCAGCTGGAGGCGGTCGATCCGCACGGCACGCCGTTCAATCCGGAGCATCATCAGGCCATGGCGATGGAGGAGAGCACCCATGTCGAGCCGAATACGGTGCTCAAGGTGTTCCAGAAGGGCTACCTGCTCAACGGCCGTCTGCTGCGCCCGGCCATGGTGGTGGTAAGCAAGGCGCCGAGCGCGCCGCCGCCCTCCATCGACGAGCAGGCTTGAAATCCATCGGGCCGACCCCCATCTGTTACAGCAAGCGAATTCATAGCTGACGCGGCGGGCATGACAGGCCGCGGTTAACGACAAAGTTTCGGAGAGTTTGAACATGGGCAAAATCATCGGTATCGACCTGGGGACCACCAACTCCTGCGTGGCCATCCTGGAAAACGGCAGCGTCAAGGTCATTGAGAACGCCGAGGGCGCGCGTACTACCCCCTCGATCATCGCCTACACCAACGACGGCGAGACTCTGGTCGGCCAGAGCGCCAAGCGCCAGGCGGTGACCAACCCGCACAACACCCTGTTCGCAGTGAAGCGCCTGATCGGTCGCCGCTTCGAAGAAGATGTCGTGCAGAAAGACATCAAGCTGGTTCCCTACAAGATCGTTAAGGCCAGCAACGGCGACGCCTGGGTGCAGGCCAGCGGCAAGGACATGGCGCCGCCGCAGATCAGCGCCGAAGTGCTGAAGAAAATGAAGAAGACCGCCGAGGACTACCTGGGCGAGGCTGTGACCGAAGCGGTGATCACCGTGCCGGCCTACTTCAACGATAGCCAGCGCCAGGCCACCAAGGACGCCGGCCGCATCGCCGGTCTGGACGTCAAGCGCATCATCAACGAACCGACCGCGGCTGCGCTGGCCTACGGCATGGACAAGGCCAAGGGCGACCACACCGTGATCGTGTATGACCTGGGTGGCGGTACCTTCGACGTGTCGGTGATCGAGATCGCCGAAGTCGACGGTGAGCACCAGTTCGAAGTGCTGGCCACCAACGGTGACACCTTCCTCGGTGGTGAAGACTTCGACATGCGCCTGATCGACTACCTTGTCGACGAATTCAAGAAAGAGTCCGGCATGGATCTGAAGAACGATCCGCTGGCTCTGCAGCGCCTGAAAGAGGCCGCTGAAAAGGCCAAGATCGAGCTGTCCTCGTCCCAGCAGACCGATGTCAACCTGCCGTACATCACCGCCGACGCGACCGGTCCGAAGCACCTCAACGTGAAGATCTCCCGCGCCAAGCTGGAGGCCCTGGTCGAGGATCTGGTCGCCCGTACCATCGAGCCGTGCCGCATTGCCCTGAAGGACGCCGGCATCGACGCCAGCAAGATCGACGACGTGATCCTGGTCGGCGGCCAGACCCGTATGCCGCTGGTGCAGCAGAAGGTTGCCGAGTTCTTCGGCAAGGAAGCGCGCAAGGACGTCAACCCGGACGAGGCCGTGGCCATCGGTGCCGCCATCCAGGGCGCCGTGCTGGCCGGTGACGTCAAGGACGTGCTGCTGCTCGACGTGTCCCCGCTGACCCTGGGCATCGAGACCATGGGCGGCGTGATGACTCCGCTGATCGAGAAGAACACCACCATCCCGACCAAGAAGTCGCAGGTGTTCTCCACCGCCGACGACAACCAGAGCGCCGTGACCATTCACGTGCTGCAGGGCGAGCGCAAGCAAGCCGCGCAGAACAAGTCGCTGGGCAAGTTCGATCTGGCCGAGATTCCGCCGGCTCCGCGTGGCGTGCCGCAGATCGAAGTGACCTTCGACATCGACGCCAACGGCATCCTGCACGTCGGCGCCAAAGACAAGGCCACCGGCAAGCAGCAGTCGATCGTGATCAAGGCCAACTCCGGCCTGTCCGACGAGGAAATCGAGCGCATGGTGCGTGACGCCGAGGCCAACGCCGAGGAAGACCGCAAGTTCGAGGAGCTGGCCGCTGCCCGCAACCAGGGCGACGGTCTGGTCCATGCCACTCGCAAGATGATCACCGAGGCTGGCGACAAGGCCACTGCCGACGAGAAGGCGGCCATCGAGAAGGCCATCGGCGAACTGGAAGCAGCGCTGAAAGGCGACGACAAGGTGGCCATCGAGGCCAAGATCAACGCCCTGTCCGAAGCTACCACTCCGCTGGCGCAGAAGATGTACGCCGAGCAGCCGCAACCGGGCGCTGCCGCCCAGGGCGCTGATGACACCAAGGATGCCGGCGACGACGTGGTCGACGCCGAGTTCGAAGAGGTCAAGGACAACAAGTAAGCTACGGCTTGCTTCCGTTCCAGCCTGCCGAAGCCTGGCTTCGGCAGGTGCGATTCGCCGCGCGGGAGCTTGCTCCCGCGTTGGTGTGTCTGGGGCAGACGAATTTAAAGGTGTTGATGTATGGCCAAACGTGACTATTACGAAGTGCTCGGTGTGGAGCGCGGCGCCAGCGAAGCGGACCTGAAGAAGGCCTACCGCCGCCTGGCGATGAAGCACCACCCGGACCGCAACCCGGACGACAAGGCCGCGGAAGAGAAATTCAAGGAGGCCAACGAGGCCTATGAAGTGCTCTCCGATGCCAGCAAACGCTCGGCCTACGACCAGTACGGCCACGCCGGCGTCGACCCGCAGATGGGCGGTGGCGGCTTCGGCGCCGGCGGCGCGAACTTCTCCGACATCTTCGGCGATGTGTTCAGCGATTTCTTCGGCGGTGGCGGTCGCGGCGGCCAGCGTGGCGGCGCCCAGCGCGGCTCGGATCTGCGCTACACCCTCGAACTGGACCTGGAAGAGGCGGTGCGCGGCACCACCGTGACCATTCGCGTGCCGACCCTGGTCGGTTGCAAGGCCTGCGATGGCAGCGGCGCCAAGAAGGGTACCAGCCCGGTGACCTGTACCACCTGCGGTGGCATCGGCCAGGTGCGCATGCAGCAGGGCTTCTTCTCGGTGCAGCAGACCTGCCCGCGCTGCCATGGCAGCGGCAAGATGATCACCGACCCCTGTGGCAGCTGCCATGGTCAGGGCCGGGTGGAAGAGAGCAAGACCCTGTCGGTCAAGGTGCCGGCGGGCGTCGACACCGGCGACCGCATCCGCCTGTCCGGCGAGGGCGAAGCGGGCTCCCATGGCGGGCCGTCGGGCGACCTGTACGTGGTGGTCAACGTGCGCGAGCACCCGATCTTCCAGCGTGACGGCAAGCACCTGTACTGCGAAGTGCCGATCAGCTTCGCCGACGCGGCGCTGGGCGGCGAGCTGGAAGTGCCGACCCTGGATGGCCGGGTCAAGCTGAAGATCCCGGAAGGCACCCAGACCGGCAAGCTGTTCCGCCTGCGTGGCAAGGGTGTGGCCCCGGTGCGCGGCGGCGGTGCCGGCGACCTGATGTGTCGGGTGGCGGTAGAGACGCCGGTCAACCTGGACAAGCGCCAGCGCGAGCTGCTGGAAGAGTTCCGCAAGTCGCTGGAAGGCGACAGTTCCCACTCGCCCAAGGCCAGCGGCTGGTTCGACGGCATGAAGCGCTTCTTCGGCGACATCTAAGGAACAGGCTATGCAACGTATCGCAGTGATGGGCGCCGCCGGGCGCATGGGCAAGATCCTCATCGAGGCGGTCGGTCAGGCGGAAGGCGCCAAGCTGACCGCGGCGGTGGATCGCCCGGACAGCAGCCTGATCGGTGCCGACGCCGGCGAGCTGGCGGCGCAGGGCAAGATCGGTGTGACCCTGGCCGGCGACCTGAGTGCCGTGCTGGATCAGTTCGATGTGCTGATCGACTTCACCCATCCGTCGGTGACCCTGAAGAATCTGGAAGTCTGCCGCCAGGCGGGCAAGGCCATGGTCATCGGCACCACCGGCTTCTCGCCGGAGGAGAAGCAGCTGCTGAGCGAGGCGGCCAAGCAGATCCCGATCGTCTTCGCCGCCAACTACAGCGTCGGCGTCAATCTGTGCCTGAAGCTGCTGGATACCGCCGCCCGCGTGCTGGGCGACGATGTCGATATCGAGATCATCGAGGCGCATCACCGGCACAAGGTCGACGCGCCGTCCGGCACCGCGCTGCGCATGGGTGAGGTGGTGGCCAATGCCCTGGGGCGTGATCTGCAGAAGGTTGCGGTCTACGGTCGCGAGGGCCAGACCGGCGCCCGCGAGCGCGAGACCATCGGTTTCGCCACCGTGCGTGCTGGTGATGTGGTCGGTGATCACACCGTGCTGTTCGCCGCCGATGGCGAGCGTGTGGAGATCACCCACAAGGCCTCCAGCCGCATGACCTTCGCCAAGGGCGCGGTGCGCGCGGCGCAATGGCTGCAGGGGCAGTCTGCTGGACTTTATGACATGCAGGACGTGTTGGGGCTGAACTGAAATGCCTGAACGGTCCATGCAAGCTGTGGACCGAAAAGGGCTTTTCCTGTAAGCTTCCCGCTTTAGTGTGTCCACTAAAAGTAACGCAGAATGAATCAGATAAAGAAGCGGGGTGACGGTCAATACGTCATCCCGCTTTTTTACAACCTGCGTTTGTGCAAGTTTCAGATCTAAGGGAGGTCTTCTTGACTAAGCCAGCCATTCTCGCCCTTGCCGACGGCAGCATTTTCCGCGGTGAAGCAATCGGGGCCGACGGCCATACCATCGGTGAAGTGGTGTTCAATACCGCCATGACCGGCTATCAGGAAATCCTCACCGATCCTTCCTATGCCCAGCAGATCGTCACCCTGACCTACCCGCATATCGGCAACACCGGCACCACGCCGGAAGACGCCGAGTCCAACCGCGTGTGGGCCGCCGGCCTGATCATTCGCGACCTGCCGCTGACCTCCAGCAACTGGCGCGACAAACAGCCGCTGGACGAATACCTGAAAGAGAACGGTACCGTCGCTATCGCCGGCATCGACACCCGTCGTCTGACTCGCATCCTGCGCGAGAAGGGCTCTCAGAACGGCTGCATCCTGGCTGGCGAAGACGCCACCGAGGAAAAAGCCCTGGAACTGGCTCGTAGCTTCCCCGGCCTTAAAGGCATGGACCTGGCCAAGGTGGTCAGCTGCACCGAGCGCTACGAGTGGCGCTCCAGTGTGTGGAACCTGAAAGACGACAGCCACCCGGAAATCGCCGCCAGCGAGCTGCCCTACCACGTGGTCGCCTACGACTACGGGGTCAAGGTCAACATCCTGCGCATGCTGGTCGAGCGCGGCTGCCGCCTGACCGTGGTGCCGGCCCAGACCCCGGCCAAGGACGTGCTGGCGCTGAACCCGGACGGCGTGTTCCTCTCCAACGGCCCGGGCGACCCCGAGCCGTGCGACTACGCCATCGCCGCGATCAAGGAAGTGCTGCAGACCGAAATCCCGGTCTTCGGCATCTGCCTCGGCCACCAGCTGCTGGCCCTGGCCTCCGGCGCCAAGACCGTGAAGATGGGCACCGGCCACCACGGCGCCAACCACCCGGTCCAGGACCTGGATTCCGGCGTGGTGATGATCACCAGCCAGAACCACGGTTTCGCCGTGGACGAGCCGAGCCTGCCGGCCAACCTGCGCGCCACCCACAAGTCGCTGTTCGACGGCACCCTGCAGGGCATCGAGCGTACCGACAAGGACGCCTTCAGCTTCCAGGGTCACCCGGAAGCCAGCCCGGGCCCGCACGACGTCGCCCCGCTGTTCGACCGCTTCATCGAAGCCATGGCCAAGCGCCGCTAAGCCACGCCGACTGACCCAAGGATTCGAGTAAGAACCATGCCAAAACGTACAGACATCAAAAGCATCCTGATCCTCGGCGCCGGCCCCATCGTCATCGGCCAGGCCTGCGAGTTCGACTATTCCGGCGCTCAGGCCTGCAAGGCCCTGAAGGAGGAAGGCTTCCGCGTCATTCTGGTGAACTCCAACCCGGCCACCATCATGACCGACCCGGCCATGGCCGACGCCACCTACATCGAGCCGATCAAGTGGGCCACCGTGGCCAAGATCATCGAGAAGGAGCGTCCGGACGCGCTGCTGCCGACCATGGGTGGCCAGACCGCGCTGAACTGCGCCCTGGACCTGGAAAAGCACGGCATCCTGGAAAAATTCGGCGTCGAAATGATCGGTGCTAATGCCGACACCATCGACAAGGCCGAAGACCGTTCGCGCTTCGACAAGGCGATGAAAGACATCGGCCTGGCCTGCCCGGTTTCCGGCATCGCCCACAACATGGAAGAAGCCTACGGCGTGCTGGAGAAGGTCGGCTTCCCCTGCATCATCCGTCCGTCCTTCACCATGGGCGGCACCGGCGGCGGCATCGCCTACAACCGTGAAGAATTCGAAGAGATCTGCGCCCGCGGCCTGGATCTGTCGCCGACCAGCGAGCTGCTGATCGACGAATCGCTGATCGGCTGGAAGGAATACGAGATGGAGGTGGTCCGCGACAAGAAGGACAACTGCATCATCGTCTGCTCCATCGAGAACTTCGACCCGATGGGCGTGCACACCGGCGACTCGATCACCGTGGCTCCGGCACAGACCTTGACCGACAAGGAATACCAGATCCTGCGTAACGCCTCCCTGGCGGTGCTGCGTGAGATCGGCGTGGAAACCGGCGGCTCCAACGTGCAGTTCGGCATCTGCCCGAACACCGGCCGCATGGTGGTGATCGAGATGAACCCGCGCGTGTCGCGTTCCTCGGCGCTGGCCTCCAAGGCCACCGGCTTCCCGATCGCCAAGATCGCCGCCAAGCTGGCCGTGGGTTACACCCTCGACGAGCTGAGCAACGACATCACCGGCGGCCGCACCCCGGCCTCGTTCGAGCCGGCCATCGACTACGTCGTCACCAAGATCCCGCGCTTCGCCTTCGAGAAATTCCCGAAAGCCGACGCCCGCCTGACCACCCAGATGAAGTCCGTGGGTGAAGTCATGGCCATCGGCCGCACCTTCCAGGAGTCCATGCAGAAAGCCCTGCGCGGCCTGGAGGTCGGTGTTGCCGGTTTCGACGAGAAGCTCGACCTGAACGACCCAGAAGCCGAGAGCACCCTGCGTCGCGAACTGACCGTGCCGAGCGCCGACCGCGTCTGGTACGTGGCCGACGCCTTCCGCGCCGGCAAGACCGTCGCCGAAGTGTTCGACCTGACTCGCATCGACGAGTGGTTCCTGGTGCAGATCGAAGACCTGGTCAAGGACGAAGAGCGCATCAAGACCCTGGCGCTTTCGGCCATCGACCGCGACCTGATGTTCAAGCTCAAGCGCAAAGGCTTCTCCGACATCCGTCTGGCGAAGCTGCTGGGCGTGACCGAGAAGACCCTGCGCAGCCACCGCCACAAGCTGAAAGTGCTGCCGGTGTACAAGCGCGTCGACACCTGCGCCGCCGAGTTCGCCACCGACACCGCCTACATGTACTCGACCTACGAGGAAGAGTGCGAGGCCAACCCGAGCGGTCGCGACAAGATCATGATCCTCGGCGGCGGTCCCAACCGTATCGGCCAGGGCATCGAGTTCGACTACTGCTGCGTGCACGCGGCGCTGGCCATGCGTGAAGACGGTTACGAGACCATCATGGTCAACTGCAACCCGGAAACCGTCTCCACCGACTACGACACCTCCGACCGCCTGTACTTCGAGCCGGTGACCCTGGAAGACGTGCTGGAAATCGTCCGCGTCGAGCAGCCGAAAGGCGTGATCGTGCAGTACGGCGGCCAGACCCCGCTGAAACTGTGCCGCGCCCTGGAAGAAGCCGGCGTGCCGATCATCGGTACCTCGCCGGACGCCATCGACCGCGCGGAAGATCGCGAGCGCTTCCAGCAGATGGTGCAGCGCCTGAACCTGCGCCAGCCGGCCAACGCCACCGCGCGCAGCGAAGACGAGGCCCTGGCCCTGTCCAAGTCGATCGGCTACCCGATGGTCGTGCGCCCGTCCTACGTACTGGGCGGCCGCGCGATGGAAATCGTCTACCAGGAAGAAGAGCTCAAGCGCTACATGCGCGAAGCGGTGAAAGTGTCCAACGACAGCCCGGTGCTGCTGGACCGCTTCCTCAACTGCGCCATCGAAGTCGACATCGATGCGGTGTGCGACGGCGAGACCGTGGTGATCGGCGCGATCATGCAGCACATCGAACAGGCCGGCGTGCACTCCGGTGACTCCGCCTGTTCGCTGCCGCCGTACTCGCTGCCGGCGCACATCCAGGACGAGATCCGCGACCAGGTCAAGAAAATGGCCCTGGAGCTCGGTGTGGTCGGCCTGATGAACGTGCAGATGGCCGTCCAGGGCGAAGACATCTACGTCATCGAAGTGAACCCGCGCGCCTCGCGTACCGTGCCGTTCGTCTCCAAGTGCGTCGGCGAGTCGCTGGCGAAAGTGGCGGCCCGCGTCATGGCCGGCAAGTCGCTGGCCGAAGCCGGTTACGCCGAGGAAGTGATTCCGCCTTACTTCAGCGTCAAGGAAGCGGTGTTCCCGTTCGCCAAGTTCCCGGGCGTCGACCCGATCCTCGGCCCAGAGATGAAGTCCACCGGTGAAGTGATGGGTGTCGGCGACAGCTTCGGCGAGGCCTTCGCCAAGGCGCAGCTGGGCGCCAGCGAAATCCTGCCAAACTCCGGCTGTGCCTTCATCAGTGTGCGCGAGGACGACAAGGCTCAGGCCGTCGAGGTCGCGCGCGATCTGGTCAGCCTGGGCTTCGAAGTGGTCGCCACCGCCGGTACCGCCAAGGTGATCGAGGCCGCCGGTCTGCCGGTGCGTCGCGTGAACAAGGTGACCGAAGGCCGCCCGCACGTGGTCGACATGATCAAGAATGACGAAGTCACCCTGATCATCAACACCACCGAAGGTCGTCAGTCCATCGCTGACTCCTACTCCATCCGTCGTAACGCCCTGCAGCACAAGATCTACTGCACCACCACCATCGCGGCTGGTCAGGCGATCTGCGAAGCGCTCAAGTTCGGTCCCGAGAAGACCGTGCGCCGCCTGCAGGATCTGCATGCAGGAATCAAGGCATGAACAAGTACCCCATGACCGTCCAGGGCGCTCGCGCCCTGGAAGAAGAGCTGGCTCACCTGACCAAGGTGGTGCGTCCCAAGCTCAGCCAGGACATCGGTGAGGCGCGCGAGCTGGGCGACCTCAAGGAGAACGCCGAGTACCACGCCGCCCGCGAACAGCAGGGCATGGTCGAGGCGCGTATCCGCGATATCGAGGGCCGTCTGCAGCACGCGGTGGTCATCGACGTCACCACCATCGCCCACACCGGCAAGGTGATCTTCGGCACCACCGTGGACATCGCCAACTGCGAGACCGACGAGAGCGTGACCTACCAGATCGTTGGCGAGGACGAGGCCGATATCAAGGTCGGCAAGCTGTCGGTCAGCTCGCCCATCGCCCGTGCCCTAGTGGGCAAGGAAGAGGGGGACGTGGTGGCGGTGAAGACCCCGAGCGGCCTGGTCGAGTACGAGATTGTCGAAGTCCGTCATATTTAAGCGCCAACCGCTGCGGGCGGGTGCGATCAGCTGGCAGCTGGCTCAGACATTCTGGGTCGGCGGCCTGTGGCTGCTGCACTTCGTCATGCTGCCGACGCTGGAAAAGATGGGCCTGGCGCCGCTGCTGATCGAAGAGATCAAGGCGGCGCTGAGCCCGCTGCTGATCGGCTTCGCTGCGTTCTGTGTGGTGCTTCAAGGCATGGTGCTGGCGCAGGCGCAGGGGTTCTCCAGCCTATGGCGCGAGCTGCGTGGCCAGTTGCTGCTGATCGTGCTGCTCATGGCGGTGGCGTTCTTCGCCGTGCGCCACTGGCAGCCGGATGCCGAGCGCTGGTTGCAGTTCAACTATCTGGTGCTGGCCCTGTGCGGCCTGGTGCTGGTGCTGCAGCCGCTGCCGGGGCAGCGGAGCGAGTGAGGCGGGGTCGCTATCAGGCCTGATAGCGGTGGATGTTCGAGAGATTCTTGTTCGGCTTGGGGTTCTTGCGGTAGATCAGGGCCATCTTGCCTATCACCTGGACCAACTCGCAGCGGCCGACGGCAGCCAACTCGTCGATCAGTGCACGGCGATCGTCGCGCTCGGTCAGGCGGAACTGCACCTTGATCAGTTCATGATCGTTGAGGGCGCGCTCCAGTTCGGCCAGCACGCCTTCGGTCAGGCCGTTCTCGGCCACGATCAGTACCGGTTTCAGGTGGTGACCGATGGACTTGAAGTGTTTCTTCTGTTCGTTGGTAAGCGCCATAATCTGATCCTGCTGCTGTTTGTATCGACCCTGCCCGGCGGGCAGGCCGCAGCCTTCACCCATTCCGTTGCCGCGCACCGGCCGCAAAAACCGCGTAGTTTACCCGAGCCGGCCCGGCTGCGCCCGTTTCTATTCGGGCGATCGGCCTGCGGCATGCTCAAGACTAGTTCGCACGGGTCGAGATGGCTTCTGCTCTCTACGTGGGAGAGGCGGGCCATCGGGCAGGCCTTGTGATTTTCGATCCGGCCCCCATATGAGTGGGGTGGAGAATGCTGCCGGGCGCGCTGGCTGGTTCGCAGGCGCCGTGGCGCCTAGACTGGAACTGGCCGGACGAGGCCGGGTCGGATGGCCAAGTCTCATAAAGGGTTACAGACGGTTCCTGCCTGGGGTAGGGGTTGTGTAGTAAGTTAGGCTGGTAATCCACCAGCCGTCATGCGAAGCGCGTTTCCAGGACGAGGCTCGTTTCAGAGGGTAGCGAATTGAACGACATGGCAAAGAACCTGATCCTGTGGCTAATCATCGCAGCCGTCCTGGTCACGGTGATGAACAACTTCTCCAGCCCCAGCGAAGCCGGCAAGCTGAACTACTCCGAGTTCATCCAGCAGGTGCAGGAAGGCAAGGTCAAGCAAGTCACTGTCGATGGTTACATCATCAGCGGCAAGAACCTCGACGGCACTACCTTCGAGACCGTTCGTCCGGACATCGAGGACCGGGGTCTGATCAAGGACCTGATCGACAACAATGTCGAGATCGTCGGCAAGATGCCTGAGCGCCAGAGCATCTGGACTCAGCTGTTGGTAGCCAGCTTCCCGATCCTGGTGATCATCGCCGTGTTCATGTTCTTCATGCGTCAGATGCAGGGCGGTGGCGGTGGCCGCGGTGGGCCGATGAGCTTCGGCAAGTCCAAGGCGCGCCTGCTCTCCGAAGATCAGGTCAAGACCACCCTGGCTGACGTCGCCGGTTGCGACGAGGCCAAGGAAGAGGTCGGCGAGCTGGTCGAGTTCCTCCGCGATCCAGGCAAGTTCCAGCGCCTCGGTGGCCGTATTCCTCGTGGTGTGCTGATGGTCGGTCCGCCCGGTACCGGTAAGACCCTGCTGGCCAAAGCCATCGCCGGTGAGGCCAAGGTGCCGTTCTTCACCATTTCCGGCTCCGACTTCGTCGAGATGTTCGTCGGTGTCGGTGCCAGTCGCGTGCGCGACATGTTCGAGCAGGCCAAGAAGCACGCGCCCTGCATCATCTTCATCGACGAGATCGACGCCGTTGGCCGTCATCGTGGCGCCGGCCTGGGTGGTGGTCACGACGAGCGTGAGCAGACCCTCAACCAGTTGCTGGTCGAGATGGACGGTTTCGAGATGAACGACGGCATCATCGTCATCGCCGCTACCAACCGTCCGGACGTGCTCGACCCGGCGCTGCTGCGCCCCGGTCGCTTCGACCGCCAGGTGGTGGTCGGTCTTCCGGATATCCGCGGTCGCGAACAGATTCTGAAAGTGCATATGCGCAAAGTGCCGGTGGGTGACAATGTCGAGCCGGCGGTCATCGCGCGCGGCACTCCGGGCTTCTCCGGTGCCGATCTGGCCAACCTGGTCAACGAGGCTTCGCTGTTCGCGGCTCGAGCCAGCAAACGCCTGGTGGAGATGAAGGAATTCGAGCTGGCCAAGGACAAGATCATGATGGGCGCTGAGCGCAAATCCATGGTCATGTCCGAGAAGGAGAAGCTCAACACCGCCTATCACGAGGCGGGCCACGCCATCGTCGGGCGTCTGGTTCCCGAGCATGACCCGGTCTACAAGGTGTCGATCATTCCGCGCGGTCGCGCCTTGGGTGTGACCATGTTCCTGCCGGAAGAGGATCGCTACAGCCTGTCCAAGCGCGCCCTGACCAGCCAGATCTGCTCGCTGTTCGGCGGCCGTATCGCGGAAGAGATGACCCTGGGCTTCGATGGCGTCACCACCGGTGCCTCCAACGACATCATGCGTGCGACGCGCCTGGCGCGGAACATGGTGACCAAGTGGGGCCTGTCCGAGAAGCTCGGTCCGCTGATGTACGCGGAAGAGGAGGGTGAGGTGTTTCTTGGTCGCAGTGCCGGCAGTCAGCAGGCCAACGTCTCCGGCGAAACCGCCAAGGCTATCGACGAAGAAGTGCGCAGCATCATCGATGGCTGCTATGGCACCGCCAAACGTCTGCTGGAAGAGAATCGCGACAAGCTGGACGTGATGGCCGACGCGCTGATGAAGTACGAGACCATCGATGCCGACCAGATCGACGACATCATGGCCGGCCGCACGCCGCGCGAGCCTCGTGATTGGCAGGGCGGCTCGGGTACTCCTGCGCCCAAGGAGCAGGCCGAGCGTCCGGAAACTCCGATTGGCGGCCCTGCGGGCGAGCACTAAGGCCCGCGCATGACCATTCCGCAGTACCCGCCCCGGCTGCCCTGTGGCAGCCGGGTGCTCGATCTGGCCCTGCCGCAAGTGATGGGCATCCTCAATGTCACTCCCGACTCTTTTTCCGATGGCGGCCGCTTCGCCGCGCGTGATGCCGCAGTGCGCCATGCGGCGCAGATGGTGGCGGCCGGCGCGACGCTGATCGATGTCGGTGGTGAGTCTACTCGCCCGGGAGCTCGTCCTGTGTCGCCGGTCGAGGAGCTGGAGCGCGTGGCGCCGGTGGTCGAGGCCATCGCCGCCGAGCTGGATGTGATCATCTCCCTGGATACCTCGACTCCCGCGGTTATGCGCGAGGGTGCTAGGCTGGGGGCTGGGCTGATCAACGACGTGCGCGCCTTGCGTCGTGATGGTGCGCTGGAGGCGGCCGCCGACAGCGGTTTGCCGGTGTGCCTGATGCACATGCTCGGCGAGCCCGGCAGCATGCAGCAGAATCCTCAGTATCATGACGTGGTGGGCGAGGTGCGTGATTTTCTCGCTCAGCGCATGACGGTCTGTGTCGAGGCGGGCATTCCCGTCGAGCGCATCGTTCTTGATCCCGGCTTCGGTTTCGCCAAGACTCTCGCCCACAACCTGAGCCTGTTCAGGCGCCTGGAGGCGCTGCATGAGCTCGGTCGGCCGCTACTGGTCGGTGTGTCGCGCAAGACCATGATCGGTCAGGCGCTGGGGCGCGAAGTCCATGAGCGCCTGTCGGGTGGTCTGGCGCTGGCAGCGCTGGCGGTTGCCAAGGGCGCGTGTATCCTGCGCGTCCATGATGTCGCCGAAACTGTCGATGCGGTGCGCATGATTGCTGCCGTACAGGCAGCAGAATAAGAAGTTGGAGTGAGTATGAGCAGAAAGTATTTCGGTACCGACGGTATCCGCGGCCCTGTCGGCCAGTTCCCCATCACTCCCGAGTTCATTCTCAAACTGGGCTGGGCTGCGGGCATGGCGTTCCGCAAGCAGGGTAAGTGCCGCATTCTGATCGGCAAGGACACGCGCATCTCGGGCTATATGTTCGAGTCGGCACTGGAGGCCGGGCTGGTGGCTGCTGGCGCTGACGTAATGCTGCTCGGCCCCATGCCGACCCCGGCCATTGCCTACCTGACTCGTACCTTCCAGGCCGAGGCGGGCATCGTCATCAGTGCCTCGCACAATCCTCACCATGACAACGGCTTCAAGTTCTTTTCCGGCAAGGGCACCAAGCTGCCGGACGAGATCGAGCTGATGATCGAGGAGCTGCTCGATCAGCCGATGACGGTGGTGGAGTCCGATCAGCTCGGCAAGGTCTCTCGTATCAACGATGCGGCGGGTCGCTACATCGAGTTCTGCAAGAGCAGCGTGCCGAGTAGTACCAGTTTCGCCGGTCTCAAGCTGGTCATCGACTGCGCCCATGGCGCCACCTACAAGGTTGCGCCCAGCGTGTTCCGTGAACTGGGTGCCCAGGTATCGGTGCTATCGGCCCAGCCCAACGGCCTGAACATCAACGACAACTGTGGTTCGACCCATGTCGAGTCGTTGCAGGCCGAGGTGCTGGCGCAGCAGGCGGATTTGGGCATTGCCTTCGATGGCGATGGCGATCGCGTGTTGATGGTCGACCACACCGGTACCGCGGTGGATGGCGATGAGTTGCTGTACATCATCGCGCGCGACTTGCAGGAGCGCGGCAAGCTGCAGGGTGGTGTGGTTGGCACCCTGATGAGCAATCTGGGGCTTGAGTTGGCGCTCGGTGAGCTGGGTATTCCCTTCGTGCGGGCCAAGGTTGGCGATCGCTATGTGATGGCCGAGCTGCAGGAGCGTGAATGGCAACTGGGCGGCGAAAACTCCGGGCACCTGGTGTGCTGTCAGCACACCACCACGGGCGATGCGATCATCGCAGCATTGCAGGTGCTGATGGCGCTCAAGCGCAGTGGACAGACCCTGGCCGAGGCGCGCCAAGTGGTGCGCAAGTGCCCGCAGATACTGATCAATGTGCGCCTTTCCGGCGATGTCGACCCCGTTGAGCACGCGGCGGTCAAGGATGCCTGTGCGCGAGTCACCGAGCGCATGGCGGGGCGTGGTCGTGTCCTGTTGCGCAAGTCCGGCACCGAGCCGCTGGTGCGGGTGATGGTCGAGGGTGACGACGAAAATCAGGTGCGTGGCTATGCCGAGGAGCTGGCCAAAGTGGTCGGCGAGGTCTGTGCCTGATACGGCTTGCTAGTGGAAAAGCTCTTGGGTAACATCTGCGCCCACTTTGAACGACGAGGTCTGGCATGCGTCGCCCCCTGGTAGCTGGTAACTGGAAAATGCACGGTACCCGCGCCAGCGTCGCAGAGCTGATCAAGGGCCTTCGTCAATTGGCACTGCCTAGCGGTGTCGAAGTGGCAGTCATGCCGCCTTGTCTGTACATCTATCAGGTGTTGATTGGGTTGGAAGGCAAGGCGATCGCCGTCGGTGCGCAGAACTGCGCCGTGGAGCCCATGCAAGGCGCTCTGACCGGTGAGATTGCGCCCAGCCAGTTGGCCGATGCTGGTTGCGGCATGGTGCTGGTGGGGCACTCCGAGCGTCGCCTGATTCTAGGCGAGCGTGACGAGCAGGTGAGTCGCAAGTTTGCCGCTGCGCAATCCTGTGGTCTGGTTCCGGTGCTGTGCATCGGCGAGACCCTCGAGCAGCGTCAGGCGGGCAGGACGCTGGAAGTGGTATCTGCCCAGCTGGGAAGCGTGATCGAGGAGTTGGGCGTAGGTGCCTTCTCCGCGGCTGTTGTCGCGTACGAGCCGGTCTGGGCCATTGGCACCGGATTGACTGCATCGCCTCAGCAGGCTCAGGAAGTTCATGCGGCTATCCGTGCGCAGCTGGAAGCAGAAAATGCGGAAGTGGCGCGCGGTGTAAGAATTCTGTATGGCGGCAGTGTCAAGGCCGCCAATGCTGCCGAGTTGTTCGGCATGCCGGATATCGATGGGGGGCTCATTGGTGGGGCCTCCTTGAACGCAGATGAGTTTGGTGCGATCTGTCGCGCCGCAGGAAACTGATAAATGCTGGAAACAGTCGTAATTGTCGTGCATCTGCTGGGCGCCATTGGCGTCGTTGGTCTGGTGCTGCTGCAGCAAGGTAAGGGCGCGGATGCCGGTGCCTCTTTCGGTGCGGGTGCTTCCGGTACCGTCTTCGGAAGCCAAGGTTCCGCTACCTTTCTGAGTCGCTTTACTGCTATACTCGCCGCGGCTTTTTTCATTACCAGCTTGGGTTTAGCCTTCTTTGCTAAAGAGAAAGCTGATAATCTGACGCAGGCTGGTCTGCCGGATCCGGCAGTGCTGGAAGTTCAGCAAGAGAAGCCAGCAGTTGAAGATGTTCCGGTGCTCGAAGAGCAAAAGCCGGCAGTCGAAAAGGCTGACGTGCCCCAGGTTCCGGAGCAGAAGTAATACCCTCTTTGCCGAGGTGGTGGAATTGGTAGACACGCTACCTTGAGGTGGTAGTGGCCATAGGCTGTAGGGGTTCGAGTCCCCTCCTCGGTACCATATTTCGGCAGGGCCCGCAGGTTGCGGGCCTTGTCGTTTTCAGGAGTTCGGTTGACCCTCAGGGGTTAGGTCCGTATACTCTTGGCCCAGCTTTGGCGCGGGGTGGAGCAGTCTGGTAGCTCGTCGGGCTCATAACCCGAAGGTCGTTGGTTCAAATCCAGCCCCCGCAACCAGTCGTAAAGAAGCCCCTTATTCAGGGGCTTTTTGCTAGCTGGACAATCCGCCACCGGCTTTACGTCGGGTGGCACGATGGATGGGCGTTTCGCCCATTTTTTATTTCTACGACATGCGCGGAGGGCTTCGGGTGTCGAGCAAGCTGGAACAGTTGCAGGCCATGTTGGCCCCGGTGATCGAATCTCTCGGCTATCAATGCTGGGGCATCGAGTTCATCTCCCAGGGGCGGCATTCCCTGCTGCGCGTGTACATCGATCATGCCAACGGCATCCTGATCGAGGATTGCGAGGTGGTCAGCCGGCAGGTCAGCGCCGTGCTGGACGTCGAAGATCCGATCAGCAGCGAATACACCCTCGAGGTGTCTTCGCCGGGTATGGATCGACCGCTGTTCACCATCGAACAGTTCGCCAAGCATGTTGGCGAGCAGGTGAAGATCAAGCTGCGTTCGCCCTTCGATGGGCGGCGCAATTTCCAGGGCCTCCTTCGCGGTGTGGAGGAGCAGGACGTGGTGGTGCTGGTGGATGACCACGAATTCCTGTTGCCGATCGATCTGATCGACAAGGCCAACATTATCCCCCGTTTTGACTGAGACGCGGATCCCGCGGATCCAATGGATTGCGAAAGGCGAGGCGTACGATGAGTAAAGAAGTACTGCTGGTTGTTGAGTCGGTATCCAACGAGAAAGGCGTACCGGCCGATGTGATTTTCGAGGCGCTGGAGCTGGCTCTGGCGACGGCGACCAAGAAACGTTTCGACGACGAAGTCGAGCTGCGCGTGGCGATCAACCGCCATAACGGCAGCTATGAGACCTTCCGTCGTTGGGAAGTGGTTGCCGAGGACGATCTGGAAAACCCGGCTGCCCAGCTGACTGTCGAGCAGGCGCAGGAGCGCGAGGCCGGCGCCAAGCTCGGCGATTTTGTCGAGGAGCCGGTCGAGTCCATCGAGTTCGGCCGTATCGCCGCGCAGACCGCTAAGCAGGTCATCGTGCAGAAGGTGCGCGAGGCCGAGCGTGCCCAGGTGGTCGACGCCTATCGCGAGCGCGTTGGCGAGATCATCTCCGGTACCGTGAAGAAGGTTACCCGCGACAGCGTGATCGTCGACCTTGGCAACAACGCGGAAGCGCTGCTGGCCCGCGAAGACATCATTCCGCGCGAGACCTTCCGCGTCGGCGCGCGCATGCGTGCCCTGCTCAAGGAGATCCGCACCGAGAACCGTGGTCCGCAGCTGATCCTGTCGCGCACCGCGCCGCAGATGCTGATCGAGCTGTTCACCATCGAAGTGCCGGAAATCGCCGAAGGCCTGATCGAAGTGATGGCCGCCTCCCGTGACCCGGGTTCGCGCGCCAAGATCGCCGTGCGCTCCAAGGACAAGCGTATCGACCCGCAAGGCGCCTGCATCGGCATGCGCGGTTCGCGCGTCCAGGCCGTCTCCGGCGAGATCGGTGGCGAGCGTGTGGACATCGTGCTGTGGGACGAGAACGTCGCCCAGTTCGTGATCAACGCCATGGCTCCGGCCGAAGTGGCGGCGATCATCGTCGACGAAGATGCCCACGCCATGGACATCGCCGTCGGTGAAGACAACCTGGCCCAGGCCATCGGCCGCGGTGGCCAGAACGTGCGTCTGGCCAGCCAGTTGACCGGCTGGACCCTGAACGTGATGACCGAGGCCGACATCCAGGCCAAGCAGCAGGCCGAGACCGGCGACATCCTGCAGGCCTTCGTCGACGAGCTGGAAGTCGACGAGGAGCTGGCCCAGGTACTGGTCGAGGAAGGCTTCACCAGCCTGGAAGAGATTGCCTACGTGCCGATGGAAGAGATGCTCAGCATCGACGGTTTCGACGAGGACATCGTCAACGAGCTGCGTGCTCGTGCCAAGGACCGTCTGCTGACCAAGGCCATCGCCAACGAAGAGAAGCTGGCCGATGCCCAGCCTGCCGAAGACCTGCTTTCCCTGGAAGGCATGGACAAGACGCTGGCCCAGGAACTGGCGGTGCGTGGCGTAGTTACCCGCGAAGACCTGGCCGAGCAGTCGATCGACGACCTGCTCGACATCGACGGCATGCAAGAAGAGCGTGCCGGCAAGCTGATCATGGCCGCCCGAGCCCATTGGTTCGAGTAAGCGGTTGCGGCCTGAGGAGAGAGATGCATGACGCAAGTCACGGTGAAAGAACTGGCCCAAGTGGTCGATACACCAGTGGAGCGACTGCTGCAGCAGATGCGTGAGGCGGGTTTGCCTCACACCAGTGCCGAGCAAGTGGTGACCGACAACGAGAAGCAGGCCCTGCTGGCGCACCTGAAAGGCAGCCACGGCGAGAAGCTGGAAGAGCCGCGCAAGATCACCCTGCAGCGCAAGACCACCACCACCCTGAAGGTTGCCGGTAGCAAGACCATCAGCGTGGAAGTGCGCAAGAAGAAGACCTACGTCAAGCGCAGCCCGGCCGAGATCGAAGCCGAGAAGCAGCGTGAGCTGGAAGAGCAGCGCGCCGCTGAAGAGGCTGTGCGTCTGAAGGCCGAGGAAGAGGCGCGCAAGCAGGCCGAAGCGGCCGCCAGCAAGCCGCAGGCTGCTGCTCCGGCCGCAGCCGAAGCGCCTGTGGACGTTGCCCCGATCGTGGCTGCCGCCGCCGCTGCCGAACCTACTGTTGCCGTCGAGCGCAAGAAGGAAGAGCCGCGTCGCGTCGAGAAAGACAAACCGGCCCGCAGCGACGACGACGAGCGTCGCGACCGCAAGCATGCCCAGCACCGTCCTTCCCTCAAGGAGAAGGAAAAGGCGCCGGCTCCGCGTGTCGCTCCGCGCAGCACCGACGAAGAAGTCGACGATTACCGCCGTCGCGGTGGTCGGATGAAGCCGAAGAAGCGTAACCAGCACGGGTTCCAGAGCCCGACAGGACCTATTGTGCGCGAAGTAGCGATCGGCGAGACCATTACCGTTGGCGACCTGGCTGCCCAGATGTCGGTCAAGGGTGCCGAAGTGGTCAAGTTCATGTTCAAGATGGGCTCCCCGGTGACCATCAACCAGGTCCTGGACCAGGAGACCGCTCAGCTGGTCGCCGAGGAAATGGGCCACAAGGTCAAGCTGGTCAGCGAGAACGCGCTCGAAGAGCAGCTGGCCGAGTCGCTGAGGTTCGAAGGCGAGGCTTTCTCCCGTGCACCGGTAGTGACCGTGATGGGCCACGTCGACCACGGCAAGACCTCTCTGCTCGACTACATCCGTCGTGCCAAGGTAGCCGCTGGCGAGGCCGGTGGTATCACCCAGCACATCGGTGCCTACCACGTGGAAACCGACCGCGGCATGGTCACCTTCCTCGATACCCCGGGCCACGCCGCGTTCACCGCGATGCGTGCCCGCGGTGCCAAGGCCACCGACATCGTCATTCTGGTCGTCGCGGCCGATGACGGTGTGATGCCGCAGACCCAGGAAGCCGTGCAGCACGCGAAAGCGGCTGGCGTGCCGATCGTGGTCGCAATTAACAAGATGGACAAGCCCGACGCCAACCCGGACAACATCAAGAACGGCCTGGCCGCGCTGGATGTGATTCCGGAAGAGTGGGGCGGCGATGCTCCGTTCGTAGGTGTTTCGGCCAAGGCTGGTACCGGCGTCGACGAGCTGCTCGAAGCCGTACTGCTGCAGGCCGAGGTTCTCGAGCTGAAAGCCACTCCGTCGGCTCCTGGCCGTGGTGTGGTGGTCGAATCGCGTCTGGACAAGGGCCGCGGCCCGGTAGCCACCGTGCTGGTCCAGGACGGTACCCTGCGCCAGGGCGACATGGTTCTGTGCGGCGTCAACTATGGCCGCGTGCGTGCCATGCTCGACGAGAACGGCCAGCCGATCAAGGAAGCCGGTCCGTCGATTCCGGTCGAGATTCTCGGCCTGGACGGCACCCCGGATGCCGGTGACGACCTGACCGTGGTAGCCGACGAGAAGAAGGCCCGCGAAGTCGCTCTGTTCCGTCAGGGCAAGTTCCGCGAAGTGAAGCTGGCCCGTGCTCACGCCGGCAAGCTGGAAAACATCTTCGAGAACATGGGCCAGGAAGAGAAGAAGACGCTCAACATCGTCCTCAAATCCGACGTCCGTGGCTCCCTCGAGGCGCTGCAAGGTTCGCTCAGCGGCCTGGGCAACGACGAAGTCCAGGTTCGCGTGGTCGGTGGCGGTGTCGGTGGTATCACCGAGTCCGATGCCAACCTGGCGCTGGCTTCCAACGCGGTGCTGTTCGGCTTCAACGTGCGTGCCGATGCCGGTGCGCGCAAGATCGTCGAGGCCGAAGGCCTGGACATGCGTTACTACAACGTGATCTACGACATCATCGAAGACGTCAAGAAGGCCCTGACCGGCATGCTCGGCAGCGATGTTCGCGAGAACATCCTGGGTACCGCCGAAGTGCGTGACGTGTTCCGTTCGCCGAAGTTCGGCGCCGTCGCCGGCTGCATGGTCATCGAGGGCACCGTCTATCGCAACCGTCCGATTCGCGTACTGCGCGAAGACGTGGTGATCTTCGAAGGCGAGCTGGAATCCCTGCGCCGCTTCAAGGACGACGTCGCCGAAGTGCGTAACGGCATGGAGTGCGGTATCGCCGTGAAGAGCTACAACGACGTCAAGGTCGGGGACAAGATCGAAGTGTTCGAGAAGGTCCAGGTGGCTCGTACCCTGTAAGGGACGGCCCGCAACACCGGACGCCCGGCCCCGCATCAGCGCGGCCGGGCGTTTGCCGCTTGTGAACCCGCTGACAGCGTCGCGGGTGAGGTAGGAAGAAATGGCAAAAGTGTATAGCCGTACCCAGCGTATCGGCGATCAGATCCAGCGCGAGCTGGCGCAGATGATTCCGCGCGAGGTCAAGGACCCGCGCCTGGGCTTCGTCACCATCACCGCCGTCGACGTCAGTCGCGACGTCGGCCACGCCAAGGTGTTCATCACCGTGATGGGCGAGAACGATGCGGAGAAGATCAAGCAGAACGTGCGTGTGCTCAACGATGCCGCCGGCTACCTGCGCATGCTGCTGGGCAAGGCGATGAAGCTGCGCAGCGTGCCGCAGCTGCATTTCCACTACGACGAGAGCATCTCCCGTGGTACGCACCTGTCGGCGCTGATCGATCGTGCGGTGTCCGAAGACAGCAAGCATCAGGACGACTGAGCGTGGCCCAGGTAAAACGTATCCGCCGCAATGTCAGTGGCATCCTGATTCTCGACAAGCCGCATGGCATGAGCTCCAACCAGGCCCTGCAGAAGGTGCGCTGGTTGCTCAATGCCGAGAAGGCCGGTCACACCGGTAGCCTCGATCCACTGGCCACCGGCGTGCTGCCGCTGTGCTTCGGCGAAGCCACCAAGTTCTCCCAGTATCTGCTGGATGCCGACAAGGGCTACGAGACCCTGGCTCAGCTCGGCGTGACCACCACCACCGGCGATGCCGAGGGGGATGTGCTCGAGCGCCGCGAGGTGACCGTCGGTCGGGATGACGTGGAGGCGCAGCTGCCGCGTTTCCGTGGTGAAATCAAACAGATACCGCCGATGTACTCCGCCCTGAAGAAGGACGGCCAGCCGCTGTACAAGCTGGCGCGTGCCGGTGAGGTAGTGGAGCGCGAGGCGCGATCTGTTACTATCGCGCGCTTGGATTTGCTGGCCCTGGATAATGCGCAGTTGCGCCTGTCCGTGGCCTGCAGCAAAGGCACCTATATCCGTACCCTGGTGGAGGATCTAGGTCGCGGGCTGGGCTGTGGTGCCCACGTCGCCGAGTTGCGGCGTACCCAGGCCGGGCCGTTCAGCCTGGCGCAGACGGTGACGCTGGAAGAGCTGGAGCGGGTGCACGCGGAAGGTGGCAACGAGGCGCTGGATCGCTTCCTGCTGCCATCGGACAGCGGCCTGGAGCACTGGCCCCTGCTGCAGTTCAGCGAGCACAGCGCCTATTACTGGCTGCATGGCCAGCCGGTACGCGCTCCGGAAGCGCCGAAGTTCGGCATGGTCCGGGTGCAGGATCACAACGGCCGCTTCATCGGTATCGGTGAAGTGAGCGAAGACGGGCGCATCGCGCCGAAGCGATTGATCTCTACCGCTACTTGATAGCGCTAGAGGCTCCGGGCTCCGGCCCAGGGCAACTGATTCGGTCGAATGACCGGAACCGCGGGCGGACTCGTTCACTCGCGGCCAAGAGGGTGGCTGTCAACAGGCGCGGTCATTCCTCCATTTAAAACACGGGAGTCGCTCCCGGCCTGTTCACTCTAGGAGCCCATTACCATGGCACTGAGCGTTGAAGAAAAAGCCCAGATCGTTAACGACTACAAGCAAGCTGAAGGCGATACCGGTTCTCCGGAAGTGCAGGTTGCCCTGCTGACCGCCAACATCAACAAGCTGCAGGACCACTTCAAGGCCAACGGCAAAGACCACCACTCGCGTCGTGGCCTGATCCGCATGGTTAACCAGCGCCGCAAGCTGCTGGACTACCTGAAGGGTAAGGACACCAGTCGTTACAGCGCCCTCATCGGTCGCCTGGGTCTGCGTCGCTAAGACGTACACCTGAAGTGAGAAGCTGGAAGCTCGGGGTTGCGGGACGGTTGATACCGGCCAGCGGCTTCGGTCTTCCAGCTTCTGGCTTTCTACAGAACGGAATTTGAAACCCGTTCAAAAACCGGCTCCACCGAGCCGAGTTCTGAACAGGTTTCAGGGGCAGCAGGCCCCTGTTGCAGCAGTTTCCCCCAAGGCAACAAAGAGAAGGAAAATACCGTGACTCCGGTTATTAAAAAGTTCCAGTTCGGTCAGTCGACCGTCACCCTCGAAACCGGGCGCATTGCCCGTCAGGCCTCCGGTGCCGTTCTGGTCACCGTGGACAACGATGTCAGCGTGCTGTGCACCGTGGTTGGCGCCAAGCAAGCCGACCCGGGCAAGGGCTTCTTCCCGCTGTCCGTGCACTACCAGGAAAAAACCTACGCCGCCGGCAAGATCCCTGGCGGCTTCTTCAAGCGTGAAGCGCGTCCTTCCGAGAAAGAGACCCTGACCTCGCGCCTGATCGACCGTCCGATCCGTCCGCTGTTCCCGGAAGGCTTCCTCAACGAAGTGCAGGTCATCTGCACCGTGGTCTCCACCAGCAAGAAGACCGATCCGGACATCGCCGCGATGATCGGCACCTCGGCCGCCCTGGCCATCTCCGGCATCCCGTTCGACGGCCCGATCGGCGCCGCACGCGTTGCCTTCCACCCGGAAACCGGCTACCTGCTGAACCCGACTTACGAGCAGCTCAAGGCCTCCAGCCTGGACATGGTCGTGGCCGGTACCAAAGACGCCGTGCTGATGGTCGAATCCGAGGCCAAAGAGCTGACCGAAGACCAGATGCTGGGCGCCGTACTGTTCGCCCATGACGAGTTCCAGGCCGTGATCAAGGCCGTTGGCGAACTGGCTGCCGAAACCGGCAAGCCACGCTGGAACTGGACCGCTCCGGCCGAGAACACCGCTCTGCTCAGCGCCATCAAGGCCGAGTTCGGCGAGGCCATCTCCCAGGCCTACACCATCACCATCAAGCAGGACCGCTACAACCGTCTGGACGAGCTGCGCGACCAGGTCGTTGCCAAGTTCTCCGGTGAAGAAGGCCAGCCGTCCTCCGGCGAAGTCAAAGACGCCTTCGGCCTGATCGAATACCGCACCGTGCGCGAGAACATCGTCAACGGCAAACCGCGTATCGACGGTCGCGACACTCGCACCGTACGTGGCCTGAACATCGAAGTCGGCGTGCTCGACAAGACCCACGGCTCGGCCCTGTTCACCCGTGGCGAAACCCAAGCCCTGGTGGTTGCCACCCTCGGCACCGCCCGTGACGCGCAGCTGCTCGACACCCTGGAAGGCGAGAAAAAAGATCCTTTCATGCTGCACTACAACTTCCCGCCCTACTCGGTCGGCGAGTGTGGTCGCATGGGCGCCACCGGCCGCCGCGAAATCGGCCACGGTCGTCTGGCCCGTCGTGGCGTAGCCGCCATGCTGCCGGCTGCCGACGAGTTCCCGTACACCATCCGTATCGTCTCGGAAATCACCGAGTCCAACGGTTCGTCCTCGATGGCTTCGGTCTGCGGCGCTTCCCTGGCCCTGATGGACGCCGGCGTGCCGATGAAGGCGCCGGTGGCCGGTATCGCCATGGGTCTGGTCAAGGAAGGCGACAAGTTTGCCGTACTGACCGACATCCTCGGTGACGAAGACCACCTGGGCGACATGGACTTCAAGGTTGCCGGTACCGCCAATGGCGTGACCGCGCTGCAGATGGACATCAAGATCCAGGGCATCACCGAAGAGATCATGGAGATCGCCCTGAATCAGGCCCTGGAAGCTCGCCTGAACATCCTCGGCCAGATGAACAAGGTCATCGCCCAGTCGCGCACCGAGCTGTCGGCCAACGCCCCGACCATGATCGCGATGAAGATCGACCAGGACAAGATCCGCGACGTCATCGGCAAGGGCGGCGCCACCATCCGTGGTATCTGCGAAGAGACCAAGGCCTCGATCGACATCGAAGACGACGGCTCGATCAAGATCTTCGGCGAAACCAAGGAAGCTGCCGAGGCCGCGCGTCAGCGCGTTCTGGGTATCACCGCGGAAGCCGAGATCGGCAAGATCTATGTCGGCAAGGTCGAGCGCATCGTCGACTTCGGCGCCTTCGTCAACATCCTGCCGGGCAAGGACGGTCTGGTGCACATCTCCATGCTGAGCGACGCTCGCGTGGAGAAGGTCACCGACGTGCTGAAGGAAGGTCAGGAAGTCGAAGTGCTGGTACTGGACGTCGACAACCGCGGCCGCATCAAGCTGTCCATCAAGGACGTTGCCGCTGCCAAGGCTTCGGGCGTTTAAGTCCAGGTCAGGCGGTAGAGAGGAGGGCCCCATGCGGGCCCTCTTTTTTTTGCCCACGATTTGCCCCGACAATGGCGCTTTCCGCAGTACCCAACAAGGACGTCTGGCGATGGAAATCACTCACTGCCGCTATCATCCCGCCCAGCCCGCGACCTGGCATTGCTCACCTTGCCAGCGTGACTATGGCGACTGCTGCGTTCCGCTGAATGCCGACGCACCGGAGCTGGAGCCGCAATGTCCGCTGTGCGGCGGCAAGCTGCGCTTCCTCGGCGCGGCCAACACCGCGCAACCGTTCTGGCAGCGCATTCCCGCGTTCTTCCGCTATGGCCTGCAGCCCGGCCCGTTGGCCTTTGCCGCCGCGCTATGCCTGGCCAGCCTGTTCATGCCGGCCTGGAAGCTGCTGTGGCTGGCATTGTTCTGCGTGGCCACCAAGTACCTGCAGAGCGTGATCGAGAGTGCCAGCCAGGGCACGCGCGAGGCTCCGTCCCTGCTCAGCGCCTTCGACGGCGAAGGCTTCAGCCTGTTCTGGCGGGTGCTGGTGATCTTCTTCCTGTCCTTCGCCGTGGTCTGGCTGGCGGCGGACTTCGACAGCGAGGCGCTGTTCTGGACGGCCACCCTGGGCGTACAACTGCTGATCCCGGCCAGCCTGATCCGCTTGGCGCTGGACAAGACCCTGGGTGCCGCACTGAGCCCCGATCAGGTCGGTTCGGTGATCCAGGCCATGGGCTGGCGCTATCTGATTCTCTGGGTCTTTCTGTTCATCCTCTGGCAGTCGCCGGACTGGGTCATCTACATGCTGTCCAAGGGCTTGCCCGAGGTGGTGCTGATCCCCGTCGCTGCGCTGCTGTTCGGTTATTTCAGTGTGGTGATGTGCGCCATGATGGGCTACGCCGTATTCCAGTATCAGGGCGCCCTGGGATACGTGGCGGTGGATGACCAGGCGCCGAGCGGCTTTCCTGCCGAGGAGTACCGTCGTCGCCGCGCCCTCGCCGATGCCGAGGTGCGCTTGAAGGAAGGGCAGAGTGGCCATGCCCTGGAGGTGCTGGCCAAGGCGCTGGACGTGGCGCCCAATGACCTCAAGCTCAACGAGCGCTTCCATCAGCTGCTGTTCGGTCTCGATGCGCGCGAGCGCTGCCTGCGCCATCTGGCGCATTACCTGCCGTTGGTGGCACGCCTGAATCCGGCTCAGGCTGCCACGGCGTTGCTGAATGCCCGCCAGCTGAAGCCCGACTATCTGCCGGACGATGCCCAGGTCTGCGAGCGCGTGGCGGAGGCCCTGCTGCAGCGGCACAAGACTCGCGAAGGGCTGAGCCTGCTGCGCAATCTGCATCAGCGTTTCCCTGACTATCCGCATATTCCACGGGCGTATCTGCTGGCCGCCCGCGGTTTTGCCGAGGGGTTGGGGCAGCTGGAGCCGGCGCAGAAGCTGCTGGGCTTCATTCGTGCCCGCTATCCGCAATCCCCCCTGTTGGGAGAGGTGGCCGGCCTGGAGGCCATCATCGCCCAGTTGGCGGCACGGGCATAACGCCAGGTATTGCAATCTGCACGGCTTATTCTCGCGGTTTCGGCATTTTGCATGCCCCGTTTGGCTTCTTGTTATTTCAAGTTATTGAAAATTAAGGAATTATTTTCGAAGAAAAACTGGCATAGCGCTTGCGATATCTCTCCCTGCAAGCGCAGCCAGGAGTTGGCTGCGAATACTTCCGAAGCAATCAGGAGTAGATCGCTATGAAACAGCCTTTCAACAAGTGGACCCTTGCCGCTCTTACCGCCGCTGTCATCGGCATGCCGCTGAGCAATGCGGCCTTCGCCGACGAGCCTCTGCAACTGGCCGCCAGTGAAACCGTCAACGAGGCGGAAGAAGCGGTTACCGATACCTGGATCACCAGCAAGGTGAAAGCCAGCTTCCTGGCTGACGACAGCATCAGCGGCCTGGATATCAAGGTGGAAACCAACGAAGGCGTGGTCTCGCTGTCCGGTGTGGTGCCGACCGATGCCGAGCGTGATTTGGCGGTGGAGAAAGCCAAGGCGATCAAGGGCGTGACTTCCGTATCCGCCGATGGCCTGAAATCTACCGAATAACCCACAGCGCTGCCGGCATGGCCGGCAGTGCCCCATGGGAGGAAACGCCATGAACTCCGATGTGATCAAAGGCAAATGGAAACAGCTCTCCGGCCGTATTCAGGAGCGCTGGGGCAATTTGACTAATGACGACCTGGATATCGTCGAAGGTCATAGCGAGTATCTGGAAGGCAAGCTGCAGGAGCGTTACGGCTGGACCAAGGAGCGGGCGCAACAGGAAGTGCGCGACTTCAGCAGCAAGCTGTAGCAGCCGTTTGCCATAAAAAAGCCCCGAATTCGGGGCTTTTTTATGGGCTCAGCGCGCCAGATTCTGTTGATAGAAACTCAGCTGCTGGGTCTGCTCCGCCTCGGGGAAGGCCTTGCGCAGATACTGAGCCAGTTCGCTTACCGCTCGCAGGTCCCGGCGCTGCCCCAGTTGCTTGGCCAGCTGCAAGGTCAGCGGCGGCAATTGCTGGAGGGGTTGCGGCATCTGGCTGAGCCGCCGCCATGCAGTCAGACCGTGAGGGCCTTCGCCAATGCGGATCAGCTTCTGCAGCAGGTGCAATTGCACGGTGGGATGTCCCAGCAGCTGGCGGTGCGTTTCGCTGCTATCACCGGCCATGCGCAGCAGCAGTGGCCTGGCTTCGGGAGTGTCCGGCAGGGCGAACAGCTGCTTGAGTACTTGAGTCAGCAGCGCCTTGTCCTGGCGCCCACAGGCCACGGCATAGAGCCGCTCGAGCAGCGCGAGGCGGCCGGGATAGCGGGTCAGCAGATCGGGGCCGCGGATAGCGGCCTGGGGCAGGGCGAACTGGCCGATAAGCTGATCCAGCGCCGCCAGTTCGCGCTTGAAGGGCGCGTCCGGGTCTTCCTTGAGCAGATAGGCTTCGTCCATCTGCAGGCGGCCGCTGAGTCGCGCCAGCCACACGGTGAGGAAACCCGCGCCGAGGCCGCCGAGGTGGGCGTAATAGTTGACGTGATCGTCCGCCGCCAGCAGGCCGTAGAGTTCCTTGCCCATCCAGACCGGCAGTATCCACAGGGCCGGTGCCTTGAAGTAGCCGATCAGCGGGCCCAGCCAGTAGAAGAAGTTGATTCGGCGCAGGCCATACACGCCGATGTACATGCCCATCAGCCCCGAGATGGCTCCCGAAGCCCCCACGCCGGTGACCCACACCGGATCCAGCGCCCACCACAGCAGGTGCGAGGCGAGGCCGCTGAGCAGGTACAGTCCCAGATAGACCCAGCGCCCCAGGGCGATCTCCAGGGCGAAGCCGAAGATGAACAGGAACAGCATGTTGCCCAGCAGGTGGTCGAAGCTGCCATGCAGGAACATGGCCCCGAACAGCCCCTCGAGGGTGAATTGCGCCGGAATGAAGCCGAAGCGGAATGTGCTGAGCTGGTTGCGCGCCTCTTCGGCCCTGGCGCGTGCCGCCTGCCAGGCTTGATCGGCGCGGAAGTCGCTGCGCTGGTGCAGTGTGTGCTCGAACTGCAGGTCGTGCAGTATCCACCCGGCCAGCTCCTGGCGGCGCATATGGTCGATATATTCACGCTGCTCATCGTCCAGCTTTTCCCGCTGGGCGATGTCCTCGAGGAACAGTGCGCGCTCGCGGCCCAGCAGGCCGCCGTCGAGATAGCTCTGCACCGCCACCTCGCGGCGAGCTTCGTCACTGCCCTGGTAGGCGAAGTAGATCAGGGTGTTGAGCAGAATCAGCAGCAGCGTGATGACTGGCGGGCGCTTCCAGTCCAGCGGGTGCTCGGCGGGGATGATCAGCATGGATTACGTCCTTGTCGCTGCTAACTAGCCCCCTCGTTTGCTGTCGATGCGAGTAAGAACCCCGCTCTCGATTAACAGAAAATATTGCATCCCGCCTTCCGGTGTGTAGACCCACTCTTCCTGCGGGACCTCAATGTTCTGGCGCTCGCTGACTACGTAGCCGACGACGGCTTTGCTGATGGGTTCTCCGCACTTGCTCAGCACTTCGACGCTGCGGTCGCCGGTACTGGCGAGGCCCTTGGCACAACGTAGCGAGGCCGCATGGCTGTTGGCGCTGAAAGCGATCAGCAGACTGCCAAGCAGTAGAGTTTCCCTTTTCATGAAAATCATCCTTGTTGAGTGGCTATCGTCAGTTTTTGCGCTTGCTCTCGATCTTGATCAGGCGGTTGCCTTCCAGACGGAGAAAATAATACATGCCGTTCTTTGGTCCGTAGACCCATTCCTCGATGGGTACTTCGTTGACGAAGCCATAATAATCAATCACCTCCCGATAGCCGAGAAAGTCTCGGCTGGCAGGCTCTCCGCACTTGGCCTCTATCTCACTGGCCAGATCCTGAGTGCTGATCAGCTTGCTGCCGCAGCGCAGGGTCGAGCTGGCTTCTGCTGCGTTGGCCAGCAACAGGCAGAGGGCGAGAGTAGCGAGTTTGTGCATCGATGATTCCTGGCGGCGAACTTCACCTCGGTGGGCCAATTGTCAGTCGGCGCGTTTGGTTTCGATACGGGTCAGGCGATTGCCCTGAAACGTGAGGATATTGAGCATGCCGTTGCTCGGTCCATAGACCCACTCTTCGATGACCAGCTCGCGGTCGCCATAGACGCCGCCGGTGTACCCCACCAGATCTCGATGGTCCGGCTCGCCGCATTTGCGCTCTACCTCAAAAGCGCGGTCACCCTCGTTAACCAGTTTGCTGCCGCAGCGCAACGTGCCTGCCTCGGCGAGACCGCAGGCCAGCAGCATGGCAGCAGCTAGCAATTTCCTGTGCATTACAGACTCCCCAGGTGCAGCGCGGTAGCCACGTTCTCTCCCGCCTGGCCCTGAGCCAGGCTTACGTCGAGCAGATAGATGCGCTGGTCTTCCAGGCCGCCGCGCTCCACCAGATAGTCCTTGATGCTGGCCGCTCGGGCCTGGCCGAGTTGGCGCAGCAGCAGTTCGCTCTTGGACCACGACTCCAGCACGGCGTTGCGCATCTTCGCCGTGCGCTCTTCGTCCGGCAGCTCCTTCCATTCTGCGGGAGGCTGCTGCTTCAGGCGGGTGCGGTAGATGCCTTCCAACAGCACCGCCTTGTCGTCCTCGTTCACCACCAGCAGCTCGGGCTCGGCCGGTACCTGGTCGCCGTTGCGCTGCAGCATCTTGTACTGGGTGCTCTGGTATTCGCGCTCCAGGCGTTGCACGGCCAGCAGCGGACCATCGCTGGCTTCGGCACTCATGCCTTCCACTTCCAGGCGCAGCACCGGACGCTCCTTGAGCGCGGCAGCCAGGGTATCCAGGGATTTCTGCGCGGCGCCGTCCAGCTCGCTGCTGCCCGCGGCGAACTGCACCTGGCTGAGGTCGGCCTCGCCACCACCGACCAGGCCGGCGATGAACTTGAACGGTGCCTGGGCGGCGCGCAGCACCAGATTGCGCATGGTCTGCCAGACGATGGGCATGACGCTGAACTGCGGGTCGTTGAGATTGCCCTGCACCGGCAGCTGGATATCGATATTGCCCTTGGTGTCCTTGAGCAGGGCCACGGCCAGGCGGATCGGCAGGTCCACGGCGTCCTTGCTGTCGACCTTCTCGCCCAGCTGCAGGTCCTCCAGCAGCAGCTTGTTCTCGGCGTTCAGCTGGCCCTTCTCGATCTGGTAGTGCAGGTCCAGGTTGAGGCGGCCCTTCTTGATGCGGTAGCCGGCGAACTTGCCGGAGTAGGGGGTGAGGGTGGTCAGCTCGACGTTCTTGAAGCTGGTGGCGATATCCAGGCTGTTCATCGGGTCGAACGGCGTCAGCCCGCCCTTGATGGTGACCGGCGCGTACTTGTCGACCTTGCCCTTGATATCGACGCTGGCGGTCTTCGGGCTCTGGTTGTCCAGGGTGCCGATCTGGCCATTGAGTTGCTGGATGGCGGTGGCGAAGTTGGGGGTCAGGCTGAAATCGGCGAAGTTGGCCGAGCCATCCTTGATGTTCACTCCGCCGATGCGGATCGGCAGTTGTTTGCCGGCGGGCGCCGGCTTGGCCTTCGGGTCGGCGGGCTGAGCGATGACCAGGTCGTTGATATTGGTGGTCAGGTCCTCGTTGATGATGAAGCGCGCATAAGGCTGCTGCAGATTGACCTGGCCGATCACCAGGCCCTGTTCGTGCTGATAGTCCAGCCCCTCCACCACCAGTTGCTGCCACTTGAGGAAGTCGCGGTCCTTGAGGGTATCCAGAGTATGCAGTTGGTTGACCTCGGCGCGGCCGCCGATGCTGAAGGCCAGCGGATCGACGCTCTTCAGGTTCACGGCCAGGTCGCTGCCGAGCAGGCCGCTGCGCAGCTCCAGGCGGACGAAGGGGCTGATATAGGACTGGGCCAGGCGCAGATCGATGTCACGGGTGACCAGCTGCAGTTTGGCGGTGGTCGGCTGTAGCTGGACCTGGCCATCGGCCTTGATCTGCCCGCGCTTGTTCACCCCGGTATCGAGCTTGAGGGCGAAGGGCGAGGTGCCCAGGCTGTCGAAGTCCTTGAGATCGAGATGGAACGGGGCCAGGTCGAGCTTGACCTCCTGGGCGCCTGCGGCGCGGTCGGCCAGGTGGATCTGGTAGTCGCGCAGCTGCACATCGCGCAGCAGCACCTGCCAGGGCTTGGCCGGCTCTTCCGGTTTTTTCGGCTCTGCCGGAGCTGCGGCGCTGGCGGTTTGTTGAGAAGCATTCGGTGCGGCTGTTGCGGGCGTAGAGCCTGCACCACCCTCGTTCGGAGCCGGAGCCGGAGCCGGAGCCGGAGCCGGAGCTTCGGGAACGGCGGCGGGCGTCTGCGGGGCAGCAGGTGTGGCTGCCGGAGCAGGCTTGCTATGGCTGGCGAACAGCTTCTGCCAGTCCAGCTGGCCGTCCTTCTCGCGGGCCGCCCAGGTTTCCAGCTTGTGGCTGCGAATCTTGCCGATCACCACCTGCTGCTTGGCCAGATCCAGGCTGGTGTCGCTGACGTCCAGGCGCTCCAGGCGAGCCAGCGGCTTGTCCTCGGGGCTCTTGATGGCGAAGCTGGAGAGCGCCGCGCTGACATTGCTCAGCTGCAGCTCGGTGCCCTTGGCCAGGTTCAGCGAGTACTCGGCGCTGAGGTCGAGCACGCCGTCTTCCAATACCAGTGGCACGGCATCGCGCACATAGGGCCACACGCCCTTGAGCTTGCCGTCGGTGATCTTGAGCTGACCCTTGGAGGTGATCGGGGTGAGGCTGACCTGGCCCTGCCAGTCGATGCGTCCGCCGCGCGGGCCGATGGCGATCATCTGCATGTCGGCGTTGTCGTCGGGCAACGTGCTGAGGTTGGTCAGCTCCAGATTCAGCGAGTCGTAGATGAACTCCACCGGCTCGCTGGGGCGCAGGTCCTCGAAGTGCAGGCCGTTCTCGATCAGGGCGATGCGGCCGATACGCAGCGGGAAGGGCTCGCTCGGCTCCTCCGCTGCGGGCTTCTCTTCGCTGGGCGGCAGCTGGAACAGGCCGGTCAGGTTGAGCTTGCCGTCCTTGGCGAACAGCACCTCGGTATGCGCCTTCTCCAGCTCGATGTCGGCCAGGTGCAGGGCGCCGCTCCACAGGCTGTCGACCTGCAGGTTGGCGTACAGGCGCTGGAAGGCGACCTGCGGCTTGGCCGGCTCGCCGATATGCAGGCCCCAGAGCTGCAGCTCCAGGCTGAAGGGGTTGAGCTCGATGCGCTCCAGGCGCGCCGGCACGGTGGCCAATTGGGCCAGTTGCTGGTTGGCCACCCGCAGCGCTATACCGGGCAGGATCAGGAAGCCGAGCAGGCTATACAGGCCGAATGCAATCGCGAGCGCGTAGGCGGCGCGTTTCAATCCTTTGGGCATGGTGCGGCACATCTTCCAGGCTAAGACGCCAGGAGTATGGCATGGGCCGTCACGCTTTGTGGGCCAGCACTGTGCCCTTGTGACCGACTTAGAAGCGCAGCACCAGGGTCTTCAGTGGTGGTTGGCCGTCGCGCGAGGGGAAGTCGGCAGCGGGGACGATCTGCTCGCACTCGCGCACCGGGCGCCCTAGTTTCTCGGCGCAGCGCAGCACCTGCGGGCGCCAGTCGTCCATCGCCACTTTCGCCAGGTTGTTGCAGCAGATCAGCACGCCATCCTCGGCGGTGGCGAGGATCGCCGGCTTGAGCAGGCTCTGGTAGTCGCGCAGCAGGTCGACGGTGCCGAAGGCGCTCTTGGCCCAGGCCGGCGGGTCGAGCAGTACCAGGTCGAACTGGCGCTGTTCCAGGCGCGGATAGCTCGGCAACTTCTGCCCGCGGCGGGAGGCGATGGGCAGCCCGGCCAACTGGCGGATGGCGGGGAAGTAGTCGGATTGCACGAAGTCCATCGCCAGGCCCGGATTGAGCGCCACGTTCTCGCGGCCTACTGCCAGATTGCCCTCGGCGAAGTCCAGGTTGAGCACCTCGCGCGCGCCACCGGCCGCGGCGCACAGGCCGACGCCGCAGGTATAGGCGAACAGGTTGAGCACGCTCTTGCCGGCGCTGTGGCGCTTCACCCAGCCGCGTGCTTCGCGCAGGTCGAGGAACAGCAGCGGGTCCTGGCCCGGATGGCGCCCGCGTACCCGGTAATTCAGCCCCCATTCCCGGCCGACCATATCTTCCAGCGCCTCGGGAGTGGCCTGGTACACCGGGTCGCGCCGGTCTACGCGCGAGTTGCCACCGGAACGGTCGTTGTAGACCAGTTGCAGTTCGACGCCGAGGCGCCCGTTGATAGTGGTGTGCAGGTCGAGTAGTGCATCGAGCTCCAGTGGCTGATGGAAGCTCTGCACCATCAGTTGCGGGCCATAGCGGTCGACGGTGAGGCCGGGTGCGCCTTCCTGGCTGCCATGGAACAGCCGGTAGCAGTCGGTCTGCTGCTGGTGCAGTTCGGCCAGCAATGGCTGGCGGGCATCGAGGGCGGCGGAGAGCGCCTGGTCGAGAGAAGACATGCGCGGCGTCTCGAAGCGGGAGGGCGCGCAGTTTACCAAGAAAAACGCCGGCTCTCGGCCGGCGTTACTCCATGCTCAGTCGCGCACAGCGCTCGTAGTCGCAAGGAGGCGGTGCGCAGACAGTAGACCGCCTACGGCAAGCGCCGCCGACACCGCGAATGCGAGTGATGGGCGTAACGTTAGCGTTCGATGGCCAGGGCTACACCCTGCCCACCGCCGATGCACAGGGTGGCCAGGCCCTTCTTGGCATCGCGCTTGATCATCTCGTGCAGCAGGGTCACCAGCACGCGGCAGCCGGAGGCGCCGATGGGGTGGCCGAGGGCGATGGCGCCGCCATTGACGTTGACCTTGGCCGCATCCCAACCCAGCTCCTTGCCGACCGACAGGGCCTGGGCGGCGAAGGCTTCGTTGGCCTCGATCAGGTCGAGGTCGGCCAGTTGCCAGCCGGCTTTCTCCAGGCAGCGCTTGGTGGCGGAGACCGGGCCGATGCCCATGATTGCCGGGTCGACGCCGGCGTTGGCGTAGGAAGCAATCCTGGCCAGCACTGGCAGGCCCAGGGACTTGGCCTTGTCGGCACTCATCAGCAACACGGCGGCGGCGCCGTCGTTGAGGCTGGAGGCGTTGCCGGCGGTGACGCTGCCGTCCTTCTTGAACGCCGGTTTGAGGCCGGCCAGGCTTTCTGCGGTGGTGCCGGCGCGCGGCTGCTCATCTTTGGCGAAGCTGACCGGGTCACCCTTGCGCGAGGGGATCAGGATCGGGGTGATCTCGTCATTGAAGCGGCCGGCCTCGATGGCGGCCACGGCTTTCTGCTGCGAGGCGGCGGCGAAGGCGTCCTGCTGCTCGCGGCTGATGCCGTACTTGTCCACCAGGTTCTCGGCGGTGATGCCCATGTGGTAGTCGTTGAAGGCGTCCCACAGGCCGTCCTGGATCATGGTGTCGATCAGCTTGCCGTGGCCCATGCGCTGGCCGGTGCGGGCGGCGGGCATGACGTAGGGCGCCAGGCTCATGTTCTCCATGCCGCCGGCGATGATCACCTCGGCGTCGCCGCAGCGAATTGCCTGGGCACCTAGGTGCAGGGCCTTGAGGCCGGAGCCGCAGACCTTGTTCAGGGTCAGCGCCGGCACGGCATTCGGCAGACCGGCCTTGATCGAGGCCTGGCGCGCGGTGTTCTGCCCGGCGCCGGCGGTCAGCACGTGGCCGAGGATCACCTCGTCGACTTCGCTGCCGTTGAGGCCGGTCTGTTCCAGCAGGCGCTTGATCACCGCGGCGCCCAGGTCGACGGCGGGTACGCCGGCCAGGGAGCCCTGGAAGCTGCCGATGGCGGTGCGGGTGGCGGCGACGATGACGACTTCTTGCATGACGGGCTCCTCGAAATCGGGTGCGCGCACGTTGGGCGCGACGGGGGCGCTATGGTGGCATAGCCGATTCGACCCCGGCCAGTGCCGGAGCCGACCGCTCAGTCGCGCGGCGGCAGGCCCAGGCGCCGGCGCGCGCGATGCACCGCGGCGCCACGCACGGCCCAGCGCAGCGTCGGCGCCAGGCTGTTCACCCCGGCGCGAATCGCCCGGCTGCGGGCGGCGCCGATTGGTGTGTCGAGCATGGCCTGTGCCCAGTCCGGCAGCAGATCGAAGCCGGCCTGCATCAACAGCTTGCCCACCGTCACGGCCAGGGCGCTGGGCGCCGGCGCGCCCTGCAGGACGCGCAGGATCTCCCGCGAGCGCTCGTCACACAGCAGCTGCGGGCGCACGCCATCGAGGTAGGCGGCGACTTCGGCGCGCGAGCGCGGCACATTCTCGGCGCCCAGGCGTTCGGCGATCAGCGCGACCTCGGCGTAGTAGCGGTCCTGGTCGGCCTCGCTGAGCTGGGGGTTGCAGTAGCGCAGGTGGGCGGCGAGGAAGCTCGACACTTCGGCCACGTGCACCCAGGTCAGCAGCGCCGGGTCGCTGGCCGCGTAGGGCCTGCCATCCGGCGCGGTGCCGACCACCTTGAGATGGATGGTGCGCACCTTGTCGATCAGCCACTCGGCATCGCGGGTCGCGCCGAAGGTGGTGCCGGAGATGAACTGGCCGGTGCGGCGCAGGCGGCCGATCAGGTCTTCGCGGAAATTCGAGTGGTCCCACACGCCGGCCAGGGCGAGAGGATGCAGGGCCTGTAGCAGCAGGGCGCTGATGCCGCCGACCATCATGCTGGTGAAGTCGCCATGCACGCGCCAGCACACCGCGTCTGGGCCGAACAGGCCGGGATCGCCTTGGGGCTGGCTGAAGTCGATCTGGCCGAGAACGATGCCACTGAGGCTGAGGACCTGCTGCTCGATGCGGCGGCGGAGGAATTCCATGGTGATTTCGGTTATCGGCGGTGTTGCTGGTGAGACCCCTAGCCCCTCTCCCGGAGGGAGAGGGGCTAGGGGGGGGCGCGTGGGGTTACCCGCCCTACGGAGGAGGGTTACTGGTTGAGGCGCTGCTCGATCAGGCTGTCCACTACCGACGGATCGGCCAGGGTCGAGGTGTCGCCCATGTTGTCCAGTTCGTTGCAGGCGATCTTGCGCAGGATGCGGCGCATGATCTTGCCTGAGCGGGTCTTGGGCAGGCCCGGCGCCCACTGGATCAGCTCCGGCTTGGCGAAGCTGCCGATCTCCTTGCCGACCAGGGCCAGCAACTCCTTCTTCAGCTCGTCGGAAGGCTCCAGGCCCTTCATGGTGGTGACGAAGGCGTAGATGCTCTGGCCCTTGAGATCGTGCGGATAGCCGACCACGGCGGCCTCGGCCACGGCGTCGTGCAGCACCAGGGCGCTCTCCACTTCGGCAGTGCCGATGCGGTGGCCGGAGACGTTGATCACATCATCGACGCGGCCGGTGATCCACCAGTAGCCGTCCTCGTCGCGGCGCGCGCCGTCGCCGGTGAAGTAGTAGCCGGGGTAGGGCTTGAAGTAGGTGTCGATCATCCGCTGGTGGTCGCCGTAGACGCTGCGGATCTGGCTCGGCCAGCTGGCCTTGATCGCCAGTACTCCGGCACCGGGGCCGTCGATTTCCTTGCCCTGCTCATCGAGCAGCACCGGCTGCACGCCGAAGAACGGCCGGGTCGCCGAGCCGGGTTTCAGGTCGGTGGCGCCGGGCAGCGGGGTGATCAGGATCGAGCCGGTTTCGGTCTGCCACCAGGTGTCGACGATCGGGCAGCGTTGCTCGCCGACCACGTTGTAGTACCACTCCCAGGCCTCGGGGTTGATCGGCTCGCCCACCGAGCCGAGCAGGCGCAGGCTGCTGCGGTCGGTGGTCTTGACCGCGGCCTCGCCCTCGCGCATCAGCGCGCGCAGGGCGGTCGGCGCGGTGTAGAAGATATTCACCTGATGCTTGTCGATCACCTGCCAGAAGCGCGAGGCATCCGGGTAGTTGGGTACGCCCTCGAACATCAGGGTGGTGGCGCCGTTGGCCAGCGGGCCGTAGACGATGTAGCTGTGCCCGGTGACCCAGCCGACGTCGGCGGTGCACCAGTAGATGTCGCCCTCGTGGTAGTCGAACACGTACTTGTGGGTCATCGCCGCGCCCAGCAGGTAGCCGCCGGTGGTGTGCAGCACGCCCTTGGGTTTGCCGGTGCTGCCGGAGGTGTAGAGGATGAACAGCGGGTCCTCGGCATCCATCGGCTCGGCCGGGCAGTCGGCGCTGGCCTCCTTGAGCGCCTGGTGGTACCAGAGGTCGCGGCCATCGACCCAGGCGATCTCGCCCTGGGTGCGCTCGACCACCAGCACGGTGCTGACGTTCGGGCAGCTCTGCAGGGCCTTGTCGACGTTGTTCTTCAGCGGGATGTACTTGCCGCCGCGCACGCCCTCGTCGGCGGTGATCACGGTGCGGCAGTCGGCATCGAGGATGCGGTCGCGCAGGGCATCCGGGGAGAAGCCGCCGAACACCACCGAATGGATGGCGCCGATGCGCGTGCAGGCCAGCATGGCGTAGGCCGCCTCCGGCACCATGGGCATGTAGATGCACACCCGGTCGCCCTTCTTCACCCCGCGGCTCTTCAGCACGTTGGCCAGGCGGCTAACGTGGTGGTGCAGCTTGTTGTAGGTGATATGTGCCGACTCTGCCGGGTTGTCGCCTTCCCAGATGATGGCGATCTGTTCGCCGCGCTTTTCCAGGTGGCGGTCGATGCAGTTGTAGGCGACGTTGAGCTGGCCGCCCTTGAACCACTGCGCCTCGCCCTTGGCCAGGTCGCTGTGGTGCAGCTGATCCCAGGGCTTGAACCAGTGCAGGAACTGCTTGGCCTGTTCGCTCCAGAACTCTTCCGGCTGCTCGACGGACTGGCGGTAGAGGCGCTGATAGGCCTCGTTGTCCAGGTACGCACGCTGGCGAACCGCATCCTTGACCGGGTGAAGGCTGATTTCGAACATGGCGGGGTCCTTGTCTTATTGTTGAGCCACGATGCCGGCTAGGGTGTACCAAGCACCTGCTCGGTTCAAGCCTCGGCGTTCAGGCGCTGTGCGCGCGAGCACGCAGGTCGCCCCTTCAGGTTCGGCAATCGCCCGGGGAGGCAGTTCCGGGCTGGCCGGCGGCGCTAACGATAGCAGTGCGAGGGAATGCCGGCATGGCGGCGGGGAAACAGTCGCCGGGCATTGCGCCCGGCGACTGGCGGGTGCGCTTCAGCCGCGGTGACGACCGCGGAAGAAGTCGATCAGGCCCTGAGTCGAGGCGTCCTCGGCCGGCGCCGCATCCCAGGCGGTGAGGCGCTGGTAGACGCCCTTGCCGAGGTCCTTGCCCAGCTCCACGCCCCACTGGTCGAAGGCGTTGATGCCCCAGATCACGCTCTGCACGAACACCTTGTGCTCGTACATGGCCACCAGCGCGCCGAGGCGGCGCGGGCTGATGCGTTCCAGCACCAGGGTGTTGCTCGGGCGGTTGCCCGGGATCACCTTGTGCGGCGCCAGGCGCTGCACCTCGTCCTCGCTCAGGCCCTTGGCGCGCAGCTCGGCCTCGGCCTCGTTGCGGCACTTGCCGAGCATCAGCGCCTGGCTCTGCGACAGGCAGTTGGCATACAGCCACTGATGGTGGTCGGCCACCGGGTTGTAGCTGACCACCGGCACGATGAAGTCCGCCGGGATCAGCGGGGTGCCTTGGTGCAGCAGCTGGTGGTAGGCGTGCTGGCCGTTGCAGCCGACGCCGCCCCAGATCACCGGGCCGGTCTCGACGCTCACCGGGCTGCCGTCCTGGCGCACGCTCTTGCCGTTGGACTCCATGTCCAGCTGCTGCAGGTGCTTGGTGATGTTCCGCAGGTAGTGGTCGTACGGCAGGATGGCGTGGCTCTGGGCGCCCCAGAAGTTGCCGTACCAGACGCCGAGCAAGGCCAGCAGCACGGGCATGTTCTTGTCGAAGCTGGTGCTGCGGAAATGGTTGTCCATGCTGTAGGCGCCGGACAGCAACTCCTTGAAGTTGGACATGCCGATGGCCAGGGCGATCGGCAGGCCGATGGCCGACCACAGCGAGTAGCGCCCGCCGACCCAGTCCCACATCGGGAAGATGTTTTTCTCGCGGATGCCGAACTCGATGGCCGCCTGGTTGTTGCTGGTGACCGCGATGAAGTGGCGATACAGCTTCTCCTCGGTACCGCCACGGGCCAGGTACCAGGAGCGGGCGGCCTGGGCGTTCTTCAGGGTTTCCAGGGTGCCGAAGGATTTCGACGAGACGATGAACAGGGTGGTCTCGGCGTTCAGCTTGGCGGCCAGTTCATGGAACTCGCTGCCGTCGATATTGGCCAGATAATGGCAGCGCACGCCGTGCTGGGTGAACGGCAGCAGCGCCTCGGACACCAGCTGCGGGCCGAGGAAGGAGCCGCCGATGCCGATGTTGACCACGTCGGTGATGGTCTTCTCGCTGTAGCCGCGCCACAGGTTGCTGTGGATGCGCCCGACTATGTCGGTCATCTGGTTGAGCACGCGGTGCACATCCGGCATCACGTTGGCGCCGTCGACCATGACGCAGTCGCCGATGGGGCGGCGCAGGGCGGTGTGCAGGGCAGGGCGGCCTTCCGAGGAGTTGACGTGTTCGCCGTTGAACAGGGCCTCGATGGCCTCCTGCAGGCCGGCTTCCCTGGCTAGGTTGACCAGCAGCGTGCGGGTCTCCTCGCTGAGCAGGTTCTTCGAGTAGTCGAGGAAGATGCCGCTGGTGCTCATGGAGAAGCGCTCGAAACGCTTGGCGTCGCTGGCGAAGGCGTCGCGCATGCTGAAGTCCTGCATGGCCTGGCGGTGTTGGCGCAGGGCCTGCCAGGCGGGCAGGGTGGTGACATCGAGCGGTTGCTGGTAGTACGCCATGGGCGGCAATTTCCTTGTTATGCGGCGTTTCGGGCATTAAAAAGCCCGGAGATTCCGGGCTTGGAGTGTAGCGGGACGCGACTCGTTCAGGCGACTTGTACGGGAATCGCGTTGCTGGTGTGGCTCAGCTCGCCGTCGGCACCCATGTACAGCACGCGCGGCTGGAAGTTGGCCAGCTCGGCCTCGCTGTAGTGGGCGTAGGCGCAGATGATCACGCGATGACCGACGCCGGCCTTGTGCGCGGCCGCGCCGTTGACCGAGATGATCTTCGAGCCTTCCTCGCCACGGATGGCGTAGGTGGTGAAGCGTTCGCCGTTGTCGATGTTGTAGATCTGGATCTGCTCGTACTCGCGAATGCCGGACAGGTCCAGCCACTCGCCGTCGATGGCGCAGGAGCCTTCATAGTCGAGCACCGCATGGGTGACGATGGCGCGGTGCAGCTTGGCCTTGAGCATGATGGCGTGCATGACTATTTCCCTCTCGGAATACGGCGGCGGCAGAGTGTGCCCGAACCCCCGAAGGGGTTCAAGACCAGGCGATGTGCGGGTTACAGCTCGAGCGTCAGGTTATCGATCAGGCGCGTGTTGCCCATGAAGGCGGCGCCCAGGATCACCAGTTGCGTATCGTCTGCCTGGGCCGGACGCAGGCTCAGCGCCTCGCGAATCTCCAGGTAGTCGGGGCGGAAGCCGGCGCTGGCCAGGCTGGCCTGGCCGCGCTCGATCAGCTGGGCGAACTGACGGTCGCCATTGCGAATGGCTTCGGCCAGCTGCTGCAGGGTGCGGTGGAGGGCCGGGGCCTGGGCGCGCTGCTCGGTGCTCAGGTAGCCGTTGCGCGAGGACAGAGCCAGGCCGTCCTCGGCGCGCACGGTCGGCTCGCCGATGATCTGCACCGGCATGTTCAGGTCGCGCACCAGGGTGCGGATCACCGCCAGTTGCTGGAAGTCCTTCTCGCCGAACACTGCGAGGTCAGGCTGGACCATGTTGAACAGCTTGGTCACCACCGTGGCCACGCCCTCGAAGTGACCGGGGCGGCTGGCGCCACACAGGCCCTCGGAGACGCCGGGCACGCCGACGCGGGTCTGGCCTTCCTGGCCGTGGGGATACATCTCCTCCACATCGGGGTGGAACAGCAGGTGGCAACCGGCGGCGACCAGCTTGTCCTGGTCGGCGGCCAGGGTGCGCGGGTATTTGGCCAGGTCTTCGTTGGGGCCGAACTGCAGCGGGTTGACGAAGATGCTGGCGACCACGAAGTCGGCGCGCTGGCCAGCCTTCTCCACCAGGGCCACGTGGCCCTCATGCAGGTTGCCCATGGTCGGCACGAAGGCGATGCGCTTGCCCTCGCCCCGCGCGCGCGCCACGGCGGCGCGCAGTTCCAGTACGGTCTTGACGGTGTTCATGCGGAGAATCCGTGTTCCTCGGCGGGGAAGCTGACGTCCTTCACTGCGCGGACATAGGCGGCGAAAGCGGCCTGGACGCTGGGCTGACCTTCCATGAAGTTCTTCACGAACTTCGGTGCGCGGCCGGTCAGCGACAGGCCGAGCATGTCGTGCATCACCAGCACTTGGCCGTCGGTGGCCGAACCTGCGCCGATACCGATCACCGGGATCTTTACCGACTGGCTGATTTCGGCGGCCAGTTCGCTGGGCACGCACTCGAGCAGCAGCATGGCGGCGCCGGCCTGTTCCAGGGCCATGGCGTCGGCGCGCAGCTGGCGGGCGGCGGCATCGCCACGGCCCTGCACTTTATAACCGCCGAACACGTTGACCGCCTGCGGCGTCAGGCCCAGGTGGGCGCAGACCGGCACGCCGCGCTCGGCCAGCTGGCGGATCGGCTCGGCCAGCCAGCTCGCGCCTTCCAGCTTGATCATGTGGGCGCCGGCCTGCATCAGCGCGGCGCTGCTGGCGAAGGTCTGTTCCAGGGTGGCGTAGGCCATGAACGGCAGGTCGGCGAGGATCAGCGCGCCCTGGTTGCCGCGCTTCACGGCGGCGGTGTGGTAGGCCATGTCGGCCAGCGACACCGGCAGTGTGCTGTCGTGGCCCTGCAGGACCATACCCAGGGAGTCTCCCACCAGCAGCACTTCCACACCGGCCTGGCAGGCTGCCTGGGCGAAGGTGGCGTCGTAGGCGGTGAGCATGGCGATCTTCTCGCCCTTCTGCTTCAGGCCCAGCAGGGTGCTTACGGTTACATCAGGCATTGGAGATTCCTCATCAGCGGGCCGGATTACGGCACTTGTGGCGCCTGCTCTCGGCCTCTTGGACGGCGCTCTCTGCACCGCCTCGGGGCAACGGGACGCCTATAGTCCCGATGGGGGGGCGTGAAGTCAATCACGGGTGTTACCGCGCTGTTACGGCGTTACCGGCGCTGCGCTTACAGGCGCTCCAGCCCCTCGTAGGGGCAGGCGGCCAGCAGCTGCTCCAGGCTGCGCCCATCGGGCAGTTGCAGCTGCGGGGCGATCTCGGCCAGCGGGTAGAGGACGAAGGCGCGTGCGTGCATATGGTAGTGCGGCACGGTCAGGCGTTCCTCGGCGAGGATGCGCGAGCCGAATAGCAGGATGTCCAGATCCAGCGTGCGTGGTCCCCAGCGCTCGGCCTTGCGCACGCGGCCCTGTTCCAGCTCGATGCGTTGCAGGGCGTCGAGCAGCTGCAGTGGCGCCAGCTCGGTGTCCAGCGCGGCCACGGCATTGACGTAGCGTGGCTGGTCGGCCGGGCCGAGTGGGTCGCTGATATAGAAGGAGGAGGTGCTGGCCAGGGTGGTGTGCGGCAGCTCGGCGATGGCCGCGAGCGCGGCCCGCAGCTGCTGGTGCGGCTCGGCCAGGTTGCTGCCGAGGCCAATGTAGACCCGCTCGATCATTCGCCTGCCGGGGCTTCGCTGCGTGGGCCGCGGCGACGATTGCGTCCGCCGCGCCGGCGTTTGCGCGCAGGAGCACCGCCTTCGCCGTCTTCTTCCTGACGGTTGCCCAGTTCGCGGATCATGCTGCGACGCTCGCTGTCGCTGGCATCCTGGTAGTCGGTCCACCAGTCGCCGAGGCCGTCGGTCTGCTCGCCGGCGTCTTCGCGCAGCAGCAGGAAGTCGTAGCCGGCACGGAAGCGCGGATTCTCCAGCAGCAGGTCGGCGCGCTTGCCCTGGCGGCGCGGCAGGCGTTCCTGCATGTCCCAGATCTCGCGGATCGGGATGGTGAAGCGCTTGGGAATGGCGATGCGTTTGCACTGCTCGACGATCAGGTCGTGCGCCGCTTCCTGCATGGCCGGGATCGGCGGCATGCCGCGCGCCTGCAGCTGCGCCGCGCGGGCCGGAATGGCCGGCCAGAGCAGGGCGGCGAAGAGGAAGGCGGGCGTCACAGGCTTGCCCAGGGCGATGCGCTCGTCGGTATTGGCCAGGGCCTGACGAATCAGGTCGCCGGCGTACTCCGGATCGCGCTCCAGGGCCTTGGCGCTGGCCGGGAACAGCGGGGCGAACAGGTCGTACTCGACCAGCAGCTCGAAGGTGCGCTCGGCGCGGCCGGCGAGGAACAGCTTGAGCACCTCCTCGAACAGGCGTGCGGCCGGAATGTCGCGCAGCATCGGTGCCAGGCGGCGGATCGGCGCGGCGCTGTGCTTCTCGATCTCGAAGCCGAGCTTGGCGGCGAAGCGCACGGCGCGCAGCATGCGCACCGGGTCTTCCAGATAGCGCTGCTCGGGATCGCCGATCAGGCGGATCAGGCGGTTGCGGATATCGTGTACGCCGTGGGCGTAGTCCAGCACGCGCTCGCCGCTGACGTCGAAATACAGGGCGTTGATGGTGAAGTCGCGGCGCTGGGCGTCGCTCTCCAGGGTGCCGTAGACGTTGTCGCGCAGGATGCGGCCGCTCTCGTGGCGTGCCGACTGGTGGCTGTCTTCCTCGTCATCGCCCTGCGGGTGATTGCTGCGGAAGGTGGCCACTTCGATGATCTCGCGGCCGAAGTGCACATGGGCCAGCTTGAAGCGGCGGCCGATCACTCGTGCATTGCGGAACTCGGCGCGCACCTGCTCGGGAGTGGCGCTGGTAGCCACGTCGAAGTCCTTGGGCTGCACGCCGATCAGCAGGTCGCGTACGCAACCGCCCACCAGGTAGGCCTGGTAGCCGGCCTTCTGCAGGCGGTCTACCACGCCCACCGCATTGCGGCTGAACTGGCCACGCTGCAGCGAATGCTGGCGGGGGCCGAGCACTTCAGGCGTGCTGCGAGGATGGGCTTGGCGCTTGAGCGAGAGCGGCGAACGGAGGGACTTGAACAGCTTTTTCAGCATGAGAGGCACTGTTTGCAGGAATAAGCGGCCGGAAATGCCGGTAACCGCACGATTGGCGCGGATTCTAGCATTGGGAAGGAGAATGGTGGAGAAGGCAGGCTGGGGAAGGCAAGAGGGGTAAAGCTACTGGGGGAGCCGAGGCTCCCCCCCAAATAGGTGCGTGCTTTGTTTTTGTTATTGTGTCGGGCCTGTTGTTTTTGTTGTAGGCCCGTTTTAGGTATCCCAAGCTGGGTACCAGGAGCAAACGGATTGCTTTGGATGCTGATATTGCCGTGGTCTTTCCGTGACCCAACCAGTACAGGCTCTGCTTTAGTGCAGTTTTTGTTGTTCTCAGCCTGGTCGTGGGGCGAACCCCAAAGGCACATCCTCTCCAAAAGAATCAGTTAGCTGCGCCTCCGCGTTGTTGTTTTTGTTGTGCTGGAGTCGTTCTGTATTGTTTTTATTATGGAGCTTCAAACGTTTTTATTGTTGTTGTGCCAGAGATAAAGCAGAAGCCGTGCCAGTTTTTGCGAGTCCTTGTTTTTCAAGGGCTTAGAGAAAATCCAGGCGGGGATGAGGCATAAAAAAGCCGGGTTCTCGTTACCGATGAACCCGGCTTTTGTTACGCGATGTTTGATTGGGGTAACAGCTGCGGAACCATCCGCCCGCAGCTCTGTCACCGCGCAGCGGCTCAGCCCGCCGCTGCGCCGGACTTGCGCCGCGGAATGCCCAGGCGCTGACGACGTTCCCACAGGCACTTGCGGCTGATGCCCAGCTTGCGGGCCAGCTCGGTCTCGGTCATGTGGTCCTGATGCTCGAGCACGAAGTGCTGGAAGTAGTCCTCCAGCGACAGGTCTTCGGTCGGCTCGTGGTTGTTGACGGCGCTGGAGGACATGGACTGCTCGCCGAAGTCGTCGTCGCTCAGGTCATCCAGTTCGATGTCGATGCCCAGCAGCTCGGCGGATATCTCGTTGCCCTCGCAGAGGATCACCGAGCGCTCGATGGCGTTCTCCAGCTCGCGCACGTTGCCCGGCCAGGGGTAGTGGCGAATCGCCTGCTCGGCATCATGGGCGAAGCGCAGACCCTCGCGGCCCATGCGCACGCACTGGCGGGCGAGGAAGGCCTGGGCGATTTCCACCACGTCGGCGCCGCGCTCGCGCAGCGGCGGCAGCTTGAGCGCGATGACGTGTAGGCGGTAATAGAGGTCCTCACGGAACTGGCCGGTCTTGGCCAGCGTCTTCAGGTCGCGGTGGGTGGCGGCGATCAGGCGCACGTCGACCTTCTGCGACTGTACCGAGCCGACCCGACGAATCTCGCCCTCCTGCAGCACGCGCAGCAGGCGGGCCTGGGCCTCCAGCGGCAGCTCGCCGATCTCGTCGAGGAACAGGGTACCGCCGTCGGCCGCTTCCACCAGGCCGGCGCGGCCGGCGCTGGCGCCGGTGAAGGCGCCTTTCTCGTGGCCGAACAGCTCGGACTCGATCAGGGTCTCCGGGATCGCCGCGCAGTTCACCGAGATCAGCGGCGCCTTGGCGCGCTTGGACAGGTTGTGCAGGGCGCGGGCGACCAGCTCTTTGCCGGTGCCGGACTCGCCCTGGATCAGCACGTTGGAATCGGTGGGGGCGACCTTGCGGATCTTGCCGTAGAGGTCCTGCATGGCGGCGCAGGAGCCGATGATGCCGATGTCGCCTTCGGCCGCGGCGCTGCTGGCCTTGCCGTTGGTCTTGCTCGGCGCTTCGCTGGGCGGATTGCGCCGCGCCTCCTGGTTGTCGCGCAGGATGCGGGCCACGGCCTGGAGCATCTCGTCGTGGTCGAAGGGCTTGGCGATGTAGTCCACCGCGCCCATCTTCATCGAGTCCACCGCCGAGCGCAGGCTGGCGTAGCTGGTCATGATCAGCACCGGAGTGCCTTCGGCCAGCTTGATCAGTTCGGTGCCGGGGGCGCCGGGGAGGCGCAGGTCGCTGACCACCAGATCGAAGCCGGAAACGCTGTAGCGCTCCTGGGCCTCCTGCACCGAACCGGCCTCGCTGACCTGGTACTGGTTGCGTTCCAGCAGGCGGCGCAGGGCGGAGCGGATGATGGTTTCGTCTTCGACGATGAGGATATGAGGCATTGATTCTCTCTCGACGGTCTCCGAATCCGCGCGGGGCGCTTCACGGGCTCTCGGCGGTTCTAGGTCACTACTCAGGTCGCTACGGACGTCGCTTCGACATAGCGCGGCAGGGTAACGCGGAATCGAGTTCCGCGCTGGCGTTCGGGGTCGGCCGGGCTGTCGATGGTGATCTGCCCATAATGCTCTTCCACGATCGAATAGACCAGCGCGAGCCCCAAACCGGTGCCCTTGCCCGGATCCTTGGTGGTGAAGAAGGGTTCGAACAGGCGGTCCATGATCGCCTGCGGAATGCCCGTGCCTTCGTCTTCGACTATCAGCTCCACGCTCTGCTCCGTGGCCTCGCTGGTCACCCGGATCGCGCCGCCGACCGGCGAGGCATCGCGGGCGTTGGACAGCAGGTTGATCAGCACCTGGGCCAGGCGCTGGGGATCGCCCTTGGCCAGGTGGTCGGGGTCGCACAGGTTGAAGAACTGCACCTCGGTGCTGTTGCGGTTGAGCGCCAGCAGACCGATGGCGTCCTGCGCCACGTCGGCCAGGCTCACCGGGTATTCGGAGCGTTGTTGTTGGCCGGCGTGGGCGAAGTTCATCAGCGACTGGACGATGCGCGAGATGCGCTTGGTCTGCTCAAGGATCTGTGTGCTCAGCTCGTCCACTTCCTCGTCGCCCTCGCGCTCCTCGCGCAGATTCTGCGCCAGGCAGGCGATGCCGGTGACCGGGTTGCCGATCTCGTGGGCCACCCCGGCGGCCAGACGGCCGATGCTGGCCAGGCGTTCGGAGTGCACCAACTGGTCTTCCAGCACGCGGGTCTCGGTGACGTCCTCGACCAGCAGCACCAGGCCGCTGTTGCCCGGTGCCAGCGGCTCGTCGATGGCGGCCTTGTGCAGGTTGAGCCAGCGCACTTCGCCATCCAGGGCCAGGTGCTGCTTGTGCAGGTGTTCCTCGTCCTGCTCGATGAAGTCCTTGAGCAGGCTGCGCCAGGGTTCGTCCAGGCTGAGCAGGCGTGAGCCGACCACCTGTTGCGCGCTGATGTCGGTGAGCTCCTCCATGGCGCGGTTCCACATCAACACTTCCTGGTCCTTGGCGAGGGAGCACACGCCCATCGGCAGTTCCTGCAGGGTCTGGCGGTGGAAGCGGCGCAGGGCGTCCAGCTCGGCGGCCAGGCCGGTGAGGCGCGACTGATAATCCTCCAGGCGGCTCTCGATGAAGTGGATGTCCTCGCTGACATAGGCCTCGCTGCCGGACTTGTAGGGCAGGAAGGTCTCGACCATGTCCTGGGCCACGCTCGGGCCCATCAGGCCGGACAGGTTGGCCTCGAGGCGGTCGCGCAGGCGGCGCAGGGCATAGGGGCGGCGTTCGTCGAAGGGCAGGTGCAGGTCGCGCAGGGCGCGCTCCACTTCCTTCTGCGCGGTGACGGCGCCGAGCGGCTTGGCCAGCTCGGAGGCGAACTCCTGCGGCGAGCCGGCCAACAGCTCGCGGCGCTGCGGGCGGCGCACGTTGTCCACGGTGCAGGCCTCGGCGGCGCTCTTCTCCTCGTCGCTGCCCTCGGTGAACAGCGAGACCAGGGTGAACACCAGCACGTTGGCCGCCAGCGAGCCGACGGCGGCCAGGTGCCAGCTGTTCTCGTCGAGGACGTAGACGATGTCGAACCACGGCAGGTGTACGCCCTGCAGATTGCTGACCAGCGGTACCAGCATGCTCACCGCCCACACGGCGATGCCGGCCAGCAGGCCGGCGATGAAGCCGCGATGGTTGGCGGTCGGCCAGTACAGCACCGAGAGCACGCCGGGGAGGAACTGCAGGGTGGCAACGAAGGCGACGATGCCGAGGTTGGCCAGGTCCTGTTCGGCGCCGAGCAGCAGGTAGAAGCCGTAGGCGGCGGCGATGATGGCGATGATCAGTGCGCGGCGCGTCCACTTCAGCCAGCGGTAGATATTGCCTTCGGCCGGCGGCTGGTACAGCGGCAGCACCAGGTGGTTGAGCGCCATGCCCGACAGCGCCAGGGTGCTGACGATGATCAGGCCGCTGGAGGCGGACAGGCCGCCGACATAGGCGAGCAGTGCCAGGTTGCGGTCGCCGACGGCCAGACCCAGGCCGAGGGTGAAGTATTCCGGGTTGGTGGTGGCGCCGATCTTCAGGCTGGCCCAGAGGATCAACGGTACCGACAGGCTCATCAGCAGCAGGAGCAGCGGCAGGCCCCAGCTGGCGCTGACGATGGCCCGCGGGTTGAGGTTCTCGGTGAAGGTCATGTGGTACATGTGCGGCATGACGATGGCCGAGGCGAAGAACACCAGCAGCAGGGTGCGCCAGGGTCCTTCCTGCAGCGGGGTGTGCAGGGTGGTCAGCGCGTGCTGGTTCTGCAGCAGCCACTGCTCCAGCTCGCCGGGGCCACCGAACACGCCGTACAGGGCATACAGGCCGATACCGCCGAGGGCGACCAGCTTGACCACCGATTCGAAGGCGATGGCGAACACCAGGCCCTCGTGCTTCTCGCGGGTGGCGATATGACGCGCGCCGAAGAGGATGGTGAACAGGGTGATCAGCGCGCAGAAGCCAAGGGCGAAGCGGTCCTGCAACGGCTCACGGGTGAGGATGCCGATCGAGTCGGCCACCGCCTGGATCTGCAACGCCAGCAGCGGCAGCAGACCGACCAGCATGAACAGGGTGGTGAGCACCCCGGCCCAGGTGCTGCGGAAGCGGAAGGCGAACAGGTCGGCCAGCGACGACAGCTGATAGGTGCGGGTGATGCGCAGGATCGGGTAGAGCAGCACCGGGGCGAGCAGGAAGGCGCCGGTCACGCCCAAGTAGCTGGCGAGGAAGCCGAAGCCGTACTGGTAGGCCAGGCCCACCGTGCCGTAGAAGGCCCAGGCGCTGGCGTACACGCCCAGCGACAGGGTGTAGGTCAGCGGGTGACGGATCACCCAGCGCGGGATCAGGCCCTTCTCGCTGACCCAGGCCACGCCGAACAGCAGCAGCAGGTAGGCGGAGCTGATCAGGATCAGCTGGCTGAGTTCAAAGCTGGTCGGCATTGCGCGGGCTCTGCGAAGGGATAGATGGGCAGCCCCACGGGCGCGGGTCAGAGTTCATCGGCATCGCGCTGACTCTGCAGGATCAGGGTGACGACGATGAGGATCAGCCACAGCAGGTACGGGCGATACCAGGCGCCGTTGGGGTCGATCCACCAGTCCATGATGGCGGGGGAGAACAGGTAGATGCCCACCACCAGGATCAGTACCAGTCGGTAGATGTACATGCGGCTTCTCGTCGGAGGATGCGCCGATGGTAAAGGAAGCCGCCGGCCTCAGGCCACCCGCAAGAACGGAGTCAATCGCTCACGGACGTAGGGTGTACTCGCGAAGCAGTACAGCATGAGCGCCGCCAGCAAGCGCTGGACAAGTGTGGGCGTGACGGTGGGTTGTTCGCTGCGCTCCTGAACCCACCCTACAGATGGTTACGCTAGCGCAGCTGCGCCTCGGCCAGGGTCCGGCTGCGCGGAATGCGCGTGGCATCCCAGTGGGCGATGCCCCAGGCCAGCACTTCGTGTGGTGTGGCGCCGGCCAGCTCGGCTGGCGGCTGCTGGCCGAGGGCGCGCAGGGCGCGGGTCAGCAACGGTGGCGCCTGGTCGGCTGGCAGCGGCGGCGAGCGGTAGCTCTTGCCCAGCTTGTGACCATCCGGCTGGATGATCAGCGGTACGTGCAGGTAGCGTGGTTGTGGCAGGCCGAGCAGCTCCTGCAGGTACAGCTGGCGTGGGGTGGAGTCGAGCAGATCAGCGCCGCGCACCACGTCGGTCACGCCCTGCCAGGCATCGTCCAGCACCACGGCCAGCTGGTAGGCGAACAGGCCGTCCCTGCGCCGAATGACGAAGTCGCCGACCTCGCGGCCCAGATGCTGACGGAATTCGCCCTGTACGCGGTCGGTGAAACGGTACTCCAGCTCGGGTACGCGCAGGCGGATGGCGGCCTCGAAGTCGGGATGGCCGGCGTTGCGACAGGTGCCGGGGTAGATGCCACCCGAGCCTTCCAGCTGCTTGCGCGAGCAGGTGCAGGCGTAGGCCAGGCCCTGGGCGAACAGGCGCGCGATCAGCGCGGCGTATTCGGCATGGCGCTCGCTCTGCCGTACCAGTTCGCCGTCCCACTCAAAGCCGTACAGCTCCAGGCTGCGCAGGATGGCGTCCTGGGCGCCGGGCACCTCGCGCGGCGGGTCGAGGTCTTCCATGCGCAGCAACCACTGGCCGCCGACACTGCGTGCGTCCAGGTAGGAGGCGAGGGCGGCCACCAGCGAGCCGAAGTGCAGGTAGCCGCTGGGCGTGGGGGCGAAGCGCCCGATATAGGCGGAGTCTTTCATGGGCGGGAGGCTATCGGCTGGAGCCTTGCGGCGCCAGCCCGCTTATCGGTAGCCGGAAATGCAACGGGGCGCCTTAGCGCCCCGTCCGGAATCAGGAACCGATCTGCTTTTCCTTGATTTCCGCCAGCGTCTTGCAGTCGATGCACAGGGTCGCGGTCGGGCGGGCCTCGAGGCGGCGAATGCCGATCTCCACGCCGCAGGAGTCACACCAGCCGTAATCGTTGTCTTCGATCAGCTGCAGGGTCTCGTCGATCTTCTTGATCAGCTTGCGCTCGCGATCACGGGCGCGCAGTTCGAGGCTGAACTCTTCTTCCTGGCTGGCGCGGTCGGCCGGGTCCGGGAAGTTGGCGGCTTCGTCCTGCATGTGGTGCACGGTGCGATCCACTTCCTGCATCAGCTCCAGCTTCCACTTGTTGAGAATGCTGGTGAAGTGAGCACGCATCGGATCGCTCATGTACTCCTCGCCCTTTTTCTCTTTGTAGGGTTCGAAGCCACGAATCAGCTGGTTGCCGTTCTGTTTTGCTTTGGTGGGCATGGATGACCGCCTCTCACTCTCTCTGATCCATTGCGCAGGATCTGTTCCTTTGCCGGCTCGGACACCGGGCCTGCGGCTGCAAGCGGGCGAACTTACCAGATCGATTCCGGCGATGCTACTCCCGGTTGTCACGCTTCTTACTGGCAGCGGGGGCAGTTGGTTAGAATTCCCCCTTTTCCTTAATAAAGGAAGGCCAATGGCCCAGCCCTTCAGTGCGCGCAGTCGCGCCATCGAACCTTTCCATGTCATGGCGTTGCTGGCGCGGGCCAACGAACTGCAGGCCGCCGGCCATGACGTTATCCATCTGGAGATCGGCGAGCCGGACTTCACCACCGCCGAACCCATCGTGCGTGCCGGGCAGGCTGCGTTGGCCGCCGGCCATACCCGCTACACCGCGGCGCGCGGTATCCCGCAGTTGCGCCAGGCCATCTCGGGTTTCTACGCCAGCCGCTATGGTGTGGATATCGACCCCGAACGCGTGCTGATTACTCCCGGTGGTTCTGGCGCCCTGTTGCTGGCCTCCAGTCTGCTGGTCGATCCGGGCAAGCACTGGCTGCTGGCCGACCCCGGCTACCCCTGCAATCGCCACTTCCTGCGCCTGGTCGAAGGCGCCGCGCAGCTGGTGCCGGTCGGCCCCGAGAGTCGCTACCAGCTCACCCCGCAGCTGGTGGAAAGGCACTGGGATGACGACAGCGTCGGCGCCCTGGTCGCCTCGCCGGCCAACCCTACCGGCACCCTGCTGCACAAGGATGAACTGGCGGCACTGGCAAGCACGCTCAAGCAGCGCGGCGGGCATCTGGTGGTGGACGAGATTTACCACGGCCTGACCTATGGCTGCGATGCAGCCAGCGTGCTGGAGGTGGACGACGATGCCTTCGTCCTCAACAGTTTCTCCAAGTACTTCGGCATGACCGGCTGGCGCCTGGGCTGGCTGGTGGCGCCGCAGCACGCGGTGCCTGAACTGGAGAAGCTGGCGCAGAACCTCTATATCAGCGCGCCCTCCATGGCCCAGCATGCCGCCCTGGCCTGCTTCGAGCCGGCGACTCTGGCGATCTTCGAGGAGCGCCGCCACGAGTTCCAGCGCCGCCGCGACTATCTGTTGCCGGCGCTGCGCGAGCTGGGCTTCGGCATCGCGGTGGAGCCCGAAGGTGCCTTCTATTTATATGCGGATATTTCGAGCTTCGGCGGCGACGCCTTCGCCTTCTGCCGGCACTTCATCGAGACCGAGCACGTGGCCTTCACTCCGGGCCTGGATTTCGGTCGCCACCTGGCCGGCCACCACGTGCGCTTCGCCTACACGCAGAATGTCGAGCGCCTGCAGCAGGCGGTGGAACGCATCGCTCGCGGCCTGAAGACCTGGAACCCCGATGCGCTTTGACCCGCCGCTGGAAGAGGGGCGCCTGCTGCGCCGTTACAAGCGCTTCCTCGCCGATATCGAGACGAGTAGCGGCGAGGCGCTGACCATTCACTGCCCCAATACCGGCTCCATGCTCAACTGCCTGAGCGAGGGCTGCCGCGTCTGGTTCAGCCGCTCTAGCGATCCCAAGCGCAAGCTGCCGGGCACCTGGGAACTGGGCGAGACGCCGCACGGGCGGCTGGCCTGCCTCAACACCGGCCGCGCCAACGCGCTGGTCGAGGAGGCGCTGCGCGCCGGCATCATCACCGAGCTGGCCGGCTTCACCGGGTTCAGGCGCGAAGTCGGCTATGGCAGCGAAGGCAGCCGCGCCGACTTCCGTCTGGACTACCTGTCCGGCTCGCTGTTTCTCGAGGTCAAGAGCGTGACCCTGGGCTTCGCCGACTCCACGGTGGCTGCCTTCCCCGATGCGGTGACCGAGCGCGGCGCCAAGCACCTGCGCGAGCTGGCCGCCCTGGCCAGGCAAGGTGTGCGGGCGGTGTTGCTGTATTGCGTGAACCTGTCCGGCATCGAGGCGGTGCGCGCCGCCGAGGAGATCGACCCGGCTTACGCGGCGGGCCTGCGCGAGGCACGCGCGGCGGGTGTGGAGGTGCTGGCCTATGGCGCCTCGGTAGATCCCGAGGAAGTGCGCCTGCTGCGCCGGCTGGAGGTACTTCCGTAGGGCGTGCTGTCGTAGGAGCGAGCTTTGCTCGCGAATAGCGTTGGAGATGTGGACAGATTCGCGAGCAGAGCTCGCTCCTACGGCTCGATCCAGATGCCTTCGGCGTCTTCCCGGCAGCCGACCTTGCGCAGTGATTGCCCGGCGCAGGGCCCGGTGACGCACTCGCCATTCTCGATCAGGAACAGCGCGCCGTGGTGGGCGCACTGGATCATGCTGCCGCTGGCATCGAGGAAATCGTCCGCGCGCCATTCCAGGGTCAGGTCGCGATGCGGGCAGTTGTTCAGGTAGACATGGGCCTGGCCGTCGCGGCGTACCGCCAGCAACTTGCGACCCTGAACGACAAAGCCCCGGCTCTGGCCTTCGACCAGCTCACCCGGGGCGCACAGATGAATCATGGGAATCTCCACGCCGAGGCGGGGATTATCGTGCACTGGCGTGGCGATGGGGTAGGGCGCGCGTCCTTGCGCGAAGTTGAACTCAGTACTGCCAGGAAGCGGAGACGCGGAAGTTGCGTCCGACTTCGCTGTAGTAGTCGTCCGGCTGCACCAGAGTGCTAGTAGGCACGTTCAGCGCGTTCCAGTACTTCTTGTCGAGGGCGTTGAACAGGCCGGCCTGCAGTTTCACGCCTTTTAGCTCGGCGGGTTGCCACCAGCCGGTCATGTCGACCACGCCGTAGCCGGGGGCCTCGAAGTCACCGTCGGTCTCCACCTTGTCGCGGGCCGCGGCGGCCCGCAGCATCAGGTCGGCACCGTACTGGTCGCGCTCGTAGCTCAGGCCCAGCAGGCTGGTGATCGGTGCCACAGAGCTGAGGCGTTGGTTGGTTTCACGATCTTCGCCGTTGGCCCAGGCCACCGAACCCCAGACTTTCCAGTGCGGTACGAACTCCCAATGGGCGGCCAGCTCGGCGCCGTAGATCTGCACCTTGGCGCGGTTGTCGGTGCGGGTCACGCCCATCGGGTAGTCGGCGGCGCTGAGGCCTACGGCTGCCAGGTCGGCAGCATCCATCACCACGTCGTCGTCGATGAAGTTCTTGTAATGGTTATCGAACAGGCTGATCGAGCCACCGAGCTTCTCGTTGCCCAGCTGCGCGCCAATCTCGTAGCCGGTGCTCTCTTCCGGTTTGAGGTCGGAGTTGCCCAGGCGCAGGTAGCTGCCTTCGGCGCCGTAGTTCATGTACAGCTGGGTGGCGTCCGGTGCCTTGAAGCCCTGGGCCCACTGGGCATACAGCATGGCTTCGTCGGCTACCTGCCAGGTAGCCAGCAGGCTGCCGGACAGCTTGTGGTCCTTGCTCGCTTCCAGCGTCTGGTCGTTGGCCGGGTTGATGTTGTTGTCGAAGTCGCTGGTGGCCTTCGGATCCTGCTTGTAGTGGTCGTAGCGCAGGCCGGGGGTCAGCTTGATGCGGCCGTCGGCGAAGCTGATCTCGTCGGTGGCGTAGAGCGCCCACTGGGTGCCCTCGGCCTTGGGCATGTCGGCCTGGTTGGTGTGCAGGAAGTCGCAGGCGGCCGGCCCCATGTACATCGGGTGGCTCGGGTCGATGGTGAAGCCCGGGCAGTTGTCGTAGCCCTCGGAGACCTGTTCGGTGTTGATCTGGTACAGCTCGCCGCCCAGCGTCAGCTTGTTCGGCAGGCCGGCGATCTCGAACGCCTTGCCGACGTTGCCGGAGACGCCGTAGAGCTCCTTCTCGATCTGGTTGTCGCGGCCGAACGCGCCCGCCGGGTATTTGTAGGGATTACCCGGCAGGCCGAAGAACAGGAAGTCCGGGATGGCCGCACGACCGTCGGTGACTGTGCGGACGCCGTTCTGGTCGTCATGGCGGCGCAGCTTCTGCCAGTAGGCGATGGCGTTGGCGCTGTCGATCAGGCCGTCGCCGTTTTCGGCCTGGAAGGCGTAGTCGACGGACAGGCGCTGGCGCTTGTTGTTCTCTTCGGTGCCGTTCTCGCCGAGCAGGTAGGTGGTGCCCTGGTTGGTGCGGCTGTCGATGTCGTTTTCGCGCTCGAAGAACTCGCCGGTGAAGCCGACCTTGTGGCCGCCATCGAAGCGTTGCTGCAGCTTGACCAGCAGGCTCTGCTGCTCGGTGTCCGCCGGATTGGCCTCGGTGCGGCTGGTGCCGTAGGTATTGTCGTCGCCACCGCTTTCCAGTTCGTTGCCGCGACGCTGGCCGGCCTGCAGCAGCCAGGAGGTGTCCTGGTAGCGGCCGGCGAGGGCGCCGTTCAGGCCCCAGCTGTGGTCGGCACTGTCGTAGTCGGTCTTGGCCAGGCTGCCGAAGTCCTTGCCTTCACCCAGCAGGTCTTCCGGATTGAGAGTGAACAGCTGCACTGCGCCGCCCAGGGCGCCGGAGCCGACCAGGCTGGAGTTCGCGCCGCGCACTATGTCTACCGAAGACAGGCCGTTGAAATCGATCGAGTCGAGGCCGCCCTGGGCGCCGCCGGTCGGGCCCTGGCTACGTGCGCCATCGGTCATCCACGGCACGCGGATGCCGTCGATGGTGGTCAGCACGCGGTCGCGATCCAGGCCGCGGATGTTGATGCTCTCGCTGGTGCGGCTGTAGTTCACGCCGGGTTCGGAGCGTCGGCCGAGGTCGTCGAAGCTGCGGATCTGGCGCTGGTCCAGGGTCTTGGCGTCGGTCGTGGTGGTGGTCGGCAGCTCTTCCTGCACGGCGTTGCCGGTGACCTGGGTGGGGGCGAGCTCGGTGGCGCTGTCCGTGGCCTGTGCGAATGCCAGCGAGGGGCTGAGCAGCAACAGCGCCATCCATGGGCGCAAGGCGAAGGGTGGGGTGGACATGACATTACTCCCGCTAGTGGCTCTTGGTGGCCAGTGGATTTGGCGGGCAGAACGGTAATAGATTCTTCTTCTCAAATGCAAATCATTATCACAAGCATTGGAGTTTGATTCTCGATGGTGTAGCCTGCGCCAACTCGAGCGAGCCGCCGTCTCCCCATCCCGGCAACGGGGTAGGGGAGGCTCGCTCGCCAAACAACGAAATGAGGTAGCACCATGACCATGCCGATCACCGCTCCCAAGGCCTCCGCGCTCTACCAGGACTGGCAGCGCCTGCGCACCGAACAGTCCGGCCTGCGCGCCCGCGATGCCGCCGCCAAGCTGGGTGTCAGCGAGGGTGAGCTGACTGCCAGCCGCCTGGGCGTGGATGCCGTGCGCCTGCGCACCGAGTGGGCCGAGCTGCTGCTGGCGTTGGGTGAGCTGGGTTACATCATGGCGCTGACCCGCAACGAGCATTGCGTGCACGAGCGCAAGGGCTACTACCGCGAGGTGTCGGTGATGGCCAACGGCGCCATGGGCCTGGTGGTTTCTCCGGACATCGACTTGCGTCTGTTCATGACCCAGTGGGCCAGTGTGTTCGCCGTGGCCGAGAACACCGAGCGCGGCGTGCAGCGCAGCATCCAGATATTCGACCGCCAGGGCACCGCCGTGCACAAGGTCTACCTGACCGCCAAGAGCGAGGAGGCGGCCTGGGCGCCGCTGGTCGAGCGCTTCCGCGCCGAAGAGCAGAGCGCCGAGCTGGACCTGCAGCCGCTGGCTGAGCGTAAGGCACCGCGCACCGACGCCGAGGTGGACGCCGCCGCCCTGCGCGCCGACTGGGCCGAGCTGAAGGACACCCACCACTTCTTCGCCATGCTCAAGCGCCACGACGTCGCGCGTACCCAGGCCCTGCGCCTGGCCGGCCGTGACTGGGCCGAGCCGCTGGCCACCGCCGAGCTGCCCAAGCTGCTGGAAGAGGCCGGTAGCCGTCAGGTGCCGATCATGGTCTTCGTCGGCAACCAGCACTGCATCCAGATCCATTCCGGCACCGTCAGCAACCTGCGCTGGATGGGCGACTGGTTCAACGTGCTCGACCCCGAATTCAACCTGCACCTGAAAACCCCGGGCGTGGTCGAGCTGTGGCGCGTACGCAAGCCGAGCAGCGACGGCATCATCACCAGCTACGAGGCTTTCGACGCCGATGGCGAGCTGGTCGTGCAGCTGTTCGGTGCGCGCAAGCCGGGCGTGCCTGAGCTGGTCGAGTGGCGCGAGCTGGCCGAATCCATTGCCGCCCTGGAGGCCTGAGATGCGCCTGTCCAAGTCTCTGTTGCTGTGCGGCAGCCTGCTGTTCAGCCATGCGGCCGCGGCGGCCGATCTGCCGCAACGCTGGGTCAGCTCCGGCGGCTCGCTGAGCGAGTGGGTGGTGCGCCTGGGTGGTGAGAGAAAGCTGGTCGGTGTCGACACCACCAGCCTGCACCCGCAGACCCTGCGCAAGCTGCCGAGCGTCGGTTACCAGCGCGCGCTGTCTGCCGAGGGCGTGCTGTCGCTGCGTCCGGACATCCTCATCGGTAGCGAGGAGATGGGCCCGCCACCGGTGATCGCGCAGATCAAGGCCGCCGGCATCCGCCTCGAGACCCTGTCGGCCAAGCCGGATCTGGATACTCTGGAGCGCAACGTGTTGCGCCTGGGTGAGCTGCTCGGCACGCTCGAGCGCGCTCGCGAGCAGATGGCCGCCTATCGCCAGGGCCTGCAGCGCCAGGCCGACTGGGTCGCCCAGGTGAGCAAGAAGCAGCAGGCGCCGCGGGTGCTGATGCTGCTCGGCCACGCAGGCAGCAACATCATGGCGGCGGGTAAGGACAGCCTGGCGGTATGGCTGATCGAGCGGGCCGGTGGCGAGAGCCGTACCGAACACAGCGGCTACAAGCCGATCTCCAACGAGGCGCTGCTGGCCATGGACCCGCAGGTGGTGATTTTCGCCGACCGCAGCCTGCACGGCGAGGAAGCGCGCCAGGCGCTGCTGCAGCAGAACCCGGTGCTGCAGCAGACCAGCGCCGCGCGTGAGGGACGCCTGTTGAGCCTCGATCCGACCCTGCTGGTTGGCGGCCTCGGCCCGCGTCTGCCCGAGGGGCTGGCCGAGTTGTCGGCGGCCTTTTATCCTTCCGAGCAAGCACTGACGGCCAAACTCGACCGATGAATCCTGTTTTTCGACCCCGCCCATTGCTGCTGGCAATGGGCGTTCTGCTGCTGCTCGCGTTCTGGCTGTCGCTGGCCCTCGGGCCGGTGAGCCTGCCGCTGGGTGACACTCTGCTGGCCGCCCTGCGCCTGATGGGCCTGCCCATCGATGGTGAGGGGCTGCAGCAGGCCGAGCTGATCCTCGGCCAGATCCGCCTGCCGCGCAGCCTGCTGGGTCTGTGTGTGGGCATCGTGCTTGCGCTGTCCGGCGTGGCCATGCAGGGCCTGTTCCGCAACCCGTTGGCCGACCCCGGCCTGGTCGGCGTTGCCGGCGGTGCTGCCCTGGGTGCGGCCATCGCCATTGTCGGCGGCAGCATGATCGGTGGCCTGCCGCCGGCGCTGGCGCCGTACCTGCTGTCGATCTGCGCCTTCTCCGGCGGCCTGGTCGTGACCGCCGTGGTCTATCGCTTCGGCCGCCGTGACGGGCAGACCAACGTCGCCACCATGCTCCTCGCCGGTGTGGCGTTGACCGCCATGTCCGGTGCCGGCGTCGGCCTGTTCACCTACCTGGCCGACGACGCCACCCTGCGCAGCCTGACCTTCTGGAATCTCGGCAGCCTCAATGGAGCCAGCTACCCACGCCTGTGGCCGCTGCTGCTGGTGACCCTCGGCGTGGCCATCTGGCTACCGCGCCGCGCCTCGGCGCTCAACGCGCTGCTGCTCGGCGAGTCGGAGGCGCGTCATCTGGGTTTCAACGTCGAGCGGATCAAGCTGGAGCTGGTGCTGTGCACTGCCTTGGGTGTCGGCGCGGCGGTGGCGGCGGCTGGCCTGATCGGTTTCATCGGCCTGGTGGTGCCGCACCTGATGCGCCTGCTGGTCGGCCCGGATCACCGTGTGCTGCTGCCGGCGTCCTTGCTGGCGGGCGCCAGCCTGCTGCTGCTGGCCGACCTGGTCGCGCGCCTGGTGCTGGCACCGGCGGAGTTGCCGATCGGTATCGTCACGGCGCTGATCGGTGCGCCGTTCTTCCTTTATCTGCTGGTGCGGGGGCGGGCCTGATGTTGCGCGCGCAAGATTTGAGTGTGCGCCGTGGCGGCGCCACCGTGCTGGAGGGCGTCGACCTGGCCCTGCAGCCCGGCGAGGTACTCGGCGTGCTCGGCCCCAACGGCGCCGGCAAGAGCACGCTGCTCGGCGCCCTGTGCGGTGAGCTGGATGCCGATGGCGGCAACGTGACCCTGGACGGCCGCGCCCTCGGCGCCTGGTCCGGCCAGGAGCGCGCGCGACGCCTGGCGGTGCTGCCGCAGAGTTCGACCCTGAGCTTCGCCTTCCCGGTGGCCGAGGTGGTCGCCATGGGGCGCCTGCCGCACGATACCGGCCGCGTGCGCGATGCCGAGATCGTCGATGCGGCGCTGCGCGCGGCGGATGCCGAGCACCTGCGTGGACGCAGCTACCTGGCCCTGTCCGGGGGCGAGCGCCAGCGCGTGCACCTGGCGCGGGTGCTGGCGCAGCTGTGGCCGGGCGGGGAAGGGCAGGTGCTGCTGCTCGACGAGCCGACCTCGGCCCTCGATCCGTTGCACCAGCACACCACCTTGCAGGCCGTGCGCGACTTCGCCGGCCAGGGCGCGGCGGTGCTGGTGATCCTGCACGACCTCAACCTGGCCGCCCGTTACTGCGACCGCATCCTGTTGCTGCAGGATGGCCGCCCGCATGCCTTCGGCAGTCCCGACCAGGTGCTGCAGGCCGAGCCGCTGCGCGCGGTGTTCGGCCTCGACGTACTGATCCAGCGCCATCCGGAGCGCGGCCACCCGTTGATCGTGGCGCGCTGACGGTAGCCCGGATGCAATCCGGGATGGTCCGCCCCGGATTGCATCCGGGCTACGGCCCCTCTCCGAGAGGGCTGAACCTTAAGGAAAGCGCATGCGTATTCTTCTGCTCTGTTCTCTCGTCCTGCTGGCCGCCTGCCAGTCCCGCGGCGTGCTGCCGCCTCCGGCGCCCATCGCCCCCGACGGCCGCGATCACGCCCAGCTGGGCCAGATCATCGACCTGGCCAGCGGTGAACGCATCACCCCCGAACAACTGGTCGCGCGCCTGGCCAAGGCGCCGCGCGTGCTGGTCGGCGAGCAGCACGACAACCCCGATCACCACGCCCTGCAGCTGTGGCTGTCGCGCGAGCTGGCGGCGCAGCGACCGCAGGGCAGCGTGCTGATGGAAATGCTCAACCCCAACCAGCAGGCCAAGGTCGAGCAAGTGCAGGCACAGACCCGCGCCGGGCAGGCGCCGGCCGACACCTTCGCCGCGCTGGCCTGGCTGCCAAACTGGGACTGGGGCCTGTACGGTGCGCTGGTGCAGTACCAGCTGCGCCAACCCTATCCGTTGCTGTCGGCCAACCTGGACCGTGCCGAGATCATGCAGATCTACCAGGCGCGCCCGGTCCTGCAAGGCGCGGCGTCTACCGCGCCGGCGGTGCAGGGCAAGCTGCAGGAAGATATCCGCGAGTCCCACTGCGGCCTGCTGCCGGACAGCCAGATTCCCGCGATGCTCGCCGTGCAGCAGCAGCGCGACCGGCGCATGGCCGAACGCCTGGCCGCCGCGCCGCAGCCCGCCATGCTGTTTGCCGGTGCCTTCCATGTACGCAAGGACCTGGGCGTGCCGCTGCATCTCGCCGACCTCGGCGCCGGGGAAGGCAATGCCGTGCTGATCCTCGCCGAAGTCGGCAAGGAGCCAGTCGCCGGCAGTGCCGACTATGTCTGGTACACCGCCGCCAATGTGCCGGAGGATCACTGCGCCAAGCTGAGCAAGAAGTAACGCGCCATGGAAAACAAAAAGCCCCGCAATGCGGGGCTTTTTTGTTGGCGACGCTAAGGCTCTAGCTCGCCGCCAGTCGACACTCGGGTTACAGACGCAGGCCGCCGTCGAGCTCGAGGATACGACCGGTGTAGTAGTCGTTCTCCATGATGTAGGCCACGGAGTGGGCGATCTCGGTCGGCTTGCCCATGCGACGCAGCGGAATGCCGGAGGTCATCTTCTCCAGGGCTTCCGGTTTCATGCCGCTGGTCATCTCGGTCTCGATGAAGCCCGGCGCGACGCCCGCCACGCGGATGCCGTAGCGTGCCAGTTCCTTGGCCCACACCACGGTGTCGGCGGCGACGCCGGCCTTGGCCGCGGAGTAGTTGGCCTGGCCCATGTTGCCGGCGCGGGAGATGGAGGAGATGTTGACGATCGCGCCCTGATTCTTCAGCTCGATCATCTTGGCTGCCACTTCACGGGTGCAGAGGAACACGCCGGTCAGGTTGACGTCGATCACCGACTGCCACTGGGCCAGGCTCATCTTGGTCATCTCGCCGTCCTTGACCTTGATGGTCAGGCCGTCGCGCAGGATGCCGGCGTTGTTGACCAGGCCGTTGATGGCGCCGAAATCTTCGGCCACCTGGGCGACCATGTGGGTCACCTGCTCTTCGTTGGCCACGTTGCACAGGTAGGCGCGGGCGTCGCCACCGGCGGCCTTGCAGGCGGCCACGGCGTCATCCAGCTTCTCCTGGTTCAGGTCGACCAGCGCCAGCTTGGCGCCCTTGGCGGCCAGGTACTCGCTCATGGCACGGCCCAGGCCCTGGCAGCCGCCAGTGATGATGATGACTTTGTCTTTGAGTTCCATAACACTGCTCCTCGAAGGTCTTGAAGATTGCCCCGCTGGCGCTGGGCGCCTGTTCGTTTTGTTTTCGACGAATTCTTAGCGAGGAGTCATAAATTGAGCATGACAGCCGAGAAGCATGCCCGAGAATTGTTGCTCAAGGAATACCGCGGGGTGCTTTCCACCCACTCCAAGAGCATGCCGGGCTTCCCTTTCGGATCGGTGGTGCCTTATTGCCTGGACGAGCAGGGCCGGCCGCTGATTCTGATCAGCCGCATCGCTCAGCACACCCACAACCTGCAGAAGGATGCCAAGTGCTCGCTGCTGGTCGGTGAGCGCGGCGCCGAAGACGTGCAGGCCGCCGGGCGCCTGACCTTGCTGGCCGAAGCCCGGCAGCTGGACGAGCCGGCAGCCATCGAGGCCGCCGCCGAGCGCTACTACCGCTACTTCCCTGATTCGCGCGACTACCACAGCGCTCACGACTTCGACTTCTGGGTGCTCGAACCCGTGCGCTGGCGCTTTATCGGCGGCTTCGGCGCCATTCACTGGCTGCAGCAGGTCAATCTGGCCAACCCGCATGCCGGTGAGGCCGAGCGCAGCATGGTCGAGCACATGAACGACGATCACGCCTCGGCGATCGCCCACTACGTGCAACTGGCCAACCTGCCAAACCACGAACCGGCACAACTGGCCGGCATCGACAGTGAGGGTTTCCACCTGCGCATCGGCAAGGGCCTGCACTGGCTGGCATTCCCAACATCCTGTAACAACCCTGGCGCCGTGCGCCAGGCCTTGGTATTGCTGGCTCGCGCCGAGAGTTGGCCGACCGTCGAGCAGGCTTCAGCTTGAATTAAGCACCAGGCCCCATACTTCATCCGTATCGGAAGCCGTTCTTCCGCCAAGGACGTTCGCAATGCGCGCTTTTCTGTTTCTGTTCCTGCTGTTCCCCCTCATCGAACTGGCCGTGCTGATCCAGGTCGGCAGCGCCATCGGTGTGCTGCCCACCCTGTTGCTGGTGATCGGCACCGCGGTGCTGGGCAGCGTTCTGCTGCGCGTGGCCGGCGTGGCCACCGCCTGGCGTGCCCGCGAGAAGCTGGCCCGTGGCGAGATGCCCGAGCAGGAGATGTTCGAGGGCCTGCTGATCGCCGTCGGCGGCGGCCTGCTGCTGCTGCCCGGCTTCATCAGTGACGTGTTCGGCCTGCTGTGTCTGATTCCCTTCACCCGCCGCCTGATGATCGGCCGCCTGCAACGTCGCGCCCAGGAACAGGCATTGCGTCAGCGCGCGTTCTTCGACGACGCCCAGGCCCGCAGCGGCCAGACCCACCCGCACGTGATCGAAGGCGAGTATCAGCGCCGCGACTGACGCCGGGCCTGCGGGCGGCTGTGTAAAAAATTTCACAGTCGCCCCTTGAAATGCCCGTCGCCGCCCCTATCTAGCGATCACCGCAAGGTTTCCTCCGTTTCGGTGGAACAGTCTTCCGCGACTCGCCCCTGGCGTGCCGCGCCCGGCCCCAAGCCGGATTTGCCTAACCCGCCGGCGCAGTCGCCGGCCAGTGAAAACAACTACTCAGGAGAGATCGACAATGAAGCTTCGTCCTCTGCATGACCGCGTCGTCATCCGTCGCAGCGAAGAAGAAACCAAGACCGCTGGCGGCATCGTGCTGCCGGGTTCCGCTGCCGAGAAGCCGAACCAGGGCGTGATCGTCGCCGTCGGTACCGGCAAGGTTCTGGACAGCGGTGAAGTCCGTGCACTGGCCGTCAAAGTCGGTGACAAGGTGGTGTTCGGTCCGTACTCCGGCAGCAACACCGTCAAGGTCGACGGCGAAGACCTGCTGGTGATGGGCGAGCACGAAATCCTCGCCGTCATCGAAGCCTGATTCGACACGTTCTCCGTTAACCCAAGAATTTAAGGAACAACCACCATGGCTGCTAAAGAAGTCAAATTCGGCGATTCCGCTCGTAAGAAAATGCTGGTCGGCGTCAACGTCCTGGCCGACGCGGTAAAAGCGACCCTCGGCCCGAAAGGCCGCAACGTGGTCCTGGACCGCAGCTTCGGCGCTCCGCTGATCACCAAGGACGGCGTGTCCGTCGCCAAAGAAATCGAGCTGAAAGACAAGTTCGAGAACATGGGCGCCCAGCTGGTCAAGGACGTCGCGTCCAAGGCCAACGACGCTGCTGGTGACGGCACCACCACCGCTACCGTTCTGGCCCAGGCCATCGTCAGCGAAGGTCTGAAAGCCGTAGCTGCCGGCATGAACCCGATGGACCTGAAGCGCGGCATCGACAAGGCGACCATCGCCATCGTCGCCGAGCTGAAGAACCTGTCCAAGCCGTGTACCGACACCAAGGCCATCGCCCAGGTCGGCACCATCTCCGCCAACTCCGACAACTCCATCGGCGACATCATTGCCGAAGCCATGGAAAAAGTCGGTAAAGAAGGCGTGATCACCGTTGAAGAAGGCTCGGGCCTGGAAAACGAACTGTCCGTCGTCGAAGGCATGCAGTTCGACCGTGGCTACCTGTCCCCGTACTTCATCAACAAGCCGGACACCATGGTCGCCGAGCTCGACGGCCCGCTGATCCTGCTGGTCGACAAGAAGATCTCCAACATCCGCGAAATGCTGCCGGTGCTGGAAGCCGTCGCCAAAGCCGGTCGCCCGCTGCTGATCGTCGCGGAAGACGTGGAAGGCGAAGCCCTGGCTACCCTGGTTGTGAACAACATGCGTGGCATCGTCAAAGTCGCAGCCGTCAAGGCTCCGGGCTTCGGCGACCGTCGCAAGGCCATGCTGCAGGACATCGCCATCCTCACCGGCGGTACCGTGATTTCCGAAGAAGTTGGCCTGAGCCTGGAAGGCGCCGCCCTGGAGCACCTGGGTAACGCCAAGCGCGTGGTCTTGAGCAAGGAAAACACCACCATCATCGACGGCGCTGGTCAGCAGGTCGACATCGAGGCCCGCGTTGCGCAGATCCGCAAGCAGGTCGAAGACACTTCCTCCGACTACGACAAAGAGAAGCTGCAAGAGCGTCTGGCCAAGCTGGCCGGCGGTGTTGCCGTGATCAAGGTCGGTGCCGGCACCGAAGTCGAGATGAAAGAGAAGAAGGCCCGCGTCGAAGACGCCCTGCACGCGACCCGCGCAGCCGTCGAAGAAGGCGTGGTACCTGGCGGCGGCGTGGCCCTGGTTCGCGCCCTGCTGGCCATCGAAGGCCTGAAAGGCGACAACGACGACCAGAACGTCGGTATCGCCCTGCTGCGTCGCGCCGTTGAAGCGCCGCTGCGCCAGATCGTGGCCAACGCCGGCGACGAGCCGAGCGTAGTGGTCGACAAGGTCAAGCAAGGCCAGGGCAACTACGGCTACAACGCTGCCACTGGCGTGTACGGCGACATGATCGAGATGGGTATTCTCGATCCGGCCAAAGTCACCCGTTCCGCCCTGCAGGCCGCTGCTTCCATCGGCAGCCTGATGATCACCACCGAAGCCATGGTCGCCGACATTCCGGAAGACAAGGCCGCTCCGGCCATGCCGGACATGGGTGGCATGGGTGGCATGGGCGGCATGATGTAAGCCGACCGGCTCCCTGAGCTGCAACGAAGAAGCCCCGCCCCGTGCGGGGCTTTTTCTTGCCCGTGAAAAATCCGTCAAAGACGGCGGATACCGGGGCTTTCCGCGGTATCTTTGCCGGCATTGCGACGAATAGGGTTCTTTCCATGCGCATCCTCCTGGTCGAGGACAACCGCGACATCCTGGCCAACATGGCCGACTACCTGCAGATCAAGGGCTACACGGTGGACTGCGCCCAGGACGGGCTGTCCGGCCTGCGCCTGGCCAGCAGCGAGCATTACGACCTGCTGGTGCTGGACATCATGCTGCCCGGCATCGATGGCTACACCCTGTGCAAACGCCTGCGCGAGGAGGCGCGGCGCGACACACCGGTGATCATGCTGACCGCCCGCGACCAGCTCGACGACCGCCTGCAAGGTTTTCAGGCCGGTGCCGACGATTACCTGGTCAAGCCCTTCGCCCTCTCCGAGCTGGCCGCGCGCATCGAGGCGGTGCTGCGCCGCAGCCTCGGTGGCGGCAAGCGCCTACTGCAGGTCGGCGAGCTCAGCTATGACCTTGACACCCTGGAGATCGCCCGTGCCGGCAAGCCGCTCAGGCTCAACCCGGTCGGCCTCAAGCTGCTCGCCCTGTTGATGCAGAAGAGCCCGCACGTGGTGCGCCGCGAGGTGCTGGAGGAGGCGCTGTGGGGCGACGATTGCCCGGACAGCGACAGCCTGCGCAGCCACGTGCACCAGTTGCGCCAGGTGATCGACAAACCCTTCGACAAGGCGCTGCTGCAGACCGTGCACGGTGTCGGATACCGACTGGCGGAGCCGGGCAATGGCGTTTAGGGACGGCCTGTATAGGCACGGCCTGTTCAGGCAGAGCCTGTCACGCCGTATCGTTATCGCCTTCGTGCTGATGACGGCGCTGGTCGGCGGCACTTTCGCCGTCGGCATCGTAGAGACCGTGCACCAGGTCGAGGAGCGGCTGATCTCCAGCGAACTGGGCGGCGACCTCGGGCGCTTCCTGAAAATGGAGAGCATCGACGAATGGCGTCATCGCCCCGAGCCGGGCCAGCTGTTCTTCTTCAGTGACGGGCACGGCGACTTCGCCCTGCCGGAGGAACTGCAGGACCTGTCGCCCGGTTTTCACGAGGTGTACCGCGAGGGCACGTCCTACCACGGCTTCGTGCAGCTGGTGGACGGTCGACGCTATGTGTTGCTGCAGGATCAGAGCGGCTTCGAGGAGCGCGAGCAGCTGCTGTTCGCCGTGGTGCTGGTCGGCTTCCTGATCAGCCTGGGACTGTCCGGCCTGCTCGGCTGGCTGCTGGCGCGCAAGGTGATCGAGCCTGTGGTGCGCCTGTCGCGCCAGGTGCGCGCGCCCGAGCAGCTGCTGGACGAGGCGCCGCGGCTGGCACGCGACTACGCCAATGACGAGGTCGGTCAGCTGGCGGCCTCCTTCGACACCACGCTGGGCCTGCTGCGCCGCGCACTGATGCGCGAGCGCCTGTTCACCAGCGACGTCAGCCACGAGCTGCGTACCCCGCTGATGGTGCTGGCCAGTTCCTGCGAGCTGTTGCTGGAGAGCCCGAGCCTGGATGACCGCGGCAAGGCGCAGGTGCGGCGCATCGCCAACGCCTGCGAGGAGATGCGTGGCCTGGTGCAGACCTTCCTGATGCTGGCCCGCTCGCGCCAGGACGAGGCCGGCGGTACGCCCCATGCCAGCCTGCGGGTGGTGGCCGATGATCTGGCGGCCCAGTGGCGACCGGCCATCGAGGCCAAGGGCCTGACCTTCGACTATCACGCCGAGCTGGCTGACGAGCGGCGCTACAACGCGCCACTGCTGCGCTCGGTGCTGGGTAACCTGCTGCGCAATGCGCTGCACTACACCGAGCAGGGGCGCATCGGCCTGAGTCTGGGCGAGCAGGGTTTTCTGGTCGAGGACAGCGGCGTGGGCATTCCCGCCGCCGAACGCGAGGCCATGTTCCAACCCTTCGTGCGCGGTGGTGCGGCGCGGGGCGAGGGGCTCGGCCTGGGGTTGTCGTTGGTGCAGCGCATCTGCGAGAGCCAGGGCTGGAGCGTCGAGCTGTCCGACGCCGAGCCCAGGGGCTGTCGGTTCCAGGTCCTTCTGGGAGGTAGCAGCGCAACCTGATGTGTTGGTCAGATGGGTATGCCCCTTGCAGTATCCGCCCGATCGCTTGCCGTAGATCGGAAATGCTACCGTTATGGGGGCATTCGAGGCAGATTCGTTACCCGCTGTTACCCCGGCCACGCCTTTAGTCGGGAGAGCCGCACAGTTTTTTTGGAGAGTCGATGTTTTCCGAGTTCGTGTCCGGGTGTGCAGTCGCCACCACCGATAAGTTCGAGCATTGGTGGCAGCAGCAAGGCGAATGGGTCGAAGAGCCCAATCGACGCAGGGGTGGAGAGAGCGGAGTGCAGCGCCTGCGCGATGCCCAGGGGCATCTGCTGTACGTCAAGCGCCAGGTGGGGCATCTGTGCCGTAGCCTGAGTCACCCGTTCGGCCGGCCCACCGTGCTGCGCGAGCGCGACGCACTGCTGGGGCTGAGCCGCCTCGGTGTGCGCGTACCACGCCTGATCTACTGTGATGCCAGCTACCAGGAAGGGCAGGGCTGGCGCGGCCTGTTGATCAGCGAGGCGCTGGATGGCTTCAGCGACATCGACAGCTGGTACGCCGCCGGTGGCCGCGAGCGTGCCGGCGAGCAGCATGACGTATTGCTGCAACAAATAGGTGCGACCCTGGCGCGCATGCACCTGGGCCGCTGGCAGCATGGCTGCCTGTACGCCAAGCATGTGTTCGTCAAGGTGACGGCGGAGGGCGTGGAAGTGGCGCTGCTCGATCTGGAGAAGAGCCGGCGGCGCCTGAGCCGCAAGCGCGCGGCGCTGCATGACCTGAAGCAGCTGCGCCGTCATTCGTCATGGAGCGAAGCAGAATGGCAGCAGCTCCTGTCGGGCTACCGCCGCCAGTGGGGTAGGGCATTGCCGCTGGGGTGAGGGAACTTCGCTGCTGCACGGCGCTCTGATGGGCGCCATACCCCAGACCGACAAACCACTCGTCGGTTGGGACGTTGCCAAGGACTGGCCTGAACTAGTTTTGCTTTTCAGGCGTTTGGCAGCGCCATCAAGGGGTTATCGAAATGAAATTAGATATTGCTAGAGGATTGTTCCTCGTCGGTGCCCTGAGCGTCACGGCCCTCGCTGCAGCCGCCTGGCAGGAGCCGGCGCCGCAGGTAATCGATTTGGTGAACTGTGCCGATCAGGCGTGCCCGGTGGTGTCCGCGCGACATCGAGAGTCCGTGGCGGTCCAGGCCGATAGCGACAACCTGCTGTTGCTGGTATACGGCCTGTCCCATGCGATGAAGGGCGAGCAATAGTCGCGCCTCCAGCGAGCAGACGTCTCTTAAGGTTTCCATTTACGTCATCCTTGGATCTCGCGCCAAGCAGAGTACTGCGTTTGCGCAACCGCAGTTCTTTGTTCGCTTCGATAGGAAACGTGTCGAGACTGTCAGCGCTTCATCGAGGGCGCCAGGTGCGGCTGAATGGCGGTCAGCACCGCCTTGAAGCACTTGGTGTTGCCGGCAACGACCTGGCCTTTCTCGAGGAAATCGTGGCCGCCGCTGAAGTCGCTGACCAGACCGCCTGCTTCCTGGATCAGCAGGGCGCCAGCAGCCATGTCCCACTCGGACAGGCCGAACTCCCAGAAGGCGTCGTAGCGGCCGGCGGCCACATAGGCCAGATCCAGGCTGGCGGCGCCGGCGCGGCGGATGCCGGCGGTCTGGCCGACCAGGCTGCGGAACATGCCCAGGTAGTTGTCCAGGTTGTCGACCTGCTCAGCGCGGAACGGGAAGCCGGTGCCGAGCAGGGCGCCGTCCAGGCTCTTGCGGTTGCTGACGCGGATGCGGCGGCCGTTGACGGCTGCGCCGCGGCCACGGCTGGCGGTGAATTCTTCCTGGCGCACCGGGTCGAGCACCACGGCGTGCTCCAGGCGACCACGGTATTTGCAGGCGATGCTGACGGCGAAGTGCGGCACGCCGCGCAGGAAGTTGGTGGTGCCATCCAGCGGGTCGATGATCCACTGGTAGTCGGCACCGTCGCCGGTACCGGCGATGCTGCCGCCTTCCTCGCCGAGGAAGCCGTGGGTGGGGTAGGCCTTCTGCAGCGCCTGGATGATGGTCTGCTCGGCGGCGCGGTCGACTTCGCTGACGTAGTCGTTGGCATCTTTCTCGTTCACCGAGATGACGTCCAGGCGTTCGACGGAGCGGATGATCAGTTCGCCGGCACTGCGCGCAGCGCGCAGCGCGATATTCAGCATGGGCTGCATGGAAGGTTCACCTGGGTCGTTAAAGAAGAAAGCCGGCCATTCTAGCAGACTAGCTTTTTCTGTGCAGCCGGCTCGTCGCAGTGCATGGCGCTGGGGCGGGGCCTTCTGTAACATTCATGGCCCTTTCGCATCCTTGGGCGGAGCTGGCGTTGCTGCAGAACATTCGCGTCGTGCTGGTCAATACCAGTCATCCCGGCAATATCGGCGGTGCCGCGCGGGCCATGAAGAACATGGGCCTGTCGCGTCTGGTGCTGGTCGATCCTGAAGACTTTCCCAGCGCGGAAGCGGTCGCGCGCGCCTCCGGTGCCACCGATATCCTCGATAACGCTGTGATTGTCGGCACTCTGGAAGAGGCACTGGCCGGTTGCAGCGTGGCACTGGGTACCAGTGCGCGCGATCGGCGCATCCCCTGGCCCCTGCTCGATCCGCGGGAGTGTGCGACCACGGCGTTGCAACAGGCCGAGTTGGGTGGCGAGGTGGCGTTGGTGTTCGGTCGCGAGTATGCCGGCCTGACCAATGATGAGCTGCAGCGCTGTCAGTTTCACGTGCATATTCCATCCAATCCGGAGTTCAGCTCGCTGAATCTGGCGGCGGCCGTGCAGGTGCTGGCCTACGAGGTGCGTATGGCCTGGTTGGCAGCCGAGGGGCAGCCGACCAAGATGAACAAGCTGGAAACCACGGCGATGCTCAATACCCAGCCGGTGACCACGGATGAGCTGGAGCTGTTCTACGGCCATCTGGAGAGTACGCTGGTGGAGATCGGCTTCCTCGATCCGGCCAATCCGCGTCATCTGATGTCGCGCCTGCGCCGCCTGTATGGCCGCTCGGGCATCAGCAAGCTGGAAATGAATATCCTGCGCGGCGTCCTCACGGAAACCCAAAAAGCGGTGCGTGGCGAGTCCCACAAGCGGAGAAAAGGCGATGTTTGAGCGTGTGCGCGAAGATATCCAGAGTGTTTTCCATCGTGATCCGGCGGCGCGCAACGCTTTCGAGGTGGTGACCTGCTATCCGGGCCTGCACGCGGTGTGGCTGCACCGGCTGGCGCATGCGTTGTGGGGCGCGGGCTGGAAATGGCTGGCGCGCCTGGTGTCGAACTTCGGGCGCTGGATGACCGGCATCGAGATTCACCCGGGGGCGAAGATCGGGCGGCGCTTCTTCATCGATCACGGCATGGGCATCGTCATCGGCGAGACGGCCGAGATCGGCAATGACGTCACCCTCTATCAGGGGGTGACCCTGGGTGGCACCAGCTGGAACAAGGGCAAGCGCCATCCGACGTTGGAGGATGGCGTGGTGGTCGGTGCCGGTGCCAAGGTGCTCGGCCCGTTCACCGTCGGTGCCGGCGCCAAGGTCGGCTCCAATGCGGTGGTGACCAAAGAGGTGCCGGCAGGTGCCACTGTGGTTGGCATCCCCGGGCGGATCATTGCCAAGAGTGACGATGAGCAGGAGGCCAAGCGCCAGGCCATGGCCGAGAAGCTCGGTTTCGATGCCTACGGTGTCGGCCAGGACATGCCCGATCCGGTGGCGCGCGCCATCGGCCAGCTGCTCGACCACCTGCATGCGGTCGATGGGCGCCTGGAGGGCATGTGCTCGGCGCTCAAGGCGCTGGGTAGCGACTACTGCGCCAAGGAGCTGCCGGCGCTGCGCGATGAGGACTTCGCCGATGTGTGCAAGGAGCAGGGCGACAAGCCGGCTGCCTGACGACGCATAGTCTGCTATCATTCGCGCCCCGCATTGCCGCTATACCCGACTGCTTTAATCGGTCTTATAGTTGACCTAAATAGTCGGAAAAGAGGATACTTGCGGCAACTCAGCTCACCCGTGGTGCGATAACCATGCGTCTGACCACCAAAGGCCGCTACGCCGTCACAGCCATGCTCGATCTGGCGTTGCATGCCCAGAGCGGGCCTGTGTCGTTGGCGGACATCTCCGAGCGGCAGGGCATTTCCCTGTCCTATCTGGAGCAGCTGTTCGCCAAATTGCGCCGCGGCAACCTGGTCAGCAGCGTGCGTGGTCCTGGTGGTGGCTATCAGCTGTCGCGCGACATGCGGGTGATCCAGGTGGCGCAAGTGATCGACGCGGTGAACGAATCGGTCGACGCCACTCGTTGCCAGGGCATGGGCGATTGCCACTCCGGTGACACCTGCCTGACCCACCATCTGTGGTGCGACCTCAGTCAGCAGATTCACGAATTTCTCAGCGGCATCAGCCTGGCTGATCTGGTGACCCGGCGCGAAGTGCAGGAAGTCGCCCAGCGTCAGGATCAGCGCCGTTGTAACGGCAGGACGCCGCAGCTGGACAAGATCGAAGCGTCCGCCATCGAGTGAGCAGGGCGCCTGCCTGAATAGGAGATACCTGATGAGATTGCCGATTTACCTCGATTACTCCGCCACCACCCCGGTCGACCCGCGCGTGGCGCAGAAGATGAGCGAGTGCCTGCTGGTGGATGGCAATTTTGGCAACCCGGCATCGCGCTCCCACGTCTTTGGCTGGAAGGCCGAGGAAGCGGTCGAGAACGCCCGCCGCCAGGTCGCCGAGCTGGTCAATGCCGACCCGCGCGAGATCGTCTGGACCTCCGGTGCTACCGAGTCCGACAACCTGGCCATCAAGGGTGTCGCGCACTTCTACAGCACCAAGGGCAAGCACATCATCACCTCGAAGATCGAGCACAAGGCGGTGCTGGACACGGCGCGCCAGCTGGAGCGCGAAGGCTTCGAAGTGACCTATCTCGAGCCGGGCGAAGACGGTCTGGTAACGCCGGCCATGGTCGAGGCGGCGCTGCGCGAGGACACCATTCTGGTGTCGATCATGCACGTCAACAACGAGATTGGCACCGTCAACGATATCGCAGCCATCGGTGAGCTGACCCGCTCCCGCGGCGTGCTGTTCCATGTCGATGCGGCGCAGTCCACCGGCAAGGTCGAGATCAATCTGGAGAAGCTGAAGGTCGACCTGATGTCCTTCTCCGCCCACAAGACCTACGGTCCGAAGGGCGTCGGCGCCCTGTACGTGCGTCGCAAGCCGCGCGTGCGTCTGGAGGCCCAGACCCACGGTGGCGGTCACGAGCGTGGCATGCGTTCCGGCACCCTGGCCACGCACCAGTGCGTCGGCATGGGCGAGGCCTTCCGCATCGCCAAGGAAGAGATGGCGCAGGAAAACCAGCGCGTGCTGGCGCTGCGTGATCGCTTCTACAAGCAGCTCGAGGGCATGGAAGAGCTGTACGTCAACGGCAGCCTGACCCAGCGCGTGCCGCACAACCTGAACCTCAGCTTCAACTACGTCGAAGGCGAGTCGCTGATCATGGCGCTCAAGGACCTGGCGGTTTCCTCCGGTTCCGCCTGTACCTCCGCCTCGCTGGAGCCGTCCTACGTGCTGCGCGCCCTGGGGCGCAACGACGAGCTGGCGCACAGCTCGATCCGTTTCACCTTCGGGCGCTTCACCACCGAGGAAGAAGTCGATTACGCGGCCAGCAAAGTGGCCGGTGCGGTGAACAAGCTGCGTGAGCTGTCGCCGCTGTGGGACATGTTCAAAGAGGGTGTCGACATCTCCAAGGTCGAATGGCGGGCACACTGATTTTCGAGTCGCCTGTAGAGCGGCACCTGATGAGAGAGGATTTGCAACATGGCATACAGTGAAAAGGTCATCGACCATTACGAAAACCCGCGCAACGTCGGCAAGATGGATGCCGAGGACCCGAATGTCGGTACCGGCATGGTCGGCGCCCCGGCGTGTGGCGACGTGATGCGTCTGCAGATCAAGGTCAACGAGCAGGGCGTGATCGAAGACGCCAAGTTCAAGACCTACGGCTGCGGTTCGGCCATCGCCTCCAGCTCCCTCGCCACCGAGTGGATGAAGGGCAAGACCCTGGATGAGGCCGAGTCGATCAAGAACACCCAGCTGGCCGAAGAACTGGCCCTGCCGCCGGTGAAGATCCACTGCTCCGTGCTCGCCGAAGACGCCATCAAGGCCGCCGTGCACGACTACAAGCAGAAGAAAGGTCTGCTCTGATCCCGAGGAGTCGCTAATGGCCATCACCATGACTGAAGCCGCCGCTCGCCATGTGCAGCGCTCGATCGACGGGCGTGGCAAGGGCGAGGGCATTCGCCTGGGAGTGCGTACCACCGGTTGTTCGGGCCTGGCCTACGTGCTGGAGTTCGTCGACGAGGTAGCGGGCGAGGATCAGGTGTTCGAAAGCTTCGGGGTCAAGGTGATCATCGATCCGAAGAGCCTGACCTACCTGGATGGCACCGAGCTGGACTTCGTCCGCGAAGGCCTCAACGAGGGCTTCAAGTTCAACAACCCCAACGTGCGCGGCGAATGCGGCTGCGGCGAGAGCTTCAACGTCTGAGGCTGGTTGTGGGTAGTCCCTGTCATTTCGCCCTGTTCGAGTTGCAGCCCGCGTTCCGTGTGGATCAGACGCAGCTGGCCGCGCGCTATCGCGAGCTGGCCAAGGCCGTCCATCCGGACCGTTTCGCCGATGCCGGCGAGCGCGAGCAGCGTCTGGCGCTGGAGCAGTCGGCCAGCCTCAACGAGGCCTACCAGACCCTGAAGAGCGGGCCGCGTCGCGCGCTCTACCTGTTGGCTCTGGGTGGCCGTGAGCTGCCGCTGGAAGTGACGGTGCAGGATCCCGAGTTCCTCCTCCAGCAGATGCGCTGGCGCGAGGAGCTGGAAGACCTGCAGGACAGCGCCGACCTGGCCGGCGTGGCGGCGTTCAAGAAGCGCTTGAAAGCGGCTCAGGACGAGCTGGACGAAGATTTCTCCGCCTGCTGGAACGATGCCGCGCGACGCGAAGAGGCCGAGCGCCTGGTGCGTCGCATGCAGTTCCTCGACAAGCTGGCCCACGAAGTGCGCGATCTGGAAGAGCGCCTCGACGACTAACCCGGCGCAGCCTCGCGCTGCGCGCCTGACATCTAGAGCACCATGGCCCTACTGCAGATCGCCGAGCCCGGGCAGAGCCCGCAACCCCATCAGCGCCGCCTGGCGGTGGGCATCGACCTGGGCACCACCAATTCGCTGGTCGCCGCCGTGCGCAGCGGCCTTTCCGAGCCGCTGGCCGATGCCGATGGGCGAGTGATCCTGCCGTCGGCCGTGCGCTATCACGCCGATCGCGTCGAGGTGGGCGCTTCCGCCAAGGCCGCCGCCGCGCTGGACCCGCTGAACACCGTGCTGTCGGTCAAGCGCCTGATGGGGCGCGGTGTGGCGGACGTCAAGCAGCTCGGCGACCAGCTGCCCTATCGTTTCGCCGAGGGCGAGTCGCACATGCCGTTCATCGAGACGGTGCAGGGTGCCAAGAGCCCGGTGGAGGTGTCGGCGGAGATTCTCCGCTCCCTGCGTCAGCGTGCCGAAGCCGCGCTGGGGGGTGAGCTGGTCGGTGCGGTGATCACCGTGCCGGCCTATTTCGACGATGCCCAGCGCCAGGCCACCAAGGACGCCGCGCGCCTGGCCAATCTCAACGTGCTGCGTCTGCTCAACGAGCCGACCGCAGCTGCTGTTGCCTATGGTCTGGACAAGGGCGCCGAGGGCGTCGTGGCCATTTATGACCTCGGTGGTGGCACCTTCGATATTTCCGTGCTGCGCCTGACCCGTGGCGTATTCGAGGTGCTGGCGACCGGCGGTGATAGCGCCCTGGGCGGCGATGACTTCGACCATGCCATCGCCGGCTGGATCATCGAGCAGGCCGGCCTGTCCCATGATCTCGATCCGGCTGCCCAGCGCCGCCTGCTGCAGGCTGCCTGTGCGGCGAAGGAGGCGCTGACCGATACCGATAGCGTGTCGGTGGCTCACGATGGCTGGTCCGGCGAGCTGAGTCGGGCGCAGTTCCAGGCGCTGATCGAACCGATGATTGTCCGCAGCCTCAAGGCCTGCCGTCGCGCGGTGCGCGACGCGAACATCGAGATCGAAGAGGTCGAGGCGGTGGTCATGGTCGGTGGCTCCACCCGCGTGCCGCGCGTGCGCGAGGCGGTGGGCGAGCTGTTCGGTCGCGCGCCGCTGACCGATATCGATCCGGATCAGGTGGTGGCCATCGGCGCTGCCATCCAGGCCGACACCTTGGCTGGCAATCAGCGCGGCAATGGCGAGGAGCTGTTGCTGCTCGACGTGATTCCGCTGTCCCTGGGGCTGGAGACCATGGGTGGGCTGATGGAGAAGGTCATTCCGCGCAACACCACCATCCCGGTGGCGCGTGCCCAGGATTTCACCACCTACAAGGACGGCCAGAGCGCCATGGCCATCCAGGTGCTGCAGGGCGAGCGCGAGCTGGTCAAGGACTGCCGTTCCCTGGCGCGCTTCGAGCTGCGCGGCATTCCGCCGATGGTTGCCGGGGCGGCGAAGATTCGTGTGACTTTCCAGGTCGACGCCGACGGCCTGCTCAGTGTCGCCGCGCGCGAATTGGGTTCCGGTGTGGAGGCGAGCATCCAGGTCAAGCCGTCCTACGGCCTGACTGATGGCGAGATCGCGCGCATGCTGCAGGACTCCTTCAGCAATGCGGGTGGCGACAAGGCTGCTCGCGCGTTGCGTGAACAGCAGGTCGAGGCCGAGCGCCTGCTCGAGGCCGTGCAGTCGGCACTGGAGGTTGATGGCCAGCGCCTGCTCGACGAAGACGAGCGAATCGCCATTCTGGCGGCCATGGAACAGCTGCGAGCTCTGGCGGTTGGCGACGATACGCATGCCATCGAGCAGCAGACCAAGCGTCTGTCGCAGATCACCGACGCTTTTGCCGCTCGGCGGATGGACTCGACGGTGAAAGCCGCCCTGGCGGGGCGCAATCTGAATGAAATCGAGGATAACTGATGCCACAGGTCATTTTTCTGCCGCACGAGAAGTTCTGTCCTGACGGTATGGTCGTGGAGGCCGAGCCCGGTACTTCCATTCTCGAGCTGGCTCACGAGCATCACATCGAGATGGAGAGTGCCTGTGGCGGCGTCTGCGCCTGCACCACCTGCCACTGCATCATTCGCGAGGGTTTCGACTCGCTGGAAGAGGCGGATGAGCTGGAGGAAGACTTCCTCGATCGGGCCTGGGGTCTGGAGGCGCAATCGCGTCTGGCTTGCCAGGCTGTCGTCGGCACCGAAGACCTGACCGTCGAGATCCCGAAATACTCGCTCAACCACGCTGCCGAAGCGCCGCACTGAGTCAAGGAGCCGACATGAGCCTGAAATGGACCGATGTGTTGGATATCGCCATCGAGCTGGCCGAGAGCAAGGCGGATGTCGATCCGCGCTACGTCAACTTCGTCGATCTGCACCGCTGGGTGCTGGCCTTGCCGGATTTCGCCGATGATCCGCAGCGCGGTGGCGAGAAGGTGCTGGAGGCCATCCAGGCGGCCTGGATCGAAGAGCTCGACTGAGCCGCCGCACCGCTTCAGGGCGCGGCCCTACGCATTTCCCCCTAACCCGCGTATAATTCGCGGGTTTAATTTTTCGCTTTAACTTTCTGGAGCTTCACATGGCCGTTCAACGCACTTTCTCCATCATCAAGCCGGATGCCGTTGCCAAAAACGTCATCGGTGAAATCACCACCCGTTTCGAGAAGGCCGGCCTGCGCGTCGTTGCTTCCAAGATGGTTCAGCTGTCCGAGCGTGAAGCCGCCGGTTTCTACGCCGAGCACAGCGAGCGTGGCTTCTTCAAAGATCTGGTTGCCTTCATGACTTCCGGTCCGGTCATCGTCCAGGTTCTGGAAGGCGAAGACGCCGTTCTGAAGAACCGTGAGCTGATGGGCGCCACCAACCCGAAAGAAGCTGCTGCCGGCACCATCCGCGCCGACTTCGCCGTTTCCATCGACGAGAACGCCGTACACGGTTCCGATTCCGAGGCTTCCGCCGCTCGCGAAATCGCGTACTTCTTCTCCGCCACCGAGGTGTGCGCTCGCATTCGCTAAGCGCGAACCGGCGAGGGTGAATCCATGACTGATGTTGCCAAGACCAACCTGCTGGGGCTGACCCAGCCCGAGATGGAAAGCTTCTTCGAGAGCATCGGGGAAAAGCGTTTCCGTGCCGGTCAGGTCATGAAGTGGATTCACCATTTTGGCATCGAGGATTTCGACGCCATGAGCAATCTCGGCAAGGCTCTGCGCGAAAAGCTCAGCGCCTGCGCCGAGATTCGCGGTCCCGAGATCGTCAGTCAGGATATCTCCAGCGACGGCACCCGCAAGTGGGTGGTGCGCGTGGCGTCCGGCAGCTGCGTCGAGACCGTGTACATCCCGCAAGGCGGCCGTGGCACCCTCTGTGTGTCGTCCCAGGCCGGCTGTGCGCTGGATTGCAGCTTCTGTTCCACCGGCAAGCAGGGCTTCAACAGCGATCTGACTGCCGCGGAAATCATCGGCCAGGTGTGGATCGCCAACAAATCCTTCGGCACCGTACCGGCCAAGATCGACCGTGCCATCACCAACGTGGTGATGATGGGCATGGGCGAACCCCTGCTGAATTTCGACAATGTCGTACCGGCCATGCAGATCATGATGGATGATCTGGGCTACGGCATCTCCAAGCGCAAGGTGACCCTGTCCACCTCTGGCGTGGTGCCGATGATCGACAAGCTGGCGACCGTCACCGACGTGTCCCTGGCCCTGTCGCTGCACGCACCGAACGACGAGCTGCGCAACCAGTTGGTGCCGCTCAACAAGAAGTATCCGCTGGAAGTACTGTTGGCGTCTTGCCGTCGCTACATCGAGGGTCTGGGCGAGAAGCGTTTCCTGACCGTCGAGTACACCCTGCTCAAGGACGTCAACGACCAGCCGGAACATGCTGCGCAGATGATCGCACTTCTCAAGGATTTCCCTTGCAAGATCAATCTGATTCCGTTTAATCCCTTCCCCCACTCCGGTTACGAACGGCCGAGCAACAACGCCATTCGCCGCTTCCAGGATCTGCTGCACAAGGCCGGCTTCAATGTCACCGTGCGCACCACCCGTGGCGACGACATCGACGCCGCCTGCGGGCAGCTGGTCGGGCAAGTGCAGGACCGTACCCGTCGCAGTGAGCGTTACATCGCCGTACGCCAGCTGGGTAACGAGGCCGCAGAGCCTCGCGATGCTGCTAATCGAAATTGAAGGGGATTGGTTCATGACCTTGCGCGCAGTGCTGTATCTGTCTCTCGCATGTCTTCTGGTGGGCTGCGTTAGATTGGGTGGGGAAGTTGACCCGTTGAGCTCCTCTGAAGGGCGCGATGCTGCCCGCGATGCATATATCCAGCTGGGGCTTGGGCATTTGCAGCAGGGATCTACTGAGAGGGCAAAGGAGCCTCTAAAAAAGGCGCTTGAGATCGACTCATCCAGCGCCGATGCGCATGCCATTCTGGGGTTAGTATTCCAGCAAGAAATGGAGCCTAAGCTGGCCGATGAGCATTTTCGGAAGGCTATCTCTCTAAGTCGTGGTGAGGCGCGCCTGCATAACAACTATGGGGGCTTTCTCTACGAACAGAAGCGTTATTCTGAGGCATTGGCGCAGTTCACTATCGCGTCCGAAGACACGTTGTACTCGGAGCGTTCTCGGGTATTCGAGAATCTCGGTTTGACCTCTCAGCAGATGGGGCAGCGTGAGCAGGCCAAGGTTTATTTCGAGCGAGCTCTACGGATGAACAGTAGTCGCCCCGTTGCTCTGCTGCAGATGGCACAGATGTCGTTCGAGGACGGGCAATACGTCCCTGCTCGGACTTATTACAAAGGATTCAGTCGGCAGTCGAAGCAAACTCCCCAGAGTCTGTTGCTGGGTGTCCGCCTCGCCAAAGTCTTCGAAGACCGCGACCAGGCCGCCAGCCTCGGCCTGCAGTTGAAACGCCTCTATCCGGGCACCCCGGAATACCAGCAATACCTGTCGGAGCAGTGATGAAAGCTACGCATCCTGAAGTTGCTGCCGCGCCCCGGGTCAATCCGGGAGAGACGCTGCGCAAGGTGCGCGAAAGCCGAAACCTGGCGCTGAACGATGTCGCCGTGCAGCTGAACCTGACTGCCCAGGCTCTGCGTAACGTGGAGTCCGGGGCTTTCGATCAGTTGCCAGGGCACACCTTCGCGCGTGGCTATATCCGTGCTTACGCCAAGTTGATGGGTATGGATCCCAGTCGTCTTGTCAGTGATTTTGACCAGTACACCGGCACCGACGCCAATGGCAGTAGTGTCGCCAGTCTGACTCGTATCGAAGAGCCTGCCCGGGTATCGCAGAGTCTGGTGAAGGTCTTCAGCATCGTGGCGCTGGCAGCTCTGGGCGGTGTTGGCTTCTTCTGGTGGCAGGGCGAGACCGCACGCCTTGGCGCCGGCTCGGTCAAGGCTCCTATCGAGCATGTCGAAGTGGAGGCCGCCGACGGCACCACCGAGATTCATCCGCTGGACGAGCCGGAGGACCAGGCAGTAGCCGAAGCTCAGGCCGAAGCGCCCATCGCCGATATGCCGCCTGCGGTTGACCCGGCGGCCATCGTCGAAGCGCCGCCAAGTGCCGAGACCAATCCTGCCGTTCCGGCAGAGTCTGCCGCCCAGCCAGCACCGGTTGTGCCCGCTGCGCCTCAGGCGTTGGCCAATGCCGAGCAACAGGCTCCTGCCGTCGCTGCGCCGCAATCGAGCGAGCCGGCTGTGACAGCGCAGGTTCCGGCTGCGACCACGCCAGCTACCGAGCCGACGGCTCCGGTCGCCAGCGCTCCGGTTGCCGCTGCTGCCGGTGAGGCTCTGGTCAATCTGCAATTCACCGCCGATTGCTGGACCCAGCTCACCGATGCCAATGGCAAGGTGCTGCTCAGTGCCCTCAAGCGTCGTGGCGACAGCGTCGAGCTGGTCGGCAAGGCCCCGCTGGAGCTGCGCTTGGGCTACGCCCGTGGCGCCGTCGTGCTGGTCAATGGCCAGCCGGTCGATGTCGCTTCCTCCACCCACGGTGAAACCGCCCGCCTCAAACTGGGGCAGTGAGCCAGATCATGCATTGCGAATCCCCCATCAAGCGTCGCCTGTCCCGCAAGATCTGGGTCGGCTCGGTACCGGTCGGCGGCGATGCGCCGATCGCCGTGCAGAGCATGACCAACACCGAGACCTGTGACGTCGAGGCCACCGTCGGCCAGATCCGTCGCCTCGAAGACGCCGGCGCCGATATCGTGCGCGTTTCCGTGCCGTCCATGGAGGCGGCCGAGGCATTCGGCAAGATCAAGCAGCAAGTGAAAGTGCCGCTGGTGGCCGACATTCACTTCGATTACCAGATCGCCCTGCGTGTGGCCGAGCTGGGCGTCGATTGCCTGCGCATCAACCCGGGCAACATCGGTCGCGAAGACCGAGTCAGGGCTGTGGTCGAGGCCGCTCGCGACAAGGGCATCCCGATCCGCATCGGTGTCAACGCCGGCTCGCTGGAGAAGGACCTGCAGAAGAAGTACGGCGAGCCCACGCCCGAGGCGCTGGTTGAATCTGCGCTGCGCCATGTCGAACACCTGGATCGCCTGAACTTCCCCGACTTCAAGGTCAGCGTGAAGGCCTCCGACGTGTTCATGGCCGTCGCCGCCTACCGCCTGCTGGCCAAGCAGATCGAGCAGCCGCTGCACCTGGGCATCACCGAGGCCGGCGGTCTGCGCTCCGGCACCGTGAAGTCCGCGGTCGGCCTGGGCATGCTGCTGGCCGAGGGCATCGGCGACACCATCCGTATCTCCCTGGCCGCGGACCCGGTGGAGGAGATCAAGGTCGGCTACGACATCCTCAAGTCCCTGCGCCTGCGCTCGCGTGGCATCAACTTCATCGCCTGTCCGAGCTGCTCGCGACAGAACTTCGACGTGGTCAAGACCATGAACGAGCTGGAGCAGCGGGTCGAAGACCTGCTGGTGCCGCTCGACGTCGCCGTGATCGGCTGTGTGGTCAACGGTCCGGGCGAAGCCAAGGAGGCCCATATCGGCCTCACCGGCGGCACGCCGAACAACCTGGTGTACATCGACGGCGCGCCGGCCTCGAAGCTGAACAACGACAATCTGGTGGATGAGCTGGAGAAGCTGATCCGCCGCAAGGCGGCCGAGAAGGCCGAGGCCGACGCGGCCGTCATCGCCCGCGGCTGATAAGGAAGATTCGTGAGCAAGACCTTACAAGCCATCCGTGGCATGAACGACATCCTGCCGGAGCAGACGCCTGCCTGGCGCTACCTGGAAGGCGCCCTGGCCGACCTGCTCGATGGTTACGGCTACAAGGAAATCCGCCTGCCCATCCTCGAGTTCACCGAGCTGTTCGCCCGCGGCATCGGCGAGGGCACCGACGTGGTGGACAAGGAGATGTACACCTTCCTCGACCGTAACGAGGAATCGCTGACCCTGCGTCCGGAAGGTACCGCCGGCTGCGTGCGCGCCGTGCTCGAGCACGGGCTGTCCGGTGGCGGCCAGGTGCAGAAGCTGTGGTACGCCGGCCCGATGTTCCGCTACGAGAAGCCGCAGAAGGGCCGCTATCGCCAGTTCCACCAGATTGGGGTGGAAGCCTTCAATCTGCCGGGGCCGGACGTCGATGCCGAGCTGATCGTGCTCACCGCGCGTCTGTGGCAGCAGCTCGGCCTGGCCGATGCGGTGACCCTGCAGCTCAACAGCCTGGGTTCCAGCGAGGCTCGTGCGGCCTACCGTGACGCTCTGGTGGCTTATCTCAACGAGCGCTTCGAGCAGCTCGATGAGGACAGCCAGCGCCGCCTGACCACCAACCCGCTGCGCATCCTCGATAGCAAGAACGCCCAGACCCAGGCGCTGCTGGTCGGCGCGCCGACCCTGGCCGACTATCTCGACGAGGAGTCGCGCCTGCACTTGGAGGGCGTCAAGGCGCGCCTGGATGCGGTCGGTATCCGCTACGAGATCAATAACAAGCTGGTCCGCGGTCTCGACTACTACAACCGCACCGTGTTCGAGTGGGTCACCGACAAGCTCGGCGCCCAGGGCACCGTGTGCGCCGGCGGCCGCTACGACGGCCTGGTCACCCAGCTGGGTGGCAAGGCCACGCCCGGTGTCGGCTTCGCCATGGGCGTCGAACGCCTGGTGCTGCTGCTGGAGACCCTGGAGCTGCTGCCGGCCGAGCTGAACAGTCGCGCGGATGTCTACCTGTGCGCCTTCGGCGAGGCCGCCGAGCTCGCCGGCCTAGGCCTGGCCGAGCGCCTGCGCGATGCCATTCCCGGCCTGCGCCTGCTGGTCAACAGCGGCGCCGGCAGCTTCAAGAGCCAGTTCAAGAAGGCCGACAAGAGCGGCGCGCGCTTCGCCCTGATTCTGGGTGAGGACGAACTGACCGCCCGCGTGGTAGGTTGCAAGCCCCTGCGCGACGACGCAGAACAACAGAACATTGGCTGGGATGCGTTGGCACAGCATCTGGCCGCCTGCCTGCAGGCCTTAGAATAAAGAGAATCAAGGAGTTATTGGGGTGAGCATGACCGAAGAAGAACAAATTGCGCAGATGAAGGACTGGTGGCAGCGCAATGGCAAACCCCTGCTGACTGGTGGTGCCCTGGCCCTGGCCATCGTGGTCGGCTGGCAGGCCTGGCAGCAGTACCAGACCAACCAGGCCCAGGGTGGCGGTGCGCTGTATCAGCAACTGCTGGAAACCACCCTCACTCCTACCGGCCAGCCGGACGCCGGCAAGGTCACCGAACTGGCCGACAAGCTGAAGTCCGAATACGGCGGCAGCGCTTACGCCCAGTACGGCAGCCTGTTCGTCGCCAAGGTCGCGGTGGACAACGCCAAGCTGGATGACGCCGTGGCCGAGCTCAAGCCGTTGGTCGAAAAGCCGGCCGATGCCACCATCGGCGAGCTGGCGCGTCAGCGTCTGGCCCGTGTCCTGGCTGCCCAGGGCAAGACCGAAGAAGGCCTCAAGCTGCTCGAAGGCGAGGCGGACAAGGCCTGGCAGGCCAGCCGCGAAGAACTCAAGGGCGACCTGCTGGTGCAGCTCGGTCGCAGCGACGAAGCCCATGCGGCCTACCAGAAGGCCAAGGATTCTCTGTCCGAGGACGCCGCTGTCGGCGGCCTGCAGATGAAGCTCGACGACCTGGCGAAAGGGGATGCCTGACGTGATGCGTTGGAAGAATGCCGCAGTGCTGGCTCTGGCCGTAGTGGCCGTGGGTTGCAGCAGCAACAGCAAGAAGGAACTGCCGCCGGCCGAGCTGCCCGACATCCAGGAAGAAGTACGCCTGGACGCCCAGTGGAGCCGCTCCATCGGTGATGGCCAGGGCGAGCTGTACAACCAGCTGACCCCCGCCGCCGATGGCGAGCGTCTGTACGCCGCCTCTGCCGATGGCGAAGTGGTCGCCCTGGATCGCCTGACCGGCGACAAGTTCTGGGAAGTCGAACTGGACCTGCCGATCTCCGGCGGTGTCGGCGCCGGCTACGGCCTGGTGCTGGTCGGCACCCTCAAGGGTGAAGTGGTCGCGCTGGACTCCAGCAACGGCGAAGAAAAATGGCGTGCCCGTGTGACCAGCGAAGTGCTGTCCGCGCCGGCCACCAACGGCGACGTCGTCGTGGTGCAGACCCAGGACGATCGCCTGATCGCCTTCGACGCCAGCACCGGCGAGCAGCGCTGGATCTACGAGAACAGCCCGGCCGTGCTGACCCTGCGTGGCACCAGTAGCCCGGTGATGACCAATCGCCTGGTGATGGCCGGCCTGTCCACCGGCAAGGTCCTGGCCCTCGACGCCAGCCGCGGCATCCCGGTCTGGGAGCAGCGCGTGGCCGTGCCGCAAGGCCGTTCCGAACTGGAGCGCGTGGTCGACATCGACGGCAACCTGCTGCTGTCCGGCGGCACGCTGTACGTGGTGACCTACCAGGGCAATGTCGCGGCCATCGACGTGGAAAGCGGTCGTCCGCTGTGGAACCGCGAGGCCTCCAGCTACGTGGGCCTGGCCCAGGGCTTCGGCAGCGTCTACGTCAGCCTGGCCAGCGGTGCCGTGGAAGGCGTCGACGAGGGCTCCAATTCCGCCCTGTGGAACAACGACGCCCTGCAGCGCCGCCAGCTGTCGTCGCCGGAAGTGTTCTCCAGCTACGTGGCAGTCGGTGACTTCGAAGGCTACCTGCACCTGCTGAGCCAGGTGGACGGCCATTTTGTCGGCCGCAAGAAGATCGACGGCGACGGCCTGCGTGCCCGTCCGCTGGTGGTCGGTGACTGGATCTACGCCTACGGCAACAGCGGCAAGCTGGTCGGCCTGACCATCCGCTAAGCTGTTTTGCAATGTCCGGCCGCTGCCGTTCTACGGCAGCGGCCTTTGTGTTTTCTGGATTTAGCTGTGGAGGAGCCCAATGGTTCCGGTAATCGCCCTGGTGGGCCGTCCCAATGTGGGCAAGTCGACTCTGTTCAACCGCCTGACCCGCAGCCGCGATGCCATTGTCGGTGACCTGGCCGGCCTGACCCGCGATCGCCAGTATGGCGATGCCAAGTGGGAAGGGCGCAGCTACATCCTGGTCGACACCGGCGGCATCACCGGCGACGAGGAGGGCATCGACGAGAAGATGGCCGAGCAGTCGCTGCTGGCCATCGAAGAGGCCGACGTGGTGCTGTTCCTGGTCGACGCCCGTGCCGGCCTGACCGCCAGCGACCAGATGATTGGCGAGCACCTGCGCAAGCGCAACAAGCGCAGCTACCTGGTGGTGAACAAGATCGACAACATCGATCCGGACATCGCCCGCGCCGAGTTCGCCCCGATGGGCATGGGCGAAGCCCTGCCGATTGCCGGCGCCCATGGCCGCGGCATCACCCAGCTGCTGGAAACGACGCTCGGTGAATACCCGCGTGACGAGGACCACGATGCCTTCGACGAGAATGTCGCCGAGGGCGAGGAAGCCAAGCGCATTCCCGGGCCGAGCGAGAAGGATGGCATCAAGATCGCCATCATCGGCCGCCCCAACGTCGGCAAGTCGACCCTGGTCAATCGCATGCTCGGCGAGGAGCGCGTGGTGGTCTATGACCAGCCTGGCACCACCCGCGACAGCATCTACATTCCGTTCGAGCGCAACGACGAGAAGTACACGCTGATTGACACCGCCGGCGTGCGCAAGCGCGGCAAGATCCACGAGGAAGTGGAAAAATTCTCGGTGGTGAAGACCCTGCAGGCGATCAAGGACGCCAACGTGGTGATCTTCGTCATGGATGCCCGCGAAGGTGTGGTCGACCACGACCTCAACCTGCTCGGCTTCGCCATCGAATCCGGCCGCGCCCTGGTGATCGCCCTGAACAAGTGGGACGGCATGGAGCCCGGCGAGCGCGACTACGTGAAGACCGAGCTGGAGCGCCGGCTGTTCTTCGTCGACTACGCCGATATCCACTTCATCTCCGCCCTCCACGGCACCGGCGTGGGCAACCTGTACAAGTCGGTGCAGGCCTCGTTCAAGTCGGCGATCACACGCTGGCCGACCAGCCGCCTGACGCAGATCCTCGAGGACGCGGTGCAGGAACACCAGCCACCGATGGTCAGCGGCCGCCGCATCAAGCTGCGCTACGCTCACCTGGGTGGTGCTAACCCGCCGCTGATCGTGATCCACGGCAACCAGGTCGATGCGGTACCGAAGTCCTACACGCGCTACCTGGAAAACACCTTCCGCCGCGTGCTCAAGCTGGTCGGCACGCCGATCCGCATCGAGTACAAGGGGGGCGACAACCCCTTCGAGGGCAAGAAGAACACCCTCACCGACCGCCAGGTGAACAAGAAACGCCGCCTGATGAGCCACCACAAGAAGGCCGAGAAGAAGCGCAAGGACAAGAAGCGCTGATTCACCGGCGTTCCAGACAAAGGCGCAGCAGCTTCGGCTTCTGCGCCTTTTTCATTGGTGTCGCTGCTGCATCCTGAGCGGGCCATCGGCTATCCTCGCGACTCGCCTCAAGCCAGCAGGAAGTCCCGATGCTCGCCAGCAAGCTGCCCAATGTCGGCACCACCATCTTCACCCGCATGTCCCAGCTCGCCGCGGAAGTCGGCGCCATCAACCTGTCCCAGGGTTTTCCCGATTTCGATGGCCCACAGGCCCTGCGCGAGGCCGTAGCCCGCCATGTGCTGGAAGGGCGCAACCAGTATTCGCCGATGACTGGTCTGCCGAGCCTGCGCCAACAGGTAGCGGCCAAGATCGCCCGTAGCTATGGCGTGCAGCGCGATGCCGACAGCGAGATCACCATCACTCCCGGTGCCACCGAGGCGATCTTCTGCGCGGTGCAGGCGCTGATCCATCCGGGCGACGAGGCCATCGTCCTCGACCCCTGCTACGACAGCTACGAACCCTCTGTGGAACTGGCCGGCGGCCGCTGCGTGCATGTGCCGCTGGCCCTGCCGGACTTCGCTGTGGACTGGCAGCGCCTGGCCGATGCCATTACCCCGCGCACCCGGCTGATCTTCCTCAACTCGCCGCACAACCCCAGCGGCGCGCTGCTCAGTCGTGACGATCTGGATCGTCTGGCCGCACTGATCCGCGGCCGCGATATCCACCTCATCAGCGACGAGGTCTACGAGCATCTGATCTTCGACGGCGCCCGTCACGCCAGCGTGCTGGCCCACCAGGAGCTGTACGCGCGAGCCTTCGTGGTCAGTTCTTTCGGCAAGACCTACCACGTCACCGGCTGGAAGACCGGCTACGTGGTGGCGCCGCCGGCGTTGACCGCCGAGCTTCGCAAGATCCACCAATACGTGAATTTCTGCGGCGTGACCCCGCTGCAGCACGCCCTGGCCGACTTCATGGAGTCCAATCCCGAGCACGTCGAGGATCTGCCGGCCTTCTACCAGGCCAAGCGCGACCTGTTCTGCGATCTGCTGGCCGGCTCGCGTTTCCGCTTCACCCGCGCGCCAGGCACCTACTTCCAGCTGGCCGACTATTCGGCGATCCGCCCGGACCTGGACGACGTGGCCATGGCCGAATGGCTGACCCGCGAACACGGCGTGGCGGCGATACCGGTGTCGGTGTTCTACCAGCAGGCCCCGAGCGAGATGCGCCTGGTGCGCTTCTGCTTCGCCAAACGCGAGGAGACGCTGCGCCTGGCAGCGGAAAAACTATGCGCGATCTGAGCCAGCTGCCCGACCTCGAACTGGCGCTGATCCAGAGCGAACTGGACTGGCACGACGCCGCCGCCAACCGCGCGCGCTTCGGGCCGCTACTGGAGCAGGCGCGTGGCGCCGACCTGGTGGTGCTGCCGGAGATGTTCAGCACCGGCTTCTCCATGCATTCGGCCGAACTGGCCGAGCCGGAGGACGGTCCGACCACGGCTTGGCTGCGCGAGCAGGCCCAACGTATCGGCGCCGTGGTCACCGGCAGCCTGATCATCCAGGCCGCCGACGGCAGCTACCGCAATCGCCTGCTGTGGGCGCGCCCGGATGGTTCGCTGGCCCGCTACGACAAGCGTCACCTGTTCCGCATGGCTGGCGAGCACAAGCACTACAGCACCGGTGAGGAGCAGGTACTGCTGGAAGTGAAGGGCTGGCAGGTGCGTCCGCTGATCTGCTACGACCTGCGCTTCCCGGTATGGAGCCGCGACCCACACGACACCGACCTGTTGCTCTACACCGCCAACTGGCCTGGCGCGCGCCGTCACCACTGGAATCGCCTGCTGCCGGCGCGGGCGATCGAGAACCTGTGCTACGTGGCCGCGGTGAACCGCATCGGTAGCGACGGCAATGGCCACCCCTACAGCGGCGACAGCCAGGTGCTGGACTTCCAGGGCGAGAGCCTACTGGCGCCGGGCGATGCTGCAGGCGTGTTCCGCGTGCGCCTGTCGGCCGCCGAGCTGGCCGCCTATCGGCAGCGCTTCCCGGCCTACCTGGATGCCGATGGCTTCAGCCTGGATTGATCGGCTGCAGATATGACCACGCCTGGCCCGAGCCCGGCGTGGTCTTTTCTCAGGCCTGCAGGCTGGCCATGTCGATCACGAAGCGGTACTTCACATCGCTTTTGAGCATGCGCTCGTAAGCCTGGTTGATCGCCTGCATGGGGATCATCTCGATGTCCGAGACGATGCCGTGGGCGGCGCAGAAGTCGAGCATCTCCTGGGTCTCGGCGATGCCGCCGATCAGCGAACCGGCGATGCGTCGGCGCTTGAAGATCAGGCCGAACACGTCAGGCGACGGGTGCGGCGAGTCCGGGGCGCCGACCAGGCACAGGGTGGCGTCGCGCTTGAGCAGGTTGAGGAAGGGGTTGAGGTCGTGCGGCGCGGCCACGGTGTTGAGGATGAAGTCGAAGCTGCCCACATGGGCGGCCATCTCCTCGGCGTTCTTCGAGACCACCACTTCGCTGGCGCCCAGGCGCAGGGCGTCCTCACGCTTGTTCGGCGAGGTGGTGAACAGCACCACGCGGGCGCCCATGGCGGCGGCGATCTTCACGCCCATATGGCCGAGGCCACCCAACCCGACGATGCCGACCTTCTGTCCCGGGCCGACCTTCCACTGGCGCAGCGGCGAGTAGGTGGTGATGCCGGCGCACAGTAGCGGCGCTACAGCGGCCAGCTGGGCGGGGTCGGTGTGGCTGATGCGCAGGACGAAGCGCTGCTCCACCACTATGTGCTGGGAGTAGCCGCCGAAGGTGTTTTCGCCACCGAATACCGGGCCGTTGTAGGTGCCGGTGAAACCGCTCTCGCAGTACTGCTCGAGGTTCTCGTTGCAGGAGGCGCAGTGGCGGCAGCTGTCGACCATGCAGCCGACGCCGGCCACATCGCCGACCTTGAATTTCGAGACGTTGCTGCCGACGGCCGTGACGCGGCCGACGATCTCGTGGCCCGGCACCGAGGGGTACAGGGTGTTGTTCCATTCGTTGCGTGCGGTGTGCAGGTCCGAGTGGCAGACGCCGCAGTAGAGAATGGCGATGGCCACGTCGTCCGGGCCGACGGCACGGCGCTGGATCTCGAGGGGTGCCAGCGGGGTGTGCGGGGCTTGGGCGGCGAAGGCGAGGGTCTTGCTCATGGAAGTCTCCTTGGCGGATCGGTAAGCCGAAGGAGAGGTTATTGCAAGGGGAGGGAGGCCGGTTTGCCCAATCCTGCCGAATCCATGCCCAGAGATGCGGGCATGAAAAAGGGGGCCGCAGCCCCCTCGTTCAAGCGTGCCTTGCTCAGGCCGCCTGAACCTCGGTCTGCGCCAGCGCGCGGTTGAGCGCGCTGAACAGGGCACGGAAGGTCGCCGTGGTCAGGTTCTCGTCGATGCCGATGCCGTGCAGCGGACGGCCACCGTTCAGGCGTACCTCGATATAGGCCACGGCCTGGGCGTTGGTGCCGGCGCTGATGGCATGTTCGTGGTAGTCCATGATCTCGATGTTCTGCGGCAGGGCCGCAACCAGCGCCTCCAGCGGGCCCTTGCCGGTGCCGTGCTTGCGCCGGGCTTCGCCTTCATAGCTGACATCGACGTCGACGGTGCAGATGCCGTTCTCTTCCTGCAGGCGATGGCTCTTCAGCTCGTACGGGCTGTCGGCTTGCAGGTACTCGCTCTGCAGCAGGCCGTAGATCTGCTGGGCGGTCATCTCCAGGCCGAGGCGGTCGGTCTCGCGCTGCACCACCTGGCTGAACTCGATCTGCATGCGGCGCGGCAGGCTGATGCCGTATTCCTGCTCGAGCAGGAAGGTGATGCCGCCCTTGCCGGACTGGCTGTTGACGCGAATCACGGCTTCATAGTCACGACCGATATCGGCCGGATCGATCGGCAGGTACGGCACTTCCCAGATGCCTTCCGGGTCCTGCTGGGCGAAGCCCTTGCGGATCGCGTCCTGGTGCGAGCCGGAGAAGGCGGTGTGGACCAGATCGCCGACATACGGGTGGCGCGGGTGCACCGGCAGCTGGTTGCACTCTTCCACTACCTTGCGCACGGTGTCGATGTCGGAAAAGTCCAGCTCGGGGTCGACGCCCTGGGTATAGAGGTTGAGCGCCAGGGTCACCAGGCAGACGTTGCCGGTGCGCTCGCCGTTGCCGAACAGGCAGCCTTCGACACGGTCGGCGCCAGCCATCACGGCCAGTTCCGAGGCGGCCACGCCGGTGCCACGGTCGTTATGGGTGTGCACGCTGATCAGCACGCTGTCGCGGCGGGCGACGTGGCGGCCGAACCACTCGATCTGGTCGGCGTAGTTGTTCGGCGTGGCGCACTCGATGGTGGCCGGCAGGTTGAGTATCAGCTTCTGCGCCGGGGTCGGCTCGAACACGCCGATCACCGCGTTGCACACCTCGACGGCGAAGTCGATTTCGGTGGAGCTGAACACTTCCGGCGAATACTCGAAGCCCCACTGGGTCTCCGGCTGGCCGGCGGCCAGGCGCTTGATGATCCGCGCGGCGCTGGTGGCGATCTCGACCACGCCAGCCTTGTCCTGGTTGAAGACGATGCGGCGGAAGCTCGGCGCGGTGGCGTTGTAGTAGTGGACGATGGCCTTCTTCGCGCCCTTGAGCGACTCGAAGGTGCGGTTGATCAGGTCCTCGCGGGCCTGGGTCAGTACCTGGATGGTCACGTCGTCAGGAATGTGGCCACCCTCGATCAGCTCGCGGACGAAGTCGAAGTCGGTCTGCGAGGCGGACGGGAAGCCCACTTCGATTTCCTTCAGGCCCACGGCGACCAGGCACTTGAAGAAGCGCATCTTCTTCTCGGCGTCCATCGGCTCGATCAGCGACTGGTTGCCGTCGCGCAGGTCGGTGGACAGCCAGATCGGCGCCTTGTCGATGATTTGGTCCGGCCAGGTGCGGTCGGGGAGCTGCACCTGGGTGAACGGGCGGTACTTCTTCGAAGGGTCTTTGAGCATGGTCATCGGGGTATCCTTGGGGCGGCGGCAGGCCGGGCGAATCGCGAAATCGAAGTTGTGCGTCGGAGGCGGGATTCAGCCACGCAGTCGTGGACTGACCAGGCGCTGGCAGGCGTGTTGACGCAGAAGAATAAGGGTATGGGCCGTGTTCATGCTGATAACCCTACGTTCAGTGGGTAAAGATGGCAATGCTTGTCTGAAAAACGCGCGATTATTGCGTTTCAGGGGAATTGTTGGCTATTTGTTGCGGCGAGGGAGCGCTTGCTTGGGGTTTATTGCGCGGGTTCAGCTGAGCAGGCTGAGTACTGCTTGAGGTTGCTGGTTGGCCTGGGCCAGCACGCTCTGTGCCGCCTGCTGAATGATCTGCTTGGAGACCAGGTTGGCAGTCTCCGCGGCGAAGTCGGTATCCAGGATGCGCGAGCGGCTGGCAGAAGCATTTTCGGAGACGCTCTGCAGGTTTTCTATGGTGGACTGCAGGCGATTCTGTACGGCGCCCATGTAGGCTCGTTGGCGGTCGATGTAGCCCAGTGCGTCGTCCACGTCCATCACCGCGAGGCCGGGGAGATCGACCAGGTCGAGACGGCTGAGAGCCAGAGTTTCGGTATTGAAGGAGCTTATGCCGATCTGGATGGTTTCGTAGGCATTGGCCCCCACCTGGAACTGCGTCAGCGCGTTGCCACCGACTCCGCTGATACTGAATAGCTCCGGTTCGTCAAGGCTGAAGCCTTGCGATCCGGGTACTCCGGTGCCCTGGTTGGGCAGCACGCTCTCGGCGGTCAGCTCGATTCCGCTGTCGGCATCCAGCCCGCCGATGGCACCGGTATCGGCGTTGGTGAGATTCATCGCAGCGACGAAGGTCGCGGCATCGGCGTTGAACTGGGTGTCGAAGTCGGCCAGGCTGGCAAAGGCCCCATGGCTGGCGTTGGTCAGCGCTTGGTCGAGAGTGGAGCCGCTATGGGTGTTGAGGTAACCCATGACGTCCTTGATGCCTTTGCCGCCTGCGGCCTTGATGCTGTCATGCATGTAGCGGATGGCGGCAAAGCCTGCGGAATAGCCGGCGCTGCCGCTCACGTCATCGGCATTGTAGGCCGCCAGCATCGCGGCCACGTTGGTGCCGCCGGCGGTGTCACCGGCCAGACGTTCGTCGGCTCCATGCACGGCTTCGGCAGCACCCTCGATGAACCAGTTGGTCAGGCCCGACGCGAAGTTCATGGTGCGGCCCATCACCGCGTGAGCCATTTCGTGGGCGATGACCCTATCGGTGTACTGCGCCGGGTTGGTGCCGCCGTTGGGCAGGGTAGAGGCATCGAAATAGGCGAGGTTGACATCCAGCACCTGGTTCAGCACTCGCCCGCCGGCATCTGCGCCGGTGTAGGACACCGATGCAAGTGCCGTGCTGCTGGGGTTGTCGCTGAGGGTGATGTCCAGTTCGGAGCCGCCAGCGCGCAAGCCATAGGCATCGTATACGCGCTGCTCGCCTTCGCTGATCCAGAAACCCTTGAGCGAGTTGAGTACGGCACGCTGTTCGAGGTCACCGAGTACCGAGAAATTACCCTGGTCGAACACCTTGCGGCCGGCGAAGGTTGTGGTCTCGTTGACCCGATTGATCTCTTGCAGCAACTGCTGGGCCTCTTGGTTGAGGGCCTCGCGCTCGCTGATGCCATTGGAACCGTTCATTGCCTGGAGGCCGAGCGCGCGAATGCGCTGCAGTGCGTCGGTCACGCTTTGAAGCGCACCTTCGGCTACCTGTAGCAGCGATATGCCGTCGTTGGCATTCCGCGTCGCGACATTCAGGCCTCGCACCTGCGAGGTCAGACGGTTGGAAATCTGCAGTCCGGCGGCATCATCCTTGGCGCTGTTGATGCGCTGTCCGGTGGACAGGCGTTGCAGCGCAGTGTTGAGGCCGGTGCTATTGCTTTCCAGTTGGCGACGCGTGAACGACGAGGCGATGTTGGTATTGACCGTCAGCATCCAGTCGGCTCACACGCAAGTCTGCCGAACGGTGGTCCGGCTTAACTGGATAAATCGGCAACCCAGCGCTTCGCTTGAGTCTTGGCCGATGAAGGGCGACGAACGGTAGCTGTCAGGGTTTGAACGCGCCGATAAAGATCGCCGGGTCGACGCGGGCGTCGTTGAGGCTGACGTTCCAGTGCATGTGCGGCCCGGTAGCGCGGCCGGTGGCGCCGACCTTGCCCACCACGCCGCCGCGCGGCAGTTCCTGGCCCAGTTGCACGTCGATCTTGGACAGGTGGCAGAACATGCTGATCAGGCCTTGGCCGTGGTCGACGAATACCGTCTTGCCGTTGAAGAAGTAGTCGCCGATCAGCGTCACCTTGCCGGCGGCCGGGGCCTTGATCGGCGTGCCGGCGCCGACGGCGAAGTCCAGCCCGGAGTGCGGGTTGCGCTCCTCGCCATTGAAGAAGCGGCGCAGGCCGAAGGGCGAGGACAGCGGGCCGTTGACCGGTTTGTCGAACAGCAGGTTGCTTGGCTGGCGGGCGCTGAACTGCTGATAGGCGTGGGTCTGCTCGGCCAGCTCGCGCTCAATGCGTTTGAGGTTGGCCGGGCTCGGATTGACCTGCTCCTTGTTCTTCAGGGTGATGCGCTGCTCGCGGTAGTGCTTGGCGCCGACCTCAAAGCTCAGGGCCTGACCATCCGCTTCGATCTGCTGCATGCCAGGTTTCACGCTAAGCGGGATGCCGACGATGGCGATCCAGCGCTTGCCTTCTTCCTTCACCACCAGCACCGGCTTGCCCTGGTAGCGCGCCTGCGGCGCAGTCGGTCCATCGCCCAGGTCGAGCACGGCAACGCCACCGGGTACCGGCTTGTTCAGCAGGCGGCTGATGAAACCATCGGCCGCCAGGGCGGAGACGGGTAGGGCGAGGCAGAGCAGCAGGGCGATAAGCGGGCGCACGTGTCAGTCCAGAAGCGAGAGGGTGACCGGGGTGAGGTGGTTGTCCTCGACCCGTACATCGAGCTGGCCTTCGCCCAGCCGGGCCTTGAGGCGTTGGCCGGGCTGGGTCTGGGCGGCGCTGCGCACGGCCTGGCCGCGCTCGTCGAGGAGGATGCTGTAGCCGCGGCCCAAGGTAGCCAGCGGGCTGACGATGTGCAGGGTCTGGGCCAGGCTCTGCAGCTGCTGCCGCTGCTCGCGCAGGCGCGCCTGGGTGGCGCGCGGCAGGCGCTCGGCCAGGCTATCCAGGCGCTGGCGCAGCAGGGCCAGGGCGCGTCCCGGGTGCTGCGCGTTCAGGCGTCCCTCAAGACGCGCCAGGCGCTCATGGCGGCTGGTGGACTGCTGGGTGAAGGCGCGGCGCAGGCGCATGTCCAGGTCGTCCAGGTGTTGGGCCTGCTGGCGCAGACGTTCGCCGGGATGGCGCAGGCGCCGGGTCAGGCTTTCCAGGCGCAGCTGTTCGCGGCTCAGGCGGGTTTGCAGGGTCAGGGCCAGGCGGCGGCTGAGGCCGTCCAGGCGACGCTGCAGGTCGGAGCTGTCCGGGGCCAGCAGTTCGGCGGCGGCGGATGGGGTGGGGGCGCGCACGTCGGCAACGAAGTCGCTGATCGACACATCGGTCTCATGACCGACGGCGCTGACGATGGGCGTTACGCAGGCGGCCACGGCGCGCGCCACCGCTTCCTCGTTGAAGCACCAGAGGTCCTCCAGCGAGCCGCCGCCGCGGGCCAGGATGATCGCGTCGAAGCCGGCGCGGTCGGCCAGCTGCAGGCCGCGGACGATCTGCGCGGTGGCCTCGCGGCCCTGTACGGCGGTGGGGATCAGGGTCAACGCCACCTGCGGCGCACGGCGGCGGAACACGCTGATGATGTCGCGGATCACCGCGCCGGTCGGCGAGCTGACAATGCCAATGCGTTGCGGGTGAGCGGGCAGGGTGCGCTTGCGTTCGCTGGCGAACAGGCCCTCTGCGGAGAGCTTCTCTTTCAGCGCCTCGAAGGCCAGGCGCAGGGCGCCGTCGCCGGCCGGCTCCACCGTGTCGAGGATCAACTGGTAATCGCCACGGCCCTCGAACAGCGAGACCTTGCCGCGCACCTTCACCGCCAGGCCATCGCGCAGCGCCTGGCGCACGCGGGCGGCGTTCTGCCGGAACAGCGCGCAGCGCACCTGGGCCTGGCTGTCCTTCAGGGTGAAATAGAGGTGCCCGGAGGCGGGCTTGGCCAGGTTGGAGATTTCGCCCTCGACCCAGACCTGGGCGAACACGTCCTCCAGCAACAGCCGCGCGCGGTTGTTGAGCTGGCTGACGCTGAGGGTGTCGCGGTCGAGACCGAGGCGCTGGAAGGGATCGTTGAGCATGGCGGCATGATAAAGGCTTTACTGAAACAGCCATAGGCGCTTGACCGGCGCCGCGTGGTCATTAAGCTGCGCAGCCGTTTTTCGCCTTGCGGTGTAGTCATGAGCGATCAGATCATTCTCGTTCCGCGCATCTCCAGCCTGCCCGGCCATGAGGCCAAGGCCTGGGGCATCCTGCGCTGGCTGGTCAAGCGCGACATCGTCGAGCAGCTGCCGACCACCTGCGGCCGTGGTTCGCACGGCATGGCCCACGCCATCGCACCGGGCGCGCGGCAGATCGTCCAGCGTCCCGAGTTGCTGCCCTATGGTCAGCCGCTCAATGGCCTGGAGATAGTCACCAAGCGCTGCATCTATACGCCTACCGAGGGTTTTCTCGAGGAAGCCGGCTGCGCGGAGTGCCGCCAGGAAATCGGCGAGGCGCTGTTCGCCAGCCTGGAGGAGTGGATGCCCGGGCAGACCGACAACTTCACCTGTCCCGAATGCGGCCATGAGGACGACATCAACGGCTTCCTGTTCCTGCAGCCCTGCGCCTTCTCCAACCTTGGCCTGATCTTCAATGGCTGGGGCCCCGCGGGTTTTCGCCCGGCCTTTCTCGAGGAGCTGACCGAGCGCCTGGGGCAACCGTTGGCCCAGGTTCAGGTAAAGAGCTGAGTGGGCGAAACCGCGCATTGAGTGATGGCGGGTGGCTAGGTATAATGCCGCGCTTCTTATTTTTCCCTCCCGGGAGCCCCGCCATGCTGCGCATCAGCCAAGAAGCACTGACCTTCGACGACGTTCTGCTCATCCCCGGTTATTCCGAAGTCCTGCCCAAGGACGTCAGCCTGAAGACCCGCCTGACCCGTGGCATCGAGCTGAACATCCCGCTGCTGTCCGCCGCGATGGATACCGTCACCGAAGCGCGCCTGGCCATCGCCATGGCCCAGGAAGGCGGCATTGGCATCATCCACAAGAACATGACCATCGAGCAGCAGGCTGCCGAGGTGCGCAAGGTCAAGAAGTTCGAGGCCGGCGTGGTCAAGGACCCGATCACCATCGAGGCCAACGCCACCGTACGTGACCTGTTCGAACTGACCCGCCAGCACAACATCTCCGGTGTGCCGGTGCTCTCCAACGGCGACCTGGTCGGCATCGTCACCTCCCGTGACGTGCGCTTCGAGAATCGCCTGGACGCCCTGGTGCGTGACGTGATGACGCCGAAAGAGCGCCTGGTCACCGTCAAGGAAGGCGCTACCAAGGAAACCGTGCGCGAGCTGCTGCACAAGCACCGTATCGAGAAAGTCCTGATCGTCGACGACGCCTTTAACCTGAAGGGCATGATGACCGTTAAGGACATCGAGAAGGCCAAGGCCTACCCGCTGGCCAGCAAGGACGACCAGGGCCGCCTGCGCGTCGGCGCCGCCGTCGGTACCGGCGCCGATACTGGTGACCGTGTCGGCGCACTGGTCGCCGCCGGCGTCGACGTGATCATCGTCGACACCGCCCACGGCCACTCCAAGGGCGTGATCGACCGCGTACGCTGGGTCAAGGAGAACTTCCCGGAAGTCCAGGTGATCGGCGGCAACATCGCCACCGGTGACGCCGCCAAGGCCCTGGTCGCCGCCGGCGCCGATGGCGTCAAGGTCGGCATCGGCCCGGGCTCCATCTGCACCACCCGTATCGTCGCCGGCGTCGGCGTGCCGCAGATCAGCGCCGTGGCCAACGTCGCTGCCGCCCTGGCCGGTACCGGTGTTCCGCTGATCGCCGACGGTGGCATCCGCTTCTCCGGTGACCTGTCCAAAGCCATCGTCGCCGGCGCTTCCGCCGTGATGATCGGCTCGATGCTGGCTGGTACCGAAGAAGCCCCGGGCGAAGTCGAACTGTTCCAGGGTCGTTCCTACAAGGCCTACCGCGGCATGGGCTCGCTGGGCGCCATGGCCCAGGCGCAAGGCTCGTCCGACCGTTACTTCCAGGACTCCTCGGCCGGTGCCGAGAAGCTGGTGCCGGAAGGTATCGAAGGTCGCGTGCCGTACAAGGGCGCGATGAGCGCCATCGTGCACCAGTTGATGGGCGGCCTGCGCGCCTCCATGGGCTACACCGGCTGCGCCACCGTCGAGGAAATGCGCACCAAGCCGGAGTTCGTGCGCATCACCGGCGCCGGCATGGCCGAGTCGCACGTGCACGACGTGCAGATCACCAAGGAAGCCCCGAACTACCGCGTGGGCTGATTCCAGCAAGACGATGTACACACGGGGCTGACTAACCAGCCCCGTGTCATTTGTGACTTCCGCTACGAGAGACGGCCATGGCCCACGACATTCACGCCCACCGCATCCTCATCCTCGACTTCGGTTCCCAGTACACCCAGCTGATCGCCCGCCGTGTGCGCGAAATCGGTGTGTACTGCGAGATCCACCCGTTCGACATGGCCGACGCCGACATCCGCGCCTTCGCCCCGCGCGGCATCATCCTCGCCGGCGGCCCGGAGTCGGTGCATGAAGCCGACAGCCCGCGCGCGCCGCAGGCGGTGTTCGATCTGAACGTGCCGCTGTTCGGCATCTGCTACGGCATGCAGACCATGGCCGAGCAGCTCGGCGGCAAGGTCGAGGGTTCCGACCTGCGCGAGTTCGGCTACGCCCGCGTCGACGTGGTCGGCAAGGCCCGCCTGCTCGACGGCATCGAAGACCACGTGGACACCGACGGCGTGCTGGGTCTGGACGTATGGATGAGCCACGGCGACAAGGTCACCGCCATGCCTGCCGGCTTCCACATCCTGGCCAGCACCCCGAGCTGCCCGATCGCCGCCATGGCCGACGACAGCCGCGCTTACTACGGCGTGCAGTTCCACCCGGAAGTGACCCACACCAAGCAGGGCGGTCGCATCCTCTCCCGTTTCATCCTCGATATCTGCGGCTGCGAGGCCCTGTGGACCCCGGCCAACATCGTCGAAGACGCCATCGCCACCGTGCGTGCCCAGGTGGGCTCGAACAAGGTGCTGCTGGGCCTGTCCGGCGGCGTCGACTCCTCGGTGGTCGCGGCCCTGTTGCACAAGGCTATCGGCGAACAGCTGACCTGCGTGTTCGTCGACAACGGCCTGCTGCGCCACAAGGAAGGCGATCAGGTGATGGCCATGTTCGCCGAGAACATGGGCGTCAAGGTGATCCGTGCCAACGCCGAAGAGCTGTTCCTCGGCCGTCTGGCCGGTGTCAGTGATCCGGAAGAGAAGCGCAAGATCATCGGTCGCAGCTTCATCGAAGTGTTCGATGAGGAAGCCACCAAGCTCAAGGATGTGAAGTTCCTCGCCCAGGGCACCATCTACCCGGACGTGATCGAGTCCGCCGGTGCCAAGACCGGCAAGGCCCACGTGATCAAGTCCCACCACAACGTCGGCGGCCTGCCCGAGGACATGCAGTTCTCCCTGGTCGAGCCGCTGCGCGAGCTGTTCAAGGACGAGGTGCGCAAGATCGGCCTGGAGCTGGGCCTGCCCTACGACATGGTCTACCGCCACCCGTTCCCGGGCCCGGGCCTGGGCGTGCGCATTCTCGGCGAAGTGAAGAAGGAATACGCCGACCTGCTGCGTCTGGCCGACCACATCTTCATCGAAGAGCTGCGCAACTTCGACTGGTACCACAAGACCAGCCAGGCCTTCGTGGTGTTCCAGCCGGTGAAATCGGTCGGCGTGGTCGGTGACGGCCGGCGCTACGCCTGGGTCGTGGCCCTGCGCGCCGTGGAGACCATCGACTTCATGACCGCACGCTGGGCGCACCTGCCCTACGAGCTGCTGGAGAAAGTCTCCAACCGCATCATCAACGAGATCTCCGGCATCTCCCGCGTCACCTACGACGTGTCGAGCAAGCCGCCTGCCACCATCGAGTGGGAGTGACCGGAAGGGCAGCGCAAGCTGCCCTTTTCGTTGCTGTCCTTTCGCTTATAGGGCCTGTCGCTCAGAGCCCCCGGCGCGATGCCGATTCCATCTAACGAGGCGGCGCACCCCGGACCAAGCTGAAGGGGTGATGCGCTCATTCGCGAGGATGGAGTCATGGCCCATGTCGATTGGCGATTGCGCGGCGCGGGTGTCGACCTGTGCAACTGCGCGTACGGCTGCCCCTGCCAGTTCAACGCGCTGCCGACCCACGGCACCTGCGAGGCGGCGGTGGGCTTCCATATCCTCGAGGGGCACTTCGGCGACGTTGCGCTGGATGACCTGCATGTGGCCTGCACCTTCGCCTGGCCCGGGCCCGTCCACGAGGGCCACGGCCAGTGCCAGGCGTTTATCGACGAGCGGGCCAGCGAGGCCCAGCGCCAGGCGCTGTTGACCATCCTCAGCGGCCAGGAGCAGGAGCCCACGGCCTTCTTCGCCATCTTCGCCAGCACGGTGGAGACCATGCACGAGCCGCAGTTCCTGCCGGTGGAGGTGCGCACCGACCGTGTCGCCCTGACCGCCAGCATCCGCGTGCCCGGCCTGATCGAGGGCCGCGCCGAGCCGATCCGCAACCCGGTGGATAGCTCGGTGCACCGCGCTCGGGTGGTGCTGCCCGAGGGCTTCGAGTTCACCGAGACCGACTGCGCCAGCGCCACCTTCCGCACCACGGGCGCCATCGCGCTGCAGCACTCCGGCAGCAACGCCATGCTCTACGACCTGCACATGGGCCCTAATGGCATCATCCGCGGCTAGCCGGCTGGACTGGGGCGCGCTGGTCGCCTCGGCCGGCGTGCTGTTGCTCAGCGCCCTGGCCTGGTACTGGCAGGCGCAGCAGGCGGCGCTGATGACGGCCATGGGCGATATGCCCATGCCGCCGACGGTCTGGCTGTCCATGCAGGGGCTGCTGGCCTTCACCATGTGGCTGGTGATGATGCAGGCGATGATGCTGCCGGCGGCCCTGCCGATGATCCTGCTCTATCGCCGCTGCCTGCAGAGGGATCGCCAGCGCGTGGCCAAGCTCTGGCTGTTCTGCGCGGCGTACGGGCTGATGTGGTGCGGCTTCGCCCTGCTGCTGACCGGCCTGCAGGCCCTCGGCGAGCGTGCGGGCGTACTCGAGCCGATGAGTCTGCGCCTGCCGCCGACATTGGGCGGGCTGGTGCTGCTGGTGTCCGGCCTGTACCAGCTGAGTCGGGCCAAGGCCGCCTGTCTCGAGCACTGCCAGAGTCCGCTGCAGTTCCTCCAGCACCATGCCCGTCCCGGGCTGGGCGGCGCCTGGCTGACCGGTCTGCACCACGGTCTCTACTGCCTGGGCTGCTGCTGGGCGCTGATGCTGATCCTGCTGGTGCTCGGCGCCATGAGCCTGTGGGGCATGGCGCTGCTCAGTCTGCTGGTGCTGGCGGAGAAGCTGCTGCCGCTGGGCGCCGGCTGGCGCCGTGTCAGCGGCGCGCTGCTGATCGGTAGCGGAGTGTGGTTGCTGGTTCAGGCGTAGCGCCGCTGGCACTGCTCGCAGTAATAGCTCTGCCGCTGGGTGCGCCCCAGCTTGGCCTTGCTCAGGGGAATGGCGCAGCGCGGGCAGCGGCTCTGCCGATGTGCCTGCCAGTGCTGCTTGAGCACGAAGGCCTTCTTCCAGGCGAGGAAGTCGAAGGCGTACTGGCGCACCTCGCTCACCAGTTCCTTCAGCTTGCCGGCGGGCAGCGCGCCCAGCGGGCTCAGCGGGTGCACACGGATACGAAACAGCACCTCGTTCTTGAAGATATTGCCGGCGCCGGCGAACACCTGCTGATCGAGGATCGCATCGCATGCCAGGGTGGCGGGCATCGCCTGCAGCTTGGTCAGGGCCAGCTCGGCGTCCCAGTCATCGGCAAGGGTGTCGCAGCGCCAGTCGTAATGTTCACTGAGCGGCGGCTGCAGGAACTGCACCGAGCAGCCATAGAAGTTCAGCTCGCCATTGGCGAAGCCCAGACTCAGGCGCGGCGCCGCGTCCTTGCGCTCGTCGATGCGGTAACTGCCGAACAGCAGCAGATGGATGCGCACCACGACGTCTTCCAGCTCTATCAGGAAATGCTTGCCCCAGCTGCGCAGGGCCTTCACCCGCTGGCCTTGCAGACGCTGCAGGTCGACCTTGCTGTTGCCCTCCACGCGCAGGATGCGCTGGCCGGCGAAGCGCTCGGTCTCCTCGCGCAGAATCAGGATGCTGGGGCCTTCGGGCATGTTGTGCGCTCCTCTTGGGATTTGCCGGTAGACCCGTGGCCTGCGCCGAGAGTTGCGGCAATCGGCCGCGCGTCCCATAACGTTGCCCGCACACAGCGCCTGCAGTTAATGAGAAACTATGTCGTTTCAGGGCCAGGTAGTCGGCCCGCATTCTCAGGAGTCGTCGGCGCATGTCGTTTACCCGCAGACAGATACTTGCCGGCCTGGCGGGGCTGGGCGTCGCCGGTCTCGGCGCCGGTGGCGTGCGCTACTGGCTGGGGCGCCCGGAGAACGTGGCGACCCACGACTACGAGCTGATCGCCGCGCCGCTTGACCTGGAGCTGGTGCCGGGCCACCAGACCCCGGCCTGGGCCTATGGCGGCCAGGCCCCCGGCCTGGAGTTGCGCTGCAAACAGGGCGAGCGCCTGCGGGTGCGCTTCATCAACAGGCTGGACGTCGACACCACCATCCACTGGCACGGCATCCGCCTGCCGCTGGACATGGACGGCGTGCCTTATGTCTCGCAGCTACCGGTCAGGCCGGGCGAGTACTTCGACTACGACTTCATCTGCCCGGACGCCGGCAGCTACTGGTATCACCCGCACACCTCCAGCACCGAGCAGCTGGGCCGCGGCCTGGTCGGTCCGCTGATCGTCGAGGAGCGTGAGCCGAGCGGCTTCGTTCACGAGCGCACCCTGTGCCTGAAGACCTGGCACGTGGACGAGCAGGGCGCCTTCACCCACTTCCTGGTGCCACGCCAGGCGGCCCGCGAGGGCACCCGGGGACGCCTGTCGACCATCAACGGCCAGCCGAATCCGACCATCGAGCTGCCGGCCGGGCAAGTGGTGCGCCTGCGCCTGATCAACGTCGACAGCACCATCACCTATCGCCTCAACCTGCCGGGCGGCGAGGCGCGCATCTATGCGCTGGACGGCAATCCGATCAAGCCGCGGCCACTGGGCAAGGACTACTGGCTGGGACCTGGCATGCGCATCGATCTGGCGCTCAAGGTGCCGGCGGCGGGCCAGGAGCTGCCGCTGCGCAACGGGCCGCTGCGCCTGGCGACCATCAGGAGCATTGCCAGCGGCGAGGCGCCGGGCAACTGGCCGCCGGCGCTGCCGGCCAACCCGGTGCGCGAGCCGGACCTGAGCCGCGCCGAGACCCTGCGCTTCAACTTCGAGTGGGCGGCCATGCTCTCCGGCGATGTGCAGCGCGGCGGCAGCTATCGCTACTGGCAGATCAACGGCCAGGCCTGGGATATCAGTGACAAGGCCTGCGCCGACCGTCCGATCGCCAGCCTGAAGAAGGACAGCCATTACATCTTCGTGCTGCGCAACATGGCCCAGTACCAGCACCCCATCCACCTGCACGGCATGAGCTTCAAGGTGCTGGATTCGGACCGCAAGGACATCGTGCCGTACTTCACCGACACCTACCTGCTGGGCAAGAACGAGACGGCGCGCATCGCCTTCGTCGCCGATAATCCAGGGGTGTGGATGTTCCACTGCCATGTGATCGATCACATGGAAACCGGCCTGATGGCCGCCATCGAGGTGGTCTGATGCGCCAACCGAAGATCATCGACCGCAGCCAGGACGAGCGCTTTATGCGCGAGGCATTGGCGTTGGCCGCAGAGGGAGCGGAAAGAGGCGAGGTGCCGGTGGGCGCGGTGCTGGTGCAGGACGGTGAGGTGATCGGCAGCGGCTTCAACTGCCCGATCAGCACCTCCGACCCCAGCGCCCACGCGGAAATGGTGGCGATCCGCGCCGCCGCCCAGGCCGTGCAGAACTACCGCCTGCCCGGCAGCACCCTGTACGTCACCCTGGAGCCCTGCAGCATGTGCGCCGGGCTGATCGTGCATTCGCGTATCGCCCGGGTGGCCTACGGCACCACCGAGCCCAAGGCCGGGGTGGCGGTCAGTCGCGGCCAGTTCTTCACCCAGGACTTCCTCAACCATCGCGTGCTGATCGAGGGCGGGCTGCTGGCGCAGGAATGCGGGGAAATGCTCAGTGCCTTCTTCAAGGCACGGCGCGGCGGCGATCGGTAGCCCGGATGCAATCCGGGAAGCGCGGCGACCTGCTTCGACCTCGCGAGCCGTAACGCCAGATCCCGAGTCACGCCCCGGATTGCATCCGGGCTACAGCTGAGTCGGCTCTTCCTTGGGAATCGTCTTGTTCACGCCCGGCACGTGTAGGCCGCTCTCGGCGACGCGGGTGCCTTCCAGCTGCGGCTGGGTCACCCAGTTGAGGATGTCGTAGTAGCGCCGCACGTTGCGCACGAAGTGCACGGTCTCGCCGCCGCGGGCGTAGCCGTAGCGGGTCTTGCTGTACCAGCGCTTCTGCGACAGGCGCGGCAGCATCTTCTGCACGTCCAGCCACTTGTTCGGGTTGAGGCCCTCGGCCTGGGCCAGCTTGCGGGCGTCCGACAGGTGGGCGATGCCGATGTTGTAGGCGGCCAGGGCGAACCAGGTGCGGTCCGGCTCGCTCATGTCTTCGGTCAGGCCGCTGTGCACCAGGGTGAAGTACTTGGCGCCGCCGGCGATGCTCTGCTTGGGATCCAGGCGATTGACCACGCCCATGGCCTGGGCGGTGGCCTGGGTCAGCATCATCAGGCCGCGCACGCCGGTCTTGGAGGTGGCGTCGGCGGTCCACAGGGACTCCTGATAGCCGATGGCGGCCAGCAGGCGCCAATCCACTTTGTGCTTCTCCGCGGCCTGCTTGAACTGTTGCTCGTAGCGCGGCAGGCGCTGCTGCAGGTGCTTGGCGAAGGTGTAGGCGCCGACATAGCCGAGTACGTCGACATGGCCGTAGTAGCGCTCCTTGAGGCGCTGCAGGCTGCCGTTTTCCTCGACCAGGGCGAGGAAATGGTTGGCCTCACGCAACAGGCTGTCGTCCTCGCCGGCGGCCACCGCCCAGCCCAGGCTGCGCGCCTGGCCGAGGTCGAAGGCGACGCGCACGTTGGGGAAGTACACCTGGTTCATCGCCAGTTCGTTGGAGTCGACCAGGGTCAGGTCGACCTGGCCCTCGTCGACCATGCGCAGCAGGTCGACCACCTCGACATCGGCGGACTCCTCGTACTGCAGCTCGGGCAGGGCCTTCTTCAGTTCTGCCAGCTGTTCGGCGTGGCTGCTGCCCTTGAGCACCAAGATGCGCCGGCCGATCAGCTCCTCGGGGCGGCTGGGGCGGCGCTGGCCGTCGCGATAGATGATCTGCGGGGTTACATCCAGGTAGGCGCGGGAGAAGTTGGCCTGGGCCTTGCGCCCCTCGCTGGCGACCAGGCCGGCGGCGGCCAGGACCGGGCCGTTGGCCTGGTTGAGGCGGGTGAACAGGTCGTCGAGGTTGTCGGCGGTCTCGACCTTAAGCTCCACGCCCAGGTTGTCGGCGAAGCGCTTGGCCAGCTCGTACTCGAAACCGGTCTCGCCGGCACGATCCTGGAAGTAGGTCGTCGGGCTGTTGCGGGTGATCACGCGAAGCACGCCGTCCTCCTGTACCCGCTCGAGGGTGCTGGGCTGCTTGGCGGCAGAGCCGTCGCAGCCCGCGAGCAGCAGGAGGATCGCGGTCGCCAACAAGCAGGCGGTCGTGCGGATGCGCAACACAATGTGGGCAAACATCGGCGCAGTATACGCAAAGCCCAACGGGTGCCATATCTCGACAGTCTTTCGGCGCTCTGCTAGATGCGCCGCACCCTGTGCGCTCAGGGTGCCGTCGGCGGGTGCTTTAGGCTAGAATGCACGGCCTCAAAGAACCTGCTCCCGGGGGCCCGTGGCAGGTTCGAAGTACACCCCCTTCTCAGAGGCTGTTCTCCATGTTGATCCTGCGCGGCGCGCCCGCTCTTTCCGCCTTCCGTCACGGCAAACTGCTTTCGCAACTGACCGCCAGGGTCCCCGCCGTGACCGGGTTGTACGCCGAGTTCGCGCATTTTGCCGAAGTCACCGGGGTACTTACCGCCGATGAAGAGCAGGTGCTGGCCCGGCTGCTGAAGTACGGCCCGAGCGTTCCGGTGCAGGAGCCCAGCGGCAAGCTGTTCCTGACCATTCCGCGCTTCGGCACCATCTCGCCCTGGTCGAGCAAGGCCAGCGACATCGCCCGCAACTGCGGTCTGGCCAAGATCGAGCGCCTGGAGCGCGGTGTGGCCTACTACGTCAGCGGCGAGCTGAGCGAGGCCGATGTCCAGGCCGCCGCCGCCCTGCTGCACGACCGCATGACCCAGCTGGTGCTGAGCACCCTGGAAGAGGCCGCCGGCCTGTTCAGCCACGCTCAGCCCAAGCCGCTGACCGCCGTGGACATCCTGGGTGGTGGCCGCGCCGCCCTGGAACAGGCCAACGTGCAGCTGGGCCTGGCCCTGGCCGAAGACGAGATCGACTACCTGGTGAAGAGCTTCACCGAGCTGGGCCGCAATCCGCACGACGTCGAACTGATGATGTTCGCCCAGGCCAACTCCGAGCATTGCCGCCACAAGATCTTCAACGCCAGCTGGGACATCGATGGCGAGAGCCAGGACAAGTCGCTGTTCGGCATGATCAAGAACACCTACCAGATGCACAGCGATGGCGTGCTGTCCGCCTACAAGGACAACGCCTCGGTCATCGTCGGCCACACGGCCGGGCGCTTCTTCCCCAATCCGGATACCCGCGAATACGGTGCCACCGTCGAGCCGGTGCATATCCTGATGAAGGTGGAAACCCACAACCACCCGACCGCCATCGCCCCGTTCCCCGGCGCCTCCACCGGCTCCGGCGGCGAGATCCGCGACGAGGGCGCCACCGGCCGCGGCGCCAAGCCCAAGGCCGGCCTGACCGGCTTCACCGTGTCCAACCTGAACATCCCCGGTTTCGTGCAGCCCTGGGAGAAGCCCTACGGCAAGCCCGAGCGCATCGTCACCGCCCTGGACATCATGATCGAGGGCCCGCTGGGCGGCGCCGCGTTCAACAACGAATTCGGCCGTCCGGCCCTGAACGGCTACTTCCGCACCTTCGAGCAGGCCGTGAACTCGCCGCGTGGCGAAGAAGTGCGCGGCTATCACAAGCCGATCATGCTCGCCGGCGGCATGGGCAACATCCGTGAAGACCATGTGCAGAAGGGCGAGATCTCGGTCGGCGCCAAGCTGATCGTGCTCGGCGGCCCGGCCATGCTCATCGGCCTGGGCGGCGGCGCGGCCTCGTCCATGGCCACCGGTGCCAGCTCCGCCGACCTGGACTTCGCCTCGGTACAGCGCGACAACCCGGAAATGGAGCGCCGTTGCCAGGAAGTCATCGACCGCTGCTGGCAGCTGGGTGCCGACAACCCGATCAAGTTCATCCACGACGTTGGCGCCGGTGGCATCTCCAACGCCCTGCCGGAACTGATCAACGACGGCGGCCGTGGCGGTCGCTTCGAGCTGCGCGCCGTGCCGAACGACGAGCCGGGCATGGCCCCGCTGGAAATCTGGTGCAACGAGTCCCAGGAACGCTACGTGATGAGCGTGGACGCCGCCGACTTCGAGCGCTTCAAGGCCATCTGCGAGCGCGAGCGCTGCCCGTTCGCGGTGGTCGGCGAGGCCATTGCCGAGCCGCACCTGACCGTGTCCGACAGCCACTTCGGCAACAAGCCGGTGGATATGCCGCTCAACGTGCTGCTGGGCAAGCCGCCGCGCATGCACCGCAGCGTGACCCGCGAGGCGGAGCAGGGTGATGACTTCGCCGCCTCCAGCGTCGACATCGACGAGGCCGTGAGCCGCGTGCTGCACCACCCGGCCGTGGCCAGCAAGAGCTTCCTGATCACCATCGGCGACCGCACCATCACCGGCCTGGTCGCTCGCGACCAGATGGTCGGCCCGTGGCAGGTGCCGGTGGCCGACTGCGCCGTGACCGCCACCAGCTTCGACGTCTATACCGGCGAGGCCATGGCCATGGGCGAGCGCACCCCGCTGGCCCTGCTCGATGCTCCTGCGTCGGGCCGCATGGCAGTGGGCGAGACCATCACCAACCTGGCGGCCTCGCGCATCGAGAAAATTTCCGACATCAAGCTGTCCGCCAACTGGATGGCCGCCGCCGGCCACCCGGGCGAGGACGCGCGCCTGTACGACACCGTGAAGGCGGTCGGCATGGAGCTGTGCCCGGCGCTCGGCATTACCATCCCGGTGGGCAAGGACTCCATGTCCATGAAGACCCGCTGGCAGGACGAGGGCGTCGACAAGAGCGTGACCTCGCCGCTGTCGCTGGTGATCACCGGCTTCGCTCCGGTCGCCGACATTCGCCAGACCCTGACCCCGCAGTTGCGTCTGGACAAGGGCGAGACCGACCTGATCCTGATCGACCTCGGCCGCGGGCAGAACCGCATGGGCGGCTCGATCCTGGCGCAGACCTACGCCAAGCTCGGCCAGGCCGTGCCGGACGTCGACGACGCCGAAGACCTCAAGGCCTTCTTCGCGGTGATCCAGGGCCTCAACGCCGACGGCCATATCCTGGCCTACCACGACCGTTCCGACGGTGGCCTGCTGACCACCGCCCTGGAAATGGCCTTCGCCGGCCACTGCGGCCTCAACCTGTTCCTAGACGGCCTGGCCGACGAGGCCTCCGAACTGGCCGCCGTGCTGTTCAACGAGGAGCTGGGTGCGGTGATCCAGGTGCGCCAGGACGCCACTCCGGAAGTCCTCGCCCAGTTCAGCGCCGCCGGTCTCGACGACTGCGTGGCGGTGATCGGCCAGCCGGTCAACGGCAGCGACGTGGCCATCAGCTTCAACGGCGAGCCGGTATTCGGCGGCGAGCGCCGCATGCTGCAGCGCCAGTGGGCCGAGACCAGCTACCAGATCCAGCGCCTGCGCGACAACGCCCAGGGTGCCGAGCAGGAATTCGATCTGATCCTCGACGAGGACAATCCGGGCCTGTCGACCAAACTGAGCTTCGACGTCAATCAGGACATCAGCGCGCCCTACATCAAGAAGGGTGTGCGCCCGCCGGTGGCAATCCTGCGTGAGCAGGGCGTCAACGGCCAGGTGGAGATGGCCGCCGCCTTCGACCGCGCCGGTTTCGCCGCGGTGGACGTGCATATGAGCGACATCCTCAGCGGCCGCGTCAGCCTGGAGCAGTTCAAGGGCCTGGTGGCCTGCGGTGGCTTCTCCTACGGCGACGTGCTCGGTGCCGGCGAGGGCTGGGCCAAGTCGGTGCTGTTCAACAGCCGCGCCCGCGATGGCTTCGCTGCCTTCTTCGCGCGCAAGGACAGCTTCGCCCTCGGCGTGTGCAACGGCTGCCAGATGATGAGCAACCTGCATGAGCTGATTCCGGGCACCGAGTTCTGGCCGCACTTCGTGCGCAACCGCTCGGAGCAGTTCGAGGCCCGCGTGGCCATGGTCCAGGTGCAGGAGTCGGCCTCGATCTTCCTGCAGGGCATGGCCGGTTCGCGCCTGCCGATCGCCATCGCCCACGGTGAAGGCCATGCCGAGTTCGAGAGCGAGGAGGCGCTGCTGGAGGCCGATCTGTCCGGCACCGTGGCCCTGCGCTTTATCGACAACCACGGCAAGGTCACCGAGAACTACCCGGCCAACCCGAACGGCTCGCCGCGCGGCATCACCGGTCTGTGCAGCCGCGACGGCCGCGTGACCATCATGATGCCGCACCCGGAGCGGGTGTTCCGCGCCGTGCAGAACTCCTGGCGCCCGGACGAGTGGCAGGAAGACGGCGGCTGGATGCGCATGTTCCGCAACGCCCGCGTCTGGGTGGATTAACAGCAAGCCGAAGGCTCTTCCGATGACCCTCTTCCATTCATGGGAGAGGGTGCCCGCGAGAGCGGGGGGCTGGTAGCCCGGATCAAATCCGGGGCGGTGTTCGAGACTCATCCCGGATTGCATCCGGGCTACGGATTTCGCGACCTATGGCCGAGCCCGACCCTTTCCTGCTCCCCGAAGTCCGTCAGGTCAACCCTGGCGAGACTCATCTGCTGTGCCGCTGCGGGCGCTCGCCCGTGCTTCCCGACTGTTCTCCAGGCTGCGCCGAAGGGCTGCTGCTCGAACCCGTGCGCCAGCAGTTCGTGCTGCTCTGTCGCTGCGGGCAGTCGCGGCGCATGCCCTATTGCGATGGCAGCCACAGCCCACCGGCGCAAGGCCTGAAGGCGCGCTGGCGACGTTTCGCCAAGGGTGATTAAGTCGCTGCGTTTTATGGCCAAAGGCTCTAGGCAGTAAATGGACGATTCGCCTGCGACGGACTCCAATGCACAGTTGCGAACTAGGCCACGTGCGGGTGATGAGGCAAAATGCCATTATTGCCTTGGCAGTGCGGCTCTCGGGTCGCGGTATTCGTCGATGCTCGGAGGGGCTGGATGTACAAATTCTGTTTCTATGTGCCGGAAAGCCATCTGGAAGAAGTGAAGGTCGCGACATTCGCGGCGGGTGCAGGACGCATTGGACATTACGACAGCTGCTGCTGGCAGACTCTGGGCAAGGGTCAGTTCCGCCCGCTGGAGGGCAGCAACCCCTTTATCGGCCAGCCGGGCCACAGCGAGGAAGTGGCGGAGTGGAAGGTGGAGATGGTGGTGGCCGACGAGCTGATCCACGACGTGGTCAAGGCCATGAAGAAGGCCCATCCCTACGAGACCCCCGCCTTCGATGTGTGGCGCCTGTCCGACCTGCAGTTCTGATCTGCGCTTATAAATAGAAGAAGCCCCGGCACTGCCGGGGCTTCTTCTTTCCGCCTGCCGTTACTGCAGGTGCTGCTTCAGCTCGGCGCCGGCCTGGCGCATGGCGGCTTGCACGGCCGGGACATGGGCCAGCGGGTTGAGCAGGCCGTAGTCGTGGATCATGCCGTTGTAACGCACGGCGGTGACCGTCACGCCGGCGGCGTCCAGCTTGCGTGCATAGGCCTCACCTTCGTCACGCAGCACGTCGAACTCGGCGGTCTGGATCAGCGTCGGCGGCAGGCCTTTCAGCTGTTCGGCAGAGGCGCGCAGCGGCGAGGCGAAGCGTTCGGCGCGCTGCTTCGGGTCGGTGGTGTAGCTGTCCCAGAACCATTGCATCATCGGCTTGGTCAGGAAGTGGCCTTGGGCGAACTGGTTGTAGGAGGCCGTCTCGAAGCTGGCATCGGTCACCGGCCACAGCAGCAGCTGGAAGCGCAGCTTGGGCGTACCGGCTTCCTTGGCTTTCAGTGCGACCACCGCGGCCATATTGCCGCCGACGCTGTTGCCGGCCACCGCCAGGCGCGAGCTGTCGACCTGGATGTCCTTACCGTGCTCACCGACCCACTGGGTCGCCGCGTAGGCCTGATCGATGGCGGTCGGATATTTGGCTTCCGGCGACGGCGTGTAGCCGACGTAGACGGCCACGGCGCCGGAGTTCACCACCAGGTCGCGGATCAGACGGGCATGGGTCGGATAGTCGCCGAGCACCCAGCCGCCGCCGTGGAAGAACATGAATACCGGCAGATCACCCTTGGCGCCTTCGGGGCGGACGATGGTCAGCGGGATCGACTGGCCGCCGGCCTGAATGGTTTTCTCGGCCACGCTCACGCCGGACAGATCGACCTTGACCGAGGCCTGGGCACCAACCAGCACGGCGCGGGCGTCTTGCGGGCTGAGGGTTTCCAGCGGCTTGCCGCCGCCGGCTTCCAGGGCCTGGAGGAAGGCCTGGGTGTTGTGTTCTACGCCGGGGCTGCCGGCGGCGAAGGCGTTTCCAACGGCCAGGGCGAGCAGGCCGCTTCCAACGAGTTGCTTGATGTTCATCATGATTCTCCTGGCGATTCGGGGGATTGGGACAACCAGGGCCTCAGCCCTGGTTGTGGCAGTTGTCGGCTTGCTTGAGGTAGGTGACGGACTGCAATTCACCCGTCGAGTCACGGTAGATCATCTGTGCCTCGACCACGCTGCAGCCGGCGCTGGTGGCTTCCTGCAGGCTGATCACCTCCGCCACATCCAGCTGCTGGCCGTAACGGTACTGCTGGCTGACCGGTTGTTCGGCGAAGCTCGCCGAGGTGGTGATCAGGGCCAGCGCGGCGAGCGCGCTGGCAAACATGCGGCGGGTTTTCATCGGTTTTCTCCTCTTGTCTGGCTGGCTCAGGCCACGATCAGGCGTACGTCGATGTTGCCGCGGGTGGCGTTGGAGTACGGGCAGACCTGGTGGGCGGCGGCGACCAGTTCTTCGGCGACGGCGCGCTCGATGCCCGGCAGGCTGATGGTCAGCTCCACTTCCAGACCGAAGCCGCCAGGGATCTGGCCGATGCCGACCTTGCCGGTGATCGAGGCGTCGGCCGGGAAGGCTTGCTTCTTCTGGCTGGCGACGAACTTCAGGGCACCGATGAAGCAGGCCGAGTAGCCGGCGGCGAACAGCTGTTCCGGGTTGGTGGCTTCGCCGCCCTGGCCGCCCAGTTCACGGGGGGTGGTGAGCTTGACGTCGAGGAAACCGTCGGAGGAAACGGCACGGCCGTCGCGGCCTCCGGTGGCGGTAGCGGTGGCGGTGTAGAGGGCTTTGATGGTTTGCATGGCGATGTCTCCAGTTGTTTTGCTGTCTAAAATTTTGCGCGCTAAGTAAGTGCGTGAGGCAGAAGTTAGTCGCATTTAATTTTGCGCGCAAGATAATTTTTAGAAGTTTTCCATCTGAGCTATCTGCTCTTCTGGAATAAGCGCGGGCTAGAGCGGCGGAAGGCGGGAAAACGAGGCGCCACCCGGGTGCGGGTGGCGTAAAAAGGTCAGAGCGACTGCTGCAACTGGTCGCGCAGGGCGACTATCTGGTCCTTGAGGGCGCCGATCTGTTCCAGGGTCAGGCCGCTGGCTTCGAGGATGCAGGCGGGAAACTGCTCGGCCTGCTGCTGCAGGGAGCGGCCATGCTCGGTCAGGCGCAGCTCCACCACGCGCTCGTCTGCGCTGCTGCGGGTGCGGGTGATGAAGCCCTCGGCTTCCAGGCGCTTGAGCAGCGGTGTCAGCGAGCCGGGATCGGTCAGCAGGCGCGCGCTGATGTCCCCGACGGTGATGCCGTCGCCTTCCCACAGCACCAGCATGGCCAGGTACTGCGGGTAGGTCAGGCCGATGCTCTGCAGCATCGGCTTGTAGGCCTTGGTCATCAGCAGCGAGGTGGAATGCAGGGCGAAGCACAGCTGGTTGTCCAGTTGCAGGGCGGCGCAGGATTGCGGCTGTTTCATGGTGGGGCCTCCACTCGATATCTGCGCAACAATTTATCGCGCAAATTAACATTGAGCAAATTTTGATCGGCGGGCATGAAAAAGGCGCCACTGGGGCGCCTTGCAGAATTCGGGTCTTTAGCGGGCTAGGCGCAGCAGATCCTCAGGGGCGAATCTCGATCAGCGTGCCGTCCTTCACCAGATCCCACACCTCGCGGATGTCGGCATTGCGCATGGCAATGCAGCCCTCGGTCCAGTCCAGCGTGCTGAAGAACCACTCCGGGTACTCGTCGTCCAGCGGGGTGCCGTGGATCATGATCATGCCGCCGGCCGACACGCCTTTCTTGCGCGCGTTGGCCGCGTCGCGGGCGTTGGGGTAGGAGATGTGCATGGACAGGTTGTACTTGTCGCTGGTCTTGCGCCAGTCGATCCAGTAGAAGCCTTCCGGCGTCTTCAGGTCGCCTTCGCGCACCTTGGCGCCGTCGGGCACCTTGCCGAGCGAGATGCGATAGGACTTGAGCACCTCGCCGCGCCCCATCAGGTGCAGCTTGCGCTCGGATTTGACCACCAGCACCTTGTCGATCGCCTTGCCGCGCAGAGTCGGAGCGGTGGAGGCTTGGGCGAGGCCGATGGAGGTAATGCAGAGTAAGGCGAGCAACCAGCGCATTGCGATGTTCCGAGGTATTTCAGTGTTGGCCCTGATGATTCAGGTGTTATAGCGCGAGAGTCTGCCTATGCCGTGGATGATGTTCAATCCTCGCCAGTCGGATGGTGGGCTGGGTAGGATCAGCCCCTCGGAACAATCCGCCCAGGAGTAGGCAATGCCCCGACCCAAGCTGTTGCGAGCCCTGGTCCTCGACCCGGCCGACCATCCCCGCGGCCAGGCGCATCTGAGCGCGGCCAGTGCGCTGGTGCGGGTCGGCGAGCGCCTGTATGTGGTGGCCGACGACGAGCTGCACCTGGGCCTGTTCAGTCTCGCGGACGAAGGCCCCGGCCGGCTGGTTCGCCTGTTCGGGGGCGAGCTGCCGGCGCCGAAGGCCGAGCGCAAGGCGGCCAAGCCGGACCTGGAGGCGCTGGCCCTGCTGCCGGCGCTGCCCGGCCACGCCCAGGGTGCGCTGCTGGCGCTGGGCTCCGGCTCCAAGGCCAATCGCCAGCGCGCGGTGCTGCTGGGGCTGGAGGAGGGCGCGCTGCCGCGGCAGATCGATCTGACGCCGTTGTACCAGCCGCTGCACCAGCACTTCAGCGACCTGAATATCGAGGGCGGCTTCCTGCTCGGCGAGGATTTCCTGCTGCTGCAACGCGGCAACCAGGGCCAGGCGGCCAACGCCGCCGTGCGCTACCGCTGGGCCGAGCTGCGTGACTGGCTGCGGGGCGAGGGCCCGCTGCCCACGCCGCCGATCATCCAGCCGGTCGAACTCGGCGAGCTGGGTGGCGTGGCCCTGGGCTTTACCGATGGCGCGGCGCTGGCCGACGGGCGCTGGCTATTCAGCGCCGCGGCGGAGAACACGGCGGACAGCTACAACGACGGTGCCTGCCTGGGCGCCGTGATCGGGCTGGTGGAGCGTGACGGCCGGGTGCGCCGCCTGGCCGAGCTGGAGGGGCGCTGGAAAGTGGAAGGCATTGCGCTGGATGAGGCGGGCGATCTGCTGCTGGTAACCGACGCGGATGACCCGGCGATGGCGGCCAGCCTGCTGCACCTGCCTGTGTCAGGGCTTCTGGGTCAGTGACACGGCCAGTTCGTCGACCTGGATCGCCCAGTCGGAATCGCCCTTGAGCGATTCGGCGAGGAAGTTGGCCTGGGCCTCGGTCCAGAACGGCGCCTTGGCCAGCTTCTCGCCGTTGGACAGCTGATGGTCGCGGATGAAGGCGGCGATCTCCTCGTTGCTGGACGGCAGGCCGAGCTGTTCGAACAGGGTGCGCAGGCTGTGGTGGTTGCTGGTGTCCATGGCAATGCTCCCTTCGGGTGAGTGGTTACTAACGAGGGCGGAGCGGAGCCAGCCCCTCGTTGCGCACCGGAAAAAGCTGATCGCGACGGTCGGCGAAATAGCATTCCAGAGTACGTCCGACCGTAGGGAAGGCTAGCTCGTTCCAGGGGATATCGCGCTCGTGGAACAGCTGTACTTCCAGGCTCTCTTCACCGGCGCAGAAGTCCAGATCGACCAGCTCGGCGCGGAAGAACACATAGAGCTGGCTGATGTGCGGCAGGTCGAACAGGGTATAGAGGTGCAGGTCGCGCACTCGCGCGCAGGCCTCCTCGTCGGTCTCGCGCATGGCCGCCTCGGCCATGGTCTCGCCGTTCTCCATGAAGCCGGCCGGCAGCGTCCAGTAGCCACGGCGCGGCTCGATGGCGCGGCGGCACAGTAGCACCTGCTCGCCCCACACCGGCAGGCAACCGGCGACGATGCGCGGGTTCTGGTAGTGGATGGTCTCGCACTGCGGGCAGACGAAGCGCAGGCGGTTGTCGCCCGTGGGGATGCGCTGCTCCACCGAACCGCCGCACTGGCTGCAGAATTTCATGCCGGTTTCTCCTGGGTCATCGCCCATGTTGGCGCCAGAAGCATCGCGGCGGCAAGCCGGTGCGATGATGCGCGGGAGACGCCTTCATGCCATGATGCCCGGCAGACGAGAAGAACCGAGAACAATCATGCTCGACGAGCTCCTGCAGCGCGTGCGCGACCACAGTCCGCGCATCCTGGAGACCGACCAGCGCCACCCCGAGGCGGCCGTGCTGGTGCCGCTGACCCGCAGCGACGATCCGGAACTGGTGCTGACCCTGCGCGCCAGCGGCCTGTCCACCCACGGTGGCGAAGTCGCCTTCCCCGGCGGCCGCCGCGATGCCACCGATCCCGACCTGGCCTTTACCGCCCTGCGCGAGGCAGAGGAAGAAGTCGGCCTGCCGCCCGGCCTGGTGGAGATGGTCGGTCCGCTCAGCCCGTTGGTGTCGCGCTTCGGCATCCGCGTCACGCCCTGGGTCGGCGTGGTGCCGGACTACGTCGAGTACCGCCCCAACGACAGCGAGATCGCCGCGGTGTTCGCCGTGCCGTTGCGCTTCTTCCTCGAGACCCCGCGCGAGGTCACCCACCGTATCGATTACGAAGGGCGCAGCTGGTACGTGCCCTGCTACCACTACGACAACTACAAGATCTGGGGCCTGACGGCGGTGATGATCGTCGAGCTGCTGAATGTCGCGTTCGACGCCGGCATCGACCTGGAGCAGCCGCCGCAGCCCTCGGTAAAGATCATCCGCCTGTGAGGAGCTACCAATGAAATACCGCCTGGGCGATGCCCGCGTGGAGGCCCACCCGGAAAGCTGGATCGCCCCGACCGCGGCAGTGGTCGGCAAGGTGCGCTTGGAAAAAGGCGCCAGCGTCTGGTTCGGCGCCGTGCTGCGCGGTGACAACGAACTGATCCATATCGGCGAGAACAGCAACGTGCAGGACGGCACCGTGATGCACACCGACATGGGCTTCCCGCTGACCCTCGGCACGGGCGTCACCGTCGGCCATAACGTGATGATGCACGGCTGCACGGTGGACGATTACAGCCTGATCGGCATCAACGCGGTGATCCTCAACGGCGCCAAAATCGGCAAGTACTGCATCATCGGCGCCAACAGCCTGATCCCCGAGGGCAAGGTCATCCCCGACGGCAGCCTGGTGATGGGCAGCCCGGGCAAGGTGGTGCGCGAGCTCACCGAGCAGCAGAAGAAGATGCTCGAAGGCAGTGCCGCCCATTACGTGCACAACGCCCAGCGCTACGCTCGCGACCTGGTCGAGGACGACGCGTGAGCGAAGAGCGCCCGGTCAAGTCGCCCTGCGTCAGTGTCTGCGCGCTGGACGACCACGACATCTGCATCGGTTGCCAGCGCACGGCGGACGAGATCACCCGCTGGGGCCGCATGAGCAACGACGAGCGCCGTGAAGTGCTGCAGCACTGCATCGAGCGCACCCGCGCCGCCGGGCAGTTCCTGCAGCAGCCGGAACGCCCCTGATTCCCTTTCTCCCTTCTCCGAGGACATCCGCATGCCCCGTATCGGTACCCCCTTGTCGCCTACCGCGACCCGCGTCCTGCTCTGTGGCTCCGGCGAGCTGGGCAAGGAAGTGGTGATCGAGCTGCAGCGCCTGGGCTGCGAGGTGATCGCCGTCGACCGCTACGCCGACGCCCCGGCCATGCAGGTGGCGCATCGCAGCCATGTGATCAGCATGCTCGACGGCGCCGCCCTGCGCGCGGTGATCGAGGCGGAGAAACCGCACTACATCGTGCCGGAGATCGAGGCCATCGCCACCGATACCCTGGTCGAGCTGGAGGCTGAAGGCTTCACCGTGGTGCCTACTGCGCGCGCCGCCAAGCTGACCATGAACCGCGAGGGCATCCGCCGCCTGGCCGCCGAAGAGCTGGGCCTGCCGACCTCGCCCTACCACTTTGCCGATACCTATGAGGCCTATGCCGAGGCGGTGCAGGCGGTCGGCTATCCCTGCGTGGTCAAGCCGATCATGAGCTCCTCCGGCAAGGGCCAGAGCGTGCTGAAGAGCGACGCCGACCTGCGAGCTGCCTGGGATTACGCCCAGGAAGGCGGGCGGGCCGGCAAGGGGCGGGTGATCGTCGAGGGCTTTATCGACTTCGATTACGAGATCACCCTGCTCACCGTGCGCCACATCGGCGGCACCTCGTTCTGCGCGCCGGTTGGCCACCGTCAGGTCAAGGGCGACTACCGCGAGTCCTGGCAGCCCCAGGCGATGAGCGCCAAGGCCCTGGCCGCGTCCGAGCGCGTGGCGCTGGCGGTTACCGAGGCCCTCGGTGGCCGCGGCCTGTTCGGCGTGGAGCTGTTCGTCAGAGGCGATCAGGTGTGGTTCAGCGAAGTCTCGCCGCGACCCCACGACACCGGCCTGGTCACCCTGATCTCCCAGGACCTGTCCGAGTTCGCCCTGCACGCACGGGCCATTCTCGGCCTGCCGATCCCGAGCATTCGCCAGTTCGGCCCGTCCGCCTCCTCGGTGATCCTGGTCGAGGGCGAGTCGCGCCAGGTGGCCTTCGCCAACCTCGGCGCGGCCCTGGCCGAGCCCGATACCGCGCTGCGCCTGTTCGGCAAGCCAGAGGTCAGCGGCCAGCGGCGCATGGGCGTGACCTTGGCTCGCGACGAGAGCATTGAGGCGGCGCGCGCCAAGGCCATGCGCGCGTCCGAGGCGGTCAAGGTCGAGCTGTGAGCTGCCTGCGCGCCGGGCTGTGGTGGGGGCTGCTGCTGGCCCTGGCACCGATTGCCCTGCCGCAGGCCCTGTGGACCCGGCGCACGGCGCTGCGTCTGCCGCCCGCCGAGGGCGCGCAGAGCGGCCTGGCCGGGCCGGAGCAGGGCGGTGAGCCGCTGCGTCTGCTGCTGATCGGTGAATCGACGGTGGCCGGTGTCGGTGTAGAAGCCCAGGAAGTCGCGTTGGCCGGGCAGCTGGCTCAGGCGTTGTCTGCGCGCCTGCAGCGCCCGGTGGCCTGGCGTGCCTGCGGCGAGAACGGCATCACCGCCAATGAGGTCTGCGAGCGCCTGCTGCCGCTGGCCCTGAGCGAGCCGGCGGACCTGGTGCTGCTGGTGTTCGGCGTCAACGACACCACCCATCTCAGCTCGTTGAGCCGCTGGGAAAATGCCTTGCGGAGCCTGAGCCAGCGCATGACGGCCCATGGCTGCCGCGTGGTATTCACCGGGGTGCCGCCGATCCAGCACTTCAGTGCCTTGCCCTGGCTGCTGCGCCGCCTGCTTGGGCTGCGCGCCGGACTGCTGGATGCCGAGCTGCGCCGCATCAGCGCGCAGGAGCGGGCGCAGTACGCGCGGCTGGAGCTGCAGTTTGCCGATGACTATCTGGCGCGGGACGGTTATCACCCGTCGGCGCTGGGCTATCGGGTGTGGGGCGAGGGGCTGGCCGAGCTGATCACTCGCTCGGCCTGAGGCGCGTCTGCCACAGGCGCACGCTCTTTACCCGGTTCTCGCTGGATTCGAGGATTTCCAGGCGATACGGGCCGATCTTCAGGCATACCGGGCTGTCCGGAATGGTTTCCAGCGCCTCGGTGACCAGGCCGTTGAGGGTCTTGGGGCCCTCGCTGGGCAGGTGCCAGCCCAGGGCCTTGTTGATCTCGCGGATGCTGGCCGCGCCATCGATGATCTGCGAGCCGTCTTCCTGGGGCAGGATGTCCGGGTTGCCGGCGCCTTCGACATGGCTGAAGTCGCCGATGATCTCGTCCAGCAGGTCTTCCAGGGTGACGATGCCCTGCACGTCGCCGTACTCGTCGACCACCAGGCCGAGGCGGCGCTTTTCCTTCTGGAAGTTCACCAACTGGGTCGCCAGCGGCGTGCCCTCGGGCACGAAGTAGGGCGGTTGGCAGCAGGCCAGCAGGGTGGCGTGGCTCAGGCGGTTCTGCGTCAGCAGCACGGCCAGGCGGCGCATGTGCACGATGCCCTGGATCTGGTTGATGTCGCCGCGGTACACCGGCAGCCGGGTATGGCTGACGCCGCGCAGCTGCTCGATCAGCTGCGGCAGCTCGTCGTCCAGGTCGATGCCGGTGACTTCGCTGCGCGGGATCATGATGTCGTCCACCGTGACCTTTTCCAGCTCCAGCAGCTGCAGCAGGGCGCGCTGGCGTTGCTGGCGCTCTTCCTGGGCGTCGCCATTGCGCGGCGCGCGCCGGCGCTCGTGCCGCGGCGCGCCGGCGGCACGGGCTGCGCGGCTGGTGCGGCGCAAGGGCAGAGGCAGCAGGTTGCGTTCGCGCAGCAGCAACAGGCCGCCGATCAACAGGATCAGCGTGCCGAGCCACCACTCGTAGGGGGCGAGAGTCATGGGGTCAGATATGCAGGATGAATTCGCGGACCAGCTTGCTGCCGAAGTAGGCCAGCATCAGCAGGCAGAAGCCGGCCAGGGTCCAGCGGATCGCCTTGTGCCCGCGCCAGCCGAGCTGGTGGCGGCCCCACAGCAGCACGGCGAACACCAGCCAGGCCAGACACGACAGCAGGGTCTTGTGCGCCAGGTGCTGGGCCAGCAGGTTGTCGACGAACACCCAGCCGGACAGCAGCGACAGCGACAGCAGCAGCCAGCCTGCCCAGAGGAAGCCGAACAGCAGGCTCTCCATGGTCTGCAGCGGCGGGAAATTGCGGATCAGCCCCGACGGATGCTTGTGCTTGAGCTGGTGGTCCTGCAGCGACAGCAGCAGCGACTGGAACATGGCGATGGTCAGCAGGCCGTAGGCCAGGATCGACAGCAGGATGTGGGCGAGAATGCCCGGCTCCTCGTTGATCGGCTGGCTGGTGCCGGCCGGGGCGAACTGCGCCAGCAGCACGGTCAGCGCGCCCAGCGGGAACAGCGGCAGCAGCAGGTTCTCCACCGGGATGCGCGTCGTGCCGATCAGGATCAGCGCGATTACCGCGCAGGCGATCAGGCTGGAGGCGTTGAAGAAGTCCAGATTGAGGCCGGCGCCCGGCAGCAGCTGGATGCCCAGGCTGAAGATGTGGGCGATCAGGGCGAGGCCGCCGAGCAGGCCGAGCAGGCGCTTGTCCGGAGCCTGGCGGCGGCCGAAGCGCAATCCCTGGTAGAAAGTGGCGCCGGCATAGAGGCCGGCGGCGGCGAGACTGGGCAGCAGAGGGTGCATAAATCCGTGTATGGCGGGGCCCGAAAGGCCGTGAGTGTGGCACACAAGACGCATTTCACGAAAGACCGCCGGCGGTGTCGGTGGCCCCACCTCTTGGTTATACTCCGCGGCTTGCTGCAAGCCCCGGCTCAAAGGAAAGCGCATGTTCGAAAACCTAACCGACCGCCTGTCACAGACGCTGCGCCATGTCACCGGCAAGGCCAAGCTGACCGAGGACAACATCAAGGACACCTTGCGCGAAGTGCGCATGGCCCTGCTCGAGGCCGACGTGGCCCTGCCGGTGGTCAAGGACTTCGTCAACAAGGTCAAGGAACGTGCGGTCGGTACTGAGGTGTCGAAGAGCCTGACGCCGGGCCAGGCGTTCGTGAAGATCGTTCGCGCCGAGCTGGAAGAGCTGATGGGCGCGGCCAACGAAGACCTCAGCCTGGCCGTGACGCCACCGGCCGTGGTGCTGATGGCTGGCCTGCAGGGCGCCGGTAAGACCACCACCGCCGGCAAGCTGGCGCGCTTCCTCAAGGAGCGCAAGAAGAAGACCGTGATGGTGGTGTCCGCGGACGTCTACCGCCCCGCGGCGATCAAGCAGCTGGAAACCCTGGCCAGCGACATCGGCGTGACCTTCTTCCCCTCCGACATCAGCCAGAAGCCGGTGGCCATCGCCCAGGCGGCGATCGCCGAGGCCAAGCTGAAGTTCATCGACGTGGTCATCGTCGACACCGCCGGCCGTCTGGCCATCGATGCCGAGATGATGGCCGAGATCCAGGCCGTGCACGCCGCGATCAACCCGGCCGAGACCCTGTTCGTGGTCGATGCCATGACCGGTCAGGACGCCGCCAACACCGCCAAGGCCTTCGGCGACGCGCTGCCGCTGACCGGCGTGGTGCTGACCAAGGTCGACGGTGACGCCCGTGGCGGTGCTGCGCTGTCCGTGCGCCATATCACCGGCAAGCCGATCAAGTTCATCGGTATGGGCGAAAAGAGCGAGGCGCTGGAGCCGTTCCACCCGGACCGCATCGCCTCGCGCATCCTCGGCATGGGCGACGTGCTCAGCCTGATCGAGCAGGCCGAGCAGACCCTCGACCGTGAGAAGGCCGAGAAGCTCACCAAGAAGCTGAAGAAGGGCAAGGGCTTCGATCTCGAAGACTTCCGCGACCAGCTGCAGCAGATGAAGAACATGGGGGGCCTCGGCGGCCTGATGGACAAGCTGCCGTCCATCGGCGGGGTCAATCTGTCGCAGATGGGCGGTGCCCAGGGCGCGGCGGAGAAGCAGTTCAAGCAGATGGAGGCGATCATCGACTCCATGACGCCTTCCGAGCGTCGCGATCCGGAAATCATCAGTGGCTCGCGCAAGCGCCGCATCGCCCTTGGTTCCGGCACTCAGGTGCAGGATGTCGGCCGCTTGATCAAGCAGCACAAGCAGATGCAGAAGATGATGAAGAAATTCACCGCCAAGGGTGGCATGGCCAAGATGATGCGCGGCCTTGGCGGCATGATGCCGGGCGGGCTGCCGAAGTTGTGAGCCCGGGGCCGATGGGTGGCCCGAAAAAGAGATTTGCAAATAGCCGGATAATCCTTAGAATATGCGGCCTTTCGGGCCTAGGCCCATTAAAGTGTGTGCCTTTTAGTTAGCACCGATTACAGGAACGAAGTTCAATGGTAACCATCCGTCTTGCTCGTGGCGGCTCCAAGAAGCGCCCCTTCTACCACCTGACCGTGACCAACAGCCGCAATGCGCGCGATGGTCGCTTTGTTGAGCGCATCGGTTTCTTCAACCCGGTCGCCACTGGTGCCGAAGTGAAGCTCTCCGTGAACCAAGAGCGCGCTACCTACTGGCTGAGCCAGGGCGCCCAGCCGTCTGAGCGCGTTGCTCAGCTGCTGAAGGAAGCTGCCAAGGCTGCTGCCTAAGCAATATGAACGCTACGCCGTCCGCTGAGGACCTGATCGTCCTCGGCAAGATCACTTCGGTGCACGGCGTGCGTGGGGAAGTGAAGATTTATTCCTTCACCGACCCGATCGACAACCTGCTCGATTACAGCCCCTGGACGCTCAAGCGCGAGGGTGAGGTCAAGCAGGTGGAGCTGGTCAGCGGTCGCCTCCAGGGCAAAGTCCTGGTGGCCAAGCTCAAGGGGCTCGATGACCGCGAGGTAGCACGTACCTTCGCGGGTTTCGACATTTGCGTGCCGCGTGCACTGCTGCCCGACCTGGATGACGGCGAGTTCTACTGGCACCAGCTGGAAGGACTGAAGGTGATCGATCTGCAAGGGCAACTGCTCGGGCGCCTCGATCATCTGCTGGAGACCGGCGCCAACGATGTGATGGTGGTCAAGCCCTGTCCGGGCAGTCTGGATGATCGCGAGCGCCTGCTGCCCTATACCGAGCAGTGCGTGCAGCAGGTCGACCTGGCCGCCGGCGAGATGCGGGTGGACTGGGACGCGGATTTCTGAGCCCCTGGCTCTTGCCTGAGCGAGCGCCATGCGTGTCGAAGTCATCAGCATCTTCCCGGAGATGTTCGCCGCCATCAGTCAGTACGGCATTACCAGTCGTGCGGTGAAGCAGGGGCTGCTGCAGTTGAACTGCCGGCAGCTGCGCGATTACACCGACGACCGTCATCAGACCGTGGATGATCGCCCCTTCGGTGGCGGCCCCGGCATGGTGATGAAGATCAAGCCTCTGGAAGATGCCCTGGCTGCTGCCAAGGCCGATGCCGGGGAAGCAGCGAAGGTGATCTACCTGTCGCCGCAGGGCCGTCAGCTGACTCAGCAGGGGGTTCGTGAACTGGCTAGCGAGCAGGCGCTGATTCTCATCGCCGGCCGCTACGAAGGCATCGACGAGCGCTTCATCGAGGCGCATGTCGATGAGGAATGGTCGATTGGCGATTACGTCCTCTCCGGCGGTGAGCTTCCGGCGATGGTGCTGATCGATGCTGTAACGCGGTTGCTGCCGGGTGCGCTCGGGCATGTAGATTCCGCCGAGGAGGACTCGTTCAGCGATGGCCTCCTCGATTGCCCGCACTACACCCGACCCGAGGTGTACGAGGGCAAACGTGTTCCGGACGTGCTGCTTAGCGGCAACCATGAACACATCCGGCGCTGGCGCCTCCAACAGTCCCTTGGTCGGACCTGGGAGCGCCGAGTCGATCTTCTGGATAGCCGCTCGCTTTCTGGAGAAGAGAAGAAGCTGCTGGAGGAATACATCCGCCAGCGGGACGATAGTTAACGTATCGATGGCAAACCCAGGTTTGTCTTAGGAGCACAGCATGACCAACAAAATTATCCAGATGCTCGAAGCCGAGCAGATGAACAAAGAAATCCCGGCCTTCGCCCCAGGTGACACCGTCATCGTTCAGGTGAAAGTGAAGGAAGGCGATCGTTCCCGTCTGCAGGCCTTCGAAGGCGTAGTCATCGGCAAGCGTAACCGCGGCCTGAACAGCGCCTTCACCGTACGCAAAATCTCCAACGGCGTTGGCGTAGAGCGTACCTTCCAGACCTACAGCCCGCTGATCGACAGCCTGAGCGTCAAGCGCCGCGGCGACGTGCGCAAGGCCAAGCTGTACTACCTCCGCGATCTGTCCGGCAAGGCTGCTCGCATCAAGGAAAAACTGTCCTGATCGGACGGTCTTCCGACCTGAAGAAAGCAGCCTGCGGGCTGCTTTTTTCGTTTATGGGTTCGTTGATCGACGGGCTCAGCGTTTCTGCCGCACGGGCAGCGTGACAACAAGCACAACAGCGCAGCACGAGGCAGCCACATTCTTCAGCAGAGCAGTAGTGGCATGACCCCGAGAGAGCAAGAGATCCAGCGCCGTACCGAGCTGTCGGAAACCCGCGTGACCAAGGCGGTGTTCCCGCCCAGTACCAACCACCACAACACCCTGTTCGGCGGCACCGCCCTGGCCTGGATGGACGAGGTGTCGTTCATCGCCGCCACCCGCTTCTGCCGCCTGCCGCTGGTGACCGTCTCCAGTGACCGCATCGATTTCAAGCACGCGATTCCTGCCGGCTCCATCGTCGAGCTGGTCGGGCGGGTGATCAAGGCCGGCAACACCAGCCTCAAGGTCGAGGTCGAGGTATTCGTCGAGGGCATGTACTGCGGCGGTCGGGAGAAGGCCATCACCGGTGTGTTCAGCTTCGTCGCCATCGGCGAGGACAAGAAACCGATACCGGTGCTGCCGGACTTCGCATGAGAAAGGGCGCCTACGGGCGCCTTTTTCTTTTCGGGCCGACTGGTCGCCGCGTTGATGGATATGGAAGACTGCCCTGGTCCTGCCTTCGAGACTTTCTGCCGTCCCATGCCCGTTCTGGATCATCACCTGATTGACCGTTTCCTCGACGCCCTGTGGCTGGAGAAGGGCCTGTCGCCGCATACCCGCTCCGCCTATCGCAGCGATCTCGGTCATTTCCACACCTGGCTGCAGGAGCGTGGCCTGGCGCTTGAAAGCGCCGGACGCGAGGTCATTCTCGATCACCTGGCCTGGCGCCTGGAGCAGGGCTACAAGGCCCGTTCGACTGCGCGTCTGCTCTCCGGCCTGCGCGGTTTCTACCGCTATCTGCTGCGCGATGGGCTGATCGGCGAAGACCCGACGCTGCAGGTGGATCTGCCTCAGCTCGGCCGGCCATTGCCCAAGTCACTGTCCGAGGCTGATGTGGAGGCGCTGCTGGCGGCCCCGGAGCTGGAGGATCCGATCGGTCTGCGCGACCGCGCCATGCTCGAGGTGCTGTATGCCTGTGGCTTGCGGGTGACCGAGTTGGTGTCGTTGACCCTGGAGCAGGTCAACCTGCGCCAGGGCGTGCTGCGGGTGTTCGGCAAGGGCAGCAAGGAGCGCCTGGTGCCGCTGGGCGAGGAAGCGATTGTCTGGATCGAGCGCTATGTGCGTGAGGCGCGACCGCTGCTGCTGGATGGCCGGCCCAGCGATGTGCTGTTCCCCAGCCTGCGTGGCGAGCAGATGACCCGCCAGACCTTCTGGTATCGCATCAAGCACCAGGCCAAGGTGGCCGGCATTCTCAAGCCGTTGTCGCCGCATACCCTGCGCCACGCCTTCGCCACCCATCTGCTCAACCATGGCGCCGACCTGCGGGTGGTGCAGATGCTGCTGGGGCATAGCGACCTGTCGACCACGCAGATCTACACCCATATCGCCCGTGCGCGCCTGCAGGAGCTGCATGCCCAGCATCACCCCAGGGGGTGAGCCTCTTGCGACGCACTGCGTCGCAAAGGCGAACGACCGGCCATGGATGGCCGGGCCGGGGATTGGTGGTGCCACGGTATTTCGACAGGGATGTCATCACGGTTGCTGAATACTGCGTAGTGCGCGTTTCTACGCGCCCATCCGCCCGGGATGCCCGCCCAGCGTCTGCGGTCGGCTGCATGGGTGTGCTGTGGTAGGCTGGGAGCACTGTCATAGGAGTGTTCCATGTCCGTTATTCGTGTTCTGGGCGGTGCCGTTCTGGGTCTCGCCGCTTCTGTCGCGTTCGCCGCCGATCCTGACCAGGCGATTCGCGCCACCCTGACCAAGCTGCAGCCCGATATGCCCATCGAGGCGATTGCCGAGAGCCCGATGACCGGCCTGTATCAGGTCCATCTGAAAGGCGGCCGCCTGCTTTACGCCAGTGCCGACGGCCAGTTCCTGATGCAGGGCAACCTCTATCAGTTCAAGGGTGACGATGCCGTCAACCTGACCCGCCAGGCCGAGAGCAAGGGCGTGGCCAAGGAAATCAACAGCATTCCTACCAGCGAGATGGTGGTGTTCTCGCCCAAGGAGCCGGCCAAGGCGCATATCACGGTGTTCACCGATACCGACTGCGGCTACTGCCAGAAACTGCACAGCGAAGTGCCGGAGCTCAACCGTCGTGGCATCGAGGTGCGTTACGTGGCGTTCCCGCGCCAGGGTCTCGGCAGTCATGGCTACAACAGCCTGGTCAGCGTCTGGTGCGCCAAGGATCGCCAGGCGGCCATGAACCAGGCCAAGTCCCGCCAGGAACTGCCGGCGGCTACCTGTGACAACCCGGTGGCCAAGCAGTACGAGCTGGGTCAGATGATCGGCGTCAATGGCACTCCGGCCATCGTCATGGGCAACGGCGAGCTGATACCGGGCTATCAGCCAGCCCCCGAGCTGGCGAAAGCTGCCCTGGAGGCCAAGTAATCGGGCCCTCGGCCCGATTGACCTGGGGTCTGGCGCTTCGTAAAGTGCGGCTCTTTTGTGCGGCCGGGGCTCGCCCCGGCCGTTTCGTGTAGGCAGATGGGGAAAACAACGTGAAACCGGTGAAAGTGGGCATCTGTGGGTTGGGTACCGTCGGTGGCGGTACCTTCAATGTACTCAAACGCAACGCCGAGGAGATTGCCCGCCGTGCCGGGCGTGGAATCGAAGTCGCGCAGATTGCCGCTCGTCGCCCCAACCCGAAGTGTGAAACCGGTGCCACCCCCATCACCGCCGACATCTTCGACGTGGCCAACAACCCGGAAATCGACGTGGTCATCGAGCTGATCGGTGGCTATACCCTGGCCCATGAGCTGGTGCTCAAGGCCATCGAGAACGGCAAGCACGTGGTCACCGCCAACAAGGCGCTGATCGCCGTGCACGGCAACGAGATCTTTGCCAAGGCCCGCGAGAAGGGCGTCATCGTCGCCTTCGAGGCCGCCGTGGCCGGTGGTATCCCGGTGATCAAGGCGATCCGCGAGGGCCTGGCTGCCAACCGCATCAACTGGCTGGCCGGCATCATCAACGGCACCGGCAACTTCATCCTCACCGAGATGCGCGAGAAAGGCCGTGCCTTCGCCGACGTGCTGAAGGAAGCCCAGGCCCTGGGCTACGCCGAGGCCGATCCGACCTTCGACGTCGAAGGCATCGACGCCGCTCACAAGCTGACCATCCTCGCTTCCATCGCCTTCGGCATTCCGCTGCAGTTCGACAAGGCCTACACCGAGGGCATCAGCAAGCTGACCAGCGCCGACGTGAACTACGCCGAGGCCCTGGGCTACCGCATCAAGCACCTCGGCGTGGCCCGTCGCACCGAGGCCGGCATCGAGCTGCGCGTGCATCCGGCCCTGATCCCGGCCGACCGTCTGATCGCCAACGTCAACGGCGTGATGAACGCGGTGATGGTCAACGGCGATGCCGCCGGCAGCACCCTGTTCTATGGCGCCGGTGCCGGCATGGAGCCGACCGCCTCGTCCGTGGTCGCCGACCTGGTCGATGTGGTTCGCGCCATGACTAGCGACCCGACCAACCGCGTGCCGCACCTGGCCTTCCAGCCGGACTCGCTGTCTGACCACCCGATCCTGCCGATCGCCGAGTGCGAGAGCGCCTACTACCTGCGCATCCAGGCCAAGGACCATCCGGGCGTGCTGGCTCAGGTGGCGAGCATCCTGTCGGAGCGCGGCATCAACATCGAATCGATCATGCAGAAAGAGGCCGAAGAGCACGACGGTCTGGTGCCGATGATCCTGGTTACCCATCGGGTCGTCGAGTCGCGTATCGACGACGCCATCGCCGCCCTCGAAGGGCTGGCCGATGTGGTCGGCAAAGTCGTGCGTATCCGCGTCGAGCAACTGGTCTGAGGTAGAAAGTCATGCGTTATATCAGCACCCGCGGCCAAGCCCCGGCCCTCAACTTCGAAGATGTCCTGCTCGCCGGTCTGGCCAGCGATGGCGGCCTCTACGTACCGGAAAACCTGCCGCGCTTCACCCAGGATGAGATCGCTTCCTGGGCCGGCCTGCCGTACCACGAGCTGGCCTTCCGCGTGATGCGCCCGTTCGTCGCCGGCAGCATCGCCGACGCCGACTTCAAGAAGATCCTCGAAGAAACCTACGGCGTGTTCGCCCACAACGCCGTGGCGCCGCTGCGCCAGCTCAACGGCAACGAGTGGGTGCTGGAGCTGTTCCACGGCCCGACCCTGGCCTTCAAGGACTTCGCCCTGCAACTGCTCGGCCGCCTGCTCGACCACGTGCTGAGCAAGCGTGGCGAGCGCGTGGTGATCATGGGCGCCACCTCCGGTGACACCGGCTCGGCCGCCATCGAAGGCTGCAAGGCCTGCGAGCACGTCGACATCTTCATCATGCACCCGCACAACCGTGTGTCCGAGGTGCAGCGCCGGCAGATGACCACCATCCTCGGCGAGAACATCCACAACATCGCCATCGAAGGCAACTTCGACGACTGCCAGGAGATGGTCAAGGCCAGCTTCGCCGATCAGGGCTTCCTCAAGGGCACCCGTCTGGTGGCAGTCAACTCGATCAACTGGGCGCGGATCATGGCCCAGATCGTCTACTACTTCCACGCGGCCTTGCAGCTGGGCGGTCCGGCCCGTTCCATCGCCTTCTCGGTGCCGACCGGCAACTTCGGCGACATCTTCGCCGGCTACCTGGCGCGCAACATGGGTCTGCCGATCAGCCAGCTGATCGTCGCCACCAACCGCAACGACATCCTGCACCGCTTCATGAGCGGCAATCAGTACGTCAAGGACACCCTGCACCCGACCCTGTCGCCGTCGATGGACATCATGGTCTCGTCCAACTTCGAGCGCCTGCTGTTCGACCTGCACGGCCGCAACGGCGCGGCCATCGCCGGCCTGATGGACACCTTCAAGCAGGGCGGCGGCTTCAGCGTCGAGGAAGACCGCTGGACCGAGGCGCGCAAGCTGTTCGACTCCCTGGCCGTCAACGACGAGCAGACCTGCGAGACCATCGCCGAGGTGTACCAGGAGTGCGGCGAGCTGCTCGACCCGCACACCGCCATCGGCGTGCGTGCCGCGCGCGAGTGCCGTCGCAGCCTGGCCGTGCCGATGGTCACCCTGGGCACCGCGCACCCGGTCAAGTTCCCGGAAGCGGTGGAGAAGGCCGGCATCGACGCGGTTCCGGCACTGCCGCCGCACCTGACCGACCTGTTCCAGCGCGACGAGCGCTGCACCGTGCTGGCCAACGACCTGCAGACCGTGCAGCAGTTCGTCGCCGCCCACGGCAATCGCGGCAAACCGCTGTAAGGCATTGCTGCAATGAAGAGCCCCGCCCAGTGCGGGGCTTTTTCATGGGCGAATCATGGCCCTGTAGTAGCCAGCTGTTACCCTGAAGTGGGCGAGGCGGCGCAGACTGGCGCCACATTCACCCAGAGGAGGCAACTGCCATGGCGGCGAAGAAGATCCTGATGCTGGTCGGCGATTACGTCGAAGACTACGAGACCATGGTGCCGTTCCAGGCCCTGCAGATGGTCGGCCACGCCGTGCATGCGGTATGCCCCGGCAAGAGCGCCGGGCAGACCGTGCGCACCGCCATCCACGACTTCGAGGGCGACCAGACCTACAGCGAGAAGCCGGGCCACAACTTCGCCCTCAACTTCGACTTCGCCAGGGCCTCCGAGAGCGCTTATGACGGCCTGCTGATTCCCGGTGGCCGTGCTCCCGAATACCTGCGCCTGAATGCCGAGGTAATCGCCCTGGTGCAGGCCTTCGCCAAGGCCGGCAAGCCGATTGCCGCGGTGTGCCACGGCGCCCAGCTGCTGGCCGCCGCCGACGTGCTCAAGGGCCGTGGCTGCAGCGCCTACCCGGCCTGCGCGCCGGAAGTGCGCCTGGCCGGTGGCGAGTACGTGGAGGTGCCGATGGATGGCGTGCACGTCGACGGCAACCTGGTTACCGCCCCGGCTTGGCCGGCGCATCCGGCCTGGCTGGCGGCGTTTCTGAAAGTACTGGGCTGAGAGAGGAGAGCAGGGTATGTGCGAGCTGTATGTAAAGGCCGATCCGATCCTCTACGAGTCGCGCTCGCGCTCCCTGCGCATCCGCGGGGTGGTCACCACCCTGCGTTTAGAAAATCAGTTCTGGGACATCCTGCGCGAGATCGCCGAGGTCGACGGCATGACCACCAACCAGCTGATCACCAAGCTGTACGAGGAGGTCATGGACTACCGCGGCGAAGTGGTCAACTTCGCCTCCTTCCTGCGTGTCAGCTGCACCCGCTTCCTGGCGCAGCGCCCGCAGCAGAGTGCCGAGGTGCTCAGCCTGGTGCAGTCGCGTTAGGCGGTGAGGTAGTGCCACTGACCTCTTTCAGCTTGCTACTGTCCTCGAGGATGCCGGCGCCTTGTCCGGGCTGGCCAGCAGGGTGTAGACGCAGGGCAGCACGAACAGGGTGAACAGGGTGCCGATGGACATGCCGGTGGCGATCACCAGGCCGATGTCGTAGCGGCTCACTGCACCGGCCCCGGTGGCGAGGATCAGTGGCACCATGCCGAAGACCATGGCTGCGGTGGTCATCAGTACCGGGCGCAGGCGGATCGACGCGGCTTCCTCGATTGCCTCGCGTACCGACAGGCCCTTGTCGTGGCGCAGCTGGTTGGCGAACTCGACGATCAGGATGCCGTGCTTGCTGATCAGGCCGATCAGCGTCACCAGGCCCACCTGGGTGTAGATATTCATGCTGGAGAAGCCGAGGAAGATCGGGATCAGCGCGCCACAGATCGACAGCGGCACGGTGACCAGGATCACCAGCGGGTCGCGGAAGCTCTCGAACTGCGCCGCCAGCACCAGGAAGATGATGGCCAGGGCCAGGGCGAAGGTGACGACCAGCGCACTGCCCTCCTGGATGTACTGGCGCGAGGCGCCGGCGTAGTCGAAGGTGTAGCCGCGCGGCGCCTCCTTCTGCGCGATCTGCGCCACGGTGTCCACCGCCTCACCCATGCTGACGATCGGCACGCCCTCGATGATCGCCGCGTTGAGCTGCTGGAACTGCTTGAGCTTGGTCGGCCGCGCGCGGTCGCTGACCTTGATCAGGGTGGCCAGCGGCACCATCTGCCCGCTCTCGCTCTTCACGTGGTAATTGCTCAGCCAGCTCGGGTTGTCGCGGTAGGCGCGCTCGACCTGGGCGATCACCTTGTAGCTGCGCCCGTCGATGGTGAAGCGGTTGACCTCGCCCTCGCCGAGCAGGATGGCCAGGGTGGCACCCAGGTCCTGCATGGACACGCCCATCTGCGCCGCCTTGGCGCGGTCGATATCGACCACCACTTCGGGCTTGTCGAACGCCAGGTCGACGTTGAGGAAGGCGAACTTGCCGGACGCCAGCGCCTCCTGCTTGATCTTCTCGGTCACCTGCAGCAGCGACTCGTAGTCGTTCGGCGTGTTGATCACGAACTGGAACGGCAGGCCCTCGCCGGTACCCGGCAGGGACGGTAGGTTGAAGCCGAAGATCTGCAGGCCGGGGATATCGTTGAGGCGGTGCTGGACGATCGGCAGCAGCTCCATCTGGGTGCGCTCGCGCTCGCTCCAGGGGGTCAGCAGGAAGCCGCCGATACCGGACTGCACGCCGTCGAAGCCGTTGATCTGGAAGGACGAGTAGTACTCGGGGAACTCCTTGAAGATCTTCACGAACTGGTCGGTGTAGGCGTTGATGTAGTTCAGGTTGGTCGGCTGCGGCGCGTTGGCGAACAGGAACACGATGCCCTGGTCTTCCTCGGGCGCCAGCTCGCTCTTGGTGAAGCTGAGCAGCACCGGAATCAGGCACATGACGATGATGCCGAACACCACCACTACCGGGCGGGTGTTGAGCGTGCCGTGCAGGGCCTTCTGGTAGCGGCGCTTGAGCTTGTCGAAGGCCATGTCCAGCTTGTGCGCCAGCCCCGTGGGGTTCTCCTCGTGGCGCAGCAGCCTGGAGCACATCATCGGCGACAGGGTCAGGGCGACCACGCCGGAGATGATCACCGCGCCGGCCAGGGTCAGGGCGAATTCCTTGAACAGCGCGCCGGTCAGGCCCTCGAGGAAGCCGATGGGGGCGTACACCGCGGCCAGGGTGATGGTCATCGAGATCACCGGCACGGCGATCTCGCGGGCGCCCTCGATGGCGGCATCGAATGGCGTCTTGCCCTCTTCGATATGACGGTGGATGTTCTCCACCACCACGATGGCGTCGTCCACCACCAGGCCGATGGCCAGGACCATCGCCAGCAGCGTCAGCAGGTTGATCGAGTAGCCCATCAGCTGCATGAAGAACAGCACGCCGATCATCGACAGCGGGATGGTGATCACCGGGATCAGTACCGAGCGGAACGCGCCGAGGAACAGGAACACCACCACGATGACGATCAGCACCGCCTCGCCCAGGGTCTTCACCACCTCCTCGATGGACGCGCGGATGAACTCGGTGGCGTCGTAGGCGATGGACACCTTGAGGTTCGGCGGCAGCTGCGACTCCAGCTCCGGCAGGATGCCGCGCACGTGCTTGATCACGTCCAGCGGGTTGGCGCTGGGCGTGCCTTTGATGGCGATGTACACGGAGGGGATGCCGTCGAAGGAGCTGATCGAGTCGTAGTTCTCGGCGCCCATCTCCACCCGGGCGATGTCGCGCACCAGCACGCGGCTGTCACCGGAGGTCTTCACCGGAATGGCGGCGAAGGCCTCGGCCGACTTGAGGTCGGTGGTGGCGTTGATGCTGGTGACCACGTACTGGCCCTTCACCTCGCCGGCGGCGGCGAGGAAGTTGTAGCGCTGCACGGCGTCGGTCACATCGGTCGCGGTGATGCCGTAGGCGGCCATCTTCACCGGGTCCAGCCACAGGCGCATGGCGAACACCTGGTTGCCGAGGATCTCGGCTTCGGCCATGCCGGGCAGGGTGGCCAGCTTGGGCTGGATCACCCGCGACAGGTAGTCGGTGATCTGCGGGTTGGACAGCTCGTCGCTGTAGAAGCTGACGTACATCAGCGCCGAGGCGTCGGCCGCTTCCTTGGACAGTACCGGGTCTTCGGCATCCTGCGGCAGCTGGTTCTTCACCTCGTTGGCCTTGGCAAGCAGCTCGGTGAACAGGCGGTCGGTATCCGCGCCGATACGCGCGTAGATGGAGATGGTGGAGAGGTTCTGCTGGCTCGACGACGTCATGTAGTCGATGCCTTCGGCACTGGCCAGGCTCTGCTGCAGCGGCTGGGTGATGTAGCCCTGAATGGTCTCGGCGTTGGCGCCGGGGTAGGCGGTGGCCACCGTGATCAGGGCGTTTTCCATCTGCGGGTACTGGCGGATCACCAGTTTGCTGAAGGCCTGGAAGCCCAGCAGGATGATCAGCAGGCTGACCACGGTCGCCAGGACCGGGCGCCGGATGAACGGATCTGTGAAAGCCATAACGGGTTCCTTGGCGTCGAGCCTTACTTCTCGACGCTGGCTTGGTTGTCCTGGGTCAGCGACTGATCATCGACGATGGCCACATGGGCGCCGTTGTCCAGCTTGAGCTGGCCGGCGGTGACCACGCGCTCGCCGGCCTTCAGGCCCTTGAGCACCAGCACCACGCCATCGCGGCGCTCGCCGGTCTCGACGAAGCGGCGTTCGACCACCAGTTGGGCCTGGCCCTTGTCGTCTTTGACCACGGCACCTTTGTCGTCCTTCTTCTCGCCGATCACGTACACCGAGTTTCCGTACAGGGTGTAGGTGATGGCGGTTTCCGGTACCACGACCTGGTTCTTCTCGCCCGGCAGCAGTACCTCGAGATTGGCGAACATGCCCGGCAGCAGATTGTTGTCCGGGTTCGGCAGCGTGGCGCGGATCTGCACGTTGCGGGTGTTTTCCTCGACCTTGGGGTTGAGAGCGCCGATCTCGCCTTCGAAGACTTCACCGGGGTAGGCGGCGACCGACAGGCGCACGCGTTGGCCGATGGCCAGCTGCGGGAAGTCCTGCTCGGGCAGGAAGAAGTCGACGTACAGCTTGGACAGGTCCTGCAGGGTAGCGAAGTAGCTGCCCGGGCTCAGGTAGGCGCCAGTGTCCACCTGGCGAATGCCGATGGTGCCGGCGAACGGCGCGAGGATGCGCTTCTTGTCCAGCTCGGCCTTGAGCTGGGAGACGCTGGCCTCGGCCTTGAGCAGCTCGGCGTTGAGGCGGTCGAACTCGCTCTTGGAGATGGCCTGGCGCTTGATCAGGTCCTGCCCGCGCTGGTACTCGACGCGGGCCAGGGCGCGTACCGCCTCGGCGGTGGACAGGATGGCGCGCTCCACCTCGCTGTCCAGCTGCAGCAGCGGCTGGCCGACGGTGACCTTCTCGCCGGACTGGAACAGCACCTCCTTGACCGTGCCCTGCACCTCGGACGTCAGGTCCACGCCCTGGAACGCCTTGAGCGTGCCGATGGCCGGCAGGCGGCTCTGCCAGGGTCTTTCCTCGGAGACGGCGGCAGACACGCTGATGGCCGGCTGTGGTCCGGAGAACATCTGGATCTGCTGGTAGATGGAGAAGCCTTTGTAGGCGGCGAGGGCGAGCACCACGACGAGTACTACGCCCAGCATGATGAGCATGCGGCGGAGCAACATATTCCGAATCCTTGGCGAGGCGGGGAGGGCCTGGAATGGCGAAGGTGGCACCTTAGTGCTACTTGACCATCAAGTCAAAAGCCTGGCGTTTGCAAAAGATTGCGCCGCTATTGTCGCGCAACACGGCGGCGCGCAAACCGCACAGATGGCCGGGAAATCGGTACTTCCCTGTACCGATTGGGCGCATCAGGCGCCCAGGCGCTGGGTCACTTCACTGAGCTCGCCGGACAGGCTGCGCAGTGTATGGCTGGCGGCCTGGGTGCGCTCGACGTTCTCCTGGTTGGAGCTGGCGATGGCGGTGATCTCGGTGAGGTTGCGCGAGATGTCCTCGGCCACCGAGGTCTGCTCTTCGGCAGCGGTGGCGATCTGCCGGTTCATGTCGCGGATCGCCTCCACCGCACCGGTGATGCGCTGCAGCATGGCGCCGGCCTCGGTCACCTGGGTCACGCCTTCCTCGCTGCGATTCTGCCCGCTCTCGATGGCGCGCACGGCATTGAGTGCGCCGGTCTGCACGGTGTCGATGATCTGGTTGATCTCGGCGGTGGACTCGGCGGTGCGCTGGGCCAGGGTGCGCACCTCGTCGGCGACCACGGCGAAGCCGCGGCCCTGCTCGCCGGCGCGCGCGGCCTCGATGGCGGCGTTGAGGGCCAAGAGGTTGGTCTGCTCGGCGATGCCGCGGATCACTTCCAGCACCTTGCCGATGCGCCCGCTGTCGCTCTCCAGGCGGCGGATCACCTCGGCGGTGTTGGCGATCTCGCCGCGCATGCCGGTGATGGTCTGGATGGTCGACTCCATCACCTTGCCGCCCTGGCGTGCCGAGCTGTCGGCGTCGTCGGCGGCGTGCGCGGCCTCGGCGGCGTGGCGCGCCACTTCCTGGGCGGTGGAGGACATTTCGTGCATGGCGGTGGCGACCTGGTCGGTGCGCTCGAACTGCTCGTTGATGCCCAGGGTCATGCGCGAGGCGATCTGGTTCAGCTCGCCGCTGGCGGTGTTCAGGTTGCCGCTGCTCAGGCGCAGGCTCTCGGTGGTGCTGGCGAGGAAGTCGCGCAGGGTGTTGGCCGCCCTGGCCAGCATGCCCAGCTCGTCCTTGCGCAGCACTTCCACCTTCTGGCCGAAGCGCCCATGGCTGAGCTGGTCGACATGGGTGATCAGGTGGCGGATCGGGATGATCAGGTGGCGGTTGACCAGCCACAGGCTGAACAGGGCGATCACCACGCTGGCGGCGAGCATGACCAGGGTGCCGAGGGTGATGGTGCGGTCGGCGCTGGCGTTGATCTGTTCGGCCTGCTGAATGCTCTGCTCGCGCAGCTGCTTGACCAGGGTGCTCATCTGCTCGCTGGCGGCGCGGTCTATGCCCTTGACCGCGGCATCGCCGGCCTTGGCGTCACCGCCGGCAGCGACGAAGGCGTCGCGTCCCTTGCGGTAGTTGGCGCCGAGGGTCTGGTGCTCGCTGCGCAGGCGATCCACCTGGCCCTTGAGCGCGGCATCGTCCCTGGCCTGCTGGGACAGCTCGCCGAGGATGTCCTGGACCTTGCGTTCCTGGGCCTCGAACTGGCCCCAGTGCTTGTCCAGATTGGCTTGCTCCTGGCCGCGTAGCAGGACGTTCTTCCACTCCTGCACCTGGATCTTGAATTCGACGTTGGCCGAGTCGATCAACTGGGCAGCCTGCAGCGGGCCGTCGAGCAGGCCGCGGTAGGCATGCATGCCGCTGGAGAGGAAGCTGAAGCACGCCAGGGCGGTGATCAGGATCAGCGCCAGGCTGCCGCCGAGCAGCGCGAGGATCTGCGCGCGCAGGGATTTTTGCAGGAACATGGGGATTCGCCTCTTCGGGGTGGTTGCCCCCGGCGCCCAAGCGGGCACCGGAACTGCGGATATCCCTATCACCCGGCCATGAAGAGCCGGCGGCAACGGCCGGAAATCCGGCGCGAGTGCAACGTGCAGTATAGGTCGGCCGCGCCACGCTGGCCTTTAGCCTGCACGGCTATTTCAGGCCAGGCGCAGATGGTTGTCCCACAGCCCCGCCGGCAATGCCAGCGGGCGCACGGCGATCTGCTCGCCGCGGCAGTCGAACAGGCGGCAGCGGCCCTGACCGGAGGTGACCACGAAGCCGTCGGCCACCGCACCGACGCCGGCGCAATCCGGCAGCGGCGCATCCAGCAGCAGCTCGGTGCTGTCCAGGTTCCAGATAAAGAAGCGGTTGCCGCGCGGTGCGGTCAGCGCCAGCAGGCGCAGCTCGTCGTGGATCGCCAGGCTGGCGGTGTACTGGTTCATCACCAGGCGCTGCGCCTCGCCCAGGGGGAAGGGCTGGAAGGGCTGGCCGGGGCGCTTGATCGCCAGCAGCGGCGCGGCATCCTGCGGATCGCCTTCGTACTGCTGGCCGGAGACGATGGTGCCGTCCGCGGCCACGGCCAGGTGGCGCACGCTGTTCATCCGCTCGGGCAGCTGCTCCTTGCTGATCAGCGTGCCGTCGCGGTGCATCAGCACCAGGCTCGGCTCCATGGCGTCGAGGTTCATCATCACCCGGCTGTCGGCCTCGGTGCGGATGCCGCCGTTGGCCACCACCAGTTCCTCGCCACCGGGCAGCCACAGCAGCTGGTGCGGGCCCAGGCCGTGGGTGCTGCGTTCGGCGACCCGTTCCAGGCGCTCGCCCTGCAGGCGGTACACGCCGAGCACGCCGCGGCCGGGCTGGCTGGTGTCGTTCTCGGTGCTGTAGAACCACTCGCCGTCCTTGTGGAACACGCCGTGGCCATAGAAGTGACGCTCGGCCGGCGAGGCCAGGGTCTGCAGCAGGCGGCCGTCGCGAGTATCGATCAGATAGCTCTCGCGGCTCGGCCGGCGGCCGACGAACACCGCCAGCGGCAGGCTGGGGTGCGGCACCACGTCATGGCAGCGTTCGGTCACCCGGGTGGCGAAGGCCTTGCTGCCGTCCAGGCGATAGCCCACGGCGTAGTGGTGGCCGTCGGCGTCGTCACGGGCCGACAGCAGCAGCGGTTGCGGACCGTGGCCGATCAGCTTCCAGCCGCCCAGGGCGCTGGTAGTCAGGGCGCCGGCGGCCAGGGCCAGGCCGCTTAGGCCGAGAAAGGCTCTGCGCTTCATTCAATCACCGTCGTGGGCATTGAAGCCCAGCTGCACGCCGAGGGCCTTGGCCAGTTCGCTGCCCTGCAGGCGGTGCAGCTTGTTGAGTTCGTCATAGAAGGCGTTCAGCTCGGCACGCCCGGCCCCGTCGGCGAGCAGTTCGCCGAGCGGGCGCTGCAGCGCGGCCAGATGCTGACGGGTGCTGGCGTACTGCTGGTCGATGCTGGTGGCCAGGGCCTGCTGGTCGTCGCCGAGCAGGCTGCGCACGCCGTCCTTGTTGCCGCCCAGCCACAGGCGCTCGGCGCTGGCGACACTGGCGGCGAGGCTGGCCAGACTGGCATTGCTGCGCCAGAACTCGGCCTGGTAAGGCTGCGGCACGCCCTTGCTCTGGCGGCCGAGGGCGGCGCCGAGCTTCTTCTTTAGGCCGTCGATGGCGTTGACCTGGGCGCGCAGCAGCTCGGCCATGGCCTCGGGTGCCTCGGCATAGCGGGCGTTGGGGAACTCCTTGAGCTGGGCGGCCATGCCGCCTTCCGCCTGCCACTGGCCGAGGACGTCGGCGGAGAGCTTCTGCTGGTGCTCGCCGATGGCGCTCAGCAGCGGGCAGTAACGGGTCTTCTGCGCGGCATCGGAGAGATCGATGCCCGCATCGAACAGCACGTATTCATAGGCGGTCAGGCCCTGTACCACCACGCTGGCCTTCTCCACGTCGGCCTGGGTCAGCTGCGGCTTGTTCTTCAGCAGGGTTTCCACCTGGCGCTGCACCAGGTTCTTCTTGTCCGGCCAGAACTGCACCTGCCAGGCCCGGTTGCCTTCGGCCAGCGGGCCGAGCAGCAGCGGCTGCAGGGCGGCCCAGCTGGCGACGTCGGTGAGGAACGCCTGCTGCGCGGCGCCCAGCTCCTGTTTGCCGGCGCAGAACGCCTTGGCGCTCTCGGCCAGCTGCTGGTTGGACTGGTGCCAGGCGCTGTAGGCCGGCAGCAGCACGCCGTCGACCAGGGCGGCGCTGGTGCGCTGTTGCGGGTCCTGCGGGCTGCAGGCGGCGAGGCCCAGGGCGAGCAGGGCGATGACGAGGGGGGAACGGGGCATTCCGGGCTCCTTACAGGGAGTTGAGGAAGGCCAGCAGCGCACCGCGCTCGCTGGCGTCGAAATCGATGACGGCCTGCCGGGCGCTCTGCGCCTCGCCGCCGTGCCAGAGGATGGCCTCCAGCAGGTTGCGCGCGCGGCCGTCGTGGAGGAACTGGGTGTGGCCGTTGACGGCCTGGGTCAGGCCGATGCCCCACAGCGGCGCGGTGCGCCACTGGCTGCCGCTGGCCTGGAACTCCGGGCGGCCATCGGCCAGGCCCTCGCCCATGTCGTGCAGCAGCATATCGGTATAGGGGCGAATGGTCTGGTTGGCCAGCTCCGGCTCCGCGGCATCGGCAGCGGTGACGAAGCTGGGGATGTGGCACTGCTGGCAACCGGCGTCACTGAACAGCTGCTTGCCGCGGCGCACTTCCAGTTCCTCCACGTCGCGGCGTGCCGGCACTGCCAGGTTGCGGGTGTAGAACAGCACGTTGGCGAGGATGTTGGGGCTGACCTCGGGCTGGCCGCCATCGGGCATGGCGCGGCAGTCGGTCTGGGCGGCGCTGCAGTCGTCATGCGGCAGCAGCTCGGTGGTCAGACCCATATCGCCGGAAAACGCATGGGCATTCTGCTGGTTGAGGCTGGGCTGGCCGGCCTTCCAGCCAAAGCGGCCGAGCACCTGCCGGCCGCTGGCATCGTCATGTACGCGGTTGGGGACACCGCGAATGCCGTTGCCGTCGCGGTCCTCGGGATCGGCATTGGCCAGGATCGCCGCCTCGGGAATCGCTTCTAGCAGGCCGAGGCCGATCATAGGCGGCGCCACGCGGGCGGAGAACAGGGTGTCCGGGTGCAGTGCGCCATAGCCGAGATTGCTGATCACCAGGCGCGGCTTGCGCAGCTCGACGAGGGTGCCGTCGGCGAGCGTCACCGACTGCAGGTCGTACTCGACCCGCACCTTGCCCTCGGGTGCCACGCCGGGGTTGCTCATGTCCTGCAGCTGGCCGCCGTATACCGGCTCGGGCACCACGCCCAGGCGCTGGCGCAACTCGGTGTGGGTCGGCGAGTCGTCGCCCTCGATGGACAGGCGCACCAGCATGGAAGCGGCGCTGAGCGCATCGCGCTCCGGCGGGTGGCCGCGACCGTCCTTGATATGGCAGTTCTGACAGGCGTTGGTATTGAACAGCGGGCCGAGACCGTCGCGCGCCGTGGTGGTGGCCGGGGCGATCACCCAGGGGTTGCGAAAGAAACTGTTGCCCACGGCGAAGTCCAGGCGCCGCGATGGCGCGAGGTTGGCGGAGGGCAGGGAGAAGGCGTTCTGGTCGCTCTGGCGCACCGTGGTGGCACCGCCGGACAGCGCCTCGCCAGGCTCGGCGGGAGGCGGCGTGCGCTCACAGGCCGCCAGGGCAAAGGCCAGCGGCAAAAAACAGAGGCGCAACGGCGAGGGCATCGGCGAAAACCTGGACGGCCAATCAGGCGGGCAATCTTAGCAGGCTAAGGGAAGTCAAATAAGAGGAATTAGCGTTTGTGCCGAAGCCAGATTGTCGCGGGCATCAAAGCTGTCGGGAGAGGTTCCCAGCTCGCGTAACGCCGGCCATAAAAAAACGGATGCACCTTGTGGGCGCATCCGTCCTGGGCAGCTCTGCGGGTATCAGAACTGGTGATCGGCGGTGTCCGGGTTGAGATCGCTGATGCCCAGAGCGGCGGAGGCCTTCTCGATGGCAGCGGTCTGCTTGACCAGGGCGGCGATGGCGTCACGAACGATCTGCTGGCCATCCTTGTTGTCGGCGGCGATCAGCTGGTCGAAGTGCGCGTTGTTCTTCTCGGCGCTGTCGACCAGGGCCTGCAGCTTGGCTTCGCTGGCTTCCAGGTCGGCCTTCAGGGTACTGTCGGCAGCGGCGTCAGCCTTGGCGACCAGGGACGACAGGCTCGGACCGGTCAGGGTGGTGCCGTCGACCTTCTTGTACTCGCCCAGGTAGACGTTGCGCACGCCCTTGCCGTTATAGAAGTGCGAGTTGTGGGTGTTGTCGCTGAAGCAGTCGTGCTCGTCTTCGGTGGAGTTGGCTTCCAGGGCGACCTTCATGCGCTCGCCGGCCAGCTCGCCGAGGGACAGGCTGCCCATGCCGAACAGCATCTTGCGCAGGCCGCTTTCGGCCGGTTCGGCTTCCAGCTTGGCGCGGTAGTTGTCGGCGACGCCGGCTTGCCACTGGCCGACCATTTCGTCCAGGTCGGCGACCAGCAGGTCGGTGGCGGCCTTCAGGTAGGCGCGACGACGCTCGTTGTGCTCACCGGTGGCGCCAGCGCCGACCACGAAGTCGCTCGCCGGACGGGCACCGGCGCCCGGGTTGGTGCCGTTCAGGTCCTGGCCCCAGAGGAGGAACTCGATGGCGTGGTAGCCGGTGGCGATGTTGGCTTCGGAGCCGCCCAGCTCGTTCAGCTCGGCCAGCTTCGCGCTGGTGATCTCGGTGACGTCGATCTTGTCTTCGCCGACCTGGATGGTGGTGTTGGCGATGATGTTGGCCGTGGCGCCCGGGTTGCCCTGGGCGTGCTGGTAGTCCTTGGCCACGTAGTCGATCAGGCCTTCGTCCAGCGGCCAGGCGTTCAGCTGGCCTTCCCAGTCGTCGACCACGGCGTTGCCGAAGCGGAACACTTCGGTCTGCATGTAGGGTACGCGCGCGGCCAGCCAGGCTTCCTTGGCGGCTTTCAGGGTCTCTTCGCTGGGCTTGGCCAGCAGGGCGTCGATGGCGGTTTGCAGCTGCTTGCCGGTGCTGGCGGCGTCGCTGAATACGGCGGAAGCCAGTTCGGCGTAATGACCGACCACGGCCTTAGCGGCGGCTTCGTCTACCTTGCCAGCGGCGGCGGTAGCGGTGGCGGCAGCCGGAGCGGCAGCTTGCGGAGCGGCGGCCTCTTTCTTGTCGTCGCCGCAGCCGGCGAGGGAAATGGCGAGGGCCAGCAGACTGGCGGTGGCCAGGGGCATACGAGTCATGGCGGAGTCCTTTGCTTCTTAGTGTTGGAAGGCGGGAAAACCGCACAATAATGCGAAAGATTTTCATTAAATGCAAAGGGCGTTTCCGTTCGTCGCCCTTGTAGACGTGGCTCATGGTGTCGATAGAATTGCCGGCAATTCACAAGGAGCGTTGTCCATGAGCCTCACTGCCGTTGCCATACTCGTCGTGCTGTTTCTCCTCGCCGCCTGGGCGGTGGTTCTCTACAACGGCCTGGTGCGTCTCAAGCACGGCGTGAGCAAGGCCTGGTCGAACATCGACGTGCTGCTCAAGCAGCGCCACGACGAACTGCCCAAGCTGGTGGAGACCTGCAAGCAGTACATGCAGCACGAGCGCACCACCCTGGAGCGAGTGATCGCCGCCCGCAGCGCCGTGGCCAGCGCTCGCGAGCAGCACGACGTGGGCGCCCTGGGCAAGGCCGAGAGCAGCCTGCGTGCCGGCCTCGGCCAACTGTTCGCCCTGGCCGAGAACTACCCGGACCTGAAAGCCAACGACAGCTTCCAGCACCTGCAGCAGCGCATCTCCGGCCTGGAGAACGCCATCGCCGATCGCCGCGAGCTGTACAACGAGGCGGTCAACCTCAACAACGTGCGCATCGAGCAGTTCCCCGACGTGATCCTGGCCCGCCTGTTCGCCTTCAAGGAGGCCGAGCTGCTGCAGTTCAGCGAGGAAGAAAAGGCCGACGTCGACCTCAAGTCGCTGTTCAACTGAGATGGATGTCCCTGGTCTGGCCATCAGCATGGCCTTCAGCGTCGGCGCGTGCGTCGGCGGTGGCTGGTGGTGCATCAAGCGCCTGTCCGAGGCGCGCTTCCTGCTCAACACGCCGACCTCGAAGATCCGCTCGGCGGCCCAGGGCTATGTCGAACTCTATGGCGTGCTACACGAGCTCTCCGACGGCCAGCTGCAGGCGCCGCTCACCGGCACTGCGTGCCTGTGGTGGCGCTTCAAGATCGAGGAGTATTCCGGCGATGGCAAGAACCGCCGCTGGCGGGTGGTTGAGAGTGGCGTCAGCGAGGCGCTGGTGCGCCTGAAGGATGCCACCGGCGAATGCCTGATCAACCCCAAGGGCGCGGAAGTGCGGCCGAGCACACGCCAGGTCTGGAGTGGCAGCGAGCGTCATCCGCGCGGCCTGAGTGGCGGTGGAGGGTTGTTGGGCATGCTGTTCTCTAGTGGCAGTCGCTATCGCTACACCGAGGAGCGCCTGCATATCGGTCAGCCGCTCTACGCCATCGGTGACTTCCGCACCCAAGGCGGCGCCGAGGCGTTCGACCTGACCCTGGCCCAGGGTGCGGTGGTGCGCGAGTGGAAGGGCGATTTCGCCGGCATGTTGCAGCGCTTCGACAGCAACGGTGATGGTCAGCTGGACCCGGCCGAGTGGGAGCGCATGCGCGAGTCGGCGCGGGTAGAGGCGCAGCGTCGCCAGGCGGGGCGCGGCGAGGTGCCGGTGCATCATCAGCTGCGCAAGCCGGGGGAGTCTTTCCCGTTCATCCTCTCCAATGGCGGCGAGGACGAGCTGGCGCGTGGTTTCTACTGGCAGGCGGTCGGTGGCGCGCTGCTCTGCGTGGCGGGTGCGCTGGCCACTGCCTGGCTGGTGAGCAATGTGCTGCTGCCGGGGCTGGCTGGGGCCTGAGTCTTACTTGCCCTGCTTGTGGATGCCCTTGGGCAGCTGGACGACGCGGCTCTCCGAGTAGATGTCGTGCCAGCTGCGCTTGTCCTTGTCCCACAGCGCCCAGAGAAAGCCCAGGCCCAGGCACAGCCAGGAGCCGATGGCGATTACGAAGCGCAGCAGCGCCTGCCACAGGCTGATGGCCGAGCCATCGGCGTTCTGGATGCGCAGGCCCCAGGCCTGCATGCCGAGGGTCTGGCCGTTGTGGGTCCAGAACTTGGCGAAGAAACCGAACAGGCTGAGCAGGGCCAGGCTGGCCAGCATCGGATCGTTGTCCAGCGCGCCGGCCTGGGACAGCTGCATCAGGCGCTCGCTGCCATAGATCAGGCGCAGCAGGCCCTGCTGGTAAATCAGGCCCACCACCATGACCAGTGCCACGCACAGCAGGAAGTCATAGAACATCGCGGCGAAGCGGCGTGGCAGGCCGGCGCCGGGGAATTCGCCCTGGGGGCGCAGCATGTGCTTGGGCATGGACAGCTCGGGAAGAAAAGACTTCGCGGGATTGTACGGGGTGTCGTCATTCGGGACAAAAACGCCGGGCACAAAAAAGCCCCTGATGTTGCCATCAGGGGCTCTTCGTAGCAGCAGCGATTAGCCCAGAACCTGGACCTTGTCAGCTTGCATGCCTTTCTGGCCTTGCACGGCTTCGAAGGTGACCTTCTGGCCTTCTTTCAGGCTGCGGAAGCCCGAGCCTTCGATAGCGCGGAAGTGCACGAACAGATCCGGACCGCTCTCGGGAGTGATGAAGCCGAAGCCCTTCTCGTCGTTGAACCACTTGACGGTGCCGGTTTGACGATTCGACATTGTCTTATTTCCTTGAAACTAGAGTTAGATGACAGCCTCGCGAGCTTGTGACGCGAGAGGGCTGGAACTGGTTGCAGAGAGTAAGAGAAGTCGAGCGGGATGTAGCGGATCTTAGGATCTACTGCACCAGGTCACGATTCAAGGCGACCCATGCAAACACAGTTGACCAACTCTACGCTAACTCAAATACGTTTGCCAACCCCCCTGGAATAGCTGATTCCAGAGGCCTTGCAGGCAATTGAGGAGGGAATATCGTGGTGCCCCGGGAGAGACTCGAACTCTCACTTCTTTCGAAAACGGATTTTGAATCCGCCGCGTCTACCGATTCCGCCACCGAGGCACGATGGGCGCGCAGTATAGGGAGGCGTCAGGGGGTGGTCAATCGCGCCGGCTTCGGCGTCAATGCCCTGCCATCTGTGCTTACAAATTCCCTGAGCGCTGCCGATAAGTCCACCAAATCAAGCTGTTAGGCTCTGAGGTCGGTTTGGTGGTGGCCGCTGCAGCGGCGCCGGGGAGGTTTTCACAGGAGGGGGCGCCGCGATGCATGCCATCAGTTTCATCCAGGATCTGGCCGTGATCATGCTGGTCGCAGGCGTGGTCACCGTGCTGTTCCATCGCCTGCGCCAGCCGGTGGTGCTGGGCTACATCCTCGCCGGCTTCATCATCGGTCCTCATACGCCGCCCTTCGGCCTGATTCACGACGAGGAGACGATCAAGATCCTCGCCGAGCTGGGCGTGATCTTCCTGATGTTCTTCCTCGGTCTCGAGTTCAGCCTGCGCAAGCTGTTCAACGTCGGTGCCACCGCCTTCATCGCGGCCCTGCTGGAAATCGGCCTGATGCTGTGGATCGGCTACGAGATCGGCAGCTTCTTCGGCTGGAGCAAGATGGACTCGCTGTTCCTCGGCGGCATCCTGGCCATCTCCTCGACCACCATCATCGTCAAGGCGCTGAGCGACCTGAAGCTGAAGAACGAGCGCTTCGCCCAGCTGATCTTCGGCGTGCTGATCGTCGAGGACATCCTCGGTATCGGCATCATCGCGCTGTTGTCCGGCATCGCCGTCAGCGGCTCGGTGGAGACCGGCGAGGTGTTTGCCACCGTCGGCAAGCTGTCGCTGTTCATGGTGGTGGCGCTGGTCATCGGCATCCTGCTGGTGCCGCGCATCCTGGCCTATGTGGCCAAGTTCGAGAGCAACGAGATGTTGCTGGTCACCGTGCTGGGCCTGTGTTTCGGCTTCTGCCTGTTGGTGGTCAAGCTGGAATACAGCATGGTGCTGGGGGCGTTCCTGATCGGCGCGATCATGGCCGAGTCGCGCCAGCTACCGCAGATCGAGCGGCTGATCGAGCCGGTGCGCGACATGTTCAGCGCGATCTTCTTCGTCGCCATCGGCCTGCTGATCGATCCGGCGATTCTCGTCGAGTACGCCTGGCCGATCCTGGTGATCACCGTCGCGGTGATCGTCGGCAAGGTGGTGTCCTGCAGCCTCGGCGCCTTTATCGCCGGCAACGATGGGCGCACCTCGCTACGCGTCGGCATGGGCCTTTCGCAGATTGGCGAGTTCTCCTTCATCATCGCGGCGCTGGGCATGACCCTGCAGGTCACCAGTCACTTCCTCTATCCGGTGGCGGTGGCCGTCTCGGCCATCACCACCCTGACCACGCCCTACCTGATCCGCGCCGCCGACCCCTTCTCCAACAAGCTGGCGGGGCTGATGCCGGAACGTGTCGCGCGGGTCTTCGGGCTGTACGGCGACTGGTTGGGCAGCATCCAGCCCCAGGGCCAGAACGTGATGCTGCTGGGCATGATCCGGCGCATCCTGCTGCAGGTGGCGATCAATATCGCCCTGGTGATAGCGATCTTCCTTAGTGCCAGCTATTTCGCCGTACCGCTGGCGGCCTACTTGGAGCCCTGGGTGGCCGCGCAGAATCTGCAGAAGGCGCTGGTCTGGGGTGGCGCGCTGCTGTTGTCGCTGCCATTCCTGGTGGCGGCGTACCGCAAGCTGAAGGCGCTGGCGATGCTCCTGGCCGAGCTCGGCGTGCGCCCCGAGAAGGCGGGGCGCCACACTGTCCGCGTGCGCAAGGTAATCGCCGAAGTGATTCCTCTGGTGTCTCTCGCCCTGATCATGGTGCTGCTAATGGCGCTGTCGGCCAGCATCCTGCCGACCGGCGAGGCGCTGCTGGTCATCGGCCTGGTGGCGGTGGCGGCGATCACCCTGCTGTGGCGCTGGCTGATCCGTCTGCACTCGCGGATGCAGATCGCCCTGCTGGAAACCCTGGAGCAGGACAAGCATGGCGGCGATCCGCATTGAGCGTGCCTTCAGTCGCCCGGTGCGTGGTTCGCGGGCCCGCTTTCCGGTAAGCTCTGCGCCCCCTGCGAGACTGACCCCATGCGCGTTGCCGACTTCCATTTCGACCTGCCCGATGCCCTGATCGCCCGCCATCCGCTGGCCGAGCGCCGTTCCAGCCGCCTGCTGGTGCTGGAGGGCGAGAGCGGTGCGCTGGCCCATCGGCAGTTCGCCGACCTGCTCGAATACCTGCGCCCCGGCGACCTGATGGTGTTCAACGACACCCGGGTGATCCCGGCGCGGCTGTTCGGCCAGAAGGCCTCCGGCGGCAAGCTGGAGATCCTGGTCGAGCGGGTGCTGGACAGCCATCGCGTGCTGGCCCACGTGCGCTCCAGCAAGTCGCCCAAGCCCGGCTCGCTGATCCATATAGAAGGTGGCGGCGAGGCCGAGATGGTCGCCCGCCACGATGCACTGTTCGAGCTGCGCTTCAGCGAAGAGGTGCTGCCGTTGCTGGATCGGGTCGGCCACATGCCGCTGCCGCCCTATATCGACCGCGCCGACGACGCCTCCGATCGTGAGCGCTACCAGACCGTCTATTCCGACCGCGCCAAGGCCGGCGCCGTGGCTGCGCCCACTGCCGGGCTGCACTTCGACGAGGAGCTGCTGGCGGCGATCCGCGAGAAAGGCATCGATACCGCCTTCGTCACCCTGCATGTCGGCGCCGGTACCTTCCAGCCGGTGCGGGTGGAGCGCATCGAGGACCACCATATGCACCGCGAGTGGCTGCAGGTCGGCCAGGACGTGGTCGATGCCGTGGCTGCCTGTCGCGCGCGCGGCGGACGAGTGATCGCCGTCGGTACCACCAGCGTGCGCTCGCTGGAGAGTGCGGCCCGCGATGGCGAGCTGAAGGCCTTTAGCGGCGACACCGACATCTTTCTCTACCCGGGCAAGCGCTTCCATGTGGTCGATGCCCTGGTCACCAACTTCCACCTGCCGGAGTCAACCCTGCTGATGCTGGTCTCGGCCTTCGCCGGTTACCCGCAGACCATGGCCGCCTATGCGGCGGCCGTGGAGCAGCAGTACCGCTTCTTCAGCTACGGTGATGCCATGTTCATCACCCGCAATCCCGCCCCGCGCGGTCCCGAGGAGACCCCATGAGCCATATGTCCTTCGAGCTGCTGGCCACCGACGGCCGTGCCCGCCGCGGCCGCCTGACCTTCCCGCGCGGCGTGGTGGAGACCCCCGCCTTCATGCCGGTGGGTACCTACGGCACGGTCAAGGGCATGCTGCCGCGCGATGTCGGCGATATCGGCGCGCAGATTATCCTCGGCAACACCTTCCACCTGTGGCTGCGCCCGGGTACCGAGGTGATCAAGCGCCACGGCGACCTGCACGACTTCATGCAGTGGCAGGGGCCGATCCTCACCGATTCCGGCGGCTTCCAGGTGTTCAGCCTGGGCGCCATGCGCAAGATCAAGGAGGAGGGCGTGTACTTCTCCTCGCCGGTGGACGGCGCCAAGGTGTTCATGGGCCCGGAAGAGTCGATGCAGGTGCAGCGCGACCTGGGGTCGGACATCGTGATGATCTTCGACGAGTGCACCCCGTACCCGGCCGACTTCGATGTGGCCAAGCGCTCCATGGAGCTGTCGCTGCGCTGGGCCAAGCGCTCGAAGAACGCCCACGAGGGCAACCCCTCGGCGCTGTTCGGCATCGTCCAGGGCGGCATGCACGAAGAGCTGCGCATGCGCTCGCTGGAAGGTCTGTGCGAGATCGGCTTCGACGGCCTGGCCATCGGCGGCCTGTCGGTGGGCGAGCCGAAGGAGGAGATGATCCGCGTGCTGGACTTCCTGCCGCCGCAGTTGCCGGCCGACAAGCCGCGCTACCTGATGGGCGTGGGCAAGCCGGAAGACCTGGTCGAGGGTGTGCGCCGCGGGGTGGACATGTTCGACTGCGTGATGCCGACCCGCAACGCGCGCAACGGCCACCTGTTCACCGAGACTGGGGTGGTCAAGATCCGCAACTCGGGGCACAAGCACGACGAGTCGCCGCTGGACCCGAGCTGCGATTGCTACACCTGCAGCCACTTCTCCCGCGCCTATCTGCATCACCTGGATAAATGCGGCGAAATGCTGGGAAGCATGCTGAATACCATCCACAACTTGCGCCATTACCAGCGCCTGATGGCTGGTTTGCGCGAGGCAATTCAACAGGGTACATTGGCCGCCTTTGTCGACGCCTTCTACGCCCGGCGCGGCCTGCCGACGCCGCCGCTGGAGCCCTGATCGGTGATTCGCCGGCCTGCCGCTTGAAATTCGGCGCGGCGCACCCATCTACTCGCGATGGCAGCCGACGCCCGTGCAAAAAAGCCCGGGCGCTCGCGAAAAATAGCCTGAAAACAACAGCTTCAAGACCTCGCAATAGGAGTTTTCCATGAGTTTTCTGATCCCCGCTGCTTATGCCGACACCGTAGCCCCGGCGGCAGGCGCCGCGCCCGGCGGTGACATGATGAGCATCCTGATGCTGGTCGGTTTCATGGTCATCTTCTATCTGATGATCTGGCGTCCCCAGGCCAAGCGCGCCAAGGAGCACAAGAATCTGCTCGGCGGCCTGCAGAAGGGCGACGAGGTAGTGACCAGCGGCGGCATCATCGGCAAGGTCAACAAGGTCACCGACGACTTCGTGGTGGTCGAGATCGCCGACAACGTCGAGCTGAAGTTCCAGAAGCAGGCCATCGCGGCGACCCTGCCGAAGGGCACTCTGAAGTCCATCTAACGATTCTTCGTTCACCACTACGGGGCGCCTAAGGCGCCCCGTGTCATAACGGGCGGCGTCATGCTCAACAAATATCCTCTGTGGAAGTACCTGCTGATCCTGGCTGTGCTGGCGGTCGGCTTCATCTATTCCGCACCTAATCTGTATCCGGACGACCCGGCCATCCAGATCACCGGTGCCAGCACGGCGCTGGAAATCGGCCAGGCCGACCTCGATCGCATCGGCAAGGCGCTGAATGACGGCGGCATCGCGGTCAAGTCCGCCCAGCTGGGCGCCAAGCAGGGCCAGGGTGCGCTGCTGCGTCTGACCAAGCAGGAAGACCAGCTGCCGGCCAAGGAGCTGGTGCGCAAGTTGCTCGGTGACGAGTACGTGGTCGCCCTGAACCTGGCGCCGACCACTCCGCAGTGGTTGCGCAACCTGGGCGCCGGCCCGATGAAGCTGGGTCTGGACCTGTCCGGTGGTGTGCACTTCCTGCTGGAAGTGGACATGGACAAGGCCATGGATGCGCGCATGAAGGTCTACGAGAGCGAGATCAAGAGCCTGCTGCGCAAGGACCGCGTGCGTTATCGCAGCCTGCCGCAGCAGGGTGGCGCCATCCAGCTCGGCTTCGCCGACAGCGAATCGCTGGAAAAGGCCCGCGAGCTGATCCGTGGCAGCTTCAACGATTTCGAGCAGACCACTACCGAGCGCAACGACCAGCAGGTGCTGCGTCTGGCGCTGACCGAGGCCAAGCGCGCGGAGATCCGCGAGTACTCGATCAAGCAGAACCTCACCACCGTGCGTAACCGGGTCAACGAGCTGGGTGTCGCCGAGCCGCTGGTACAGCGCCAAGGCGCCAACCGCATCGTGGTCGAGCTGCCGGGCGTGCAGGACACCGCCGAGGCCAAGCGTATTCTCGGCAAGACCGCCAACCTGGAGTTCCGTCTGCAGGCCGACGTCGACGCCGCGCGCGCCGCCACCGAGCCCTTCGAGTTCCGCGAGTCCGGTCGCCCGGCCGTGGCGCTGGAGCGCAGCCTGATCATCACCGGTGACCAGGTCACCGATGCCCAGGCCAGCTACGACGAGAACGGCCGTCCGCAGGTGAACATCCGTCTGGATGGCCATGGCGGCGAGCTGATGAACCGCGCCACCCGTAACAACGTGGGGCGCAGCATGGCGGTGATCTTCATCGAGCAGAAGCCGCTGACCCGCTACGTCAAGCAGGTGGTCGACGGCGTCGAGAAGGAAGTGGCGGTGCCCTCCTTCAAGGAAGAGAAGAAGATCATCAGCCTGGCGACCATCCAGTCGCCGCTGGGCAGCCAGTTCCGCATCACCGGCCTGAACGGCCAGGGTGAGTCCTCCGAGTTGGCCCTGCTGCTGCGTGCAGGTGGCCTGGCCGCGCCGATGTACTTCGCCGAAGAACGCACCATCGGTCCGAGCCTGGGTGCCGACAACATCGCCAAGGGTATCGATGCGTCGATCTGGGGCATGATCTTCGTGTCCATCTTCATCATCGCCATCTACCGCTTCTTCGGCGTGCTGGCGACCGTGGCCCTGGGCTTCAACATGGTCCTGCTGCTGGCGCTGATGTCGGCGCTGAGCGCGACCCTGACCCTGCCGGGTATCGCCGGTATCGTGTTGACCATGGGTATGGCGGTGGACGCCAACGTGCTGATCTTCTCGCGGATACGCGAGGAAATCGCTAATGGCATGTCGGTGCAGCGCGCCATCCACGAAGGCTTCGACCGCGCCTACTCGGCGATTCTCGACGCCAACCTGACCACTCTGCTGGTCGGCGGCATTCTCTTCGCCATGGGCAGTGGCCCGGTCAAGGGCTTCGCCGTGACCATGTCGTTGGGTATCGTCACTTCGATGTTCACCGCCATCATGGTGACCCGCGCGATGGTCAACCTGATCTTCGGCGGTCGCGACTTCAAGAAGCTGTGGATCTAAGGGGCAGCCAGTCATGAAAATCGGAACTATCAACTTCATGGGCATACGCAATTTCGCGTTTGCCCTGACCATGATCCTGACCCTTATCGCCCTCGGTAGCTGGTTCTTCAAGGGGCTCAACTTCGGTCTCGACTTCACCGGCGGCAGCCAGATCGAGCTGAGTTACGACAAGCCGGCCGACCTCGGCCAGGTGCGCGAGCAGCTGGCGGCGGCCGGCTATGCCGACGCCGTGGTGCAGAACTTCGGCGCCACCACCGATGTGGTGGTGCGCCTGCAGGGTGATGACCCGCAGCTCGGCAACAAGGTGGCCTCCGTGCTGCAGGCGGCCAGCGGCGGCAACTCGCTGCAGGTGAAGAAGGTCGAGTATGTCGGCCCGGCCGTGGGCGAGGAGCTGCGCGACCAGGGCGGCCTGGGCATGCTGCTGGCTCTCGGCGGCATCCTGATCTACGTGGCCTTCCGCTTCCAGTGGAAGTTCGCCGTGGGCGCCATCGCCTCGCTGGTGCACGACGTGGTCGTGACCATGGGCATCCTGTCGTTCTTCCAGATCACCTTCGACCTGACGGTGCTGGCGGCGGTGCTGGCGATCATCGGCTACTCGCTGAACGACACCATCGTGGTGTTCGACCGGGTGCGTGAGAACTTCCGCGTGCTGCGCAAGGCGAACTTGATCGAGAACATCAACATCTCGACCACCCAGACCCTGCTGCGCACCATCGCCACCTCGGTTTCCACCCTGCTGGCGATCATCGCCTTGCTGGTGTTCGCCGGTGACAACCTGTGGGGCTTCTCCATCGCCCTGTTCGTCGGTGTGCTGGCCGGTACCTACTCGTCGATCTATATCGCCAACGTGGTACTGATCTGGCTGAACCTGACCAGCGAGGACCTGATTCCGCCGGCGGTCAGCGAGGAAGTCGACGAGCGTCCCTGAGTCGTTTCTACGATTGCCCGAAGCCCGGCCCAGCGCCGGGCTTCGTGTTTTGGCGGTGTGCGTTTCGTCGCAGTTCTCGCTACGCTGACCAGCGAAGCGGGAACTCGCTCAGCCTGGCCTGATCCAAGGCAGGGAATAGGGCGTGAATGCCCGGCAACTGAAGTCTGGAGGACCCCATGAACAAGTCGATGATCGTAGGTGCAGTATTGGGCGCGGTGGGTGTCACTGCCGGTGGCGCTGTAGCCACCTACAGCCTGGTAGGCGGTCCTCTGTATGCCGAGGTGCTGGCCGTGCAGCCGATCAAAGAGACCATCAAGACGCCGCGCGAGGTCTGCAAGGACGTGGCGGTGACTCGTCAGGCGCCGGTCAAGGATCAGCATCAGATCGCCGGTACCGTGCTCGGCGCCGTTGCTGGTGGCCTGCTGGGCAATCAGGTGGGTGGCGGCAACGGCAAGAAGATCGCCACTGTGGCCGGCGCCGTCGGCGGTGGCTATGCCGGCAACAAGGTGCAGGAGGGCATGCAGGAGCGTGACACCTACACCACCACCGAGACCCGCTGCAACACCGTGACCGACACCAGCGAGAAGCTGGTGGGCTACGACGTGAAGTATCAGCTGGACGGCAAGATCGGTCAGGTGCGCATGGACCGCGATCCGGGCAGCCAGATTCCGGTCAACAAGGATGGCCAGCTGGTGCTGGTGCAGCAATCGCAAGTCGCCCAGTAAGCGCGACCCGAAACAAAAAAGCCGCCTTATGGGCGGCTTTTTTCAGGCAAGTGCTTCGTCTGAGGCTGCTACCTCTCTCTGGAGCATAAGTCGCGCTAGGGTTGTAGTGAGTAGGAGTGCTCCGGCTCGGCTAAACGTGCTTGCGCGGCACCGGCTTGAGCAGTTCTTCCGGCGGCATCTCGCAGGTGATCTTGCGCCCGAGCAGCTCTTCGATCGGCGGCAGGGCGAAGGCGTCGTCTTCGCCGGCGAAGCTGATCGAGGTGCCGCTGGCGCCGGCGCGGCCGGTACGGCCGATGCGGTGCACGTAGTCGTCCGGCACTTCCGGCAGGGTGAAGTTGATCACGTGGCTGATGCCGTCGACGTGGATGCCGCGGCCGGCGACGTCGGTGGCGACCATCACGCGGATCTTGCCTTCGCGGAAGCCTTCCAGGGTCTTGATCCGCTTGTGTTGCGGCACGTCGCCGGACATCTGCGCGGCGCTGACGCCGTCGCGGATCAGCTTCTCCTCGATGCGGCGCACCTCGTCGCGGCGGTTGGCGAACACCATCACCCGCTGCCAGTCGTTCTGCGTCACCAGGTTGTACAGCAGCTTGTACTTGTCCTTGCTGGACACGGCGTAGACGTGCTGCTCGACGGTGTCGCTGGCGACGTTCTCCGGCTCGATCTCGACGATGGCCGGGTTCACCGTCCATTGGCGGGCCAGGTTCATCACGTCCTCGGTGAAGGTGGCGGAGAACAGCAGTGTCTGGCGATCGCCCTTCATCGGGGTCTGGCGGATGATCTGGCGTACCTGCGGGATGAAGCCCATGTCGAGCATGCGGTCGGCTTCGTCCAGCACCATCACCTCGACCATGTCCAGGTGCACTTCGCCGCGTTGGTTGAAGTCCAGCAGGCGGCCCGGGGTGGCGACCAGGATGTCGCAGTAGCGCGACTCCAGCTGCTTGAGCTGCTTGTCGAAGTCCATGCCGCCGACGAACTGCATGACGTTGAGGCCGGTGTACTTGGTCAGGGCCTCGGCGTCCTTGGCGATCTGCACCACCAGCTCGCGGGTCGGCGCGATGATCAGCGCGCGCGGCTCACCCATGTAGCGCTCTTTCGGCACCTGGGTCTGCAACAGCTGGGTGATGGTGGAGATGAGGAAGGCGGCGGTCTTGCCGGTGCCGGTCTGGGCGCGGCCGATGGCGTCCTTACCCTTGAGGGTGTGGCCGAGGACCTGGGCCTGGATCGGTGTGCAGTAGGGGAAGCCCAGGTCGTGGATGGCGTGCATCAGCTCCGGCGCCAGGCGGAAATCGTGGAAGCGGGTCTTGCCTTCCTGCGGCTCGACCACGAAGTCTTCCAGCTTCCATTTATCTACCGGTTTGGCCGGGCGCTCGCGTCGCGGCTTGTCGGCGCGCGGCTTCTTGGCTTCGCGCGGCGCTTTGGCTTCGGCATCCGCCTGTGGTTGCGTGTTGCGCGGGGCGCTCGGTTTGGCGGGGGCGCTGGGAGTGCTGGCGGGAGTGACGCTGGCGGGCTGTTCGGCTTCGCCCTTGCTGAAAATTTTCTTGAGTGCTTTGAGCACGGCCGTCTCGTATTGGTCAAGGAATGAACGGTCGCCAGTGTAAAGCAAGAAGCCCGCGCGGCGAAATGCTGCGCGGGCTGCGGCCGGTCAATCGGGCAGGTTGGCCAGCAGCAGGTCACGCACGTTGCCGCCCATGATCGCGGCGATATCGGCATCACTGAAGCCGGCGCGCTGCAGGCCCTCGGTGATCTGCGCCAGGCCGGTGCTGTCGAAGGGCGCGTGCACCGTGCCGTTGAAGTCCGAACCCAGTGCCACGTGGGCGACCCCGACCTTGTCTGCGGTGTAGCGGATGGCGCGGATGATGGCGCCGACCGAGGTCTCGCAGACGGCGGCGTCCCAGTAGCCGATGCCGATCACACCACCGTTGGCGGCGATGCGTTGCAGGTGGTCATCGGTGAGGTTGCGCGGGCCGGGGCAGGTGCCGGCGACGCCAGTGTGGGAGACCAGCACGGGGCGCTTGGCGATGGCCAGCACGTCGTCGATCAGCGACTTGGACGCGTGGGCCAGGTCGACCAGCATGCGCTTCTCTTCCAGGCGGGTGATCACCTGGCGACCCAGCGGGGTCAGGCCACCCTTGTCCAGGCCGTGGGCCGAGCCGCCGACCTCGTTGTCGAAGAAGTGAGTCAGACCGGCGATGCGGAAACCGGCGTCGTACAGGACGTCAATGTTCTCCAGCTTGCCCTCGATAGGCTGCAGGCCCTCGGTGGCCAGTACGGTGGCCAGGCGCTGCGGGCCGCGCTGCCAGGCCTGCAGGTAGGCGGCCAGCTCGCTGCGGGTATGGATCAGCACCATCCGGCCCTCGCTGGCGGCGGCTGCCTGTTTCAGCTTGTCGGCCTGGTAAAGGGCACGGGCCAGCAGGCTGCTCCAGGTTTCCCGTGGCCAGCGCTGGGCCATGGCCAGCAGGGTGATGTTGTCGCTGTCGGCGCCGTTGCTCTCGTAGTTGATGCCACGCGGGGTCTTGGTGACGGTGGAGAACACCTGCAGGCCGACGCGGCCTTCGAGCAGGCGCGGCAGGTCCGAATGGCCGTAGTCGTGGCGCTCCAGCAGGTCGCGCTGCCAGAGCAGGGCGTCGTCGTGCAGGTCGGCGACGAACAGGGTCTGGTGCAGCTTTTCAGCAGAGTCGCTGGCGGGGTAGGGCGCGGGCGTGGCCACGCTGTTCGCCTGGCGGTCGAGCAGGGTGGGGATGGTGAAGAAGATTCCCGCGCCAACCGGCACGAGGATCAGCAGGGTGAGCAGTAGCTTGCGCATGGGGCATCCGAGCATTGTTGTTATGCGCCAGACTCTAACAAGGCGCGCCGGCAGCTGGCGATGGGCTGACGTTTTTGCTGGGCGATTTGGCGGGAGCCTGCTCAGCCGAACAGGCGATTGCGGCCCTGCTGCTTGGCCTTGTACAGGGCCGCGTCGGCGCGCGCGATCAGGCTTTCCAGGCCGTCTTTGTCCTGCATCTGGGCCATGCCGATGGACACCGTGACGCCCGGCAGTATGCCTACCGGCGAGTAGAACGAGCTGATCTGCTCCAGGCTCTGGCGCAGGCGCTCGCCGATGGTGCGCGATTCGTCGGCATCCAGCTCCGGCAGGAGGATGACGAACTCCTCGCCGCCATAACGCACCATGCTGTCCTTCGGTCGCAACTGGTTGCGCAGGGTATGCGCCACCAGGCACAGGGCGTAGTCGCCGGCCAGGTGGCCATGCTGGTCGTTGTAGGCCTTGAAGTGGTCGACATCGAGCATGAGCATGCTCATCGGCTGGTGGCTGAAGGCGCAGCGGGTGCTTTCGCGTTCGAACACGTGCTCCAGCCAGCGGCGGTTGAAGCAGCCGGTGAGGATGTCGACGTTGGCGTTCTGCTCGCTGTCGAGAATGATCCGGTTGCCCTTGCGCACCCGGTCGCAGAGCAGTTCCAGCAGGTTCTGCATCAGTTCCGGCGACTGGTCGAACAGCTTGATCAGCGACTCGCGATGCAGGCGCAGGACCAGCGAGGGCTGGGTGGCCACCACATAGGCGGAAGGGCGGTCGTTGTCGATGAAGCTGATTTCGCCGGCGCAATCGCCCGGGGTCAGGGTGCTGACGGGCTGGTTGTCGAGGGAGCCGAGATAGACCTTCAGCTCGCCCTCGAGCAGCAGATAGAGGTGCTGGTTGCGGTTGAAGGGCGACAGCAGAATCTCGCTGGCCTCCAACTCGCAGGCGCGAAATTCCTGTAGCAGCTGTTGCAGGCTGCTGGCGGCGACGTTCTGGAACAGTCGCAATTGGCTGATCTGCTGGAGATCCTGCTGCCAGTTGGCATTTTTCATCGCGAGAATGAATAACCTGTCTGGCTGCTGCGGGTGGGCATCGCTAAACACTCCCTGTCGTAGGGCGAACACCTATGAGCGACCTTATGCTCCGCAATATTACCTACGCAATGCTCGGACTAGAGCGGTCCGACCAGCGGTCGCAAGCGATGGACGGGGTTAACCCGCCCGCCGGCTGCTTGACCTTTCGACACATACTTAGCGAGTTGCCGGAGCATCTCGACGGAGCCTTGACGCGTTTAGTCGACTTTCAGCACCTGTTTCAGCCAGGCGCCGATGTCCTGGATTTCCTCCACCATCACCTCGTGACCCATCGGATATTCCCGCCAGGCAACCGGCACGCCCTGGGCAGCCAGTGCATCGTGGGCGGCGCGGCCCATGAACGAGGGCACCACGTCGTCCTGGCTACCGTGCAGGCACAGTACCGGCAACTGGCGGCGCGAAGCGTCTACCTGCAGCTCTTCGGGGAAGGTCGGGGCATAGGTGGACAGCGCCAGCAACCCGCCCAGCGGGCCCTGCCAGCGCAGGAAGGCTGTGTGATAGACCACCGCGCCGCCCTGGGAGAAGCCGGCCAGGACGATACGCGCCGGGTCGATGCCGCTGTCGCGCTGGGCTTCGATCAGCGCGATCACCGTCTGCGCCGAGGTCTCCATCTGTTCTTTGTCGATCGCCCGTGCCGGGCTCATGGCCAGGATGTCGTACCAGCTGGGCATGGACCAGCCGCCGTTGATGGTCACCGGCCGCGTCGGCGCCTGTGGCAGCACGAAGCGCGTGGCGGGCAGTTGCTGCTGCAGCATCTTGGCCACCGGCTCGAAGTCGTAACGGTCGGCGCCCAGGCCGTGTAACCAGATGACGCAGGAATCGGCTGGGCTGGCGGGCTCGAGTAGCAGGGCTTCTTGCATGATTGCTCCATTATGGTGCGCATGTGCATTTTTGGTGCGCCATGCTTTTTTCGGTTCGTTGAATCACTTAATAAGATGTCGCAACGGCAAAAGTTTGCCTCTTGACCTGCGATCAATACCGTCCGGTCACGGAATTGGTACGCACCTTGCTGTAAGAAGCGGGTCCGGCGGGGGCCGTTCTAGAGCGGGAAGCCGGACAAATCTGCTGCGTCTCTTTCCCGTAAGACCTACGGAGATGAAAGGGTCATTCGCCGGTCTGCGGATCGGCATCTAGACTCCCTTCAGGTTCGCACCCCGGTTGATCCTGCCATGGTGGCGGGATCGAACGTGCCTCACAAGGGTACGGCGGCAGGACCGAGACTCGACCAAACAAGAACACTTGGAGGTTTTGATGAAGATGGTGAAATCCACCCTGGCAGTACTGACCACGGCTGCGGTGCTCGGTGTGAGCGGTTTCGCTCATGCAGGTGCGACCCTGGATGCGGTGAAGAAGAAAGGCTACGTGCAGTGCGGTATCAGCGATGGTTTGCCCGGTTTCTCCTATGCCGACGCCAAGGGTAACTACCTGGGTATCGACGTGGACATCTGCCGTGCCGTGGCTGCCGCCGTATTCGGTGACGCCTCCAAAGTGAAATTCAGCCCGCTGACCGCCAAGGAGCGCTTCACCGCGCTGCAATCCGGCGAAGTCGACGTGCTGTCGCGCAACACCACCTGGACCAGCTCGCGTGATGCGGCCATGGGCCTGAACTTCACCGGCGTGACCTACTACGACGGTCAAGGCTTCCTGGTGAACAAGAAGCTAGGCGTTTCCAGCGCCAAGGAACTGGACGGCGCCACCGTGTGCATCCAGGCCGGTACCACCACCGAGCTGAACCTGGCCGACTACTTCCGCGCCAATGGCCTGAAGTACACCCCCATCACCTATGACACCTCCGACGAGAGCGCCAAGTCGCTGGAATCCGGTCGTTGCGACGTGCTGACCTCTGACCAGTCCCAGCTGTACGCCCAGCGCATCAAGCTGGCCGCGCCGGACGACTATGTCGTACTGCCGGAAGTGATCTCCAAGGAGCCGCTCGGCCCGTCCGTACGTCAGGGTGACGAGGAGTGGTTCGACATCGTGCGCTGGAGCCTGTACGCACAGCTCAACGCCGAGGAACTGGGCGTGACTTCCGCCAACGTGGAAGAAATGGCCAAGTCCACCAAGAACCCGGACATCGCTCGCCTGCTGGGTGCAGAGGGTGATTTCGGCAAGGATCTGAAACTGCCGAAGGACTGGGCCGTGCAGATCGTCAAGCAAGTCGGTAACTACGCCGAAATCTTCGATCGCAACGTCGGTGCCGGCAGCGAGCTGAAGATCGAGCGTGGTCTCAATGCCCTGTGGAACAAGGGTGGCATGCAGTACGCACCGCCGGTGCGCTGATCCCCTTTGCCATCGCCCCTTCGTGGGGCGATGGTGTTCCTGATTTCGTGAACTCCGCGCCGCAATCCACGGGCGCGGAGTTTCTATGAGGGCCGTTATGCCAAATCCTGCCAATATTTCGCGTCCGCGCGGTTCGGTCTGGACCGACCCGCAGGTGCGCGGCTGGCTATTCCAGATCATCGCAGTCATCGCCGTCGTGGCGATCGGCTGGTACCTGTTCCACAACACCCAGCACAACCTCGCCCAGCGCGGGATCATCTCGGGCTTCGGCTTCCTGGAGCAGAGCGCCGGCTTCGGCATCTCCCAGCACCTGATCGACTATCAGGAGAGCGACAGCTACGGGCGGGTGTTCGTCATCGGCCTGCTCAACACCCTGCTGGTGGCGGGCATCGGCATCGTGTTCGCCACCATCCTCGGCTTCATCCTCGGCGTGGCGCGACTGTCGCCCAACTGGATGATCAGCAAGCTGGCCACCATCTATATCGAGACCTTCCGTAACATCCCGCCGCTGCTGCAGATCTTCTTCTGGTACTTCGCCGTGTTCCTGCCGTTGCCCGGCCCGCGGCAGAGCGTCAGCCTCGGCGACACCTTCTTCCTCAGCAACCGTGGCCTGAACATGCCGGCGCCGACCATGGCCGAAGGCTTCTGGCCCTGCCTTATCGCTCTGGTGCTGGCGTTGGTGGCGGTGTGGTTCCTCGCCCGTTGGGCGCGCCAGCGCTTCGAGGCCACCGGTCAGGGCTTCCCGACCCTGATCACCAGCCTGGTGCTGATAGTGGGACTGCCGAGTCTGGCCGCGCTGGGGTTCGGTGATCCCTTCCACTGGACGGTGCCGGAGCTCAAGGGCTTCAACTTCCGTGGTGGTTGGGTGCTGATCCCCGAGCTGATGGCGCTGACCCTGGCGCTGACCGTGTACACCGCGGCCTTCATCGCCGAGATCGTGCGCTCCGGGATCAAGGCGGTCAGCCACGGCCAGACCGAGGCGGCCCGTTCCCTCGGCCTGCCGGCCGGCAAGACCCTGCGTCTGGTGATCATTCCTCAGGCCCTGCGGGTGATCATTCCGCCGCTGACCAGCCAGTACCTGAACATCGTGAAGAACTCGTCGCTGGCCGCCGGTATCGGCTATCCGGACATGGTCTCGCTGTTCGCCGGCACGACCCTGAACCAGACCGGCCAGGCCATCGAGGTCATCGCCATCACCATGAGCGTGTACCTGGCCATCAGCATCAGCATCTCGATCCTGATGAACTGGTACAACAAGCGCATCGCGCTGATCGAGCGGTAAGGAGAAGCGCATGGAAGTCCATCAATTCCGTCCGAGTCTGCCGCCGCCCCGCATGAGCGTGGGTGTGGTCGGCTGGCTGCGGTCCAATCTGTTCTCCAGCTGGTTCAACACCCTGTTGACCCTGCTGGCCATCTATCTGGTCTGGCTGATCGTGCCGCCGCTGCTGAAGTGGGCGGTGCTGCAGGCCGACTGGACCGGCACCACCCGCGCCGACTGCACCAGCGAGGGCGCGTGCTGGGTGTTCATCAAGGAGCGCTTCAGCCAGTTCATGTATGGCTTCTACCCGGAAGAGCTGCGCTGGCGCGTGGATCTGACCGTGTGGCTGGCGGTGATCGGCGCGGCGCCGTTGTTCATCCCGGCGATGCCGCGCAAGGCCAGCTACGGGCTGCTCTTCCTGGTCGTGTATCCGCTGCTGGCCTTCTGGCTGCTGCACGGTGGCTTCCTCGGTCTGACCGAAGTGGAGACCAGCCAGTGGGGCGGCCTGATGCTGACCCTGGTGATCGCCGCCGTCGGCATCGCCGGCGCGCTGCCGCTGGGCATCCTGCTGGCGCTGGGCCGACGCTCGAAGATGCCGGCGATCCGCGTGATCTGCGTGACCTTCATCGAGTTCTGGCGCGGCGTGCCGCTGATCACCGTGCTGTTCATGTCCTCGGTGATGCTGCCGCTGTTCCTGCCCGAAGGCCTGTCCTTCGACAAGCTGCTGCGCGCCCTGATCGGGGTGATCCTGTTCCAGTCCGCCTACATCGCCGAAGTGGTGCGGGGCGGCCTGCAGGCCATCCCCAAGGGGCAGTACGAGGCGGCCGCGGCCATGGGCCTGGGCTACTGGCGGATGATGGGTCTGGTGATCCTGCCGCAGGCGCTCAAGCTGGTGATCCCGGGCATCGTCAACACCTTCATCGCCCTGTTCAAGGACACCAGCCTGGTGATCATCATCGGCCTGTTCGACCTGCTCAACAGCATCAAGCAGGCGACCACCGATCCGGCCTGGCTGGGCATGGCTACCGAGGGCTACGTGTTCGCCGCCCTGGTGTTCTGGATTTTCTGTTTCGGCATGTCCCGCTATTCCATGCGCCTGGAGCGCAAGCTGGACACCGGCCACAAGCGTTAGGAGTCATAGACCATGACCGAAGTTAAGAAAGAAGCCGCTGCCGAGCCGATCATTCAGCTGCAGGGCGTGAACAAGTGGTACGGCCAGTTCCACGTGCTCAAGGACATCAACCTCAACGTGCAACAGGGCGAGCGCATCGTCCTCTGCGGCCCGTCGGGTTCCGGCAAGTCCACCACCATCCGCTGCATCAACCGCCTGGAGGAGCACCAGCAGGGCCGCATCGTCGTCGACGGCACCGAGCTGACCAGCGACCTCAAGCACATCGAGGCGATCCGCAGCGAAGTGGGCATGGTGTTCCAGCACTTCAACCTGTTCCCGCACCTGACCGTGCTGCAGAACTGCACCCTGGCGCCGATGTGGGTACGCAAGATGCCCAAGCGCAAGGCCGAAGAGATAGCCATGCATTTCCTCGAGCGCGTGCGCATCCCCGAGCAGGCGCACAAGTACCCGGGCCAGCTCTCCGGCGGCCAGCAACAGCGCGTGGCCATCGCCCGTGCGCTGTGCATGAAGCCGAAGATCATGCTGTTCGACGAGCCGACCTCGGCCCTCGACCCGGAAATGGTCAAGGAGGTGCTGGATACCATGGTTGGCCTGGCCCAGGACGGCATGACCATGCTCTGCGTGACCCACGAGATGGGCTTCGCCCGCACCGTGGCGGATCGGGTGATCTTCATGGACCGCGGCGAGATCGTCGAACAGAACGAGCCCAATGCGTTCTTCGACAATCCGCAGAACGAGCGGACCAAGCTTTTCCTCGGCCAGATCCTGCACTGAGGACGATTTGCTGCGCGTCGGAAAAACTGTGTTGGAAACGGCTTCGGAATGCTCATTTGCTGTTCGTAAACTCCGCTTCCTCAGCCGTCCCCGCCTTGTTTTTCTCTAGCTCGCGAAATCGTCATTTATAAGAAAAGGAGCCTGCGGGCTCCTTTTTCTTTGCCCGCTATTCGGCGAGCGGCTGGCGCAGGCGCTTGCGGAAAGCTCCTGGCGTCTCGCCACAGAGCTGCTTGAACAGCTTGGCGAAGGTGGCGCGGTCGGCGTAGCCCACCTGAGCGGCGACCTGCTCCAGCGAACGCGCCGGGTTGCGCAAGGCGCTCTGCGCGGCGCTGATGCGCAGGCGTTGCAGGTAGTCGTTGGGCGTCAGACCGGTGGCCGCCTTGAAGCGCCGCAGCAAGGTGCGGGTGGAGCAGTTGGCGCGCTCGGCCAGCAGCGGCAGGTCGATGGCCTGGGCGTGGTGCTGCTGCAACCAGCGCAGCAGTGGGGCGATCAGCGGGTCGTCCTGGCCGGCCGTCGGCAGCAGCGGGGCGAAGCGGCTCTGGCCGCCGCGCTCGCGCTCCACCACCAGGGCGCCGGCCACCCGTTGGGCCAACCAGTCGCCGCCATGCACGGCGATCAGGTGCAGGCACAGATCGAGACCGGCCTGGGCGCCGCCGGAGCAGAAGCGGTTGTCGTCTTCGGTGAACAGCTGGTCGATCTGCAGGCGCACCCTCGGGAAGCGCTGGCGGAAGGTGTCCGCCAGCGCCCAGTGGGTGGTGGCGCGGCGGCCGTCCAGTACGCCGGCGGCGGCCAGCAGGCAGGCACTGCTGCACAGGCTGGCGAGTTGCTGGTGCTGCGGGCGCGCGGCCAGCCAGGCGAGCAGGATGGTGTTGTGCTCCAGGGTGCGGTCGAGCGCGCTGCCGGTGGCGGGAATCAGCAGCAGGTCGGCGCGCTCGGCCAGGCTCAGGTCGCCATCCACGCGCAGCTGTGCATAGCCCAGTTGCACCGGCTGGCCATCGGCGCTGACCCGCTGCAGCTCGAACAGCGCCTCGCCGGCCAGCTGGTTGGCCAGGCGGAAGGCGTCGTCGGCCATGCTCAGGCTAGAGAGCACGGTTTGTGGGCAGGTGTAGAGGGCGATACGAATCATCTGGCGATTATTGACACAAAGTTGTCTTTATCGCCAATCGCAGGCCGTCGTCTGCACGGCCATACTCAGCCCATCACAACTCGGAGCAGCATCCCCATGGCTCACCCCAATGCCGAACTGATCAGCCGTTTCTACCAGGCCTTCCAGCGCCAGGACGCCGAGGCTATGGCAGCCTGCTACGCCGACAACGTGGAGTTCTCCGACCCGGTGTTCCGCGATCTCGAGGGTCGCGATGCCGGTGACATGTGGCGCATGCTCTGCTCCCGTGCCAAGCAGTTCTCCCTGACCTTCGAAGTGCTGGATGCCGACGACCGGCAGGGCCGTGCGCGCTGGGTGGCGACCTACCTGTTCAGCCAGACCGGACGCATGGTGGAGAACCATATCGAGGCCAGCTTCCGCTTCGAGGGCGGCAAGATCGTCGAGCACCGCGACCGCTTCGACCTGTGGCGCTGGTCCCGCCAGGCCCTGGGCGCCAAGGGCGTGCTGCTCGGCTGGCTGGCGCCGGTGCAAAACGCCATCCGCAAGCAGGCCATGGGCGGGCTGCGCGCCTGGCAGGCCGGGCGCTGACTGGCGTAAGCTCGGCGGCCCCGCATCACGCTGCCGAGCCATGACCGATACACCTCCTGCCAAGCCCTGGTTCGTCTACCTGGTGCGTGCCGAGAACGGCGCCCTGTATTGCGGCATCAGCGACGATCCGCAGCGGCGCTTCGCGCAGCATTGCAGCGGCAAGGGCGCGCGCTTCTTCCACTCCAGCCCGGCGCAGGCGCTGGTGTATATCGAGAGCTGCACGGACAAGAGCACCGCGCTGCGCCGCGAGCGGGCGATCAAGACGCTGACGAAAGCCGCCAAGGAGCGTCTGGTCGCCAGCTTCATCATGGAAGAAGCTGATAGCGCTCTATCAGTCTGAGCGGGTAGGCCGGCGCCTGCCACGGAGTTAAGCTGGCCCATCACACTGACACGGAGCCCGTCATGCACGAGTTGATCCTGCACCACTACCCGACCTCGCCGTTCGCCGAGAAGGCGCGCCTGCTGCTGGGCTTCAAGCAGTTGTCCTGGCGCTCGGTGATGATTCCGCCGGTGATGCCCAAGCCCGATCTGACCGCGCTGACCGGCGGCTACCGCAAGACCCCGGTGCTGCAGATCGGCGCCGACATCTATTGCGACACTGCCCTGATCGCCCGTCGCCTGGAGGCCGAGAAGAGCGTTCCGGCGCTGTACCCAGAAGGCCAGGAGTTCGTCGTCGCCAGCTTCGCCCAGTGGGTCGACTCGGTAGTGTTCCAGCACGCGGTGAGCCTGGTATTCCAGCCCGAATCCGTGGCGCTGCGTTTCGCCAAGCTACCGCCGGAAGCGGTCAAGGCCTTTATCGCCGACCGCGCCGGACTGTTCAGCGGCGGCACCGCGACCCGCATCCCGGCCGACGTGGCCAAGCACAACTGGCCGAGCATCATGGCCCGCGTCGAACAGCAGCTGGCGCGTGAGCAGGGCGACTTCCTGTTCGGCGAGCCGTCGCTGGCCGACTTCTCCCTGGCTCACTGCCTATGGTTCCTCAAGGGCACCCCGGTCACCGCGCCGCTGGTCGATGCGTACCCCAATGTCAGCGCCTGGCTGGGTCGTGTGCTGGGCTTCGGCCATGGCGCTGCCAGCGAGCTGAGTTCCACCGAAGCCATCGAGATCGCTCGCGCGGAGACTCCGGCGGCCTTGCCGGATGAGCAGTTCGCCGAGCCCAACGGCTTCCAGGCCGGTCAGCGGGTGAAGATCGCCGCGACCGACTATGGCGTCGATCCGGTGGAGGGTGAGCTGCTGTTCGCCGGCGCCGAGGAACTGATCCTGCGCCGCGAGGACGAGCGCGCGGGCGTCGTGCATGTGCACTTCCCGCGCCTGGGCTTCCGTATTGAAGCGCTGTAAGCAGGGGCCTGGGCGACGCTAGCGCAGCGCCGCCTCGATGCCTTCCGGGCTATAGCCGCGAATGACGGTGTCACCCACCGTCACCAGCGGTATGCCCTGGCCGTTCAGGGCGTCATAGGCACGGCGCCCTTCAGCAGACTTCTCGATATCGAATTCGGTGTAGGGAATGCCCTGTTCAGCGAGGAAGGTGCGCGTCTTGGCGCAATAGCCGCACCATGCGGTGGCATAAAGCACCACCGGAGCATTCGCGGCAGCCTCCTGAAGCGTTGGCTTCAGGCCGGTGAAGGTCTCGATGCGTTCCCAGTTTTGCCAGGCGGCGAGTACCGCCAGCAGAACGAAAATCCGTTTACCCATGTCAGTCCTTGCGACGTTTGAGTTGATCCTTCAGCTGCGTCGGCACCTGGCGAATGATCAGCATGTCGCGCGCCTCGTCGTACTCGATCTTCGAGCCCAGCAGGTGCGCCTCGAAGCTGATCGACAGGCCCTCGGCGCGGCCGGTGAAGCGGCGGAACTGGTTGAGGGTGCGCTTGTCCGCCGGGAATTCCGGGGCCATGCCGTAATCCTTGTTGCGGATATGTTCGAAGAAGGCGCGCGGGCGGTCCTCGTCGATGAGGCCGGAGAGCTCGTCGAGGGTGATCGGCTCGCCGATCTTGGCCTGGCTGGTGGCGTAGTCGACCAGCGTCTCGGTCTTGGCGCGGGCCTGTTCCTCGGCCATGTCCTCGCTCTCGACGAAGTCGCTGAAGGCCTTGAGCAGGGTGCGCGTCTCGCTCGGCGCATCCACGCCTTCCTGGCAGCCGATGAAGTCGCGGAAGTAGTCCGAGACCTTCTTGCCGTTCTTGCCCTTGATAAACGAGATGTACTGCTTGGAGTTGGCGTTGTTGCGCCACTCGGAGATGTTGATGCGCGCCGCCAGGTGCAGCTGGCTGAGGTCCAGGTGCTTGGCCGGTGCCACGTCCAGCGCCTCGGTCACCGTCACGCCTTCGCTGTGGTGCAGCAGGGCGATGGCCAGGTAGTCGGTCATGCCCTGCTGGTAGTGCGCCAGCAGCACGTGGCCGCCGGTGGACAGGTTGGATTCCTCCATCAGCTTCTGCAGCTGCTCCACGGCCTGGCGGCTGAAGGCGGTGAAGTCCTGCTCGCCATCCAGGTAGGCCTTCAGCCAGCCGCTGAACGGGTAGGCGCCGGATTCCTCGTGGAACAGGCCCCAGGCCTTGCCCTGCTTGGCGTTGTAGCTCTCGTTGAGATCGGCCAGCAGATTCTCCATGGCCTGCGACGCGGCGAGCTCCGAGTCGCGGGCGTGCAGCACGGCCGGAGAGCCGTCGGGCTTCTTGTCGATCAGGTGGACGATGCAGTGGCGGATCGGCATGGGTATCGGTCTTCGGTGGTTCGGAACAGGGCGAGGAGTCTACCCGACAACGGCCCGTGGCGGGTCTCTGCCCGGTCGGGTGATGGCTTAGTGCCGCTATCTTCGGTGATCCACCGCAATATTTCGGATAAAAGTCGCTACCCGCTTCGCTTCTTCAGAAATGTGCGTCTACTGTTTTTTCGTCCACACGACGCAGTAAAGGGACGGCCCGCGGCGGCGCCACAAGCGCCGCCGCATCCATTTGCTCCAAACACGGATTGGAGAAAGACCCATGCATTACAAAAAAAAGCTGCTGTTTGCTTCTCTTCTGGCCTCCGCGGCCGCCCCGGCGCTCGCCGCCGGACCTCAGGACCTCTCGCAAGTCTTCGAAAAACTCTGGAGCCCGACTCGCCTCGGCCCGCTGGAGTGCCGCAGCGGCCTGCTCAATAGCTCGCCGCTGTTGCTGCCGCGCTGCATGCAGGCGGAGAACACCAACCAGCATCTGCAGATGCTGTACGACGTGGCCCAGGCCAACGGTGGCAACCGTGCCGCCGGCCTGCCGGGTTACGACGGCTCGCTGAACTACGTGAAGGAAACCCTGGAGCGCGCCGGTTACCGGGTCACTCTGCAGTCCTTCCCGTTCAGCGCCTTCTACCCGCAAGGCCCTGGCACGCTGCAGGCCGTGGCGCCGAGCCCGGAGACCTTCGAGTGGGAGGTGGACTTCACCTACCTGTCGCAGACCGATGCCGGTGACATCACCAGCAGCGTGGTGCCGGTGGATATCGCCCTCGGCGCCGGCAACACCTCCAGCAGTGGCTGCGAGGAAGCCGATTTCACCGGCTTCCCGGCCGGCTCCATCGCCCTGCTGCAACGCGGCAGCTGCAACTTCCAGATCAAGGCCGAGAACGCCGCCAATGCCGGCGCGGTCGGCGTGGTGGTGTTCAACCAGGGCGACACCGAGGACCGCAAGGGTCTGATCAACGCCACCCTGGGCGACGCCTATGCCGGTGGCATTCCGGTGCTGTTCACCACCTATGACGTGGGTGTGGGCCTGGCACAGACGGCCGACCTGCAGCTTCGCATGGTCACCGACGTGGTGCGCGAGCGCACCCAGACCCAGAACCTGGTGGCCGAATCCAAGCATGGCAACCCGAACAACGTGGTGATGGCCGGCGCGCACCTGGACTCGGTATTCGAGGGTGCGGGCATCAACGACAACGGTTCGGGCAGCGCCGCGCTGCTGGAGCTGGCCGTGCAGCTGCGCAAGGTGCGGCCGACCAACAAGCTGCGCTTCGCCTGGTGGGGCGCCGAGGAGTCGGGGCTGGTGGGTTCGACCTACTACGTGACCCAGCTGCCGCCGGAGGAGAAGGCGAAGATCAAGGCCTATCTGAACTTCGACATGATCGCTTCGCCGAACTTCGGCTACTTCATCTATGACGGCGACGGTTCCGCCTTCGGCCTGGAAGGCCCACCCGGTTCCGCGGCCATCGAGAAGCTGTTCGAGGAGTACTACAAGCTGCGTGGCCTGCCGTTCGAGGGTGACGAGATCACCTTCCGCTCCGACTACGCGCAGTTCTTCACCGACGGCATCGCCTTTGGCGGCCTGTTCACCGGCGCCGAGGAGCTGAAGACCGAGGAGCAGGCCGCGCGTTACGGCGGCACTGCCGGCGTCGCCCTCGATCCGTGCTACCACGCGGCCTGCGACAACCTGGGCAACATCGACATGCGTGCGCTGGAGATCAACGGCGACGCCATGGCGTTCGTCACCAGCTGGCTGTCGCATTCCACCAAGGCGATCGATGACGAGATCGAGGCCGGCAAGGCAGCGGGCCCGAGCCTGAAGCGCGCCGCCCAGGCCTACGACATCACCCACTGGGGCAAGCACTGGATCAAGTGATCCGCGCTTGCTGACGAGAGCCCCGCCACGGTTCGCCGTGGCGGGGCTTTTTTCATGGCACCGGCACAGGCGCCTGGCGCCGCTGCACCGCGTGCAGGCGCTCGATCATGTAGCGCAGGTGCATGTGCAGTTCGTACAGCTCGCTGGAGTAGGACAGCGGCACCTCGACCCGCGCCAGCTCGTCCTCCAGCTTTTCCAGGCGCGCGATCTCGGCGCCGATATCGCCGTTGAGGCTGCCCTTGTACAGCTGCTGGTCGATCTCGCGCAGGTGCTTGTACCAGCGGTAGATGCGAGCGCGGATGCGCCACTGGTAGATCGGGCCGATGGCCTTGAACAGCGGGAACAGCAGCACCAGCAGCGGGATGGCCAGGATGATGTAGCGGTCGGCCAGCGAGGCGATGCGGAACGGCAGGTAGCGCTGCAGGATCGGCAGGCCCTTGTCGTAGTAATAGTCGGCCTCGCTCAGAGTCTGCAGCGACAGCGGCGGGCGCACCGGGTAGCTGCCGGCCGGGTCGAGCAGGCTGCCGTTCTTCAGCACGGTCTTGGCCGCCTCCAGAATCAGCGGGGTCAGCGACGGATGGAAGCTCTCGCCGGCCACCAGAGTGGCCACCGGGCCAAGGGTGACGATGTCGCGCTCCGGGGTGTTGCGCGCCATGTCCAGCATGCCTTCGCCCACTTCCAGGCGGCTCAGGTAGGGCAGACGCGCCAGGTAGGCCTCGGTGCGGCGCAGGCTGACCAGGCGCAGCTTGGGTTCGGCGGCCAGGCGCTGGATCAGCGGGTTCTCCGCCGGGCCGACGAAGAACGCGGCGTCCAGTTCACCCTTCACCAGCGCATCGGCGGCGCGGCTGCCGCCCAAGGGCTGCCACTGTTTGGGATAGGCGCCCGGCTCGATGCGGTTGGCGGCGAACAGGGCGGCGGTCACCGCCTGGGTGCCGCTGTCTTCCGAGCCGATGGCCAGGCGCAGCTTCATCAGGTCGGCCAGGCGCTCGAACTTCACCTTGCGTGTGGTGAACAGCCACAGCGGCTCGCGGTACATCACGCCGAGGCCGGCCAGCTTGCCGCGTGCCTCGTCGTCCAGGGTCAGTTCCTGGCCGCTCTGGATCAGGGCCAGCTCCACGGAGCCGTCACCCAGCTTGGCCAGGTTGTCGCGCGAGCCCTGGCTCTGCACCAGCTCCAGCTCGAAGCCCTGCTGCTCCAGCTCGGCTCGCAGGCGTTCGGCGAAGGCGTGGTAGCCGCCGCCCACGGCGCCAGTGGCCATGCGTGCATGCATGGGTGGCGGCGGTGCAACGAAGTAGAACAGCGCGCCCACCAGGCCGGCCAGTACCGGCACTATCCACAGGTTGGCGAGGATGAGGATTTTCAGGTCGCGGAGAATGCGGCGCATGGTCGGTCCTTGTGGCTATCCCTGGCAGAGGATAGCCGGCCCGGGCCGCGTACTCACCGTTCAGCCGCGCGAGGCGAGAACTGCGCCGCGTCGATCGTGCCAGTAGCCCACCGCTGCCAGCAGCACCAGCAGGCCGAGGGCATACAGCGCCTCCACGCCCAGGGCCACCAGCACCAGACAGCAGAGCAGCGTGCTGAAACCTGCGATCCAGCGCCAGAGGCCGCGCAGCAGCACCCAGCCGGCAGCCATGCTGAGCAGGTAGACGACGATGAAGTTGCCGTTGGCGTAGCGGATCAGGTCGTCCACCGACAGCTGCATCACGGCGGCCAGGGTGGCGCACAGGCAGCAGATCAGCACCACCACCAGCAGGGCGCGGGCCGGTACGCCGTGGCGGTTGAGCGGGGCAAGCGAGGAGGGCAGCTTGCCTTCGTCGGCCAGGCTCCAGATCAGCCGGGCGAAGCCCTGCACATAGACGTTCATCGAGGCGAAGCAGGCCAGGTAACCCACCGCCGCCACCAGCCAGCGCGCCTCATCGCCGAGCAACATGTGCATCAGCCGCGGCAGCGAGGCGGCGTCGCTGTGCACGTCGCCGTACACGCCGAAGCTCAGCACCGCCACCGAGAAGCCCCAGTACACCAGGCCGGCCAGCAGCACGCCGAGCAGCAGGGCCAGGGGGAAGTCGCGTTGCGGATGCTTGAACTCCTCGCCCAGGTGGGTGAAGGCCTCGATGCCGACGAAGCACCAGAACATCACGCCCAGGGCGGCGGGAATCAGCTGCCAGGAGTCGTCGATCGTCGGCAGCAGCGGCTGGCTGGCCAGCGGCAGGTCGCCGACCCACCAGACCAGGCCAACGGTGCCGAGGATCGCCAGGGCGATCAGCCCCTGCACCAGGCCGCTGGCCCGGGCCGGGCGCTGGCCGAGCAGGAGCATGGCTCCGAGGGTGACGAACTGGATCAGCAGCGCCTCGCCTCTGCCGATCGGCAGCACGGCCTGCCAGAAACCGGTGGCGATGTTCAGCGCGGCGGGCAGGCCGACCGGCAGCACGGCGAGGAACAGGAAGGCGATCAGCCTTTCCATGCGCGCGCCGAAGGCGCGGCCGATCAGGTGCGGCGCGCCGCCGGCGTGGGGGAAGCGCTTGCCCAGTTGGGCGAAGGTGAACGCCACCGGCAGCACCAGGGCGATCAGGATCAGCCAGGCCCAGAGCGAGGCGCTGCCGGCGGCGGTGGCGGCCAGCGCCGGCACCACGAAGATGCCGGTGCCCAGCAGCGAGGTACTGAGCAGCGCGATGCCCTGCAGCAGGCCCAGTTCCTTGTTCAGCCGGCTCATGATGTATGCTCGCTCCTTCCTTTCGATCCCGCCATGTTAAGCGCGCCGCCTCGGGCAGGTCGCCGCCGTTCACCGGCAAACTGGCGGAATCCACCGTCAAACTGCCTGCTGCCGAGAACCACCGTGGACAAGTTCGATCGCCAGATCATCGCCCTGCTGCGCCAGGATGCGCGTACCTCCGTCAGCCAGATCGCCCGCGAAATCAGCCTGTCGCGTTCGGCGGTCGGCGAGCGCATCCGCCAGCTGGAGCAGAGCGGGGTGATCCGCGGCTACCACGCCCGGGTGGCGGAGGCCGGCGCTGGCGGGGTGAAGGCCTTCCTCGAACTGTTCTACAAGGACGGCCGCTGCCAGGACTACGTCGAGCGCATGCGCGCCTACCCGGAGATCCGCCAGTGCTGCGGCATCAGCGGCGAGACCGACATGCTGGTGCAGGTCGAGGCGGCGAGCATGGCGCGCCTGGCCGAGATTCGCGGGGTGATCGAGAGCTTCCCCGGCATGCAGCGGGTGAAGACGCATATGGTGGTCAACGAGTGGGCGATGTAGGGCGCGAGGCGGTGGCCTATTCGGCCGATGCCTGGGTCGCCTCCTCCTCGGTGAGCATGTACTTGCCCGCCTGCAGGTCCTGGAAGTAGCGGTCGTAGCGGCCGCTGTCGCGGAACACCTGCAGGCGCTGGTTGAAGCGCAGCAGCAGGTCCTCGCTGTCTTCCAGGTTCCTGGGCAGCATCAGGTAGCTGCGGTTGATCAGCAGCGGCCTGGGGTGGTGGGTGACCCGGGCGCGTTCGGCCGGGGTGAAGTGACGGCTCAGTGCGGCGTAGCCGACGTTGATCTCCTGGGGGTAGAGCACCACCCGTTCCTTGAGCAGTTTCTCGAAGTTCTGCTGGTCGCTGGAGACCCGCTCCATGTGCACCTTGCCCTTGGCCAGGAAGGCGTCGAAGTCGGGGCCGTAGCTGTATTCCAGGCCGCCGCCCAGGGTCATGCCGGCCAGGTCGTCGAAACCCTGCCAGTCGAAGGGCTGCGACTTGAGGTGGAAGAACACGAAGCGTTCGTCCAGCAGCGGCGCGCTGAACAGGAAGTCCGCCTCGCGCTCGCCCTTGTGCATCCACACGCCGGTGGCGTCGAACTTGCCGGCGGCGGCCGCCGAGTGGGCGCGCGGCCAGGGCAGGAAGCGGAAGCTGACCTTGTAGCCTTCCTCGGCGAACAGGTCGCTGATGATGTGGGCGATCACGCCGCTGTGGCGCAATTCCTGGGACAGGTAGGGCGGCCAGTCGCCAACGCTGATCTGCAGCTCGCGCGGTTCCGCCTGGCTGGCCAGGCACCAGGACAGGCAGCAGATCGTCAGCAGGGTTTTCCAGCGCATGGGGACTCCCGGGCTCCCGGAGGCTGTTACCCCGACAGCATAGTCAGTTCGCGCCGGCGGCGATGCTACCGTTCAGCCAGGCGCGCCGCGCCGCGACCTCGTGGAAGGTCCAGGCGACGAAGCGGCTCTGCTTGTTGCCCTGGGCCATGTCCAGCTGGCGCACCTCCAGCGCGCCGGCCTTCTTCAGCGCCGCTTCCAGGCCGGGCAGGTTGCTGGCCTTGGACACCAGGCTGCTGAACCACAGCACCTGGCCGGCCACCGCCGCGCTCTCGCCCGCCATGCGCCGCAGGAAGGCCGCCTCGCCCCCTTCGCACCACAGCTCGTTGCTCTGCCCGCCGAAGTTCAGCACCGGCAGCTTGCGCTTGGGGTCGAGCTTGCCGAGGTTCTTCCACTTGCGCGTGCTGCCGCTCACCGCCTCGGCGGCGGAGGCGTGGAAGGGCGGGTTGCACAGGGTCAGGGTGAAGCGCTCGTCGCTGGCCAGCAGGCCCTGGAAGATGTGCTGCGGTTCGCTCTGCTGGCGCAGCTCGATGGCCTCGGCCAGGCCGTTGGCCTGCACGATCACGCGGGCGGCGGCCAGGGCCACCGGGTCGATGTCGGAGCCGAGGAAGCGCCAGCCGTAGTCGCTGTGGCCGAGCAGCGGGTAGATGCAGTTGGCCCCGGTGCCGATGTCCAGTGCGCGAACCGCCTTGCCGCGCGGAATGGCGCCATCGTTGCTCTCGGCCAGCAGGTCGGCCAGGCCGTGCAGGTAGTCGGCGCGGCCGGGAATCGGTGGGCACAGGTAGCCCGGTGGAATGTCCCAGTGGGCGATGCCGTACAGCTGGCGCATCAGCGCGCGGTTGAACACCTTCACCGCCTCGGGATCGGCGAAGTCGATGCTCTGCTTGCCGTAGGGGTTGAGGATGACGAAGCGGCCCAGCTCCGGGCTGGCCTCGATCAGCTTGGGAAAGTCGTAGCGACCCTGGTGACGGTTGCGCGGGTGCAACTGGCCTTTGACGACGGCTTTGGGTTGGCGGGGCGGCTGAGCTTTCTGGCGCATGACGGGCGGTTCGGCGGGCGGGGCGCGCATTGTCCCACAGCCGCTACTTCCAGCCCATCTGCCAGCGCTGCGGGTCCTGCAGCCGGCGCCAGTCGAGGCGCTCGCTGCGGCCGGTGAGCACGGCCTGCAGGTCCACCGCCAGCAGCCTGCCGTCGTCATCGTGATGCAGCTCCGTCACCAGGAAGTGGCGCTCACGGTTCTGCGGGGCACGCGCCGTCCACTTCGACAGCAGCAGCTTGCGCGGGTTGATTCGCGTCGGCGTCACTGGCGATGCTCCAGCAGGCGCCGAGCCACCTCCTGGCCGCTGAGCCAGGCGCCTTCCACCCGGCCGGACAGGCACCAGTCGCCGCAGGCATACAGGCCCAGGTCGGCGTCGGCCAGGGCGCCCCACTCGTGGGCGCTGGCCGGGCGCGCGTAGAGCCAGCGATGGGCCAGGGAGACGGCGGGGGCGGGCAGGGCGCAGCCGATCAGCTCGGCGAAGGCGCCGTGCAGCTGCTCGATCACAGCCTCCTTGGGCAGGTCCAGGTGCTGCTTGCTCCAGGTGCTGGTGGCGTGCAGTACCCAGGTGTCGACGCTGCCGTCGCGGCCCGGCTTGCTGCGGCTGCGAGCCAGCCAGTCCAGCGCGCCGCCCTGCACGAAGCAGGCCTCGACGCGTGTCTCCAGCGACGTGGCGAAGCCCAGGGCCACGGCCCAGGTTGGCTCCATGATGACGCTGGCGGCGGCGCCGGCCAGTTTGGGCGCGGCGGCCAGCAGGTTGGTGGCCTGTGGCGCCGGGGTGGCGATGATCACGCTGCTGTAGGGGCCGTGGCTATTGCCGTCGGCGTCCTGCAGGCTCCAGTGCTGTTCGCCGCGGAACACCTCGGTGATGCGGCAGGCGAAGTGCACCGGCAGGGCGCCGAGCAGGGCGCGGCTGATGGCACTCATGCGCGGTGTGCCGACCCAGCGCACCTGCTCGTCCGGCGAGGGCAACAGGCCGTTCTCGTTGTAGTGGTAGAGCTGTGGGTCCCACTCGGCGACCCAGCCGCGGGACTGCCACTGCTGGACCACTTCGACGAAACGGCGGTCGCGGGCGGTAAAGTACTGGGCGCCGAGGTCCAGCGAGCCGACGTCGCTGCGCTTGCTGGCCATGCGTCCGCCGCTGCCGCGGCTCTTGTCGAACAGCTCGACCTCCAGCCCTGCCGCATGCAGGGCCTGGGCGGCGGAGAGGCCCGCCAGGCCGGTACCGATAATTGCGATGGGTGCGTTCATTGTGAGCCTCGTTTCCTAGCCGGTCGCTTCTCGGAGCGATGTTACTGCCGGCTACATGTTGGACACGGGTGAACAAACATTGGTTGTACCCGTCTCACGCCATCCGCTGCGTGAGCCTGCTGAAACTGGGACGGCGGCCTCGGTGAAAAAAGGCACGTTGCGCCGTCATGATTCAGACTAGGGCGTGACAGGTGGTTAACGCCATGCGAGGAGGATGCCATGCACATATTGCTGACCGGCGGTACAGGTCTGATCGGACGTGCCCTGTGTCGCCAGTGGTTGCAGCAGGGACACCAGCTGACCGTGTGGAGCCGCACGCCGGATCGGGTCGCCGCCCTGTGCGGCGCTGCCGTGCGGGGCATCGGCCGGCTGCAGGATTACGGCGACGGCCCGCTGGATGCGGTGATCAACCTGGCCGGCGCGCCCATCGCCGACCGGCCCTGGACCCACAGGCGCAAGGCGCTGCTGTGGGCCAGCCGCGTCACGCTGACCGAGCAGCTGCTGGCCTGGCTGGAGAGCCGCGAGCACAAGCCACGGCTGCTGATCTCCGGCTCCGCCGTGGGCTGGTATGGCGACGGTGGCGAGCGCGAGCTGCACGAGGACAGCCCGCCGGTGGTCGAGAACTTCGCCGCGCAGCTGTGTGGCGCCTGGGAGGAGACGGCGCAGCGCGCCGAGGAGCAGGGCATTCGCGTGGTGCTGCTGCGCACCGGGCTGGTCCTGGCCGGCGACGGTGGTTTCCTCAAGCGCATGCTGCCGCCGTTCCGCCTGGGCCTGGGCGGGCCGATCGGCAATGGCCGGCAGTGGATGCCGTGGATCCATCTGCAGGATCAAATCGGCCTGATCGATTTTCTCTTGCAGCGGGAAGACGCCCGCGGTCCCTATAATGCCTGCGCGCCGCAGCCGGCCAGGAACAAGGCCTTCGCCCGCGCCCTCGGCCGTGCCCTGGGTCGCCCGGCGATACTGCCGCTGCCCGGGCCGCTGCTCCGGCTCGGCCTGGGCGAGATGTCCGGGCTGCTGCTCGGCGGGCAGAAGGCGCTGCCCCAGCGCGCCCTGGCCGCCGGCTACGAATTCCGTTTCACCGATCTCGACTCGGCCCTGGCCGACCTGTTCAAGGACACCGCATGACCGATCATGCCCTGCTGTTGATCAACCTGGGTTCGCCGGCCTCCACCTCGGTGGCTGATGTACGTCGCTACCTCAACCAATTCCTCATGGACCCCTACGTGGTCGACCTGCCCTGGCCGCTGCGCCGGCTGCTGGTGTCGCTGATCCTGATCAAGCGCCCGGAGCAATCGGCCCACGCCTACTCGTCGATCTGGTGGGAGGGCGGCTCGCCGCTGATCGTGCTCAGTCGCCGTCTGCAGCAGGCCATGCAGCCGCACTGGCCGCACGGCCCGGTGGAACTGGCCATGCGCTACGGCGAGCCGTCCATCGAGACGGTGCTCAACCGCCTGGTGGCCCAGGGGGTGCGCAAGGTGACCCTGGCGCCGCTTTACCCGCAGTTCGCCGACAGCACCACCACCACGGCGCTGGAGGAAGTGCGCCGGGTGGTGCGCGAGCAGAACCTGACGCTGCAGTTCGCCGAGCTGCCGCCGTTCTACGCCGAGCCGGAATACCTCGACGCCCTGGTGGCCAGCGCCAGGCCGCACCTGGAGCAGGACTTCGATCACCTGCTGCTGAGCTTCCATGGCCTGCCCGAGCGCCACCTGCACAAGCTCGATCCGAGCGGCCACTGCCTCAAGGGCGCCGACTGCTGCCGTACCGCTTCGCCCCAGGTGCTCGCCCACTGCTATCGCGCCCAGTGCCTGCGCAGCGCCGAGCTGTTCGCCGAGCGCGCCGGTCTGCCGGCGGGCAAGTGGTCGGTGTCGTTCCAGTCGCGCCTGGGCCGCGCCAAGTGGATCGAGCCCTACACCGAGACGCGTCTGGACGAACTGGCCAAGGCCGGGGTGAAGAAGCTGCTGGTGATGTGCCCGGCCTTCGTCGCCGACTGCATCGAGACCCTAGAGGAGATCGGGGATCGCGGCCGCGAACAGTTCCAGGAGGCCGGTGGCGAACAGCTGGTGCTGGTGCCGTGTCTGAACGATCACCCGCAGTGGGTGGAGGCGTTGAAGGTGCTGTGCGAGAGGGCGCCGGAAGGGCTGTGAACGAGACGGGGCTGCGGCCCCGTTTTTCGTCTGAGGCCGCTGCTTTGGTAGTCGGATTGGGCAACGAACCGCAGGCGGGACGCGCCATGGTGGCGCGCCCCGGTCCGCTTGCCGCACTAGCGACCCTCGTGGGTCTTGTGCACCGCCTCGATGATGACCTTGGCCACTTCCGCCGGGCGCGACTGCTGCGGCACGTGGCTGGCCTTCAACTCTGTGGTGCGGGCACCGATCTTCTTGGCGAAGGCGCGTTGCAGGTCGGGCTGGATCATGCGGTCCTCGTTGGCGACGACGAACCAGCTCGGCTTGGTCTTCCAGGCCGCCACGCTGGTCCTGTCCTCGAAGGCCGCGGCGCGGATCGGGCCCTGGGTCGCGAGCATGACGCTGGTCTGCTCGGCCGGCAGGTCCTGGGCGAAGTCGTTGGCCATGCCCTTGGGCGTCAGGTAGAGGAAGCCGTTCTTGTCCGGCACGATCTCGCTCACACCGGACGGCGCGGGGTAATCTTTGCCCAGTTCCTGGGTGGCCTGGCCCGCATCGGGGGCGAAGGCGGCCACATACACCAGGCTGCGCACCTTCTGATCGGCGCCGGCCTGGCTGATCACCGTGCCGCCCCAGGAGTGACCGACCAGCACCACGTCGCCTTCCTGGTTGTTCAGTACGCGTTGGGTGGCAGCCACGTCGTCGGTCAGGGAGGTCAACGGGTTCTGCACCACGGTGACCTTGATGCCTTCGGACTGCAGCAGCGGCACTACCTTTGCCCAGTCGGAGCCGTCGGCGAAGGCGCCGTGGACGATCACGACCGAGGGTTCCTGGGTGGCCGCCTGGCTGCCCATGGCGAACAGCGATGCACTCATGGCGAAGGCGAGGGCGAGAGTCTTGGGTTTGAACATGGTGGAGTCTCCTGTGTGGGTTGATGCGCAGTGTCGGGGAGCCTCCGGCATCCGGGTATCGGTCGTTTATCCGAGGCCGGCTTGCTGGGCAGGGGTGGAGAAGCGGCATGGCGAGTGATGGCATCGAGTTGCAGGCGGCGGTCCTCGCCCTGTCCATGGTCGGCGACCTCAGCATGGGCCAGCCGCTCGGCCAGTCGCGGCGCAGCGCGCGCCTGGCGCGGTTGCTCGCCCAGGCCTGCCACGGCGCTGGCGAGCACGCAGAGGTCGCCCGCCAGGTGTCCCTGCTGCGCTGGTCGGGCTGCACCGCCAATGCCGAGGGTTTCGCCCGCCTGCTCGGCGACGACGTGGGCGGGCGCAACGCCATGCTCAGCCAGACGCTGGACGGCGCCGGCCGGCGCGCCATGCGCCGCACCACGCCGTTGGCGGTGGTGCATTGCGAGGTGGCCGGCGAGGTCGCCCATACCCTGGGCCTGGGCGCGGCGGTCGAGCAGGGCCTGCGTAACGTGTTCGAGCAGTTCGACGGCCAGGGCAGACCCTTCGGCCTGCGCCACCCCGAGGTGCCGGAGGTGGTGTACCAGGTGATGCTGGCGGGCGATCTGGAGATCCTCGCGCGCGTGCACGGGTTGGAAGCCGCGCTGGCGTGGATCGCCGCCCAGGCCGACCGGCGCTACCCGGCGGCGCTGGCCGCGGAGCTGGCGCAGCATGCCGCGGACTGGCTGGCGATCGCCGATGCGCCCGAGGAGGAACTCGACGCGAGCGGGGCGCAGGTGCCGCTGACCCTGGTGGCGGACGTGATCGACCTGAAGCTGCCCTGGCTGGCCGGCTACTCGCGGCGCGCCGCCGAGCTGGTGCGCCAGGCCGGCCGGCTATGGAGCCTAGACGAAGCCGTGGTCGAGCAGGCGGCCCAGGCCGCGCTGATCCATGGCATCGGCCGCGCGGCGGTGCCCAACCGTATCTGGAACGCCCCGGGTGCACCGCTTGCCGGGGACTTCGAGCAGATTCGCCTGGTGCCCTACTGGACGGCTCGCGCCTGCAGCCGCATCCCCGCCCTGGCGGCGCCCGGAAGGCTTGCCTCCAGCGCCTACGAGCGACTGGACGGCAGCGGCTATTTCCGTGAGCTGGGCGGCGAGGCGCTGCCATCCGCGCAGCGTCTGCTGGCGGCGGCGCTCGCCTGGCAGGCGCTGGGCAGCGAGCGGCCCTGGCGGCCAGCCTTCGATGCGAGCGAGGCGCAGCGCGTGCTGCTCGACGAGGCTGGAGGTGGGCGTTTCGATCCGCAGGCCTGTCAGGCGGTGATCGCGGCGGCGCGTGGCGACGGTGCCCTGGCGCCATGCCGGAGCGGCAACGGCCTGCTGAGCGAACGCGAGACGCAGATCCTCAGGTGCATCAGCCTCGGCGGCAGCAACAAGGAGGTGGCCCGCCAGCTCGGCATCAGCCCGAGCACCGTGCGCACCCATGTCGAGAGCGTGTTCCGCAAGCTGCAGTGCACCACCCGCGCGGCGGCGACGCTGAAGGCGTTCACCCTCGGGCTGATCTGAGGCCGGCAAAAAAAACGGAGGCCGTAGCCTCCGTTTTCAACCCGCCAGCGAACAGGCGCTTACAGCACCTCGAACAGCCCGGCAGCGCCCATGCCGCCGCCGACGCACATGGTGATCACCACGTACTTCACGCCGCGACGCTTACCTTCCAGCAGGGCGTGGCCGACCATGCGCGCGCCGCTCATGCCGTAGGGGTGGCCGATGGAGATGGCGCCGCCGTTGACGTTGAGCTTGGCCGGGTCGATGCCGAGCTTCTGCGCGCTGTACAGCACTTGGCAGGCGAAGGCTTCGTTGAGCTCCCACAGGCCAATGTCGTCGACGGTGAGGCCGTGCTGCTTGAGCAGCTTGGGTACGGCGAACACCGGGCCGATGCCCATCTCTTCCGGGGCCAGGCCGGCCACGGCGATACCGCGGTACAGGCCCAGCGGCTGGATGCCGCGCTGGGCGGCCAGGGCGCCGCTCATCAGCACGCTGGCGCTGGCGCCGTCGGACAGCTGGCTGGCGTTGCCGGCGGTGATGCAGCCACCTTCAATGACCGGCTTGAGCTTGGTCAGGTCATCCAGCACGGTCTGCGGGCGGTTGCCCTCGTCCAGGCTCAGGGTGACGTCTTCGAAGCTGATCGCGCCGGTTTCCTTGTCGACCAGCTTCTTGCGCGCGGTGACCGGGACGATCTCGTCGGCGAACAGGCCGGCGGCCTGGGCGGCGGCGGTGCGCTGCTGGGACAGGAAGCCGTATTCGTCCTGGGCTTCGCGGCTGATGCCGTAGCGCTTGGCCACCAGCTCGGCGGTCTGCAGCATCGGCATGTAGGCGTGCTCGGCCATCTTCACCACGGCCGGGTCGTAGTCGGTGGCGGTCCACTTCATGTGGGTGTTCTGCACCAGGCTGATCTGCTCCTGGCCGGCGCCGACGGTGACGGCCATGCCGTCGACCATGATCTGCTTGGCGGCGATGGAGATGGCCATCAGGCCGGAGGCGCACTGGCGGTCGATGGTCTGGCCACTGACCGACAGCGGCAGGCCGGCGGCCAGCAGCGACAGGCGGCCGAGGTTGGTGGAGGCGGTGCCGCCCTGCATGGCGGTACCCATCACCACGTCCTCGATCTCGGCGGCCTCGATGCCGGCGCGCTCGACGGCGGCGCGCAGGGCAACGGCGGCCATGGACGGCGACTTGAGGTCGTTGAAGGCGCCGCGGAAGGCCTTGGCGATCGGCGTGCGGGCGGTGGAGACGATGACGGCGTCTTGCATGGCGGAATCCTCTGTTGTGGTCTTCGTATCAGTCGCGCAGCAGGCGGGCGAGCGCCTGGCGCAGGGTTTCTGGAATCGGCACCGGCCGGTTGCTGGCGCGGTCGACGAACACATGGACGAAGCGCCCGGCGGCGCAGGCCTCGTCTTCGCCGGCCTTGAAGATGGCCAGCTCGTACTGCACCGAGCTGTTGCCCAGCTTGCCGACCCGCAGGCCGACCTCGATGCGCTCGGGGAAGGCGATGGAGGCGAAGTAGTCGCACGACGAGCTGACCACGAAGCCGATCACCTCGCCCTCGTGGATATCCAGGCCGCCGACCTCGATCAGGTAGGTGTTCACCGCGCTGTCGAAGAAGCCGTAATAGACGACGTTGTTGACGTGACCGTAGACGTCGTTGTCGTGCCAGCGGGTGGTAATCGGCTGGAAGTGGGCGTAGTCGCCGCGCAGGTGCTGCGGTGGGTTCATGCTCGGTCCTCGTGCTTGCGTACCACCCTAAGGCCTGGGTGGTGCGCGGGATACTTTGATTCGTGGGCTGTATTGCGGGCTATAGCACCCCTCTCCCTTTGGGAGAGGGGTGGGGGGTGAGGGCGCTAAAGGCCGCTCGGTCACTGTTCCCTCACCCTAACCCTCTCCCGGAGGGAGAGGGGACTCAGTACGCCGCCCGGTAGATGGTCAGCGCATCGGCCTCGCTGACCTCGCGCGGATTGTTCACCAGCAGGCGCTGCTGCAGCATCGCATCGCTGGCCAGGGTCGGCAGCATGGCTTCCGGCACGCCGGCGTCGCGCAGGCGGCTGGGCAGCCCGCAGCGCTGGTTCAGCGCGGCCAGTTCGTTGATGAACTCGGCGGCGCACTGCTCGGTGCTGCCGCCCCTGAAGCGCTCGCCGAGCAGCAGCGGCGCCAGTTCGGCATACAGCGGGGTGGCTGCAGGCGCGTTGAAGCGCAGTACATGCGGCAGCACCAGGGCGTTGGAGAGGCCATGCGGAATATGGAAGTGCCCGCCCAGCGGATAGGCCAGGGCGTGCACCGCCGCCACCGGCGCATTGGCGAAGGCCTGGCCGGCCAGGCAGGCGCCCAGCAGCATGGCCTGACGCGCCTCGCGGTTCTGCCCGTTGTGCACCGCCTCATCCAGATTCGCGGCCAGCAGGCGCAGGGCCTCGCGGGCCAGCAGATCGGACAGTGGGTTCTTCTTCAGCTTGGTGGTGTAGGCCTCGATGGCGTGGACCATGGCGTCGATGCCGGTGGCGGCGGTCACCGCCGGCGGCAGGCCGAGGGTCAGCTCGGCGTCGAGCAGCGCCAGGTCCGGCAGCAGCAGCGGCGAGACCACGCCCATCTTGGTGGTTTCACCGGTGGTGACGATGGAGATCGGCGTGACCTCCGAGCCGGTGCCGGCGGTGGTCGGCACCTGGATCAGCGGCAGGCGCTGACCGCGGGCATTGCCCACGCCGTAGATGTCCTTGAGCGCCTGCTGGCAGTTGGGGTGGGCGAGCAGAGCGACCAGCTTGGCCACGTCCATCGAGCTGCCGCCGCCGAAGCCGACCACCAGGTCGGCGCCCAGCGCGCGGGCGCGCTCCACGGCGTTGAGCACGATGGCCTCGGGCGGGTCGGCAATCACCTGGTCGAACACCTCCACGGCCACGCCGGCCTGGGCGAAGCCGGGCAGCACGCCGTCGAGCAGGCCGAAGCGGGTGATGCCGGGGTCGGTGACCAGCATCACGCGCTGGGCGCCGCGCTCCTGGCACAGGCTGGCGAGGCGCGCTGCGGCGCCGGATTCGCAGAGGATCTGCGCGGTGGTGGCGAAGCTGAAGGGTTGCATGACAAGTCCTCCGAAGGTCAGGGCTGCGCCGGCACGGGCTGCTGGCGGGCGAAGAAGTCCCAGATGGCCTGTGGGCCGTCGAAACCGGAAAGGGTGGGGCCGAGCAGGCGCGGCGCGCGGAAGCGGGCCTGGGGCAGCAGGTGGCCGCCGCCGATCACCCCGTACAGGGCCACCTCGGCGCGACCCTCGGCCTGCCACTGGTCGAGGCTGACGCGCTGCGCCGGGTCGGCCGGATCACTCCAGGCCGTGCTGCTGTGCACCGCCTCGCGCGGGTAGCCGGCGAGATTGGCGAAGTACAGCGCCGACTCATAGGCCGAGCGCACGTTGCCGCGGTCGCCGAAGCCGAACAGGCTGACCGGGCCGCCGTTGTAGGGGTTGATCGGGTCGCGGGTGCCGTTCATCAGCAGCACCGGCACGGCCTGGCCGGAGGGTGCGCAATCCAGGTTGGCGTCGGTCGGCAGATTGGCCGCCACGGCGGCGACGCCGGCCAGCAGCTGCGGCCGCTCCAGCGCCGCGCGCAGGCCCAGTTGGCCGCCGTTGGAATAGCCGACCAGAAAGGCGCGCCGGGGGTCGGCAGCGTGCTCGGCGGCGAAGCGCTGCACCAGGGCGGCGAGCAGGCCAAGATCGTCGATGTTGCGGGTGCGCGCCGGGTAGTCGGCGGCGCGGCGGCAGTCGTTCCAGTTGTCCTTGAAACCCTGGGGGTAGACCACGATGAAGCCGTGCTCGTCGGCCAGGTGCTCGAACTGGTAGGCGCTGTAGGTGCGGATGTCGTCGATGCTCTGCAGCGAGCCATGCAGCACGAACAGCAGCGGCGCCTTGGCCGGCAATCCGGCCGGGACATGGAAGGCATAGTCGCGCTGCAACTCGCCGACCTGGATGCGGCCGCGCTGCAGTTCGGCGCTCGGCGTGGCGGTGGACGGCGTCGGCGTATGCAGGAAGTACAGGTACAGCCCGCCCAGCAACAGGGCCAGCGGTAGAAGCAGGGTCAGCACTCTTGTTGTTTTTCTCATGGGTGCCTCAGGGTGGAGTCGAGGGTTGCACACGGGGATGCCCATGCAGAAACCTGCAGGGCATCGCCGCGCGCAACGCCAATTTCACAGCGGCATCAGAACGCGAAGCTCTCTTCGGCCATCGCCATCAGGCAGTCCGCACCGCCCAGCAGGGCCTCGCGGTGGCTGCTGGCGCGTGGCAGCACGCGGCGCAGGTAGAAGTCCGCGCTGTGCAGCTTGGCCTGGTAGAAGGCCGCCTCGCCAGTGCCGGCGTCCAGCGCCTGCTGGGCGATGGCGGCGGCCTGCAGCCACAAGCCGGCCAGCAACACATAGGCCGAGTACTGCAGGAAGTCCACCGAGGCCGCACCGATCTCCTGGGCATCGGCCTGGCTGTTGGCGATCACCTGGGCGGCCAGCTCGCGCCATTGTTGCAGGCGCTGCTCGACCAGGCGCGCGGAATCGGCCAGGGCCGGTTGCCCGGCGGCGTCGCGGGCGTGGGCGGCCAGCTCGTCGATCAGCGCGCCCAGCTCGGCACCGCCGTCACCCAGCAGCTTGCGGCGGATCAGGTCGAGCGCCTGGATGCCGTTGGTGCCTTCATAGAGCTGGGTGATGCGGCTGTCGCGCATCAGCTGCTCCATGCCCCACTCGCGGATGAAGCCATGGCCGCCGTAGACCTGCACCGCGTGGCTGGCGACTTCCTGGCCCATGTCGGTGAAGAACGCCTTGACGATCGGGATCAGCAGCGCGGCGCGCTTGCCGGCGGCCTTGCGCGCGGCGGGTTCCTCGGCTCCGTGCTCCAGGTCGAGCTGGCGTGCGGTGTAGGCGGCGAGCATGCGGCAGCCTTCGACCAGGGTCTTCTGAGTCAGCAGCATGCGGCGCACGTCCGGGTGCACGATGATCGGGTCGGCCGCCTTCTCGGGCGCCACGGCACCGGTCAGGCCACGCGACTGCAGGCGCTCGCGGGCATAGCGCAGGGCGCCCTGGAAGGCCGCCTCGCCGATGCCCAGGCCCTGCAGGCCGACCTGGAAGCGCGCGTCGTTCATCATGGTGAACATGCAGGCCAGGCCCTGGTTGGCCTCGCCGACCAGCCAGCCGGTGGCGCCGTCGAAGTTCATCACGCAGGTGGAGGCGCCCTTGATGCCCATCTTGTGCTCGATGGCGCCGCAGCTCAGGGCGTTCTTCGCGCCTGGCGTGCCGTCGGCATTGGCGATGAATTTGGGTACCAGCAGCAGGCTGATGCCCTTCACCCCGGCCGGGGCGTCCGGCAGGCGGGCCAGCACCAGGTGCACGATGTTCTCGGAGAAGTCCTGCTCGCCGCCGCTGATGAAGATCTTGTTCCCGGTTACCCGATAGCTGCCATCGGCCTGGGGTTCGGCGCGGGTGCGCAGCAGGGCCAGGTCGGTGCCGGCCTGGGGCTCGGTCAGGCACATGGTGCCGGTCCACTGGCCGCTGACCATCTTGCCCAGATAGTCACGCTTGAGCTCGTCGCTGCCGTGCTTGTCCAGCGCCAGCACCGCGCCCTCGGTGAGGCCGGAATAGATGCGGAAGGACAGCGAGGCGCCCATCAGCATCTCGTGGAAGGCGAAGGCCACCAGCTGGGGGAAGCCCTGGCCGCCGAAATCGGTCGGCCCGGTCATGCTCGCCCAGCCGTTGTCCACGTACTGCTGGTAGGCGGCGCGGAAGCCCTTGGGCGTGGTGACCTTGCCGTCTTCCAGGCGGCAGCCTTCCTCGTCGCTGTTGCGGTTGAGCGGGGCGATCTCGTTGCCGGTGAAGGCCGCGGCCTCCTCCAGCACGCCGTCGATCAGCTCGCGGTCGAGGCCGTTGCCCAGGCGCTCGCAGTGGCCGGCGACATCGAACAGTTCGTGCAGGACGAAGCGCATGTCGCGCAGGGGGGCTTGGTAGCTCATGCGCGGCCCTCCTGTACGTCGGCGAATTTCTTGCCATCGGCCACCAGGCGGTCGATCAGGCCGGCCGGCTGCCAGTGCGCGCCGAAGCGCTCGGTCAGCTGCAGCAGGCGCTCGCGGATCGCGGCCACGCCCTGGGCGTCGGCCCAGGCCATCGGCCCGCCCTTGTCGGTGGGGAAGCCGTAGCCGTTCAGATACACCAGATCGATGTCATGGGCGTTGGCGGCGATGTTCTCCTCGAGAATCTTCGCGCCCTCGTTGACCAGGGCCAGCAGGCAGCGCTCGAGGATTTCCTCGGGGCCGACATCGCGGCGCTGATAACCGAGGCGCTCGGCTTCGCGCTGCACCAGGGCATCCACTTCCGGGTCGTGCTCGGCCTGGCGGCTGCCCGGCGCGTAGACGTAGTAGCCCTTGCCGGCCTTCTGGCCGAAGCGGCCGAGTTCGCACAGGCGGTTGTCCACCTGCACCTGGGCCACGTCCTGGCCCTTGCCGGCCAGCTCGCGGGCGCGCCATTCCAGGTCGATGCCGACCACGTCGTACATGCGGAACGGGCCCATGGCGAAGCCGAAGCCCTGCAGGGCGCTGTCCACCTGATGCGGGTAGGCGCCTTCCAGCAGCATGCTGCGCGCCTCGAACACGTAGGTGTGCAGCATGCGGTTGCCGATGAAGCCGTCGCAGTTGCCGGCCACCACGCTGATCTTGCCGATGCGCTGGCCGAGGGCCACGGCGGCGTCCAGCACGGCCGGCGCGGTCTGCGCGCCGCGCACGATCTCCAGCAGCTTCATGATGTGCGCGGGGCTGAAGAAGTGCAGGCCGAGCACGTCCTGCGGGCGGGCGGTGACGGCGGCGATGGCGTCGATGTCCAGCGCCGAGGTGTTGCTGGCGAGGATCGCACCGGGCTTCACGATGCGGTCGAGGGTGCGGAAGATTTCCTGCTTGAGCTCGAGGTTCTCGTACACCGCCTCGATCACCAGATCGACCTCGGCCAGATCGGCGTAGTCGTTCACCGCCTCGATGCGTGACAGGCGCAGGCTGGCCTCGCCGGTGCTGATGCGGCCCTTGGCGACGTTCTGCGCCCAGGTGTCCTCGGCCATCTTGAGGCCGGCCTCGACCATCTGCGGGTTGTTGTCCAGCCACAGCACCGGGATGCCGGCGTTGGCCAGGCTGATGACGATGCCGCGGCCCATGGTGCCGGCGCCGATCACGGCGGCCTGTTCGATCTTGTAGTTGTTACTCATAGCCCTACCTCGGTCACTTCATGTCGGCCGCCGTGGCGACCTGCCAAAACACAACTGACGAACCTTAAGTACGGCGCTACTATTTGGGAAATTTTGACTTGTGATAAGTTGAATTCCTCTTGTGAATATATTGACCTTCGACCTCAACCTCCTGCGCGTGCTCGATGCCCTGCTGCGCGAGCGCAACGTGTCGCGCGCCGCCGAGCGCCTGGCGCTGAGCCAGCCGGCGGTGAGCAATGCGCTGAACCGCCTGCGCGCGCTGCTCGACGACCCGCTGCTGGTGCGCGTCGGCCGCGCCATGCAGCCGACGCCACGGGCGCTGGAGCTGGAGGCGCCGATTCGTGCCGCGCTGCGGCAGATCGAGGAGAGCCTGGGCGAGGGCAGCCACTTCGATCCGGCGCGCAGCCGCCAGCGCTTCACCATCGCCCTCACCGACTACGCCGAAATGCTGCTGATGCCGCGCCTGCTGGCGCGCCTGGCGGAGCAGGCGCCGGGCATCCGCATCGACGTGCGCCACCTGAGTCCGCGCCTGCCGGCCGAGGCGCTGGAGAAGGGCGAGCTGGACCTGGCGGTCGGTCGTTTCGAGGCGCTGCCACCGCGCTTCGCCGGCAGCCGCTGGATGAGCGAGACCCTGCAGCTGGTGGCCCGTCGCGACCATCCGCAACTGCGCGCCGGCCTGGACCTGGACGGCTTTCTGCGCCTGCGCCACCTGTGGGTGCACGGTGGCCAGACCCGTGGCATGGTCGAGCAGTGGCTGGGCGAGCAGGGCCTGAGCCGCGAGATCGTCTACACCACGCCCAACTACCTGCAGGCCGCGCACATCGCCGCCAGCGGCGACCTGGTGGCGGTGCTGCCGGCGCGCCTGGCGCGCTACTTCGCCGAGCTGCTGCCGCTGGACCTGTTCGACCTGCCCTTCGACCTGGGCGCCTTCCACCTGCAGATCGTCAGCCTCGACCTGCGCCGCCGCGACGTGGCCCTGCAGTGGCTGATCGAGCAGATCCGCGTGCTCGGCGAGAGCTGAGTTCACCTAGGGAAATCGCTGATAGAGCCGCCCGCGCGGCGGTCGATAGCCTTTCCGGAACAACATGGTCATCGAGACCAGAGGCCCTGGGATGGGCCATCCAGAAAACGCTGCCCGCCATGGGCGGCTTTGGCGACCCGGGAGAACACTGATGCTGAACCAACTGAGCGTGCGCAGCCGCCTGCTGCTGCTGGCGTTGTTGCCGCTGGCCGTGCTGCTGGGGGTAATGCTGCTGGCGGCATCCAACGCCGGCCGCCTCAACCAGAGTTTCGAGGCGCTGTTCGTCGATCGCATGCAGCCGATCAGCCAGCTCAAGGAAGTTTCCGACGGCTACGCGGTGAACATGGTCGACGCCCTGCACAAGTACCGCGCCGGCCTGCTCGACGAGTCGGCCCTGCGGCAGAGCGTGGATGCTGCTCGGCAGCGTGTGGAGCAGGCCTGGCGCACCTACACCTCGACCCGCCTGACCGCCGAGGAGAGCGACCGCGTGGAGCGTACCCGGCCGCTGATGGCCAGGGCCGACCTGCTGGTGAGCGAGCTGCTCGGCACTGCCGGCGACAGCCTGCGCGGCGAGTCGGCGGAGAGCTTCAACCGGCGCCTGTACACCACCTTCGACCCGCTCAGCGCCGAGCTCGACGGCCTGGTGCGCCTGCAGCTGAGCGAGGGCGACAAGCTGCACCGCGAAGAAGGCGAAGCCTACAGCTCGATGAAGAGCAGCTTCATCGTCATTGGCCTGGTGGCGCTGGGCTTGGTGCTGGTGTTCGGCCTGCTGGTCAGCCGTTCGATCATCCGCCCGCTGGAGGCGCTGTGCGCGGTGATCGGCCAGGTGCAGAGCAGTTCCGACCTGACCCTGCGTGCCGCCGACCAGGGCGAGCACGAGCTGGCACGGACCGCTCGCGCCTTCAACGCCATGCTCGAGCATTTCCAGCAGCTGATCCGCCACCTGAGCGACTCCTCTATCCAGCTGGCCGCCGCCTCCGAGGAGATGAGCGCGATCAGCGCCCAGGTCAGCGACGTGGCGTCCAACCAGGGCCAGCAGACCACCATGGTTGCCACCGCCGTGCATCAGATGAGCGCGGCGATCCAGGAGGTGGCGCAGAACGCCCTGGGCATGTCGCATATCGCCAACGATGCACGCCGCGAAGCCCAGCAGGGCACGTCGCTGGTGCAGGCCAACCTGGACTCGATCCAGCGCCTGTCGCAGTCGGTGCAGCAGGGCGCCGAGGTGATCAACCGCCTGCACAGCCAGAGCGACGAGATCGGCAGCGTGCTGGGGGTGATCCAGAGCATCGCCGAGCAGACCAACCTGCTCGCGCTCAACGCGGCCATCGAGGCGGCGCGGGCCGGCGAGGCCGGGCGTGGTTTCGCCGTGGTGGCCGACGAGGTGCGCAGCCTGGCCAGCAATACGCAGAAGGCCACCGAGTCGATCCGCAAGATGATCGATGCCCTGCAGGACGGCGCGCGCCAGGCGGTGGGCGCCATGCAGCAGTCCAGCGAGCGGGCGGCGGCCAGCGTCAGCCATGCGCGCGAGTCCGGCGAGGTGCTGCTGCACATCGCCAACGCCATCGACGGTATTGCCGACGGCAACGTGCAGATCTCCACCGCCACCGAGCAGCAGACCGCGGTGGCCAACGAGATCAGCCAGAACATCACCCAGCTCAACGACAGCATCCAGGAAGTGGTCAGTGGCGCTCAGCAGAGCGCCATCGCCAGCCGCGACCTGGCCCAGCTGGCCAGCGGGCAGCAGGGCCAGGTGCAGCGCTTCCGCGCCTGAATGGCCCACACGGCCTGTCGCCTGCTCGGCGATAGGCCGCTGGATATCGACCGCTCGTCGATTTTTGCCGTTGCGCCTGCTCGCGCAAGCGAGGCGCGAAGGCTCTGGATCGGGCCAAGCACAGGCGCAGCGGGGCGCCATGCGGCAGCGCCTCTGCAATGGGCGCTGGCGGCCTATGCAGCGGTTTTTCCGTCAGCGCCACGACCGGAAAGGCCGGAAAAAGTGCTAGAACATCTGCGTCCGCGCCTTATGCCCCATCCGCCTAAATACAGCGTTGGCAAGGCCATAGAATGAGGCTCCCAGGCCGAAATCCAGGGAGAACCCTATGGCTATCGCCATCAGTCCGATTGGCAACACGCTCTACGAGCCGCGCGCACTGCGCCCGCTCGATGACAACACCTCGCTGGAGGTGCGTAACCGCTTCGACACGCCGCTCAACCCCACCAACACCGAGCGTCTGCAGGATCGTCTGGCACTGAATCGCGAACGGGCGGCCGAGCGATTCGCCCGCCAGCAGGAGCTGGCCGAGGAGCGCCGCGAGGTGCTGCGGGAACAGCAGGCCGAGCAGGCGCGGCAGGCGGCCGAAGAGGCCACCAACAGCCTGCAGGATCGTCTGCGCCAGCAGCAGGTGGAGCGTTTCCTCGAAGCCCGGCAGGTCGATCAGGACCCGAGTACCGAGGCCGATCCGCTGACCCCGCAGAACCTCGCGCAGCAGCGGACGGAGGCCAACCAGCTGACCTTTGGCCGGCAGCAGACGGTGACCACGCGGACCGCCATCGAGGCGATCACCACCTACCAGGAAACCCGCGACCTGATCTGATCGGGGCGGCGCTAGCGCCCCCGTTGATCGAGCCGAGCCGGCGCTGATGGCCAGTGGCCGGCGTCTTCCTATACTCCCTCCATCGAGTGATGGAGGTGGCGTATGGGCAGGCGGTACTGGGGGCTGGCGCTGGCGGCGCTGTGCGGTCCCCTGGCGGCGGCAACCCTGGAAGTCCGGCTGAGCGATACTCAGGGCCAGCCCCTGGCCGACGCCGTCTTATGGGTCGAGCCCGGGCCGCCCCAGCCCGTTGGTGCAACGGCGCGGGTCAACCAGCAGAAGCGCCAGTTCGAGCCGTATATCCTGGCGGTGCAGACCGGCACCACGGTCAGCTTCCCCAATGCCGACCCGATCAACCACCACGTCTATTCCTTCTCCGCCGCCAAGCGCTTCGAGCTGCGCCTGCAGAAGAGCAGCGACGCGCCGCAGGAAGTGCGCTTCGACAAGCCCGGACTGGTCACCCTGGGCTGCAATATCCACGACTGGATGCTCGGCTTCGTGCTGGTGCTGGACAGCCCCTGGTTCGCCCAGACCGATGCCCGGGGCCTGGCCCGTATCGAGTTCGAACCGGCAGCCGGGCAGCGCCTGCATGTGTGGCATCCGCGCATCGCCGACCCTGCCGAGCAGCAGGTGCGGGAGCTCGGCGGTGCGGCGGCAGTGGCCTGGCAACTGGGCGCGCCGCTCAAGCGCGACCCGCGCCCCAAGGAGCCATCCGGCAAGCCCAAGGGCAAGGGCGGCTACGCGCCATGAGCCTGCGCGGCAAGATCCTGGCTTTCTTCCTGCTCCTGCTGGCGGCGCTGATGCTGTTGCTGGCGGGGCTGGTCTATCGCTCCACCTTCGACCACAGCCTGCAGCAGGTGCAGACCCAGCTGGGCTTCGCCCATCGCGTGCTGGCCAACGAGCTGCAGAGCCGGCGCCAGGCGCAGAGCGCGATGGCCGAGCTGATCGCCAAGGACTTCACCCTGCTCGGCGAGATCGCCGACCTGGTGGCCAGCCCGCAGCAGGAGGCGCAGTCGCTGTCCGCCGCGCTGGAATCCTTCGCCTCGCGCAGCCAGGCCGGCTTCGCCCTGGTGCTGGCGCCGGACGGCCTGGTGCTGGCCGGTACCAGCGCCGAGCTGGCCTCGGGCGCACGGCTGCCGTGGAACGGGCTGCTGAACGAGGCCGAGCCGGACAGTGCCGAGCGCCTGGTGGTGCTGGATGGCCGCGTGTTGCACGTCAACCTGACGCCGATCTTCGCCCCGCGCCCGAACCTGATGGGCTGGCTGCTGATGGCCTTCGAGCTGGGCGGCAGCCACCTGCCGGACAGCCAGGAGGTGTTCCGCTTCCCGTTGCAGGGCCTGGAACAGGTGGCCCTGCGCGCGCCGCTGGCGGGCACCGACGGCGACCTGCAGGTGCTGCTGATGCGCTCGCTGTCCGCCGAGCTGGCCCATTACCAACCGCTGCAGTGGCAGCTGATGCTGATCTTCGCCGCCGCCCTGGTGCTGGCCGGGCTCGGCGCCCTGTGGATCGCCAACACCGTCAGCCGGCCGCTGGCGCAGATGGTGGAAAACGTGCGGCGCATCGCCGGCGGCGACTACCAGGCCAGTGTGGCGACCGCCGCCGGTGGCGAGGTCGGCCTGCTGGCCCACGAGTTCGCCGCCATGCAGCGCGGTATCGCCGAGCGCGAGGAGACCATCGGCTTCCTCGCCTACCGTGATCCGCTGACCGAGCTGGCCAACCGCAACCGCTTCGTTGCCGAGCTGCAGCAGGCGCTGTTGCAATGCCAGCCTGGCGAGGGCGTGGCGGTGCTGCTGATGGACCTTGACAACTTCAAGGACCTCAACGACACCCTCGGCCACGAGGCCGGCGACCAGCTGCTGCGTCTGCTCGCCGGGCGCCTGCAGGAGCTGCTGCGCGGCGGCGAGCAACTGGCGCGCCTGGGCGGCGACGAGTTTGCCGTGCTGGTGCCGCATTGCCATCCGGGCCAGGTGGTGCCCACCGCCGAGCACTATCGCGCGGCCCTGCAGCAACCGTTCGTGGTGCGTGGCATCAGCATGACGCTCAATGCCACCCTCGGCATCGCCCTGCATCCGGACCATGGCGAGAGCGCCGGCAGCCTGCTGCAGCACGCCGAGGTGGCGATGTACTGGGGCAAGGCGCAGCGCTCGCCCTATGCGCTGTACCGTCCGGAACTGGACCGCCACAGCCTGGTGCGCCTGGCCCTGATGAGCGAACTGAAGAGCGCGGTGGAGGAGGGCCAGCTGAGCCTGTACTTCCAGCCCAAGCTGGATATCCGCGCGCGGCGCCTGCTCGGTGTGGAATGCCTGGTGCGCTGGATCCATCCGGTGCACGGCTTCGTCCCGCCGGACGAGTTCATTCCCCTGGCCGAGCAGACCGGCAATGTCTGCGCGCTGACCCGCTGGGTGGTGCGCACGGCCCTGGCGCAGAGCCGCGCCTGGCACGACCAGGGCCTGGGCCTGGGCCTGAAGACCGCGATCAACGTCTCCGCCCTCGACCTGGCCGACCCCGGCTTCGCCGGTTACATCGCCGCCCAGTTGGCCGAACACCAGGTGCAGCCGGGCAGTCTCGTCGTGGAGATCACCGAGAGCGCGGTGATGGCCGATCCCGAGCAGGCCCTGGGGCAGCTGCAGCAGCTGTGCGAGCTGGGCGTGCGCCTGTCGATCGACGACTACGGTACCGGCTACTCCAGCATGGCCCAGCTCAAGCGCCTGCCGGTGCACGAGCTGAAGATCGACAAGTCCTTCGTCCAGGACCTGCTGAGCAACCCGGACGACGACATCATCGTCCGCTCCACCGTCGAGCTCGGTCACAACATGGGCCTGCGCGTGGTGGCCGAAGGGGTGGAGACCGACGCCGTGCTGCAGCGCCTGGACCAGCTCGGCTGCGATATCGCCCAGGGCTACCTGCTGAGCAAACCGCTGGCGCCCCAGGCCTTCGCCGAATGGCTGGCGCAGACCCACTGGGGCCTGCCGCGTTTGTCTGCATGAGGGGCGGCAAAGCCAGCGCTTTGGCCGGCTGGGCGACTTTCGCGAACGCACGCCCGGCGTAGGCTGCTGGCACAACAATAAGCTCAAGGACTCCGCGCATGCGCAAGGCATTGCTACTCATCGTGCTGGCCGGCCTCGGCTATTTGCTGTTCTGGCCCACAACGCTGCAGCCGCGGGCCTGGCAGCCCGGCCCGGTGCCCAGGGCCGAGGGCGTGTGGGCTGTTAATACTCGGCTGGATGGCGCCGTGCTGGAGCAGTCCGGCCTGGCCGGGCCGGATACTGTGGTAGTGGATGACCAGGGTCGGCGTTACAGCGGAATCGGTGACGGGCGCATCCTGCGCTGGCAGGCCGGCCAGCCCGTGCAGACCTTCGTCACTCTCGACGGTCGCCCGGTGGGCATGAACTTCGGCCCGGACGGCAGCCTGTACGCGGCGGACGAGGCCAATGCCAAGGTCTGGCGCATCACGCCCGACGGCCAGGCGCAGGTGCTGGTGCAGAGCGATGCGCGGCAGCGCTTCACCTTCCTCAACGATGTGTTCGTGGCTCGCGACGGCCGCCTGTTCTTTACCGAGGCCTCCAGCCGCTGGGGCCTGGCCGACAACAAGCGCGCGCTGCTGGAGCACAGGGGTGACGGCGGTGTGTTCGTGCGTGACCCGGACGGGCGCATCGAGCGGGTGATGGATGGCCTGCAGTTCGCCAACGGCGTGGTGCTCAGTCCGGACGAGTCCTACCTGCTGGTCGCCGAGACTGGCGCCTATCGCATCACGCGCCTGTGGATACGGGGCCCGCGCAGCGGCCAGCGCGAGGTGCTGGTGGACAACCTGCCGGGCTTCCCCGGCGATCTCTCCGTCGCCCCGGATGGCAGTTACTGGTGCTCGTTCTTCTCGCCGCGCAAGGCCGTGCTCGATGCCCTGGGGCCCTGGCCGTTCCTGCGCAAGGTCGCCGCGCGCCTGCCGCCGGCGCTGCTGGCGCGGCCCAGCCGCTATCCCCACGTGTTCCGTTTCGACGGCGAGGGTCGTGTGCTGGAAAGCCTGCAGGCCTCGCCGGACAGCGCGCTGCCCAGCTTCAGCAGTGTGGTGCAGGTGGGCGACGAACTGCTGCTCGGCACGCCCGGCGGAGTAGGCGAGATCGATGCGGATGGGGCGTATCGGGTCAGCCTGTCGCGCTAGGCCTGGCGCTCCACCCAGTCGCGCACCTCGGCGTAGGGATAGTCCTCCAGCGCGGCGAAACCGGGAATCTGCCGCGCCTTGAGCTTGGTGAACAGCGGCACGCTGATGCCGCAGAGAAAGCGGGTCAGGCATTCGCTGCTCGGCGCTTCGCCGCTGTATTCCCGATGGCGCTGGCTGAAACTGGCGCACAGCGCGTGCAGGTCCTGCTCGGCCAGCGGGTGCAGGGTCGGGGCTGCGGGCAGGCGGGCAACCTGGCCGTGGCACACCGAGCAATGGCCGCAGCGCTGCGGTGCGTTGGCGTCGCCGAAGTAGGCGGCCAGGCGCTGGCTCAGGCACTGGTCGGTGGCGAACAGCTCGAGCATGGCGTGGATGCGACGGATCTCGCTGGCTTCCTGCTGCTTGAAGTAGGCGTGCAGTTCGGCGCTCAGCCGCTGCGGGTCGAAGCGCGGGTCGAGCAGGGCGTAGACCTCGGTCATCTGCTTGCTTTCCAGCTCGATCCAGCCGCGCTCCTGGAAGAAGTCCAGGGCCTTGACCACCCGGCCGCGCTCGGCCTGGTGCTGGTTGTACAGGGCGTCGAAATCCACCGTGCACCAGGTCCGCGCGCGGCTGGAGCTGGCGACTATGGCTTCGACGAACTGGCGCCGTTCACCCTCGAACTTGCCCAGCAGCACCTCCGGTTCGACCAGGTACTTGAAGCGGTACTCGGCGAAGTAGGCGTAGCGCGGGGCGATGATGCCGCGCAGCTCCAGCTGCACCAGCAGGGTCTTGAGCGGCAGTTGGCGGATATTGCTGTGCTCGGAGAGCTGGTTGAGCATCAGCTCCCACTGGCCGTCCGGCGCGCTGGCCAGCAGCTCGTCGAGCACGCGGCGGATGCCGCCCAGTTCCGGCGTGTCGCCGTAGACGAAGTTCTCCAGCACGTTGAGGCTGTCGCGATTGGCCAGCACCAGGCAGTCGGACGGCTGGCCGTCGCGTCCGGCGCGGCCGATTTCCTGGCTGTAGTTCTCGATCGACTTGGGCAGGTCGAAGTGCACCACGTTGCGGATGTCGCTCTTGTCGATGCCCATGCCGAAGGCGATGGTGGCGACGATGCAGTTGATCCGCCCGTCCATGAACTGGCGCTGGATCGCCTCGCGCGCCTCGTGGGGCATGCCGGCGTGGTAGGCGCTGGCGGCGATGCCGCGCTGGCCGAGCTGCTCGGCCACCTGTTCGGCAGTCTTCTGCTGGGTGACGTAGACGATGCTCGGCTGGCCGGCCTTGGCGCCCAGCCACTCGACCAGACGGCGCTGCTTGTCGCGCCCGGCCACCGGCTCTACCAGCAGGTTGAGGTTGGCCCGGTAGAAGCCGGTGGTGACCACGTCATCTGTGGAAATCGCAAACTTGCGCTGCATGTCGGCGATTACCGGCGGCGTCGCCGTGGCGGTGAGCAGCAGCACCTGGGGAATGGCGAATTGGCGCTGGTAGTCGGGCAGCTTGAGGTAGTCCGGGCGGAAGTTGTGGCCCCACTCGGAGATGCAGTGCGCCTCGTCGACCACCAGCAGGGAGATCGGCACCTGGCCGATGAAGTGGCGGAAGCGCTCGTTCTTCAGGCGCTCGACCGAGATCATCAGGATCTTCAGCTCGCCGCTCTTGGCGCGGGCCATGGTCTCGGCCGTCTGCTCGCGGCTCTGCGCCGAATCGATGCTGGCCGCGCTGATGCCGCGGGCATGCAGGAAGGCCAGCTGGTCCTGCATCAGCGCCAGCAGCGGCGACACCACCAGGGTCAGGTGCGGCAGGTGCAGCGCCGGCAGCTGGTAGCACAGCGACTTGCCCGAGCCGGTGGGGAAGATCGCCGCCGCCGAACGCCCGCCGAGCACGGCGTTGACCATGCGCTCCTGGCCGGGGCGCAGCTGGGAGAAGCCGAAGACGCGGGAAAGTGTGTCGAGCATGGCGGTCATTCGCTGGCGGCTTTGAGTGGCTGCAGACCATAGCGCGCGCTGTCATGCGTTGCCAGCGGCCATGGTGTTGCCCGGTACGTGGCAAGCCTGCGGATGGCGATCTAGGCTCGTCGGAGGTAGTCACCAATGACGGGTTCGCCATGAGCAAACAGAAGAAGGCAGCACAGGGAAAGGCCGCGGTCTCCGCCAAGGCAGCGGACGCAAAACTCTCGCGCAAGGACTACGAGGAGCAGCTGCATAAGCTGCACGTCGAGCTGGTCAAGCTGCAGCAGTGGGTGGTGGCCAGCGGCGCCAAGGTGGTGATCGTCTTCGAGGGGCGTGATGGCGCCGGCAAGGGCGGCACCATCAAGGCGCTGACCGAACGGGTCAGCCCGCGGGTGTTCCGTGTGGTGGCGCTGCCGGCGCCCACCGAGCGGGAGAAGAGCCAGATGTACATCCAGCGCTACCTGACGCAGATGCCGGCGGCGGGGGAGGTCGTGATCTTCGATCGCAGCTGGTACAACCGCGCCGGGGTGGAGCGGGTGATGGGCTTCTGCAGCGAGAGCCAGGTGCAGAAGTTTCTCGCCCAGGCGCCAATGTTCGAGCGCACCGTGGTCGAGTCCGGCGTCATCCTGCTCAAGTACTGGCTGGAGGTCAGCCCGCAGGAGCAGGAGCGGCGCCTGCACGCGCGCATCGACGACGGGCGCAAGACCTGGAAGCTGTCGCCGATGGACATCAAGTCGTTCAACCGCTGGGACGACTACACCCAGGCCCGCGACGAGATGTTCGAGTCCACCGACACGCCCTGGGCGCCCTGGTATATGGCGCGCTCGGAAGACAAGAAGCGGGTGCGGCTGAACCTGATCAGCCACCTGCTGGAGCAGATCCCCTACCAGCCGGTGGAGCAGCCCGAGGTCAAGCTGCCCAAGCGCAAGATCGGCAAGTACAAGGCGGCCAACTACCCCTTCAAGTACATCGCCGAGCCGTTCTGAGCCATAAGCGGGAAGGGTAGGGCGGGTGAAACCCGCGTAGGATCGCGCAGGTTTCACCCGCCCTACGTGAGCTGCATAAAAAAAGCCCCGCGAGAGCGGGGCTTTTTCATTCAGATCTCCGGGTCGATCGGCGGGTGCTTGTGCCAGGCGCTGCCGCCCGGCAGCAGCAGGTTCAGCGCCAGGGCGCTGATGGCGCACAGGGAGATGCCGGACAGGGCGAACTCCTTGCCGCCGATGACCATGCCGCCGATGCCGAACACCAGGGTCACCGAGACGATGATCAGGTTGCGCGCCTCGGACAGATCCACTTGGTGACGGATCAGGGTGTTCAGGCCGACCACCGCGATGGAGCCGAACAGCAGGCAGAGGATGCCGCCCATCACCGGGACCGGGATGGCCTGCAGCGCCGCGCCGAACTTGCCGATAAAGGCCAGCAGAATCGCGAACACGGCCGCCCAGGTCATCACCTTGGGGTTGAAGCTCTTGGTCAGCATCACCGCGCCGGTGACTTCTGCGTAGGTCGTGTTGGGCGGGCCGCCGAACAGGCCGGCGGCCGAGGTGGCCAGGCCGTCGCCGAGCAGGGTGCGGTGCAGGCCGGGCTTGCGCACGAAGTCGTTGCCGGTGACGGTGCCGACCGCGATCACTCCGCCGATGTGCTCGATGGCCGGGGCCAGGGCCACCGGCACCATGTAGAGGATGGCGCCCAGGTGGAACTCGGGGGCGACGAAGTTGGGCATGGCCAGCCAGGGCGCGGCGACGATGCCAGCGGTGTCGATCACCCCGAAGAAGGCGGCCAGGCTGCAGCCCACGGCGATGCCGGCGAGGATCGGTACCAGGCGGAACAGGCCGCGGCCGAGCACCGCTACCAGTAGGGTGGTGACCAGTGCCGGCATGGAGATGAACATGGCGGTCTGGTAGGGCACCAGTTCGGCGGCACCGTCGCCGGTCTTGCCCATGGCCATGTTCACCGCGACCGGCGACAGGGCCAGTCCGATGGCGATGATCACCGGGCCGATCACCACTGGCGGCAGGATGCGGTCGATGAAGCCAGGCCCTTTCAGCTTCACGGCCAGGCCGAGGAAGGTGTAGACGAAGCCGGCGGCGACCACGCCGCCAAGCACCGCCGGCAGGCCGAACTCACCCTGGGCGGCGATAATCGGCGCGATGAAGGCGAAGCTCGATGCCAGGAACACCGGCACCTGGCGCCCGGTGGCCAGCTGGAACAGCAGGGTGCCGACGCCGGCGGTGAACAGCGCCACGTTCGGATCCATGCCGGTGATTAGTGGCATCAGCACCAGGGCGCCGAAGGCGACGAACAGCATCTGCGCGCCGGAGAGGATCTGCCGCGGCAGCGGGTCGTTGTACTCGCTCATGCTCAGGCGTCCTTCTGCTTGGTGCCGAATATCTTGTCGCCGGCGTCACCCAGGCCGGGAATGATGTAGCCGTGTTCGTTGAGGCGCTGGTCGATGGAGGCGGTATAGATGATCACATCTGGATGGGCGTCCTCGACCTTCTGGATGCCCTCGGGGGCGGCGACCAGGACCATGGCGCGGATCTCCTTGCAGCCAGCCTTCTTCAGCAGGTCGATGGTGGCGACCATGGAGCCGCCGGTGGCCAGCATCGGGTCGACGATCAGCGCCAGGCGCTCGTCGATCTCCGGCGCCAGCTTCTCCAGGTAGGTGTGTGCCTGCAGGGTCTCCTCGTTGCGCGCGATGCCCACGGCGCTGACCTTGGCGCCCGGCACCAGGCTGAGCACGCCGTCGAGCATGCCGATGCCGGCACGCAGGATCGGCACCACGGTGATCTTCTTGCCGGCGATCTTCTCCACCTGCACCGGTCCGGCCCAGCCCTGAATCTCGTAGTGCTCCAGCGGCAGGTCGTTGGTCGCCTCGTAGGTCAGCAGGGCGCCCACTTCCTGGGCCAGTTCGCGGAAGTTCTTGGTACTGATGTCGGCGCGGCGCATCAGACCGATCTTGTGGCGGATCAGCGGATGGCGGATCTCACGGATGGGCATGCGGAGTTCTCCGGGGCGGGAAGGAAATTCTGGCTAGAGTAAAGCACTGGTAATGCCGTCTAGAAGCCGCGCAGTTTAACGGTTTAGCTGTTCGATTGGTCAGAAAATATGCTGCCGGACTTGCCCTCTGGCGCCCATCTGAGTACCTTTGCCGGCCATTTTTTAACCAGCCCACTTTTACCTTCCGGAGCACGCCATGTCCGCCGATCTCGCCCACATCCGCCAAGTCATGGCCGAAGCCGATTGCCTGTTCAACGAGGCCCAGGTGGAGGCCGCCATCGACCAGGTGGCCGCGGCCATCAACGGCGAGCTGGCCGAGCGCAACCCGGTGGTGTTCTGCGTGATGAATGGCGGCCTGATCTTCGCCGGCAAGCTGCTGCCCAAGCTGGGCTTCCCGCTGGAGCTGTCCTACCTGCACGCCACCCGCTACCGCAGCGAGACCACCGGCGGCGAGCTGTTCTGGAAGGCCAAGCCGGAAATCTCCTTCATCGATCGCGAAGTGCTGATCATCGACGACATCCTCGACGAGGGGCACACCCTGTCGGCCATCATCGAGTTCTGCAAGCACGCCGGCGCCAGCGCCGTGCACACCGCCGTGCTGATCGACAAGACCCATGACCGCAAGGCCCGCCCGGACCTCAAGGCGGACTACGTTGGCCTGCCCTGCGAGGATCGCTTCATCTTCGGTTACGGCATGGACTACAAGGGCTACTGGCGCAACGCCGCGGGCATCTTCGCGGTTAAAGGCCTGTAAGTGCGCGCACCGGTGTTTCTCGACCGCGCCCTGTTCGCCGAGCTGGCGGGCAAGGCGGCAGAGGCCCCGCGCCGGCGCGCCCACCACAACCTGCACGACATGAGCGAGCCCTGCCACCGCCTGGCGGTGGGGCTGCAGCCCGACACCTATATTCCTCCCCATCGTCACCTGTCAGCCGACAAGGCCGAGACCCTGCTGGTGCTGCAGGGGCGCATCGGCCTGCTGCTGTTCGCCGAGGACGGCAGCCTGCAGCAGACCCGTCTGCTCGAAGCCGGCGGCGACTGCCGGGGCGTGGATCTCACTCCCGGTCAGTTCCACGCCCTGGTGGTACTGACGGCCGACAGCATCCTCTTCGAATGCAAGGCCGGCCCCTATCGGCCGCTGGTCGAGGCCGAGCAGGCCGCCTGGGCGCCGCGCGAGGGCGAACCAGGGGTGGCCGATTACCTGGCCTGGATGCGCGCGCAGTTCCGGCCGCTCGGCGACTCGCCGGTCTAGTCGCGGTCCACGGGACTCCCGGCTGCTGCCTTTAGTCGCGTTGAGCGGCGCACGGGGCAAGGGTAAACTGCCGGCCCCCGTGATGCCCGCTAGCTGGAGTGCGTGATGCGTAAAGACAAGAAACAGGTGATTGGCGAAGAGATCAGCGACGACTCGATCAAGCTGTTCCTCGACGTCGAGCCGGCGGATGACACCCCGCCGTCCCTGCACAAGCTGGTCAAGGCCTACCGCGGCCTGCGCATCGACGACTTCGAGAAATTCCTGACCTTCTTCAAGCAGGCCGGCTACGACCTGAACGCGCGGGACGCCAAGGGCCAGGATTTCATCGCCCTGATCCAGGATCAGCGCCTGGCCGAGCCCTACGTCGAAGCCGTTAAAGCAGCAAAAGCCTGAGAGCCGTAGAAAAAATGACCGTCCGCCGGGGTTCGTGCATTTTTTGCGACTGAGCCCGCGGCAATAGTGGTATTGTGCGCGCCGTAAATCTCCCGAGCCGGCGCGGCAGCTGGTCTGGCGCGCGTCTTGCGTGCCCCGCTGAAGGGGCGTTGCAGAGCGTTTCGAGCTCTGCCGGGAAGTGAAGAATTGAACGTGCGGACCGCCCACAGGCGGTGCGCGCCGGACGAGGTTGCTCGGGATCGGTCAGGCCAAGTCATCGGCCACGGTGCGAGCCCTCCGAAGCTCCAGACACCCGTCTGGCTGCCAGTGATTAGACGTCGGTGCGCGGCTCAAAAGGCCGATGTCAGCGGCTTGGTACTGCAGATCTTGGAGAAGCGTTAATGACGCAAGTCAATCACGAAACTGTGGATGTGCTGCTGGTCGGGGCCGGCATCATGAGCGCCACCCTGGCGGTGCTGCTCAAGGAGCTGGACCCCAACCTCAAGCTGGAGATCGCCGAACTGCGTTCCTCCGGCGCCATCGAAAGCTCCAACCCGTGGAACAACGCGGGTACCGGCCACGCCGGCCTCTGTGAGCTGAACTACACGCCGCAGGCGGCGAATGGTTCGGTGGACATCAAGAAGGCGGTGCAGATCAACACCCAGTTCGAGGTTTCCAAGCAGTTCTGGTCGTACCTGTGCGGCAAGAGCGCCTTCGGCTCGCCGAAGAACTTCATCAATCCGGTGCCGCACCTGAGCTTCGTCCGTGGCGAGAAGGATGTCGGTTTCCTCAAGACCCGTCATGCCGCGCTGACCCAGCATCATGCCTTCGCCGGCATGGAGTACACCGAAGACAAGGCCGCCATGGCCGAGTGGATGCCGCTGATGATGCAGGGCCGCGATGCCAACGAGCGCATCGCCGCGACCCGCGCGCTGAACGGCACCGACGTCAACTTCGGCGCCCTGACCAACCAGCTGCTGCAGTACCTCGCCCAGCAGGGCGGCACCACCGTCAGCTACAGCCAGAAGGTCACCGGCCTCAAGCGCACCGCCGACGGCTGGAGTGCCGAGGTCAAGAACACCAAGAGCGGCGAGCAGCGCGAGATCAAAGCCAAGTTCGTGTTCCTCGGCGCCGGTGGCGGCGCACTGCCGCTGCTGCAGATGTCCGGCATCGAGGAAGGCAAGGGCTTCGGCGGCTTCCCGGTGAGTGGCCAGTGGCTGCGTTGCGACAACCCGGAAGTGGTCAAGCAGCACCAGGCCAAGGTCTACAGCCAGGCCGAAGTGGGCGCACCGCCCATGTCCGTGCCGCACCTGGACACCCGCGTGGTGGACGGCAAGACCTCGCTGCTGTTCGGCCCCTACGCCGGCTTCACCACCAAGTTCCTCAAGTACGGCTCGTTCCTCGACCTGCCGCTGTCGGTACGTCCGAGCAACATCGGCCCGATGCTGGCCGTGGCCCGCGACAACTTCGACCTGACCCGCTACCTGATCAAGGAAGTGCTGCAGTCGCCGGAACAGCGCCTGGAATCCCTGCGCAAGTTCTACCCGAACCTGAACCCGGCCGACTGGCGCCTCGAGATCGCCGGCCAGCGCGTGCAGATCATCAAGAAGGACGCCAAGAAGGGCGGCATCCTGCAGTTCGGTACCGAACTGGTGGCGGCTGAGGACGGCACCATCGCGGCCCTGCTGGGTGCCTCGCCAGGTGCCTCGGTCACCGTATCGATCATGCTCAACCTGATCGAGCGCTGCTTCGCCGCGCAAGCCGGTAGCGCTGCCTGGGCCGCCAAGCTCAAGGAAATCTTCCCGGCCCGCGAGAAGGTGCTGGAAGAAGACGCCGCGCTGTACCGCTCGGTCAGCGAGCAGAGCGACAAGGCCCTGCAGCTCGTCTGATGCCCTAGCGCCAACGAAAAAGCCGCCCTCGGGCGGCTTTTTTCATGCCCGGGATTCAGGCGGCGAGGGCAGGGCGCGGGCGCATGCCGATGTGTCGCGGCGCGATCATCGCCTCCAGCGGCAATGCCTGGCCCAGCCACTGGTTGCGCAGCTCGCGCACTTCCACCCAGCCGGCCTCGGCTGGCAGTTCGCTTGCCTCGCGCAGGGCGCGGCAGGTGCCCGTGGCATCCAGCAGGGCGAACCGGCGCATCCTGGCGCGCGGGGGGGTAAGCAGGGACCATAGACTCATCATCGAGCGATTCTCCTTCGGTTGCCGGAGTCTTATCGCATGCGGCGGTGACAGGGCGATGACAGGAACCGCACGGCCTCGGCGACGGTCTGAAACACAGCTGTCGGCCCAGCGGAGCGGTGGGTATACTGCCGGCCATTTTCCGCAGCCACCTTCTGGAGATCGCTCATGAAGAAACACCTGTTGTTCGGTCTGCTAGGCGCTCTCGGCGTCGCCCTCGTCGGCTGCGCCCACAGCCCGCAGCAGCTGCGCCCGCAGCCCAAGCTCAACGCCGCGCTGGTGGCCGTCGGCCAGGGCCAGCCGGTCGTGGTACGCGTTGCCGACGGTCGCCCGTCGCCGGTACTCGGCACCCGCGGCGGCCTGTATCCGGAAACCAGCGCCATCAGCGTGCAAGGCCAGGACATCCTGCCGCGCCTGCAGGCCGAGGCCGAGGCGGCCGTCCGCCTGCTCGGCTTCACGCCGAGCCAGAACGCCTACAACGCGCCGCAGCTGACCCTGACCCTGGCCGAGCTGAAGTACCAGTCGCCGAAGGAAGGCATGTACGTCACCGAGGCCGACATCAGCGCCACCTTCCGCGCCGATGTGCAGAACAGTGCCCGTCGCTACAGCGGCCGCTACGGCGCCTCGCTGAACCAGCGCTTTGGCATGGCGCCGAACCAGGAAACCAACACCAAGCTGATCAGCGACGTACTCAGCGACGCCCTGACCCGCACCTTCAAGGACCCGACCATCGGCCAGATGCTCGGCCAGCAGTAAGGCGTTCTGCGCAACGAAAAAGCCCGGCATCGCCGGGCTTTTTCATGTTCGGGCAGGCCGCCTGGTCAGGCCGCTTCGGCGTAAAGCTCTGGCAGGCTAAAGCCGGTGCGTTCGTCGATATCCGGCAGATCGTAGTGCTCGTGGCCACCGAGGGCGCAATACACCAGCCAGTGGTAGTCCTGCACGTTGAAGGAGAGTTCATCTACCACGGCTTCCACTTCGTCCAGCGAGTCGATGAGATAGTCGCGGTCAACAGGTTGCGGGTTGAGCATGGCGGGTCCTCCGCTGTTATGGAATTCGCTCCGTCACCACAGTGACTGGATAGTCACGGATGGAGTAACAAACCCTAGGCCAGTTGGATGACCGTTTTCAGACAATTTGGTGATAAGCACCAACGTTCGTCGGAACGCAGCTCATAACCAGGCGGGTTCCAGTAGACTGCCGCCCGCCAAACACGGGCCCTGGGGCCTTTTCCGGCGGGGCGCTGCCTGTTTCTGGTGCTCCGACGAGTGGCCAAGAAGGGCAGGGCAGAGCCTGGCGAGCCTCCTTGCCCGCTTCTGGTGCCAGCCTCTCCTGTCTATGGTGCATCTTTCTCCTGTTGAGGTGATTCGCGTGTCCCTGCAGTACCTCTGGACCCTGTTCTCGACCTATCCCGGGCAAGTGCTCAACGGCCTGGCATTGTTCTTTGCCGTCGCCGGCAGCTGGCTGCTGCTGGCCACCCGCCTGCGCGAGCAGCGTGCGGTTGCCCACCTAGCCGCCGACAGCGAACTGGACGAGATCGACGAGGAAACCTCGTTGCTGGACGAGCCGACCCAGCGCATCAACCGCTTCTTCTACGGTTTTGGTGGCGCCACTCTGGGCGCCGCTCTGCTGCTGTCCTGGTTCAGTACACGTATCTGAGGCTGTCGGCGCTCTTGGCGTTTCGCCGAAATCTGCACAGATAGCGACCGGAAACCGGCCAGTCATCCTTTTTTCTCTGCTTTTCGTCGCAGCACTCTGCTCGACATTCCTCCGTCAGCGCCTGAGGCCAGTCTCGGAAGTTCTACCGGCGCTACTGCCAATAGGTGCACCAAATTAGCTGCGCCGTTGTGGGGCGATCGTACCTGCAGCGAATCCGACGTCATGGTTGGCAGTATTCTGCGCAGTTGTCGTGACTGGATGGTCATATTGCAGGGTGGACTATTAATGAATTTAGAACTCTCTTTCTAATTAAACGTGCCGCCGATTTAAGTTGATATTGCCTGTGGCAAACATGGCGATAGGCCATTCATTACAGAAATAGTTCACGGAATGCCGTGTTGACATTAATGCTTGCCTAAAAATAGGATTCGGCCAGCTTTGAAGCTGAACCATAGGCGATGCTCAGGAAGTTCTTCGCCATAACAATAATAAGTTCTGCAGTGTCCAGGCTTTGTCTATTGGCGTTGCGGGGGATGAAGGGATGCGGCACGGCGTAGTTTCTTTATTTCTGATCCTGGGCTGGGCGTTTTTCGCGCCCATGGCGCCGGCGGCTGCTCAGCAGTCTGCAAACTCTTCTGAAAATACAGCGGATCAAGTTTCCGAAGATGCGCGCGCCGTGGATATTATCCGTCGCGCCGACCGTATTCGTGCCCCGGCCGAGCCCTTCCGCTATACCCTGACTCTGGCGGAGATGAAGGGCGATAGTGAAGTCACTCGGCAAAGTTTCGATGTGGCCATGCGTTTCTATAAGCCAGAGTCCGGGCAAGAGGGCGACGCGCGCGCACTGGTGCGTTTCGTCGATCCGCCCACCGAGCGTGGCAAGTCGCTGTTATCCATCTTCGACAAACTCTGGTACTACGAGCCAAAGCTGCGTCGCCCTATTCCTATTTCACGACAACAGCGCCTGGTCGGACAGGTTTCCAATGGCGATGTGGTCGCTACCGACTTCGATCTTTCCTATATATCCAAATTGGTGGCCACCGAGGATTGCGAGGGGCGCAAATGCTATCGCCTGGAATTGCAGCGTCGCTGGCCGCATGTGACTTATCCGAAGGTCATCTACTGGGTCGATGCGGAGAACTATCGGCCCTACAAGGCAGAGTTTCTCGCCACCAACGACAAGTTGATAAAGCGTGCCTGGTACAAGGATTACAAGCCGGCGCTGGGTGTCGAGCGACCGCATGAAATCTATATCGAAGACAGCCTGAAGAAAGAACAGTACACGCGCATGTTGTATTCCGACGTGCGCCTGGAAGCCGTGCCGGAAGCCTATTTCCAGAAAGAGTATCTGCTGCGTCTGCGTTGAATATCTGACAGGGAAGGGTGGGTATTCCGATGTGGCGGAACGAATTTCTGTTGGCCGGCGTTTGCCTGGCGCTGGCGGCCGAGCCGGTGTGTGCCGAGCAGCCGTGCAGCCTGTCCGGCTTCGCCGGGGCGGAGGCGGGGCGCTCTGCGGTGCGGGATGCGTGGCTTAACCCGGACGAGGATTTTACTCGGGCCATGGGGTCGGCGGCGACCTACGGCGAACTCAATGGGGATTGTGCGGGTGAGACGACGAAGCTGCATTTCAACGTCTTCGGTGAGCGTCTGGAAACCTTCGGCGATAACGGTATCGCCCAGGAGAACGACGGTTATGACAACCATGGCTTCGTGCGCGAGGCCTATATATCGCTGACGCCGCATGAGTCGGTGTTTATCGATATCGGTAAGAAAGATATACGCAACGGGCAGTTCTTCTTCGTCAGTCCGTTGGATTTCCTGCAGAGCCCGAGCAACTACTCGTCGCGGGGTGCGGTAAATGCGTTAGGTGTGTCCTGGCGCGACACTTATCGCGAAGGCGCGATGGTGGCGCAGATGTCCTGGTTCAGCCAGGCGGGCACTCTTGAGTTGGCGGTACTTCCGCAACTGGCCAATCCGTCGCACAAGGAGCGAGTGGCGGAATGGACGACATTGCAGCGGACCAATTCGGCAGAGCGGTATTACCTGTCATATACCACCGCCATGTTCGAGGACTTCAATCCTCGTCTGGTCATGGTCGGTGGTGAGAGTTATGCGTTTGGTATCGGTACCAGTGGTTTTCTGACCGAGGACTGGATTCTCAATATCGAGCTTTCCGTCAATGAACAGAGTCAGGTAAACGAGTTCGACAAGACGGCGCTGGATAGTTTGCAGTCGTATCGTTTGCCGGCAGAAGACGATTTCTTCGAAGAGCAGGATAAAGATCACTTCTACCAGTTCGGCGCCGGGCTTAGATACACCACGGATAACAATACAGCCATCTCGCTGGAGTACCTGTTTCAGGATCAGGGATGGCAACAGAAAGACTGGGACAATTATTTCGAAACGCTCGATCTGCTCGAAGGAGCTTATCAGGCGACTGCCGCGGATCTATTCAGAAACTATCAGCTGTTGTTCGTCCAGGAGGCGGACAACATGGCCCGGCGCGACCTGTTGCCGGGGCGTAACTACCTGATGGCGCATCTGGATAGTAATGAAGCCGAGTTGCGCAGGCTGTCATGGGAAAGTTCGACGATCTACAACCTGGAAGATCGCAGCTTCGCCCTCAATCTGCACTTCTCGTCGCAGTTGACGAGAACTTTCGAAGTGTATGTCGGTGGCGGTTATCTGGATGGTCCGGATAACAGTGAATTCGGTCGATTGGGAAACAGCGGGGTGGGTTATGCAGGTGTTCGAGCGATCTGGTGACAAGGGTGTGGCCCTGCTGTTCCCGGGGCAGGGTACCCAGCATATCGGCATGGGCGAGGAGGTCTGCGACCAGTCCGCCGCCACCGCGCGAGTCTGGGACTGCGCCAGCGACATTGCCGGCTTCGACCTGCGCCGCCTGTGCAGCAAGGGGCCGATGCCCAAGCTGGACAAGACCCAGTACCAGCAGGTCGCGGTCACCTGTGTCAACGTCGCCAGCCTGGAGGCGCTGCGCGAGCGTGGCGAACCGCCGGTAGCTGCCGTGGCCGGGCACAGCGTTGGCGAGTTCTCCGCGCTGTTCGCCGCCGGCGTGCTGGGCATGGAGGATGTGTTCCGCGCCGTGGCTGCCCGTGGCCGCATCATGCAGGCCCTGGCCGAACAGACCGACGGCGCCATGTACGCCATCAAGGGTGTCGGCCGCGATGCCATCGCCGAACTGATCGCCGCCCACGAACTGGCCGACGGCATCACCGTGGCCAACGACAACTCGCCCCGCCAGCAGGTGATTTCCGGTAGCAAGTCGGCGCTCAAGGAGCTGCTGCCGGCACTGCTGCGGGCCGGCTTCGAACAGGTCAAGCTGCCGGTCAACGGCGCCTGGCACAGCTCGCTGATGCTGGCTGGCCGCGAGGACTTCCAGGCGGTGATCGACGATCTCGAGTTCGCCGCACCGCAGCTGCCGCTGTTTACCAATCAGGCGGCGGCGCCTGTTGCCGATATCGCGCAGATCCGCCGTGATCTGGTGATCAATCTGTATTCCACCGTGCGCTGGCGCGAAACCATGCTGGCCCTGGCGGCCAGCGGTGTCGGCGGCTTCCTCGAAGTCGGTCCGAAGAAGGTGCTGGGTCGCCTGTTGCTCGATTTCACCGAGCTGCAGCCGCTGCCGGCGGTGGGTCATGTCTCCGACTACCTGGCGCCGCAAGCGGCGCTGGCCGACTGAGGCGCCAAGCATGTTGCCGACTTTCCGCCAGCACGCCGGTCGCTATGGTTTCGGCCTGTGCCTGGGCGTCAGCTTCCTGTGCCTGCTGCTGGCCTTCGCCCTGTTGCGCAACAGTCAAGCGCTGGGCCTGCTGGAGGTGTTGCCGGCCGGTTTCGCCATCGCCTTCGGCGTCACTCTGGGCGCTTCCCGCGATGCGCCGGGCTATTGGATCTACGCGGCGCGCTCGCTCAAGTTCATGGTCCTGCCGGCCGAACTGCAGCAGCTGCAGCAACTGCGCGTCAGTCCGCTGATCGGCCTGCTCAACCCGCTGCAGCAACCCTTCGTCCTGCCGCTGCTGCTCGCCAGCCTGATCACCTCGCTGTTGTGGGGCGGATTGACCCTGGCGCCGGCACATCCAGGTCTGGTGGCGCTGATCGTGCTGGGCTTGTTGTTCCCACTGCTGCTGGCTCTGCTGCTCACCGGCAGCGCACCGTACTTCATGGTGCTGGCCAGCGATCAGGGCGAGAACACCCTGTTGCCGCACATGAAGCGTCTGCGCAACGCCGGCCGTTACCGCGCGGAAGACCTGGCCATCAGCCTGCTGATCAGCCTATGCCTGATCTGGCCGCTGCAGGGCCGCGCCGACTTCGATCTGCAAGGCGGCTACGGCAAGCCGGAGTTCGTCGTGGCGGCGCTGCTGCTGGGCTGGATAGTCACTTTCTTCATGCTCCTCGGCGCCCGTCGTTCGCGGCTCTACTCGGCGGTGGGCGAGCGCCTGTCCGCCTTGCTGCGCAACGTGCCCGGCGATGCCGAACCGCTCGCCAGCCGGCTGCTGCCGCGCATGGCCCTGTACTACGCCGCCGTGGGCCTATGGGCACTGGTGCTGTGCGGCCTGCTGGCACAACTGCCGCAGCCGCTGCCGTTTCCGATGTTCTGCGCGTTGCTGCTGGCGGCGCCGGGCTGGGCCTTCTGGCGCGAGCGCGGGCTGACCCTGCGTCGCGATGCCGAACAGGCCGGCCTGTTCATCCGCGAGCTGGGCGTGCAGCCGGTGGCGGCCGGCATGCCACAGCGGCCTTAGGGGAGGGGATATGCACATCGGCATTGACATCGTGGAGATCGAGCGCATTCGCACCGCCAGCCAGCGCAGCGGCGAGGGCTTCATGACGCGGGTCTACACGGCGCAGGAGCGCGACTACATCGGCGACGCCGAGGCCAACGCGGAACGCGCGGCGGGCATCTGGGCGGCCAAGGAAGCAGCGGTCAAGGCACTGGGCAGCGGTTTTCGCGACGGCATCCAGTTCCACGATCTGTGCATCGAGCACGAGCCAGCGGGCAGACCGTACCTGGTATTCGCCGGGCGCTTCCGCGAAGAAATGCAGCGGTCCGGGCTGACCGCGGCGAGTTTGAGCATATCCCACTGCGGCACCCACGCAGTGGCAGCGGTTGTGCTCGGGTGACCACCAGAAGACAGGGCTAGGGCAATGGCAACATTTACGGATTTACAGGGGAAGGTCGCCTTGGTGACCGGGGCCAGCGGCGATATCGGCCTGGCGGTGTGCGAGAAGCTGCTGGAGGACGGCAGCAAGGTGTACGCCACTTACAACAACAACCCGGCACGCCTCGGCGAGCTGGCTGACCGCCAGGAGTTCGCCGGGCGCCTGGTGACGCTCAAGTGCGACATCACCAACAAGGCCGAGCTGGACGCGGCCCTGGCGCAGATCGAAGAGGCCGAGGGCAAGCTCGACGTACTGGTGAACAACGCCGGCAAGTACCGCGACAACCTGTTCTCGATGATGGACTTCGACGAGTTCGACGACGTGGTCAAGACCAACCTGTACGGCACCTTCATGGCCACCAAGGCGGCCCTACGCATGCTGCGCAAGGCCAAGCAGGCCACGGTGGTCAACGTCTCGTCGATCGCCGGCCTGACCAACAGCTTCGGCCAGACCAACTACAGCGCCGCCAAGGCCGGGATGATCGGCTTCACCCGCACCCTGGCCGGCGAGCTGGGTTCCAAGGGCGTGCGGGTCAACGCCGTGGCCCCGGGCCTGATCGAGTCGGTGATGACCAAGCGCGTGCCGCGCAACGTGATCCGCCAGACCCTCTCGGTGATCCCCCTGCAGCGCATGGGTGAAACCCGCGAAGTGGCCGAGGCCATCGCCTTCCTCTGCTCCAGCTCCTCGAGCTACGTCGTCGGCCAGACACTGGTGGTCGATGGCGGCCTGATCATGCGTTAAGGAGGCCCCATGGCCGATTCCGAAGAAAGTCTCGTCGCACCCTCGATGCTCATGAAGATGGGCCCCTGGCGCTATCCGTTCTTCCTGGTCGACAGGATCTGCGAATTCAAGCGCGGCTCGCGTGGCTACATCACCGCGGTGAAGAACATCTCGTTCAACGAGCCGCAGTTCACCGGGCACTTCCCGGAGAGCCCGATCATGCCCGGCGTGCTGATCGCCGAGGCGATGGGCCAGACCAGCGACTACCTGACCCTGCTCACCGCGTTCTGCGAGGAGTACGAGCAGCGTTTCGACTGCGACCTGTCGGCCCGCCGCGACCTGCAGAAGGCCCTGCACAGCGAGGACGGGATGGCGATCATCGCCGGCATCCGCAAGAAGTGGGGCGGCGTGCTGGCCTCCCAGGACCTCAAGTTCAAGAGCGTGGTACTGCCCGGGGACACCCTGGAGATGCGCAGCGAACTGATCATGAAAGACCCGGCCGGCTTCAGCCACTTCAAGGTCGAGGCGCGTATCGGTCGGCGGGTCACCACCGTCGGCAAGCTCGCCAACTTCTGGTTCGACATGAGCAAGCCATTCAACTACCCGGGCTAAGCCCCATCCGCGAGGACCACCACATGGACAAGCAACTGCAAGAAGCCATCGCCCAGCGCCGGGCCGTACTGGACAAGCTCAAGGACAGCCTGATCGACCGCCTCAACCTGTACCAGCGCCAGGACCAGATCGACGACGACACCCCGCTGTTCGGCAGCGGCCTGAAGCTGGACTCGGTGGATGCCACCGAACTGGTGGTGATGCTCGACGAGGAATTCGGCGTGCGCGTCTCCGAGGGCGACGATCCGTCCTACATGCGCAACGTCAACTCGCTGGCCAGTTTCATCCTGCAACGCCAGGCCGCAGCCGCCTGACTTCTGCCGAACACTATTCGAGGGACACAACGATGAATCCGATGGAAGCCGTTCACCAAGCCGCCGGCGCCACCCTGGGCGAACGCAATGGCGTGCGCATCCCGCTGCACTATGGCGCGCCCGCCGCCGAGCACCAGGCCTCGCGCAAGAACATCCTGCTGGCCGACTACTCGCACTTCGGCATCGTCGAAGTCCAGGGCGACGAAGCCTACGACTTCCTCAACCGCGTGGTCGGTGGCGACCTCTCGGTGATCCGTGACGAACAGGCGCTGTACACCGTGCTGCTGGACGACCAAGGCCAGATCGTCACCGACCTCTATGTGCTGTGCGACGACGAGCGCTTTCTGCTGCTCACCGAGTGGGTGCGCGGCGACGCGCTGGCCGCTAGCCTGCAGGCCCTGGTCGGCGAGGAGGAAGTCGAAATCGCCGCCAAGGACGAGCTCGGCGCCCTGCTGTTCGAAGGTCCCTACAGCTGGGAGCTGATGTCCGAGCTGTTCGGCTTCGATGTGCTCGGCCTGCCGTTCCTCGAGTTCATGCACGTGGACGGCGTGACCCTGCTGCGCGCCGGCAAGCACGGCGAGTTCTCCTACAAGGTGCTGGCGCCCAAGGAGGCCCTGGCCGAGCTGTGGCAGCGTGCCCTGGATGCCGGCGCCAAGTTCGACCTGAAGGCCGGCGGCATCGACTTCCAGAACCGCTCGCGCCTGGAAAACCCGTGCTGGGATCCGGCCCTGGCCGGCGAGTTCAGCCGCTGCCCGATCGAGCTGCAGCTGCAGTGGGCGGTGCGTTACGACAAGGACGAGTTCGTCGGCAAGGACGCCCTGCTGGCCAAGCTCGAGGAAGGCGCCGCGCAGCGCGTGGTGGGCTTCCAGGTCAAGGGCGACGGTGCCGCAGCCAACATCGGCGACGCCGTGTTCAGCGGCGACACGCAGATCGGCAAGGTGATCACCCTCGGCTGGTCGGAAGGCATGCAGGCCCATATCGGCCAGGCCCTGCTCGACAGCGAGTACGCCTATGCCGGCCTGGAAGGCTACGCCATCGACGCCGCATCCGGGCGCATCGCCATCGCCACCTCGGCGATTCCGTTCCTGCAGAACTTCAGCTTCCTGGTCAATCCGGCCGAGCACAGCTACGTCGACCCGTCGCGGCCGAAGAGCCTGCTGGAGCAACAGGCGCAATAACCGGCAATCAGCCACAGCCGAGCGGGCCGCCGGGGCGGGCGGTCCGTTCATCAGGTCGCCAGCCTCGAAGGAGTATGCAAATGGTTCAGCGCAAGCGGGTAGTGGTCACAGGGATGGGCGTGCTGACGGCGCTCGGCAATACGCTGGAAGAGTTCCGCGAGGGCCTGTTCGCTGAGAAGGCGGCCATCGGCCCGAGCCAGCATTTCCGCCATTACTTCGACGATGCCCTGGCATCCGAAGTGCTACAGGAGGTGGACTACCCCGGTGTCGCCGCCGAGCGCCTGCCCGAGTTGGACCGCACCTCGCTGTGGGGCTACAAGGTCGGTCGCGATGCCCTGGAACACGCCGGCCTGCTTGGCGATCCGCTGCTGGAACGCACCAGCCTGGTGGTCGGTGTGTCCTCGGCCAGCGCCGAGGCGATCATGCCGATGATCGAGGGCCGGCCCAAGGAGTTCAGCCCGCGCAAGATGGCGATCTGCGGCAACTTCTCAGCGATCTGCCCGGTGGTGACTTCGCTGCTCGGCCTCAAGGGCGGCTTCGAGCTGGTGGCCACGGCCTGTACGGCCAGTACCAACGCCATCGGCATCGGCTTCGACCAGATTCAGAACGACAAGAATCCGGTAGCACTGATCGTCGGCTCCGACCCGGTCTACCTGCCCACTTTCGCCGGTTTCTACGCGCTCAAGGCGATGCGCGAAGAGGCCTGCTGCCCCTTCTCCGGTACGCCCGGCATGTCCGTCGGCGAGGGCGCCGGCGCCCTGGTGCTGGAAGAGTACGAACACGCCAAGGCGCGTGGCGCCACTATCTATGGCGAGATCGTCGGCTACGCCACCAGCTCCGACGCGCACCATGAAACCGCGCCGGACCCGCGCGCCGAAGGCGCCACTCTGGTGATGCGCGCAGCGCTGAGCAACGCCGGCGTCGGCCCCGAGGCCATCGGCTACATCAACGCCCACGGCACCGGCACCGAGGCCAACGACCGCGCCGAAACCCTGGCGATGAAGAAGGTGTTCCCCAACATCGCCGGCATTCCGGTGAGTTCGACCAAGTCCTACTTCGGCCACAACATCGGCTCAGCCGGCATCATCGAAATGATCGCCTGCCTGACCACCCTGCCGTCCGGCAAGGTGCTGCCGACCCTGAACTTCTCCACGCCGCGCACCGGCTGCGACCTCAACTACGTGCCCAACCATTTCCAGGAGCACCAGGTCGAGCTGTTCATGAAGAACAACTACGCCTTCGGCGGCAACAACTGCAGCATCGTCGCCTCGGTGGTGCCCGAGACGGCGGCGCCGACCGAATACCGTCCGCGGCGCGTGGCGATCACCGGCTTCGGCGCGCTGAGTTCGCTGGGCTACGGCGCCGAGCAGATCGCCGAGAACATTCGCAACGGCGTCGACGGCTCGCTGCTGGTCTCCGCCAACGACTGGCTGGGTCTGGGCGAGGAGGGCCGTGACCTGGCCCAGCTGCTGGAGGCCAACCCGGCCCTGGCCGAGCGCCTGTCCGGCATGACCGAAGGCGACCTGCGCGCCATGCAGTTCCGCGCCCACGAAGTGCGCGGCATCGAGCCGCGCAAGCACCTGAAGAACTACGACCCGCGCAAGGCCAGCCGCATCGGCACTCACGGCTTGCTGGCCCTGGAGCAGGCGCTGCAGAGCGGCGGACGCAAGATTCGCCATGGCGACACCGACGTGGCGCTGATCATGGGCATGTCCAAGGGCCCGCAGGCCACCATCGCCCGCTACGCGCAGAGCCTGCATCCGGACCCGAAGCGGGCGCGCACCTTCGAGTTCCCCTCGGCGCTGATGAACTCCATCGCCACCTTCTGCGCCATCAGCAAGGGCATGAAGGGCTACAACACCACCCTGTCCACCGGTTACAACGCCGGCCTCGGCGCGCTGCTGTACGGCTATGAGATCGTCCGCCAGGGCCTGCAGGCGCAGGCGCTGGTCGGCGGCGCGGAAGAGAACTCCTATTCCTCGGTGCTGATGTCGCCAGCGGCGGCCGACCGCCTGAGCTGGAGCGATGCCGCGGACGCCTTCCAGGTCTACGGCGCCAGCGCCAGTGGCTTCACCATCGGTGAGGGCGCGGCGGTGGCCATGCTCGAAGACCTCGACGCGGCCCGTGCGCGCGGTGCCGAGGTGCTGGCCGAGGTGATCGGTTATGGCCGCTCGTGCGATGCCAGCTATCCGGGCGAACCGGCGTTGACCGGCGGCAACGCCATGGTCGCGGCGATCCGCCAGGCGCTCGACGAGTCCGGCCTGGGCCTGGAGCAGGTCGACCTGATCTGCGGCACCAGCTGGGGCACCGCGGAAAGCGCCGAGAAGGAGCTGGATGCCGTGCGCCAGGTGTTCGGCGCGCTCGCGGCCGAGGTGCCGCTGGTCAACTACAACGGCCACTTCGGCTTCGTCGAATCGGCGGCCGGCCTGCTCAACCTGTCGCAGGTACTGCAGGCCATGCGCAGCGGCGAGATCGCGCCGATCCCGCACACCAGCGAGTTCTGCGCCAGCGACATCGCCTTCGTGCGCCAGCCGCTGCGCCGCGAGGTGCGCCACGCCCTGGTGCTGGGCGCCTCGGACGGCGGCAACAACTACGCCCTGCTGATCCGCAAGGAATCCATCGATGGCTGATGCCGGGCGTGCGCTGATCTCCGGCCTGGGTGTGTTCAACGCCCTCGGCCACGACACGGCGGCGCTCTGCGCGGCCCTGACCGAACAGCGCCTGGGGGCGCGCAGCGGCTTCTTCGCCAGCGAGCGCGCGGCCCAGGGTAACGGCCTGCCGTTCAACCCGCAGCAGGTGGCGATGCCGGCACTGCCGCAGACCCGGCGCAACCCGGCCGGCTGCGACGCCGAGACCGCCTGCGCGCTGATCGAGAAGGTGCTGGACGAGGCCCTGGCCCAGGCCGGGCTGCGCCGCGCCGATCTGGCCGGACGGCGGGTGCAGTTCTATATCGGCGGTCAGGGCGTGCAGCCGGAAATAATGAAGTTCACCGCCTACCTGCAACGCAATGATGCCGAAGACCTGTTCTTCAACCCCGGCATCCGCAAAATGCACAGCGACAGCTACGCCGAGGAACGCCTCGGCCGCCTGCTCATGCAGCGCGTCGGCTTGGCGCTGCCGCCGCTGGCCCTGTCCACCGCCAGCTGCTCCAGCATGTCGGCGCTGTTCCTCGCCAGCCGGGCGATCGAGAGTGGCCGCGCGGACCTGGTGGTGGTGGCGTCCTGGCAGCAGGTGTCGCAGTACAACCTGATGTTCATGGGCGGGGTCAACGCCCTGGCCCGCTCGGTGGCGCAGCCGTTCTCGGCGGCCACCGAGGGCGTGATGCTGGGTGGCGGCGCTGCCCTGGCGATCCTCGAGAGCGAGGCGCACCTGCGGGCCCGCCAGGGCCGCGGCCTGCTGCGCATCGACGGCTTCGCCACCTGCCAAGGCGGCGGTTCGGGGCGCGGCGGGCAGTCCTTTGCCCCGGACTTCCGCACCCTGGCGCGCACCGTGGAAGAGTCGCTGGAACAGGCCGGCATCGCCGCCGCCGATGTCGGCTGCGTGTTCATGCACGGCAACGGCATTCGCGGCAGCGACCAGGCAGAGCTGCTGGCGGTGCGCAAGCTGTGGGGCGACAACACAGTGCCCACGGTTTCCTACAAGGCGCAGCTGGGCTACCAGGTGGCGGCCAGCGGCCTGACCGACCTGGCCATCGCCGCCGACGCCCTGCAGCAGCGCCGCCTGCTGGCGTTCAAGGCCCTGGCGCCGCTGGATGCCGCCGGGGTGCACCTGCATGCCGATGCCGAACCCCTGGCGCTGACCAGCGACAAGCTGGTCAAGCTGGGCCTGGGCATCGAAGGATCCATGGCCGCCTGCACGCTGACGCGGCTGGCAGGATGAGCGAGACGATCATGTCCGTCGAAGAGAAGCAGTTGACCCCGACCCGCCCGGCCAGCGCCGCCGAGCTGCAGGCGCCGCTTGGCCATGCCCGCCTCGAGCAGGGCAGCGCGCTGGCGCTGGTCGGCCTGTCCGTGCTGCAGGCCGAGCGTGCGCCGCAGCGTTTCGAGCCGCGCTGGTTCCGTGCCTGGGAGGCACAGCTGTACCAGTGCGCGGCGCGCAAGACCGGACGCCGCCAGTGGGACTTCAGCCGCTTCAGCCAGGACGGCGGCCTGGAGGCGGCCAAGGTCGGCTATCGCGACACCCTGGGCGCAGTGGCCCAGGCGGCCAAGCAGGCGGTGGCGGCGGCCGAAGCCAGCTGCGGTCGGCGCAGCTCGCGCGAGCGCATGGCCCTGCTGTATTTCGATTTCTGGGGGCAGAGCTCGCACCTGGAGCAGGCGTTCAACTGGCGCGACAGCTTCGATCTGGACGTGATCCCCAAATTCATCCTGCGTGACCAGGCCACCGAGGCCTTCTCCTGCAAGGTGCAGGCGGGCCGCGGCGCCTTTATCCAGGCGCTGCGCATGGCCCAGGCCCTGCTGCATGGCGGCGGCGCCGACAGCGTGCTGCTCGGCGGGCTGTTCCGCAGTTTCCCGGTGCTGTGCTTCGCCGAGGCCATCAGCGGCAGTGCGGCGGAGCGCGACTGGCTGGGGCGCGGCGGGCAGCACAACGCGCCGCTGGTGGAGCGTGCCGGCTTCATGGTGCTGCGACGTGGCGAGGCCCTGGCCACCGCGCGTCAGCCCGGCCTGCTGCTGGGCGAGCCGCACTACCTGCAGGCGCCGGTCGGGCGCGCGGCGACCCAGCAGGCGCTGAGCGAGCGCTGGGCCGAGCTGTTGCCGGAGCAGCGTGCGCTGGTCTATGGCGGCCACTACCCGTCCAGCCTGCTGGATCAGGTCGAGGCCGGTGCGGCGGCGGCCCAGGGTGATCGCTGGGTCTACGAGAACATCTGTCGGCGTTTCGGCGACAGCGGTGGGCTCAATCCGCTGCTGGCCCTGCAGCGTCATGCCGAGCGCAAGGCCGCCCAGGCGGACACGCCGCCGGCCCTGCTGAGCCTGAGCGACAGCCAGGGCGGCACCTGGCTGCTGCGAGGGGAATGAGATGACGGAAAGGGAGAACAAGGTGCAGGCATCCGCCACACCCGCCGGCGAGCCTCGCCGGCTGCAACTGGTCAAGGCCAGCCAGCTGCCGATCGTGCGCCTGAGTCAGGTGGAGAAACGCTACGGCAAGGGCGAGGGCAGCGTGCAGGCGCTGCGCAGCATCGACCTGCAGGTGGAGCGCGGCGAGTTCGTCGCCCTGGTCGGCCAGTCCGGCAGCGGCAAGAGCACGCTGCTCAACCTGATCGGTGGCATTGATCAGCCCAGTTCCGGCGCCGTGCACTTCCTCGGCCAGGACCTGGCCGATCTCGGCGACCGCGACCTAGCCCAGCTGCGCGCCCGCGAGATCGGTTTCATCTTCCAGTTCTTCAATCTGCTGCCGGTGCTCAGCGTGTTCGACAACGTCTACTACCCGCTGATGCTCAACGGCTATCGCAAGGAGCAGGCGCGCCGCCAGGTGCTGCAGGCGCTGGAGCGGGTCGGCCTGCAGCAGCATGCCCTGCGTCGCCCGGTGGAGCTGTCCGGCGGTCAGCAGCAGCGCGTGGCCATCGCCCGTGCCCTGGTGAAGAAGCCGGCTCTGGTGATCGCCGACGAACCCACCGGCAACCTGGATTCGGAAACCGGTCGCTCGGTGCTGGAGCTGATGCAGGAGATCAACCGCGAAGCCGGCACCACCTTCATCATCTCCACCCACTCCGACGCGGTACGTGACGTGGCCGGGCGGGTGGTGCGCATCGCCGACGGGAGCATCCAGCATGACTAGGCTGCTGCCGCTGATGCTCCTGCTGCTGGCCTCCAGCGCCCAGGCGGCGCTCGACGCCGAGCAACTGCGTGAGCAGGGCCGTACGGCGCTGGATGCGCTGGTCGAACGCAGTACCCAGTTGCCGGCGCGCGATCAGGCGATCCTGGCGGTGGTGCAGGCGCCGAACGAGGGGCTCGCTGAAAGCACCCTGGAATCGCTCGCGGCCTGGCGCGAACAGCACCCGGACGACCTGTCGGCCAAGCTCTACGAGGGCTACGGCTGGCTGTTCATGGCCGGCGAATACGTCAAACAGCAGAACTACTTCCGCGCCGCCGAGCTGGCCAAACGCGGCTTCTTCCTGATGGACGAGGCGGTCGACCAGAACCCCGAGGACTGGCGCCTGCGCCTGCTGCGCGCGCGCATGGATTGCTACGTGCCTGCCGAGTTCGGCCGCCATGTGGTGGCGCTCAAGGACCTGCGTTACCTGCGCGAACATCCCGAGCAGGTGCCGGCCGAACTGCGCCCGCTGCTGGACTTCCTCCAGGCCCGCGCCCAGCGCGCCGCCGGCGACGAGGTTGCGGCCAAGGCTTTGGCCGATCAGGCGCCATGGGGCGAGTTGCTGCAGGCCGAGGGACGCCTGCCCATCACCCAGGCGGAAGTGCAGCGGGTGCTGGCACCCATAGTGGAGGCGGCGCCGTGAGCGAACTGCTGTATTACCTGGCCAACGCCATCATCGCCTACGCCCTGTTGCTGGTGCTGTGGACCGCACTGCGCCGGCCTACCTCGATCCGCTACGCGTTCGCCAACCTGTTCCGCCAGCGCCGCCGCTCGGGCATCACCCTGTTGGCGATCATCATAGGCGGGGTGGCGGTGTTCACCTTCGGCGGCTTCGTCCAGCATTCCTTCTCGGCCCTGCGCGAGCAGACCATCCGCACCAACCTCGGCCACCTGCAGCTGTACCGCGAAGGCTACCTCGCCAGTGGCGCGACCAACCCGCTGCGCCACGGCATTCCCGGTTACCAGCAGATCAAGCAGGTGCTGGCCGCTGACCCCGAGTTGGGGCCGATGTTGAAGACGGTGACCGGGCAGATCGAGTTCTCCGGCATTGCCTCGCACTACGAGTCGGAGACTTCCACCTTCATCTCCGGCGTCGGCATCGAGCCGGCCAGCTCCCTGACCCTCGGCGCCCTGGACCGCATCGTGCTGGGCAGCGACCTGTCGCGCATCGACGGCCTCGGCGTAACCATCGGCAGCGGTGTGGCCAAGGGTATCGGCGCCGGCTACGACAGCGAGTTGGACCTGCTGGTGGTCAATCCCAAGGGCGGCCAGAACGCCATGTCGGTGACCGTGCGCGGGGTGATGCAGTCGGGCATCAAGGAGTACGACGACCGCTCGCTGAAGATGCCGCTGGAAACCGCCCAGGCGCTGCTGGAGACCGACGAGGTCAGCCGCATCATCATCCTGCTCAACGACACCGAGCAGACCGCCGCCGCGCTCGAGCGGGTCGAGGCGCTGATCGCCGAGCAGGGGCTCGCGCTTGAAGTGCGGCCCTGGTCCGAGCTGGCCGTGTACTACCACCAGGTGGTCAGCCTGTTCGACGGCATCTTCTTCTTCATCAAGTCGATCGTCAGCGTGATCGTGGTGTTCATGATCGGTAACACGCTGATGATGAACGTGGTCGAGCGCACCCGCGAGATCGCCACCCTGCGTGCCCTGGGCCTGACCCAGCGCGAGGTGGGGCGGCTGTTCATCCTCGAAGGCATCTTCATCGGCCTGCTCGGCGCGGCGCTCAGCGTGGCGGTGGGCATCGGCCTGGCCGAGCTGATCAACGTCAATGGCCTGCCCATGCCGCCGTCGCCGGGATACACCAAGGGCTACCTGGCCTTCATCCTGTGGGACGAGGATTTCAACCTGTTCTGGTTCACCTGCGCCCTGGCCATAGTCACCGCAGTGCTGGCCTCGATCATTCCGGCGAAACGCGCCTCGAAGTTGCTGATCGCCGAGGCATTCAGGTTCACCTGAACAACTTGGATAGTTGTCACCCGGCGGCGCTGGAAGTTGTCCGGGTGGTGGTAATAAGCGATGCGCCTTAGTGCAGGGTAAGTTGTGCCTGCGAGTGGGTGTTTAATACTGCGCTGCTGTTATTGAAGTTGTTGTTGGCGAGCGCGCTTCATATACAGAGTGAGAGCAAGTTATGACAGCAGAACGGCAAGTCGTCCTTATCACCGGCGCCGCCCGCGGCATTGGTGCGGCCATCGCCGAACGGTTCATCGACGACGGCTTCGATGTGGTGCTCAACTACCGCCGCACCCAGGGCAAGGGCGCCGCCAACCTGGACAACCTGGTGGCTCGCGCCGAGGCCCGTGGCGTGCGGGCATACAAGGCGCTGGCGGACATCTCCGAGAGCCGCGACGTGGAGCAGATGATCAAGAGCCTGCAGCTCGACGGCCTGGAGCGCATCCACCACCTGGTGCTGAACGCCGCCAGCGCGCCGTTCAAGTCGATCCTCGACCTGACCAAGCACGACTGGAAGCAGCTGTTCGGCACCAGCCTGATCGGCAACGTGGCGATGATCAACGCCGTGGCACCGCTGATGCCGGCCGGTGGCACCATCTGCGCCATCTCAGGCGTAGGCTCGCACACCGTACTGCCCAACTACCCGCTCGGCCTGATGAAGGCGGCGCTGGAGAACCTGGTGCGCTACATGGAGGTGGAGCTGTACGACCGCGGCATCCGCGTCAACGGCGTGTGCGGTGGGGTGGTGCGCAGCGAGATGCTGCCTTATCTGACGGAGATGTGGCCGCGGATGATCGGCAACATGGAAGCTTCGGGCCGGCGCTGGGCCCTGGAGCCGGAGGAGATCGCTAACGTGGTGGCCTTCCTCGCCTCGGATCGCTCCAGTGCCATCCGCGGACAGATCCTGGTGGCCACCGGCGGAGTGGGGCTGGCGGCCTGATCCGCCAGCGGTGAAACAAGCCGGCGCTAAGCCGGCTTTTTCATGCCTCCCAGTGGGTAGCCCGGATGCAATCCGGGGGACGGAGCTGCCTGCTTCCCGGATTGCATCCGGGCTACGAGTGCTTCCCCTCTCCCGCTGGCGGGAGAGGGGTCGGGCGGCCCGCGTAGGGAGAGGGGCTTCAGCCTTCCCAGCGTCTCAGCACCAGGGTGGCATTGGTGCCGCCGAAGCCGAAGCTGTTGCTCATCACCGTGTTCAGGCGCGCGCCGTGCCGTGACTCGCGCAGCACCGGCATGTCGGTCAGCTCGGGGTCGAGGTTGTCGATGTTGGCCGAGGCGGCGATGAAGTTCTCGTGCATCATCAGCAGGCAGTAGATCGCCTCGTGCACGCCGGCGGCGCCCAGGGCGTGGCCGGACAGGCTCTTGGTCGAGCTTATCGGCGGCAGTTGGCGGCCGAACACCTTGCGGATCGCTCGCATCTCGGCCAGGTCGCCAACCGGGGTGGAGGTGCCGTGGGCGTTGATGTAGTCGATCGGCTCCTCCACCTTTTCCAGCGCCTGCTGCATGCAGCGCATGCCGCCTTCGCCGCTGGGCGCGACCATGTCGTAGCCATCGGACGTGGCGCCGTAGCCGATGATCTCGGCATGGATCTGTGCGCCGCGAGCCAGGGCATGATCCAGCGCCTCGACTACCACCATGCCGCCGCCAGCGGCGATGACGAAGCCGTCGCGTCGGGTGTCGTAGGGGCGCGAGGCCTTCTCCGGGTTGTCGTTGTACTGGCTGGAGAGGGCGCCCATGGCGTCGAACAGGTAGCTCTGGCTCCAGTGTTCTTCCTCGCCGCCGCCAGCGAAGACGATGTCCTGCTTGCCCAGCTGGATCTGCTCCATGGCGTGGCCGATGCAGTGGGCGCTGCTGGCGCAGGCGGAGGCGATGGAGTAGCTCAGGCCCTTGATGCGGAACGGCGTGGCCAGGCAGGCCGACACCGTGTTGCTCATGGTGCGCGGTACGCGGAACGGGCCGACCCGGGCAATGCCCTTCTCGCGCAGGATGTCCATGGCCTCCATCTGGTTGAAGGCCGAGGCGCCGCCGGAGCCGGCGATCAGCCCGGTGCGTGGGTTGGAGATGTGCCCGTTGCTCAGGCCGGCGTCCTTGATGGCCTGCTGCAGGGCAAGGTAGGCATAGGCGGCGGCGTCGCCCATGAAGCGTTTGACCTTGCGGTCGATGCTCAGGTCGTCCATGTCCAGCGGTACCGCGCCGCACACCTGGCTGCGCATGCCGACTTCGGCGTAGGTGGGGTTGAAGCGAATTCCCGAGCGGCCGTCCCGCAGGTTGCGGGTAACGGTTTCCAGGTCGTTGCCGAGGCTGGAGACCAGCCCCATTCCGGTGATCACGACGCGGCGCATGCACAAATCCCTTTCTCAGACGATGGTCCGGGCCGGTCGAGCTGCGGATGCGGCGAAGATGCACTCGGGCAGAAGTTTCGCGCGCGATCCGGTTTATGAAAGTTGCCGGTTTTCCCTAGGCGGATAACTAACCAAAGTTTGGCTTTTTTTGCCAGCCTTAGTTGCGCTTTATGCGGGGTTTACCGAGAAATTCAATATGAATACGCAGGCAGCGGATATATATCGAAGTGTGCGGGGAAGTTTGATCGATTGATCAATAAGACAGCCTGCCCGGATATGCCCGGGCAGGCTGCGCATTACAGCGGCAGACCGGCCTTGATCCGGTATTGGTTGCGCACCGGGGTGGCGTACTGACGGATCAGCCAGGGGCGCTGCTCGGCGGGGCAGGCGTCCAGGCGGCGCTGCCATTCGGCGCGGGCCTTGGCCAGCTCGGCAGCGGGGAACAGCTGCTCGGCCGCCGGCACCTGCAGTTCGGCATCGCGCTCGTCCCACTCGGCGTAGGCCAGGTGGTGCACCGGGAACAACCGGTAGCCGCCGAGGATGTGCTGATCCATCAGTGCCGCCAGTTGCTTGGCATCCTCGAAGCCCTCGCGCACCGGTTCGCCGAACTGCACATGCACGCGGCCCTTGTAGCCGGTGATGCCCAGGGCAATGCTGGCATCGTCCTCGCCCGGCGCCTTCTCGTAGCTGCCGGTGCTGGCGCGCAGTTGCAGCTCGCGGGCCTTGGCCTGGTCGCAGGGGTCGTACTCGTAACTGATCGACACCGGCACCAGGTTCAGCGCGGCCAGTACCTCGGCGAACGGCTCGTCCTTGCGGCTCATATGGAACATCTTGAGGATCGCCGAATCGGTACGGTCGTCACCGTCCTTGGCGCGGCCCTCGGCCTGAGCAATCCAGATCGACTGGCCTTCCTCGCGGATCGAGTGATTGATGTACGCCGACAGCAGCTGGAAGGCCGCCAGCTTCTCGCGTCGCCCGGTCACGCTGCGGTGCACGATGAAGCTCTTGTTCAGGCGCATCAGGTCGCTGACGAAGGGGCGCTGCAACAGGTTGTCGCCGATGGCGATGCGCGGCGTCGGCAGCTTGGCGTGGAACACCGCGTAATTGACGAAGGCCGGGTCCATCACGATGTCGCGGTGGTTGGCCAGGAACAGATAGGGCGCACCCGCCTTCAGGCGCTCCAGCCCGGCGAAGCTGATGCCATCGGTGGCACGCTCCACGGTGCGGTCGATATACGGCTCGATGCGCGCCTGCAGGGCATCCACCGAATCGATGCCGGCCGTCTCGTGGCGCAGGCGATAGGCAATGAGCGGCTTGAGCAGCCAGCCCAATGGCCCGGCCAGGCGCGGGAAGCGAAAGCGGGTAAGGGCGCCGAGAAAGGTGTCGTCGCTCAGCAGGCGTGCAAGCACGGCAGGGACTTCGTGGTCGGCGTAGGGTCGGATGGAATCGAATTCGCCCATCATGTTCTCGTTGTCAGGCTGCTCGGGGTGCCCGCCAGGGGCTGCAAGGTCCGCATGCGAATGCGGCCAGCAATAGACCGGCGATTATAACGGCAAGTCACAGTTGCAAGACTAAAGCCCCGTAATCTGGACCGTTAGGGCGTGATCGAGTGGGCGATTGGCTAGCGATGCCTGCGCAGTGACCGCAAGGCGCCTGATGAACTACCTGAAATTAACCGGCCTCAGCGGCTTTCTGCGCCAGGTTGGTTGAACGTAGTGCTATGAGATTGGCGACGGTGAAAGAGAGATAGAGAGCCAGGAAGTACCAGCTGTAGATCCACAGATCGGCCCAGATCATTAAGCCGATTTCTTTCTTCTGGGTGACCAGCTGCTCCGCTGATGAGCTGGATAGAACCAGATAGCCGAAGAGGGCGTTCACCAGTGGAATCCACAGTGCCGAATAGCAGAAGGTACGTTTGAATCGAATCTTTCTAAGCACCAGTCCAGCGATCACCCCGATGACCACGCTATACCCGAAAGCTCGAATCGCAATGGAGATAAGAACGCCACCCTCTCCACCACGCTTGGCTAAAGCAAACTTACCGACCGGCGACTCCAGGATGAACATGAAAAGGTCTGTCGTGGGCAGTACGCCGGGGCGGTTGTAGCCAGCCTTGACCGCGACCGCTAAAGCAGCCCCCAGCAGTACCGCAAAGAGGCAAGAGAAGAAGCTTTTCAACTGCATGACATTCCCTGTACGTGTCCAGCTCGTTGAGCTGATGAATTCCTAGGCAGCTAAGCGACGGCTACACCGGCACGGAGCGAGTGCACATTACGTAGAGGTGCTGCATGTGTCCATGGGGCTGGCGGCCGAAAAGGAAAGCGGCCCCTGGTCACCAACGATCTCTAGCAACTGGGTTGGATCGCTCAGGTGCCGCTGCTTGAACGAGCGGCTATAGCTCGGCTTGGTATTCAGCCTGCTTTGTTCGGCATTGCTTAATCAGCTCATCGTAATACGCCACGGTTTCCTTGCCGCTGCGGCTGCCCATGGCGGCTATGTTGTCCATCATCAACTGTTCATCGATTTGAAAGAGCCTTTCGTTGAAATATTCGCTGGATGACAGGGCAATCGCAGTGTCTTCATATTTCTTGGCTTCGTTCGCCTTGTCTTCAGCGCTATAGAAGTCGTCGTACTTGTACTTCAGTAGGTAGACCATGCAGTGCATCATCTCGTCAGCTTTTACGAGGTTTTGGCTTTGATTTGCTGTGGCAGATTGTGGAAATAGGAGCGCGGCTATAAGTGTTCGAATTATCGAATTCAATTTTTGTCCCCAGGACAGGTTGAGCGCATTTCTATGTCTTTTCTACTATCTCAATTTTGATGTTTTCATGCTTTGTATAGGTCCAGAGAACGCCAGAGAAAGTGAGAAAAATTCCTGTGATTACCAGTGATGATGTGAGTTCCTTGTTTTGAGCGAAGAGAGTCGCAAGCGACGTCAGCATTAGAAATAATCCGAACCTGAAGATAAAGCCGCCTACTCTGAATCGACGATGCAAGGAGTGGTGCCATTGAATGTTCGTTTTACAGCCTTCGCACTCAGCAACTGATAGACCGCCCCAGAAAGTGTTCATTCGGCGTTGAACTGCTTGTGAAACTCTTGTTTCGCACTTTGGGCATCTTAGGTCGAGCTGAGGGTTAAGATCCATTTTCCACCTTAGATATAACGATTAAGCTAAAGGGCCGGCTTCGCCGGTCCCAGCGAACGAAGTGAGCGCTTTGCTATACGGCTAACTCGCTGCCTTGATAGATGCGCCCGTACTTACCGATTAAACCCTTAGGGCCCAGCATGGTGCGCTTAACAATTGGGCTAGGGCTCCAGCTTGGATTTTCTGCGCAAGCGAGCATCAGTTGTGACTTTGTAATTAAGCCGATACGAACGGGCTTGTAATGCGTTCCCAGTTCTATAAACACAAGTTGGCTCCAGGGCTCGACTAGCCTCACATTGCGCCCTTTCTGATTTTCCTCTGTTATTACTTTTACTTGTGTCTGAATTTCGTCTTCTGTGAGGTCATAGCCAGGGTTTGATTTTCCCTCTACTTTAACTGGGTTTTGCCCGAGACCCTCAAGAAACCTTAGGGCAATGAACTCTCCAATGCGCCCGATCATGTTGTCATTTCCCCCGATGCGCTCTGGATACTGACGTCCTAGCTCTAGAAGCTCATGACGAGCTTTCAAGTATTTCTCAATGGCTGCTTGGATCTCGGTGTCTGGCATAAGGGCTTTCTTATCGTATAACTATTATTAGGCGACATTACTGTCGAATAAAATTTCGAAGAGTGTCGTATAACGTTCCATGTGTGGCTCTAATTCCTTGAAATATCACGGCGGAAAACGAGGAAAAGCGACGGCGCGGCAGACAAAAAGCAACATCTAGCCGTTGGCCAAAATAGCCATAAGGTAAGCAGCACTGTCCAGTGTCTACCAAGTCCATAGATAGTCAGGATCTGGTGAGCCTATGAGCGATCAGCCATTCGGCAAGCTACTGTTCTTTAAGAGGCCGGGCGGAAATCGGCAGCACCCATAAAGGCAGATCACCCGGAGGCCAGAGATGCTGGAATCACAGCTGTACCAGTGCCCCTATTGCTGGGAGCAGGCCGAGGCCTTGCTCGATCTTTCCGCTGGTGACCAGGAATATGTCGAGGACTGCCCGGTGTGTTGCCGGCCGATTGTTTTCGACCTGCGCACCGATGGTGAGGAATGGTCGCTGGATGTGCGTCGGGAGGACGATTGATGCAGCGCATCTACGAGCCGCAGGATCTGCTGGAGGCCGAGCTGCTGGTCGGGGTGCTGGCCAGCGAGGGAGTGGAGGCGCATCTGGCCGGGCGGCATTTGCTCGGTGCGGTGGGGGAGCTGCCGGCGCTGGGTCTGCTGGGTCTGCTGGTGGAAGACGACGATGCCGAGCACGCGCGGCGGCTGATCGCCGCGTACAATGCCGCCGCGCCACTGCCGGGTGAAGAGCCCGAGGGTTTTCCCGGCGTGCTGCTCTGCTGACTGTTCTGTCGCCTTCTTCTGTTGCTGGAAATACCGCCGCCCATGAGTGGACGCTACGCCCTGTTCCGTTGGCCCCAGGCCCTGTCGAGCCTGCCGGGCTTTCCCGAAAGCTTTCCGCAGCGCTGGAACCTGTCGCCTGGCGCTCAGGTGCTGTTCATTCACCAGCCAGAAGGCGAGCTGCAGGCGGCGGCGGGGCGCTGGGGACTGACGCCGGCCTGGCTCGATGACTTCAGCAAGGCGCCGGCCCACGCCCGTGCCGAGACCCTGGCCGAACAGCCGATGTTCCGCGAGGCCTTCCGCCAGCGCCGTTGCCTGCTGCCGGCTAACGGCTTCTACGAATGGCGCGGCCAGGCCAACCACAAGCGTCCGTACTGGATGAGCAGCGAAGGGCTGCTGTATTTCGCCGGCCTGTGGGAGGCCTACCCGACGGCGGGGCAGACCTACCTCAGCGTGGCGATGATCACCGCGCCGGCCAATTACCTGCGCCGCCCGGTGTTGCTTGACCAGGCCGCTACACGTGTCTGGCTCGATCCGCAGGCGTCGGTCGAGCAGTTGCAGGCATTGCTGGTGGCGCCGCAACCGCAGCTGCGCGAGCGGGTGCTGAGTACGCTGATCAACGACCCTGCCTTCGAGGGGCCGGAGTGTCTTACTCCGGGGTAGGTGGGGTCGTTACCAGGGAGTGAGTGGTGGACTGTTCGCTTCGCTCCTGAGTCCACCCTACGGGGTGGGGGTGCTGGCTTCGTGGTACTCGGGGCGCTGGGCAAGGCCTTCTTTTAGTAGCTCTACCAGCAGGCGCACCTTGGGCGAGAGGTGGCGTTGTTGCGGGTACAGCGCCCATACGGCGGTGTGCGGTGGGCGCTGCTGCGGCAGCAGGTCGACCAGCGCGCCGCTGCGCAGGTGCGGCTGCACGTAGTAGTCCGGCAGCTGGCACAGGCCGAAGCCGCGCAGGGCGGCGTCGAGCACAGCCTCGCCACTGTTGCAGCGCCAGTTGCCCTGCACCCGTTGGCTCAGCTCGCGGCCGTCCTGCTGGAAGCTCCACTGATCGCTGCTGCCGACCAGGCAGTTGTGTCGGCTCAGCTCGGACAGCGAATGCGGCCGGCCATAGCGCTCCAGGTAGGCGGGCGCCGCGCACAGGTGCATGACCCGTGGCGCCAGGCGGGTGGCGACCAGTCGCGAGTCCTGCAGGCGGCCGAGGCGGATGGCCAGGTCCATGCTGCTGTGCAGCAGGTCGAGGGTCTGGTTGCTCAGCTCGATCTCCACGCGCAGCTGCGGATGGCGCGCCATGAACTGGTTGACCAGCGGCACGATGAAGCGCTCGCCGTAGGCCACCGCGCAGGTCATGCGCAGCAGGCCCTTGGGCTCGTCATTGAGGTCTCCGATGGCGCGTAGGGCTTCCTCGCGGGCGTCCTGCAGGCGCTGGCAGTGCTGCAGGAAGGTCTGCCCGGCCTCGGTCAGCGTCACCTTGCGCGTACTGCGGTAGAACAGGCGGGTCTGCAGGCGCTCCTCGAGGCGCGCCACCTGGCGGCTGACCTGCGAGGTAGACAGCCCCAGGCGCTGCGCGGCAGCGGCGAAACGGCCGCATTCGGCGACCGCGACGAACTCGTCCAGGCCTTCCCAGTTGCTCATCGATTATCCCTGGTTGGCAATAATGTTTTGCTGATTGCCTGGATTATCCAGAAAAACGTAGAGGTCTACACTCTCGGCACTTTTTACTCGCTGGAGAACGTCCATGATCAAGTCCCGTGCCGCCGTCGCGTTCGGCCCCAACCAGCCGCTGCAGATCGTCGAAGTGGACGTCGCTCCGCCGAAGGCCGGCGAAGTGCTGGTACGCATCGTCGCCACCGGCGTATGCCACACCGACGCCTACACCCTGTCCGGTGCCGATTCCGAGGGCGTGTTCCCGTCGATCCTCGGCCACGAGGGTGGCGGCATCGTCGAGGCGGTGGGCGAGGGAGTGACCTCGGTGCAGGTCGGCGATCACGTGATCCCGCTGTACACCGCCGAATGTCGCGAGTGCAAATTCTGCAAATCCGGCAAGACCAACCTGTGCCAGAAGGTGCGCGCCACCCAGGGCAAGGGCCTGATGCCGGACGGCACCAGCCGCTTCAGCTACAACGGCGAGCCGATCTACCACTACATGGGCTGCTCGACCTTCTCCGAGTACACCGTGCTGCCGGAAATCTCCCTGGCGGTGATCCCGAAAGATGCGCCGCTGGAGAAGGTCTGCCTGCTCGGCTGCGGCGTCACCACCGGCATCGGCGCCGTGCTCAACACCGCCAAGGTGGAAGAGGGCGCCACTGTGGCTATCTTCGGTCTGGGTGGCATCGGCCTGGCGGCGATCATCGGCGCCAAGATGGCCAAGGCTTCGCGCATCATCGCCATCGACATCAACCCGGCCAAGTTCGACGTGGCCCGCGAGCTGGGTGCGACCGACTTCGTCAATCCGAAGGACCACGCCAAGCCGATCCAGGAAGTCATCGTCGAGATGACCGATGGCGGCGTCGACTACAGCTTCGAGTGCGTGGGCAATGTGCAGCTGATGCGCGCTGCACTGGAATGCGCGCACAAGGGCTGGGGCGAGAGCGTGATCATCGGCGTGGCCGGTGCCGGCGAGGAGATCAGCACCCGTCCGTTCCAGCTGGTGACAGGGCGCGTCTGGCGCGGTTCGGCCTTCGGCGGCGTCAAGGGTCGTACCGAGCTGCCGAGCTACGTCGAGAAGTCGCAGAAGGGCGAGATCCCGCTGGACACCTTCATCACCCACACCATGGGCCTGGACGAGATCAACAGCGCCTTCGACCTGATGCACGAAGGCAAGAGCATCCGCACCGTTATCCACTACTAAATCCATGGGCGGGGCGCTGCGGCGCCCCCTACGGAGATCGTGATGACTCTTGAGATCGTTTCCAGCAATAAAAGCTGCGGCGGCTGGCACAAGCGCTACCGCCACCGCTCCACCGCGCTCAACTGCGACATGGTGTTCGCCGTGTACCTGCCGCCGCAGGCGGAGCAGGGCGCCAAGCTGCCGGTGTTGTACTGGCTGAGCGGCCTGACCTGCACCGACGAGAACTTCATGCAGAAGGCTGGCGCGCAGAAACTCGCCGCTGAGCTCGGCCTGATCATCGTCGCCCCGGACACCAGCCCGCGCGGCGAAGGTGTGCCGGATGACGCCAACAAGGCCTGGGACTTCGGCCTCGGTGCCGGCTTCTACCTCAACGCCACCCAGGAGCCCTGGGCGCGCCACTACCGCATGTACGACTACGTGGTGCAGGAGCTGCCGGCGCTGATCGAGGCCAACTTCCCGGTTAGCGACAAGCGCGGCATCGCCGGCCACTCCATGGGCGGCCACGGTGCGCTGATCTGCGCGCTGAAGAATCCGGGGCGCTACCAGTCGGTCTCGGCCTTCTCGCCGATCAGCAATCCGCTCAATTGCCCCTGGGGCGAGAAGGCGTTCTCCAACTACCTGGGCGACGACCGTTCGCGCTGGCGCGAGTGGGATGCCTGCGTGCTGCTGGCCGAGGCGAGCGAGAAACTGCCGATCCTGGTGGACCAGGGCGACCGTGACGACTTCCTCGAAGTCCAGCTCAAGCCCCAGGCCCTGCAGGCCGCGGCCAAGGCTGCCGAGCATCCGCTGACCCTGCGCATGCAGCCGGGCTACGACCACAGCTACTACTTCATTGCCAGCTTTATCGACGACCATCTGCGCCATCACGCGGCGGCGCTGGCCTGATGAATCTGCGCGAAGGCTTGGGGCTGCTTCTGCTGCTGGGCGGTGTGGCGCTGATGCCTTTTGTCTGGTGGTTGAGTCGGGGCTGGCTGTTCGTCGTTCTGGCGCTGGTGGGTGTCGGTGGGCCGCTGTTCTTCAGCGCGCGCCGGGCACGGCGTATTGCGCATGGTGCAGATGGAGGATCGCCTGCGGCCGCATGGGCTCGGTGAGGCCAGGGGGTACCGTGCCTTCGACGAGCCCGCCGACGACTGAGGACTGGATGGGAAGGGTTCGCGGGGTGTCGGCCTGCGGTAGAATCTCGGCCTGATTTTTCTCCAGGTCCGGTTTTTCATGAGCAGCCCTATGCGTATCGGTCACGGCTACGACGTTCATCGCTTCGGCGAGGGCGACTTCATCACCCTCGGTGGTGTGCGCATCCCGCACAAGTTCGGCCTGATCGCCCACTCCGATGGCGACGTGCTGCTGCATGCCCTCAGCGATGCGCTGCTCGGCGCCTGCGCCCTGGGCGATATAGGCAAGCACTTCCCCGATACCGACCCGACCTTCAAGGGCGCCGACAGCCGCGCGCTGCTGCGCCATGTGCTCGGCCTGATCCACGCCAAGGGCTATGTGGTCGGCAACGTCGATGCCACCATCGTCGCCCAGGCGCCGAAGATGGCGCCGCATATCGAGGCCATGCGTGGCCTGATCGCCGAGGACCTGCAGGTCGAGTTGGACGCGGTCAACGTCAAGGCCACTACCACCGAGAAGCTCGGTTTCACCGGCCGTGAGGAAGGCATCGCGGTTCACGCCGTGGCGCTGCTGGTTAACGCATGACCGAGCTGGACCTGCTGGGCCCGCGCGCCCATGGCGAGGCCTGTGGCCAGGCCGTGCTCAAGGCCACCGCCGAGGACTTCCAGGTCGACGAGGTGCTGGACATTCCGTTGTCCGGCACTGGTGAGCATCTGTGGCTGTGGGTGGAGAAGCGCGGCCTCAACACCGAGGAGGCGGCGCGCCGCCTGGCTCGTGCGGCTGGGGTGTCGCAGCGCAATATCAGCTACGCCGGACTGAAGGATCGCCAGGCGCTGACCCGCCAGTGGTTCAGCCTGCACCTGCCGGGCAAGGCCGATCCCGATCTGTCCGCCGCCGAGGGCGAGACCCTGGCCATCCTCAAGAGGGTGCGTCACTCGCGCAAACTGCAGCGCGGCGCACATTCGGCCAACGGCTTCACCCTGCGCCTGACCGGCCTCAAGGCCGATCGCGAGGCGCTGGAGCAGCGCCTGCAACGTATCCGCGAGCAGGGCGTACCCAACTACTACGGCCTGCAGCGCTTTGGCTGGCAGGGTGGCAACGTGGCCGATGCACGTGCTTTCGCCGAGCGCAGCGAGCTGCCGGAGCAGCGCAATACCCGTTCGCGCCTGCTCTCATCGGCGCGCAGCTATCTGTTCAACCGCGCCCTGGCGGCGCGCGTGGCCGATGGCAGCTGGAATCGTGCGCGGATCGGCGACCTGCTGGCCTTCACCGACAGTCGCAGCTTCTTTATGGCCGGCGAGGCTGAGACTAGGGATCCGCGCCTGGCCATTCTCGATCTGCATCCGACCGGCCCGCTGTGGGGCGAAGGTGCATCGTCGGCCGAGGGCGCCGCACAGGAGTTGGAGCAAGAGCTGGCCGCCGCCGATCCAGCGTTGATCGCCTGGCTGGCGAAGGCGGGCATGGCGCACGAACGGCGCATCCTGCGCCTCCCCATCGCCGATCTGACGTGGCATTATCCGGAGCCTGAGATAGTGCAACTGCAATTCGTCCTGCCGGCCGGATGCTTCGCCACCGCGGTGGTGCGCGAACTGGTCGATCTGCTGCCGGCGGGGCACACGGACTCCCCATGCGAATTCTGATCTCCAACGACGACGGCGTGATGGCACCCGGTATCGCCGCGCTGCATGGCGCGCTGCAGGACTATGCCGAGTGCACCATCGTCGCGCCCACCGAAGACAAGAGCGGTGCCAGCAGCTCGCTGACCCTGGATCGGCCGCTGCATCCGGCGACCATGCCCAACGGCTACATCGGCCTCAACGGCACGCCGACCGATTGCGTGCACCTGGGCCTCAACGGCCTGCTGGAGCAGGTGCCGGACATGGTGGTGTCGGGCATCAACCTGGGCGCCAACCTGGGTGACGACGTGCTGTATTCCGGCACCGTCGCCGCGGCGCTGGAAGGGCGTTTCCTGGCCAAGCCGGCCTTCGCCTTCTCGCTGGTATCGCGGCGCACCGACAATCTGGCCACTGCCGCCTACTTCGCGCGCAAGCTGGTGGAGGCGCACGAGCGGCTCGACCTGCCGCCGCGCACCGTGCTCAACGTCAACGTACCGAACCTGCCGCTGGAGCATATCCGCGGCATCCAGCTGACCCGCCTGGGCCATCGCGCCCGCGCCGCCGCGCCGGTGAAGATGGTCAATCCGCGCGGCAAGGAAGGCTACTGGATCTCCGTCTCCGGCGATGCCGAGGACGGTGGGCCGGGTACCGACTTTCATGCCGTGATGCAGGGCTATGTGTCGATCACCCCGCTGCAGCTCGATCGCACCCTGCACGAGGCGTTCGAGGGTATCGGCAGCTGGCTGGAGGGACTGGTCTGATGCGCGGCCAGGATCATCTGCAGCGCCAGGGCGTCGGCATGACTTCGCAGCGCACCCGCGAGCGTCTGATCGAGCGACTGTACGAGGAAGGCCTGTCCAACCCGCACGTACTGGAAGTCATCCGCCGCACGCCGCGTCACCTGTTCGTCGACGAGGCGCTGGCCCATCGGGCCTACGAGGACACCGCGCTACCCATCGGCCACAACCAGACCATTTCCCAGCCTTATATAGTCGGGCGTATGACCGAGCTGCTGCTGGCCGGCGGCCCGCTGGACAAGGTGCTGGAGATCGGCACCGGCTCCGGCTACCAGACCGCCGTACTGGCGCAGCTGGTGGAGCGGGTGTTCTCGGTGGAGCGCATCCAGTCCCTGCAGGACCGCGCCAAGGAGCGCCTGGTCGAGCTCAAGCTGCGCAACGTGGTGTTCCGCTGGGGCGATGGCTGGGAAGGCTGGAACGCCCTAGGCCCGTACAACGGCATCATCGTTACCGCCGCTGCCGCCGAAGTGCCACAGGCGCTGCTGGATCAGCTGGCCGTTGGTGGCCGCCTGGTCATCCCGGTTGGCGCCGGGGAAACCCAGGAGCTGCTGCTGATCGTGCGCGAGGAGGACGGCTATTCCCGTCACGTGCTCGACCTGGTGCGCTTCGTGCCGCTGCTCAACGGCCCGCTGGCCTGAGGCTCGACACGTTGTTGCGGCACAGTGCCAGCGCCAATGCTGGCGATGCCGGATAATTCCGGCACAATGCGCGACATCTATCTACAAGAAACACCGGCAGGGGAGCACGGGGTGAGTCTCACGAGCGGACAGCAGCGAAAGCGCCTGGCAGGCTTCGGCCTGGGGGTAGCAGTCTTCGCAGCAATACTGTCGGGCTGCAGCAGCTCGCCTTCTTCATCGCCACAGGTGGTGGATCGTACCCATGGCGGCGGAAGCGCCGCGCCGGCGCGCCCGCAGGCTACTGCTGGCCAGTACGTGGTGCAGCGCGGCGACACTCTCTATTCGATTGCCTTCCGCTTCGGCTGGGACTGGAAAGCCCTGGCCGCCCGCAACAATATTCCCGCGCCCTATACGATCCGGCCCGGACAGCGTGTGCGCTTCGATCTGCCGCAGCAGGGCGGTGCGCCAGTGGTGGCGCAGCCGAGCCGGCCGCCGGTGACCAGTGTGCCCAGCACGCCGCCGCAGACTGCCTCGCGCCCGCCGGTTGTGTCGCAGCCTCCAGTAGTGGCGCCGTCCCAGTCGCCGCAACCGGTCAGCCAACCCGCGGTTGCTACCAGCAGCACACCGGCGACGGCTGGCAAGGTGCAGCAGGTACCGCGCTCGGCGAAGGGCTGGGCCTGGCCATCCAGCGGTGTTCTGGTCGGCAAGTTCTCGTCAAACGGCAGTTTGAATAAAGGAATTGATATCGCTGGTGAATTGGGCCAGCCTGTTTTAGCTGCGTCTGATGGTTCCGTTGTGTACGCCGGAAGTGGTTTACGGGGCTACGGCGAACTGGTGATCATCAAACACAGCGATGCCTACGTAAGCGCCTACGGACATAACCGCAGGTTGCTGGTGCGGGAGGGACAGCAGGTCAAAGTCGGACAGCATATCGCCGAAATGGGATCCACGGGCACTGATCGGGTGAAGCTCCATTTTGAGATTCGCCGCCAGGGAAAACCGGTAGACCCCCTGCAATATCTGCCTCGCCGCTGACTCTGCAACCAGCCTGTTCCATGCGTGGGAGGAGCAGGCTTTGGTGTTACCAGGGAGTCATCCAGCTATTTCATCAGGTGCGCAATGATCGGCGGCAGGTTAGCTTTGTGCTGACTTGGGGGGCCGGTTCTCCCTGATGCGAAACTGGATTGGGTGCCGCCAAGGCTTGTTGTCGAACTCAGCATAGGACAACAACAATGGCACTCAGCAAAGAAGCGCCGGAGTTTGACGTCGACGATGAGGTTCTCCTGATGGAGCCCGGCATCGTCCTGGAAGACATGACAGAGGAAGCCGAGCTGTCTCTTTCCAGCGCCAAATCCAAGAACTCGACCACTACTCTCAAACAGCACAAGTACATCGACTATACCCGGGCGCTCGACGCGACCCAGCTGTACCTCAACGAGATAGGTTTCTCCCCCCTGCTGACCCCTCAGGAAGAAGTGCACTTCGCGCGCCTTGCGCAGAAGGGCGACCCTGCCGGGCGCAAGCGCATGATCGAAAGCAACCTGCGCCTGGTGGTGAAAATCGCCCGACGCTACGTCAATCGCGGACTCTCCCTGCTGGATCTGATCGAAGAGGGCAACCTCGGCCTGATCCGCGCGGTGGAGAAGTTTGATCCCGAGCGCGGTTTCCGCTTCTCCACCTACGCCACTTGGTGGATTCGTCAGACCATCGAGCGGGCGATCATGAACCAGACCCGCACGATTCGCTTGCCGATTCATGTGGTGAAGGAGCTTAACGTCTATCTGCGCGCCGCTCGCGAGCTGACCCAGAAACTGGATCACGAGCCCTCGGCCGAAGAGATCGCCAATCTGCTGGAGAAACCGGTGGATGAGGTCAAGCGCATGCTTGGCCTCAACGAGCGAGTCACTTCGGTAGATGTGTCTCTGGGGCCGGACTCGGACAAGACCTTGCTCGATACCCTCACCGATGACCGCCCCAGCGATCCTTGCGATCTGCTGCAGGACGATGATCTGTCCGAGAGCATCGATCAGTGGCTGTCCGAACTGACCGACAAGCAACGCGAAGTGGTGGTGCGGCGTTTCGGTCTGCGCGGCCATGAGAGCTGCACGCTGGAGGAAGTCGGCCAGGAAATCGGTCTGACTCGCGAGCGGGTACGGCAGATCCAGGTCGAAGCGCTCAAGCGCCTGCGCGAGATCTTGGAGAAGAACGGCCTGTCCAGCGACGCTTTGTTCCAATAGCTCAGCGAAGCGGATTGCTCCACCAGAAAGCCCGGCACCAGCCGGGCTTTTTATTGCTCGCCCATGTAAGTTATTGCTTACATGGCTTGTAAGAGATCGCAGGAAAAATGCATTGGTTGCGATGCATTCTTATCTGTAGATTTTAAGTAAGTACATGATTTTAAAGTGCTTATTATCGGATGTCGGGCCGTGGCTGGGGTGTTCGCTGGCCGAGGAAGGCCTTGTTCGGCCGCGGCGAAACGCTAATATGAAGCCGTGCCTAGGGAGAAGGCACGGGAGCCAGGACGGCGACCAGGGAGCCACTGCAGGATGCAGTTCATCAGGATGATGAAAGGATTCTCAGGGAGTAGGGAAGAAAGAGCGGGCGGCTAATCACCGCCCCTTTTTTTGCCTGGAGAAAAGGCAGAAACGAAAAGGCCCGCATGCAGCGGGCCTTTTGCGTTCTGGGGCTTAGCGCTCCAGTTGCGGCAGCTTGTCCTTCACGCCATCCCATTCCTCGGCGTCCGGCAGCGCTTCCTTTCTCTCGGTGATGTTCGGCCAGACTTCCGCCAGCTCGGCGTTGAGCTCGATGAACTCCTGCATGTTCTCCGGTACTTCGTCCTCGGAGAAGATGGCCTGGGCCGGGCACTCTGGCTCGCACAGGGCACAGTCGATGCACTCGTCCGGATGGATCACCAGAAAGTTCGGGCCTTCATAGAAGCAGTCCACCGGGCAGACTTCCACGCAGTCGGTGTATTTGCACTTGATGCAGTTGTCGGTAACGACGAAGGTCATCTCTGATTCTCTCCTCGGGCGGCGGCCTGACCCAATCTGTGCGGGTTTGCAGGCGCTCGGTATTGGCCGCGGCTCAGGCTGTAAACCGGGCAGTCGTAAAAATGCGCGCGATTCTATCAGCTTGAGCCGGCTGGCGTTAGCTGCGCGTCTTCCATGTATATATCAGCTCCAGGGCGCGGCGCGGTGTCAGATCATCGGGATTGATCTTGCCCAATTCCTCCAGAACCGGGTGGGGCAGGGCGGCGAACATGTCGCTCTGCAGCGGTGTGCCGGGTTGGCCTGGTTCGCTGCGCGGTAATTCATGGGGCAGGCTGGTGGTTTCCAGACGGGCCAGATGCTGGCGGGCGCGCTGGATCACCGGGCCGGGTACACCGGCCAGTTGCGCCACCGCCAGGCCGTAGCTCTGGCTGGCCGGGCCAGGCAATACATGGTGGAGGAAGACGATGCGCTCGTTGTGCTCGGTGGCGTTGAGGTGCACGTTGGCCACCACCGGCTCGCTCTCCGGCAGCACGGTCAGCTCGAAGTAGTGAGTGGCAAACAGCGTCCAGGCGCGCAATTTGGCCAGGTGCTCGGCGGCCGACCAGGCTAGCGACAGGCCGTCGAAGGTGCTGGTGCCGCGGCCTACCTCGTCCATCAGCACCAGGCTGCGGTCGGTGGCGTTGTGCAGGATGTTGGCGGTCTCGCTCATCTCCACCATGAAGGTCGAGCGGCCGCCGGCCAGGTCGTCGCTGGAGCCGATACGGGTGAAGATGCGGTCGACCAGCGACAGCTCGCAAGCGGCCGCGGGCACGTAGCTGCCGATATGGGCCAGCAGCACGATCAGCGCGGTCTGGCGCATGTAGGTGGACTTACCGCCCATGTTCGGGCCGGTGATGATCAGCATGCGGGTGCCGTCGTCGAGGCCGAGGTCGTTGGCGACGAACGGCGTCTCCAGCACCTGCTCGACCACCGGGTGGCGGCCCTGGTCGATGCGCATGCAGGGCTCGTCGACGAAGCGCGGGCGGTTCAGGTCGAGGTTCAGCGCGCGTTCGGCCAGGTTGGCCAGCACGTCCAGCTCGGCCAGCGCGCCGGCGGTGTCCTGCAGTGGCGCCAGTTGGGCGATCAGCAGTTCCAGCAGCTCCTCATAGAGCTGCTTTTCGCGGGCCAGGGCGCGGCTCTTGGCCGACAGCGCCTTGTCCTCGAAGGTCTTCAGTTCCGGGGTGATGAAGCGCTCGGCGCCCTTCAGGGTCTGCCGGCGGATGTAATCGGCTGGGGCCGACTCGGCCTGCTTGCTCGGCAGCTCGATGAAGTAGCCATGCACGCGGTTGTAGCCGACCTTGAGGTTGGCCAGACCTGTGCGCTCCTTTTCGCGCGCCTCGAGGTCCATCAGGTACTGGCCGGCGTTCTCGCTGATCGACTGCAGCTCGTCCAGCTCGGGGTCGTAGCCGGTCTTGAGCACGCCGCCGTCGCGGATCACTGCCGGCGGGTTGTCGATGATGGCGCGGGCCAGCAGATCGGCCAGTTCCGGGTAGGTGCGGATGTTCACCGCCAGTTCGGCCAGGTGCGGGGCGTCCAGCTCGGCCATTGCCCCCTGCAGTTGCGGTAGGGCGGCGAGGGCATCACGCAGGCGCGCCAGGTCGCGCGGGCGGGCGTTGCGCAGGCCGATACGGGCGAGGATACGCTCGACGTCGCCGATGTCCTTGAGCTGCGGCTGCAGCAGTTCGAAACGGTAGCGGTCGAGTAGGCAGGCGATGGCCTCCTGGCGCGCCTCCAGCACGGAGCGGTCGCGCAGCGGGCGGTTCAGCCAGCGGGTCAGCAGGCGTGAGCCCATGGCGGTCTGGCAGCGGTCGACCACCGACTGCAAGGTGTTGTCGCGGCCGCCAGCGAGGTTGGTGTCCAGCTCCAGGTTACGGCGACTGGCACCGTCGAGGATTACGGTGTCGTCCAGGCGCTCGTGGCGCAGATTGCGCAGGTGCGGCAGGGCGGTGCGCTGGGTCTCCTTGGCGTACACCAGCAAACAGCCGGCGGCGCCGATGGCCAGGGTCAGGCCCTCGCAGCCGAAGCCCTTGAGATCCTGCACGCCGAACTGTTGGCACAGGCTCTTGCGCGCGCTGTCGCGCTCGAAGTCCCAGGGCGCACGACGACGTACGCCACGGCGCTTCTCGATTGGCAGACCCTGGGGCCAGTCATCGGGAATCAGCAGCTCGGCCGGGCTCAGGCGCTCCAGTTCGGCCAGCAGGTTCTCCCAGCCTTTCATCTCCTGCACGCTGAAGCGGCCGCTGGTGATATCCAGCACGGCCAGGCCGAACAGCTTCTCGTCACCGAGGATGGCGCCGACCAGGTTGTCGCGGCGCTCATCGAGGAAGGCCTCGTCGCTGATGGTGCCGGGGGTGATGATACGCACCACCTGGCGCTCCACCGGGCCCTTGCTGGTGGCCGGGTCGCCGATCTGCTCGCAGATCGCCACCGCCTCGCCGAACTTCACCAGGCGCGCCAGGTAGCCCTCGGCCGAGTGGAAGGGGATGCCGGCCATGGGGATGGCCTGGCCGGCCGACTGGCCGCGGGCGGTGAGGGTGATGTCGAGCAGCGCCGCGGCCTTCTTGGCGTCCTCGTAGAACAGCTCGTAGAAGTCGCCCATGCGGTAGAACATCAGCATGTCCGGGTGCTGGTTCTTCAGCTTCCAGTACTGCTGCATCATCGGTGTGTGGGCTGACAAATCGCTCATGCTGTTCGGTCCGGCTGAAATCGCAAAAGCGCGTAGTGTAGGGTATCCCCCGCATCTGTTTCATCCGGAGAGCACATGGATTCCAGCATTACCCTGCAGGCCGAAGCACTCGGTAGTCGGCTCAAGGCGCTCGGCGCCCAGGTCACTACCGCCGAGTCCTGTACCGGCGGCGGTATCGCCGAGGCGATCACCCGTATTGCCGGCAGTTCGGCCTGGTTCGAGGCGGGCTATATCACCTATTCGAATTCACAGAAGACCGCGCAGCTGGACGTATCGGCCGAGCTGTTCGCGCGAGTCGGCGCGGTCAGTCGTGAAGTCGTCGAGGCCATGGTCAGCGGCGCGCAGCAGCGCAGCGGGGCGCGCTTTGCGGTGGCGGTCAGCGGCATCGCCGGCCCCGCGGGTGGCTCCGCGGAGAAGCCCGTCGGTACGGTATGGCTGGCCTGGGGCGACGGTGCAAAGCTGTTTGCCGAGCGCTGCCAGTTCGCCGGTGACCGTGAGGCCGTACGGCGGCAGACGGTGCAATGGGCCCTGGAGGGATTGCTCCGACTGACGGCGGGAGAAAATCCTGCACAGGGGTAGGCGAGCGACTTGCCTTATGGAATACTACTGTCTACTTATACAGTTGTTGGTGAGCGAACGGCTCCCTTTGATCACGTGAGGATGGAAATGGACGAGAACAAGAAGCGCGCGTTGGCGGCAGCCCTGGGACAGATCGAGAAGCAGTTCGGCAAGGGTGCCGTGATGCGCATGGGCGACCACGAGCGCCAGGCGATTCCGGCCATTTCCACCGGCTCCCTAGGCCTGGACATCGCGCTCGGCATCGGTGGTCTGCCGAAGGGCCGTATCGTCGAGATCTACGGTCCGGAATCCTCGGGTAAGACCACTCTGACCCTGTCGGTCATCGCCGAGGCCCAGAAGGCCGGCGCCACCTGCGCCTTCGTCGACGCCGAACACGCCCTGGACCCGGACTACGCCGGCAAGCTGGGCGTCAATGTCGACGACCTGCTGGTTTCCCAGCCGGATACCGGCGAGCAGGCCCTGGAAATCACCGACATGCTGGTGCGCTCCAATGCGGTGGACGTGATCATCGTCGACTCCGTGGCCGCCCTGGTGCCCAAGGCCGAGATCGAAGGCGAGATGGGCGATGCCCACGTCGGCCTGCAGGCTCGCCTGATGAGCCAGGCGCTGCGCAAAATTACCGGCAACATCAAGAACGCCAACTGCCTGGTCATCTTCATCAACCAGATCCGCATGAAGATCGGTGTGATGTTCGGCAACCCGGAAACCACCACCGGCGGTAACGCGCTCAAGTTCTACGCCTCCGTGCGCCTGGACATCCGTCGTACCGGCGCGGTGAAGGAAGGCGACGAGGTGGTCGGCAGCGAGACCCGCGTCAAGGTCGTGAAGAACAAGGTGGCCCCGCCGTTCCGCCAGGCCGAGTTCCAGATCATGTACGGCAAGGGCATCTACCGCACCGGCGAGATCATCGACCTGGGCGTTCAGCTCGGTCTGGTGGAGAAATCCGGCGCCTGGTACAGCTACCAGGGCAACAAGATCGGCCAGGGCAAGGCCAATGCCGCCAAGTACCTGGAGGACAATCCGGAAGTGGGCGGTGCCATCGAGAAGATCATCCGCGAGAAGCTGCTGGTCGACTCCGCTGCCCGTGGTGCGGTCGAGGCGGATGCCGACGAAACGGCCGACCTGGACGCCTGATCGGTTCGCCTGAAGCATGGAACGCTCCGTGAGTGGCATGCTCGATAACCCGGTCGCCGTGCGCCGGGTGGCCATGGACCTGCTGGCGCGGCGCGAACATGGGCGGGTCGAGCTGGTGCGCAAGCTGCGCCAGCGCGGCGCGCCGCAAGAGCTGATCGACAGCGCCCTCGACCGTCTGACGGAGGAGGGGCTGCTGTCGGAGGCCCGCTATCTGGAGAGTTTCGTCGCCAGCCGTGGCCGTGCTGGCTACGGCCCCCTGCGCATCCGCGAGGAGCTGGCGCAGCGCGGCCTGCCCAGGCCCGAGATCGAGCAGGCGCTGAGCGAGACTGGTGTCGATTGGGGCGAGCAGCTGCGTGAGCTGTGGCGGCGCAAGTTCGCCGGCCAACTGCCGGTGGATATGCGCGAGAAGGCCAAGCAGGCGCGCTTTCTCGCCTACCGTGGTTTTTCCCAGGAGCAGATTGGTCGCCTGCTACGCGGCGCCAGTCTCGACTGACTTCCCCTTGAGCCCGGAGCTTTCCCCTCTCCGGGCTCCGTTTTTTTCGGTTCAGCCGTTCTGTGCCCAGTTCTGTGGCAGGTTGATGAAGTCCACCAGCTCGCGCAGGCGCCCATGGTCGCGCGCGTTGAAGTGGAACGCCAGGCGGCGCAGGTCGAACAGCTCTGGCTCGTCACGCTCCTTCTCGCTGGCCGCCTGCTGCTGGTAGTCGCCGCTCAGGCACAGGTCGGCGAACTCCTTGTTCAGCACCCGCATGGCTGCCTCGCTCAGCGGGTGGTTCATGCGGATCACGAACTGGCCCTTGAGCCAGCGCGAGGAGTGGTAGTTGCGGTAGAAGCGGGCGATCTCCTGGCCGGCCTCCTCGGCGCTGTGGACCAGGCGCACCAGATGCATATCGCTGGGCAGAATGTAGTGGCGCTCCTGCAGTTGGTCGCGAATGACGCGCAACAGCTCGCCCCAGTAATTGCTGTCCGGCTCGTCGAGCAGAACGATGGGCACCAGCGGGCTCTTGCCGGTCTGCACCAGGGTCATCACTTCCAGCGCCTCATCCAGGGTGCCAAAGCCGCCGGGGCAGAGCACCAGGGCGTCGGCTTCCTTGACGAAGAACAGCTTGCGCAGGAAGAAGAAGTGGAACGACAGCAGGTTGCCGGTGCCATGCACGGTGGCGTTGGCGCCCTGCTCGAACGGCAGGGTGATGTTGAAACCCAGGCTGTTTTCCAGCCCGGCGCCCTCATGGGCGGCGGCCATCACGCCGCCACCGGCGCCGGTGACCACCATCAGGTCAAGGCGGGCCAGGGTACGGCCGAGGTCGCGGGCCAGGGCATAGACGGGATGGTCGGTCGGCGTGCGGGCCGAACCGAAGACCGTGACCTTGCGCCGGCGCTTGAACTGTTCGAGCGTGCTGAAGGCCAGCTCCATCTCGCGCAGGGTCTGCAGCATGATCTTGGCGTCCCAGCGGTTGCGGTCGGCCTGGGCCATGCGGATCACGGTGGTGAGCATTTCCTGGTAGAGGGGCAGGTTGGGACTGTTGGCGGGAACCACGAGGGCGGCCAGCTCCTCCACTTTGCTGGTCAGATCGATGCCGCTGGTATGGAAGTGCCGGGACAGATAGTCATCCGGTTCATAAGGCATAGACATCTCCTTCTGCTGAGGCAGGCCCGCTGCCACTCCCTGCGGCGCCAGGCCCTGCTGAGAGTATGGCCCGCGGCATGACGCTTTGACGGGCGAAGAGGTGGCGCCGTTCGTCCGTTGAGAGTGAGCGGCGATGCACCTCTGATTTACTTGCAGGTAGCGATGCATGCGCCCGCCGTGGCGCCTGGAAAGGGAGGGGCAGGTATGCCCAAGTTGACGCTGGAGGTGGATCTGGAGCTGTACCGCATGCTGGTGCGGGCGGCGCAAACCAACGATCTGAGCCTGGAAGAGGAATGCTTGCGACGACTGGAGGGCGGGGTGCGCCGCTCCAGCTATATGCAGGCGCTGCTGGCCGAGCTCAGGGCCGACGGCGAGCAGCGACGCAGCAAGGGCTGAGGTTACTGCAGGCCGCAGTCGGCCTTGGCGAAACGCTCGACGGCGACCGGACGGTTGCTCTTATATTCGCTGAACTGGTAGCGCAGCACCGCGCCACTGCCCAGCAGGCGCAGGTAGCCCTGGTTGTTGCACACGCTGGCTGCCAGTTGCTGGCGCACCGTATCCGGATTGGCGCGCATCTGCTGGGCGTGGCCCTGGCGCACGCTGAGATGATTGACCAGCTCGTTGCCTTCCACCGTATAGCCCTGATCGAGAATGTCCTCGTTGATCGCCCGTGGCGTGCCGGCGCTACTCTCCTTGGCGACCTGCTCGAGCATCTTGGTCAGCTCGTGTTCCTGCAGCGAGGCGGCCTGGGCGGCGGGCAGAAAAGCAGCGAGGGCGAACAGGGCGATAAGGCGGGGCATGGTGATCTCCAGATAAACGATGCTGCCTTCGACCGGTGCTCCTTGCCCGGGTTCAGCAGGTGGCCATCTTACTCCCTGCCGACGGCGAGAGTAGACTGCGCGCCTTTCCCGTGGAGTCCGTCATGAGCCATGCCGTCGCCCGCCTGCGCGCCGAGCGCCTGGCGCGCAGCCTCAAGCCCTTCGTGTCCCGTGGCTCGCGCTCCGAGCGTTGCCCCGGCTGTCGGGTGATCCCCAGCTACTGCCTGTGTGCCTGGCGGCCAAAAGTCGAAGTGCAGGCCGGCGTGTGCCTGCTGATGTACGACGTGGAGGCGCTTAAGCCGAGCAATACCGGCTGGCTGATCGCCGATCTGGTGGTCGACACCCACGCCTTCGGCTGGCAGCGCACCGCGGTCGATCCGCGCCTGCTGGCGCTGCTGGACGATCCGCAATACGCGCCTTGCGTGGTGTTTCCTGGCGAGTACGCCGAGCCCGAGCGGGTGATCGAGGAGTTGCCGCCGCTGGCGACGGGCAAGCGGCCGCTGTTCATCCTGCTCGACGCCACCTGGACCGAGGCGCGCAAGATGTTCCGCAAGAGTCCCTATCTGAACCGTTTCCCGGTGCTCAGCCTGAAGCCGGAGCAGCTGTCGCGCTATCGCCTGCGCCGGTCCAAGCGCGACGAGCACCTGTGCACCGCCGAGGTGGCCGCGCTGTGTCTGGAACTGGCCGGCGAGTCGCAGGCGGCGGTGGCGCTGGATGCCTGGCTGGATCTGTTCACCGAGCATTACCTGGGCGCCAAGCACCGCCGCGTGCTGGATGAGCAGAGCCCGGCACATCAGGCGCTCAAACCTTTCCTGTGAATTCCTCGGAACCCGTTCAGGGCCTAGCGGGCTAGAAGAGCCAGGCCAGGCGGCGAAGGAGCGAGGGCGCGAAGTTTACATAGGGTAAACGAGCGCCTGAGCCCCTTCTCCAACAACCCATGGCCGACGCGCAGCAGGCCTTGGATAGGTTCTCAGGCCTTCTTCGGCCACAGCTGGGCCAGCAGCATGCCGGCGAACATCAGCGCGCAGCCGAAGTAGCCCTTCAGCGCCAGCGCCTCGCCGAGCAGCAGGGCGCCGGCGATGGCGGCGAACACCGCCTCCAGCGAGAGGATGATGGCGGCGTGGGAGGCGATGGCATGTTTCTGTGCCACCACCTGCAGGGTGAAACCGACGGCCACGCCGAGCAGGCCGCCATAGAGAATGGCCGGGCCGGCGGCGAGAATCGCGTCCAGGCGGATTTCCTCGAACACCACCGCCAGGATCAGGCTGAGTAGCGCGCAGGTGGCAAATTGCAGCAGAGCCAGGCGCAGCGGGTCATGGCGGCTGGCGAAGAAGCTCACCAGCAGCACGTGCACACCCCAGACGAAGGCGCCGGCCAGTTGCAGCCAGTCGCCGGAAGCCACCTGGAAGCCTTCGCCGACGCTGAGCAGGAACATGCCCGCCACCGCCAGGCCGGCCCCCAGCCAGGTACCGGTGCCGGTGCGGTGACCGATGAACAGACCGAGCAGCGGCACCACGATGACGTAGAGTCCGGTAATGAAGCCGGAGTTGGTCACGCTGGTGAACAGCAGGCCGACCTGCTGCAGGTTGATCCCCAGCGACAGCGCCAGGCCCATGGCCAGGCCGCCGAACAGCAGGCCACGATTGAGCGGGGCGGGCTTGTGCGCGCTATCGCGGCTGCCTAGCCAAAGTACCAGTGGCAGCAGGGCCAGGGTGGCGAGGGCGAAGCGCAGGCCGGTATAGAGGAAGGGACCGATGGCATCCATGCCCAGGCGCTGGGCGACGAAGGCGGAACCCCAGATCATCGCGGTCAGCAGCATCAACAGATCGGCGCGCAGGGCTTGGCTTCGCATGGTGCATCTCGGCAGGAAAAGCTGGCGACTTTGCCGCAAAGCAGGGAACTTGACCACCCCGTCACGGCTCGGCATGCTGGGCGCCGCCTCGCTAGCCAGCTCGACAACAACAACAGGAAAGCACATGGCCGCTTACGAGATTCTCATCGCCGACGACCATCCCCTGTTTCGCAGCGCCCTGCAGCAGGCGCTGACCCTGGGCCTGGGCCCGGATGTGCGCCTGGTCGAGGCGGCCAGCATCGCCGAGCTGGAAGCCTGCCTGGGTGAGAAGAGCGACTGGGACCTGGTCCTGCTCGATCTGAACATGCCTGGCGCCTACGGCTTTTCCGGCCTGGTGCTGCTGCGCGGCCAGTACCCGCAGATCCCGGTGGTGATGATCTCGGCCCAGGAAGAGGCGGCCGTAGTGGCGCGCTCCCGCGAGTTCGGCGCCAGCGGTTTCATTCCCAAGTCGAGTTCGCTGGAGACCATCCAGCAGGCCGTGCGCCAGGTGCTGGACGGCGATGCCTGGTGGCCGCCGCAGGCGTTCGCCGCGGTCAGCGTGTCGGCCGAGGCCAAGGCCGCCAGCGCCGGCCTGGCCAGCCTGACGCCGCAACAGTTCCGTGTGCTGACCATGGTCTGCGAGGGGCTGCTGAACAAGCAGATCGCCTTCGAGCTGAGCGTGTCGGAAGCCACCATCAAGGCTCACGTCACCGCCATCTTCCGCAAGCTGGGCGTGCGCACCCGTACCCAGGCGGCGCTGTTGCTGCAGCAGATGGAATCGATTCCCGGGCAATGAGCCCTTCACGCATTTTTGACGGTGCGGCCTCTAAGGTGCCGACCCTCATTGCACAGGACAGTAGTTCTTCATGTCGCCATTCAAGGGCCAGACCGGCCTGAAACGTATCCTCAACGCCGCCGGCTATTCCTTCGACGGCCTGCGTGCGGCCTTCACCGGCGAAGCCGCCTTCCGCCAGCTGGTGCTGCTCAACGTGGTCCTGGTGCCGCTGGCCTTCTGGCTCGATGTCAGTCCTGTGGAGCGAGCGCTGATGGTGGCGGTGAGCATGCTGTCGCTGATCGTCGAGCTGCTCAATTCGGCGATCGAGGCGGCCATCGACCGCATCTCCCTGGATCGCCATCCGCTGTCGAAGAACGCCAAGGACATGGGCAGCGCCGCGCAACTCACTTCGCTGGCGCTGATCACCCTGGTCTGGGCGATCATTCTGATCGGCTGAGGCCGATCTCCGCCCGGACGCTGGTCCGGGTTAAAGAACCCCAGCCTTCTTCCAGGCCAGATAACGCCCGACCAGTTCCGGTCCCAGCTCGTTCGGCCTGGCATCCAGCACTGGCACGCCGTGGGCGAGCAGGCGCTCGTGCAGGCCGGCGCGAGCGTTCAGGTAGTCGATCGTGCCGCAGTAGGCCAGGGCCTGCTCGTAGTCCTGCACCTGGGTGTGGCGCAGGCGATCCAGCACTTCTTCCCGCAGGCTGGCGATCAGCACGCGGTGCTGGCGGCCCAGGCGCTTGACCGCGCCGAGCAGCTCCTCGTCGTCCTCGTCGCGCAGGTTGGTCACCAGCACCACCAGGGCGCGGCGGCGCTGACGGGCGAGCAGGGCGTTGATCGCCGCCGCGTAGTCGGCCGGACGGCGGGTGCTGTCGAGGGCGTACACGGCGTTGAGCAGGCTGCTGATATGGGCCTGCCCCTTGACCGGTGCGACGTACTGGTCCTGATCGCCGGCAAAGGTCGCCAGGCCCACCGCGTCGCCCTGGCGCAGGGCCACGTAGCTGAGCAGCAGGCAGGCGTTGAGGGCGTGGTCGAAGTGCGACAGCTCGTCGTCCTGGCTGCGCATGCGGCGGCCGCAGTCGATCAGGAAGACGATCTGCTGGTCGCGTTCGTCCTGGTACTCGCGAGCGATCGGCGTGCGCTTGCGCGCGGTGGCCTTCCAGTCGATCTGGCGCAGGGTGTCGCCGTCACGAAATTCGCGTAGCTGGTGGAACTCCAGACCGAGGCCGCGGCGTTGGCGCTGGCGCACGCCCATCTGGCTGAGCCAGTCGTCCACGGCCATCAACTGGGCGCCATAGAGGCGGGCGAAGTCCGGGTAGACGCGGGTCTCGCTGGTCTGGTCGATAAAACGGCGCGACTGCCACAGGCGCAGCGGGCTGGGCAGCAGCAGCTCGCAGCGCGGGAAGCGGAAGTGCCCGCGCTTGAGCGGGCGCACCCGATAGCCGAATTCGGTCTGCTCACCCGGATGCAACTCCACCTGCTGCGGCAGGAACTCGAAGTCCATGTGCTCGGGCAGATGGTCGAAGGCCTGCACCGCCAGAGCCTGGCGATAGTCGTGGTGCAGGGTCAGGCGCACCTCGCTCCAGCGTCCCAGTGGCAGGTTGCCCGGCAGCTGGCGCTCCAGACGCGGCGACGGCAGACGGCGCAGCCAGGCGGCATCCAGACCGGCGATCAGCAGCAGCGCCAGCAGCAGGCCCCACCACAGCGGCTGCAGGGTCTGCGGCAGCTTGATGCCGAGCAGCGGCAGCGTGCCGAGGACGATGGCCAGGGCCAGCAGGCCACCGAGCAGGCCGAGGAACAGGCGGGATGGCTTCATGCGTTGGCGATCACAGGCGCGGCGCCGGAACCTGGTCGAGCAGCTGCTGCAGCACCTGATCCACCGACAGCCCCTCGATATCCAGCTCCGGCGCCAGGCGCACGCGGTGGCGCAGCACGGCCAGGGCGCAGGCCTTGACGTCGTCCGGCACCACGAAGTCGCCGCCGCGCAGCAGGGCGCGGGCACGGCCGCCACGCACCAGGGCGATGGAGGCACGCGGGCCGGCGCCCATGGCCAGGCCCGGCCAGCTGCGGGTGGCGCGAGCCAGGCGCACGGCGTAGTCGAGCACCTGGTCGTCGATCGGCAGGTCGCTGGCGATCTTCTGCAAGGCCAGGACGTCCTTGGCCTGCAGCAGAGTGCGCAGCGGCGCCACTTCGAGCATGTCGGCCTTGGCCGAGCGGGTCACCTGGCGTACCAGGCTCAGCTCCTCGTCGGCCTGCGGGTAGTCCATGCGCAGCTTGAGCATGAAACGGTCCAGCTCGGCTTCCGGCAGCGGGTAGGTGCCCTCCTGCTCGATGGGGTTCTGCGTGGCCAGCACCAGGAACGGCTGCGGCACCGGCATGGCGCGGCCCTCCAGGGTGATCTGGCGCTCCTGCATCACCTCAAGCAGGGCGGCCTGGGTCTTGGCCGGCGCGCGGTTGATCTCGTCCGCCAGCAGCAGGTTGGTGAAGGCGGGGCCCTTGCGCAGCTTGAACTGCTCGGTCTGCAGGTCGTACACGGCGTGTCCGGTGACGTCGCTGGGCATCAGGTCCGGGGTGAACTGGATGCGCGCGAACTCGCCACCGAAGCACTTGGCCAGGGCGCGCACCAGCAGGGTCTTGCCCAGCCCCGGCACGCCCTCGACCAATACGTGGCCGCCGGCGATCAGCGCGGTGAGCACGTCGTCCACCACCGCGCGCTGGCCGACCACGGCCTTCTGCAGCTCCAGGCGCAGGGCCTGGAGCATCTGGCTGGCGCGCTGGCGCTGCTGGCCGGCAGGGTTGGCGGGAGTCGCGGCGGCTACGGCCGGTGCGACAGGGGCTTCGACCTGAGCCGCGGGTGCTTCGGGATTGGTGCTGGGTTGCTGCGGAATTTCGCTCATAGGGCATTCCTGAGAGTTTGCAGGTTGGCGACCTGGCGGGTGAAGTCGGCGGCGGACAGACGCTGGGTCGGCAGCGGGCGCATGGCTGCGCTGACGGCGCCACTGGGTAGACGGGTGAGGCGACCGAGCACCTGCCACTGTTCGGCGACGGGCAGGCGTTCGAAACCGGGGTGGCGGTGACGGGCGCGGCGCAGGATGTCGCGCTGCAGGTTGCTCAGCAGGTGCTGCTGGCCGGCGCGGCGCAGCAGGAAGTCGGCGGCGGCGCGCAGGTGTTCTTCGAGCTGGCGACGGGTGTGGGTCGGTGCCGCCAGCAGCGGGCCGTGGCGCATGCCGACATGCCACAGCAGCAGGGCGATCAGCAGGGCCAGGGCGGCGAGGGCGGCGGGGTAGTGCTTGAACAGCTGGCTGAACAGGTCGGCGCGCTCGGTGCTGTAGACCAGGGTCACGGCGCTGTCCTGGCTCAGGTACCAGAGCAGCCAGGCGTTGTCGTAATCGCCGATGCTGTGGTTCTGCCACAGCCAGGCGTCCGTCACCACGGTGACCAGGCCCTCGCCATGCTCCAGCTGCAGCATGTGGGTGGCGTCGCCACTGTTGGCCCAGGCATAGGCGCGGTTCTCGGTGTCCAGCAGGTGGAAGCCGGTGTCGAACTCGACGTAGGCCGGCGCTTCCTCGTTCTCCAGGTAGATCTTGGTCAGCTCGGGGTAGCGATCTTCCTCGCTCTCTTCCTCGCTGGCTTCGGATTGCTCGGGCTGCTCGTCATCGGCGGCATCGACATCGCTTTCCAGTTCGACTTCGGACTCGGCGTCGACATCCAGCTCCTCGTCGTCGACAGCCGATTCGTCGTCGCCGGCCTCGGCTCCGGCGTCCTCGCTGTCCTCGTCTTCATCCTCTTCGTAGGTGCTGCTCTGCTGCACGCCGAGGCTGTCCAGCAGCATGTCGCCGCTGCGGCCTTCTTCCTCGTCCCAGACCTCTTCGGCGACGAACACCAGGTGGCCGCCCTTGGCGGCCCAGTCCAGCACCAGCTTGGCCTGGCGAGGCGTCATGTTGTGGCGCGGGCCGAGCAGCATCAGGGTCTGCCCGGCCGAGGGCAGGCCGTTGAGTGCATCCAGGCCATCGGCACGTTTGACGCTGATCTTCTGCTGGCGCAGGAACATCTCCGCGGCCAGGTAATCGTTGGCGCGGGCCTCGGGGGCGGGGCCGTGTTCGAGGGTTTCCTCGTAGGGCTGCAGTTGCTGCACGGCAAGCAGGGCGAGCCAGCCGAGTGCGATCAGCAGGATGCCGCCGAGGGCGATCTTCAGCGGGCGGCTCATGCGGCGATCCCCTGGGCGAACAGGCGGCGCCAGCCCTCGCAGAGGCCGCGCTTGAGATTCTCCGGCGGCAGGCGGTGACCGTAGGCGAGGTTCTGCCAGTGGCGGGTCAGTACCTGGCTGAAGCGGCTCAGCTCGTCACGCTCCAGGCGCTCGACCAGTTGCAGCACTTCGCCCTCGGTATGCGAGCCCTTCAGCGGTAGACGGAAATCATGCAGCAGGCGGCTGAGCAGCGCGCGGTAGAGCAGGCCGAGGGCTTCGCGCGGTTGTTCCGCCCAGAGTCGCTCGGCCTCGCCGGCCACGTCGTCGGGCAGGCTTTCCGGGGCGAGCTCCAGGCCGAACAGCTGGCTCGGCATCTCGCGCACGCGGCGCTGTGGCAGGCCGAGGCGGCCGACGAAGGTCTCCAACCACTCGCGGTAGCGCCACAGCAGCAGGGCGATAGCCAGCACCAGCAAGGCCCAGAGCACGACCTCGAAGGCCAGGGCGACCACGTCGAGCTTGCGCCACCATTCGCCGAGCTTGAACAGCTTCTTGATCAGCTCGGCGAAGCTTTTCACCTCTTCCTCGGAGGGCTCCTCGGCCTTCTCCTCGTCGCCGAAGCGCCAGCGGGTGACGGTCTCGCGGTTCTCGAAGGGGGCAGCGTCCAGCAGCTTGGCGATGCTGTCTCGGGCGGCCTGGCTGCTCAGCGGCTGGTTGAGCAGGCGTTCGGCGTCGGGGCCCATGGGGTCGTCGAAGGGCACCGGGCAGCTGCCGCTGGGCTCGTCGGCCAGAGCATCGCCGGCCGGCAGCATCAGGGTCAGGGTGGCGCAGGCCAGCAACAGGGCGTAGGCGCTGCCGATCAGGCGCTGGCGCAGGCGGCGGAAGGTCAGCTCGATGTCCCAGGCTTCCAGGTCGGTGCGCCGATTGAGGTAGAGGGTGAAGCCGCAGGCGACGTAGATCGGTTCCCAGAACACCAGGATCAGGGCGTAGACCAGGTTGGAGACATGCTCCAGCCACAGCCACTTGCCGCTGCTGGCCTGGATCAGGGTGTCCCAGTCCAGCTGGGTTTCCATCTGCTGCGGCACCATCAGCCAGATCAGCGTGGCCATGCCCATCCACAACAGCATCTCCAGATGCACGCCGAGTATGGTCAGCCAGGCGGCACCGCCCGAGTGGCGTTGGCCGAGCACGGTCAGGCGCTTGCTGCGCGCATCGCCGACGAGGCCTTCGAGCTGCAGTACCGGCAGGTCGAAGCTGCGGGTCGGGCTCAGGCGCCGCCAGGTCAGGCTGGCGAGCAGCTGGGGCTTGAGCAGGCGCGGCAGGGCCTTGAGCGCCTCCTTGAGCGTCGGCGTGTCGCCGAACAGCGAGCGCGACAGGATGTGCAGCGGCAGGCGCTCCCAGGCCGGCTTCAGCCACCAGAACAGCAGAGCGGCGATGGTAGGGTACTGCCAGAGCAGGGCGGTCAGTAGCGCAAACAGCGGCAGGGTCACGATGGCCCAGCTGGCCATCAGCAGACTGGCGTGGCGACGAGCCAGGAGCACGCCCAGGTCGATGGCTTCCCAGGCGGTGCGCGGGCGGATGGCGACGCTGGCGTCAGTCAGGCGCATGGCGGGTCCGTCCGGCGAACAGGAAATAGGCGATCACCAGCGACCACAGACCGGCGCCGACCCAGTATTTGGTGACGGGCGTGGCATAGGTCATGGAGGACCAGTAGGCCTCGACGAAGGCGGCGATCAGCAAGAACAGGATGACCCCGGCGACCAGCTGGATGGCCTTGCCGGCGGCCTGGCGCAGGGCCTCGCCACGCCCGAGGCGACCAGGGGCGAGCAGGGCCCAGCCGAGCTTGAGGCCGGCGGCGCCGGCGAAGGCGATGGCGGTGAGTTCGAAGGCACCGTGGCCGATGACGAAGGACCAGAAGGTTTCGCTGTAGCCGATGCGGGTCAGGTGGCCGGCAACGGCGCCGATCACCAAGCCGTTGTAGAGCAGGAAGAACAGGCTGCCGAGGCCGAAGATCAGGCCGCTGGCGAAGGTCTGAAAGGCGATGCCGATGTTGTTCATGATGTAGAAGCCGAACATCATCCAGTCGTCGCCGGAGTCGCGCTCGGCGAAGCGGCCGATGCGCCGGGCGGCCGGGTCGTACATCTTCTCCATCTCCCGCACCTGCTCGGGGTCCATCAGGCTGTAGATGATGTCCGGGAACAGCCAGGTGAGCAGGCCCATGCCGATCAGTGCGCCGAAGAACAGCAGGGTGCCGGCCAGCACGGCGCGCCATTCGCGGCGCACCAGCTGCGGGAATCCGGCGATGACGAAACCGATGATCTGCGCACCCAGGTGGCTGCGGTGACGGTAGAACTGCTGGTGGCCACGCATGGCCAGCTGCTGCAGCTGGTCGATCAGGTGGCTGCTGTAGCCGCGCTCCTGGGCGAGGGCCAGGTGCTGGCACAAATGGCGATAGTCGGCGGCGAAGCTCTCGCAATCCTGACGCTCGACCTTGCCCTTTTCCAGGCTGCTCAGACGCGCCTCGAAGCGTTGCCAGTCGGTGCTGTGGCGCTGTTCGAACAGGTGCTGTTTCATGCCGAACCCACCAGGCCGCGGGCGATGCCGTGCAGGCGCGTTTCGGCATGTTCCGGCAGGCTTTCCAGGGGCTCGGCCAGGATGCCGGCCAGCTCGGCGCGGCGCGCGCTGGAGAGGCTGGCGCGGCGCTCGGCGAAGTCCAGTACGGCGCGCTGTTCGGCCAGGTTGAGGGGGAAGGGCGCACGCTCGGCATCCGCCTCGGGAATCTGTGGACGTTTCAGTTCGTCGTCGCGGTAGACCACCAGGGTGCCGGCGGCGAGGTCGCCAAGACGTTTGAAGCTCGGATGGCTGAGGCTGCTGACGGCGCCGACGCAGTAGGCGAACGGCAACATGTCCACGGCGCGCAGCAGGTTGCGGGTCAGCGACGCCGCCCAGCCGACCGGGGTGCCGTCGTCGTGCACCACGCGCAGGCCCATGGCTTTCTTGCCGGGGGTGCGGCCCTGGTTCAGCACTTCGAACAGCACCGGGTACCACCAGTTGACCAGGAAGTAGAGGATGGTGCCGAGGCCCGCGCCGAACTGGCCGAGAATGCCGAGAATGACGAAGGCGGCCACCAGGATGGCGCCGCGGATCAGCAGGTCGATGCCGAAGGCCAGGGCGCGCGGCATCAGGCCGGCGGGGCGGAGAATCAGGTCGATGCCTTCCGGCGTTTCCACCAGGCGGCGGGTATCCAGAAGGGGTGAGTCGGGGAGTTCCGGCTGGGGGCGATTAGGCTGCATCGGTCGACTGCATCGAAGAAAGCCTGATGCTAGCCAGCAGCAGGACGCTAAAGCAATCGGGCCGCCAGAGGCGGCCCGAACTTCTGGACTGGATCAGTTGGCCGGCGGCAGTACGCCGAAGATGGTGCGGTACAGCACGCCCATGCTGATGATGAACAGCGGGATGGTCCAGATCAGGCCGATGCCGACCGGGATCATGCTCAGGCCCATGATGATGCCGAGCAGCAGGAACAGGCCGAAGACCTTGAACCAGTGCTGGCTGATGGCCTTGCGCGAGGTTTCCAGGGCTTGCCACGGCGACAGGCCGCGCTCGACCACCAGAGGGATGGCCAGCATGTAGGCGACGCTCAGGTAGATGCCGGGGATGATCAGCAGGAGCATGCCGACGTAGACCAGAATCATCATCACGATGGCGGTTATCAGCAGCGGCACCAGGCGACCGAAGTGGCTGAAGATCTCGTTGAAGCTGACCGGCTGATCGGCGGCGCGGCGGATGCCGACCATGTTGAGGCCGGCGAGGAACGGGTAGGACAGCGCCGAGGCCAGTACGGTGATGATCAGCTGGGCGATGATGATGCCGGCGATGTTGTCTCCGCTCGCCAGGCCGCCAAAGATGAAGCCGAGCACCGCGGTGGCGGCGAACAGGGCGACGTAGAAGACTATGAAGCCGCCGATGATGATGCCTTTGGTGCCTTTGACACGCTGCCAGGCTTCGCTGAGCAGATCGCCGATATTGAAGTCATAGCCACGGCTGAGAGCCTCGGCGATGGTCGGCACCTGGCCGCTGGGAGCTTCCTGCAGATTGCTGCTGGGTGCGGCGTAGGGGTTAGGAGCGGTGGATTCACTCATGACTGACTGTCCTTGTGGGTGGGAAATTCCTAATCCGGCCATCCTATAGGCGCACCGGGTCAGCGACAAGCCGGGCAGCGTGAGCGATTTCAAGCTTTCGCGGCGGCTGGTTGGATTCGGGCGGGTGCTAGACTGCCGCGGCGATATTTCCGGGGAAAGCATCTTGTCTTCGAGCATCTTCTGGTACGACTACGAAACCACCGGCATCAACCCGCGCTGTGATCGCCCCTTGCAGGTGGCGGGCATCCGTACCGATGAGCAGCTCAATGAGATCGGCGAGCCGCTCAACATCTATTGCCGGCCATCCGATGACATCCTGCCGCATCCGGCGGCCTGCCGGATTACCGGGATCACCCCACAGATACTGGCCGAAAGAGGCCTGGTGGAAGCGGAGTTCATCGCTCGCGTGCATGCCGAGCTGGCGCTGCCGGGCACCTGCGGTGCGGGCTACAACAGTCTGCGTTTTGACGATGAGGTGACCCGCTACAGCCTGTATCGCAACTTCTACGACCCCTATGCCCGTGAGTGGCAAGGCGGCAACAGCCGCTGGGATCTGATCGATCTGGTGCGGGCGGCCTATGCCTTGCGCCCGGAAGGCATCGAGTGGCCACAGGACGAAGAGGGTAGGGTCTCGCTCAAGCTGGAGCGGCTCACGGTGGCCAACGGCATTGATCATGGCCAGGCTCACGACGCGTTGTCCGACGTGCGTGCGACCATCGGTCTGGCGCGCCTGATCAGAGGCAGGCAGCCGCGCCTGTATGACTTCCTCTATCAGCTACGCAGCAAGGCCAAGGTGGCGGAGCAGATTCGCCTGCTGCAGCCGCTGGTGCATGTTTCCGGGCGCTTTGCCGGCAGTCGGCACTACCTGGCAGTAGTACTGCCGCTGGCCTGGCATCCGCGCAATCGCAATGCGCTGATCGTCTGCGATCTGCAGTCCGATCCACAGCCGCTGTTCGACCTGGATGCCGATGGCTTGCGCCGGCGTCTTTATACCCGGCGCGACGAACTGGCCGAGGGTGAACTGCCGGTGCCGCTCAAACTTCTGCATATCAACAAGTGCCCGGTGGTGGCGCCGCTCAAGGTGCTGCGTCCTGGTGATATCGAGCGTCTGCAGATCGACATGGCGCAGTGCGAGCAGAGGGCTTCCGCACTCGGTGAGCACCAGGCGCTGTGGCAGAGCAAGTTGGCTGATCTGTATGCGGCGGATGACTTTGAGCCACTGCACGACCCGGAACAGCAACTGTATGCGGGCTTTCTCGGTGATCGTGATCGTCGGCTGTGCGAACAAGTACGCCACTCTTCCGCTGAGCAATTGGCCCGGGATAACTGGGCATTCAGTGATGAGCGACTGCCCGAATTGCTGTTCCGCTATCGCGCGCGAAACTTCCCCGATTCATTGACGATTGCCGAGCAGCAGCGCTGGCGAGAATTCTGTCGTGATCGGTTGAGCAATAGCGAGATGGGTGCACCGAATACGCTAGCCAACTTCGAGCTGGCGCTGCAGACGGAATGGCCATTGTCGTCACCAGTACAGCAACAGGTGCTGCAGGCCTGGCAGGAACATGCTCGGCTGCTGAGCGAGCGTTATTGCGCGGTAGGCTAGGAAAAGAGGGGGAATAAAAAATGCCGGCAATTGCCGGCATTTTTGATGTTTCGTCGAAATTAACCGAGCAGGGTGGCCCAGCTTTCAACGGTGTCGGCGCCCCACTTGGCTTTCCACTCTTTCAGAGTCTTGTGGTTGCCGCCTTTGGTTTCGATCACTTCACCAGTGTTCGGGTTCTTGTACTGCTTGACCTTGCGTGCGCGCTTGCCGCCAGCAGGCTTGGCCGGCCGAGCGGTCTTGCCGCCTTTGGCACCTTCCGGATCGAGCAGGGCGATGATGTCACGCAGGGATTTCTGGTATTCGCCCATCAGGGTGCGCAGTTTGCCTTCGAACTCCAGTTCTTTCTTCAGCTTGTCGTCCTGCGACAGATTCTTCAGGCGCTCTTGCAGCTCTTTGATGGCTTCTTCAGTGGCGCGGTATTCGTTGATCAGAGACATGTTGTTTTCCCAGTGGCCAGTTGCAGTAGTAAGTAGGTCAATAATAGACAGCGCTAATGGGCAAGTAAACAAGTCGGAAAAGTTTTGCGGGAATTATCTGCGGGTATCTATTCGAGCAATGAGCGGCAGTGGCAAGTAGCGCTAGTTTGTTTCACCATTTGTGCAGCCGCATGACCATTCATTATGGCGGCCCTGAATAGTTGAGCTGTGCAAGTTATGGCTCAATCGGCTGGGGCCGCGCCGGTGAGGGAAGTACTGAAGTTTCATCCGGCTGCGGCTAGAATGGCGCCTCGCAAAGTTCTGGAGTTCCCCACATGCGCACTTTTCGGCTGGTGATCGCCTGCCCGGACCGCGTTGGCATCGTCGCCAAGGTCAGTAATTTTCTGGCTACCTACAATGGCTGGATAACTGAGGCCAGCCACCACTCGGATAACCAGAGTGGCTGGTTCTTCATGCGCCATGAGATCCGCGCCGACTCTCTGCCTTTCGATCTGGACGGTTTTCGCCAGGCGTTCGGCCCCATTGCCCGTGAGTTCTCCATGGAGTGGCGGATCACCGATTCCGCGCAGAAGAAACGCGTGGTGCTGATGGCCAGTCGCGAGTCGCATTGCCTGGCCGATCTCCTGCACCGCTGGCACAGCGATGAGCTGGACTGCGAGATTCCCTGCGTGATCTCCAACCACAACGACCTGCGCAGCATGGTCGAGTGGCATGGCATTCCGTTCCACCATGTGCCGGTCGACCCCAAGGACAAGGCGCCCGCCTTTGCCGAGGTCTCGCGCCTGGTCGGTGAGTACCGGGCTGACGTGGTAGTGCTCGCCCGCTACATGCAGATACTGCCGCCGCAGCTGTGCCAGGAATACGCCGGGCGGGTGATCAACATCCACCACAGCTTCCTGCCGTCCTTCGTCGGCGCCAAGCCTTACCACCAGGCCTCGCTGCGTGGCGTCAAGCTGATTGGCGCCACCTGTCACTATGTCACCGAGGAGCTGGATGCCGGCCCTATCATCGAGCAGGACGTGGTGAGGGTGACCCATCGCGACAGCATCGAAGACATGGTGCGCTTGGGCAAGGATGTAGAGAAGATGGCGCTGGCCCGTGGCCTGCGTTATCACCTGGAAGACCGGGTGCTGGTGCATGACAACAAGACGGTAGTCTTCGACTGACCGTCAGGAGGCGAGGATGAAACGAGGTACGGCTACGCCACCGCCCACCCTGGGTGAGGGCTGTCTGCAGCGTTACGATCCCGAGGCCTTGAGCGAAACCGACGGCACCGAGTTTCCCGATGCCGCCGAACTCTGGCAGCGCCTGCAACAAGCGCCGGAGGGTGAAGATGAGTCGGCGCAGGAGACTCCCGCGCCGGACTGATCAGATGCGGAAGCTGTCGACCAGCTGCTTCAGGCGCGAGGCCTGTTGCTCCAGATCGCCGCAGGCACGCAGGGTGGCCTGCAGGTTCTCCACGCCTTCCTGGTTGAGGGTGTTGATCTCGGTGATGTCCATGTTCAGCGAGTCGACCACGGCGGTCTGCTCCTCGGTGGCGGTGGCCACCGACTGGTTCATGCCATCGATCTCGCCGATACGCTGGGTCACGCTGCCCAGGCGCTCGCCGGCCTGGTTGGCGATGGTCACGCTCTCCTCGCTGTAGCGCTGGCTCTCGGTCATGGTGGACACCGAGTCGCGGGCGTCCACCTGCAGGCCTTCGATCATCTTCTGGATTTCCTGGGCCGACTCCTGGGTGCGGTGGGCCAGGTTGCGTACCTCGTCCGCTACCACGGCGAAGCCACGTCCGGCCTCGCCGGCACGGGCCGCCTCGATGGCCGCGTTGAGTGCCAGCAGGTTGGTCTGCTCGGAGATGCTCTTGATCACCTCGAGGATCTGGCCGATATCCACCGTCTTGCTGTTCAGCGTCTCGATATTGCGGCACGAGGCGCTGATCTTCTCCGACAGCTCGTTCATCGCCACGATGGTCTTTTGCAGCACCTGGCTGCCGTCCTCGGCCAGGTGACGGGCGTCGGAGGCCTGGTGCGAGGCGTCGGCGGCGTTGCGTGCAATTTCCTGGGCGGCGGCGCCCAGCTCGTTGATCGCCGCGGCCACGCTGTTGGTGCGGCTGGCCTGCTCATCGGAGTTGGCCATCGACGAGTTGGAGGCGTTGACCACAAGCTTGGCCACTTCATTGAGCTGCTGAGTGGCCGAGGACACCTCGCGAATCGAGCCGTGAATACGCTCGACGAACTGGTTGAAGGACGAGGCTAGCTCGCCGAACTCATCGCGGCTCTGCACGCTCAGGCGCTTGGTCAGATCACCCTCGCCCTGGGCGATGTCGCGCATGGCCTTGCCCATCACCAGCAGCGGCTGCATCAGCACGCGGATCAGCATGCCCAGCAGGAACATGATGATGACCACGGCGATGATGGTGGCGATGATCGCCGAGGCACGGAATTCGTGCAGGGTGGCGTAGGCCTTGTCCTTGTCGATGGACAGGCCGACGTACCAGGTGACCGAGGGCAGGCCCTTGACCTGGGTGAAGGTGAGCAGGCGCTCGACGCCGTCCAGTTCGACTTCGGACAGCTCGCTGCGGATCTGTGGGGTGTTCTGCGGGTAGACCTCGCGCAGGGTCTTCATCACCAGGTCCTTGTTCGGATGGACCAGGATCTTGCCGTCGGCGCTGACCAGGAAGGCATAGCCCAGGCCGCCGAAGTCCAGCGAGTTGATGATCTGCACCAGCGTATCCAGGCTCAGGTCACCGCCGACCACGCCACTGCTGCCCGCGGGGGTGGCGATGGTGATGATCAGCTTGCTGGTGGCGGCGTCCATGTAGGGTTCGGTCAGGGTCGAGCCCCCGGCGCTCATGGCGTCCTTGTACCAGGGACGGGTTCGCGGGTCATAGTCGGCCGGCATCTCGCTTTCCGGGCGCATGGTGAAGGTGCCGTCCGCCGAGCCCAGGTAGGTGAAGGCGAAAGTCGAGGCCGGTGCCTTGCGTTCCAGGGTGCGGGCCAGCGTCTCGGGAGTGTCGTCCTGCACGCTCTGGGCGACGTTCTCCACCAGCAGGATGCGGCCGGACAGCCAGTTCTGAATATTGCTTGCCGTGACTTCGCCCAGGCTGCGCAACTCGTCTTCCAGATCTTCCCGGATGGCATTGCGTTGCAAGTAGTCGTTGTACAGGGTGAACAGGGAGAAGGCGGCGATTACCACCAGTGAGGCGGCGAGCAGGATCTTGTGGCTGAACTTCAGATTCTGGGTCATGGTCACTTGCGTCCGGTAATGTCTGGCAGCAGTCTTATTGGGTGGCTGTGCGAAGACGCACGAGCGCTCAGTTACACCACCTATAGCGACATAACTGCAGTAAAGCTTTAGCCCGAGGGATGGCAAGATGTCGGTAGTCGATTCTTTTGTTCTTGGCGCTGACCCTCAGGGCCAGCCGATCGCCCAGGCTCTGCGCTTGGCCAACCGTCACGGCCTGGTGGCTGGCGCGACGGGCACGGGCAAGACGGTGACCCTGCAGCGCCTGGCCGAGGCGTTCAGCGATGCCGGTGTGGCGGTGTTCGCTGCCGACATAAAGGGCGACCTGTGCGGTCTGGGTGCGCCGGGCAATCCCCAGGGCAAGGTGGCGGAGCGAATCGCCGGCATGCCCTGGCTGAACCACAGCCCGCGGTCTTACCCGGTCACCCTGTGGGACGTGGCGGGCAAGAGCGGTCACCCGCTGCGCACCACCCTGAGCGAGATGGGCCCACTGTTGCTGGGCAACCTGCTGGAGCTGACGGACAGCCAGCAGGCCGCCCTGTATGCCGCCTTCCAGGTGGCCGACCGCGAAGGCCTGCTGCTGCTCGATCTGAAAGATCTCAAGGCCTTGCTCAATCACCTCAAGGATCATCCCGAGATGCTCGGTGAGGACCGTGCGCTGTTTGCCGGCGCCTCCTCCCAGGCGTTGTTGCGCCGCCTGGCGACCCTGGAGCAGCAAGGCGCCGAGGCGCTGTTCGGCGAGCCGGCACTGCAGCTGGAAGACATCCTGCATCCCGATCGCGACGGCCGCGGGCGCATCCATTTGCTGGACGCCAGTCGCCTGGTGCACGAGGCGCCCAAGGTCTACGCGACCTTCCTGTTGTGGCTGCTGGCCGAGCTGTTCGAGCAGCTGCCAGAGCGGGGTGATGCCGACAAACCGGTGCTGGCGCTGTTCTTCGACGAGGCGCACCTGCTCTTCGCCGACACGCCCAAGGCCTTGCAGGAACGCCTGGAGCAAGTGGTGCGGCTGATTCGCTCCAAGGGTGTCGGCGTCTACTTCGTCACCCAGTCGCCCAGCGATCTGCCGGATGAGGTGCTGGCCCAGCTCGGCCTGCGCATCCAGCACGGCCTGCGCGCCTTCACCGCCAAGGAGCAGAAGTCGTTGCGCGCCGTGGCCGACGGCTTCCGCCCCAATCCGGCGTTCGACAGCCTGAGCGTGCTCACCGAGCTGGGCATCGGCGAGGCGCTGGTGGGGACTCTGGAGGAAAAGGGCACGCCGGCCATGGTCCAGCGCGTGGCCATCGCGCCGCCGCAGTCGCGTATCGGGCCGCTGAACGAGGCTGAACGAGCGCAGCTGCTGCGGACCTCGCCCCAGGCGGGTCGCTATGATCGGCCGGTGGATCGCGAGTCGGCTTACGAGCTGCTTATGGCTCGTGCCGCCCAGGCACCGACAGAGGCCTCTGCCGGTAAAGCCGGCAAGGCGACTCCGGTGGAAGAGGGTGGGTTGGGTGGCATGGCAGGCGAGCTGCTGGGCAGTCTGGCCAGCCAGGTAATGAAGACTGCCGTACGCCAGGCGGCCAATCAGATCGGCCGACAGCTGGTGCGCGGTTTGATGGGGTCTCTGTTGGGTGGTAGTCGCCGCCGCTGAATATTGGCGCCGCTGTTCGGGCTTGGTCTGAACAGCGAATATCGACTATTCGGCTTCGCGGGCCCGCTCGATCTTTTGCAGTTCCTGTTGAAACGCCTGATCCAGCAGGCTCTGTTTCTTGCGCCAGGGCTTGCGCTCGGGGTCCGGTTGGGCCGCGTAGGTAATCACCTCGCCGCCATAAACATCCTTGTAACGCTGCGCCTGACGCTCCAGTTCGGCGCGCAGTTCGTCTTTCGTCACATGTTCACCAGGTTGACTGGAAGGCCATGACGGCCTTTCCACGGTATCGAAGTTTGTTAAGAAAAGGTGATGCAATTATAGCGATCGGTTCTTTCGTTTCCATCGCTCGTAAGTGCTCACCACAATTATTGGAAGCCGCGTGGCACGGTGAGTTCAGTAAATCTGACCGCTTCGGCAAGTTGCTCTTCGACAAACTACCTATGCAGCACTTCCTATGCTGAATGGTGTGTGGGGGCGGAGAGCGATATGAAAAAGTGGCAATGCGTCATTTGCGGCTTCATCTATGACGAGGCCTTGGGCTGGCCGGACGAGGGCATCGCGCCGGGAACCCGCTGGGAGGACGTGCCGGCGGACTGGCTCTGCCCCGACTGCGGTGCGGCCAAGGCCGATTTCGAGATGATCGAACTGTGACCGAGTCGCGGCCCCTCTGCACTAGCGACGATCCTACGCCGCCGGTACCGGCAGCAACTCCTTCAGCGGTCGGCTGTCGTCGGCCAGCTGCTCGGCCGTCACGGCGATGCCTTCGGCCACCAGGCGCTTGGCGGCGATGAAGTCCTGCGGGCGGTTGACCGTGTCGGCCGCCAGGACCTTGCCGTCCTTGAGATAGAAGGCGCTGAAGCTGTTGGTCTGCGGTTCGCCGCGCAGCACCAGGCGCTCAAAGCCTTCGGACAGGCCGACCATCTTCAGCTTCAGTTCGTACTGGTCGGACCAGAACCATGGCACCGAGGCATAGGCCTTGAGCTTACCGGCCATGCCGGCAGCGGCCACCCGCGATTGCTCCAGGGCGTTGGGCACCGACTCCAGGCGCAGGCGGCGGCCCAGCAGCGGGTTGGGGTGGTTGGTGCAGTCGCCGGCGGCGTGGATGTCCGGATCGCTGGTCTGCGCGTATTCGTTGACCAGGATGCCGTTGTCCACCTCAAGCCCGGCCTCGGCGGCCAGTTCGGTGTTGGCGATCAGGCCGATGCCGACCACCACCAGGTCGGTCTCCAGGCGGCTGCCGTCGGCGCAGATCACCGCGCTGACCGCCTCGCCAGTCACCTCCAGATCGGCCACCTGCACGTTGGTGCGGATATCCACGCCGGCCTCGCGGTGCTTGCGCTCGTAGTAGGCCGACAGCTCGGCCGCAGTGACCCGCTGCAGCACTCGCGGCAGCGCCTCCAGCACGGTGACCTGCAGGCCCTGGGCGACAGCCGCGGCCGCCACCTCCAGGCCGATGTAGCCGCCGCCGACGATGGCCAGGCGCTTGCCGGCCGCCATCTGTGCACGGATCAGCTCCACGTCGTCGAGGGTACGCAGGTAGTGGAAGTTGGCGCAGCGCTCGGCGGCCGCGGCATTCGGTACGCTCAGCGGGCGCGGACGACCGCCGGTGGCGATGGCCAGCTTGTCGTAGGCCAGCTGCTTGCCGTCGGCCAGTTCCAGGCGCTTGTTGGCGCGGTCGATGCGCAGCACCCGCACGCCGCCGAAGAACTCCACGTTGGCCTTGTCGTAGGCCAGCTGCGGACGGATCGACAGGCTGCTCTTCTCCACGCTGCCGGCCAGGTAGGCCTTGGACAGCGGCGGACGGTGGTAGGGCAGGTGCGCCTCCTCGCCGAGCAGCAGGATGCGGCCCTTCCAGCCCTCGTTGCGCAGGGCGATGGCCAGTTCGCCGCCGGCGTGGCCGGCACCGATGATGATGGCGATGGAGGATGCAGCGTCGGTCATGGCGGGCTCTCGGCAGAAGAAAAAAACTGGTCGCTAGTGTATGCATCCGCGCAGCCCAAGTCCCGGCCGAAGATGCCAATCGCCATGCCGTTGTCGCAGTGCCTGTGGCAGCATGGCCGCTGGTATTGCGGTCAGGGACCGCACGAAGAAAGAAGAAGCTGCACCGCAGCCGCTGAGCTGGCGCGCGGCGCAGCTGTTCTGGCTCAGGCCGGGCTCATCCGCCTCGGCGGGCCGGCGGCAAAGGTCGCCATCCAGCATCAGGACCAGGTGGTCGGCGCCGCTGGCTATTTGTGCCGTGTTTCCTGCACGCCCTCAGGTCGCCATCTTCGGCCTCAACCGTCATTTCCGCTGATCGTGCTGGCGGCTGCGCTGATCGGCGTGGAGTCGGCCACGGCGAGCCGAAGTTCAGCGCGTCGCTGACCGCCATCATTGCGGCGTTGGTCGCTGTTCTTCGCCTACCATGGTTGTGGCCCCAGGGCTTTGCCGGCGCCGCAGTGGGCCCTCGCTGCATCTATTACGGCGTCTTTATTGACCCGATCCGGGCTTTTCTATATTTGAAGCAGAGTGGCTGAAGGCAGCAGGATTCGATGAGTCAGAACGCAAATACGGATAGCGTGGATCACCGTTGGTGGCGGGGGCCGACCCTGGTGCCGCTGGCCAGGGTCTTCGTGATACTGGTCTGCGTGTCGCTGGTGGCCACCGACGGTTGGTTGATGTGGAATGCCCGCCAGGTACAGCTGCGCGAGGCCGAGATCGAAACCACCAACCTGGCCTCCGCCCTGGCGCGCCAGGCCAGCGATACCCTGAAGAAGGCCGACACCGTGCTGCTCGACCTGGTCGAACGCCTGCAGGTGGATGGCATGCAGCCGCAGCAGCTGCAGCGCCTGGAGGGCCTGATGCGCCAGCACGTGTATGAGCAGCCTGAGCTGCACGGGCTGTTCGCCTACGACCGCGACGGCAACTGGGTGGTCAATTCCTTCGGCGAGGTGCCGCCGGGCGCCAACAATGCCGATCGTGAGTATTTCCGCTATCACCGCCAGTACCCGGACGACCACGGCGCCCATGTCGGCAAGCCGGTGCGCAGCCGTACCACCGGCGACTGGATCATCCCGCTGTCGCGACGGGTGGAGGATGCCCAGGGCAACTTCGTCGGCGTGGCCCTGGCCACCATCTCCATCGACTTCTTCCGCCAGTTCTATGCCACCTTCGACATCCGCGAACACGGCAGCATCAACCTGGTGCTCAACGACGGCACCCTGCTGGTGCGCAACCCTTACCGCGAGGACCTGATCGGCGCCAGCATCGCCGGCGGGCAGATCTTCAAGACCCTGCTGCCGCAGAGCCCCACCGGTACCGCCATGCTGCCGTCGGTGATCGATGGCGTGGAGCGCATGTTCAGCTACCGGCAGATCCAGGGCTATCCGCTGGTGGTGATCGCCGCCCTGGCCGAGCAGGACATCCTCGCCGACTGGCGCGCCGACACCTCGCGCCAGTTGGTGGTGGTGATGCTGCTCGCCGCGCTGTTGGCGCTGTTCGGCTTCTACCTGCTGCGCCTGATCAAGCAGGGCCAGAAGACCGAGATCGAGCTGATGGCCACCCGCGACGCCCTGCGCGCCTTCAACCGGCGCCTGGAACAGCAGGCGCTGGAAGACGAGCTGACGCGCCTGGCCAACCGCCGCCGCTTCATCCGCGCCCTCAGCGACGAGTTCGCCCGCGCCGCGCGCAGCCAGAAGCCGCTGGCGCTGGTGATGTTCGATGTCGACTACTTCAAACAGTACAACGATATCTACGGTCATTCCGCCGGCGACGAATGCTTGCGCGCCGTGGCCGAGGTGATCCGTGGCGGGCAGAAACGCCCGGCGGATCTGGCGGTGCGCTATGGCGGTGAGGAGTTCTGCCTGCTGCTGCCGGAGACCGACGCCCAGGGCGCGTTGCAGGTCGCCGAGCAGGCGCGCGTGGCGCTGGAGGAGCTTGGCGTCGCGCATGCCGGCTCGCCCTGGCGCCGGCTGAGCCTGAGCGCCGGGGTCAACGTCTGCCAACCGTCCCCTAACATGGCCTCCGAGACCGGGCCGGAGCGCCTGATCCAGGGCGCCGACAAGGCGCTGTACGCGGCCAAGGCCGCCGGCCGCGACCGCGTGGTGCTGTACGACGGCACGGTCGAGCAGCTGATCGGCTAGCCCAGCGCCTGGTCGGCCGCCGCCCGCGCATGCAACAGGGTGGTGTCGAACAGCGGTACCGCGGCATCCGTATCCCCTACCAGCAGGCCGATCTCGGTGCAGCCGAGGATCACCGCCTGGGCGCCCTGCGCCACCAGCCGGCCGATCACCTCGCGATAGGCCTGGCGCGACTCCTCGCGCACCGTGCCCAGGCACAGCTCCTCGTAGATCACCTGGTGCACCAGCTGGCGATCGGCCTCGTCCGGCACCAGCACCTGAATGCCGTGCCGGCTCTCCAGGCGCTCACGGTAGAACGGCTGCTCCATGGTGAAGCGGGTGCCGAGCAGGCCGACCCGCTGCAGCCCAGCAGTGCGGATCGCGGTGGCGGTCGGGTCGGCGATATGCAACAGCGGGATGCTCACCGCCTGTTCGATGGCGTCGGCCACCTTGTGCATGGTGTTGGTACAGAGCACCAGGAACTCCGCGCCGGCCCGCTCCAGCGCCGCAGCCGCCTCGCCCAGCAACTCGCCGGCGCGCTGCCAGTCGCCGCTGCGCTGCAGTTGCTCGATCTCATGGAAGTCCACGCTGTACAGCACCAGTCGCGCCGAATGCAGGCCGCCTAGGCGTGCCTTGATCGTTTCGTTGATGTGGCGGTAGTAGGGCAGGGTGGACTCCCAGCTCATGCCGCCGATCAGGCCTATGGTCTTCATGAGGGCTCCTCGGATGTCGAGGGACTATCCTGCGCCGCCGTGGTCGGTCCCGGCAGCTACAGCGGCGTGCGGATCGAGCCCTACAGATGGCGGATCTCGGCGGGCGTCTCCATCCAGTTGTTGTGCAGGCCGTCGGCATAGTGCACCGGGGCGGCCAGCAGCTCGTCCGGGCTGAGGTCGTCCAGGCTGGCCAGGCTCACCGAGGCGAAGGCGCCGCCGATCTCCGCTATGTTGCCGCGGCTGAACACGCGGATGCCGCAGTGCCTGCAGAACAGGTGGTGGGTGCTGAAGGTGTTGAACTGATAGCCGCTCAGCGCGTCCTCGCCGCTCTCCAGCTGCAGGGCCTCGGGCTTGATCAGCACGCTCCAGTTGCGCGCCTTGACGCAGAAACTGCAGTTGCACTTGCCGGTGCCGTTGGCCAGGTCGATCTGCGCGCTGAAGCGCACCTGCTTGCAATGGCAGCTGCCGTGATAGGTCTTGAGCATGTTGGAGCCTCCCTGTGATGTCGCCCAACAGCCTAGTCGGCGCAGACGAGTGGGGCGGCGTTTTTCCCCGGTCTGAGGAATAATGCGCAGCCTTGTCGCCAAGCTCCCTGCCATGTCCTCGCGCCCGCTCAACGTTCGCCCCAGCTACCTGCACCTGCCGGCCGGCAACTGGCCGACCGTGCTCGACTGCCTGTGCGCGCGCTTCCCGCAGATTTCCCGCGATACCTGGCTGCAACGCATGGCCCGCGGCCTGGTGCTGGACGACCAGGATCGCCCGCTGGGCCCCGACGCTCAGTACCGCGAGGCACTGCGGGTGCAGTATTTCCGCGAGATCGAGAACGAACGGAAGATCCCCTTCCAGGCTCGCATCGTCTACCAGGACCAGCACCTGCTGGTGGCGGACAAACCGCACTTCCTGCCGGTGATGCCGGCCGGCGACTACGCCGAGGAAACCCTGCTCACCCGCCTGGTGCGCGAGACCGGCAACCCGCACCTGGCACCGCTGCACCGCATCGACCGGCACACCGCCGGGCTGGTGCTGTTCTCCGCCGAGCCCGCCAGTCGCGGCGCCTACCAGGCGCTGTTCCGTGAACGACGCATCGACAAGCGCTACCAGGCCATCGCCCCGGCCCTGCCGCAGCACCAGTTCCCGCTGCGCCGGCACAGCCGCCTGGAGAAGGGCGAGCCGTTCTTCCGCATGTGCGAGGTGGACGGCGCGCCGAACAGCGAGACCCTGCTGGAAGTACTGGAGCGCCATGGCGAGCTGTGGCGCTACCGGCTGTTCCCGGTCACCGGCAAGCAGCACCAGCTGCGCGTGCACATGGCCGCGCTGGGCGCGCCGATCTGCAACGACACCTTCTATCCGCAGCTCAACGACGAGAAGGGCGTGGACGACTTCGACCGGCCGCTCAAGCTGCTGGCCCACAGCCTGGAGTTCGCCGACCCGCTGAGCGGTGAGCCGCGCAGCTTCGAGAGCAGCATCGCGCTGGACTGGTAGGTGCCTCAGACCGCGTTGCGCAACCGAGCCAGATCGCGCACCGGCGGCTCGCCGAACAGGCGGCTGTATTCGCGGCTGAACTGCGACGGGCTCTCGTAGCCGACCCGGTAGCCGGCACTCGACACATCGAGGTTCTCGCACAGCATCAGGCGCCGCGCTTCCTGCAGGCGCAGCTGCTTCTGGTATTGCAGCGGGCTCATGGCGGTCAGCGCCTTGAAACGGTGGTGCAGGGTGGAAGTGCTGAGGTTGGCCACCTTGGCCAGCTCCTCGATGCGCAGCGGCTCGCCGTAGTGCTGGTTGAGCCACTCGATGGCACGGTTGACCCGATGCGCCTGGCTGTCCGCCGTGGCGATGTCGCGCAACAACTGGCCCTGGCGGCTGTGCAGCAGGCGGTAGAGGATCTCGCGCTGTACCAGCGGGGCGAGCATGGCGATGTCGCGCGGGTTGTCGAGCAGACGCACCAGGCGCAGCACGGCGTCCAGCAGCGGGGCGTCGAGGCGGTCGACATGCAGGCCGCGGCCGCTGCCCTGGTTGGGCACGCCGATGGGCCCGGCGCTGGCGATCAGGCCGGCCAGCTCGGCCGGGTCGATATCCAGGCGCAGGCTCAGGTACGGCTGCTCCACCGCGGCCACCGTGACTTCGCCGGTCACCGGCAGGGTCACCGAGGCTACCAGGTAATGCAGCGGGTCGTAGCAGTACACCTCGCCCTCCAGGCGCACCACCTTCTGCCCCTGGGCCATGATGCACAGCGCCGGGCGGTACAGGGTGTGGACGATGGGCGACGGCTCGGTGGTGCGGTACAGCGCCAGGCCGGGAATCGCCGTCTCGACCACACCCTCACCGTCACAGTATTGGGCAATCAGGCCGGCCAGCTCGCAGCGCTGGCCTTCCAGGTTCTGTTCGGCATTCTCGACGTTGGGCATGGCGCGGTTCTCCTCGGTTGCCACAAGCATAACCGCACCGTGTGGCGGTTCGGCTGGCATCGGCAGGATCAGGCAAGAGCACGGCAGGTTTGGGCAAGTCGACTTTTCATAGTCTGCTAAGCGCAGTGCCTGATTGTGGATGGTTTGCAGGATCAGGCAAGTCGTCGGCAGTTTCCGGCTAACGTCCCGCCCAGCCCCAGGCGCAATCTCTGCCTCGTCCCGGCGCCACTTCCGCGCCGCTTGCCGAGGAATAGTTCATGTCGCAGATCGCAGAGAAAGTCATCGTCATCACCGGTGCCAGCAGTGGCATCGGCGAAGCCACCGCCCGCCTGCTGGCCAGCCAGGGTGCCCGCGTCGTACTCGGTGCTCGCCGCAGCGAGCGTCTGGAGGCACTGGCCGCGGATATCCGCAACCAGGGCGGCACGGCCGAGTACCGTGCCACCGACGTGGTCCGCGAGGAGGATGTGCAGGCCCTGGTCGACCTGGCCCTGGAGCGCTTCGGCCGGGTCGATGTGCTGGTCAACAACGCCGGGGTGATGCCGCTGTCGCCCATGGCGGCGCTGAAGATCGGTGAGTGGAACCGCATGATCGACGTCAATATCCGTGGCGTGCTGCACGGCATCGCCGCCGTGCTGCCGAGCATGCAGCAGCGCCGCGCCGGGCAGATCATCAACGTCGCCTCCATCGGCGCCTACAAGCCGATCGCCACCGGCGCCGTGTATTGCGCGACCAAGGCGGCGGTGGTGTCGCTGTCCGAGGCGCTGCGCCAGGAAGTGGGCGCCGATATCCGCGTCACCGTGGTATCGCCCGGCGTCACCGAGTCGGACCTGGCCGAGACCATCTCCGATGGCGCCACCCTGGAGATGATCCGCGAGTTCCGCCGCGACGCGATTCCGGCCGGCGCCATCGCCGAAGCGATCGCCTATGCCATCGGCCAGCCGGCCGCGGTGGATGTCAGCGAGCTGGTGATCCGCCCCACCTCCAGCGCCTATTGAGAGGGTCTGTCCGAGACGGCCCGTCTGGAACGATACGCCGCCCCGCAAGGGGCGGCTCTTGCGGGAGACATGCAATGAGTCAAGCAATCACCAGCCTGGTGCGCTTCCAGGCCCGGGAAGGCCGCGGCGAAGAGCTCGGCCTGCGTCTGTGCGAATTGTTGCTGCGGGCCAAGCGCGATGCCGCCTGCCAGGGTTGCGAGCTGCTGCACGACCAGCAGTGCCCTGAGGAGTGGCAGCTGTGCGGGCAGTGGGCTTCCGAGCAGGCGCTGGAGGCGCATCTGCAACTGCCGCACATGCAGCTGCTCGGCCGCCTGGTGGAAAGCGGCCTGATCCGGTACATGGAGATGCGCGTCGAGGGTTATTCGGCCGGGCTGGCGTCGTAGTTGTAGGCGCCGCTTTCCAGGTTCAGGTCGATGCGGATCTGCCAGTCGCTCTGCTCGTGGCCATTCTCGGCCAGGCCTTCCACCGTCACCCGGGTGGCACCATCGCTGGAGCAGCGGAGCCGGGCGAAGCTCAGTTCGGCGTGGTCATTGTTCACCTCGGCGAAGCCGTAGCCCTGTTCCACCCGCCACAGCGCACCTGCCTGATCCGGGGCGATGCGATCGACGAAGATCAGGTCCTGGCCGTATTGCGAGTAGCGCAGCAGACGCAGGTCTCCGTGGTTCTCGCCAATCTTCCAGCTGCCGCAATCGAGCACCTGGCGCAGACTGGCGAACTGCTCGCGGGCCTCGCCATAGCCGACTTCCCGGCCCAGGGCTGCAGCCTGGCCGACCACGCAGGTGGCGAGCAGGCTGCAGAGCAGCGCCCGCATCAGCCGCAGCTCAGGCGAATGATGGTGTCGTCTTCATCGATGTCGATGTTCAGGCGCTGCGGGTTGTAGTCCATGGTCACCGGCTGGTTCGGCTGGGTCACCCGCAGGTGCTCGGCGCCGGCTTCTGCGCGGGCTTCCTCGGCCATCTCGGTGGTGATGCGCTGGTCCACCAGATGTTGCACCGCCTCGGCGTTGCAGCGGCCATCGCCCTTGCTCGCGGCGGCCGGCTTGTCCGGGCTGGAGGAACAGGCGGCCAGCAGCGCGCAGGCGAGCAGGGCGGAGAGTTGCAGTGATCGGGTCATGAGGGGCGTCCTTGTCTGAAACACCCCACCACGGTGCCACCGCTGGCACGCTCAGGCAACCGCGGGGATCACAGTACGCGATAGACCTGCCCGGTCTGCCGGCCTTCCGCGCTCTTGGCGTAGGCCAGCGCCACGCTGGCCGCCGGTACCGCCTTGAAGCCGCGGAAGTAGGGGCCGTAGCTGGGCAAGGACTCCTCCAGCACGGTCGGGCTCACGCTGTTGATGCGCAGGCCGCGCGGCAGCTCGATGGCTGCGCCGCGGACGAAGCCGTCCACCGCCGCGTTGACCATGCTCAGGGCGCTGCCGAAGCGGATCGGGTCTTCGCTGAGCACGCCTGAGGTGAGGGTGAATGAGGCGCCGTCGTTGGCGAACTCGCGGCCGATCAGCACCAGATTGACCTGGCCCATCAGCTTGTCGTCCAGGCCCACGGCGAACTCCTTGGCGGTGAGTTCCTCCAGTGGGCCGAAGTGGCCGTTGCCGGCGGCGCTGATCAGGGCATCGAACCGGCCGGTCTGCTCGAACAGGCGGCGGATCGAGGCCGGGTCGGTGATGTCCACCTGCAGCTCGCCGCTGTTGCGGCCGACGCGGACGATCTGGTGGCGGTCCTTGAGTTCGTGGTCGATGGCGCGGCCGATGGTGCCGCTGGCGCCGATCAGGATGATTTTCATGGAGTGGCTCCGTACTGGTTGAGTGACGGGGCCAGCTTAGGTGCTGCGCTGTTGCCAATAATCCGGGCAATGTGAAACCTTTGGTTCTCATCAGGAAACAATGAGCGCCGCGCCATGAGCGAACTGGAAGACCTGGCCGCCTTCGCCCTGCTGGTGGAGGCCGGCAGCTTCACTGCCGCCGCCGAGCGCCTGGGCTGCAGCAAGGGACAGCTGTCCAAACGCATCAGCGGCCTGGAGCGCAGCCTCGGCAGCCAGCTGCTGCACCGCACCACGCGCCGGCTGCACCTGACCGCCGCCGGCGCCGCGCTACTGCCCGAGGCCCAGGCGCTGCAGACCCAGGCCCAGCGCGCACGGCAGGTGGTGCGCAGCCTGCAGGAGGAGGTCAGCGGCACGGTGCGCCTGACCGTGCCGGTCTCCCTCGGCGAGACCTTCTTCGATGCGCTGCTGCTGGACTTCGCCAGCCGCTACCCGCAGGTGCGGGTCGAGCTGGACCTGGCCAATGTCTACCGCGATCTGGTGGCGGACGGCTTCGACCTGGCCATCCGCTCCGGCGTGCGTCCGGACGAGCGCCTGGTGGCCAAGCCGCTGTTCGCCCTGCAGGAGATCACCTGCGCCGCGCCGGCCTATCTGGCGCGCCACGGCAAGCCGCAGACGCCGGCCGAGCTGGGCGCGCACCGGTGCCTGCTGAACACCCACTACAGCGGTTTCGAGGAGTGGCTGTACCACCGTCAGCATCAGCTGGAGCGGGTGCGGGTATCCGGCAACCTGGCCAGCAACCACTACAGCCTTTTGAAAAAGGCGGCGCTGAGCGGCGCCGGGGTGGCGCGCCTGCCGTCCTACATGGTGCAGGACGAGCTGGCCGACGGCCGCCTGGTCTGGCTGTTGCGCGATCATCAGACGCGCAGCACGCCGGTGTTCCTCGTGCATCCCTGGCAGGGCAGCCTGCCGCGCCGCACCCAGGCCCTGGCGGACTACCTGCTGGGCTGGTTCGAGCGCAGCCGCCAGGCCCTGGACGGCCTGCGCTAACCGGCGCGGCTGGCGATCCAGCGCTTGTATTGGCGGGCGCGGCGGGCGATACGCAGCTGCTCGCCGATCAGGGCGCGCAGTGGCGACACGTCCGGGTTGGGCTGGTGGCCCTGGCTGAGACGGCGCAGCTGGAACTTCACCGCCGCCATGTAGGCCAGCGAGGCCAGGGCCTTGCGCTTCCAGGCGATCGGCGCCAGCTCGGCGCGACGCTCGCGGCCTTGACGCCAGTGCTCGGGCAGCGCCGGGTCGATGGCCAGGGCGGTGGCGATGCCGGCCATGGCCACGCCACTCTCCAGCACCTTTTCCACCACCGGCAGGCGACGGATGCCGCCGGTGACCATCACCGGCATGTGCGCCACCGCGGCGATCTCGCTGGCGAACTCGAGGAAGTAGGCCTCGCGCGCCAGGGTGCGGCCGTCACGGGCGTCGCCCTGCATGGCCGGCGCCTCGTAGCTGCCGCCGGACAGCTCGACCAGATCGACGTCCAGCTCGTTGAGCATCTCCACCACGCGCTTGGCGTCGGCGGCGTCGAAGCCGCCACGCTGGAAGTCCGCCGAGTTGAGTTTGACCGCCACGCAGAAGCCCGGCGCAACGCGCGCGCGCACGGCCTTGACCACTTCCAGCAGCAGGCGGGCACGGTTCTCCAGCGGCCCGCCCCAGCGATCCGTGCGCTGGTTGGACAGCGGCGAGAGGAACTGGCTGAGCAGGTAGCCGTGGGCGGCGTGAACCTGCACGCCGCTGAAGCCGGCGCGTTCGGCCAGCTCGGCGGAGCGGGCGAAACGGTGGATCAGCTCACCGATCTCCGCGTCATCCAGCGCCTTGGGCAGCGGGAACATCTTGGAGAAACTGCCTAGCTCCAGGGGCACGGCGGAGGGCGCCACGGTCGGCTGGCCGAGGTTAGCCTGCATCTGCCGGCCCGGGTGGTTGAGCTGCATCCAGAACTGCGCGCCACGCGAGCGGCCGACCTGGGCCCATTCGCGGAAGCGCTGCAGCAGGCTGTCGTCTTCCAGCACCACGCCGCCGGGGCCGGTCATGGCGTGGCGGTCGATCATCACGTTGCCGGTCAGCAGCAAGCCGGCGCCACCCTCGGCCCAGGCCCGGTACAGGCGCAGCAGTTCGGCGGAAGGACCCTGGTCGATGCTGGCCATGTTCTCTTCCATGGCAGCCTTGGCGATGCGGTTGGGAATGCGGGTGCCGTTGGGCAGTTGCAGGGGCTGGAAGGGGCTCATGAAGGGTTCTCCCGGTGGACGATGGGCGAAGCCTAAGATTAAAGTGAACTTCAAGGTCAATACCCCTCGGAGCATTTCCATGAAGATCGGCGAACTGGCCAAGCGCACCGGCCTGGCGGCCTCGCGTATCCGTTTCTACGAGGCCAGCGGGCTGATCGCCGCACAGCGCCAGGCCAACGGCTATCGCGAGTATCCGGCGCAGACCGAGCAGATCCTGGCGGTGATCACCCGCGCCCAGCAGTCCGGCTTCAGCCTGGAGGAGATCCGCCGCCTGCTGCCCGACCCAGTGGCGCAGAGCTGGCCCCACGACGAACTGCTCGCCGCGCTCAAGCGCAAGGTCGAGGAAATCGAGGCGATGCAGGCGCGCCTGGCGCAGAACAAGGCGCAGCTGCTGGCCACCATCGCCGATATCGAGAACAAGCCTGAAGGCATGCTGTGCAACGAGAACGCCGAGCGCATGATGGCCAGCCTGCGCAAGGCGCGGCAGGCCGACTAGCGCAATCTGCTGCAACACTCGTGCGGCGGGGGTGCGACATACTGGATTTGCTCGCCGGCAGCGCCTGTAGTAAGACTGGAGCCAGAGATTCATTCGGACCGTGGTGGATGCCACCGGTCCATTCGAAGTTGTGTGGCCCAGCAAGGGGAGTGGTGCGCCGATGGTCGGCGCACGGCGCTTCGCAGGCACACCAGAGGAGATGCTTCACCCGCCTGACCCCGCAGCCGCAGTACCTCGGAACACCCCAGGAAAACGAGGAAGCCCCATGCAAGTTCAAGTTCGCACCAATCAGATCGAAGGTAGTGCTCGGCTTCAGGAATGGGTTAGCGCGGAGGTGATGGACAGGCTCGAACATTTCGACGAGCTGCTGACCCGGGTGGTCGTCCATATCAGCGACGAGAACGCGCACAAGTCCGGCGGCGACGACAAGCGCTGCCAGATCGAGGCCCGGCCCAAGGGCCATCAGCCCATCTCCGTGACGCACAAGGCCGAGGCCATGGGCCTGGCCATCGACGGCGCCGCCGAGAAAATGCGCCACGCCCTGGAACACCTGACCGGGCGCCTGGAAGGCAAGCCCCTCTCCACCGGCCGCTTCGTCGAAGCCGGCGACGTGTTGCTCACCGATGCCCTGCTCGAAGAGGAATTCCTGGCCAAGCAGGAAGAGCTGCAACGCGAATAACCCGCGCCGCCATTGCCGCGACCAACACAACCGCCCTCATGGGCGGTTGTCGTTTCTGCGCTCCGCCGAGGCGCCGGCTCCTATACTGAAACCACCAGGGTCGGGCGTGCTGGACGTTCCGTTGGAGCGGGGGCCGGGCGGGTAGCGGGGCTTCACCCGCGACCTGTCGGAAAGGGAAGGGCGGCTCGCCGCAGCGGCGGGCAGGCGATATCAGATGAGCACCGCATGGCTGGTCGCCGCGAGCCGGCACCTGTGCATCCCGCTGCTGGCCGGGTTGCTGGTTGGCTGCGCCAGCGACCCGCCGGTGCATGTCTCCGCCAGCACCTGGCGCCAGGTCGACGAAGACATCGCCGCCGCCTCGCGCAGTGCCGAGGATCAGGCTCGCCAGCACGCGCTGGAGGCCATGCAACGCTGGCTGGCGCTGGTGCAGCGGCAGACCGACGAGGAGTTCATTCCCTGGTTCTATGGCTACTGGACTCAGCAGTGGCTGAGTTTCAAGGTGTCCTGGTACAAGCTCGGCGCCGACGAGGACGACCCCACGGTGCGGCGCCTGGCCGCCTACCTGCAGGAGGAGTACCAGGAGCTGGTGCTCGAGCCGGTGGCCGAGGAAGTTTCACCCGAGCGCATTCTGCATGGGTCCACCCGCCTCTATGTGCGCCAACTGGACATGCGCCTGCGGAGCATCCCCGGGCGCCACGGCGTGCCCCAGGAGCAGTTCGACCAGCGCCTGGCCGCGTTGCCGGTGATCTCCGGCGAACCGGGCGCCAGCCTCTACCAACTGATCCACGCCGACCCGCTGGAGCGCCTGCCGGCCTATGCCGGGTTGCTCGAACGGGTGGGCGCCGTGCCCGGCGGCGACTGGTCGGCCGACCCCGGCATCTCCCTGGTGGCCCAGCGCACCAGCGAGCGGCTGGTCGACGAGATGACCACCAGTGGCGCGGTCAGCGCGGTGGCCGCCATGGTGGGCAGGGCGGCCGGTACGGCGCTGTCCCTGGGCGCGACCATCTTCACCCTGATCAGCCGTGACGCCGATCGCCCGGAGAGCGAGGCGCAGTTGCGCCGAAGCCTGGCGGTGGCCCTCGACCAGGAGACCAGGGCGCTGCTGAGCAGCCCGGACCGCGGGGTGCTGGCAGGCGTCTGGTACCTCTCCGGGCAGATCGAGGAGGGCCTGGGCCGGCCGTTTCAGTATCAGCCGTGAGCCGAAATTGTTTAGTGATGGATGAACTGAGCGTGCAAAGAATCGGATTTAACCTGGATTAACCGCCGTGCGAGTCTCGCCTTCATGAGTTCGCCCAGCCGCCGTTCCAGCCTCGCGTCCAGTCCTTGCCCGTGCAGGGCCGACGGCACTGACGCGCTGCTCCCGGAAATCCTCGCCTTCTGGGCCCTGTGGCACTGCCGCCACGCCCGCCCACCGGATGGCCCGCTCGCCCCTTGAGCGCTGCCCCGCGCCCGTGCGCGGACGCCCTGGTTTGCAAACTTCATCTGCCGAACCACGCGTTTTTTCCACGCCCTGGGCAGCGATGCGTCCCGCTCGATTGCTGCGCGCATACCGCCAACTGATGACAAGACGAACCGGCGCCTGACCAGCACCCGATACAGAACAACAACAGCCGACCCGCGCGATGGGGCGGCCCAGAGGAAAGCAACGATGAACGCCGCCACCCAACCCGTGATCGCCGCCGCCGAGCGGGCCAAGTCCTACTACAGCGCCACGTTGAACGAGGAGACCAACTACCCGACCCTGCAGGGCCAGGTCAGCGTCGACGTCGCCATCATCGGCGGCGGCTTCACCGGCGTCGCCACTGCGGTGGAGTTGGCCGAGCGCGGCCTCAAGGTAGCCATAGTCGAGACCAACAAGATCGGCTGGGGCGCCACCGGGCGCAACGGCGGTCAGGTCACCGGCAGCCTGTCCGGCGATGCGGCCATGCGCAAGCAGATGCGCAACACCCTGGGCGAGGAAGTCGACGACTTCATCTGGCACCTGCGCTGGCGCGGCCACGAGATCATCAAGAACCGCGTGGCCAAGTACGGCATCCAGTGCGACCTGCGCCACGGCCACCTGCATGCGGCGATGAAGCCCTCGCACATGGACGAGTTGCGCGCCTCCTACGCCGAGGCCATCGAGCGCGGCATGGGCGACGACGTGAGCCTGCTGGACGCCGCCGGCGTGCGCGAGCACCTGGCAACCGATATCTACCTGGGTGCGATCAAGAACACCCGCAATATGCACTTACATCCCCTGAATCTGTGCATCGGCGAGGCCAAGGCCGCCGCGAGCCTGGGCGCGCTGATCTTCGAACACTCCGAGGTGCTGGACATCGTCCAGGGCGCCAACCCGGCGGTGATCACCGCCCAGGGCCGCATCGACGCCAAGCAGGTGCTGCTGGCCGGCGACGTCTACCACAAGCTGGCGCGCAAGCAGCTCAAAGGCATGATCTTCCCGGCCATGGGCGGCATCGTCACCACCGCGCCGCTGGGTGAGCTGGCCAAGGAGCTCAACCCGCAGACCCTGGCCGTGTACGACTGCCGCTTCGTGCTCGACTACTACCGCATGACCAACGACGGCCGCCTGCTGTTCGGCGGTGGCGCCAACTACTCGGGCCGCGACTCGCGCGATATCGCAGGCGAGCTGCGCCCGTGCATCGAGCGCACCTTCCCGCAGCTCAAGGGTGTGGAGATCGAGTTCCAGTGGAGCTGCGCCATGGGCATCGTGATGAACCGCATCCCGCAACTGGGCAAGCTGTCGCAGAACGTCTGGTACTGCCAGGGCTACTCCGGCCACGGCATCGCCACCACCCACATCATGGGTGAGATCATGGCCAACGCCCTGACCGGCACCCTCGGCCACTACGACACCTTCGCCGCCTGCAAGCACATCAAGGTGCCGATGGGCGATGTGTTCGGCAACCCGATGCTGGCTGCCGGCATGTGGTACTACCAGATGATGGAAAAGCTGCGCTGATAGCGCCGTCTGGGCAGGCCCGCCTCCACCCGGAAGCGGGTCGCCTGGCGTCGTTACAGGCCCAGCTCCGACAGCCCCGGATGGTCATCCGGACGCCGGCCCAGCGGCCAGCGGAACTTGCGCTCGGCCTCGCTGATGGGCAGGTCGTTGATGCAGGCGAAGCGGTGGGCCATCAGGCCGTTGTCGGCGAACTCCCAGTTCTCGTTGCCGTAGGAGCGGAACCAGTTGCCGGAGTCGTCATGCCATTCGTAGGCGTAGCGCACGGCGATGCGGTTTTCGCTGAAGGCCCACAGTTCCTTGATCAGGCGGTACTCCAGCTCCTTGTTCCACTTGCGGGTGAGGAACGCCTGCGCCTCGGCGCGGCTGCTGGCGAATTCCGCACGATTGCGCCATTTGGTATCGGGGGTATAGGCCAGTGCCACCTTGGCCGCATCGCGGCTGTTCCAGCCATCCTCGGCCATGCGCACTTTGAGGATGGCGGTCTCGCGGGTGAAGGGCGGCACCGGCTGGCGGATTTCGGGCGTGGACATGGGCTTGCTCCTGTTGGCGAAGGGAATTGGGGGCGTTCAGTGGCGCGCGGCGCCGGCGACTGGCTGACGAATGCCGGTGCGCAGTGCGCGCCATAGGCTGAGCAGGCGGTTGGCCGATGCGGCGGAGCAGGGGTGTTCCAGCGCGGCGGCCATCTGCGGCAGCAGCAGGTTCGCCTCCCACTCCATGGCGTCACGGTTCGGCGACGAAGAGGTGGGCGCGTCGTGCCATTGCACGGACGGCTGCATTTCCCAACTGCGCAAATCGCTTCTGTTCATCTCGCGGCCTCCTCGTCAGATATCCAGCACCAGGGGTTGCGGGCTGTCTTCGGTCTGCGCCGGCACGGCGCAGCAGATCAGTACCTTGTCGCCGTCCGGCAACTGCGCCGGCGGATTGGGGTAGTGCACGGCGCCGCTGACCAGCTTGGCGGCGCAGGTGCCGCACGAGCCGCCACGGCAGCTGAATTCGGGGCTCAGGCCACGGCTTTCGGCCAACTCCAGCAGGCTGCCGCTGTCGGGCTTCCAGCGCGCCTCGGTGGCCGAGGCGGAGAAGTACACCGGTACCGGCACCGTGGCCGCCGGGGGCTGCTCCAGGCTCGGCGGCTGCTCGCTCTGCGAGCGGCGCAGGGTGGAGGGGCCGAAGGCCTCGGCGTGGATGCGCTGGTCGGGGATGTTGATACCGCGCAGGCCGTCGTACATGTCCTGCAGGAAACCGCTGGGACCGCACAGGTAGAAGTCGTAGTCATCCAGCGGCAGGCGCGCCTTGACCTGGGCGAAGCTCAGGCGGCCGGCCAGCTGGTAATCGCGGTCGAGCTGCGCCTCGGCGCCGGGGCTGCTCAGGGCGCGGTGGATATGCAGCAGTCCGTCCGCCTGTTGCTGCAGCGCGCTCAGCTCCTCGCGGAAGGGCAACTCGGCCAAGCTACGGGCGCTGTGGAACAGATGGATATGCCGTGCGCGCTGGTGCTGGCGGTTCTGCGCCACCAGCTCGCGGGCCATGGACACCATCGGGGTGATGCCGACGCCGGCGCCGATCAGCACCACCGGCCGTTCGGTTTCATCGACCAGGGTGAAGCTGCCCAGCGGTGCGCGCACCTCCAGCAGGTCGCCGACCTGGACGTTCTCGTGCAGGTGGCGCGAGGCCTTGCCCTGCAGTTTCACGCTGATGCGGATATGCCCGTCGGACGGCGCGCTGGAGACGGTGTAGGTCCTGACCAGGGCCTCGTCGCTGGGCTGCAGGCGCATCGGCAGGTGCTGGCCGGCGGCGAAAGGCACGCTGGCGTTGTCCAGCGGGGCGAGGAACAGCGAGCGGATGTCGCTGCTCTCCTGCTGCACCCGCGCCACGCGCCATTGCTGCCATTGCCGGCGCTGCTCGTACTGGCGCACGCGCTCCTCGGCCTCCGCCCAGGTGCCGGTGGCCAGGCTGGTCGGCGCGTAGTCGTGGAACTGCCAGCGAATGCCCACAGCGGCCGGGCGCAGCACCACGTGCTCGACGTCCACCGTCCACAGCCGCTCGGCGCCTTCGAAAGACTTGGTCAGCGGGCTGTCGAGCAGCAGCTCGGTGCGCCCGCTGAGTTGCAGCACGTCGCCCGTGGCGAAGTCGACGAACAGCAGGCCGGCGATCGGGTTGACCTGCAGGTTGCCGAGGGTGTTGAAGAACAGATTGCCGGCGTAGTCGGGAATGGTCAGGCGGTTGCCTTCGACCCTGACGAAACCGGCGCGGCCGCCGCGGTGGGAGACGTCCACCGAGCGGCTGTGGTCGTCATGTTCGACGTAGCTGGCGATGAAAAAGGTGTCGGCGGCGCGGATCAGCGCGCTGCTGTAGTCGTCCAGGCCGGTGAAGTCCTGGCGCGGCGGCAGGCTGCCGGACGGCGCGGTGACCCGGGTGTAGGAGCGTTCCTGGATGTACTTGGGGCAGTTGCCGTAGGAGTGTTCGACTTCCACGGCGAAGCCTGCGGCCGAGACCTGCTGGATCACGCCGTTGATGCGATTGCGCCGGCGCGTATGCAGCTCGATGCCGAGCATACCGATGGCGTTGCCCGCCTGCAGTCCGGCGGCGGCCGGGTCTCGGGAGTCGGGCTCAGTGGCGAGGAACAGATGCTGCGGATCGGCCGAAGTGACGAAGCCTTCCGGCCCTTCGAGCAGAGTGGCCCAGGGGCGGCCGTCGGCATCCACCGCGCCGACCACCATGAATGGCAGCTGGTGGTAGAACTCGCGGTGCTGGTCGGGCATGTAGTCGCGGATGACCTTCTGCCCGATCACTTCCATGCGTTCGATGGCGTGCACGCTTTCCTGCAGCTGGCGTTCGCCGACGTGCCAGGGCGATTTGCGGTGCTTGGGCAGATGGTCCATGAGGCGCTCCTTGAGAGGGCTGCCGGGAAATCCGGCAGCCTGGTCGACACTCAGTTGGCTTGCAGACCCGCAGCGGTACGCGGCATGGCCACGAAACCGGGCAGTGCTTCGATGCGTTGCAGCCAGGCCCGCACGTTCGGGTAGGCCTCCAGCGACACGTTTCCTTCCGGGGCATGGGCGATGTAACTGTAGTTGGCGACATCGGCGATGGTCGGCGTCGAGCCGGTCAGGAAGGGCACGGCATCGAGTTCACCTTCCATCAGGGTGAGCAGGGCATGGGCGCGGTTGATCACTTCTTCGGCGTTGAACTTGGCGCCGAATACGGTGACCAGGCGGGCCGCTGCCGGGCCGAAGGCGAGCTGTCCGGCAGCCACCGACAACCAGCGCTGCACCCGGGCTGCCGCAGCCGGCTCTTCGGAAAGCCAGCGGCCCTCGCCGTACTGTTTGGCCAGGTACACCAGGATGGCGTTGGAGTCGCTGAGGATCACGCCGTTATCGTCGATCGCCGGCACCTGGCCGAAGGGGTTGATGGCCAGGAAACGCTCCTGCTTGTGCTCGCCCTTGGCCAGGTCGACGAAGACCAGCTCGGTGGGCAGCTGCAGCAGCGACAGCATCAGCTGGACACGGTGAGCGTGGCCGGACAGCGGGAAATGGTAGAGCTTGATCGGAGCGCGGGACATGGCGGTGATTCCTTGGGTGAGAGTGATCGAAACCGAAGCGTGGGGGTGGGTTCGCGTCGATGGCTGTAGATTGAGTCAATGCACTCGGCGGCGGAATCGCCAAGAAACGCAATCGATAATTGCGTTTTGTGAAATTATGCAGGCGCAGCAGGTTGGCTGCTGCAGGGCGTCAGGCTTGCCGCAGTGCGGGATGGGCGCGCAGCAGCGGTACGCTGAAGTCGATGAAGGTACGCGTGCGCGCAGCGGCGCGGCGGCCTTCACGGTAGATCAGGTGAGCGGGGATACTGGGCAGGGAAAAGTCGTTCAGGACCGGCACCAGCAGGCCGGTCTGCAGCTCGTGGTGGACCTCATGGCTCATGCAGCGCACCAGGCCCAGGCCGGTGGTGGCCGCGCGGATCGCCGCCTGCTGGGTGGTGCAATTCAGGCGCGGGGCAGGGCGGACCAGGCGCACGCCGTGCTCCCCGCGAAAACGCCACTCGACCACATGGCCGGTGCTGCTGGCCGCGATGGTCTGATGGGCGTGGAGATCGTCCGGGCTCAGCGGCCGGCCCCACTGCTGCAGGTAGGCCGGCGCCGCACACACGATGGGCGCCACGGCGCCGACGGCAACGGCAAAGCCGCTGGAGTCCGGCAGATGGCCCACCACTAGCGCCACATCGATGCCATCCTCCACCAGCCGCGGCAGGTCTTCGCGGGTTTCGGTGACGATGCTGACTTCGGGAAACGCCGCCAGATAATCCAGCACCACAGGGGTGAGCACCCGATGGCTCATCAGCAGCGGTGCCGAGAGCTTCAGTTGCCCGGCCGGGCGTGCGTGCTGGCCAATCGCGGAACGTTCGGCCTGCTCTACACCCTCGAGGATCTGCCGGCAGCTGGCGGCGAACCGCGTGCCGGCCGGGCTCAGGACCGTGCCCCGTGCACCGCGCAGCAGCAGGGTGGCATTCAGGCGTGCCTCCAGCGTGGCGAGGGTGCGCATGACGGTGGCGGTGGACAAGCCCACGGCGCGCGCCGCCGCGGCCAGGCTGCCAGCCTCGGCCACGGCGAGAAACACCTGCATTTCGCGAAAGCGGTTCATGAGGCTGTGGCGGCGTTCAGCGCGGGGTTCTGTCGAAAACGCGCCACGCAGTAATCGACGAAGCTGCGCACCTTGGCCGATGGCCGCGAGCCGAGAGAGACCACATGAATCGGCAGCGGTGGCGTGCCGAAGTCTTCCAGCACCAGTTCCAGTTCACCCTTGCCCAGGGCTTCGGCCACCTGATACGAGAGCACGCGGGTGAAGCCGCCGCCCAGGCTTGCCGCACGGATCGCCGCCTGGTTGGAGCTGACGGTCAGGCGTGGTTTCAGGGGCAGGGTCATCGGGCCGCTGGGGCCCATCAGTTGCCACGGGGTCATTGCGGCGCTGGCGGAGGTCATGATGATCTGCGCCGTCAGCAGGTCGTCCGGGGTCTGCGGCCTGGACACCTGGTCCAGGTAGCGGGGCGATGCGCAGATCACCGAGCGCACTTCGCCCACCTTCAGCGCGTGGTAGTCGCCCTCCGGCAGGCGACCGATGCGGATGGCCACGTCCACGCCTTCCTCGGCCATGTTGACCGGGCGATCCACCAGCAGCGCGTTGATGTTCAGCTCCGCGTGCTCGGCGAGGAAGCTGCTGATCAGCGGGATCACATGCAGCTCGCCGAACATCACCGGCGCGGTGACCGTCAGGGTGCCGCGCACCCGCACGCTGGCGCCCGCGGCGAGTTCTTCGGCCTCTTCCAGTTCGAGCAGGATGCGCCGGCAGTCCTCCACATAGCGCCGGCCGGCTTCGGTCAGGCGCAGGCTGCGGGTGCTGCGTGCCAGCAGCAGGGTGCCGAGGCGGTTCTCCAGCGCGGCAATCGCCCGGGTCACGCTCGGTGGCGACATGCCCAGCAGCTTGGCGCCACCGGCAAAGCTCTGCGCTTCCGTGACGGCCAGCAGCACTTTCATTTCCTGAAACCTGTCCACGCTCACCGCCAGTTTGCCGAGTGGATGGGGCCGCCATCGGTGCGGCGCCTGACACTAGCCTAATGGTCCGGGCAGATGGCTGTCAGCTGTATGCCGGTGGGCGTGGCGGCGCTGCGCAGCGCTTGGCGTGCAGCAGCCCCCAGGTCGACCGGCGAGCCCGCTCTTGGATGGCCGCTTCAGCCGCGGTTGGCGTCGAGAGCCGGCCGAAGATGTGGTCGCAGTCCCATTCATCTTTGCCGGCAATCCAGTCATGCTTGGTGCCTGTTCCTTTTTCTGCCGTGGAACCCGCCATGCTTGCACTGATCGCCCAACACCCACTCACCATCGGCGTCGGCCTGCTGCTCGCCGACCTCGCGTGCTGGCGCCTGTTGCCGGCCGAGGCCAAGGTCTTGCGAGTGCTGCTGCGCCTGGGGATCTTCATCGCCTACAGCCTGGCCATCGTCAGCGCCGGGATGAGCCCGCTGCAGCCGCCGCCGTGGAGCGAGCCGGCGCTGAGCATGCTCGGCTCCGCATTGGGTATCGCCTGGTGGCTGCTCTTTGCGCGCACCCTGACCGTGGTGCTCGGCGTGCTGCTGATGCCGCGCAGCGGCCACACCGGGCGCCTGCTGCAGGACGTGCTGGGGGCGGTGATCTTTCTCGCGGCCATAGTCGCGTCGGCGGCCTACATCATGCAGCTGCCGGTCAAGGGCCTGCTGGCAACCTCCGGCGTGGTCGCCATCGTCATCGGCCTGGCCCTGCAGAACACCCTGGGCGACGTGTTCTCCGGCATCGTGCTGAACACCACCAAACCCTATCGCCTGGATGACTGGGTCTCGATCGACGGCATCGAAGGCAAGGTGATCGAGATCGACTGGCGCGCCACTCACCTGCGCACCAGCCAGGGCAGCACCGTGGTGATCCCCAACTCGGTGGCCGCCAAGACCAAGGTTCTCAACCTCAATCGCTCCACCGATATCGAGAACGTCAAACTGAGCATCAGCGTGCCGGTGCAGGTGCGACCAATCCTGGTGCTCGATGCCCTCAACCGCGCCCTGCAGGGCGTCAGCGCGCTGCTGCAGAAGCCCAGGGCGAAGGTGTCGGTCAAGAGCTCCGACCTGAGCATGGTTGAGTACGAAATGAGTGCCTTCGTGGCCGCCGGCAGCAGCTCGAGCGAGGTGCGCAATCAGCTGTTCGACCTCGCTCACCGGCATCTGCAGGCCGCTGGCATTCTGCGTGGCACCGAGCATGACGATGTGCCGCGCAGCCGCCAGCGCGCGCTGCTCGACGACGTGAAGATCTTCCGCACGCTGGATGCCGAGGACAAGGATCGCCTGGCCGAACTGCTAGTGCCGCAGACCTTCAGCAAGGGCCAGGTGGTGCTGGAAGTCGGCGAAGTCAGCGAGCAGCTGCTGCTGATCGGCACCGGGGTCATATCGGCAGCCGTGCCCAAGGGCAGCGAAGTGATCGAGGCCGGACGCATGGGCCCCGGCGAGGTCATGGGTGAACAGGGCGTCACCTTCGGCACGCCGTCCGAGGCGCGTTTCACCGCGCTCAGTTCGGGGGTGCTCTACCGTCTCGACAAGGAAGCGCTGGAGGCCTGCCTGGAGCAGCGCAGCGAGGTCGGCAGCGCGCTGGCCAAGTTGCAGAGCTTCCGTCAGCAGGCCAGTGCCTCGCTGCTGGAACAGAAGCCGGTGACGATCAAGAAGGGCAAATTCCTCAGCTGGCTGCAGCGCTCTTGATGCCGTCGAATCGCCGCACCATCACCTCTCGCTCCATCGGCAGCGTTGGCAAGCAGCCCTTTGCGCTGCTTGCCAGTGACGGGGTTTGATCGGGCGACTCGATATCGAGCGCGAGCGCTTTACTCCGCAGCCTGTTCCGCTGCGGTGTCGGCAGCGGGAGCCTGGGTAGGCTCCTTCGGCTTCGACTGATTACGCCGTGCCTGCATGCGCTGCCGCTTGGCCTGTTGCTTCGCATGCTGCGCCTGAGTCGCCGTCACCGTGCCAACTGCCTGACCTTGCAGGTCCAGGCGCGGTGCGTTCTCCGTCATGCTGGTCCAGTAGCGGCTGCCGCGGCACCAGGTGGCGAGGCCCAGCTTGAGCTGTTCGGCGGTGATGCCGAGCAGCTCCAGGTGTTGCTCGGCATCCTTGAGGATGCCTTCCTTGAGCGGCACCTTGGGCGCCGGATTGACCGGGAAGGCCAGGGGGAAGTGCATCTGCAAGCGCCAGATCGCTTCCACCGCAGGGTCCTGCTCGCGAGGCTTGGTTGGCTGGGAGGGCTTCCGCCTGCGCGGTTTAGCGCTCTCGGTTTTCACCTGCTCTTTTTCGGCCCGCAGGCGGTCACGTAGCTCAGCTAGTTGCTCAAAACCCATCGTTCAATTCACGGCTCATGGTTGGTTCGAGACGCAAGGTTATCCCATGCCGTCGTTTGAAGCAGGCTAATCAGTCGGCGACTCGACCAGTGACGTGATCGCGGCATCAATTTCGCACTGTCGTCGGTGCATGCTCGGCCAGCAGTTCCACTACCCAGTCGATGAACACTCGCAGCTTGGCGCTGACATGGCGGTTCGGCGGGAAGGCCAGATACATGGGCATCGGGGCCATGTGCCAATCCTCGAACAACGGCAGCAGCTCGCCACTGGCCAGGTGCGGCTTGGCCATGTAGTGCGGCAACCAGAGCATGCCCAGGCCGGCGAGACCGGCGGCGAGATAGGCATTGCCGTCGTCGACCGTCAGCAGCGCGCGCCCCTGGGCCTCGATGCGTTCCTCGCCGCGCTGCATCGCAATGGGCAGGGCCTTGCCCGTGCGAAACCAGAGGTAGCCGACGGTGGTGTGGCGACCCTCTTCCAGCTCGCGCGGGTGCGCTGGCCGGCCGGCGCGCTGCAGGTAGCTTGGCGCCGCATAGACACCGAGTTGCAGGTCGCCCACATGCCGCGCCACCAGGGACTGGTCGGTGATCTCGCCGCCACGCACCACGCAGTCGACGTTCTCGCCGATGATGTCGACGATGCGATCGCTCACGCCCATGCTCAGCTGGATTTCCGGGTAGCGTGCGTAGAATCCGGGCAGGGCCGGTATCAGCAGCATGCGCGCCAGCGGGCTGGGCACGTCCACCCGCAGCCGCCCGCGTGGTGCCAGCGAGGCGCTGGACAGGCTGGTCTCGGCGTCGTCCAGATCGGCCAGCAGGCTGACGACGCGCTCGTAGTAGACCGCGCCATCGACGGTGACGTTGACCTTGCGTGTCGTGCGATTGAGCAGGCGTACGCGCAGCCTGGCCTCCAGCTGCTGGACCAGCTGGGTGACGCTGGTCTTGCTCATGTTCAGGGTGGCGGCCGCCTTGGTGAAACTGCCGGTTTCCACCACTCGGGCGAAGGCCTGCATCGCGTTGAAACGGTCCATTTCACGTCTCACTCGGGTCTGGATAGTTTGGATTCTACAAACAGTCATGACCAGAGTTGCTCGTTTATCCAGGCCGGCGGCCTTCCTACAGTGGCTCCATCGTCAACAGCGGGCCGCGATGGCCCCACTGGAGGTATGCCATGAGCAGCAAACGTGATGTCGTTTTCCCACCTGACCGCCATGCCCTGTACGAGCTGCACCGCTACTCGCCGGCGATTCGCTCCAACGGTTTCCTGTTCGTCTCCGGCCAGGTGGGCAGCCGCAAGGATGGTTCGGCCGAGCCGGACCTCGCCGCGCAGGTGCGCCTGGCCTTTGCCAACCTCAATGCGATCCTGGCCGAGGCCGGCAGCAGCTTCGCTGATGTGGTCGATACGACCATCTTCATGGTCGATCCCGATGCGAAGTTCGAGACCATCTGGGAGGTGGCCGCCGAGTACTGGGGTGAAGCGCCTTACCCCACCGTCACCGCCATCGGCGTGACCTGGTTGTCCGGCTTCGACTTCGAGATCAAGGTGATCGCCAAGCTGCCGCAATAGATGCGGTGCCTGCGCAGCTTGAGCCCAACGCAAAAACCGGAGCCCATACGGGCTCCGGTTTCTGTTTATGGGTGGCTTACTTGGCGGCGGTCAGGGCGCTGTAGCTGGTGATCAGGTTGCGGTAGTCCGGGATGTGGTCGGAGCAGATCTTGGCCAGGCCTTCCACGTCGTTGCGCCAGTCGCGGTGCAGCTCGCAGGCCACGGCGAACCAGTTCATCAGCTGCGCGCCGGCCTGGGTCATGCGGCTCCAGGCGGAATCGCGAGTGATCTGGTTGAAGGTGCCGGAGGCATCGGTGACCACGAACACCTCGAAGCCTTCCTCGATGGCCGACAGGGCCGGGAACGCCACGCACACCTCGGTGACCACACCGGCGATGATCAGCTGCTTCTTGCCGGTGGCCTTGATCGCCTTGACGAAGTCCTCGTTGTCCCAGGCGTTGATCTGGCCGGGGCGGGCGATATAGGGCGCGTCCGGGAACAGCTCTTTCAGCTCGGGAACCAGCGGGCCGTTGGGGCCGGTCTCGAAGCTGGTGGTGAGGATGGTCGGCAGGTTGAAGAATTTGGCGAGGTCGGCCAGGGCCAGGACGTTGTTCTTGAACTTGTCCGGCTCGATGTCGCGAACCAGGGACAGCAGGCCGGCTTGGTGGTCGACCAGCAGAACGACGGCGTTATCTTTGTCCAGACGGTTGTATTTGAAAGAAGTAGTCATGGTTGCGTTCCTCGCGTTTCAGTTGGGTGCCGAATGAGCCGGCGGGTGTGTTGGGGTGGTGCCGTGCAGTGCTGACTGCATGGAGGAAAGATTAAATTCAGACACATTGATGCGCTAGACTGCGAAAATTGCCTCTAGCGTTCTATTTGGAGAACGATCATGGAAGACCTCAACAGCCTCTACTACTTCACCCAGGTCGTTGAGCACGGCGGCTTCGCCCCTGCCGGGCGCGCGCTGGACATGCCCAAGTCCAAGCTTAGCCGGCGCATCGCCCAGCTCGAGGAGCGCCTCGGCGTACGCCTGCTGAACCGCACCAGCCGGCATCTGTCACTCACCGAGATCGGCCAGGAGTACTACCGGCGCTGCCTGGCGATGCGGGTGGAGGCGGAGGGCGCGGCCGAGGTGGTCGAGCGCAACCGCGCCGAGCCGCGCGGCCTGGTACGCCTGGCTTGCCCCACCACGCTGCTGAACTCCTGGGTCGGGCCGATGCTCAGCCGCTACATGCTCAGGTACCCGCTGGTTGAGCTGTATATCGAGAGCACCAACCGCCGGGTCGACCTGCTCCACGAGGGCTTCGACATCGCCCTGCGGGTACGCTTCCCGCCGCTGGAGAACACCGACATGGTGATGAAGGTGCTGGGCGCCAGTACCCAGTGCCTGGTGGGCCACCCGGACCATCTGACCAGCCTGCCGGCGGGCTTCCAGCCCGAGGACCTGGGCCGGCTGCCGAGCCTGCACTGGGGCGGCACGCAGCGCGACTACCAGTGGGAACTACTGCAGGACGAGGCCAGGCTGGTGATCCCGCACCGGCCGCGCATGGTCACCGACGACCTGCTCGCCCTGCGCAACGCCGCGCTGGCCGGGGTGGGCATAGCCCACCTGCCACGGGTATCGGTACGCGAGGAACTGGCGGACGGCCGGCTGGTGGAGATGCTGCCGGGCTGGACTCCCCGCTGCGGCATCGTCCACGCCATCTTCCCTTCACGCCGCGGCCTGCTGCCGTCGGTGCGCACGCTCATCGACTTTCTTGCCGAGGAGTTCAGTCAGAGCGATATGGCTTGATTGGCTGGAATGGAAAGCGGCAATGAATGCGCTCTTCTGGCCGAAATCGGGAATCGGCTCGTTATGTGGCCCCGCTCATTGCTGTAGGTTGCCGCCAACCCGCTCTCGGCCAATTGCAGCCCTTCGCGACAGGGTGCAATCGACCGATAGCGGGTCAGATCAGCCTCCGAACGAAGGGTCACCTGTAGCAAAAGCAAAGGCCGCTCCCTCAATGTGATAGACCTGCGGTTCTTCAGAGAAGTAAGTCTGCAGGCCCAGCATGAACATCCGATGGTCTTCACTCGCTTCGAAGCCCGGAGTGTGATCCTCGAGTGATTGCCAGCGTACGATCAGATTGAATCGGTGCGGCGTTTCGATCCCCTGGGCCAGCATGTGCCCGCAGTAACCTTTGGCGCGGCAGAGCAAAGGTGCAACCTGGGCAAACGCATTCCTGAAGTTTTCGATCTGATCTTTGTAAACGGGCAGTACAGCGATCTCATAAATCATGGGATTTTTTCCTGAGGTGAGTTCAGCTTTGAGGCTAGGGCGCGACTGTGATCGCGACCTTTCCTTGGATACCGTTGTTGGAGCTCTCCAGCCGCGCATGGGCGAGCGCAAGGTCGGCAAGCGAATAGACGGCACCCACGTGCGGACGCAGCTGACCGCGTTCTACCAATGTGCTCAGTTCATCCAGCTTGCCGCGGTTTTGCCTGGTGAAAACGAAGTGATAACTAGCGTTCTTACCCCATGCCTGAATGAGGTTCTGTGGCTGGGCGATATCCACAATTGAGACAACTCGGCCGAGTTGAGCGAGGACGTCGGGGCTTCGGGACAATGTGTTTCCGCCAATCGTGTCAAACACCACATCGACTCCGCGGCCATCCGTTTCCCGATTGATAGCGTCGACGTAATCCTGCTTTTCGTAGTCGATGACTACATCGGCACCCATGCTTCGTGCGAACTCAACGTTCGCTTCGCGCACGGTCGTGAAGACACGCGCGCCAATGGCCTTTGCCAACTGGATCGCTACATGGCCGACGCCTCCGGCACCACCGTGGATCAGGATGCTTTCGCCAACTTTTAGCGCCGCTCGCACGGTCAGTGCTTCCCACGCCGTTCCGCCGACCAGACTCAGGCTTGCCGCCTCGAGATGACTCAGCGAGGCAGGTTTCTTCCCGACTATGCCTTGGTCAGCAACGTGGTACTCGGCATAACTTCCCGGGCCATCGAATATCTGCGGGGTGTACCAGACTTCGTCACCGGGGGCGAAAGCCGTCACACCCGGCCCGACTTCTTCGACAACGCCGGAAACGTCGTGACCGGTGATCGCCGGAAGAGGGACTAGGCCGGAGTAGTCACCGCGGCGGACCTGATAATCCAAAGGGTTGATGGAGCTGGCGTGCACGCGGACCAGGACTTGGCCCGTGCCTGGCACTGGCTTGGCCACATCATGCAGTTCGAACACCTCCGGGCCACCGAAGGATTTGAGCATCATCGCTTTCATTGCAGAACCTCGTTTCTATAAAAAGGGATATTGGGAATTATCGATATATGTAAGCAAAGAATCCGGACGTTCTAGATCATCATGACTCCTCATTTCTACTAATAGGGATATCGGGAATAGACGATATCTGGTGGCAAAAAATTACAGCTCTGCACCTATCATCTCGGCAAGGGCACTGATGGCGGCTTCGTTGCGCTTGTAGTAGGTCCACTGGCCGATGCGCCTGACTTCGACCAACCCGGCGCGTTGCAGCGTCGCGAGATAATCAGACACCGTCGACTGCGACAGTCCTACGCCTTCCTGAATACTGCTGACGCAAACGCCGACCGTGAGTACGTCACCCTCATCCTGCGGAGGGAAGCTTTTCACCGGATCCTTCAAACCCTTCAAGATCTCGAGTCGGGTCCGGTTCGATAGCGCTTTGAAAACTTCGAGTAGTTCCATGGCTTCACGATATCGAAATTTACCGATATGTCAATGCGTGATCGAGTAGCGGTATTACTCTGCTCTCTCCGCCCGCTGCTGACGCAGCCAAGCCTTGGGCGAAATTCCGCACTGTGATTTGAAGGCGCGCGAAAGGGCGGACTCTCCGCTGTAGCCTGCTTCCTCGGCAATCAGTCGAAGCGGTTGGCCATTCTTCAGCCATTTTTGTACGAGCCCGATCCGCCAGCGCTGGAGATAACCGGCGGGTGTCTCACCCAGCGCGTCGCGAAACTGGTTGGCGAACACGCTCCGGGACATCCCCGCTACACCTGCGAGCGATTCAACCGACCAGTTCTTTTCCGGCGCGTCATGAATGGCGACGATCGCACGCCGCAACTGAACGTGTGCGAGACCGGCGAGCAAGCCGACGTGGGCGCCGCCGCTTTCCATCAACTGCCTCAGCAGTTGGATCAGCAACACCTCGAACAATCGGTTGAGCATGACCTGACGCCCACAGTTGGCAGCTTCTGCTTCTGCAAACAGCAGGGTGAGCACCGGCACGCTGTCGGGCATCTGCGCCAAGGGAAGGCCCACGCACGTGGGGAGGGCGTTCGCCAGGGGGTTGGCGGCGGCGCCTTCGAATTCAATGTGGGCGCAGACAAATTCGGCGCCATGTTCCTGGTCGGTGACAAAACGGTGCGCAATCGGGCGCGGATAAAACAACAGGGTGGGGCCATCGAGGCAATGAGCCCTGGTGTTGCCGTGCCATACCTCAGCCTTCCCGCTCTTCAGCAAGTGCAATTGCCCATAGGCCAGAGAGCCATCCAGTTCGTTGATGCCGCATAGAGGGTCCGTTTGAAAAGTGCGGGCACTGACGGAGAAGTGTCCTAGCAGCGCGGCAAGTCGATCGACCATAAAAATACGATCCGTTAAGAAATCAGGACTAACTGTAATAAATCGTATGGTTTCCCGATAGATACTGGCCCCGTCAACGCAACAACACCTCTCACGGATCGACCATAGGAACCGGCCATGCTTACTCTCAAATCTCTCGTGTCCACCACCCTTGCATCGGCAGTCGCTGTGCTTGCACTCAGTGGAACCGCCACTGCACAACCAGATACCACCAAACCCACCGTAGTGCTGGTGCATGGCGCATTTGCCGAGTCTTCGAGCTGGAACGGCGTCGCCGCTCAGCTGCTGAGCCAGGGCTACCCGGTCGTTGCCGCAGCGAACCCGCTGCGTGGGTTGAAGCAAGACGCGGACTACATCGCTGATATCGTCGAGCAGACTACCGGCCCGGTGATCCTCGTAGGCCACTCCTACGGCGGGGCAGTGATCACCAACGCGGTACACGAAGATCCCAAGATCAAGGCGCTTGTCTATGTTGCGGCCTTTGCGCCAGACAAGGGAGAAACCGCCATCGAGCTGTCCGGTCGCTACCCTGGCGGTACTCTTGGCCCGACCTTGGCAGCTCCGGTGCTGCTGGAAGACGGCAACAAAGATCTCTACATCCAGCAGGACAAATTCGGCCAGCAGTTTGCAGCGGATGTTCCCGCGGCCTCGGCAGCCCTCATGGCCGCGACACAACGTCCGATCAGTGAAGCCGCTTTGACAGAAGCATCTGGTGAACCAGCGTGGAAAAAGCTGCCGTCCTGGTTCATCTACGGCTCGGCAGACAAGAACATCCCCGAAGCTGCGCTAAAGTTTATGGCCGAGCGTGCTGGCTCGAAAAAGACGGTCACCGTTCCAGGGGCATCGCACGTAGTGATGACATCCAATCCTGAGAAAGTGGCAGCGCTGATTGTCGAAGCGGCGCAAGCGACCTCGCACTAAACAGAACAGCAATGACAGATCAGTCGTCACCTACGCCTGGCTCGGCGGTGACGACTGACCATTCAGTATCAACAAGGCCGCTGAGCGATGCGGCCATGAAATTCTAGAGGGCTCCCACCATGTCGATTCAAACCATTGCTTACCGTGCTTACGCAGAAGCCACCGGCGGCCGTGACGGTCGTGCCATCTCCTCCGACGGTGTGCTGGACGTCGCTCTGACTACACCGAAAGAGCTTGGCGGAGCTGGTGGCGAGGGCACCAACCCTGAGCAGCTATTCGCCGCGGGTTACTCGGCCTGCTTCCTGGGCGCGATGAAATTCGTCGCGGGCCGCGACAAGCTGGCCATGCCAAAAGACGCATCGATTGAGGGTGTAGTCGGTATTGGCGCGATCCCCGACGGTTTCGGCATAGAAGTCGAACTGCGCATCAGCCTGCCAGGCATGGACCAAGAACAGGCCCAGACGCTGATTGAGCGCGCGCACATCGTCTGCCCCTACTCCAACGCCACCCGCGGCAATATCGACGTCACGCTGACACGGGTCGACTGACTCTTCACGTCGCCATAGCAGATGGACCGGAATGCCAAGCTTCTCGTAAACACCGAGACAGTTTGGCTGACCGCTTTTGGCCGTTAGCAGCACCTTGGCCAGAGGCGAGAGCTTATTTTCTTGGCCAGATGAGATGAGCGCTGCCACGGGACCAGCACTAATGTGGCAATCCAAGCGCCATGGCTAGATTACCCGTCATGTGAAACCTGCATACTGGTCGCGCTGTCTGCACAGAGTCCGCATGGGACGCCTGAATAGCCATTGGGAGCGAGCCAATGCAACGATCACTACTCTGCCTGGCCGGCCTGCTGCTGGTGGCCGGCTGCAGCCACGACGAGCCGGGTGACTACCAGTCGCCGGCCGACAACTACGACCTGACCCACTGGAAACTGACCCTGCCCGACGACGAGGCCAGCGAAGTGCGCAGCGACGAGTTGAAGGGCGGCTACGCCTCGCGCTACTTCCACTTGGCCGACAACGGCGCCATGGTCTTCATGGCCCCGGCCGGTGCGGGCACCACCAAGAACTCCGACTACCCGCGCGCCGAGCTGCGCGAGTTGCTCGATCCGGCCGACGACAATCGCAACTGGACCGGTGCCGGTTTCCACCAGCTCAAGGCCAGCGCCCGGGTGCTGCGCGCGCCGAGCACGCAGAAGATCGTCGTCGGGCAGATCCATGGCTACGACGCCCGCCCGCTGATCAAGCTGCAGTGGGAGAAGGGCAAGCTCAAGTCGCTGATCAAGCGCCATCCCAAGGGCAGCAACAAGGACATCAGCCATGTCTTCGCCACGCCGGTGGGCAACGATCTGTTCTCCTACATCATCGAGGTGCAGGACGGCGTGCTGACGGTGGAGGTCAACGGCGAGCGCATCCAGCATGACTTCTACAAGGAGGACGCGGCCTGGCGCGAGGTGCCGTTCTACTTCAAGGCCGGCGCCTACGTGCAGGACGACGATGAGGACGGCGACGACGATGTGGGCGAGGTGCAGTTCACGCAGCTGAGCGTGCACCACGACTGAAAGGCGAAGTGCAGTTCACCCGGTTGGCGGTGAAGCACGCGCCGTGACGCGCTATCCTGTGCGCCCCCGAACCGTCTGCAGGACCGCCCGATGCAAGCCCAGCTCCTCGAACTCATCACCCTGATCAGCTCCGGCTGCATGACCGACGAGGAGATCGCCCGCATCGCCGATGAGGCCGCCCAGGCCTACGCCGACCCGCAGGCTTTCCTCGCCGCCAATCCGGACATCAACTACGACGACGATTTCCCCATTCCGCTGGGCGAGTGGGTGGTGATCGGCAGCCTGCCGGAGACCGTGCTGTTCCAGGCCGACAGCTACGAGGAGCTGCTGCAGCAGATCATCGATTCCTTCGGTCCGCAGGTGAGCTTCAACATCAAGCCCAAGCAGCTGCAGAAGGTCGAGCCGCTCAAGGCGCTCAACCGCATCCAGGTGCAGCTCTCGGCGCTGTACAAGGAGAAGGGCGGCTACGTGCTGGTGGACCTCAGCGAGCCGCTGGATGACGAGCTGCAATGCGTGCTCGTCTACACCAGCGACCTGCCAAGGGTGCTGGAGCTGGCCGTCGAGGTCGGCATCTACGCCGCCCCGGCCTACGAGGCGCTGAAGGCTGCCCAGGAAGAGTGAGCGGCGGCGCCGCAGCGTGCGGCGCTACCCATGAAAAAGGCCGCTTCCCGATTGGAGGGGAGCGGCCTTTTTTCTGGCTGACGATCAGGTAATCAGGGCGATCAGGATGATCAGCGGGATGGGTACACCGAGGAACCACAGCAGAAGTGAGCGCATGTCCGTTCTCCTTTATCAGCTAAGCGGGGCGGTGGTGCTGTTGGGCGTGGTGCGGTAGTCGCGGACCAGCAGCACCACGGCGTCACGGCCGCGGCCACCGAGGGTGGCGGCGAAGCTGCCGACGAAGGCGCCGATCAGTAGCGCGACGAACATCCACAAGGTGGCGTGCGCGGCCGCCTTGCGGGCTTCATCGGCGGCCTGTTTGGCCTGCACCACGCTCTGGCGGGCCTGGGCATAGATCTCGTCGACACGGGCCTGGGCCTCGGTGGGCGAGAGGTTGGTGCGTTGCGACACCAGCTGGACGAGGTAGGCGCGGTCGGCTGGGGCGAGCTCGCCGTCGTTGTCCAGGTTGCGCGCCAGGATGCGTGCGACCACGCCATGGGCGGCATCGTCCGCGCTAGGCGCCGGGCGATTGTCACGGAACAGGCCGTCGATGTAGTAGCCGTACTCCTCCTCGGCTCCCGCCAGCGCCGTTGGCGCCGCGCCGGAGGCGACCTGGGCGCTGGCCTGCACGCCGGCACCGACGATGCCGCTCACCGAGCCAACCAGCACGGTGGCAGTCAGCAGGGTCGCCACGGCCCAGGCCAGGAAGCCGTGGGCGGTGTCGCGGAAGAACACCTCGTCACCGTGCAGGGTCGTCCACTTCACGCGCAGACGGCCGGCGAGGTAGCCGCCCATGCCTGCCGCGATGATCTGGGTGAGGGCCAGCCAGATGATCGTGGAGATGCCCAGCCCCTCGGCGCTGATGCCTTCGTTGCTCCAGGGCGAAACCGCGCTGAAGCCGAGGCCGAAGCCGAGCAGGATCAGAATGAGCGACAACGCCGCCGCGGCGATGGCGCCGGCGAAGATCGCGGCCCAGGAAACACCAGAGGTGTTGGCGGATTCATCCAGGGCAGTTGCAGCAAGATCGGGTGTGGTGATCATGTTTTTATCCTTACTTGGACGGAAAACCCACTGCACAGAGGCGGCAGATCGCCGGCTCTTATGCGTTAGTGAGAGCGTCCGCCGGTAAGGTTCATGGTTATTGCCTTGGGGCTGGGTGGCGGGGGCGTCGGCCCGCCTTGCCGAGGCGCGCGTGCGTGCTCGCCGCTGCAGGCGCTGACCGCGTCGGCGAGGCGGGGCAGCCGATGGCGGCCGCCCCGGCCTGCGCGGCGCTGCAGGTCTAGCTGGAAGGCAGGTTCGCCGCGGCGTGCAAGCGCTCGCGCATGGCCTGGAAGTGCAGGGCGGAACCCTGGAAGAAGGCGCCCGGCAGGATGCCATAGCGTTTCAGCGCGGCCTCCACCTGCGGCAGCCCGGCCTGCTCGGCCAGCTCATAGGCGCGCAGGCCCTTCTCGATGCGCTCGGCCGTGCTGGCGAAGTCGGTGAAGCCCATGTCGCGGCTGCTGGCGAAATAGGCGAAGCGGATGCGCGGACGCAGTGCCACGTGGCGGATCAGCGGCCAGTCCAGCGCCGCCAGCGCCCGTTCCACGGCCGGGCCGACTATGACCTCCTGCTCCCATAGGAAGAACGCCTCGAACAGCTCGCGGCGCGCCGGTTGCGGCAGCGGCTCGTGCAGCGCCTGAGCCCGGTGGCAGCGGTTCAGCGCGGCCAGCAGGCGCGGCTGCAGGTAGCGCTCGGCGCCGGGTGTGCGGCCATGCAGCTTGCTGAAGTGATAGGCGGTGTAGGCCTCGACGCAGACCTGCCGGTTGATCTCGCGGAAGGCATCGGCGAAGGCGTGCAGCTGGCGCAGCTTGTCGCGGCGCACGGCCGGGGTGAAGAGGAACTGGGCGGAGAGCAGGGCGCCCACCTTCAGGCCCAGGGCGAAGTAGCCGGCGCCCCACAATGCGCCGTGGGCGGCGATCAGCGGGAACACGCTACGCCCGCCGGAATCCTCGTAAAGATGGTGGTAGACCGAGGCGCGCTGGCCCAGATCGGTGAGTGCGCCGGCCAGTACCGTCGCTTCCTGGTGGATCCGCCGGTAATCCCGGGACAGAACACAGCCTTCGCTATCCATATGCACGGCTCCAAGATCAATCTTCTGTGTTCACTCTAAGAAGATTCGGCCTCGGCAGCCTCGTGGCAAATTGCCTCAGGGGGCGGGTAGCGGCAGGCGGATGACGAAGCAGGCGCCCTGGCCGGCGGGGCGCGGTTCGGCCTCGATGCTGCCGCCGCAGTTCTCGACGATGCTGCGGCAGATCGGCAGGCCCATGCCCATGCCGTTGCGTTTGGTGGTGAAGAAGCTGTCGAACAGGCGCTCGACATGCTCGGCGGCGATACCCGGCCCGCTGTCTTCCACCCGCAGTAGCAGCTGCTCGTCCAGGCGCCGGGTCGACAGGACGATGCTGCGCGTGGCGCACTCGGCCTGGGCCATGGCCTGCAGGGCGTTGACCAGCAGGTTGACCAGCACCTGCTGCAGCAGGGTGCGGTCGCCACGCAGGCGCGGCAGGCCGGTTTCCAGGTCCAGGCGTAGGGTCGCGCCCTGGCTCTGCAGTTCGTGACGCAGGAAGGCGGCCGCCTCCTTGACCAGCGCATTGAGCGACAGGGGCTGCGGCTCCGGGCTCTGCTGGCGGGCCATGCCGCGGATGCGCGCGATGATCTCGGCGGCGCGGCGGGCGTCGCCGACCATGCGCTGGGTCAGGTCGCGCACTTCGTCGAGGTCCGGTTGCGGACGGCCGAGCCAGCGCAGGCCGGCCTCGCCGTAGGTGGCGATGGCCGCCAGCGGCTGGTTCACCTCGTGGGCGATGGAGGCGGTCAGTTCGCCGAGCATGGAGATGCGCGCGGCGTGGGCCAGGTCGGACTGCATGCGCTGCAGGGCGTTGCGCGAGGCCACCAGTTCGCTGATGTCGATGTTGCCCACCAGCACCATGCCGCGCTCGCGCATCTCCGGCGGCGCGGTGACGAAGAACAGCACGTCCAGCTCGCGGCCATCCAGGGTGCGCGTCTTGGTTTCCGCCAGGTAGCCGGGCTCGCGGCGCCAGGCGGCCTCCAGGCTGTGGCGGAAGGCCTCGTCGTGCCCCGGTATCCAGAAGCGGCTGACCGAGCCGAGCATCTCGCCGCGCTCGCGGGCGCCGTACAGCTCCAGGGTGCGCTGGTTGACGTCGATGGCCAGGGTCGCGTCCATGGCTCGACGGACGAACTCGGGATGCTGGTCGATGTAGGCGGGCAGATCGCTCACGCCCTGCTCGCGCAGCTCGGCGAACAGGCGGTTGGTGCCGTTGGAGTCGAGCTGCCAGAACGACACCGCCATCACCTCGAACAGATTGCGATAGCGGGACTCGCTCTGCTCCAGGGCGGCGTAGGCCTGGTTGCGCGCGGAGAGGTCGATGACGCCGACCATGAGGATGCCCTTCTGCATGTTCTCCGGCGGGAAGGAGGCGGTGAACAGCACATCGAATTCCTTGCCGTCGATGGTGCGCAGGCGGGTTTCCTTGACGTAGCTGGGCGCCTTGGTCACGGCGGCGATGATGCTTTCGGCGAATACCGTGGAGCTGGCATCCGGCCAGAACGGCTCCACCGTGGTCAGCAGCTCGGCCTTGGTGCCGCGGCCGAACAGGTGCACGGTCTGTTCGTTGACGTCGATTACGCGGGTGGCCAGCATCATCTCGCGCACCAGCTCGGGATGCTGGCGGAAGTGCGCGCGCAGGTCGCTGACGCCGCTCTTGTACAGGCTGCGCACCATGGCGCCGACCGCGGTGAAGTCGAGCTCCCAGAACGACGCGGCCATGGCCTGGAACAGGTTGCGGTAGCGGTATTCGCTCTCCGCCAGGACCAGGTCGGTGGCCTTGCGCGCGGTGATGTCGCGGCCGCTCTCGACGATCGCCTGTGGCGCGCCGCCGGCATCGCGGCGCAGGGACCAGCGGGTCTCGATCAGCAGTTCGCGGCCATCGGCGCTGCGCCGGCTCAGCTCGCCGCTCCAGCGGCCGTCGTCGAGCACCTTCTGGTTCAGGTCGGTGAGCGCTTCGGCGTGCTGGCAGCGCAGCAGGTCGTGGGCCGGCTGGTCGAGCGCCTCGGCGCTGCTCCAGCCGTAGAGTTCCTCGGAGGCCTTGTTCCAGTAGCGGATGCGACCGCTCAGGTCGCGCAGGAAGATGCTTTCGTCGACCAGTTCCAGCAGGTCCACGCCGAGCATGGCATCCGCCGTCGCGCGGGCCTCGTCGAGCTCGGCCGAGGCGCCTTGGTCGTGCCCTTGCATTGCTCCTCCCGCGCCGGCGTCACTGGCCATTGCCGGCAGGTCGATAGGCCGGGCATGGCATGCGCGCCACACCGAAACTTCCAAGCGTAGCGGCTGGCTGGGGGTTGTCTCGTACGACTTTAGTCTAAGGCGCGCACCGTCCAGAAAAGAGCGGCGCCAGGGGAGCGCCGGGCACCGCTGGGTGCCCGGTAGAGGGTTTACTGGTGCAGGCGGGCGATGGCCGCGCGCACACCGCTGCCATAGGCCGGGTCGGCCTTGCTGCAGTTGCCGATATGCCGCTCGATGACTTCCTGGCTGGCGCCACGGATGGCCCGCGCGGTGTTGTCGAACAGCGCCTGCTGCTGGGCCGACGACATCAGCTGGAACAGAGCGCGCGGCTGCGAGTAGTAATCGTCGTCGACCCGGTGGCTCCAGTGGTCGGCGGCGCCTTCCAGGCTCAGCGGCGGTTCGGCGTACTCCGGCTGCTCGGCCCATTCGCCGAAGCTGTTGGGCTCGTAGGCCAGGCGCGCGCCCTGGTTGCCGTCGACGCGCATCTGGCCGTCGCGGTGGTAGCTGTGCACCGGGCAGCGCGGCGCGTTGACCGGGATGTGCACGTTGTTCACCCCCAGCCGGTAGCGCTGCGCATCGCCGTAGGAGAACAGCCGGCCCTGCAGCATCTTGTCCGGCGAGAAGCCGATGCCGGGCACCACGTGCGCCGGGTTGAAGGCAGCCTGTTCGACCTCGGCGAAGACATTCTCCGGGTTGCGGTTGAGCTCCAGCTGGCCCACCTCGATCAGCGGGTAGTCCTTGTGCGGCCAGACCTTGGTCAGGTCGAAGGGGTTGATGCCGTAGGTGACGGCGTCCTGCTCCGGCATCAGCTGCACGTAGAAGGTCCAGCGCGGGAAGTTGCCCTGCTCAATGCTCTCGAACAGGTCGCGCTGGCTGCTCTCGCGGTCGCCGGCCACCACCTGCCCGGCCTCGGCGTCGCTGAGGTTGCGGATGCCCTGCTGGGTCTTCCAGGTGAACTTGACCCAGTGCCGCTGGTTGGCGGCGTTGATGAAGCTGAAGGTGTGGCTGCCGAAGCCGTGCATGTGGCGGTAGCCGTCGGGCACGCCGCGGTCGCTCATGACGATGGTGACCTGGTGCAGGGCCTCCGGCAGGTTGGTCCAGAAGTCCCAGTTGTTCTGCGCGCTGCGCATGCCGGTGCGCGGGTCTCGCTTCACCGCATGGTTGAGGTCGGGAAACTTCAGCGGGTCGCGCAGGAAGAACACCGGGGTGTTGTTGCCCACCAGGTCCCAGTTGCCCTGCTCGGTGTAGAACTTGATGGCGAAGCCGCGGATATCGCGCTCGGCATCCGCCGCGCCGCGCTCGCCGGCGACGGTGGAGAAGCGCACGAAGACCTCGGTCTGCTTGCCGATCTGCGAGAACAGCGCCGCGCGGGTGTAGCGGCTGATGTCATGGGTGACGGTGAAGGTGCCGTAGGCGCCTGAGCCCTTGGCGTGCATGCGCCGCTCGGGGATCACCTCGCGGTCGAAGTGGGCGAGCTTCTCCAGGAACCACACGTCCTGCAGCAGGGCGGGGCCGCGCGGGCCGGCGGTCTGGGTATGGTTGTTGTCGGCGACGGGGGCGCCGGCGGCGCTGGTCAGTTTCTTGCTCATGAACAGGCTCCTTCAGATGCCGCCGCCGCGCGGTGCGGGCGGCGTGCGCGGTTTCAGCTCCGGATGAATGCCAGCAGGTCGGCGTTGAGCTGGTCCTTGTGGGTGTCGGCCAGGCCGTGGGGCGCGCCGGGGTAGACCACCAGCTTGGCGTCGGCGATCAGCTTGGCCGAGGCCAGGGCGGCGGCGCCGATCGGCACGATCTGGTCGTCGTCGCCGTGCAGCACCAGGGTCGGCACGTCGAACTTCTTCAGGTCGTCGCGGAAGTCGGTGGCGGAGAAGGCGGCGATGCAGTCGTAGGCGCTCTTGTGCCCGGCCTGCATGCCCTGCATCCAGAAGGCGTCGATGATGCCCTGGGACGGCTTGGCACCCGGGCGGTTGTAGCCGTAGAAGGGGCCGCCGGCGATGTCCTTGTACAGCTGCGAGCGATCGGCGAGGGAGCCGGCGCGGATGCCGTCGAACACCTCGATGGGCAGGCCGTCCGGGTTGCTCTGGGTCTTCAGCATCAGTGGCGGCACGGCGGAGATCAGACCGAGCTTGGCCACCCGCTTGGTGCCATGGCGGCCGATGTAGCGCGCCACTTCGCCGCCGCCGGTGGAGAAGCCGAACAGGATCAGGTCATGCAGGTCGAGGGTCTCGATCAACTCGGCCAGGTCGTCGGCGTAGTGGTCCATGTCGTTGCCGTCCCACGGCTGGCTGGAGCGCCCGTGGCCGCGACGGTCATGGGCGATGACGCGGTAGCCGTGGTTGGCCAGGAACAGCATCTGCGACTCCCAGCTGTCGCCGTTCAGCGGCCAGCCGTGGCTGAACAGGATGGGCTGACCGCTGCCCCAGTCCTTGTAGTAGATCTCGACGCCGTCGCGGGTGGTGATGGTGCTCATGCGGGATGCTCCTTTATGGATGGTTGCATTGGGGGTGGCCCGGCCCGGCGTGCCGCGCGCGCAGGCGCAGGCACTGGTAGCCGAGGCCGACCAGGAAGAGGAGCAGCGCGGCCAGGATGGCCAGCTTCACCTCGGGGGAATCGGGGCCGTTGCCGATGGGCGCGGACGGCGGCAGGCGCGACAGGGATTCGTTGAGCCCGGGAATCATCAGCAGCAGGAAGCTGAAGCTCATGCAGGCGGTTTCCAGGTAGGCGCGGCCGTTGCCCAGGCGCTGCAGGCGCATGGCCTGGCGGGCGAGCAGGATGACCGCCACGGCGAGGATGCCGATGGCGTGGCCGCTGTTGAAATCGCCGGTGCTGGACAGACCGAAGGACGTCAGCACCGAGCCGAGCATGCCGTACCAGTAGCTGTTGCCCAGCGCGCCGTGGGGCGGGATGCGCCCGTGGCGGGCGAAGGCATAGAAGCCGGCAAGCACCGGCACCATGCTGAGGGCAGTGTGCAGAATGCCCAGGGTGGACAGCGGATTGGCCATGCTCGGACCTCCAGCAGATGAACCGCATGGGGCGTCGCCGTCTGCCTGAGGCTACTGCACGGTGGGATGCCGTCGAGGGCCACACTGCCGGCCCGTGCTGCGGACTATAGGAAGGCCGGCACCGGCGCCACCATTCTACGAAGGGGCGTGCCGGGCATATCTAGGTATGAGCGCAACGGCTGGTCCTGGAACGCAGCCTGGCCGGTGCAGGGTGAGGCGCTCATACCTTGGTATGTGTGGCGGCGACGTTGCGTTGGCATCGAGGCTAGAATGCTCGGCGGCACCCCCGTCGGGGTCGCCGAGCGAGGAGGGCGCGATGCCGGAAGCCGTGGGACTGGTGCACATAGTCGATGACGACGCGTCCCTGCGCTCCGCGCTGGACAGCCTGTTCCGCTCGGTTGGCCTGGCCACCCGGCAGTACGGCTCGACCCAGGAGTTCCTCGATGCCGAGATGCCCGAGCAGCCCTCCTGCCTGGTGCTCGACGTGCGCCTGCCCGGGCGCAGCGGCCTGGATTTCCAGAGCCAGCTGCTGGAACTGAAGAACCCCATCCCGGTGGTGTTCATGACCGGCCACGGCGATATTTCCATGTCGGTGCGCAGCATGAAGGCCGGCGCCGTGGACTTCCTGACCAAGCCTTTCCGCGACCAGGACATGCTCGATGCGGTGGCCACCGCCCTGGACCGCGACCGCCAGCGCCGCACCCTGCAGCGCGATGCCGCCGGCGTGCACGAGCGCTTCGCCAGCCTCAGCCCACGCGAGCGCCAGGTGATGGCGCTGGTCACCACCGGCCGGCTGAACAAGCAGGTGGCGGCCGAGCTGGGCCTGAGCGAGATCACCGTGAAGATCCACCGCGGCCATGCCATGCAGAAGATGCAGGCGCGCTCGCTGGCCGAGCTGGTGAAGATGGCCGGTGTGCTGCAGCTGGAGCGCGACGGCACGGCGCGCACATGAACCTCCGTATGATTTGCAAGCCGCCTTGTTCGCGCCAAGCTGCACGCAACTGACACGCGACCCTCCGCCGCGTTGGCCTGCCGGGATGAGCCTGTGTCCGAACCTCCGCTGATTTCCATCATCGACGACGACGAATCGGTGCGCCTGGCCACCGCCAGCCTGCTGCGCTCCGAGGGTTACCGCACTGAGCTGTTCGCCAGTGCCGAGGACTTCCTGGCCGGCGATTCCGCGCGCTTCGCCTGCGTGGTCAGCGATATCCAGATGCCCGGCATGAGCGGCATCGACCTCACCGACCGGCTGCTGGCCGGCGATGCCGCCGCGCGCATCATCCTGATGACCGCCCGCACCGAGCGCGAACTGCTCGCCCGCGCCGGCGCCAGTGGTGCGGTCTGCCTGCTGTGCAAACCCTTCGCCGCCGAGCAGTTGCTGAGCTGCGTGGCGCTGGCCCTGAGCGGCGCGGGCGGCTGTCTGCCCTGACCTATACCAAGGCATGAGCCGGCTGAACCGCGGTCTGATGGTGCCGTCCGCGGCGCCGCGCGACCATGGCCACAGCCCGGATCGGCCGGGCCCCGCAGCCGCCATCGAGCCTGCTCCCTGCGCCCACCAGTGACCGGGCCTACCGAGCGCTGTTGCCCGAGCTTCCGCCGCCGCCGACGAGCCAACAGGAGCAAGCCCGTGAACCGTTCGAGCATCCCCGCGATCCCGCGTTTTCCCCGCCACTGGCGCCTCGGCGCCCTGACCCTGGGCGTGCTGGCCGCCCTGGCCCAGGCCAGCCTGGCCCACGAGGCCGGCGGCATCCACAGCGACAAGGGCAAGGCCGAAGCGGCCTTCGACCTGGTGCACACCCGGGTCTCCAAGGACGGCGAGATGCTGGTCTTCGAGCAACTGGTGGACGGCGCGGCCGGCAGCCGCATGCCGACCGCCAAGGGCAGCTTCGCCGGTGCCGAGGTGTACAGCTATGTCTGGCCGACCAGCCTGGACAGCGGCAGCGTCGGCTTCGAACCCGGCGCGGGCATCCTCGCCCTGGCGCTGACCTCGCACCCGGACTTCGACGACACCCCGCAGCTGGACGAGAACGGCGACGGCAAGCAGGACAACGACGGCGGCCTCTGGCATTCGCACTGGGTGGTGCTGACCAAGGACGCCAGCTGCGGCCCGTCCGGCCTCAAGGTGCGCGACATCCCCGAGGGTGCCAAGCCCAGGCTGCCGCCGACCTGGCCGGGGGCGGCGATCTACATCGACTCGCCCGGCTACGACCTCAGCCTCAAGGGCGATGCCGCGCGGATTCGTGTGCCGCTCAAGGCGGTGGGCTTCCCCGAGAGCTTCAATTACGACGGGGTGACCGCCGCGCTGCAGGTCAACGCCGATCTGCACAACCCGCTGCTGTGCGTGTCCAGCGTGTGGGACGTGGCCTCCGGCGACCTGACCCTGCCGGCCACCTGGAAAGTCACCGACAAGTGAACGTGCCACGCGGCGCCCAGCCGGCGCCGCCCTTACCCGTGGAGTGCATCATGAGCTACTCGAAACAGGACACCGGCCTGCTGCTGGTCGACCCCTACAACGACTTTCTCAGTGAGGGCGGCAAGCTCACCGGGCTGGCCAAGCCGGTGGCCGATCGCCTCGGCACCCTGGCCAACCTGCGCGCCGTGGTAGCCGCCGCGCGCCAGGCCGGTATCCGCGTGTTCTACGTGCCGCACCACCGGGCGCGGCCCGGCGATTTCCAGGGCTGGCTGCATCCCAGCCCCTACCAGCTGGGCGCCGCGCGGGCCCAGGTGTTCGCCGTCGGCAGCTGGGGCGGCGAATGGCACCCGGACTTCCAGCCCCAGGACGAGGACGTGGTGGTGCAGGAGCACTGGGGCGGCAGCGGCTTCGCCAATACCGACCTGGACCTGCAGCTCAAGCAGCACGGCGTGCGCCAGGTGATAGTCGTCGGCCTGCTGGCCAATACCTGCATCGAGGCCACCTCGCGCTTCGCCGCCGAGCTGGGCTACCACGTGACCCTGGTGCGCGACGCCACGGCGGCCTTCTCCGAGGAGGCGCTGCACGCCGCCCACGAAATCAACGGGCCGACTTTCGCCCACGCCATCCTCACCACCGCCGAAGTCACCGCCGCCCTGGCCTGAGTGCTTCGACCCTGCATGGGAGAGCAGACATGCGCTACACCACCTTCGGCCGCCGCAGCGGCCTGCGTGTTTCCGAACTGGCCCTGGGTACCGGCAACTTCGGTACCGGCTGGGGTCACGGCGCCGAACGCGACGAGGCGCGGCGGATCTTCGACGGCTATGTCGAGGCCGGCGGCAACTTCTTCGACACGGCCAACGGCTACCAGGCCGGCCAGGCCGAGGTGCTGCTCGGCGAATTCCTCGGCAGCCAGCGCGACGACTTCGTGCTGGCCACCAAGTACGGTCTGGGCACCGCCCCCGGCGCCGGCATCGCCCACACCGGCAACAACCGCAAGAACCTGGTGCGCGCGGTGGAGGAGAGCCTGAAGCGGCTCAACACCGATCACCTCGACCTGCTGTGGGCACACATCACCGACGGCATGACGCCGATGGACGAGATACTGCGCGGCTTCGACGATCTGGTCAGCGCCGGCAAGATCCACTACGCCGGGCTGTCCAACTTCCCGGCCTGGCGCATCGCCCGTGCCGACCTGCTGGCCGAGCTGCGTGGCTGGGCGCCGCTGGTGGGCATCCAGCTGGAATACAGCCTGGCCGAGCGCAGCGCCGACCGCGAGCTGCTGCCGATGGCCGAGGCGCTGGGCCTGGGCGTCACCCAGTGGTCGCCGCTGGGCGGCGGCTTCCTCACCGGCAAGTACCGCGCGGGCAACGACGACAGCCGCGCGACCAAGCTGGGCATGCTGGTGCACGGCGAGAAGAGTGCCCGGGAAACCGCCATTCTCGATGCGCTGCTCGGCGTGGCCGAGGAGCAGGGCCGCAGCGCCACCCAGGTGGCCATCGCCTGGCTGCTGCACAAGGCGCGGCGCTCCGGCACCACGCTGATCCCGATCCTCGGCTCGCGCACCCGCGAGCAGTTCGATGGCACCCTCGGCGCCCTGCAGGTGAGCCTGAGTGACGAGCAGTTCGCCCGCCTCAGCGCCGCCAGCGCGATACCGCTGGGCGTGCCCCACGAGCAGGCGGCGGAGATGCGCGAACCCTTCGCCGGCGGCCGCGACCTGCAGTGGCCGACGCTGCCGGTGGTCTGAGCGGCAGCGCTAGAGGCTGAAGCCGCCGTCGATGGGGATGATGGTGCCGGTCATGTAGGCACCGGCTGCGCTGCACAGGCTGATGGCCAGGGCGGCCATCTCCTCCTCGCGGCCCCAGCGCTGCATCGGGATATGCGCCACGTCCTCGGCCATGGCCGCCTCGTCGCCGGCGATGTGCTTGGTCATCTTGCTCGGGAAGCGCCCGGGGGCGATCACGTTGACGTTGATGTGCTCGCTCACCAGCTCCTTGGCCAGGATGCGCGACAGCTGGTGCAGCGCCGCCTTGCTCGGGCCGTAGGCGTAGGCCTGCTCGCCGAACGAGCTGATGCCGGCCACCGAGCCGATGTTGATCACCCGCGCCGGGCTCTGGGCGTTGCCGGCCTTGCGCAGCAGCGGCAGCAGTTGCTGGATGCAGCTGAACACGGCGGTGACGTTGAGCTGCATGACCTTTTCCCAGCCTTTCACCGGGTAGCTCTCCAGCGGCGCGCCCCAGGTGGTGCCGGCGTTGTTGACCAGGATATCGAGCTGCCCGATGCGGCCGCTCAGCTCCTCGGCCAGGGCGCGGGCACCTTCCTCGCCGGAGAGGTCGGCGGCCAGGCCGATGCACTCGCCATGCACCGACAGCTCCTCGGCAGCCTGGATACAGGCGGCGCCATCGCGGGCGCAGATGAACACCCGGGCGCCGGCTTCGAGCAGGCCCTGGGCGATCATCCGGCCGATGCCGCGGCTGCCGCCGGTGACCAGGGCGGTGCGGCCCTGCAGGCTGAAATAGGGATGCATGGCGATTCCTCGAGGGTGATGGGACGAGCCCGTACCCTAAACGAGGCGGCCGGCGGACGCGGCGCTTATAGCCGGCGCAAATGCCGGGGCATCAGCGTTTGCCCTGGCGCAGCGGCTCCAGCAGCGGCTTGAGGCCGTTGTGGTCGATCTCCTGCATCAGCGCCAGCAGGCGGCCGATCTCGCCCTTGGGAAAGCCCTCGCGGGCGAACCAGTTGAGGTAGTTGCCCGGCAGGTCGGCGATCAGCCGGCCCTGGTACTTGCCGAAGGGCATGGTGCGGGTGACCAGCAGGAGGAGGTCTTCGGGATTCATGGTCGAGCCGGGTGCGGAGTAGGGCGCTAGTTTGCCCGTTGCCGCGGCCATGAAAAAGGGCCCCGAAGGGCCCTTTGTCTTTGCGGCGTAGCGATCAGCTCGTGCGGATCAGGTGGTCGAAGGCGCTCAGCGAAGCCTTGGAACCCTCGCCCATGGCGATGACGATCTGCTTGTACGGCACGGTGGTCACGTCGCCGGCGGCGAACACGCCGGGGATGTTGGTGGCACCCTTGGCATCGACGATGATCTCGCCGAAGCGGCTCAGCTCCACGGTGCCCTTCAGCCAGTCGCTGTTGGGCAGCAGGCCGATCTGCACGAAGATGCCTTCCAGCTCGACGGTATGTACGGCGTCGCTGGTGCGGTCCTTGTAGACCAGGCCGGTGACCTTCTGCCCGTCGCCCTTGACCTCGGTGGTCTGCGCGCTCTTGATCACGGTGACGTTGGGCAGGCTGTACAGCTTCTTCTGCAACACGGCGTCGGCACGCAGGGTGTCGGCGAATTCCAGCAGGGTCACGTGGGCGACCAGGCCGGCCAGGTCGATGGCCGCTTCCACGCCGGAGTTGCCGCCGCCGATCACCGCCACGCGCTTGCCCTTGAACAGCGGACCGTCGCAGTGCGGGCAGAAGCACACGCCCTTGGCCTTGTATTCCTGTTCACCGGGCACGCCCATCTCGCGCCAGCGCGCGCCGGTGGAGAGGATCACGGTCTTGGCCTTGAGCGAAGCGCCATTGTCGAACTGCACTTCATGCAGACCGCCTTCGCTGCTGGCCGGCACCAGGGCGCTGGCGCGCTGCAGGTTCATGATGTCGACTTCGTATTCCCTGACGTGCTCTTCCAGGGCGCGGACCAGCTTCGGCCCTTCGGTTTCCTTGACCGAGATGAAGTTCTCGATGGCCATGGTGTCCAGCACCTGACCACCGAAGCGCTCGGCGGCGACGCCGGTGCGGATGCCCTTGCGCGCGGCGTAGATGGCTGCCGCGGCACCGGCCGGGCCACCACCGATGACCAGTACGTCGAAGGCCTCCTTGGCGCTCATCTTCTCGGCATCGCGGCTACCGGCCTTGGTGTCGATCTTGGCGAGGATTTCCTTCACTTCCATGCGGCCGGAGGCGAACACCTCACCGTTCAGGTAGATGCTCGGCACGGCCATGACCTGGCGGCGCTCGACCTCTTCCTGGAACAGCGCGCCGTCGATGGAGACGTTGCGGATGTTGGGGTTGAGCACGGCCATCAGGTTCAGCGCCTGGACCACGTCCGGGCAGTTCTGGCAGGACAGCGAGAAGTAGGTCTCGAACTCGAACTTGCCTTCGATGGCCTGGATCTGGGCGATGGTCTCGGCGTCCAGTTTTGACGGATGACCGCCGACCTGCAGCAGGGCCAGCACCAGCGAGGTGAACTCGTGGCCCATGGGGATACCGGCGAAAGCCACGCCGATATCGGCGCCCGGGCGAACCAGGGCGAAGGACGGACGGCGCGCATCGCTGCCATCGGTCTTGAGGGTGATCTTGTCGGTCAGGCCGACGATGTCCTTGAGCAGTCCGAGCAGTTCCTGGGACTTCTCGCCGTCATCGAGGGACGCGACGATCTCGAACGGCTGGGTGACCTTCTCGAGGTAGGCCTGCAACTGGGTTTTAAGAGTGGCATCCAACATGACGGGGTTCCTATTACGAATTTCGGACAAACAAACGCCCGGGCGGATCGCGCCCGGGCGTTCGGGCACTTGGAGGGCTGGATCTCAGCCCGCAAAGCGCAAGACGGTTGGGGCCAGGAAGGCCCCGGGGCAGATACTTAGATCTTGCCGACCAGGTCCAGCGACGGAGCCAGGGTCTTCTCGCCTTCTTTCCACTTGGCCGGGCAAACCTGACCCGGGTTAGCGGCGGTGTACTGAGCGGCTTTCAGCTTGCGCAGGGTCTCGGAGACGTCGCGAGCGATTTCGTTGGAGTGGATTTCCAGGGTTTTGATCACGCCGTCCGGGTTGATCACGAAGGTGCCGCGCAGAGCCAGGCCTTCCTCGGCGATGTGCACGCCGAAAGCGTTGGTCAGCTGGTGGGTCGGGTCACCGATCAGCGGGAACTTGGCTTTGCCAACGGCCGGGGAAGTCTCGTGCCACACCTTGTGCGAGAAGTGGGTGTCGGTGGTGACGATGTACACCTCGGCACCGGCCTTCTGGAACTCGGCGTAGTTGTTGGCGGCGTCTTCGATCTCGGTCGGGCAGTTGAAAGTGAAGGCAGCCGGCATGAAGATCAGGACGGACCACTTGCCTTTCAGGCTCTGCTCGGTGACTTCGACGAACTCGCCGTTGTGGAAAGCGGTGGTCTTGAAGGGTTGAACCTGGGTGTTGATCAGGGACATTGAGAGAACTCCTGTTGGGGGTTGGTAACTTGATGCTGCGCATACTAACCGCAGTATCCGTAATCGCTAAATTGAATGAAGGCATCAAGACGATTGGTTCGGTCTATGTGCCTGCATCTAAAGAGTGGCAGCGATCTATGACGCTCAGCCGGCGATCTGCAATTGCGGATGCCGTTGGCGATACTGCTCGAAGATGTACTGGCGGATGCGCTCGGCATGTTCGCCGTGATGCACCTGCAGGCCATAGGCGGCGCGATGACGGCCGATGCGGCGAATGCGCTGGCCCTTGATCGGCAGGCTTTCCTGCCCCGGCAGCGGTAGCCACAGGCTGAATTTCTCCGGCGGCTCGCGCATGGGCGAGCCCAGCACCAGGCTGGTGGGCGCCAATTCATAGACCAGCAGGCCGCTTTCGGCACCGCCGACGTCGCGCAGGGCCAGTGGTTCGTCAAGTTCCAGGCGCCACGGGCGACGGACTGCACCGTCCTCGAAGATGCTTGGCGCGCCCATTTCCAGCTGCAGGCCGTGCAGTTCGTCTTCCACCATCTGCAGCGGAAAAGTCATCCGGCAACCATCCATCTGCGCCTCCAGGCTGAGCCTGGCGTGGCTGCCCAGGCGGGCGAGCAGGGCGTTGGCCTGGGGTCCGCCGTCCACCTTGAAGGCAGGAATGGGCAAAGGCTTGCCAATCAATTGGCTGTTGAAGACTTCCCTGATGAAGTTCAGCTCTTCGCTGGACAGGGTAGGTTGGTCGGACATGGGGGGCCCCTCCGAGGGCTGCTCGCCAGATACTGCAAGCAAGAAATGCGCCTTCTGGAGGCGGACGAACACATGGGGTGGGACGGCTGCACGCCGGGTGAGTTCCCCGGCAGGCGACATGCGGCATAATGCGCGGCGTTTTTTCTGGAATCTGCGGAGTGCTGCATGAAAGTCGCCATTTTGTCCGGTTCGGTCTACGGGGCCGCCGAAGAAGTCGCCCGTCGCGCCGTCCAGGTGCTGGAAGGTGCCGGTTTCGAGGCCTGGCACAAGCCCGGCGTGGCGCTGGATGAGGTGCTGGCCTTCGCTCCCGAGGCGATCCTGGTGGTCACGTCCACCACCGGCATGGGCGAGTTGCCCGGCAATATCCAGAACCTCTACTACGCCATCCGTGACCGTTTCCCGGCCTGGAGCGGCCTGGCCGGCGCGGTGATCGCCCTGGGCGACTCCAGCTACGACGTGTTCTGCGGCGGTGGCGAGCAGATGCGCGAACTGCTGCTGGAGCTGGGCATGCGCGAGGTACAGCCGATGCTGCGCCTGGATTCCAGCGAGTCGGTGACGCCGGAAGAGGACGCCATGCCCTGGCTGGCCGAACTCGCCCAGGTGCTGAAAGGCTGATGCACCCGCGCGCCGTCGAGCTGATCCGCGAGCTGCAGCTGGCCGCGCATCCCGAGGGCGGCTACTACCGGCGCCTGTTCACCTCTGCGTTGCGGGATGCCGATGGTCGCGCCGCGTCCAGCGCCATCCTGTTTCTGCTGCCGGGCGGTGTGATCAGTCGCTGGCATCGGGTCGACGCGGACGAGCTGTGGCATTACCACGAGGGCGCGCCGCTGGAGCTGCTGGTCGCGCAGACGCCGGACCGGGTGCGCAGCGAGCGGCTCGGCCCGGTGGCGGTCGACCAGCTGCCGCAGCGGGTGGTGCCGGCGCTGGCCTGGCAGGCCGCGCGCAGCCTGGGCGATTTCACCCTGGTGGGCTGCACGGTGGCGCCGGAGTTTCGCTTCGACGGCTTTCGCCTGCTGGCCGATGATGCGGCGGCCTTGGCGCTCTGGCCGCGCCTGGCGGGCGACTATCCCGAGCTGCTTTGACCCGCTCGGCCACTAGGCTGGCCTGCAAGGCGACTGGTGGGTGGCCCGTCGCTCGCTAGACTCCTCGGCACAACGACAAATGCCGAGGTACCCGCCGTGAACGCTCCGCTCAATCTCCCCGATGTGAAGAGTCAGGTTTCCGCTGCCGAATGGCAGACCCGCGTCGACCTGGCCGCCTGCTACCGCCTGATCGCCCTGTATGGCTGGGACGACCTGATCTTCACCCATATCTCGGCGAAGATCCCGGGCAGCGAAGAGTTCCTGATCAACCCCTACGGCCTGATGTTCCACGAGATCACCGCGTCGAGCCTGGTGAAGATCGACCTGGCCGGCAAGAAGCTGATGGACAGCCCCTACGACATCAACCCGGCCGGCTACACCATCCACAGCGCCGTGCACGAGGTGCGCCACGACGTGGCCTGCGTGCTGCACATCCACACCGCCGCCGGCATCGCCGTTTCCGCGCAGAAGCAGGGCCTGCTGCCGCTGTCGCAACAATCCTTGTTCGTGCTGGCGAGCTTGGCCTACCACGGCTACGAGGGGGTGGCGCTGAACCACGACGAGAAGAGCCGCCTGCAGCACGACCTGGGCGACAAGAACTTCATGATCCTGCCCAACCATGGCCTGCTCACCGCCTTCGGCAGCATCGCCGACGCCTTCCTCGGCATGTTCACCCTGCAGCGCGCCTGCGAGATCCAGGTCATGGCGCAGAGCGGCGGCACGGAGCTGATCCATATTCCGCAGCAGATTCTCGATGGCGCCCGCGCGATGATCGCCGGCGTGATGAAGAGCCCCACGGGGATGGGCGGCGCGTTGCCCTGGCCGGCGCTGCTGCGCAAGCTCGATGCGCAGATGCCGGGCTACGCCGAGTGAGTACCTTGCCGGGCATCGGCCTGGACGACTGGCGTTCGCGCAGTCGCGGCTTCAGTTTCAACGGCCAGGCCATTCGCTACTGGACGGCGGGCGAGGGCGAGCCGCTGCTGCTGATCCACGGCTTCCCCACCGCCAGCTGGGACTGGCACTACCTGTGGCAGCCGCTGGCGGCCAAGTACCGGGTGATCGCCTGCGACATGCTCGGCTTCGGCTACTCGGCCAAGCCGCGCGAGCATGTCTACAGCCTGCTGGAGCAGGCCGACCTGCAGCAGGCGCTGCTGGCCCATCTGGGCATTGGCGGGCCGGTGCATGTGCTGGCCCATGACTACGGCGACAGCGTGGCCCAGGAGCTGATCGCCCGTCATCAGGAAGGCCGCCTGCAACTGGCCAGTTGTGTGTTCCTCAATGGCGGTTTGTTCCCCGAGACCCACCGCCCGGTGCTAACCCAGAAGTTGCTGCTCAGCCCGCTCGGGCCGCTGCTCGGCAGGCTGTTCTCGCGCAGCAAGCTGAAGGCTAATCTGACCAAGGTGTTCGGCCCACAGACGCCGCCCAGCGACAGCGAGCTGGACGCCTTCTGGGAGCTGATCGCGCACAACGACGGCCCGGCGGTGATGCACCGGCTGATCCGCTACATCCTCGATCGCCGCGTCAATCGCGAGCGCTGGGTCGCGGCGATGCAGGAGACGGCGGTGCCGCTGCGGGTGATCGACGGCGCGCTCGACCCGATCTCCGGGGCGCACATGGTGGCGCGCTATCGCGAGCTGATCGCCAACCCGGACACGGTTTTGCTGGAAGCCATAGGCCACTATCCGCAAACCGAGGCACCCGCAGAGGTGCTCGCTCACTATCTGGAATTCCGTGAACGCTGGGAGGCGCAGGTATGCAAAGACGCACTCTGTTGAAAGGCGCCGCCGTGGGCGGTGCCGTGGCGCTGGGCGCCGGGTTCTGGGCATTGCCCAGCGGCGCCGCACCGGCGGCATTGAGCCTGGACGGCGCGCGCCAGGTGCTGGCCGGCCTCAAGGGCCAGGCGCTGACCAGCATCCAGGGCTGGACCCCGACCGAGGTGTTCAACCACTGCGCGCAGAGCATCGAGTATTCGCTGGACGGCTACCCGGAGCTGAAGCCGGCCTGGTTCCGCCACAGCGTCGGCCCGGCCGCCTTCGCCGTGTTCAGCGCCCGCGGTGCCATGCGCCATCCGCTGACCGAGGCGATCCCCGGCGCCGCCCCGCTGGCCGAGCCGGCCAGCCAGGAACTGGCGCTGCAGCGCCTGCAGCTGGCCTTCGAGCGTTTCGCCGCGCACCAGGGCGAGCTCAAGCCGCACTTCGCCTATGGCGCCCTCGACCATGCGGAATACGCCCAGGCTCACGTGATGCACTTGTACAACCACCTGAGCCTGATCAAGCCGGCCTGATTTCTGGCCTTCCAGAGGCCTGCAAGCGCCGTCTCGCCTGACGACCGTTGATCCAACGACTCGAACATCGGCGCAGGCGGCGCAGTCGTTTTCAGGGTATGCACTCCATCTTCGAGGTGATACCCATGAACAAGAAACCGCTTTCCGCGTTGCTGTTCAGCGCCATGCTGACCGGCCTGTCCCTGCCTGCCCTGGCCGAAACCGATTCCACCGGCCCGACCGTACCCGGCTCGACTTCGCCCACGCCGGCGGAGGTGCCGGGCAATAATTCGCCCAATGGCAGCGATACCGGCACCTTTACCCCCGGCTCGCCGACCGGCACCGACAATGGCGTCAGCAACGACAGTGGCCTGGGCAACGATGCCCCCGGCATGAACGGTCCCGGCACTGGCAATGGCACCGGTCTGGGTAACGACAGTGGAACCGGTACCGGGACCGGTACTGACAGCGGTAGCGGAATCGGTAATGGCACCGGCACCGGCACCGGCACGGGTATGGGTACTGGTAGCGGCTCGGGCAGCACCGCGCCCGGTACTACTGGCGGCGGCACCGGGACTGGCACCGGTACCGGCAGCAGCACGGGCGGCACCACTGGCGGCGGAACCACCGGTGGCGGCACTTCGGGCGGCAGCACCGGTGGTGGAGCTACTGGTGGTTCGACTGGCGGCGGCAGTACTGGCGGCGGCGCTGCTGGTGGCGGCGCGGCCGGTGGTGGTCAGTAACCACGCATAAGGTCGCATTATCGGCCGTCATTCAGGCAGGCCGCGCGCCTTGTGGGGCGAGCGGTATCTGCCTGAAACTCGGGGTTTCGCAGACTGCCGAGGAGCCCTCATGAGCGAAGCCATCCGTTTCCAAGATCAAGTGGTCATAGTCACCGGTGCCGGCGGCGGTCTGGGCCGCGCCCACGCGCTGCTGTTCGCCAAGCATGGCGCCAAGGTGGTGGTCAACGATCTGGGTGGCAGCACCCACGGCGAAGGCGCCAACGCCTCGGCGGCGGACAAGGTGGTGGCCGAGATCCGCGCCGCCGGTGGCGAGGCCGTGGCCAACCATGATTCGGTGACCGATGGCGGCAAGATCGTGCAGTGCGCGCTGGACAGCTTCGGCCGCATCGACGTGGTGGTGAACAACGCCGGCATCCTGCGCGACAAGTCGTTCCACAAGATGGAAGACGCCGACTGGGACCTGGTCTACAAGGTCCACGTCGAGGGCGCCTACAAGGTCACCCGCGCCGCCTGGGAACACCTGCGCGAGCAGCAGTACGGCCGCGTGATCTTCACCGCGTCCACCTCCGGCATCTACGGCAACTTCGGCCAGTCCAACTACGGCATGGCCAAGCTGGGCCTGTACGGCCTGACCCGTACCCTGGCCATCGAGGGCCGCAAGAACAACGTGCTGGTCAACGCCATCGCCCCCACCGGCGGCACGCGCATGACCGAGGGCCTGATCCCGCCGCAGGTGTTCGAGCAGCTCAAACCGGAACTGGTCAGCCCGCTGGTGGTGTACCTGGGCAGCAACCAGTGCCAGGACACCGGCGGCCTCTACGAAGTCGGCGGTGGCTGGATGGGCAAGGTGCGCTGGGAGCGCAGCCTGGGTGCCGGCTTCGATCCGAAGACCGGCTTCAGCCCGGAAGACGTGGCCGACAGCTGGAAGCAGATTGGCGACTTCGAAGGCGCGGCGCACCCGGACGACAACGTCACTGCCCTGCGCGAGATGATGGCCAACCTGCAGAAGCACGCGGGCTGATCCGCCAGCGACACGGGGGAATCGGCCAGCGGGCTGTTTTCCCGGCGGCGCGGAGTTAAGTTGAAGGCCGGCAGCGATGCCGGCCTTTTTCGTTTCCGCCTTCTGGAGCCCGCCATGAGCCTGATCGTCGAACACAACGGCCCGGTCACCATCCTCATCCTGGATCGCCCCCAGGTGCGCAACGCCGTGGACCGGCCCACGGCGGATGCCCTGGCCGCGGCCCTGCGGGCGTTCGAGGCGGATGACTCGGCGCGGTTGGCGGTGCTCACCGGCAGCGGTAGTACCTTCTGCGCCGGCGCCGACCTGGGTGCGGTGGCCGAAGGCGGCGAGCGCAGCAATCGGCTGCAGGTCGAGGGCGATAGCCCCATGGGACCCAGTCGCATGCAGCTGAGCAAGCCGCTGATCGCCGCCATTGAGGGCCATGCCGTGGCCGGCGGCCTGGAGCTGGCGCTGCTGGCAGACTTGCGGGTGATGGCGACGGACGCGGTGCTCGGCGTGTTCTGCCGGCGCTTCGGCGTGCCGCTGATCGACGGCGGCACCGTGCGCCTGCCGCGCATCATCGGCCAGGGCAGGGCCCTGGACCTGATCCTCACCGGGCGTGCGGTGCATGCCGAGGAGGCGCTGCAGATGGGCCTGGTCAACCGGCTGACGCAGCCGGGACAGGCGCGGGCCGTGGCCGAGACACTGGCGCTGGAGATCGCCGGCTTCCCGCAGCGCTGCATGCTGGCCGACCGCGCCAGCGCCTACGGCCAGTGGCAGCTGCCGCTGGACGAGGCCCTGCGTGCCGAGTTCCGCGGCGGCATGGCGGTGGTGGAGAGCGGCGAGACCCGTGCCGGCGCGCGGCGTTTCAGCGAGGGCGCCGGTCGCCACGGCGAGTTCTGAGCGAGACAGATATTGGTGCGCTGTACTACGCGCGTCGAGCGGCCTAGTGCAGCGCCGGCGTGCGCCCCATGCGACCCAGTTCGTCGAGGCGCTGGGCTAGGCGCACCCGATCGTGCTCGTCGTCGCACAGCAGCAGGGCGCGCTCCAGGTCGAAGCGCTCGGCCTGTGGGCAGTCCAGCTCGTGGTAGATGGCGGCGCGCAGCAGATGGTCGCTGCTGTTCGGCGGCGCCAGCAGGATGATGCGCTCGGCGTCCTTGAGCGCGGCCATGTGGTCGCCAGCGGCGCCGTGCAGGTGGCAGAGGTTGCGCGACAGGCGCAGCAACAAGGCGCGCCCGTCACACACCTGGAAATGAGTGGCGCCCAGCTCGGCGTTGGGCCCGGCGACACGGGCCAGCAGTTCGCGGCAGTCGCGGGTATACAGGCGGCGGCCGTTGCAGGGATCGAGCAGGTGGTCGGCGCCTGGCACGCGCAGCAGCAGGTGGCCGGGGAAATTCACCGCCTGCAGCGGAATATCCAGGCGCTGGGCCAGTTCCAGGGCAATCAGCGCCAGCGACAGCGGCTGGCCACGGCGGCGTTGCAGCACCTGATGCAGCAGCGCGGCGCGCGGGCGCAGCGGCAGGTCATCGTCTTCGTGGAAGTCCAGCTCGCCCAAGCGCCGCAGCAGCGGCTGGGCCAGGTCCGGGCCGGCCAGGTTGGGCAGGCCGGCGGCTACCTGCTGGCGCAGGTTGGCGAATTCGCGCAGCACCTGCTCCGGCTGCAGCGTCGGCTCATGCTCGGCGGCGATGTACAGGGCCGCCCGCAGCAGCGCGGGCGGGTCGGATTCCACACAGGTCAGCCAGGCGGGGCGAGCGGTCATGCGGTTCTCCGTGACGAGACGCGTGAGCAGACTATTGCCCGTCCGGCTCGGCTCGTCCAGTCACTTTCCGCGCGCGGCTCAGGCGTAGACGCGCTGGCCGCGGTACATGCGCACCGAGTGGCCGCGCTGTTCGGCGTCGATGTCCTGGGGCGCGCTCGGCTGTTCCGGCAGCTCGTGGCCGCGATACTGGCGCGCCGGATGGGCTGGTGCGGGGGCTGTCGCGGCGCTGTCGCTCAGCTCGGCCAGGCGGATGCCCAGCCTGCGGGTGTCCTGATCGCTCGAGCGCAGGCAGGCGAGGAGCATGGCCTCGACCGCATCCGGCTGGCTCAGGCGGATGTCCACGGACAACTCCTCGCGCAGACGGCGGCGCAGCGACTGCATGCAATCGAGAACGGCTTTGTTCAGTTCCATGACGGCTCCCTCGTATCGGTTGCTCGGCGCGAAGACTCAGGTTCAGGCCAAAGCAAGGCGCATACCAGAACGCCGGAGCGGCGAACTGTGCGGGCCTTCACAGGTCCATAGGCGGCCGGCTGCCCGACGCTGGTGCAGGTTGCACTGGTCTGGCGCCCGCTGAAGGCGAGCCAGCGAACCGGGTATACTGGCCGCCATCCGTTTTGCCTTTCCGTATTTCTGAAGGTTTCTATGCGCAACGACGCCCACGACGAACTGGACCACGTGCCCAGCCTGACCACCGACCCGCGCGACCGTGACGACTATCAGCTCGGCTACCAGGCGCCCGCCCAGAGCCATGCGTCCCGCAGCAACGCGCCCAGCTACCCGCAGGTGGAACGGCGCCGTGGTTTCGGCACCGGGCCGCTGTGGGCGCTGATCGGCGCGCTGGTCATCGCCCTGGGTGGCCTGAGCTGGTGGAGCTACCAGCAGGTGCTGCACATGCAGGAGTCGATAGTGGCGACCCAGGACGCCTTCGCTCGCATCAGCGAGGAGGCCGCCGGGCGTATCCAGGACATCTCCGGCAAGGTGGTGGCCACCGAATCCAGCGTCACCAGCGACAGCGAGGCCCTCAAGCTGCGGGTCAAGCAGCTGGAGACCAAGCTGGCCGAGCTGAGCAAGCAGCAGCAGAACGTGGCCGGCCAGCAGAGCGGGCAGGGCAAGCGTATCGACCAGCTGGCCGCCGACCTGAAGACCCAGCAGAGCTCGACTGCCCAGTTCGATGGCAAGCTGGACAAGCTGGCCAGCGAGCAGAAGAGTGGCCTGGCCGGGGTCGGCAAGCTGCAGGATCAGCTCAAGGGCCAGGCCGCCGACATCGAGGCGCTGAAGAAGAGGGGCGATCAGAGCCAGGTCGTGCGCAGCCTGGAGCAGGACCTGCTGGTGCTGCGCAGCGAGCTGGAGAACCGTCCGGCGCCGAGCAACAACACCGCCGAGTTCGATGCCTTCCGCGCCCAGGTCACCCGCAACATCAATGGCCTGCAGGCCCAGGTGCAGAACCTGCAGCAGCAGCTCAACAGCCGCTAAACCCTGCAGATGGAAAAAAGCCCCGCCTAGGCGGGGCTTTTTCATTCTGGCGACTTGGCCTAGGCGCAGTTGGCGTGGCGCAGCGTCTGCCGGCTGGTGCGGATGAACTGGCCGATGGCCTGGACCAGCAGGTCGCCGTCGTCCAGGGTCAGCTCGCAGGGCGCGTGGCCCTCGGCTTCGCACAGGTACACGGCATGGCTGGCCTGGCGGTGCAGGCACTGGTAGCGCTGCTGGCGCGCCTCGACCCGCAGGCTGAGCAGGTCGACATGGGCTACCGAGACCCGTTCGCTGTCGCCGACGGCGAGGGCGCCTTGCTGCAGCAGCGGGGTATGGGTAAAGGGCGAGGCGGACAGCATCACCTGCTGGCACTCGGCGAGATCCTCGCGCAGGCGGCCGTCGAGAAACCAGTTGCCGCGGATGTCGCGATGCAGGTCGAGGCTGCGCTGGCCGTGGTTGTCCACCTTCAGCCACAGGCGGCGGAAGCGCCAGCGCTCGTCGTACTTGAGGGTATAGGTGGCGACGATGCTGTTGCCACGGATGCTCTGCATCAGGTGGCTGCTGGCATTCACCCCGTCGCTGGCGATATCCAGGTTGAGGTGTTCGACGCCGGGGTTGGTCCAGGGCTTCCAGACCACGCTCTGTTGCATCCTTGCACTCCTCCGCTCAAGGCGCGCCGGCATCCTGCCGCGCTAGATGAGCCAGAGGATACGGCGCTCGCTGCGCGCTGTCTGTCAGCCAAAGCCGACAGATGCGCAGCTTGTTGCGCACTCAGGCCTTGCGCTTGAGCGGTTGCTGGGCGAATTGCACGCCACCCAGGCCGGTGTCCTGCAGGGCGCGGATATTGGCGTGGTCGTTGCCTTCCGGCGTGGCCAGCACGGAGCGATAGTGCTCGCCGAAGGCGCGCAGGGTCTCTTCCAGGCTGAGGCCTTCGAGCAGGGCCAGGCCGAGGGTCTTGCACGATCCCTCGTTCTGCCCGGCGGCGCTCTCCACGGCGCCGTTGCGGAAGGCGCTGGGCTGGTAGTCGTAGTGTTCGGCGACGAAGGCCAGGGTCTCGGCGAACTGGAACTGCTCGCCGTGCAGGCGGGCGCGGAAGTCTTGCAGGCTCATCAGTGCTGGTTTCCTTTGTCGAAGGCGGCCTGCTGCTCGGCAGTGGCCTCCTTCTGGTATTGGGCTTTCCACTCGGCATAGGGCATGCCGTAGACGACCTCGCGGGCCTGTTCCATGTCGACGGCCACGCCCTGCTCATCGGCGGCGGCCTTGTACCACTTGGACAGGCAGTTGCGGCAGAAGCCGGCGAGGTTCATCAGGTCGATGTTCTGCACGTCGGTGCGTTCACGCAGGTGCTGGACCAGGCGGCGGAAGGCGGCGGCTTCCAGCTCGAGGCGTTGTTGTTCGGTCATACAGGCTCCTTGTCATCGGAAGCGGATTCAAAGTCTCGCGAGCTAGAGCCAGGCTAGGCGGGAAAGGGGCGAGGGCGCGGAGTTTACATGACGTAAATGAGCACCCGAGGTCCTTTTCCAACGACGCATGGCCGACGCGCAGCAGACTTTGGGCCGCTTCTCAGCGGTGGGCGGCGAGGGTGATCGACACCGACTCGGCGAAGCGCAGGGCGTGCAGCTTGTCCACTTCCACCTCGGCGTAGCGCACGGCCGGGTTGGCCATGACCAGGTCGAGGATTTCCTGGGTCAGGCGCTCGAGCAAGGCGAAGCGGTTCTCCTCGACATGGCGGATCACCGCCTTGGTGATGGTGCGGTAGTTCAACGCGTGGTCGATGTCGTTGTCGCGCACGGCCTCGTCGGCCGGGTAGAGGATGGTCAGGTTGATCAACACGTCCTGCTTGTTGTTGATCTCCTCCTCCTTGATGCCGATGAAGGTGCGCAGGCGCAGGTCCTTGACCCGGATGCGCGCCATCCCAGGTTCCAGTCGCGGCATTTACTTGCTCCGTCCGATCAGTTGCAGGAATTCCTGGCGAGTGTTGCTGGACTCGCGGAAGGCGCCCAGCATAACCGAGGTGAGCATCTGCGAGTTCTGCTTTTCCACCCCGCGCATCATCATGCACATGTGCTGCGCCTCGATCACCACGGCCACGCCGGCGGCGTTGGTGACGCTCTGGATGGCCTCGGCGATCTGCCGGGTCAGGCTCTCCTGGATCTGCAGGCGGCGCGCATACATGTCGACGATGCGCGCCACCTTGGACAGGCCCAGCACCTTGCCGGTGGGGATATAGGCGACATGGGCCTTGCCGATGAAGGGCAGCAGGTGGTGCTCGCACAGCGAGTACAGCTCGATGTCACGGACGATCACCACCTCGTCGCTGGTCGAGGCGAACAGTGCGCCATTGACGATCTCTTCCAGCGACTGGGCGTAGCCATGACAGAGGTACTGCATGGCCTTGGCGGCGCGCTCGGGCGTGTCGCGCAGGCCTTCGCGCTGCGGGTCTTCACCGAGGCCGAGGAGGATTTCGCGGTAGTGCTGCGGCAGGTTCATGGTGCGGTCCTCAGACCAGGTGGCGACCGCCGTTGACGGTCAGGGTGGTGCCGGTGACGTAGGGGTTGTCCAGCAGGTAGCGCAGGCTCTGGTAGATCACCTCGGCGCCGGGCTCGAAGCCCAGAGGTGTCTCGGCCAGGCGCCTGGCGCGGTACTCGGCATCGTCGCCCTCGTTGAACTGGATCAGCGCCGGGGCGATGCCGTTGACCTTGATCTTCGGTGCGAATCGCGCGGCGAACGACTGGGTCAGGCTATCCAGGCCGGCCTTGCTGGCGCAGTAGGCGGGGCGCTTGGCGCTGCCCTTGCGCGAGACGTCGTCGCCGAGGTGGACGATGTCCGCCGGGCCGCCGTGGCGCAGCAGCGCCTCGCAGTGCAGGTTGATCAGGTAGGGCGCGAGCATGTGCACGCTGACCATGCGCTGGAACACCTCGGCCTCGTGGCCCGGGGTTTCCGTCTCCCAGTCCGAGGCGTTGTGCACGATGGCACGCAGGCGCTCGGTTTGGCCTTTCAGCTGCTCGATAAAGGCGAGGATGCCGGCCTCGCTGGAGAAGTCCGCCTGCAGCGCGATGGCGCCGCGCTCGCGCAGGCGCTGCACGCCCTCGCGCTCGCTGCGGTAGCTGAAGATCACCGGCTGGCCGTCGTCGAGCAGGCGCTCGGCGCAATGCAGGCCGAGGCGCTGGCCGGCGCCGGTGATCAGGATGGGGGCAGCGGGGGCACTCATGCGGGAGCTCGTCGATCGGACTGGATCGGCCAAGTAAACCCCAGGCCCCGCTGCGCTACAACCATGCGCAGCGTGGGGGAAAGCGCCGCTTCAGGGTGTCTGCAGCACTTCGTCCGCCTGGCGCGCGCGGCGACCTTGCAGCCAGGGATCGAGCAGGTGGGTGGAGAGCGGGATGAACCAGTAGGTCATCAGCGGCGTGAGCAGCAGGGTGCTGAGCAGCACGCGCAGCACCAGGGGCCACTCGGCCATGAAGCCGCCGAACAGCAGGTTGAAGGCCAGCGACACCGGGAAGAACGCCAGCCAGATGGCCACGCTCTGCTTCCAGCGCGGGGGGCGGCGCAGGGCGTTGCCGAACCAGGCGTCCAGGCCGCTGACACGACGTTCGTGGGGCTGGGCGAACAGGCCGCTGCCACGCTGCAGCCAGGCGCGGCGCGAGGCGGAATGCTCCCAGGCGGCGAGGGTGGCGGCATCGGTGAAGCGGAAGATGATCTGGAACTCGTCGTCCTCGGGCGGTGGGGCGAGGACGCCGGAGCCGAGGTAGCCGGGGAAGTCGGCGGCGAGTTGCTGGCCTTCGTGCAGCCAGGCGCGGAAATCCTGGAAGCACTCGCGCGGAACGCGGCGTGCCACCAGCATGGTGACCGGATCGGTAGACATCGTGTATCTCCACAGCGACAGGCGCGGCCCGGGTAGGGCGGTGCGCGGTATGGCCCGCCGGGGTGATGGCGGAACATAGAATTAGGTCAATGTTATTGCCGTTTATGGAGGATGACTAGAGGCGTGTCCGTGGCAATTCGGCCAATGGTCGGGCAAAAGAAAAAGCCCGGCACTAAGGCCGGGCTTCCTTGCAGCGCGGGTGCGCTTACTTCACTTCCACCGCCAGGCTTTCGGCGATCTTCTTGTTCCAGATCGCCGGGCCGGTGATGTGCACGGACTCGCCCTGGGTGTCGACGGCCACGGTAACCGGCATGTCCTTCACCTCGAACTCGTAGATCGCTTCCATGCCCAGCTCGGCGAAGGCCAGCACCTTGGACTTCTTGATCGCCTGGGCGACCAGGTAGGCGGCGCCGCCGACGGCCATCAGGTACACGGCCTTGTTGTCGCGGATCGCGTCGATGGCGATCGGGCCGCGCTCGGACTTGCCGATCATGCCCAGCAGGCCGGTGCTCTCGAGGATCTGGCGGGTGAACTTGTCCATGCGGGTGGCGGTGGTCGGGCCGGCCGGGCCCACCACTTCGTCACCGACCGGATCGACCGGGCCAACGTAATAGATGAAGCGGCCTTTCAGGTCGACCGGCAGCTCTTCACCCTTGTTCAGCATGTCGACCATGCGCTTGTGCGCGGCGTCGCGGCCGGTGAGCATCTTGCCGTTGAGCAGCACGGTCTCGCCCGGCTTCCAGCTCTGCACTTCTTCCGGGGTGATGGTGTCGAGGTTGACGCGGCGCGCGCTCGGGCCGGCTTCCCAGACGATTTCCGGGTAGGCGGACAGGTCCGGCGCTTCCAGCTCGGCCGGGCCGGAGCCGTCGAGCACGAAGTGGGCGTGACGGGTGGCGGCGCAGTTGGGGATCATGCACACCGGCAGGGAGGCGGCGTGGGTCGGGTAGTCCATGATCTTGACGTCGAGCACGGTGGTCAGGCCGCCGAGGCCCTGGGCGCCGATGCCCAGCTGGTTGACCTTGTCGAACAGCTCGAGGCGCATTTCCTCGATCTTGTTCTGCGGGCCACGGGCTTTCAGCTCATGGATGTCGATATGCTCCATCAACACTTCCTTGGCCATCACCGCAGCCTTCTCGGCGGTACCACCGATGCCGATGCCGAGCATGCCCGGCGGGCACCAGCCGGCGCCCATGGTCGGTACGGTCTTGAGCACCCAATCGACGATCGAGTCGGACGGGTTGAGCATGGCCATCTTCGACTTGTTCTCGGAGCCGCCGCCCTTGGCCGCGACGTCCACTTCCACCTTGTCACCGGGGACGATGGAGTAGTGGATCACCGCCGGGGTGTTGTCCTTGGTGTTCTTACGCGCACCGGCCGGGTCGGACAGGATCGAGGCGCGCAGGACGTTCTCCGGCAGGTTGTAGGCGCGACGCACGCCCTCGTTGATCATGTCGTCGACGCTCATGGTGGCGCCGTCCCAGCGCACGTCCATGCCGACCTTGACGAATACGGTGACGATGCCGGTGTCCTGGCAGATCGGGCGGTGGCCGGTGGCGCACATGCGCGAGTTGATCAGGATCTGCGCCATGGAGTCGCGCGCGGCCGGGGACTCTTCCTTCAGATAGGCCTCATGCATGGCCTGAATGAAGTCGACGGGGTGGTAATAGGAGATGAACTGCAGGGCATCGGCGACGCTCTGAATCAGGTCGTCCTGCTTGATCACGGTCATTTGGGCGCTCCTCTATCAGGGAACATCTATAAGGAAACGCCGGACCACGACCCGGCGCAACTGCAAAAAATTGTCGGGAGCGATTTTTGACGTCGCCCGCGACGGCCCGCAGGGTGGCCGCCAGGGATGGCGGGCCACAAAAAAGGCGGCGCAGTATAGCGCGCTGGCAGGGACCGGCACAGCCGCGCGGGCTGGCCGATGGTCGCGGGCGCGCTATCAATTTCACTACTACGGGGGTAGAGTTGGGCAAGGTGCCAGTACGGGACGGAACCCATGAGTACGAGTAGTCCAGGGGTGACAAAGCGCGGTCTGCAAAGCCTCTTGCTGAAGCGCTTCGGCATGGCGGTAGCGAGCTATGCCCTGGTGCTTCTGCTGATGTGGGTGGCCCTGTGGGTTGGCATCTATAACGGCACAGTCTCCTTCGCCCTGTTCTGTACCGGCATGGTGGCGCTCAGCCAGCTTGCCTTCTACGCCCTGTTCCGCAGCGGCCGCAACCTGCACTTCGCCGATCCCAGCCTGACCGAGGCGCAGATACTCGTCGGCCTTGCCCTGCACACCGCCTTGCTGGTCCAGCTCGACAGCGCGCGCGGCAGCCTGCTGATGTTCTACCTGATCATCCTGATGTTCGGCGTGTTCCAGCTGCGCCCGCGAGTGTTCGTGCGTTGCGCCGCCGTTGCCTTCTTTTCCTTCGTCGGACTCAACCTGCTGGAAGGCTACCAGATGCGCCTGGACGATCCGGGCCAGGCCCTGCTGCAGTGCTGCGCGCTGTTTATCGGGCTGACCTGGCAGAGCCTGTTCGCCAGCTACGTGCAGGCCCTGCGCCAGCGCATGCGCCAACGCCGCTATGCGTTGCAGGCGCACCAGGACACCCTGCGCGGCATGATGCGCCAGCTCGAAGACCTGGTGGCCACCGACGAGCTGACCGGGCTGTTCAACCGCCGCCACTTCCTGCGCCTGGCCCTGCGTGAGCTGGACAATCTCGGCCACGGCCGTCAGCACGGCCTGGCGCTGATCGACCTGGACCATTTCAAGCGCATCAACGATGTGCACGGTCATGCCGCCGGCGACCGCGTGCTGCAGACCTTCGCCGCCGTGGCCCGCGCCTGCCTGCGCGACGGCGACGTGCTGGCCCGCTACGGTGGCGAGGAGTTCGTCCTGCTGCTGCCCAACACCGATGCCGACCAGTTCACCAGTTGCTGCGAGCGGCTGCGCGAGGCATTCGCCAATGCCGAGCCGGTCGGCGTGCAGGTGAGCAACTTGAGCCTGTCGGCCGGCATGACCCTGCTCAACGAGGGCGATGATCTCGACGAGGCCCTGCAGCGGGCCGACCAGGCGCTGTACCGGGCCAAGCGTGGCGGACGCAACCGCTGCGACGCGGCCTGGGAGGGCGCCGGTGCCTGAGCTGAAAACCTCCGGCCAGGCCTGGTCGGTACCCGCCGGAAGCAACCTGCTCGATGCCCTCAACGGCGCCGGCCTGCGCGTGCCCTACAGCTGCCGCTCTGGCAGCTGCCATGCCTGCCTGGTGCGCTGCGTGCGCGGCGAGGTGCTGGACGAGCAACCCGAGGTGCTGAGCGAGGCGCGCCGCGAACAGGGCTGGCGCCTGGCCTGCCAGTGCCGGGTGGTAGACGATCTGGAAGTGCAGCTGTTCGATCCGTCCCGCGATGGCCTGCCGGCACGCGTGCATTCGCTCGACTGGCTGAGCCCATCGGTATTGCGCCTGCGTCTGTTGCCGGAGAAACCGCTGCGCTATGCCGCCGGCCAGCATCTGGTGCTGTGGACGGCCGACGGCGTGGCGCGGCCCTATTCGCTGGCCAGCCTGCCGGGCGAGGAGCCCTGGCTGGAGTTCCACCTGGACTGCCGTCAGAGCGGCGCCTTCAGCGATGTCGCCCGCCAGCTGCAAGCGGGCGACGTGCTGCGTCTGGGTGAGCTGCGCGGCGGCGCCCTGCATTACGACCCGGCCTGGAGCGAGCGGCCGCTCTGGTTGCTCGCCGCCGGCACCGGCCTGGCACCACTCTGGGGGGTGTTGCGCGAGGCACTTCGCCAGCATCACCAGGGGCCTTTACGGGTCATTCACCTGGCCCATGACGACTCCGGCCACTATCTGGCCGAGCCGCTGCAGGCACTGGCTGCGAGCTATCCGCAGCTGCAGTTGCAGCTGGTGACCGCGTCCGAGCAGACGGCGGTTTTGGCGGAACTGCGGCTTGTTTCGCGACAGACCGTCGCCTTACTCTGCGGCTCTCCCGCCAGCGTGGAAGCCTTCGCCCGCCGCCTCTATCTGATCGGCGTGCCGCGCAACCAGGTGCTGGCTGACCTTTTTCTGCCCCATGCGTGAGAACCTATTTCAGACTTCTTGATCGTCGGCCATGCTGCGTTGGAATTGGACTCGGACTGCTCATTTACGCTTTGTAAACTCCGCGTCCTCATCCAATTCCGCCTTGCCTGGCTCTAGCTCAAAAAGCCTGAAGCAGGTTCCAAGCCGGGGCCCAGCCCTGGAGTTGCGATGAGCGAACACATACTGGTCGAGCGCGAAGGCGGTCTGCTGACCCTGCGCCTGAACCGCCCGGACAAGATGAACGCGCTGACCCGCGCCATGTACAGCCAAATGGCCGAAGTGCTGGACGCGGCCAACGAGGATCGCGCGGTGCGTGCCGTGCTGATCACCGGCGGTGCGGAGTGCTTCACCAGCGGCAACGACGTGGCCGACTTTCTGCAGGCGCCGCCCACCGGCATGGACAGCCCGGTGTTCCAGTTCATGCGCGCGCTGTTCGACTTCGGCAAACCAGTGGTGGCCGCCGTGGCCGGTCCGGCCGTGGGCATCGGCACCACCCTGCTGCTGCACTGCGATCTGGTCTATGTCAGCTGCGACGCCAAGCTGCGCACCCCCTTCGTCAACCTCGGCCTGTGCCCGGAATTCGGCTCCAGCCTGCTGCTGCCGCGCCTGCTCGGCCAGGCCAAGGCGGCCGAAGTGCTGCTGCTGGGCGAGGCCTTCACCGGTGCCGAGGCCGCGCAGTGGGGCATCGCCAGCGCTGCTCTCGAGGACGGTCCGAGTACCGTGGCCAAGGCCCGCGAGATGGCCCTGCGTTTCCTCGAGCTGGCGCCTTCCGCGGTGGCCGACAGCAAGCGCCTGATGCGCGCGCCGGGGCGCGAGGAGCTGCGCAAGGTGATCGAGGAGGAGGGCGCCCTGTTCGGCCAGCGCCTGCGCTCGCCGGAGGCCATCGAGGCGCTGTCGGCTTTTATGCAGCGCAGGAAGCCAGATTTCTCCAAGTTCGCGTAGGCTTGAACCACCCCTCTCCCAGGGGGAGAGGGAGAAATAAAAAGGCCGCTCATCGAGCGGCCTTTTTCATGGGCGGCAAACTCAGACCAGCGGATCACCCACATGGAGGATCTTCATGGTGTTGGTGCCGCCAGTGCCGTGGTAGCTGTCGCCCTTGGTCAGGATCACCCAGTCGCCGGGCTGCACGAAGCCGCGTTTGAGCAGCTCGTCCACCGCCGCCTGGCTGACCTTGTTGGCCGGCAGGGCGGCCGGGTCGAACGGCACGGTGTAGACGCCGCGGAACAGGGCGACCCGAGCCTGGGCCTCTCGGTGCGGAGTGAAGGCGAAGATCGGGATCGACGAGCGGATGCGCGACATGATCAGCGGGCTGTAGCCGCTCTCGGTCAGGCTGATGATGGCCTTGACACCCGGGAAGTGGTTGGCGGTGTACATGGTGGCCAGGGCGATGCTCTCGTCGCAGCGCTCGAAGGTGCGGCCGATGCGGTGGCTGGATTTCTGGCTGGTCGGGTGCTTCTCGGCGCCCAGGCAGACGCGGGCCATGGCCTCGACGGCTTCGACCGGGTACTCGCCGGCGGCACTTTCGGCCGAGAGCATCACCGCGTCGGTGTAGTCCAGCGCGGCATTGGCTACGTCGGAGACTTCCGCACGGGTCGGCATGGGGCTGTGGATCATCGACTCCATCATCTGGGTCGCGGTGATCACCGCTTTGTTGTAGCGACGGGCGTGGGCAATGATCTTCTTCTGGATGCCGACCAGCTCGGCATCGCCGATCTCCACGGCGAGGTCGCCGCGGGCCACCATCACCGCGTCGCTGGCGCGGATCAGGCCGTCCAGTGCGGCATCGTCTGCCACCGCCTCGGCGCGCTCGATCTTGGCCACCAGCCAGGCGTTACCGCCGGCCTCGGTGAGCAGGCGGCGGGCATAGTCCATATCGGCGGCGTCGCGCGGGAAGGATACGGCGACATAGTCCAGATTCATCTCGGCGGCCAGCTTGATGTCGACCTTGTCTTTCTCGGTCAAGGCCGGCGCCGTCAGGCCGCCACCGCGGCGGTTGATGCCCTTGTTGTCGGACAGTGGCCCACCGATCACCACGCGGCAGTGCAGCTCGTCGGCGCCCTTGAGCTCGACGCGCATCACCACGCGGCCGTCGTCCAGCAGCAGGTCGTCGCCGACGTCGCAATCCTGGATCAGCGCCGGGTAGTCGATGCCGACCACTTCCTGGTTGCCCTCGGTGCGCGAGTGGCTGGCGGACAGGCGGAACAGGTCGCCTTCCTTGAGTTCGATGCGCTTGTTGGTGAACTTGGCGATGCGGATCTTCGGACCCTGCAGGTCGCCGAGCAGCGCCACGTGGCGGCCGTGCTTGGCGGCCAGCTCGCGAACCAGCGCGGCGCGAGCCTTGTGATCGTCGGCGCTGCCGTGGGAGAAGTTCAGGCGGGCAACGTCGATGCCGGCGACTATCAGCTGTTCGAGAACTTCCGGGGAATTGCTGGCGGGGCCGAGGGTGGCGACGATTTTGGTGCGGCGCAGGGTCATGCGGTAACTCCAGTTTGCATAGCGTGCGGCGAGGCTACTACGGCCTTTCACTGTAGTCATTGTTCACCTGCACTACCTTGTCTCTGCAGAAATCGCCGCGAACGCCGATACACTGCACAGCGGAGGAATTGACCATGCGAACCCTGATCCTGATTCTCACCCTGACCAGTCTGGTCGGCTGCAATCGCCTGTCCCTGGACCGCCATCTGGACGAGGCCTATCGGCACTACACCGAGGGCGATTGCGACCAGGCCCTGCTCGACCTGTCGCGTGCCGAGCGCAGTAGTCGCTCGCGCAGCTACATGCAGCCGGAGATCTCCCTGCTGCGTGGCCAGTGCCTGGAACGGCAGAACCTGTTCGTCGACGCGGCGCAGACCTACGAGTTCATCGTCACCCGCTACCCGGCCAGCGAATACGCCTATCGCGCTCGCGCCAGGCTGGAGACATTGCGCCAGCTCGGGCATCATCAAGCGAGAGAGCCGGCCAAGGCATCCGCCGCATCCCTCTGATGCGGCCGTCAGTCGGCTGGTCCGCAGGAAGCGAAGCGCGGCGTTAAGCTGCGCCGAAGGAGGGAATCCCGCATGCGTCATTTCATATTCATCGCCTTGCTCGTGCCGGCGTTCGCCAGCGCGGAGATCTATCGCTGGACGGACGCCCAGGGGCGCGTGCATTTCAGCGAGAAACCCAGCGGCAGTGGCGCCGAGCAGGTAGAGGTGAAGCCTCAGGTGGTGGAACGCGACGATGCCACGCGTGAACGTGAGCAGCGCGCCCAGCAATACTTCGATGCGCGTCGCGACGAGAAGGCCCAGTCTCAGGCTCGCGCTTCTGCGGCCCGCGCCGAGCGCAACAAGGAATGCAGCGAGCTACGCAGCAATCTGGCGCAGATCCAGCGCGGTGGCCGTTACTTCACCACCGATGCCAACGGCGAACGCAGCTATATCGACGAAGCGGAAGTAGAGGCGGCGCGCAGCCGTTTGTCGTCTCGTATTGCCGAGCGGTGCGGCTGAGTCTGGTCGAGTCCCAGCGCAGCAGCCATACTCGAACTCCATCCATAGCGATTGGCCACCATGCACATTCAGCGCCACATCGAACGCCACCAGCTGCCGTACTACTTGAAGGTGTTCAACCGCATCACCGACAAACCCATGGGCTACATCGGCAATGTCTCGCTGGACGGCCTGATGTTGATCAGCCAGTACCCGATGCTGGTCAATGCGCGCTTCGACATGCGCCTGAAGATTCCCGGCCGTGATGGCCGCGTGCACAACATCGACTTCGGTGCCTGCTGCCAGTGGAGCCGCGAGGACGTCACTCCCGGCACCTATGACTCGGGGTTCTCGCTGGTCGCGCCTCCGGCCGAGTACGTCGAGATGGTCGACGCCCTGCGCAGCTACTTCAGCTTTCATCCCCTGGCCGCCTCGGCCTGACTGAATCGCTTCCTTATCTGATCGCCTGGGCCTCCGCTCAGGCGATCGGCTGCAGCACTATTTCGTCGCTGCGGCGAATGCCTGCGGTCATCTCCCTGCACAGTTCGAGAAACTCGCGCATGGCGGCGGTCTGGTACTTCTGCCGGTGCCAGATGAAATAGAACTGACGGGTGAGGTCCAGTTCCGGGGTTTCCACCGGCACCAGGCTGCCGCGGCGGAAGGCGTCACGCAGGGCCAGGCGCGAGATACAGCCGATGCCCAGGCCGGACTCCACGGCGCGCTTGATCGCCTCGGTATGCTCCAGCTCCAGACGGATATTCAGCTGCGCCGGGTGATGGCGCATGGCCTGGTCGAAGGTCAGCCGCGTGCCGGAGCCCTGCTCGCGCAGAATCCAGGCCTCGCGGCTCAGCTCTTCTAGCGTCGCCGTGCCGCGCTCGGCCAGTGGGTGGCGCGGGGCGCAGAACACCACCAGTTCGTCCTCGACCCAGGGCTGTACTTCGATGTCCGGATGCTGGCAGTCGCCCTCGATCAGACCCAGGTCCAGCTCGTAGTGGGCCACCCGCTGCACCACGTTGGCGGTGTTCTGCACGTGCAGCTTGAGGCGGCATTCCGGGTGGCGCTGCATGAAATTGCCGATCAGCAGAGTGGCCAGGTAGTTACCCACGGTGAGGGTGGCTCCCAGCTCCAGCAGGCCGAAGCCGGTCTTGCCGCTGAGCAGACGTTCGATCTCCTTGGCCTGGTCGAGCAGCGCCACCGCCTGCGGCAGCAACTGGCGCCCCAGGGCATTCAGCGACAGGCGTTTGCCGGCGCGATCGAACAGCTGGCAGTCGGACTGCCGCTCCAGTTCGCTGAGCGAGGTGCTGGCGGCTGACTGCGAAAGGGCCAGGGATTCCGCCGCGCGGGATACGCTTTCCTGCTTGGCCACGGCGACGAATACTTCCAATTGCCTGAGGGTAAATCGCATATCTATATAACCAATAATCGATATCGTGATAATTCGCTTAACAGATATTGTGGCTCTCACTAGAATGGCGCGCAACGCTGCCGGCCCCGGCAGACGATTGTGTGCGTAATCACCCGACATTGACCTGACGCAAATGGGTCGAGGGTGTTTTCCGGCAATCTGAAAACCGAGACTTTTGAGGACACTCGCATGAGCAACATGAACTCGGAACGCGTCGTTAGTGTGCACCACTGGAACGACACCCTGTTCAGCTTCAAGTGCACCCGCGACCCGGGCCTGCGCTTCGAGAATGGCCAGTTCGTCATGATCGGCCTGCAGCAGCCCAACGGCCGCCCGCTGATGCGCGCCTACTCCATCGCCAGCCCGAACTGGGAAGAGCATCTGGAGTTCTTCAGCATCAAGGTGCCGGACGGCCCGCTGACCTCCCAGCTGCAGCACCTCAAGGAAGGCGACGAGATCATCATCAGCAAGAAGCCCACCGGCACCCTGGTGCTCGATGACCTCAACCCCGGCAAGCACCTGTACCTGCTCAGCACCGGTACCGGCCTGGCGCCCTTCATGAGCGTGATCCAGGACCCGGAAACCTACGAGCGTTTCGAAAAGGTCATCCTGGTGCACGGCGTGCGCTACGTGAACGAAGTGGCGTACCGCGAGTTCATCACCGAACACCTGCCGAAAAACGAGTTCTTCGGTGATGCCCTGAAGAACAAGCTGATCTACTACCCGACCGTGACCCGCGAGCCGTTCGAGAATCAGGGTCGCCTGACCGACCTGATGCGCAGCGGCAAACTGTTCGAGGACATCGGCCTGCCACCGATCAACCCGCAGGACGACCGCGCCATGATCTGCGGTAGCCCGAGCATGCTCGACGAGACCAGCGAAGTGCTCGACAGCTTCGGCCTGAAGATCTCCCCGCGCATGCGCGAGCCGGGCGACTACCTGATCGAGCGCGCCTTCGTCGAGAAGTAAGCGCCCATCGCTACAACACAAACCCGCCAATCGGCGGGTTTGTCGTTTCTGGGTTAGCCCAGCACCACTTCCAGAACGCAGATCCGTCCTGGCTCGGGGTAGTGCCAACGCACCTGCACATCCCACAGCAGCACGCCGTAGCGGCGCTCGGGCTCTGGCACCTGGTAGGCGGGGCGCGGGTCCTGGGCCAGGCATTGCTCGATCAGTTCGATCAGAGGCTCGCCCAGGCGCAGGGCGTGTTGCCGTGCCTGTTGCAGCGCCTCGTCGCTCCAGGTCAGGTCGATCGGCGTCGGCGGCGCATCGGCGATGCGGTTGAACGCGCCGGGCACGCCGTCGGCATAGGGCACGTAGGGTTTGATATCCAGCACCGGCGTGCCGTCCAGCAGGTCGATGCCGGACAGCCACAGCCGCCCCGGTTCGACCTTCTCCAGCTTCACCACCGACTGGCCGATGCCGTTGGGGCGATGCGTGGCGCGGGTGGCGAACACCCCCAGCGAGGCATTGCCGCCCAGGCGCGGCGGGCGCACCTTGAGCCGCGGCTTGTCCTCCAGGGCCTGGTGGAAGAGGAACAGCAGCCACACGTGACTGACCTGCTCCAGCCCCTCGACCGCTTCGGCGCGGTCGAACGGCGCCACCAGCTCCAGCACGCCACGGGCGGCCGTGGCCAGTTGCGGCTGTCGGGGAATGGCGAACTTCTCCTTGAAGCAGGAGCGCAGGAAACCGATGGGGCTGACGGAATGAGACATGGCGGCACGCGTGGCGGGAAACCCGTGCATGGTAGCGAGCGCTCGCCTCAGTCGGCCACCTCGTCGTAGCCACGGCCGCGCCATTGCAGCAGGCACAGACCATGGCCGAACGGGTCGCGCAGGCCAGCCAGACGACCCCAGGCCTCGTCGGTCGGGCCGCGTTCCAGGCGGGCACCGGCGGCCAGGGCGCGGGCCAGCGCGCTGTCCAGATCGGCCACCACCAGGTCCAGGTGCAGCGGTGTCCAGTGGGCGGCATAGTCGCGGCGCAGGGCGCGATCGGCCGGGCTCCTTGTGCAGCAGATAGACCGGCACCGGCGCGCCCTCCAGCTCGGCCACGCTGCCATCGAACAGATAACGGCGCAGGCGCAGGCCGACGGCCTGCTCATAGAAGGTCACGGCCTGCTCCAGGTCCGGCACGTCCAGATTGATCAGCAGCTCGGTCATGGCGCGGCGCTCACTCGGGTGGCCGGTTGGGCGGAGCTGCACGAAGTACCGCGCGCACCGCTCATGGCCTTCATCGGAACAGCTTGCCGCCGGTGAACAGCCCCATCACCGCATCGTGGCATTGCGTGCAGACCAGGCCGCGTTCCTGGCCGGAGTGCGGGTCGGCATTCTCGTGGGGCTGCACGCAGGCGGGCAGGGCGAAGCGCCGCTGCAGCGCGCTCAGGTCCAGGCGCACATCGAAGTACACCCACTCGCGGCAGTTCTCCGACCAGGCCTGGCCGCGAAACGTCTCTTCGGCGCCGTTGTGCAGCAGAGCCTGTTCCAGTGCGCGCAGGTGTTCGCAGAGCATGGGACGATCCTCAGGGCTTGGCCGGGCCTGCCGGCGGGCGCTCCGGGTACTGCGGGAGCTGGTCGCAGATCTCCAGCCATGGCGCCTTGGAGGCGACGAAGATATGCGCGCCGGGGCCCTGTTCGACCGCGGTATCGAGGCTGCCCATGCGCACTCGGACGATCTCCGGCATCTGCTCCCGACGGCTGTAGATCGGCGAGCCGCAGTGGCTGCAGAACACCCGGTGGCTGCCCTCGGCGGTGCAGAAGTCCTTCAGCGCATCCGCGCCGGCGGTGACCACGAAATCCGTGGTGGCGACCAGCACGTTGGAAGCGAAGGCCGAGCCGCCAGCCTTGCGGCAGCGCGAGCAGTGGCAGAAGAACCCCGCACCGAGCTCGCCGCGAATCTCGTAGTGCACCGCCCCGCACAGGCAACTTCCGTTGTACATGTGAATCCCTCGCTGAACTGGATCAGGTTTCGCTGATGTAGCCCTGGCGCAGCGCCTGCGCCTGGTCCTCGAAGATCGCCATGGCCGTGCCCATGTGGCGGAAGCCGAGGCGACGATAGAAGTCCTCCTTGCCCGGCACCGCATAGAGAATGATCTTGCGATGCCCGCACGAGGCCTCCACCAGCCGCGTCACGATCTCGCGGCCGAGGCCGCTGCCCTGATGCTCGGGCAACACGGCAACGTCGCAAATGTAGGAGCAATCGACGCCATCGGCCAGCGCGCGACCGGCACCTACCAGCCGGCCGTCGACATACGCCAGGCAGCGCAACAGGCTGTTGCCGAAGGCGGTGCGCAGCCAATCCGGGCTCTTGTTGCCCAGCGGCGCGGCCAGGTACAGGGCGGAAAGCTCTTCCCAGTCGAGGCCGTCGAGCGAGTCGGACCAGCGAACGTCCATGGCTCAGTCCTGCGCGTCGTGGCAGGCCACGCACAGCTTGTTGCCATCCGGGTCGCGGAAATAGGCGCCGTAGTAGTGCTCATGGTACTCGGGACGCAACCCCGGTTCGCCCTCGCACTTGCCGCCATGGGCCAGAGCGATGGCGTAGACACTGTCCACCATGGCCCGGCTGGAAGCCGCGAAGGCCACCATCTGCCCGTTGCCACCTGCATGCGGCTGCCCGTCATAAGGGCTGCCGATCAGAAACAGCGGGCGAGGCTCGGCCTGCATCGGCTGCCAACCGGCCCAGGGCCGTGATGCATCGCTGAAGCGCAGCTGATTACCCAGCGCGTGCATCAGCGGCTGATAGAACGCCAGGGCTCGTTCGAAGTCGCCAATGCCAAGGAAGACGTGGGAGAACATGCGCGGTTATCCGAGTGGGTGGGAGGAGGAGCTTAATTTGCAGCGAATTGGGTTAGTGGTGGGCTAACGCTTAAATAACCGGCTAAAAAAGCCATCGGCTTTTTTTTGTCCGGTTGATTTTTTTGTTAGGTTGCCATCTATCGGTACCAAATCTGGCATCTTGGAGATATTTTGACCATACATCAACACCAAGCTCTTTTGATAGATTAGTGATTATTTGCTGTGCTCTATTCTCTACTTCGTTTGCTTTATTAAAAAATACCTCAAACGGGACAGATACGTTTGCATATTCTTCATCGCAGTCAGGATCGGATTGTCTTATATGAACATTCTCTCCAATGCGAACGGCCTCTATTTGCCATCCCTGATCCATATCTATATATGGCTCTTCAGGGTGGCCCTTTAACCATGAAAAAAGCTGCTGCATTTCAGATAGGCTGTCATACCATGGAAAGGAAACATGTACATCCTCTTCCGTATTCCAGAACCAAAGTCGCAACCAAAAATACTGCCTTATCTCGTTGAATGGCTTGTTTCGAACTACCGAGTTCTCAATGAGATTTTTGTAGTAAGAGGCGAGTTCATTCGTGTGTCCAATGGCTTCACTTGTTCTTGCCATCGTTGGAACAACGCGTTCAAAGGGAGGTAGTTTTACAGTCTCACGATATTTCTCGTCTTGCAATTGCTCATGGCTATTTGGATCGCCAATATAAAAGTTATCGTGCAACTGAAAGCACACTTCAAGATCAAGGTAATCAATGTTCTTTGATTGTTTTACCCAATCTAATTCTTGCTCGATATTCATTGGTAACCTAACGTTTGGTTAAGGGGCCGGCTTTAGCCGGTCCCGAGTGAGCGAAGCGAGCGACTTGAACCAGTTGTTAGGAATGTACAGCACCAGAACGCTCTTTAAGCACCTTTTCCTCCGGCACTAGCACCTCTCCAGTTCTAACCTCAACAAGCATATACGATGCCTCATGGACAACTTGAAGAAAGCGCTGCATAAGGCTCCAAGGGTCGCTGTATGGATTGAACCGAAACTCGATATTCTCAAGCCTTCCATTTTCCCACCACAGTCTAATGTCGGATCCATAGTTAGCAGGTGATACGTACTCTTCGGTTTCGCCCCAAGACTGCTCGATAGGCAATAAGCCACGGACCGAGGTAAGGAATTGCTCGTTGGGTTCAGATGAGTTTGCCCAAGGCGACAGCCCTTCTTGAATTTTATCCAACGAGACTTGGTTAATGGCAGGCTCGCCAAGAAAGGCGCGTGGGACAATCTCTAGTTTGTAGTGAAACGCGGCCAAGGGAATTCCTAACGATTAAGCTAAGGGGCCGGCTTTAGCCGGTCCCAGCGAACGAAGTGAGCGATTTGAGCGCATTGTTATGTGCCTATTCTTCGTATTCAATGAAATCCCAAGGAATTTCATTTTTGAAAATTTGAATCGACTCTTCCATAAGCTCAAGCGAAATTGATTCTTTGAATACAGTTACTGTGCGAGTTTTTTCCCTGTCATCCCTGAAGATCTCAACGACTAATTTGTCGTCTCTGTAAATTTCGACGCCGATCCCGTCTCGCGGATTTACATCACTTGCGACTACAACTCTGTCTTTAGGGAACGACATCAGCCCTCCTTTGGCACATAACGATTAAGCTAAGGGGCCGGCTTCGCCGGTCCCAGCGAACGGAGTGAGCGCTTTGAGCGCATTGTTAGATGCCGTCTCGCGCATTGGCAAAGGCCTCATATGCGTCGCCAAACTCAAGCTCCAAGGCTAGACGCAGTAACCCTGGGTAAGCAAACCAGTATTGCCTGCGAAGGAAATCGTTGAATTTTTCTGTGCCCATTTCCTTTGCATACATTCTTTGATGCACCTGATCCATTGGCGATCTGTCAATTTCTAGAATTTTCTTGCGATGCTTGTTGAGTAAAACCCGCAAGTCTTTTACGCACAAGACACCGAAATGCATTAACTCAGAAAGCTCTTCCTCATAGCGGGTTTCGCTTGGGGAGAAATCATTCTTTTTTGGGAAAGCTGCGCTCAGTGCTTTATGAACTAGCTCGGGCGTTAATTCTTTGCGATCAATCCGTTGTCTGGCACTGATTTTCATAAGGCATCTAACTATTATTAGGCGACATCGCTGTCGCATAACATCCGAACGAATGTCGGATAACGTTCCTTGTCGTCTTGCAAGTCCTTGTCTAGCTTGGAGAAGGTCGCGAGGAACGCGACGGGTCTCAGGGAGAAAAACGACATGGACGACGGCAAGCCCAAGCTGTTGACGCAGGTGCGTCAGCAGATTCGATTAAGAAATTATTCCATCCGTACCGAAACTGTCTATGCCGAGTGGGTGAAGCGATATATCCGCTTTCACCAGTATCGCCATCCGCAGGAGATGGGGGCTGCGGAGGTAGAGGCTTTTCTGACCCATCTGGCAGTCAAGCGCAATGTGGCCGGTGCCACGCAGAATCAGGCGTTGGCCGCGTTGCTATTTCTCTATAAAGAGGTGTTGAAGGTCGAGCTGCCATGGCTCGATGGCATTGTGCGGGCGAAGAAGCCTGTGCATTTGCCGGTGGTACTGACCCGAGAGGAGGTGTCGCGGGTCTTGGAGCAGTTGGTGGGTGTGCGCTGGATCGTCGCCACGCTGTTGTATGGGGCAGGGTTGCGGTTATTGGAGGCGTTGCGCTTGCGTGTCAAGGATGTGGATTTCGCGAGGGGCGAGATTCTGGTACGCGATGGCAAGGGGCAGAAGGACCGGGTGACCATGTTGCCTCGGCGCCTCGTCGAGCCGCTGCAGGCACATCTGCTCAAGGTGGAGGCCCTGCACCGGCGTGACCTTGCCGAAGGTTTCGGGCGTGCAAATCTGCCGTTCGCGCTGGCGCGCAAGTATCCGAATGCCGCGGCTGAATGGGGCTGGCAGTTTGTATTTCCTTCGATCAATCGCTCGAAGGATCCGCGCTCGAATGGAATATTCCGCCACCATCTGCACGAGAAGACGATCCAGCGCGCAGTGCGGGAGGCGGTCAAGCGCGCCGGGCTGATCAAGCATGCAACGCCCCATACCTTTCGCCATTCCTTTGCCACCCATTTGCTGGAGAGTGGTCAGGACATCCGCACCGTGCAGGAGCTACTAGGCCATGCGGATGTGAAGACCACGCAGATCTACACCCATGTGCTCAATCGGGGCGGTTTGGCAGTAATCAGCCCACTGGATCGGGCATAAAAAAGCCCCGCATCGGCGGGGCTTTCTTATTGGTACGTGGCGCTTAAACCAGCTCGGCCCACAGGTCGTACTCGTCAGCATCGACGATGCGTACACGCACCTTGTCGCCCGGTTGCACGCTGGTGCTGTCGATGAACACGCTGCCGTCGATTTCCGGGGCGTCGGCCCAGGAGCGGGCGACGGCGCCTTCGTGGTCGACTTCGTCGATCAGCACCTCGATCTCGGTGCCGACCTTGCGTTGCAGGCGAGCGGCGGAAATCGCCTGCTGGTGGGCCATGAAGCGATCCCAACGGTCCTGCTTCACATCGTCCGGTACCGGTTCCAGGCCCAGGTCGTTGGCCGGGGCGCCGTCTACTGGGCTGTACTGGAAGCAGCCGACGCGGTCGAGCTGGGCTTCGGTCAGCCAGTCCAGCAGGTACTGGAAGTCTTCCTCGGTCTCGCCGGGGAAGCCGACGATGAAGGTGGAGCGGATGGTCAGTTCCGGGCAGATCTCGCGCCAGGACTTGATGCGGGCCAGAGTCTTGTCCTCGAAGGCCGGGCGCTTCATGGACTTGAGCACTTTCGGGCTGGCGTGCTGGAAGGGGATGTCCAGGTACGGCAGCAGCTTGCCGGCGGCCATCAGCGGGATCACGTCGTCCACGTTCGGGTACGGGTAGACGTAGTGCAGGCGCACCCACACGCCCATGCTGGAGAGCGCTTCGCACAGTTCCTTCATACGCGTCTTGACCGGCTGGCCTTCCCAGAAGTCGGTCTTGTACTTCAGATCCACGCCATAGGCGCTGGTGTCCTGGCTGATCACCAGCAGCTCTTTGACGCCGGCCTTGACCAGGCGCTGGGCTTCGGACAGCACGTCACCGACCGGGCGGCTGACCAGCTTGCCGCGCATCGACGGGATGATGCAGAAGGCGCAGCTGTGGTTGCAGCCCTCGGAAATCTTCAGGTACGCGTAGTGGCGCGGGGTCAGCTTGATGCCCTGCGGCGGCACCAGGTCGACGTAGGGGTTGTGGTCGGCCTTGGGCGGGATCACCTCGTGCACCGCGTTGACCACCTGCTCGTACTGCTGCGGGCCGGTGACGGCCAGCACGCTCGGGTGCACGTCACGGATGGCGTTCTCGGACACGCCCATGCAGCCGGTGACGATCACCTTGCCGTTCTCGGCGATGGCCTCGCCGATGGTGTCCAGCGATTCGGCCTTGGCGCTGTCGATAAAGCCGCAGGTGTTGACCACCACCACGTCGGCATCCTGGTAGGTCGGGACGATCTCGTACCCTTCCATGCGCAGCTGGGTGAGGATGCGTTCGGAGTCGACGGTGGCCTTGGGGCAACCAAGGGAGACGAATCCGACTTTGGGCGTGGCGGTGGACATCGGGGGCTAACCTCAAACGGGCGCTCGGGAGGGCGCCTCTGATCAAAAAGTGCGCAATTCTAGCGGCAGCTTGCCTACTTGAACAGCCTGGCGGGACAACTGATCTATGCTCAGCCTGGCCGCCTGCAGCGAGCCGCGACAGCCCTGGATCGTGCTGAGCGGCGTGTTTCAGGTCGCGCGCCCACTCGTCCGGATGGAAGCCGCCCATGAGCGAAGTCGTCGCCGAACACTCCAAGTCTTCCCACGCCTCGTCCTCCATTGGCCTGCTGATTGGCGCGGTGGGCGTGGTCTACGGCGATATCGGCACCAGCCCGCTGTACACGCTGAAGGAGGTGTTCAACGGCGGCTACGGCGTGCAGGTCAACCACGAGGGCGTGCTTGGCGTGCTGTCGCTGATCTTCTGGTCGCTGATCTGGGTGGTGTCGATCAAGTACGTGCTGTTCGTGCTGCGTGCGGACAACCAGGGCGAGGGCGGGGTGATGGCGCTGACCGCGCTGGCTCGGCGTGCGGCGTCTGGTCAGCCACGGCTGCGCATGGTGCTGGTGCTGCTCGGCCTGTTCGGCGCCGGGCTGTTCTATGGCGACAGCATGATCACTCCCGCCATCTCGGTGCTGTCGGCGGTGGAGGGCCTGGAGATCGCCTTCGCCGGACTGGAGCACTGGGTAGTGCCGCTGGCGCTGATCCTGCTGGTGGGGCTGTTCCTGATCCAGAAGCACGGCACGGCGCGCATCGGCATCCTGTTCGGCCCGGTGATGCTGCTGTGGTTCGTCACCCTGGGCGCCCTGGGCGTGTACGGCATCCTCCATCAGCCGCAGGTGCTGCAGGCGCTCAACCCCTACTGGTGCATCCATTTCTTCATCGCCCATCCGGGCATCGGCGTGGCCATCCTCGGCGCCGTGGTGCTGGCGCTGACCGGTGCCGAGGCGCTGTACGCGGACATGGGCCATTTCGGTCGCCAGCCGATCGCCCGCGCCTGGTTCCTGCTGGTGCTGCCGGGGCTGGTGCTGAACTACTTCGGCCAGGGCGCGATGCTGCTGGACAACCCGGAGGCGGCGCGCAATCCCTTCTATCTATTGGCGCCGGGCTGGGCCTTGCTGCCGCTGGTGGGGCTGGCCACCTTCGCCACCATAGTCGCCTCCCAGGCGGTGATCTCTGGCGCCTTCTCGCTGACCCGCCAGGCCATCCAGCTCGGCTACATCCCGCGCATGCACATCCAGCACACCTCGGACGCGGAGCAGGGGCAGATCTATATCGCCGCGGTGAACTGGGCGCTGATGGTCGCCGTGGTGCTGCTGGTGCTGGGCTTCGAGTCTTCCGATGCCCTGGCCGCTGCTTACGGCGTGGCGGTGACCGGCACCATGCTGATCACCACGCTGCTGTCGGCAGCCGTGGTGCTGTTGCTGTGGAAGGCGCCGCGCTGGCTCGCGATTCCGCTGCTGCTGGCATTCTTCCTGGTGGATGCGCTGTTCTTCGCCGCCAATGTGCCGAAGATCTTCCAGGGCGGCGCCTTCCCGGTGATCGCCGGGCTGGCGGTGTTCGCCCTGATGACCACCTGGAAGCGCGGCCGCCACCTGCTGGTGGAGCGCCTGGACGACAACGCCTTGCCGCTGCCGATCTTCATCTCCAGCCTGCGCGGCCAGCCGCCGCTGCGGGTGCGCGGCACGGCGGTGTTCCTCACCGCGCGCTCGGACGCCGTGCCCCACGCGCTGCTGCACAACCTGCTGCACAACCAGGTGCTGCACGAGCAGATAGTGCTGCTCACGGTGGCCAGCGAAGACCTGCCGCGGGTGCTGCCGGAGCGGCGCTTCGAGGTGGAGGCCTATGGCGATGGCTTCTTCCGGGTGATCCTGCACTTCGGCTTCATGGAGGAGCCGGACGTGCCGGAGGCGCTGCGCCTGTGCCACCTCAACGATCTGGACTTCAGCCCGATGAGCACCACCTGGTTCCTCAGCCGCGAGACGGTGGTCGCCAGCAAGCGCTTCGGCATGGCGCGCTGGCGCGAGGCGCTGTTCGCCTTCCTGCTGCGCAACGCCAACAGCAACCTGCGCTTCTTCAGGCTGCCGCTGAACCGGGTGATCGAGCTGGGAACCCAGGTGGAGATCTGATCAGCCCTGGCGGTCGAGCAGAAACTTGCTGAGGAACTGCCGGGTGCGCTCTTCCCTGGGGGCGCTGAACAGCGTCTTGGCCTCGCCCTGTTCGACGATCACGCCCTGGTCGATGAAGATCGCCCGGTTGGCCACGTCGCGGGCGAAGCTCATCTCGTGGGTGACGATGACCATGGTGCGCTTCTCCTCGGCCAGGCCGCGGATGGTCGCCAGCACTTCGCCAACCAGCTCCGGGTCGAGCGCCGAGGTCGGTTCGTCGAACAGGATCACGTCCGGTTGCATGGCCAATGCACGGGCGATGGCCACGCGCTGCTGCTGGCCGCCGGAGAGGCGCTTGGGATAGGCGTCTTCCTTGCCGGCCAGGCCGACCTTGGCCAGCAGGGCGCGGGCGCGTTCGACGGCCTGGGCGCGCGGCTCCTTCTTCACCTGCACCGGGCCTTCAATGACGTTCTCCAGCGCGGTGCGATGGGGGAACAGGTTGAAATTCTGGAACACGAAACCGACGTGCTGACGCAGCTTGCGCACCAGGCTCTGCTGACTCTTGAGCGGCTGGTCGGCGTCGATGGCGATGCTGCCGACGCTGATCTGTCCGCCGCTGGGTTCTTCCAGCAGGTTGAGGCAGCGCAGCAGGGTGGTCTTGCCCGAGCCGCTGGGGCCGATGATGGCCACCACCTCGCCGGGGGCGACGTCCAGGTCGATGCCCTTGAGTACTTCCTGGCCCTTGAAGGCCTTTCTCAGGTTGCGGACGGAAATCATCAGGAGTCCTGCTCGTGCCGGTTGACCCGCGCCTCGAGGCGCGCCTGGAAGTGCGCCAGGATGCTGGCCAGCACCCAGTAGATCAGCGCGGCGGCCAGGTACATGGTGAAGATCTCGAAGGTGCGCGCGGTGATCAGCTGCGCCTGGCGGAACAGCTCAGGCACCTGAATGGTGGCGGCCAGGGCGGTGTCCTTGACCAGCGAGATGAAGCTGTTGCCCAGCGGCGGCAGCGCAGTGCGCGCGGCCTGGGGCAGGATGGCGCGGTACAGGGTCTGCGCCCGGGCCATGCCGATGCTCGCCGCCGCTTCCCACTGACCGCGGTCGATGGAGGCGATGGCGGCGCGCAGAATCTCGGAGGTGTACGCGCCCATGTTCAGCGAGAAGCCGATCAGGGCGGCGGTCAGTGGCTCCAGCTGGATGCCCAGCTGGGGCAGACCGTAATAGATCATGAACAGCTGGACCAGCAGCGGCGTGCCGCGGAAGAACGAGACGTAGATCCGCGACAGCCACTGCAGCGGCCAGTAGCCGTACAGCCGCAGCAGGGCCAGGGCGAAGCCGAGCAGCAGTCCGAAGAACATGCCGCCCAGGCTCAGTACCACCGTCCACAGGGTGCCCTTCAGCAGGAAGGGCAGGGAGTCCAGCGCAAGCTGCAGGCTGGTTTCGATCATTGGGTGACGTCAGCCTTGAACCATTTCTCGGAGAGTTGCTTGAGGGTGCCGTCGGCCTTCAGCTTGGCCAGCGCCTTGTCGATGGCAGCCAGCAGCTCGGGGTTGCCCTTGCGCAGGGCGATGCCGGCTTCCTGGCGGGAGAAGGCGTCGCCGGCCACGGCCAGGCGGCCACCGGTCTTCTCGACCATCTCGAAGGCGGCCAGGCGGTCGACCAGGATCACGTCGATGCGGCCGACATTGAGGTCCTGGAACTTGGTCGGGTCGTCGTCGTAGGTGCGGATGTCGGCCTGCGGCACGTTGTCCTTCAGCCACTGCTCGTAATTGGTGCCGAGGCCTACGCCGACCTTCTTGCCGGCCAGATCGGCGGCGCTCTTGATGCTGTCGCCGTCGGCCTTGCGGGTCAGCGCCTGGATGCCGGAGACGGTGTAGGGGGTGGAGAAGTCGTACTTCTTCTTGCGCTCGTCGGAGATGGTCACCTGGTTGATCACCACGTCCAGGCGCTTGGATTCCAGGGCGGCGAGGATGCCGTCCCACTTGGTCGGCTGGAACTCGGCGCTGACGCCCAGCTCCTTGGCCAGGGCCTCGGCGAGTTCCACTTCGAAGCCGGTGAGCTTGCCGTTCTCGTCCTGGTAATTGAAGGGCGGGTAGGTGCCCTCCAGGCCGACTTTGAGCGCGCCGTTGGCCTTGACCTCGTCCAGCAGGTCGGCGGCGAAGCTCGGGGTGGCCAGGCTGGCACCGAGCAGCAGGCTCAGGCTGCCGAGAAGGAAATGACGACGCAGAGTAGTGAATTTCATGGGATGCCTATTATGCAGTGGGCGGAAAGTCGGGCAACTCTAGAGTTAAATTTATATTCGATAAAATAATTAAAAATTATCTGCTTATTCCTGAGTAAATTGCCAGGTTTCAGGCGGGTCCAGCAGGATGATAGGCGAACAGCGCCGGTGCGCCGCCGGTATGCAGGAATAGGAGTGGCCCGTTGCCGGGGAACGCGCCCTGGGCCAGGCCGTCGAGCAGGCCGGCAAAGGCCTTGCCGGTGTAGACCGGGTCGAGCAGCACGCCTTCCAGGCGGGCCAGCAATTGGATCGCCTCCAGGGTGCCGGCGTTCGGCTCGCCGTAGCGCGGGGCGAAGTAGCGGTCCCAGAGTTCGATGCGCAGGCCGGCAGGTACGTTGACCCCGAGCAGCTCGGCGGTGCGCTGCAGCAGACCCTCGACCTTGGGGCGCTGAGTCGCGTCCGGACGCGACACGGTGACGCCGACCACGCGGGTGCCGGGGCGCGTATCTTCCAGCGCCAGGGCCAGGCCGCTGTGGGTGCCGGCGCTGCCGGAGGCCAGCAGCACGGCGGCGAAATCCTGGCCGCTGCGCTGCATCTGCTCGGCCAGTTCCAGGCCGGCGCGCACATAGCCGAGGGCGCCGAGGGCATTGGAGCCGCCGATGGGCACCAGATAGGGCTTGCGGCCGGCGGCACGCAGGCGCCCGCAGGCGTCGGCCAGCAGCTGGTCGGCGTTGTCCAGGTTGGCCACCGCCTCGATCTCGGCACCGAACAGGTCGAGCAGCAGGCGATTGCCGTTGCTCAGGTAGTTGCTGTCGGCGGTGCCGATCGGGTTTTCCAGCAGGGCCAGGCAGCCCAGGCCGAGCCTGGCGGCGATGGCAGCCGTCTGGCGCACATGGTTGGACTGGATGGCGCCGGCCGTGACCAGCACATCGGCGCCCTGGGCCAGGGCGTCGGCGGCGAGGAATTCCAGCTTGCGTGCCTTGTTGCCGCCCAGGGCCAGCGGGGTGAGATCGTCGCGCTTGATCCAGATATCGCGCCCCAGGTGCCGGGACAGGCGTGGCAGGTGTTCCAGCGGCGTGACGCTGGGGATCAGTTCGAGGCGGGGAAAGCGAGCGAGGGCTTGGCGCATGTGGGCGGACCGGAGTGGAAAGTTGTCACTCTAGTCAGTTGCAGACGTTGCCGGCAAATGCGCCGCACAAAAGAAAACGCCTCGACGGGTTTCCCCATCGAGGCGTTCTTTAATCTGGTTGCGGGAGCCGGATTTGAACCGACGACCTTCGGGTTATGAGCCCGACGAGCTACCAGACTGCTCCATCCCGCGGCGGCCATTCTACTCAGGGATTGGTCTGTGTCAATCGATTTCTGTTTTTTAATCAATTACATAAATCGTAGGCAAGAAAAAAGGCCACTCGTTTGAGTGGCCTTCTTCTGAATCTGGTTGCGGGAGCCGGATTTGAACCGACGACCTTCGGGTTATGAGCCCGACGAGCTACCAGACTGCTCCATCCCGCGGCGGCCATTCTAGCGGCGAAAGCTTTTGTGTCAACCACTGTTTTAGAAAAAGCTGTTTTTTCTCAGATGCTTAGCGCGGGACGAATGGTAGACTTCGGGTCCCAGGGCAGGCCGTACGGGGCTTGGCGTGCGCAAGATCATCCACATCGACTGCGACTGTTTCTACGCCGCCATCGAGATGCGCGACGATCCGCGCCTGGCCGGCAGGCCGCTGGCGGTGGGCGGGGCGGCGGATCGGCGCGGTGTGGTCGCTACCTGCAACTACGAGGCGCGGGCCTGGGGCGTGCGCTCGGCCATGCCCATGGGCCAGGCGCTCAAGCTGTGCCCGGACCTGCAAGTGGTGCGCCCGCGCATGGACGCCTACAAGGCGGTATCGCGGGAGATCCACGCGATCTTCCGCGACTACACCGAGATCATCGAGCCGCTGTCGCTGGACGAGGCTTACCTGGACGTCTCCGCCAGCCCGCATTTCGAGGGCAGCGCCACGCGCATTGCCCAGGACATTCGCCGGCGGGTGTCGCAGGAACTGCACATCACCGTGTCGGCCGGCGTGGCGCCGAACAAGTTCCTGGCCAAGATCGCCAGCGACTGGCGCAAGCCCAACGGGCTGTTCGTGATCACCCCGGATCAGATTGAAGAGTTCGTCGCTGAGCTGCCGGTCAGCAAGCTGCACGGGGTGGGCAAGGTCACGGCGAGCAAGATGGAGCGGCTGGGCATCATCAGCTGCCTGGACCTGCGCGAGTGGAGCAAGCTGGCCCTGGCGCGTGAGTTCGGCAGTTTCGGCGAGCGCCTGTGGAACCTGGCGCGCGGCATCGACGAGCGTGTGGTGCAGGTGGACAGCCGGCGCCAGTCGGTGAGCGTAGAGAACACCTTCGATCAGGACCTGCCGGACCTGGCCGCCTGCCTCAAGCAACTGCCGGAGTTGCTGCAGCAACTCGATACGCGCATGGCGCGCCTGGACGGCAGTTACCGGCCGGACAAGCCGTTCGTGAAGATCAAGTTCCACGACTTCAGCCAGACCACCCTGGAGCAGGCCGGCGCGCGCCGCGACCTGGACAGCTATCAGCTGCTGATGAGCGCGGCCTTCGCGCGCGGCAACAAGCCGGTACGTCTGCTGGGCGTTGGGGTGCGGCTGCTGGATCTGCGTGGGCGGCACGAGCAGTTGCAGCTGTTCGAATAGCCTGGGGTACTTCCGGGTGATGAGAGGCCGTGGTGTACTGCCTGCGGCGAGTACACCCTACGACGAGCGCTTAGCCTTCCTCAGTCGAGTAGCCTGGATGCAATCCGGGGCGGGGTTGCCGATTGTCCCGGATTGCATTCGGGCTACCGCGGAAAGAGGCCGCGGAAGGCTGCTCAGCCTTCTTCCGGAGACAGGCGAATCGGCTTGCCCTCGGCCGGCCACAGGCGCAGCTGGTCGGTGCCCGAGACATCCCAGCGCTGCACCCGGCCCAGGGCCTCGAGGAAGCGCTGCTCCTGCTCCATCAGCTCCGGTGCGCACATCTTGCGGGTGGCGCCGGCCTGGCCGAAGTTCAGCTTGTCGCCGTCGCGGCTGTAGCTGGCGAACCAGTGGTTGCAGCCGGCGTTGCCGTAAGCGCGGCCGTCCTCGCCCAGGGTGATGGTCAGGTGGCTGCGCTCGATCAGCGGGCGCTCGCCGAGCCATTCCACCTGATAGGTCTTGTCGCTTTCCAGCTGTACCGGGTCGCTGGCGCAGCCGCTCAGGGCGGCGGCGAGCAGGGCGGGAGCCAGGGCGTGCTTCATGCGCTTTTCTCCGTGCAGGCGGGGCAGAAGTGTTTGCCGCCGCGGCTGGCCCAGCCCAGTTCGGCCAGGCGTGCCTCTGCGGCGGGCTGCTGGGCCTTGGTGCCGAGCGAGGCGTCGACGGCGAATTCCAGGTCGATGCGCTTGGCGCAGGCGTCGCAATCCACCTGCCAGTTGTGGATCGCCAGCTCGCGGAAGGCCGGGCCGCTGGCTACCGCCAGCCATTGGCCGGGCGGGTTGATCAGGTGGCGGACCTTCTCCACGGCCAGGCTCATGGACAGCTCCTTGCTGCCCTTGAGGGTCACCAGCAATGTGTCGCCGGCCTGGATGGCGCCGCCGTTGCCGGTGACCTGGTAGCGGCCCGGGGCCAGGGCGCGGCACTCGGTGAGGGTGTGTTGCGGGTTGAGCAGGGTGTAGCGGAAATCGTGGGTGGTCATGAAGCCTCCTGAGCTGGACGGGATGCTATCACGCGGCAGATGTCACCCGGTTGACCGCTGCGCCGGCGGCCCAGGCGGCGATGTTGTTCAGGGTGGTGCCGGCGATGGCGGCCAGGGCTTCGTGGGTGAGGAAGCCCTGGTGCGCGGTGACTATCACATTGGGGAAGGTCAGCAGGCGCGCCAGCACGTCGTCCTGCAGCGGCTGGTCGGAGCGGTCCTCGAAGAACAGCTCGGCCTCTTCTTCATAGACGTCCAGGCCCAGGTAGCCGAGCTGGCCGCTCTTCAGCGCCTCGACCAGCGCCGGCGTGTCGACCAGCGCGCCGCGGCCGGTGTTGATCAGCATGGCGCCGCGCTTCATCCGCGCCAGGCGCGCGGCGTCGATCAGGTGGCGGCTAGCCTCGGTCAGTGGGCAGTGCAGGCTGATCACGTCGCTCGCGGCGATCAGCTCGTCCAGCGCCACCTGGCGCGCGCCGAAGGCGTCCAGGCCGGCGATGGGGTAGGGGTCGCTGATCAGCAGGCGGCAGCCGAAACCGGCCATGATCCGTGCGAAGGCCAGGCCGATCTGCCCGCCGCCGATCACACCGACCGTCTTGCCGTGCAGGTCGAAACCGGTCAGGCCATGCAGGCTGAAGTCACCTTCGCGGGTGCGGTTGAAGGCCCGGTGGATGCGCCGGTTGAGCGCCAGGATCAGCGCCACCGCGTGCTCGGCCACCGCATGCGGCGAATAGGCCGGAACCCGCACCACGACCAGGCCGAGGCGTTCGGCGGCCTGCAGGTCGACATGGTTGTAGCCGGCCGAGCGCAGGGCGATCAGGCGCGTACCGCCGACGGCCAGGCGTTCCAGCACGGACGCGGACAGGTCGTCATTGATAAAGGCACAGACCACCTCGCAGCCCTCGGCCAGGGCGGCGGTATCCGGCGTCAGCAGGCTGTCCTGGAATTGCAGCTGCCAGCCGACCGGCAGTGAGCTGGCCGTGAAGCTGGCGCGGTCGTAGGGCTTGCTGCTGAACAGGATGATCTTCATCGAGTCTCCTCAGGCGCTGATCGCGGCCTCCTCGGCCAGTCGGGCGATGGCCGCGTCCAGTTCGTCGAGGGCGTTCTGCGCGTTCGGATCGTCCTGCTTGAGCAGGGTCTCGCTGCGCTGGCAGGCGGCGCGCAGCTGCGGCACGCCGCAGTAGCGGGTGGCGCCGTGCAGGCGATGGACCCGCTCGATCAGCGCGTTGCGCTCGCCGCTGTCGCGGGCCTGGCGAATAGCCTGGCGGTCGGCGGGCAGGCCGGCCAGTAGCATGCTGAGCATGTCGCTGGCCAGGTCGGCCTTACCGGCGGCCAGGCGCAGGCCTTCCTCGGCGTCGAGCACGCGCAGGCTGGCGCTGATCGCCGCAGTGGCGGACGCGGCCGGCTGCGGATGGTTGCGCAGGGCTAGGCCGGTCCACTTGAGCACCACCTGGGCCAGCTGGCGCTCGTTGATCGGCTTGGTCAGGTAGTCGTCCATCCCGCCCTGCAGCAGGGCGCGTTTCTCGTTGGCCAGGGCGTGGGCAGTGAGGGCGACGATGGGCAGCGGGCTGCGCTCGCGCTCCTGCTCCCACTGGCGGATCGCCTCGGTGGCCTGGCGACCGTCCATGCCGGGCATCTGCACGTCCATGAACACCAGGTCGAAGGCCTGCTGCTGCACGGCCTGCACGGCGGCGTAGCCACTGTCCACGGCGGTGACGTCAGCGCCCATATCGTCGAGCAGGGTCTGCACCAGCAGCAGGTTGGCCGGGTTGTCGTCGACGCACAGCAGGCGCGGCGGACGGCTGGTCAGCGGGGCGGGCGCCTCGGCCTTGACCTGGCGCGGGCTGACCAGCTCGCTGAGGGCGCGCAGCAGCTTGCGCGTACAGGCCGGCTTGGCCTGCAGCTGCAGATGGGTCTCCGGCAGCGCCTCGTGGTACAGCGACTGTTCGGTGGTGGGGCACAGCACCAGGGACTTGCAGCCGAGGCGGTCGAGATCCCACAGGCGCTGGCCGAGCTGTTCCGGCGGCAGCTCCTGGATACTGACGCCGAGCACCGCCAGGTCGATCGGCTGGCCGGCCTCGCGCTGGCGGGTCACCTGCTCCAATAACTGGTCGAGGCTGGCGAACTCCAGCACCTGCAGGCTGCAGTCTTCCAGCTGGTGCTGCAGGGCTTGGCGGGTCAGCTCGTGGCTCTCCAGCATGGCCACGCGGCGGCCCTGCAGCGGCGCGCGCGGCAGGTCGTCGGCATCGTCGCGGGCCTTGGGCAGGGTCAGGCTGATCCAGAATTCCGAGCCGGTGCCGGGGCTGCTGTCAACGCCGATCTCGCCGCCCATCTGCTCGATCAGGCGCTTGGAAATCACCAGGCCGAGGCCGGTGCCGCCGGCCTGGCGGCTGAGCGAGTTGTCGGCCTGGCTGAAGGCCTGGAACAGGGCGCGCAGGTCCTCGTCGGAGAGGCCGACGCCGGTGTCCTGCACGCTGATGCGCAGCTGGGCGCGGTCGTCGCTCTCGTCCTCGACCATGGCGCGCACGGCGATGGTGCCCTCGCGGGTGAACTTGATGGCGTTGCTCACCAGGTTGGTCAGCACCTGCTTCAGGCGCTGCGGGTCGCCCTGCAGCGACAGCGGGGTGTCGCGGTAGATCAGGCTGACCAGCTCCAGCTGCTTCTGGTGGGCGGAGGGCGCGAGGATGGTCAGGCAGTCCTGGATAAGGTCGCGCAGGTTGAACGGGATGTTCTCCAGCACCAGCTTGCCGGCCTCGATCTTGGAGAAGTCGAGCACCTCGTTGATGATCCCCAGCAGGCTCTCGGCGGACTTCTCGATGGTGCCCAGGTAGTCCTGCTGGCGCGGGGTCAGGTCGCTCTTCTGCAGCAGGCCGGTGAAGCCGAGGATGCCGTTGAGCGGGGTGCGGATCTCGTGGCTCATGTTGGCCAGGAACTCGGACTTGATGCGGCTGGCCTCCAGGGCCTCCTTGCGCGCCAGGTCCAGCTCGATGTTCTGGATCTCGATGGTCTCCAGGTTCTGCCGCACGTCCTCGGTGGCCTGGTCGATGCTGTGCTGCAGCTCTTCCTGGGCGTTCTGCAGCGACTCGGCCATGCGGTTGATGCCGGCCGCCAGTTCGTCCATCTCGTGGTTGCCCAGCGGCGGCAGGCGGGTCTCCAGCTGGCCGTCCTTGAGCTGGATCACGCCCTGCTTGATGGTCCGCAGCGGGTCGTTGATCGCCCGGCTCATGCGCAGGGCGAGCAGGGCGGTGACGGTGAGGCCGGCGACGATCAGCAGCAGGCTGGCGAACAGGCTGCGATAGCCCTGCAGCAGGGTGCGGTGGTGCGACAGTTCCAGCTCGACCCAGCCCAGCAGGCGGTCGGCGCTGTCCGCCTCGGCAGGGCCGGCGATGCTCTGGTGGCGGCCGAATACCGGCATCAGGAAGCGCGTGGCGTCCTGGCTGCTGCTGGTGGCGAGTGGCTCGACCGTGGCCTGCGGCGGCGGGTTGAGCATGTCCGGCCCGGCCTGGGCCAGGCTCTGCCGCTCGGCGGAGAGGAAGCCGACGGCGCGCACGTCCTGCTGGTTCAGCGCTTCCTCGGCCAGACGCTCCAGCTGCGCCGCATCGCCCCGCGCCAGGGCCTGGGCGGCCAGTGGCGCCAGGTGCTGCACCGCCGTTTCGCCACGCTGCTGCAGCTGGCTGCGCAGGTCGGCCAGCTGCATCCAGGTGAAGTAGCCGCCCAGTACCAAGGCCAGCAGGCTGGTGGGTAACAGGGTGAGCAGCAGCACGCGGCCCTTGATGCCGAGGTCCTTGAACACGGGGTTCTCCAGCGATTCGATGTTTCGCGAGTTTAGCGGCTGAGCCGATGAGCGGACAGCGGCGCAGAGCAGCGGCGTGATCTCGGCCGGTCATGCCGATATGGCCGGCGGCGGTTTGCCGGTATCATGGCGCACCTGTTTCGTGAACGGATAGCCGTCTCGCCATGACCCTGCAGTTTCCCACCATCGCCGACTGCATCGGCAACACCCCGCTGGTCCGCCTGCAACGCCTGCCCGGCAACACCTCCAATACTCTGTTGGTGAAGCTGGAGGGCAACAACCCGGCCGGTTCGGTGAAGGATCGTCCGGCCATGTCGATGATCACCCGCGCCGAACAGCGCGGCGACATCCAGCCCGGTGACATCCTGATCGAGGCCACCAGTGGCAACACCGGCATCGCCCTGGCGATGGCGGCGGCGATCAAGGGTTACCAGATGGTCCTGATCATGCCGGACAACTCCACCGACGAGCGCAAGGCGGCGATGACCGCCTACGGTGCCGAGCTGATCCTGGTGGACAACATGGAGGTGGCCCGCGACCTGGCCCTGGCCATGCAGGCCGAAGGCAAGGGCAAGGTGCTCGACCAGTTCGCCAACGGCGACAACCCCGAGGCCCACTACCGCGGCACCGGCCCGGAGATCTGGCAGCAGACCGGCGGCGGCATCACTCACTTCATCAGCTCCATGGGCACCACCGGCACCATCATGGGTACCTCGCGCTACCTCAAGGAGCAGAACCCGGCCATCGAGATCATCGGCCTGCAGCCGCAGGACGGCTCGGCCATCCCCGGCATCCGCCGTTGGCCCCAGGAATACCTGCCGAGCATCTATGACGCCAGCCGCGTGGATCGCGTGCTGGACATCACCCAGGCCGAGGCCGAGGAGATGATGCGGCGCCTGGCGCGCGAGGAGGGCATCTTCTGCGGCGTGTCCTCCGGCGGCGCGGTGGCGGCCATGCTTAAGCTGGCCCAGGAAGTGGAGAACGCCGTGATGGTGGCGATCATCTGCGACCGCGGCGACCGCTACCTGTCGTCCGGCCTGTTCAACCGCTGACCATGAGCAAGCACAGATCGCTGCGCTTCCAGCCCGCCGGTGGCGAGCGCAAGGCGCAGGTGCCGGTCGGCAAGAAGCAGAAACTGCTGATCGAGCGCCTGGCCAATGACGGCCGCGGCATCGCCTTCATCGACGGCCGCAGCTGGTTCGTCGCCGGCGGCCTGCCGGGCGAGGAAGTCGAGGCTCGCGTACTCAACGCCCGCAGCCAGGTGGTGGAGGCGCGCGCCGAACGCGTGCTGCGCGCCGTGGAGCTGCGCCGCGAAGCGCCCTGTGCCCACGCCGGCAGCTGTGGCGGCTGCACCCTGCAGCATCTGCCCCATGCCGAACAGCTCGCCCTGAAACAGCGCACGCTGGCCGAGCAGCTGCAGCGCCTCGGTGGCGTGCAGCCGGATGAATGGGTGGCACCGCTCAGCGGTCCCGAGTTCGCCTACCGCCGCCGCGCGCGCATCGCCGTGCGCTGGGACGTCAAGGCCAAGCGCCTGGACGTCGGTTTCCGCGCCGCCGCCAGCCAGGACATAGTCGCCATCGCCGACTGCCCGGTGCTGGTACAGCCCTTGCAGCCGATCATGCGTGCCTTGCCGCAGCTGTTGCGCGCTCTGGACAAGCCCCAGGCCCTGGGTCACGTCGAGCTGTTCCATGGCACCCAGTCGGCCGTGCTGCTGCGCCATACGGCGCCGCTGGGTGAATACGACCTGCAACGCCTGCGCGAGTTCTGCACCGAGCACGATGCGCAGCTGTGGCTGCACGGTGCTGGCGAGCCCGAGGCAGATCAGCCCGGGCAAGCTCTGGGCTACCGCCTGGAGCCCTGGAACCTGGAGCTGCAGTACCGGCCCGGCGATTTCGTCCAGGTCAATGGCGCGGTCAATCAGGCCATGGTCGAACAGGCGCTAGACTGGTTGGCGCCGCAGACTGGCGAGCGCGTGCTGGACCTGTTCTGCGGCCTGGGCAACTTCGCCCTGCCGCTGGCGCAGCAGGTGCGCGAGGTGGTGGCGGTGGAGGGTGTGCAGGCCATGGTCGAGCGGTCGCGGGCGAACGCCGCGGCCAACGGCCTGGGCAATCTGCACTTTTTCCAGGCCGACCTGTCGAACCCGCTGGCCGGGGCGCCCTGGGCCGCCGAGGGCTTCGACGCGATCCTGCTGGACCCGCCGCGCGATGGCGCCTTCGAGGTGGTCAAGCAGATCGGCGAACTGGGCGCGCGGCGCCTGGTATATGTTTCGTGCAACCCTGCGACCCTGGCGCGTGATACCGCCGAACTGGTCAAACAGGGCTTCCGGCTGAAGCGGGCCGGGATTCTCGACATGTTCCCGCAGACGGCGCATGTGGAGGCGATGGCGTTATTCGAGGCTGGCTAGGATGCCGGCGCAATCCGACCGGCTCACAGAAGGCCGGCGATAATCCGGTGGGCTGCGACCCGCCGTAGGGAAGGCAGAAGATGGTACAGGTGAGAGCACACCAGCCGATCAACCTCGACGGCAGCATCAACCTCGAGGCCTGGCTGGACCATACGCTGAGCGTCGACCCGGCGCTGGACCGCGCGGCCCTGAAGGCGGCCTGCGAGTTCGCCCGCGAGGTGGAACAGCAGGCCAATGCCGCGCAGAACCTGTGGGCGGAAGGCAACTCCAGCTTCCAGACCGGCCTGGAGATCGCCGAGATCCTCGCCGACCTCAAGCTGGACCAGGACAGCCTGGTGGCCGCGGTGATCTACCGCGCCGTGCGCGAGGGCAAGATCAGCCTCAAGGCGGTGCAGGACAAGTTCGGCCCGGTGGTCGCCAAGCTGATCGAGGGCGTGCTGCGCATGGCCGCCATCAGCGCCTCGCTCAACCCGCGTGACTCCCTGGTGCTCGGCTCCCAGGCCCAGGTGGAGAACCTGCGCAAGATGCTGGTGGCCATGGTCGACGACGTGCGCGTGGCCCTGATCAAGCTGGCCGAGCGCACCTGCGCGCTTCGCGCGGTCAAGCATGCCGATGACGAGAAGCGCCTGCGTGTGGCCCGCGAGGTGTTCGACATCTATGCACCGCTGGCCCATCGCCTGGGCATCGGCCATATCAAGTGGGAGCTGGAGGACATCTCCTTCCGCTACCTGGAGCCCGAGCAGTACAAGCAGATCGCCAAACTGCTGCACGAGCGCCGTCTCGACCGCGAGCAGTACATCGCCGAGGTGATGCAGCAGCTGCGTGACGAGCTGACCGCCACCGGCATCAAGCCGGACATCAGCGGCCGGGCCAAACACATCTATTCGATCTGGCGGAAGATGCAGCGCAAGGGCCTGCAGTTCAGCCAGATCTACGACGTGCGTGCGGTGCGCGTGCTGGTGCCGGAAGTGCGCGACTGCTACACCGCGCTGGGCATCGTGCACAGCCTGTGGCGGCACATCCCCAAGGAATTCGACGACTACATCGCCAACCCCAAGGAGAACGGCTACCGCTCCCTGCATACGGCGGTGATCGGCCCGGACGGCAAGGTGCTGGAGGTGCAGATCCGCACCCAGACCATGCACGAGGAGGCCGAGCTGGGCGTCTGTGCGCACTGGAAGTACAAGGGCACCGACGTCAAGGGCAACTCCGACCACTACGAGGAGAAGATCTCCTGGCTGCGCCAGGTACTCGAGTGGCACGAGGAGCTGGGCGACATCGGCGGCCTGGCCGAGCAGCTGCGCGTGGACATCGAACCGGACCGGGTCTACGTGTTCACCCCGGACGGCCACGCCATCGACCTGCCCAAGGGCGCCACGCCGCTGGACTTCGCCTACCGCGTGCACACCCAGATCGGCCACAACTGCCGGGGCTCCAAGGTCAACGGGCGCATCGTGCCGCTGACCTATAGCCTGCAGACCGGCGAACAAGTGGAGATCATCACCTCCAAGCAGGGCGCGCCGAGCCGCGACTGGCTCAACCCCAACCTGGGCTACATCACCACCTCGCGGGCGCGGGCGAAGATCGTCCACTGGTTCAAGCTGCAGGATCGCGAGCAGAACGTCGCCGCCGGCAAGGCCATGCTCGATCGCGACCTGTCGCGCCTGGCGCTGTCGGCGGTGGACTTCGCCAAGCTGGCCGAGAAGTGCAATCTTAAGACGGTCGAGGACATGTACGCCGCCCTCGGCGCCGGCGACCTGCGCCTGGCCCACGCGGTCAATCTGGCCCAGCAGCAGGTGGAGCCGGAGCGCGGCAACGAGCAGCTGGAGTTGATCCCGCGGCGCGCGACCTCGCCACGTCCGGGTCGCCGCGGCGACATCCAGATCGAGGGTGTCGGCAACCTGCTGACGCAGATGGCCGGCTGCTGCCAGCCGCTGCCGGGCGACCCGATCGTCGGCTACATCACCGTCGGCCGCGGTGTCAGCATCCACCGCCAGGACTGCGCTTCGGTGCTGCAGCTGGCCGGGCGCGAGCCGGAGCGGATCATCCAGGTCAGCTGGGGCCCGGTGCCGGTGCAGACCTATCCGGTGGACATCGTCATCCGCGCCTACGACCGCTCCGGTCTGCTGCGCGACGTGACCCAGGTGCTGCTCAACGACCGCATCAACGTGCTGGCGGTGAACACCCGCTCGAACAAGGAGGACAACACCGCCTCCATGCTGCTGACCATCGAGATTCCCGGCCTGGATGCCCTGGCCCGGTTGCTGGCGCGGATCAGTCAGCTGCCCAATATCATCGAGGCGCGGCGCAATCGCAGCGGCGGTTGAGCTGCTGCGCTCGGTCTGGCGTTGTTGAAGCACCCTCGGAAAATGCTCATTGGCTACAGCCAACTCCGCTTTTCCGAGGTCGCTTCGCCTAGCCAGCCCTTCGCTCGCGACGCTCAACACCCTGTTAAGTAGGGCGGGTGAACCCCGCGAGAACCAGGTAAACCCATGTACCAACTCGACGACCTGCTGCACCTGATGGCCCGCCTGCGCGACCCGCAGCATGGTTGCCCCTGGGACCTCAAGCAGAGCTACGCGACCATCGTCCCCTACACCCTCGAAGAAGCCTACGAGGTGGCCGACGCCATCGAGCGCGGCGACTTCGACCACCTGCCCGGCGAGCTGGGCGACCTGCTGTTCCAGGTCGTCTACTACAGCCAGCTGGCCAGGGAAGAGGGGCGCTTCGAGTTCGCCCAAGTGGTGGACGGCATCACCCGCAAGCTGGTGCGTCGCCATCCCCACGTGTTTCCCGACGGCGACCTGTACGGCGCGCCGGACATGGCTCGCCTGGAAGAGGCGGCGATCAAGCGGCGCTGGGAAGAGATCAAGGCCGAGGAGCGCGCCGAGAAGGCCGCCGTGCCGCAGCAACTGTCGCTACTCGACGATGTGCCCCAGGCCCTGCCGGCCCTGAGCCGCGCGGCCAAACTGCAGAAGCGTGCGGCCCAGGTTGGTTTCGACTGGCCGGAAGCGCTGCCGGTGGTGGACAAGCTGCGCGAGGAGCTGGACGAAGTGCTGGAGGCCATGAGCGAAAACGACGCCGAGACCATCGCCGAAGAGGTCGGCGACCTGCTGTTCGTTGCGGTCAACCTGGCGCGGCACCTCAAGGTCGATCCGGAGACCGCCCTGCGTGCGGCCAACAACAAGTTCGAGCGGCGCTTCCACTACATCGAACAGGCATTGCGCGACGCCGATCGCCCCATCGAGAATTGCAGCCTGGAAGAGCTGGACGCCCTGTGGGGCGAAGCCAAGAAACTGGAAAAGCAGTCCCCGGGCTGCTGACGATCAAGAGCGAGTACCCATGAGCCTTTCCCTCCGCGACCAGCTGCTCAAAGCCGGCCTGGTCAATGAAAAGCAGGCCAAACAGGCCGGCAAGCAGAAGCAGAAGCAGCAACGCCTGGAGAAGAAGAACCAGGTCGAGGTGGACGACTCGCAGAAGCAGGCCGCCCTGCAGGCCAAGGCCGAGAAGGCCGCCAAGGACCAGGAGCTGAATCGTCAGCAGCAGGAGAAGGCCGAGCAGAAAGCCATCGCCGCGCAGATCAAGCAGCTGATCGAGACCAGCCGCCTGCCCAAGCTGACCACCGAGGACTACTACAACTTCGTTGATGAGAAGAAGGTCAAGCGCCTGTCGGTCAACGCCCTGATGCGCGACAAGCTCAGCCGCGGTTCGCTGGCCATCGTCCGCCTCGGCGGTGCCTACGAGGTGATCCCGCGCGAGGCGGCGCTGAAGATCCAGGAGCGCGACCCGGCCCGCGTGCTGTTGCTCAACACCCAAACCGAGGCGCCGGACGCCGACGACCCGTACGCCGCCTACCAGGTGCCGGACGATCTGATGTGGTGATCGTTCGCCACGCCTGAACAGACGCCGCCTTCCGCCGGAATGCGGCGTTTTTCATTCCCGCTGCGCTTCTGCTAGACCTACAGGAGCGATCTCGCGCGAGGTTACGCCTCCTTGTTCCCTATTCATCCTGCATCGCGCCGCAGCTTTTCCCGCTGTCTCCTCAGCGGCATCTGGCTGCTCTGCCTGGCGCTGGTGCTGCCGGCCCAGGCCGAGGAGCTGCGCCCGGTCAGCCTGCAGCTGAAGTGGCGTCACCAGTTCCAGTTCGCCGGCTATTACCTGGCGCTGGAGCGCGGTTACTACCGCGATGCCGGCATCGATCTGCGCATCCTGCCCTGGCGACCGGGCGTCGATGCCATGGACGAGGTGCAGGCCGAGCGCGCCGACTTCGGCATCGCCGGCTCGGAGCTGGTCCTGGCTCATGTGCAGGGCCGCCCGCTGGTGAGCCTGGCGGTGATCTTCCAGCATTCCCCGGCCGTGCTGTTCGCCCGCCGCGCCGCCGGCATCGGTAGCGTGCACGATCTGCCGGGCAAGCGCGTGGTGCTGCATGATTTCGAGGCAGAGCCGTTCGCCTACCTGCAGCACGAGGGCATCGCCCGCGACAGCCTGGTGCGCGTGCCGCCGATGGACAACCAGCTGCAGGCCCTACTGGAGGGCCGGGTCGATGTGATTTCCGGCTACTCCACCGACGAGGCCTATGTGCTGCAGCAGCAGGGCCTCGACTATATCGAGCTGACGCCGCGTGCGGCGGGCATCGACTTCTACGGCGACGCGCTGTTCGCCAGCGAGCGGCTGTTGCGCGGCGATCCGGCACTGGTCGAGGCCTTTCGCGCCGCCAGCCTGCGCGGCTGGCGCGAGGCGTTTGCCGATGTCGACGGCAGCATTGCGCTGATTCGCCAGCGCTACGCCCCGGAGCTGAGCGAGGGCAAGCTGCGTTTCGAGGCCGAGCAGATGCGCCGCCTGGTATTTCCCGATCTGATCGAGCTGGGCTACCAGCACCAGGGGCGCTGGCAGAGCATCGCCGAGGTGTACCAGGAGCTGGGCATGTTGCCGCCGGGGGCGAGCGTCGACGGCCTGATCTACCAGGTGCCACAGCCCCTGGGCAGTCGCATGCTCAACTGGGCCAGCCTGGTGATCCTCGTCGGTCTGCTGCTGGCGGCCTGGGTGGCGCGGCGCTTCTATCGCCTGAGTCGCTCGCTGCGCCTGAGCAATCTGGCACTGACCGAGCGCCTGCGCGAAAACCAGCAGTTGCAGGATCAACTGCGTTTCGCCGCCGAGCGCGACCCGCTGACCAACCTGTACAACCGCCGCTATCTCTACGCCAGCCTGCCGCTGGAGATCGCCCGCGCCGAACGCGAAGGCTATGGCGTGGGGCTGGTGCTGATCGACGCCGACTACTTCAAGCTGGTCAACGATACCTACGGCCACTCGGCCGGCGATCAGGTGCTGCTGGCCCTGGCCGACCTGCTGCGTGGCCATGCGCGGGCCGGCGACATTCTCTGTCGCTGGGGCGGTGAGGAGTTTCTGCTGGTGCTGCCACGCATCAGCCAGGTGGCGCTGGCCCAGCGCGTGGAGCAGCTGCGCCAGGACTTCAGCGAACTGGCGCCGCTGGACGTGGCGCCGCAACGCCACTTCAGCTTCTCTGCCGGCTACGCCCTGTATCCGGACGACGGGCGCGATAGCGAGAGCCTGATCCTCTGCGTCGACAACGCGCTGTACGCGGCGAAGAAGGCCGGCCGCAACCAGGTGATGGCGGCAGGGCAGGGCTGATTCAGCAGCGCGGGCCCAGTTCGACTCGGCCGAAACGGGCGTTGGCGGTCAGCGGCGTGATCGCCAGCAGGCGATCCAGACGCAACCTGTGCAAGCCCTGGGCGTCGCGCACCACGAGGAATTCCTGTTTCTGCGCATCGGTCTCGGTAGTGATCGCCTCGGCCTCCAGGCGGGTGCCGTCGCGCAGCTCGATGGCCAGGCGATAGTGCTGCAGGCAGGCCACTTCGAGATGATCATAGAGGCTGCAGGAAACCGGCTGGTAGTCGCTCATGCTGCTTTCCCCTTGGAGCAATGGATACAGGTTAGGCCGAGTGCGGGCAGAAAAAAGCCGGGCAGTGCCCGGCTTCTTCGTGTGCACGAGTATTACTCGGCGATGCCCTCGACGGTGCGGCCGTCGACCTGTCCGTCCTTGAGCATGATCTGATATTCCTTGCCATCCTTCTCCACCTGGTGCAGGCGCACCAGCAGGTAGTTCCAGTCCTTGGCGAACCACAGCACGGTCTTGCGGCTGCTCTGGGTGGGGTCGCGCACGCGCTCGACCTTGATCGCGTCGATCAGGCCGGCCTTGGTGCGCACGCGCTCCTCGCCGAGTACGCGGAAGTCGTAGGTCTCGATCTCGTCGCCGTCGACCACCTGGTAGCTCATGCTCTGCTTGCCGGCAGCCACGTCGTGCTGCAGTACCAGCTGGTAGGTCGATTTGTCCTGGATGCCGCGATTGAGCGGGAAGCGCACGGGCTCTCCGCGATCGTTGCCCAGTACCTGCTTCTCGGTCCAGTCGAAGTCCAGCTCGATCTGCTTGGCCTTGCCCAGACCGCTGCGGTCGAAGCGGTAGGTCAGCGGCAGGAAGGCGTCGTTCTCCATGCGGAAGGTGCTGGTCTCGTTGAGACTGGCCACCAGCATCGAGGCTTCGAAGTTCAGCTCCCAGCGGCCGTTGTCCAGGGCCTCCAGGCTGCGGCTGGCGGTGCCGCTGATCGGCACCTGCTTCCAGTCGGCGGTGTAGCTGGCGGAGAAGGGCTTGAGCTCCAGGGCGGCCTGCACCGGCAGGGCCAGGAGGGCGAGCAGCATCAGCAGAACGCGGGGCATGGAATCTCCTATGTGCGGATCAGGTGTCCGGTGGCCGGCAGGTCCTTGCCGTCCAGTTGTGCGCCGCTGGCGCCCAGTCGCAGGCGGCCTTCGGCGAACCAGCGCATCGCCAGAGGATAGATGTGGTGCTCCTGGGAATGCACGCGCTGGGCCAGGCTTTCCGGCGTATCGCCAGACTCTACCGGCACCACCGCCTGTACGACCAGAGGCCCGCCATCGAGTTCCTCGGTGACGAAGTGCACGCTGCAGCCATGCTCGCTGTCACCGGCCTCCAGCGCACGCTGGTGGGTGTGCAGGCCCTTGTACTTGGGCAGCAGCGAGGGATGGATGTTCAGTAAACGGCCTTCGTAGTGACGCACGAAGTTGCCGGTGAGAATGCGCATAAAGCCGGCCAGCACCACCAACTGCGGGTCGAAGCCGTCGATGGCCTCGACCAGCGCGGTGTCGAAGGCCTCGCGGCCGTCGAACTGCTTGTGGTCCAGCACGCGGGTGGCGATGCCGGCCTGCCTGGCGCGCTCCAGGCCGTAGGCATCGGCGCGGTTGGAGATCACCGCGGCGATGCGCGCCGGATTGCCGTCATTGGCGATGCTGTCGATCAGGGCCTGCAGATTGCTGCCGGACCCCGAGATCAGCACAACGACATTGCAGTCGCCCATCAGTGGGCTTTCAGGTTGTTCAGCACGACCAGCTCGGCACCTTCGGCGGCCTGGGCGATCTGGCCGATCACCCACGGGGTTTCACCCGAGGCGCGCAGGCTGGCCAGGGTAGCCTCGACCTGATCCTGGGCGACGCAGATGACCATGCCGACGCCGCAGTTCAGTACGCGGTGCATCTCGTGCTCGTCGACGTTGCCTTTTTCCTGCAGGAAGTCGAACACGGCCGGGCGGTTCCAGCTGGCCACGTCGATCACCGCCTGGGCGCCTTGCGGCAGCACGCGCGGGATGTTGTCGAGCAGGCCGCCGCCGGTGATGTGGGCCATGGCCTTGACCGCGCCGGTGTCCTTGATCAGCTTGAGCAGCGGCTTGACGTAGATGCGGGTCGGCGCCATCAGCAGGTCGGCCAGCTTGCTGCCGTTCAGCTCGGTGGCTTCGATGTCGGTGTCGGACACTTCGAGAATCTTGCGGATCAGCGAGTAGCCGTTAGAGTGCGGGCCGGAGGAAGGCAGGGCGATCAGGGCGTCGCCGGTGACCACTTTCGAGCCGTCGATGATCTCGGCCTTCTCCACCACGCCGACGCAGAAGCCGGCCAGGTCGTAATCTTCGCCTTCGTACATGCCCGGCATCTCGGCGGTCTCGCCACCGACCAGGGAGCAGCCGGCCAGCTCGCAACCGGCGCCGATGCCGGTGACCACGGTGGCGGCCACGTCGACGTTGAGCTTGCCGGTGGCATAGTAGTCGAGGAAGAACAGCGGCTCGGCGCCGCACACCACCAGGTCGTTGACACACATGGCGACCAGGTCCTGGCCGATGCTGTCGTGCTTGTTCAGGTTCAGCGCCAGGCGCAGCTTGGTGCCGACGCCGTCGGTGCCGGACACCAGTACCGGCTGCTTGTAGCCGGCGGGAATTTCGCAGAGGGCGCCGAAACCACCCAGGCCACCCATGACTTCCGGACGCGCGGTGCGCTTGGCCACGCCTTTGATGCGCTCGACCAGGGCTTCGCCGGCGTCGATGTCGACACCTGCATCCTTGTAGCTGATGGAGGGTTGCTTGCTCATGGGTTCAGGCCTTTAGAAGGGGAAATGCTGTGGGCGACCGGCGTTGGCACGGGCCGGTCCGCGAAGGCGCGCGATTTTATCAGGCTTGCCCGTCAGCGGCCACCTGGCGCGACGGTTGCCGGGGGACAGGCGGCTGTTTAAGGTATAGCCCTCCGCGCGCCGCACAGGCGCGTCCCTTCGAACCGAGACCCTATCGATGCGCCTGTCCGCCCGCCTGTTTGCACTTTGTCTTTCGCTGCTCAGCCTGCCGGCCCTGGCCGAGACGGTCAGCGGCCTCTATCAGGTGCGCGAGCCAGTCACCAGCCAGCAGCCGGAGGAGCGCACGGCCGCCCTCAGTCGCGCTTTGGAGACCCTGGTGCTGCGCCTGACCGGCGACGCCAAGGCCGTGCAGAGCCCGGCGCTGGAAGGCGTGCGCCAGGATCCGCAGCAGCTGGTCAGCCAATATGTGTACGAGGGCGAGACCCTGGTGGTGGATTTCGACCCGCTGACCACCGAAAACAAACTGCGCCAGGCCGGCCTGGCGCTGTGGGGTGCCAATCGTCCGGCCATCTTGACCTGGTGGCTGAACACTGGTGCCGAAGGTGCCAGCCTGGTCGGCGATGGCCAGGAAGCCGCTGCGCCACTGCAACAGGCCGCCCAACACCGTGGTCTGCCGCTGCGCCTGCCGCTGGCCGATCTGCAGGAACAACTGGTCGCCACCCCGGAAAACCTCGCGGCCAGCCAGCCAGATGCCCTGCAGCCGGCCTCCGAGCGTTACGGCGCCGATGCCCTGCTGGCCGTGCAGGCTCGCGAGGACGGCGGTCAGTGGCTGGCCGAGTGGCGCCTGTGGCTGGGCGACGCGCGCGAGCAGGGCAAGGCCCAGGGCGCCGATCAGAAGGCGCTGGCTGATGCTGTGTTGCTGGCCGTGAGCGAGCGCCTGGCGCCGCGTTTTCTGGTCAAGCCGGGCGCCGCCAGCGCCCTGACCCTGGAGATCCAGGGTGCCAACCTGGGTCGCTATGCCGAGCTGGAACGCCTGCTCGAACCCTTCGCCGCGCGTCTGATGCGGGTCAAGGGCGATCAGATAGTCTGGCAGGTCAACGCCAGCGCCGAACAGCTGCGCGCCCAGCTGGGCCTGGCTGGCCTGCAGGAAGTGCCGGCGGACGCCGCGCCGCTGGATGCCAGCAACGACCCCCAGGCTGCGCCCGTTCCGGCACCGGCCAATCTTATGCGCTTCCGCTGGTAAGCCGGCGGTTCGTCGTTCAAGGACTGACATGTGCGCCGCCCGGCATGCGGGCGTGCAAGTTTCATCACTAGAGGCGGAGTGCCTGAGATGACCGATTCGCGGCGCTGGCTGTGGCTGGCCGGATTGTTCCTGTGTGGCTGGCTGATCTATTTGCTCACCCCGATCCTGTCGCCCTTCCTGGTGGCCATGCTGCTGGCCTACATGGGCGATCCGCTGGTGGACCGCCTGGAGAAACGCGGTCTGTCGCGCACCTGGGGCGTGGTCATCGTCTTCAGCCTGTTCAGCCTGCTGCTGTTGATCATGCTGCTGGTGCTGATTCCCATGCTCGGTCGCCAGTTGGTGCGTCTCTACGAGCTGGCGCCGCAGGGCCTCGATTGGGCCCAGCACCAGGCTCTGCCCTGGGTGCAGACACAGCTCGGTCTGGCCGAGGGCTTCTGGCGCTTCGAGCAGGTCAAGCAGGCGCTGTCCGGACATATGGGCAAGACCACTGACATCGTCGGCGGTCTGCTGGCTCAGGCCACCGCCTCGAGCCTGGCGCTGCTCGGTTGGCTGGGCAACCTGTTCCTGATCCCGGTGGTGGCCTTCTACCTGCTGCGCGACTGGGACCTGATGGTGGCCAAGCTGCAGAACCTGTTGCCGAGGGCGCGCGAGGGCCTGGTGGTGCGCCTGGTCGGTGAATGCCACGAGGTGCTCGGCGCCTTCATGCGCGGCCAGTTGCTGGTGATGCTGGCCCTGGCTGCCATTTACTCGGTCGGCCTGATGGTCGTCGGCCTGGAACTGGGCTTGCTGATCGGCCTGCTCGCCGGCCTGGCCAGCATCGTGCCGTACATGGGCTTTGTCGTCGGTTTCGGCGCCGCCGTGGTGGCCGCGCTGTTCCAGTACGCCGGCTTCGAGCTGTACCCGCTGATCGGCATCGCCGTGGTCTTCAGCATCGGCCAATTGCTCGAAGGCATGGTGTTGACCCCCATGCTGGTCGGCGACCGCATCGGCCTGCACCCGGTCGCGGTGATCTTCGCCATCCTCGCTGGTGGCCAGCTGTTCGGCTTCACTGGTGTGCTCCTGGCTCTGCCGGTGGCCGCCGTGATCATGGTTTTGCTGCGCCATGCGCATGATTTCTATAAACTTTCCGCACTTTACGGAGAGTCTTCCGGCGATTCGCAAGAACCGCCGTCCAGCGCATGAAACCTGTCCAGCTGCCCCTCGGCGTGCGTCTGCGTGACGACGCCACCTTTGCCAACTACTACCCCGGCGCCAACGCGGCGGCGCTCGGCTATGTCGAGCGCCTGTGCGAGGCCGACGCCGGCTGGACCGAGAGCCTGATCTACCTGTGGGGTGGCGAAGGTGTGGGGCGCAGTCACCTGCTGCAGGCGGCCTGCCTGCGTTTCGAGCAGCGTGGCGAGCAAGCCGTGTACCTGCCGTTGGCTGAAGTGGCAGATTACGGTCCGGAGTTGCTGGATGGCCTGGATCAGGCCGAACTGGTGTGCCTGGACGATCTCGATGCCGTGGCGGGGCGGGTGGACTGGGAAGAGGCGCTGTTCCACCTGTTCAATCGCCTGCGCGACTCCGGTCGGCGCCTGCTGCTGGCGGCCACTGTGTCGCCACGTGAACTGCCGATCCAGTTGCCTGACCTGCAGTCGCGCCTCACCCTGGCGCTGGTATTCCAGCTGCATTCGCTTTCCGACGAAGACAAGCTGCGCGCCCTGCAGCTGCGGGCCTCGCGCCGTGGCCTGCACCTCACCGACGAGGTCGGTCGCTTCATCCTCACTCGCGGCGAACGCAGCATGAGCGCGCTGTTCGAGCTGCTGGAACGCCTCGACCAGGCCTCTCTGCAGGCCCAGCGCAAGCTGACCATTCCCTTCCTCAAGGAAACCCTGGGCTGGTAATCAGGCTGTTTCGCTTAGCCCAGTGATGAACTGCCGGATTACCTGGGCGCAGGCCTGTGGTTGGCTTTGCAGCAGGAAATGAGGCCCTTCTATCCTGGCCTGTTGAAGATTACAGCAGTGCCTGCCAATGCTGGCTGTTGCCAAATGGCTCACCAATCTGTCGCGCGTTGGCCACAGGTGTAATGTCGGCAACGCCAGATTTTCTTCCGGGCAGCGCAGTTGCGCGAGAGCCTGTAGTCGCTGCCGAACCAGTTGCGGCGACAGATGGCGGATCTCATTTTGTAGCAGCTGCAGCACCTTCGTATCGGCGTCCTCGATGCAGAACCATCGTAGAAGCCAGGCTGGTGCCGGCAAGCTTCGTGCTATTGGCAGGCGGCAGGCCAACGACAGTAGCGGATGAGGCGGGCTGAGAAAACTGGCCGCGAGGATCAGGCCTTTCAGGGCGCTCGGTCTGCGCAGTGCCAGGCGAAAGGCCAGCGGGCCGGAGAAGGACTCGCCGAGCAGGGCGAAAGGCGTCTCCCCCAACTGCTCGATCAGGACGCTGGCCAGGCTGTCATGGTCCTGCGGTCCCTGAGGCGGAAGTTCCAGTACTGAACAGGGCAAATCCTCGAGCTGCGTTAGCAGTGGCGCGAACAGGCTGCTGCTGCCGTTGAGGCCCGGCAGCAGCACCAGACGCATCAGCTTTCGCCCGCCAGCTTGCGGTCGTGCTGGAACTTCCAGCGGACGTAGAGCAGGGCGCTGCAGAACAGGAGCAGGCTGATCACCGTCTCCAAGGCGCCGAACAGGGCGCGGTTCGGGTCGATGGTGGCCAATACGCCCTGGATGAAATAGATATTCACCACGAAGCAGGCCCAGGCGTGGGCGCGGGCGTTGCCCAGTAGCAGGCCGGGGGCGAGCAGCAGCAATGGCAGCAGCTGGATGCTCAACACCACCCAGGTGCGTGCGCCATGGAGATCGGCGAAGGCCAGGTTCCACACCAGCAACAGGACGAGCAGGGCGGCGAAGCTGAACAGGCTGAGGGCGCGGCTGAGCTTCAGGCGTGGGGCCAGCCAGTCGAGGCTGGGCAGGGGCTTGGGCGTTCTAGCCACGGGTGGTCTCCAGTTTTGCGGCGGTGTTCGCCAGGCGCTGGCCGAGGGCGCGGCACAGAGTGATTTCGTGTTCGTCGAGGTTACGTTTGCCATCGGCGCCGGCATGATGGCTGGGGCCATAAGGCGTGCCGCCGCCGCGGGTGTCGAGCAGGGCGCCTTCGCTGTACGGCAGTCCGCAGACCAGCATGCCGTGGTGCAGCAGCGGCAGCATCATCGACAGCAGGGTGCTTTCCTGGCCGCCGTGCAGGCTGGAGGTGGAAGTGAATACGCCGGCCGGTTTGCCGACCAGTTCGCCGGTCAGCCACAGGGCGCTGGTGCCGTCGATGAAGTATTTCAGTGGCGCGGCCATGTTGCCGAAGCGGGTCGGGCTGCCCAACGCCAATCCGGCGCAATGCTTGAGGTCGTCGATGCTGACGTACAGGGCGCCTTCGTCGGGGATGGCCGGGGCCACGGCCTCGCATTCGCTGGACACCGCCGGCACCGTGCGCAGGCGCGCCTCCAGGCCGCCCAGTTCGACGCCGCGGGCAATCTGCCGGGCCATCTCGGCGGTGGCGCCGTGGCGGCTGTAGTAGAGCACCAGGATGTAGGGCGAACTCATGCCAGCAGCTCCAGCACCTTCTCCGGCGGGCGACCGATCACGGCGCGCTTGCCGGCGACCAGGATCGGCCGCTCGATCAGCTTGGGATGGGCGGCCATGGCGGCGATCAGTTGCTCATCGCTGAGGCTGGCATCGGCCAGGCCGAGCTCCTTGTATTCATCCTCGCCACTGCGCAGCAGCGCGCGGGCGCCGATGCCCAGCTTGCTCAACAGCTCGCGCAGTTCGGCGGCGCTGGGCGGCGTTTCCAGATAGCGCACCACATTCGGCGCCAGGCCGCGGGCTTCGAGCAGCTCCAGCGCACCGCGGGACTTGGAGCAGCGCGGGTTGTGGTAGAGGGTCAGATCGGTCATGGCGGGTGCCCATTGGCGAATGAGGGCGCTATTCTAGCCGCGTCGAGCACGAAACGGGTTCTAAGGAGTGGGCATGCGACAGCGGCTGGATGATGTGGTGGAGTTCTGGCGTTTCCTGTTGCAGCGTTTCCTCGCCGACCGCGCCATCAACAGCGCCGCCGCGCTGACCTACACCACGCTGTTCGCCGTGGTGCCGGTGATGACCGTGACCTTCGCCACGCTCTCCGCCGTGCCGGCGTTTCAGGATACCGGCGAGCAGATCCAGAGTTTCATCTTTCACAACTTCGTGCCATCGTCCGGCGAGACGGTGCAGCAGTACCTGCGCGAATTCACTACCCAGGCACGTCACCTGACCTGGGTCGGTGTGGCGCTGTTGGCGGTCACCGCGTTCTTCATGCTGGTGACCATCGAGAAAACCTTCAACGCGATCTGGCGGGTGCGCCAGCCGCGTCGCGGTATCTCCAGCTTCCTGTTGTACTGGGCGATCCTCAGTCTGGGGCCGCTGCTGCTGGGCGCCGGTTTCGCCGTGACCACCTACATCGCCTCGTTGTCGCTGCTGTCCGGGCCGGATGCGCTGATCGGCGCCAAGACCCTGCTGGGCTTCGCGCCACTGCTGTTCAGCACGGCGGCTTTCACCCTGATCTATTCGGCGGTGCCCAATGCCCGCGTGCCGCTGGCGCATGCGCTGACCGGTGGGCTGTTTGCTGCCGTGCTGGTGGAAATAGCCAAGGGCATCTTCGGCCTGTTCGTCAGCCTGTTCCCGGGTTATCAGCTGATCTACGGGGCCTTCGCCACGGTGCCGTTGTTCCTGCTGTGGGTCTATCTGTCCTGGCTGATCGTGCTGTTCGGCGCCGAGCTGGTATGCAACCTGTCGTCGTCGCGCATCTGGCGGCGTCGTGCGTTGCCGCGCCTGCTGGTGCTGCTCGGTGTGCTGCGGGTATTCCACGATCGTCAGCAGCGTGGTCGGCCGGTGCGCCACCTCGATGTGCAGCGCGAAGGCTGGTTGCTGCCGGAGGACGAGTGGGAGGAAGTACTCGACTTCCTCGAGCGCGAACAGCTGATCTGTCGCACCAGCGGCGGGGGCTGGGTGCTGTGTCGCGATTTGGAGCATTACAGCCTGCATCGCCTGCTCGGTCATAGCCCCTGGCCGCTGCCGCGTCCGGGGCAGTTGCCGGAACAACTGGACGAGGCCTGGTATCCGGCGTTGCGCCAGGTATTGGCGCAACTGCATGAGCAGCAGGCGGCGCTGTTCGATGGCAGCCTCGCGCAGTGGCTGCGTGCCAAGGAATAGGCTTGCCAGAAGTGACGAAAAAAGTCAGTTTAAGGCGAGGTGCAGTCTGTCGCATGAGACTGCAGGTGCGCTGAGGCGCAGAAACCACCGGCCCAGGAAGGCTGGCACGCTTCTGGCAACTACCCAGCTATATGCTGGCACACTGCTAGCGGCCTGAATGACTCAGGGAAGTCGAGTGAATGAGCAGTAGCAAGAACAAGATAGTGCCGTTGCAGCCGCGGGACTCGGAGGAGGCGCTGGAGAGGCTCAACCGTATCACCGGCCTGCGCTTCTCGCGCTGGCCCGAGTCGCTGGCGGCACTGGCCCGCCAGGCAGCGGAAGAGGCCGAGCCGCCGAAGCCCAGCAGCGTGGTGCGCTTCGGGGTTTTCTGAGTCCCCTAAAAAACAAAACCCCCGCCGAGGCGGGGGTGGGAAAGAGCCGGAAGTGTCAGGCCAGCGCCTGGCGGGAAGCGGCGTCCAGCATCTCCACGGCTTGCACGAACAGTTCCTCGACGATCAGCGTCTGCGCCGGTACCGCCGAGCGCAGGCGCACCTGCATGTCCTCGATCTTCTGTTTCATCGGCAGGCGGGCGATGCCGGATAGCATGACCTTGTTGTGCCCGTTTACCTTGCCATGATCCACCGCCACTTCGCGCACCTGGCTGCCGTCACGGTAGCGCACCATCAGCGACACCGGCAGGTTGGCCAGCCCCGGCAGATGCAGCCACACCGCCACGTTGAACTCCCCGACCCGGCCCTCATAGGGCGTAACGCTAAGGCGTGCGCTATTGACGATGCTGGCAGGGACTGGGCCGATCAGCTTGTCGTTGGCTTGGGACATGGGAGGGCTCCGGCAGAACTCGTTGGTATAGGAATGGGCGGATTATAGGCGTGGGGTCCCCGGCGAAACTGTGCACTGAGGCTCCGCCGGCTGAGACTTTCGTCGCAGAACCTGGCTGAAGGATCAGGCCAGGCGCAGGGGGTGGCGAATCACCGTGGGAGTGCTGAGATTGGCTGCGGGCAGCGGCAGCACGGCCTGGTTGTTGACGTTGGCCAGTTGCAGCCAGACGTTCTCGCCCTCGACGAACTGCCCGCAGGGCAACCACAGGCCGTGGTGCCAGCCGGCGCCGGGTTCGGGAGTGCTCTGCAGCACGCCGGGGTGGGTCTGGGCGCTGGGTGCGCGGCGCAGCCAGACCGGGCGCGGCAAGCCCTTGAGATAGCGCAGCCCGAGATGCAGGCCTTCCTGATTGAGGTGGCGCCAGCGCACCAGGGCCAGGGTCGGCGTGCCGCTGTGGGTCAGCACCAGGGCCAGTTGCCCGACCGGCAACTGCACGGCCTGGTCGGCATGGCAGAGCAGGCGCGCACCGCCGGGGCTGGCGTCGAGCATCTGTGCGGCGCAGCTGGTGGGGCGCTTTTCCAGCAGTTGGGCGTGGATGGCTGGCAGGCCGATCACCAGGCTGCAATCGGCGCTGAAATCGGCGCGCGGATGGCGGCGTTGTTGACGGCCGAGCCAGTTCTGCCGCACCCGCTCCAGCAACTCGCGCTCGCGCGGGCTCTGCAGCGGTGCCGGCTCATGCAGGGCGACCAGCAGGGCGCCGAGTTCCAGGCGGCGCAGATATTCGGGCGCGCCTCGCACTTCGGCGTCGTAGGGCAGGCACGGCTGGGCCTGGCTGAGGTCGATCAGCGGGCCTTCGCCTTCTTCGTCCTCGTCCCAGGGCAGCAGGCGAGCGAGGTCGGCCAGGGGCGTTAGGGCACCGAACAGCGCAGCGCATTCACCTTCGGCCAGGTGGAAGGGATTGCTCAGGGCCAGCACCAGCATCTGTTGGTGCAGGCCGCGCAACGATCCGGCCGGGGTGGGCTGGAACGGCGCGGCGACGTGTTCGTCGAGGCAGCCCTGGTGTTCGCCGATCCAGTACAGCAGGTGGCTGTCGCTCCACAGCGAGGCCGGCGGTTCCTGGTACAGCTGGTAATGGCGCAGCAGGCTCTGGGCGAGGAAGTGCTCGGCCATATATAGGCACCAGGCCAGGTGCGGCCGCGAGGGCTGGCGCCCCTGGAGTATCTGCAGCAACAGACGCTTGAAGCCGGCAGCCAGTTCGTCGCACAGGTGTACGAACAGCGCGCTGGGCATGGCGCCGTCGCGCAGCGGTTGGCAGTAGTGGCGGTACTCTTCGCAGAAGCTTTGCAGGGCCCGCTGCCTTTCCAGTAAGGTCATGGCGCAGCGATTGAGACGGAACAGCAGGCTCAGCACTTGCTGCAGGCCATCCTCGCGGGACTGCTGGCGTGCGCCGGCGAGCTCGGACATGAGGTCGGCGAGTGGCGTGGCATCCTCTGCGAGGATGTCCGGCACTTCCAGGTGCAGAGCATCCAGCGTCATATCAACCCCGCGTGCACGAGGAGCGAATGCATGGGAAGGCCACTCCAGATGGTGATAGGTGTCATTGCCGGGCTTCTTCTGGCCGGCTGCGCCGAGGACTGGGGCGTCGATCAGCATGGACGAAAGGTACCGGCTGAACAACTGGAAGGCCAGTGGTTGGTGATCAATTACTGGGCCGAGTGGTGCAAGCCCTGCCGCACCGAGATTCCGGAGCTGAACAAGCTCAACGACGGGCTGCGCAACAAGGGCGCCCAGGTGCTCGGCGTCAACTTCGATGCCCTGCAGGGCGAGGCGCTGAGCAAGGCCGCCGAGGCCTTCGCTATCCGTTTCACCGTGCTGGCGCAGGACCCCGCGTCGCGCCTGGAACTGCCGCGCAACGACGTGTTGCCGGTCACCTATATCATCGATGCCGAAGGCAGGCTGCGCGAGCGACTGGTCGGCGAACAGACCGCTGCCGGCCTGCAGGCGCGGCTGGCCCACTGGCAGGCCGAGGAGTAACGGAATGCAGATCTGCTTACACGGTTTTGTCAGCGGCAAGGTGCAGGGTGTGAGTTTTCGTCAGCACACTCAGGAGGAGGCCGAACGCCTCGACCTGAATGGCTGGGTGCGCAACCTGGCCGATGGCAGGGTCGAGGTGCTGGTCGAGGGGGAGGAGTCTGCGGTGCGCGAGCTGGAAACCTGGCTCGGGCACGGCCCGCAGGCGGCGCGGGTGGATGCGCTGGAGTTGGAGCAGCAGCCGGTGCAGGGCATCACCGGCTTCGTCGTCAGGCGCTGATCAGTCTTCGCCCGGGTCGGCGGCGAGGCGACCGGCGTCCTTCATCAGCGCCTTGAGGAATTCCTGCTGCAGTTCCGGGTCGTTGCGGGTCAGCTCGATCAGGCTCTGCTCCAGCTCGCTGGCTTCCTCTTCCAGACCCAGGTCGGACAGGCGCTTGACCCGGTGCACCCAGTGGCTGACTTCGTCATCTTCCAGGTCGTCGTAGATCAGGGCGTGGGCTTCGCGCAGCTTGCCGCGCAGGTTGCGGCTGACCAGCAGGGTGGCCTCGGCGCGAGCGCCGTCCTGTGGGTCTTCCACGCTCAGCAGCAGGGTGCCGACCTGGCTGGCGTCATGCTCGGCAAAGGGGCCGTCGAGCAGGTTCAGGCGCAACACGCCGCTGCGGTCGCTGGTCAGCTCGTGGGTCTCGCGACCGGCCTTGACCAGCACCGGGCGTTCCGCCCAGGGCAGGCTGGAATACTCCATGCGCTTGTCGTGCTGCTTTTCCTCGATGGCCGCCAGGTTCTGCTGGGAGCGACCGTTGGACTCGACGTTCATCGCCGGGTTGAGACCGGCCACGCCGTAGCTGATCCAGTCCTTGGTCATGCTGTCCGGCAGGCGGCCGAGCGCGATCACGTTGACCACGTTGGCGCCGACGCCAGCGACCACCGCCACCGCGCCCAGCGGCACCTCGTACAGCTCGCGCCAGGGCTGATAGGGGGTGTAGCGGTCGTAGCGGCGGGTGACCTCGAATTCGGTGACTTCGAAGGTCTTCTGCTCGTGGATGCGTACCCGGCGCTGCGGCAGCTCCAGCACCCGTGGCTCGCCTACATCGATCTGCAGGCTGTGGTCGAGCAGGCGGCGCTCGAAGCGCTCCTCGTGCTCGCTGCGCTGCGGCAGCTGGTTGGCGCAGCCGCCGAGGAGGAGGGCGCCGAGCAGGGCGGCGCCGGTATTGAGGGTTTGTCGCTGGAACATGCGGGCTTCTTGGTCGGTACTCAGCGGGGGATACGGGTTGCCAGGAAGGACAAGGCCTCGGCAGCCGGCAGGGGCTGGCTCTCGCTGTCGCGGCGGTGCTTGTACTCGAGGTTGCCCTCGGCCAGGCCGCGCTCGCTGACCACGATACGGTGCGGGATGCCGATCAGCTCCATGTCGGCGAACTTCACGCCGGGGCTGGTCTTCTTGTCGCGGTCGTCCAGCAGCACTTCGTAGCCGGCGGCGGTCAGCTCGGCGTAGAGCTTGTCGGTGGCTTCGCGCACCGCTTCGTTCTCGTACTTCATCGGCACGATGGCGACCTGGAAGGGCGCCAGGGCGTCGGTCCAGAGGATGCCGCGTTCGTCGTAGTTCTGCTCGATGGCTGCGGCCACCACGCGCGATACGCCGATACCGTAGCAGCCCATGGTCAGGGTCACCGGCTTGCCGTTCTCGCCCAGTACCTTGCAGCCCATGGCCTCGCTGTACTTGGTGCCGAGCTGGAAGATATGCCCGACTTCGATGCCGCGCTTGATCACCAGGGTGCCCTGGCCGTCCGGGCTGGGGTCGCCCTCGACCACGTTGCGCAGGTCGGCGATCGCCGGCAGCGGCAGGTCGCGCTCCCAGTTGAGGCCGAAGTAGTGCTTGTCGTCGACGTTGGCGCCGGCGCCGAAATCGTTCATGAGGGCCACGCTGCGGTCGATCACGCAGGCGATCGGCAGGTTCAGCGGGCCCAGCGAGCCGGGGCCGGCGCCAATGGCGGCGCGGATCTCGGCCTCGGAGGCGAACACCAGCGGGCTGGCGACCAGCTCATGATTGGCGGCCTTGATCTCGTTCAGCTCGTGGTCGCCGCGAACGATCAGGGCGATCAGCTTGCCTTCCTCGGCGGCATGCACCACCAGGGTCTTCACGGTCTTGTCGATGGCCAGGCCGAACTGCTCGACCAGCTCGTCGATGGTCTTGGCGTTCGGCGTGTCGACCAGGCGCAGTTCTTCGGTGGCCGCGCCGCGCGCTTTCTCGCGCGGAATGGCCTCGGCCTTCTCGATGTTGGCGGCGTAGTCGGAGGTGTCGCTGAAGGCGATATCGTCTTCACCGGATTCGGCCAGCACGTGGAACTCGTGGGAGCCGGTACCGCCGATGGAGCCGGTATCGGCCTGCACCGGACGGAAGTTCAGGCCCAGGCGGGTGAACACGTTGCAGTAGGCCTGGTGCATGCGGTCGTAGGTTTCCTGCAGCGAGGCCTGGTCCGCATGGAAGGAGTAGGCGTCCTTCATCAGGAACTCGCGGCCACGCATCAGACCGAAGCGCGGACGGATCTCGTCACGGAACTTGGTCTGGATCTGGTACATGTTGATCGGCAGCTGCTTGTAGCTGTTCAGTTCGTTGCGCGCCAGATCGGTAATGACTTCCTCGTGGGTCGGGCCGACGCAGAACTCGCGGTCGTGGCGGTCCTTGATGCGCAGCAGCTCGGGGCCGTACTGCTCCCAGCGTCCCGACTCCTGCCACAGCTCGGCCGGCTGCACGGCTGGCATCAGCACTTCCAGGGCGCCGGCGGCATTCATCTCCTCGCGCACGATGGCCTCGGCCTTGCGCAGCACGCGCAGCCCCATCGGCAGCCAGGTGTACAGGCCGGAGGCGAGCTTGCGGGTCATGCCGGCACGCAGCATCAGCTGGTGGCTGATCACTACTGCGTCGGAGGGGGTTTCCTTGAGGGTCGAGAGCAGGTACTGACTGGTACGCATGTTTGGCCGTTATGTCGGTTGCGAGGGCAAATAATGACTCGGCATTGTACGGTGCCAGCCATGTGGCGTACAGGACAGACCGGGAGTTGAGGATGGCGGAACTGACCGCTGGCCAGGTGCAGGCGCTGATCCGCGCTGGAGTGCCGATGGCCGAGGATATCGACCTGTGCATCGACCGTCTCGATGCCGATCTGGCGGTGGCGCGGGTGCCTTTTCAGGGCAAGCTGGTGCGGCCGGGTGGAACACTGTCGGGGCCGACCATCATGTCGCTGGCCGATGCGGCCATGTATGCGGTGGTGCTGGGGCGATTGGGGCGGGTGGAGATGGCGGTGACGGCCAATCTCAATATCAACTTCCTGGCTCGGCCCAAACCGGTGGATCTGATTGCCGAGGCGCGTATCCTGCGTCTGTCGCGGCGCCAGGCTGTATGCGAGGTGCAGCTCTACTCGCAAGGCGAGGAGGGCGAGCTGGTGGCCCATGTCACCGGGACCTATGCCTTGCCTCAGTGATGCAAAGCTGCGGCTAAAAAAGAACCCGGCCTAGGCCGGGTTCTTTTTTTCACTGATTACGTGCGGACTCTTAGAGGACGTCCAGCGGGTACTCGGTGATTACGCGGATTTCGTCCAAGGCGCTGCTGCCGCCGGAGTAGTAGCCGCCCATATCGTTGTTGGCGCGCCAAGAGGCGTGACGAACGCGGATGGAGAGATCCTTCGCTGCGCCTTCCTGGAAGACGTATTTGACTTCCAGATCACGCTCCCACTCTTTGCCGTCGTCGCCGCCGTAACCAGCGTATGCGCCGCTCGGGTCTGCGTGGGTGCCGTCTGCATCGGTACCCTTGATGTAGCGAGCCATGAAGCTCAGACCGGGAACGCCGAATTCAGCCATGTTCAGGTCGTAACGAACCTGCCAGGACTTCTCGTTTGCAGCGTTGAAGTCGGAGTACTGCACGGAGTTGTTCAGCCAAATGGAGTCGCCAGCGTTGCCTCCGTCCATCGAGATGTAATCGAAGGGCTCGTCGCCGTTCACTTGCTGGTGGGCCAGGGTGAACTTGTGTGCACCAATGGAATAGGCGGCAGCCAGAGACCAGGTGGTGTTGTCGATTTCGCCAGCCAGCTCGTCACCTTCTTCGTTGGTGCGATAGATGTTGAAATCGAAGTTAAGGGCCTGGTTCTCGGCAAGCGGGATGTTGTAGTTGACGTTGCTGTAGTACTGACGCCAGATATCTTCCAGCTCAGCACCATACAGGCTGACACTGAGGTTCTCGTTGACAGCGTAAGAGCCGCCTACGTAATCGACGTCACCGGCATCGATCGCGCCGGCGTAGGCCAGAGTGATTTCGCCGTCGCTATTGGTGCTAGCGCTGCCGTCGCGGATGGAGGTGAAATGACCAGCGTCGATGTTCAGGCCTTCGACTTCACTGCTCAGTACTTGGAAGCCAGTGGCCGAGCCTGGGAACAGGCGAGCGGTGCCAGTAGCAAAAACCGGAGCGGTGGGCATCAGATCGCCGTACTTCAGTACGGTGTTGGAAACTTGGATTTTAACTGCGCCGCCAGCGTAGGAGTACTCGTCCTCTGCGCGACCTTCACTGTCGATCGGCAGTAGGCCGGTGCCGGTAGTGCCGCGGCCGCTGTCGAGCTTCAGGCCCAGCATGCCGTGGGCATCTACGCCGAAACCAACAGTGCCTTGAGTGAAGCCGGACTCGTAGAGGGCGGTGATGCCATGGGCCCACTCTTGACGATAATTCTGATCGTCAGAGCTGCCGCCGTTACCTGCGCCATTGTTGCGGAAATCGCGGTGGAAGAAATAGTTCTTGTTGAGAACGTCGAAGCTGCTGTCTTCAACAAAGCCCTTGGAATCGGACTGTGCGCTGGCGAAAGCCAGTTGGGTGGTACCGGCGGTCACGGCCAGAGCCAGTGCGCTCCACTTCATCACTTGCATTGTGATTGCTCCTTTGGTTTAGAAGATTTGTGCTGCCCATTGTCTTGTTTTCTGGGCGGCTCTTTCTTTTTGTGTCGGCGCTAACTTATAGCACGGTGACTTAAGTTGGCGACAGATATCATTGATTCCCTACAAGTTCTCTCTGTGCGCGTCGCAAATCTGCATTTTTGACGTCGCAATTTTGTAGGTTTTGTCGTCTTCAGTCCCGCGCTCCGGCTTGTTCTGAAAAGACTGCAAATCCAATCGCTTAGGGCTTTGCAGACAGATCGAAACGTGCCGACGCTGACGGTGCTCCTCCTAAAGCAACTTCCATGCACAAAATGCTTATCGGCCATGGAAAGTTTCTTTCTTTTGCTCTCTTCGGGGTGGGTTCACGGCTACAAGTCCCTTTTCATGGGCCCTACAGCAGGCGAGCCTGCTCTTGATGGGATCATTTCCTTTATAGGGTGGGCATCCGAGCGTTACCGTGATCCATTGCTGCAGGTGGAATTTACTCGTCGGTAACGTTTTTGCCTGTGCGCTTGTTCAATTTGTGGGCGCTGCCGATTTGAGAGTGCCCGCTTTTGGAGCGGTGACCTCTCGCTCCTCTTTGCTGTCGAGGCTTGGCCATACTTTAGGCTGTCATCTGGCTCGCTCGGGGAGTCGATGCGCATCATCTTGGCGCAGTGGGCGAGTCGCTGAAGGTGAATTGCGCTGGCCATCCCGCTATGCTGCGCGGCCGTTGGGCCTGGTCCGGAGGAAGCTCAGATGTTCAGCCTTGATTCCCGTTTACAGCAGGACACCCTGGTCATGGGGGATTTTCCGCTCTGCCGCCTGCTGCTGATGAACGATGCCAATTACCCCTGGTTCATTCTGGTGCCGCGTCGCGAGGCGGTCAGCGAGCTGTTCCAGCTGGATACTGCCGATCAGCAGCAGCTCTGGCTGGAAACCACTCGCCTGGCGGAGACCCTCAAGGATGCCTTCGTGGCCGACAAGATGAATGTCGCCACGTTGGGCAACGTGGTCAGCCAGCTGCACATGCATGTGATCGTGCGTCGCCGTGAGGATCAGGCCTGGCCGGCTCCTGTCTGGGGGCGGCATCCGGCGCGTGCCTATGAGGCTGGCGAGGTGGCCTCGATTCGCGAGCGCCTGCGTCTGGTGCTTACCAATGATTTCCAGTTTGCGGAGGCTTGAGCGATGGAACTGGAGCAGCGTGTCATCGAGCTGGAGAGCCGGCTGGCCTTCCAGGACGACACCATTGCGGCGCTGAATGATGTAGTGGTGGCGCAGCAGCGGGATATCGAGCGCCTGCAGCAGCAGATTGCCGTGTTGGCCCGTCGCCAGGAAGAGATGGTCGGCCAGTTCGGTATCGCCGAGGGCGATGCGCCGCCGCCTCATTACTGAGCCCATAAAAAAGCCCGCATCAGCGGGCTTTTTTATACGCATTTATTCAGCGTTGGCCGGGCAGGGCGACTATCACGTCTTCGGCCTGCAGGCCCTTGTCGCGTTGCATCACCGAGAACTCCACGCGCTGGCCTTCGACCAGAACACGGTGGCCCTCGCCGCGAATGGCGCGGAAGTGCACGAAGATGTCGTCGCCGATGTCGCGGGAAATGAAGCCGAACCCCTTGGAGGTGTTGAACCATTTGACGGTGCCGGTCTCGCGGCTGTCGTCGAGGTCGCGACGGGGCATGGCGATCCGCGGGCTGCGTTTGCCCAGGTTGATGGCCAGATGCAGCAGGGCGGCAGCCAGCAGGGTGGCCAGACTCAGTGAGATGGCGGGTTGATTGCCGATCTGTGCCAGCGGGGCGAGCAGGATCAGTGCCTGCAGTACGCTGGCGAATACCAGCAGGGCCGATACCAGGGCCTGCAGCTGGTTGCGCACACCTTCATGGCGTACCGGCAGCAGGGGCGCCAGCAGCAGGTTGGCCAGGCCGAACAGGGCCAGATAAATCGCGTCGGGTTGTTGCAGGTAGGGCAGTGTTTCGCTGCGAAGGCTGGGGGCAAAGGACAGCAGCAGGGCGCCGCCGCCTGTGATCAGGTGAACGATCTTCAACATGGTCAAGGAACTCGCTTGTCGAAATGGCTATCAGAGGAGCGGAGTCGCAGTCCGATGAATGGGCAATGCGCTTCGCCTATGCCGCAGCAATGCAGCACGGTGCGTATTTAACCGCAAAGAGGATGTCGGCTCAAATCAAGCGCTTAGAGCTGCTTCCGGGGTGGGCGGGTGGATCTGGTTGCGGCCGTTGCGTTTGGCCTGATAGAGCGCATCGTCGGCCCGGGTGACCAGGCTGTCGAAGGTGTCGCCCATCTCGGCCAGGGCCAGGCCGAATGAGGCGGTGATGGTGTCGAGTACCTTGTCGGTGCTGCGCACCTTGACGCGCAGGGCCTGGATCTTCAGGCGCAGCTGCTCGGCGAAGTCACCGGCGGTGCCAAGGTCGAAGCAGTCCTGCAGGATCACGCAAAACTCTTCGCCGCCGTAGCGTGCGGCCACGCCGCGTGCCGGCAGCAGTTCGCGCAGCAGTTGACCGACATGCTGCAGCACGCGATCGCCCAGAGGGTGTCCGTACTGGTCGTTGAACTGCTTGAAGTGGTCGATATCCAGCATCACCAAGGCCAACCCCTTGATATCTCCGGCCAGGGCCTGTTCCAGCAGGCGGGTGAAGGCGTGGCGATTGAATACATGGGTCAGGCTGTCCAGCGTCGCGGCGGCCTGGGCGCGTTCCAACTGGCCGCGCAGGTTCTGGATCTCAGCCTGTGCCGAGCGCAGGCGGTAGAGGAATTTTTCCTGCTGGTCCTGCATCTGCTGGGTGCTCAGCTGCAGTTCGTTGAGCACGCTGGGCAGGTCGTCGACGATCGGCTCCTGCAGGGCGGCCAGTCCCTGGGAAAGGCTGGCCTGATAGTGCTGGCTGCCGCTGACGCTGCGTTGCACGTCGCCCTCGATATCGTCCACCAGTTCGATGACCTGATGCTGGCCGGCGCGGGCGTCTTCCAGTTCGCCGCGGATGATGAAGTCGCGGAACAGCTTGATCGCCGTCTCGGGTGGGAAGCTGGAGAAGTCCTTGATGGCCTTTTCCAGGCGTCGGTTCAGTTCGGGGTCGGAACCTTTGCAGTAGCTGTACCAGAGTGCGTAATGCACCGGGTTCGGCGGAATGTCGTGGCGCACCATGTGCGGCACGGCCTGCTTGAGCAGATCGGCGGCCTCGCGAGTCTCTTCGGGGTAAAGCTCGAGAATGGAGGGGGCTTTCGGCTGCTGGCTCATGCGCGTCACTGGGGTATGGGAAAAGGCAAAGGATAGAGTAGCTGTGGGCGCTTCGCCTAGCAAAAGGCCCGGTCTAGCCGGGCCTTTTTTGCCTCTGGACGATCACGCGGCCAGCAGGCTGCGCAGCATCCAGGCGGTTTTCTCGTGCACCTGCATGCGCTGGGTCAGCAGGTCCGCGGTTGGCTCGTCGCTGACCTTGTCCAGCAGCGGGAAGATGCCGCGGGCGGTGCGCACCACTGCTTCCTGGCCCTGAACCAGCAGCTTGATCATATCCTCGGCGCCCGGTACGCCTTCCTCTTCCTTGATCGAGGACAGGCGGGCATAGGCGGCGTAGGTGCCGGGTGCCGGGAAGCCGAGGGCGCGGATACGCTCGGCGATGGAGTCCACGGCCAGTGCCAGTTCGGTGTACTGCGCCTCGAACATCAGGTGCAGGGTGTTGAACATCGGACCGGTGACGTTCCAGTGGAAGTTGTGGGTCTTCAGATACAGGGTGTAGGTGTCCGCCAGCAGGCGCGACAGTCCTTCGGCGATGGCGGCGCGGTCCTGTTCGGCGATGCCAATATTGATTTCCATACCTTTACTCCTCTCAGGTGGCCGGGGTAGACGTTCCCCGTGATGGTTCCGAGCCTATCACAGGGGCTGCGTTTGCCCGTCCGATCTATGTCAATGAAGGCGATGCTTGGAGGCTATGAGCGCGCTGGCGGTTCCGTCGGTCACCGGTGTGCTAGTTCCGGGTGCAGTTGCAGGGTGCGATTGAATACCTCGACCCAGTAGCCGCTGAACTGCATGCCCGACAGGTTGTTGATCTCCAGGATGGCGCGCAGGCGCGGGCGTTTGCTCATGGTCTGGTGGGCGCGCTCGTGGGTGCGGGCGTCGAAGGTGTCGGCGATGTTCAGCAGCAGGGCGCCGGGGTGGATTTCCGTTTCGCGCAGGCCTTTGGGATAGCCGCTGCCGTCGGCGTGCTCCTGGTGCTGCAGGATGATCTCGCTCGCCGCGTTCCAGGCCGGCATGCGCTTGAGCAGCTCGCAGGCCTGGCGTGGGTGGGATTGCATCTGCCGCCGCTCCTCGCGGCTCAGCTCGCTTTCCTTGTGCAGCAGGTCGAGTGGCAGAAAGGCCATGCCGAGGTCGTGCAGGCAGACCGCGGCAGCCAGTTGTGCAGGCTCTACAGGCTGATCGGCGACCTCGTTCATGCCCAGTGCCAGGTCGAGCAGGCGCAGGCCGCGGCCGTGCCAGAACGGCGAGCGATGCTCGCTGGTGGTCATCAGCTCGATGAAGAACAGCAGGTCGGCGTCTACTGCTATTCCGTAGTCGGCGAGCAGTTGCGGAATCTGCCCGTGACCAACCTCGACCGGTTGCAGGCGGGTCTCCGGCGCCAGGTGCTGCAGCAGCGTGCGGCGAATCTCGGTCTGTCGTGAGGCCGGAGCGGCGGCCAGGGCCTGCAGGGCCTGGCACTGGCTGGCGATTTGCACGGGATCAGGGCTCGCAGCCCGACCCAGGGCGGCCTCGATCAGGTTGCGCAGCTGGTCCAGGCTAAGCAGCAGGATGTCGCCGAGCAGACTGTCGAACTGCAGGCTGCCCTCGCGCAGACGATCGAGCACATCCTCCATGGCCTGCGGCAGCGGCAGCAGGTGGTTCAGTTCCACCAGGCCGAGGCTGCCCTTGATGGTGTGTACCAGGCGGAACAGCTCGCGCAGGCGCGTACCGTCCTGGGGATGGCGCTCCAGTTCGATCAACAGCTGCTCGCAGCGCGGCAGATGATCGGCGGTATCGAGGCGAAATTCCTCCAGCAGATCACTGGGGACGTCGGCGGGGCGGGCTAAGGCCATGGGGCGGTCTCCGCTGGGCTGGACTCTCAGTATAGAAAGGCCGCGGGGCGGTGGGCTGCAAGGGGGCGATTATCCCTATATAATCGCGCCCCTTGTCTCCGGATGCGGAAGCGCATCGATCGCGGCGCTGTGGCGCCATTGGTCGCGTTTTCCTGCGGTTTCCCCTCCGAATTGAAGAAAATGTCCGCCACTATCCGGCGGAAACATGCCCGGGCCGGCCGGGTACGAATTCAAGACTGATCTAGAGAAGCGAACCACGACCATGATGCGCAGCCACTATTGCGGCCAGTTGAACGAGAGCCTGGATGGCCAGGAAATCACCCTTTGCGGCTGGGTTCACCGCCGTCGCGACCATGGTGGTGTGATCTTCCTCGACATCCGCGACCGTGAAGGCCTGGCCCAGGTGGTGTTCGACCCGGATCGCGCCGAGACCTTCGCCAAGGCAGACCGCGTACGCAGCGAGTACGTGGTGAAGATCACCGGCAAGGTGCGCCTGCGTCCGGCCGGTGCGGTCAACGCCAACATGGCGTCCGGCGCCATCGAAGTGCTGGGCTACGAGCTCGAAGTGCTGAACGAGGCAGAAACCCCGCCGTTCCCGCTCAACGAATACACCGACGTGGGCGAAGAAACCCGTCTGCGCTACCGCTTCATCGACCTGCGTCGCCCGGAAATGGCCGAGAAGCTGAAGCTGCGTTCGCGCATCACCAGCAGCATCCGCCGCTACCTCGACGACAACGGCTTCCTCGACGTCGAAACCCCGATCCTGACCCGTGCCACTCCGGAAGGCGCGCGTGACTACCTGGTGCCGAGCCGCACCCACGCCGGCAGCTTCTTCGCCCTGCCGCAGTCGCCGCAGCTGTTCAAGCAGCTGCTGATGGTGGCGGGCTTCGACCGCTACTACCAGATCGCCAAGTGCTTCCGCGACGAAGACCTGCGTGCCGACCGTCAGCCGGAATTCACCCAGATCGACATCGAGACCAGCTTCCTCGATGAAAGCGACATCATGGGCATCACCGAAACCATGATCCGCAACCTGTTCAAGGAAGTGCTGGACCTGGAGTTCGGCGAGCTGCCGCACATGACCCTGGCCGAAGCCATGCGCCGTTTCGGTTCCGACAAGCCGGACCTGCGCATTCCGCTGGAGCTGGTGGATGTTGCCGATCAGCTGCAGGGCGTCGAGTTCAAGGTGTTCTCCGGCCCGGCCAACGATCCGAAGGGCCGCGTCGCCGCCCTGCGCGTACCGGGCGCCGCCTCCATGCCGCGTAGCCAGATCGACGACTACACCAAGTTCGTCGGCAACTACGGCGCCAAGGGCCTGGCCTACATCAAGGTCAACGAACGCGCCAAGGGCGTCGAAGGCCTGCAGTCGCCGATCGTCAAGTTCATCCCGGAAGACAACCTCAAGGTCATCCTCGACCGCGTTGGCGCCGTCGATGGCGACATCGTGTTCTTCGGTGCCGACAAGGCCAAGATCGTCTGCGACGCCCTGGGCGCGCTGCGCATCAAGGTTGGTCACGATCTGAACCTGCTCACCTGCGAGTGGGCGCCGCTGTGGGTCGTCGACTTCCCGATGTTCGAGGAAAACGACGACGGTAGCCTGACCGCCATGCACCACCCGTTCACCGCGCCCAAGTGCACCCCGGAAGAGCTGGAGGCCAACCCGGCTGCCGCCCTGTCGCGTGCCTACGACATGGTGCTCAACGGCACCGAACTGGGCGGCGGTTCGATACGTATCCACGACAAGGCCATGCAGCAGACCGTGTTCCGCGTGCTGGGCATCAGCGAAGACGAGCAGCAGGAGAAGTTCGGCTTCCTGCTCGACGCCCTGAAGTTCGGTGCTCCGCCCCACGGTGGCCTGGCCTTCGGCCTGGACCGCCTGGTGATGCTGATGACCGGCGCCAGCTCGATTCGTGAAGTGATCGCCTTCCCGAAAACCCAGAGCGCGGCCTGTGTCATGACCCAGGCTCCGGGCATCGTCGATGCCAAGGCGCTGCGCGAGCTGCATATCCGCCTGCGCGAACAGCCCAAGGCTGAGTAAGCGGTAGCAACAGGAGCCTGGCATGCCAGGCTCCTTGCATTTCAGGCACTACAAAACTGATTGAAAGAAACGGAGTGAGTTATGGCCGGTCATTCCAAATGGGCCAACATCAAGCACCGCAAAGGGCGCCAGGACGCCAAGCGCGGCAAGATCTTCACCAAGCTGATTCGTGAGCTGACCGTAGCCGCCAAGCATGGCGGTGGCGTGCCGGCGGACAACCCGCGCCTGCGCCTGGCGGTCGATAAGGCCCTCACGGCCAACATGTCGCGTGACGTGATCGACCGCGCCATCGCGCGTGGTGCCGGCAACACCGAAGCCGACAACATGATCGAGCTGAGCTACGAGGGCTATGCGCCCAGTGGCGTGGCGATCATCGTCGAGGCCATGACCGACAACCGCAACCGCACCGCCGCCGATGTACGTCACGCCTTCACCAAGTGCGGCGGCAACCTAGGCACCGACGGTTCGGTGGCCTACATGTTCGAGCGCAAGGGGCAGATCAGCTTCGCGCCGGGCGTGAGCGAGGATGCCCTGATGGAGGCGGCCCTGGAGGCCGGGGCCGACGATGTGGAGATGGGTGACGACGGTTCGGCCCTGGTGTCGACCAGCTTCGCCGACTTCCTCGCGGTCAACGAGGCGCTGACCGCTGCCGGCTTCAAGGGTGAGGAGGCCGAGGTGGCGATGATTCCCTCGACCATGGCGCCCATCGCCGATCTGGAGATCGCCAAGAAGGTGCTCAAGCTGATCGACATGCTGGAGGATCTGGACGACGTGCAGAACGTCTACCACAACGCGGAAATTTCCGACGAGATCATGGAGCAGCTGGACTGATCCCGACTCGTCGGCCGAAGCCGGAAGTCGCCTCGTGCGCTTCCGGCTTTTTTATATGGGCGCCGCTCCGTATACTCGCGGCTGGATAAATAGACAGTGTGTCGGCTCGACCGGCCCGCGGAGCGAAACGCTGCATGACCCTGATTCTTGGCATCGATCCCGGCTCGCGCATCACCGGCTACGGCGTGGTGCGCGACACCGGGCGTGGCTGCGAATACGTCGCCTCGGGTTGCATCCGCACCGGTGATGGTGATCTGGCCAGCCGTCTGCAGGTGGTGTTCCGCGGGGTCGGTGAGGTGATTCGCCTGCACGGGCCGGTGACCATGGGCATCGAGCAGGTATTCATGGCGAAGAACGCCGATTCCGCGCTCAAGCTAGGCCAGGCTCGCGGTGCGGCCATAGTCGCCGGCATCGAGGCGGGTCTGGACGTCAACGAATACACCGCCAGCCAGGTCAAGCAGGCCATCGCCGGTACCGGCGGGGCGGACAAGCAGCAGGTAATGATGATGGTGATGCACCTGCTCAAGCTGACCCAGAAGCCGCAGATCGACGCCTCCGACGCACTGGCCATCGCCCTCTGCCATGCCCACCACCGGCAGAGCCTGATTCCCCACGGCCTGCTCGGCGCCAAGCGGCGCAGCGGGCGGCTGCGCCTGTAACCAGAAGGAAACCAATTCGTGATCGGACGCCTGAAGGGCACTCTGGCGGAGAAACAGCCGCCGCACCTGATCCTCGATGTCAACGGTGTCGGCTACGAGCTGGAAGTGCCGATGACCACCCTCTATCGCCTGCCGGCCCTGGGGCAGCCGGTGACGCTGCACACCCATCTGGTGGTGCGCGAGGATGCGCATCTGCTCTACGGCTTCGCCGAGAAGCGCGAGCGTGAGCTGTTCCGCGAGCTGATCCGGCTCAATGGTGTCGGGCCCAAGCTGGCGTTGGCGCTGATGTCCGGCCTGGAAGTCGATGAGCTGGTGCGCTGCGTGCAGGCTCAGGACACCTCGACCCTGGTGAAGATCCCCGGGGTCGGCAAGAAGACCGCCGAGCGCCTGCTGGTAGAGCTCAAGGATCGCTTCAAGGCCTGGGAGAGCATGCCGTCCATCGCGCCGCTGGTGGTGGAACCTCGTGCCGGCGTGGCAGTCTCAAGCGCCGAGAGCGACGCTATGAGCGCGCTGATCTCGCTCGGCTTCAAGCCGCAGGAGGCCAGCAAGGCCGTGGCGGCCGTGCAGGAAGAGGGGCTTTCCAGCGAAGAGCTGATCCGTCGTGCCCTGAAAGGAATGGTGTAAGAAGTGATAGACGCCGACCGCCTGATAACCGCCAGCAGTCGCGACCGCGACGAGCAGCAGGACCGCGCCATTCGCCCGCTCAGGCTGGCCGAGTACGTCGGTCAGCCAGTGGTGCGTGAGCAGATGGAGCTGTTCATTCAGGCCGCCAAGAATCGCCAGGAGGCCCTCGATCACACCTTGATCTTCGGCCCGCCCGGTCTGGGCAAGACCACCCTGGCCAATATCATCGCCCAGGAGATGGGGGTGTCTATCAAGAGCACCTCCGGCCCGGTGCTGGAGCGTCCGGGCGATCTGGCCGCGCTGCTGACCAACCTGGAGGCCGGCGATGTGCTGTTCGTCGACGAGATCCATCGCCTCTCGCCCGTGGTCGAGGAAGTGCTGTATCCGGCCATGGAGGACTTCCAGCTCGACATCATGATCGGTGAAGGTCCGGCGGCTCGCTCGATCAAGCTCGACCTGCCACCCTTCACCCTGGTCGGCGCCACCACCCGCGCCGGCATGCTGACCAATCCGCTGCGTGACCGCTTCGGTATCGTCCAGCGCCTGGAGTTCTACTCCAGTCAGGACCTGGCCACCATCGTCAGTCGTTCGGCCGGCATTCTCGGTTTGCATATCGATGCGGAAGGCGCCTTCGAGATCGCCCGTCGTGCTCGTGGTACTCCGCGTATCGCCAACCGCCTGCTGCGCCGGGTGCGCGACTTCGCCGAGGTGCGTGCCGGTGGGCAGATCAGTCGTGGCATCGCCGACCAGGCGCTGAACATGCTGGATGTCGACGAGCGTGGCTTCGACCACCAGGACCGACGTCTACTGCTGGCCATGATCGACAAGTTCGACGGCGGCCCGGTCGGTATCGACAACCTGGCTGCCGCCATCGGCGAGGAGCGCGGCACCATCGAGGACGTGCTCGAGCCGTACCTGATCCAGCAGGGCTATATCATGCGGACCCCGCGGGGTAGGGTGGTGACCCGACATGCCTATCTGCATTTCGGGCTCAATCTGCCCAAGCGCCTGTCCGAACCACCCACTGCCGACCTTTTCACCGGCAGCGACGAATAGTTGCAAAACAAAGGCTTGCCCGGATTGGCAAGGCCAGGAGTAAACACTAGAGTATGCGCGCGCAAAACGAGGCCCAGCCTTTTGCCCTCAAGTGTCGGGTGTATTACGAGGACACCGACGCCGGCGGCATCGTCTACTACGTCAATTACCTCAAGTTCATGGAGCGGGCTCGTACCGAGTGCCTGCGCAGTCTGGGTTTTGCCCAGTCGCAGCTCGCCGGCGAGAACCTGTTGTTCGTCGTGCATTCCGCCGAGGCGCGCTATCACGCGCCGGCCAAGCTGGATGACGAACTTTTTATCACTGCCGAGGTAATCGAGTTAAACCGTGCCAGCCTGCGCTTTCGTCAACAGGTACGGCGGGCAACGGATGAGGCACTGCTCTGCGAGGGGCAGTTCGTGGTGGCCTGTGTGCGCACCGACAATTTGAAGCCCCGTGCCATTCCCGAAGCGCTGCGTGCAGCCTTCGCCGGCATGGGTCAAGTCACAGCAGGAGAGTAGCGTGGAAGCAACAGCCAACGCCGTTGACCATATGTCGATGTGGAGCCTGATCAGCAACGCCAGTTTCGTGGTGCAGCTGGTCATGCTGACCCTGGTGGCCGCCTCGGTGGTGTCCTGGATCATGATCTTCCAGCGCAGCACCATGCTGCGTGCGGCGAAGAAGTCGCTGGAAGTGTTCGAGGAGCGCTTCTGGTCCGGCATCGACCTGTCCAAGCTGTATCGCCAGGCCGGCAGCAACCCGGACCCGGACTGCGGCGTCGAGCAGATCTTCCGCGCCGGCTTCAAGGAGTTCTCCCGCCTGCGCCAGCAGTCCGGCGTCGATCCGGATGCGGTGATGGACGGCGTGGCCCGAGCCATGCGCGTCGCCATCTCGCGTGAGGAAGAGAAGCTGGAAACCAGCCTGCCGTTCCTCGCCACCGTCGGCTCCACCAGCCCCTATATCGGTCTGTTCGGTACCGTGTGGGGCATCATGAACTCCTTCCGCGGCCTGGCCCAGGTGCAGCAGGCCACCCTGGCCACCGTGGCACCGGGTATCGCCGAGGCGCTGATCGCCACCGCCATCGGCCTGTTCGCCGCGATCCCGGCGGTCATCGCCTACAACCGCTTCTCGGCGCAAGGCGATCGCCTGATCAGCCGTTACTACACCTTTGCCGACGAGTTCCAGGCGATCCTGCACCGCAAAGTGCACACCAGCGAGGACTGAGGCTCAGCCCATGGCCAGAATTCGCAACAGACGCAAGCCGGTCGCCGAGATGAACGTCGTGCCTTATATCGACGTGATGCTGGTGCTGCTGGTGATCTTCATGGTGACCGCGCCGATGCTCAACCAGGGCGTCAAGGTCGACCTGCCCAAGGTCTCCAGCGAGGTACTGCCGCAGGACAACAACTCCCGCGTGCTGACCATCTCGATCAAGGCCGACAAGACCTACTACTGGAACATGGGCGACGAGGTCGATCCGGACCAGAGCAAGGCCAGCGAAACCGCTACCGCTTTGCCGGCGCTGGTGCAGACGGTGAGCGCGATCATGAGCCAGAACGCCGGCCAGGGTAAGAAGGTCCAGGTCTTCGTGCGTGGCGACAAGGCGGTCGACTATGGCTCCGTGATGGCCGTGATGGGTGGCCTGCAAGAGGCCGGTGTCGGCAACGTCGGGCTGATCACCGAGGCGCCTTGATGCAGCAGCAGAGCGTTCGCTCCTCATCGGAAAGTTATTTCTGGCCGACTGTCTGGGCCGTGGCTCTGCACGCCCTGATGTTCGCCATGCTGTTTGTCAGCTTCCACTTTGCACCTGAGCTCCCGCCGGCTCGACCTATCGTCGAGGCAACGTTGTACCGGCTGAATTCGAAGAGCCCTGCCACCACTCAGACCGCTCAGAAGATTGCTGGCGAGGCTGAGAAGACCAAGGCCCGCCAGTACGAAGTGGAGCAGCTGGAGACCAAGAAGGAAGAGCAGCAGAAGCAGGAAGCAGCGGAACAAAAGAAAGTCGAGGCGGCCAAACAGGCTGAGGCGAAAAAGCAGGCCGAAGCCAAGAAGGCCGAGGAAGCGAAGAAAGCCGAGCAGAAGAAGCAGGCCGATATCGCCAAGAAGAAATCCGAGGAAGAAAAGAAAAAAGCTGCTGCCGAGGAGGCCCGTAAGAAAGCAGCCGAGCAGGCGAAGAAAAAGGCTGCCGAAGACGCCAAGAAGAAAAAGGCGGCTGCCGAGGCTGCGAAGAAGAAAAAAGACCAGGAAGCCGCGCGCAAGGCCGCTGACGACAAGAAGGCCCAGGCGCTTGCCGAGCTGCTGGGGGACACCACCGAGCGTCAGCGGGCGATGGCGGACGAAGTGGGTGATGAGGTTGCCGGCAGTCTCGACGATCTGATCATCAAGCTGGTCAGCGAGCAGTGGCAGCGTCCACCGTCGGCACGCAACGGCATGAGTGTCGAGGTAATGATTCAGATGCTGCCCGATGGCACTATCGTCAATGCTTCTGTCACCCGTTCCAGTGGCGACGCGCCCTTCGACAGTTCTGCTGTGGCTGCAGTCAAGAACGTCGTGCGTATTCCCGAGATGCAACAGCTGGATAGTGCAACCTTTAACGCCATGTATCGTCAGCGGCGGATGATTTTCAAACCGGAGGATTTGTCTCTGTGAATACCTTGATTCGTATCGCCCTGCTGGGTCTGGCGCTGCTGGTTGGCAGCGTGCAGGCAGCGGACCCGTTGGTGGTAACCAGTGGCAGCGACCGCGCCATCCCCATCGCCGTTGTGCCCTTCGGCTGGCAGGGCGGCACCGTGTTGCCCGAAGACATGTCCACCGTTATCGGCAACGACCTGCGCAACAGCGGCATGTACGAGCCGATCCCGCGGCAGAACATGATCAGCCTGCCGACCTCGGCGGCCGAGATCATCTACCGCGACTGGCAGGCCCTGGGCGCCCAGTACGTGATGGTTGGCAGCATCGTGCCGAACGGCGGCCGCCTGCAGGTGCAGTTCGCCCTGTTCAACGTGGCGACCCAGCAGCAGGTGGTTGCTGGCACCGTTGGCGGTACTCCGGACCAGCTGCGTGATATGGCGCACCATGTCGCCGATCAGGCATTCGAGAAGCTCACCGGGATCAAGGGTGCCTTCTCCACCAAGATGCTCTACGTCACCGCCGAGCGTTTCGGCGTGAACAACACCCGTTACACCCTGCAGCGCTCCGACTATGACGGCGCCCGTGGCGTGACCCTGCTGCAATCGCGCGAGCCGATACTGTCGCCGCGCTATGCGCCGGATGGTCGCCGCATCGCCTATGTGTCTTTCGAGCAGCGTCGCCCGCGCATCTTCATGCAGCACATCGACACCGGCCGCCGCGAGCAGCTGACCAACTTCGAGGGCCTCAATGGCGCCCCGGCCTTCTCGCCGGACGGCAATCGCCTGGCCTTCGTGCTGTCCAAGGACGGCAACCCGGAGATCTATGTGATGGATCTGGGCTCGCGCAATATCCAGCGCGTGACCAATTCCGGCTCGATCGAGACCGAGCCGTTCTGGGGCAAGGACGGGCAGACCCTGTACTTCACCAGCGACCGCGCCGGCAAGCCGCAGATCTACAAGCAGAGCATCCATGGTGGTGCCGCCCAGCGCGTGACCTTCACCGGCAACTACAACGCCAACCCGAAGCTGTCGGCCGACGAGAAGACCCTGGTGATGATCCACCGTCAGGACGGTTTCACCAACTTCAAGGTGGCCGCCCAGGACCTGGTGACCAGCCGCCTGCGCATCCTCTCCGAGACCAGCCTGGACGACTCGCCCACTGTTGCGCCCAATGGCACCATGCTAATCTACGCCACCCGCCAGCAGGGCCGGGGAGTGCTGATGCTCGTGTCCACCAACGGGCGTGTCAGGCTCCCGATTCCCACCGCTCAAGGTGATGTCCGGGAACCGTCCTGGTCTCCTTTCCTGAACTGATGCGGTAAAACACTTTCTGCTGTAAACACACCTAGAAATCATTAGGAGCTACACCATGGAAATGCTGAAATTTGGCAAATTTGCCGCTCTGAGCCTGGCTCTGGCCGTGGCTGTTGGTTGCTCGTCCAAAGGCGGCGACGCTTCCGGCGAAGGCGCTGTTGACCCGAACGCTGGCTACAACGCCAACGGCAGCGGCGTTGACGGTGCTCTGAGCGAAGAAGCCGCCCTGCGCGCCATCACCACCTTCTACTTCGAGTACGACAGCTCCGACCTGAAGCCGGAAGCCATGCGCGCTCTGGACGTACACGCCAAGGACCTGAAAGGCAACGGCGCTCGCGTCGTTCTGGAAGGCCACACCGACGAGCGCGGCACCCGCGAGTACAACATGGCTCTGGGCGAGCGTCGTTCCAAGGCCGTTCAGCGCTACCTGGTTCTGCAGGGCGTTTCCCCGGCTCAGCTGGAACTGGTTTCCTACGGTGAAGAGCGTCCGGTTGCTACCGGCAGCGACGAGTCCTCCTGGGCTCAGAACCGCCGCGTCGAACTGCGCAAGTAATTTGCCATGCGTAAGTGCCCTCGTATCCTGACCTCTCTGGTACTCGCCCTGCCGCTCGCGGCCGTGGCCGAGGTTCCCGTGGTGGATGGCAGCTCCGGTAGCAGCTATCCGCCGGTTGGTTATGGTACGAGCGGCGCCTATGCCGGGGGCGGGGCGCAAGCCCCGGCCACCGCGCAGGGCCAGCTGTTCATGCAACTGCAGCAGATGCAGGACGAGATAGCCCAACTGCGTGGCATGCTCGAAGAGCAACAGAACGAGATCCAGCGTCTCAAGCAAGAAGGCGATGCCCGTTATCAGGACATCGACAGCCGCCTGCAAGGTGGTGCCGCCGGTGCGCAAGCACCCGCGCAGAATCCCCCGGCCGATGGCGCGATCAACGCCGCCGGCAACCCCGCCGCCCCTGCCCAGCAGGCTCCGGCAGCCAGCAACGAACCGGCCGACCCGGCGAAGGAAAAGCTGTACTACGACGCTGCCTTCGACCTGATCAAGGCCAAAGACTTCGACAGGGCCGCCCAGGCCTTCAATGCCTTCCTGCGCAAGTACCCGCAGAGCCAGTACGCCGGCAACGCCCAGTACTGGCTGGGCGAGATCAACCTGACCAACAGGAATCTGCAGGAAGCCGGCAAGGCCTTCGCCTTGGTCGCGGCCAACTACCCGACTCACGCCAAGGTGCCGGATTCGCTGTTCAAGCTGGCCGATGTCGAGCAGCGCATGGGCAATACCGACCGCGCCAAGGGCATCCTGCAGCAGCTGATCGCTCAGTACCCCGGCTCTTCGGCGGCCCAGCTGGCCCAGCGCGACCTGCAACGCCTGCCCTGATTCGCCAGCCCTGCTGGTCAGAAAACCCGCGCTAGTCGCGGGTTATTCGTTAGAATCGCCGCCCCGAATCACCCGCAACGGAGGCGGATGGCCTGTTTAGCCGTCACGCCCGGTGCTCATATGCAAGAAACCCTGCGCATTACCGAGATTTTCTACTCGTTGCAGGGCGAGACGCTCACCAGTGGCCTGCCCACGGTTTTCGTCCGCCTCACCGGCTGCCCGCTGCGCTGCCAGTACTGCGACACCGCCTACGCCTTCAGCGGCGGCGAGATCACCAGCCTGGACGCCATCCTCGAGCGGGTGGCCAGCTACAAGCCGCGCTATGTCTGTGTGACCGGCGGCGAGCCGCTGGCCCAGCCCAACTGCGTCCCGCTGCTGCAGCGCCTGTGCGATGCCGGCTATCAGGTATCCCTGGAAACCAGCGGCGCCATCGATATCGCCCCGACCGACAAGCGCGTCAGTCGGGTGGTTGATCTGAAGACGCCTGGTTCCCAGGAAGTCTCGCGCAATCTCTACAGCAACATGGCCGAGCTGACCCGCAACGATCAGGTCAAGTTCGTCATCTGCTCGCGCGAGGACTACGACTGGGCTGTGTCCAAGCTGATCGAGTACCGCCTGGACGAGCGCGCCGGCGAAGTGCTGTTCTCACCCAGTCACAAGCAGGTGGATGCACGCGACCTGGCCAACTGGATCGTTGCCGACAATCTGCCGGTGCGCTTCCAGTTGCAGCTGCACAAGATTCTGTGGAATGACGAGCCGGGGCACTGAGATGACCGACAAGAAAGCCGTGGTACTGCTCTCCGGTGGCCTCGACTCCGCCACCATTCTGGCCCAGGCCAAGGCGGCGGGCTTCGCCTGCTACAGCATGAGTTTCGATTATGGCCAGCGCCATCGCGCCGAACTGCAGGCCGCCGAGCGCGTTGCTGCCCAGTTGGGTGTGGTCGAGCACAAGGTGATCGGCCTCAACCTCAATGGCATCGGCGGCTCGGCCCTGACCGACAGCTCCATCGCTGTGCCGGAAGAGCCGACCGAGGGCATTCCGATCACCTACGTGCCGGCGCGCAACACCGTATTTCTCTCCCTGGCCTTGGGTTGGGCCGAAGTGCTGGGCGCCCATGACATCTTCATCGGCGTCAATGCGGTGGACTATTCGGGCTACCCGGACTGCCGCCCCGAGTTCATCAGCGCCTTCGAGCGCGTAGCCAATCTGGCGACCCGAGAAGGGGTGGAGGGCAGCGGTTTCCGCATTCAGGCGCCGCTGCAGAACCTGAGCAAGGCGCAGATCGTGCAGATCGGCCTGCAGCATGGCGTGGACTATGGTCTGACGGTGTCCTGTTACCAGGCCGATGACGACGGCCGCGCCTGCGGCAAGTGCGACAGCTGTCGCCTGCGCGCCGCCGGTTTTACCGCGGCCGGAGTGGCGGACCCGACCCGTTACGCCTAAAAATTTTTCGCGGAGTGTTGATTTCCTGAATCAAATCAGTATCATGCGCTCCGCGTTGGGTCGTTAGCTCAGTCGGTAGAGCAGTTGGCTTTTAACCAATTGGTCGTAGGTTCGAATCCTACACGACCCACCACTCCCTCCTTCGCGTCACCTCCTCGCATACTCCCATCAGAACGCTCTCGCCAGAACTCTTGGTGGGTATAATCGACCGCACTGAAAGCATATTCAGAGCCTGATGACATGACCCAGATTTCCGAACGCCTGTTGGTTCAGGCTCACCTCGACGCCAAACAACCCAAGCCGTTGACGCCGGACGAAGAAGCCTTCTATCGCAGCGAGATCGCCGCCGAGCTGAAGAAGCAGAACGCCGTGCTGGTGGCCCACTATTACTGCGACCCGGTGATCCAGGCCCTGGCCGAGGAAACCGGTGGCTGCGTCTCCGACTCCTTGGAGATGGCCCGCTTCGGCAATCAGCACGAGGCGCAGACCGTGGTGGTGGCCGGGGTCAAGTTCATGGGCGAGACGGCGAAGATCCTCAATCCGGAAAAGCGCGTGCTGATGCCGACTCTGGAAGCCACCTGCTCGCTCGACCTGGGCTGCCCGGTGGACGAGTTCTCGGCCTTCTGCGACCAGCATCCGGACCGCACAGTGGTGGTATACGCCAACACCTCGGCGGCGGTGAAAGCGCGTGCCGACTGGGTGGTGACCTCCAGCTGCGCGCTGGAGATCGTCGAGAGCCTGATGGACAACGGCGAGAAGATCCTCTGGGCCCCGGACCAGCACCTGGGTCGCTACATCCAGCGCGAGACCGGCGCCGACATGCTGCTGTGGGACGGTGCCTGCATCGTCCACGAGGAATTCAAGGCCAAGCAGCTGGAGGACATGAAGGCGCTCTATCCGGAAGCTGCCATCCTGGTCCATCCGGAGTCGCCCGAGGCGGTGATCGAGCTGGCCGACGCGGTGGGCTCCACCAGCCAGCTGATCAAGGCCGCGCAGACCCTGCCGAACAAGACCTTCATCGTCGCCACCGACCGCGGCATCTTCTACAAGATGCAGCAGCTGTGCCCGGACAAGGTCTTCGTCGAGGCGCCCACCGCCGGCAACGGCGCAGCCTGCCGCAGCTGCGCGCATTGCCCATGGATGGCCATGAACACCCTGCAGCGCACCCTGCAGTGCCTGCGCGAGGGCAGCAACGAGATCCTAGTGGAACCGGCGCTGATTCCGCGGGCGATCAAGCCGCTCAAGCGCATGCTCGATTTCACCCAGGCTGCGCGGCTGAAGCTGGCCGGCAACGCCTGAGTAGCTTGCGCGCAGAAAAAAGCCCGGCCATTGCCGGGCTTTTTCATGGCTGCGCTCAGCGCATCATCTTGTCCAGTGCGCGTTTCTCTTCCATCAGCTCCTGCTGGCGCGCGTCGATGCGCGAGGCCAGGGGGAAGTTGCTGCTGGCGCGGCGTTTGGCCAGGTCCAGTTGTTCCAGGGCCTGGTCGTAGTCGCCGACCAGGGCGAAGAATTCGGCGCGGGCCTGGTGCAGGCCGATGATGTTGCGCGTCATGCCGCGCACCTCGGCGACCTGGTACCAGACGTCCGGGTCGTTGTCGCGCTGCTTGAGCAGTTGGTCGAGGGCGACCTCAGCCTCCTTGGTCTGGTTCTGCTTGAGCATCAGGTCGATGCGCGCCTGCTCCAGCGGATAGCTGTCCGGGTACAGGCCGCGCAGGCGTTCGACGCGCTGGCGGGCGTCGGCCAGGCGGTTGGCGTTCTCGTCCAGGTCGATCATCGCCAGGTTGTAGATCAGCTCGTCGGGCGCCTTGGTTAGCAGTTCGTTGAGGTCCTTGCGCGCCTCCTCGGGCCGGCCGGCCTTGATCTGCGCCAGGGCCAGGCCGTAGCGGGCGGCGTCCAGCTTGGGGTTGCTGTCGAGCATGGAGCGGAAGCGCTTGGCGGCGATGCCTGGGGTCTCCTCGAACATCAGCTGGGTGCGGGCGCGCATCAGCTGATAGCGCAGGCTGTCCTCGACGCCCTTTGCCGGGTACTGCTCGGCGCGGTTGCGGGTGTCGGCGATACGCGACTCGGTCACCGGGTGGGTGAGGAGGAATTCCGGCGGCCTGGAGTCGTAACGATACTGGCGCATCAGGCGCTCGAACATGCTCGGCATGGCGCGCGGGTCGTAGCCGGCCTTCTCCAGATTGAGCAGGCCGATGCGGTCGGCCTCCTGTTCGTTCTGGCGGGAGAAGCGCCGCTGCTCCTGAATGGCCGCAGCCTGGGCGCCCATGATGGTGGCGATACCGGCATCACCGGCGCCGGCTGCCGCGGCAACGATGCCGGCGAGCATGGCGGCCATCACCGGTACCTGCATGCGTTGCTGCGCCTCGATGCCGCGGGCGAAGTGGCGTTGCGACAGGTGCGCCAGTTCGTGGGCCATCACCGAGGCGTATTCGGCTTCGGTCTGGGCGTGCAGCAGCAGGCCGCCGTTGACCCCGACTATGCCGCCGGGCGCGGCGAAGGCGTTGATCTGCGGGCTGTTGAGCAGGACGAACTCCAGGCGCCGATCTTCCAGCTGGCTGGTCTCGGCCAGGCGATAGACGCTGGTCTCCACGTAGTCCTTGAGCAGCGGGTCGGAGAGCTGGTCGACCTGGCCGCGCAGCACGCTGAGCCAGGCGCGGCCGAGGCGGTGTTCCTGCTCCGGCGAGACGATGGACGAGCTGGAGTCACCGAGCGACGGCAGGTCGCTGGCGAAGGCGGGTAGCACCAGGCAGGCGAGGGCGAGCAGGGAAGGGCGCAGAAGAGTCATGCACGGGGCTCTTGGCAAACGAAGGCCTTACTGTAGCCGCCTCGCCGCTCTGCTGGCCAGGGTTGTGCGGTATCCTTGCCGGCCTTCGAGGAGAGACTGCATGACCGATTTCCCCGCCTGCGACGCCGAGCTGGACGCCAGTGGCCTGAACTGCCCGCTGCCCCTGCTCAAGGCCAAGCTGGAACTCAATCGCCTGGCCAGTGGGGCGGTGCTCAAGGTGACCGCCACCGACGCCGGCTCGCAACGCGACTTTCGCGCCTTCGCCCGGCTGGCCGGCCATGAGCTGTTGCGCGAGGAGGAAGAGGGTGGGGTGTTCCGCTACTGGCTGAGGAAGGCCTGAAGCGAGTGCCATGAAAAAGGGCCGCATCAGCGGCCCTTTTCATTTCGGCGTCATCAGCCCTTGTGCAGGGCCTGAGCCGCCGCCAGTACTTCGTCCACATGGCCCGGCACCTTCACGCCGCGCCACTCGCGGCGCAGCACGCCATTGGCGTCGATCAGGAAGGTGCTGCGGTCGATGCCCAGGTATTCCTTGCCATAGAGCTTCTTCAGCTTGATCACATCGAACAGCTGGCAAACGGCCTCGTCCTTGTCGCTGATCAGCTCGAAGGGGAATTCCTGCTTGCACTTGAAGTTCTCGTGGGACTTCAGGCCGTCGCGCGATACACCGAAGACCAGGGTGTTGGCAGCCTGGAAGGCGGCGTATTGGTCACGGAAGCCCTGACCCTCGGTGGTGCAGCCCGGGGTGCTGTCCTTGGGGTAGAAGTAGATCACTACCTGTTGGCCCTTGAGGGCGCTGAGGCTGACCTGCTGGCCGCTGGTGGCGGCGGCGCTGAAATCGGCGACCGGCTGGTCGAGGGAAACGGCCATCTCGGATTCCTTATGGGTTCTGCGGGCGCCAGGGTTCGATCAGCGCATCCAGGTTGAGGGCGTCGGAGAAGTCGAGGAACTGATCGCGCAGCCAGCTGATCTGGGTGCCGGGCGGCAGGGTCACGGTCAGCGTGGCGTTGAGCAGGGTGCCGCCGGTCTGCGGGGCCTGGTAGGTGTCGCAGGTGATGCTTTCCAACTCCACGCGGTGGTCGCTGAAGAACTGGCACAGCTCGTTGAGGATGTCCGGGCGATAGGCGCAGCTGACATAGGCCACATAAGGCAGCGAATTGGGGCGAGCTTCGAGGGCGCCGCTGCGGATCATGTTGACGCTGAAGCTGTGGCGCTTGGCCAGGGCCGGCAGAACGCCTTCCAGACGGGCAAGGGCATCCCAGCTTCCGCTGACTTGCAGGGTCAGGGAGCTGTACTCGCCGTGGCGGGTCAGGCGGCTGCTGACCACGCCGCAGCGGTTTTCCTGGCTGGCCCGGCAGAGCACGCTGGTCAGCTCCATGGGGTTGGCGCCGAGGGCACTGATGACAAGGAATTGTTCGCGAACCTGGGGGGTGGACATTCAGCTTTCCTGAAACGATGAGGGCCGGCGCGATGAGGCGCCCAACAAAGAGGGAAGGGTAGCGAAAAGCGCCGCTCAGGGGAATGCTGGCCTGGGTCCCGTTCGCTTGTACAACACAAGTGGCGCCAGTACCATTACCGCTCTCTTTTTCCGGCAGGAGCGGTTGCATGATTTCGGGCAGTATGGTGGCACTGGTCACGCCCATGGACGCACAGGGTGGTCTGGACTGGGCTGCTCTGAGCAAGCTGGTCGACTTCCACCTGCAGGAGGGCACCAACGCCATAGTCGCCGTCGGCACCACTGGCGAATCCGCCACCCTGGATGTCAACGAGCACGTCGAAGTCATCCGCCGCGTGGTCGACCAGGTTGCCGGCCGCATCCCGGTGATCGCCGGTACCGGCGCCAACAGCACCCGCGAAGCCATCGAGCTGACCCAGAACGCCAAGAGCGTCGGCGCCGATGCCTGCCTGCTGGTCACCCCTTATTACAACAAGCCGACCCAGGAAGGCCTGTACCAGCACTTCCGCCACATCGCCGAGAGCGTGGCCATCCCGCAGATTCTCTACAACGTGCCGGGCCGTACCGCCTGCGACATGCTGCCGGAGACCGTCGAGCGCCTGTCCAAGGTCGCCAACATCATCGGTATCAAGGAAGCCACCGGCGACCTGCAGCGCGCTCAGGACATCCTCGATCGCGTCAGCTCGGACTTCCTGGTCTATTCCGGCGATGACGCCACCGCCGTCGAGCTGATGCTGATGGGTGGCAAGGGCAACATTTCCGTGACCGCCAACGTCGCCCCGCGCGCCATGGCCGAGCTGTGCGCCGCCGCCATGGCCGGCGATGCCGCCACCTCTCGCGCTATCAACGAGCGCCTGATGCCGCTGCACAAGAACCTGTTCATCGAATCCAACCCGATTCCGGTGAAATGGGCCCTGCAGGAAATGGGCATGATGCAGGACGGCATTCGTCTGCCGCTGACCTGGCTCAGCCCGCGCTGTCACGAACCGCTGCGTCAGGCCATGCGCCAGTCCGGCGTCCTGGCTTAATCGAGGAATACTTGCGCATGAAGCGACTGGCTGGACTCTCTGCCCTTGCCCTGATCATCTCCACCACCAGCGGCTGCGGCTGGCTCTGGGGCGACGAAGGCTACTTCCGTGACCGCTCCACTGACTATCTGGATGCGCGCCAAACCGCGCCGATGCAGATGCCGCCGAACGTCGACGCCAAGCGCATTGACCCGCTGCTGCCGGTGCCGGCGCACGTCGCCACCAGTTCCGAGACCCCGCAGAGCTTCGAGGTGCCGCGTCCGCAGGCCCTCGGCACTACTGGCGAGGCCAGCGAGTTCAGCCTGCAGAAGAGCGGCGACTCGCGTTGGCTGGTGGCTCAGCGCGCTCCGGCGGAAGTCTGGCCGGTGGCTCGCTCCTACTTCGAGAACAGCGGTTTCCGCATTGCCGAAGAGCGCCCGCAGACTGGTGAGTTCATCACCGAGTGGCAGGGAGTCGAGGACCTGGCTCCGTCCATGGGTCGTCGCGTGGGCAGCCTGATGGCCGATACCGACAATCAGGTTCGCGTGCGTGTGCGCATCGAGCCGGGCGTGGTGCGCAATACCAGCGAAGTGTTCGTGGTCAGCGCCGAGCGTGAAGAGGGCAGCACTGCCGACGTGGCCTTCCCGGCCCGCACCGGCAACGCCAGCCTCGAGGCCTCACTGCTCGACGGCATGCTCGCCGACCTCAGCAGCACTGCCGAGCATGGCTCGGTATCCCTGCTGGCCGCGCGCAACTACGACGCCCCGAGCCGTATCAACCTGACCCAGGACGGCGCCGGCAACCCGGTACTGAACCTCAGCACCGACTTCGACCGTGCCTGGTCCAGCGTCGGTCGTGCCCTGGAGCTGGGCGACGTACGCGTCGACGACATCAACCGCAGCCTGGGCGTGTACTACGTCAACCTGGCCGAGGGCGCCAAGAAGCCGGAAGAAGAGAAGGGCTTCATCAGCGGCCTGTTTGGCAGCGAGCCGACCCAGGAAGAGATCGACGCCCGCGCCGAGCGCTATCAGGTGCGCCTGACCAGCAGCGCTGGTGGCGACGTGCAGGTCACCGTGGAGAAGGACATCAACACCGTGGCCCCGGAAGACGTGGCCCGCCGTGTGCTGACCCTGATCCAGGAAAACCTCGGCTGATCCCGGCCCGGCACCTGCCGGGCCTGCAGCGAATCGATAGGCGAAACCCGGTGGGTTTCGCCTGTTTCGTTTAAACCAGGCGGAAACTTCGACATGACCACTCCCTCCACCCTGAGCCTGAAGAAGATCTACTCCGGCAAAGTCCGCGACCTCTACGAGATCGATGCCAAGCGCATGCTGATGGTCGCCACCGATCGCCTGTCGGCCTTCGACGTGATCCTCGACGAGCCGATCCCGGAGAAGGGCAAGATCCTCACCGCCATCTCCAACTTCTGGTTCGACAAGCTCAAGGACCTGGTGCCCAACCACTTCACCGGCGACAAGGTCGAGGACGTGGTGCCGGCCGCCGAGCTGCCGCTGGTGGAAGGCCGTGCGGTGGTCGCCAAGCGCCTCCAGCCGGTGGCGGTGGAGGCCATCGTGCGTGGCTATATCGTCGGCTCCGGCTGGAAGGAATATCAGAAGAGCGGCACCGTCTGCGGCATCCAGCTGCCGGCCGGCCTGAAGGAAGCGGCCAAGCTGCCGCAGCCGATCTTCACCCCCTCGACCAAGGCCGCCGTCGGCGACCACGATGAGAACATCAGCTTTGCCCAGTGCGAGGCCATCATCGGCGCCGAGCTGGCGGCCAAGGTGCGCGACACCGCCATCGCCCTGTACAGCGCGGCGGTCGAATATGCGGCCACTCGCGGCATCATCATCGCCGACACCAAGTTCGAGTTCGGCCTGGACGAAGACGGCACCCTGACCCTGATGGACGAGGCGCTGACCCCGGACTCCAGCCGCTTCTGGCCGGCCGACAGCTACGCCGAAGGCAGCAATCCGCCGAGCTTCGACAAGCAGTTCGTGCGCGACTGGCTGGAGTCCACCGGCTGGAACAAGGAGCCGCCGGCCCCGGCCGTACCGGCCGAAGTGGCACAGAAGACCGCCGACAAATACCGCGAGGCACTGACCCGGCTGACCAGCTGAGTTCGCATCTCGGTAAGAAGGAGAGAGCCATGGGCTCCCTTTTTCATGTCTGCCGCAAGCACCTGATCGCACAAGAAAAATTGCTGGACTAACGGCGCTCAGCTGATATCATGCGCACCGCTTTGGGAAGATGCCGGAGTGGTCGAACGGGACGGATTCGAAATCCGTTGTGTCAGCAATGGCACCTAGGGTTCAAATCCCTATCTTCCCGCCATACAAAGTGAAAAACCCCTGAAGTCTTCGGACTTCAGGGGTTTTTGCGTTTCTGGGGGTATGGAAAGTTGTCCGTCACTGCCCTGTTTAGTATGGGGCTCGCATTCCCAGATAACTTCTCTACTGTTTGTTTTGCAATTAATTTGCTATTTTTGTTTTAAACAAACATCTGGAGGCGACCATGAGTGCGCTCAGCAAGCCCGGCGTCGATGTCGATGCGGTATTGCTTAAGGCCCTGCTCAGCACCCGCGAGCAGTTGGGGCTGACCCAGCAGGAATTGGCGGGAATAGTCGGGGTCAACCGTTCCGCCATCAGCCGCTGGGGCGATAGCGGTGGTCTGCGTCCGCAGAGCAAGACCGGCGAACTGGCTTTGCTGCTAATCCGCATCTACCGCGCCCTGTTTGCCCTGTTTGGCGGCAATCTCGATGACATGCGCCATTTCCTGCGTACAGAAAATCGCCATCTGGCCGGCGTGCCGCTGGAGCAGATGGGGCAAGTGCAGGGGCTGGTGCGTGTGGTGGAGTACCTCGACGCGATCCGCGGCAAGGTCTGAATTCCTTTCCCGATGCCCCGTCTTGGCGGGGCTAAGCGAGTTTCCGATATGGATATCTGGCAGGCCTGTGCCGGCCCAGAACAGCTGACTCCATTGCGCGGCCGGCTGGTACGCCTGGTGGAGAACCAGGAGCAGGTGGCCACCCTGCAGCTGGTGGATACCCTGGAAGAGCAGGCGCTGCTCGAACAGTTGCTGGAGAGTAGCAAACCGCCGCTGCCGCCCAGCGACGAGCCGCTGCACTACTTGTTACACACGCCGTTCCGTTACCCGCCGCTGCGCTGGGGGTCGCGCTTCGGCCGGCGTCACGAGCCGAGCTTGTTCTATGCCGCCTGCCAGTTGGAAACGGCGATGGCCGAGACCGCCTTCTACCGTTTCGTGCTTTGGTACGGCATGGCCGAGCCGCCGCCCAGCGGGCGCATTCTCTCCGAGCATTCTTCCTTCGAAGCGCGCTATCAGGTGCAGCGCGGCATTCGCCTGCAACTGCCGCCGTTCGACCGGTACCGCCAGGCGCTGACTCATCGCAGCGACTACCGGGCTACCCATGAACTGGGCAGCGCCATGCGCGAGGCGGGGGTGGAGGCGTTCGAGTATCCCTCGGCGCGCTGCCCATTGCGGGGCACCAATGTCGCCCTCTATGCACCTGCCGCGTTCAGCGAGAAACGCCCGCGCAACCTGCAGCCCTGGTTGTGCGAAACCACCTCCGGCTATGTGGCCTTCAAGAGTGCCCAGGCGCCGGATATTCCTCGCCTGTTCGGCCTGGAGCTGTACCTGGTCGAAGGCAACCTGCCGCAGCCCGCCTAGGGCCTGCGCGTGCGCTGAAAGAGGGCGAGGGCGGCGCACTTGTGCACATTGGCGAAGCAGCTTGTCAAGCTTCTGTCACAAAGCGTCGTAACCGCTTGATTCTCCGTGATCATTTTTCAAGTCAATGAAAAATAAGGAATTTTTTCATTGGTGAAAAAAGCATCAGTTTGAGCCGAGGCCGCAGACACTGGGCGATAAGAAAGGTTTCCACCAAGTTGTCCACGTAGTTATCCACAGCTTCTGTGGATTGTCAGAGTAGTTGCTCTAGAGCGCGGTTTTGCGCGTTTGGCAAGTCTTTACCAGGCGAGAAAAGAGAGTAGAGTGGCGCGCCCCGAAGCCAGCCGTCGCTTACATGAAGTCTCGCGTTCTGCCCGCCCAGCATCAGCCCGACATGGGCAATCGTCTGCCGGTTCGTCTGGCCTTCTGGCTGCTCGATCGCCCCCGCCTGGGGCATCACTCCACCATCAAGCGCTTCGCCGGAGGCCTGCTCAAGCAGCCGGCCCGTAAGGGTGTGGTCGCGGCGCAGAGCCGCCTCGGTCAATTGCTGTGTCGCGACTGCGGCAACGCCCGTGATCGCCGCATCGGCCAGGAGCTGCTGCGTCAGGCCGCCCGCGCCGGCGACCTGCGCGCTCAGCTGGAACTCGGCCGCCTCTACTGCCTGCCGCGCCAGCGCGAGCCGCTGCAGGCCAGGCACTGGCTGGAGCTGGCCGCTGCCCAGGGTTCCGACGAGGCCGTGCGCCTGCTGCAGCGTCTCGATCACTGATCGACGCGGGTATACTGCCGGGCATTCCTTCCCCGCCAGCGAGTTCGCCCGTGCCCGTTTCCTTCGTTCTCGATCTGCCCAATCTGCTGCTCGGCCTGCTGCTCGGCGCCGTGCCATTGGCCGTGCTGCTGTGGCGCCAGCAGCGCGGGCTGGCGAGCCAGGCGGCCGAGCGTCTGTTGCTGGAGGAGCGCCTGAGTCAGGCGCGTCTGGCCCAGGAAGGTCTGAGCGCGCAGCTCGACGGGGCCAACGATGATCTGCGCAGCCAGCAGCAGGAAAGCGCCCGCCAGCAGGCCGAACTGGCCGCCCTGCGCCGCGAGAGCGAGCTGCTCGGCCGCGAGCGCGAGGCCGCGCAGACGGCAGCCCTGGAATGGGCGCGCGAGCGCGAGAATAAAGAAGGCCAGCTGCGCCAGCTGGAGAGCCAGCGCGCCGGCCTGGCCGCCGAGCTGCGTGAGCAGCAGGAACATCACCAGCAGCGCCTGAGCGATCTGCAGGCCGCCCGCGACGAGCTGCGCGCGCAGTTCGCCGAGCTGGCCGGCAAGATCTTCGACGAGCGCGAACAGCGCTTCGCCGAGACCAGCCAGCAGCGCCTCGGCCAGTTGCTCGACCCGCTCAAGGAGCGCATCCAGGCGTTCGAGAAGCGCGTGGAGGAGAGCTACCAGAACGAGGCGCGCGAGCGCTTCTCCCTGGCCAAGGAGCTGGAGCGCCTGCAGCTGCTCAACCAGCGCCTGGGCGACGAGGCGACCAACCTGACCCGCGCGCTCAAGGGCCAGAAGACCCAGGGCAACTGGGGCGAGCTGGTGCTGGAGCGGGTGCTGGAGCACGCCGGCCTGGAGAAGGGCCGCGAGTACCACACCCAGGTCAGTCTCAAGGGCGCCGACGGTGAGCGCTTCCAGCCGGACGTGCTGATCCAGCTGCCTGGTGACAAGCAGGTGATCGTCGATGCCAAGGTCAGCCTCACCGCCTACCAGGCGATGATCGTCGCCGAGGACGACGCGGTCCGCGCCCATGCCCTGAAGCAGCATGTGCTGAGCCTGCGCAGCCACCTCAAGGGGCTGTCGGTGAAGGATTACCAGCGCCTGGAAGGCCTGCACAGCCTGGACTTCGTGCTGCTGTTCGTACCCATCGAGGCGGCTTTTGCCGCCGCGCTGCAGGCCGACCCTGGCCTGTTCCAGGAAGCCTTCGAGCAGCATGTGGTGATCGTCAGCCCGACCACGCTGCTGGCCACCCTGCGGGTGATCGACAGCCTGTGGCGCCAGGAACGACAGAGCCAGAACGCCCGCGATATCGCCGAGCGGGCCGGCCAGCTGTACGACAAGTTTGTCGCCTTCATCGCCGACCTGGACGAGATGGGCAGCCGCCTCAAGCAGCTGGACAAGGCCTATGACGCGGCGCGCAACAAGCTGTGCGAGGGCCGCGGCAACCTGATCAACCGGGTCGAGAACCTCAAGCTGCTCGGCGCCCGCGCCAGCAAGAGCCTGCCGGCGGATCTCATCGAGCGTGCCGCCGGCATGCCGTTGCTGGACGAGGCGGGCGAGTAACTCGCCCGCCTCGCGGCTCAGGCCACGTCGACCAGAATCACTTCGCTGTCTTCCAGCGCGGTGACCCGCACCACTTCTTCCTGGGCGATGGCCACGCCGTCGCGCTCCAGTGCCTGCACGCCGTTGACCTCGATGCTGCCCTTGGCGGCCACCAGGTAGCCCTTGCGCAGGCGGCCCAGAGGGTACTCGGCGTTCTGTCCGGCGCTCAGGGTGGCGGCGGCCAGACGGGCGTCGGCGCGGATGCGCAGGGCCTCCTCGTCGCCGGCGTGACCGCTGGCCAGGATCACGAACTGGCCGGCGCGCTCGCCTTGCGGGAAGGGCTTGGCGCCCCAGGACGGCGCTTCGCCCTGCTGGTCGGGGATGATCCAGATCTGGAAGATCTTGGTGGTGACGTCCTCCAGGTTGAATTCCGAGTGGGCGATGCCGGTGCCGGCACTCATCACCTGCACGTCGCCGGCCTCGGTGCGGCCCTGGTTGCCCAGGTTGTCGCGGTGGGTGATGGCGCCTTCGCGGACGTAGGTGATGATCTCCATGTCATGGTGCGGATGCGGCGGGAAGCCCGAGCCTGCGGCGATCTCATCGTCGTTCCACACGCGCAGCCGGCCCCAGTTGATCCGCTGCGGGTCCTGGTACTCGGCGAAGGAGAAGTGGTGGCGGGCGTTCAGCCAGCCATGGTGGGCGTGGCCGAGCGAAGCGAACGGGCGTACTTCGATCATGGTGATGACTCCGTGGCCGGTGATGCCAGATTGCGTCACCGGGGATGGAGTGCATGATCTATCGATGATGTCTCGATAAAAAGCGCAAAAAACCGCTACTTCCTATCGATTAAATCAATGCTTCAGGCCAGGGGCAGATGGCGGCTGATCAGCGCGCGTAGCGCCGCCGGCTTGACCGGCTTGGCCAGGTAGTCGAGGCCGGCGGCGTGCACTTCGGCCACCAGCTCGGGTCGGCCGTCGGCGCTGATCACCACGCCGGGCAGCGGCTGGCCCAGGCGGGTGCGCAGCCAGGCCATCAGTTCGGTGCCGGTGTCGCCCTCGTCCAGGTGATAGTCGATCAGCGCCAGCTGCGGGCGCACGTCCTCGTCGAGCAGGTGTTCGCATTCCAGGCGATTGCGCGCCGTCCACACCTGGCAGCCCCAGCGCGACAGCAGGCTGTGCATGCCGGTGAGGATGCTGTCCTCGTTGTCGATGCACAGCACCTGGGCGCCGCCCAGGGTGTGGCCGTTGAGCTCGATGCTCGCCGGTACGACCTGCGGTGCGGCGCCGCGCACCAGCGGCACACGCACGCTGAACACGCTGCCCTTGCCCGGCCAGGAGCGCACTTCCAGGCGATGGTCGAGCACCCGGCACAGGCCGTCGGCAATCGCCAGGCCCAGGCCCAGGCCCTTCTCGGCGCGGGTCTGGTGGCTGTCCAGGCGCTTGAATTCCTCGAAGATCACCTTGCGCTTGTCCTCGGGGATGCCCGGGCCGCGGTCCCAGACTTCCAGGCGCAGGAACTCGCCGTCGCGGCGCGCGCCGAGCAGCACGTGGCCACGGGCATAGCGGAAGGCGTTGGTGAGGAAGTTCTGCAGCACCCGGCGCAGCAGCTTGGGGTCGCTGTCGATACGCAGCTTGCTGGGCACCAGGCGGAAGTCCACGCGCTGCTCCTGGGCCAGTACCTTGAACTCGGCGCCGAGGGCGTCGAACAACTGGCCGAGGGGGAAGTGGCTGCGCTCCGGGGCGATGCGGCCGTTCTCCAGGCGCGAGATGTCCAGCAGGTCGGTGATCAGGTCTTCGGCCGAGCGCAGCGAGCTGTCCAGATGGCGCACCAGTTCCTGGGCCTCCTGGGGCAGGGCGTCCTGCTGGTGGGAGAGGGAGGCGGAGAACAGCCGCGCGGCGTTCAGCGGCTGCATCAGGTCGTGGCTGACCGCGGCGAGGAAGCGGGTCTTCGACTGGTTGGCCGACTCGGCGACGCCCTTTGCCTCGCCCAGTGCCTGGTTCAGCTGGGACAGCTCGTGGGTACGCGCCTCGACCCGCTGCTCCAGGCCCTCGTTGGCCGCCAGCAGGTCCTGCTCCGCCTGGCGGAAGGCGGTGATGTCGGTGAAGCTCATGACGAAGCCGCCGCCGGGCATGGGGTTGCCGATCAGCTCGATGACCCGGCCGTTGGGGAACAGACGCTCGGAGGTGTGCGGCTTGCCCTGGCGCATCCAGTAGAGGCGCTTGGTCACGTGCTCCTCGACGTCGCCGGGGCCGCACAGGCCGCGCTCGGCGTTGTAGCGAATGATGTCGGCGATCGGCCGACCGACGCCGATCAGCCCGTCCGGGTATTCGAAGAGTTCCAGGTAGCGGCGGTTCCAGGCCACCAGCTGCAGGTTCTGGTCGACCACGCTGATGCCTTGGGTAATGTTCTCGATCGCCCCCTGCAGCAGGGCGCGGTTGAACTGCAGCACCTCGCTGGCCTCGTCGACGATGCGTACCACGTCCTCGACCTGCATCTCCCGGCCCTCGATGGCCGCGCGCACCACGGCGCGGGTCGAGGAGGCGCCGAGCACGCCGGCCAGCAGGCGCTCGGTGTGGGCGATCCACTCGGGGTCGGCATTCTGCGTCGGGTTGAACGGGCGGTCCTGCTGGTAGGCGAAGCGCACGAAGCTTTGCCGTGCCCGCTCCTCGCCGACGAAGCGCGCGGCCAGGGCCATCAGGTCGGCCACCTGCACGGCCAGCAGGTTGCGGCTGCCGGACTTGGCGCCGGTATCCAGGCCAATGAAACGGCCGGCCTGCCAGTGCTCGGAGACGCGGGTGCGGGAAAACGACGAGACCAGGGCGAACAGCAGCCAGTTGCCGGCCAGCGACAGCACCACGCCGCGGGTCAGCGGATCGATCTCGAAACCGACCGGGTAGTACAGCAGCTCCGGCAGCAGCGGGAAGCTGTCCAGCGACCAGCGCAGGCCGCCGGCCACCAGTGGCAGCACCAGGGTGTAGAACCACAGGGCGCAGCCGGCGGCGAGCCCGGCAAACACGCCGCGGCGGTTGGCCTGCTTCCACACCAGGGCACCGAACATGGCCGGCGCCAGCTGGCCGATGGCGGCGAAGGACAGCTGGCCGATGGTGGCCAGGCTGGCGTTGGTGCCGAGCAGGCGATAACAGACATAGGCCAGCAGCAGGATGATCAGGATGCTCAGGCGTCGCGCGCTGAGCATCCACTGGCGGAAGGCCTCGAACGGCCGCTCGGCGTTCTGCCGGCGCAGCAGGGCCGGCAGCAGCATGTCGTTGCTGACCATGGTCGACAGCGCCACGGCCTCGACGATCACCATGCCGGTGGCGGCCGAGGCGCCGCCGATGAAGGCCAGCATGGCCAGGGCCGGGTGCGCCTCGGCCAGCGGCAGGCTGATCACGAAGGAGTCCGGCTGCACGCCCTGCGGCAGGATCAGCTGGCCGGCCAGGGCGATGGGCACCACGAACAGCGCGGCCAGCAGCAGGTAGGCGGGAAACACCCAGCGCACCAGGCGCAGATCGGCCGGCTCGATGTTCTCCACCACGCTGACGTGGAACTGCCGCGGCAGGCAGATGATCGCGGTCATGGCCAGGCCGGTCTGCACCAGCATGGCCGGCCAGCTCACGGTCCGCGACCAGTAGTCCTCCAGCGCCGGGGCCTGGCTGGCGCGATCGAGCAGGTCGCCGAAACCGCCGAACAGGCCCCAGGTGACGAACACGCCGACGGCGAGGAAGGCCAGCAGCTTGACCAGCGACTCGAAGGCAATCGCCAGCACCATGCCGCGGTGGTGCTCGGTGACATCCAGGCTACGGGTGCCGAACAGCACGGTGAACAGGGCCAGGATCAGCGACACGATCAGCGCCGTGTCCTGGCTGCGGGTGGGGCTGGGCGTAGTGCCGATCAGCAGGTTGACGCCGAGTACGATGCCTTTCAGCTGCAGGGCGATATAGGGCAGCACGCCGACCAGGCAGATCAGCGCCACCACCACGGCCAGGCTCTGCGACTTGCCGTATCTGGCGGCGATGAAGTCGGCGATGGAGGTGATGTTCTCGCGCTTGCTGATCGCCACCATCTTTTCCAGCACCCAGGGGGCGAGCAGCAGGACGATGATCGGCCCCAGGTAGATCGGCAGGAACGACCACAGCTGGCCGGCGGCCTGGCCGACCGCGCCGAAGAAGGTCCAGCTGGTGCAGTACACCGCCAGCGACAGGCTGAAGACCCAGGCGCGCAGGCGCGGCTTGAGCGGCGTGCGGCGGCGGTCGCCATAGAAGGCGATGGCGAAGAGGACGGCCATGTAGGCCAGGGCGACGAAGGCGATCAATCCGCCGGACAGCGACATGCGAACTCCGCGTGTGGGGCATGGTCAGCAAGACCATTGGCTATGGGTTTAGTCTCGCACGCGGCGCCGCAATCGTCAGGCCGACCAAGGTCGCAACGGCTTGAGTCGCCGCCAGGCGCCTGCTAGCGTGGCCGGCCGTGGTCGCTTTACCGGAGTTCGTGTCATGTTCAAGCCTCAACCCGTCGCCCTGCAGCAGGGGGCCCTGCGCCTCGACCCGCTGAGCGAGAGCGATCTGCCGGGCCTGCTGGAATTGGCCGAGGCCAACCGGGAGTCCCAGCAGTACATGAGCGGCACCACGCGGCCGGACTGGTACCGCAGCGCCCTGGCCGAGCAGCGCGAGGGCCGCGAGGTGGTCTTCGCCATCCGCCTAGCCGGCGAGCTGGTCGGTACCACCAGTTTCTTCGACTTCAACCCGGTGCTGCCGGCCGCCGAGATCGGCGCCACCTGGCTGGATGCCCGCCAGCACGGCACCGGCCTCAACCGCATGATCAAGTACCTGATGCTGCGCCACGCCTTCGAGGAGTGGCAGCTGGTGCGCGTGCAGCTGAAGACCGCCGCCAGCAACCTGCGCTCGCAGCGCGCCATCGAGAAGCTCGGCGCCCAGCGCGAGGGGCTGCTGCGCAACCACCGGCGTCTGGCCGATGGCCGTCTCGATCACACCGTGATGTACAGCATCACCGACAGCGAGTGGCCGCAGGTCAAGGCCGGCCTGGAGGCGCGCTTCGGCGCGTGAGGCGTTGGCCGGCGGCGAGCAGACCCGCTTCTGGGAGAGTCAGGCGCTGACCGGCGTCGAGCTGCTGCACGCACGCTACATCGAACAGCGTTTCGCCCCGCATGTACACGAGGGCTTCGTGTTCACCGTGATCGAGGGCGGCGCCCAGCGCTTCCGTCATCGCGGCAGCGATCACCTGGCGCCGGTCGGCAGCATGGTGCTGATCAACCCGGACGAGGTGCACACCGGCTCCAAGGCCCACGAACAGGGCTGGTGGTACCGCGGCTTCTACCCGGCGCCGGCGCAGGTCCAGGGTGTGCTGGAGGAGCTGGGGCTGGCCGGCGGTGGCATGCCCTCGTTCGGCGTCAGCGTGCTGCGGGACCTCGATCTGCACCAGGCCTTCGGCCAGCTGCACCGCCTGCTCGACAGCGACGCCGATGCCCTGCAGCAGCAGACGGCCTGGCGCGAGGCGATCCTGCTGCTGTTCCAGCGCCACGCGCGGATATCCCAGCCGGCCGAGCCCGGTCGCGAGCCACGCGCCGTGGTCCTGGCCAAGGAGCTGCTGGCTGCGCGCCTGGGCGAGCCGCCGTCGCTGGAAGAGCTGGCCGCGCTGGTGAATCTCTCGCCGTTCCACTTTGCCCGGGTGTTCCGCCGCGCCACCGGCCTGCCACCGCATGCCTGGCTCAAGCAGCGGCGCCTGGAGCAGGCGCGGGCGCTGCTGCGCTCCGGCTGCGCGCCGCTGCAGGTGGCCCTGCAGCTTGGCTTCTCCGACCAGAGTCACCTGAGTCGGCAGTTCAAGCAGAGCTATGGGGTCAGCCCCGGCGAGTATCGCCGCGCCTGTGCCGATTTCTGAGGCAGACGCGCAAGATCGTTCAAGACAGCGGCCGCGGCGCTCGGCTAGCCTCCTCGGTTCAAGGAGGTTCCATGTCCCGTCATCACGAATTCCTGCAGGGCACTCGCGACATGCTGCCGATGCTGCTCGGCGCCATGCCTTTCGGCATCATCTACGGCAGCCTGGCCGGTGCTGCCGGGCTCACGCCCTGGCAGACCATCGGCATGTCGGTGCTGGTGTTCGCCGGCTCCGCCCAGTTCATCGCCATCAGCCTGCTCGGCGGCGGCGCGACCCTGGCCGTGCTGTGGCTGACCACCCTGGTGGTCAACCTGCGCCACGCGTTGTACAGCGCCAGCCTGCAACCCTTCGTGCGCCACCTGCCCAAACGCTGGCGTGTGCCGCTGGCCTTCTGGCTGACCGACGAGGCCTTCGCCGTGGTCCAGCACCGCTATGCCGAGACCGACGCCTCGCCGCACAAGCACTGGTACTTCCTCGGCGCCGGCCTGGCCATGTATGGCAACTGGCTGGCCTGCACCCTGGTCGGCCTGGTGTTCGGCCAGGCGGTGCCGAACATCGGTGACTGGGGCCTGGACTTCGCCATGCTCGCCACCTTCATCGGCATCGTCGTGCCCATGCTGCGCAACCGCCCGCAGGTGGCGGCGGCATTGGTCGCTGCGGGTGTTGCCGTGGCCTGTCACGGGCTGCCCTACAAGCTCGGCCTGATGGCCGCGGCCTTCGCCGGCATCGTCGTCGGCGTGGTGCTGGAACGTCGCTACCGCCTGCTGCAGGACGAGGTGTTCTGATGGAAAACTGGATACTCATCCTCGGCATGCTGGTGATCACCTTCACCACCCGCTACAGCCTGTTCGCCTTCCCCGACCTGCGCTTCCCGCCGCTGATCCGCCAGGGCCTGCACTACGTGCCGACCGCCGTGCTCACCGCCATCGTGGTGCCCGGCATGCTGCTGCCGGACGGCAAGAGCTGGGCTCTGAGCCTGGACAACGCCTACCTGCTGGCTGGCCTGGCGACCATCGCCATCGCCGCGGTGACCCGCCATCTGCTGGCCACCATCGGCGGCGGGCTGCTGGTGTTCTTCCTGTTGCGCTGGTGGCTGGGACAGTTTCCTGTCTAAAAGAGACTTTTTGTTCAATTGATATTCATTGCTATTTACAACCGTTGCCGTTTCTCCTAAGGTGCGCCCCTTTTTCAGGCTATGCCTGTTCACTGGGGGAACACATGCTCGTCAGCAAGCACAATCGTCTGGCCCTGGCAGTCGCCTTGGCGTTCACCGGCCTGCCGGCCATCGCCGAAAACCTGGAGCTCGAAGGCGCGGAAGTGGTCGGCGACTGGCTCGGCGAAGCGAACAACGAGGATGTGAAGAATCACCCCGGTGCGCGTACGGTGATTCGCGAGGAGACGATCAAGGAGAGCGGCGCCAAGCATGTGCGTGATGTGCTGCGCCGGGTTCCGGGCCTGCAGGTGCAGGAGAGCAACGGCACCGGCGGCAGCGATCTGGCCCTGAACGTCGGTGCACGCGGGCTCACCTCGCGCCTGTCACCGCGCTCGACCATCCTCATCGACGGCGTCCCCATGGCCTTCGCCCCCTACGGCCAGCCGCAGCTGTCGCTGGCGCCGGTGGCGGTGGGCAACCTGCAGTCGATCGACGTGGTGCGTGGCGGCGGCGCCGTGCGCTACGGCCCGCAGAACGTTGGCGGCATCATCAACTTCGTCACCCGCGATATTCCCGCAGAATCGGCCGGCAACGTCAGCATTGGCACCGAGGCGGCGGAGACCGGTGGCTTCAAGACCCAGACCAGCGCCTTCCTCGGCGGCACCGCCGACAATGGCATCGGTGCCGCGCTGATGTATTCCGGTATCCGCGGAGCCGGTTATCGCGACGAGAACGACGGCACCCTGGTCGATGATTTCCTGCTCAAGAGCAAGTTCGCCCTCAGCGAGATCGACGAGCTGGCGGCCAGCCTGCACTACTACCGCGCCGACGCCGACATGCCGGGCGGGCTGAGCGCCGCTCAGTACGACGAGGACCCCTATCAATCGGTGCGGCCTTACGACAGCTTCGAGGGCGAGCGCAAGGACATCTCCGTCAAGTACACCCGCAAGCCCGACGACGAGCGCACCTTCGAACTCGGCTCCTACTATTACGAGAGCTATCGCGGCAGCAACATCGTCACCGAGCAGAGCGCCACCCGCGATCGGCTGTTCTCCTACCCGCGCTACTACCACGTGTTCGGTATCGAGCCGCGCTACTCGCAGCTGTTCTTCTGGGGCGACGTGGCCCACGAGGTGGGCGTCGGCTACCGCTACGTCGACGAGGGCATGCACGAGAGCACCGAGCGCGGCGCCACCTATCTGCGCGACGGCGGTGACCCCTACAGTGCCCCGTTCAGCGTGACCGCGGACAACACCGGCGGCACCGAGGCGCACTCGTTGTATATCGACGACCGCATCGACGTCGGCGACTGGACCGTCACGCCCGGTCTGCGCTACGAGCGCGTGCGCACCACCTGGCACAGCCGGGTGAACGGCTACCAGCGCGAGGTCAACTACCTCGAGCCGCTGCCGTCGCTGAACGTCATGTATCACCTGTCCGATGAGTGGAAGCTGTACGCCAACTACAACAACTCGTTTGGCAGCCTGCAGTACTTCCAGCTGGGTCAGGATCCGGGTGCTCCGCTGCCGTCCTATGGCAACGAGGTGGGCCCGGGGCTGGAGCCGGAGAAGGCTCACACCTACGAGGTCGGCACCCGCTACGACAACGGCGCCTGGAGCGGCGAGGTCACCCTGTTCCGCATCGAGTTCGACAGCCAGCTGCAGTACGCCAAGCAGGACGGCTGGACCCAGATGGGCGCCACCACCCACGAAGGTGTGGAGACCGCGCTGAACTACGATCTGGGCACGCTGAGCCGCGGCCTGGAGGGTCTGTCCACCTATGCCAGCTTCGCCTACACCAAGGCGACCGCCGACAAGGGCGCCTTCGCCGGCCAGGATCTCAATTTCTACTCGCGTCAGACCGCTACGCTGGGGCTGCGCTACGAGCGCAATCGCTGGACCTGGAACCTGGACGGCTACGCCCAGTCGCGCCAGTACGTCGCCGATCTGGCCAACCGCGTCTACTACCGCGACGAGACCGCCGACGGTCGCTACGGTGACATCCCCGGCTACGGCATCTGGAGCGCCCGTGGCGAATACGCCTTCGGTCCGCAGCTGTCCAACCTCACCCTGGGTGCCGGGGTGAAGAACCTGTTTGACCGCCAGTATTTCACCCGCTCGCTGGACAACAACTACGGCAAGTACGTGGGGCAGCCGCGCACGCTATACGTGCAGGCCAGTCTCAGTTTCTGAGCCAACGAAGAAGGCGCCGCGAGGCGCCTTTTTTTCTGCCCGATGCGGCAAAAGTGGCCGGCGGGTGTGGCTTTGCCTGGGACAGATGCTGTCCAATATCGGACAGCCCGCTCGGCCTCTCACAGGTACAAGGACGATGACCCAGAATTCGCAATTCGCCCTGCTAGGCACCCGGCGTTTCCTGCCGTTCTTCGTGACCCAGCTGCTCGGTGCGTTCAACGACAACATCTTCAAGCAGTCGCTGATCCTCGCCATCCTGTTCAAGCTCAGCGTCAGCGCCGACCGCGATCTGCTGGTCAATCTCTGCGCGCTGCTGTTCATCCTGCCGTTCTTCCTGTTCTCCGCCCTCGGCGGACAGTTCGGCGAGAAGTTCGACAAGGACGCGCTGATCCGCGCGATCAAGCTGGCCGAGATCGTGATCATGGCGGTCGGCGCCACCGGCTTCCTGCTCGACAACCTCTACCTGATGCTCACCGCACTGTTCGCCATGGGTACCCACTCGGCGCTGTTCGGCCCGGTGAAATACTCGATCCTGCCCGCCGCCCTGCGCGAGCAGGAGCTGGTGGGTGGCAACGCGCTGGTGGAGATGGGCACCTTCCTCGCCATCCTTGCCGGCACTATCGGCGCGGGGCTGCTGATGTCCGGCGAGGGCTACCGCGTGGCGGTGGGCGTCGCCATCATCGCCACCGCCGTGGCCGGTTACCTGGCCAGCCGCAGCATTCCGCGCTTCGCCGCGGTGCTGCCGCAGTTGCAGCTGGACTGGAACATCTTCCGCCAGTCCTGGCAGATCATGCGCCTGGGCCTCGGCCAGCGTCCGGCGGTGTCGCGCTCGCTGATCGGCAGCTCGTGGTTCTGGTTCCTCGGGGCTATCTACCTGACGCAGATCCCGACCTTCGCCAAGGATCTGCTGCACGGCGACGAGAGCGTGGTGACGCTGATCCTCACCGTGTTCTCGGTGGGCATCGCGCTGGGCTCGATGCTCTGCGAGCGCATGAGTGGGCACAAGGTGGAGATTGGCCTGGTGCCGTTCGGCTCCTTCGGCCTATCGCTGTTCGGCATCCTGCTGTGGGCCACCTCCAGCAGCTTCCCGCAGGCGGCCGCGGCGCACGACTGGCTGGGCCTACTGCAGATGGGCGAGGCCTGGTGGGTGCTGGCCTCGATTCTCGGCCTGGGCATCTTCGGCGGCTTCTATATCGTGCCGCTGTACGCGCTGATCCAGTCGCGTACCGAGGCGCACGAGCGGGCGCGGGTGATCGCCGCCAACAACATCCTCAACGCGCTGTTCATGGTGGCGGCGGCGCTGGTGTCGATCCTCTTCCTCAGCGTGGCCAAGCTGAGCATCCCGCAGCTGTTCCTGGCCATCTCGCTGATGAACCTGGCGGTCAACGCCTACATCTTCAAGATCGTTCCCGAGTTCACCATGCGCTTCCTTATCTGGATGCTCAGCCACTCGATGTACCGGGTGCGCCACCAGAATCTGGAAGTGATCCCGGAGGAGGGCGCGGCGGTGCTGGTGTGCAACCATGTGTCCTTCGTCGATGCGCTGCTGATCGGCGGCGCGGTGCGCCGGCCGGTACGTTTCGTCATGTACTACAAGATCTACAACCTGCCGGTGCTCAACTTCATCTTCCGCACCGCCGGCACCGTGCCGATCGCCGGGCGCAACGAGGACCCGGAAGTGTTCGAACGGGCCTTCGCGCGCATCGCCCAGTACCTGGCCGAGGGCGAGGTGGTGTGCATCTTCCCCGAGGGCAAGCTGACCACCAGCGGCGATATCGACGAGTTCAAGGCCGGGGTCGAGCGCATCCTCGCCGCCAACCCGGTGCCGGTGATTCCGCTGGCGCTGCAGGGCCTGTGGGGCAGCTTCTTCAGTCGTGCGCCGCACAAGGGGTTGTTCAAACGCTTATGGTCGCGGGTCAACATAGTCGCCGGTACGGCGCTGCCGGCGGACACCGGGCGGCTGGCACTGCAGGAGCAGGTCAGCCTGCTGCGTGGTGACCAACGCTAAGCTCGATGCCAAAAAAAGCCCGCCAATCGGCGGGCTTTTTCATGGCGCACATTCCTGTGCGCCAGCCTTCGGGCAGCTTCGCTGTGAAAAACGGCTGTCCTGCCGTTTTTTCATGGCGGCGAACTCAGTGGCTGAGCTTGAGGCCGACCAGGCCGATGACGATCAGCGCCACGCTGCCCAGGCGCATCAGTGCCATGGATTCGCCGAACAGGACGATGCCAGCGATCACCGTGCCGACGGCGCCGACGCCGGTCCAGATCGCATAGGCGGTGCCCAGCGGCAGCTCCTTCATGGCCAGGCCGAGCAGGGCCAGACTGACGATCATGGCGCCAACGGTAAGCACGGTGGGGAGGGGGCGGGTGAAGCCGTCGGTGTACTTGAGGCCGATGGCCCAGCACACCTCGAACAGACCGGCGAACAACAGAATGATCCAGGACATGGCGATAGCTCCGTACTGCTGAAAAGGCGACGGGCCGTCCCGGATGATCACTCGAAAGGAGTCGCGAGGTCGTCCCCGCGTTGTTCGCTATTCTGCACAGTGGACTGCACAGGGCAAGTCCGGAAGGACGGGCGGACCCTGTGCAGTTGTTGCGGAAGTTGTCCGGCGGGTCAGATGCCTTCCGGAATCTCTTCGCCGCCGAGCGCCTCGAACAGCGCCGGCAGGAAATCGGCGAAGGTCAGCATCATCAGGGTGAAGCTGGCATCCAGCTGACCCAGTGCATCTTCGCCACCATCCTGGGCGGCCTGGTCCTGCAGCAGGTCCTCGAAACGCAGGCGCTTGACCGCCAGCTTGTCGTCCAGCACGAAGGACAGCTTGTCCTGCCAGGCCAGGGACAGCTGGGTGACCAGCTTGCCCGAAGACAGGTGCAGCTGGATTTCCTCGCTGGTCAGGTCCTGTCGCTTGCAGCGCACCACGCCGCCATCCTCGCTGGTGTCGCGCAGCTCGCACTCGTCGAGGACGAAGAAGTCCGGCGCGGCGGCCTGGGTCTTGACCCAGTCGGTGAGGGTGGCGGTCGGTGCCATCTTCACGCTCAGCGGACGCACCGGCAGCGAGCCGATGGCTTCGCGCAGGGTGGACAGCAGGTCTTCGGCCTTCTTCGCGCTGGCGCTGTCGACCAGGATCAGGCCGAGCTTCGGCGCGATGGCGGCGAAGGTGCTGGAGCGACGGATGAAGGCGCGCGGCAGGAAGCTCATGACGATCTCGTCCTTGAGCTGGTCGCGCTCCTTCTTGTAGACCTTGCGCATCTGCTGCGCCTCGATTTCGTCGACCTTGTCCTTCAGCGCATCGCGCACCACGCTGCCGGGCAGGATGCGTTCTTCCTTGCGCGCGGAAATCAGCAGGAAGTCACCGCTGACGTGCACCAGCGGCGCATCGCCACCCTTGCCGAACGGCGCCATGAAACCGTAGGTGGTCAGCTCCTGGCTGGCGCAGGGGCGCGCGGCCTTGGCGGCTAGCGCCGCTTCCAGGGCCTCGGCGTCGAAGGGCACGTCCTGGGTCAGGCGATAAACGAGCAGGTTGCGGAACCACATGGGGGTTGACTCTCCAATTACGCAAAGCGCGCATTATTCTCCGCCGGGGCGGATTGGCCAACCCATCGCTAAGCCTTTGGAACAATTGCAGATTTTTTTTAAAAAAGAGCTTGCCAAGGTCAGGGTCGCTCTCTAGAATGCGCCCCACTTCGAGAGTGAAGGGTGATTAGCTCAGCCGGGAGAGCATCTGCCTTACAAGCAGAGGGTCGGCGGTTCGATCCCGTCATCACCCACCATCTCGCAGTTACGCGCAGCGGTAGTTCAGTCGGTTAGAATACCGGCCTGTCACGCCGGGGGTCGCGGGTTCGAGTCCCGTCCGCTGCGCCATATATAAGCCTTGGTTAGACTGAAGACCAAGACTGGAAGAAACGACCGAAAGGTCGTTTTTTTTTGCCCGCGATTTTCCATCCAGCGCGCAGCGCGTGCCCGACAAGGCCGGGGTGGCTGAACTTATCCGCTTTCTGCGGCTCCTACAGTGCCGTAGCCAGTGCTTGCCGCAGGCTGCTAAGCTCGCGTCTCTCTCCGGCCCCTGCGGCTACAACAAGGAACAAGCATGAAACAACATCGTCTAGCGGCGGCGGTTGCCCTGGTCGGCCTGGTACTGGCCGGCTGCGATGCGCAGACCAGCGAAGTGGAACTCAAGACCCCGGCGCAGAAGGCTTCCTACGGCATCGGCCTGAACATGGGCAAGAGCCTGTCCCAGGAAGGCCTGTCCGATCTGGATTCCAAGGCCGTGGCCATGGGCATCGAAGACGCCATCGGCAAGAAAGAGCAGAAGCTCAAGGATGAGGAGCTGGCCGAGGCCTTCGCCTTCCTGCAGAAGCGTGCCGAAGAGCGCATGACCAAACTCAACGAGGAATCGGCCCAGGCCGGCAAGAAATTCCTTGAGGAGAACGGCAAGAAGGAAGGCGTGGTCACCACCGCCTCCGGCCTGCAGTACGAAGTGATCAAGAAGGCCGATGGCGCTCAGCCGAAGCCGACCGACGTGGTCACCGTGCACTACGAGGGCAAGCTGACCGACGGCAGCGTGTTCGACAGCTCCGTCGAGCGTGGCAGCCCCATCGATCTGCCGGTTGCCGGCGTGATCCCGGGTTGGGTCGAAGGCCTGCAGCTGATGCACGTCGGCGAGAAGTACAAGCTGTACATCCCCAGTGAGCTGGCCTACGGCCCGCAAAGCCCGAGCCCGGCCATTCCGGCCAACTCGGTATTGGTATTCGAGCTGGAACTGCTGGCCATCAAGGACCAGGCTGCTCCTGGCGCTGCCCAGTAACAGTCCTCGGTTGCACAGAACGCCCCGCTTGCCGGGGCGTTTTCTTTTGCCGAACCGGCAGGCGACCCGTCGGTCTGAACGAAGGTAACGCCGCTTGTGGTGTTACGGTTATGCACATTGCGCCGGTTACCAGGCTTGCCAGGCCCGTTACGCCTTTCATGAGCAATGCTCGTATCGTAACTAGCTGATTTATATTGTTTTTTGTTCGTGAGCAAAAAACACCCGATCTGTGGAGAGGCCGCGTGGTACGGGCGTTTGATCGAGTCATCAAACAACTGTTCACAGGGTTATCCACAGCTTCGGTGGATAACCAGGCAGAGCCCAGCAGGCATGCGTCATCGCGGAGGTTGGTCATGAATCCCCCGTTCAATTCCATGCGTTACCTCAGGTTGGCGCAGCGCGTGCTGGCCCGTGGCCGGCTACCGGCGTTGCTGCTGGCGGTGACCCGCAAGGGCGAGGGCGGCGCGCGTTTCGCCCGCCTGCGCGGCGATCTGAAGTTGCTGCAGGGCCTGTGTGCGGCCTGGTGGCGTGGCGAGTACCGCGCCATCGGCAGCCAGGCGCTGGTGGCCGTGGTCGCGGCGCTGATGTACTTCCTGATGCCGCTGGACATGGTGCCGGACTGGCTGCTGGGCGTCGGCCTGCTGGATGATCTGGCGGTGCTGGCCTGGGTGCTGCGTACCTGGGAAGCGGAGCTGCAGGCCTACCGTGTCTGGCGCGATGCACAGGCGCCCGAGGTGCTGCGGCGGGTCGAGGCGTTGCCGGCGCTGGACGAAGGGCGCCCCGAGTAACTGCCAGACGATTAATGTGCGTGGCGGCGCAATGCCGTTCGCGCTATCGGGCGCTCATCCTGCCCACATCCATGTGCGAGCCACATTCCTCTGCTCGAATCCGCGCATCTATCGCGATCGCCTGTCGCTGTGAACTGCATGCGACTTGCCCAGCATTCGCGCTGCGCCAAGGGCGCCGACTCTTGTCTGCTGGGTCAGTATAGGTCACGCTCTTGGGGCATCCGGGCGGTTAACATGAGCGCCTGAAGGGAGGTGCCGAGCGTTTCGGCACTGCGGTCCACGGAGAGTTGTATGAGTGTGCAAGTGATCACGCGCGACGGCGAGGCGGAGTACGCCGTGCTGCCTTGGGCCGAATACCAAGCCCTGCTCAAGGCCGCCGGTCAGGCCTCCGCATCCATCGCCAGCGTCGCGCCGGCGACCACCGGTTCCGGGCTCGATCAGTTGGCCAGCCTGCGCGAGGCCAAGGGCATGTCCCAGGCCGACCTGGCGCGTGCGGTAGGCATCAGCCCGCATTATCTGAATCTGTTCGAGACCGGTGAGCGTGCGCCGGATGGCGCCATCCTGCGCTCGCTGGGGCGGGTGCTGGGTGTGAGCGACTGGGAGCAGTCGTCTTGAGTGTGCGTATCCATCGGCAACATTGGCAGGCCTTGCTCGGCGAACTGGAAGATGCGCGTCGCCAGCGCCATCTGCTGACCTACCGTGCGCTGGTCGAGCGCCTGCAGCTGCCGACGCCGGCCATGCAGACCCTGACCGCCGCCCTGGAGCACCTGGCCGCCCTCGATGCCCGCGCCGAGCGGCCCCTGCGCAGCGCACTGGTGATCAGCCAGGGCGCCAGTCGCCTGCCGCGTACCGGCTTCTTCGAATGCGTGAACCGTCTCGGGCGTTTCTCCGGTCCCTCCGACGGCATCGCCGCCGCCTCCTGGCATGCGGCGGAAGTGGCGCGGGTCTTCGAGTTCAGCTACCCCGAGGAGCCCTGATGCTCTGGCGCCTGCGCGCGCGCCTGGGCTACTGGGTGGCGCGGCGCCTGTTCCACTGGCGCTGGCTGATGCAACAGCCGCGCGCCTGGGGCTGGATGCAGGGCCAGTTCGCGCGCATGGCCGCGCTCGGTGATACGCCGGCGCAAAGCTTCTACGGACATCTGCTGCTGTTTCGCGGTCAGGGCTTCGGTGCGCGCGAGGAGGGCCTGCGGCTGCTGCGTCTGGCCGCCGAGGGCGGTGATGGCAAGGCGGCCTATCAGCTCGGTGTGCAATACCTCACCGGCGACAGCCGCCAGGCCCCGGATGCGGCCGAGGCGGCGCGCTGGTGGGAGCGAGCCGCGGCGCTCGCTCATCCGCTGGCGGCGCAGCGCCTGTCCCAGCTCTATCGCGATGGTGGTCCCGGTCTGACGGCGGATGCGCTGCAGGCCGAGCGCTATGCCCGGCGCTCCGAGGAGCTGGGCTTCAGGCCGAGAGGCTGAGCGTATCGAGGATGTGCAGGCTGTAGCCCGGCACCGCCTTGGCGTGGCGCTTGGCCTCCGAGGCCAAACCGGCCAACTGGCTGGCATCCAGCTGCGGGCAGCTCTGCGGATGCAGATGCACCACGCCGATCGACAGTGACAGCAGAGGGAATTCCTCGCGCTTGCCCTGGCGGTTGTGGCTGACGAAGCAGCCGGCCTGCAGGTGTTCCTCACGGTAGAAACGTCGACACTGGGCCTGGAAATCCTCCAGCAGCTGGTTGAGCCGCTCGCGCCAGTTGCCCGGGCCGAGTACCAGCAGAAAGTCATCGCCACCGATATGGCCGACGAAGTCGCGGCTGGGGTCGACCCGTTCGTTCAGACATTGCGCCAGGCACAGCAATATTTCGTCGCCGCGGGCGTAGCCGTACAGGTCGTTGAACGGCTTGAAGCTGTCGATATCCACATAGCACACCACCGCCTCGCGGCCTTGCTGCAGCAGGCGGCCGAGGCACTGCTGGATCGGCACGTTGCCCGGCAGCAGGGTCAGCGGGTTGGCGTGGCGGGCCTGCTGGATCTTCAGCTCGGTGATCAGCTTGAGCACGTCGATCACCCGGCCCAGGCCGCGGTAACGACCCTGCTGGGTGATGATGAAGTCCTCTTCCATGCGTTGCCGCGCGCGGCTGGTGAGCAGGCGGCTGACCTGCTGCAGCGACTGGCCGACGTCCACGGCGAGGAAGTCCGTACTCATCAGGCGGCTGATCGGTTTGCGCGCGAACAGGTCGGTGGCGAAGGGCTTGAGCAGCGCATCGGACAGCGAGTGGCGATGGACGATGCCGACCGGCTGGCCCTGGCTGTCCAGCACCGCCAGCGAGTTGAGATTGGCCTGGGCGCGGAAGGCCTCCAGCACCACGGCGATGGCGGTGTCCTGGGCCACCGCGGGTTGTTCGTTGAGCAGGGCGGAGAGGTCTCCGCTGTCTTCACCCAGGGATGGCGCCACGCTTTCCAGGCGCGGCAACAGCTTCTGCGCATCGCGTGGCGGCTGCTCCTGGGGCCGGCACAGCAGATAGCCCTGGACCAGGTCGACGCCCATCTCGATCAGGGTCGCCAGCTCTTCCACCAGCTCGATACCCTCGGCGATCACCTGGGCGCGAGAGGCCTTGGCCATCTTCAGGATCGAATCGACGAACTCGCGCTTCACCGCGTCCTGGTGGATGCCGTCGATGAAGTGGCGGTCGATCTTCACGTAGTCCGGGCGCAGCTCGGACCACAGGCGCAGGCTGGAATAGCCGGCGCCGAGATCATCCAGGGCGATGGAGAAGCCCATGGCACGGTAGTGGTGCAGGGCGGTATCGAGGAGCTGGAAGTCGTCGATCGGCGCCTGCTCGGTGAGCTCGATCACCACCTGGTCCGGGGGGATGCCGAAGTCCTGCAGCAGCTTGAGGGTGCGCCCCGGCTGGTGGCTGGGCTCCAGCAACGACTCCGGGGAGACGTTGAGGAATAGCTTGCCGCCCAGCTGCTGATCGCGGAAGCGGCGGCAGGCGCTCTTGCGTGCCAGCAGCTCCAGCTCGCTCAGGCGCCCGACATTGCGCGCCACGCTGAACAGCGCCAGGGGTGCGTGCAGCGAGCTGTTGGAGGGGCCGCGGGTCAGTGCCTCGTAGCCGAGGATGCGCCGCTCGGATAGGCTGACGATGGGCTGGAACAGGCTGTGAAGGTCGCCGTGAGCGAGGATGGATTCCAGCGCGCTCAACTGCTCGGTGACGGTCATGGAGGTGTCTCGGTCTGCCGGAAAAGAAAAGGGCCGGTATCGCTACCGGCCCCTTATTTCACGACAGAACGATGACTGTTTGATTACGCCCGGGTCAGTGCTTGGCCAGGGTGGCCTCCAGGCCGAGGTAGTCGAGCAGGATGTGCCCGCTCTCGGTCAGGTAGGCGTCGTCTTCCGGCTTGGTCTTCTCGGGTTCGACCGGCGCGGCGTCCTCGTCCTCTGCCTTGATCTCCTTGAGCAATTCCTCGCCCTTGGCCTTGCGCTTGGTATTTTCCAGCGCCAACTGCTTGGACTCGATGTCGGCGTGCTGGGAGCGGCGCGCCTGCTCGTTGAGGCTGACGCTGGTCTCGGCCATCAGCTTCTGCGCCAGCGCCAGGCGCTCGCGGGTGAAGACGAAGTCCGGGTTGTCCGCGGTGCGCGATTCGTGACGCGACTTCAGCTCGGCGAGGAACGGCTTGTAGGGGTTGCTGTCCGGTTTCAGCGCCGGGTTGATGCTGTCCCACGGCATGGCCTCGGGCAGGGCGCTCTCGCCGATCTCCTGGGTGTCGACGATATCCGGGTAGGCAATGTCCGGCAGCACGCCCTGGTGCTGGGTGCTCTGCCCGGAGACGCGGTAGAACTTGGCCAGGGTCAGCTTCAACTCGCCATGGTTGAGCGGCTGGATGGTCTGTACCGTGCCCTTGCCGAAGGTCTGCCCGCCGAGGATCAGTGCGCGGTGGTAGTCCTGCATGGCACCGGCGAAGATCTCCGAGGCAGAGGCCGAGAGACGATCCACCAGCACGGCCAGTGGGCCGTCGTAGAACACGCCCGGCTCCTCGTCGGCCAGCACGTCCACGCGGCCGTCGCTGTTGCGCACCAGCACGGTCGGGCCCTGGTCGATGAACAGGCCGGTCAGCTCGGTGGCTTCCTGCAGGGAGCCGCCGCCGTTGTCGCGCAGGTCGATGACCACGCCGTCGACCTTGTCCTTCTTCAGCTCGCCCAGCAGACGCTTCACGTCGCGGGTGGTGCTCTTGTAGTTGGGGTCCTGGGCGCGGTAGGCCTTGAAGTCGAGGTAGAAGGCCGGAACCTTGATCACCCCGAGCTTGTACTCGCGACCCTCGTGCTGCAGCTTGAGCACCGACTTCTGTGCGGCCTGTTCTTCCAGCTTGACCGCCTCGCGGACGATGGTGACCACCTTGCTGGTCTGGTCGCTCGGTGCGTTGCTGGCCGGGATCACTTCCAGGCGCACCTTGGAGCCCTTGGGCCCGCGGATCAGCTTGACCACCTCGTCCAGGCGCCAGCCGATCACGTCGACCATTTCCTTGTCGCCCTGGGCGACGCCGACGATCTTGTCGGCCGGGACGATCTGCTTGCTCTTCTCGGCCGGGCCGGCCGGTACCAGACGCACGACCTTGACGTATTCGTTGTCGGTCTGCAGCACGGCGCCGATGCCTTCCAGCGACAGGCTCATGTTGATGTCGAAGTTCTCCGCGTTATCCGGGGAGAGGTAGTTGGTGTGCGGGTCGTAGGTCTGCGCGAAGGCGTTGATGTAGGCCTGGAACACGTCTTCGCCGCGGGTCTGTTCGAGGCGCTTGCGCTGGTTCTTGTAGCGCTTGAGCAGCAGCTCCTGGATGTCCTTGGGTTCCTTGCCGGCGATCTTCAGGCGCAGGACCTCGTCCTTCACACGCTTGCGCCAGAGGTCGTCCAGCTCCGCCTTGTCCTTGGCCCAGGGCGCCTTCTCGCGGTCCACCAGCAGACTCTCGTCGACGCTGAAGTCGAACTTGTCGACGCCGGCTTCGAGCAGGGCCTGGGCATGGTCGAGGCGTTCCTCGGCGCGCTGCAGGTAGGTGCGGTAGATGATGAAGCCGGGTTCCAGGTCGCCGCTCTTGAGCAGGTCGTCGAACTTGGCCTGCCAGCGGTCGAACTGGGCGATATCGGCGGCGGTGAAGTAGCTGCGCGCGGGGTCGAGCATCTTCAGGTAGCCGTCGTAGATCTTCGCCGAGCGCTCGTCGTTGAGCGGCGGCTTGTTGTAGTGATGGCGCTTGAGCAGCTCGACCACGTTGAGGCTGGCGATCACCTGCTCGCGGTCCGGCTGCAGGTAGGCCCAGTTCTCCGCGGCGGCCTTGGCGGCGGCGGGCAGGGCGTGCAGACCGAGAAGCAAGGCCAGGGCTGTTGCGGGGAGGAAACGCTGCATGTTGGTTCGACGCGAAGGCAGGTGATAACGCATATTAGGCCGTCTGGTAGAGCGCCGGGTTCCATCTATCCCGGCGGCAAAATGCAAAAGCCCGGCATCAGGCGCAAAGCCGCGTGCTGTCTATGCCGGGGTCTCACTCACTATGGAGGCAGCATGAAGGCATTGCAAGGCGTCGAAGGGCAGTTGGAATGGGCCGAACGCGCCTCTCCGGTCTGCGATGTGGGCCAGGTCCGTATTCGTGTGGCCGCGGCGGGGCTCAATCGCGCCGATCTGCTGCAGCGTGCCGGCCATTACCCGCCACCGCCGGGGGCCAGCGATATCCTCGGCCTGGAGTGTTCCGGGGTGATCGCCGAAGTCGGTCCCGGCAGTCAATGGCAGGTCGGCGAGCGGGTCTGCGCGCTGCTGGCCGGCGGTGGCATGGCCGAGGAAGTGGTGGTGGACGCGCGTCATGTGCTGCCGGTGCCGGAAGGCTTGTCCCTGGCCGAGGCCGCGGCGCTGCCGGAGGTGTACGCCACTGCCTGGCTCAACCTGTTCCAGCTGGCCGCGCTCAAGCCCGGCGAGAAGGTGTTGCTGCATGCCGGCGCCAGCGGCGTGGGTTCGGCGGCGATCCAGCTGTGCAAGGCCTTCGGCAATCCGTGCTGGGTCAGCGTCGGTTCGGCCGAGCGCCTGGCCTACTGCGAGGGCTTGGGCGCCCAGGGCGGCGCGATTCGCGGCGAGGCGCTGGAGAGCCTGCGCGACCTCGGCCCGTTCGACGTGATTCTCGACCCGGTGGGCGCCAGCTACGCCGAGCTCAACCTGCAGCTGCTGGCGCGCGATGGGCGCTGGGTGAATATCGGTCTGATGGGCGGCACCAAGGCGCAGCTGGACATGGCGTTGCTGCTCGGCAAGCGCATCCAGCTGACCGGCTCGACCCTGCGTAACCGCGACGAGCAGTTCAAGGCCGAGCTGATGGCCGACCTGCAACTGCATGTCTGGCCGCTGTTCGCCGAGGGCCGGCTGAAGCCGCAGCTGGAGCGCAGCTTCGCCCGCAAGGATGCCGAGGCGGCCTTCGCCGCGCTGGCCAGCAACCAGGTGGCTGGCAAGCTGGTGTTGCTGCTCGACGAGAGCCTGAGCTAGGGCTACTTCCAGGCGAGGATTTCCCAGCCGGCCTGCTCGGCATGGGCGCGCAGGGTCGGGTCCGGGTTGACCGCGTGGGCGTGTGGCACCTGCTGCAGCAGCGGCAGGTCGTTGCGCGAGTCCGAGTAGAAGTGCGCGCCCTCCAGGGTTTCACCCTCCGCTTCCAGCCAGGCCTGCAGGCGGGTGACCTTGCCCTCGCGGTAGGTCAGCACGCCGACGGTGTTGCCGCTGTAGCAGCCGTGCTGCTGCTCGCAGTCGATGGCCAGCACTTCCTCTATGCCCAGACGCTCGGCGATGGCGCTGACCAGGAAATGCGCCGAGGCCGAGATCACCAGCAGGCGGTCGCCGGCGGCGCGGTGGGCGGCCAGGCAGCGCATGGCGTCGCTGAAGATGATTGGCTCGATCACGTCCTCGACGAAGGGTCCGACGACGAACTCGACTTCCTCCGGCGTGCGCCCCACCAGCGGTGCCAGGGTGAAGGTCATGTAGTCCTCCATCGCCAGCTTGCCCTGGGAGTACAGGGTCATCAGCTCCTGCTCGCGCGGCACGAAGGAGTCGCGGTCGACCCACTGGATATCGGCCATGTGCTGGGCCCAGAGCGAGGCGCAGTCGCCGTGGATCAGGGTCTCGTCGAGGTCGAAAATTGCCAGGGCCATCAGGCCACCTCCCGGATTGCGTTGGCGTCGATGGACAGGCCGATGCACTGGCCCTTGCCGATCAGCGCGCCCTCGCTGCGGTTGAGCACGTCCACCAGCAGCTCCACGCCGTTGGCCTGTACCCGGTAGCGGATGACGTTGCCGAGCAGGCTGTGGCCGAGCACTTCGGCGGCGATGGCGCCGCTGTCTTCCAGGCGGATGGCCTCGGGGCGGATGGCGATGCGGCTGCTCACCGGGCGCAGTAGTAGGCGGCTGGCGGTGTCGGCGTCGAGCAGGTTGTAGTTGCCGATAAAGCCGGCGGCGAAGGCGTCCACTGGCGCGGTGTAGAGGGACTCGGCGTCACCGCTCTGCACGATCTTGCCGGCGTTCATCAGGAAGATGCGGTCGCTCATGGTCAGCGCCTCTTCCTGGTCGTGGGTGACGAAGATGGTGGTCAGCCCCAGCTCCTGCTGGATGGTGCGGATCTGTTCACGCAGGTGCTTGCGGATGCGTGCGTCCAGCGCCGACAGCGGCTCGTCGAGCAGCAGCAGGCGTGGGCGGGTGACCAGCGAACGGGCCAGGGCCACGCGCTGGCACTGGCCGCCGGAGAGCTGGTGCGGGTAGCGCGCGGCGTAGTCGTTCAGCTCCACCAGGCGCAGCACTTCGTCGACGCGCTGGGCACTCTCGTCCTTGCCGACCTTCTGCATGCGCAGACCGAAGGCGACGTTCTGCTGCACCGTCATGTTGGGGAACAGCGCGTAGCTCTGGAACACCATGCCGATGCCGCGCTTTTGCGGCGACAGCGGCACCAGGTCCTGACCGTCGAGGAGGATCTGCCCGCCATCCACCTCGGTGAGTCCGGCGATGCAGCGCAGCAGGGTGGACTTGCCGCAGCCGGAGGGGCCGAGCAGGGTGACGAACTCGCCCTGGCCGATCTCGCACTGGATATCGCTGAAGATCGGGGTGGTGCCGTAGCTCTTGTGCAGATTGCGAATGCTGAGAAAGCTCATGCCTTGTCCTTGTTCAGGCGGGTGGCCGCCCAGGTGAAGACCAGTACGAAGAAGAAGTAGGAGATCACCAGCGCGCTGTTGAAGTGGCCGCTGCTGTTGCGCATGTTGTTCAGATACACCTGCAGCGTCTCGTAGCGGGTGCCCACCAGCAGGTTGGCGAACACGAACTCGCCGAACAGGAAGCTGAAGGAGAGAAACAGCGAGACCATCAGGCCGTTGCGCAGGTTGGGCAGCACCACCAGGAAGGCGGCCTTCCAGGTGCTGGCGCCGAGCAGGTGGGCGGCGTCCATCAGGTCACGCAGGTTGATCGCCTGCAGGTTGTTGGTGATGGCGCGGTACATGAATGGCAGGGCCACGGTGAAGTAGCAGCCGATCAGAATCCACGGCGTGCCGACCATCGCCAGCGGCCCGGAGCCATAGACCTGCAGCAGGCCCACCGAGGACACCACCGGCGGCACGGCGAAGGGCAGCAGGATCAGGATGTTCATCAGCCCGTCCAGCTTGGGGAAGTGGTAGTGCACCACGAACAGCAGCGGCAGAATCAGCAGCACCGCCAGCAGCAGCGCACCGAAGCACACCAGCAGCGACTGGCCGAAGGCGGCGAGGAAGCGGCTGTCGCTCCACAGCGCCAGGTACCACTTGAAGGTCAGGCCGTCCGGCAGGATGGTCGCCGACCAGCTGGTGGACAGCGAGTAGAGCAGGGTGGCCGCCAGCGGCAGCAGCAGGATCAGAAACAGCAGCCAGACCACCACGCGGTGGTAGAGGGCGACGGACTTGGCTTCAGCGCGCATCGTGATAGCTCCTGCGCAGCAGCCACTGGTGCACCACGGTGATCAGCGCCATCAGGCCGACCAGCACCATCGCCAGGGCGCTGGCCAGGTTGGGGTCGAGGCTGATGTCGCCGGCCACCAGGCCGGCGATGCGGATCGGCATCACGTTGAAGTTGCCGGTGGTCAGGTAGTACACGGTGGCGTAGGCGCCGAGGGCGTTGGCCAGCAGGATGACGAAGGTGCCGAGCAGTGCCGGGGTCAGCACCGGCAAGCCGATGTGCCGCCAGAAGTCCCAGGTGCTGGCGCCGAGCAGCTGGGCCGACTCGCGCCAGTCCTGGCGCAGGGCGTCGAAGGCCGGGTAGAGCAGCAGCACACCCAGCGGGATCTGGAAGTAGGTGTAGAGCACGATCAGGCCGGTCTTGGAGTAGAGGTTGAAGTCCTCGATCAGCCCGGCCTGCTTGAGCATCAGGGTCAGCGCGCCGTTGAAGCCGAGCAGGATGATGAAGGCGAAGGCCAGGGGCACGCCGGCGAAGTTGCTGGTCATGTTGGAGAAGGCCATGACGAAATCACGCAGCTTCGAGTCCACCTGGCGCAGCGAGTAACTGCCGAGGATGGCGATGGCGATGCCGAACAAGCTCGACCAGAAGGCGATCTGCAGGCTGTGCTTGATCGCCTGCAGGTAGAACTTGGAGGCGAAGATCTTCTGGAAATTGCCCAGCCCCCAGCTGTCGCCGACCACCAGGCTATTCACCGCCACCCACAGCAGCGGGGCGATCTGGAAGGCGAAGAAGAACACGGCGAACGGCAGCAGGCACAGCAGGGCCAACCACTTGCCGCGAAGCGCGGACATCACTTGAGCAGTTCCTTGCACAGGGGTTTGTCGTGGGCGGCGCCGAGCAGAGCGCAGACGGTGCCGCACAGTTCGGTCTGCCGCGGGCGGGCGCTGGCGTCGAGGCTGAAGGCCTCGCCCAGGACCAGCAACGGTACCTCGCGCTCCTCGGCCAGTAGGCCGTTGTGCGAGCGGTCGTTGTTCATGCCGTGGTCGGCGGTCACCAGCACCTGATAGCCGGCATCCAGCCAGCCCTGCAGGTAGTCGGCGAGGATTACGTCGGCGCGGCGCGCGGCGTTGCGGTACTGCGACGAATCCAGGCCGTAACCGTGGCCGGCATCGTCGATGTTCATCGGGTGCACCAGCAGGAAATCCGGCGCGTATTTGAGGCGCAGGCTCTCGGCATCGGCGAACAGGTGCGAATCCGGGTAATGGTCGGCGTAATAGAAATGGCCGTTCTGGATCGGCAGGGCCGCGTCACTGGTGTGGCGATCACGGGCGGCGACGAAGGGCGCGCGGTTGTACAGCTCGCTCATCCAGTGGTAGGCCGCGGCGGCGGTCGAGAGGCCGGCGTCACGGGCGTAGTGGAAGATGCTGCGTTGGTTGGAGAGGCGCACCACGTCGTTGTGCACCACGCCGCTGTCGATCGGTGCCACACCGGTGAGGATGCATTCATAGAGCGGGCGCGACAGGGCCGGCAGCTCGCATTCGAGCTTGTACAGGGCGGCTCGGCCGGCGGCGCAGTAGGCCTGCAGATGGCCCAGGGCGTGGCGGGCGACCTCGTAGTTGAGGCCGTCCAGCAGCACCAGGATGACTTTGTGTTGCATCGCGATAGTCCTCAGCGAAAGCGAGGCCCGGGTGGGCCCCGCACGGCATCACTGCATTTCGATGATCACGTTTTCCTGCCACTGCTGTGGCAGGGCCTTGGACGTGGCTTCCCAGGCGGCGGCATCCTTGATCGGCTGGACCTTGGCGTACTGCTCGTTGGGCAGTAGCTTGGCCTGCACTTCCGCCGGCAGGGTCAGATGCTCGGCACGGATCGGCCGGGCGTTGCCCTTGGCCAGGTTGATCTGGCCGGCGTCGGAGAGGATGTACTCGCGGGCCAGCTTGGCCGCGTTGGGGTGCTTGGCGTACTTGTTGATGATGGTGGTGTAGCCGGAGATCACCGAGCCGTCGGACGGGATCAGCACCTCGAAGCGGTTGACGTCGATCTGGTCGCGGTAGGACAGGCCGTTGAAGTCCCACACCACGCCGACTTCCACTTCGCCCTTCTCCAGGGTCTGGATGGTCGGGTTGGACAGCGACAGGCGGCCCTGCTTGGCGATCTCGGCGAAGAAGTCCAGGCCCGGCTGGATGTTCTTCTCGTCGCCGCCGTTGGCGATGGCCGCGGCCAGCACGCCGTTGACCGCCTGGGCGGCAGCGCTGACGTCACCGATGGCGACCTTGTACTTGCCCTGCTTCAGGTCGGCCCAGGACTTGGGAACGTCCTTGACCAGCTGCTTGTTGACGATAAAGGCAATGGAGCCGGTGTAGGCCAGCATCCAGTGGCCGTCCGCATCCTTGGCCCAGGTCGGGATCTGTTCCCAGGTGCTCGGCTTGTAGGGCTGGGTCACGCCCTTCTGCACGGCGATCGGGCCGAACGCGGCGCCGACGTCGCCGATGTCGGCGGTGGCGTTGTCCTTCTCGGCATCGAACTTGGCGATCTCCTGGGCCGAGCTCATGTCGGTGTCCAGGTGCTTGAGGCCGTACAGCTTGTTCAGGTCGGCCCAGGTGTCCTTCCAGTTGGCCCAGCTGTCGGGCATGCCGACGCTGTTGACTTCGCCCTCGGTGCGGGCGGCTTGTTCCAATGCTTTCAAGTCCTCGTTGGCCATGGCCTGGTTGCCCAGAACGATGGCCGATCCCAGCAGTGAAGCCAGCAGCAGGCGTTTCATGTGGAGCTCCTTGTCAGGGTGAAAGTTTGGTCTAGATCAGCAAGACCCAGGCCAAATCTAGAGGCTTTGTATGACGTTTTTATGGCGATGCCGCGCACCCAGGCACGCGCTGGAAAGCGTAGACCATGGCTAAGTGGCTGATTTGGTAGAGTTGCAGGAGATAGCTGGCATGCGGCGTGCAGGTCGTTGGCGAGGAAATCTGGCTGTCATCGGACAGTCATCTAGGCTGCCTAGCATGACCGGCGCCTGCACCGGCTTGGTGCTGGTCTATGCCAGATGGGAGAAATGCATGCGCGAAGAAGCGCCCCGTACCGTTACCGCTATCTGCCGCGCCCTCCAGGAGCAGATCGACCATGGCCTGTTGCCACAGGGCGGCAAGCTGCCGGCCGAGCGCAAGCTCAGCGAATTGTTCGAGACCACCCGCATCACCCTGCGTGAGGCGCTGGGGCAGCTGGAGGCGGAAGGGCTGATCTACCGCGAGGAGCGCCGCGGCTGGTTCGTCTCGCCCCAGCGGCTGGCCTACAACCCGCTGGTGCGCAGCCACTTCCACGCCATGGTGCGCGAGCAGGGCCGGCTGCCGTCGACCGAAGTGCTGAGCGCGCGGCTGATGCCGGCGCCGGTGGATATCTGCGGGCGCCTGGAACTGCCGGCGCTATCGGCGGTGCTGCAGATCAGGCGGGTGCGGCGCATCGATGGGCGGCTGGTGCTGTATGTCGAGCACTACCTCAATCCGGCCTACTTCCCCGGCATCCTCGATGCCGACCTGACCGCCTCGCTGACCGAGCTGTATGCCAGCCGTTATGACATCCGCTATGGCCGTGTCGGCTTCGACATCCTGCCCACCGCGCTGCCGGTGGACGCGGCCTTCAACCTCAAGGCGACGCCAGGCAGCCCGGCGCTGTGCATCACCCGGGTCAACCGCGACCAGCACGGCCGGATCATCGACTGCGACGTGGAGTACTGGCGCCACGACGCCGTGCGGGTCAGCGTCGAAGTGCCGGATTAAGGGCTGTTACAGGGGCTCGTGGGATTTGCTCCCCTCTCTCTTTGGGAGAGGGGTAGGGCGGCCCGCGTAGGGTGAGGGGGCTACAGGCCGCTCGCCCTTATTCTCTCACCCAGCCCGTAGCCCGGATGCAATCCGGGAGGCAGGCAGCTCCGCTCCCGGATTGCATCCGGGCTACTTCCTTCAGGCCAGCTCGGCGCTGGCGTAGAAGGCGGTCAGCACCCGTACCAAGTGGGCCAGGTCATGGCTGCCGGCCAGCTCGCGGATCGAGTGCATGGCGAAGGTCGGCAGGCCGATGTCCACGGTGCGTACGCCCAGCTGGCTGGCGGTGATCGGGCCGATGGTCGAGCCGCAGCCCATGTCGCTGCGCACCACGAAGCTCTGCACCGGCACTTCCTCGGCCAGGCACAGGTGGCGGAAGAAGCCGGCGGTCTCGCTGTTGGTGGCGTAGCGTTGGTTGCTGTTGACCTTGATCACCGGGCCGGCGTTGAGCTTCGGGCCGTGGTTGGCGTCGTGCTTCTCCGCATAGTTGGGGTGCACGCCATGGGCGTTGTCGGCCGATACCAACAGCGACTTCTGGATCACCCGGACGAAGGCGTCGCCCTCCGGCAGCACGCGGCGCAGCACCTGCTCGAGGAACGGACCGTCGGCGCCACAGGCCGAGCAGGAGCCAATTTCTTCGTGGTCGGTGCAGACCAGCACGCAGCTCTCGTCGCCTTCGGCGGCCAGCAGCGCCTGCAGGCCGGCGTAGCAGGACAGCAGGTTGTCCAGGCGCGCGCCGGCGATGAAGTCCTGGTTGAGGCCGATCACCGCGGCGCCCTGGGTGTCGTAGAAGCTCAGCTCGTAGTCCAGTACCGCGTCGGCGGCGATGCCGTGCTCGCTGGCCAGGCGGTCGGCGAGCAGGGCGCGGAAGTCGGCGCGCTCGTCGCCAGCGAGCTGGGCGAGGATCGGCGGCAGCTCGTTCTGCGCGTTGATCGGCCAGCCCTGGTTGGCCTCACGGTTGAGGTGGATGGCCAGATTGGGAATCACGGCGATCGGCTGTTCGAAGTCGATCAGCTGGCTTTGCACCTTGCCACCTTCGCGGAAGGTCACACGGCCGGCCAGCGACAGGTCGCGGTCGAACCAGGGCGCGAGCAGGGCGCCACCGTAGACTTCCACGCCGAGCTGGAAGAAGCCCTGGCGCTGCAATTCCGGCTGCGGCTTGACGCGCAGGCAGGGGCTGTCGGTGTGCGCGCCGACCAGGCGCAGGCCGCCGTCCAGCGGCGCGCGGTTGCCCAGGCGGAAGGCGATGATCGAGGAGTCGTTGCGGGTCACGTAGTAACGCCCGCCCGGCTCGGTGTGCCAGGGCTCGCGCTCGTCCAGCGGACGGAAGCCGGCGCTGTGCAGGCGCTGTGCCAGGCTGCGGGTGGCGTGGAAGGGGGTGGGCGAGGCCTTGAGGAACTCGATCAGGCCTTGATTCAGCTCAGCGCGCATAACGGACTCCGGACAGCGATGGCCCGAGTTTATCGTACTGTGTCGGCCAGGTGTCGCGTCAGAACGGCGCCGGGCACTCGAAGCGCAGGCGCTCGCCGCTGGTCGGGTGGGTCAGGCTGAGCATGCTGGCATGCAGGCACAGGCGCGGCCAGGCGGCCAGGGCCTGTTCGTGGGCGTACAGACCGTCGCCGAGCAGCGGGTGGCCGATGGACAGCATGTGTACGCGCAGCTGGTGCGAGCGGCCGGTGATCGGCGTCAGTTCCACGCGCGCCCAGTCGCCGCAGCGTTCCAGCACGCGCCAGAAAGTCAGGGCGTGCTTGCCCTGTTCATGGTCGACCACATGGCGCGGCTTGGTTGGCGGGTCGTAGCGCAGGGGCAGGTCGATGCTGCCGCTGTCCAGTTCCGGCTGGCCCCAGCACAGGGCGGTGTAGGCCTTCTCGGTCTCGCGGTCGTGGAACTGGCGGGACAGCTCGCGGTGGCTGTCGGCGTCGCGAGCGAGGACGATGATGCCGCTGGTTTCCCAGTCCAGGCGGTGGACGATGCGCGCTTCCGGGTAGCCGTTCTCCTGCAGGCGGGTCACCAGGCAATCGCGGTTGTCTTCCGCACGGCCTGGCACCGAGAGCAGCAGGGTGGGCTTGTTGATCACCAGCAGGGCGTCGTCCTGGTGGAGAATCTCGATGTTCGACAGCGGCATGGGCGTTCCACAAATGACAACGGCGGCCAGGGCCGCCGTCGTTCACCACGGACGGATCAGCGATCCGGCAGGGTGATGTTGAGTTCCAGAATGGAGCAGCTGCCCTGGTTTTCCAGCGCCACGTGCACCTGATCCTGCTCGATCTTGACGTACTTGCGAATCACCTCGACCAGTTCCTTCTGCAGGGCCGGCAGGTAGTCCGGCTGGCTGCGCTGGCCGCGCTCGTGGGCGACGATGATCGACAGACGCTCTTTCGCGATCGACGCAGGGGTTTCTTTCTTGCGTTCACGAAAGAAGTCGAAAATGTTCATTAGCGCGCTCCAAACAGGCGTTGCATGAGTCCTTTCTTCTGCACATCGAGGAAGCGATGGGGCACATCCTTGCCCAGCAGACGGTCGACGGCATCGCCGTAGGCCTGGCCGGCGTCGCTCTGGTCATCGAGGATGACCGGTACGCCCTGGTTGGAAGCCTTCAGCACGGCCTGGGATTCCGGGATCACGCCCAGCAGGTTGATGGCGAGGATCTCCTCGACGTCTTCCACGCCCAACATCTCGCCTTTGGTGACGCGCTCCGGGTTGTAGCGGGTCAGCAGCAGGCGCTCCTTGATCGGCTCCTGGCCTTGCTCGGCGCGGCGCGACTTGCTGGCCAACAGGCCGAGCATGCGGTCGGAGTCGCGTACCGAGGAGACTTCCGGGTTGGTCACGACTATCGCTTCATCGGCGAAGTACATGGCCAGGTGGGCACCGGTCTCGATGCCGGCCGGGGAGTCGCAGATGACGTATTCGAAGTTCTGCGCCAGTTCGTCGATCACGCGGCCGACGCCTTCCTTGGTCAGGGCGTCCTTGTCGCGGGTTTGGCTGGCGGCCAGGACGTAGAGGTTCTCCAGGCGTTTGTCCTTGATCAGGGCCTGGGTCAGGGTCGCTTCGTTGTTGATCACGTTGACGAAGTCGTACACCACGCGGCGCTCGCAACCCATGATCAGGTCCAGGTTACGCAGGCCCACGTCGAAGTCGACGATGACGGTCTTGTGGCCGCGCAGGGCGAGGCCGGTGCCGATGGCGGCGCTGGTGGTGGTTTTACCCACGCCGCCCTTGCCGGAAGTGACTACGAGGATCTTGGCCAAGGTGATTCACCCCAAATATATGAAAAATCGGGAAATCCGGCGCCGGTAAACTGGCTTCCGAATGCCCCTTTTGGTCCCTGAAATTGGGCCGCAGTATCCGTTAAAGGCGGGTGATGTTCAACACGTCACCCGACAGGCTGACCTGTACCGATTGACCCCACAGAGGGTCGCGGCGCAGGTCCTCGGCGGTCTTGTACTGGCCGGCCACCGAGAGCATCTCGGCGCCCATCTGCTGGCAGAAGATCCGCGCCTTGGCATCGCCCTTGACGCCGGCCAGGGCGCGGCCGCGCAGCGGACCGTACACATGGATATTGCCGTCGGCGAGAAGTTCCGCGCCGGCACTGACCGGCGCCATCACCACCAGGTCGCCGCCCTGGGCGTAGATCTGCTGGCCGCCGCGGACCGGCGTGGTGACGATTCTGGTCGGCTTGTACTGCGGCTCGGCCGGCTTCACTTCCTTCTTGCGCGCCTCCACCGGCTCGACCAGCTTCTCGCGCGCGCCGGACGGCGGCAGCACGGGAATGTCCAGGGCCTCGGCGGCTTTGATGTCGTCCTCGCGGCTGGCGCGGATGGCCAGGGTGCGCAGGCCATGCTGGCGGCAGACCTCCATCAGCTTGCCCAGGTCGAGCTCGCCTTCGCCTTCCGGCAGCTTGTCCAGGGCCAGCACCAGGGGAATGTTCTGGAAGAAGTTGGGCGCCTGGGCGACTTTCTCGGCCAGTTGCCGGTCCAGGCGCTCCAGGTCGTTGTGCGCCAGTTCCAGCACGGTGATGGCGAGCATGCTGCCCTTGAGCTGGAACACGGGGTCTTGGTCGAGGAGATCGGCTTGGCTCATGGTTCGCCCACTGCATTGAATGGGCACGACTTATAACGAGAAGGCCGCAGCGCCGCAAGCCGCGAGGACTTCTGTAGAATGCCGGGCCTCGTTGTCTGCCCGGAATCACTATGGATCGCCCGCAATTTCGCGCCTATTTCCTCCATCCGCGCTTCTGGCCCCTGTGGCTGGGCCTGGGCCTGCTGTGGCTGATCGCCCAGCTGCCGTACGGGGTGCTGCTGGTGCTGGGCCGTGGCCTGGGCGCCTCGATGTACCGGGTGGCCGGTTCGCGTCGGCGTATCGCCGCACGCAATCTGGAACTGTGCTTCCCCCACCTGAGTGCAGATGAACGCGAGCGTCTGTTGAAGGAGAACTTCGCCTCCACCGGCATCGCCTTCTTCGAGACTGCCATGGGCTGGTGGTGGGCCAAGCCGCGTCTGGCCAGCCTGGGGCACATCGAGGGGTTGGAGCACCTGCAGGAGATCCAGAAGCAGGGGCAGGGGGTGATCCTCATGGCCCTGCACTTCACCACCCTGGAGCTCGGCGCGGCGCTGCTGGGGCGGGTGCAGACCATCGACGGCATGTACCGCGAGCACAAGAACCCGCTGTTCGACTATATCCAGCGCCGCGGCCGCGAGCGTCACAACCTGGACGCCACCGCCATCGAGCGCGAGGACATCCGCGCCATGCTCAAGGTGCTGCGCGCCGGCCGCGCTATCTGGTACGCGCCGGACCAGGACTACGGCCCCAAGCAGAGCATCTTCGTGCCGCTGTTCGGCATCAGCGCCGCCACCGTCACCGCCACCACCAAGTTCGCCCGCCTGGGCAAGGCGCGTGTGGTGCCCTTCACTCAGGAGCGCCTGGCCGACGGCCGCGGTTACCGGCTGGTGATCCACCCGCCGCTGGAGAACTTCCCCGGCGAGAGCGAGGAGGCCGACTGCCTGCGCATCAACCAGTGGATCGAGCGGGCGGTCAGTCAGCATCCCGAGCAGTACCTGTGGGCCCATCGGCGCTTCAAGACCCGCCCCGAGGGCGAGCCGATGCTGTACAAGCGCAAGAAGTAGCGGGCCCCTATACTCGCTAGAAAAAAGCGGAAGCCGCTCCATGACCCAAGCAGTAGCAGTAGCGCGGCCCGTCACCGGGCTGATCCTCTCCGGTGGCGGAGCCCGGGCGGCCTATCAGGTGGGCGTGCTGGGGGCGATCGCCGATCTGCTCGGCGAATCCTGCCGCAATCCCTTCCCCGTGATCGTCGGCACCTCGGCCGGCGCCATCAACGCCGTCGGCCTGGCCTGTGGCGCCCTGCATTTCGCCAGCGCGGTGCGCCGGCTAACCGAGGTCTGGCAGGCCTTTCACTGTGGCGACGTGTACCGCAGCGACTGGTCCGGCGTGCTGCGCCAGGCCGGGCGCTTCTTCGGCCACAGCATGCTGGGCATGGGCAAGGACCTGCCAGTGGCGCTGCTCGACAGCTCGCCGCTGGGTGGCCTGCTCGGCCGCGAGCTGGACTTCTCCGGCATCGCCGCGGCGGTGCGCATGCGCCAGCTGCGCGCGGTGGCGGTGACCGCCTTCGGCTACGAGAGCGGCCAGGCGGTGACCTTCTACCAGGGCCGCGCCACCATCGATCCCTGGTTCCGCCACCGCCGCGTCGGCGTGCCCACGCGCCTGAGCCTGGAGCACCTGCTAGCCAGCGCGGCCATCCCGCTGATCTTCCCGCCGGTGAAGGTCAACCGCGAATACTTCGGCGACGGCGCGGTGCGCCAGCAGGCGCCGATCAGCCCGGCCCTGCATCTGGGCGCCAACCGGGTATTGGTGGTGGGGGTGAGTGGCAATCCACTGGGCAAGGGGGCCAATCAGCAGGTGGTGCGTCCGCGCAGCGGCCTGCCACCGACCCTGGCGCAGATCAGCGGGCACATGCTCAACAGCACCTTTATCGACAGCCTGGAAGGCGACATCGAGACCCTGGAGCGGCTCAATCATATGAGCCAGCTGGTGCCGTCCGGGCTGCACCCGCGCGGACTCGGCCTGAAGCCGGTGGAGGTGCTGGTGATCTCGCCGAGCCAGCCGCTGGACCAGATCGCCGCGCGCCACCGCCACGAGCTGCCCAAGGCCATGCGTTTCTTCCTGCGCGGCCCAGGCGCCACCCGGGCCAGCGGCGCCGGCGTGCTCAGCTACCTGCTGTTCGAGCCGGGCTACTGCAACGAGCTGATCGAGCTGGGCTACCAGGACGCCATGGCGCAGAAGGGCGCCCTGTGCCGCTTCCTCGGCGTGGCCGAAGAGGCGGCGGAGGCTGCAGCGGCCTCGGTGAGCTAGGCAGTCAGACGGTCGTCGCGGAAATCACGCAGGGCCTGCTCGATCTCCTCGCGACTGTTCATCACGAAGGGCCCGTACTGCACGATCGGCTCGTTCAGCGGCGTACCGGCGATCAGCAGCACTCGCGCACCCGCGGCACTGCCCATTTCGATGGCACCGGCGTCGGAAAGCCGCGCCAGGCGGCTCTGGCCGATGGTATGGCCGTTGACCGCCAGCTCACCCTCGTAGACATAGAGCATGACCCGCTGGCCATCGGCCAGACGCGGCGAGAGGCGGCTGCCCGCCGGCAGGTGCAGGTCGAACAGCTGCGGCGCGGTGTGCGGCCGTTGCACGGCGCCATCCTGCTGCAGTTGGCCATCATCGAAGCGGCCGGCGATCACCGTCACGCCCACGCCGCCGGCGGTGGTCAGGCGCGGGATTTCCCCTGGCGCGTAGTCGCGGTAGCCGGCGTCGCCCAGCTTGTCCTTGGCCGGCAGGTTGAGCCACAGCTGGAAGCCGCGCATCACGCCTTCCTCCTGTTCCGGCATCTCGCTGTGGATGATGCCGCGGGCGGCGGTCATCCATTGCACGCCGCCGCTTTCCAGCAGGCCGACGTTGCCCAGGTGATCCTCGTGGCGCATTCGCCCTTCGAGCATGTAGGTGATGGTCTCGAAGCCGCGGTGCGGGTGCGGCGGGAAGCCGGCGATGTAGTCGTCCGGGTTCTCCGAGCCGAATTCGTCGAGCATCAGGAAGGGATCGAAACGCTCGATGCCGGCACCGCCGAACACGCGGGTCAGGCGCACGCCGGCGCCGTCCGAGGCGGGCTGGCCGATGTGCTGGGCGATCACTTGGCGAAACTGGGTCATGGGGCACCTCCATCTGTGAATGTGCCCATGCTATCGCCGTAAATTGAATCGATGGTTGCGAAATTTACCGCTTATCTATCGATCGAATAGATCATTCGGCAATCTGCAGCTTGCGCGCCTCGCGGTACACGTAGCGCACCTTCTCGTACTCGAACGGGCTGTTCAGCTGGCCGTAGCGGAAGTTGGTGGTGTTGCGCAGGTCGACCACGCGCAGGGCGGTGATCTCCGGATGATCGCTGCTGACCTCGGCCACGTTGAGGTAGTTGATCTGGCTCTCGGCGACGAAGTCGAACACCTTGCCGCCGGTGTCGCGCAGGTTGGACGGGCCGAGCAGCGGCAGCATGACGTAGGGGCCATCCGGCACGCCGTAGAAGCCCAGGGTCTGGCCGAAGTCCTCGCTCTGCTTGGGCAGGCCGATGCGGGTGGCCGGGTCCCACAGGCCGACGACGCCGACCGTGGTGTTGACCAGCAGGCGCCCGGTGGTCTGCAGCGAGCGCTTGCCCTTGAACTGCAGCAGGCTGTTGAGCAGGTTGGGCACATCGCCCAGGTTGCCGAAGAAGTTGCTCACGCCGCTGCGCACGAAGCCCGGGGTGACATAGCGATAGCCGCGCACCACCGGCAGGAACACCCACTCGTCGAAACGGTAGTTGAAGTGGTAGACCCGGCGGTTCCAGGGCTCCCAGGGGTCGTAGACATGCAGCGCGCTGGTGGTGGAGCGCTCGAACTCGCGCTGGTCCAGGTAGGGGTTGAACTGCAGCTGGTCGAGCGGATTGGTGAAGCCGTCTTCATCCACCGCGGTATCGGCCTGGGCCAGGCCGCTGGCGAGCAGTAGGGAGAGCGAGAGAGTCCATTTTCTAGCCACGGAAGAACTCCAGCATGGCGTCGCTGTTGACGCGGTAGTTGAGGTTGCCGCAGTGCCCGCCGCGCGGGTACAGGGTCAGGCGCTCGCCGAAGGTGCGGCGCAGGAAGCCGATGTCGCCGGGGCCGAGAATCAGGTCGTCGGCGTTGTGCATCACCGCCACTTTGGGGCTCTTCTTCAGGTAGCTCTCCAGGGCGTACAGGCTGACCTCGTCGACCAGCTGCGGCAGGCTGCCGCCGCTGTACTTCTCGCGCCAGTAGGGCATCAGCTGTTCGACTATGTAGCAGTCGAAGTCGCACTGCAGGGCACGCTTGAAGAACGGGGTGAGGCTGGTGCCTTCCTTGATCGGATAGTTCGGCGGGGTGATCAGGCCGCGACGATTGATCAGGTCGGCGGTGAAGGCCATGTCCGACACCGAGAAGCGGAACGAGCTGCCGATCAGCATGGCCAGCTGCTCGTTGCTGAGCTTCTGCCCGGACTGCTGGAAGTCGTAGAGCAGCGCGTCGTTCAAATCGATGTGGCCCTGCTCCTCGAAGTAGCGGGTCAGCTTGCCCAGCACCAGTTCGAAGTAGGTGGTGCTGTCGTCGATGCCGGCGACCCGGGTCTGCACCAGGCGGTCCAGATTGGTCACCGAGGTGTACAGGTTGACCGGAGGGTTTAGCAGCAGCACGCGCTTGAAGTTGAAGCTGCGCAGGCGCTCGTCCAGCTCGCTGACGAAGGCGGCGTTGAGCGCACCCAGGCTGTAGCCGGTGAGGTGGAACTCGCTGACGTCCAGCTTCGGGTGCTGGGCGCGCACGGCCATCATCACCCGGTACAGGTCTTCGGCATCCTGGCGCGACAGGCCGGGGGTGGCGGTGCGCGAGGCGGCGCTCATGAAGTCGTAGCTGGTCGGCGAGGACAGCTGCACCACGTGGTAGCCGGCGCCGTAGAACAGGCGCTTGAGCTCCTCGGTCTTGCCGCTGGCATAGCTGGCGCCAGTGCCGGAGATGATGAAGATCAGCGGCGCGCGGCCGTCCTGCTCGGCCAGGCGATAGCGCAGCTTGGTCACCGGCCAGAAGTTTTCCGGCAGCTCGAACTCGCGCTCGGGGCGCAGCTTGAGGTCGTAGTCGGCCTGGTCGATGTCGTCGTCGCTGGGCAGCTCCGGGCGCAGCTCCGGCGGCGTGCTGGCGATGGTCGCCTCGAAGGGGTTGTCCAGCGGGTAGCCGTAGCCGGCGAGAGGAACATCGGCCGCCAGCGCGGGCGCACCGAACAACAGACCGCCGAACAGGGCGGCAAGGAGGGGGAGGCGGGGCATGGCCGGATTCCTTGGCGAAGGACTGCTGAAGTGAATACCGGGCTTATGACAAGTGCAAGCGGCGGGAGTGCCGTTTCGTTTAATCGAGCGAACTCAGGCTCTGCACCCAGATCAGTTCGCAGGCGCCTTCGCCGATATCGTCGCGGCTCAGCGAGCTCTGCCAGTGGAAGCCATCGTCGCCATCCACCCGTACCAGTTGCCCGGCGAGGGTGATGCGCTGGCCAGGCTCGACCCGTTCCAGCGCGTGGGCCACGGCGGCGTCGGCCGGGATCAGGTGCATGTTGGCGCTGTGGGTCTCGATGTCGCGACGCGGGATGGGGAAGTCCTCGGTGCGCCAGCGGTACCAGCGATTGGCCTGGCTGATGTCGATGCGCGCCAGCACCTGCGGATCGGCCATCGGCCCCCAGCCCAGGGCCAGATCGGTGGGCGAGACCCGCGCGCCGCGGTCGAAGCGATAGTCCTCGCGGCCCAGCACCAGGGCCTCCAGTTGGAACGGCTGCAGCGGCGTGATGGTGTGGCCGTTGAGGCGGATCACGCCGTCCGGCGTCGCTACTGGTGGCTCGGGAGACGGGCGCAGCCACTGCCAACCGAGCGCCAGGGCGGTCAGCAGGAGCAGGGTGAATAGCAGGCGGCGGGCGTTCATGAGGGCAATTCTAGTGTTCCGGTATTGCGCTCGGGCGCGAGCGGATTAAGCTGGGCGCCTTTTTCGGACCACCGGAGCGCCATGATGTCCCGCCATTTTCCCCTTCTGCTGTTGCTGCTGGTGTTGCCGTTATGGCTGGCGGCCAGCTATGGCGTGCGCTTCGCCCTGATGGAGGACGGCCAGTGGGTGGGCACCTGCGTGGAGCAGGCGGCGCGCTGGGAGTGCCAGGCTCGTGCCAGCCTCGGCTACCTGATCCACTTCCGGGTGATCGCCTGGACGGCGCTGGTGCTGGCCGTGCTCGGCTTCATCGCACCGGGGAGGGCAGGCAAGGCGCTGGCCAGCCTGGCTCTGTTCGTCGGCATTCCCGCCCTGGTGCTGTACAGCGCCAGCCTGGCGGTATTCGCTCTGGTGCTGGCCGGCCTGCGCCTGGTACGCGCGCCGCGCGCCGCCTGACTCTCGGTACTCGCTATTCAGCGCCGGGGTGTCGGGCAGGGCTCGGCAGCGCCTGGTCGCAGCTGAACTACCTGCTGTTGCGCCTGATAGGGTGCGAGGAAGGTGCGCCGTCCCGGCGCCGTCACACACCACTCCCAGTAGTAATCCAGGCGGCCGTGCAGGAACAGCACTTCGCTCTGCCACGCGTGGTGGCCGGCGAAGCGGGCGATGCCGTCGGCATCGGTCAGGCGGGTTTCGCGCGATTGCTCAACGGGTGTCGGGCGGGCGCGGCCGATCAGCGTGACGCTGGCGCCGATCAGCGGCCGGCCCTGTTCGTCAAGCACGCGCAGCTCGGCCTCGGGCTGGGTGGTGCGGTAAGCGGGGTAGGGCACGCAGGCGCTCAGGCCCAGGGCCATGAGCGCCATGAGCAGTAGTCTGGGCATCCTTGCCCTGTCCTTCAGCCGCGCGACAGGCGCATGCTGCGCCACAGGGCGCCGACCAGCAGGGCACAGGTGAGCGCCCAGCCGATGGCCTGCAGGTTGTGCAGCCCTTCCTGATACAGCTGCGGGGCGATGCCGGCGCCGACGATGATGGTCAGCAGGGCGATCTCGCGGCGTGGCGCGCGTACCGGGCGGCACAGGTAGACCAGCGCTGGCAGCAGCAGGGCCAGGCTGGGGAAACTGCGGTAGCGCGAATCGAACACCAGGCCGAGCATCAGCACCGCACCGGCGAAACCGGCCGCGGCCAGCCACCAACCACCACGGGCTTCCAGCCAGGCGAAGGCGCGTTCGCGCCAGCCGCCACGGGCCGACAGGGCCAGCACGGCATGGGCCAGCACCAGCAGATTGAGGCCGAGCAGGGCGGCGGCCCACAGCCATTCACTCCAGTAGCGGCTGGTGATCAGCGCCAGTTCGCTCCAGCCCAGGGCGCAGGCGGAACCGAAGGCGGCGGTGAGTGGCAGCAGCAGGGCGGCGCGGGTCGAGGCCGGGCGGCCGGCGAGGATCAGTGTGGCGAGCAGCAGCAGGCCGCTGGCGCCCAGCCACAGCGGCCAGTGCGGCAGGTTGGACACCGGGCCGGCGAGGATGCCCTTGTCCTGGCGGTCGGCGTCGAACAGGCCCCAGTAGCCGCCGACGGCGCCTTCGCTGTCGCGTTTCCACGGCTGGTCGAAGGCTTCGATCAGGTTGTAGTGCCAGTCGTTCTCCTCGGCCATCTTGACGAAGCCGCGGATGAACAGCGCCTCGTTGACCCTGCTCGGCAGCGCCGTCTCGCGCTGGCGGCCCTCGCTGGGCCAGCCCGTCTCGCCGATCAGGATGTCCTTGGGCGCGTAGGCGTTACCGAAGGTGCGGCGCACGTTGGCGACCTGGTTGAGTGCGGCGTCGATGCCGGTGGGATCGTCTTCCCAGTAGGGCAGCAGGTGGATGGTGATGAAGTCCACCGCCGGCGCCACTTCCGGGTACTGCAGCCAGAATTCCCAGACATCGGCGTAGGTCACCGGCTGCTCGACCTCGGCCTTGACCCGCTCGATCAGCTTGACCAACTGGCCGCCGGTGACTTCCTTGCGCAGCAGGGCCTCGTTGCCGACGATCACGGCCTGGATCACGTCCGGGTTGGCCTTGGCATTGGCGATCAGCGCCTTGATCTCCAGTTCGGTATCCACCGGGTTGCTGCTCACCCAGGCACCGGCCAGCAGCTTCAGACCATGCTTGCGGGCCAGTTCCGGCAGCGCCTCCAGGCCGATCTGCGAGTAGGTGCGCACGCACTCGAAGCGGGTGGCCAGCTGGGCGAAGTCGATTTCCACCTGCTCGCGGCGGATCTGCAGCGGCTGGTCGAAGGGCGACTGGTCCTTGCCGAACGGCGTGTAGGAGGCGCACTGCAGCTTGTGCGTGGGCGTGGCCACGTCGCCCAGTTCCACGGGCCGACCGACGCCATACCAGACGGCGCCCAGCGCTGCGAGGGCGAGCAGAAGGGCGAACAGGTAAGGCAGGAAAGGGGCGCGCGGGCTTGAGGTCATGTCGGCTGCTGCTGCGAGGTGGCAAAGCCGCGCATCTTAGCGGAAGCCGGGCACCCGCGGACAGTTCGGGCGCAATGCGGTGTCAGGCGTGATGATGCAACCAGGCGTGCTTGGGAATCTCATCGCGCGACTGGCCCGGCTTCTCGAAGCGCTGCCAGATCTTTTCGTGGAAGTAGAAGCCCACCGAGTTGCACAGCGGTTCCACCGCCGCGACCAGACCGCCCACCGCGACGCTGCCGGTCAGCGCGTAGGTCACACTGAAGGCGATGCAGAAGTGCATGAGGGTGAAGGTCACTGTCTTGAGCATGGCGCACCTCGATGAATGAGAATTGTTCTTCGTTGAGGTGAACCTTAGCGGTGGCTGCCGATCCGGGGAAATCGACCTTGGCCATGATTGTGATAGTCAGGCTATATCGATTTCAGGAAATCGATTTTCTCTACGCGATCTTCGACCGGTAGGACTTCGGCGCCCGCTTGGCCGGCCTCGAAGTCGGTGAGGAACTGCGCCAGCGACTCCAGCGGCAGCGGCTTGCTGAGCAGATAGCCCTGAATATAGTCGCAGCCCAGCTGGCGCAGGAAGGCCAACTGCTCGGCATTCTCTACGCCCTCGGCGACCACCTGCAGATTCAACGTATGCGCCATGCCGACGATGGCCTGGACGATCTGCCGGTCGGCGTTGGCGCCGGGCAGTTCGAGCATGAACGAGCGGTCGACCTTCAGGGTGTCCAGCGGCAGGCGCTTGAGGTAGGCCAGCGACGAGTAGCCGGTGCCGAAGTCGTCGATGGAGATGCCCACGCCCAGGTCGCGGATACGCTGCAGCAGGGTGAGAGCCTGGTTGACGTTGCTCATCAGCGCGTTCTCGGTCACCTCCAGTTCCAGGCGCTGGGCGCGCAGGCCTGAGGCTTTCAGGGCGCGCGCCACTTCGTCCGGCAGGTCGTCGTGGCTCAGGTTCAGCGCCGAGCAGTTCACCGCCACGCGCAGGTCCGGGTGCGCATGCCTGGCGGTGAGCTGGCGCAGATCCTGGCAGGCGCGGCGCAGCACCCAGGCATCCAGCTCGCCGATAAAACCGTTGGCCTCGGCGATGCCGATGAAACGGTCGGGGCTGAGCAGGCCCAGGCGCGGATGCTGCCAGCGCACCAGGGCCTCCAGCTTGCCGATCCGGCCGCTGCCGAGGTCGAGGATCGGCTGGTAATGCAGCAGCAGGCCGCGGTCCTTCTTCAGGGCCTGGCGCAGTTCCTCTTCCAGTTCCAGCTCCATGCTCGCCTTGTTGCGCAGATGCTCGCTGAAGAAGTGCACGGCATTGCGCCCGCTGCCCTTGGATTGGTAGAGGGCCAGGTCGGCGTGCTTGAGCAGTTCCTCGCAGGTCTCGCCGTCGCGCGGGTAGATGGCGATGCCGACGCTGGTGGTCATCACCATATGCCGGCGCGCCAGGGTGATCGGCTTCTTCATCCGCGTCATGATCCGCCGCGCCAGGGCGCGGGCCTCCTCGATGCGGCTGAGGCTGACCAAGATGCAGAACTCGTCGCCACCGAAGCGCGCCACCACGTCCGGGTCGCGCAGGGTATGGCGGATGCGCTCGGCCACTTCCTTGAGCAGCTGGTCGCCGGCGTCGTGGCCGAGGCTGTCGTTGATCCGCTTGAAGTGGTCGATGTCGAGGAACATCAGCGCCAGCGCCTGGCCCTGCTGGGCATGGCTGCGCAGCTTCTCGGCGAACACCTCGTTGAACGAGCGGCGGTTGAGCAGGTTGGTCAGCGGGTCGTAGTGGGCGGCCTGTTGCAGCGAGGCGCGGGCCTGGTTGAGCTGGCTGAGCAGCGAGTTGACCCGTAGCAGGTCGTGTTCCTTGCGCTGCAGCTTGCGGTCGGCCCAGGCCGCGCCGAGGCCGCCGCCGATGGCGAGGAGGGCGATCAGGGCGATGCTCAGGCCCAGTTGCAGGGCATTGGCCGGGCTCTGCAGCTGCAGCGGCGTGCCCAGCGGCACCACCATCTCCAGCGCCCACATACCGGTGAAGTGCATGGAGACGATGGCGCCGCCCATCACCAGGCTGGCGATGATGCGCAGCAACTGATGCAGGAAGCCTTCGCGGCCGCGGAAGAACAGCGACAGCTGCAGGGCCGCCAGGCTGGCGACCACGGCGATCACCAGGGACAGGGCGAACAGTCCCGGTCGGTAATACAGTTGCGCCTCCGAGCGCATGGCGGCCATGCCGCTGTAGTGCATCAGGCCGATGCCGAAGCCGATGCACAGCGCCGCCTGCAAGCGCTGGCGCAGGGTCGGTCGGTCCTTGGCTAGGCCCGGCATGGCCAGCAGGGCGGCGAGGATCACGATCATCAGGGAGAACACCGTGGTCGGCAGGTCGTAGCGCACCGCCACCGGTGCCTGGAAGGCGAGCATGGCGACGAAGTGCATCCCCCACACGCCACCACCCAGGCTCAGGGCGCCGACCGCGCACCAGTTGCGCCGCGCCTCGGCGCGGTCGGCATGGCCGGCGCGTTCGGCGAAACTGAGGGTGGCGTAACCGGCGACGCAGGCGAGCACATAGGCCAGCACCACCAGCTCCGGGGCGTGGCTGCAGTCGAGCAGAATCTGTGCCCCGTCGGGCTGAGTGGTGAGAAAGCGCAGACCTAGCCAATCCATAGCAGGCGACCTCAGCGGACAGGGTGCAAGGAGGGGACTACAGGCTCGGGAGTTGGTGAGTATAGACGCTCGTACCAAATTCCAAGGCCGTCGCCGATGGCGCTAAGACTTTGGTCGAAAGCGCAGGGCGGTTACGACTAAGGTCGTCTGTCTCGCCTCGCCAGTCGCTCGCAGAGTGGCCTCACCAGTAACTCGTGCTGTGGAGGACAACAACAATGAACGACAGCGTCTACAAGCGGATCGAGCAGAGTCCGCGCTTCCAGGAGCTGGTCGCCACCCGCGACCGCTTCGCCTGGATTCTCTCCGCCATCATGCTCGGCCTGTATGTGGCCTTCATCCTGCTGATCGCCTTCGATCCGCAACTGCTCGGCACGCGCATCAGCGATGACTCGCCGATGACCCTGGGCATTCCCCTGGGTGTCGGCCTGATCCTCTCGGCCTTCGTGCTGACCGGCATCTACGTCAAGCGCGCCAACGGCGAATTCGACCGCATGACCCAGGAAATCCTGGACGAGGTGCAGAAATGATCGCGCGTCTCCTCACCGCCATCGGCCTGATGGCCGCCGCTCCGGCCCTGTGGGCCGCCGGCGCCCTCGAAGGCGAGGTGCAGCGTCAGCCGCTGAACATGGCGGCCATCGTCATGTTCGTCGCCTTCGTAGGCTTCACTCTCTACATCACCTACTGGGCCTCCAAGCGCAGCAAATCGGCGGCCGACTTCTACACCGCCGGTGGCGGCATCACCGGCTTCCAGAACGGCCTGGCGATCGCCGGTGACTACATGTCGGCGGCCTCCTTCCTGGGTATTTCCGCCCTGGTATTCGCCTCCGGCTACGACGGCCTGATCTACTCGATCGGCTTCCTGGTCGGCTGGCCGATCATCCTCTTCCTGATCGCAGAACGCCTGCGCAACCTGGGCAAGTACACCTTCGCCGACGTCGCCTCGTTCCGCCTCAAGCAGAAGGAAATCCGCACCCTGTCCGCCTGCGGTTCGCTGGTGGTGGTAGCCTTCTACCTGATCGCGCAGATGGTTGGCGCCGGCAAGCTGATCGAGCTGCTGTTCGGCCTCGACTACCACGTCGCAGTGGTCCTGGTCGGCATCCTGATGGTCTGCTACGTGCTGTTCGGCGGCATGCTGGCCACCACCTGGGTACAGATCATCAAGGCCGTGCTGCTGCTTTCCGGCGCCTCGTTCATGGCGCTGATGGTGATGAAGCATGTCGGCTTCGACTTCGGCACCCTGTTCAGTGAGGCAGTCAAGGCTCACCCGAAAGGCGAGGCGATCATGAGCCCCGGCGGCCTGGTGAAAGATCCGATCTCGGCGATCTCCCTGGGCCTGGCGCTGATGTTCGGTACCGCCGGCCTGCCGCACATCCTGATGCGCTTCTTCACCGTCTCGGACGCCAAGGAAGCCCGCAAATCGGTATTTTATGCCACCGGCTTCATCGGCTACTTCTACATCCTGACCTTCATCATCGGCTTCGGCGCGATCCTGCTGGTCGGCACCAACCCGGACTTCAAGGACGCCTCCGGCCTGCTGATCGGCGGCAACAACATGGCGGCGGTGCACCTGGCCAATGCCGTGGGTGGCAGCCTGTTCCTCGGCTTCATCTCGGCCGTGGCCTTCGCCACCATCCTCGCCGTGGTTGCCGGCCTGACCCTGTCAGGCGCCTCGGCGGTGTCCCACGACCTGTATGCCAGCGTGATCAAGAAGGGCAAGGCCAACGAGAAGGATGAGCTGCGCGTGTCGAAGATCACCACCGTGATCCTCGGTGTGCTGGCCATCGGCCTGGGCATCGCCTTCGAGAAGCAGAACATCGCCTTCATGGTCGGCCTGGCCTTCTCCATCGCGGCGAGCTGCAACTTCCCGGTGCTGATCCTCTCCATGTACTGGAAGAAGCTGACCACCCGTGGCGCCATGATCGGCGGCTGGCTGGGCCTGATCACCGCGGTGGGCCTGATGATCCTCGGCCCGACCATCTGGGTGCAGATCCTCGGCAATGCCGCGCCGATCTACCCCTATGAGTATCCGGCGCTGTTCTCCATCGCCGTGGCCTTCATCGGTATCTGGTTCTTCTCCATCACCGACAAGTCCAGCGCTGCAGACGAGGAGCGTGCACGCTTCTACCCGCAGTTCGTGCGCTCGCAGACCGGCCTCGGCGCCAGCGGTGCCTCGGCTCACTGAGCAATATCTCCGTGTGACTGGGCAGCCTTCGGGCTGCCCTTTTTTATGGGCGACTGTATGATCGCCGCCCATTCGCATGGATGAACCGAGGACTCTCAAGGATGAACACGTTTTTCTGCCGTTGGGGCGCCATTGCCCTGACTGTCTGCCTGAGCCTGCTGATGGGCTGCTCCTCAAAGGGCGGCGATGTCGGCGGCGCAGGTGCCGAGCCGGTGAATGCCGGTTATGCGCCCACACAGGGCAAGACCAGCGGCCGCCTGCTGGTATGGACCGCCGACTTTTCCGTGGAGGTGGCCGACCTCGCCAAGTCCGCCGAGCAGCTGAGCGCGCGCATGATCGCCCTCGGCGGCTATGTGGAGGAGAAGAGCGACTATGGCAGCCAGAGCCAGAGCTTCGTCTACCGCGTGCCCAAGGACGCCTTCAATGAGGCGCTGGGCGACGTCGAGCGCAGCGGCACCGTGCAGCGTCGCCACGTCAAGGGCGAGGACGTCACCGAACAGTACGTCGACGTGGAGACCCGCCTGAAGAACAACCTGGCCCTGCGCGACCGCTTCCGTGACCTGCTGGCCAAGGCCAAGGACGTCAAGGACATCCTGTTGATCGAGGCGGAGCTCAATCGCATCCAGTCCGAGATCGACTCGATGGAGGCGCGCATGCGCATCCTCAAGGATCAGATCCAGATGTCCACCATCCGCGTGTCGCTGGAGCAGCAGGTGCCGCCGAAGCCGGCCACCATCTACGGGCCGCTGGGTTACCTGTACAAGGGCGCCGAGTGGTTCGTGGTCAAGCTGTTCGTCATTCGCGAGTGATCGGCTGATGGAGACGCTGCGGGCGCTCCTGGTGACGCTGGTGTTTCTCGCCGGCATCGCCTGCCTGGTGCATGGCCTGTCGGGCGGGCCTCTGTGGCCCTGCCTGCTCGGCATGGTGTTGTGCTTCCTGTTGGCCTACTGGCTGTGGCCGCGCAATCGGCAGGCGGACAGCCCCTGGTTCGATGCGCTGGAGCTGCTGGTCGAATTGCCGGTGAACCTGCTGCTATGGCTGCTGCGTCAGCTCGGCCGGCTGTTCGTGACGTGGACGGGGTGGATCTATGAAACGGCGTACGGCGGTGCTGCTCGGATTGATCGGGCTGCTGGTGGCGGGGGCGGGTGGCTATGCCTGGCTGAAGGCGCCTTATGCCCATTCGACGGCGGCTGGCGTGGCCCGCGAGTTCCTCACCCTACTGCAGGAGGGACGGCTGGAGCAGGCCTACGAGTTGACGCTCAAGAGGCAAAGTTTGGTAGGGCGTGACCTGGCGGAGTTCCAGCCCTTTGCCGCTCGCCAGCTGTGTTCGGCCGAGTACTTGCCCCTGGTCGGTCAGCCGCATCCGCCCCAGTCCAACGGCAATCGCCTGCGCCGCTGGCTGGCGGGCCACGAGGTGGAAATGCCCAGCGTCAAACTGCGTTTCGAGAAGAGTCCCTGCCTGATGACGGTCGAGCTGCGCCGCGACGGGGAAGGGCTCTGGCGCGTGTTCTACTTCCAGTCCCGCGCCGGCTGAGCCCCGCGCTTGAGCCTGCGCCGTGCTTGCGGCATGGTGTGCGCAGGCTTTCGACAAGGCAGTCAACGCGATGGATATGACCTTTCTGATCATCCCCGGCTACGGCGATTCCGGCCCTGAGCATTGGCAGAGCCTGTGGCAGCAACAGGACCCGCGCTTTCGCCGGGTCGAGCAGCGCGACTGGTGGAATCCGGTCTGTTCGGAATGGGTCGAGACCCTGGAACAAGCCGTGGCAGCCAGCGGACCGCAGACCGTGCTGGTCGCCCACAGCCTGGGTTGCGGCCTGGTCGCCCACTGGGCCGCGCAGACCCGCCAGCGCATCCGCGCCGCCATGCTGGTCGCCCCGCCCGACCCGGAAGGGCCAGCCAAGGAGCTGAACATCCAGGGCTTCGTGCCGGTACCCGACCTGCCACTGGCCTTCCCGAGCCTGGTGGTGGCCAGCAGCGACGATCCCTACAGCAGCCTGGAGCACGCCCATGGCGCCGCCACGCGCTGGGGCAGCCGCTGGCACAACGTCGGTGCCTGCGGCCATATCAATGGCGACAGTGGCTTGGGTGAGTGGGCAGAGGGAAAGATGCTGTTGCGGTCGCTTCTCATCTGATTCAGGTTTGAGTCGCTCAAGGGCGGGTATTCCAGGCTTTTTCTTAAATCTAAAATCTGATCATTCGGTCAAAGTCAAGCGTTTTTCTGAGGTTTTCCGAGACGATTTCCTACAACTTTGGTAGTGTATTGGCCATCTGCCATAAAAATGCCATCACCATAAGAAACTAGGAGTATCTCTCTCATGAATATCAAAGCGCGCGCTCGCCAGCTGGGCCAGGGCATGACCGAGTACATCATCATCGTGGCGCTGATCGCGATTGCCGCCATCGTTGTTTACAACCTGTTCGGCGATACCGTTCGCGGTCAGGTCGGTGATATGGCGGCGGAGCTTGGGGGGCAGGCCGCTACCAACCAGGGCGCCGCCTCCGGCACCGCTGCCGGCACCGAAGCTTCCCAGGATTATGATCTCGGCAACTTCCAGCAAGCTGAAGACTGATTAGCGTCTAGCCCGTTCGCGAGGCTCAGGTGGTCAGTCGCGCTGCCCAACGAGGGCAGGCCATCGTCTTCGGCCTGCTCTTTTTGGGTGTGGCCGTGGTGGCGATGCTGCTGGTGTACAACCATGGCATCCTCACCCGCGACCGTGTGCAGCTGGAAAATGCCGCCGATGCGGCGGTCTATACCCAGGCCAAGCTGTTCGCCCGTAACCAGAATTTCATCGCCTACACCAATCGCGCCATGATCGCCAACGAGCTGTCCATCGGGCAGATGGTGGCGATGCGCTCCTGGGCCAAGCGCTACAAGACAGTGCCGAGCTGGATCAACTCCTTCCCGGCCTACCAGATTCCCATAGTGCCGCCGGCACCCAGGCCGACCTTGGCCGACATGCTCAATCTGGTGTATCTCCCTTACTTCGCCATAGGCACCGGTGTCGATGCGGTGTCTGCTCCGTTGATCGGCTTCTACCCCACCACGGTGTCCTACTTCAACATGGCCCTGTCCATGTTCCAGAAGGCCTTCGCCATGGCCACGGTCGAGTCGCAGATCGAAGGCATGATTGACGTGGTGGAGGCGCATGAGAGTAAGAACAATGCAGCCGACCCCGACGACGACCTGTACATCCCATTGCTGGGCTATTACTTCCTGACCCAGAACGCGGCGCTCACCTATTTCGGTGACAGCTTCAGCTACGAGAACCTCTATAGCCAGGCCAGCAGTGCCATGAGCAGCGGAGGTGGCGGTGCAGCCGGCGGTGGTGCAGGAGGGGCCGAACCGGAGCCCTCGACCACCGACGAGGTGGTTGGCTCCTTCCTCGGTGGCCTCAACGGCCCCGAGACCATGCTGGTGGACACCAACCCCGAGCGCTACAAGAAGAAGCCCGGTGCCACCCAGGACCCTCCGGCCAACGACGATGCCAAGGAGGCCTACCGCCAGTTCGCCGCCATCATCAACGACAACCGCAACGACTGGCTGGACCAGCGCCACTACACCCTGGGGCCGCCGCCGATCAGCATGCCGGAGATCACCCTGCCGCTGGGGCCGCTGAAGATCAGCTTCAGTCTGACCCTGGAGATGGGCTCGTTCAACGATGGCGGCACCGCCTATCGCTACAACCCGTTGCGCACCAGCTCCACCGGCGACGGTATCGAGCGTTATGGCTGGACCTCCATCGACTACACCTCGCTGGGCTTCCAGCTGGACGTCGACCTGGTCATCGAATTGTGCCTGTGGTTCCCGGTGGTCGGCACCAAGTGCTTCACCCTGATCGACGGCCATATCCCCCTGGGCTTTGGCATGCCCATCAGCGGGGCGACCGAACAGTTGGTGGCGGAGCAGGCCGACGCCATGCGATCAGCGCCGCAATGGGGCTTCCCCGGCATGGACTCGACCGGGCTGGCGCCGGGCATGTACGGCGACAGCTTTCACATGGTGCATGCGGTGAGCTGGTTCTGGGGGCAGGTGCGCAACATCTACGGCACTATTCCTGCCGACGTGAAGACCGAGTACGCCGGCCCGCCTTCCTTCTTCTCGCTCAACGACTCCTTCGCCGAGTCCGGAACCAGCCACGAATTCAGTATCGCGGTGGCCAAGAAACTCAGCGACGTGCCCACCACCGACAGCCCCGATGGCCTTGACCTCAATGGCTCTTCCGGCAACCAGCTGTATCGCTTCCAACTCGATACCCAGGGGCCGGTGGACGGCACCCTGAGCACCGCCTACGCGACCGCCCTGTGGCAGGAGCCCAACGCGCTGATGACCGTGTCCTCGGCCGAGACCTATTTCGCCAGTCCGCGCGAGGGGGAGGTGGCCAGCCAATTCAGCCCCTTCTGGGACGCACGCCTGCGCGAGCCCAGCGCCATCACCATGATGATCGCCAGCGGCGAGATCGATCCCTTCGCTCTGATGGAAGAGCTGAATCTTTCTGGCGGCATCATGGGCGTGGCCGAATGGGTTATCGACAAGGCTATGGAAAGCCTGACTGAGCCGGCCAAAGAGCAGTTGTTGAAAAATGTCCAGCCGCCAGTCAAGGCGCTTGCCGAGGAAGTGGTCGACGAGGTGCTCGATGAAGTCACCGGCGCCGCCAAGGATTCGCTGATGGGGGAGCTGGAAAAATATGTCCCGTAGGTCCAGGTGCTCGGGCCAGGCCATGACCGAGTTCGTGGTCATGACCAGCGGCGTGCTGCTGATCCTGTTCTTGGTGGTACCCATGCTGGCCAAGCTGCTCGACATGAGCTTCCAGACTCAGCAGATGGCCCGCTACATGGCCTGGGAGCGCACTGTCTGGTACGACAACGGCGACCAGCCGAGCGAGACCACCGAGCCGGGCAACGATATTGCCGTGCGCAGCGACAGCGCCGTCGACGGCAGCGCTCAGAAGCGCCTGCTGACCTTCGCAGCTACACCCGAGGCACTGAGCGCCGGCGATGTGTCGGGCGTCCCTGCTGGTACCCAGCATGCGCTGTGGCGCTGGAGCAGCGGCGGGCAGATGCTCAATGGCGGTGGGCTGGCCGGGGGAAACCTGAACCCGGAGAAAACGCCCTCGGTCGCCTACGAGGTGCTGGATGTCTACAACGAGGGCATGGATCTGCTGACCGAGCCGCTGACCATGATCGGAGTGGGCGGAGGCGCCGATGGCAATTTCCTCCAGATCGCCCATCCCCAGGATAACTACTTCACGCCCGAGGTCAGCGCCAGCGTCAATCTGGCCAATACCGGGCTGGAGTCCAGCGCCCTGCCGGCCAGTCTGAACATCACCGCTAGTAGCGCCATCCTGGCCGATGGCTGGAACGCCCAGGGTGAACACCACTTCAGGTCGCGTGCCGACGATTTTGCCATCGGCACCCTTATGGACAACGCGCTGGTCAACGCAATGATCAGTTTCATCGGTGTATTCGAGCCCAGCTTCCGCGATGTGGATTTCGGCTATATCGGCACCGACCCCATTCCCGAGGCCGAGACCAAGTGTGATTTCGGTTTCTGCTATTTCGACGAATGACGATGATCAAGCGACTGCCCCTAGCTTTGTTGCTCGCCCTGCTGTCGTCGGCGACGCGTGCCGACTGCGATTTCGACGACTTCCCGACCCTGGACAGCATGCAGCTGGCCTCGGTGGCCGAGGCCATGCAGTGGAACAACCTGCCGATGAGCGTCAAGGGTTTCCGCACCGATGCACCGCTGGAGACGGTGCGTGGCTTCTATGGCAAACAGTGGGAAGGCGAGGTGGATTTCACAGAGTTCGGCGCCTGGCAGCAGATACTGCATATCAACGAAGACTGCATGATGATGGTCCAGCTGCGTACCGCGCAGGGCCAGACCCAGGGCCGCCTGATGCTGGTCAACCCGCCGGACGAGGAGCTGGCCCAGCGCCCCTTGGGTGGCGGCGTGCCGATGCCGCCCGATGCGGTGGTGGTGACCGACATGCAGAACCAGGACAGTCATCGCGAAGGCCAGTTGGTGATGTTGCTCTATCCCGATGCAATGGACGCAGCCACCCGCTGGTACGAGGCCGAGATGGTGCGCAGTGGCTGGCAGCTGAACCGTCGCCAGGCCAGCCAGAACAACGCCACGCTGATCTACAGCAAGGGCCGCGAACAGCTCTCGGTGGTGTTCCTGCGCACCGCCGGCGAGCAGACGCAGATTTTGCTCAACAGGATGGATCGCTGATGCGCGGGCAGCGTGGACAATCCATGGCCGAGTACCTGGTGGCACTCGGCATCGGCGGCAGCATTATCGCCGCCCTGACCCTGACGCCCTGCACCGTGGCCGGCAGCGCCAGTGGTTGTGTGCCAACCCTGATCGATGCCTTGCACAACAACTATGAGGGCTATTCGGCCGCCGTCGCCGATGTTCAGGACTACGGCGATGTCGAGGTAGCCGCGCCGCCGGAGGACGAAGGTGAGGTCGAGGACGACGACAGCATCCCCGGTGACGGCGGCAAGGATGATCCCAACAAGGTCCCCACCGAGGCGTTGAACAAGGTCAGCTACGTCTACGACGACCAGGGCAATGTGATAGGAACGGTTAGCGGCAACACTATCTACGACCTCAGTGGCAAGGAAGTGGGCGAATACAGCTTCGATCCCGAAACCGGCAAGCAGATCGTCAAGATTGACGGCAAGGAGGTCACCGGCGTCAGCATCGGCAGCGTATTCGTCGACCAGGACGGCAACGAGGTGGCGCTCAAGGCGATTGTGATTGGTGGCCAGGTGAGGGGGTTCGGCTATGAGGTCGATGGCAAGTTCTACGATCCGCTCAAGGGTGAGCTGACCAAGGTGCCTGATGGTGCCCAGGCGGTTGCAACGCGGCAGGTCATGGTGAAGGACGCAAGCGGCAACGCCAATCTGTTCGGTTATGAGGTTGATGGCTACATCTACTCACTGAGCAAGGTACAGGTCTCGGGCGAGACCTATGCCACGCAGAAAGTGGCGGATGGCGAGCTGGTGGAGATGCTGCTAAGCCAGGCCGCCACTATCGCCTCTTGGGACGGCTATTCGCGCTGCATAGTGCGCGCGCTGGACTGGGTGAATAGCGAGCTCAACGGCCAGTACAACTTCACCAAGACCGAGGACGACGGCTCGGGCAATCAGGTGACCACTACGCAGAACGCCGTGGTGGAGTCGCCAACCAACAACCTGGGTTACATCGACAGCGCCGATATGGGCGGCAGCTGCGGAGGCCGCTGGCTGCTCACCGAGGGTGCCAGCGACTGGACACTGAGCGGGCCTTACTAGAGCCGCCGAAAGAATACAGGCCCGTGCTGGCGCGGGCCGACATAACAAGAGTTTTGATTCGCTAGGGGATAGGGCATGCAACCGGTTTCGGGGAGCAAGTTGTTGATCATCGCCGTGATCTGCGGGGTACTCGCGGGTGGTGCGGCGTGGATGTACCTGAAGAGCAAGGAGGCCCAGTACCGTGAGGCCTACAGGCCGCCAGTGGAGCGCAAGGTGGCGCTGATCGTGCCGCGCCAGGATATCGGCAAGGCCGAAGTGATCAGCAAGGAAAAGGTTGCCGTCCTGGAGGTGCCTGCGCAGTTCGTGCCGTCCGGCGCCGTTCTGGCTCAGGACTGGAAGAAGCTCGATGGGCGCATGGTGGAAGCGCCGCTGCAGAAGGGCAAACCGATCACCTGGAGCGCAGTTGAAGGCAGCTCGGTGACGCGCTTCTCCGAGAATGTGGAGCTGGGCAAACGCGCCAAGACGGTCAAGATCAGCAAGGTCAATTCCTTCGATGGCCTGCTGCGCCCGGGTGACCACGTCGACCTGCTGGGCAGCTTCGCCGCCACCGACATCGGCCTGCAGGAGCAGCCGAACCTGGCCGACGACGTGATCATGACCGTACTGGAAAACGTGGTGGTAGTCGCCGCCGGCCGCGAGGATGCCAGCGGCCGCAAGTACGAAACCTTCTACGACCAGAACTCGGCCGACGGCTTCAACATGAACTTCTCCACCGTCAGCCTGATGCTCACCCCGCAACAGGTGGCGCGTGTCGAGCTGGCCGAGCGTAGCGGCGACCTGGTCGCCGTGCTGCGCCACCCCAAGGACACCAGCTTCGCCAAGCTGGGCCAGATCACCGTCGCCAATCTGCTGGAGCCGCCGCCTGCCGAGAAGGCCGACGTGGTGCTCGACGCCAGAGGCAAGCTGGTCGGCCGCATCGTCGGCGACAACGTGGTGGATGCCCAGGGTCGCATCGTCGGCAAGATGGTCGATGGCAAGGCGGTTGCCTTCGATGGCAAGGCGCTCGGCTCGGTGGTCAAAGACGTGGCCGCCAATGATCCGCTGCTGCGCATGCGCGAGCGTGCCGACGTGGTGCGCGACGCCGACGGCAACGTGGTCGGCCGCATCGTCGATGGCAAGGTGCTGGATGCCGGGGGCAAGGTCATCGGCGTGGTAAAGAATGGTCAGGCGGTCGGCCTCAAGGGCGAGAGCCTGGGTAGGGTCGAGCGCAACGTGGCGCTGGATGCCCAAGGCCGAGCGATCGATATGAGCAAGTCGACTGCCCAGGCCGCGCCGCAGAAGCGCGGCAGCGAGCAGCAGGTGGTGCGCGACGCCACCGGCAAGGTGATCGGTCGGGTGGTCGACGGCAAGGTGGTCGACGCCAATGGCCAGGTCATAGGTGTGGTCAAGGACGGCAAGCCGGTCGGCCTGGAAGGCAAAGTCCTCGGTCAGGTCAGCACCGCCGTGGTCGATGCCCAGGGCAAGGTGGTCGGGCAGATGGGCGAGGTAGTGCGCGATGCCAACGGCAAGATCATCGGCCGGGTCATCGACGGCAAGGTGGTCGATTCCAATGGCAAGGTGGTCGGCCAGATCAAGAATGGCAAGGCGGTAGGTGCCAACGGCAAGGCCCTGGGTCAGGTCGACAGGGTCATGCTCGACGAGCAGGGCCGACCCAAGGACGACGGCGTGCGCGTGGCTCGCGACGCCTCCGGCAAGGTGCTCGGCACCGTGGTTGGCGACCGGGTGCTGGACGAGCAGGGCCGCGAGGTCGGCAAGCTGGTGGATGGCAAGGTGGTCGGCAAGGACGGCCAGGTTCTGGCCGATAGCGTCGATGTCGAGATCCAGCAGGATGCGGTGCGCGTCGCCCGCGATGCTTCCGGCAAGGCCATCGGCACGGTCAAGGGCGACACCGTCTACGACGCCAGTGGCAAGGTGGTTGGCAAGCTGGTGGACGGCAAGGTGGTGGATGCCAATGGCAACGTGGTCGCCTCGGGCGTGAATGCGGCGGTTGAGGGCCAGGCCCAGGCCGACACGGCGCTGGCCGTCGTCGATGGGGAAGGGGAGAGCTCCATCCAGCAGACCAGCCGCATGGTGCAGTTCATTCCGGGGGGGACCGGCAAGAACGGCGTCATCCCGGTGCAGAACCTGCGCCTGGAATAGATCGCAAGATGAAGCGGTACCGAGAGTGCCGCTCGATGAACAAGAAAGACGCTAGGGCCTCGAGACAATAACGATGAAAGTACGATTTCTTTTGCTGTTCATGGGGATGCTGGCCGTGCCGCTGGCCTCGGCAGAAAGCCTGCCGGCGCAGCTGACGCTGTACAAAGGTGATGTACGGGTGATCGAGGCGCCGGGCATCGAGCGCCTGGCGGTCGGTAACGTGGAACTGGTCAGTGCAACCCTCTTGAAGAACCAGGAGATGGTTCTTACTGCCGAGACCGAGGGTGAGACCACGGTGCAGGCCTGGTTCACCGACGGCCATCGTGAGCAGATGGGCGTGGTGGTGGTTAAGGCCAACGGCTATCGCCAGGTTGGCGAACTGCGCGCCCTGCTTGGCGATATTCCTGGCCTGAAGATTCGCACCGTCGGCCGTCAGGTGGTGATGGAAGGGCGCTTGCACAGCCAGGACCTGCAGCGGGTCAAGGATGCGGTGAAGTTCTACGACAACGTGCTGGTGCTGGCCGAGGAGCAGAACGGCGCGGCCACCAAGTCCGACTCCGGTCTGATGCTGGAGGAGGTGCGCGCGATGCTCGGGCAGATTCCGGGCATTTCGATCAAGACCGTTGGCCGGCAGATCGTGGTGGACGGCGACCTCAACCAGATCGATATGGATCGCATCAAGCTACTGCAGGAGCGCTATCCGGATATGCTGGTGCTGGCCCAGCCGATGTCGCAGTTCGTCGCGCCGATGATTTATTTCGACGTGCGCATCACCGAGTTCGCCAAGGACGACGTCGAGGAGCTGGGCATCAACTGGAGCACCAGCATCAATGGCCCGAGCTTCGTGTTCTCCTCCGATCAGCGCAGCAACCGCTACTTCCGCGGCCAGTTCCCCAGCGACTCTGGCACCTTCGACGACCTCAACGAGGCGGTCGGCAATACCGGTACCAACGGCTACTGGGGCATCGCTACCGAGATCACCTCGCGCATCAACTTCCTGGAGAAGAATGGCTCGGCCCTGACGCTGGCCTCGCCACGTCTGTCCGCGCGTAGTGGCGGTGTGGCCGAGCTGACCGTCGGCGGTGAGGTGCCGGTGGTGACCAGCAGCATCAACGGCCCCTCGGTGGAGTACAAGGAGTTCGGCATCATCCTCAACATCTCGCCGCAGATCTACGGCAGCGACCGGGTCGCGGCCAAGGTGATGGCCGAGATCAGCCAGCTGGACAAGGCCAACCAGGTGGGTGACTACCCGGCGTTCAAGACCCGCCGCACCGACAACGAAGTACAACTCAGGATCGGCGAGACCCTGGTGCTGTCAGGCCTGGTCAACAAGGACACCCAGCAGACCTACGAGGGCATCAAGTGGCTGCAGGACATCCCGGTGCTCGGCCCCTTCTTCCGCAACAAGAGCTTCAAGGGCGGCCAGACCGAGCTGGTGATTTTCATCACGCCGGAGCTGATGACCGGTGCCACCGCCACGGCCAACCAGCGTGAACTGGACCGTGCCGAGCGTATGCTCGGCGACTTCGAGAAAACGGTGAAGAAAGGTCTGCTGGACTGAGGAGCGACGGATGTTCGAGTTAGAAGTCAGCTACCGCAACGGCCAGCCGGTCGACAAGGTCACCTGTGCCGCCAGCCAATGCGAGCTGGGCAAGGCGCGTACCTGCATCCTGCGTCTGCGTGGCTGGCGGGTGGCGCCGGTGCATGCACGCATTGAGCGTTCCCTGGCCGGACTGTTTGTCGAGGATCTCAGTCGTGGTTACGAGCTGGAGGTCAACGGCAAGCTGGTGGGCCGCTACGGCCCGCTCAGCGAGAACGATCAGATCGGCATCGGCGGTTACTTGGTGCGGGTGCGCCCGCTGGTGGTCGAGACCGAGGACATGCCACCCAGCGACACCGATCTGCCGTTCAACGAGGAAGAGGCCGCCGGAGTGGTTACCCACGACCAGGCCGCTTATATGGAATGGTCCAAGTACATCCATGGCGAGCTGTTCCGTGCCATGGACCTGCGCCGCATGGACCTGGAGACCATGGCCCACGACGAGGTACGGGCCAAGCTGGCCGAACTGGTCGACGAGATCATGGAGCAGATCCGCGCGCGCCTGCCCAAGTGCATCGACTGCGCCGTGCTGCACAAGATAGTGCTGGACGAGGCGGTCGGTCTCGGCCCGTTGGAGGACTTGCTGGCCGACGAGAGCATCACCGAGATCATGGTCAACCGGCATGACGACATCTACGTCGAGCGCTCCGGTCGACTGGAGCGCTCCAGCATCAACTTCAGCTCCGACGCCACCGTGATGGCGACCATCGAGCGGATCATCTCACCGCTCGGCCGCCGCATCGATGAAAGCTCGCCGATGGTGGATGCGCGCCTCAAGGACGGCTCGCGGGTCAACGCCATCATCCCGCCGCTGGCGCTCAAGGGTCCCTGCCTGACCATCCGTAAGTTCTCCCAGCACAAGCTCACTACCGACGACCTGATCCGCTATGGCTCGATCAACGAGCCCATGGTGACTTTCCTGCGCACGGCGGTTGAGCAGCGCCTCAATGTGGTGGTGTCCGGCGGTACCGGTTCGGGCAAGACCACGTTGCTGAATATCCTGTCCAACTTCATCCCGCCGGAGGAGCGGGTGGTGACCGTGGAAGACGCCGCCGAGTTGAAGCTGGTGCAGCCCCACGTGGTGTCGCTGGAGTCGCGTCCGGCGAACATGGAGGGCAAGGGCCAGGTGGCCATCCGCGATCTGGTGCGCAACTGCCTGCGGATGCGCCCGGACCGCATCGTGGTCGGCGAGTGCCGGGGCGGCGAGGCGCTGGACATGCTGCAGGCGATGAACACCGGCCACGACGGCTCGCTGACCACAGGCCACGCCAACTCACCGCGCGACATGTTGCGCCGCCTGGAGGTGATGGTGCTGATGGCGGGGATGGATCTGCCGGTGCAGGCGATTCGCGAGCAGATCGCCTCGGCGGTGCACATCATCGTGCAGCAGACCCGCTTCGGCGACGGCTCACGGCGCATCACCAGCATTACCGAGATCACCGGCATGGAGCAGGGCACCATTCTGCTCAACGAGATCTTCCGCTTCCGCCAGCAGGGCTTCGACCAGAACGGCCGGGTCAAGGGGCGTTACCTGGCCACCGGGCAGGTGCCGGAGTTCTACGAGGAGCTGCGCAGCCGCGGCATCCCGGTGGACATGAGCATCTTCAAGAGCGATCAGGAGGTCTGACATGGGCGGGCTGATGCTGATCCTCAGCGTGGCGGCGATCGCCCTCTGCGTCTTCTGCCTGGCGCTGATCTTCGGCCGGGTGATCCTGGCCAACATGGGCTTCTACCGTCGCCAGTTCAGCGCCAGCGCCGAGGTGGAGCTGGCCGACATGTTCATCTTCGCCAGTGGCCAGCAGCTGTTCATCTTCAACCTGATGCTGCTGGCGTTCGTGCCGCTGTTTCTGCACGTGCTGTTCGACATCCTCGTGATCACCGTTGCCGGCGCGATTCTCACGCTGTTCGTCCCGGGCATGTTCTTCCGCATGCTCAAGCGCAAGCGCCTGATGAAGTTCGAGGAGCAACTGCCGGATGCCTTCATGCTGCTGTCCAGCAGCCTGCAGTCCGGCGCCAGCCTGAACATGGCGCTGGAGAACGTGGTGCAACAGTCTCCGGCACCTCTCAACCAGGAGTTCGGCCTGCTGGTGAAGAAGCTGCGTCTGGGTGTGACCCTGGAGGACGCCCTGGTGAAGATGGAGGAACGCATCCCGCTGCCGTCCTTCATCATGGCCAGCTCGGCCGTGCGCATCAGCCGTGAAGTGGGCGGCAACCTGGTGGAGACCATCAACGGCATGGCCACCATGCTGCGGCGCAAGAAGGTCATGGAGGGCAAGATCGATAGCCTGACTTCCCAGGGCCGCGCTCAAGGCATCTTCATGGCCATGCTGCCGATCTTCCTCGCCGGCATTCTCAGTGCCATCGAGCCGGAGGCCATGAGTCAGCTCTACACCACACGCATGGGCCTGATGGTGCTGGCGGTGATGGTGGTGATGGAAGTGCTCGGCTTCGTCTTTATCAAGAAAATCACCCGGATCGACGCCTGATGAGCGAGCTACTTGCCTTGTTGAGCGGCGCCGGCACCGGCGTCGCGGTCACCTGCTCGATCCTGGTGTTCATGGCACTGTTCCGCTACCTGCCGGACGAAAACCGCTCCTACATGGACCCGGTGCCGCCGCTGATGAAACCGATCTGGCCGCTGGTGCGTCTGGTCTCCTATTTCATCGGCTCGATGCTGCCGCCCAAGTTCCTCGACTGGCTGGACAAGCGTCTGCAGCGCACCGGGGCGCTCTACGTGCTGACCCCGGAAGACTACTTCGGTCTCTGTGTGTCCCTGGCCATCCTGCTGCCGCTGATTGCCTTGCTGCCAATGGTCAGTGGCAAGAGCGGGGTGATGTGGTCGGTACTGCTGTTGATGTTCGCCCTGGGCGCCGTGTTGCCCGAGCTATGGATCAACGACACGCGCAACCGTCGCGACCGCGACATCGTGCGCAACCTGCCGGTGTTCCTCGAATACCTGACCATGTGCGTAGACGCTGGCCTCAACTTTCTCGGCGCCCTGCAGCAGGCGGTGGAGAAGGGCCCCAACGGCGCGATGAAGAACGAGTTCCGCATCGTTCTGCGTGATATCCGTTCCGGCCTGCCGCGTGCCGAGGCTCTCACGCGCATGGAGCAGCGGGTCAACCTGAAGGACATCGCCACCTTCGTCCGCGCAGTGGTGCAGGCCGAGAAGATGGGCTCCAGCCTCAAGTCGACCCTGCAGATCCAGGCCCAGCAGCGCCTCGAAGAGCGCTTCCAGCGTGCGGAGAAGACCGCCATGCAGGCGCCGGTGAAGCTGATCATCCCGCTGATCCTGTTCATCTTCCCTCTGACCTTCGTGATCCTGCTGTTCCCGATCGCGGTCAAGTTCATGGCGCAATGACGATGAAAGCGGGATATCGCGCGGTACAGGTGCAGAGAGAGGGCGGGGCGATTGCCGAGCTGCATCTGCTGGCCGCCTTCGACATGCTGCGCCGCGCCCGCGGCCTGCTCGGGCGACCGCAGCCATTGCCCGGCCAGGGCATCTGGCTCAAGCCCTGCAATGCCGTACATTGCTGGTTCATGGGCTACGCCATCGATGTGTTGTTTCTCGATGGCGAAGGGCGCGTGCTCAAGCTCTGCTCGCAGCTTCGGCCCTGGCGCATAGCGGCCTGTCGCGGTGCGCGCAGTGTGGTGGAACTGGCCGCGGGCGAAGCGGCGAGGCTGAAGATTGGTGAGGGGGATGTGATCATATGCGTGGCCTGATTATCTGCGGCTTGTTGTTGGCACTGACCGGCTGCGCCGGCATGCCGAGTGGCGATCTGCTGGAAGTGCAGCGTGAGGCGAACGCGGCCTACAACGAAGGCGATTTTGCCCGCTCCACTCGCGGCTATCGCGCCCTGGTCGAGGAGCTGCCTCAGGATGCCGAGGTGCGCTATCGCCTGGGCAACAGCCTGGCCAAGCAGGGGGATGTGGAGGGTGCCATGCAGGCCTACCGCGAGGCGGTGGTGCGCGACTCCAAGCATGCCAAGGCCTGGCACAACCTGATCTATCTGCAGCTGCAGGGGGTCGGCCACACGGTGGCGGAGATGTACCTGCACATCAACCGCGACGATCCACGCGTCGCCCCAGTGGCACAGAAGGCCGAGGCGGTGATGCAGGCCTTCGACGTGCCTCTCCAGCCGCTGGATCGCCAGGAGCCCTGAGATGAGCCCACGCAATCAGCATGGTCAGGCCTTGGTGGAGTACGTCATCGTGCTGCCGGTGCTGGTCATGCTGATCTTCGGCACCATCCAGGCGGCCTTCATCTATTCGGCGAAGAACACTCTCAACTTCGCCACCTTCCAGGCTGCACGTCTGGGGGCGGTGAACAGTGCCAAGTACGACGATATCCGCCGCGGCCTGATTCGCGGCATGACGCCGATGTTCGTCCACCACAACACTGATGAGAGCAAGGACCTGGCCAATATCGAGGCGGGTGCCGAAGTGGACAACTTCATGCTGGTTACCCGTATCAGCCCCAATCTGGGTGACTTCAGCGCCTATGGCGAGTTCGATGCAGACGAATCGGACTACGCCATACCCAACGACAACCTGATGTATCGCCCCGGTACCGGCATCCAGGACGCCAACCTGCTGAAGATTCGCGTGCAGTACTGCCTGAAGCTGGTGGTGCCGATTGTCGATCGTCTGCTCAGCGCTGCCTCGAGCTTCAACAGCTCCGGCACCGAGGGCAGCTTCAGCGAGGCTTCGCGGGCTGCTGTCGACAACTATGCGGACATCTGCCAGGCCGGCCGGCGCGGTATCGTCATTACCTCCGAAGCCATGGTGCGCATGCAGTCGCCGGCACTGGCCGATGGTGATGCCTGTGGCTCGGATATGAACTGCCTGTGAACAACTCACCCGCCATCAAACAAGGAGCCGCCATGCGCGCCACGATCACGATGCTTGCCGTTGCCCTGCTGACCGGTTGTGCCGCTCAGGTGGATACCAGCGCCACCTCGGGCGATCTGATCATCGACAAGCCGGCCAGGCGCAATGTGCTGGTCAGCCTGAATGGCAGTGAGCAGGCCGAGAGCAACGAAAGTTGGCAGGACCTGCGCCATTCCCTGCACTCGAACCTCGACGACCAGGCCTTCCATTCGCTCTACCGCATGACCCATGTGGCCGAGCGGCGGACCATCGACGTTCCCGGTGTGCTGGTTAGCGTGGACGTGACCAACTTCCGCTACCTGAGCCAGATTCGCCGCAGCTTTCTCGGTCCGACCACCGGCAACGCCTGGGTCGACGCCAAGGTGGCCTTCTACGATCTGCAGTCGGGAGAGCTGCTGGGCAACCGTACCTACCGGACCACCTCGTCCGGCTGGGGCACCTTCTTCTCCAACATGACCGAACGCCAGGTGCAGGCGCTATCGGCGAAGATCATCGACGAGATCATGCAGGCCGACGAGCCACCCTACGTGGCGGCAAATGCGAAGCCCTAAAGGCAGAAACGAAAAAGCCCCGTATTGGCGGGGCTTTTTTGTTGGCGATGGGCTTATTCGTCCATCTGCGACTGCAGGTAGTTCTCCAGGCCGACCTTGTCGATCAGGCCCAGCTGGGTTTCCAGCCAGTCGATGTGCTCTTCCTCGGATTCGAGGATGTCTTCCAGCAGCTCGCGGGTGCCGTAGTCGCCGACGCTCTCGCAGTAGGCGATGGCGGCTTTCAGGTCGGGTACCGCGGATTGCTCCAGTTTGAGGTCGCAGCTCAGCATTTCCTTGGTGTTTTCGCCGATCATCAGCTTGCCCAGGTCCTGCAGGTTGGGCAGGCCTTCGAGGAAGAGGATGCGCTTGATCAGCTTGTCCGCATGCTTCATCTCGTCGATCGACTCGTGATACTCGTGCTCGCCGAGTTTCTTCAGGCCCCAGTCTTCGTACATGCGTGCATGCAGGAAGTACTGGTTGATCGCCACCAACTCATTGCCGAGGATCTTGTTCAGATGCTGAATGACCTTCTTGTCGCCTTTCATGATGCGCCTCGCCCTGAGTGGTGATGGTTGGATACGGCTGGATAGGCTTGAAGTTTGCGCCTGAAGTTGCTTTCGGTCAAATATAAGTCGTTGAATTATATAAAAAAATTAATATAAATAAGAATGTTTAGCTTCCGCGTTTTGGCGCTAACTCATTGATATATGGCGATAAAGATTGGGCGGCTGTTTAATGGCGCCGAGTCTGCTCGCCGAATATTTCACGAGGCGGGCGCAACAGGCTGTTGGAGAGAATGAAATGCTGTTGCGATTGGCCGCCGACGCGGTCGTGGTGGTGCACCTGTTGTTCATCTTGTTCGTGCTCGGCGGCGGCCTGCTGGTGCTGCGCTGGCCGCGCCTGGCGTTCTTGCATCTGCCGGCAGCGGCCTGGGGCGTGGCAGTGGAACTGCTGCACCTGTATTGCCCGCTGACACCGCTGGAGAACCAGCTGCGCCAGGCGGCAGGGCAGGCCGGTTATGACGGTGGCTTCGTCGAACACTATCTGATCCCGCTGATCTACCCGGCCGGGCTGACGCCGCAGATCCAGCTGTGGCTCGGCGCGGTGGTGCTGGCGATCAACGTGCCGGTCTATCTGTGGCTGCTCTGGCGCGTGCTACGGCGCTGAGCGGAGCGGTTATCGCGAACTGCTCTAACGCAAGGGTTCCGCAGGCCTAGCTTTACAACTGTGGTACCCGTTTTGCACTTGCCGTGGCACGCCGGAGGAGGCGTGTCGGGTGCGGGTTGAACCCCGGATCGGCAAGGAGCGCACGCCATGCAAGCCTCAACCATCCTCTTTCTGCTGATTGCCGGCGCGGTGCTGGTGGCCGGCTCGTTGCTGCTGCGGGTGTTCTCCGCCGGCAAGTACGAGATCAAGACCATCGACCTGGTGTTCCTGGTCATCCCGCTGCTGGTGGTGGCGCTGGCCACCGGCAAGCTCAAGGGCATCGACATGTTCGGGGTCAAAGCCGACCTCAGCGAGCTGCTGGCCGATGCCGCCCAGGGCAAGATCAAGGAGCAGGTGGCGCCGGCCAAGCAGCTGACCGTGCAGGACGCCGTGCAGGTGGTGCAGATGGCCGGCAAGGGCGGCATCAACGAGCTGCGCGTGCTGATCGAGAGGCGCATCGAGGCCCTGGAGCTGCGCCTGGGCCATGGCGGCTACTACGGCGAGGCACTGAAGACCTACCTTGAGTCGCTGTCCGGCAGTTCCTACCTGCGTGTGGTGGTGGTCAACCGGCCGGACGGCAAGCTGTTCGGCATGTTCAATGCGGCCAATCTGATTGGCTATCTGCGGGTGGCCGATCAGGCTGGCTATCAGCAGTTCGAGCGCCTGCTCAACAGCAGCGACGCGGCCAGCTGGGATGAGCTGAGCAAGCTGCCGGGCTTCGTCGGCGTGCAGTCGGCGGTGGCCAGCAGCACTTCGCGGCGCGAGGCGCTGGAGCGCATGGAGCAGCTGCGTACCGACAGCCTGCCGGTGATCAATGCTGAGGGCTTCTTCATGGGCACGGTGGAGCGCAGCAAGCTCACCGCCAGCCTGATCCTGGCGGTGACCCAGCGCTTGGACGGTCAGACGCCCTGAGGACGTTTGTGACCCGTCATTCAGCCGCCTGATTCAGTGCCGCCGCGCGGGATGCCTTGGCTACACTCGGCCCAACTTCACCACAGAACAAAGGCAAAGCAGTATGCAGAACCGCATGATGATCACCGGCGCTGGCTCCGGTCTGGGACGCGAGATCGCCCTGCGTTGGGCCCGTGAAGGCTGGCGCCTGGCGCTGTGCGACGTCAACGAACCCGGCCTGGCGGAAACCCTCAAGCTGGTGCGCGAGGCCGGCGGCGATGGCTTCACCCTGCGCTGCGACGTGCGCGATTACAGCCAGCTGACCGCCGTGGCACAGGCCTGCGAGGAGCGCTTCGGCGGCCTCGACGTGCTAGTCAACAACGCCGGCGTGGCGGCCGGTGGCTTCTTCGCCGACCTCAGCCTGGAAGACTGGGACTGGCAGCTGTCGATCAACCTGATGGGCGTGATCAAGGGCTGCAAGGCCTTCCTGCCGCTGCTGCGTGCCAGCAAGGGCAAGATCATCAACATCGCCTCCATGGCGGCGCTGATGCAGGGCCCGGCGATGAGCAACTACAACGTGGCCAAGGCCGGTGTGGTGGCGCTCTCGGAGAGCCTGCTGATCGAACTCAAGCCCGAGGACGTGGCGGTGCACGTGGTCTGCCCGTCGTTCTTCCAGACCAACCTGCTGGACTCGTTCCGTGGCCCGACCCCGGAGATGAAGCAGCAGGTCGGCAAGCTGCTGGAAGGCAGCCCGATCAGCGCCGCGGACATCGCCGCCTATGTCTACGACGAAGTGGCCAAGGGCGAGTTCATGATCCTGCCCCACGAGCAGGGCCGTATGGCCTGGGCGATCAAGCGCCAGCAACCGCAGGTCATCTACGACGAGATGACCAAGATGTGCGAGAAGATGCGCGCCAAGATCGGCGGCGCCTGAGTCGCGCGGCAATGAAAAAGGGCAGCCGAGGCTGCCCTTTTTGGTTTTGCCGAACAGGTCAGCCGGCCACCAGCACCCGGATCGCCTCCAGACGCAGGGCCGCCTTGTCGAGGAAGGCCAGGCCGCTCTCGCGCTGCTTGCGCAGGGCCTCGATCTCGCTGCTGCGCACCGTCGGGTTGACTGCCTGCAGGGCGGTCATGCGCGCTATTTCCTCGTCCAGGGTCGCGGTGAAGCGCTGGCGCGCCTCGCTCACCCGCTCGTTGTGGCGCGGTGCGATCTTCGCCTCGGCGGCGTTGATCTGCTTGGACAGCACGTCGCGCTGGGCCTGCACGAACTTGTTGGCGCTGGCGCGCGGCACGGTCTCCAGCTGGTCGTTGAGGGTGTCGAAGGCGACCTTGCTGGCCAGGTCGTTGCCGTTCGGATCGAGCAGGCTGCGCAGCGCCACCGGTGGCAGGAAGCGGCCCAGCTGCAGCGCCTTGGGCGCCACCACTTCGCTGACGTAGAGCAGCTCCAGCAGCACGGTGCCGGGCTTGAGCGCCTTGTTCTTGATCAGCGCCACGGCGGTGTTGCCCATCGAGCCGGACAGCACCAGGTCCATGCCGCCCTGCACCATGGGGTGTTCCCAGGTGAGGAACTGCATGTCTTCGCGGGCCAGGGCCTGGTTGCGGTCGTAGGTGACGGTCACCGCCTCGTCGTCGCCGAGGGGGAAGCTGGCATCCAGCATCTTCTCGCTGGGGCGCAGCACCAGGGCGTTCTCGGAGTGGTCCTCGCTGTCGATGCCGAAGGCGTCGAACAGCTCTTCCATGTAGATCGGCAGGGCGAACTGGTCGTCCTGCTCGTGGATTTCCTCGACCAGGCGCTCGCCTTCGCCGGCACCGCCGGAGTTGAGTTCCAGCAGGCGGTCGCGACCGCTGTGCAGCTCGCCTTCGAGACGCAAACGCTCGGCGCGGGCCTCGTCCAGCAGGGCCTGCCAGGCCTTGTCGCCGTTGCTTTCCAGCAGTGCCAGCAGGCGCGGGCCGAACTGATGCTGCAGGGCGTTGCCGGTGGGGCAGGTATTGAGGAAGGCGTTCAGCGCCTGGTGGTACCACTGGAACAGGTGGGCTTGGGGGCTGCCTTCCAGGTAGGGCACGTGCAGCTGGATGGTGTGCTTCTGGCCGATCCGGTCGAGGCGGCCGATGCGCTGCTCCAGCAGGTCCGGGTGGGCCGGCAGGTCGAACAGCACCAGGTGGTGGCTGAACTGGAAGTTGCGGCCCTCGGAGCCGATCTCGGAGCAGATCAGCACCTGGGCGCCGAACTCTTCATCGGCGAAGTAGGCGGCGGCGCGGTCGCGCTCGAGGATGCTCATGCCCTCGTGGAACACCGTGGCCGGGATGCCGGAGCGCACGCGCAGGGCGTCCTCCAGGTCCATGGCGGTCTCGGCGTGGGCGCAGATCACCAGCACCTTGAACTTCTTGAGCATCTTCAGGGTGTCGATCAGCCAGTCGACGCGCGGATCGAAGCGCCACCAGGCCTCGTCTTCGCCCTGGGCCTGGTAGCTGACTTCCGGGTACAGCTCGGCGTGCTCGCCGGGTTGCAGGTCGGCGTACTGGGTCGGACACGGCAGCGGATAGGGGTGCAGCTGGCGCTCGGGGAAGCCCTGCACGGCGGCGCGGGTGTTGCGCAGCAGCACGCGGCCGGTGCCGTGGCGGTCGAGCAGCTCGCGGATCAGGCGCGCGGCGGCCTCGCTGTCGCCATCGGTGACGGCGGCCAACAGCGCCTCGCCCTCGGCGCCGAGGAAGCGCGCGATGGTAGCGTGGGCCTGCTCGGACAGGCGGCCCTCGTCGAGCAGCTCCTGCACCGCCTCGGCGACCGGGCGGTAGTTGGCGCTCTCGGCGCGGAAGGCTTCCAGGTCATGGAAGCGGTCCGGGTCGAGCAGGCGCAGGCGCGCGAAGTGGCTTTCCAGGCCCAGCTGCTCGGGGGTGGCGGTGAGCAGCAGCACGCCGGGGATGGTTTCGGCCAGTTGCTCGACCAGGCGATATTCGTCGCTGGCCTTTTCCGGGTGCCACACCAGGTGGTGGGCCTCGTCGACCACCAGCAGGTCCCAGCCGGCGGCGAACGCGGCGTCCTGGGCCTTCTCGCTGTCCTTCAGCCATTCCAGGGAGACCAGCGCCAGCTGGGTATCCTCGAACGGGTTGCTGGCATCGCTCTCGGCGAAGCGCTCGGCGTCGAACAGGGCGACCTGCAGGTTGAAGCGCCGGCGCATCTCCACCAGCCACTGGTGCTGCAGGTTTTCCGGGACCAGGATCAGCACGCGGCTGGCACGACCGGAGAGCAGCTGACGGTGGATCACCAGGCCGGCCTCGATGGTCTTGCCCAGGCCCACTTCGTCGGCCAGCAGGACGCGCGGGGCCATGCGGTCGGCGACTTCGCGGGCGATATGCAACTGGTGGGCGATCGGCTGGGCGCGGGCGCCGCCCAGGCCCCAGAGGCTGGACTGCAGCAGGCGGCTCTGGTGTTCCAGGGTGTGGTAGCGCAGGGCGAACCAGTTCAGCGGGTCGATCTGCCCGGCGAACAGGCGGTCGCTGGCCAGGCGGAACTGGATGAAGTTGGACAGCTGGGTTTCCGGCAGGCTGTAGGGTTCGTGCTGGGCGTCGAAGCCGTGGTAGACCAGCAGGCCGTCGACATCCTCGACCTCCTGCACGGTGAGCTTCCAACCCTCGAAGTGGGTGATCTCGTCGCCCGGGGCGAAGCGCACGCGGGTCAGTGGAGCGTTGCGCAGGGCGTACTGGCGGGTCTCGCCGGTGGCCGGGTAGAGCACGGTGAGCAGACGGCCGTCGGAAGTGAGGATGGTGCCCAGGCCGAGTTCCGCCTCGCTGTCGCTGATCCAGCGTTGCCCCGGTTGGTACTGCACAATGCCACTACTTGCCATGAAATGCCCCAGCTGCGAAAAAAGCCGCGTATGTTAGCGGAACGCCGCGTCGAGGGCGACGCCCGCGGCTGAATCAATGCGTGCGGCCTGAGTCGAAAGTGTAGCGAGCGCCGGTTCAAGTTGAATGCCGTCCGGCCGACAGCAGAACTAAACACGGAGAGCACTGATGCTGCCGCCCATCCCCCACAGCCTGGTCCCGGTCACCGCCCAGCAGGACGTGGTCAAGCCGCGCCCGGAGATTCCGCCGGTGACGCCGACCAACGAGAGCTCCAACGAGGGCAAGGTGGAGCTGGACAAGCGGCACCCGCAAGAGGCCGAGGAGCTGCTGCGCGAGGAACAGCGCCGGCGCCAGCGCCGCGGCTATACCCCGGAGGAGTTGGCCGAGCTGGAAGCCCACAGCCCCGAAGAGGAAAAGCTGCTGGAAGAGCTGCCGCGCCAGGGCCTGTGGGTGGACGTGGAAGTCTGACCCGCGTGGACCTGTTCGATTCCCAAGTACTGCAACTGCCAGACGCCGAGCTGGATTTCCGTCCGCATTGGGTGGATGCCGCCACCGCCGACCAATGGCTGCAGCAACTGGCCGCCGAGACGCCCTGGGAGCAGCCGCGGCTGCTGATCCACGGCAAGCACTTTCCCGTGCCGCGTCTGCTGGCCTGGTATGGCGACCCCGAGGCCAGCTACCGCTATTCCGGCCTGCTGCATCAACCACTGCCGTGGACGCCGCTGCTGGCCGAGATTCGTGCGCGGGTCGAGGAGGTGGCCGGTCAGCCGTTCAATGGCGTGCTGCTCAATTTCTACCGCGACGGCAACGACTCCATGGGCTGGCATAGCGACGACGAATCCGTGCTGGGGCGCAATCCGCTGGTCGCCTCGCTCAACCTCGGCGGGCCGCGCCGTTTCGATCTGCGGCGCAAGGGCAGCGGGCGCATCGAGCATTCTTTGCAACTGGATAGCGGTTCGCTGCTGGTCATGGCCGGCGCAACGCAGCATCATTGGCAGCACCAGGTGGCGAAGACCCGCAAGCCGGTGGCGCCACGCATCAACCTCACTTTCCGCCTGATCCGGTCCCGACCATGAGCGACGACAAGCTGATCGACTTCACCGCAGAGCGCGGCAAGCGCATCCACGACCTGCACGACAAGAAGCTGGACGACATGCGCCAGGCCTTCGAGCAGGCCATGCCGCTCAAGGGCAAGAGCAAGTCCAAGCCAAAGAAGAAGCGCTGAGCTGCCGCGCGCGCCAGTAGCCATCCGCCTGCGGCGCCCTGTCGCGGCGCCCACCCCACCGGACATTGATCCGGATCAATTCCCGCCGCCACGCCTCCTCTAATCTGAGCCCATCACGACACGGCACAGCTCAGGAGGCAGCCATGTTCCTCGATACCGTAGTTCTCGCCGGCATCGGCACAGTCGCCCTGATGGTCGCCTTCTTCGGCGGCGTCGGTCTCTTCATCTGGAAGGATTCGCACAAGAAGGCCAAGGCAATCGCCAAGGCTGAGTGATCCCTCCGAACCAGTGCACGCAAGGCATTTAGGGCGACTTCGGTCGCCCATTTTTTTGCCTGGAAAAAAGAGGCCCGCACGCGGCGGGCCTGAACGTGGGTCTAGCGTCGTCGTTGCCACAGGCGAAAGGCCGGCTCGGCGAGGAACAGCACGCACATCAACCGCAGCACCTGCAGCCCGGTGATCAGCGGTACCGACAGGGCCAGCGCTTCGGCGGTCAGGCTCAGCTCGGCGATGCCGCCGGGCATCATGCCCAGCATCAGCGAGCGGTGATCCAGCGCGCCCAGCCAGCTCAGGGCCTCGGCCGCCAGGGCGGCGGCGAGCATGGCCAGCAGGGTGGCGACCAGCACCAGGCCGATGAAGCGCGGCGCGCGGTGGAAGAACTCGCGGCTGAAGTGGCAGCCGAGGGCACTGCCGATCAGCCACTGGCCGACTTCGCTGGTGCCGCCCGGCAGGCTCAGCGGGCGATCCAGCCATACCGCGCCAACGGCGGCGAACAGGATCGGTCCGAGCAGCCAGGGGTTGGGCTGGCGCAGGCGCTGCCAGAGCAGGGCGAACAGCGCGCCGCCGGCCAGCAGCGCGGCCAGCGTTGGCAGGTCGCTCGTGCCACCGGCATGCGCCAGCGCCGGAGCTGCGCCCAGCCACCACTGAAACAGCGCCGGCACGCAGAGCACCACCAGCAGCAGGCGCACGCTTTGCCCGGCCGCCACCTCGCCGGTCCTGGCGCCATTGCGTTGGCCGAGGTTGACCATCTCGCTGGCGCCGCCGGGCATGCTGGCGAAGAACGCCGTGGCGCGGTCGACGCCGGCGCGGCGCAGCAGGGCGATGCCGATCAGGCAGGTCAGGCTGGTGGCCAGTGCGCCGATCAGCAGCACGCCGCCATGGGCGAGCACCTGCTCCAGCACTGCCGGGCTGAAGTGCAGGCCGATGCCGGTGCCGACCAGCCATTGGCCAAGCTTGCGCCCACCGGGCACCTCGCCCAGCTCCAGGCCGCCAAAGCAGCGCAGCAGCATGACCGCCAGCAGGGAGCCGACCATCCACGGCAAAGGCCAGCCGATCAGGCTGGCCAGGTAGCCGCCGGCGGCGCCGGCGACGGGGGTGAGCAGCCAGTTAGGCATGCGCTGCCTGCAGCTTGCGCCGGTTACGCCACCAGCGCAGACCCGGCAGGGCCAGCATCAGCGCGGCCAGGGCCCAGAGGCCGACGGTGATCGGGCTGGACCAGAGGATCGCCAGGTCGCCGTTGCTGATCGACAGGGCGCGGCGCAGGTTGGATTCCATCATCTCGCCGAGCACGAAGCCGAGGATCAGCGCCGACAGCGGGAAGTCCATCTTGCGCAGCAGGTAGCCGAACAGGCCGAGCGCGGCCATCAGCACCAGGTCGAAGGTGGTGCTGTGCACGGCGTACACGCCCACCACCGAGATGATGGTGATGGCCGGCACCAGGATCCAGGTCGGCACGCTGAGCATGCGGGCGAACAGGCCGACCAGCGGGATGTTCATCACCAGCAGGATGACGTTGCCGATGAACAGCGAGGCGATCAGGCCCCAGACCACGTCCGGCTGCTGCTCGAACAGCAGCGGGCCGGGGGTGATGTTGTACAGGGTCAGGGCGCCGATCATCACCGCGGTGGTGCCCGAGCCCGGCACGCCGAGGGTCAGCATGGGGATCAGCGAGCCGCAGGCCGAGGCGTTGTTGGCCGCCTCCGGCGCTGCCACGCCGCGCAGGTCGCCCTCGCCGAAACGGCTGCTGGCACCGGCCATGCGCTTCTCGCTCATGTAGGTGATGGCGCTGGCGATGGTCGCCCCGGCGCCCGGCAGCACGCCGATGACGAAGCCGGCCAGCGAGCTGCGCACGCTGCTCCACCAGGTGAAGGCGAACTCCTTGGCGTTGAACAGCATGCGCCCGCTGCTCTTGACCGCCTGCTGGCCGGCGCTGGTGTGTTCGAGCATCAGCAGGATCTCGCTGACGCTGAACAGGCCGATCACCACGATGACGAACTGCACGCCGTCGGACAGGCCGACGCTGTCGAAGGTGAAACGGTACACCCCGGTGGTGGCATCCACCCCGACCGTGGCCAGGCCCAGGCCGATCAGCGCGGCGAGCAGGGTCTTCACCGGCTTGTCGCCGACCATGCCGCCCAGGCAGGCGATGGCGAACACCATCAGCACGAAATACTCGGCCGGACCGAAGGCCACCGCCCAGTTGGCCAGGATCGGCGCGAACAGCACCACGCCGATGGTGGCGATGGTGCTGCCGATGAACGAGCTCATGGCCGACAGCGACAGGGCGATGCCCGCCTTGCCCTGACGCGCCAGCGGGTAGCCGTCGAGGGTGGTCATGATCGCCGCGGCATCGCCCGGTACGTTGAGCAGGATGGCCGAGATGCGTCCGCCGTACTCACAGCCCAGGTACACGGCGGCCAGCAGGATCAGCGCGGTCTCCGGCGGCAGACCGAGGGCGTAGGCCAGCGGCAGCAGAATGGCCACGCCGTTGATCGGACCCAGGCCCGGCAGCAGGCCGACAATGGTGCCGACGAAGGCGCCGAACAGGGCCACCAGCAGATTGACCGGGCGGGTGGCGACATCGAAGCCCTGCATCAAGAAATTCAGCGTTTCCATCTCAGCTCTCCAGGAAAGCGGCGAACAGGCCGAGCGGTAGCGGCACGTCCAGCAGGTAGTCGAACAGGCCATAGAGCAGCACGCCCATCAGCACGCCGCTGACGGCGCTGAGCAGCACGCGGCCACCGAACAGCAAACCGAGGCCGAAGCCGATCAGGGCGGTGCTGAGGATGAAGCCCAGCGGCTCGAACAGCAGGGCGTAGGCGAGCAGGGCGCCGATGCACAGGGCCACCTTGCGCGCCAGGGCCCAGGAGATCGGCAGGGTCGGCTCGGCGCTGGGTTTGCACAGCAGCCACAGGGCCGAGGCGGCCATCAGCATCAGCAGCAACAGCGGGTAGGCGCGCGGGCCGACCGGGTCATACGAGAAGGGGGCCTGGAAGCCCCAGGCGACCACGGCGAGAAAGGCGCAGACGAGCAGCCACACCGCGGCGAACAGGCGGACGTACATGAGGAGTTCCTCGTGATAGGGGGCGGCGGGAAGCGTCGCGAGCGACGGAAAGGCAAGGCGGAAGGCGGCGAGGGGAGGGAGTTGGGTTAACCCAATGACCGAACCGAGCCGCCTTCCAACACAGCCTTTCCTAGCGCAGCAGCTTCCCTATTGGACCAGGCCGAACTCGCTGGCCAGGGCCTTGTAGTCCTGCACCTGCTTGAACACGTAGGCCTTCAGCTCATCGCCGGTCATGTTCAGCGGGAACAGGTCGCGCTGTTCACGCAGCTTGGCGAACTCCGGGCTGGCCAGCAGAGTGTCGAACTGGGCCTTCCACCAGGCGAAGTCGGCGTCGCTGACTTCCGGGCCCATGTAGAAGCCGCGGATCACCGGCCAGACGATGTCGTAGCCCTGTTCCTTGGCGGTCGGCAGGCCCTCCAGCTTGCCCGGCAGGCGCTGGTCCGAGAGCACGGCGAGGATGCGGATCTTGTTGGCCGCCAGTTGCGGGGTGACCTCGCCGAGGCCGCTGGAGGTGACCTGCACATGGCCGCCGAGCATGGCGGTGAGGGTCTCTCCGCCGCCCTCGAAGGCCACGTAGCGCAGCACCTTGGGATCGATGCCGGCGGCGCGGGCGATCAGCGCGGTCTGCATCCAGTCCTGGCCGCCGATGGTGGCGCCGGCGCCGAAGACGATGCCGCCGGGGTCTTTCTTCAGGGCCTGGACCAGGTCGTCGAGGGTCTTGTGCGGCGAGTCGGCGCGCACGCTGATGGCGCCGTAGTCGGTGCCGATGCCGGCCAGCCAGCGCACGGCGTTCTCGTCGTAGCGACCGAACTTGCCCTGGGCCAGATTGAGCAGGGAACCGGAGGAGAACGCAGTGATGGTGCCGGCATCCTTCGGCCGTTGGGCGACCACCGCGTTGTAGGCCACGGCGCCGACGCCGCCGGGCATGTAGGTCACGCGCATCGGGGCCTCGAGCAGGCCGTTGTCTTTCAGGCCGCTCTGGGCCAGCTTGCAGGTCAGGTCGAAGCCGCCGCCGGGCTTGGCCGGGGCGATGCATTCGGGGCGCTTGGGTTCGGCCAGCAACTGGCCGGAAAGGGCGAGGGCGCCGAACGCCAGGGCGATACGCGACAGGGTAGTGTTCATCATCTTCTCCTGTGGAGTTTTATTGTGGCTTACCAGATCGGCAGGGAGTAGCCGACGATCACGCGGTTCTCGTCCGCATCGCGGGCGAAGCTGGAGCGGAAGCTGGCGTTGCGCAGGCGCACGTAGAGGTCCTTGAGCGGGCCGCTCTGCACCACGTACTTGACCTCGGTGTTGCGTTCCCACTCGTGGCCTTCTTTGCTGCTGCCGGACACCTGGGCGTTGTCGCCCTTGATGTAACGGGTCATGAAACTCAGGCCGGGTACGCCGAGGGTGGCGAAGTCGTAGTCGTAGCGCGCCTGCCAGGAGCGTTCCTCGGCGTTGGCGAAGTCGTTGATCTGCACGAAGTTGACCAGGAACGGGTCGCTGCCATCGACGTAGGCGAAGCCGGTGTCGCCCGTCAGGTGCTGGTAGCCGAGGCCGACCTTGTGCCCGCTGTGGGCGTAGGAGACCAGGCCGTTCCAGGCGTTGTTGTCGACCTTGCCGGCCTCGGCCGAGCCGCTGTCGTCGCTGATCGAGACGCGCAGGTCAGCGCTCAGGGTGCCGCCGCCCAGCGGCTGGCTGGCGAGCAGGCCGAGGAAGTGCTGGCGGTAGATGTCCTCGACGTCGGCGTAGTAGTAGCGCGCCGTCATGCCCTTGGCGAAGGTCCAGTCGAGGCCGGCCAGGTCCATGTGCTCGGCGGTGACGCCACCGGCGAAGCGGCCGTTCTTGCTGTTGAGGATGATGTCCTCGGAGTTGGTCGAGGCGCGGTCGATCACTTTGTCGAAACGCCCGCCGAGCAGGCTCAGGTTGTCGATTTCGCTGGAGCTCAGCAGGCCGCCCTCGAATACCTGCGGCAGCAGGCGGCTGTCGCTGGCCTTGACCACCGGCAGTTCGGGGATGTGCGAGCCGTAGCGGAATTCGGTCTTGGAAATCTTGACCTTGCCGGTCAGGCCCAGGCGGCCGAATTCGTCCGGGGTGCCGCCGTCGTCCTGCACCGGCAGCAGGTCGGTGCCGGTGCGGCCGCCGCCGGAGTCGAGCTTGACGCCGAGCATACCGAGGGCGTCCATACCGAAGCCGACGGTGCCTTCGGTGTAGCCGGACTGGATGTCGAGCAGGAAGCCCTGGCCCCATTCCTCGCGCTTGTTCTGGCCATCGCCTTCACGGAAGTCGCGATTGAGGTAGATGTTGGTCGTGCTGAGGGTGGCGCTGCTGTCTTCGATGAAGGCGGCGTGCGCGGCGGCAGGCGCCAAAGCGCAGGCGAGCAAGGTGAGGCTGAAGCGACGGACAGGCGCCGAGGCCAGCCGATGGGCAGATCGCATCATGTGGTCTCCGATTGTTGTTCTTGTCACGCCGGGGCAACCACGCGCCCGACGTTTTATGGGTGGTTCTCGCCACCCTGTTCGCGATCCTAGGGGGCGAAACTTTCGCCAGGCTTTCAGGGTGAAAGAAACCTGCGGCGGCCTTCACAGGCCGTCGGCGCTGGTTACACTCGGCGGACAGAGACGAGGTTTGTGGAGAGTGCCGCCGTGCGAATCCTGCTGGTCGAGGACCATCTGCCCCTGGCCGAAAGCGTGGCCCAGGCCTTGCGTGGCGCGGGTCTGACCGTCGATGTGCTGCATGACGGGGTGGCCGCCGAACACGCCCTGGCCAGCGAGGACTACGCCCTGGCCGTGCTCGACGTGGGCCTGCCGCGGCTCGACGGCTTCGAGGTACTGGCCCGGGTGCGCGGGCGCGGCAAGACGCTGCCGGTGCTGATGCTGACTGCGCGTGGCGAGGTCAAGGATCGCGTCCACGGCCTCAACCTGGGCGCGGACGACTACCTGGCCAAACCCTTCGAGCTGACCGAGCTGGAGGCGCGGGTAAAGGCCCTGTTGCGGCGCAGCGTGCTCGGCGGCGAGCAGCAGCAGCGCTGCGGCGCGCTGGTCTATGACCTGGGCACGCGGCGCTTCACCCTGGGCGAGCAGCTGCTCAACCTGACCTCCCGCGAGCAGGCGGTGCTGGAGGCGCTGATCGCCCGGCCGGGGCGGGTGATGAGCAAGGAGCAACTGGCCGACCAGGTATTCGGCCTGGACGAGGACGCCAGCCCCGACGCCATCGAGATCTATATCCATCGCCTGCGCAAGAAGCTGGAAGGCGATGCGGTGCGCATCGTCACCTTCCGCGGCCTCGGCTATCTGCTGGAGTCCACGGGTGAGTGAGGCCAGCGCCGGCAGCCTGCGTGGCCGGCTGCTGCGGCGCCTGGCGGTGCTGCTGGCTATCCCGCTGCTGATCGGCAGCCTGAGCGCCTACTGGAACGGCCGGCATGCGGCCGACGCCGCCTATGACCGCACCCTGCTGGCCTCGGCGCGGGCCATCGCCGACGGTCTGTACACCGAGGACGGGCTGCTGCGCGCCGACGTGCCCTACGTAGCGCTGGACCCGTTCGCCTATGACCTGGAGGGGCGCATCTTCTATCAGGTCAGCGACCTGCAGGGGAAACTGGTGTCCGGCTACGACGGGCTGCCATCGCCGCCGCCGACCACGCCGCGCACCGATGATTACCCGGCGCTGGCGCGTTTCTACGACGGCGAGTTCGACGGCGTCGGCGTGCGGGTGGTCAGCCTGTTGCAGCCGGTCAGCGAACCGGGGATGAACGGCATGGCCGAGATCCGCGTGGCCGAGACCGACGTGGCCCGCGTGCGCATGGCCCGTGGCCTGTTGCTCGATACCCTGTGGCGCATGGGCCTGCTGGCGCTGATCAGCCTGGCCCTGGTATGGCTGGCGGTGAGCGCCGCGCTGCGCCCGCTGGAGCGCCTGCGCTCGGCGGTGGAAGAGCGCCAGCCGGACGACCTGCGGCCGCTGCCGCTGGTCGAGGCGCAGGACGAGCTGCGCCCGCTGGTGGCCTCCCTCAACCACTTCACCGAACGCCTGCGCCAGCAGTTCGAGCGCCAGGCGCAGTTCATCACCGACGCCTCCCACGAGCTGCGCACGCCACTGGCGGCGCTCAAGGCACGCATCGAGCTGGGCCTGCGTGAGCGCGAACCGGCGCTGTGGCACAGCACTTTGGAGAAGGCGGCGCAGAGCACAGATCGCCTGACCCATCTGGCCAACCAGCTGCTGTCGCTGGCGCGCATCGAGCGGGCCGCCCGCGCCATCGAAGAGGGCGGAGCGGAGCGGGTGGAGCTGGCCCAACTGGCCCGCGAGCTGGGCCTGGCCCTGGCGCCGCTGGCGCACCAGCGTGGCATCGCCCTGGCCCTGGAGGCCGAAGCGGAAGTGCCGCTGCGCGGCGAGCCGATGCTGCTGCATGAGCTGATCTACAACCTGGTCGACAACGCCCTGGCCCATACGCCGGTCGGCGGCAATGTGGTGCTGCGGGTGCTGAGCCCGGCCGTGCTGGAGGTGGAGGATGACGGCCCCGGCATTCCGCCGGAGGAGCGCGAGCGGGTGTTCGAACGCTTCTACCGGCGCAATCCGCAGGGCAGCGGCGCCGGGTTGGGGCTGGCGATAGTCGGCGAGATCTGCCGCGCCCACCGCGCCGAGATCGAGCTGGCGCAGGGCGAGTTGGGTGGGTTGCTGGTGCGGGTGAGCTTTCCGCCGGCGTAGGGTCTGCCATCGTTTCGACGCGACCGCGACGGAGCCAGTTTTTGCGCGGAGCTAGGCGCGAGACACGACGTTTGGCATTCCAAATGAGTTGTCGAGTAACGACGTTCCGCACAAAGACTGGCCCGTCCCTGTGGGTTGCGCGGAAAATCTCGCCATGCGTTGTTGCAGGACTTGGCAAGGGAATGACCATTGCCTGCGTCCCGCGCCTAGCCTGGCGAGATTTTGCGCTGCAACGCGGCTTGCGGCGAAACGATGGCAGACCCTAATAGGCCAGGCTGAGGGGCTGCTGGATTTCCAGCAGGTACTGGGAGACCTTGCCGCTGTCCTGCAGGGCCTTCAGGCCGCGGTTGAACTGCGCCATGCGCTGTTCGTTGCCGGGTACTTTCTTCGACAGCAGCAGGTGCAGGCTGTCGCTGCGCAGCGGTTGCGGATGGAAGCTCAGCTGGCTGCGCGCCTCGCGGCTGAACTGGCTGTGCAGCAGGTCGAAGGCCACCACCTTGTCCATCGGGAACACGTCCAGACGGCCGGCCAGCAGCATGCGCAGGCCCTGTTCCTCGTTGCTCAGGCGCTTGACCTTGAGCTCGCCGTCGCGCTCGGCCTGCTGGAAGGCCTGGCCGTAGTCATAGTCGATGGCGCCGCCGATGCGCAGCGATTTGAGGTCGGCGACCTCCTTCCATTCGATCGGCTGGTCCTTGCGGTGGAACAGGTAGTAGCCGCTCTCCACCACCGGATCGCTGATGAAGAAGGCCTGTTCGCGCTCGGGGCTGCGCAGCCACACGGCGCTGCCTTCGCTGTTGCCGCGCTCTGCGCTGCGCAGGGCGCGGGCCCAGGGGTAGAACTCCCATTTCACCTTCACCCCTTCCAGGGCAAAGGCTTCCTCGACGATGCGCGAGGCGACGCCGTGGTGGGGGAGGTTCTGGCCGAGATAGGGGCTCCATTCGCCGTTGGTTAGGCGAACCTCGTCGGCCGTGGCGGCCAGAGGCAGGAGCAGGGCGAGCAGCAGTGGCAGCAGGCGCATGGCAGGTTTCCTTGACTGAGCGGGGCGGAGCCGGGTCCTTCGGCGCCGTGGCGTACGGCTTCTATCGCCACCCGGGGTGAGCCGGGCTTGCTTGCAGTCTAGTCAGGATATGCGTGGCTTGCGGGGGCGGGCGACCAAGCGTCGCCCGTTGCGCTTATTGCAGCATGCTGGCGGCGGCTTCCATCGCCGCGGAGAGGTCTTCGTCGGCCTGCATGTCGACGTTCGGGTCGAGGCCGAGCTTGGCGAAGGCCGGGATCTGGCTCCAGTCCAGCTGGGTGTAGGGGTGCTCGCTGCCCAGGTAGCTCTGCAGGGTGGCGACCTGGACGATGTCGACGTAGTCGGCCTTCGGCGAGTTGCGGCTGAAGTCCAGGTGCTGGCTGGGTACGATGGCGATCGGCTCGGGGAACTCCCAGGCACGCAGGATCTTGTCGCCGATGATCGGGTGGATCTTCTCGATCACGTGGTTGAGGCTGATCGAGTCGGCCAGCAGTGCGTTGTTCTCTTCCGCGTAGGTGAGAATCGGCAGCACGCCGATCTGGTGCACCAGGCCGGCCAGGGTGGCCTGGTCGGGCATCAGGCGGGTGTAGTGGCGGCACAGCACGTGGCAGATGCCGGCGATCTCGGTGCTCTTGTTCCACACTTCGCGCATCTTGCGGTCGACCACGTCGCTGGTGGCCTGGAACATCTGCTCCATGGCCAGGCCGGTGGCCAGGTTGCAGGTGTAGTTGATGCCGAGGCGGCCGACGGCCATCTGCAGGTCGGTGATTTCCTTGCTGGTGCGCAGCAGCGGGCTGTTCACCACCTTGATGATGCGCGCGGTCAGCGCCGCGTCGTTGCCGATCACCTTGCTCAGGGCAGGGATGCTGATGTTCGGGTCTTCCGCCGCCTCGCGCACCTTCAATGCCACCTCGGGCAGGGTCGGCAGCACCAGCTCATCGTTCTCGATGGCGTGGATCAGTTCTTCCTGGACTTTCTCGGCAAGCTTGCTCATCTCGGTTCTCGGGTCACTCGACCGCTTCAGTTTAGGTGCTGAAGCGGACTTCGTTCAGGGATGCCGGGGTTGTACCGCGTTTGCCCGGGGTCATGCATCAGCTTTTTTACCTAGCGCTGGATTTCGCGATCCGCGTCCAGTTGGTACGGCAGTTCCAGCAGCTTCAGGCCAGGGCCGTCGGCGCTGCCGAGGTGGATTCGGCCATCGGCGACCGCATCCTCCTGCAGTACCGCCAGCAACTCGGCGCCGCCTTCTGAGGTGGCTGCCAACACCACTTCGCCGACGCTGGAGCCGTGGACCGGCGAGAACAGCTCGCTGCCGACGGCCGGCAGTTCGTCCTGGGCCAGGCTCAGACGCTGTAGACGCCGCTTGAGCTTGCCGAGGTACTGCATGCGCGCGACGATTTCCTGGCCGGTGTAGCAGCCTTTCTTGAAGCTGACGCCGCCGACCGCCTGCAGGTTGATCATCTGCGGGATGAACAGCTCGCGGGTGGCGCCGAACACCTGGCCGACGCCGGCGCGCACCTGGCCGAGCAGCCAGTCGTTGAGCGGCGCCTCGCGCAGTTGCGCGGCCAGGCGGTTGTGCAGGCTTTCGGCCTGTTCGGCGGGTGCCCAGAGTTCGGCGCGGCCGCCGGGCAGGCGAATGACGATCAGGCCGTTGGCGCGGGCCACGGCGTCGGGCTGCTGTGGCAGGTCCAGGCCGAGGTCGAGCAGGGCGCCGTCGCCACCGTCCAGGCCGAAGCGCACCCAGCTGGCGGATTCGTCGGCGAGGGTGGACTTGGAGAACACCGCGTACTTCTTCAGGTCCGCCATTTGCGCCTCCAGCAGTTCGCTGGCCATGGCCAGCAGGTAACCGTCGCCGTCCTGCAGGATGCGGAAGCTGGAGGTCATGCGGCCCTTGGGCGTGCAGCGCGCGCCCAGGCTGGAGGTCCGTTCGTCGAGATAATTCAGGTTGCAGGTGAGCTGGCCCTGGAGGAACTTGGCGGCGTCGGGGCCGCGCACGGCGAGCAGGGCTTCGTGGTTCAGCAGGGTGAAGAAGGCGGAGTCGGCCATGGGCGCTCGCTGGTTGCAAAAGACAAGGGCGTCATCATAGAGGCCCCCCCGAGCCTTGTCAGCGTGCCGAGTGCGTGCGGCGCCGGTATACTGCCGCTCCTTTGCACAGGAGCCGCTGCATGGCCGACGCTACCGAACTCAATCGACTCTTCTGGCACAGCCGCCGCGGCATGCTGGAACTGGACGTGCTGCTGGTGCCCTTCGTCAAGGAGGTCTACGCCACCCTGGATGCCGAGGATCAGGCGCGCTACCGCAAGCTGCTGGAGTGTGAGGACCAGGACATGTTCGGCTGGTTCATGCAGCGCGGCGAGCCGGAAGACCCCGATCTGCGCCGCATGGTTCGCATGATCCTGGATCGTGTTCAGCCGAAGTGAAGTCTTCGAATGCCACTGGCAGGCCTCGCGCCTGCTGCTGGCGGTCTACCTGTCGGCGCTGATCCTGGCGCTGATCACCCTGTTCGTCGTCGAAGTTCCGCTCTGGGCATCCTTGCTCGGTGTCGGCGCCTGCCTGCTGCATGCCGCCTGGGTGTTGCCACGACAGATCCTGCTGCGCCATTCGGCCGCCTTCACCGGGTTGCGTCGGGACGAGGAGGGCTGGCAGCTATTCAATAGCCGCGATGGCTGGCAGCCGGTGCAGTTGCGCCCGGACAGCCTGGCGTTGCCGTTGGTGGTGGTGTTGCGTTTCCGCCTGGCCGGCGAGCGGCGGGTGCGTGGCCTGTGCATCCCGCGTGATGCATTGCCGCGCGAGGCGCACAGGCGCCTGCGCGTGCGCCTGAAGTTCAGCCGGCGTAGGTGGGCGGCGCCAGGATAGTGTCGTGGGCCTGCGGCAGCAGCTGCGGGTAGTCCAGGGTGTAGTGCAGGCCGCGGCTCTCGCGGCGCAGCATGGCCGACTCGATCATCAGCTCGGCCACCTGGGCCAGGTTGCGCAGCTCGATCAGGTCGCGGCTGACCTTGTAGTTGCTGTAGAACTCGTCGATCTCGTCGAGCAGCAGGCGCACCCGGTGCTGGGCGCGCTGCAGGCGCTTGTTGGTGCGCACGATGCCGACGTAGTCCCACATGAAACGCCGCAGCTCGTCCCAGTTGTGGGCGATGATCACGTCCTCGTCGGAGTCGGTCACCTGGCTGGCGTCCCAGGCCGGCAGGGCTTGTGGCATCGGCACCTGATCGAGCTGAGCGAGGATGTCCTCGACCGCCGAGCGGGCATAGACGAAGCATTCCAGCAGCGAGTTGCTGGCCATGCGGTTGGCGCCATGCAGGCCGGTGAAGCTGGTCTCGCCGATGGCATACAGGCCGGGCACATCGGTGCGCCCGTGCTGGTCGACCAGGACTCCTCCACAGGTGTAGTGCGCCGCCGGCACCACCGGGATGGGTTGGCGGGTGATGTCGATGCCGAACGTCAGGCAGCGTTCATACACCGTGGGGAAGTGCGCCTTCACGAATTCGGCCGGTTTGTGGCTGATGTCCAGGTACACGCAGTCGATACCCAGGCGCTTCATCTCGTGGTCGATGGCGCGGGCAACGATGTCGCGCGGGGCCAGTTCTTCGCGCGCATCGAAGCGCGCCATGAAGCGCTCGCCGTTGGGCAGCTTGAGGTGGGCGCCTTCGCCGCGCAGGGCCTCGGTGACCAGAAAGCTCTTGGCCTGCGGGTGGTACAGGCAGGTCGGGTGGAACTGGTTGAATTCCAGGTTACCGACCCGGCAGCCGGCGCGCCAGGCCATGGCGATACCGTCACCGCTGGCGCCGTCCGGGTTGCTGGTATAGAGGTAGACCTTGGCCGCGCCGCCGGTGGCGAGAATCACGAAGCGCGCGTGATAGGTATCCACTTCACCGCTGTTGCGATTGAGCACGTAGGCGCCGACGCAGCGCTGGCCAGGCAGGCCGAGCTTGCGCTCGGTGATCAGGTCGACCGCCACCCGCTGCTCCTGCAGCTCGATGTTGGCGCGCTGGCGGGTCTGCTGCAGCAGGGTATTGAAGATCGCCGCGCCAGTGGCGTCGGCGGCATGGATGATGCGCCGATGACTGTGTCCGCCCTCACGGGTGAGGTGGAATTCGAAACCACCATCCTCGCGATCCTGTTCTTCGTCGCGGGTGAAGGGCACGCCCTGTTCGATCAGCCACTGGATGGCTTCGCGGCTGTGCTCTACGGTAAAGCGCACGGCCTCTTCGCGACACAGGCCGCCGCCGGCGTTGAGAGTGTCGCTGACGTGGGACTCCACGGTGTCGGCATCGTCCAGTACCGCGGCAACACCGCCCTGGGCCCAGTAGGTGGAGCCGTTGGCCAGGTCGCCCTTGCTTAGCACGGCGATACGCAGGTGCTCGGGCAGGGTCAGGGCCAGGGTCAGACCGGCAGCGCCGCTGCCGATGACCAGAACGTCATGCTGATAGTGTTGGCTCATCTACTGCTGATTCCGCAGGGATCGAAATGGCGCCACCTAGTATATAGAGGGGGTGGCCGGCACAATAGCTGGGCTTATGACGTAGAAGAACACTCTGGAACTTTCTTAGTCGTTCAAGTTCCAACGACAGTTGCCAAATGCGCCTGTCGTATTGGAGCGGCGGCCTGATTGGCCAGGTTATTCATGCAGTAGTCGAATCGACGATGCTGTAACGCTTTGCAAGGCCATCGAGAGCCGAGCAAAGCTTCTTCGGAGGGGAGAACTTTTGCGCAACGCCCGAGTCTATCTTGGCAGACGGAAAGGCTGGCCGGCGCGGATCTCCTCCGGAACGAACGAGGAGTATTCATGCTAGCCCAGGAAGACGATCAGCAGCTGGTCGAGCGGGTGCAGCGCGGCGACAAGCGGGCCTTCGATCTGCTGGTACTCAAGTACCAGCACAAGATCCTCGGCCTTGTGGTGCGCTTCGTTCACGACAGCCATGAGGCCCAGGATGTCGCCCAGGAAGCTTTTATAAAGGCCTATCGGGCACTCGGTAATTTCCGCGGTGACAGCGCGTTCTACACCTGGCTGTACCGCATCGCCATCAACACGGCGAAGAATTATCTGGTCTCGCGGGGGCGGCGTCCGCCAGACAGTGATGTCAGTTCCGAGGATGCGGAGTTTTACGACGGAGATCACGCGCTCAAGGACATAGAGTCGCCCGAGCGCGCCATGCTGCGGGATGAGATCGAGGCCACGGTGCATCGGACCATCCAGCAACTGCCTGAGGATCTGCGCACGGCCTTGACCCTGCGCGAGTTCGATGGACTGAGCTACGAGGACATTGCCAGCGTCATGCAGTGTCCAGTCGGTACCGTGCGCTCGCGGATCTTCCGGGCCCGCGAGGCCATCGACAAAGCCCTGCAGCCTTTGCTGCAGGAAGCCTGAATGTGAGACAGCGGCGACAGCCAAGAGAGGAAACACCATGAGTCGTGAAGCCCTGCAGGAATCGCTGTCCGCGGTGATGGATAACGAAGCGGACGAACTGGAACTGCGTCGAGTGCTGGCGGCTGCCGGCGACGATGCCGAGCTGCGTGGCACCTGGTCGCGTTACCAGATCGCGCGTGCGGTGATGCACAAAGAGTTGCTCGAGCCGCGCCTCGATATCGCGGCCGCCGTTTCTGCGGCGCTGGCCGAAGAGGCAATGCCGACTGCGACTGCTCGTGGTCCGTGGCGCATGGTCGGGCGAGTGGCGGTAGCTGCCTCGGTGACCTTGGCCGTGCTGGCTGGCGTGCGCTTCTACAATCAGGATGAGCTGGCCGGTGCCCAGTTGGCGCAGCAGGGCGTGCAGCCCAGCCTGACTCTGCCGCAAGTGCAAGGCCCCGCTGTACTGGCTGGCTATACTGAGGCGGCGTCGCCGTTGCAACAGAACGCCGAACAGTCCAGTTCGGGTTGGCACGAACAGCGTCTGCCTGCTTATCTGCGTCAGCATGCGCAACAGGCTGCCGCCACCGGTGCTGATACCGCGCTGCCATACGCCCGAGCCGCCAGCCTGGAAAATCGCTGAGAGGGTACATGCGCGTCATCCCCCTTATAGCTCTACTCGGCAGCTGTCTGGTTTTACCCGCACAGGCTGCCGAGAGTTGGTTGCAGCGGTTGGCTCAGGCCGACCGGCAAAGCTTTCAAGGCACTTTCATCTATGAGCGCAATGGCAGCTTCTCTACCCATGGCATCTGGCACCGCGGTAGCGAATCGGGTGTCAGCGAGCGCTTGCTGCAGCTCGATGGGCCCGCGCAAGAAGTGCTGCGGGTCGATGGCAAGCCGCAGTGCATGAGCGGCGCGCTGGCCGAGCAGGTGGTCGATGCTCAGTGGCCGGCACGTGAACTCAATGCGGATCAATTGGAACAGCGTTACGACATGCGCGTGCTGGGGCGTTCTCGGGTGGCCGGGCGTTCCGCCACTGTGCTGGCGCTGATTCCCCGCGACCAGCATCGCTACGCCTTCGAACTGCATCTAGACGACGAGACCGCGCTGCCTTTGAAGTCGCTGCTGATCAGCGAGAAGGGGCAGTTGCTGGAGCGCTTCCAGTTCGTCAGCCTGGACCTGACGGCCGATGTCGATGACGCCGCGCTCAAGCCGGGTGAGTCGTGCAAGCCGGTCAGTCTGGGCAAGGTGGCCGAGCTGCCGCAGTCCTGGAAGGCCGGCTGGGTGCCGCCTGGCTTCGAATTGAGTCAGGCGCTGCAACGTACCAGCCCGGCCTCGTCCGAGCCGGTAGCCTGCCTACTGTATGGCGATGGTCTGGCTCGCTTCACGGTGTTCCTCGAGCCGCTGCGCGGGGCCGGGGCGGAAGATGCGCGCAGCCAGTTGGGGCCGACTGCCGTTGTATCGCGCCGCATGAGTACCGCCGATGGCGACATGATGGTCACCGTGGTGGGTGAGATTCCTTTGGGTACCGCCGAGCGTGTGGCCCTATCTATGCAGACTGCGACGGTTGTCGAGAGCTCTGCACAGTGATCTGCTGCGGCATGGGCCGATTCGGAGTGCTTACTTGCTCCGAATCGGCTTCGTCGCATCTGCTGTAATGATCGTGAAAATTCTTGTCTTCTAAGTGGATGGAGCTGAAGTCAATGCTTAGCCTGAAATCCTCGCTGTCCGGTCTGTGTGCCCTGCTGTTGCTCGGGCAGATGTCTCTGGCGCGTGCCGAATTGCCCGAATTCACCGAATTGGTGGAGGAGGCCTCGCCGGCCGTGGTGAACATCAGTACGCGACAGAACCTGCCGCAGCGTGAGGTGGCAGCTCCGGGGCAGATGCCGGACCTCGAGGGCATGCCGCCGATGTTCCGTGAGTTCTTCGAGCGCAACATTCCGCAGATGCCGCGTAGCCCGGGGGGCGGTCGCCAGCGCGAGGCGCAGTCGCTGGGTTCCGGCTTCATCATTTCCGGCGACGGCTATGTGCTGACCAACAACCATGTGGTGGCGGATGCCGACGAGATCATCGTGCGCCTGTCCGACCGCAGCGAGCTGGAGGCCAAGCTGATCGGTGCCGATCCGCGCACCGATGTGGCGCTGCTCAAGGTCGAGGGCAAGGATCTGCCGACCGTCAAGCTGGGCAAGTCGCAGGCGCTCAAGGTGGGCGAGTGGGTGTTGGCCATTGGCTCGCCCTTCGGTTTCGATCATTCGGTCACCGCCGGCATCGTCTCGGCCAAGGGGCGCAGCCTGCCGAACGAGAGCTACGTGCCGTTCATTCAGACCGACGTGGCGATCAACCCGGGTAACTCCGGCGGACCGCTGTTCAATCTGGATGGCGAAGTGGTCGGTATCAACTCGCAAATATTCACCCGTTCCGGCGGCTTCATGGGGCTCTCGTTCGCCATTCCCATCGACGTGGCCATGGATGTCGCCAACCAGTTGAAGTCCGAGGGCAAGGTCAGCCGCGGCTGGCTGGGGGTGGTGATTCAGGAAGTGAACAAAGACCTGGCCGAATCCTTCGGGCTGGACAAGCCGGCCGGTGCGCTGGTGGCTCAGGTGCTGGAGGAGGGGCCGGCTGCCAAGGGTGGCCTGCAGGTCGGTGACGTGATCCTCAGCCTGAATGGCCAGCCGATCATCATGTCGGCCGATTTGCCGCATCTGGTCGGGGCCCTCAAGCCTGGCAGCCAGGCGGATCTGGAAGTGGTGCGTGAGGGCGAGCGCAAGCGTATTTCGCTGAGCATCGGCGCCTTGCCGGAAGAGGGCGAGGAGATGCCGGTGGCTGGTGAGGCGGGTGTCGAGCGCAGCAGCAATCGCCTGGGGGTGTCGGTGGCGGAGCTGAGCGCCGAGCAGAAGAAGGCTTTCGACCTGCGCGGTGGTGTGGTCATCAAGGAAGTGCAGAGCGGCCCGGCCGCGCTGATCGGCCTGCGTCCTGGCGATGTCATCACTCATTTGAACAACCAGGCTATCGATTCGGCCAAGACTTTTGCCCAGGTGGCCAAGGAATTGCCGGTCAATCGCTCGGTGTCCATGCGCGTTCTGCGCCAGGGGCGCGCCAGCTTCATCACCTTCAAACTGGCCGAATAGGCCTGGTTGGAAGCAAAAAGGGTGGCGTTGGCCGCCCTTTTTTGTGGCTGCCGGCCGTGTGGCGCGCGTGACGGGTCGGTCGCCGATCGGGTAGAATCCCCGGCTATTTTTCGGCGGGCAGCCTGCCTGCGGCTTTATTCGAGTGTTGATCCGTGAGTGATCTGAGTCATATCCGCAATTTCTCCATCATCGCCCACATCGATCATGGCAAGTCGACCCTGGCCGACCGCTTCATCCAGATCTGTGGCGGTCTGTCCGACCGCGAGATGGAAGCTCAGGTCCTCGACTCCATGGACCTGGAGCGCGAGCGTGGCATCACCATCAAAGCTCACAGCGTCACCCTGCACTACCCGGCGCAGGACGGTAAGACCTACCAGCTGAACTTCATCGATACCCCCGGTCACGTCGACTTCACCTATGAGGTGAGTCGCTCCCTGGCCGCCTGCGAAGGCGCGATCCTGGTGGTCGACGCCGGTCAGGGCGTCGAGGCCCAATCCGTGGCCAACTGCTACACCGCCATCGAGCAGGGCCTCGAGGTCATGCCGGTACTGAACAAAATGGACCTGCCCCAGGCCGAGCCGGAGCGGGTCAAGGACGAGATCGAGCACATCATCGGTATCGACGCTACCGACGCGGTGCCCTGCAGTGCCAAGAGCGGCATGGGTGTGATCGATGTGCTGGAGCGTCTGGTCCAGGTGATCCCGCCGCCGGAGGGCGACATCGAGGCGCCGCTGCAGGCGCTGATCATCGACTCCTGGTTCGACAATTACCTGGGTATTGTCTCCCTGGTGCGGGTCAAGCATGGCCGGATGAAGAAGGGCGACAAGATTCTGGTCAAGTCCACCGGCAAAACCCACCAGATCGACAGCGTCGGCGTGTTCACCCCGAAGCACACCGAGACCGCCGACCTCAAGGCCGGTGAAGTGGGCTTCGTGATCGCCGGTATCAAGGACATCCACGGTGCCCCGGTGGGCGACACCCTGACCCTGTCCAACACCCCCGACGTGGATGTATTGCCGGGCTTCAAGCGCATCAAGCCGCAGGTCTACGCAGGCCTGTTCCCGGTCAGCTCCGATGACTTCGAGGACTTCCGCGAAGCCCTGCAGAAGCTCACCCTGAACGATGCCGCGCTGCAGTACGAGCCGGAGAGCTCCGACGCCCTGGGCTTCGGCTTCCGTATCGGTTTCCTCGGCATGCTGCACATGGAAATCATCCAGGAGCGCCTGGAGCGCGAGTATGACCTGGACCTGATCACCACCGCGCCGACGGTGATCTTCGAAGTTGAGATGAAGAACGGTGAGACGCTGTCCGTCGACAACCCGTCCAAGTTGCCCGATCCGGCCGGCATTCTCGACATGCGCGAGCCGATCGTGCGCGCCAATATCCTGGTGCCGCAGGAGCATCTGGGTAACGTCATCACCCTGTGCATCGAGAAGCGTGGCGTGCAGCGCGACCTACAGTTCCTCAGCAGCCAGGTTCAGGTTTCCTATGACCTGCCGATGAACGAGGTGGTGCTCGATTTCTTCGATCGACTGAAGTCGGTGAGCCGTGGCTATGCCTCGCTGGACTACAGCTTCGACCGCTTCCAGTCGGCCAACCTGGTGCGCCTGGATGTGATGATCAACGGCGAGAAGGTCGACGCCTTGGCGCTGATCGTGCACCGTGACCGTGCCCACCAGAAGGGCCGGGTGCTGACCGAAAAAATGAAAGAGCTGATCCCGCGGCAGATGTTCGACGTGGCGATCCAGGCGGCCATCGGTGGCCAGATCATCGCCCGGACCACAGTCAAGGCGCTGCGCAAGAACGTATTGGCCAAGTGCTACGGTGGTGACGTCAGCCGTAAGAAAAAACTGCTGGAGAAGCAGAAGGCCGGTAAGAAGCGGATGAAACAGGTAGGCAGCGTGGAAATCCCGCAGGAAGCCTTCCTCGCCGTACTCAAAGTGGATAGCTAAGACCTATGTCGTTCAACTTCCCGCTGATTCTGGTGATTGCCGTTGCGGTTTGCGGCGCCTTGGCTCTGATTGACCTGCTGTTGCTAGCACCACGCCGTCGGGTGGCAATCGCGGCCTACGAAGGCCAGGTCGGTGAGCCGGACGAGCAGGTGCTACAGCGTCTGAACAAGGAGCCGCTGCTGGTCGAGTACGGCAAGTCGTTCTTCCCGGTGCTGGCCATTGTTCTGGTGCTGCGCTCCTTCCTGTTGGAACCGTTCCAGATTCCATCCGGCTCGATGAAGCCGACTCTGGAAGTGGGTGACTTCATTCTGGTCAACAAGTTTGCCTATGGCATTCGCCTGCCCGTGGTCGATACCAAGGTTGTCGAGGTGGGTGATCCGCAGCGTGGCGATGTCATGGTGTTTCGCTATCCGAGCAACCCCAGCATCAACTACATCAAGCGTGTAGTAGGGCTGCCGGGAGACCGCATCACCTATACCCAGGACAAGCGTCTGCTGGTCAATGACCAGTCGGTTGCCGAGGAGTTACTGGGTGAGGAGCCGCGCTCCCTGGGGCGCACCTTGGTCTATCGCGAGAAGCTGGGCGAGGCCGAGCATCTGATCCGCAAGCAGCTGCATCGCAATGTACGCCCGGGTGACGAGTGGGTGGTGCCGCAAGGGCACTACTTCATGATGGGCGACAACCGGGATGACTCCAACGACAGCCGCTACTGGAATGATGGTGCGATTCCCAAGGAGCTGTGGGGCATGGTTCCCGATCGCAATATCGTCGGCAAGGCTTTCGCCGTATGGCTGAGCTGGCCCGATCCCAAGCTGCGCAGCCTGCCAAACTTCTCCCGGGTTGGTTTGATTCACTAACGAATCGAAATTGCGAGGCGCTGTTCAATTGAGCGGTGCCTGCTTATATATAGTCCACAGGCTTCACAATAACTCTGATAGACGAGGTCGATCATTATGCTTGCGCGGTCGCAAAAAGGCATGTCTTTGCTGGGTTGGATAGTGACGCTTGCCGTATTAGCTTTTCTTGCTAGCACGGCTTTCAAGCTGTTTCCGCATTACATGGATTACTATGCATTGCAGAAAATCATCACTAAGGTTGAGAGCGAGCCAGCTCAGATCGTGTCGGTTCGAGACTTTTACGATCACATTCAAAAGGGAATGGGTGTTAATAGTATTCGACTGGATCTAAAAAAGGTGCTGGAGATCAAGCAGGAGAATGACCTATTCCTTCTCCACCTCAAATATGAACAACGCGAGCATCTGATCGAGAACCTTGATCTTGTCGCTACCTTCGACAAAGAATTCCGAATTCGCCCTCAGTGAGTTATTCCCTTCCTCGCCTCGAGCGTCAGCTCGGCCACACCTTCCAGAACCAGGAGCTGATGCTCCTGGCGCTGACTCACCGCAGCTTCGCCGGGCGCAACAACGAACGTCTGGAGTTCCTCGGCGATGCCATCCTCAACTTCGTCGCTGGCGAAGCGCTATTTGAACGCTTTCCCCAGGCCCGAGAAGGCCAGCTTTCGCGTCTGCGTGCGCGTTTGGTGAAAGGCGAGACCCTGGCCATACTTGCGCGTGGCTTCGAGTTGGGTGAATACCTGCGTCTGGGCTCCGGTGAGCTGAAGAGTGGCGGTTTCCGCCGCGAGTCGATTCTCGCCGACGCCCTCGAGGCGCTGATCGGTGCCATTTATCTGGACGCCGGCATGGATGTGGCTCGTGAGCGGGTTCTGGCCTGGCTGACCAATGAGCTGGACAGTCTTACCCTGGTGGATACCAACAAGGATCCCAAGACTCGCCTGCAGGAGTTCCTCCAGTCGCGCGCCGCTGAGCTGCCGCGCTACGAGGTGGTGGATATCCAGGGCGAACCCCATTGCCGTACCTTTTTCGTGCAGTGCGAAGTGGCGCTGCTGACCGACAAGACCCAGGGGCATGGCGCCAGTCGGCGCATTGCCGAGCAGGTCGCCGCCGCCGCCGCGCTGGTGGCGCTGGGCGTGGAGAATAGCCATGACTGATGCACCCGTGACCCGTTGTGGCTACGTCGCTATCGTCGGCCGACCCAATGTGGGCAAGTCGACGCTGCTCAACCATATCCTCGGGCAGAAGCTGGCGATCACCTCGCGCAAGCCGCAGACCACCCGCCACAACATGCTCGGCATCAAGACCGAGGGTGATGTGCAGGCTGTCTATGTCGATACCCCGGGCTTGCACAAGCACAACGACAAGGCACTCAACCGCTACATGAACCGCAGTGCATCCACGGCCCTCAAGGACGTCGATGTGGTCGTGTTCGTGGTCGACCGCACCCGCTGGACCGACGAGGACCAGATGGTGCTTGAGAAGGTCCAGTACGTGAAATGCCCGATCCTGTTGGCTGTGAACAAGGCAGACCGGCTGGACGACAAGAGCGAGCTGCTGCCGCACCTGGAGTGGCTCGCCACCCAACTGCCGCAGGCCGAAGTGGTGCCGATTTCCGCCCTGCACGGGCAGAATCTTGACACCCTGGAGCGCCTGGTGGCGGAGAACCTGCCGGAGTCCGAGCACTTCTTCCCGGAAGACCAGATCACCGACCGCTCGAGTCGCTTCCTGGCTGCCGAGCTGATTCGCGAGAAGATCATGCGCCAGCTCGGTGCCGAGCTGCCGTACCAGATCACCGTGGAGATCGAGGAGTTCAAGCAGGAGGGGCGCGTGCTGCACATCCACGGCCTGATCCTGGTGGAGCGCGACGGCCAGAAGAAGATCATCATCGGCGACAAGGGCGAGCGCATCAAACGCATCGGCCAGGATGCGCGCAAGGACATGGAGGTGCTGTTCGACTCCAAGGTCATGCTCAATCTCTGGGTCAAGGTGAAGGGTGGCTGGTCCGACGACGAGCGGGCCCTGCGTTCGCTGGGCTACACCGACTTCTGATCCATGCTCGCCAGCGCGCGTCCGGCCTTCGTCCTGCACAGTCGGCCCTACAAGGAAACCAGCGCACTGGTCGATTTCCTCACACCCGAAGGGCGATTGCGCGCGGTGCTGCGTGGCGCCCGTGGCAAGGCTGGAAGCCTGGCGCGGCCGTTCGCGCCGCTGGAGCTGGAGTTGCGCGGGCGGGGTGAGCTGAAGAATGTCGGCCGCCTCGAAGCCAGCGGCATCGCGCACTGGTTGCAGGGGCAGACGCTCTACAGCGGCATGTACCTCAACGAGCTCCTCCTGCGCCTGCTACCCGCCGAAGACCCGCATCCAGCTCTGTTCGAGCATTACGCCCTGACGCTCCAGGCCCTGGCTGCCAACCCGCCGCTGGAGCCGCTGCTGCGCGCCTTTGAATGGCGCCTGCTGGACGAGCTGGGCTATGGTTTCGCCCTGGATATCGATATTGCCGGCCAGCCGATTGCGATCGATGGCCTCTACCGTCTGCGCCCCGATGCCGGCCTGGAGGCGGTGGGGCAACTGCAGCCGGGTCTGTTTCAGGGCGCCGATCTGTTGGCCATGGCCGAGGCCGACTGGTCTTCACCTGGCGCCCTGGCTGCGGCCAAGCGCCTGATGCGCCAGGCACTCGCTCCTCATCTGGGCGGTCGACCCCTGGTCAGCCGCGAACTCTTCATGAATCTCAAGGAACCCGCTCGTGACTGAAGCCAACCGCATCCTCCTCGGCGTCAATATCGACCATGTCGCCACCCTGCGCCAGGCTCGCGGCACCCGTTATCCGGACCCGGTCAAGGCCGCGCTGGATGCCGAAGAGGCTGGCGCCGACGGCATCACCGTGCACCTGCGTGAGGACCGTCGGCATATCCAGGAGCGCGATGTACGGCTGCTCAAGGAGGTGCTGCAGACGCGCATGAATTTCGAGATGGGCGTCACCGAGTCCATGCTCGGCTTCGCCGAGAGCATTCGCCCCGAGCACGTCTGCCTGGTGCCGGAAACCCGCCAGGAACTGACCACCGAAGGTGGCCTGGATGTCGCCGGTCAGGAAGAGCGAATCAAGGCCGCCGTACAGCGCCTGGCCAAGCTGGGCTGCGAGGTGTCGCTGTTCATCGATGCCGAGGAGCGGCAGATCGAGGCGGCCCGCCGCATCGGTGCGCCAGCCATCGAGTTGCACACCGGCCGCTATGCGGACGCCCATACCCCGGAAGAGGCTGCCCGGGAACTGGCGCGCATCCGTGACGGCGTGGCCTGCGGCCTGGCCCATGGGCTGATCGTCAATGCCGGCCATGGTCTGCACTATCACAACGTCGAGCCGGTGGCGGCGATTGCCGGCGTGCACGAGCTGAATATCGGCCACGCCATCGTCGCTCATGCCCTGTTTGTCGGCTTCAAGGGCGCGGTGGCCGAGATGAAGCAGCTGATCCTGGCCGCGTCCGTTCGCGGCTGAGGATCACTCCGCGTTCAGCGCGTGCTGACGGTGGGTGCGCAAGATCCGCGCGTATTCGCCGTTTTCCTGCAGCAGGCGCAGGCCCTTGTCGAATTCTTCGATCAGCTGCTGGGCTCCCGGCCGGTTGCGCGGCACCAGAAAGTGCAGGGTATTGCTGCCGACCACCCCCTGCGACTCGCTGAAGCGTTCGGCGGCCAGCCCGGAACGATGAATGGCGCGCTCGCCGAGCAGGCTGTCGGCGACAAAGAAGTCATCGCGGCCGAGGTCGATCAGGCGTGCGCAGGTGGTCAGGTCCTGCGGCTCGTGGCGTTGCAGCGTGCCTGCCGCCAGCAGCGGTGCGAGACGGGGAGGGGGGTGCCAGCCCAGCGGCAGGCACATGCGCTTGCCCACCAGCTGTTGCAGGTCTGGCTCCAGCGGTTGCCCCGCTCTGCTGAACAGTCGCTGGGTGGTTTCGTATAGCACTGCAGAGAACAGATAGTCCGCCTGGCGCTCTGTCGTCGGCAGATAGGGGTAGGTGGCATCGAACTGACCCTTGAGCGTCGCCTGATAGCCACGCTTCCAGGGCAGCCAGGTCAGGCTGGTCTGGTGTCCCGCCTGCTGTAGGGTCTGCTGTACCAGTTCGGTGAGCATGCCGCCATTGGGCAGGTTCTGCCCGGTGAAGGGGGCATACTCGTCGCCGGTCACCAGCCTGATCGAGGCGGCGTTGGCCAGGCTGCCGAACAGCAGGCCGGCGGCCAGCGGCAGAAGCAGGCGGATCATCATGGGCGCGCAGGGGCCTTGGGTCGTGCGCGGCCGGGGTGGCCGCCCACCTATTCTAGCCCAGCATGAAGTGGCGGGCCGCAGCGGCCCGCCTACCAGATCTCACATCATGCGGCGGAACTGGTGCCAGCGGTGCTGCAGGCCCACCGCCCAGCCCGGGCTGGCTGGGCCGGTGCCGGCGAGCTCCAGGCCTGGGTGGTGCGCCACCACCTGGCTGAGTATCGGCTCCTGGGCTGGGCTGACATCGACGAAGAACAGGTGCTTGCCTTCGTGCAGGCGGTCGGCGAAGCGGCGGAACGCGCTGTTGGGCTGCTGCATGCCGAACAGGCTGCCTTCCCAGATGCTGAAGCCGAGCAGTACCACGGCGAGGAAGACGAACGGAATCCAGCCTGCCGGTGTGGCAGCCCAGTCGTTCAGCCAGGCCAGCAGCAGTACCAGTACTGCCAGGGCGATGCCGATCAGGCTGCCGATCGAGCCGGAGTGGACCACATCCTGTTTGAGGATCGATGGCACCTCGTTCAAGTGCTGGTGCTGTTCCACTGCCGCGTCCTGCTCGCTCAGCACGTGAATCTGCTCGGTATTGATGCCGCGAGCCTCCAGCTCGCCTTCCAGGTTCTCCAGATCGTCCAGGTTGTCACTGATGTAGTAGTGCCGGTTCATGGCATACCTCCCACCTTCTGCTTGGCGGTCCCCCGGCCGGCCGGTGTTCAGGTCGACGTTGACCTGGTTACATTTTAGTCAGTGGCTGGGAGTGAGGTTGACCGTCGGGCGGTCGATGATGGTGCGGTCACGACCGCTGCTCTTGGCCTGATACAGGCATTGATCGGCGCGTTGCAGCCAGTGGCTCCAGGGCTCGTCGTCGCGCAGCAGGGCGCCGCCGATAGACATGGTGACCGGTCCGCCGGGCCCGCGTAGGTTGTCGCGGACCGTCGCCAGCAGGTTCTCTGCTGCCGATTCGAGGCCCTCCGCATCGGTGTCCGGGAGCAGCAGGAGGAATTCCTCGCCGCCGAAGCGGAACAGTCGATCCTCCTGGCGCGAGCAGGCCTTGATCAGCTTCACGTACTCGATCAGCACCTGATCGCCGGCCTGGTGACCATAGAGGTCGTTGATCTGTTTGAAGTGGTCCAGGTCCATGGCCAGTGCGCCGTAGCTGCGGCCATGACGGCGCTTGCTGGACACGGCGATCTTCAGTTCCTCGTTCATGGCTCGGCGGTTGCGCGCGCCGGTCAGCGGATCCTGGATGGCCAGCAGCTGCAGCTGCTCGCGCTGGATGCGGGTGCGGTAGGCGAAGATGAAGGTCAGCACTCCGGCCATAGCGTTGGTGACCAGGAAGGAGATCATCTGGTAGTTGCTTTCGAACACGCTGCCGGGCACCCACAGCGCGTGGCCTACCAGGCCTGCCAGCACCAGCAGGGTGGCGGCGATGGCCTTGCCGGGCGAGACCATGAAGAAGTTGAAGAGGATCAGCGGGTAGATCCAGAACAGGCCGTTGACGCCGAGGTTGATGGCGATCAGCGTGGAGCCCACGGAAAACACGCCGGCCAGGTACAGGCCGGGCTTCTCCGTGTCACCGGTGCGCCAGGCGTAGACCACCGCCGAAAGGGTGGAGAGCACGATCACGGCATCGGCGATGCCGACCAGGAGATTGCCGTGCAGCAGGCGATAGACCGCATAGGGTGAAATGCCGAGCACGCCGATGATGCCCATCAGGGTGATGATGGACAGCTGGAAGTCGTTACGCAGTCGCTTGAGCATCAGCGCGGCTCTCTGGCTCATGGCCCATTTCATTGTTATGGACCAAGGATGCAGGGCTTTGCTCGTATCGGCAAGGAACTGTTAGGCAAAGTGCCAGTATCGTTGCGCTTACCGAATTGCCGCGGAAATTACTTCTTGCCGAGGCTGATCTGGCGGCTGGGGGCCCAGGATTGTCCGCTCACGCCCTTGGCGATCTGCTGGATCTCACCGCCGGATTTGAGGAAGGCGGCGACTTGGGCTTCGAGGGATTCGCTGGTTTCCGAAGCCGGCTGCGGCTTGGGCTGCTGGGTGGACTTCTTGACTCGCATGGTTCCCCCTCGAGGAATGATTGGCTACGCGGGGCGCAGCGAAGTAACAGGGATAAAAAAACCGGCCCGAAGGCCGGTTCTTTGGACGTCGTACAGATCAGATGACCTGGACTTCGTCAGCTTGCATGCCTTTCTGGCCCTGGACGGCGATGAAGGAAACCTTCTGGCCTTCCTGCAGGCTCTTGAAGCCGGTGCTCTGGATCGAACGGTAGTGAACGAACAGATCAGCACCGCTTTCCGGAGTGATGAAGCCGAAGCCTTTCTCGTCGTTGAACCACTTGACGGTGCCGGTTTGACGTGCGGACATGGAAAATCTCCTTGAACAAAGTTAACACGGCGCTGGAACAGCCCAGGCCATGACTGAGTGCAAAGAGTAAAGAAACCGAGGGGGGTTGGACCGAGATCTAAACCGGTCGATTTGCGGTGACACATGCAGCACAGTCCCGCCACCTTACAGGCACCGCGCTGATTTACCTAATCATTTCTGCCTTTTCCGGTAAACGGTGCCGGGCAACGGCGCAGATCGGCGGCGCCGACGAAGGGGTTGCTCCAGCCCATCACGCAGGCGATACGCTGGTTGCGCTGGCGTTCCCAGGCTTCGACCGGATAGTTCCTGCTCCAGGCCTCGAACAGCCGGCGTTCCTGGCGCGACAGCTGCAGGCCATAGCGCTGGCTCATGTAGAAGTAGGTGCGGGCGATCATGCCGCGCACCTTGGCACGTGGCATTGCCTTGCGCGCCTGGAAGTCCACCACCATCGGGCAGGCACCGTACTGGTCCGGCTGTTGCGGCAGCCAGGCGAAGGGCAGGTTGCTGCGATCACCGTTGAGCTCGCCGATGCTCGGCACCAGATTGAACAGGTCGGCTTCGGCGCGGCGGAAGGTCTCGTCGCTGCGCGCGCAGTGCTTGCGTCCACCCTGCTGCCAGCAGCGCCGCTGGTGACCGATGACCCAGGCCGGCACCAGGTGCTCCCACTCGATGCGGGCGGCGCGTTGCGGATTCTTGCGAGGCTGGTAGCCGCAGCTCTTCAGGTTCACCCGATTGCCGCTGTAGCGACAGCCGCAATAGAACTCCACCGACTGCTGAGCGTAAAGCTGCCAGGCGATCTTCTTGGCTTCGCTGAAGGTGCGTGGTGGCGCGGCAATTGCGGGCAGGGCGAGAAAGCAGGCGAGCAGCAGCAGGGCAAAGCGCTTGGGCATGAATACGGCATCCCGGAAAAAGCGCCGCATCATACCGATCGGGAAGTGCCTGCCAATCGTGGCACGGCGCTGGCCAGGGCTACTCGCCGGGAGCCTTGGGGCGTAGCATCGAGGCTATCGATCGACGAGGAGAAACCTCATGCGAACCATTCTGTTGCTGCTGGCCGCCGCACTCAGTGGCGCGGCGCTGGGCGCCGAGCCGGTGCGCCGCGAGATTCCCATCGAGTATGTCAGCCCCGGTGCCTCCGGTAGCGTCAGCTCTTCCAGTCGCAGCCAGAGCTACGACGTCTATGGAGGCCATGCAGTGCCTAGCCAGGGCTATGGCCGCCAGGTGCAGATCATCCAAGGCGGCTCGAGTGTGCAGCAGAGCGGCGGCATTCGACAGAGCATCGAGTACCCCGGTGGCATCGAGGTGCAGCGGTATCCGGGGCAGAACAGCTACGAAGTGCAGCGCAGCCGCTGACGACTGCTTAACAGTTCGCGCGCTTCGGGCTGACAGTCTCGGCTCGGCGCAGCATCATGCACGGCAGTGCAGATTCAGAAGGTAGCCAGCAGTCATGTCGATGCAGTCCCTGGGGTTCGCGGCGCAGAGCGTCTCGGGTCGGGTTCGAGGGCATAACGAAGACGCCGTGCTCTGCCTCCCCGAGCTTGGTCTGTGGGCAGTAGCCGATGGCATGGGTGGCCACGAGTGCGGCGAAGTGGCCAGCGCCATGGCCCTGGACACCCTGCGCCAGGCCATTTCGGCAGGCGGCGACCTGGAGGCGGCGATCCACGCGGCCAACCAGGCGATCCTCGATGCGGTGCAGGAAGACGGCGGCCGGCGCATGGGCAGCACGGTGGTGGCCGCGCGCTTCTTCGACAGCGAGTTCGAGGTGGCCTGGATTGGCGACAGCCGCGCCTACCGCATCAGCCTGGACGGCATTGCCCGTCTGACCCGCGACCACAGCTGGGTGCAGGCGATGATCGACGCCGGCGAGCTGAGCGTCGAGGAAGCCCGTCAGCATCCACGCCGCAACATCGTCACCCAGTGCCTGGGGCAGAACGAACAGGCCCTCGAAGTCGGCCGGGTGCAGGGCAGCCTGGCGCCCGGCGAACTGCTGCTGCTGTGCAGCGACGGCCTGACCGGCGAGCTGAACGATGAGCAGATCCAGGAGGTCTGTGCTGGGGCGGCGACCCTCGATGATCTGGTCGAACAGCTGATAGGGCTGGCCAATCAGCTGGGCGGCAAGGACAATATCTCCTGCATCGTGCTGGGGCGCAGCATGGCCGAATCGACCGAGATCGACGCCAAGCCCCGCAACTTCCTCAGCCGTTGGCTCCATTCCCGCAAGCACTGAATGATCGACGCACATCCATGAGCACCACTCTGCTTGAAATCCCCGGCTACCGGGTGCACGGCCAGTTGGGCAAAGGCGGCATGGCCGAAGTCTTCCTGGCTACCCAGGAATCGCTGAGCCGCAAGGTGGCGATCAAGGTCCTGCGCAGTGCCGAGGACGAGGCCTTCAGCAAGCGCTTCATCCAGGAAGCGCACATAGTCGCCTCGCTCAACCATCCGTCGATCATCACCATCCATGACATCGACCGCCTGGCCGATGGTCGCTACTACCTGGCCATGGAGTTTCTACCCGGCGGCGACCTGGCACGGCACAAGGGCGAACTGTTCGCTCCCGAGCGCGCGCTGCAGATCATCCGCGAGGTCGCCAGCGGCCTGGCGGTGGTACACGACAAGGGCCTGGTGCACCGCGACGTGAAGCCGGCCAACGTGCTGTTCCGCAGCAACGGCACGGCGGTGCTCACCGACTTCGGCGTGGCCAAGGACCTGGACATCGACAGCGAGCTGACCCAGTTCGGCGTCGCCGTCGGCAGCCCCGCCTATAGCAGCCCCGAGCAGGCCCAGTGCCAGCCGCTGGACGCCCGCAGCGACATCTACAGCCTGGGCGTGATCCTCCTGGAGCTGCTCACCGGCAGCAATCCCTATCGCGGCGGCAATTACACCCAGACCGTGGTCAACCACGTGCAGATGGAGCCGCCACCACTGCCCGACAGCCTCGGCGCCTTCCGCGGCCTGCTGGCGCGCATGCTGGCCAAGAAGCCGGACGAGCGCTTCGCCGATTGCCGCGCGCTGCTAGCCGCACTGGACGAGATGGAGCTGAGCGACCTGGAAGAGACCCAGCTACGCCCGGCCCAGCCGGTCAGCGAGCCGGTTGCCGTGGAGGCGCCAGCGCCGCGCAAGCGTCGCTCGGCCATGCCTCTGCTGATAACGCTGAGCGTGCTGGTGCTGATCGGCACCCTGACCTCGGCCGGCCTGTACATCAAGGAGCAGCGGCAGATCGACGCGCTGCTGGCCGAGGCCGAGCAGCGCTTCACCGCCGGCCAGCTGATTGAGCCCGCGCAGGACAGCGCCGAGCACTACTTCAACCAGGTGCTGGCGCTCGATGACGACAGCGACGAGGCCCTGGCCGGCCTGCAGCGCATCCGCGAGGCGCGGATCAAGGTGTTCACCGACCTCGCCGAGCAGCGCCTGACCGATGGCCTGCTGACCGAGCCGGCCGAGGACAGCGCCGACTACTACTACCGCCAGGCCCTGGCCATCGACCCGCAGCACGCCACCACGCTGGCCGGACTGCAGCGCGTGCTGGACGCGCACATCGCCCGCTACCTGCAGCTGGCCGAGCAGAGCATCGCCGACAAGCGCCTGCTGCTGCCCGAGGAGGACAGCGCGGTGTATTACTACCGGCAGATCCTCGGCTGGGCCCCGGACAACGCCGACGCCCTGGCCGGGCTCAGCCACGTGGCGCAGCTGTACCGCGACCTGGCCAGCGCCGCCTACCGGCGCAGCGACTTCCCCGGCGCCCTGGCGATGATCGATCGCGGCCTGGAAGTGGAGCCGCAGAACGCCGAACTGCTGCAGATGCGCGGCGAACACGAACAACTGCTCGGCGAGGCCCGTGCCGCCCGAACACGCGCCGCCGCGGCCCAGGCCGAGCGCGAGCGCAACAGCAACCCGATCAAGCGGGCCTGGAACAACATCTTCGGCCAGTAGGACCCAGACATGCTCAAGCTGCACTTCAAAGACAGTCGCCAGGCCCCGGTCTGGCTGGTGGAGGAACGCTTCACCCTGGGCCAGGACCGGCGCAACAACCTGGTCCTGGAGGATGCCGGGATCAACGCCTTCCATGCGGAAATCCGCCAGGACGGCGGCCTCTACTACATCAGCGACTGCGACAGCGAGCTGGGCACCTTCGTCAACGACGAGCGCATCGGCAGCCGCTACCAGCTGCGTTCCGAGGATCGTGTGCGCCTGGGCGAGGTCGAGCTGCTGCTGGTCGACCCGGGCAAGGCCAAGTCCCATGCCGAGGCCAGCCAGCGCTGGTTCCTCCAGGTGATGCAGGGCGAGCACGAGGGCAAGAAATTCCACGTCAGCGGCTCGATGACCTTCGGCCGTTCGGTCAAGTGCGAGCTGTGCTTCAGCGATGCCCAGTTGTCGCGCCGCCACTGCGAGTTCTTCCTGCGCGACGACGTGCTGGAGGTCAAGGACCTGGCCTCGGCCAACGGCGTGCTGATCAATGGCGAGAAGAGCGCCGCCGCCGTGCTCAAGCCCGGCGACCAGGTGCGTATGGGCTCGGTGATCCTGCTGGTGATCGGGCCCAAGGTGGATGCCCAGGCGGTGGAGGAGGAGAGCGAAGACGCCACGGTGTTCGTGCGCGCCGTCGACCTGCCCACGCCCAAGGCCAAGCCCCAGGCGCGGCCGGCGAGCAGCGCCGCCCCCACGGCCAACCCGCTGCGCGCCGCCGCACGCGCCCAGGCCGCCCCGGCGCCCGCCACCAAAAGCGGTAGCGGGGCGCTGCGCGTCGCCCTGGTGATCGGCGTGCTGCTGATCGTCGGTGGGCTGGCCGCTGCCGCGCTGCTCTGATGCCCGATCGGTGAGTGCCGCTGGCGCAGCCTGACAGTGTCTGGCGCCGCTGGCGGGGTTAGCCTTGGCCGATTCGCCTCACGCATCGGAGTAGCCGTGAAGTCACTCGTTCTGCTGTCCTGCGCCGGCCTGCTGGTCGGCCTTTCCTCCCATGCCCTGGCCTGGTCCAACCACTCGCTGGGCAGCCTGCTGGCTCTGCGCGAGATGCCCGAGCTGCGCCAGGAGGTGGCGGTGGAGCCGCTGGAAGCCTTCCTCGCCGACCAGGCGCCGGCCATCGAACGTCTGCTTGACGAGCAGGAGCGCTACGCCCGCGAGCATTTCTCCTACTATCCGGCGCGCCCGGAGGAGCTGCGCTGGCAGGCGGCCGCTGGCGGTGATCGGCGCAGTGCCTTCCTCCAGGCCCTGCGCGTCAATCCGGAGATCAAGCTGGCCAGCTTCATCCAGCAGCTGCCGGGACAGGATGCCGGTGGTCGGCCGCTGCTGGGCGGCGAGGACGTGCTGGTGTTCCACAAGGTCGGTCCCTGGACCCACTGGCGCTACCTGGGGCTGAAGGATGGCGAGAAGGTCGCGGCCCTGCAGGTGGTGGCCAGCGCCGCCGACGAGCCGGACTACGGCCACGACATCAACCTGTTCAGCGACAACCCCGGCGCCGTCGGCCAGCGCTACAACTTCGGTCCGCAGCCGTTCGGCGATGCGCGCTTCGAATACTCCTCTCAGGCGCCGTTTCATATCGGCTACTACCACGAGTCGGCGCTGATCTTCGCCGCCGCGCCCTACCTGGGGCAGACCCTGCCGCACTGGCGCGTGTACCAGTACAGCGGCCTGGCGCGCCTGGCCTTCGCCAGTGGTCATCCGTACTGGGGCTATCGCTTCCTCGGCTGGGCCATGCACTACCTGCAGGACCTCACCCAGCCGTACCACGCCAGCGTGCTGCCGGGCGTGGATACCAGCGGCATGGTGCTGATCGCGGCCAAGGCCGAGGCCGGCTACCCCGAGGACCGCGAGGCGGCGATCAAGCGCGTGGCCGACCGCCATACCGCCATCGAGCAGTACCAGTTCGATCGCATGCAATCGTTGCTGACGGCGGGCCAGGCGCAGCATCCGCTGCTCACGGCCTATGCCGAACGCGATGGCGATGCCGACTATCCGGCCTTCGACGTGGACTACGCGGCCCAGGTGGTGGCGGCGGAGTCGCATGAGCGCGCCGGCGAGCTCGATGCGCTGATCGGCGAGTGGCTGGCCCGCGGCGATACCGCCAAGGGCTTCAGCGAGGGCAACCGCCTGCAGGCGGTGGAGCCCGATCCGGCCCTCGAGGCGCTGCTGGTGCAGCTGTTCCGCCACTTCGGGGCGCACAGCCGCAACGCGCTCAGCGGCACTGTGCCCAGGCAGTAGGCGTGAGAGCCTGCTTACGATCTTCTGAATTAGAGCCAGACAAGGCAAAAACGGCCGAGGAAGCGCAGTTTACGAGCTGTAAATGAGCATTCCGAGGCCGCTTTTAACGCCGTATGGCCGACAGTCAGGAGATCGTAAGCAGGTTCTTAGGGGCGATACCACAGCTCGCGGCGTTGCAGCGGGGTCTGCGGCGGCAGCAGCGGATTGTCCAGCTCGATGATCTGGCGCTGCTGCAGCGCGACGCGGCGCAGGTCGGCGCCGTGGTACTGCTGGAACACCCGCTCGAAGGAGCCATCGGCCAGGGCCAGCTCCAGGCCCTGGCGCACGGTTTCCGCCAGCTGCGGAGCGTGCGGCGAGAAGAAGAAATACAGCGCGGTGGGGTAGTGCAGCGCCAGATGGCTGTCCGCGACCAGCGGGCGCTGCCGGTTGTGCCGTAGCTCGTCCTCCACCTCCAGCACGGCCCGCGGGAAATAGTCGAAGCGCCTGGCCTCCAGCATCAGGAACAGGCTCTCGTAGCTGGAGCTGACTTCCACCCGCAGGCCGTGGCCGCGCAGGATGTCGGTATCCGGCCAGTCGTGGCCCTGGCCGGCGCGCAGCCGGCTCAGGTCGTTCAGGGTGCGCACGCCTTGCAGCAGGTTCGGCTGGTCCGCTCGCAGCAGGGCGATGCGCCAGCCGTACAGACCCTTGTCCAGCGGAATGCGCACCGGCAGCAGGCGTCGCTCACGCTCCAGGCTGGTCATGGTCCACACCACGTCGACCGCCTCGCCCTGTTCCAGGCTGAGCAGGGCGCGCTGCTGTTCCATATGGTGCTGCGAGGGGACGATGCGCAGGCTGCTGCCGACCTTGTCCAGGGCCAGCTGCAGCTGCGCCAGCGGATAGGCTGGGCGGAACTCGTCGCCGACTGGCGCGCGCGGGTAGCGCAGCACGCCTTCTGCGGCCAGGCAGGGCGCGGCGCTCAGCAGCAGGGCCAGCAGCCAGGTCAGACGCCGCACAGGCATCGATTGCAATCCTTTCAATCGTGGGCGATGCGCGCCGGCGCATCCTTATGGTGCGCGCATTATGCCAGCCCGGGTGGCCCGCGCCGACTGCAGTGGCCCGTGGGGCCGCTCAGGTGCGGCGGCGCTCGGCGATGATCTCCGGCAGGTCGCTGCGGCGCAGGTACACCAGCAGCGGCTCTGAGATGTTCAGGCGCTCGTCGATACGCTGTTCCAGCAGCAGGCCAAGGCGCTCACGGCTGAGGGTCATCAGCGCGCCCTTGAGCGGCTGCCAGACGAACTCGGCGCAGGGCTGGATGCTCTCTTCGGTCACGTCGAGGCCGAAGGAGTCCTCGCTGAAGCGCACGATGTGCTGCTCGCTCTTGGCGTTGTAGCCGACCAGGCCCTGCAGGGCTTCGGCGGCGGCGCAGATGGTGGACGATGTAATGCTCATGCAAACCTCCTGTGGATGTTGTCGAGGATTGCGCGCAAGGAGCTGTAGCTATTTTTGCCGGCCATCCTAGCCAATGGTCGTGGCGGCGCCTTGCTCTGGATCAAGCCTGGCGCCGACGCTGCGGTTACGGCTTCCGGTGCTCGATATCGAGGTGGTAGAAGGTCGCGCGGCCCCCCTCGGCGCTGCTTCCGGAGTTGTCCTGGGCATAGGTGCCGGCCTTGAAGTAAAGAAGCTGTCTGCTCCAGCTGGAGGCGATCTGCCGGTGGTAGGCACCATTGTCCTCGTCGCTGTACACGGCGATGGCCAGGCGGCCGCTAGGGGTGAGGCGCAGGCGATAGGCGAAGCGCTCGTCGAGTGTCACATCGTTCACCAGCATGACGTTCTGCACGTGCTTATCGTCGGGATGCTTGCGCACCAGGGCCTCGATGCTGCCGCTGTTGAGCTCGGGGCGGTAGTGATACTGCAGCTTCACCAGTGGCTCGCCGACATCGCCGGGTCGGTTGATGCTGTGGATCTGGCCGATCACCAGCTTGTTCTTGCTCGGCACCTGGTTGACCGTCAGCTCGGCGCTGAGGAGGTTGTCGGCGTCGCCGTGGTGCCAGTTGCGCAGCTCGCCGTTGGGCCAGGTTTCGCGCAGCTCGCTGCGTGGGTAGCGGGAGTTCTCGGTGGAGGAGCCGGTGACCGGCACCCAAAAGCGCACGCTGCTGTTCTGCGGGCGGAAGTACTGGCTGCTGTAGCCCTTTTTGAGGCGTTCGGTAGTAATCACCGTGGCCGATTCGGTGGCGGGAATGGTCAAGTTCCAGGTAGTCAGGTCGAGCATCGGGTCCCCCTTGCAGTAAACGTAACGGTCGGGGTTCCGACCCGTCTACGCCGGGAAGTTCAGCGTTGCGCTTGATTCTGGACGAATGGCTACTGGCGCCTGGCCAGGCCTCTGCCTGGGGGCACTCGGCTTTCTGCGGGGCTGAAACGAAGCACCCGGCGCTGGCCGGGTGCGAGAGGGTTAGCTGGATGGGGCGTGGCTGCCGAGCAGGGTGGTGCCGGATTTCTTGCTGCGCTTGGCCATGCGTTTTTCCTGGGAGGTCTTGAGAGGCTTTTTCTTCGCCTCTTTGTGTCTATCCAGACCTTTGCTCATGGTGGAGTCCTCCGAAAATGGCGATTCAGTTTGAATGGCATGCTTCGACGGTCATCTCCACCTCCCAGACTGAGCCAGCCTGATCCGTACACTGCTTAGAGCATAGTCGCGAAGTGCGCGGGTGGTTCGGTCGTGCGTCGCCAGGCTTTGCGCTGGGCGACAAGGGCGCAGCTAGCCGTGTGCGGCGATACGCAGAGGCTTACGGAGTATTCAGGCGCTGCAGCTCACGGCGCACCATGGCTGCGTATTCGGGCGGGGTGAGGCGGTACAGCTCGGCCGCTACCCAATCCAGCCAGCGCGCGCCGAGGTTGGCGCGTTCTGCCAGCAGGCGCCGGGCTTCTGCCTCGGCGCGTGCGGCGTGTTGCTGGTGGAACTGGCTGCGGCTCACGCGCGGCGATTAGCCGGCAAGGCCGACGTAGACGTTCTGCACGTCGTCGTGGTTGTCGAGAGCTTCGAGGAAGGCTTCGACTTCTTCCATCTGCGCGTCGCTCAGGCCGCTCACCGGGTTCTTCGGGATGTAGCCGATCTTCGCCGAGTTGACGGTGAAGCCATGCTCCGGCAGCGCCTTGCACACGGCGTCGAGGTCGGTCATCTCGGTGATGAACAGGGTGTCGCCTTCCTCGGCCGGCTCGAAGTCCTGGGCACCGGCTTCGATGGCGGCCAGCTCCGGGTCGGCACCGCTGTCAGTGGAGGCTTCGATCATGCCGACGTGGCTGAAGTCCCAGGTCACCGAACCGGAAGCACCCATCTGGCCCTTGCGGAACAGCACGCGGATTTCCGCCACGGTACGGTTCAGGTTGTCGGTCAGGCACTCGACGATCACCGGCACCTGATGCGGGGCGAAGCCCTCGTAGGTGGTGCGCTCGAAGTTGACGGTCTCGCCGAGCAGGCCGGCGCCTTTCTTGATGGCGCGCTCCAGGGTGTCCTTGGGCATCGAGGCTTTCTTGGCCGCGTGGACGGCGACGCGCAGCTTGGCGTTGGTGTCCGGATCGGCGCCGTTACGGGCGGCGACCATGATCTCCTTGACCAGGCGGCCGAAGATTTTGCCCCTGGCGTTGGCTGCGGCTTCTTTAGGTTTGGCTTTCCACTGTGCGCCCATGGCGGTGTTCTCGCTGGCTGCGTCTGACGGAGCCCCGCATGTGCGAGGCGAATTGAGGGGGCAGATTCTAGCGGGTTGCCGCGTCTGTTCGCCATCGGGGGAGGTCGACGCCTTTGCCAGGATGCTTGGGTGAAAGCGATGGCCAGGTCCAGCAGGGTTGAGGGGCAATGCAAGAAACCCCGTGCACGGCAGGCCGGCACGGGGTTATCGGATGGCAGATCAGGCGGCGAAGCCGCCGTCGATCAGCAGGTTGGCGCCGGTGATATAGCCAGCTTCCGGGCCGGCCAGGTAGGCGACGAAGCTGGCGATTTCCTCGACCTGGCCGTAGCGCCCGACGGCCATCATCGGCTTCAGCGAAGTGGCGAAGTCGGTGTTGTCCGGGTTCATGTCGGTGTCCACCGGGCCCGGCTGCACGTTGTTGACGGTGATGCCGCGCGGGCCGAGGTCGCGAGCCAGGCCCTTGGTCAGGCCGACCAGGGCGGACTTGCTCATGGCATAGACGGCGCCGCCGGCGAAGGGCATGCGGTCGGCGTTGGTGCTGCCGATACTGATGATGCGCCCGCCGTTGCCCATGTGCCGGGCGGCTTCCTGGGTGGCGATCACCACGCTGCGCACGTTCACCGCCAGGGTACGGTCGAGGTCGTCGATGCTGAATTCCTCGATGGGCGCGATGGCCAGCACGCCGGCGTTGTTGACCAGGATGTCGAGGCGGCCGTAAGTGCGCACCGCTTCGCCGATGGCGCCACGGATTTCCTGCTCGCTGGCGCTGTCGGCGCGGATCGCCAGGGCGCGGCCGCCGGCGGCTTCGACTTCGGCGACCAGCGCGTTGGCGCTGGCTGCGGACTGGCTGTAGGTGAAGACCACGGCGGCGCCTTCGCGGGCCAGGCGTTTGACGATGGCGGCGCCGATGCCGCGGGAACCGCCCTGGATGAAGGCGACTTTGTCTTGCAGGTTGAGAGTCTGGTTCATGGTCTGTGTCTCCGAGTGAGGTGGGGTTGCTGGAGACGAGTATCTGCCGCTGATTGAATTCTGATTAGTCGGTATTTCTGCGTTTCTTTCGATACTAAAGGTTTATAGTTGGCGCATGGATACGCTCAATTGCATCGAATGTTTCGTCCGTAGCGCAGAGGCCGGCAGCTTTGCCGAGGCCGCGCGGCGTCTGGGTCTGACGCCGGCGGCGGTGGGCAAGAACGTGGCGCGCCTGGAGGCGGAGCTGAAGGTGCGGCTGTTCCAGCGCAGCACCCGCAGCCTGTCGCTGACCGAGGCCGGCGAGCGCTTCCTGAGCGAGTCGGCAGGCGGGTTGAACGACCTGAAGGCGGCCATGGCCAATCTGGCCAGCCGCCAGGGCCAGCCTGCCGGGGTATTGAAGGTGAGCATGGGCAATGCCTTCGGCCGCTACTACGTGATGCCGCTGCTGCCGGAATTCCTCGCCCGCTATCCCAGCGTGCAGCCGGATTTCCACTTCGACAACCGCCCGGTGGACCTGATTGCCGAAGGTTTCGACGCGGCCATCGGCGGCGGCTTCGAGCAGGCGCCTGGCGTGGTGGCGCGCGAGCTGGCGCCGGCGCACCGGGTGCTGCTGGCTTCGCCGGCCTACCTGGCCGAACGCGGCCAGCCGCGCGAACCGGGCGAGCTGGCAGAGCACGACGGCATTCTGATCCGCGCGGCGCAGACCGGTCGCATCCGCTCCATGCTGCTGCGCAATCGCGAGGGCCAGCAGGCCGGCATCGAGCTACGCCCGCGGCTGGTCATGGGCGATCCGGAGGCCGCCTGCCAGGTCGCGCTCATGCACCTCGGCATCTGCCTGGTGGCCATGCCCCACGCGCTGCCGCACCTGCAGGCCGGCACGCTACAGCGGGTACTGCCGGACTGGTACGTGGACACCGGCATCATCTCCATCCACTTCGCCGCGCAGAAACTGCTGCCGCACAAGACCCGGGTGTTCATCGATTTCCTGGTCGAGCAGTTCCGTGTTCAGGGACTGGACCGGCGCTTCTCGGCGCGCTGATCACTCAAGGCCTCGGCCCGCTCGGTTTGACGAACAGCAGGGTCATGCGGTCGGGCTCGCCGATCTTCTCGTACTTGCTGCGCTCCTCGGCGCCGCCCTTGAGGTGGGGCGGCAGGCTCCAGGCGCCGTTGGGGTGGTCGCGGGTGTCGCGCGGGTTGGAGTGCATCTGCTCGATGGTGGCGAGGACGAAGCCGGCATCCTTGGCCCGGCCGATCACATGGTCGGTGGGCAGGTAGCCGCTGCCCTTGGTCTGTTCCAGGGTGGCGTTCTTGGCACCCCGGTAGGCGGTGATACCGAGTTTGCCGCCGGGTTTGAGCACCTGGTAGATGGCGCTGAACATCGCCTTCTCGCCGCCGGCCTCTGCCCAGTTGTGCAGGTCGTCGAAGCTCACCACCAGATCGACCGACTCCGGCTCGCCGAACTTGGGCGCCTGCGGGTCGAATTCGATGATGCGGGCCTTGTCGAAGCGCTTGGCATCCTGCTCGAACTTGTTGCGCAGCGCGCTGGCGGCTTCGCGCTGCTCGGCATCACCGCTGCTGGACAACGCCGCACTGTACTGGCCGCGCTCGCGCAGCAGCGGGGCGAGGATCTCGCTGTACCAGCCATCGCCGGGGCCGACTTCGATCAGGGTCTGGGTCGGCGACAGGTCGAAGAAACGCAGGGTCTCCATCGGTCGGCGATCGGGGTCGCGCAGGCGATGCTCGGGGGAGCGCCAGTCGCCGGCGAGGATGGCGTGGTACTGTTCATCCTTGATCTGGCCAGTGCTGTCGAGCGGTTCGTCGGCGGCGTACAGCGGGGCGCAGATGGCGAGTAGCAGGGCGGAGAGGCAGGGCAGTCGGCGAGTCATGGAAGAGTCCTCGGCAAGGTACTTCCTAACTTGCGACCGGCGAAGCGGGCGGAACGCTCAACCAGTTTTCGCCGCGGCTGTGCCAAGCTGCTGCATCAGGCCATGTGCAAGGAGCCGTCATGCCCGCTTCGTTACGTCTGTTACCCCTGTGCCTGCTGGCCTGCGTCGCCCAGGCCGCGCCCGAGCCCGAGCCCGAGGATGTACCGCTGTATCGCGAGATCAAGGACTGGGTGGTGGCCTGCGACAACCGGCGCAGCTGCCAGGCCCTCAGCGCCGGCCAGACCAGCGACTACAGCGCGCTGCGGCTGGTGCTGCAGCGTGACGCCGGCGCGGCGGGCCAGCCGCGGCTGCGCCTGGTGTATGCCGGCCAGACCCAGTACTTCCCGCTGCTGGCGGACGAGCGGCTGCTGCCCGATGCGCTGACCAACGCCCTGCAGTTGGTGCCGGCCGAGAAAGAGTTGATCCTGGAAGCCCAGGGCGAGACGGCGCGGGGTCTGCTGGGCGAGCTGCGCAACGCCGGGCGGCTGCGCATGGCGGTGGATGGCGACGAGGAGGTGGCGGTGTCACTGAGCGGCCTGTCCGCCGCGTTGCTGCTGATGGACTCGGTACAGGGCCGCCTGGACACCCGCGGCGCGCTCTATCGCCCTGGCGTCCGCGCGGACTCCGAAGTCCCGCCGCCACCGCCGGTGGCGAAGCTGCCTGCCTATCCCGGAACCACACCCATGCCGGCCGACGAGGCCGAGCGCATCGTGCAGGCGGTGTTGCAGGCGACCCGTGATCCGCAGCAGGAAGAGGAAATGGGCGAGGCTCCCGTGGGCGAGGCCTTCGCCTTGAGCCCGAGCGAGGCGCTGGTGCTGGTGCGCAGCTGGTGTGCGGCCTACAACTGCGAGTACTCGCTGTACCGGCTGCAGCGTAAGCCGCCCTTCCAGGAAGTGGAGTTGCGCCTGGATCCGCTACCGCTACAGGGCAGCGAGCCGACCGGCTGGGTCGCCTACGACGCGCAGACGGGAATCCTGCAATACCGGGTGAAGGCGCGGGGCGTGGGGGATTGCGGCGAAGCCGGCAGCTGGCGCTTCGATGGCGAGCGCTTCCGCGTACAGTCCTACCAGCTGATGTCGCGCTGTGCGTCGGGCAACCCGGGAGAGTGGCCGACGTTGTGGAGGGTGGCGGAGGACTAGCCTCCGCCGGATGCATTAGTCCTGGCGCGCAGTGACTTCCACCAGGTGGTAGCCGAACTGGGTCTTGACCGGGCCCTGGACTTCGCCGACCGGGGCGCTGAACACCACCTGGTCGAACTCGCGCACCATCTGGCCGGGGCCGAAGGTGCCGAGGTTGCCGCCGTCGCGGCTGGACGGGCAGGTGGAGTTATCCTTGGCCACCTGGGCGAAGTCGGCGCCGCCCTGGATGGCGGCTTTCAGTTCATTGCACTTGGCTTCGCTGGAAACCAGGATGTGACGGGCAGTGGCGCGGGCCATGGGAATTACCTCCAGTTGAAGAGGCGCAGAGCCTAACGCAAACGGCCCGTCCATGGCACGCCCGGCGCCGGGCGGTGCCGGGTTGTCGACCACCTCAGGCCATGCCCGGGCCGGGTTGCGGTTCCTCCACCGCCAGGTCGAAGAACGGATCGAGCTCGACCATCGGGCTGGCGGCGACCCGCTCCAGGTGGCAGGGGCGGGCGGGATGCGGACGAGGCGCGGCGAGCGGATCGTCGAGCAGCGCGCGTACCGCTTCCAGCACTTCCTCGCCGGCCACCGTTTCCTCCTCCAGCAGGCGCCGGGTGATGTGCTCCAGTGCCGGGCGCAGACGTTGCAGCAGGGCCAGGCAGTCGCGGTCGAGGTCCTGCAGCAACTGGTCGGCGGCCGCCAGTGCTTCGCGCGGGTCGCTGTCCAGATGCGCCTCGCGTACCGCCTGCAGGCTCAGCAGCGAGCCGTTCGGACCCATGCCCAGGGCGGCGACCATGGACAGGGCCAGCTTGCTGGCCTCGTGCAGGTCCTGGCCGGCGCCGGAGGAGATCTCGGCGAAGTGCAGGCGCTCGGCGCCACGGCCGGCCAGCAGCATCTGGATGCGTGCGCGCAGCTCTGACTCCAGGTGCAGGCGCTTGTCCTCCACCGGGGTGACCAGGGTCACGCCCAGGGCCTGGCCGCGCGGCAGGATGGTGACCTTTTCCACCCGCCCGCAGTTGAGCGCGGCGGCGACGATGGCGTGGCCGGCCTCGTGCACGGCGATGCGCGTGCGCTCGGCCTCCGACAGGGCGCTGACCCCCAGCGGCTGCTCGCCGATGCGGCAGGTTTCCAGGGCCTCCACGCAGTGGCGCATGCTCACCTGGGCGGAGCGCCCACGGGCGGCCAACAAGGCGGCGTGGTTGACGATGTAGGCGATGGCCGCCGGGGTCAGGCCGACGCTGTTGCGCGCCAGCAGGGCATGGTCGATGTCGTCGGCGGCCTTGATCTTGCCGACGTACAGGCGGAACAGCTGCTCGCGATCGCCCAGGCTGGGCAGGCCCACGGCGATATTGCGGTCGAAGCGACCCTCGCGCAGCAGGGCCGGGTCCAGCGAGTTGGGGAAGTTGGTGGCGCCAAGCACCAGCACGCCGCTGTCGGCGGCGAAACCGTCCATCTCGGTGAGGAACTGGTTGACGATGCGGTTGGCCTCGGCGTCGCTGGCGCGGCTCTGCTCGCCGCGGCGGCCGATGCCGTCGATCTCGTCGATGAACACGATGCACGGCGCATGCTTGCGCGCGGTGCGGAACAGCGTCTTGACCTTGTGGATGCCGACGCCGAAGTACATCGACGAGAAGTCGCTGCCGGTGACCTGGATGAAGTGCGCGCCGCACTCGCCGGCCAGGGCCTTGGCCAGCTGGGTCTTGCCGGTGCCGGGCTCGCCGGTCAGCAGCACACCCTTGGGCGGCCGCGCGCCGAGGGCGGCGAAGGCGGCCGGGTCGCGCAGGTAGCTGGTGACGTCCTGCAGGGCCTGCTTGGCCTCGCTGGCGCCGATCACGTCGGCGAAGCGGATGCCGGTGTTGTGCTTCAGCGCCTGCTGCGGGCGCAGCTTCCACACGCCGAAGCCGGCACCGAGCAACAGCAGCAGAATGAACGGCCACTGGCTCTGCAGCTCGCGGTACCAGGGCGCCTCGCCGTCGGTATCGAACAGGCCGATGGGGAACAGCGCGGCGCCGCTGCCGTAGTCGCGCAGGATCATCTCGCCGATGCGCCCGGATTGGTCGGCCAGCCAGTAGCGCCGGCCATCATGGGTGGAGACGTACACCGCCTCGTCGCTCAGGGCGGCGCTGGCGATGCGCCCGCCGCGCATGTCGCCGACCAGGGTGGAGAGGTCGCGGCGGTTGGCGGTCCAGGGCGCGGTGGAGCGTTGCAGTTCGACCAGCATGACGGCCGAGACGTCGCCGGCAGGCGGCGTGGTCGGGCGGATCGACTGCCAGTAGCCGACGGCGACCATGGCGAGCAGGGCGATACAGAGCGAAACACCACCGAGCAGGCGGCGGTGACGGTGGATAAATCGTTTGGTCATGGCGATCCCGGAGTGCAGTCATACAGCGCCCACGAGTGGGCAATCCAGGCGGCATCGAGCTCCGCTCGCGAGAGGCCGCTGCAATAGCAGCGATTCGGCACGCGAGCGGATTATCGGCATCGGCCACGGCGGTTTAAGCGATCAGGGACGAGCGGGTATACCGCCGGTCGATCTAGCGAAGCGGCAGTGCGGCAAGCGCAGCGGCTCTACAGCGGCCCCGGTTCGGGGATGGGGGCGGGCAGCGGGGCGACTTCCTCGAGGTTTTCCAGCACTTCCTCGGGCAGTTCCTCGGAGCTGGCGTCTGGCTCGGCTGCTGGGTCCGGGGTGGCTTCGTCGTCGGCCATGACATGGGCTCGTTGAGTGGCTACCTGGGATTGGGGTTCGCTGGCGCTGGTAAGTTCCTACGGCGTAGGGTTGCGAGAGAACTGGATGAGTAGCCCAAATCCGGTTTCGATGCAGTCAAGATGACAGCTTGCAGTCATCTTGACCGCGAATGCCTGCGTGTCATTCGAACACGTAGATTTCAATTGTCTGAAAATAATAAGAAAAATGACTGGCACGCTTCCTGATACATCCAGGGCAAAGGGGACCTATCGCCCCCGCTCTCCAGGGAGACACCGTCATGATCGAGTTCCTCAGCTGCCCGAAAAACGTTCTGCGTGTATCCACTCAACTGCTGGTCGCCGGTTTGGTGATCCTGCTGGCCGGCATCGGCGCCGGCTACGGCATGGAGGGCCAGCTCAGCATCCCGGCGCTGGTGGTCGCCCACTCCGGCGTGGTGATCGGCCCGACCATGCTGAAGATCGGCTACGTGATGCGCCTGATCGCCCAGCACTACATGCGCAAGGCTGGCTGGGAGGCGAACTGTGCAGTTGCTTGATCGCCACGCCGCACTGGCCATCGCGCCGCTCTGGCGCCTGGGCTTCCGGCCCTTCTTCCTCGGCGGCGCACTGTTCGCCCTGATCGCCGTGGCCTTGTGGGGCGCGTCGCTGTCCGGCCACGCTAGCCTGCAACCGCTGGGTGCCCTGCTGGCCTGGCACCGCCACGAGATGCTGTTTGGCTTCGGCCTGGCGATCATCGCCGGCTTCCTGCTCACCGCCGTGCAGACCTGGACCGGGCTGCCCAGCCTGTCCGGGCGTCCACTGATCGCGCTGTTCGCCATCTGGGCTGCCGGGCGCCTGGCCTGGTTCCTGCCGCTACCCATGGTCGCGCTGGTGGCTATCGAGCTGGCCTTCGCCCTGGCCCTGCTGTGGGCCTTTGGCCGCCTGGTGTTCAAGGCGCGGCAGAAGCACAACGCGCCAATCGTCCTGGTACTCGCGCTGCTCGCCGCCTGCCAGACCCTGTCCCTGTATGGCGTGAGCCTGGGCGACGATGCCCTGCAGCGACGCGGCGCCCTAGCTGCGCTGTGGCTGGTGGCGGCGCTGATGGGCATCATCGGCGGGCGGGTGATTCCGTTCTTTACCCAGCGTGGCCTGGGCCTGGCCAGCCAGGCGCCAGTTAGCCCCTGGCTGATGTGGAGCCTGCTCGGCGGCTCGCTGGCCATCGCCGCACTCACCGCCGCCGGGCTGAACCTGCAGCCGCGGCCACTGCTGGCGCCGCTGTTCCTGCTGGTGACCGCTCTGCACGGCCTGCGCCTGTGGCGCTGGTACGAGCCGGGCATCTGGCGCGTGCCGCTGCTTTGGTCGTTGCACCTGGCCTATGCCTGGATGGCCGTGGCGGCGCTCGGCATGACCCTGTGGCACCTGGGCCTGGTGCAGCAGCCGAGCCTGGCCAGCCATGCGCTGGCAGTGGGTGCCATGGGTGGATTGATCCTGGCCATGCTGGCGCGCGTCAGCCTCGGCCATACCGGCCGGCCGCTGACGCCGCCGCCAGCCATCGCCTGGGCCTTTGCCCTGCTACACGGGGCAACGCTGTGCCGCGTGCTGCTGGCTGGTTTCAGTGTCTACGGCCTGTGGCTGGCCGCCGCTGGGTGGTGCCTGGCGTTCGCCCTGTTCCTGCGTCACTACGCGGCTATGTTCTGGACGGCGCGGGTGGATGGCCATCCGGGCTGAGACGGCAAGGCCTTGCCCGCGACGGCAAGGTCTTTCCTGTCCAGCGTGTCGGGAAAGTCAGTCGAAGCCAGTACACATGGGGCCTGCGGCGGTCTGGCCCGCATTCTGCTTACGAAGGGGCAACGGACTTCAGCAGGGAACCGCCATGACCACCATCAGCAACAACTCGCCGCTGGCCAGCTACCTCGCCAGTGGTGGCAAGGCCGCCACTGCCGCCACACCGGCCAGCCAGGAAAAGCCCGCCGAGAGCACCAAGGATCCGATCGCCGAGCTGCGCAGCCTGGCCCGGCAGATGGTCACCCGCAGCGAGGGCGGTCTGCTGCGGGCGCTGCATGGTGGCAGCGGCCCGCAGCTGGCCAGCGATCGCGCCTCGTTGAATCCCAACCTGAACGGCGACAGCACCCAGATCGAGCTGCCGGATGTGGCCACGCTGGATCGCGAGGACGCCGCCAAGCTGCTGGTGCAGGTGAACAAGCTGATCGACGCGGGCCTGGGCGACAGCAAGGCCTTCACCGGCAGCAACGGCGACAAGAGCACCGACTCGCTGACCACCTACCGCGACTGGTTGCAGGAGAAGGGCGGCATCAGCATCTACGTCTGATCGCCTGCAGGGTGTAGCTCAGCGGCACGCGCTCCCGCCCGCTGCGCAGTCGCCATTCGTCGCCCTCGCCGAGGAGCATCTGTCCGGGCAGGGCCTCCCAGGGGATGCTGTCGTGCTCCTCCAGCCCGCTGATGTCCAGGCCGTGGCGCAGCAGCGCGGAGATGATCTCGCCGAGCCCGTGGTTCCATTCGTGGGTAACAGTGGCGTTCAGCGTCTGGTCGGTCTGCACATAGGTGCTGTCGTCGTCCCACACCATGGGCTGCGCCTGCTCGAAGTAGGGATGGCGGATCACCAGCTGGTCCTGGCAGTCCTCGTCCAGGCAGAACAGCAGCGGGTGGCCCTCGCGCAGGAATAGGCGCCCGCCGGGCTTGAGCAGGGCGGCGACGTTGCGTGCCCAGTCGTCGATGCGCGGCAGCCAGTTCAGCGCGCCGATGCTGGTGTACACCAGGTCGAACGAGGCGGGCGCGAGTACCGTGGCGGCGTCGTACACCGAGGCCTCGACATAGTCGATGGCGGTGCTGCAGCGCGCCGCCAGCCGGCGTGCCTGCTGCAACGAGGCGGGGGAGAAGTCCAGGCCGGTCATGCTCGCGCCGAGACGCGCCAGCGACAGGGTGTCGGTGCCGATATGGCACTGCAGGTGTACCGCGCGCAGGCCGGCGATATCGCCCAGGCGCGGCAGGTCGAAGCGCACCACGGCGGACAGATGCGCGGGCTGGGCGACGAAGCGTTCGGCCTGGTAGTCCGGAGAGGCGGCGTGCAGGTCGGCGCGCTCGTCCCAGTTGGCCCTGTTCAGCGCGAACGAGTTCAGGTCGGGGGACTTGTCCATGGCGGCACTCCATTGCTCGGGAACGCGACGGTAGTCTGCTGGTCTTCAGCGGGCAAGCTCGGCATTTCCCGGCGCCGCCATAAGCGGCATGATGGGGCCACAAGAACTGGGGGATTCCAATGCACCTGATGTCATCCGCTCTGCGCCTCGCCGCGCTGTCGCTCGGCCTGCTCGCCACGGCCGTACAGGCCGCCGACGAGGCCGAACTGATCGAGTCGATCAACGCCTACCGCAGCCAGGTGCAACGCTGCGCCGAACAGGCCTCGCCGGAGCTGCCGCCGCTGACCGCGGATATCCGCCTGGTACTGCCGGCCACTGGCGCTGGCGACCTACAGGACGCCCTGGCCCGCGCCGGTTACCCGATGGTCAATGTGCAGGCGATCACCCTGTCTGGCCCGCGCGATGCGGCCGCAGCCATGCAGGCGCTGCGCGAGAGCTTCTGCCAGGTGGTGCTCGACCCGCAGTTCGTCGATGTCGGCGTGAGTCGCGCGGACCGCGACTGGCGCATCGTGCTGGCACGGCCGCTGCTGGGCGGACGCCTGGGCGACTGGCAGACCGAAGGCAAGAAGCTGCTGGCGGAGATCAACGTGGCCCGCGGCCAGGCGCGCAGTTGTGGCGAGCAGCCCTTCGCCGCCGCCGCGCCGCTGGCCTGGAACGACCTGCTGGGCAGCACGGCCGAGGCGCACAGCCGGGCCATGGCCAACGGCAATTTCTTCGACCACCGCGACCGCGACGGCCGCACGCCCGGTGACCGCGCCGAACTGGCCGGCTACAGCGGCCAGCGCATCGGTGAGAACCTCGCCGCCGGGCGCGACAGCGCGCGCAACGTGGTCGATGGCTGGCTGGCCAGCCCCGGCCATTGCGCCAACCTCATGAGCCCCGAACTCAGCGAGCTGGGCGCCGCCTACGCGGTGGACCCGAAGAGCGACGCCGGCATCTACTGGACGGCGCTGTTCGGCGCACCCTGAGCCAGAGCGGCGCTGGCCCGCTAGCGGGCCGTCACAGCGCCTTGACCACCTCCGCCAGGTGCTGTTCGTAGCGGGCGACGTCGCGCTCGATGTTCGGCATCTTCATCACGTCGGTGCTGAGGAAGGTCGGCAGGGCGCTCATGCCGAGGAACTGGTTGGCCTTGTGGAAGGGGAAGTACACCGCGTCCACGCCCCTGGCCTCGAAGAAGTCGGTGGGGTCGTCAAAGGCCTGCTGCGGGGCGTTCCAGGTCAGCGACAGCATGTACTTCTTGCCGTGGATCAGGCCGCCGCTGCCGTACTTCTGCGAGGCGTCCGAGCGGGTGCGGCCGTCGTTGGCGTAGAGGCTGCCGTGGCCGGCGGTGAATACCTCGTCGAGGTACTTCTTGACGGTCCAGGGTGTACCCATCCACCAGCCGGGCATCTGGTAGATCACCAGGTCGGCCCAGAGGAACTTCTGCACTTCGTCCTCGATGTCGTAGCCGCCGTCGATGAAGGTGGTCTTGACGTCGAAACCGGCGCGGTCGAGATAGGCCACGGCTGCGTCGTGCAGGGTGGCGTTGTAGCGGCCGTCGGAATGGGCGAACTGCTTGCCGCCGTTGAGGAGCAGAATCTTTTTCATGGGAGCCTCCGGGCATATCGAATGGCCGGCAGGTTACGCAGGCGCTGCCACTGGAAACAGCCGCTCACGGGCAAATGATTGTTGCTGACAAGTCATGAATGCTTATGGGTCTATTGCGCTAGGGTGTGCCCATCACTCATCCCGGAGCGCACCATGTACGGCTTTATCCTTCACGCCCATACCAAGCCCGAGCAGGCCGAGGCCTTCGAGCAGCTGTTCCGCGCCTATGTCGAGCCCAGCCGCGCCGAGGCCGGCTGCGTGCAGTACCACATGCTGCGCGACGCGGCCGATCCAACGCTGTTCATCTTCTTCGAGGTCTGGGCCTCGCGGCAGGCCTTCGCCGAGCACACGGCCCTGCCGCACATGCGCGAGTTCAGCGCGCGGCGCATGGACTACCTGCGCCGCGACTTCGAGATCCGCGAGATCGAGCTGCTCAGCGCCTAGCGCTTCTCTGGCACCGGCGGCGTGTGCTTGCTCTTCGCCGCCTGCTTGGCAGCGATGCCCATCAGGCGCTGGAACTTGGGGCAGGCCAGGTGATTCTCGGCCGGACAGACCGCGGCGTGGCGCAGGCCATCGCGAATGGCCGACAGACGCTTGATGGTCAGGTCCAGCTGGTCCGCTTTGTTTTCCAGCAACTGTCGGTCGATGGCCGGACCGTTCTCGGCCGCTAGCATCTCGGCGATATCGTCCAGCGAGAACCCGGCGGTGCGGCCCAAAGCGATCAGCGACAAACGCTGCAGCACCGACTCGCCGAATACCCGCTTCAATCCGCTGCGGCCGATGGAGCGGATCAGGCCCTTTTCCTCGTAGTAGCGCAGGGTCGAGGCTGGCAGGCCGGACCAGCGTGCGACCTTGCCGATATCCATCTCTTTCATCGCTTGACCTCAAGTCGACTTGAACTGGCAGCCTTGTTTCGAAGGCTTTTCAGACAGGGTAGATGGAGGTGGCTATGGCAGTCGAGATGATCGTGCAGGCAAGCGTTCTAGGCATCGGCGCGACGCTGGTGATGGACCTGTGGGCGCTGGTGCGGCGGCGCTTCTTCGGAGTACCAGCGCTGGACTATGGGCTGGTCGGACGCTGGCTGGGGCATATGCGTACCGGCCGTTTTCGTCACGCGGCGATCGGCAAGGCGCCGGCGGTAAGGGGCGAACGACCGCTGGGCTGGGCCTTTCACTACCTGACCGGGCTGGTGTTCGCCGGGCTGTTCCTGGCACTGGTGGGTAACGACTGGCTGCAGTGGCCGACACCGTGGCCGGCGCTGCTGTTCGGTGCGCTCACCTTGGCAGCGCCGCTGCTGCTGATGCAGCCAGCGTTCGGTATGGGCATCGCCGCCTCGCGCACGCCGAACCCCTGGCAGGTCCGGTCGCGGGCGCTGGTCACCCATCTGGTCTTCGGCCTGGGCCTGTACCTGACGGGCTGGCTAGTGGCTCAGTTGTAGCCCGGATGCAATCCGGGGCCGGGCGTTTCCCGGATTGCATCCGGGCTACCGCGGCCTAGTGGCTGTAGCCGGTCGGCTTGTTGCGGATTGTCTTCAGCAGGTCTTCCGGGCTGATGCTGGCGACCATCTTGCTGTGGGCTGCGCTACCCGGTTGCGGCTGGTTGAGGATATGGCCCTTCATCTTGCCGATGATGTGCATCTCGCACGGCTTGCAGTCGAACTTCAGGGTCAGCACCTCGTCGCCGTGGATCAGCTGCATCGGCTGCACCTTGGTGCGCACGCCGGTGACGCCCTTGGCCTGCTTGGGGCACAGGTTGAAGGAGAAGCGCAGGCAGTGCTTGGTGATCATCACCGGCACTTCGCCTTCTTCCTCGTGGGCCTCGTAGGCCGCGTCGATCAGCTGCACGCCGTGGCGATGGTAGAAGTCGCGGGCCTTCTGGTTGTAGACGTTGTAGAGGAACGACAGGTGCGACTCCGGGTACACCGGCGGCGGAGTGGTCTCGGCCTTGCGCTTGCCGCGCGGGTGGGCGGCGACGCGGGCTTCGGTGAGCTTGTCGACGGCCTCGCGGCGTAGCGCCTTGAGCTGCGAGTTGGGCACGAAGAACGCGTGCGGGGCGTCCAGCGCCACGTCGAGGGCGTGGTATTCGGTTGTGCCGAGCTGGGTCAGCAGGTCGCGCAGGCCATCCAGCGCCTGTTCCGGCTTGTTGGCCACGCCGAACGGGCCGGGCAGGGCTGCCTCCACGGCGATGCCTTCTTCGCTGGTGGCGGTCAGCTTGAGCTGTTCTTCGCGCAGTTCGGCCTTCCAGCTGACGCCGATACGGCGCTCGGCGGAGGTCTTGAGCAGTGCCTGCTGCCAATTGTGATCCAGGTTGCGCGACAGCGGATGGTTGGGGCGCAGGCGGAACAGGCCCTCGGGCATCTCGTTGGGTTCGACGCGGTAGCGGTAGCGCTTTTCGCCGTCTTCCTCGAACTCGTTCTTCAGCTCGGCGATGTTGGCGCGGAAGCCCACCACCTCGCGCTTGACCAGTACGTTGAGGCCGTCGCCATTGGACAGCGGCTCGTGGGTGACGGCGATCAGGTCGCGCTTGTTGACCTTCTCCACATTGCCCACGGCCAGGCCGGTGAAGGTCGGCGAGTCGAAGGCGCCGATGTCGACCTTGCGGTCGGTGACGAAGTAGTCGGTGCTGCCGCGGTGGAAGGTCTTGTCCGGATCGGGCAGGAAGAAGTGCGCGGTGCGGCCGCTGGAGGCGCGGGCCAGGTCCGGGCGGTCTTCGAGGATGGCGTCGAGTTCCTTGCGGTAGTGGGCGGTGATGTTCTTCACGTAGCCCATGTCCTTGTAGCGCCCCTCGATCTTGAACGAGCGCACGCCGGCTTCGACCAGCGCGCGCAGGTTGGCGCTCTGGTTGTTGTCCTTCATCGACAGCAGGTGCTTCTCGAAGGCCACCACGCGGCCCTGGTCGTCCTTCAGGGTGTACGGCAGGCGGCAGGCCTGCGAGCAGTCGCCGCGGTTGGCGCTGCGCCCGGTCTGCGCATGGGAGATGTTGCACTGGCCGGAGAAGGCCACGCACAGCGCGCCATGGATGAAGAACTCGATGGAGGCGTCAGTGGCGTCGGCGATGCTGCGGATTTCCTGCAGGTTCAGCTCGCGCGCCAGTACCAGCTGGGAGAAACCGGCCTGGTCGAGAAACTTGGCCCGGTCCAGGGTACGGATGTCGGTCTGGGTACTGGCATGCAGCTCGATCGGCGGAATATCCAGTTCCATCACGCCCATGTCCTGCACGATCAGCGCATCGACGCCGGCGTCGTAGAGCTGGTGGATCAGCGTGCGCACCTGCTCCAGCTCGTCGTCGTGGAAGATGGTGTTGAGGGTGGTGAACACCCGCGCGTGGTAGCGGCGGGCGAACTTCACCAGCTCGGCGATATCGCTCACCTCGTTGCAGGCATTGTGCCGCGCGCCGAAGCTCGGCCCGCCGATATAGATAGCATCGGCTCCATGCAGGATGGCCTCCCGCGCGATGGCTACATCACGGGCAGGGCTGAGCAGTTCCAGATGGTTCTTGGGCAGGGACATGGTGTTTCTTCTTTATCGGCGTGGCACGGCAAGGCGCGCATTGTAGCGGGGCGAGGAGAGGGTGGCACCCCGAGGTGCCGGGTGGTTGCGGCGGGCGGCCCGTTGGGCGGGCCGGGAAAGCGGTGCTACTGCACGTTGCCGAGGCGCTGGTCAGTGAACACGCACACCACGCCGGCGCGGTTGTGCATCACCTGGTGGTCGAAGTCGCAGTAAGCGGCGGCGACGCTCAGGGCCATCTGTTCGCTGATCAGCTGGCCGTCATCGGGGCGGAACCAGGCCATCTGGCCGGCCTTGCAGCGTTCGGCCTGAGGGTCGGTGTTGTAGATGCAGATCTTGCTCTGGGTTTCGTTCTGCTCCTGGTCGAAGCAGGCGCCGAGGGAGAAGGCGGCGGCGCTGAGCAGGCAGAGGCGGGCGAGGGTATGCATGGTCGGGTCCTGGTGATTACGAAAGGGCTTTAGGGCCGCGCGGCGGAGGAAGGTTCCTCGCTTGCCGCTCCGCTTCGTGCAACTGTGAACCCTGCACGCGGCGAGCGCGGATGAACGGCGCAGCGGCACCGGTAGCGGCGGCCTAGGCTGAACGAAGCGCAGCGTCGGCGAGCCGGGAGGTTGGCGTGGACAAGCAGCGAAAGGCAGGCGCCGGCCTCTCTCGGCGCCATTTCCTCTGCGGTGGTGCGATGTTCCTGGGCGGTGGCCTGCTGGCCGCGCCGGCCCTGGCGAAGCAGCTCTGCCGACCCACCGAGAGCGATATCCTCGGGCCCTACTACCGCTTCGGCGCGCCCTTCCTGGCCAGACTGGCCGGGCCGGAGGAGGCCGGCGAACGTCTGGTGGTCAGCGGCACGGTGCTCAGCGCCGACTGCCGCACCCCGGTACCCAATGCCCTGGTCGAAATCTGGCAGGCCAACGGCGCCGGCGTGTATGACACCCAGACTCCCGGCAACTACACCGACAAGGGCCGCTTCCAGCTGCGCGGCATGCTCTACACCGATGCCCAGGGCCGCTACCACATCGAGACGGTGATGCCCGGTCGCTACCCGGTGCCGCCGAACCTGCCCGGGCTGGAGCAGTACGGCGGAATCACCCGGCCGGCGCATATCCACTTCCGGGTGATGGAGGCGCTGCACGTGCCGGTGACCCTGCAGCTGTACTTCGCCGGCGACCCCTTCATCGCCAAGGACCCCTGGGCCAGCCAGCATCCGGACAATGTGATCGCGTTGGAGATGGCGGAAGCAGGGCGGCGTGGGGTGTTCGATATCGTGTTGGCGCGAGGTTTCTAGCGCAGGGGCAGTGCCGTACGGCGTTGTGCCCGACCCGATGACGGGCGGGTGATCCACTCCTGAAATTGCAGAGTCTCCTAGCCATGAGCTGAGGGGGATAAATTCTCATTTGCCAACGAGATCGACTTGCCTATCATGGCTGCCGCTTTCAATGGGGAGGGCGCCGGACGTGGACGAGTTGTCGCTTGCCTACGAGCAGCTGAGCTGGCTGCTGGCTGCAGTGGTTAAGCAATTCAAGGGGCTGTTCGACCTCAACGGGCGCATCGGTGCGTTCTTCATTGGCCTGTCCTACGGCACCGCCTACTTCCTGTACCGCTGGCGCCGGCGGCAGGGGCTGACCGAGGCGCCTTCCTTCTGGCAGTTCCTCGGCGGCTGGCGCGTGCATCTGCATCCGTCTGCCCTGCTGGATTACCGCTACTACTTCGTGCGCGCCCTGCTCAAGGTGCTGCTGGTGGTGCCCATTATCGGGCTGGTCGATCCCTACGTGCTGCGTTCGGCCGACTACGTGGCCTTCTTCACCCAACTCTGGGGCGCCCGCCCGCAACTGGGGGAGAATCTGGGCCTGAGCCTGCTCTATGGCCTGGGCGTGTTCCTGATCAGTGACTTCGCCAGCTACTGGAGCCACCGCGCCTTCCATTCGCGCTGGCTGTGGGAATTCCACAAGGTGCATCACTCGGCGCCGGTACTGGTGCCGCTGACGGCCAGCCGCGTGCATTTCCTCGAGAAGCTCGCCGACAACCTGCTCACCGCCGTGCTGCTCGGTGCCTATGCCGGGTCGTTCTGGTACCTGTGCGGTGGCGAGGTCAGTCGCTACACCCTGTTCGGCGTGACCTATCTGGTGTTCATCTTCAACAGCCTGGCCGCCAACCTGCGTCACAGCCAGGTCTGGCTATCGTTCGGCCCGCTGCTGGAGCACGTCATCAACAGCCCGGCGCAGCACCAGATCCACCACAGCGATGCGCCGCGGCACTTCCACAAGAACTTCGGCACCAATCTGTCGATCTGGGACTGGATGTTCGGCACGCTCTACACCACCACGTCCGAACCGGAGCGGCTCAACTTCGGCACTGCCGAGCGCGACCCGCATCGCTATCTCTCGCTCTACAGCCTGATCGTGCTGCCCTTCGTCGACACTGCGCGCAAAGCGCTCGCCGCCCGCCAGCGGCGGGTGCCGGGCTGAGCGCCGTCGGTGGCCGAGCAGGCCGTCGGATACGCCCCTGTCTTATCGGATGAGCTGCCCGAGCATGCGCAGGCTGGGTCGGTCAGCGGATATCTCCGCAGAAGATGTCGTAACCGCCGTCGGACGCTGACGTGCGCAGCACTAGCGCATGGGGCGCGGCGCGCAGCGTGGCCAGCGGCACCTTGGCGGTGCGCGACAGACGCCAGCCATCGGCCGAGCCCCGGTGCTGGGTCAGCAGCGTGTCGTTCAGCTCGTAGGCCGGTTGCGCGCCTGGCTGCTGGCAGCTGCCCGGGTAGATGAAGGCCAGCAGGCGCACCGGCAGCGTCACGCCGAAGGGCACGCCGCTGACGAAGGCCGACATATCGGTCACATCGCCCCGCGGCGAGAGGGTCGCCTGGCCGATCCTGCCGGAGTTCTTCGCGGTGCCGGCCAGCTTGACCTGAACGTGCTCGCCGGAGCCGCCACTGGCGCAGCCAGCCAAGGCGAGGGCGAGCAAAAGCGTGATAGTGATTCCGTGCATGCTGGGCTCCTGTGCGGTTCTGCGAACAGTCTAGTGCCCCGATGCTGCTCAGTGCAGGCGCGTGTTGCGGCGTTCCTCGACCACCGCCTCGGCCTGGCGGGCCAATTGGTCGAGCAGACGGTCACGCTGCTTCTCGGCGTCACGCATGGCCTTTTGGCCATGCTGTTTGACCAGGTAGGCGTGGATCTGCCCGACCTCCTTGGACTGGAAGATCGGCGCCAGGTCCTGTACCGCGACCAGGCCGTCCGAGGCGTGGTCGCGGCTGTTCATCAGCACCTGCGGCCCGCGTGCGGCCAGCACCCGGAAGCCCAGGGCCTCGAAGGTCGGCACGCGGCTCGCCACGCAGGCCAGCGCGGCGTGCGGGTGGAGCAGCTGCATCTGCTGCAGCATGGCGCGGGCGATGCCCTGGCGGCGCTGGCTGGCCTGCACGGCCATGTAGGCCAAGGTGCAGGCGTGCGGGTCATCCGCGCTGGGCAGGTAGAGGGCGAAGCCCAGCACCTGGGATGGATCCTGATCGTCGAGCGCGAGAATCAGTCGGGCGCTGCTCTCCGGCTCGCTGCCCATGGCCTGCAGGTACAGGTGCACCTCGAAGCCGATCACGTACTGGTACAGCTGGTAGAGCGGGTTGCTGGGCGTCAGCGGGGCGGGGCTGATGTCGCTGAAGTAGTCGACCACCATCTGCAGCACCTGGCTCTTCAGCGACTCGGGCGGCGGGGTGGTCAGGTGGGTGAGGGTGAACATCGGCAGGGTGGCTCCGGGGCGGGGAGGCCCGCTTGGGAATCGGCGGGGCGGTATTGTAGCGTCCGCCGCCGCCGATGTTTCCTACAAGCCCTTCTCAGGCCGGCTCCGGCGTACGCCGCGCCTGCAATTCCTCCTGCAAATGCTCCACCAGCGCATCGACCTGGCTCATGGCCTGGGCCACCGACGCGGCCAGCAGCTCGCCGCCGACTTCCTGGCCCTCGATGGCGATCTGGTGTACGCGGGTGATGCCGATGAAGCCGAGGGCGGTGACCAGACTGGATTCCAGATGGTTCATGTGCGCCATCTGCCCGCCCGCGTCGAAGCCCACGCCGCCACGGGCCGTGAGGATCACCGCGTGCCGGGGCCGGTCGGCCAGCAGTGGGATGTACGGATCGAGCGGTTTGCTGGCGTCGAACGCCACGGTGCGGTCGGTGCGCACGATCTGGTCGATCCACGCCTTGAGCACGGCCGGCATGCTGAAGTTGTACAGCGGCGTGCCGATCACCAGCACGTCCGCCGCCAGCAGCTCGTCGATCAGCATCTCGCTCTCCTGCAGCGTGTCGTTCATCCACGGCTCGCGCTGCTCATCTGCGGTGAAGGCGGCGGCAATCCAGTCGTGGTCGATGATGGTCGGCGGGTTCTGGCCGATGTCGCGGTAGGTGAGGCTGTCCTGTGCGCGGCGGGCCAGCCACTGGCTGACGAAGCGCTGGCTCAGGTTGCGGCTGTGCGAGCCGTGCAGGTCCTTGCCGGCGAGGCCGGGGCGGGCGCTGGCATCCAGGTGCAGTAAGTGCGGCATGTCGAGTCTCCTGCTTGAAGTTGTGCTCATCTGTATTTCGCAGCAGACTCAGGCTATGGCCGCCGGATAGTGGCGACAAGCGATCATTATTTTTCGATATGCCTGAGAGGAATTCATCCATGAGCCAGCGCTGGCTACCCTCGCTCTCGGCCCTGCGCGCCTTCGAGGCCGCCGCTCGCCACGAGAGTGCCAAGCAGGCCGCGGAAGAACTCTCGGTGACTGCCACGGCGATCAGCCACCAGATTCGCGCGCTGGAGGAGTCGCTCGGCGTGGCGCTGTTCCTGCGCAAGCCGCGCCGGCTGGAACTGACCGCCCAGGGCCGCGAGCTGCAGCAGACGCTGGAATCGGCGTTCGACAGCATCAGCGCCACGGCCATGCGCCTCAGCGCGCTGCCCTGCCGCCAGGCCATTACCCTCAGCACCACGCCGGCGGTGGCGGTGCGCTGGCTGCTGTCCTGGGTCTGCCTGTTGCGCGAATCCCATCCGGATATCGACCTGCGCATCCACGCCTCGCACGAACCGGTGGCGCTGGATGGCGTCACCGCGGACATCGCCATCCGCTACGGCGACGGCCGCTGGCCGGGGCTGGTGGCGGAGAAGCTGTTCGACAACACCTTCATCCCTGCCTGCAGCCCGCGCCTCGGTTTGCAGGATGCTGCGGAGCTGCCCAGGCATACGCTGATTCACTTCCGTAACCAGGCCGTGGTCTCGTCGCCGCTGGACTGGGCGCTGTGGCAGAAGCAGGCCAAGGTGCCGGGGCTGGATGTCAGCGCCGGGCTGGTGTTCTCCGACGAGACCCACGCGGTCTCGGCGGCCATCGGCGGGCAGGGGGTGGCGCTGATGAGCCGGCAGCTGATCGAGGATGAGCTGAGGGAGGGGCGGTTGGTGCAGCCATTCGGGCCGGAGGTTCAGGGCAAGCCGTTCTTCCTGGTGTACCCGGAGAGCCGACGGGACGATCCGGCCATTCGAGCGGTGCGCGATTGGGTTATGACCGTGCCTGGAGGGCTTTGTACGCCGTAGGTCGGGCGACTATCGCCGCATCAGTGGTGTTTGGTAGTGCGTAGGTCGGAAAGCCGCAGAGCGTTTCATTCGTCAGAAATAGGAAACGATTGAGGCAGGCAGGGCTCCACTCTCCGCAAGCCACTGAAAATGAGGTGTCACATGAGCAGCGCGAATGACAAAATCAAAGGACATGCCAACGAAGCCATCGGTAAAGTCAAAGAGGGTGTCGGTAAGGCCACCGATAATCCTCGTTTGGAGGGCAAAGGGGATGCTCAGCAAATAAAAGGCAAAGCCCAGCAGCTCAAGGGCGATGCCAAGGATGCGATCAAAAAAGGCGTCGACAAGGCCTGATAGCAAGGCTCTGGCACTTGGTAGCTGGAGTGTCGAGGCTCCATTCCCACGCCCTGCGTGGGAATGCTCAGGGTTATCCACCCTAACGTGGCCCGCATTGGGGTGATGAAACCGCGAAGCGTTTTCCACCGGGATATCCGGGCTACCTGCCAGACGGTTCCGTTCGTCTTGCCAGCCGTTCGCTGGGCGGTTTAGCATCGCCCCGTCCACGCGTTCCGCGTCGACCGTAAGCGTTCACGTCAACCAACGCGCCCCATCAACTCCGGCATTGCCGGGGCTGTTTGCCCGTATGCGGGCGAAAGGCGCCTTTGCTTGACCGGACTCAGGAGATCACTCCATGAACGCTTCTACCAAATCCACCATTGTCTTCGGCATTCCCAAGCTTCCTGCGCGTTATGGCGCATGGGTGATGCCGCTGCTGCTATCAATTTTCATGACCTGCATCGTGTCCTTGATCAGTACGTTCAAGGGCATCGGTTGGTCGCCGCAGTTTGCCCTCAAGTGGCTCGCCGCTTGGGGGCTTTCTTGGGTGATCGCGTTTCCCGTTTTGTTGCTGGTGTTGCCGTTGGTGCGGAGGGCGACGATGGTGCTGGTTAGGGCTAGCTGACGGCGGTGTATTCAGGCCGAGATCGCTTTGGCGGCTCGGCCTGATCTTGGGCTCTGGGGATTTCGTGCCGCTGCTCGTTATTGCGTGTGATTTGGCAGTGGTTCCGCCCTGCTGGGCGGGTTCCTTTTGGCAGTCGCCCCAAAAGGAACCAAAAGGTCTTGCCCCGCCATCCGGCCCTGCGCTTCGCTCCGGGTTCGTTCGCTCCATCATTGCTCCGAGGGTCGGCTTACAAGGGCCATCCATGGCCCTTTAAGCCTTTCGCCGCATCCATGCGGCTCACCCCTCTACACAACGATTCCGCTCACCCTCCTGAAGGGGCGTTTGGCGTTGCCTGAGGGCACGGTGTTGTTTCTGTAGGGTGTTACTCGCCCGAAGGGCAGTACACCGTTCCGGTGTGGTGGGCTGCCTGCGGCGAGACCACCCTACAAAGCAATTCCTGCGAACTCCATCAGGGGCGCGCAGCGCTCAGAGAAACCATCAAGCAACTCGGAGCCCGAGTCCCCGGAAGGAGGGGAGTCGAGCGTAGCGAGACCCGGATTTCGGGGTGCCCTTCTCTTTGGTTACTTTCTCTTGGGCACGCAAGAGAAAGTGACTCGCCGTAGGGCGAAAGGAGAGAACTCGTTTAGCTCAGTGGTTTAGAAAATAAATTAGGCCATTTCTGTTAGCGGATTGACTTCAAAAAAAGAATGGAAAGCTATTTAGGGGATTCGCTTAATTTGGATTGTGTTTTTATAGCATCTCTGATGTAGTGGATTTTATCGCGTGGGCTGTGCTCTAAAAGATATAACAGTAACTCCCTTGATTCAGGGCCTGGTATTTCTTCACAAGCTTTGATGACCGAGTACCCTCTGCGGAAGATTCCATCAGTGTCCGCAATCGCAGCAGCCAGAGCAGGAAATCCTTTGGGGTTGCCTAGCTTAATCAAGGTTTTTGCAACTCGTACTATGTCAGCACTTGGTTCACTTAGCAGTTCTTCAAGAGTGGCTACGCAATCAGTGTTGGTTTCATAGAGCGTTAACGCGGCGGCTTGGCGAACGTTAACGAATTCTGATTCCAGCGATTTCGTTAGCTCTGACTTGGCGTCTAGATTCTTAAGTTGGATTAGTGCATCGGTTAAATCAGTGGTGTCTCGTGGAGTACGGGATTTTTCTAGTTCTTTAATTATTGCCGGAATAGCTTCAGGGGCTTGAATTTTGGCCAGTGCAAGTGCAGTTTGCATGCTTGGAGGGAGTTTCGTTATATCAGAGATGCTGGCAGGATCGCCGATATTGGCAAGTGCGTGAAGGATGTCTGTCTGCAAATCTTTACTGATTGAGTGAGTATAGAACTCGCGCTCAAGCCCTTGGCTAGGGGCTTTCATTAGGTCGAGTAGTGGCTGGGTCGCAGACTTGTCCTTGGTTGCTCCTAGGGCTGAAATAGCAACTTTTAGAACCTCGGCGTATTGACTTTTTAGTGCGGCCAAAAGTGCGGGATTTGATTTTGGTTTTACGGAACCAACCAAAATACTCCTTAGTGCGTTAATTGCTTCGCTGTTATCCTTCTTCTTCTCCCTGGATTCAGCGCTTAGCAAGGTTATGGCTTGAATGATGTCTTGTGTCCAGGTCTCGTCGGCTTGTATTCGGATGCTATCAATCGCTGCGCTGCGAACGGTGTTCGAGCGGTGTTTCAGTCCATGGAAAAGTATTTTCTGAACATTAGGTGAGCTTATATTTCCAAGTGTCCTGTATGCTGAGCTGGCGTCATCTGATGACTTGGATTTTGTAATCTTTATAAGAGTTGGAACTGCCTCTTCTGTGTAGGTGATGAACAGCGAATTTTTCGCAATCTCACCAAGCGGGAAGGCTTCTGATGATAAGAGAAGCAGTTTTTCTGCTGAAGTGTTACACGCTACAAGTGCATGTTGGATGATCAGGAAATTCCTTTCGCTTGCAGATCTTGCGTATTCGATCAGGAATTCTATGGCGGGCTCCTTTGGAAGCTTTTCAAGCTCTGAGAAGAGCTGCTGTTCTTTTTCGTAGTCTCGCTCCTTTAGCTTTTCGAGGGACTCCAGTAAAAGAATTAAACTGCGCATTATTTGTCCTTGCGTTTATGTTAATCGCATCCTGCTGCTGTTTTTTGCTCTATAAAAAAGCCCCGCACTAGGCGGGGCTTTTAGTTTCTCTCGCTACCCCGAACATCCGTACTCAGGTAAAGCGCTTGTAATGTGTCCTAACGGCCTAGACCTAGGAATTAATCCCAGCTCAACGCACCACCAGTCTGATACTCGATTACGCGAGTCTCGAAGAAGTTCTTCTCTTTCTTCAGGTCCATGATCTCGCTCATCCACGGGAACGGGTTGCTGGTGCCCGGGTATTCCTCTTTCAGGCCGATCTGGGTCAGGCGGCGGTTGGCGATGAACTTGAGGTAGTCCTCCATCATGGCCGCGTTCATGCCCAGTACGCCGCGCGGCATAGTGTCGCGAGCGTATTCGATCTCCAGCTGGGTGCCCTGCAGGATCATCTGGGTCGCTTCGTCCTTCATCTGGGCGTCCCACAGATGCGGGTTCTCGATCTTGATCTGGTTGATCACGTCGATACCGAAGTTCAGGTGCATGGACTCGTCGCGCAGGATGTACTGGAACTGCTCGGCGGTGCCGGTCATCTTGTTGCGGCGGCCCATGGAGAGGATCTGGGTGAAGCCGCAGTAGAAGAAGATGCCTTCCAGTACGCAGTAGTAGGCGATCAGGTTGCGCAGGAACTGGCGGTCGGTTTCCGGGGTGCCGGTCTGGAACTGCGGGTCGGAGATCGAGCGGGTGTACTTGAGGCCCCAGGAGGCCTTCTTCGCGACGCTCGGGATCTCGTGGTACATGTTGAAGATCTCGCCTTCATCCATGCCCAGCGACTCGATGCAGTACTGGTAGGCGTGGGTGTGGATCGCTTCCTCGAAGGCCTGGCGCAGGATGTACTGGCGGCACTCGGGATTGGTGATCAGGCGGTACACGGCCAGCACCAGGTTGTTGGCAACCAGGCTGTCGGCGGTGGAGAAGAAGCCGAGGTTGCGCATGACGATGCGGCGCTCGTCGTCGCTGAGGCCGTCCTTGCTCTTCCACAGAGCGATGTCGGCGTTCATGTTCACTTCCTGCGGCATCCAGTGGTTGGCGCAACCATCCAGATACTTCTGCCAGGCCCAGTCGTACTTGAAGGGTACGAGCTGGTTGAGGTCGGCGCGGGCGTTGATCATCTGCTTGTCGCCGACGTGTACGCGGGCGGCGGAGCCTTCCAGATCGTCCAGACCTTCCTGGATGTCCAGGTCGTTCAGGGCCTTCTTGGCGCGGGCGACGGCGTCGGAGTCGTCGGCCGATACGGCGCGGGCGTCTTCCACGGAGCCGGCGGCTTCGTCGTCCAGTTTGTCGATGGCGGCGCCGACTACGGGAGCGGCAGGCTTGGCGGCCGCTTCGGTGGCATCTTCCTTATCGAATTCGTCCCAGCTGAGCATGGTGGTCTCCTGCTTGGTCATCGGGCCGTGTTTCTGTTCGGCCTGTATGAATGTCCAGTAATTCTGATTATGTTCCGTTGCGATCTGCACGCAAGGGTTAAACCCTGCCACCCGTCGGTGGCGCCCAGGCCCGCAGAGCGGGCGAGGGGAGTGTTCGTGGGGCTGGTTTCCCTCACCCCTGGCCCCTCTCCCGAGGGGAAAGGGGAAACAAACTGTCCGAGTTGCTTTTGGCTTTTAGCCTCGGCAACTCGGTGCAAGCGCGAAGCTGAGCGAGTGAGCGCTAGGCGCCTGGCTGGTCCGAGCCCCTGAGCGTGCTACTGCACGTGATGGGGGCGGACCTGCCGGGCAACAACGCGGGCGCCGCTCAGATTCGTGCGCTTATTGGCACGCTTCGCAGTCGGGCTGGTCGATGGCACAGGCTTTTGGCACTGGAGCCGGACCGGCCGGAGCAGCGAAGTTGCCCTCGTCGATCGCACCACTGGACACGGCGTTGAGCTTGCCGGTGTTGATGGTGGATTTCTCGGTGCTGGTGGCGGCCAGGGCACGGAGGTAGTAGGTGGTTTTCAGACCACGGAACCAGGCCATGCGGTAGGTCACGTCCAGCTTCTTGCCCGAGGCGCCGGCGATGTACAGGTTCAGCGACTGAGCCTGGTCGATCCACTTCTGGCGACGGCTGGCGGCATCGACGATCCACTTGGTTTCCACTTCGAACGCGGTGGCGTACAGGTCTTTCAGGTCCTGCGGGATGCGCTCGATTTGCTGTACGGAACCGTCGTAGTACTTCAGGTCGTTGACCATGACGCTGTCCCACAGGCCGCGGTTCTTCAGGTCGCGAACCAGGTAGGGGTTGATCACGGTGAACTCGCCGGAGAGGTTCGATTTCACGTACAGGTTCTGGTAGGTCGGTTCGATCGACTGCGACACGCCAATGATGTTGGAGATGGTCGCGGTCGGCGCGATGGCCATGATGTTGGAGTTACGGATGCCTTTCTTCACGCGCTCGCGGATCGGCGCCCAGTCCAGCGACTCGCTCAGGTCGACGTCGATGTACTTCTGGCCACGGGCCTCGATCAGGATCTGCTGGGAGTCCAGCGGCAGGATGCCCTTGGACCACAGGGAGCCTTCGAAGGTGGAGTAAGCGCCACGCTCGTCGGCCAGGTCACAGGAAGCCTGGATCGCGTAGTAGCTGATCGCTTCCATGGACTTGTCGGCGAACTCGATGGCCGCGTCGGAGCCGTAGGCGATGTGCTGCAGGTACAGGGCGTCCTGGAAGCCCATCAGGCCGAGGCCGACCGGACGGTGCTTGAGGTTGGAGTTCTTCGCCTGCGGCACGCTGTAGTAGTTGATGTCGATGACGTTATCGAGCATGCGCACAGCGGTCTTCACGGTGCGGCCGAGTTTCTCGGTGTCCAGCTTGCCGTCGACGATGTGGTTGACCAGGTTGATCGAGCCCAGGTTGCAGACGGCGATCTCGTCCTTGTTGGTGTTCAGGGTGATCTCGGTGCACAGGTTGGAGCTGTGTACCACGCCCACGTGTTGCTGCGGGCTGCGCAGGTTGCACGGGTCCTTGAAGGTCAGCCACGGGTGGCCGGTTTCGAACAGCATGGACAGCATCTTGCGCCACAGGTCTTTGGCGGCGATGGTCTTGAAGACCTTGATCTTGCCGTACTGGATCAGGGCTTCGTAGTACTCGTAGCGCTCTTCGAAGGCCTTGCCGGTCAGGTCGTGCAGGTCCGGCACTTCGGACGGGCTGAACAGGGTCCACTGGCCGTCGTCGAACACGCGCTTCATGAACAGGTCCGGAATCCAGTTCGCGGTGTTCATGTCGTGGGTACGGCGGCGATCGTCACCGGTGTTCTTGCGCAGCTCGAGGAATTCCTCGATGTCCAGGTGCCAGGTTTCCAGGTAGGCGCACACGGCGCCCTTGCGCTTGCCGCCCTGGTTCACGGCCACGGCGGTGTCGTTGACCACTTTCAGGAAGGGTACGACGCCCTGGGATTTGCCGTTGGTGCCCTTGATGTAGGAGCCCAGCGCACGCACCGGAGTCCAGTCGTTGCCCAGGCCGCCGGCGAATTTGGACAGCATGGCGTTGTCGTGGATGGCGCCGTAGATGCCCGACAGGTCGTCCGGCACGGTGGTCAGGTAGCACGAGGACAGCTGCGGGCGCAGGGTGCCAGCGTTGAACAGGGTCGGGGTCGACGCCATGTAGTCGAACGAGGACAGCAGGTTGTAGAACTCGATGGCGCGTTCTTCACGGTTCTTCGGCTCTTCGATGGCCAGGCCCATGGCCACGCGCATGAAGAACACCTGCGGCAGCTCGAAGCGGATGCCGTCCTTGTGGATGAAGTAGCGGTCGTACAGGGTCTGCAGGCCCAGGTAGGTGAACTGCTGGTCGCGCTCGTGGTTGATGGCGCGGCCCAGTTTCTCCAGGTCGTACTCTTTCAGCTTGGCGTCGATCAGCTCGAACTCGGAACCTTTCTCGACGTAGGCCGGCAAGGCCTTGGCGTAGAGGTCGGCCATCTCGTGGTGAGTGGCGCTGCTGGCGATGTCGAGGAAGCCCAGGGCCTCGGCGCGGATGTTGTCCATCAGCAGGCGGGCGGTGACGTAGGAGTAGTTCGGCTCGCGCTCGACCAGGGTACGGGCGGTCATCACCAGGGCGGTGTTGACGTCCTTCTCGGCCACGCCGTCGTACAGGTTCTTCAGGGTTTCGGACTCGATCAGCGAGCCGTCGACTTCGGCCAGGCCTTCGCAGGCCTCGCGGATGATGGTCTGCAGGCGGCCCATGTCCAGCGGCTGCACACTGCCGTCGGCCTTGGTGACGCGGATGCTCGGGTGCGGCTGGGCCACGTCGTCGCTGGCGCTCTTGCGCTTGCTGGCCTGGGCTTCGCGGTAGATCACGTAGTCGCGGGCGACCTTCTGCTCGCCGGCGCGCATCAGGGACAGTTCGACCTGGTCCTGGATCTCTTCGATGTGGATGGTGCCGCCGGACGGCATGCGGCGCTTGAAGGTGGCGGTGACCTGCTCGGTCAGGCGCGCGACGGTCTCATGGATACGCGACGAGGCGGCGGCATTGCCGCCTTCAACTGCGAGGAACGCCTTGGTGATGGCCACGGTGATCTTGTCGTCGGTGTAGGGGACGACGGTGCCGTTGCGCTTGATCACGCGCAGCTGGCCCGGGGCGGTGGCGGCCAGATCCTGACTGGATTCGGCTGCCTGCGGCGCCACGGCCTGCGGGTTCTCGCGAGTTGTGTCGGTGTGCATGAGGTTCTCCACTTCTAATTGGTTTGGACACCTGAGGTGCCTTGTGTTCATTCCATTGAAAAACGTCACGAAATCCGGCGTTCCAGCCAGGCATCGAGAAAAGCATTCTTTGGGGCAGTAAGGGCGCGGACTTCAAGCGCCTTCCTGGCTCCAAAGTCGGTGACGAGGCCGCAGGCTGTACCACTAGGGATAGTGGTGGGCGCCTGTGGCTGCGTACCTGTTCGGCGTATCTAGGGGGCTTGCTGCGCTGTCCGTGCCGCGACCATCCACCGCTGCGGCGGATGTGTGGGAAGTGCTACCGGTAGCGAGCGGATCGGGCCCCTCTGCATTCTTTTTTCTTAGTGTCCGGTGCCTCGTAAAAACACCATATGTAGGTGTGAGGCGCGATGGGGATACAAGATAATGCGCTAACGGGGGCATTGCAAGGGAAGGGTGGGGGGCAATTCTGTGGATAACTTGTGGGTGAATTGTGGGTGAAATTCGCGGGAATCGCGGCAAGCCCCATGAACCCTGGCTTCTACCGTTCGTCGACCCTGGTGAGCGGGTTTGCCGGCCGGGAAAAGTATTCTGCGGGCGTGGAAGCTAACACAATATCTAGTGTTTCTGGCATGCGCTGTGCTAACCGTTCGCGGTTGTTACAATGCCGCCACTATGGCGTTCCCGCTGGAGAGAATTCGTGGAGCAAGAGGCCTGGCAAATCCTGATCGTCGAGGACGATCAGCGGCTGGCGGAGTTGACCCAGGAGTACCTGCAAGGCAATGGCCTGCAGGTGGCGATCGAATCCGATGGCGCCCGGGCCGCGGCGCGCATCCTCAAGGAGCAGCCGGACCTGGTGGTGCTCGACCTGATGCTGCCGGGCGAGGATGGCCTGTCCATCTGCCGCAAGGTGCGTGGCCAGTTCGCCGGGCCGATCCTGATGCTCACCGCGCGTACCGACGACATGGACGAAGTGCTCGGCCTGGAGATGGGCGCTGATGACTATGTGTGCAAGCCGGTGCGCCCGCGTGTGCTGCTGGCGCGCATCCGTGCCCTGTTGCGGCGCAGTGAGGGCGTGGCCGAGGCGCCGACGGCGGAAAACCAGCGGCGCCTGGAGTTCGGTCCGCTGGTGATCGACAGCGCCATGCGCGAGGCCTGGTTGCGCGGCGAGGGCATCGAGCTGACCAGTGCCGAGTTCGACCTGCTCTGGCTGCTGGTGGCGAACGCCGGGCGCATTCTCTCCCGCGAGGAGATCTTCACCGCCCTGCGAGGCATCGAGTACGACGGCCAGGATCGCTCCATCGACGTGCGCATCTCGCGCATCCGCCCGAAGATCGGCGACGACCCGATGCACCCGCGCCTGATCAAGACTGTGCGCAGCAAGGGCTACCTGTTCGTCGCCGAGGCCGCCAGCGCGCTGCAATGAACACCATCTTCCTGCGCATCTATGGCGGCATCATCGCCGCCCTGGTGCTGGTTGCGCTGCTCGGCGTCGGCGCCCTGCAGCTGACCAACGAGGTGCGCAGCGACCAGTACCGCGAGCAGCTGGCGCGCGGCACCTTCCGCCTGATGGCGGACAGCCTGCAACCCATGGGGGAGGTGGACCGGCGTCGGGCGCTGGTGACCTGGAGCCGGCTGATCGGCGTGTCGCTGGAGCTGCAGCAGCTGACCGCCGAGCCGCTGGATGGCCGCACACGCGGGCGTCTGCTGCGCGGCCAGGTGCTGGTGGAGCAGACCGGCCCGCACGCGGCGCGTGTCTACGCGCTGGTCAGTGCCGAGCAGCAACTGGTGCTGACCACCGAGGTGGAACAGATCAGCGAGCAGCTGGCGCGCGCCACCGTCTACCTGCTGATGGACGAGCTGGTGCGCTACCCCATCGTCGAGCAGCCCAGGCGCCTGGCCGCGCTCAAGGAGGAGAAGCAGTTCGGCTTCGACCTGCGCCTGGTCACCCTGGAGAAGGTCGACCTGGACGAGGACCAGCAGCGCCGGGTGGACGAGGGCGACACGGTACTGGCGCTGGGCAAGGGCGGCGACTCGATCCGCGTGATCGCCGGCATGGTCGGCACGCCCTGGGTGCTGGAAGTCGGCCCGATCTACCAGATGAATCCCTATCCGACCGAGCTGCTGGTGCTGATCGGCGTGCTCGGCCTGACCCTCACCGGGCTGATCCTCTATCTGTTGGTGCGGCGCCTGGAGCGCCGTCTGCTGGCCCTGGAAAACGCCGCCTCGCACCTGGCCAGCGGCCGCCTGGATGCCCGCGCGCCGACCCAGGGCGCCGACTCGGTGGGGCGCCTGGCCGCCACCTTCAACGCCATGGCCGAGCAGCTGCAGCGCCTGCTCAACGTGCAGCGCGAGATGGTGCGCGCCGTGTCCCACGAGCTGCGCACGCCGGTGGCGCGCCTGCGCTTCGGCCTGGAGATGGTCGGTGACGCCGACAGCGACGAGGCGCGGCGCAAGTACATGGACGGCATGGACGGCGATATCCAGGAACTGGACAAGCTGGTCGACGAGATGCTGGTCTATGCGCGCCTGGAGCAGGGCTCGCCGGAGCTGATCTACCAGCGGGTGGACCTGCGTGCGCTGCTCGACCAGGTGATCAAGGAGCTGGCGCCGCTGCGTGCCGATATCCGTGTCGACCGTGGCCAATGCCGCGATGCACCGGATGGCAGCGCCCTGGTGGAGGCCGAGCCGCGTTACCTGCACCGCGCCCTGCAGAACCTGGTGAGCAACGCCATGCGCCACGCCGACACCCGCGTGCGCCTGACCTACAACATTGGTCCGGAGCGCTGCCGGGTGGATGTGGAGGACGACGGCCCCGGCGTGCCCGAGGACGCCTGGGAGCGCATCTTCACCCCCTTCCTGCGCCTGGACGACAGCCGCACCCGCGCCTCCGGCGGCCACGGCCTGGGCCTGTCCATCGTACGCCGGATCATCTACTGGCACGCCGGCCGCGCCCATGTCGGCCGCAGCGCCAACCTCGGTGGCGCCCACTTCAGCCTGGTCTGGCCGCGCGAGCAGCCGGCGACGACGGAACCGCTCTGAAGCCGAGTCACTACCGTTCGGCACCCTTCATCAAATTGTCATCGAACTGTGGCAGCGCCAACGCACGAACATCCGCAGACTCGCGCTTCACTGGGGTTCTGCGTTCTGGGTGTTCTCGATGCGTGCGTTGCTCTTCTTCGTCGCGCTGCTGTGCGGCGTGTCGTCCTTGGCGGCTTCTCGCTGCGATCTGCAGGTGCCGACCGCTATGGCGGATGTCGGCGAGGTGCGTCTGGCTTACCAGAGCATCGGCCGCGACAGCGATCCGGCGCTGCTGCTGGTCATGGGGCTCGGCGGCCAGCTGATCCACTGGCCCGATGAGGTGCTCGCGCGCCTGTGCGAGCAGGGTTTCCGGGTGATCCGTTTCGACAATCGCGACGTCGGCCTGTCGACCTGGGCGGGCGCCGCTCCCGAGGTGAACCTGGGCTATGAGCTGCTCAGCTATCAGGTGGGCCTCGGCGCCGCCGCGCCCTATTCGCTGCGCGACATGGCCGGTGATGCCCTGGGCCTGATGGATGTGCTGGGCGTGCAGCGCTTCCACGTGCTGGGCGCCAGCATGGGCGGGATGATCGCCCAGCACATGGCCGACCTGGCGCCACGGCGGGTGGAAAGCCTGACTCTGCTGATGACCAGTTCCAGCGCGCCGGGCCTGCCGGAGCCGGATGCGCGCCTGCTGCAGCAGCTGGCGCGGCGCGAGGCGCCGGATCGCGCCGCGGCCATCGAGCAGCAGGCCGACCTGCTGGCCGCACTCGGCAGCCCGAGCCTGGCGGTGGATCGCGCACAGCTACTGACGGAGGCCGAGCACAGCTACGACCGCGCCTTCAATCCCCAGGGTGTGCAGCGGCAGATCCTGGCGATCCTCGCCGAGCCGAGCCGGGTGGAGCTGCTCAATCGCCTGCGGGTGCCGACTCTGGTGGTGCATGGCACCGCCGATCCGCTGTTGCCGGTGATGCACGGCGTGCACGTGGCCGCCCATATAAAGGGCAGCGAGCTGAAGCTGATTCCGGGCCTGGCCCATCGCTTCCAGACGGCGTTCAAGGAGCCGCTGCTGGCCGCCGTGCTGCCGCACCTGCGCGCCCATCGCATGGACGACGCGCAGCTGGCCCAACGGCAGGAGAGTGGGGCGCAGTCGCCGCTCTGATCAGATGGCGCGAGCGCTGGCCAGGGGCTGTGGCTGACGGCTGGCCTGCAGGTAGTCCCGCAGCTTGGCCTGCTGGCCGGGCGTCATGAACAGGCCGAGCTTGGTGCGGCGCCAGAGGATGTCCTCGGCCTCCACGGCCCATTCCTCGCGGCGCAGGTAGTCCACCTCGCGGGTATATAGGCCGGCGCCCAGGTGCTCGCCCAGCTCGTTCTGCCACTGCAGGCCGTCCAGCAGGCGCCAGGTGCGGCTGCCGTAGGTACTGGCCCAGCGCTGGGCCAGTTCGCGGTCGAGCCAGCCGAAGCGAGCGATCAGCTTGTCCACCAGCGCCTCGCGGCTGTCCATGTTCTCGCCGCCGGGCAGTGGCGCCTGGTCGGTCCAGGCCGGGCACAGGCGCGGGAAGTAGGGCGCGAGCTGGCTCATGGCCGACTCGGCCAGCTTGCGGTAGGTGGTCAGCTTGCCGCCGAACACTGACAGCAGCGGCGCCTCGCCCGGCGCGCCGGACAGTGACAGGGTGTAGTCGCGGGTCACGGCCGAGGGCTCGTCGGATTCGTCGTCGCACAGCGGACGCACGCCGGAGTAGGTGTGCAGGATGTCGCTACGTTGCAGCTGCTGCTTGAAGTGGGCGTTGACCACCTTGAGCAGGTAGTCGGTCTCTTCCTCGCTGATACGGACCTGGGCCGGGTCGCCCTGGTACTCGCGATCGGTGGTGCCGATCAGGCTGAAGCGCTCCAGCCAGGGGATGACGAAGACGATGCGCTGGTCCTCGTTCTGCAGGATGTAGGCCTGCTCGCCCTCGTGGATGCGCGGCACCACGATGTGGCTGCCCTGGATCAGGCGGATGCCGTAGGGCGACTTCTGCTTCAGGTCGTCCTGGATGAAACGCGCCACCCAGGGGCCGGCGGCGTTGACCAGGGCGCGGGCGCGGATCGAGAACAGGCTGCCGTCGGCGCGCTCCAGATGCAGATGCCACAGACCCTTGCTGCGCCGCGCGCTGACGCAGCGGGTGCGGGTGTGGATATGCGCGTGGCGTTCGCGTGCGGCCATCAGGTTGAGCACCACCAGGCGCGCATCGTCCACCCAGCAGTCGGAGTATTCGAAGCCGTGCGCCATCTCGGCCTTCAGCGGGCTGCCGGCGCCGAAACGCACGCCGTTGGAGCCCGGCAGCTTCTCGCGCTTGCCCAGGTGGTCGTAGAGGAACAGGCCGGCGCGGATCATCCAGGCCGGGCGCAGGTGCGGGCGGTGCGGCAGGATGAAGCGCATCGGTTTGACGATATGCGGGGCCTTCGCCAGCAGCACTTCGCGCTCGGCCAGTGCCTCGCGGACCAGGCGGAATTCGTAGTGTTCGAGGTAGCGCAGGCCGCCGTGGATCAGTTTGCTGCTGGCGGAGGAGGTGTGCTGGGCCAGGTCGTCGCGTTCGCAAAGGAACACCGAGAGGCCCCGGCCGGCCGCGTCGGCGGCGATGCCGGCACCGTTGATGCCGCCACCGACCACGGCCAGATCGTAGATTTCAGCGATGGGGGGCGTCTGACTGAGCGACATGGCAAGGCACCGTAAGTTGTAATGTGAACTTATGAATGTTCGATTTCGAAAATATGCTAGCCGAGCAGGCGCGCTTTCGCCAGCCCGAAGGGCGGCCGACCATCAGAAAGGCGAGATGGCTCGCACAAGCGCAGCGTGGGTTACGAGAGGTGCGCGTAGCCCGGATGCAATCCGGGAGGGCAGGTGACTCCGTTCCCGGATTGCATCCGGGCTACGGAGCGGGATCAGACGATATGCAGCTGGATCTTCTGCTCGGCCAGCAGGCGGCTCAGGCCGGCGGAGGGCGGGGCGTCGGTGAAGATGTGGTCGACCAGGGCGATGGAGCCCAGGCGCACCACGGCGTTGCGCCCGAACTTGCTGGAGTCGGCGGCCAGCAGCACCTGGCGGGCGTTGTCGATGATGGCCTGGGAGACGCGCACTTCCTGGTAGTCGAAGTCCAGCAGGCTGCCGTCCTCGTCGATGCCGCTGATGCCCATGATGGCGAAGTCGACCTTGAACTGCTGGATAAAGTCAGCCGCCGCCTGGCCGACCACGCCGCCGTCGCTGCGCACGCTGCCGCCGGCCACCAGCACTTCGAAGTCGGCCTTGTCCGCCAGGGTGGCGGCCACGTGCAGGTTGTTGGTGATCACCTTGAGGTGCTTGCGGCCGAGCAGGGCGCGGGCGATGGCCTCGGTGGTGGTGCCGATGCTGATGAACAGCGAGGCGTAGTCGGGAATCTGTGCGGCGATGGCCTCGGCGATGCGCTGCTTCTCGTCGCGCATCTGCCCGGCGCGCATGGCGTAGGCGGTGTTCTGGATGCTCGATGCCTCGCTCGCCGCGCCGCCATGGGTGCGCCGCAGCAGGCCCTGTTCGGCCAGCTGATTGATGTCGCGGCGGATGGTCTGCGGGGTGACGGCGAAGGCCTGGGCCAGCTCTTCGATACTGACGTAGCCGCGCTCGCGGGCGCGTTCGAGGATGCTCTGCTGGCGGGGTGGGAGGCTCATGGGCTTTCCTTTTTTATCGGCCGGCGGATTATAGCGAGGTGCCGCCTGCTGGCGACTGTTATGGCCAGCCATCCGCGGTAGCCACCCGGTGTGACGGCGAGGGCTGCTCCCGCCAGGTTTTTTCCGCTAAGGTACGCGCCTTCGTCAGGGATTTTCACATTCGAACATGACTCCTGCCATCGATCTGCTGAAAAAGGCCAAGGCCGAGCACCAGGTGCACAGCTACCACCACGACCCCAAGGCCCCGTCCTATGGCCTGGAGGCCGCCGAGAAGCTCGGCCTGGAGCCGGCACGGGTGTTCAAGACGCTGCTCGCCGCCACCGAGAAGGGCGAGCTGCTGGTGGCGGTGGTGCCGGTGGCCGGCAGTCTCGACCTCAAGGCCCTGGCGCATGCCGCCGGGGCGAAGAAGGCCGACATGGCCGACCCGCAGCAGGCCCAGCGCAGCACCGGCTATCTGGTCGGCGGCATCAGCCCGCTGGGGCAGAAGAAGCGCCTGCGCACCTTTATCGACGAATCCGCACGCCAGTACCCGACCATCCATGTCAGCGCCGGCCGCCGTGGCCTGGAAGTGGAGCTGGCGGCCGAGGTGCTGGCCCTGCACACCCAGGGCACCTTCGCCGCCATCGGCAGGGAATGATCCGGCTCCCGAGCGGAGCTCACGCATAACAACAAGGAAACGCGCATGTCCCAATACCTGCTTGCCATCGACCAGGGCACCACCAGCTCCCGCGCCATCGTCTTCAGTGCCCAGGGTTTGCCGCTGGCCAGCGCCCAGCAGGAGTTCAAGCAGTACTTTCCCAAGGACGGCTGGGTCGAGCACGACGCCGAGGAGATCTGGCTGACCACCCTCAAGGTCTGTCGTGAGGCCCTGGCCAGCAAGGGCCTGAAGGCCGACGAGGTGCTGGCCATCGGCATCACCAACCAGCGCGAGACCACCGTGGTGTGGGATGCCGTCAGCGGCTCGCCGATCCACCCGGCCATCGTCTGGCAGGACCGGCGTACCGCCGACTACTGCGCCGGGCTCAAGGCCGAGGGCCACGAGGCCAAGGTGGCCGACAAGACCGGCCTGCTGATCGACCCGTATTTCTCCGCCACCAAGCTGCGCTGGATTCTCGACAACGTGCCCGGCGCCCGCGAGCGCGCCGAGCGTGGCGAGCTGCGCTTCGGCACCGTGGACTGCTTCCTGCTGTGGCGCCTGACCGATGGCAAGTCGCACCGCACCGACGCCAGCAACGCCTCGCGCACCCTGCTGTTCAACATCCACAGCCAGCAGTGGGACGACGAGCTGCTGCAGCTGTTCGACATCCCGCGCAGCCTGCTGCCGGAGGTGCTGGATTGCGCCGCCGATTTCGGCGTCACCGAACCGGCATTGCTAGGCGCCGGCATTCCGGTGCTGGGCATGGCTGGTGACCAGCAGGCCGCGCTGATCGGCCAGACCTGCTTCGAGCCCGGCATGGTCAAGAGCACCTACGGCACCGGCTGCTTCATGATCCAGAACACCGGCGACAAGCCGGTGGTGTCGAAGAACCGCCTGCTGACCACCGTCGGCTACCGTCTCAATGGCAAGGTCACCTACGCGGTGGAGGGCAGCATCTTCGTCGCCGGCGCCGCCGTGCAGTGGCTGCGCGACGGCATCAAGCTGATCAGCGACGCCCGCGACACCGAGCTGCTCGCCGAGCAGACCGGTGATGCCTGCGGCGTGTACCTGGTGCCGGCCTTCACCGGCCTCGGCGCGCCGTACTGGGACCCCAAGGCGCGTGGCGCGATCTTCGGCCTGACCCGCGACACCGGGATCAAGGAGATCGTCACCGCCGGCTTGCAGTCGGTGTGCTACCAGACCCGCGACCTGCTCCAGGCCATGCGCCAGGATGGCGCCGCCGAGCCCAGCGCGCTGCGTGTGGACGGCGGCATGGTGGTGAACAACTGGGTCATGCAGTTCCTCGCCGACATCCTCGGCGTGCCGGTGGAGCGTCCGGTGGTGACCGAGACCACGGCCCTGGGCGTGGCCTATCTGGCCGGCTTGCAGGCCGGGCTGTACCGCGATCTGGATGAAGTGGCCAGCCACTGGCATCGCCAGCAGCGCTTCGCCCCGCGCATGGCCGACGCCCATCGGGGCAAGCTCTACGCCGGCTGGCTGGACGCGGTGAAGAGGGTGCGCAGCGAGGGCTGAGGTGGTACAAGGGTGCCAAGTTCCCCTTGAGGTCGCCGCATGCAGCCGCGCCGTCGCCTGCCGCTCCTTGCTCTCGCCCTGAGTTTGCTCGCTGGCCCTGCGCCGGCGGGCAGCGCGCGTGACGAAACGCTGGTCATCGCCGCCGATCTCTGGTGCCCGGTGAACTGCGCGGCCGACTCGCCACGGCCGGGCATCTTCGTCGAGCTGGCGCGCGACATCTTCGCCGAGGTCGGCATCGCCGTGCGCTACGAGACGCGCAACTGGGCGCGGGTGCTGCAGGAGGTGCGTCGCGGCGAGCTCAACGCCGCAGTGGGCGCCGGCCATGAGGATGCCCCGGACTTCCTGTTCACCCGCACGCCGGTGGCCATGTCGCGCAACTGCTTCTATACCCGCCAGGATTCCACCTGGCGCTTCGGCGGCGTCGACTCGCTGGCGCCGGTGCGCCTGGGCGTGATCAACGACTACAGCTACGGCGAGCCGCTCAATGCCTATGTGGCCGCCCACCGCGACGGCGATCGGGTGCAGGTGGCCGCCGGCGACAACGCCCTCGACCTCAACCTGACCAAGCTGCGCCATGGCCGCCTGGACGCCTTGGTGGAAAACAGCTGGGTGATCCAGTCGCGCCTGGCCGACCTCGGCCGCAGTGGTGAGCTGCGCGAGGCCGGCTGCCGCGAGCCGGACGTGCCGATCTACCTGGCCTTCTCGCCGACCCGCGCGGACAGCGCTCGCTATGTCGAGCTGTTCGAGCAGGGCCTGCAGCGCTACCGCGCCGACGGCCGTCTGCGGGCCTTGCTCAAGGCCTATGGCGTCGAGGAACGCTAGGACTCGCGCTGCATCACCTGCTCATAGGCGCTGGTCAGCTCGTTCATCTGCCACAGCAGGGTCTCGGTGGTGGTGGTGATCACCGTCGGCACATAGCGCGAGTCGGCGGACAGCTGGAAGCCGGCGCGGGCGAAGCGCCACTGGGCCTCGACCTTCTTCAGTGCGGCGGCGATCTGCGGGGTGTTCTGCTCGGCGGCCAGCAGCTCTTGCTGGGCCGCTTCGAATTCCGTGGTGGCCTGCTGCAGCTGCTGCTCCAGGCCCTCGGCCGGCAGTTTCCAGCTCAGCGCCAGGTAGAGCTTGGCGATACGCTGGCTGAGCATGCGCTGGCGCCCGCTGCGGTTGACCAGGCGCGCGCCGGCGTTGCCGGTGTGGGCCTCGATCAGTTGTACCAGCGCCTCGCTCTGCGCCAGCAGCTGGTCGCTGAGCTGCAACAGGCTCAGCGCCTGCTGCGGTTCGGGGCGCGACAGGGCCAGCTCGCGGTAGCGCTGCCAGGTCAGCCCGACCTGCTCCAGCGCCGCGGTGATTTCGGCGCTGGGAGCGTATTCGCTGAGCGCCTGGTAGTTGCTTTCGAAGCGCGCAACGCTCTGATCCAGCTGCTGCACGGCCTGGTCGCTGCGCACCTCGGCGCCGATCATCAGGTAGCTCTTGGCGATGCGCTGGCTGAGCATGCGCTGCATGCCGGACAGGTTCATCGCTTCGGCATCGCCGATGGCGGCGCTGGCGGGCTGGCCGAGCAGGGCGCAGGCGAGGCCGAACAGAAGGGCAAGACGACTCATCATGGATACCTCCGAAGGCGCGCGGCCGGGCCGCGCGCTGCAATGGCCCCGTTGCGGGGCCGCCGGTGAAGGCCGCGAGGCGGCTCAGTAGGTGTACTGCAGCTGCAGCCAGACCTTGTCGGTATCCACGGTGCGGGCCTCGTCCGCGGAGTCGTAGGTGGCGTACTTGACCAGGCCGACCAGGCCCTTCACCCCGGGAATCGGGTGGGCGTAGGACAGGTCGATCTCGTCGCCATAGTCATCGCTGCCTTGCTCGGTGGCGAAGTCGTGGTACCAGGCCTGCAGGGTGCCGCCGAACAGCGGCGCGGTGACGCCGAAGTAGGCGTCCTCGATGCCGTCCGCCGGGGTGGTGAGGAACTGGTCGGCCCAGCCCTGGAACAGGTGCTTGGTCGCCAGCGGGGTCTGGAAGGCGCGGTTGCCGCCGCCGTTGTCGCCGCCCAGCACCTCGTAGCCGGCCTTCAGCTGCACGCCCTTGAGGGTGTAGCCGAGTTCGGCCAGGTAGTACTCGCTGTCCAGGTCCAGCGGGTTGTCGCCGTAGTCCTTCTGCTGGGCATATTCGAGCACGTAGCTGACCCCAGCGACGGCGCCATTCAGGCGCAGGCCGCTGGTCTGGCTGGACAGCGTGCCCTCGGCGGCGGTGGGCGCCACGGCGATGTTGTCGAGGTCCAGCAGGTAGCTGTAGGCGGTGGCGGTCAGCTCTGGCATGAACACGTACTGGGCGTTGACCAGGTGGCTGTGGCCGTCGATGTTGGCCGGATTGGTGCGGTTGTCGTAGCGGCCGTTCTCCGGGCCCCAGATGGTGTTGACCTGGTCGATGTAGGCGTAGCTCAGGGTCAGCCCGTCGATCGGCTTGAGCTGGGTCAGGGCGCCGTCGTAGGTCTGCTCGTTCTGGCGCCAGGCCACGCTGCCGATGAAGCGCTGGTTGTCTAGGTTGATGCGCTGACGGCCGAGCACGGCGCTGCCGAGCTTGTGGTCGTAGCGCAGCAGGGCCTGGTTGACCTCGGTGCCGTCCGGGTCGGCCACCACCGCGTATTCGCGCTGGCCGTTGCGGGTGTCGTTGTAGGCGGCGTCGCCCAGGCGGCTGACGTTGTCCACCTCGATCAGGCCGGACAGGCCGTACCACTTGCCGCTCTGGAAGCCGGCGCGGGTGCGCAGGGTCTGGGCGTTGGCGTCACGCAGGGCGTTTTCCTGGTCGACGTTCTCGAAGCGGTAGCGGGCATCGAGGATCGGCTTGCCCTGGGTGAACAGGTTGCTGAAGTCCTCGGCGGCGAAGGCGCCCTGGGCGAGGGTGGCGGAGGCGATGGCGAGCGACAGTAGGGTCGGTTTCATGCACATGGAGGTCTTTCCTGTTAGCCAATTAACGCAAAAAAAAACGCCACAGCACCCGCGCTCCCGGTAAGGGGAAGGGTTCCGTGACGTCGTTGTCGGTTGAGTTGGCAGACACGCCGTTGTGCTGACCGGGGTCGGCCATAGCAGGCGGCATGCCAGGATTGGCAAGTGACTGATTTATTGCGAATTAATGACTATCTAGAGCCTTTCGCGATAAAGCGTCTGCACCGCGCTCGCTCGCGACGCCTTGAGACAGTGCAGCTGTAATGGCGCAATCGGCCCCGACTGTATCGGGTCGCCGGGCGTGGGGCGCGGCATGCTGGCGACCTCAAGACCAAATGCCAGGGAGCGCCACATGTCACTCGAATTCCACCAGATCGACGCCTTCACCGACCGACCGTTTCGCGGCAACCCGGCCGTGGTCTATCGGCTCGACGCCTGGCTGGAGGACGAGTTGATGCAGCGCATCGCCGCCGAGCACAACCAGGCCGAGACGGCCTTCACCGTGCGCGAGGGCGCGGGCTGGCGGATTCGCTGGTTCACCCCGGCATGCGAAGTGCCGCTGTGCGGCCACGCCACCCTGGCCACGGCCCATGCGCTGTTCGAGCTGTATGGCGAGCCGGGCGAGCGGCTGCAGTTCGTGTGCATGTCCGGTGCGCTGGCGGTGAGTCGCGAGAGTGGCCGGCTGGTGCTGGATTTCCCGGCCATGTGGCTGGAACCGGTGGAGATGGCGGCCGAGGTGGCGGCTATTCTCGGGCAGAGGGTCCTGGCGGTGCAGGGTGGTAAGGAGCTGCTGGTGGTGCTGGAGTCGGAGCAGGCGGTACGCGAGTGCAAGCCGGACCTGGCGGCGCTGGCGAAACTGCCGGGCCTGGGTGTGATCGTCACGGCCCAGGGCCGCGAGCATGACTTCGTCTCGCGCTATTTCGCCCCAGGCATCGGCATCGACGAGGACCCGGTCACCGGATCCACCCACTGCATCCTCGTGCCGTACTGGGCCGAGCGCCTGGACAAGAGCGAGCTGCGTGCCTATCAGTGCTCGGCCCGTGGTGGCGAGCTGCACTGCCGGCTGGAAGGCGAGCGGGTGAAGATCGCCGGCCAGGCCGTGCTGGTGGCCAGCGGCAAGCTGTTTGTTTGAAGCCTGTGTAGGGCGGGTGTAACCCGCGAAACCCGCCACATGCGCGCGGGTTTCACCCGCCCTACGGCTGGGCGCTCTCTAATTTCCTACGCTGCGGAAAGCGGATTCGACGATCAGCTGCTGCTGTGGCGGCGTACGCCGGACTCACCCAGGCTGACCTGGGCGGCCACGCTGCCCTGGGCGGCGAACACGACCAGGTGATCGGCGGCGACGCGGATGCCGACCTGTTGCCCCGGCGCGTGGTCGGCATGGCTGGGGAAGATCGCCTCCAGCTGGGTGCCGGTGGGCAGTTGCAGGCGGTACAGGGTGGCGGCCCCGAGGAAGGTCTTGCCGACGATCTGCGCCTGCAGGGCGCTGTCCGGTGCGTAGACGATGTCGTCCGGGCGTAGCAGCACGTCCACCGCGCTGCCGGGCGCCAGGGTGTAGGCGCGGTTGCCGCGGATGCTGCCCAGCTCGGTCTGCACCGTGTCCGGGCTCTGCAGCTGGCCGCGGATGAAGTAGCCCTGGCCGACGAAGCTGGCGACGAAGGGCGTCAGCGGCTCGTGGTACAGGTTGTAGGGCGTGTCCCACTGCTCTAGCCGGCCATCCTTGAACACGCCGACATGGTCGCTGACGGCGAAGGCCTCTTCCTGGTCGTGGGTAACCAGGATGGCGCTGGTGCCGCGCGCCTTGAGGATATCGCGCACCTCGTGGCTGAGGCGCCGGCGCAGCTCGCCGTCGAGGTTGGAGAAGGGCTCGTCGAGCAGCAGCAGCTGCGGTTCCGGTGCCAGCGCGCGGGCCAGGGCCACGCGCTGTTGCTGGCCGCCGGAAAGCTCGTGGGGGAAGCGTTTGCCCAGCTGGCTGAGCTTGACCAGCTCCAGCAGCTCGGCGGTGATCCTGTCGCGCTGCGGGTGTTTGCGGATACCGAAGGCCACGTTGTCCGCCACCGACAGGTGCGGGAACAGGGCGTAGTCCTGAAACACCATGCCGATGCGGCGTTTCTCCGGGGCCAGGGTGAAACCGGCGCGGGAGATCACTTCGCCGCCCAGCTCGATCTCGCCCTGCAGCACCGTCTCGAAACCGGCGATGGCGCGCAGGGTGGTGGTCTTGCCACAGCCCGAGGGGCCGAGCAGGCAGCCGATGTCGCCGGCGTTCAGGTGCAGGTCGAGCGACTGCACGATGCGGTGTTCGTGGTAACCGCAGGCCAGGTCGCGCAGCGACAGCAGCAGTTCGCTCATGCCGGACGGCAACCCGGGGCGACCAGCATTTCCATCAGCGCCTTCTGCGCATGCAGGCGGTTCTCGGCCTGCTGCCAGGCCAGCGAGCGCGAATCGTCGAGCAGATCTTCGCTGATCTCCTCGCCACGGTGGGCGGGCAGGCAGTGCAGGAAGATCACGCTCGGGTCAGCGGCGTCGAGCAGGGCGCGGTTGACCTGGTAGGGGGCGAACAGCTTGAGGCGCTTGGCGCTTTCCTCTTCCTGGCCCATGGAGGTCCACACGTCGGTGCTGACCAGGTGGGCGCCGGCCACCGCTTCCTTCGGATCGCGGACGATGCGCACGCGGTCGCCGGCGGCCTTGAGGAACTCGGCCTTCGGCTCGTAACCCTCGGGGCAGGCGATGCGCAGCTGGAAGTCGAACTGCACGGCGGCTTCCAGGTAGGTGTTGCACATGTTGTTGCCGTCGCCGACCCAGGCCACGGTCTTGCCCTTGATACTGCCGCGGGCCTCCTCGAAGGTCTGCATGTCGGCCAGCAGCTGGCAGGGGTGCAGGTCGTCGGACAGGCCGTTGATCACCGGCACGCTGCTGTGCGCGGCGAACTCGGTGAGGTTGCTGTGGGCGTAGGTGCGGATCATCACCACGTCGAGCATGCTGGACATGACGATGGCGGTATCGCCGATCGGCTCGCCGCGGCCCAGCTGGGTATCGCGCGGGGAGAGGAAGATGGCCTGGCCGCCGAGCTGGATCATGCCGGCTTCAAACGACAGGCGGGTACGGGTGGAGGCCTTCTCGAAGATCATGCCCAGCACCCGGCTCTTCAGCGGCTCGAACAGCACGCCGCGTCGGCGCAGGTCCTTCAGCTCGATGGCTCGACGAATCAGGCCGCTCAGTTCCTGCGGGCTGAAGTCCATCAACGAGAGAAAGTGCCTGGCGCTCATCTTGTTCACTACCTTAATTCGACAACTGTCGCGGCCCCGTTTTTCAGGGGAAAAGCAGCCCACACAACGGCTGGAGCCGCGAGAGGGCGACAAATGGGGGAGGCGCGATCTTATAAGGAAATGTCGCAGCCTGCCAACACGACTCAAGAATGGTGCGGGTTTCAGGGTGTTGCGGCCACCGGGTGTACCGATTGGATACCGATAATGGGGGCAGGCCCCACCATGCACTCTGTGCCATGGCCGGGCCTGCGGGGCGCTGGTCGGAGCGACCTAGATGCGTTTCCAGGCGCCCAGATAGGCTCCTACATTGATGAACCACTCTGCGAATTTGCTATGCCCGGCCTCGTTCAGGTGCACACCCTCCACGAAGTCGGCAGAGGTGGCGTTGAAGGTGAGAGTGGCCGCGCCATACTCGGCACAGACGTCAGTCATCGCCTGCTGATAGTGGGAAAGCTTCAAGCCGACGGCATTCGACACGTCCTGGTTGAATTTCCAGATCGGCTTTATGCACATCACGCCTAGCCCTTTGGACTGGATGCCGGAGACCAGCGTGCGCAGGCTGCTCTTGTAGGTTTCCAGCGGTACGCCCAGGCCATGGTCATTGGTGGAAACCTGGATGAAAACGCCATCCATGCCGCCGCGGCCACTGATGAACTCGATAGCGTCGAGCATATCGACGGCTCCGAGGTGGCCGCCCTGTGGAGCGACCGTGGCGCCAGGGGAGCCGATGACATGGACGATGGCGTCGATCTTGGCGCTGACCAGGTTGAAAGCCATCTTGCTAGGGCGGGTAGTGCCATAGGCCTGGGTGAAAATGCTGTCCGAAATAACCGCATAGCGGTTAGCAGCACTGGCGTCGATGCTGGCCAGCATCATTGCAGCGGCAACGATGAGTTTCTTCATGCTTATGATGGTGCTCCTTGCTCGTTATTTTTGTCTGGGGTCGGAAGGCGACCCGGAGCAATCCTGCCGTTTGCCTGGTAGAGATTCCAGTTCTTCGGTGCAGGCCTGAATCGGTAGGCATGATGGCCGTCGATTCATAAAGTGAAGGCCGCTGGCCAAGCCCGGCTGCAGCCGCCATAGTCAGGCCCATGCGACTAGACCGGTCGTCTCGATCAGAACAACAGAGGCTAGGCCATGACCAAGACCCTCCATCACCGTGCTTGTCACCTGTGTGAGGCCATCTGCGGCCTGACCATCGAAACCGAAGACCGCGACGACGGCAGCCGCCAGATCCTGTCGATCAAGGGCGACGCCCTGGACACGTTCAGCCGTGGCCATATCTGCCCCAAGGCGGTGGCGCTGCAGGACATCCAGAACGACCCGGACCGGGTGCGTCAGCCGCTGCGCAAGGTCAATGGCCAGTGGCAGCCGATTGCCTGGGACGAGGCCTTCGAGCTGGTCGCCGAGCGCTTCTCGGCTATCCAGGCCGAGCACGGCAAGAACGCCGTGGCCGTGTACCAGGGCAATCCCAGCGTGCACAACTACGGGCTGATGACCCACAGCAACTACTTCCTCGGTCAGCTGAAGACGCGCAACCGCTTCTCCGCCACCTCGGTGGACCAGCTGCCGCATCACCTGACCAGCTACCTGATGTACGGCCACGGCCTGCTGCTGCCGATCCCGGACATCGACCATACCCAGTTCATGCTGATCCTCGGCGGCAACCCGCTGGCCTCCAACGGCAGCATCATGACCGTGCCCGACGTGGAGAAGCGCCTGAAAGCGCTCAAGGCCCGCGGCGGCAAGCTGGTGGTGGTCGACCCACGGCGTAGCGAGACGGCGGCCATGGCCGACCAGCACATCTTCGTGCGCCCGGGTAACGACGCGGCGCTGCTGCTCGGCCTGCTCAACACCCTGTTCGACGAGGGCCTGACCCGTGAGGGCCCGTTGCCGGTCAATGGCCTGGAGCAGGTGAAGGAGGCCGTGGCCCCATTTACCGCCGAAGTCATGAGCTCCCGCTGCGGCGTGCCGGCCGAGGACATCCGCCAGCTGGCCCGCGACTTCGCCGCCGCCGAGTCGGCGGTGTGCTACGGCCGCATGGGCGTGTCCACCCAGGCCTACGGCAGCCTGTGCCACTGGCTGATCCAGCTGATCAACCTGGTCACCGGCAACCTCGACCGGGTCGGCGGCACCCTGTGCACCAGCCCGGCGCTGGACCTGGTGGCGACCACTTCGGGCGGCCACTTCAACGTCTGGCAGAGCCGCGTCTCCGGCCTGCCGGAATATGGCGGCGAGCTGCCGGTGGCGGCGCTGGCCGAGGAAATGCTCACCCCCGGCGAGGGGCAGATCCGCGCGCTGGTCACGGTGGCCGGCAACCCGGTACTGTCCACGCCCAACGGCCGCCAGCTGGAGCAGGCGCTGGACGGGCTGGACTTCATGGTCTCGGTCGATCTGTACATCAACGAGACCACCCGCCACGCCGACCTGATCCTGCCGCCCACCGCGCCGCTGGAGCACGATCATTACGACACCACCTTCAACGTGTTCGCCGTGCGCAACGTCACCCGCTTCAACGAGCCGGTGCTGGCCAAGCCGGAAGGCGCGCTGGACGACTGGGAGATCTTCGTCGGTCTGGCCAAGGCCTTCGCCGCCAAGAACGGCACCGAGCTCAAGCCGACCATGCCGCCGCAGCAGATGATCGACCTGGGCCTGCGCTTCGGCCCCTATGGCGACAAGTCCGAGCACAAGCTCAGCCTGGCGGCGCTGCGCGACGCACCCCATGGCATCGACCTGGGGCCGCTCAAGCCGAACCTGGCGGCGCGGCTGAAGACCGAGTCCAAGGCCATCGAGGCCGCGCCGGAACTGCTGGTCGCCGACCTGGCGCGCTTCGCCGCCCAGCCGCTGCCGGCCGAGGGTGAGCTGGTGCTGATCGGCCGCCGCCATGTGCGCAGCAACAACTCCTGGATGCACAACTACCAGCGTCTGGTGAAGGGCAAACCGCGGCATCAGCTGCTGATGCACCCGCAGGATATGGCCGGCAGAGGTCTGAGTGACGGCCAGCGCGTGCGCGTGCAGTCGCGGGTCGGCGAGATCGAAGTGGAGGCGGTGGCCAGCGACGAGATGATGCCCGGCGTGGTCAGCCTGCCGCATGGCTGGGGCCATGCGCGGCCTGGCGTGCAGATGGGCATCGCCAGCGCCCAGCCGGGGGCCAGTGCCAACGACCTGACCGACGACCGCCAGCTCGACGCGGTGTCCGGCAACGCGGCGCTGAACGGGGTGCCTGTGCGGGTGGAAGCCGCCTAGCGCTGGCGGGTCAGAGATGAACGCCGTAGCGGGCGTAGATCTCTTCGATGATGCCGCGCTGCTTGAGCTGGACGATCGCCGCGTCCAGCTTGTTCAGCCAGGCCGCATGCCTGGGGTGGACGCGCATGCTCACGTCGTATGAGCTGATCACATCGCCGATCTCGAGGCGGCGGTACTCCGGCACTTCGCGCCTGTGGTATTGGGCGATGGCCTTGTTGACGATGATCTGATCGAAGCGCGCTTTGGCCAGCATGCTCAGTAGCTGCTGTTCGTTCAGGCCATTGCGTCGGTCGATCTGTCCCGAGGCGACCAGCGCCGCCAGCTCGGGATAGGCGTAGCCGCGCACCATGCCCACCGATTTGCCGCGCAGGTCCTCGGGCTGCTTGACCGGAAAGGCCTTGTGCGGGGCGAACGCCAGCACATCCACTACCTGGCCGAAGGGCACCGAGAACACGCCCGGTGTCGCCTGGTTCTGCACCCAGCCGGGATAGACGCCGGGCTCGATGTCCAGCTGCCCTTCGTTGAACAGCAGGCCGATGCGCGGGTAGGGGTAGTACTGCACGTCGAAGCGGTCGCCGGTGAGTTTGGCCAGTTCATCGAGGATGTCCTGGTAGATGCCGCGCCTGCGGTTCTCGATCATCATCGGCGGATAATCGTAGAAGCCCACCCTGAAGGTCTCGGCGACAGTGCCTTGCGCGCAGCCGCACAGGCACAACATGGTCATCGCCTTGATCAGCCACTTCACTGCATCGCCCTCGACTCCCGCCGTCGCCTGCCGTCCAGTCTAGCCATCCGGCGGCTCGCCAGGGAGTGCCGCGCCATCCCCGAGCCCGCTGCTGGGTTTTTCGGTTACAATCGCGCCATCCCGCCCGGCGCTGGTCCGGGGAAGTTCAGACGAGGTGAGTCGTGGATATTATCGATACCATCAAAGAGCAGATCGCCAACAACACCATCCTGCTGTACATGAAAGGCTCGCCGAACGCGCCGCAGTGCGGTTTCTCGTCCCGCGCCGCGCAGGTGGTGATGGCCTGTGGCGAGAAGTTCGCCTACGTGGACATCCTGCAGAACCCGGAAATCCGCGCCAACCTGCCCAAGTACGCCAACTGGCCGACCTTCCCGCAGCTGTGGGTGGCCGGAGAGCTGGTCGGCGGCAGCGACATCATGACCGAGATGTTCGAGAAGGGTGAGCTGCAGACCCTGATCAAGGACGCCGCCGAGAAGGCCAAGGCCGAATAAGCCGAGTCGCGTCAGAAAAAGCCGATGCCTCTGCATCGGCTTTTTTGTGTCCGCAGGAAACTACAGCAGGCGCACGCGGGAGGGTGCCGGCGGCACGCCGCAGCCGGTGTGGCTGTCTGGCTCCAGGTAAGGCGTGAGGATCGGCGCCATGCCCTTGAGCACCTGCACCGGTAGCGCCGAGGTGAAGCGGAAACCTTCCGCCGCCTGGCCCGGGACGAAGGCGGTGAGGGTGCCGAAGTGGCGCGGGCCCAGGTAGAAGACGAAGGTCGCCGTGCGGTTGATCGCCCGCGAGCTCAGCACATGGCCGCCGCGGGTGGTGCTCTCGATGCGGTTGTCGCCGGTGCCGGTCTTGCCGCCGAGCACCAGCGGCGTGCCGTCGGCCAGCTGGAAGCTGCCATGCAGGCGCCGCGCGGTGCCGGCCTCGACCACCTGGGACAGGGCGCCACGCAGCGCCGCCGCCACTTCCGAGGGTAGTACCCGCTCGCCACGCTGGCTGTTCTGCTGCAGCAGCGTCTCGTAGGGCGTGTCCGCGGCGAAATGCAGGCGGTCGATGCGCACGCTGGGCTGGCGGATGCCATCGTTCTGGATGATGCCCATCAGCTCTGCCAGCGCCGCCGGGCGGTCGCCTGAGCTGCCGATGGCGGTGGCCAGCGACGGCACCAGGTGTTCGAACGGGTAACCCAGGCGCTGCCAGCGCTGGTGGATATCGAGGAAGGCCTCGACTTCCAGCAGGGTGCGGATGCGGCTGTCGCGGGCGCTCTTGTGGCGGGTCTTGAACAGCCAGCCGTAGACCTCCTGGCGCTCCTCGGCGCTGGCCGCCACGGCGTCCTTGAAGGTCGCCTGCGGCTGCTCGATCAGGTAGCCCAGCAGCCACAGCTCCAGCGGGTGCACGCGGGCGATGTAGCCCTGGTCCGGCAGGCTCCAGGCGCCGGGGCCGTAGTCCAGGTACAGGCTGTGCAGCTTCTTCTCGGTCAGCTTCTCGGTTTTGACGTTGGCGTGGGCGTGGACGAACGCGGCGAAGGTCGCCTCGTCCACCTCCGGCATCAGGTAGCGGTGCACGGCGGCCAGGCGCACGGCGGTGGGTCGCAGGCCCTCGAGGAAGGTGTCCAGGCGCTCCTGGGCGCTCTGGCCCTGGTACTTGCGCCAGAAACGCAGGAGGAAGGTGGTGCCCTCGCGGTCGGCAAAACGTTTGAGGTAGCCCTCGCGCAGCGGGTGCTTGTCGTCCTGCAGCAGGGCGGCGCTGCTGCTCTCGCCGTGGTAGGTGCTGTAACGCACCAGGTCGCGCAGCAGGCGGATGAAGGGCAGGTTGATCGACTCGCGCAGGGCCTCGCGCAGGGTGGGAATGCGCGCGTTGTCCTCGCGCTTGAAGTTGCCGAAGGTGTGCGCGCCGCCGCCGGTGAAGAAGGTCTCGTAGGGGCTGGCCGAGTACTTGCGCTCCAGCGCCGCCTCCAGGGTGTCGCGCAGATTCTGCTCGGGCTTGGCGATCAGCTGATCGAGCATCCAGCGGCTCAGGTGATCCTGCGGTGCCACCTCGATCTTGCGCAGCACCTCGGGGCTCTGCCCGGCGTAGCGGGCATGCAGCTCGGCGATCACTTCCAGGTAAGTGGTCAGCACCCGCAGCTTGGCGGTAGAGCCCAGCTCCAGCTTGCTGCCCTCGTTGATGTCGAAGGGCTGGTCGGTGCTGTCGGTCTGCACCCGCACCCGCGCACCATCCGGGCTGCGCTCGAACAGGGTGAAGCTGTAGCGCACGTCGGCGGTCTTCTCCGGCGACAGCAGGCGCTCGCCATACAGGCCGATCTGCCCGGCGAACTCGGGGTCGGCCAGGCGCCGCAGGTAGGCGCTGACCTGGTCCTGCAGCGGGCCGTTGAGGGTGCTGCTGGCGGCCAGGTCGAGGCGGTCGAGGTCGTACAGCGGCATGTTGAGCAGGCTGGACAGCCGCGAGCGGGCCACGCTGATGCCCTTGTTGCCCTGCACCGGCTGGATCGCCGGGTGTTGTTCCAGGTCGCGGAAGCGCAGCTTCTGCGCCAGCGCCGCATCGCGCAGGGCCCAGCTAATCACGCCGCCATTGGCCAGCACGCGGATATGGCTATCGGTCAGCGCCTCCAGCTCCTTGCGGCCCTGGGCCAGGTAATAGGAGGGGCGGCGCTGGGCGATCATCAGCGCCAGCACCTGGCGCAGCGCCAGGCCACGCTCGGCGCTGCTGGCCACCGGCGTGCGCGCCGGGTCGAGCAGGGCGTTGACCCGCGCGAAGTCGGCGCCGAACCACACCCGCAGACCATCGGCCAGGCCGTGCACCTCGCCGTGGCCGGGGGCGGCGGAGAGCGGCACGCTGTTGAGGTAGTCGCGCACTATCTGTTGGCGCGCGGCGAAGGTCTCCGGCCCTGCGCGATAGGCGCGCACGCTGGCGGAGATCATCTGCCGTAGCTTCTCCATGGCCGACAGGGTCAGGCCGTCCGGCGAGTGGCGGTATTTCTCCAGCTGGGTGGCCAGGGTGCTGCCGCCGGCCGACTGCTCCTGGATGGCGAAGCTCTTGCCCACCTGCGACAGCGCCGCCTTGACGAAGCGCGGCCAGTCCACCGCCGGGTTAGCGCGCGGCTGGTCCTGGTCAAGCAGGTGGCGGTTCTCGATGAACAGCAGGCTGTTCACCACCAGCGGCGGGATGTCGGCGAAGCGCGGATACAGCTGCTGCGGATAATGGAACAGATACAGCGGCTCGCCACGGCAATCGCTGATGGCCAGGCCGGCTTGCACCTTCTCGCTGAACGGCGGAAAGAAGCCGTGTTCGCCATAGGCCAGCAGGGCCGGAGACTGCTGGACCTGGGCGGTGATCAGGAAATGCCGCTGCTGCAGGCGCTCCAGCAGCAGTGGCAGGTGGGCGTAGCCCAGGCGCTTGTCGAACGGCCCGTCGGCGGGGAAGGCGATATCCTCGCTGGGGCCGGGTTGCAGGCTGTAGCTCAGCTCGCTGGCGAACTGGCTAAACTGGCGGGCCTGGAAATAGGCGGTTTCGATCTCGCGATGGACGGCCAGGCCGAGCAGCACGACCACGCCGAACAGGCTTATCCACAGCAGGGTTTTCAGCTTGCGCCGGCGTGGCGGGGGATTCTGGGTGTAAAGCGCTTCCGGGTCGCTCACGGGGAGCGCAGTCTGGGGTGCGTCCGATTGCCAAAGTGCGCCCATGATCGACTGGCCTGGATGCCTGCTCTTGTTTCAAGCGTAGTTCGCCGTGGGCGCCGCATGGCTTTTTATCGCCCGTTCCAGAGCGCTTTCTGCCCTGCCGGCGGCTGTTCGTCGGCTGGCGCGAACGGGCGGCGGCGCGCCGCGGTCAACCCTGCTTGACTGTCGCGGCAACCCCCTCAAGGAGAACGACCATGGACAAGGGTTCCAGCCTCATTCCCTGCGTGCTGTATCGCGACGCCCCGGCCGCCATCGCCTGGCTGGGCGAGGTGTTCGGCCTGCGCGAGCAGCTGCGCGTGCCGGGCGAGGACGGCAGCATCCACCACGCCCAGCTGCTGCACGGCAACGGCATGCTGATGCTCGGCACCCTGCGCGACGGCGAATACGCCGGCAACCTGCGCGATCCGCGCCAGATCGGCGGCAATACCCAGGGCATCTATCTGCTGCTGGAGGATGTCGACGGCGCCTACGCTCGGGTGCAACGCGCCGGCGGCGAGATCCTCATCCCGATCAAGGACGAGGAATACGGCGGCCGTGGCTTCACCTGCCGCGATCTGGAGGGCCAGCTGTGGAGCGTGGGCAGTTACGACCCTTGGAGCGAATAAGCCTTCAGGCGCGACGCTGGCGATCTTCCGCGTAGCGGCGCAGCACCCATTGCCCGGCGGGGCGGGCGAACAGCTGGTCGAGGAATTCCTGGGTCTCCCGGCCATGGCCGGCGATGTGTTCCCAGGGCGTGCCGGCCGGGGTGAACAGCGGGCCGTACAGCGCGGCAGCCGCCACGTCGGCCAGGCTCAGCTGCTCGCCGACCAGGTAGCGCGCCGGATCGCCGCCGGTGAGCTGCTCGATCAGGTCGAGGCCGGCCAGCAGCTCCTCGCGGGACTTGGCCACCCGGTCCGGGCGGATGCCGTAGAGCTTCTTCACCCCGTCGATCAGCAGCGGCTTCATCAGGTCACGCAGGCCGAACCAGGGCCGGTAGACCTTGAGCATGGCGTGCATCACCGTGCTCCAGTCCTCGATCTGGCCGTACAGCCAGCGGCGCACGTGTACGCCGAGGCGGTCGAAGCGCTCTTCCAGCTCCAGGATCTGCACGCGCTGCTCGGCGTCCTGCGGCAGCAGCGGCTGCTCGGGGTAGCGTTGCTCCAGGTGCAGGGCAATGGCGGTGGAGTCGCCCACCACCTGCTCGCCGTCACGCAGGATCGGCAGGGTGACGATATCGGCCAGGCGCTTGCTCTTCAGCCGATGGATGCCGGGGAAAAGGTTGTCCACCCGGTAGTCGAGGCCCTTGTGGTCCAGGTGCCAGCGGGTCTTCTCGCAGTAGTGGGAGATCGGGAACTGGTACAGGGTGCGCATGGGCGGCGGCCTTTCGCGAGAGGAAGGGCCGCAGTGTAATGAAGCCTTAGCTGACTACGAAGTCGCGCTCGGCGCGAAGCTGTCGGCCCGCGCCATGGCCCACATGCGCCGGTAGAACTCGCCGTCGATGCGGCCATCGAGCAGCTCGCCGGGCTTGAGGAACACGTGCAGCTGCGAGTACAGCTTGATCTCGCTGGCCGACATGCGCCGCACCAGGTGCTTGGCCTCGATCTGCGAGGGATGGCTGAGGCCGGCGGCGGCGATCATCTCGGCCAGGCCCTTCATGGTGTTGCGGTGGAAGTTGTGCACCCGCTGAGCCTTGTCCGGCACCACCAGGGCGCGCTGGCGCAGGCGGTCCTGGGTGGCCACGCCGGTCGGGCACTTGTTGGTGTGGCAGGACTGCGACTGGATGCAGCCGATGGCGAACATGAAGCCGCGCGCCGAGTTGGCCCAGTCGGCGCCCAGGGCCATGACGCTGGCGATGTCGAAGGCGCTGACGATCTTGCCGCTGGCACCGAGGCGGATCTTGTCGCGCAGGTTGATGCCGACCAGGGTGTTGTGCACCAGCAGCAGGCCCTCGCGAAGCGGCACGCCGATATGGTCGGTGAACTCCAGCGGCGCCGCGCCGGTGCCGCCTTCCTTGCCGTCGATGACGATGAAGTCGGGCAGGATGCCGGTCTGCAGCATGGCCTTGGCGATGCTCATGAACTCCCAGGGGTGGCCCAGGCACAGCTTGAAACCCACCGGCTTGCCGCCGGACAGCTCGCGCAGCCGGGCGATGAACTGCAGCAGCTCGATGGGCGTTGCGAAGGCGCTGTGGCGCGCCGGCGAGATGCAGTCCTGGCCCATCGGCACGCCGCGGGTCAGGGAGATTTCCTCGGTCACCTTGTGTTTGGGCAGGATGCCGCCGTGGCCGGGCTTGGCGCCCTGCGACAGCTTGATCTCGATCATCTTCACCTGCGCGCTGGCGGCCTGTTCGGCGAAGCGTGCGGGGTCGAAGCGGCCGTCCTCGCCACGGCAGCCGAAATAGCCGCTGCCCAGTTCCCACACCAGGTCGCCACCATGTTCGCGGTGGTAGGGGCTGATGCTGCCCTCGCCGGTGTCGTGGTAGAAGCCGCCGAGCTGGGCGCCCTGGTTGAGCGCGCGGATGGCGTTGGCGCTGAGCGAGCCGAAGCTCATCGCCGAGATGTTGAACACCGAGGCCGAGTAGGGCTGCGTGCACTGCGGCCCGCCGACGCTGACGCGGAAGGTGGCGGGATCGCAGTGGTCGGCCGGCAGCATGGAGTGGCCGATGAACTCGAAGCCGCTCTGGTACACGTCGCTCAGGGTGCCGAAGGGCTTGTCGGCGCCCTCGTTCTTGGCTCGCGCATACACCAGCGAACGCTGGGCGCGGGAGAAGGGCAGCTTGTCGCCGTCGGCCTCCAGCAGGTACTGGCGGATCTCCGGGCGGATGCTCTCCACCAGGTAGCGGATGTTGCCGAGGATCGGGTAGTTGCGCCGCACCGCCTGGCGCGTCTGCAGCAGGTCGTTGATGCCGACCAGGCTGAGCACGCCGCCGAGCAGGGTCAGCGCCCACAGCCACTCATGGGCGCCGACAAAGGGCAGGCTGAGCAGGGTGAACAGCAGGCAGAACGCGAAGAAGGCATAGCGGTTCAGCAGCGACAGACTCATGGGACTTCCTTATGGCGGGTGCGCCAGGCAAGGGTAGCGTCAGCGGCGCCGTCCTGCCGCCTCGCTTCAACCGCGTGCGGCGCTGACCCCGGCCAGAGTGGCGAAGGAGGTGTCCTTGGCGGTGAGCAGGAAGTCGCGCATGAACGGCGCATCGAGCATGTCGCTGCGGATGCCGGCCTGCAGGGTGGCGAACAGACCGCGCTCGCCCAGGCGCTTGGCGGTGACATAGCCGCGCGAGCTGTATTCGTGCAGTGCCCAGTTGGGCAGGCTGCACACGCCACGGCCGCTGGCCACCAGCTGCATCATCATCACCGTCAGCTCCGAGGTGCGCACCTGCGCCGGCTCCACGTCGGCCGGCTCGAGGAAGCGGGTGAAGATGTCCAGACGGTCGCGCTCCACCGGGTAGGTGATCAGGGTTTCCTTCTCCAGGTCCTCGGCGACTATGTAGGAGCGGCTGGCCAGGGGGTGCTGGTTGGCTACCGCCAGCTGCGCCTCGTAGGTGAACAGCGGCACGTATGTGATGCCGGGCAGGTCCACCGGGTCGGAGGTCACCACCAGGTCCAGGTCGCCACGGGCCAGGGCCGGCAGCGGGGCGAAGGAGAAGCCCGAGGCCAGGTCCAGCTCTACTTCCGGCCAGGCGTCGCGGAACTGGTCGATGGTCGGCATCAGCCACTGGAAGCAGCTGTGGCATTCGATGGCCATATGCAGGCGCCCTGCGGTGCCACCGGCCAGGCGCGCCATATCGCGCTCCGCCGCACGCAGCTGCGGCAACAGGCTGTCGGCCAGCTGCAGCAGGCGCAGGCCGGCGCTGGTGAAGCGCACCGGCTTGGTCTTGCGCACGAACAGCTGCATGCCCAGACGCTCCTCCAGTTCCTTGAACTGGTGGGACAGGGCCGACTGGGTCAGGTGCAGGCGCTCGGCGGCCTCCACCAGGCTGTCGGTCTCACGCAGGGCGTGCAGGGTCTTGAGGTGGCGCAATTCCAACATGAGCGAATCTCAATGAATGAAACTTGTGATCATCACGAATAGGTTGAGTTTGTCTCATGATGCCTTCGCTGTCGAGAATGTGCGCCATTGACGAACACTGGAGATGGACAGATGGCACTGGCACACAACCTCGGCTTCCCGCGCATCGGCCGCGACCGCGAGCTGAAGAAGGCTCTGGAGGCCTACTGGAAGGGCGAGCTGGACGAGAGCGGCCTGCGCGCCGTGGGCCGCGAGCTGCGCGCCACCCACTGGCAGCTGCAGAAGGACGCCGGCATCGAGCTGCTGCCGGTGGGCGACTTCGCCTGGTACGACCAGGTGCTGACCCACTCGCTGACCTTCGGTGTGATTCCCGAGCGCTTCCATGTGCACGGCGCCAAGCCGACCCTGGACACCTTGTTCGGTATGGCGCGAGGCGTTACGCACAACTGTTGCGGCGGTGCCCATGCCCAGGAGATGACGAAGTGGTTCGATACCAACTACCACTATCTGGTCCCCGAATTCTCAGCCCACCAGCAGTTCGCCCTGAGCTGGGAGCAACTGTTCGAGGAAGTGGAGGAGGGCAAGGCCCTGGGCCACAACCTCAAGCCGGTGTTGATCGGCCCGCTGACCTACCTGTGGCTGGGCAAGGAGAAGGGCAGCGACTTCGACAGACTCGAACTGCTCGAACGTCTGCTACCGGTCTACGGCGAGATCCTCCAGCGCTTGGCCGCCCAGGGCATCGAGTGGGTGCAGATCGACGAGCCGATCCTCGCCCTCGACCTGCCGCAGGCCTGGAAGAATGCCTTCGAGCGTGCCTACAACCTGCTGCAGAAGGAGCCGCTGAAGAAGCTGATCGCCACCTACTTCGCCGGCCTGGAAGACAACCTCGGCCTGGCCGCCAGCCTGCCGGTGGATGGCCTGCACATCGACCTGGTGCGCGCCCCGGAGCAGTTCCCCGCCATCCTCGACCGCCTGCCTTCCTACAAGGTGCTGTCGCTGGGCGTGGTCAACGGCCGCAACATCTGGCGCACCGATCTGCAGGCTGCCCTGGCCGTGCTGCAGCAGGCCCATGAGCGCCTGGGCTCGCGACTGTGGGTGGCGCCGAGCTGCTCGCTGCTGCACAGCCCGGTCGACCTGGGCCGCGAAGACAAGCTGGATGCCGAGCTGAAGAGCTGGCTGGCCTTCGCCGTGCAGAAGTGCCAGGAGGTCGCCGTGCTGGCCCAGGCCCTGCGCGAGCCGCAGTCCGCCGAGGTGCAGGCCGCGCTGGCCGCGAGCAGCGCGGTGCAGGCCAGTCGGGCGCAGTCGCCACGTATCCACAAACCGGCCGTGCAGGCGCGTCTGGCCGCTATCACTGCCGCCGACAGCCAGCGCCAGTCGCCGTTCGCCGCGCGCATCGCCAGGCAGCGCGCGCGGCTCGACCTGCCGCCGTTCCCCACCACCACCATAGGCTCCTTCCCGCAGACCCCAGCCATCCGCCTGGCGCGCCAGTCGTTCAAGGCCGGCAAGCTGTCCGCTGCCGAGTACACCGAGGCCATGCACAGCGAGATCCGCCACGCCGTGAGCATCCAGGAGCAGCTGGGCCTGGATGTGCTGGTGCATGGCGAGGCCGAGCGCAACGACATGGTCGAGTACTTCGCCGAGCAGCTCGACGGCTACGCCTTCACCCGCTTCGGCTGGGTGCAGAGCTACGGCTCGCGCTGCGTGAAACCGGCGCTGATCTATGGCGATCTGTCGCGCCCACAGGCCATGACCGTGTCCTGGATCGAGTACGCCCAGCGCTGCACCGACAAGCTGATGAAGGGCATGCTGACCGGCCCGGTGACCATGCTGATGTGGTCCTTCCCGCGTGACGACATCTCCCGCGAGCAGCAGGCGCGCCAGCTGGCGCTAGCCATCCGCGACGAGGTGGTCGACCTGGAAGCGGCCGGCATCAAGGTCATCCAGATCGACGAGGCGGCCTTCCGCGAGGGCCTGCCGCTGCGCCGCGCCCAGTGGCAGGGCTACCTGGACTGGGCCACCGAAGCCTTCCGCCTGACCGCCTCGGGCGTGCGCGACGAGACGCAGATCCACACCCACATGTGCTACAGCGAGTTCAACGACGTGATCGAATCCATCGCCGCCATGGATGCCGACGTGATCACCATCGAGACCTCGCGCTCGGACATGGAGCTGCTCGACGCCTTCGAGCGCTTCGAGTACCCCAACGAGATCGGCCCCGGTGTGTACGACATCCACTCGCCACGGGTGCCGGACAGCGCCGAGATGGTCCGCCTGATGCGCAAGGCCGCCCAGCGCGTGCCGGCCGAGCGACTGTGGGTCAACCCGGACTGCGGTCTGAAGACCCGCGGCTGGCCTGAGACCGAGGCGGCGCTGGTCAACATGGTGGCGGCGGCGCGGCAGCTGCGGGCGGAGCTGGCGTAGAACCCCCTCTCCCTTTGGGAGAGGGGCGGGGGTGAGGGACGTCCAGGCGACTCGTAGGGGCGTAGCCCGGATGCAATCCGGGAGCGTTGCTCGGCTGTGCCGCCATCCCGGATTGCATCCGGGCTACTGCGGAGCTGATTTTTCCCTCTTCCACTGGTGGGAGGGGGAGGCACGGTCTAGGTCGCGATAGCCACCAGGCTCAGCAGATAGCCGTCGAACTCGGCGAAGCGTCCGCCCAGCTCGCTGCCGCGTGGCCAGTCGGCGTGCAGGTCGAGCAGTAGGCGCAGACGAGCCTGCTCGCCTTGGACTTCCAGCAGCTCGGCGTCGTGGAAGTAGAAGCGGGTCAGCACCAGCGGGTAGAGGGCCTTGAACAGGCTCTCCTTGAGCGAGAAGGTCAGGGTCACCCACCGGGCGAAGGCCTCCGGCTCCAGCCCTGCGGCGCGCTCCATTTCGGCGGGGGTGAGAATCTCGCCCGCCAGCTTGGCCGCGCGCTCGGCGCTCAGCTGTTTCTCCAGGTCCAGGCCCAGGCCCTGCCAATCCTGGCGCGAGGCGACCATCGCGGCGGCCTGGCCGGCACCGTGGGTGATCGAACCGACCACGCCGGCCGGCCAGATCGGCACGCCTTCCTCGTCGCGGCCCGGCACCAGGGCCTGGCCGCACAGCTGGCGCAGGGCCTCGCGGGCGCACAGGCGGCCGGCCAGGTATTCGCCCTGGCGCTTGGCCACGCCGCGCACCGGCTCAATGGCGCAGCGTGGGAAGTCCTCGGCTGCCAGGTGCGCAGGATCGAAGCTGGCGCGCACTAGGCGGGCGCCCGGCAGCTGTAGCGGCGCGGGTTCCAGCAGCAGCTGGCAGAAGGGCGGGATGTGCGAAGTCATGGCCGGCATTCTGCCGTGGCCGGGGTGGGCGGGCCAGCCGTTTACATTTCTTTGCACGACGATAACGAAGCGCTACAGAGCAAGCGCTTGTTTTGTGACAGATTGGGACATGCGTTCCATGTGGACGCTGGTGAGGTTGTAGCCACGGCAGGCCTGTCGCCACCGTGGTTTTACTCTACTGATCGAGTGCGGGAGTCCTTCGGGACTCCCGTTTTTTTTGCTCAGAAAACCTGTTTCAGCAACTGCTGCATATCGGCCCAGGAGCGTTGGTCAGCCTCTTTCTGGTAGCCGAGGTCCAGACCATGGCCCTTGTGCGCGTCGGCATCCGGGTTGCTGAAGCCATGCTTGGCGCCGGGCAGCTCGACGAAGCGGTAGTCGGCGCCGGCCTGGTCCATCTCGGCCTTGAACGCGGCGATCTGCTGCGGCGTGATGAAGCTGTCCGCCGCGCCATGCTCCACCAGCACCTTGGCCTTGACGCTGCCGGGCTTGGCCGGGGTGTCGGTGACCAGCGCGCCGTGGAAGCTCACCACGGCGGCCAGCGGCAGGCCCTGGCGGGCCATGTCCAGCACCACGCGGCCACCGAAGCAGTAGCCGATGGCGGCGAGCCGCTGGGCGTCGGTCTGTGGCTGTGCCTTGAGCAGGTCCAGCCCGGCCTGGAAGCGCGCACGCGGTGTGGCCGGGTCGGCCATCACCGCCTGCATGAAGGCGCCGGCGTCCTTGGGATGCTGGGTGTGCTTGCCCTCGCCATACATGTCCACGGCCAGGGCGCTGTAGCCGAGGGCGGCGAGGTCGCGGGCGCGGCGCTTGGCGTAGTCGTTCAGGCCCCACCACTCATGCACCACGATCACCCCGGGGCGCTTGCCCTCGATGGCGTCGTCCCAGGCGTGGTAGCCGATCAGGCGCGTGCCGTCGGCGCTGGTGTAGGGAATCTCCTTAGTCTGCACGGCGGCCAGGGCGAGAGGGCTGCAACACAGCAGCAGAGCGGTCAGCAGGGTGCGCATGGGAATCTCCTGAAAGGTGAAGGGGCAAGCCTAGCCAGCCCGGATCGGTTATGCATCGACAGCGGCGCAGGGGCGGCGGTTCTGGCCCGCCAGCTTACCGGTCTGCGCTGGCTCGCAGCTGGCGCACCACCTCGGCCTCGACGGCGCCCTGGTTGCTGCCTTCGGCGAACACGGCGCAACTCGCCGTGGCGCTGCGGTACACCGCCACCACGCTGCCCGGTCCGCCGCCGGTATGGCCGTGCAGGTACAGGCCACTGGCATCCGGGCCCTGCATCAGGCCCAGGCCGTAGCCGGGCGCGACCCAGGGCCGACCGGCGAGCGGGCCGCCGAGCAGGTATGGCGTCTGCATCTGCGCAAGCAGTGGCGCGGGCAGGAAATCGCCGCCCAGCAGGCGATCCAGCAGCAGCGCCGCCTGGTCCAGCGGGCCGACCAGCAGGCCGTGGTAGACCCAGGCCGGATCGTAGGCGGGCGGTGCGCCCACGCCCCAGTCGGCGCGCGTCCGTGCCAGGCGCACCTGGGCCACGCCCAGTGGCGCCAGCACGCGCTGTTGCAGCGCCTCGCCGAAGGACAGGTCGGTGGTCCGCTCGATCAGCCGCGTCACGTACAGATAGCCGACATTCGAGTAGCGCCAGCCGGTGCCTGGCGGGTAGCGCAGGCGGCTGGCGTCGAGGCGCTGCAGCATCTCCTCGACCGGCCAGGGAGCCTCGTTGTGGGCAACGGCGGCGTGGTAATTGGCGAGCTCGCCGTAGTCCGCCAGGCCGGCCTCGTGGCGCAGCAGCTGGCGCAGGGTGAAGGGGCCTTCGGCGACTGCCTCGTCCAACTCCAGCAGGCCGTCGCGCACCAGGGACAGGGCGGCGGCCGCGATCACCGTCTTGCCGAAGCTCCACCAGGGTAACGGCTCATCGGCCTGCGCAGGTGTTAGCAGCGAGCCATCGCGAACCAGGGAGACGCGCAGGGTCATCAGGCAGTGGCCGCCTTGCTCGGGCCCGGCGGGGTGATGCCCATCGAGACGTAGATGCTGGTGAACCTGTCCATGCCCATCTCCGCCGGCTTGACCCATTCCACCGGCACGTAGAGCAGACCGCCGCCCACCGGCACCGGCGCGGTGGGCACCAGGATGGCGTGGTAGGCGCGGCCGTCGATCTCGATCGGCTGCGGGTTGGGCAGCAGGGCCAGCACGGCGGTGCCGTCGCCGCCGAAGAAGCACCAGACCGGGCTCATGGCCGCCAGGTCGGCGTCTTCCTTCTTGTCGAGCAGGCCGACGAAACGATCGGCCAGGCCATATAGCGGGCCGATCAGCGGGATGCGCCGCAGGGTGTAGCTGAACAGCCGGCTCAGCGGGCCCTTGAGACCGAGCTGCACGGCCAGGCCGAGCGGGTAAAGCGCCACCAGCAGCACCAGGGTGCCGAGCAGCCAGGCCAGTTCCTGGCTGCTGACAAAGGGCTGGCCGAGTTCGGCGAACAGTTTGCCGACCATGCTGGAGGGGCCGACCAGGCCATTCAGCAGGCTCACCACCCAACCCAGCAGGGCAAGCGACAGGGCCAGCGGCAGCAGGGCGAGCAGGCCGGCCAGCCAGGTGGTGGCGATGGAGTGGAAGCTGTTCTTGAACATGGCGGGAGTCCGTGGCGAAGGCACGCCAAGGCTATTGCAAAGCGCCGCTCTTGTGCAGGGCGGCGCTCGCAGTCTGCTGCGATAAGTGTTGGGTCGGCGCCATCAATGCGCGACCGGGCATGGCTGCGGCCGCCTCGGCTGGGCAGAGCACGAAGCTGTCGGATGGGTCCGTTTCCCCTCGGCGGGCAACGCTAGAATCGGCGCTGGTTTTCCCGCAGCGATGGACGTCATGAACGCAATGGATTCTGCAGCGGCCAGCACCGCCTGGCTGCATCTCGGCTCGGACGACGGCTCGATGGTTCTGGACCGGCAGGGCCGGGTCTCGCCGCTCTGGTGCCTGCTCCTGGCTAGGGCCATGGTGGTGCCGGCTATCACTGCGCCGGAGGTGGGCGTCGAGACGCCGCGTCAGGGCCTGCGTGTCGCCCTCGATCAGGCGCTGGACCACTGGCAGCAGTTCTGCGCGTTCATTGCCGAGCATCCGCAGTTCCACCGGGTGCCGGCGCTCGGCGTGCACCTGGCGGCGGTGGCCGAGTACATCGAGCAGGTTGCGCAACAGTTCGATCGCCCGCTGTCGCAGCTGTGGCTGCAAGGCGATCTGGATGCCCTGTCCGGGCCCTTCGACCAGAACGTGCCATCGCGCATCGAGTTCTGGCGCTGGAACGCCGATTCGCGCCTGGACCTGGTGCAGGCCGGCGACCCGCTCGAACTGCACGAGATCACCCTGGTGGTGGATTTCGAAGACCTGCAGGACTGGTGTCGCGGCTTCGGCCTGGACAGCTTCGAGCACCCGTATTTCCAGGAACTGGGCCATGCCTGCGAATTTGCCGCGCAGGCCGTTTCGTTCGCCGACTTCCGTGAAGCGCAGGCGGAGCCCCATGACCCTTGGCAGCAACACAATTTCCGCGCCCATGAGCACGACGGGCTGGTGGGCCTGCTGGCCGAGGACGGCAGCTGGCATGTGCCGCCGCAGTGGCAGGAGATACGCCCCGATGCCTACAGCTACGTGCGGGTCTGGGTCAGGCAGGGTGACCTGTGGGGCCTGCTGCAGATCGAGCCGCAGGCGGAGCTGCTGTTCGCCCCGCAGTTCGATGCAGTGGTCGATTCGGCGGCGGGCGATTTCTGTGTAGCCAGCCTGAACGGGCGCCAGGGTTTGCTGGATATCGAGGCGCGCGATTGGCGCGTGCCGCCGGTGCACGAGGAGCTGCGCCGCGAATGCAACGGCCTGCTGCGCGTGCGCGAAGGCGCTTTGCTCGGCTACCTCGATGACCGCGGCAGCGTGCTGCAGGAGCCGCGCTACCAGCAGACCCGCCCGTTCGGCAGCGCTGGGCTGTTCGACGCACCGGGCGTGGCCTGGGTGGTCGAGCAGGACCGCTGGGGGCTGATCGACAGCGGCTGCCGCCCGCTGCAGCCCTGCGTATTCGAGCGTGTCGAGTTTCGTGAGGAACACGACCAGCGCGGCTGGCGCGTGTGGCAGTCCGGCCGGCAGGGCTGGGTCAACGCCGCCGGTGTGCTGGCGGTGGCCTGCGAGTGGGACGAGGTGGACTGCTATGAGCCGTACCAGCATGCCTGCGCCGCCGAAGGCATTTATCGGGTTGTGCGCGATGGTCGCCAGGGCCTGCTGCCCAGCCTGGGCGACTGGCGCATCGCCTGCGACTACGACGATATCGAGCCACTGGGTGTCGGTCCCGGCGCGGCTGCCTTGGCAGAGGACGAGTTGCGCCGCAGTGCCGAGCCGGAAGACGGCGACCTGGCCAGCTACGTGGCCGGCGGTGATGCGCAGCAGTCGCGCCTGCTGATCCGCGTGCGCAGCGCCCAGGGCTGCGGGGTGATCGACGAGGCGGGGCGGCAGATAGTGCCGCCAGGCCCTTGGCAGATCGAGCCCATCGGTAACGGCAATCTGCATTGGCTGCGCCTGCAGGACGAGCAGGAGCGTTGCCAGCTGTGGGACGTCGCGCGGCGCATGCCCGCGCTGCCGGGGTGGCATGCCGGAGTCGACGTGCTGCATGTCTGCGGCCGGCCCGTGCTGCTGAGCTTCGCCGAGGAGGAGGGAATAGCCGACAGATTCAACCTGCGGTTGTGGAACGCCGACGGCCAGCCGGCGTTTGCCGAGCGCTGCATCGGCCTGCTGGGCCAAACCGAGCTGCATTACGCGCATCTGTGGAGCAGCGAGCGCGAGCAGTTGCAGGCGGCCTGGGGCCGTGGCGAGGCAGTCGAGGCCCTGGTCGTGAGCGCAGCAGGCCCTGCACGAGCGGTGTTCATCGTTCCGGGCCGGCCCCTGGTCGAGGCGGAGCCGGAGTGGCGGCGCCGCTATCGCCAGGGCGACCTGGACGCCGCCCTGGCGCTGTCCCGGCATAGCGCCGACGCCGAGCTGGCCTATCAGTGGGCGCGCAACGCCTGTGGCTTGGGCGAGGTCGCGGGCCAACCCTCTGCCGCGGCCTGGCTGCACCTGGTCGAGCTGGCTGTGCAGGGGCACGGCGATCTGCGGCAGGCGCGCAGCTGGGTCGAGCAGGGCTTGGCCGCCGATCCGCAGCTCGACGAGACCGGGCGCCTGCTGCTCTGCGTCGGTCGTCTGTGGCTCGATCCGGCGGCCGGCGAACCCGATGCCAAGCGCGCCTTCGAGGCGCTGGAACGGGTGCAGCTGTACAGCGGTCACCACCAGCCAGAGCATGCCGAAAGCCTGTATCTACTGGGCCAGTGCTGGCAGCAGGGGCTGGGCTGCACGGCGGACACCACGCGTGCCCGCGAGCTGTGGCGCAGCGCCTCGGCCGACGGCCACGCGGCAGCGACCGAGGCACTGGTGCGGCTGCTGGCCGCCGAGGCGGAGCAGCTGGGTGAAGCCGACGCGGCGGCTGCGCTGTGGGAGGAGGCGCTGCACCACGCCCTGCAGTTTCTCGAATACCACGGCGAGGCTGCGCCGCGGGCACCGGTGGCAGCATTGCAGGCCTTCGTCGGGGAACTGCTGCTGAGCAGCGAGCCGGTGGAGTGGGAGCTGGCGGAGGAGTATCTGCTGCAGGCCGCCGACGCGGGCAACGAGCAGGCCATGGGCCTGCTGGCCGAGGTGGCCTATCGCGACAAGACCAGCCCTATGCGCAGCTTGAAGAAGGCGCTGCACTGGGCCTGGCGCTATGCCGCCGCGCAGCGGGTCATCACCTCGGCGGACGCGGGTTGGCAGCGCTGGCTATTCGCCGTGATCAGGCTGCTGCGTCGCTAGCCCGGCATTGGCGCTGCGCACGAAGCGCCAATGCACCACCCACAGCACAATCGCCAACAGACCGGCCGCCGAACCGAGCGCATGGGGAATCAGCGAGACCACCTGCGCCGCACACCAGCCCCAGCCACTGACCAGCCCTACATCGCGCGGCAACTTCAGCTGCTCGTTGTGTCGTGCCTCTTCACGCAGCGAGGTGGCCACATTGGCGACGATGAAGAAGTCCTCGATGAAGTTGTACGGCAACAGGAACATCAGCCACACGCTACGCGGCTTCGCCTTGCGCGCCTCGGGTCGCACCAGCGCCAGCGCGCGCTGCAGGTCGCGGCAGTAGAGCGCCACCAGGATCAGGAACAGCAGCACCGCGATCAGGCTGCCGACCGGGCCAAGCATCTCCACTTCCTTGAGGATGCCGCCACCTGCGTCTGGATGCAGGAAGGGGTAGGCCAAGCCATAGGCGATAGGCAGGCTGAGGGCGATCTTGATGAGCAACAGCGCGGCTCTGGGCAAGGATCAGACCTCCACCGCGCGGCGAGCGGACTCCAGTACCGCCGCTGCCACCTCGCCAGGGGCTGGCCATTCCGTACAGGCAATGGTCTGCTCATCCAGGAACAACTGCGCAGCAAGGAGCACCGCCGCCGTGGTCCGCACCACCTCCAGGGAATGCCACGCAGCGATGTCCATGCGAGCCTTCGCCCTGGCGACCGCGTCCACCACATGGCGAGCGTCTTCGAAGAAGCCGGTTACACCTACGGTTTGAACGGCCGCGAGCGACAGGCCGAATGCCGCAGCCTGTGTGCGCAGCATCGGGTTCGCAGGGTTGTTCAGGATCAGGCTTTCAATATCTTCCAGCGACGCAAGGGCCGCCGCGGGGCCGAAGATGTCGAGAGCCGCTTGTTCACTCATGGCTAGAGCAAATCTCGTAGTTCGCTGGAGGTGACCACCGTGGCGTACTCGCCGTTGAGGTTTGCCAGAGCCATCGCGTGTACGGCCTCGGCGCTACGCATAACGCCGTTGTAGTCGGCTTTGGCGAAGGCAAACGTTGCATCGGCAGCGACGTATGTAGCGAAGCCGAGATTGCCAGCCGTACGAGCCGTAGCCTCGACCGAGTTGTTGGTGCTGACACCCACGATTGCAACGGCCTCGATACCTCTCGCGCGAAGCCAGCGCTCGAGCCCCGAGTTGATGAATGCATCCGGGACATTCTTCTCAACCACGTGCTCGGTAGCCAGTGGCTGCAGCTGCTCCTGGAACTCGACGCCAGATTGCCCAGGCCAGAACGGAGAGCCGTGTGTGCGCGAGATATGACGCACATGCACGATAGGCGCCTTCGCCTCTCGCCATGCCTTGAGCGTCGTTGCGATTGCCTGCTCCGCTTGAGGATTGTTGCGAGCGCCTGCTGATGGCTCCTGCATGCCACGCTGCATATCAATGATGATCAGGGCTGGTATGCGCATGAGTTAGTGGGCCCTTACGATTAATCTAAGGGGCCGGCTTTAGCAGGTCCCGAGTGAGCAGAGCGAACAGCTTGAACCAGTTGTTAGATTACTGGAGCTGAGCGTTGCAGCTTGGGCAGATCTTTATTGATTGTCGATCTTTGTATCGATTCATAAAAGGAAGTTGATGCTCGCATGCGGGGCAGCGCCATAACCTCAGAGCAAGCAGTGCGTAAAGCCCAAAAAACAGGCCGGAAATGATGGATGCTGCAAGGCGCGTGTGATTTGTAGCACTAGAAATAAACGGTATAGCTACGATGAAAACTATTATGAGACTAATTACTAGCAGCTGAAGCTTTAATTTTCGGGATTTGATTTTTTTGGAAATTTCGCTCGGTGGGCTCTCTGGGGTTGTTCGTGAGAGATAATGCAAAAGTATGGATGAGGTGAAAAATACCCCGGCAGAAATGAAAAGAGACCCCAGTGAGCGAGTGTTGATGTGTCCATCAGAAAAACCAAGAAAAAGGACAGTGAGCATCATGCCTGAGCCGCACAATGCAATGAAAAAACAGGGCGCCAAGTAGGAGTTTGATGAGTTTCATGGGTTGGTAATCTAACGTTGGAGTTAAGGCCGCGCCGAAGGCGTCGGCCTTGAACGAGTTGTTAGGGGCTAATCTATAGACCAGAACAGCTCCAGGGAGAAGAAGCGATTATCAGATTGGCGAGCGAACTCCAGCTTTGCACCCATGGAATCTCCATCATCTTCAAATGCCCAGGTGGCCTGACTGAAATTCAGATCTTGGTTGAGAAGCTGCATGAGCTGCTCAGCCAAGGATACGAATCCTGGCTTTACCTCAGTAATGGTGTATTCACCTTGGGATGACTGCAGAAAACCGCCCAGCGCATGAAGCTGAGGCTGGCTAATGCGTTGCTCATCAGCGGAGCAAGGGCGAAAGCGTGAGTGTGCTTGGTTTGCGGCTTCTAGATATGTATAGAGGAGGCCACCTTCAGGATACGCTGAATGTGAACGCCGCCCTAATTCCTCTAGGAAAGCTAATGTTTCGGTTGAGAGCATGGGTGGCCCCTAACGATTAAGCTAACGGGCAGACAAAAGCGTAGCTTTTGGCTGTCCAGCGAACGAAGTGAGCGGCAGTTGAGCGCATTGTTAGGTGGCTGGCTGCTGTGTGTGAAACGTAAGTACCTTGGCAGTACAAGCCTCCGCAAGAAAGGCAGCGACCTGCTCTTGAGCCGAAGGGGAGATACTTGGATATTCTTCCGTCAAATACTCGATTACTTTGTCATGCTCCCAAGGGCCGAGTGAAGTCTTATAACTCTCGTACTCGTCCTGAATCTCACGCCAAGACGTGTAGGGGTGCTTTGAGAACAGCATATTGGTTTCGGTGTGAACGATGTGGAGCTGCATTGAACATTCTCCAGCTGCCTAACGTTTGGTTAAGGGGCCGGCTTTGCCGGTCTCAGCGAGCGGAGCGAGCAATTTGAACCTGTTGTTAGACGAATACTGGGAACAGAGTTTTATTCTGTAAAGCAAAGCGCTCAATATTTTTTAGGCAGAGCTAGCGATGTTGCTTCTTTTATAGTTACTTCGTTGGATGAAATGTCATTGAATTTGCCTAGATATTGCGTGCTTGTAACTGGCGGCTGCAATGGCTTTATCTTGCCAACATCGGAGTTTATCATGGCAGCAATTATTACTCCTCCAATCAGACCGCCTGCCGCACCAGCACCTGCAGCTTGCCCATAACTCATATTTCCAGAGCCAGAAACACCTCGGGCTATTAAGCCGCCAGTTGCACCACCGATAGCTCCTCCAGCTGCGAAAGAGACGAGGTCAACTTTTGATGTAGAAGGATCTCTTACATACCCCAAGGTGGAACAATCTGTTCCGTTTGGGTAGGGCTGCACAGGGGCTGGCTTTGTGGAGAAATAAGCATAGAGCTTAACTGGTTCATTTGCCTTATTAGGGACATAAAATCCCCCATCTGAAGTTGTGGGTTGTCCAGGGAAGCCACCTCCATTTTCGTCTGTAACCGATATGCCACCTGGTGGGGCGCGATAGTAGGTTCCATTCGCGTCTATTTTTTCAGACCAATAAGGGCCTTTTTCAAATCTGGTTGTCCATTGGTCGTAGTAATTAAGAACAATCGGCTCTTTTAAATCTATACAGGTTATTTCTTTTGGCGATTTTAGATCTTCAGGATTAATAGGTGTTACGCAGCCTGACAATAAAGAAACCGCCAGCATGCCAGCAGTGTTTTTAAGGTTAATTCTTAAACTGGTGATCATCATGTACTCTCGGTTGAAAACGCACTGATCGCGCCACTTCGTTTAACGTTTGGTTAAGGGGCCGGCTTTAGCCGGTCCCGAGTGAGCGAAGCGAGCGACTTGAACCAGTTGTTATGTTTCTTCGCCACGAGGAGGCCAAGGTCTAATTTGGTGAACCAACTGGGACTTAATGCTCCAACCTTCAGGCTTGAGCTCAGGATTGAACCATTTGAAGCCTGCTGAAGCCCACTGTTGATAGTAAGACTCCGAGTCGTCGTAACCATACTCACAACCGCAGCATGGACAGATATCAAAACTATATCGGATCTCGTCCGAGTTCTGATATGCCTCTTGGAAGGGTCCGAATCCGCAGATTGGGCAATGTTCTATAAGCAATTCAAGCGTCCTTGCTGAGGAACATAACGTTTGGTTAAGGGGCCGGCTTTAGCCGGTCCCGCAGTGAGCGAAGCGAACGACTTGAACCATTTGTTAGCCGTGCTTCGATCTAGTTATTTTGTACTCTACAACCTCTCCAGAAATGCTAATGACTTTTACATGAGTAGCTGTTTGCTCTAGGAGAGTGAGCTGCTCTACGAGTTTTGCTTCGTTGTAAATTTGTAACTTACCGTCGGAAATTCGCCATTCGTACTCTGGTGCTGCCACTGCGAATGCAGTGCCGACAGTGGCGGCAACATAGCCTTCTGCGTCAAATTTGAAGTTTTGGACTTTTACGATGGCTACAAGCTGCAGTGATAGGCCGGATATTTCTTCCTCTTTCCATGGAATGGGATTTCCTGAATTGTTCGCACACCCAGCGAGCAACATTGCGCTTATTAGTGCAATGTAAAAATTCATACTCATGCGGATTAAATGCTTCATGGTGGCTAACGTTTGGTTAAGGGGCCGGCTTTAGCCGGTCCCGAGTGAGCGAAGCGAGCGGCTTGAACCAGTAGTTAGAAGGCATCACAGCACATCGTTGATTAAAAATAAGCCTTCAAACTGCTCTTTTTTGTCTTCGGGGCTTTGGTCCAGCAAGCCAATACGGACTAAGCCATAAACAATTTCACCAATATCCATTGATGAAGATATGCCCCAAGAGCTCAGCGTTTCTTTGGGAGCTTCAAAAACTTCCTTTGCGTGAAGGACATAGCAGTGTGCGAAATTGAAGGCGCTTACATGGTAGGTGAGCCCAAGATTAGGAGACGGCGCGGGAATATTTTCATGATATTCAGGCGCACACTGGTATGCCTCAAGCGCGAACTCATAAGCTTCGCGGTTGTACTTTGTTTCTCCAAGCGCCTCTAGTTTTTCGGCGATATGGATTTGGTATTCGATTGTGTTGTACCAGTTATCCATGATGGTTTCTAACGATTAAGCTAAAGGGCCGGCTTCGCCGGTCCCAGCGAACGGAGTGAGCGCTTTGAGCGCATTGTTAGACGCCTTCACGAGCTAAGCAGTTTGAAGGTGGTGAGTCTTTCAGTATGAGCCTCGAAGCGCTCTGTAATTTTCGCGAAATTATTCTGGATTTCCACTGAACTCAATTGGCCTGGGCTGATTGAGTACTGAGTTGGTTTGGGTCCAGAAATGATTAAATTTCCGCCACTTATTGCCCATTGGAAATTCTCGACACTGAATTGGATGCACGATTGTGTGGAACAATGACGATCGTGCCCCCTCTGAGTGTCGTGTGTGATGGACTCGGCAATTTCTACTTTGTGCCCCACGGTGGATTGCAGGAACTCACTGAGGGACTCAATTAGTATGATGCGTTCTGTGGGGTTCGGCATAAGTTCTCTTGGCGTCTAACTATTATTAGGCGACATAGCTGTCGCATAACATCCGAACGAGTGTCGGATAACGTTCCTTGTCATCTTGCAAGCCCTTGTTTCGCCAAGCCACTGCCTTGCCAAACGCGACAGCAGCCAGGTGGAAAAGCGACACGAGAGCGGCAAGACCCGATGCCAGCAGTTTGCTGACTTGCAGCCGACGCTACTGGCTTGTTTTCCAGCTGTCTACGGTTCTTCACGTGCACCACCCAACGCCTTGTTTGGGTCGAGGTAGAACATCTTCTTCCAGCCCTGAGTGCTGCTATCCCAACGCCACGGATGGGGCAGCAGGCTGAGGATGGTGTAGTGCAGGTGGGGTGGTTTGCCGCGGGCGTTGCCGGTGTCGCCGACGCTGCCGATGTGGCTGCCGGCTAGTACCGGTTGGCCGGGCAGGGCGCTGTAGTCGTCGAGGTGGGCGAAATAGTGCAGGCGCCATTTAGGGCCAAGCATCAAGACGACCTTGCCGCCCATGTCGATCTCGCCGCGGAATAGCACCAGGCCGTAGGTTGGGGCCACTACCGGGGTGCCTTTGCGGGCGAATATGTCGATGCCCTTGTGCACGCCGGAGCGGCCCCAGGGTTCGAACCAGAAGCTCTGCTGGTTCCAGTCACGAGCGGTGGCGCCCTGTACCGGTACGCGCAGCCATTCGGGGGCGATCAGCCAGGCGAGCAGCAGGGCCAGAAGCAGGTGGCGTTTGCGGGGCTTCTTTATTTTCATCGCGCATCCATGCGGTGTTGTATCAGGAGTTCAGTCGCCGAACACCCAGCTGTTGTTGCGATTATGCAGGTAGATGAAGACGTTCTCGCTCTTGTCGCGGGCGACGCCGGTGGTGCCCCAGGGGAAGAGGGCGAGTGTACCGTCCAGCTTGTCCAGCTTGCCCAGCTGCTCGCCCAGCCAGCGTTGGTGCAGCTTTTCCCGCAGGGGGATGGAGGCGTAGAAGTCGTCGTCGGAACCGGTCGGGATGCTCGGGTCGGTTAGTTCGATGAACAGGCTGACCAGTTGCTCCGACTCGAAGCGCAGGCTCAGGTCGATGCCCAGGCGGCCTTCCTGCAGGCCGATGCGGGCGAAGCGGCAGGGCACCTCGCGGTCGCCGATCAGCACCGGGCGCGAGTCGCCGATCTGGAAGCCGGCGCCCAGTTGCTCAGGCGTGGTGGCGGGGGTGATAAGGCTGCCCGCCACGTGCACGTGGCCGGTGTTGCGGTCGATCTGCAGGGGTGTGGTCATCGGCTGGTCTGGTGGCGAAGGGGCGGCAGTTCTGGCTTGGTGGAAGCTGGCGAGATCGGGGCTGTGCGAGTCAGCCCTCCTGTGCTCGATAGGCTCCAGGTGTCAGCCCGGTCCACTTCTTGAAGGCCCGATGGAAGGCCGAGGGCTCGGAGAAGCCGAGCTGTTCGGCCAGGTCCTGGATCGACAGCTCGTCGCGACCCAGGTGGTAGATCGCCAGGTCGCGGCGCAGGTGGTCCTTGAGTTCCTGAAAGCTGCTGCCTTCCTCGCGCAGGTGGCGGCGCAGGGTCTGCGGGCTGATGTGCAGCTGCACGGCGACGCTCTCCAGGTCCGGCCAGTGCGCACAGTCGCGGCCGAGCAGGCGGCGGATGCGGCTGGTCAGGCTGTCGCCGCCATCCGGACGGGCCAGCAGGTCGGCCGGCGAGTGTTCGAGGAACTGCTTGAGCGTGCGTTCGTCCTGCAGCAGCGGCATGCCTAGGTAGCGGCTGTGGAACAGCAGGCCGGTGTATGTGGCGTCGAAGCGGCGCGGGCAGGGGAACAACAGGTCGTACTCGGCGCTGTGCGATGGCTCGGGGTGGGCGAAGCTGGCTTCTTCCAGGCGGATGCGCTGGCCGATCAGCCAGCTGCCGAGGCGGTGCCAGATCACCAGCAGGCTCTCGGTGAGGAAGTGGTCCGGGTCCCACAGAGCCGAGCTGTCCAGGGTCAGGCGCACCCATTCGCCCTCGCGCTGCAGTTGCACCCGCGGCGCGTCGGGGAACAGGCCGTAGAACAGCATGCCGCGCACCAGGGCCTTTTCCAGGCTGTGGCAGTGGATGATGGCGTGGCACATCATGGCGAAGGTGCCGCGCTTGCTGGGGATGGCGCCGAAGCCCATGTACTCATCGTCGAGCAGCGCCCACAGGCCTTGCAGCAGGCGGGTGAACTGTTCGGGGGCCAGGCGTGCGCGCGGTTCTTCGAGCAGCGCCGGCTGGATGCCCACTTCGCGCAGCAGGGCGGCGTAGTCGTAGCCCTGGCGGTCGGCACCGCGCAAGGCGGCGCGGACGAAGTGGCTGGCGATGGTGCGTTCGCGCATGGCGTGGCTCGGCGTGAAGGTGCCCGGATGGTAAGGCGCCATGGCGGGGTGGAACAAGTTTCGTGGGCGAGGCCATCAACGGTCCCTCACCCTAACCCTCTCCCGGGGGAGAGGGGATATATGTCCGAGGCTTTGGACGTCAGCCACCCGCTACCTTCGGGAGAGGGGCCGGGGGTGAGGGCGTGTTGGTCTGCCGCGATCAATGAGCAAGCAGCTGCCAGGCGAGCAGAACGGCCAGGATCAGGCTTGCGCCACGCCAAAACAGCAGCGGGTTGCGTTCCAGCAGTGGCGGGCGGGCGCGGTCGAGGTATTCGGCGCTGGGCTGGCGCAGGTCGTGGATGAACTCGGAGAGCTCGGCGTGGCGGCGGTTCGGGTCGGGGTGCAGGGCCTTGCGCAGCACCTCGTCGATCCAGGGCGGGATGCTGCGCTCGGCATCCTGCACCGAGTGATAGACCAGGCGCAGTTGCTCGGCGCGGTTGCGGCACTTGGCGACTTCGGCGCCGTAGGGCAGACGGCCGCTCAGCAGCTGGTAGGCGATCACGGCCAGGGAGAACAGGTCCGAGCGTGGCGAGCCGGCCTCGCCGATGAAGTATTCCGGAGCCATGTACTGCAGGGTGCCCGGCAGCGGGTTCTGCACGCGCTGCGGGGCCTGCTCGCTGAGGCCGGCGACCCGCGCCGAGCCGAAGTCGATCAGCCTGACGGTGCCGGTGGCGTCGATCAGCAGGTTATCCGGGCGCAGGTCCTGGTGCAGCATCTCCAGGCGGTGGAAGGCCTGCAGGCCACGGGCGATCTGCTCGACCAGGTCGCGCACCTTTTCTACGCCCGGCCGGGGGTTGTCGACCATCCACTGGCGCAGGGTCTGCCCCTCGATGTACTCGGTGACGCTGTACAGGTAGCTGCGCCGGCGGGTCTGTGCCGGGGCCTTGAGCACGTGCGCACTGTCGATGCGGCGGGCGATCCATTCCTCGGTCAGCAGCCGCTCCAGGTGCGCGCGGTCGTGCTGCAGTTCGGTGGCCGGGGCCTTGAGCGCCACCGGCGTCTTGCCGTCCAGCGCCAGGTACACGTGGCTGCGGCTACTGGCGTGGATCTCGCGCACGATGCGGTAGCCGTCGAACTCCATGCGCGCCTGCAGCAGCGGCGGCAGGGCCAGGTCGCCGACCCGTTGCTGCAGCTCGCCGGCATCCTGGCGCGGCAGCTGGTCGATGCGCACCAGCTGCACGGTGAGGTTGTCGTCGCTGCCGCGCGAGTAGGCCTGCTGCACCAGGGTGCGGGCGGCGCCGTCCAGGTCGTCGCCATAGGCGCGGATCAGGGCGGCCATGGCGGCTGGTTCGAGGTACTCGTGCACGCCATCGCTGGTCAGCAGGAAGATGTCGCCCGGCTCCAGGGCCAGTTGGCGGTAGTCCAGCTCCAGGTGCGGGCCTACGCCGAGGGCGCGGCTCAGGTAGCTGGTGTCACGCGAGACCCACAGGCGGTGGTCCTCGGTCAGGCGTTCCAGGGCGCCGTCGCGCAGGCGCTGGATGCGAGTGTCGCCGGCGTGGAACAGGTGCGCGGTGGTGGCCTTGAGTACCAGGGCGCTGAGAGTGCAGACGTAGCCACGGTCCATGTCGTAGCGGTACTGGCTCTGCCGCGTCTGTGCGTGCAGCCAGGAGTTGGCGGCCATCAGCACGCGCCAGGCGGACTTCTTCACCGACCAGGCGTCGGAGGTGCAGTAGTAGTCTTCGAGGAAGCTGCTCACCGCCGCTTCGCTGGCGATATGGCTGACGGCGCTGCTGCCGATGCCGTCGGCCAGGGCGATGGCGATGCCCTTGGTGGAGAGCTGGGGTTCGTCGGGAATGCACAGGCCGTGGAAGTCCTGGTTGACCTCCTTGCGCCCCTTGTCGGAGTGCTGGCCGACGGAAATCCGCAGTTGGCTGCTCATGCTGGAACGGCGTGGGCCCCGCCGGCTGGCGGGGCCGCGGGGCTCAGACGAAGGAGCGCTTCGGCGCGGTCTTCACATGGGTGGCGTAGAGCGTCAGGCCGGTGAAGGCCAGGCCACCGACCAGGTTGCCCAGGGCGGTGGGGATCTCGTTCCACAGCATGTAGTCCATCACCGAGAAGTCGCCGCCCATGATCATCGCCGAGGGGAACAGGAACATGTTCACCACCGAGTGCTCGAAGCCCATGTAGAAGAACAGCATGATCGGCATCCACATGGCGATGGTCTTGCCGCTGACGGTGGTGGAGATCATCGCGCCGACCACGCCCATGGACACCATCCAGTTGCACAGCATGCCGCGCAGGAAGATGGTCAGCCAGCCGGCCACGCCGTACTCGGCGTAGCCCAGGGTGCGGGCCTCGCCGATGTGCGAGATCTTCTCGCCGATCACCCCGGGCTCGGTGGAGAAGCCGTAGGTGAAGACGAAGGCCATCATGAAGGCCACGGTCAGCGCGCCGGCGAAGTTGCCGGTGAACACCAGGCCCCAGTTCTTCAGCACGCCGCCGACGGTGACGCCGGGGCGCTTGTCCAGCAAGGCCAGCGGGGTGAGGACGAACACCCCGGTGAGCAGGTCGAAACCCATCAGGTAGAGCATCACGAAGCCGACCGGGAACAGCACGGCGCCGAGCAGCGGCGAGCCGGTCTGCACGCTGATGCTGACGGCGAAGACGGCGGCCAGGGCGAGGATGGCGCCGGCCATGAAGGCGCGGATCAGGGTGTCGCGGGTGGACATGTAGATCTTCGATTCGCCGGCATCGACCATCTTGGTGGCGAACTCGGCAGGGACCAGATAGGACATGGCAGTGCTCTCTGTCGGAAACGGGGAGGGCGCCGCGCTAGGCGGCACCAGGGCTCAGCGGAGGATCTGTACCTGCTCGCCGTGCAGGCGCACCGGCCATACCGGCAGCTGCTGCTCGGGGTATTCCAGGCAGCCGCCGTCACTTAGGCGGTAGTGCTGCTTGTACAGCGGCGAGGCGATCACCAGCTCGCCCTGCAGGTGGCCGATGATGCCGCGGCCGATCACGTTGGCCCCGGACTTGGGGTCGCGGTTGCCGATGGCGAAGACTTTCTGCTCAGTATCCGGCAGGTAGAACAGGGCGACCTGCTCACCGCCAGCCAGGGCCACCACGCCGGAGTTGGCCACCAGGTCGGCGGCGCTGCACAGCGGTTGCCAGGCGTTGTCGAGTTGGGTTGCTGTGCTCATCAGACGGCCTCCATGGTCACGGGGATCAGTTCGAGTTCGTTGTCACGCGCCGGGCGGCGCTGGCCGCGTTCGCGGACGAAGTGGATGTCCGGGTCGCCGCCGCGCTCGTTGACGAAGGTGCGGAAGCGCTTGAGCTTCTCCTCGTCCTTGAGGGCGTTGGCCCATTCGCATTCGTAGCGGTCGACCACCAGCTGCATCTGCGCCTCCAGCTCGGCACCCAGACCCAGGCTGTCGTGGATGACCACGTCCTTGAGGTAGTCCAGGCCGCCTTCCAGGGATTCGCGCCACACCGAGGTGCGCTGCAGCTTGTCGGCGGTGCGGATGTAGAACATCAGCACGCGGTCGATGTAGCGCACCAGGGTGGCGTCATCCAGATCGGTGGCGAACAGCTCGGCGTGGCGTGGGCGCATGCCGCCGTTGCCGCAGACGTAGAGGTTCCAGCCGTTCTCGGTGGCGATCACGCCGATGTCCTTGCTCTGCGCCTCGGCGCATTCGCGGGTGCAGCCGGAGACGGCGAACTTGATCTTGTGCGGCGAGCGCAGGCCCTTGTAGCGGTCCTCCAGCAGCAGCGCCATACCGACGCTGTCCTGAACGCCGTAGCGGCACCAGGTGCTGCCGACGCAGCTCTTCACGGTACGCAGGGACTTGCCATAGGCATGGCCGGTCTCGAAGCCGGCGGCGATTAGTTCGCCCCAGATCTCCGGCAGCTCGTGCAGCTGGGCGCCGAACAGGTCGATGCGCTGGCCGCCGGTGATCTTGGTGTAGAGGTCGTACTTCTTCGCCACCGCGCCGATGGCGATCAGGCCGTCCGGGGTGATCTCGCCGCCGGGGATGCGCGGCACCACCGAGTAGGTGCCGTTCTTCTGCATGTTGGCCATGAAGGTGTCGTTGGTGTCCTGCAGCGGCACCAGCGCCGGGTTCATGATCGGCTTGTTCCAGCAGGAGGCGAGGATCGAGCCCACCGCCGGCTTGCAGATATCGCAGCCGACGTGGCCACGGCCGTGCTTGGCCAGCAGCGACTCAAAGGTCTCGTGACCCTCGACGCGAACGAAGTGGTAGAGCTCCTGGCGGGTGTAGGCGAAGTGCTCGCACAGGCTCTTGTCGACTTCCACGCCGCGGGCGGTGAGTTCGTGCTCCACCACCTGCTTGAGCAGCGCCGCGCAGCCGCCGCAACCGGTAGCCGCCTTGGTGCAGGCCTTGACCCCGGCGATGTCGCTGCAGCCGCCGTCGATGGCCGAGCAGATCGCGCCCTTGCTGACGTTGTGGCAGGAGCAGATGGTGGCGGTATCCGGCAGGGCATCGGCACCCAGCGCCGGCGCACCTTCGCCGGCCGGCATGATCAGGCTGGCCGGGTCTTCCGGCAGCTTGATGCCGTTCTGTGCGTACTGCAGCAGGGTGTCGTAGTAGCTGTTGTCGCCGACCAGCACGGCGCCGAGTACCTGCTTGCCGTCGGCGGAAACGACCAGGCGGCGATAGCTGGAGGTGGCTTCGTCGATGTAGCGGTAGCTCTTGGCGCCGGGCATGGCGCCGTGGGCGTCGCCGATGGAGCCGACGTCCACGCCGAGCAGCTTGAGCTTGGTCGACATGTCCGCGCCGAGGAAGGGCGAGCCTTCCTGGCCGCACAACTGGGCCGCCACCAGGCGGGCCATCTGGTAGCCGGGAGCGACCAGGCCGAAGATGCTGCCGTTCCAGGCCGCACACTCGCCGATGGCGAAGATGTGCTCGTCGCTGGTCAGGCACTGGTCGTTGATGTTGATGCCGCCGCGCGGACCCAGCTCCAGGCCACAGGCGCGGGCCAGGGCGTCCTGCGGGCGGATGCCGGCGGAGAACACGATCAGGTCGGTTTCCAGGAAGTCCTCACCGGCGAAGTTCATGCGGTAGCGGTACTCGCTACCGGCGCAGATCGACTGGGTGGCTTTGGACAGGTGCACGCCGACGCCCAGGTCCTCGATGCGCTGCTTCAGCGCCGCGCCGCCGAAGTCGTCCAGCTGTACCGGCATCAGGCGCGGGGCGAATTCCACCACGTGGGCTTCCAGGCCCAGGGACTTCAGCGCGTTGGCCGCTTCCAGGCCGAGCAGGCCGCCACCGACTACCACGCCACGGCGCTTGCCTTTGGCGGCGGCGCGGATGCCGTCGAGATCGTCGAGGGTGCGGTAGACCAGGCGCGAGTCGCCCTCGGCGCCTTCGATCGGCGGTACGAAGGGATAGGAGCCGGTGGCCAGCACCAGTTTGTCGTAGCCGAAGCGGCCCTTGGCGGTGACCACCTCGCGCTTGGCGCGGTCGATCTCCAGCACCTGGGCGGACAGGTGCAGGGTCAGGCCGTCCTCTTCATAGAGAGAGGCGGCGCTCATGGCCAGGGACTCGGCATCGCGGCCGCCGAAGTATTCGGACAGGTGCACGCGGTCGTAGGCGCGCTGGGCTTCCTCGCCGAACACCTCGATGCGGTAGTGCGCCAGGGCGCCATTGGCGAGCAGTTGCTCGACGCAGTTGTGGCCGACCATGCCGTTGCCGACGACGATCAGTCGTTGCTTGTCAGTGGTAGCGTCTGTGCTGTTCATAGCGTTTCCCGGCCAAAGCTCATCAGGTTTTTTCCCGGCAAATAAAAAGGCGCCTGAAACCTCTCGGTCTCAGGCGCCTTTGCCTGTTCTGTCCGTCGCCTGCGAGAGGCGCCGTAATGCCCATTGCCAGCGTTGGCTGTCGATCGCCTTTGATCGAATGGACGGCCCGAATGTAGCGGGCTCGGAGCGGACTATGCAGTGGCTGTGCCAGTTTCTTCTGGCAGGGCTGCAGCCCTTTGCCGGCGCGGCCTGGCGGCGATCTGGCGAGGTAGGGTGCGGCCGGATCACGGACCCAAAAGGAGGCGCGGGAGCGTTGCGTTGCCCCATTGTGATCCGTGCTGGTGCATCGACGGACGCACTTCGCCAGATAGCCTCGGCAGGGCGATTGTTTGACCCCTCCGCGCCGCCCTCACGCGGGCGAAATCCCGCCGCACCGTTGGCGGAAATCCGCCAAATCCATCTCGCTCGAAGTCGTTATTGTCTAATAAGTATTTGTAAATAAAGGGATTTCTATTTGTCGATGGCCTGGCATAACGCTTGCCATGAGTGCTACAGCCCCGCAGTCGGGCACCAACAACAAATCCCTCCAGAGCAGGAGGGTTAGCACTTTTGAGCTGTCGCATGATCACCCAGGGAAGGCGGTCCGGCGGCAGCGAGCGAGGAACTACCATGACCCGCAAACCCTTCTACAAGAGCCTGTATGTCCAGGTCCTGGTGGCCATCGCCATCGGCATCCTGCTCGGTCACTTCTACCCCGAGACCGGCGTGGCGCTGAAGCCGCTCGGCGACGGCTTCGTCAAGCTGATCAAGATGGCCATCGCACCGATCATCTTCTGCACCGTGGTCAGCGGCATCGCCGGCATGCAGGACATGAAGGCCGTGGGCAAGACCGGCGGCTACGCGTTGCTGTATTTCGAGATCGTCTCCACCCTGGCCCTGGTCATCGGTCTGGTGGTGGTCAACGTGGTGCAGCCGGGCGTGGGCATGCACGTCGACCCGAGCACCCTGGATGCCAGCGGCATCGCCGCCTATGCCAAGGCCGGTGAGGCGCAGAGCACCGTGGCCTTCCTGCTCAACGTGATCCCGGCGACCATCGTCGGCGCCTTCGCCACCGGCGACATCCTGCAGGTGCTGTTCTTCTCGGTGATCTTCGCCTTCGCCCTGCAGCGCATGGGTGACTACGGCAAGCCGGTACTGGAGTTCATCGACCGCATCGCCCAGGTGATGTTCGGCATCATCAACATGATCATGAAGGTCGCGCCCATCGGTGCCTTCGGCGCCATGGCCTTCACCATCGGCCAGTACGGCGTCGGCTCGCTGGTGCAGCTGGGCCAGCTGATGCTGTGCTTCTACATCACCTGCGTGTTTTTCGTGCTGGTGGTGCTCGGTGGCATCGCCCGCGCCCATGGCTTCAGCATCCTCAAGTTCATCCGCTACATCCGCGAGGAGCTGCTGATCGTGCTCGGCACCTCGTCCTCGGAATCGGCCCTACCGCGCATGCTGGACAAGATGGAGAAGCTCGGCGCGAAGAAGAACGTGGTCGGCCTGGTGATCCCCACCGGCTACTCGTTCAACCTGGACGGCACCTCGATCTACCTGACCATGGCCGCGGTGTTCATCGCCCAAGCCACCGACACGCCGATGGACATCAACCACCAGCTGACCCTGCTGGCCGTGCTGCTGATCGCCTCCAAAGGCGCGGCGGGGGTCACCGGTTCGGGCTTTATCGTGCTCGCTGCCACGCTCTCGGCCGTGGGCCATCTGCCGGTGGCCGGCCTGGCACTGATCCTCGGCATCGACCGCTTCATGTCCGAGGCCCGCGCCCTCACCAACCTGGTCGGCAACGGCGTGGCCACCATCGTGGTCGCCAAGTGGTGCAAGCAGCTGGACGAGGACACCCTGCAGCGCCAGCTGGCCAGTGGTGGCAAGGCGCAGTTGCCGGCCAGCGCTGAGATCGTCTGAGTGTTTTCTCACCGCCCGCGTTGCGGGCGGTCTCTCCTGGCCCGTCCTCCCCGGCGGGCTTTTTTATTTCAGTGAACATTTGTTTGACCGGCTTCACAGCCTGGCGACATGGCGCGAGCCAAGCGGGGCGGGGCAGGGCATAAATGCGGCCTGCGTAACGACTCTGGAACGGATGCCATGTCGAACCCACCGCGCGCCTCTGCGCCCCGCGAAGCCGAAGCCCTGCCGCTGCGGCACTGCACCAGTCACTGCCTGTCCTGTCGTCCTGCCTGCCTCGGCGCCGCCGCTCGCAGCGCTTTCTCCTGCACCGATGACGCCCGCATTTCCGATCACGTCGGCGGCCAGCCCGCACTGATCTGACCCTTCTGCTCGACCCGAGAGCCTTTAGGCGATGTCCTCCCCGGCATCGCCTCTTTTTTTGCCCATTCGCAATCTGACCACCCGGACTCCTCGACACTGCTGCTTTTCCTCGACGTCGGCTGTGGCTAAGCTCGCGGTTCCGCACATGCAGCAGAGGCTTTCCCATGTCGCAGCAACGGCCGGCCGCCGATATCGCCCGAATGATCCTCGACGGTTTCGACGACTATCGCGCGCACTTCCGCGAGATCACCAACGGCGCCCGCGCCCGCTTCGAACTGGCCCAGTGGCAGGAGGCGCAGCTCGCCTCGGCAGCGCGCATCAACCTCTACGAGGAGAAGGTGGCGGAAGTCAGCGGACGCCTGCGCGCGACCTTCGCCGACGAGCAACTGCTGGACATCGACCTGTGGCCACTGGCCAAGAGCGCCTACATCGGCCTGATCGACCTGCGCAACGACGATGAGCTGGCCGAGACCTGGTACAACTCGATCTTCTGCGGGCTGTTCAGCCATGACCAGATCAGCGACGGCTGCATGTTCATCCACACCACCCGGCCCTCGCTGCGCCCCCACGAGCGCACGCCGCAGACCCGCAGCTACCAGCCGCGCGGCGACCTCAATCAGGCCCTGCGGCAGATATTCACCGACTACAGCTACAACGCCCCGTTCGAGGACCTGGACCGCGACCTGGCCAAGCTCGAGCAGCAGCTGCGCAGCAACCTGCCGGACTGGGTGTGCAAGGACCAGGACCTGACCATCGAGCTGTTCTCCTCGACCCTGTACCGCAATAAGGGCGCCTACCTGGTGGGGCGCATCTTCACCCCGGACGAACAGTGGCCGCTGGTGTTCCCGCTGCTGCACCGCGAGGGGCAGGGCGTGCAGATCGACACCCTGATCACCGACGAGGCGGAAGTCTCGATCATCTTCTCCTTCACCCGTTCCTACTTCATGGTGCGGGTGGAGATTCCGGCGGAGTTCATCGGCTTCCTCAAGCGCATCCTGCCGGGCAAGCACATCGCCGAGCTGTACACCTCGATCGGCTTCTACAAGCACGGCAAGTCGGAGTTCTACCGGGCCCTGATCAACCACCTGGCCGGCACCGACGACAGGTTCATCATGGCCCCCGGCGTGCGCGGCATGGTGATGAGCGTGTTCACCCTGCCGGGCTTCAACACCGTGTTCAAGATCATCAAGGACCGCTTCTCGCCGTCGAAGAACGTCGACCGCAACACGGTGATCGAGAAGTACCGGCTGGTGAAGAGCGTCGACCGGGTCGGGCGCATGGCCGATACCCAGGAGTTCTCCGACTTCCGCTTCCCGCTGTCCAAGTTCGATCCGGAGTGCCTGGCCGAGCTGCTGGAAGTAGCGCCGTCCACCGTAGAGGTCGAGAACGGCGATACCGTGCTGATCCGCCACTGCTGGACCGAGCGCCGCATGACCCCGCTGAACATCTACCTGGAACACGCCAACGAGGCCCAGGTGCGCGAGGCGCTGGAAGACTACGGCCTGGCCATCAAGCAGCTGGCCGCCGCCAACATCTTCCCCGGCGACATGCTGCTGAAGAACTTCGGCGTCACCCGCCACGGCCGCGTGGTGTTCTACGACTACGACGAGATCAGCTACCTGACCGAGGTGAACTTCCGCCGCATCCCGCCGCCACGCTACGACGAAGATGAGATGTCCAGCGAGCCCTGGTATTCGGTGGGGCCGAACGACGTGTTCCCCGAGGAGTTCCCGCGCTTCCTGTTCGTCGATATCGGCCAGCGCCGGCTGTTCAACCAGCTGCACGGCGACCTCTTTACCGCCGAGTACTGGCAGAGCCTGCAGGATGCGATCCGCTCCGGGAAGGTGATCGACGTGTTCCCCTATCGGCGCAAGGCCGACCTGATCGCGTGAACGGGCGGCACCTTGCCTAGGGAATAGTCCCTACCGTTCGTCAGGGAAATGTGAGGTAGATACTGGCCATCTGCCGGTTTGGTACGGCTGTGCTAGAACCAATGGTGTAAGGCCAGGAAGTCTCCCTCACATTTCTCCAAGGACGGTCCGCATATGCGTCAGAACCTTCCCGTGACCCAGCGTGAGCGCACCTTTACCGATGCCGATCGCCTGATTTCAACCACCGACCTCAGCAGCAAGATCACCTACGTCAACGACGCCTTCGTCGAGATCAGCGGCTTCAGCCGCGAAGAGCTGATCGGCCAGCCGCACAACCTGGTACGCCATCCGGACATGCCGCCCGGGGTGTTCGCCCACATGTGGGAGACCATCAAGCTGGGCAAGCCGTGGATGGGCATCGTCAAGAACCGCTGCAAGAACGGCGACCACTACTGGGTCAGCGCCTATGTCACGCCGATCTACGAGAACGGCCGCATGGCCGGCTACGAATCGGTGCGCTCGGTGCCCAGCGAGGCGCAGAAGCGCCGCGCCGAAGCGTTGTACGCACGCCTGCGCGCCGACAAGCCGCCGGTGTCGCGGATCGAATACTGGACCTACGACATCCTGCGCAGTTGGCCGCTGATCGTCGCGGCGCTGGTCATCCTCGGTGGCCATGCCTTCCTCAGCGGTCCCTGGCTGCTCGGCTTCATCGCCGCGGTGATGTTCGGCCTCGGCTCCTTCCAGCTGTACAGCAAGCGGCAGATGATCCGCCGCACCCTGGCCGAGCATCCCAAGGCCTTCACCAGCGCCCTGGTGGCCTTGACCTACAGCGACAGCCGCGGCGCCCAGGCGCTGCTGGATATGGCCATGATCAGCGAGGAGGCGCGCCTGCAGACGGCCCTGACCCGCCTGGAAGACGCCGGCGAGAGCGTGCGCAAGCGCGCCGCGCAATCCGCCGAGCTGTCGCGCTCCGGGGCCGAGTTGCTGGAGCAGCAGCGCAGCGAGACGGACCAGTCGGCCACCGCCATCAACCAGATGGCCTCGACCATTCAGGAAGTCGCGCACAACGTGCAGAACACCTCGCACGCGGCGGAGGAGGCCGACCGCCTGGCCCAGCAGGGCCGCGACCTGGCCGGCGGCAGCCTGCAGGCCATGCAGCAGATGGCCGGCGCGGTGCAGGAGATCGGCCAGGCGGTGAACGAGCTGGCCAACTCGACCCAGTCGATCGGCAGCGTGGCCGACGTGATCACCTCCATCGCCGAGCAGACCAATCTCCTCGCGCTCAACGCCGCCATCGAGGCGGCGCGGGCGGGCGAGCAGGGCCGTGGCTTCGCGGTGGTGGCCGACGAGGTGCGCGCGCTGGCCGGGCGTACCCGCGAGTCCACCGAGCAGATTCATCAGATCATCTCGTCCCTGCGCAACGGTGCGGACAAGGCGGTCAACACCGCCAATCGCGGCGAGGAAATCTCCCGCGACAGCGTGCGCAGCGTCGAGGCGGTGCGCGAGGCGCTGGACGGCATCAGCCAGGCGGTGACGCGCATCACCGGCATGAGCCAGCAGATGGCGACCGCCTCCGAGCAGCAGAGCCATGTGGCGGAAGACATCAGCCGGCAGATCACCCGTATCGCCCAGCTCTCCGACCACAGCGCCGGGCAGGCCCAGCAGAGCGTCGGCATCAGCCAGGAGCTGGAGCAGATGGCCGCCTACCTGCACAGCCTGGCCGAGCGCTTCAATCACTAGGTGCGTGCGCCGCCAGCGTCCTGCTGGCGGCGTGACTCCGGTCGCTGTGGCACACTGCGCGGCCGGAGGAACCCGCCCATGTCCCGAGCGCGCTGCGAACGCTGTGCCCGCCCGCAGAGCCACTGTCTCTGTCACCTGATTCCACGCCTGCCGAGCCGCACGGGGGTGCTGATCCTGCAGCACCCGGACGAGGTCGGCCATGCGCTGAACACCGCACGCCTGGCTGCCCTGGGCCTGGAGAATGCCGAGCTGCTGGTGGGTGAGAGCTTCACCGACCTGCCGCTGGATTCGGCCTACCGCGCCTGCCTGCTGTTCCCCGGCGAGACGGCGCAGCCGCTACCGCTGGCGCCGTTGCCAAACGACGGGCGCCCGCTATTGCTGGTGGTGCCCGACGGTACCTGGCGCAAGGCGCGCAAATTGCTGCACCTCAATCCCTGGCTGGCGGAGTTGCCACGCGTATGCCTGCCCTCAGGCCTGAACTCGCGCTACCGCCTGCGCAAGGCACCTGCCGAGGGGGCGTTGGCGACCATCGAGGCAATCGTTGCGGCTCTCGAACTGCAGGAGGCGCCGCTGCGTTTCGACGAGCTGCTGCGACCCTTCGAGGCATTGATCGAGGGGCAGATCGCCGCGATGGGCGCCGATACCTACCAGCGCAACCACGGCGGCTAGCGCTTCAGCGATTGTCGTCGAGCAGCACGCTGTCGAACTGGATGCTCCGGGCACCCAGACGCAGCAGGCTGTCGGCGAACAGCTGGTTGCGGGTGCGCTGGCAATCCCAGGCGGCTTCCCAGTCTTCGCGATGACGCCAGCGCAGGCGGCCGAGCAGGTGATGCTCGCCGCTGGCGTGCAGCTCCGCGCCGAGGTAGCCGCTGCCGTCCTGGAACAGCTGGCGCAGCTGCTGCAGATAGTCATGGAAGCGCTGGATGATCTCCGCGCGATGGGCGGTGTTCACGTCGATATCGATCAGCAGGGCGAAGCGGGCCTGGTCGTTGTCGTCTGCATTTTGGCTATGGCCGCTGGGTATGAGCATGGTGTTGGCTTCCTGGGCTTGAACTCGAACACCGGGCGAGGGTAAAACCTCAACTTAGCTTGAGGTCAACAGCCATGCACAAAGAGCAACAACCCGCGCGTGACCTGAGTGTCGGCGAGCTGGCCAGGCGCAGCGGCGTCGCCGTCTCGGCCCTGCATTTCTACGAGGCCAAGGGCCTGATCGCCAGCAACCGCAATGCCGGCAACCAGCGGCGCTATCCGCGCGAGGCCCTGCGCCGGGTGGCGGTGATCAAGGTGGCGCAGCGGGTGGGCATTCCGTTGGCGGAGATCGCGGGAGCGCTGAGCGAGTTGCCCCAGGGACGCAACCCGACGGCGGCGGACTGGGCGGGATTGTCGGCACGCTGGCGCGAGGATCTGGATCAGCGCATCGCCAAGCTGCAGATGCTGCGCGACCAGCTGGACGGCTGCATCGGTTGTGGCTGCCTGTCGCTGGAGGCCTGCCCGCTACGCAACCCGGGCGACCAGCTGGCGGCGCAGGGGCCGGGTGCGCACTGGCGGGCGCCCGACTAGCGCTCGCGCATGGCCTCGGAGCGCGCCTTGAGCACCGGCTTGAGCAGGTAGTCCAGCACGCTCTTCTCGCCGGTGACGATGTCCACCGTGGCGACCATGCCGGGGATGATCAGCAGCGGGTGGTCGTCGTTGCCCAGGTGGCTCTTGTCGGTGCGCACCTGGATCAGATAGAAGCTGTTGCCTTCCTCGTCGGTGATGGTGTCGGCGCTGATCAGCTCCAGCTTGGCCTTGAGCCCGCCGTAGATGGTGTAGTCATAGGCGGTGAACTTGACCATGGCCTTCTGCCCGGGATGCAGGAAGGCCACGTCCTGCGGGCGTATGCGCGCTTCGATCAGCAGGTTTTCTTCCAGCGGCACCACCTCGACCATGGGGTCGCCGGGCTGCACCACACCGCCGATGGTGTTGACCTTGAGCAGCTTGATCACCCCGTATACCGGCGAGTTCACCGTGGTGCGGCTGACCCGGTCCTGGATGGCGACGCTGGTGGAGGTGATCTTCTTCAGCTCGGTGCGTACCTCGTTGAGCTCCTTCAGCGCCTCGGTACGGAAGGTCAGGGTCGACTCGTTGAGCTTGCTCTCGATCTCCTGCATGGCCGCCTCGGCGCGAGGGATCGCCAGGTTGGTGGCGTCCAACGAGCCGCGCATCTCCACGGCGCTGCGGCGCAGGCGGAGGATCTCCACCTCGGAGATGGCGCCGGCGGCCACCAGCGGCTGCGACATGTTCAGTTCCTGCTGCACCAGGCCCAGGCTGGAGCGGTACTGCTGGGCCTTGGCGCGGAACTCGGCCAGCTCCTGGGTCTTCTGCCGCAGCTGCTCCTTGAGGGTGTTCTGCTCGCTGTCCAGGCGCTGCTGGCGCGAGCGGTACAGGGCCATCTCGTCCTCGACCAGCTGTGGCGCTTCCTTGACCAGCTCGTCCGCCAGGGCCAGCGGGCGACCCTCGGCCTCGGCGCTGAGGCGTTCGACGCGGGCCAGCAGGGCCAGGCGGTCGGCCTCGGTCTCGCCCTTGTTGGAGATGAAGCGGGTGGCGTCCAGGCGCAGCAGTACATCGCCCTTGTTCACCACCTGGCCCTCGCGTACGAAGATCTCGGTGACGATGCCGCCCTCCAGGTTCTGGATGACCTGCACCTTGCTCGAGGGAATGGCCTTGCCCTCGCCGGTGGTGACTTCTTCCAGCACGGCGAACTTGGCCCAGATCAGCGCCACGATCAGGCAGGCGCTGACCGCCCACACGGTGGCGCGCGCCAGCCAGGGCGAGTCTTCGAGAATGGCGCCGTCCACCTCGGGCATGAACTCGGTGTCCTGCTTCTTGCGTTGCAGGCTGCCGAAGTAGTCGCGCAGGGATTGGGTCAGTTCCACGCCATACCTCCGCTAAACCGCTGCCGGGCCGACACGGCCGCGACGCAGGGCATCGATCACCGCTTCCTTCGGCCCATCGGCCACCACGTGGCCGTAGTCCAGCACGATCAGGCGATCGACCAGGCTGAGCATCGAACTGCGGTGGGTGATCAGCAGCAGGGTCTTGCCCTGGGACCAGGTCTGCAGACGGTTACGCAGGATGTCTTCGCTGGTGTTGTCCATGGCGCTGGTGGGCTCGTCCAGCAGCAGGATCGGTGGATCGAGCAGCAGCGCGCGGGCCAGCAGCACGGCCTGGCGCTGGCCGCCGGAGAGCAGCTGGCCGCGCTCGCCCACCGGGCGATCGAAGCCTTGCGGGTGTTGCCGGGCCAGGTCGGTGACGCCGGTCAGCTCGGCCACTTCGAGCATGCGCGCGTCGCTGACGTAGCGCGCGCCGAGGGTCAGGTTGTCGCGCAGGCTGCCGGCCAGCAGCGGCAGGTCGTGGGCGACATAGCCGATCTGGTGGCGCAGGTCGGCCACGTCCAGCTGACGCAGGTCGAGGTTGTCGAGCAGGATCTGCCCCTCACTTGGGGTGTAGAAGTTCATCACCAGGCGCGCCAGGGTGCTCTTGCCCGAGCCGCTGCGACCGATGATGCCGACCCGCTCGCCGGCGGCCATGTGCAGGCTGACCTTGCTCAGCGCCGGGGTGCTCTGCCCGGGGTAGCTGAAGCTGATCTGGCGCAGGTCCAGCGCGCCCTTGAGGTGGGTGCGCTCCAGCGGGCGCTGATTGGCCTGGCGCTCCTGCGGCAGGGCCATCAGCGCGTCGGTGCTGGTCATGGTCAGGCGCGCCTGCTGGTAGCGGGTGATCAGCCCGGCGATCTGTCCAAGCGGCGCCAGTACCCGGCTGCCGAGCATGTAGCTGGCCACCAGGGCGCCGACGCTGAGGTGGCCGGCGATGATGATGTAGACCCCGGCAACGATGGTGGCCATGCCGGCGAACTGTTGCAGGAACATGGTGCCGTTGGTGGCCAGCGAGGCGAGGAAGCGCGCATGGCTGTCCAGGCGGGTGAGGGCGCCGTGGGTCTTCTCCCAGCGGTGCTGGCGCTCGCTCTCGGCGCTGCAGGCCTTGAGGGTTTCCAGGCCGCCCAGGGTCTCGATCAACAGGGCCTGACGCTCGGCGCCCAGGGTCAGGCTCTTCTGCACCGTGTCGCGCAGGCGGGCCTGGATGATCAGGGCGAACACCGCGGTGATGGGGAAGGCCAGCAGCGGGATCACCACCAGCCAGCCGCCCAGCAGGCCGATGACCAGGATCATCAGCAGGGAGAAGGGCAGGTCGATCAGGCTGGTCAGGGTCACAGCGGTGAGGAATTCGCGCAGGCCCTGGAAGTCATGGATGCTCTGGGCGAAGCCACCGATCGTGGCAGGCCTGGCCGTCATCGACATGCCGGTGATGCGCTCGAACAGGGTGGCGGACAGCACCACGTCGGTCTTCTTGCCGGCCACGTCCAGCAGGTAAGCGCGCAGAACGCGCAACAGCAGCTCGAAGCCAGTGCCGATGAACAGGCCGATGACCAGCACCCAGAGCGTGGAGATGGCCTGGTTGGGCACCACGCGGTCGTAGGTCTGCATGACGAAGAGCGGGACCATCAGCCCCAGCAGGTTGATCAGTAGGCTGGCCAGTACGGCGTCGGTATAGAGCCAGCGCGACAGTTTCAGGGTGTCGCGGAACCACGCCTCGACACGCGGCACCAGCGGGGTGCGGGAATCTTCCAGTTCGTGCTGCGGCTTGGCGAAGAAGGCCTGGCCGCTGTATTCCAGCGCCAGATGGTCGCGGTTGACCCACTGCTCGCCGCCATCGGCCTCGCAGGGCAGGATCTGCATCTGGTTCTTCGGACCCATCTTGCGCAGCACGGCGCTGCGGCCGTCCTTGAGCAGCAACAGGACCGGCAGGTTGAGCGGCGAGATGGCGTCCAGCTCGCGGCGCAGGATGCGGCCCTGCAAGCCGGCGCGGGCGGCCGCGCGGGGCAGCAGCTCGGCGCTGAGGCGTTGTTCGGGCATCGGCAGGCCTGCCGTCAGGCTGGCGCGGCTGGCCGAGCAGTCATGCAGGTTGCAGAGAATGAGGAGTCCATCCAGCAGCGGGTCGTCGTGACTCTGCCGCTGGTCGTCGGAGGGTCTCCGTTCCATGGTGGTCAAAGGTCACTACTCCTGAGAGGTCGCCCGGCGGTTATCGCGCGGGCGACGTCTTCGCCGGGACTACTTCATTTCCGGCAGGCGCGCCTCGCTCTTCACTTCGGTGAGGGCTACAGCTTCGGCCGGGACTACGACGTTCTGTTTCTTCAACAGCTCGCCCATGGCTGCGATGACGCGGTACATGGAGAACTCTTCGGTATAGCGAACCTCGGTGTAGCGGCGGTTGGCGGTGAAGAGTTCGTTGTCGCTGTCCAGCAGGTCGAGCAGGGTGCGCTGGCCGAGACTGAACTGTTGTTGGTAGGCCTCACGCACGCGCGAGGTGTAATCCGCATAGTCACGGGCCTTGGGGGTCTGCAGGCGGGCGTTCTCCATGGCGTTCCAGGCCAGCGAGAGGTTCTCGTTGACCACGCGCAAGGCGTTGTTGCGGATGTCCATGGACTGGTTGATCTGATGTGCCGCCGACTGCAGACGAGCCTTGTCGCGCATGCCGTTGAATAGGTTGTAGTTCATTACCACGGCCGCGCGCCAGGTGTTGTAGTGGCCCTCGTCGCCTTGCACGTTGTCGTCGGCAGTGGTGGCCAGTTCGAGGTCGAAGCGCGGGTAGAAGGGCGCCTTGGCCACTTCGTACTGTTTCTCGGCGGCATTGACGTCGGCCTGGGCGGACTTGAGGAAGGGATTGTTGTCCATCACCGTCTGCCGGGCGACGTTAACGTCTTCCGGCATCTCGCCCTTGATCGAGGCGGGCTGCTCCAGCTCGTCCGGCATACGGCCGGTGGCACTGAAGAAGTTGGCCTCGGCGTCGGCCAGGTTGACCTGCTCGGTATAGAGGTTGTTCTCGGCCAGAGCCAGACGGGCGACCGACTGATCCAGGTCGGCGGTGCTGCCAACGCCGCGCTCGCTGCGCAGGCCAATCTGGTCATTGATGCGCTGGTGAGCCTGCAGGTTGTTTTGCGCCAGGTTCACCATCTCGCGGCGCTTGAGCACTTCGAGGTAGACCTCAACAGTACGCAGGGCCAGGCTCTCGGAGGTGCCCTGTACATAGTAGGCACGGGAGTCGACCACCGACTTGGTGCGCGCCACCTCGTTGGGCGTGTTGAAGCCGTCGAACAGCATCTGCCGCAGGCGCAGTTCGGCGTCGTTATAAGTCAGGGTTTCCTTGTTGTGATCGCCCAGCGCTCGGGTGCTCGGGCTGTCGGTCTGCTCGCGGCCATAGCCGAGAAGCAGATCAACGGTAGGTAGATAGCCGCCCTTGGCGATTTTCACTTCCTCATCCGCAGACAGACGATCATTCATGCTGGCATGCAGCTCGGGATGATTGTCGATGGTGCTCTGGATGGCTTCCGAGAGTGTCATGGCCTGGGCCTGGAGACAGGCCATGGCCAGCAAAATGCCACTGTAGAGCGGTTTTAGTGAGGGCATGGTTTTTTCTCCTTATTTATATGCTCGGTTCCTGTCGCCAAAATACTGACGATTTATGCCTGAAAGAGCGTTTCAGGCCTGTAACATCACAGCTAAGAACATCTTCCAGAGTAGCTAAGAAAAATTCGTCACAAGATTTATGAGAAAAAAGTCTTATGCACTGTGTGAGATACGGCACATTGTTTCTTCCGTAAGCCGCGAAAAACGGGGCCTTCAGGCCTTTTCGCAGTTAAAGCAGATGGTCAAGCGCAGTTTGGAGCATAAGGGGCGGGAATGTTTCTGATGGAGTAGGTTCGGTGCAGTTGGGGCGACACTTTTTTGTCGCATTTCAAAGTGGGTTACTTGCGCCGCTCTACTTTTCTCAACTTTCTTCGCACGCAATCCCCGAGTTCGGAAGGTGATTTGGCCCTTTTGAAACGTGTCGACGGTGGTCGGCAGCTGTAGTGCGGAGGAAGGATCATGGCTACTTTGATTGGTGTCGTCAGCCAGGTTGTCGGCGAGGTCTATGCGGTAGCCGGCGATGGAACGCGTCGACCGTTAGTCGAAGGCGATCGGGTTTATGCCGGCGAGCAATTGGAAACCGGCGCGGCAGGCGCGGTCGCGGTCACCCTCACCAACGGTGAGGTCCTTACCCTCGGGCGCGACAGCAGCCTGGGCCTCAACGAACAGATGCTGGCTGGCAACGATGGCCAGACGGCCCAGCCCCAGGAGGAGGCGCCCGCGGCTCCTACCGATGGCGATCTCACTGACGTCGAACAACTGCAGGCCGCCATCGAGGCCGGCGTGGACCCGACCCAGGCTGGTGAGGCGACTGCCGCCGGTCCTGGCGCTGGTGGTGGCGGTGCCGGTGGTGCCGGCGGCGTTGGCGGTGGCCACAGCTTTGTGCTGCTGGGTGAAGTAGGCGGCGCGCTGGATCCGGTGATCGGCTTTCCTACCGAGGGTCTCAACACCGGTCCCGAATTCCCCGATCCCGAGCCCATCGTTACCGATGACCCGGCTCCAGACGGCGCACCTTTTGCGGCTGACGCCTCGGCTGAGGTCGATGAGGATGGCGATCCGGGCCTGCCCGAGCGCAATCCTGGTGGCCCGGATGACTCTCCGGCTCCCAGTCAGGTCTCAGGATCTCTGAACTACAGCTTTGGTCCGGATGGCCCGGGTAGTTTTGTCTGGAACGCCCCGAATCTGCTTGCCGTTCAGTCCCAGGGGCACGTGCTGTCGGTCGAGATCAGTGGCGATGGGCAGACGCTGACGGCGTTCTACATCCTGGGCGGCGCAGGAGGAGAAGGCGAAGACATTCGGGTCGACGTATTCGAAGTCGTCAACGCTGGTGGCACCTATACCTTCACTCTGTTCGAGCCGCTGGATCACCCTATTGCCGGGACCGAGGACGAGCTGCTTCTGCAAATTCCCTTCACCGTGACTGACAGCGATGGCGATGCCGCCAGTGCGATGCTGAATGTCGTAGTGGACGATGACACTCCAACCTTGTTCCAAGGCGAAGGAGAGGGGCAGTACTTCCGTGGAATCAGGGGCTCCGTGCAGGAAGACGCCCTTACCAAGATTCCGGATTCGCCGGACGATAGTGTCGAGCTTTTCGTACTCCCTCCAATTGCCCTGGATGCACCTTACGAGGGGAACAACGAGGACTCTGATCCGGTTGGGTCTGACGCTGACCCTGATCAGACCGTAACCTTCAGCAGCCACACCACCCCTGGCGTGCCGCCGCTCAGTGCCCTAGTCGACTTCGGCGCCGATCGCATCGGCTCTTTTGGCCTGGTAGATACCGAAACGGCAAACGAGGTACTCGGCTCGCTCGGGCTGACCTCTGGCGACGTGCCGCTGACCTACGAAGTAACCATCTACGACGACGGTGGCGTACCGCCGAGCGTGCTTTATACCGAGCTGGTTGCCTACGCGGGTGGCACCCCGATCTTCACCCTGCAAGTCGAGGCAGATGGCAACTTCACCTTCACGTTGCAAGGGCCCATCGACCATCCGTTAGCCAATGGTGACGACAGCGAGCATTGGTCCTACGAGGGCGATGGTGAGGAGACATTCTTCGGCATCGACTTCACCCATGTGCTGACTGCAACCGATTTCGATGGAGATCCGGTTGCCGAGTTTCAGGATGACTCGGTCGACGGACTGCTGGTCATCCAGATCGAAGACGATGTACCGAGGCTGGCCGGCAGCGAGAATCAGCGGCCCATCGTCGAGGCTACTGTCCACGACGATGCGCTGACTACCGGCGCGCCCTATGAGGGCAATAACGAGGATGGCGACGGCGTCGGTGAGGACGCTGACCCGGCCCAGCGCCTGACCGTTTCCGGAGGACCGGAAACCTTGTGGGCCCTGGTGGAATTTGGCGCCGACGGCCCTGGCGAGTTCAGCCTGATCAGTATCGGTGGCGATAGTGACGCGGCCACTGCCGCGTTGGAGTCGCTCACCAGTCAGGGGCTGGAGTCGGGCGGGCAGCCGCTGCAGTTCCGCATGGATGGCGACGTACTGGTGGGCTACGTCGAGAATGCTGGCTCGGGCTCGCTTAGCTATGACGTGTTCAGCCTGGAAGTGGGTGCCGATGGCAGCTACAGCTTTACCCTGTTGGGGCCGATCGATCATCCGGTGCCGGAAGGTGGTGTGGACGGCGATGACGAACTGCTAAGCGATGGCGAAGGGGCCGCGATTGATTTCTCGGGTGTGTTGGCTGCCACTGACGGCGATGGCGATCCACTGGTAGGTGGCTTCCCTGAAGGCAGCTTCACCGTCAACGTGGAAGACGATGTGCCGGTGCAAACCGGAGCCGATGGCAACCGCCCGAGCGTGCACGGCGCTGTGCAGGAGGATGCCCTGACCTTGGTTGATGGCGCTCCGCACGAGGGCAATCACGAGGGTGGCTCGCAGACCACCACTGCCAGCAGCAACACCGGTAGCCTGAACAGCCTGGTTAATTTCGGCGCCGACGGCCCCGGTCAGTTCAGTCTGTCCACTGATGTCAGCTCGCTGGAGGCACAGAACCTGACCTCAAACAGCATTCCGTTGGAATATGTCGTGGTCAACAATCTGCTGACCGCCACGGCGGGCGGCGAAACCATCTTCACGCTCAGTGTCTCCAGTAATGGCAATTACGAGTTCATACTTCAGGGGCCGCTAGATCACCCGGTTCCGGAAGGATTGCCGGATGGTGACAACGAACTGCTGCCGCTCCCGATAGACTTCTCCGGCGTGCTGGTGGCCACCGATGGCGACGATGATCCGTTGGACGGGTTCGCCGATGGCTCCTTCGTGATCGACGTCGAGGACGACATCCCGATTGCCCAGGATGACTACGCTACCGTGCTGGCCGGCGAGTCCACGGACATCAACATGGTGTTCGTGCTGGACTTCAGTGGCAGCATCGATGACAACGAACTGAACCTCATGCTCGACGCGGTGCGTACCGCCGGGCAGGAGCTGTTCAACACCGCCGGCGGCGAAGTCCGGATTCAGATCGTGGCCTTCTCCGAGAACTCGATCCCCTACGCGTCGGTCGATAACATCGCGGACTTCACCGCTCTGGTGAATTCGCTCAACCCGCAGGAGCCAGGTGGTGATCGGCCGCTCGATGGCCTTACCGACTTCACCGATGCGGTCGAGCAGACCATGGCCTCCTATACCCCGATGCCGGGCTGGAACAACCAGGTCATCTTCATCAGCGACGGCAACCCCAACGAGCAAACCGGTCCTGGTGGCGCCCCGTCGATCATCGATCCGGTGGCAACTGCCTGGAACACCTTCATCGATAGTAATGGCATTACCGTCACCACTATCGGCATCGGCGATAACATCGACGATCCGCGTCTGGAAGACGTCGACGTGGACGGCGGACCGAACAACGATCCGCTGCGGGTGGAGGACTTCGACGATCTGGTCGACACCCTGCTGGAGGAAGTGGTCGGCGGGCTGGTGCAGGGCAATGTGCTGGAAGGTAGCGACAACGCTGTCGGTGGCGGCGATGACGACGCCTATGGCGCCGATGGCCCCGGCTACATCCAGTCGATCACCATCTACGGCGTGCCCTACACCTGGGATGGTGTGGTCGATGGCAGTGAACAGCTGACCGACATTGCCACCCCGGGAGGCGGCACCCTGTCCTTCAACTTCAACACGGGTGAGTGGTCATATCAGGCCGCGGCCGATATCGACGGCGACAAGGTGGAAAGCTTCGAGTACACCATCGTCGATAACGATGGCGACCCGGCTACTGCCACCCTGCACATTTACGTTGAGGACGGCAGTCCGGTCGAAGCTAAGGTTACCGACGACGCTGTTGCCGGCGGTATACCGGATGGCGATGGCCTGACGGCCTCGGTCAGCGGCAGTGTCGCCTCTCTGGCAGTCGGCCCCGACACGGCGGTCTTCAGCCTCAATGCCGGTGGTATTGGTGGCCTGACTGGCGCTACCTCGGGTGGCGTCGCGCTGGTCTACTCGATCAGCAGCAACGTCCTCACCGCCACTGCCGGTCCGGCCGGCCCGACGGTCTTCACCCTGGAGGTCGGTCCCAGCGGTAGCTACACCTTCACTCTGGATCGGGCCCTTGATCATCCGTTGGGCAACGGCGACGACAACGAGCAGCTGACCCTGAACTTCGCCAGCGTACTCGAGGCCGAAACTGCCGGTGGCGCCCCGGTCGACCTGGCCGGGGCCTTCCTCATCCACGTCGAGGACGATGTGCCGGTGGTCGACATCCTGCCCAACTCGGCGGCGAGCGTGGCTGAAGGTTCGACCTATGACGGCACCTGGACCCATGGTATGGGGGGCGATGGCGCCGGCAGCATCAAGGTGCTGGTAGGTCCCAACGAGTACAACCTGGATACCAACATCTCGCTAGCCAGCGGTACGCTGCGGGTCAACAGCGATGGTACCTGGAGCTTCCAGGCTGGCAGCGGGCTGGATCAGGATGTGATCAACAGCCAGACCTTCTCGGTGCGGGTGCGTGATTACGATCAGGACACCGCGACCGACAGCTTCACCATCCGCATCACCGATGCCGGCTCTCCCACTGGCGGGCAGACCAGCAATGCGGTGGATGAAGAGGGGCTCACCAATGGCATCGCCGGCGGTCCCAATGATGCTGCGGGCACTGACACCACTGTCACCGGCAACCTGGGCTACAGCTTCGGCCCCGACGGTGCGGCACCTGTGGGAGCCTTCACCTGGAGCACGGCAGGTCTGCCGGCGCTGACCTCCGGCGGCACTGCGCTGACCTATTCGGTGAGCGCCGATGGCCTGACCCTGACGGCGGCCAAGGTTGGGGGCGGCGCAACCGTCTTCACCGTCAAGGTCACCAACGTCTCGACCGGCGCCTACGAGTTCAAGCTGCTGCAGCCGCTGGATCACTCGGCCCCGGTTTCACCGACCGGCAGCGACGAGAACAACATCGACCTGAGCTTCGCTTACACGGTCAAGGACGATGACGGTTCGACCGCCAACGGCAGCCTGGGCATTTCCGTCGACGACGACAGCCCGGCGGTCAATCTGCTGCCGGATACACCGGTCAATATGGCCGAAGGCACTACCTACAGCAGTGGTACCTGGAGCGGCGGTTATGGTGCCGACGGCGGCGGTAGTGCCAAGGTGCTGGTGGGGGCCAACGAGTACAGCCTCAATACCAACATTGCCCTGGATACCGGCATTCTGCGGGTCAACAGCAACGGTACCTGGAGCTTCCAGGCCGCCAATGGCCTGGATCAGGATATCTACAACAGCCAGAGCTTCTCGGTGCAGGTGCGTGACTACGACCAGGACACCGTGACCGATAGCGTGACCATCAACATCGCCGATGCGGCCAAACCCTCGGGAGGTACGGCGAATAACGCGGTAGACGAAGAAGGGCTGAGCAACGGCATCACCGGCGGTCCCAATGATGCAGCGGGTACCGATACCACTGTCACCGGCAACCTGGGCTACAGCTTCGGTCCGGATGGTGCGGCACCCGTGGGAGCCTTCGCCTGGAGCACTGCCGGCCTGCCGGCATTGACCTCCGGTGGCACTGCGCTGACCTATTCGGTGAGCGCCGATGGTCTGACCCTGACGGCGGCCAAGGTGGGAGGCGGCGCAACCGTCTTCACCGTCAAGGTCACCGATGTCGCGACCGGTGCCTACGAGTTCAAGCTGCTGCTGCCGTTGGATCATCCGGCTCCGGTTTCACCGACCGGCAGCGATGAAAACAACATTGGCCTGAGCTTCGGCTACACCGTCCAGGACGATGACGGTTCCACCGCCAATGGCAGCCTGGGCATTTCCGTCGACGACGATAGCCCGGCGGTGAATCTGTTGCCGGATGCACCGGTCAATGTGGCCGAGGGCACCAGCTACAACAGCGGTACCTGGACCAGCGGTTATGGCGCCGACGGTGCCGGCAGCATCAAGGTGCTGGTAGGCGCCAACGAGTACAACCTGGACGCCGATATCGCCCTGGCGACCGGCACATTGCGGGTCAACAGCGACGGCACCTGGAGCTTCCAGGCCGCCAATGGTCTGGATCAGGATGTCATCAACAGCCAGAGCTTCTCGGTGCGGGTGCGTGACTACGACCAGGACACCGTGACCGATAGCTTGACCATCAACATCACCGATGCGGCCAAGCCCACGGGAGGTGCGGCGAACAACGCGGTGGATGAAGACGGGCTGGCCAACGGCGTAGCCGGTGGCCCCAACGATGCTGCGGGGGCCGATACCACGGTTACCGGCACTCTGGGCTACAGCTTCGGTGCCGACGGTGCGGCACCCGTGGGAGCCTTCACCTGGAGTACAGGAGGGCTGCTGGCACTGACCTCCGGTGGCACCGCGCTGACCTACTCGGTGAGCTCCGATGGCCTGACCCTGACGGCTGCCAAGACGGGAGGCGGCGCAACCGTCTTCACCGTCAAAGTCACCGATGTCGCGACCGGTGCCTACGAGTTCAAACTGCTGCTGCCGCTGGATCACTCGGCACCTGTATCTCCGGTTACCAGTGACGAGAACAATATCAACCTGAACTTCAGCTACACGGTCAAGGACGATGATGGCTCGACCGCCAATGGCAGCCTGGGCATCTCCGTCGACGACGACAGCCCGACCGCTAAGGACAACACCATCAGCGTGACCGAAGGCGGGGTGCCACCGTTCAATCTGATCCTGGTGGTGGATACGTCCGGAAGCATGCTTTACGAGATCGGCGGCAACACCCAGGGTTCGCCCAACCGCCTGGAACTGGCCAAGGAAGCGCTGTCCAACATGATCGACAGCTATGCCGCCCTTGGCGTAGATCTGGCGATCACGGTGATCGACTTCGCCACCGGTGCCCTGCTGATTCCTCAGACCACCGACCCGGATGTGGCCAAGCTCAACATCCAGAACTTGGCCACCGACGGCGGCAACACCAACTACAACGCCCCGCTGGTCCTGGCACAGAATCAGTTGACCGCCGACCTGGTCAACCTGCCGGACTACGAGCACAGGGTGTACTTCCTGTCCGACGGCCAGCCCAATGTGGGCAACGTGCCTGCCGGATGGACATCCTTCATCGATGCCAGCGGCGCCGAGGTGTATGCGGTTGGTCTCAGCGTCAGCGGCAATGCCGGTGCGATCGCGCAGCTTGGTCTGGTCGAGGATCATGGTGACGCCGTCACCCTGATCGATGACCCCTATGACCTCGATGCGACCCTGCAGGCTACTGTGCCGCAGCCGACCATGGGCAATATGGTGACCGATGTTGACCCGGTGGATGGTGTCGACACCAGTGGTGCGGATGTGCCGGTAACGGTGACCCAGATCAGCTTCGTCGCAGCCGATCCGTCGGCCTACATCGGGGTGGCCGACAGCATCGTCGGCAATGTGGTGACCTTCCTGGTACAGGGCGGCACTACCGGCCCGATCGAGACTCCGCTGGGCGGTACTCTGGTGGTCAACGCCAACGGTTCCTACAGCTATACACCGCCAAATGACGTGCTGGTCGATAGTCAGGAGGTGTTCACCTACACCATCGTCGACAAGGATGGCGACAAGTCCAGTGCCGATCTGACCATCAACGTTCTGGATACCAGCCCGATCGTTGCCAACGTGTACGAGGACGGCCTGCCCAACGGCTTGCCGGATCCGGACTCCAACGTCACCAGCGTATCGGGCACTCTGGCGGGTGCAGTGGTAGACAGCGCCGGTGTGACCTTCAGCCTGGGTAGCGTTGCCGGCCTTCCGGCGCTGACTGCCGATGGAGTGGCCATCACCTACAGCGTGGTCGATGGGCCGACCTCCGATACCCTGACCGCCAAGGCCGGTACGGTGAATATCTTCACCCTGGTGCTGCAGGCCAACGGTAGCTACACCTTCAACCTGCTGGGTGCGATCGACCATGCCACGGCCAACGGCGACGATCAGGAGCTGAAGGACCTGGACCTCTCCAGCGTCATCGTGGCCAAGGAAGGGGCAACCAACGTCCCGTTGATTCGCGACTTCATCGTGCAGGTCGAGGACGATGTGCCCGTCGCCTTCACGCCGGTCACCGCAGTGCTGGTCGACCAGGTCAATGACACTCGCTTCATCACCGAAAGCCTGCGCTTCGAGGATTCGGCCGGTGCCGATGGCCCCGATCAGGTGGTCTTCTCCATCGTCGAAGGAACGGCGGCACGGGATGCCAGCGGTAATCTGCTGAGCATGAACGGTCAGCAGCTGTATCTGTTCTACGGCAGCGATCAGTCGATTGTCGAGGCGAAGACCAGTGCAGGCGGGACCTTGGCGTATCGCATCGACATGGATGCCTCGACGGATAGCTACACGCTCACTACCTACGGCCCCATTGCCAACGGTAGCGAGGTGTCAGCAACCAACCTGACTGGCGTCGGTGGTGGCAATGTGCGCTACAAGGGCCTGATCGACATGGGGGGCACCAACTTCGATGCCCTGCTGTCGACCACCTCGGGTGAGAGCGTCAACACCAACAGCAGCGAAATCGGCATCACCGATGGCAACCGTTTCGACGACGGCGAGCGGATGCGTCTCGACCTGGTCAACGGGCTGGCCACTGGTGGGGCCAATGGCACCGGCTTTACCTACACCAGCCATAACACCACCAACCGTTTTGCCCAGAAAGTAGCCTGGGTCAGCCCCAGCGGTAGTGGTACGGCCACGTTGATCGTTTCGGTATTGCTGGCCGACGATGACTACAACTTCATTGGCGATGCCTCGGGAGAAACTACGCGCAATCTGTCCACCAGCAATATCCGCGTCTATGCCATCGAAAGTGGTGTGGAAGTGGACAAGACTGGGTTGGTCGATCTGGATGACCTGGGCAACTCGATCCGGATATCCGGTATGGAAGAGGGATGGTGGTACGAGGTCAGCACCACCAGCGCCTTCAGCGCGGTGGTGATCGAAGGGGATGATGCAGACGATGGCGAGCCCTTCAAACTGGGCTTCTTCGAATACGATCAGGCCTCTACCGGGCAGCCGATCAACCTGTCGCACAACATTGTCGGCATCGACAGTGATGGCGACAGTGTCTCCAGCACGTTGAAGGCGAGGTTGGTGCCTGACTCGCTGTCGGTGGACGGCGGCGCCGGTATCGACAACCTGGTGGGCACCGCCCAGGCCGACTACCTGTTCGGTAACGGAGGCAACGACACGCTCAGTGGCCTGGCCGGTAACGATGTACTTTCCGGCGGTACGGGAAATGACCTCATCATCGGTGGCCTGGGTAACGACATACTGGCCGGCGGTGTCGGAGCAGATGTCTTCCGTTGGCAGGCTGCCGATACCACGGGCGCCGACAAGGTCCTGGACTTCAAGCCAAGTGAAGGCGACAAGCTGGATCTTACTCAGCTGCTGGTCGGCGAGACCTATAACGCCGGTTCGTTGGATGACTTCCTCCACTTCTCGGTGGTGGATAACAGCACGGTTATCTCCGTGAGTCCGACGGCGGGTGGAGCAACGACCACGACCATCGAGCTGACTGGCTTCAACGTGGCAGCCGAGTATGGCGTCACTCCTGGCGGTGGCGGCATCATCTCGGCGGGCGCCGACACCGCAACGGTGATCAACGGGCTGCTGGGGGACAATGCTCTGCAAGTCGCTTGATTGGTGACATAGCCATAGGCCCGCTACCCTTCCGGGGTAGCGGGCCTTTTTATGCCTGGAGGAAGCCACATGGTGTACGTGCAAAGGGATGCCGAGGGGCGGTTGCTGCGGGTGGAGCATGATCCGTTCGAGGGAATGACGGAGACGCTGGCAGTCGAGAGCGAGGAACTGCACAGCTGGCTGTCGACTCGAGAAGAAGTGCGTGGGCGTCTGGCCAGCCTGCAGGAGTCGGACCTGGAGCTGGTCCGGGTGCTGGAAGACGTGGTGGGCGTATTGGTGGCGAAGGGCTTGATCCGCTACACCGATCTACCAGAGGCGGCCCGGCGCAAGCTGGATCGGCGTGCGGTCACCCGTGCCGAGATCGAGGGTCTCAGCGGTTTGCTGGGTGACGAAGAGCACCAGTTGCTCTGATCCTCGGTTACTGCGCGTGGTTGTCTGTACCTCGAGCCCAGGGAGTCGATCGCGAGGCATTCAAGCATTCGCCCGGTGCCTTGGCCCCAGGTGAATACTCCTTGGTTCTCCTGACCGTTACTCCGTCTTCCAGGGCGCCGGTGCGCCTACCAGGCGGCCCATCGCGCCATAGATACCCAATTCCTTGAGCACACTCAACTCGCCTTCGGTTTCCACCATCTCGGCGATCAGTGGCAGATCGATGCTGTTGGTGGCGCGGAAGATCGCCTCGATGAACATGCGCTTGTCGTCTTCCTTGTCGATGGCGCGGATGTAGCTGCCGTCGATCTTCAGGTATGCCAGGCCCAGGTGGGTCAGGTTGCCGATCAGGCTGAAGCGCCCGCCGAAGTGCTGCAGGCCCAGGTGGTAGCCAGCCTCGCGCACCTGCTGGCTGAGTGTTTCCAGCTCTGCCGGTGGTGGTAGGTAGCGTTCGTCCAGTTCCAGGGTCATGAGTTCGCCCTGTTGCGGGTGTTCCCTGAGTACCTCGATCAGCTTGCCGAGGCTTTTGGCGTCGCGCAGCGTGGCGGCGGACAGGCTGAGGGCGAGTGGCTGCGGGTACTTGGCCAGGTGCGCCAGGCTGTGCTCGAGCATGGCCAGGTCGAAGCGTGCGGCCCAGCCCAGGCGTTCGATCCACGGCAGGAAGCGGCCGGCGGCCACGGCCTCGCCCTGCGGGTCGAGCAGGCGCGCCAGGACCTTCTGATGCAGCACCTGGCTGGTGTCTGCGCAGGCCGCCACGGGCTGGAAGTACAGCTGCAGCATGCTCTGGCTGAGCGCATCGTCGATCCAGCGCCGCCAGTCGTGCAGGCCCTGGCCATTGGTGGTCTGGAAGTCGTCCAGGCGCTCCCAGGACTTGCCCGCATTGCTCTGCGCCTGGGCCAGGGCCTGGTCGGCGCGGCCGATCACATTGGCCACTTCCTCGCCGGGGCGGAACGCGGCGATGCCCAGGTGCGCCACGGGCGTACAATCGCTGGCGCCGGTCTGGCGCAGGCTCTCCAGCCCGTCCGCCAGTTCCTGGGCAAGGCGGTCGGCATCCTCGGCGACCAGGCCCGGGGCGAGCAGGGTGAACTCGCCGCCGCGGCTGCGCGAGGCCAGCCAGTCCGGCGCGCCGCGCTGCTCCAGCAAGCGCTTGAGCAGTTCACCGATGCTGTAGATCAGCGAGTCGGTACGCTGGCCGCCCATGCGCTGGTTGAGGCCGCCGAGATCGTTCACGCGCAGGAACATCAGGTAGCCCGAGGCGTTCTGCTCGGTCACCGCCAACTGGTTGGCCAGCTTGATCTCGAACAGGCGGCGGTTGGCCAGGCCGGTGAGGCTGTCCTGGTAGGCCTCTTCGCGCAGCTTCTCGCTGCGCGCGGCTTCCTCGGCGAACAGCTGCTTGAGCTTCTCGACCATCTGGTTCATCGCCAGCACCACGCGCTTGAGCTCGGGGGTGCGCGGCACGCGGGGCAGGGTGAGGAATTCGCGACGGGTGATGGCCTGGGCCTGGCTGACCATGTTGTCCAGCGGGCGCAGCTGGGTGCGTAGCAGCCAGCCGCCGAGGATGGCGCTGATCACGCCGCACAGCAGCAGCCAGAGCAAGCTGCCGATGGCGCTGTCCCACAGCTTGGCCAGGGCGAATTGCGGATGGCTGAGCACCTCGACCCGCGCCGCCTGTTCCCAGCCGCGCATGATCAGCGCATCGCCGCCCTGCGGATCGAGGTCGACCAGGTCGACGAACCAGGCGGGCACCTTGTCCGAGGTGGTGGTGGTGCGCCGCTCGACTATCACTTCCTCGCCGGGAATGCGCACCACGCGGATGGTGGCGAAGTAGCCGCTGTCGAAGATCGAGCTGACCATCAGCTCGATCATCGCCGGGTCGTCCACGTGTGGCGTCATCGACAGGCCCAGCGCGGTGGCGGCGTCCTGGGCATGCGAGCGCAACTGGCTGAGCAGCTGTTCGCGCGAGGTCTCCACGCCGGCGATAAAGCTGCCGGTGAAGGCCACCACGAGGAACAGGCAGATGGCGAGAAACAGCTGTTTCAACAGGGACATAGGCCTCTCCTAACCCTCTCCGATGTCGAAGCCTTCGGCTCGCATCTTTTTCAACAGATCCTGCCAGCGCGACAGTTTCTTGGTGTCGCTCTTCCTGCCGGTCTGGCCTGGCAGATACAGGCCCTCGGCATTGAAGGCGTAGACCGGCAGCAGGTCCTTGCGCTGGGACGCGGGGCGGATTTCTCCGATCAGATTGTCCAGCACCAGGGGTTCTGCGCCGGGGCTGGCGTAATAGGTGAGCACCATGTGCGCCTGGTTGTAGCGCAGTGCCTTGACGTACGTGATGCGCAGCTTGTCGCTGGGCACGCCCAGGCGGCGCAGGGTGAAGTACTTGGCGATGGAGTAGTCCTCGCAGTCGCCGGCGCCCTTGATCAGCGCCTCGACCGGCGTGGCCCAGTAGTCGTTCTGCCGCCAGTTGCGGCTGTCGTCGGAGAAGCGGAACTGGCGATTGAAGAAGCGATTGACCGCGGCCAGCTTCTCGTTTTCGGGGAGATTGGTGCTGCTGATGATCAGCTCGTCCCAGGCCTCGATGCGGCCCTTGGCGACGCCGAGGTTGCCATAGCGCTGCTCGGCATTCTGCAGGATCAGACCGAAGTCCCAGTTGGCTCGCGCCACCATCGCCAGCAGCAGGCCGAGCAGGGCGCCGAGCAACAGCCGGCCTGGCGGCAGGCGCTTGGCTCGTCCCTGAATGCTCGGCCGCAACGGCATGGAAATGTCTCCACGAGAGGTGGATGAAGTGTAGGCAGCGCGTCACGTTTTTTCCGCTTTCGCGGTGCGCTTCAGCGGCGGTTGGGCAGGGTCTTCTGACGCAGGATGTAGAGGCTCACCAGCACCGCGCTGGTGAGCATGAAGGCGCGTGCCCAGGGCAGCGGCACCAGGTAGCAGGACAGGCCGATGCTGGCCCACATCAGGCCCAGGGCATAGACCTTGCCCTTGAGCGGAATGCCGTTGCCTTCCAGGTAGTCACGAATCCACGGGCCGAGGCGCGGGTGGTTGACCAGCCACAGGTAGAAGCGCCTGGAACTGCGCACGAAACAGGCCGCGGCCAGCAGCAGGAAGGGCGTGGTGGGCAGCACCGGCACGAAGATGCCGATCACCCCGAGCACCACGCTCAGCCAGCCGATCGCCAGCAGCGCGTAACGCACGCTGCGGTGACGGCTCTGCTGGATGTCGCTGTGCGCCATGGGCGCGGCTTAATGGTGGCGGGGTTTGAGAAGGGCTGGTTTCTCTTCCGGCGCCTGGCACAGCAGGAACAGGGCGGTGAGCAGTTCGGGGATCTGGTCGACCATGCTGTCCACCAAATGGCGGTCGCGGGCGATCTCGGCGAATTCCGGCTGCTCGTCGAACAGGCCGGAGGCGACCATGATCGGCAGCAGCAGCTCGCTGACTTCGTCTTCGGAGTCCTCGAACCACACGGCCTCGCGCAGGAACACACCTTCCATGAAGCCGATGCACCAGCCGCGCAGGTCGGAGTCGTCCGGCTCGTCGCCGAGGTCGATGTCGCAGGGGATTTCCGGCTCGTCGTCGCTGGCCAGCTGGCGGGCGATGTGGGCCTTGAGCAGCTGCAGAGTGATTTCGATTTCTTCGCGCTCGGCCTCGCTGCGGTAGTGCGGCGGCTCGGCGAACAGGGCGTCGATCCACTCGCGCTCCGGCACCTGGTCGGGGCAGATGCACAGGGCGGTCAGGTAGCCATGGGCGGCCACGTAGTCCAGAGCTTCTTCGTGCAGATCATCAGCATCGAGGAAGGCTTGCAGGCGGGACAATTGCTCGGCGAAGGACATCGTGGGACTACCTTGAGTGAGTAAACATCGGGATTCTAGCCGCCCAGGCCCGCAAAAGCACGGCCGACGGGCGATGGCCTGCCGCCGTCATCGCTCGCGTATACTGCGCCGCCCAGGGTCTGTTCCCGTTTCGTTTGCGGCCGCGCCGGTGCCCGTTTTGGCGCGAGGCTAGGCGCGAGACGCGAAGTTTGGTCGTCCAAATGAGCCGTCGAGCAACGACGTATCGCGCCAAAACGGGCCCGGCCCTGCGGGTTGCGCGAGAAATGGCGCCATGCGTTGTTGCGGAACTTGACAAGGGATCACCATTGCCTGCATTCCGCGCCTAGCCTGGCGCCATTTCTCGCAGCAACGCGGCTCGCAAACGAAACGGGAACAGACCCTTATGGAGACCGGCATGCTCGACCAGGCACCCAATTCCCAGGCACTGCGCATCCTCAAGGATGTTTTCGGCTACGACGCCTTCCGCGGCAAGCAGGCGGCGATCATCGAACGCGTGGCCGCGGGTGGTGATGCACTGGTACTGATGCCCACCGGCGGCGGCAAGTCGCTGTGCTTCCAGGTCCCGGCGCTGCTGCGCGAAGGCCTGGCCGTGGTGGTCTCGCCGCTGATCGCACTGATGGAAGACCAGGTCGCCACGCTCGACGAGTTGGGCGTGGCCGCCGTGGCGTTGAACTCGACCCTGAGTGCCGAGGAGCAGCGCGACATCGCCGAGCGCATTCGTCGCGGCGAGATCAAGTTCCTCTACGTGGCGCCCGAGCGCCTGGTGCAGCCGCGCATGCTGGATTTCCTGCAGCGCCTGCCGCAGCTCGCCCTGTTCGCCATCGACGAGGCGCACTGCGTGTCCCAGTGGGGCCACGACTTCCGTCCGGAATACCTGCAGCTGGGCCAACTGGCCGAGTTGTTCCCCCATGTTCCGCGCATCGCCCTGACCGCCACGGCGGACATGCGTACCCGCGAGGAAATCGTCCAGCGCCTGCATCTGGAACGGGCCGAGCGCTTCCTCTCCAGCTTCGACCGACCGAACATCTTCTATCGCATCCAGCCCAAGGATCAGCCGCGCAAGCAGCTTCTTGCCTTCCTGGCTGCACGCAAGGGCGACGCCGGCATCGTCTACTGCCTGTCGCGCAAGAAGGTCGAGGAGGTCGCCGAGTTCCTCAGCGCCCAGGGCTTCCCGGCGCTGCCGTATCACGCCGGCCTGCCCAACGAGCTGCGTGCCTACAATCAGAAGCGCTTCCTCAACGAGGAAGGGCTGATCATGGTGGCGACCATCGCCTTCGGCATGGGCATCGACAAGCCCAACGTGCGCTTCGTCTGCCACATGGATCTGCCCAAATCGCTGGAGGCCTACTACCAGGAAACCGGTCGTGCCGGTCGTGACGGCTTGCCGGCGGATGCCTGGATGGCTTACGGCCTGCAGGACGTGGTGTTCCTCAAGCAGATGCTGGCCAACTCCGAGGGCGACGAGCGCCACAAGCGCATCGAGCAGCACAAGCTCGACGCCATGCTCGCCCTCTGCGAGGAGACCCGCTGCCGCCGCCAGGCCCTGCTGGCCTACTTCGACGAAGTGCTGGAGAAGCCCTGCGGCCATTGCGACACCTGCGTCGACAACGTGCAGACCTGGGACGCCACCGAGCCGGCGCGCCAGGCCCTGTCGACCATCTATCGCAGCGGCCAGCGCTATGGTGTCGGCCATCTGGTCGACATCCTGCTGGGCCGCGAGAACGACAAGATCCGCGCCTCCGGCCATCAGCACCTGCCGGTGTTCGGCATCGGCAAGGCGCTGGCCGAAGGCGACTGGCGCACCCTGTTCCGTCAACTGGTGGCGCGCGGCCTGGCCGACGTCGACCTGGACGGTTACGGCGGCCTGCGCCTGAGCGACGCCTGCCGGCCGTTGCTGCGCGGCGAAGTGACCCTGGAGCTGCGGCGTGACCTCAAGCCGCAGCAGGCGGCCAAGGCCAGCGGCAGCAGCGCCAGCCAGCTGGTGCGTGGCGAGGAGCGCGAGCAGTGGGAGGCCCTGCGCACCCTGCGGCGCAAGCTGGCCGAGGAACACAGCGTGCCACCCTACGTCATCTTCCCCGACTCGACCCTGCTGGAGATGCTGCGCAGCCAGCCGCGCAGCCTGTCCGAGATGGCTCAGGTCAGCGGCGTCGGCGCACGCAAACTGGAACGTTATGGCGAAGCCTTCCTCGAAGTGCTCAACGGTGGTGATTCCGCCGAGGCACCCAAGGCGGTCACCGATCTGCGCCACGAGCTGGTCAGCCTGGCCCGCGCCGGCATGACCCCGGCGCAGATCGCCAGCCAGCTGAACTGCGGCGAGAAGAGCGTGTACAACCTGCTGGCCGAGGCCATCGCCAGCCAGCAGCTGTCGCTGGAGCAGGCGCTGGATCTGCCGGAAGAACTCCTTGGCGAGATTCAGGACGCCTTCCTCGATGGCGAAGGCGAGCTGCCGCCGGTGGCGGCCATCGCCGAGCAGTTCGCCGGCCAGGTGCCGGAGGGCGTGCTGCACTGCGTGCGTGCCGCGCTGCAGGCCGAGTTCGAGGTTTGATGTCGCGGCGATAACGATTCTTTACGCCAATTCGTTGGCGACAAACTTGTGACGTGTTTCTCAAAACGCTAGGGTTAGCCCAAGCGATCGATAAGCGAGGTCCTGGTGTCGCTGCATCCCGACTGGCTGGGCGAGGTTCCGCCCAATCCCTATGCCGAGCAACTGTCTCGCGGCTATCGCCTGTTGCGTTTCGCCCCATCCCTGGAGCGCGAATACCGCGCCTACATGCTGCGCGACACCCTGGAGCTGAAGCGGGTCGCGGTGGTCTATGCCCTGCTGGTGTGGCTGGCCTTCGCCGGTGTCGATATCTGGATGATCGAGGGGCCGCTGCTGGCGGCCCTGCTGGCCATTCGCGCCGGCGTGGGGCTGCTGTTGCTGGCCTGCGGGCGGGTGATCCTCAGTCGTCGCCACTCGCAGCTGGCGGCGCCGCTGGGCATCGCCTGCATCGGCGCCATGGGCTTTGGCGCGGCGGCCATCATCGCCCTGGGGCATAGTCAGGACCCTTCCTTCCCCTACGAGGGGCTGCTGCTGGTGTGCATCGCCGCCTACTTCCTGGTCGGCCTGCGCCTGGTCGAGGCGGTCATCACCTCGTTTCTGGTGCTGCTCGCCTACGGCCTGTTCGAGTGGCTCGGCGGCCTGGCCCCGGAGCGCCTGTTCAATAACTTGCTGTTCCTGCTGGCCGGCAACCTGATCGGCGCCATCGGCTGCTACCAGCTGGAGCTGAAGTCGCGCGAGCACTTTCTGGTCAGTGGCCTGCTGCGCGTGCTGGCCGACCAGGACGGCCTGACCGGCCTGCACAACCGGCGCAGTTTCTACCGCGAGCTGGGCCGCCTGTGGCGCCAGGCGCAGCGTGAAGAGCGTTCGCTGGCGTTGCTGCTGTGCGATGTCGACCACTTCAAGGCGTACAACGACCGCTATGGTCACCAGGCCGGTGACCGCGCCTTGCAGCAGGTCGGCGAGGTGCTGTTGCAGGCGGCGCGGCGCCCGCTCGACATGGCGGCGCGCCTGGGTGGCGAGGAGTTCGCCGTGCTGCTCTACGACATCTCGGCGAGTGAGGCCAGGCAGCGCGCCGAGACCCTGCGCCAGAGCCTGGAGGCTCGTGCCATCGAGCACGCGGGCTCGCAGACGGCGACGGTGCTGACCCTCTCGGTCGGCGTGTGTTGCCTGCAGCCGGCGGCGGACCTGGCCATGGACAGCCTGTTCGAGCATGCCGACCGCGCCCTGTACGAGGCCAAGGCCTTCGGTCGCAACCAGGTGGTGACCTGAAGCGCCCCCCGCGCTGGCGTGAATCGTCCCTGGCAGCCTTCGGCGCGGCTGCTAGCATCGGCGCTTTCCTCTGCCGGCAGTAATCATGGAACGACTGATCCAGGCCAACGGCCAACCCCATTACGGCATCTTCCCGGCCGCACCGGGCCACGTGAACTGGCGCGACTTCGACTTCCGCTCGCCCATGGGACGCCGCCTCGGCACCCTGGCCAAGTGGCGGCGCTTTCATCAGTTCCAGTACTTCGGCATCGTCAGTGACGAGCTGATCGGCGGCTGCGCCCTGGCCGACATCAGCCTGCTCACCGCCGGCTTCGTGTACCTGTTCCACCCGGCCAGTGGGCGCATGATCGAGCGCGAGTTCAAACGGCCACTGGGGCATGGCACCGCGTTCTCGCAGCAGCCCAACGACGGTCTCTGCGAGTTGCGCAGCGGCGCCAACCTGTTGCGCCTGGACAATCGCGGCAGCGACAAGCACCTGCTGGTAGAGCTGGACGACGGCACGCGCATCGAGGCGAGCTTCTCCGAGCAGCAGTTCGAGCCTATGTGCATCTGCACGCCGACGGCGGTGAACGGCTGGGTCTACGCGCAGAAGGTCGCCGGCGTGCGCTGCCGGGGCAGCGTGCGCAGCGAGCTGGGTGACTTCGACCTGCAGGCGCTGAATGCCTTCGCCCACCACGACTGGTCGGCCGGCTACATGCGCCCGGAGACCTTCTGGAACTGGGCCTGCCTGTCCGGCGAGGTGGCCGGCACACGAGTGGGGCTGAACCTGTCCTGCGGCGTCAACGAGACCAGTTTCAGCGAGAACTGCTATTGGCTGGACGGCGCCCTGATGCCGGTCGGCGGCGTGCACTTCCAGTTCGATCGCGACGACCCGCTGAAACCCTGGCGCATCGTCTCCGGCGACGGTCAGGTGGAGCTGAACTTCCGTGGCCACGGCCTGCATCGCGAGCAACTGAACCTGGGCGTGCTGGCCAGCAACTTCAAGCAGGTGTTCGGCTGCTTCCAGGGCACTCTGCGCCCGCCGGGCAGGGCGCCGCTGGTGATCGACAACCTGTGGGGCTTCGTCGAGGATCAGTATGTCAAATGGTGACAGCGGACTTGGCGACTCGCTTTCTCGGAGTTATGGTTAGTTGACTAATAATTAGGTTTTTCTGCTGTCCACACGATTCGGGGAGTGGGCGGCGGCAGAGACCAGTGAGAGTCTTCTTATGCACAACTTCGCGCACCACAGTTTCGGTATGCAGCTGGCCCAGCTTTCCCGCGCCTGGCGCGCCGAGCTGGACCGGCGTCTCTCCGGCCTCGGCCTGTCCCAGGCACGCTGGCTGGTTCTCCTTCACCTGGCGCTGCTCAAGGAGGCGCCGACCCAGCGCGAGTTGGCGCAGACCGTGGGCGTGGAGGGGCCGACCCTGGCCCGCCTGCTCGATGGTCTGGAGTCCCAGGATCTGGTGCGGCGCATCGCCGTGCCGGAAGACCGCCGGGCCAAGAAGGTGGTGCTCAGCGCCAAGGCGCGGCCGTTGATCGAACAGATCGAGAGCATTGCCCTGCAGCTGCGCAAGGAGCTGTTCGCCGGCGTCAGCGAAGAGGAGCAGCGCCTGTGCCAGAGCGTTCACGCACGCATTCTGGGCAATCTGGAAAAGACCTGAGCTACAGGTCTTTCCGTTACATACAAGCATTTACCTATCGCGATTTAGCATAAATCGCCGTTGGCGTTTGTTTCGGTGCTTTCTTAAGCTGCCCTTATGCTCGCCAGTTCGGTACTCACGTGCCACCTCTCTGGGCGGGCTTGCCGGGCCGCAAGGGAGCGCCTGCCCGACAGTGTGAGCACACGCCAGACCCGCCGGGGATAATCATTACGCCCAGGGATATGCCGGTCAGGCCGTGTCGGGGAGGAGCCTATGGCTCGTATCCGTCACCTGCTGCTGGGCCTCGCCTCGGGGTCTGTCTTCTATTCGGGCCTGGTGCCCGCCCTGGGGTTGGGCGAAATCAGTCTGCACTCGGCGCTGAACCAGCCGCTCGACGCGCAGATCGAACTGCTCGAAGTCGGCGACCTGAGCGCCGATGAGATCAAGGTGCGTCTGGCCAGCGTCGAAGACTTCAATCGCGCCGGTGTCGATCGCTTCTACTTTCTCAACGACCTGCGCTTCACCCCGGTGCTGGGCGGTGGACGCAACCTGATTCGGGTGGCGTCCAGCAAGCCGGTGCGCGAGCCGTATCTGAACTTCATCATCGAGGTGGCACGCCCGGGGGGCAGCCTGCTGCGCGAGTACACGGTGCTGATCGACCCGCCAGGCTCGGCCGCCTTCAGCCCGCAGGCGAGCCCGGCGACACAGCCCCAGGAAGCTGCGGCGCCGGTAGTACGCCCGGCGACGCCGCGGGCAATGCCGCTGGCCAGCCGTGGCGAGCGCTACCGGGTGCAGCGTGGCGACAGCCTGTGGGCCATCGCCGGGCGCCTGCAGGCCGGCGGCAGCTCGAGCAGCCGCGAAGCGCTGATGGCCGACCTGCATGCGCTCAACCCAGACGCGTTCAGTGGCGGTGATCGCAATCGCCTGCGCGCCGAGGCCGAGCTGTTGTTGCCCGACTCGGCATCGGCCGCGCCCGTCGCTAGCGATGCGCCGGTTGCGCAACCGATCGAGCAGCCGGCCGCCGTAGCACCGCTCGAGGTGGAGCGGCGCCAGGTGGATGCCGAGCTGGCCGGCGTCACCGCGCAGAACCAGGAGCTGCGCAGCGCCGTGGACGCTCTGCAGAGCCAGCTGGCCCAGTTGCAGGCGCAGATGGCCGAGAAGGATCGCCAGCTGCAGCAGATCCGCGACGACCTGCAGCAGCGACAAGCGGCATCCGCACCCGCGCCCGCGGTTGCCGAGCCGCAACCGGTGGCGCCACCAGCCAGCCAGCCCGCGCCGGCACCGGCCGAACGCGGCTGGGGTTGGGTGCTGTGGCTGGGCAGCGCCTTGCTGATCCTCATCCTGCTATTGGGTGCCTGGCTGCTGGGCCGCCGGCGCCCGGTGCGAGAACCGGAGCCGCAGCGCGGCCCGATCGCTTCCGAGTCCAGGCCGGAGGTGCAGGTGCCGGCCAGGCCGCAGCCAGCGGTAGTGCTCGAGCCGCAGCTAGAGGTCGAAGCGGAGATCGAGGAAGACGAGGAGGTGCTCCAGCCTGTCGCAGTGGCCCCGCCTCCTGCGCGGCGTATGCCCGCCAGCGCGGCCGATCCGCTGGAGGGGGCCAATATCTATATCGCCTACGGGCGCTTCGCCGATGCCGGTAACGTCCTGCGCAAGGCGTTGATCCAGTATCCCGAGCGGCTCGATCTGCACCTGCGCCTGTTCGAGGTGTACGGCGAGCTGGCCGATGCCGCCGCCTTCTTCGAGCAGGAGCGCCGGCTGCGCGAGCTGAGCGCCAGCCACGTGCAGGTTGACCAGATCCGTGCGCGCTACGCCGCCCTACGTCCGCAGCAGGATGATGTGCCGCTGGCCGACGCGGTGCTGCAGCTGGACGAGCCAGAGCCGCTCGCGGTGGCGCCGGACGAGTTCCAGCTCAATCTCGACGACCTGTCGTTGGACGCCGACTGGGATCTGGTCAGCCCCTTCCGGCCCGAGCAGTCGGGGCGGGCGAAGGCCGCGCAGGAGCAGGCGCCCGATCCGCATTTCCGCTCCAACCTGCAGGAGCTGCCGGAAGTGCTGGAGATGGAGGTGCTGGAATCCTTCGCCGAGCTGCCCCAGGAGCAGGTGCTGGGCGACGACCTGTCGCCGGAGCCGACCAAGGAGCCCAAGGGGCCGCTGCACAGCGACCTCAATCATCTGGCCGGCAACCGCGAACACCTGGTCAAGCTGAACCTGGCGCTGGCCTATATCGAACAGGGCGACATCGGCAGCGCCTGCGACATCCTCAACGAGGTGATCAGCGAGGGTGACGAGGAGGAGCGCGAGCGCGCCCGGGAGCTGTTGGCGAAGATCGCATGATCAAGGGCGGGAAGGCCGACGCCGTGGCATGACCACGGCGTTGTCCTTTCTACGGCGCTATCATGGCGCCCCGATTCAGGCCAGGAGCCGCCGCATGACCAGCAAACCCGAGGTGGTGATCACTTACTGCACCCAGTGCCAATGGCTGCTGCGTGCCGCCTGGCTGGCCCAGGAGCTGCTCAGCACCTTCGCCGACGAGCTGGGCATGGTCAGCCTGCAGCCAGGCACCGGTGGGGTGTTCCGCATCGTCTGCGACGGTGTTCAGCTGTGGGAGCGCAAGGCCGATGGCGGCTTCCCCGAGGCCAAAGTGCTCAAGCAGCGCCTGCGCGACCTGATCGACCCCGAGCGTGACCTGGGCCATAACGACCGCTAGGCCATATCCTCGACGCTGGCCGCGCGCTTGCTCAGGCGCGCCGAGACCACCGTGGCCAGCAGGATCAGTGCGCCGCCGAACAGCATGCGCAGGCCAGGCTGCTCGTTGAACAGCCACCAGGCGAAGGCGATGCCGTAGACCGGCTCCAGGGCGAACACCACCGAGGCGCTGCGCGCGTTGAGCACGCGCAGGCTGGCGACGAACAGGCTGTGTGCCAGCGCCGTGCACAGCAGGCCGAGCAGGCCAATCCACAGCCAGTCCAGCGCACGCACTTCGGGCAGTGCCGACCAGGCCAGCGGCAGGCTCACCAGCAGGATCGCCAGGTTCTGCCACAGCGCGGCCTGGGCCGGTTTCACTCCGGCCGTGGTGGCGCGGTTGGACACCGAGACCAGGGCGAACAGCAGGCCGGAGAAGATCGCCCAGGCCAGGCCGATGGTGGCGTCGCTGCCCAGGTCGAAGTGCGGGGTGACCAGCACCAGACCGAGGCTGACCAGGGCCACCACACCCCATTCGGCCAGGCGCACCTTCTCGCGAAACAGCAGCCCCTCGAGCAGCACGGTGAAGGCCGGGAAGCTGGCGAAGCCGAGGGTGGCCACCGCCACGCCCGAGACTTTCACGGCGATGAAGAACGCCCACCAGTGCCCGCCCAGCAGCAGGCCGGCGCCGGCCAGGGCCAGGCGTCGACGCCAGCTGATGGTCGCCAGCGGCTCGCCCAGGCGCGCGAATACGCCGAGGGCCGCCACGGCGAACAGGGCGCGGCCGAACACGATCACCAGCGGTGCGGCCAGCGCCAGCTTGCCGAAGATGCCGGACAGGCCGAAGAACAGGGCGCCCAGGTGCAGGGCGAAGAGGGCGGTGCGGTGTTGCATGATTTTTTCCAGACTGCGGGAACGGAGTGAAGCGTGACGCGGAACAGGCTCAGGCCAGGCGCGCGCCATTGGGTAGCGGCCTGTCGAAGCTGGCCAATACCACCTTGCCGTCCTGATCGTAGACGCCGGTCACCAGCACTTCGGAGCGCACGCCGGCGATGCGCTTGGGCGCGAAGTTGCACACGCACAGCACCTGGCGGCCGATCAGCTCTGCAGCGCCATAGTGGGCGGTGAGCTGGGCGCTGGAGGTCTTCACCCCGAGCTCGCCCAGGTCCACTTCCAGCACGTAGGCCGGCTTGATCGCCTTGTCGTTGGGGTAGGCGCTGAGCAGGGTGCCGACGCGCAGCTCCACGCGTTCGAAGTCCTGCCATTCGATGGTCTGCATGACGACAACTCTCCTGATGATCGGCAGAGTCTAGGCGTGCCGCGCACAGCGGTCTGTCGCAGGACTCGCGGAGTTTGTCGCGCGACTCGCGTTAGGCGCTGGTGCGCAGCTGACGCGGCGTCAGGCCGAACTCGCGGACCAGCGCCGCGGTGAAGGCGCTCTGCGAGCCGTAGCCGACCCGCGCGGCGATCTCGCCCACCGGCAGGCGGCTGTGCAGCAGCCACCGGCGGCCCAGTTGCAGGCGCAGTGCGCGCACATGCTCCATCGGCGTGAGGCCGGTCTCGGCGAGGAAGCGCGCGTGGAAGCGCGCCGTCGACAGGCCGCACAGGCGCGCCAGGTCGGCGACCTGCAGCGGGTGGGCGCAGTGCCGCTCGATATAGGCATCGATCCTGGCCAGCGGCAGGCCGACCGAAATTGGTGCCGGCGCCGCGGCGTTGCTCAGGCTGGCCAGAAGCAGGGCGGCGCCTTGCTGGCCGATCACTTCGTCGTTGATCGGGCTGGCTGCCAGCCAGTTGACCAGTTGGCCCTGAGCCGGGTCGAGCTGCAAACGGCCGGGGCGTTCCAACAGGCGGCGACTGGCATCGGCGTGGTGGCCGAGACGCTGCTGCAGCCAGCCATCCATCGGCACGTCCAACACCAGGCACTGGCTGCCCAGGGGGCTGGCGCAGGCGTGGTGAGCGCCCGGCGGTACCACGGCCAGGCTCAGGCTGGAGACCTGGCAGCCGCGCCCGCCCACTTCGAAGTCCAGCTGGCCGCTGAGGCCGAATACCAGCTGGGCATGCTCGTGGCTGTGGGCGATCTGTTCGTGGTGGTAGTGGCGCAGGGAGAGCAGCTGTGGCATGGCGAACTCCTGATCGAGCGGTCAGTGTACATGCCGGAGCAGCCGCGCTGGCCGTCATCTAATCGTCATTCGCCTGTCATGGTCATTTCACCGCTGGCGCGCAATCTCGGCTAAACCCAGCCGGAGGCCGCCCATGAGCATCGCCGAGCGCAGCAAGCCCAGCCGCAAGCAGCATGTCCGCACCCTGTGGATTTCCGACGTCCACCTCGGTACCCGCGATTGCCAGGCCGAGCGCCTGGCCGGGTTCCTCAAGCGCTACCAGGCCGACCGCATCTACCTGGTCGGCGACATCATCGATGGCTGGAAACTGCGCGGCGGCATCTACTGGCCGCAGGCGCACACCAACGTGATTCGCCGCCTGCTGACCATGAGCAAGCGCGGCACCGAGGTGATCTACGTCACCGGCAACCACGATGAATTCCTGCGCCGCTATTCCACGCTGATGCTCGGCAATATCCAGCTGGTCGATGAGGCGATCCACGAGACCGCCGACGGCCGCCGCCTGCTGGTGATCCACGGCGACCAGTTCGACGTGATCACCCGCTACCACAAGTGGCTGGCCTTCCTCGGCGACTCGGCCTACGAGTTCACCCTGACCCTCAACCGCTGGCTCAACCATTGGCGCGAGCGCTGGGGCTATGGCTACTGGTCGCTGTCGGCGTTCCTCAAGCACAAGGTCAAGACCGCGGTTAACTTCATCAGCGACTTCGAGGAGTCCATCGCCCACGAATGCGTCAGGCGCGGCCTGGACGGCGCCGTCTGTGGCCATATCCACCACGCCGAGATCCGTCGGGTCGGCGGCGTCGAGTACATGAACTGCGGCGACTGGGTGGAGTCCTGCACGGCGCTGATCGAGCACCTGGACGGCAGCATCCAGCTTTACCGCCTGGCCGATGAGCAGGCCCAGACCGACGCGCTGGCGACCCTCGGGCAGGCGGCATGAGGATTCTCATCGTCAGCGATGCCTGGCATCCCCAGGTCAACGGCGTGGTCACCAGCCTGCAGGCACTGGTCGGCGAACTGCGTGGCCTCGGCCATCTGGTCAAGGTGCTGTCGCCGCAGGACTTCAACCACCTGCCGTGCCCAAGCTACCCGGAGATCCCCCTGGTCTGGGATCTGTGGCGGGTCGGCCCGGCCATACGCGACTTCCGTCCGGACTGCGTACACCTGGCCACCGAAGGCCCGCTGGGTTGGGCGGCACGGCGCTGGCTGATGCGACGTGGGCTGGTGTTCTCCAGCGCCATCCACACCCGCTTCCCCGAGTATGTGCATACCCGCTGGTCGTGGCTGCCGCTGAGCTGGGGCTACGCCTACCTGCGCCGCTTCCATCGGCCCAGCCAGGCGGTGCTGGTGAGCACCGAACGCCTGCGCGAGGAGTTCGCCGCCCAGGGCCTCGGTCGGCTGCGGTTGTGGCGCAAGGGGGTGGACGGCGCGCGCTTCCGCCCGCAGCTGCAGGCCCCGGCCGAGCCGGTGTTTCTCTACGTCGGTCGCCTGGCGGCGGAGAAGAACCTGCGCGCCTTTCTCGACCTGGATCTGCCCGGCGAGAAGCGGGTGGTCGGCGATGGTCCGGAGCGGGCGTCGCTGGAGCACGATTACCCGCAGGCACGTTTCCTCGGCTTCCAGCAGGGCGAGGCACTGGCGCAGTCCTTCGCCGGCGCCAGCGTGCTGGTGTTCCCCTCGCGCACCGACACCTATGGCCTGGTGATGCTCGAGGCGCTGGCCTGCGGCACGCCGGTGGCGGCATTCCCGGTGGCCGGACCGCTGGATGTGCTGGAGCAGGGCGTGACCGGGGTGATGGCCGAGGACCTGGGCCTGGCCTGCCGGGCGGCGCTGCAGCTGGATCGTGCGGTGTGCGCCGAACATGCCGCGCGCCAGTCCTGGCGCGCCTCGGCGCTGGAGTTCCTGGCGACGCAAGCGTTGCTGGATGGCGAGCCGTGCGGCGAGCTGGCCTACGTGGGAGGATTGTCGACGACCTGACGCCCGGCGAAACGCCGGGGCTTGACCTCAAGTCGACTTGAACCGGCAGAGTGCTCCCATCGACCATATGAAGGAGCACTCTATGACCCCGCAAGCCTTGTTCGACGAACAGAGCCGACTGTGGAATGGCGCCGCCGGCCAGGCCTGGGTGGAGTCCCAGGCCCTGCTGGACGCCCTGTTCGCCCCCCTGGAACCGCTGCTGCTCGACGGCCTGCAGGTCCACGAGCGGGTGCTGGATATCGGCTGCGGCACCGGCGCCACCACCCTGGCCGCGGCGCGTCGCCAGGACGCCGGCTGTGTCGGCGTCGATGTCTCCGCGCCGATGCTGGCCCTGGCCCAGGCGCGTGCCGAGCGCGAGGGCAGCCGGGCGCGGTTCGTCTGCGCCGATGCGCAGAGCCACGGGTTCGAGCCCGCCAGCTTCGATCGGCTGATCTCGCGCTTCGGCGTCATGTTCTTCGCCGATCCCCGGGCCGCCTTCGCCAACCTGCGCCGGGCGGCCAGTGACGGGGCGAAGCTGCGCCTGATCGTCTGGCGCAGCGCCGCGGAGAATCCCTTCATGACCCTGGCCGAGCGCACGGCCGCGCCCTGGCTGCCGCAGCTGCCGGTACGTCGTCCGGGCGCGCCGGGGCAGTTCGCCTTCGCCGAGGCGCAGCGGGTGCGCGAGCTGCTGGCGGCGAGCGGCTGGGATCGCGTGGAGGTAAGCCCGCTGGACGTGCCGCTGAGCATGCCGGAGCCCGCGCTGGTGCCTTACCTGAGCCGGCTGGGGCCGGTCGGCATGGCGCTGCAGGAGCTGGAAGAGGGCGCCAGGGCGGCGTTGGTCGAGGGCTTGCGCGCGGCCTTCGCGCCCTTCGTGCGGGGTGAGTGGGTGGAGTTCGAGGCGGCCTGCTGGCTGATCGAAGCGCAGGCCGCTCCGCTTAGAGGATGATCTTGTCGCGCAGCTTCTCGGCGGCCTGGTTGAGCGCCTGGATGACCTTCTCCTTGTCGTAGTTCTGGATGCCGTTGGTATCCAGGTACATGGAGAAGCCCGGCAACTCGTGCTCGACGTAACTGGAGCGGGCGCCCAGGTCGCGGCGGAAGTCCACCACCTGGTAGATCTGCACCGGGCGGCTGAAGCCCTTGACCACGATCTGGCCCTTGTCGCGGCACATGATCACGTCCTTGATCAGCGAGTAGGTCTCGTGGGAGATAAGGATCTCGCCGGCTTCCGAGGAGCTTTCCAGGCGGCTGGCCAGGTTCACTTCGCGGCCGATGATGGTGTAGTCCATGCGCGTGTCGGCGCCGAAGTTGCCCACGGTGCAGTAGCCGGTGTTGAGGCCCATGCGGATCTCCAGCGGCTTGGTGATGCCCTGGGCGCGCCACTGCTGGCGCAGCACCTTCATGTGCTTGCGCATGGCGATGGCCATGGACACCGCGTTCACTGCGTCTTTCTTGGCGCCCTGGCTGGAGGGGTCGCCGAAGAACACCAGCACGCTGTCGCCGACGAACTTGTCGATGGTGCCGCCGTACTTGAGGGCGATCTTCGACATCTCGTTGAGGTAGGTGTTGAGCAGGTCGGTGAGCTGCTCGGCTTCCAGCTCCTCGGCCAGTTCGCTGAAGCCCTTGATGTCGGAGAAGAACACGGTGAGCTTCTTGCGTTGGGTCTCCAGGCGCACGTGCTTCTTGCCGCTGAAGATCATTTCCCAGACCTGCGGCGACAGGTACTTGGCCAGGTTGCGTGCCAGGCGCGCGGCCTTTTCCTGCTCGCGTTTGATCTCGATGCGTGCCTGGGTCAGGCGCATGCCCTGCTCGTGGACGAAGAAGGCGGTGATGCAGATATACAGGGTAGTCAGCAGGATGCTGGTCATCGCCACCAGGCTGGGGCTGGCGATATTGATTTCCGGATGGATCAGCGCGGTGTTCAGCGCCATGCTGCCCAAGGCGATCAACAGGGCCAGGCCCATGTTGCGCAGGCCGCCGGCGATCAGCGAGCTGAACGCCAGGGTCAGCAGGAACATCAGCGTCGGCACTATCGAGAAGCCCATCAGCACGCCGGCGGCGCCGGCATGGATGGCGTCGAGGAACAGCAGGATCAGGTTGGTCTGCTGCGGATGATCGCGCTTGAAGCGGTTGCCCAGGTGATAGGCCAGGTGCGGGTAGAGCAGGGCGTACGGCACCATCCACAGGATGTTGTAGCCGAAGTGGTTGCTATAGGTACCGGCAGCAACGGCAGCAGCGGGGGCGATGTAGGCCAGCACCCGCGAATAATATTCGCGGAGCAACGGGGCAGGCTGCGCCCTGGGTGTTTCCTGGACGTTGGACTTCATGGATGGAGCGATCCCTGATGTTTTTCTGACGCTTCTGACGAGCGCCTGAACGGCTGCAAGACCTGAGCCAAGGCTATGGCGGGTAGGGGATCATAACCAGCTGCCATTCAGCGGCCAAGCGTGGCCGCCGAATGGCGAAATGCAATCACGCCGGCTGGCGTTCCATGGCGGCCTTGTACAGCGACTGCCTGGGCTGGGCGAATACCCGGCGCAGCATGGGCTCGAAGAACTCCAGCGGCAGCACTTCGCCCTGCGGGTCGAAGGCGGCGGCGTCGTAGCGGGCGCAGAACTCGATGGTCGCCTGGTACTGCGGGTGGTCCTTGAACTGCTCGCGCAGATGGCGATCCATGCCCAGGTGATGGAAGAAGTAGTAGCCCTGGAAGATGCCGTGCTTCTCGACCATCCAGTGGTTCTCGGCGCTGACGAACGGCTTGAGCATGGCCGCGGCGATGTCCGGGTGGTTGTAGGTGCCGAGAGTGTCGCCGATATCGTGGAGCAGGGCGCAGACCACGTATTCCTCGTCACGGCCGTCGCGGTAGGCGAGGGTGGCGGTCTGCAGCGAGTGGCTCAGGCGGTCGATGGGAAAGCCGCCGAAGTCGCCGTCGAGCAGGCGCAGGTGGCTGAGGATGCGGTCGGGCAGCCGGGTGGCGTACTGGGCGAAATCCTTGGCGATGATGGCCCAGTCATCTGCCGTGCCGTCTTCCATATGGGTGAAACGGGCATGTGCATTCATTAAGCGTCCTCTTGTTATTGGTCGGGACTGCGCACGGATACGATCTTGCGAGCTAGAGCCAGACAAGGCAGAAGTGGCCGAAGGAGCGCAGTTTACGAGCTGTAAATGAGCATCCTGAGGCCGCTTCTAACGCCGACTGGCCGACGCGCAGCAGGTCGTATGGCCTCAGAAACGGATACGGCCGGTGAAGGCGTCCTTGAGCATCACCCAGTCGCCCATCAGGCTGTACAGCGGGTACTTGAAGGTGGCCGGCTTGTTCTTCTCGAACACGAAGTGGCCAACCCAGGCGAAGCCGTAGCCGGCCAGCGGCAGGGCCAGCAGCCACAGCCACTGCTGGGTGACGACAGCGTAGGCGAGGATGGAGAGCACCAGCAGGCTGCCGACGTAGTGCAGGCGGCGGCACACATCGTTGCTGTGCTCCTGCAGGTAATAGGGGTAAAACTCGGCAAAGCTGTTGAAGCGATCGGTGGTTTCGGCGCTCATGGCGTACCTCCTGTCATTGTCGACGCCAGTCTATGCGGACTGTCTTCCGCGGCCAGTGACATACAGGGCCAGTTTAGTATCCTCTTGGCGCCAGACCGTGCTGACCAACTTATAAGAACAAACGATGAGCGAACGTACCACTTCCTCCAGCTGGGCTTCCGGCATCGTCCAGGCCCTGGAGCTGGGCGGCGTCGACTGCCGTGCGCTGTTCGCCCGCCTGGGGCTCGACTATGCGGCCCTGACCGATCCGGACGCGCGCCTCCCGCAGGATGCCATGACCCGTCTCTGGCACCTGGCGGTGGAGGCATCCGGCAACCCGGCTATCGGCCTGAACATGGCCAAGGTGGTCCGGCCGGCGTCCTTCCATGTGGTGGGCTATGCGCTGATGTCCAGCCGCAACCTGCTCGAGGGCTTCAACCGCCTGGTGCGCTACCAGCGCATCATCGCCGAGGGCTCGGACCTGTGCCTGCGCCCCTCGCCCGAGGGCTACGAACTGATCCAGGCGATCCATGGCGACCGTCTGCCGCCGGCGCGGCAGAGCTCCGAGGCGTCGCTGGCCTATTCCCTGGCGTTCTGCCGGTGGCTCACCGGCAAGCCGATCACGCCGCTGCTGGTCAGCTTCCAGGGCCCGGCGCCGGCCAATCTGGAGCTGTACCAGCAGGTGTTCCAGGCGCCGTTGAAATTCAATGCCGAGCACTACTCGCTGCTCTACGCCCGCGCCGATCTGGAGACTCCGCTGCCCTCGGCCAACGAGGCGCTGGCGCAGCTGCACGACCGCTTCGCCGGCGAGTACCTGGCGCGCTTCTCCGAGAGCCGGGTGACCCATCAGGTGCGCCAGGTGCTGTGCCGCCTGCTGCCCCAGGGCGAGCCCAAGCGCGAGGCGGTGGCCCAGGCGCTGCTGCTGTCCGAGCGCACCCTGCAGCGGCGCCTGCAGGAGGAGGGCACCAGCTACCAGCAACTGCTCGACGACACCCGCCGCGAGCTGGCCGAGCAGTACCTGGCCCAGCCCAACCTGACCCTGCTGGAAGTCGCCTATCTGCTCGGCTTCGCCGACCCCAGCAATTTCTTCCGCGCCTTCCGCCGCTGGTTCGATGCCACGCCGGGTGAGTACCGCGCGCGGTTGTGAACCACTGGGGTGCTTCCCTCGGTGAAAAATTTGCTCTGACCGTCGCGAGCGCGCCTCAGCCGTGGGCGGCCAGCGCGCAGCAAGCGCAGTGGACTTGAGGTCCATGAGCATTGCGAGCACTGCCCGCACGCGGATCAGGCGTGCGCAGCAGGTCAGGGCGAATTTTTCAGTGGCGCCAGAATGCGGGGAGCAGCAGTACGAGTACGGTGAGGATCTCCAGCCTGCCCAGCAGCATGCCGGCACTCAGCAGCCACTTGGCCGTGTCCGGCAGGCTGGAGAAGTTACCGGCCGGGCCGATGATCGGCCCCATACCCGGGCCAACGCCGGACACCGTGCTGGCCGCGCCGGACAGCGCGGTGATCCAGTCAAGCCCGCACAGGCTCAGGGCCAAGGCCAGGGCGGCGATGGTGATGGTGAAGAAGAATGAGAAGGCCAGGATAGAGCGGACGATGTCCTCGTCCAGGCGGTGGCGGTTGTACTGCTGCTTGATCACCGCGCGCGGGTGTACCAGCTGCATCAGGTTGGCCTTGAGCAGGATGAAGGCGACCTGGAAGCGGAACACCTTGAGGCCGCCGGCGGTGGAGCCGGAGCAGCCGCCGATGAAGCCCAGATAGAAGAACAGCATGGTCGAGAAGCCGCCCCACAGGCTGTAGTCGCCGAGGGCGAAGCCGGTGGTGGTCATGATCGAGGTGGTGTTCACCGCTACGTGGCGCAGGGCCTCGAACCAGTGCAGCTGAGTGGTCAGGGTGTACCAGGTGGCCAGCACCAGCCAGCTGCCGAGCAGCACGAACATGAAACCGCGCACCTGCTCGTCGCGGATCAGCGCCCGGTAGTTGCCGCGCAGGGTGGAGACGTACAGCACGAACGGCAGGCTGCCGAGGATCATCACCACCACCGCCACCCAGTGCACGGCCGGCTGCTGCCACTTGGCCAGGGAGGCGTCCGAGGTGGAGAAACCGCCGGTGGAGATCGCCGACATGGCGTGGTTGATCGCGTCGAACAGGTTCATCCCGGCCAGCCAGAAGCCCAGTACCGCCAGGGCGCTGAGGCCGACATAGGCCACCACCATGTACTTGGCCACCATGTGCGAGCGCGGCATGACCTTGTCCGAGCGGTCCGAGGATTCGGTCTGGAACAGGCGCATGCCGCCAATGCGCAGCATCGGCAGGATCGCCACGGCCATGGCGATGAAGCCGATGCCGCCCAGCCAGTGCAGCAGCGAGCGCCAGATCAGAATGCCCGGCGACATGCTGTCCAGACCGATGAAGATGGTGGCGCCGGTGGCGGTGATGCCGGACATGCTCTCGAAGTAGGCATCGGTGAAGCTGGCGTGCTGGGTGAAGATGAACGGCAGGGTGGCGAACAGCGAGACCAGCAGCCAGCTGGACACGGTCAGCATGTACATGTCGCGTGGCCGCAGCTGGCCGTGCTGCGGGCGGCCCTGGGCGATCATCACGATGCCGGCGACGAAGGTGATCAGGCTGGACCAGAGGAAGGCGTTGATGCCCTGCGGCTGCTCGAACACCAGCAGGGTGGCGACCGGCACCAGCATGCTCACCGCCAGGGTGATCAGGAAGATGCCGTTGATGAAGGCGAGGATGCGTAGGGTAGGCAGAGACATCGGGTTCCTTTCCGCGTGGTTGCCTTGAGTCTAGTGCGCCGGCATTGCGGGAACCGGCTAGGCTGCGGTGGGGCGCCATTCTACCTTGGTGCCATGCCCTGTAAATCCGCCGTGTGGGGCTTCACAGCGGCGAGTGGATTCATAGAATACGGCTCCATTCTCCGGCGCTCGGCCGGCTCACTGCGTATGCGCCATGTCCGATAACCATCCCTGCCTCAGTTGCGGCGCCTGTTGCGCCAACTTCCGCGTGTCCTTCTACTGGGGCGAATGCCAGTCCGCCGGCGGCACGGTGCCCGATCACTTGGTCGAGCAGATCGGTCCCTACCATGTGGCGATGCTCGGCACCACGACCAAGCCGGTGCGCTGCATCGGCCTGCAGGGCGAGGTGGGCTGCGGCACGCGCTGCAACGTCTACGAGCAGCGCTCCAGCACCTGCCGGGAGTTCACCGCCAGTTGGGAGGATGGTCAGCACAACCCGCATTGCGATGCGGCGCGCGCGGCCTTTGGCCTGCCGCCGCTGACGCCAGAACACTTCGGCTAGAATGCCCGCCTGCTTCCCTTGGAGATGGCCATGCAAGCCCTCGATCTGCTGCTCAATCGCGTATCCGTCGGTCGTCTGCTGGAGCCGGCGCCTGATGCCGCCCAGCGCGAGCTGATGTTCCGCGCCGCCCTGCGTGCGCCGGACCATGGCCAGCTGCGCCCCTGGCGTTTCCTCACCGTCGAGGGCGATGCCCGCGTGCGCCTCGGCGAACTGTTCGCCACGGCCATGGCCAGCGATCCGGCGAACAAGGCCGAGGCCCTGGACAAGGCCCGCGCCATGCCGCTGCGCGCCCCGCTGCTGATCGTGGTGGTCGCGCGCCTGAGCGAACACCCCAAGGTGCCGCAGGAAGAACAGGCGCTGTCCGCCGGCTGCGCCGCCCACGGCCTGCTACTGGCGGCCCAGGAGCTGGGCTTCGGCGCCATCTGGCGCACCGGTGCCCTGGCCCATCACCCGCAGGTGCTGGTCGGTCTCGGCCTGCACGCCAGCGAGCGGATTGTCGGCTTTCTCTATGTCGGCAGCTTCGAAGGCGAGCGCCGCACGCCACCGGCCCTGGAACCGGTGCAGTTCGTCAGCGCCTGGCGGGGCTGAGTCCGCTTCATTCGGCCAGTGGCAACTCCAGGGTGGCGACAAATCCGCCCTGCGGGTGATTGGCCAGCAGCAACTGACCTTCATGACGCTCCGCCGCGCGGCGGGCGATGGCCAGGCCGAGGCCATGGCCCGGTGCTTCTTGCTTTGGTGCACGGAAGAACGGCTCGCCGAGGCGCTCGATGATTTCCGCCGGAGCGCCGGGGCCGTGGTCGCGCACGGCGATGCGCAGCTGGCCATCCTGCTGGCTCACTTCGATCTCGATCGGCTGCTCCACCGGGTTGAAGCGCAGGGCGTTGCGCAGCAGGTTGTCCAGCGCGCGGCCGAGCATGTCGGGCCAGCCCTGCAGGGCAATCGGACGGCTGTCCATGCGCACCTGCAGACGCTGCTCGGGGGCGGCCAGGGCGGCATCTTCCAGCAGACCGTCGAGCAAGCCGCGTAGGTCCACCGGCTGCGGCGTGCCGGGGTCGGCATCCAGGCGGGCGAGGGCGAGGATTTCGGCGATCAGCGCCTCCAGGCGATCGCACTCCTGGGTCAGGCGGCCCCACAGCTGCTCGCGCTGGGCCGGCTCGGCGCGCTCGGTCAGGGCCAGGGCCACGCGCAGGCGCGCCAGTGGCGAGCGCAGCTCGTGGGACACGTCGCGCAGCAGCTGGCGCTGGCTGCCGATCAGGTCCTGCAGACGCGAGCCCATGCGGTTGAAGTCGCGTGCCAGCACGCCGAACTCGTCGCCGCGGTCGGCCAGGCGCGCCAGGCTGTTCTGCTGGTAGGCGGTCTGGCCGAGGTCGTACACGGCGCCGCGCAGGCGGCCGAGCGGGCGGGTGATGGACAGGGTCAGCAGCAGGCTGATGGCGGTCAGCACCACCAGGGCGATGGTCAGGGCGCTGAGTGGCCAGAACAGGCTCTCGCGGTGCCAGGCCATCATCTCCGGGTGGGGAATGCGGTAGATGAACAGGTAGGTCTCGCCCGTGGCCGGGCTGCGGTATTCCTCGGTGATGCGGCGCCAGGGCAGGCGCTTGGGATTGTCGTGACGCGCCTCGAAGGCCGCCGCGCGCGGCGGGAAGGTGCCGTAGACCAGGGCCTGGCCTTCTTCGTTGAGGACCTGGATGTTCACCCGGTAGCGCTGCTTGCGCTTCTCCAGAAACTGCTGGGCGGCTTCCGGGCCATTGCGCTCGTAGAGCTGGCTCCACAGTTCGGCGACATCCTTCAGCGCCGGATGGCGGCCGAGTACCCAGGAATCCTGGTCCAGCGCACGGCCCAGCAGCATGGACAGGCCGGCGACCAGGGCGACGGCCAGCCAGAAGCTGGCGAAGATGCGCCAGAACAGTGAACGCATGAGTACTCCTCAAATAGCCAAGCCCGGCTCAGGGAGCCGGGCCGGTAACGCTGGGTTATTGGGCCTGCTTGTCCTTCTCGGCCTTCCACGCCTCGAACTCGGCACGCTCGGCGCGGCGCTTGTCCATCTCCGCCCTGCGCGTGTCGAAGGTCTTCTGCTGCTCCGGCGTGAGGATGGCACGGAAGGCCTTGTCATGCTCCAGACGGGCCGTCTCCAGTTCCTTCTTCAGCGCGTCCTGGTCGGCCTGCGGCAGTTTGCTCAGGTACTTCTGGGTGATCTCGCGCGGGTCGTTCTTGCGTTCGTGCATCAGCTTGCCCACTTGCTCACGCTGCTCGGCGCTGAGGTCGAGGTCCTTGAGCATCCGCATGCCGTGACCGCGATGCTCGCCGTGCATGGCCTTGCTGCAGTGCCCGGGTTCGCCGGGTGCGCCCTCGGGCATGGCCAGGGCGATGGTCGGCAGGCTGGCGGCCAGGAGCAGGGCGGTGAGGGTCTTGCGCATGATGTGTCTCCTTGTCTCGAAACCGGCGGGTTACCGGATGAGCCCAGTCTAGGGAGGGCAAGGTCAAGCGCGGTCAGCGCAGCGTAAAGGCTGGGTAAATGCCGAGCCTGCCCATAAGCCTGCTGCGCGTCGGGCCTGCTGCGTTAAAACTGCGTTCAGAAGGCCGCTTGCGGCCAACGCACGCCAGTGCGGCCCCAGGGGGTGAGCGCAGCGAGTCATGCTCATTTACCGCTTGTAAATTGCGCTTCTTCACGCAGTTTTGCCTTGCATGCCTCTAGCTCGCGAGGCTTTTGAACAGGCTCTCAGGGCGCGTAGTAGTAGCCGCGGCTGCGCAGGGCGACGATGCGCGGGCGGCCGTCCGGGTGCGGGCCGAGCTTCTTGCGCAGGTTGCTGACGTGCATGTCCAGGCTGCGGTCGTAGAGGGTCAGCTTGCGGCCCAGCGCCAGTTGCGCCAGGGCCTGTTTGTCCAGCGGCTCGCCGGGTTGCTGCAGCAGCGCCTCGAGGATGCGGCCCTCGGACAGGGTCAGGGTGATCTCGTGTTCGCCGAGGCTGGCCACGCCGCGCTGCGGGCTGTAGCTGATGTCGCCCAGCTCGACGCGGGTAGGCGTGGCCACCGGCAGGCTGCGGCGCAGCACGGCGCGCAGGCGGGCGGTCAGCTCGCGCGGGTCGCAGGGCTTGGCCAGGTAGTCGTCGGCGCCCAGCTCCAGGCCGAGAATGCGGTCCAGCGGTTCGCCACGGGCCGAGAGCATCAGCACTGGCAGTTCGGCGTGTTCGCTGCGCAGCTGCTTGAGCAGTTCCAGGCCGCTGCCGTCGGGCAGCATCACGTCGAGGATCACCGCCGCCGGGCTCTGTTCGGCCAGCGCGGCGCGGGCGCTGACGCCGTCATGGCTGGCGCGCACGTTGAAGCCTTCCTGCTGCAGCCAGCTGGCCAGCAGCTCGCAGAGTTCGCGGTCGTCGTCGATCAGCAGCAGGTCGGTCATGGTGGCGTCGGTTCTTCAGGTGGAGCGGTCAGACCCACTCGCTGCGGCGTTTATTCCGACCGCCGGCGCTCAGGCGACCGACGATGAAGGCGAGCAGGGCGGTGCCGGCGCCGATGGCGAACCACAGCTGCTGCTCGCTGAACAGGCGCGGTGGCTGTTCGGCCTGGGCCTGCTTGAGCTGCAGCTTGAGGCGCTGGTTGTCCTGGCGCAGGCGGCCGATCTGCGCGGTCTCGCGCTCGCCGGAAGTACTGGCCTGCAACTCGCTGCGCTGGCGCTCGCTCTCCGCCAGTTGTTGCTGCAGCGCTGCGATCTGCGCGGTGCTGTCGTTGGCCGGTGCAGAGACCGGAGCGCTGGCCGGCGTCGGGTTGAGGGCCAGCGGTTGGGATTCTTCGGCGTGCAGCGCGGGGGTGACGCAGAGAGCGGTGAGCAACAGGTAGAGCGGGCCTTGGCGCATGGGGAACTCCAGTTTTCGAATTATTGTTATGGGCCTGCGTCGTGTGTGGGTTAGGGCAGCACCTGCTTGAAAGGCTTGACCAGCACGCTGGCATAGACGCCGGCGGCACGGTAGGGGTCGGCGTCGGCCCAGCTTTGGGCGGCGCTCAGGGATTCGAACTCGGCGACGATCAGGCTGCCGGAGAAGCCGGCCGGGCCGGGATCGACGCTGTCCACCGCCGGGTGCGGGCCGGCCAGCACCAGGCGGCCTTCGTTCTTCAGCTGTTCCAGGCGGGCCAGGTGGGCGGGGCGGGTAGCCAGGCGCTTTTCCAGGGACTCGGGGGCATCGCTGGCAATGATGGCGTAGAGCATGTCAGTCCTTGCTTTGCTGCGGGGTTTCGTCGTGGATGTGGCGCGCCAGGTAGACGCCCTGGGCGACCAGGAACAGCACGGTCATGCCGAGGCTGCCGAAGACTTTGAAGTCGACCCAGATGTCGTGGAAGGTGAAGGCGACGAACAAGTTGGCGCAGCCGCTGAAGATGAAGAACACCACCCAGGCCAGGTTCAGGCGGGTCCAGATCTGCTGCGGCAGCTGTACGGCGTGGCCCATGACGCGCTGGATCAGCACCTTGTCGCCGATGAAGTGGCTGCCAAGGAAGCCGGCGGCGAACAGCCAGTTGACCACCGGTGCCTTCCACTTGAGGAAGGTCTCGCTGTGGAAGGCCAGGGTCAGGCTGCCGAAGATCAGGCAGGCGACCAGGGTCAGCCACTGGCTTTTCTCCAGCTTGCGTTGCCAAACGAACAGAACGCCATAAACCAGGATCGAACTGACAATGAGTACCGCGGTGGCGCTGAAAGGGCCGCCCAGCTCGACGCTGTGGCCGGCCAGTTCGACGGTGCGGGGATCGAGCTTGTAAACGATGAAGAACAGGATAAGCGGGATGAAATCGATGAATTGTTTCACGGCGGCAGCCAGAAGCGGGATGTGGCGGCATAATAACAAACAACCCCATTAACGAAAGACGCGCCATGAAGGTCGATCTGCACTGCCACAGCACCGCTTCGGACGGCGTTCTCGCGCCTGCCGCGGTGGTCACTCGCGCCCATGAAAGAGGCGTGCAGCTGTTGGCGCTGACCGACCACGACACCCTCGAAGGGCTGGACGAGGCGCGCCGCACCGCCGGCGAGCTGGGCCTGCGTCTGGTCAACGGCATTGAGCTGTCCTGCACCTGGGGTGGCGCGACCATCCACGTGCTGGGCTATGCCTTCGCCGCCGATGCGCCGGCCCTGGCCCAGGCCATCGCCGAGCTGCATCAGGGCCGCTGGCTGCGTGCCGAGGAAATCGACCGGCGCCTGGCGGCCAAGGGCATGCCCGGTGCCCTGGAAGGTGCGCGGGCGATCCAGCAGGGCCTCGGCGACAGCGGCAACGCGCCGGCGCGGCCGCACTTCGCCGAATTCCTGGTACGCGCGGGGCATGTGCGCGACCACGCCGAGGCGTTCCGCAAGTGGCTGGGCTCGGGCAAGCTGGGCGACGTCAAGCAGCACTGGCCGACCCTGGAACAGGCGGTCGGCACGCTCAAGGCGGCCGGCGCCTGGATCAGCCTGGCGCATCCCTGGCAGTACGACTTCACTCGTAGCAAGCGGCGGCGTCTGGTGGCCGATTTCATCGGCGCCGGTGGCCACGCCCTGGAAGTAGTCAACGGCCTGCAGCCGGCCGAGCAAGTCGGCGGCCTGGCCATCCTGGCCCGTGAATTCGGCATGCTGGCCAGTGTCGGCAGCGATTTTCACGCCCCGGGCGACTGGTCGGAGCTGGGCATGTACCGTCCGTTGCCGGAAGACCTGTCTCCTCTATGGGAGCGCTTCGACCATGCACGCGCTACTACCGCCTGAGCAGGGAGAGTTCATGAGTCAGTTCTTCCAGGTCCACCCGGAGAATCCGCAGCCGCGCCTGATCAAGCAGGCGGTGGAGATCCTGCGTAGCGGCGGGGTGATCGTCTATCCGACCGACTCCTCCTACGCCATCGGCTGCCTGATCGGCGACAAGGGCGCAGTCGAGCGCATCCGCCGCCTGCGCCAGCTGGACGACAAGCACAACTTCACCCTGGTGTGCAGCGACCTGTCGCAGATCGGCCTGTTCGCCAAGGTCGACACCGGCGCCTTCCGCCTGCTCAAGGCGCACACGCCCGGCCCTTACACCTTCATTCTCAGCGCCACCCGCGAAGTGCCGCGCATGCTGCTGCACCCCAAACGCCGCACCATCGGCCTGCGCGTGCCGGCCCACCCCATCGCCCTGGCCCTGGCCGAGCAGTTGGGTGAGCCGCTGATGAGCGTCAGCCTGATCATGCCCGGCGAAGAACTGCCGATGAGCGACCCCTACGAGATGCGCCAGCTCCTCGAACACCAGGTGGATCTGATCATCGATGGCGGCTACGGCGGCCTGGAGGCCTCCACCGTGATCAACCTGGCCGATGGCGAGCCGGAGGTGATCCGCGTTGGCTGCGGCGACCCGACTCCCTTCCAGGGGGAAGAGGCGTGAGCGAGCAGGTCGACAGCCAGGCCGGCGCACAACAGGAACTACCTTTCGCTCTGGTCTACGGTCAGGCGGTCACCGAGCTGCCGATCGACCTGTATATCCCGCCGGATGCCCTGGAAGTATTCCTCGAAGCCTTCGAGGGCCCGCTCGACCTGCTGCTGTACCTGATCCGCAAGCAGAACATCGACATCCTCGACATCCCGGTCGCCGAGATCACCAAGCAGTACATGGGCTACGTCGAGCTGATGAAGTCGGTGCGCCTGGAACTGGCCGCCGAGTACCTGGTGATGGCCGCCATGCTGGCCGAGATCAAGTCGCGCATGCTGCTGCCGCGCTCCGCCGAGGCTGAGGAAGAGGAAGACGACCCGCGCGCCGAGCTGATCCGCCGCCTGCAGGAATACGAGCGCTACAAGGCCGCTGCCGAGGGGCTGGACGAGATCCCGCGGGTCGGTCGCGACCTCAGCGTGCCGCGCCTGGACGCCCCCGAGGCGCGGGCGCGCAAGCTGCTGCCGGACGTCAGCCTGGAGGAAGTGCTGCTGTCCATGGCCGAGGTGCTGCGCCGTGCCGACATGTTCGAAAGTCACCAGGTAACGCGCGAGGCGCTGTCCACCCGCGAGCGCATGAGCGAGGTGCTGGAGCGCCTCAAGGGCAATGGTTTCGTGGCCTTCGTCAGCCTGTTCAGCGCCGAAGAGGGCCGCCTCGGCGTGGTCGTCACCTTCATGGCGGTGCTCGAACTGATCAAGGAACAACTGGTGGAACTGGTGCAGAATGAGCCCTTCGCGCCTATCCACGTCCGTGCCCGAGCCGAATAGATGAACCTGTCCGACCCGCAAGAACTCGCCTCCCTGCTCGAAGCCTGGCTGCTGGCCCTGGGCCGGCCCTTGTCGCTGGAGCGCCTGGGCGAGCTGTTCGAGGAGGGTGAGCGCCCGGAGCCGGCACAGATTCGCGAGGCTCTGGAAGTGCTGCGCCTGTCCTGCGAGGGCCGCGCCTTCGAACTGAAGGAAGTGGCCACCGGCTACCGCCTGCAGGTCCGCGAGAAGTTCGCCCCCTGGGTCGGCCGGCTGTGGGAGGAGCGCCCGCAGCGCTACTCGCGCGCCATGCTCGAGACCCTGGCGCTGATCGCCTACCGCCAGCCGATCACCCGCGGCGAGATCGAAGATATCCGCGGCGTGGCGGTCAACAGCCAGATCATCAAGACCCTGCAGGAGCGCGACTGGATTCGCGTGGTCGGCTACCGCGACGTGCCCGGCAAGCCGGCCATGCTGGCCACCACCAAGGTGTTCCTCGACTACTTCAACCTGAAGAGCCTGGAAGAATTGCCGCCGCTGGCCGCCCTGCGCGAGCTGGAACCCGAGCCGATGCTGGCGCTGGACGACGACATGCCGGTACCGGCCGGCCTGCAGGCCCGGGTCGATGCCGAGTTGGGCGACGATGTGCCGGCCGAGCCGCGCGAGGAAACCAGCTTCCGCAGCCTGCTGGTCGAGCTGGACGAGATGGAGCAGGGCCTGAAGACCGACTTCGACGATCTGGCCCGAGCCGAAGAAGAGATTGCGGTCGAAGAGGATCAGGACGAGACCCTGGGCGCCGGCGACTCCCTGCATTGAGGCATTGGCCATCGAGGGCATTGAGACTTTCAATCCCGGCCTGATCCGCTTCCGCACTATGCTGGCGGCGCCTTCCACCACAGGTGCCGCCATGAGCAAGAATCCCTGCATCAAGGTCTGCGAGTTCGACGCCGACATCTGCGTCGGCTGCGGGCGCAGCAAGCGCGAGATCAAGGCCTGGAAGAAACTCGACAAGCACGAGCGCTTCGCCCTGCTGGCCGAGGCCGACCTGCGCCTGCTGGCCTTCGAGGCGACTGGCCGGCGCAAGACCCGCTGAGCGGTCTATAGTCAGCCGTGCGCAGCACCGACGATCCGCGTATGATGCGCGACCTTTTTCATCCTCAGTTACACCGGGAGGTGCCCAGATGAGTGAGTCCGAACTAGATCCCCGTCCCAGCGGCGAGAAGCTGCAGAAAGTCCTGGCCCGCGCCGGCCTCGGCTCGCGCCGTGACATCGAGCAGTGGATCACCGATGGCCGCGTCAAGGTCAATGGCGCCGTCGCCACCCTCGGCGCCCGCGTCGAGCTGCGCGACGCCATCAGCGTCGACGGCCAGCTGCTCAAGCGCGAAGACATCCAGCAGACCGTGCGCCGCGTGCTGATCTACAACAAGCCGGAAGGCGAGATCTGCACCCGTGACGACCCGGAAGGTCGCCCCACCGTGTTCGACCGTCTGCCGCGGCCCAAGGAAGGCCGCTGGATCAACATCGGCCGCCTGGACATCAACACCACCGGCCTGCTGCTGTTCACCACCGACGGCGAGCTGGCCAACCGCCTGATGCACCCCTCCTACGAGATGGACCGCGAGTACGCCGTGCGCGTGCGCGGCGAAGTCACCGAGGAAATGATCGAGCAGCTCAAGGCCGGCGTGATGCTGGAAGACGGCCCGGCCAAGTTCACCGACATCAAGGAAGCGCCCGGCGGCGAAGGCTTCAACCACTGGTTCCACTGCGTGGTGATGGAAGGCCGCAACCGCGAAGTGCGGCGCCTGTGGGAGTCCCAGGGCGTGGTGGTCAGCCGCCTGAAGCGCGTGCGCTTCGGTCCGGTGTTCATGACCTCCGACCTGCCGATGGGCCGCTGGCGCGAAATGGGCCAGCGCGAGCTGGACATCCTCAGCGAGGAAGTCGGCCTCAAGCCCATGGCCCTGCCGGCCATGAACGAGAAGATGCGCGACAAGCTCGATCGCCTGCAGCGCAAGGCGGCCCGACCGATGAGCCGCAACGAGCGACCCAAGCGCGTGCTGCGTCCGGCCCAGGATGGCGCGGCAGAGGCCTCCGAGCAGCGTCCGGCCCGCGCCCCGAGCGGCGAAGAGCGGCCGCAGCGCGCTCCGCGCAAGCCGAGTGGCGAGCGTGGTGAGCGTCGCGAGGGTGGCCGTGGCACGCCGGTGGCCGAGCGTCCCGCCGATGTGAACAAGAAGCGCACTCCACGTCCTGCTGGCGACGCCGCCGAGCGTCCGGCCCGCAAGCCGCGCCCGGCTGCACCGAGCGGAAACAAGCGGCCGCCGAGTGGCGACGGGCAGCGTCCGGGCTTCGGCCGCAAGCGCTGATTGCCGGCAATGAAAAAGGGGCTCCCAGGAGCCCCTTTTTGTTGGCTGGCGTTTTCTCAGCCGGCCATGGACAGGCGATTGCGGCCTTCGCGCTTGGATACATACAGCGCGCTGTCGGCGCGGCGCTGCAGGCTCTCCGATGATTCGCCCGGCAGCAGGGTGGAGCAGCCCAGGCTGATGGACAGCTCCAGGGCGCGGCCTTCTTCCAGGTACTGAAGGCCCAGCACGGCCAGGCGCAGGCGCTCGCCGATGATCTGCGCGGCCTCGCGACTGGTGTTGGACAGCAGCACCAGGAACTCTTCGCCACCGTAGCGGAACACCATGTCGATATTGCGCAGGCTGCCCTTCAGGGCCGCGGCCACGGCCTTCAGCACCTCGTCGCCGGTGGCGTGGCCGAAACGGTCGTTGATGCTCTTGAAGTGGTCGATATCCAGCATCAGCACCGACAGCGGCTGCAGGCTGCGGCGGGCGAGGTCGACTTCGCGCTGCAGGGCCTGGTTCATGGCGATGCGGTTGCCGGTGTCGGTCAGCGGGTCGCGCAGTGCACTCTGCAGGGCGGCGCGGTAGAGCAGGGCGTTGCGCAGCGGGAACAGCAGGCTGGCGAGCAGCGATTCCAGCTGGCCCAGTTCGTCGTCGCTGAAGCGCTGGCTGCGGCGGAAGGTCAGCTCACCCAGGTATTCGCCCTGGTGGCTGAGGCGGTAGCTGGCCGAATGGTTGGCGCGCTCGCCCAGCTCCAGACGCAGATCGCAGGCCGCCAGTTGATAGCTCAGCGCGCTCAGCGGCACCAGGCGCTGCACTTCCTGGAAGAACAGACCGAGGATGCGGTCGACTTCCAGGGAGGTCTGCAGCTGCAGGTTCAGCTGCTGACGCAGCTGGGCCAGGCTGACCGGCTTGAGCAGCGGCTGATTGCGGCTGGCATAGCCCAGGCGCTGCAGCTTGGCGGCATCGAAATCGATGGTATTGGAGGGGTTGTGCGGAACCATAATGCTCGACCTCTGGCGCTTGAGCGCCTTGTTGTCGGAGGTAGAGCGAATTCTGTGCCACTTTTAAAAAGTACTTTTATTTCAGTGGCTTGAGCTGATTTTTAGCAGATAGAGCGGCAATCCATTGCCGCTCTATTGACGCTGGTACTGGCAATTTGATGCCTCGCCGCCGGTGACGACGGAAAACCGGCAGCCAGCCGCTTTTATTGCGCGTCGAATGCCTGGCCGTTGACGCCCTGGCTGTCCGGGCCCATCAGGTACAGGTAGACCGGCATGATGTCTTCCGGCGGCGGGTTGTTCGCCGGGTTCTCGCCGGGGTAGGCCTGGGCGCGCATGCCGGTACGGGTGGCGCCGGGGTTGATGCTGTTGGCGCGGACGTTGGCGATACCCTCGACTTCGTCGGCCAAGGTTTGCATCAGACCCTCGGTGGCGAACTTGGACACGCCATAGGCGCCCCAGTAGGCGCGGCCCTTGCGGCCGACACTGCTGGAGGTGAACATCACCGAGGCGTCATCGGACAGTTTGAGCAGCGGCAGCAGGGTGCTGGTCAGCATGAACATGGCGTTGACGTTGATCTGCATGACACGCATGAAGTTGTCGCCGGACAGCTGTTCCAGCGGCGTGCGCGGGCCGACGATGGCGGCGTTGTGCAGCAGGCCGTCGAGGCGGCCGAACTCGGCTTCGATGGTGGCGGCCAGTTCGTCGTACTGGTGCGGCAGGGCGGTTTCCAGGTTGAACGGAATCACCACCGGCTGCGGATGGCCGGCGGCCTCGATCTCGTCATACAGCTGATTCAGGTTGCCCTCGGTCTTGCCCAGCAGCAGCACGGTGGCGCCATGGGCGGCGAAGGTCTTGGCGGCGGCGGCGCCGATGCCGCGGCCGGCACCGGTGACCAGGATCACGCGACCCTTGAGCAGGTCGGGGCGGGCGCTGTAGTCGAACATGGGTGAAATCTCGTTATTGCGTGAATAGGGTCAGCAGCTGCACAGGGCGTTGTCGAGCACGGCGCGCAGCTCCAGGGGATGGTCCACCACCACATCGGCGCCCCAGTGGCGCGGATTGTCTTCGGGGTGGATATAGCCGTAGGTGACGGCGGCGGTCTTGCAGCCGGCGGCGCGGCCGGCCTCGATGTCGCGGGCATCGTCGCCGACGAACAAGACGTCGGCAGGGGCCACGCCGATCTTCTCGCAGGCCAGCAGGAGCATGTCCGGCGCCGGCTTGCTGCGCGGCACATGGTCCGGGCAGACCAGCACGGCTGAGCGTTCGGCCAGGGCCAGTTGCTGCATGATAGGTTCGGCGAAGGTCACCGGCTTGTTGGTGGCTACGCCCCAGATCAGGCGGGAGGCCTCGATATCGCCGAGCAGTTCGAGCATGCCGTCGAACGGCTTGCTGAGTACCGCGCAGTGCTGCTGGTAGCGTTCGAGAAACTCCAGGCGCAAGGCCTCGAAGCCCTCGGCGCCAATTTCGAGATCAAAGGTGGCGGAGACCATGGCGCGGGCGCCGCCGGAGACCACGTCGCGGATCAGCTGCTCGTCCACCGGAGCCAGGTCGCGCGCGGCGCGCATGGCCTGGCACACGGCGACGAAGTCCGGCGCGGTGTCCAGCAGGGTACCGTCCATGTCGAAGAGAACCGCTCGCAGGGCCATGCGCCTTACTCCTCGCGCAGGGTCTGGATCATGTAGTTGACGTCCACGTCCGCTTCCAGCTTGTAGTGCTTGGTCAGCGGGTTGTAGGTCAGGCCGATGATGTCCTTGACCTGCAGGCCGGCGGCGCGGCTCCAGGCGCCCAGCTCGGAGGGGCGGATGAACTTCTTGAAGTCGTGGGTGCCGCGCGGCAGCAGGCGCATCACGTACTCGGCGCCGATGATGGCGAACAGGTAGGCCTTGGGATTGCGGTTGATGGTGGAGAAGAACACCTGGCCGCCGGGCTTGACCATCCTGTAGCAGGCGCGGATCACCGAGGACGGATCCGGCACGTGCTCGAGCATCTCCAGGCAGGTGACCACGTCGAACTGGCCGGGCATCTCCTCGGCCAGGGCCTCGGCGGTGATCTGCCGGTACTCGACGTTGACCCCGGACTCCAGCTGGTGCAGCTGGGCCACGGCCAGCGGCGCCTCGCCCATGTCGATGCCGGTGACGTTGGCGCCACGCTGGGCCATGGACTCGCTGAGGATGCCGCCGCCGCAGCCGACGTCCAGCACCTTCTTGCCGGCCAGACCGACGCGCTCGTCGATCCAGTTGACGCGCAGCGGGTTGATGTCGTGCAGCGGCTTGAACTCGCTCTCGCGGTCCCACCAGCGGTGGGCGAGGGCCTCGAATTTGGCGATTTCGGCGTGGTCGACGTTGCTCATGGCGTGCTCTTAAAAAGTCTCGAAAACGAATTCAGTGTTTGCCGGCGATGCGCTCGCCCCAGGCGCGCGCGTTGGCGACGATGCGCTGCTCGTCCAGGCGCGTCAGGCGGCCGTCGTCGAGCAATTGCTTGCCGCCGACCCACAGGTGCTTCACGCAGCTGCGGCTGCCGGCGTAGATCAGTTGCGATACCGGGTCGTAGACCGGTTGCTGGGCCAGGCCGGAGAGGTCGAAGGCGGCCAGATCGGCCAGCTTGCCCAGCTCCAGCGAGCCGGTGCAATCGTCCAGGCCCAGGGCGCGGGCGCCGTTCAGGGTGGCCATGCGCAGGGCGCTGTGGGCGCCCAGTGCGGTGGCGCTGCCGGCCACGGCCTTGGCCAGCAGGGCGGCGGTGCGGGTCTCACCGAGCAGGTCCAGGTCATTGTTGCTGGCGGCGCCGTCGGTGCCGATGGCGACGTTGACCCCGGCCTGCCAGAGCTTCTCCACCGGGCAGAAGCCGCTGGCCAGCTTGAGGTTGGACTCCGGGCAGTGGATCACGCTGCTGTTGCTTTCGACCAGCAGGGCGATGTCTTCGTCGCTGATCTGGGTCATGTGCACGGCCTGGAAGCGCGGGCCGAGCAGGCCCAGGCTGGCCAGGCGCTGCAGCGGGCGCACGCCGTGCAGCTCCAGGCTCTGCTGCACTTCGAAGGCGGTCTCGTGGACGTGCATGTGGATGCCGGCGTCCAGCTCCTCGGCCAGCATCAGCACGTTCTTCAGCTTGTCGTCGCTGACCGAGTAGGGCGCATGGGGGCCGAAGGCTACCTTGATGCGCGGATGCTGCTTGAGGTCGTCGAACAGGCGCAGGCCCTTGCGCAGGGCCTCCTCGGCGTCACGGGCGCCGGGGGTGGGGAAGTCCAGCACCGGGATGGTCACCTGGGCGCGGATGCCGCTCTTGTGCACCAGCTCGCAGGCCACTTCCGGGAAGAAGTACATGTCGGAGAAGCAGCTGATGCCGCCCTTGATCTGCTCGGCGATGGCCAGCTCGGTGCCGTCGCGGACGAACTCCTCGTCGACCCACTTGGCCTCGGCCGGCCAGATATGGTCCTGCAGCCAGCTCATCAGCGGCAGGTCGTCGGCCAGACCGCGGAACAGGGTCATGGCCGCGTGGCCGTGGGCATTGACCAGGCCGGGGGTGAGCACGCAGTCCGGCAGTTCGCGCACTTCCGTGGCCGGATGGCGCAGGGCCTCGGCGCGCGGCGCGATCAGGGCGATGCGCCCGTCGCGGATGCCCAGGCCGTGATCGCGCAGCACCACGCCAGCGGGTTCGACCGGCACCAGCCAGGTGGGCAGGAGCAGCAGATCGAGCGGCTGGCGCGGTTCGGGCATGGCATTTATCCGGGCAATAAAGAGGTGGCGGCAGTATAACTGAGCCATGTAACAGGCGGCTCGCTATAATCCGCGGCTTTTCGTTTCACCTTGTGGGGATGTCATGCGCGACGAACTGTTGGCGGCAGAGAAGGTAAAAGCCATCGAGTGGCGCGAAGGCACGTTGTATCTGCTGGATCAGCGCGTATTGCCGCGCGAGGAAACCTGGCTGGCCTACGATTCGGCCGCCGGCGTGGCCGAGGCCATCCGCAGCATGGTGGTGCGCGGCGCGCCGGCCATTGGTATCGCCGCCGCTTTCGGCCTGGTGCTGGGTGCGCGGGCGCGGCTGGCGGCTGGCGGCGACTGGCAGGCGGCGCTGGAAGAAGACTTCAAGGTGCTGGCCGAGTCGCGGCCGACCGCGGTCAACCTGTTCTGGGCCCTGGATCGCATGCGCGAGCGCCTGCAGCGGCTGAAGGAGGGCGAGAACGCCCTGGCGGCGCTGGAGGCGGAGGCCGTCGGCATCTTCGACAGCGACCGCGAGGCCAATCTGACCATGGCTCAGCTGGGCATGGAGCTGATCCGCAAGCACCAGGACAGCCCGCAGAAGCTGCTCACCCATTGCAATACAGGCGCCCTGGCCACCGGCGGTTTCGGTACCGCCCTGGGCGTGATTCGTGCCGCCCATCTGGGCGGGCTGGTCGAACGGGTGTTCGCCGACGAGACCCGGCCCTGGCTGCAGGGCTCGCGCCTGACCGCCTGGGAGCTGGCGGGCGAGGGCGTGCCGGTCAGTCTGAATGCAGACTCCGCCGCCGCGCACCTGATGAAGACCGAGGGCATCACCTGGGTCATAGTCGGGGCCGACCGCATCACCGCCAATGGTGACGTGGCCAACAAGATCGGCACCTATCAGTTGGCGGTCAACGCCATGCACCACGGCGTGCGCTTCATGGTGGTGGCGCCCAGCTCGACCATCGACATGAACCTGGAAGACGGCGAAGACATCCCGATCGAGGAGCGCGACGGCCGCGAGCTGCTGGATGTCGGCGGCCAGCGCATCGCCGCCGACGTGCATGCGGTCAATCCGGTGTTCGACGTGACCCCGGCCGACCTGATCGACGCGATCGTCACCGAAAAGGGCGTGGTCGAGCGGCCGGATGCGGCGAAAATGGCGCAGCTGATGTGTCGCAAGCGCCTGCATTGAGGCCAGTGGGTCGGCGTCTGGCGGGGTAGGTCTGCACGGGTGACTGTGATAAGCTCCGGCAGTTCTCGGATGGCCTCGTGGAGGTCATCCCAATAGCGCCAATAACCGACCTAACTCGTTGATTTGTTGTGAGTCGCCGCCCCAGCAGGGGCGACTACGACGGACTCCGGTCTTGCCCAGGATGGGTGTGACGGGGTTTCACCAGAATAAGGAACCAGGCTTCTCATGGGCGAACTGGCCAAAGAAATCCTCCCGGTCAATATCGAAGACGAGCTGAAACAGTCCTACCTCGACTACGCGATGAGCGTGATCGTCGGGCGTGCGCTGCCGGATGCGCGTGACGGCTTGAAGCCCGTGCACCGCCGCGTGCTCTATGCCATGAGCGAGCTGGGCAACGACTGGAACAAGGCGTACAAGAAGTCCGCCCGTGTGGTCGGTGACGTGATCGGTAAGTACCACCCGCACGGCGACACGGCTGTTTACGACACCATCGTGCGTATGGCCCAGCCCTTCTCCCTGCGCTACATGCTGGTCGACGGCCAGGGCAACTTCGGTTCGGTGGACGGTGACAACGCCGCGGCCATGCGATACACCGAAGTGCGCATGGCCAAGCTGGCACACGAGCTGCTGGCCGACCTGGACAAGGAAACCGTCGACTGGGTGCCCAACTACGACGGCACCGAGCAGATCCCGGCGGTCATGCCGACCAAGATCCCCAACCTGCTGGTCAACGGCTCCAGCGGTATCGCCGTGGGCATGGCCACCAACATTCCGCCGCACAACCTCACCGAGGTGATCGACGGCTGCTTGGCGCTGATCGACAACCCCGAGCTGACCGTCGACGAGCTGATGCAGTACATCCCCGGTCCGGACTTCCCCACCGCCGGCATCATCAACGGTCGCGCGGGCATCATCGAGGCCTATCGCACCGGCCGTGGCCGCATCTACATGCGTGCCCGTGCCACGATCGAGGACATGGAGAAGGGCGGCAACCGCCAGCAGATCATCGTCACCGAGCTGCCGTACCAGCTGAACAAGGCGCGTCTGATCGAGAAGATCGCCGAGCTGGTCAAAGAGAAGAAGATCGAGGGCATCACCGAGCTGCGCGACGAGTCCGACAAGGATGGCATGCGCGTGGTCATCGAGCTGCGCCGCGGCGAAGTCGGCGAGGTGGTGCTGAACAACCTCTACGCCCAGACCCAGATGCAGAGTGTGTTCGGTATCAACGTGGTGGCCCTGGTCGATGGCCAGCCGCGCACGCTGAACCTCAAGGACATGCTCGAAGTGTTCGTCCGTCACCGCCGCGAAGTGGTGACCCGCCGTACCGTCTACGAACTGCGCAAGGCCCGCGAGCGTGGACACATCCTCGAAGGCCAGGCCGTCGCCCTGTCGAACATCGACCCGGTGATCGAGCTGATCAAGACCTCGCCGACCCCGGCCGACGCCAAGGAGCGCCTGATCGCCACCGCCTGGGCCTCCAGCGCCGTGGAAGCGATGGTCGAGCGCGCCGGTGCCGATTCCTGCCGTCCGGAAGACTTGGACCCGCAGTACGGCCTGCGCGACGGCAAGTACTATCTGTCGCCCGAGCAGGCCCAGGCCATCCTCGAGCTGCGCCTGCATCGCCTGACCGGTCTGGAACACGAGAAACTGCTGTCCGAGTACCAGGAGATCCTGACTCAGATCGGCGAGCTGATCCGCATCCTGACCAGCCCCGAGCGCCTGATGGAAGTCATCCGCGAGGAGCTGGAGAAGGTTAAGGCCGAGTTCGGCGACGCCCGTCGCACCGAGATCATGGCCTCGCAGATGGACCTGACCATCGCCGACCTGATCACCGAGGAAGAGCGCGTCGTCACCATCTCCCACGGCGGCTACGCCAAGAGCCAGCCGCTGGCCGCCTACCAGGCCCAGCGTCGCGGCGGCAAGGGCAAGTCGGCCACCGGGGTGAAGGACGAGGACTACATCGAGCACCTGCTGGTCGCCAACAGCCACGCCACCCTGCTGCTGTTCTCCAGCAAGGGCAAGGTCTACTGGCTGCGTACCTTCGAGATTCCGGAAGCCTCGCGTACCGCGCGTGGTCGCCCGCTGGTCAATCTGCTGCCGCTGGACGAGGGTGAGCGCATCACCGCCATGCTGCAGATCGACCTGGAGGCCGTGCGTGCGCGCTTCGCCGACGAAGAGAGCGATGACGACGACGTGGTCGCCGAGCAGGTCGGCGAGGTGGTCGAGGTGGAGGAAGCCGAGGAAGGCGACGAATCCGACTTCAGCCAGGACGAGCCGACCGGCGCCTACATCTTTATGGCGACCGCCTACGGCACGGTGAAGAAGACTCCGCTGATCCAGTTCACCAAGCCGCGCTCCAACGGCCTGATCGCTTTGAAGCTGGAAGAGGGCGACTCGCTGATCGCCGCCGCCATCACCGATGGTTCGAAGGACGTGATGATGTTCTCCGACGCCGGCAAGGTGATCCGCTTCAAGGAAAGCAAGGTGCGCACCATGAGCCGTATCGCTCGCGGTGTGCGCGGCATGCGCCTGGCCGACGGGCAGCGCATCATCTCCATGCTGATTCCGGAAGCCGGTGCGCAGATCCTCTCCGCCTCCGCGCGCGGCTACGGCAAGCGCACCCCGCTGGCCGACTACCCGCGCCGCGGTCGTGGCGGCCAGGGCGTGATCGCCATGGTGATCAACGAGCGCAATGGCAAGCTGGTCGGCGCCGTGCAGGTGCTGGATGGCGAAGAAATCATGCTGATTTCCGACCAAGGCACCCTGGTGCGTACCCGCGTCGATGAAGTCCGCGGCGCCGGCCGTAACACCCAGGGCGTGATCCTGATCAAGCTGGCCGACGACGAGACCCTGGTTGGCTTGGAGCGGGTCCAGGAGCTGTCCGGCTCGGATGACGACGACATCGAAGGCGAAGTGCTTGCCGAAGGTGCCGAGACCGAACAAGTGGAAGTGGCGGACGAGGGCGAGACCTCGGTAGACGCCCCCAGCGACGAAGAGTGAGATTGACGTGAGCAAACGCGCCCATAACTTCTGCGCCGGCCCGGCCGCGCTGCCGACCGCCGTACTGCAACGCGCCCAGGCCGAGATGCTCGACTGGCAGGGCAAGGGCCTGTCCGTGATGGAGATGAGCCATCGCAGCGACGAGTACGTGGCCATCGCCGAGAAGGCCGAGCAGGACCTGCGCGACCTGCTGAGCATCCCGACCGACTACAAGGTGCTGTTCCTGCAGGGCGGCGCCAGCCAGCAGTTCGCCGAGATTCCGCTGAACCTGTTGCCGGAAGACGGCACCGCCGACTACATCGAGACCGGCATCTGGTCGAAGAAGGCCATCGAGGAAGCGCGTCGCTACGGCAACGTCAACGTCGCCGCCAGCGCCAAGGGCTACGACTACTTCGCCATCCCCGGGCAGAACGAATGGCAGCTGTCGAAGGACGCTGCCTACGTGCACTACGCCAGCAACGAGACCATCGGGGGCTTGCAGTTCGACTGGATTCCCGAGGTCGGCGACACCCCGCTGGTGGTGGATATGTCCTCGGACATCCTCTCTCGCGAAGTCGACGTGTCCAAGTTCGGTCTGATCTACGCCGGCGCGCAGAAGAACATCGGCCCGAGCGGCCTGGTCGTCGCCATCATCCGCGAGGACCTGCTGGGCCGCGCCCGCAGCGTCTGCCCGACCATGCTCAACTACAAGATCGCCGCCGACAATGGCTCCATGTACAACACCCCGGCGACCTATTCCTGGTACCTCTCCGGCCTGGTCTTCGAGTGGTTGAAGGAGCAGGGCGGCGTCGCCGCGATGGAGCAGCGCAACAAGGCCAAGAAGGACCTGCTGTACAAGGCCATCGACGCCAGCGACTTCTACAGCAACCCGATCCAGCCGAGTGCCCGCTCGTGGATGAACGTGCCGTTCCGCCTGGCCGACGAGAAGCTGGACAAGGCCTTCCTGGCCGGTGCCGATGCCCGCGGCCTGCTCAACCTCAAGGGCCATCGTTCGGTGGGCGGCATGCGCGCCTCCATCTACAACGCCACCGGTCTGGACGCGGTCGAGGCCCTGGTTGCCTATATGGCGGAGTTCGAGAAGGAGCACGCCTGATGAGTGACGCCGATCAGCTCAAGGCGCTGCGGGTACGCATCGACAGCCTCGACGAGAAGATTCTCGATCTGATCAGCGAGCGCGCGCGCTGTGCCCAGGACGTGGCCCGGGTGAAGATGGCCTCCCTGCCGGCAGGCGAGAAGCCGGTCTTCTACCGTCCCGAGCGCGAAGCCTGGGTGCTCAAGCACATCATGGAGCTGAACAAGGGTCCGCTGGACAACGAGGAAATGGCGCGGCTGTTCCGCGAAATCATGTCCTCCTGCCTGGCCCTGGAGCAGCCGCTGAAGATCGCCTACCTGGGGCCGGAAGGCACTTTCTCCCAGGCCGCGGCGCTCAAGCATTTCGGTCACGCGGTGATCAGCCAGCCGATGGCGGCGATCGACGAGGTGTTCCGCGAAGTGGCCGCCGGCGCGGTCAACTTCGGCGTGGTGCCGGTGGAGAACTCCACCGAGGGTGCGGTCAACCACACCCTGGACAGCTTCCTCGAGCATGACATGGTCATCTGCGGCGAGGTGGAGCTGCGCATCCACCACCACCTGCTGGTCGGCGACACCACCAAGACCGACAAGATCACCCGCATCTATTCCCACGCCCAGTCCCTGGCCCAGTGCCGCAAGTGGCTGGACGCGCACTACCCGAACGTCGAGCGCGTGGCGGTGCCAAGCAACGCCGATGCGGCCAAGCGGGTGAAGAGCGAGTGGAATTCGGCGGCCATCGCCGGCGACATGGCGGCCAACCTCTACGGCCTGACCAAGCTGCAGGAGAAGATCGAGGATCGCCCGGACAACTCCACGCGCTTCCTCATCATCGGCAGCCAGGAAGTGCCGCCGACCGGCGACGACAAGACCTCGGTCATCGTCTCCATGCGCAACAAGCCGGGCGCGCTGCACGAACTGCTGGTGCCGTTCCACACCAACGGCATCGACCTGACCCGCATCGAGACCCGCCCGTCGCGCAGCGGCAAGTGGACCTACGTGTTCTTCATCGACTTCGTCGGTCACCACCAGGACCCGCTGATCAAGGACGTGCTGGAAAAGATCAACGGCGAAGCCGTCGCCCTGAAAGTGCTGGGTTCCTACCCGAAAGCGGTTCTCTGAACCGCGTGAGTGTCTGAGGAGAGCTCATGAGTTGCGATTTCCTCGCCCTGGCCGTGCCGGGCGTGCAGAAACTTTCGCCCTATGTGCCCGGCAAGCCGGTCGATGAGCTGGCCCGTGAGCTGAATCTCGATCCGGCCGGCATCGTCAAGCTGGCCAGCAACGAGAACCCGCTGGGTCCGTCGCCCAAGGCGCTGGAAGCGATCCGCGCCGAACTGGCCGAGCTGACCCGCTATCCGGACGGCAACGGCTTCGAGCTGAAGTCCAAGCTGGCGGCGCGCTGTGGCGTGACTGCGGCCCAGGTGACCCTGGGCAACGGCTCCAACGATATCCTCGACCTGGTTGCCCGCGCCTGGCTGGCGCCGGGGCTGAACGCCGTGTTCAGCCAGTACGCCTTCGCCGTCTATCCGATCGCCACTCAGGCGGTCGGTGCCCAGGGCAAGGCGGTACCGGCCAAGGAGCACGGTCACGACCTGGAAGCCATGCTGGCGGCCATCGATGCCAATACCCGCGTGGTGTTCATCGCCAACCCGAACAACCCGACCGGCACCTGGTTCGGCCCGGCTGCGCTGGAGTCTTTCCTCGCCCGCGTGCCGGAGAACGTGCTGGTGGTGCTAGACGAGGCCTATATCGAGTACGCCGAGGGCGACGAGCTGCCGGATGGCCTCGACTACCTGGCGCGCTACCCGAACCTGCTGGTCTCGCGCACCTTCTCCAAGGCCTATGGCCTGGCCTCGCTGCGCGTCGGCTATGCGCTGAGCTCGCCGCAGGTGGCCGATACGCTGAATCGCGTGCGCGCGCCGTTCAACGTCAACAGCCTGGCCCTGGCTGCCGCCTGTGCGGCGCTGGACGATGCCGAGTACCTGGCTGCCAGTCGCCGCACCAACGACGCCGGCATGGCGCAGCTGGAGGACGGTTTCCGCCGCCTGGGGCTGAGCTGGATTGCCTCCAAGGGCAACTTCATCGCCGTCGACTTCTGCCGCGACGCCGCGCCGATCAACCAGGCGCTGCTGCGTGCCGGAGTGATCGTGCGTCCGGTTGCCGGCTACGGCATGCCGACCTTCCTGCGCGTGTCCATCGGCACCGAGCAGGAGAATGCCCGCTTCCTCGAGGCGCTGGAGCAGATTCTCCGTGGCTGATGCAATGCCGCTGCAACAAGTATCGAGCAAGCTCGGTCGCCTGGTGGTGGTGGGGCTAGGCCTGATCGGCGGCTCCTTCGCCAAGGGGATTCGCGAGAAGGGGTTGTTCGACGAAGTGGTGGGAGTGGATCTGGACGCCGAGTCGCGTCGTCTGGCCGTGCAGCTGGGCGTGGTCGACCGCTGCGAGACCGAGCTGGCCGCCGCCTGTCAGGGCGCCGCGGTGATCCAGCTGGCGGTGCCTATTCTGGCCATGGAAAAAGTCCTGGCCCAACTGGCGCGCCTCGATCTGGGCCATGCCGTGCTCACCGATGTGGGCAGCGCCAAGGGCAATGTGGTGCGCGCCGCGCGTTCGGCCTTCGGTGGCGAGGTGCCGCGTTTCGTTCCGGGCCATCCCATCGCCGGTTCCGAGCAGAGCGGGGTGGAGGCCTCCAACGTCGAGCTGTTCCGTCGCCACAAGGTGATCCTCACCCCGCAGGCCGGCACCGATGCCGAGGCGCTGGCGCTGGTCGACGGTCTGTGGCGCGCCCTGGGTGCCGACGTGGAGCACATGGAGGTGGAGCATCACGACCAGGTGCTGTCCGCCACCAGCCACCTGCCGCACCTGCTGGCCTTTACCCTGGTCGACTCGCTGGCCAAGCGCAGCGAGAACCTGGAGATCTTCCGTTACGCCGCCGGCGGCTTCCGCGACTTCACGCGAATTGCCGGCAGCGATCCGGTGATGTGGCACGACATCTTCCTCGCCAACCGCGAGGCGGTGTTGCGCACGCTAGACGCATTTCGCGACGACCTCGACGCCCTGCGCGGCGCGGTCGACGCAGGGGACGGGCATCAGTTGCTGGGCGTGTTCACCCGCGCCCGCTTCGCCCGCGAGCATTTCAGCAAAATCCTGGCCCGCAGGGCCTATGTGGACGCCATGCATTCGAATGATCTGATCTACCTCGCCAATCCCGGTGGTTCTCTCTCCGGTCGCATCCGTGTGCCGGGCGACAAGTCCATCTCGCACCGCTCGATCATGCTCGGCTCGCTGGCCGAGGGCACCACTCAGGTGGAAGGCTTCCTTGAGGGCGAAGACGCCCTGGCCACCCTGCAGGCCTTCCGCGACATGGGCGTGGTGATCGAAGGTCCGCATCACGGCAAGGTGACCATTCACGGCGTGGGTCTCAACGGCCTCAAGCCGCCGCCCGGTCCGCTGTACCTGGGTAACTCCGGCACCTCCATGCGCCTGCTCTCCGGCCTGCTGGCCGCGCAGCCGTTCGATACCGTGCTGACCGGCGACGCCTCGCTGTCCAAGCGCCCGATGAACCGCGTGGCCAAGCCGCTGCGCGAGATGGGTGCGGTGATCGAGACCGGTCCGGAAGGTCGTCCACCGATGCATATCAAGGGCGGCCAGCGCCTGACCGGCATGAGCTACGAGATGCCGATGGCCAGCGCCCAGGTCAAGTCCTGCCTGCTGCTGGCCGGTCTGTACGCTGCCGGCGAGACCTCGGTGACCGAGCCGGCGCCGACCCGCGACCACACCGAGCGCATGCTGCGCGGCTTCGGCTATCCAGTGACCGTGGACGGCAACGTCGCCACCGTCGCGTCCGGCCACAAGCTCGGCGCCACTCATATCGAAGTGCCGGCGGATATCTCCTCGGCTGCCTTCTTCCTGGTCGCCGCCAGCATCGCCGAAGGTTCCGAACTGGTGCTGGAGCACGTTGGTATTAACCCGACCCGTACCGGCGTGATCGACATCCTCAAGCTGATGGGTGCCGACCTGACCCTGGAAAACCAGCGCGAAGTCGGCGGTGAGCCGGTTGCGGATATCCGCGTGCGCGCCGCCAAGCTCAAGGGTATCGATATCCCGGAAGACCTGGTGCCGCTGGCCATCGACGAGTTTCCGGTGCTGTTCGTCGCCGCCGCCTGCGCCGAAGGGCGCACCGTGCTGCGCGGCGCCGAGGAGCTGCGGGTCAAAGAGTCCGATCGCATCCAGGTCATGGCCGACGGCCTGATTGCTCTCGGTGTGAAAGCCGAGCCGACCCCGGACGGCATCATCATCGAGGGCGGCGCCTTCGGTGGTGGCGAGGTATGGAGCCATGGCGACCACCGTATCGCCATGTCCTTCAGCGTGGCCTCGCTGCGTGCCGGCGGCGCCATCCGTATCCATGATTGCGCCAACGTCGCCACGTCCTTCCCCAATTTCCTCGGGCTGGCGGCCCAGGTCGGCATCCGCGTGGCGGAGGAGGGCAAGGCATGAGCGCCGTAGTCATCACCATCGACGGGCCGAGCGGCTCGGGCAAGGGCACCGTTGCCGGCCTGCTGGCCGCCAAGCTGGGCTGGAACCTGCTGGATTCCGGCGCCCTCTACCGTCTGCTGGCCTTCGCCGCCGGCAATCACGGCATCGATCTGACCAACGAGGAAGCGCTGAAGACCCTGGCCGCCCACCTGGACGTACAGTTCATCGGCAAGCGCATCATCCTCGAAGGTGACGAGGTCACCGACGACATCCGCAACGAACAGGTCGGCGCCGGTGCTTCCATGGTCGCTTCCCTGCCTGCGGTGCGCGAGGCGCTGCTGCAACGCCAGCGAGCCTTCCGCGAGGCGCCGGGCCTGGTGGCCGATGGTCGCGACATGGGAACCGTGGTGTTCCCGGACGCGCCGCTGAAGATCTACCTGACCGCCAGCGCCGAGGAGCGGGCCCGTCGCCGCTACCTGCAGTTGAAAGACAAGGTAGAAGGTGTTAGCCTGCCGAGTCTGCTAGACGAGATTCGTGCGCGCGACGAGCGCGACATGCAGCGTGCGGTGGCTCCGTTGAAGCCGGCAGTCGATGCCATTCAACTGGATTCCACCGAGCTGAGCATCGAGCAGGTAATGGAAAGAATTCTCAGTGAGGTCGCCAGCCGCGATCTCGCCGGGTAAGCCCAGGCCGCACCATCGCGGCCGACAAGGAGGCAGGCGGGAGACCAGTCATAGTCCCGCAGGCCTCTTTTTACATGAACGAACCCACATTGTCTGGAGTGTGGTTTGGGCAGATTCCCTGCCCTTGATCGACAGGAATCAACATGAGCGAAAGCTTTGCAGAACTTTTTGAAGAAAGCCTGAAATCCCTCGACATGCAGCCGGGTGCCATCATCACCGGCATCGTGGTCGACATCGACGGTGACTGGGTCACCGTGCATGCCGGCCTGAAGTCCGAGGGCGTCATCCCGCTCGACCAGTTCTTCAACGAACAAGGCGAGCTGACCATCAAGGTCGGTGACGAAGTCCACGTTGCGCTGGACGCAGTGGAAGACGGCTTCGGTGAAACCAAGCTGTCCCGCGAGAAAGCCAAGCGTGCCGAGTCCTGGCTGGTTCTGGAAGCCGCTTTCAATGCTGAGGAAGTGGTCAAGGGCGTTATCAACGGCAAGGTCAAAGGCGGCTTCACCGTTGACGTCAACGGCATCCGCGCATTCCTGCCGGGCTCCCTGGTCGATGTCCGTCCGGTGCGTGATACCACTCACCTGGAAGGCAAAGAGCTGGAGTTCAAGGTCATCAAGCTGGACCAGAAGCGCAACAACGTTGTCGTTTCCCGTCGCAGCGTGCTGGAAGCCGAGAACAGCGCCGAGCGCGAAGCTCTGCTGGAATCCCTGCAGGAAGGCCAGCAGGTCAAAGGTATCGTCAAGAACCTCACCGACTACGGTGCGTTCGTTGACCTGGGCGGCGTAGATGGTCTGCTGCACATCACCGACATGGCCTGGAAGCGCATCAAACACCCGTCCGAGATCGTCAACGTTGGCGACGAGATCGACGTCAAGGTTCTGAAGTACGACCGCGAGCGCAACCGCGTCTCCCTGGGTCTGAAGCAGCTGGGCGAAGATCCATGGGTCGCCATCAAAGCGCGCTACCCGGAAGGTACTCGTGTTACCGCCAAAGTCACCAACCTGACCGACTACGGCTGCTTCGCCGAGCTGGAAGAAGGCGTGGAAGGCCTGGTGCACGTATCCGAGATGGATTGGACCAACAAGAACATCCACCCGTCCAAAGTCGTTCAGGTCGGCGACGAAGTGGAAGTTCAGGTTCTCGACATCGACGAAGAGCGTCGTCGTATCTCCCTGGGCATCAAGCAGTGCAAGTCGAACCCGTGGGAAGACTTCTCCGGCCAGTTCAACAAGGGCGACAAGATCTCCGGCACCATCAAGTCGATCACCGATTTCGGTATCTTCATTGGTCTGGACGGCGGCATCGACGGTCTGGTTCACCTGTCCGACATCTCCTGGAACGAAGTGGGCGAAGAAGCCGTACGTCGCTTCAAGAAGGGCGACGAGCTGGAAACCGTCATCCTCTCCGTTGATCCGGAGCGCGAGCGCATCTCCCTGGGCATCAAGCAGCTGGAAGACGATCCGTTCTCCAACTACGCCTCCCTGAACGAGAAAGGCACCATCGTGCGCGGTACCGTCAAGGAAGTGGACGCCAAGGGCGCTGTGATCAGCCTGGGCGGCGACATCGAAGGCATCCTGAAAGCCTCCGAAATCAGCCGTGACCGCGTTGAAGACGCCCGCAACGTGCTGAAGGAAGGCGACGAAGTCGAAGCCAAGATCATCAGCATCGACCGCAAGTCCCGCGTGATCAGCCTGTCCGTCAAGTCCAAAGACGTCGAAGACGAAAAGGACGCGATGAAAGAGCTGCGCACCAAGCAGGAAAGCGAAAGCACCGGTCCGACCACCATTGGTGATCTGATCCGTGCCCAGATGAACCAGAACTAAGTTCCGGCGCTTCTGGAAAAAGGGCGACTTCGGTCGCCCTTTTTCATTTCCTAAAGGTTCGTATTTCCCCTCTTGACATTCGGGCTACCCAAACACTGGCAGGCGTGCTAAAAACACCCTACTAGATGATCTAGCCGCTTGAAAAAGAAGGGAAAACCATGACCAAGTCGGAGTTGATCGAGCGCATAGTCACCCACCAGGGACTGCTGTCCTCCAAAGATGTGGAACTGGCGATCAAGACCATGCTGGAGCAGATGTCCCAGGCTCTGGCGACCGGCGATCGCATCGAGATCCGTGGCTTCGGCAGTTTTTCCCTGCACTACCGTGCACCTCGCGTGGGGCGTAACCCCAAGACCGGCGAGTCCGTGCGTCTGGACGGCAAGTTCGTGCCGCATTTCAAGCCTGGTAAGGAATTGCGTGACCGCGTTAATGAGGATGAGTGAGCTTCCTGCCTTGAGGCGCGCGACTAGGCCAGATATTAAGCGTGTTTTTCTGGCGATTGCCTTGTTGGTTCTGGCTGCTGCTATCTTCTTGTTGGTTTTGCAGAATCCTCAGCCTGCTCATCTGGTGTTTTTGAGGTGGTCGACGCCAGATCTTCCGCTTTCCGTTTTGCTGGTCCTTGCCTTTTCTGTCGGATTGGCTGTCTGTCTGCTCTCTGTGCTCTGGCTACTAGGTCGCATGCGTTTTCGCATCCGCAGGTTGGAGCGTGCTGCGCGGCGTACTGCAGGGGGGCAGGGTTAGTCGGCCTCTCCGAGCGGCGGGCGGCTCTATCCGAGTCGGCTTCTATTGCTTATCATCTCGCCCTTCGAATTATTGTCCCCTTTCTCAATTTTCGCTGGTTGCTGGTGCATCTTAGATGCTTAGCAAAGGCATCTAATCATCGTCTACTCCTGTGAGAGAAGTCGTTTTATCGGAGCACGCGCATGTCGAATATTACACAGGCAGCAGCCGCTAAATTCAAAAGTAAGGAAGCTGTAATCGGCATCGTCGGGCTCGGTTATGTTGGTTTGCCGCTGATGCTGCGTTACAACGCGATTGGCTTTCGCGTGCTGGGTATCGACATCGATATCGCCAAGGTCGAGAAGCTCAACGCTGGTATCAGTTATATAGAACATATTTCAAGTGAACATATTGGCAAGGCGCGCAGCTCTGGTTTCGAAGCGACAAGCGAATTCCGTCGCGCCAGCGAATGCGATGCTCTGATTCTTTGTGTACCTACGCCTCTGAATAAGTATCGCGAGCCGGACATGAGTTTCGTGATAGACACCACGAACGCAATCAAGCCCTACCTGCGGGCTGGCCAAGTCGTGTCATTGGAAAGCACGACTTATCCAGGCACCACAGAAGAAGAACTTTTGCCTCGCGTGCAGGAGGGTGGCCTGACGGTGGGTGAGGACCTTTTCCTGGTCTACTCGCCGGAGCGCGAAGATCCGGGTAACCCAAGCTTTGAGACGCGCACCATTCCCAAGGTTATTGGTGGGTATACCGCTAATTGCCTGCAGGTTGGGATATCCCTTTACGAGCAGGCGATCGATCAGGTCGTGCCAGTCAGCTCGACCAAAGCTGCAGAGATGACCAAGCTGCTGGAGAATATCCATCGAGCAGTGAATATCGGCCTCGTCAATGAGATGAAAATCGTCGCCGATCGCATGGGTATCGACATTTTTGAAGTAGTGGATGCCGCTGCAACCAAACCTTTTGGTTTTACCGCCTATTATCCCGGCCCCGGTCTAGGGGGGCACTGTATACCGATCGACCCGTTCTACCTGACTTGGAAAGCGCGCGAGTATGGCCTACACACCCGCTTCATCGAGTTGTCGGGCGAGGTCAATAAGGCGATGCCCGAGTATGTGGTGGGCAAGTTGATGGACGGCCTGAATGAGCGCAGTCAAGCGCTCAAGGGCAGCCGTGTGCTGGTGCTCGGTATCGCCTACAAAAAGAATGTCGACGACATGCGTGAATCGCCCTCCGTAGAAATCATGGAGCTGATCGAGGCTAAGGGCGGCATCGTTGCCTACAGCGACCCGCACGTGCCGGTGTTCCCGAAGATGCGCGAGCACCATTTCAATCTCTCCAGCGAGGCGCTCACCGCGGAGAACCTAGCCAGTTTCGACGCGGTAGTGCTTGCCACCGACCATGACAAGTTCGATTACTCATTGATCCAGGCAAAAGCGCGGCTCTTGATCGATAGTCGTGGCAAGTATCGAGCGCCGCAGGCAAACGTCATCAAGGCCTGAGTGTTTTTGCGCGCCTTCTCCGAACAGCAGATGTTCGGCGCCATGAGGGCGCACTCAATCCGATCACGAGAGACAGCATGAAACGATTCGCCCTCATCGGCGCCGCCGGCTACATTGCCCCGCGCCATATGCGTGCCATCAAGGACACCGGCAATGAACTGGCCTGCGCCTACGACATCAACGACTCGGTCGGCATCATCGACAGCCTGTCGCCGCAGAGCGAGTTCTTCACCGAGTTCGAGCGCTTCTACGACCATGCCTGGCGCCTGAAACGCGATCCGGCAACCGCCCTGGATATTGTCTCGGTCTGCTCGCCCAACTACCTGCACCATCCACACATCACTGCCGGCCTGCGGCTGGGCTGCAACGTGATCTGCGAGAAACCGCTAGTACCTAGCGCTTCGATGCTGGACGATCTGGCGCTGGTCGAGCGTGAAACCGGAAAACGGTTGTACAACATCCTGCAGCTGCGTCATCACCAAGCGATCATCGACCTCAAGCAGCAGGTCGAGGCCGGCAGCCAAGACCACAAGCACGAAGTTGAGCTGACCTACATCACTAGCCGCGGCAAGTGGTACATGGAGAGCTGGAAGGGTGATCCACGCAAATCCTTCGGCGTGGCTACCAACATCGGCGTGCACTTCTACGACATGCTGCACTTCATCTTCGGCAAGCTGCAGCGCAACGTGGTGCACTTCGCCAACGAATCCAAGGCCGCCGGCTACCTGGAGTACGAGAACGCGCGGGTGCGCTGGTTCCTGTCCATCGACACCGGCGATCTGCCGGATTCTGTAAAAGGCAAGAAGCCGACCTACCGTTCGATCACCTGTGACGGTGCTGAGATCGAGTTTTCCGAAGGGTTCACCGACCTGCACACGGTCAGTTACCAAGCGATCCTCGACGGCAAGGGCTACGGTATCGAGGACGCCCGCCACTGTGTGGAAACCGTCGAAACCATTCGCACCCTGGTGCCCAGTCGTGAGCAGGATGGCGAAGGCCACCCCTTTCTTGCACGTCTGCTGGGCTAAGCCATGAGCCACTATCAGCACCCCAGCGCCATCGTCGACGACGGCGCGCAGATCGGTGAAGGCTCGCGCGTCTGGCACTTCGTCCATGTCTGTGGCGGGGCGCGCATTGGTCAGGGCGTCTCGCTCGGGCAGAACGTCTTCGTTGGCAACAAGGTGGTCATCGGCGACAACTGCAAGATCCAGAATAACGTCTCGGTCTACGATGGTGTGACCCTGGAAGAGGGCGTGTTCTGCGGCCCGAGCATGGTTTTCACCAACGTCTACAACCCACGCTCGCTGATCGAGCGCAAGAGCGAGTACCGCGACACTCTGGTGAGAAAGGGCGCCACACTTGGTGCCAACTGCACCATTGTTTGCGGCGTGACCATCGGCGAGTTTGCCTTCGTTGGCGCCGGCGCTGTGATCAACAAGAATGTGCCTGCCTATGCCCTGATGGTCGGCGTGCCAGCACGGCAGATCGGCTGGATGAGCGAGTTTGGCGAACAGCTGGAACTGCCACTGGAAGGTGAGGGCAGCGCGCCATGCATCCACACTGGTGCGCAGTATGTTCTGCGTGGCCGTGTATTGAGCAAGGAGAGCGTGGCGTGATTGAGTTCATCGACCTCAAGGCCCAGCAGGCGCTGATCAAGGAAAAAATCGACGCCGGCATCCAGCGCGTGCTCGCGCATGGCCAATACATCCTCGGCCCGGAAGTCAGCGAGCTGGAAGAGAAGCTAGCGGCCTTCGTCGGTGCGAAGTACTGCATCAGCGTAGCCAATGGTACCGATGCCTTGCAGATCGCCCAGATGGCACTGGGCATCGGCCCGGGCGACGAGGTTATCACTCCTGGCTTCACCTATATCGCTACCGCCGAGACCGTTGCACTGCTGGGCGCCCAGCCGGTCTATGTGGACGTCTGTCCGCGTACCTACAATCTCAATCCGCAGTTGCTGGAAGCTGCTATCACTCCACGGACCAAGGCGATCATCCCGGTTTCTCTTTACGGGCAGTGCGCCGATTTCGACGCCATTAACATCATCGCGGCAAAACACGGCATCCCCGTAATCGAGGATGCTGCGCAGAGTTTCGGCGCCATTTACAAAGGCAAGCGTTCCTGCAACTTGACGACTATCGCCTGCACCAGCTTCTTCCCAAGCAAGCCTCTGGGTTGTTATGGCGATGGCGGTGCAGTCTTCACTAACGATGAAGAACTGGCCAAGGTTCTGCGCCAGATCGCCCGCCATGGGCAGGATCGTCGTTATCACCACATTCGTGTCGGCGTTAACAGCCGCCTGGATACCGTGCAGGCGGCCATCCTGCTGCCCAAGCTGGAAATCTTCCCGCGCGAGCTGGAATTGCGTGAGCAGGCTGCCCTGCGTTATACGCATCTGCTCGGCAAGTCCGGCATCGCCGCGCCCTTCGTCGAGGCGCACAACCTCAGTGCCTGGGCCCAGTACACGGTGCAGGTTGAGGCGCGGGACCGGGTGCAGGAGCAACTCAAGGCTGCCGGCGTACCCACGGCCGTGCATTACCCTATTCCGCTCAATCGCCAACCCGCGGTTAAGGACGATGCGGCAAGGCTGCCGGTGGGCGATGCGGTCGCGCAGAAGGTTATGAGTCTGCCAATGCATCCATATCTGGAAGATATGCAGCAGGCGATGGTGATTGATGCTCTGCGAAATTCGCACTCATGAGTGCCTTTAAACGGCTAGTGAACTCTACCGCTACCTACGCCCTGGCGAACGTCCTAAATAGTGCCATTCCATTTTTGTTACTGCCGGTGCTGACAAGGGTCTTAGCGCCGGCGGAGTATGGTGCGGTCACCATGTTCGCTACGGTCGTGAGTGTGCTTACGGCGTTTACCGGGCTTAGTATCCACGGTGCTGTGAGCGTGCGCCATTTCGATGCAGACACTGATCACCCTCGCTTCGTTGGTGCTTGTCTGGGTCTTCTGGCCATCAGCACTAGCTTGGTTCTGCTTATCGTCTGGTTGATGGCAGGGCCGCTTTCTCGCTGGGTAGAAATCCCAGAGGGCTGGCTGCTGATCGCAGTATTGGCATCGGCCGCGCAAGCTATCGTGCAGGTGCGCTTGGCGATCTGGCAGGTCAGGAGTGAGGTGTGGCGCTATGGCTTGTTTCAGATTCTGCAGACTTCCTTGAATCTTGGGCTTTCGCTGGGGCTTATTCTTTTGCTTGGTATGGGCTGGGAAGGCAGGGTTCTAGGTATCTGCGTTGCGGTGTTTCTTTTTGCCGGCATTGCGATCTATGGCCTGCAGCGCCGGGTGTTGGTGCGCTGGACCATTGATATAGATTACATACGAGCCGCTTTGCGCTTTGGTGTCCCGTTGATCCCTCATGCCGTGGGCGCCATGATGATCGCCATGAGTGATCGCTTTATCATTACTCACTTGCTGGGAGTTGGAGCGACAGGTGCGTATGCGGTGGGGGTGCAAATGGGAATGGTGGTTGGGCTTTTGGCTGATGCATTTGTCAAGGCTTTCGGCCCTCATCTTTTTTCTGAGTTGAAAAGCCAAGACTCCTCTTCGGGCGTTCGTATCGTGCGGCAATGCGCAGTTGTTTTCGTAGGGTTTCTGGTATTCGCGCTCGGTTATGTGGCGCTACTGCCATACTTTTATCCGTTAATCGTTGGAGAGCAATATAGTGCATCGCTGCCAATAGCCCAGTTAGTGGGTTTCGGTAATGCATTCATGGGGATGTACTACGTGGTAGCTGGCTTTTTATTCTTTTTTGAACGGACCATTCTGCTAGCGAAACTGACATTGGTTGTGGGGTTGATGAGCATCGTTCTTACCTATGTGTCGGTTGAGAAAATAGGTGTGAACGGAGCAGCCTGGGCTTATGTGTTGGTTCAAATACTGTTCTTCCTAGGTGCTTGGCGTCTGGCTCAGGGTGTTTTTCCTCTTCCGTGGCGCTCGCTATTTTGCAAAAGAGAAAGCTTCAATGTGGGTTAGTTTAAATAGGTTTTTGGTAAGGCTCCTGCTGGTGATCAATGCGGCCTACTGGCGAGTAATTTATCTGGAGTTCCGCAGGCGGTATGAAATATCACCTGAGTTTCGTTTTAATGGAAAAAATATTTTGCTCTATGGCAATGGGCGGATAGTGTTGGCGGGTAATAGCTATATTGGTGATAGCTCTACTGTGCAGTCTTCTGTGGATTGCAATGTTGAAATTGGTAGTGGCTGTCATATTTCTTCAAATGTTCGGATATTTACCGAGTCAATGAAGGCGGATAGCGATCTCCGGGTGAAGCCAGTGCCCTCAAAAACTGGTGACGTTGTAATTGGTGATGCTTGCTGGATTGGAGCTAATGTGCTGATAAATCCCGGTGTTTCCATTGGAGAAAATAGTGTCGTAGGAGCGAATAGTGTAGTGGTTCGAGACATTCCGCCAAATGAAATTTGGGGCGGTGTTCCGGCGAAGCTCATTAGAAAGAAGCTTCCTTCAGCAATTTGATTTGGTTATTAGTCTCGGTTAATCATGTGATGTAGGACTTATGATTCCATACGGTCGACAAAATATAAGTGATGACGACATCGCCGCAGTGGTCGATGTCCTGCGTTCGGAATGGCTGACCCAGGGGCCGGGTATCGCCAGCTTCGAGCAGGCCGTTGCCGCGGCCTGTCAGGCGCAGCACGCGGTGGCGGTAAGCAACGCTACTGCGGCTCTGCACATTGCCTGTCTGGCGCTGGATGTCGGTCCGGGGGACTTGGTCTGGACCAGCCCTAATACCTTTGTCGCCAGTGCCAATTGCGCGCGCTACTGCGGCGCTGATGTGGACTTCGTCGACATCGATCCGCAAACGCTCAACATCAGCGTGGAGCGCCTGGCCGAGAAGCTGGCGGTAGCCCGCCTGGCCGGGCGCCTGCCGAAGGTGGTGATCCCGGTGCATTTTGCTGGGCGCAGTTGCGATATGCGCGCGATCGGGCAGTTGGCCCGGGAGTATGGCTTTCGCGTGATCGAAGATGCTTCGCATGCCGTGGGGGCGAGCCATGACGGTGTACAGGTGGGTGCCTGTCAGTACAGCGACATCACCGTGTTCAGCTTTCATCCGGTAAAGATCATCACCACGGGCGAGGGCGGCATGTTGCTGTGCAACGACACCGCGCTGGCGAAGCGCCTGGTGCGCTTGCGTACCCATGGCATCGCCCAGGGCAGCGACGAGCTGGTGAGTACGCCGCAGGGCCCTTGGGAATACCAGCAGATAGAGTTGGGCTTCAACTACCGCATGACCAATCTGCAGGCTGCGCTGGGGCAGAGCCAGCTGGGGCGTCTGCCGCAGTTCATTGCCAGACGGCGGGAGCTGGTGAGGCAGTACCATGAACTGCTGGTTGACTTGCCCATCGTCTTGCCGCAGCCGAGCGCAGAGTCGGCCTGGCATCTGTATCCGATTCGTGTGGCGGCGGAGCGGCGTCTTGAGGTGTTTTCCCGTTTGCGTGCCGCGGATGTGTGGGTGCAGGTGCACTACATCCCCGTGCATACCCAGCCCTATTACCGCAATCTGGGTTTCAAGACGGGTGACTTCCCGCAGGCGGAGCGTTATTTCGCTGAAGCCTTCAGCCTGCCGTTGTTCTACGACCTGACCGATGAAGAGCAGCGGTGCGTCGTCGATCTGCTGCGTGAGGCCTTGTCTTGAACGTCGCGGTCATTCCGGCGCGAGGCGGCAGCAAGCGCATTCCGCGCAAGAACATCAAGACCTTCTGCGGTCGTCCCATGATCGCCTGGTCGATCCAGGCGGCGCAGCAGAGCGGTCTTTTCGAGCGGATCATCGTGTCTACCGACGATGAGGAGATCGCTGAGGTGGCGCGTGCGTGGGGTGCCGAAACGCCATTCATACGTCCGCCAGAGCTGTCTGACGACTATGCCGGTACCACCGAGGTGGTCGCCCATGCCTCCCGATGGCTCGAGGCCCAGAGCCAGGCTTTGGCTGCGGTCTGCTGCATCTATGCCACCGCGCCGTTGATCCTCACGGACGACCTCAGGCGCGGCCTCGAGGTTTTGCAATCGGGCGATTGGGCATATGCTTTCTCGGTCGCGGAGTTTTCGCCGTCGGTTTATCGCGCCTTCCAGGCGTTGCCCGAAGGTGGACTCGCTATGCTGTTTCCAGAGTACTTTTCCACACGCTCCCAGGATTTGCCCGTGGCTCTGCATGATGCCGCGCAGTTTTACTGGGGGCGCCCAGGCGCCTGGACGCAGGGGCTGAGGATTTTCGATCGCCACTCGATGCCTGTCACCATTCCGCGCTGGAGGGTGCAGGACATCGATGACATGGACGATTGGATTCGCGCTGAAATGATCTTCAAACAAATGATGAGTGACCAGACACAATGAGTGCATCGGATTATGTGACGCCGCAGGAAGGCTTCTGGGCGGGCGAATTCGGCTCCGAGTACATCGGCCGCAACGACAGCCAGCAGTTGCTGGCTTCCAACCTGAATTTCTTCACCAAGGCGCTCAAGCAGGCGGGTCGGGTCGGCTCTGCCATCGAGTTTGGCGCCAACATCGGGATGAACCTGCGTGCCCTGCAGCTGCTTTATCCGGACGTGGCCCTGCACGGCGTGGAGATCAATCCCGACGCGGCGGCCCAGCTGCGCTTGCACATCGGTCAGGACAACGTCTACGAAGGTTCGATCTTCAATTACCCAGTCGAGCAGCAGGTGGACCTTTCCCTGATCAAGGGTGTGCTCATCCACATCAATCCGGACATGTTGCCGGTGGTCTACGAGAAGCTTTACACGGCGTCTCGCCGATTCGTGCTGGTATGTGAGTACTACAATCCCTCTCCCGTGGCGATTTCCTACCGCGGGCATGCCGACCGCTTGTTCAAGCGCGATTTTGCCGGCGAGATGATGGATAAGTATCCGGATCTGAAGCTGGTCGATTACGGCTTCGCCTATCGCCGCGATCCTGCGTTCCCGCAGGACGACATCACTTGGTTCCTAATGGAAAAAGGGGCCTGAGATGCTCAAGTACTGTGTTCGTTGCGTGATGCCGCATACCAAGCCGGATCTGCACATCGACGAAGAGGGCGTCTGCAACGCCTGTCGCTCCTACGAGAAGCGCAAGGAAGTCGATTGGGACCAGCGCAAGAGCGAGCTGCTGACGCTGCTGGAGAAATATCGACAGCATGGCAGCAACTGGGACTGCATCGTTCCGGTGAGCGGCGGCAAGGACAGCACCTATCAGGTGATCCGCATGTTGCAGCTGGGCCTCAATCCGCTGTGCGTGACCTCGACCACCTGTGACCTGAGCGAAATCGGCCGGCGCAATATCGAGAACCTGCAGCGCCTGGGTGTCGACCATGTAGCGTTCACGCCCAACCCTCTGGTGCGCGCTAAGCTCAATCGCATCGGCCTGACCGAGGTCGGTGATATTTCTTGGCCGGAGCACGTCGGCATTTTCACCATTCCGGTGCGTGCAGCGGTGCAGTACAACGTGCCCTTGATCGTCTGGGGCGAGAACTCGCAGAACGAGTATGGCGGCCCGGCAGCCGCGACCGAGAACAACACCTTGACCCGGCGCTGGCTGGAAGAGTTTGGCGGCCTGCTCGGCTTGCGGGTGTCGGACCTGTCCGAAACTTACGGCATCGAGCAGCGCCATCTGTTGCCGTATCAGTACCCGTCCGACGAGGAGTTGCAGCGAGTCGGTGTGACCGGCCTATTCCTCGGCCATTACCTGCCATGGGACGGCCTGTCCAACGCGCTGATCGCCCAGGCCAACGGCTTCGTCACTTACGACGAGCCGGTCGAAGGCTCGATGGTGAATTACGAGAACCTCGACAACCACCAGACCGGCATCCACGACTACTTCAAATATCTGAAGTTCGGCTTTTCCCGCGCGACCGACATTGCCTGCCTGCATGTGCGGCGTGGTCGTATCACGCGGCAGGACGCCATCGAGATCGTCAAGGCGCGTGACGGCAAGTTCCCCTGGAGCTACCTGGGCAAGCCGTTGGCCGAGATTCTCGAACCGCTGGAAATGACTACCGATGAGTTCATCAAGATCTGCGACCGGTTCACCAACAAGAAGATCTTCAAGCGTGATGCCTCGGGTGCGTTGGTGAAGGATCGGCATGGCAACCTCGAGAAGCTGAACCACGACAATCCATGAAGATCGCCATTGTCAACTACGGGATGGGCAATCTGGGCTCGGTGCGCCGGGCCTTCGAGGAGCTCGGTGCCGAGCCGTTGATCGCCAATCACCCGTCGGCGCTTTATGACGTCAATCGCATCGTCCTGCCTGGCGTGGGTGCCTTTGCTGAGGGCATGGCGCACCTGGACCAGGGTGGCTGGAGCGATGCGCTGCGCGAGCTGGTTGGCGAGCAGGGCAAACCTCTGCTGGGAATCTGTCTGGGTATGCAGATGCTCGCCGGGGAGGGTCACGAAGGTGGCGTCACGCCCGGTCTCGGCTTGATTCCCGGGCAGGTACGTCGCCTTGACGCTCTGGGCTGCACGCTGCGTATTCCTCATGTGGGTTGGAACGAGGTGCGTCACGCCGAGCAAGACGTTCTCTTCGAGGGCATTCCGTCCGCCGCAGATTTTTATTTCGTACACAGCTACGCCTTCGTTCCCGAGCAACGCGAGCACTTGCTCGCGAGCGTGCCTTACGGCGTCGACCTGACAGCGGCGGTGCGCCGTGATCATGTATTCGGCTGTCAGTTCCACCCGGAAAAAAGCTCCAAGGCCGGGCGCCGCCTGTTGCGCAACTTCCTGAGTTATTTGCCATGCTGAAGGTTCGTGTCATACCGACCCTGCTCTGGAAGGGGCTGGGGTTGGTGAAAGGCGTTGGCTTCGATAGCTGGCGTCGGGTCGGGCCGGTACTGCCGGCGGTCAAGGTCTACAACGCGCGTGACGTCGACGAGCTCATCCTGGTGGATATCAACGCCACCCTGGAGAGCGAGTGGCCGGACCACGACTCGGTCAACGATTTTTCTGAGGAGTGTGCGGTGCCGCTGACCGTGGGTGGTGGCATCAGCAGTCTCGAGCAGGTTCTGGCGTTGCTGCATAGCGGGGCCGACAAGATCGCCATCAACAGTGCGGCCTATGCCGATCCGGGATTGATCAATGCAGCCGCGTCGCGTTTTGGCGCGCAATGCGTGGTCGCAAGCATTGATGTGCGCCGCCTGGACGATGGTGCCTACCGCTGCTTTAGTCACGCCGGCACCCAGGATACCGGCCGTGAGGTGCTGGCCTGGGCGTGCGAGCTGGCTGACCGTGGCGCCGGCGAGATACTGCTGACCTCCATCGAGCGTGACGGCAGCATGACCGGCTATGACCTGGCGCTGGTGGAGCGCGTCGCTCGTGCCGTGGATATTCCGGTGATCGCCTCCGGTGGCGCGGGGAACTACCAGCACATGATCGATGTGGTACAGCAGGCAGGCGCCTCGGCGGTTGCTGCCGCCAGCATCTTCCATTTCACCGAGCTGACGCCGGCCGGGGCCAAGACGGCGATGCAGGCTGCCGGCATTCCAGTGCGGCGCAATTTCGTCGGTGAGGCGAATCCGTGAAAGTGGTTCTGCGCGTCGATGCCAGCGAGAAGATCGGAACCGGGCACTTCATGCGTTGCCTGACGCTGGCCGACACTCTACTCAAGCGCGGCGCGCAATGTGTGTTTCTCAGTCGTGATTTGCCTGTGCACCTGCAGCAATTGGTGCAGCGTCAGGGCCACGCCTTGCGGCATCTGCCTGTGCACGAGGCTGGCACCTGCGTGGGTGATCTGGCGCACTCGAGCTGGTTGGGTTGCGATCAAAACAGCGATGCCGTCGACTGCCTGACGGCGCTGGAGGGTCAGCTGCATGATTGGCTGATCGTTGATCACTACGCATTGGACTGCCGTTGGGAAGCTCAGCTGCGCCAGGCCGCCAGACGCATACTGGTCATCGATGACTTGGCCGATCGTCGGCATGATTGCGACCTGCTGCTCGATCAGAACCTGTATCAGGACATGCAGACTCGCTACGCCGACAAGGTCCCGCACACCTGCCGTCTGTTGTTGGGCCCCAGGTTCGCCCTGCTGCGCGAGGAGTTCCGGCAATTGCGTGAAACCCTGGCCGGTCAGCGAACCCAGGTTAGGCGCGTGCTGGTGTTCTTTGGCGGCGTCGATGCTCGCAATTTCACCGGTCAGGCACTGGCGGTGCTGGCAGGCGTTGGTCAGGCCAGCTTCGAGGTGGACGTGGTGCTTGGCGCACAGCATCCGCAGCTTGTTGCCATCGAATCGTTGTGTCAGACCCAGGGTTATCGTTGCCATGTGCAGACCGCGCGAATGGCTGAGCTGATGGCGGGTGCCGATCTCGCCATCGGGGCGGGCGGTACCGCGACCTGGGAGCGTTGCAGCCTGGGATTGCCAACCCTGGCGCTGAGCAGTGCAGATAACCAGACGCGCCAGTTGGCCGATGCGGCTGCGCAGGGTCTGGTCTATGCGCCCGAGGTAGGTGCGGACGTGCAGGCGACCCTTGCCCTGCACTTGCCGGCGTTGCTGCACAACGCTGCCTTGCGGCACTTGATCTCCCGCTCAGGCACGGCTGCAGTGGATGGCCTGGGCGCTCAGCGCCTGGCGACACGCATGGGCTGTAGTGGGCTTAGCCTGCGCGAGGCGTGTGCAGAAGACTCCGAGCATCTGTTCCGCTGGCGCAATCACCCCTCGATCCGCGCTGTCTCGCGCAACCATGACGAGATTGCCTGGGAAGACCACTGTCGTTGGTTCGCCGGTGTGCTTGGCGATACTCGGCGCAAGCTGCTGGTTGGCCTGCAGAGCGGGGTGCCCGTGGGTGTCGTACGCTTCGACATCGACGCTGAAAAGGCCGAAGTATCCATTTATCTCGTTCCCGAAGCGCAGGTGCGCTGTCGCGGGGGCGATCTGTTGCAAAGTGCGGAGGATTGGCTCATGGAGCATTGCCGCGAAGTGCGGCAGCTGCATGCGCAGGTCATGGGGGGCAACACTGTCTCCAAAGGGTTGTTCATGGCCGCAGGCTATGACGTCGACAACACGCTGTTTTCAAAGAAGCTGCATGAGCTATGACTGAATCAATCAAGATCGCAAACCGTCGCATCGGCCGTGGTCACGCGCCCTTCGTCATTGCCGAGATGTCCGGCAACCACAATCAGTCGCTGGAGCGTGCACTTCAGATCGTCGAAGAGGCGGCCCGCACGGGTGCTCATGCGCTGAAGATCCAGACCTATACGGCGGACTCGATGACGCTGGATCTGGATGAGGGTGAGTTCCATATCAGTGATCCCAATAGCCTCTGGGCTGGCACCTCCCTGTACAAGCTCTATGGCGAGGCATTCACCCCCTGGGAATGGCACAAGCCGATCTTCGACCGGGCGCGCGAGCTGGGCATGATCGCCTTCAGCACACCCTTCGATGACAAGGCCGTGGATTTTCTCGAGTCGCTGGACGTGCCGTGCTACAAGATCGCGTCCTTTGAGAACACCGACCTGCCGTTGATCTGCCGTGTGGCTGCGACCGGCAAGCCGATGATCATTTCCACCGGCATGGCCACGGTCGCCGAACTGGACGAGACCGTTCGTGCCGCGCGGCAGGCCGGTTGCAAGGACCTGATCCTGCTCAAGTGCACCAGTACCTATCCGGCATCGCCAGAGAACACCAACATCCTGACGATTCCGCATCTGCGCGAGCTGTTCGGCTGCGAAACCGGTCTTTCCGATCACACTATGGGCGTCGGCGTGTCCGTAGCGGCGGTGGCGCTGGGCGCAAGCGTGGTGGAGAAGCACTTCACTCTGAGCCGCGCCGAGGGGGGGGTTGACAGCGCTTTCTCCATGGAGCCGCAGGAGATGGCGCAGCTGGTCGTCGAAACCGAGCGCGCCTGGCAGTCGCTGGGACGCGTCAGCTATGGCGCTACCGCTGCCGAGGAAAAGAGCCGGGTGTTCCGCCGTTCGATCTACGCCAGCGAAGACATCGCAGCCGGTGATCTGCTGTCGCCCTGCAATGTCCGCATCATTCGCCCGGGGCTCGGGTTGCCGCCGAAGTACTTCGAGCAGGTCATCGGCAAACGGGCCAAGCAGGCGATCAAGCGAGGCACCCCCATCAGTTGGGATCTCATCTAGTGACGCGGCCCAGTCTTGCCCAGTTGATCGAGATCGAAAACGATCCGACGTTTCTCGAGTTTCGTTGTCCGCGCAGCGGCGTGTTGCTCTGGCCTCTGGTGCGTAATCAGTTCCTGCGCCAGCTGATTTCCGATCTCTACTATCAGCAAGCACCTCTGGTTTCTGCTGTGCCTGCGGTGCCGCGTCGACAGGCGCTGGGGGCGCTTGCGCAAGTACTGGGCCACAATCTGCAGCAGGGCCGGATGCGCGGTGAGGTGTTGGTGATCGGCACTGGTGCGGGGCATTTTCAGCGCGAAGGCCGCTGGTTCAACCGCATCACCGATTACCTCGTGCAGGAGTCTCCAGCAGACACCGTGATAGTCGAAGGCGTGGTGGATTGGCACGTACCGCATCCGCGCTGGAACCAGCAAGTCGCCTACTGGCTGCCCTGGCAGGGGGCGATCACTGTGGCGGGTCGCTTGCTGACGCGCGACCACCACGTGGCAACCGCGCGTGAACTGCTCGAATATGCCAAGCGTCGGGCCTCGCAATTGCTGGGGCTGACCATCGCCGACTCGAATATGGACATGCTGGTCGGTATGCTGGCGCGCAAGCTGGCGCGACTGCCCGTGATGCAATTTGCCTATCGCCGTCTGCTGGAACGGGTACAGCCGCGCCTGGTACTGCTGGAACAGGCCTGTTACGGGGACTTTGCGCCCCTCAATCAGGTCGCGCGCGAGATGGGCATCCGCGTGGCTGAGCCCCAGCACGGCATGGTCTCCGGCGGCCACGACGCCTATTGCTATGCACCTGTTTTGCGCGAGAGTGAGGCGTACCGTGTCTGCCTGCCGCATGACTTTCTGAGTTACGGCGCTTGGTGGAGCAGCCAGATCAACGTGCCGGTGCACAAATGGGTGATCGGCAACCCGCATTACAGCGAGCAGCGTCGATTCATTTCGCCGTTACAGGGAGAACAGAACGATATCCTGCTGCTTGGCGATGGTATCGAATTTTCACTCTATCTGGCGCTGGCCCAGGAGCTGGCGCAGTTGCTGCGTGGCCGCTACCGCATTGTGCTGCGGCCGCATCCGCTGGAGCGTGCCGAGGTCCAGTTGCGTTTTCCCGAAGGGCGCGCAGGCGATGTGCTGATTGATCACAATCGGGATATTTACAGCTCGTTTGCCACGGCTCACGCGGTCGTCGGTGAGGTTTCCACCGGCCTGTTCGAGGCGCAGGGAATAGCGGGCCGCGTAATGCTCTGGGAGACCGCCAAGGCGCGCTTCAGTTATCCGCAGCATCCATTCTGTGGCTTCTCTGACGCTCGGGCGCTGGTGGAGGCGCTGCAGGCACCCCGGGCTGGGCAAACAGAGGCGCTCGCGGAGGAGATCTGGGCGCCTGGCTGGGCCGGCAATTACCGAAAGTATCTGGCCCATGCCCTGGGAGCGTCGGGCTGAGCCAACGTCGGGCGGCCAAGGATCTGCAAACAGCGTATCCTTGCGCCCCTAAATTGTGCGGGTCTGCCGTGGGCCGGCAATCCGTGAAGTCACTTCGAGCGGTAGCGAATCTTGGCCGTACAGACAATTTCAGTGATCGACTATGGCTGCGGCAATCTGGCTTCGGTCGTCAACATGATCCAGCACGTGGGTGGTGAGGCGCGCATCATCCGCACTCCAGATGAGCTGGACAGTGCGGCCAAGCTCGTTTTGCCGGGCGTTGGCGCGTTTGACCACGGCATCGGCAGCTTGCGTCAGGGTGGCTGGATCACGCCGCTGGAGCAGGCCGTGTATCAGCGCAAGGTACCCCTCATGGGTATCTGTCTGGGCATGCAGTTGCTGACTCGCGGCAGCGAAGAAGGCCAAGAGCCTGGGCTCGGCTGGGTTGACGCGCAGGCAAGACGCTTTCGTCCCAGCGACCCGCGGCTGAAGGTACCGCACATGGGCTGGAACGAGGTGCGACAGGTGCGCGCGGACGAGCTGTTACCGGCATCGGCCAGTCCGCGGCGTTTCTACTTCGTGCATGCCTACCGGGTCGAATGCGCTGACCCTGCGGATGTGTTGCTGGAATGCGAGTACGGGGAAACCTTCGTGGCCGCCTTTCGCCATGCCAACATCTGGGGCTTCCAGTTTCACCCGGAGAAGAGCCATCGATTCGGCATGGAACTCTTCCGCCGCTTCCTGGAGGTATGAGGTGCTCAAGCATCGTGTAATACCGGCCCTGCTGTTGCGCGACGGCGGCTTGGTAAAAACCCAGAAGTTTGGCAAACACAAGTACATCGGCGATCCGATCAACGCCATCCGCATCTTCAATGAGAAGGAAGTGGACGAACTGGTGTTGCTCGACATCGATGCCAGCCTTCGGGGTCGTGAGCCCGACTATGCGCTGATCGAGAGCATTGCAGCCGAGTGCTTCATGCCGCTTGGCTACGGTGGCGGGATATCCACGATCGAGCAGGCGCGGCGAATCTTCTCTTCCGGCGTGGAGAAAGTCGTGCTGCAGACGTCGGCGCTGCAGAATCCGGCGCTGGTCACAGAGATCGCCCAGCGCTTCGGCAGCCAGAGCGTGGTTGTTTCCATTGATATCAAGCGTGACTGGCTGGGGCGTTATCGTCTGTGGTCTTCGTCTTCCCGTCGGGCCTTGTCCGCAGACTGGCTTCAAGCGCTCCGTTCGATCGTATCCGCCGGCGCTGGCGAGGTCCTGCTCAACTCCGTGGATCGTGACGGAATGCAGCAGGGATATGATCTGCGTCTGATCAAGGCCGCTGCTGATGCAGTAAATGTGCCGCTGATAGCCCTGGGTGGTGCTGCAGAGCTGGGACACTTCGTGGAAGCGATCGATGCGGGTGCTTCTGCGGTCGCTGCTGGCAGCCTGTTCGTGCTGCAGGGGCCGCATCGTGCGGTGTTGATCAGCTACCCCAATTATTCAGAGCTCGAGTCGCTTTTCAGAGGTAAGGATGTTTCCTAAAGAACGCAGGATCTGTTCGCGGTGTGTGATGGACGATAGCGCATCCGCAATCACTTTCGACGACGCGGGCGTTTGCAACTACTGCACTTATTTCCAGCAGCGCGTAAACGGTGTGGTCTTCGCCCCCGAGCACGAGCGCGCGGAGCAGCGCAGGGTTTTCGTGGAGAAAGTGAAGAAGGCTGGGAAGGGCAAGAAATATGACTGCATCATCGGTCTCTCCGGTGGAGTAGACAGCTCCTATGTGTTGCATCTGGCCCTGAGCGAAGGCTTGCGGCCGCTGGCCGTGCACATGGACAACAACTGGAATTCCGAGTTGGCGGTCAACAACATCAAGAATCTGGTCACCCGTCTCGGCGTTGATCTGTACACCCACGTTATCGACTGGCCTGAGTACAAGGGCCTGATGCAGTCATTCTTCGACGCCGATGTCATCGATGTGGAGCTGCTTTACGACAACGCGATGCTGGCGGTGAACTACGAGCAGGCGCGGCGCTACGGTATCAAGTACATCCTGTCGGGAAGCAACTCCGCGACCGAAGGAATGCCCATGCCGGAGGGCTGGAACTGGCGCAAGTGGGACAAGCGCAACATCAAGGCGATCGCTCGGCGCAATTCAGTGCGGATCCGTACCTTCCCGATCATGGGAACGCTTGGCTACGTGTATAACCGTGTCGTACGTGGAATTCAGTGGGCGTCATTTCTCGACCTCTACGACTACCAGAAGGAAGCAGCGCTGGAGCTGCTCGAGCAGAAGTACGCCTACAAGCGTTATCCCTACAAGCACTACGAATCGGTCTTCACACGCTTCTATCAGGGCTACATCCTTCCAGAAAAATTCGATGTGGATAAACGCAAGCTGCATCTCTCGACGCTGGTTATGAGCGGCCAGATGACTCGCGATCAGGCGCTTGCCCATCTCCAGGGTTCTCCCTACGCCTCGCCGGAGGAGCTCGACAGGGACCGCAAGTATTTCCTCAAGAAGATGGGCTGGTCTGAAGGCCAACTGGATGAATATCTGCGTCGACCAGGCAAGCCGCACGATGCTTATCCCAGCGAGCGCTTCGCCTGGGATTTCATTCGCAAGATCTATCAGATGCGGCGTACTTCCTGAGTCCGTTCGCCAAGGCGTGCAAGCTCGTTTCCGTTAAGGGTTTTTCACTTGAATGTTCTGTTTCTGCATCCTGCTGCGGCTTTCGGTGGCGCATCCAAAAGCCTGATCGAGCTCTACAGGCTGCTACAAGATGGTGGGGTCCGAGGGACGGTTCTCACTCCTGCCGGAGCCGTTTGCCAATCCTTCGAAAGAGCCGGCATGCGGGTTCATCCGATAAAGGGACTCAGTCAGTTCGACAACACTCGTTATGGCTACTATCGCAAGGTTCGCTGGTTGATCCTGTTACGCGAGTTACTCCTGCTGCCGTTTGCGCTGGCGGGGCTGTGGCGGCTGCGGCGCGAACCCTTCGACCTGATCCATATCAACGAAATCACCCTGTTGCCGTTGGGTGTCGTCGCCAAACGGCTGCTACGCGTTCCGATGGTGGTGCATGTTCGCTCGCTGCAGCGTAAGCCGGGCTCCGGCTTGCGAACCCGTTGGCTTAACGGGCTGCTGCGTCGATACGCCGATGCGGTGGTGGCGATAGATCACACTGTCGCCGCCACGCTGGAGCCGGAGCTTCCGTTGAGCATCGTCCACAATGGCCTCGAGGTAGCCAGTCAACCAGTCGAGAGGCTCCCTGGTGACGGAGTTGGACCGGTCAAGGTCGGCTTCCTCGGCGTGCTGATTCCGCTCAAGGGCATCTTCGAGCTGGTCGAGGCGATGCGCATCCTGAAATCCCGTGGCGTTTCCATCCAGTGCCTCGTAGCGGGTGAGAACGCGCGGGAGATATCCGGACTCAAGGCCTGGATTCTGCGCAAGTTCGGTTTTGCGCGAGATGTCCGGAGTGAGCTGGAGAGACTGATCTGCCGCGAGGGCCTGGAAGACCGGGTCAAGCTGCTCGGCTTCGTGAGCGATGTCCGCGAACTTTATCCACAACTGGATATTCTCTGCTTTCCCTCGCATCTGGATGCAGCGGGGCGTCCGGTCTTCGAGGCGGCGTTCTACTCGGTGCCTAGCGTCGTGGCCGTGAGCGATCCATTGCCAGACGCTTTATTACACGGGGTGACAGGGCTGGCGGTGCCGACACCAGACCCGCTGTTGATCGCCGACGCGTTGCAGCGGCTTGCGGAAGATCCCGACCTTCGCCGTCAGCTTGGATGTCAGGCGAAGAGTTGGGCCGAGGAAACCTTCGCGATCGACGTCAATGCGGCGCGCATGCTTGACCTCTATCACCGCGTACTTTCATCAAATGCGAGTAGCTGAGCCATGCGCATCCTGATGCTCTCCCAGTACTTTTGGCCGGAAAGCTTCATCATCAATGACATCGTGCGTACGCTCGACGAGCAGGGCCACGAGGTGGTCGTCGCTGCTGGCAAGCCCAACTATCCCGATGGCAAGGTCTTTGATGGCTACCGCGCTGCGGGTACCCAGCGCGAACGCTATCTGGGGCGCATCGAGGTACTACGGGTGCCGCTGTGGCCGCGCGGGCAGGGTGGGGCGAAGAATCTGATCCTCAATTACCTGTCCTTTGTACTTAGCGGTCTGCTGTACCTGCCCTGGATGCTGCGGGGGCGCGAGTTCGATGCCATCCTGGTGTTCGCCCCCTCGCCGATCACCCAGGCGATTCCGGCGATCCTGCTCAAGTGGCTGAAGAAGGCCAGGCTGGCCCTGTGGGTCCAGGACCTGTGGCCGGAGAGCCTCTCGGCCACCGGTTTCGTGCGCAATCCGTACCTGTTGCGTGCGGTGGGCTGGATGGTGCGTGCCATCTACCGCTCGTGCGACACCCTGCTGGTGCAGTCGCGGGCGTTCGTCGAGCCGGTGGCGCAGTATGCCGACCGGGCGAAGATCCAGTACTACCCCAATTCCATGGACGTCAGCAGCAAGGCCGTGGTGCCGGTGCCTGGCGAGCTGCTCGAACTGCTCGAGCAGCACTTCTGCGTGGTGTTCGCCGGCAACCTCGGCACCGCCCAGGCGCTCGACACCCTGGTGCAGGCGGCGGTCCACCTGCGCGACGAGCCGCGTATCCGGCTGGTGCTGGTGGGCAGTGGCAGCCGCCTGGCCTGGCTCAAGACCCAGCAGCAGGCGCTGGGGCTGGACAACCTGGTGCTGCCGGGGCGTTTCCCGATGGAGGCCATGCCGCAGATCTTCGAGCGTGCTTCGGCCCTGCTGGTGTCGCTGAACGACGAGCCGGCCTTTGCCCAGACCATTCCCAGCAAGATCCAGGCGTACCTGGCGGCCGGACGGCCGATCCTGGCCTGCATAAACGGCGAGGGTGCCCGGGTGGTCTGCGAGGCGCGCGGCGGGCTGGCCTCGCCGGCCGAGCAGGTGCTGCCGCTGGTAGCCAACATCCGCTGCATGCAGGCGCTCGGTGCCAGCGAGCGCGCCGCAATGGGCACCTCCGGGCGTGCCTATTTCGATGCCCACTTCGAGATGACCAGCCAGGTGCGCCGACTGGTCGAGCTGCTGCAGTGCTGATGCGCGTGCACGCCGCTCGGGCCGTGACGGCCCTCAGGGAGATCTGCTGATGCGCTTGCTGGTCTTCCCGCTGGCCTTCATGGCCAACACCTTCGCCATGATGCTGGTGATGATCGGCCTGAGCCTGTTCGGCAAGCCAGCGCTGGCGGCCGACTTTGGTTTGGTCCACGGGGCAACGGTTGCGCTGTTCTATTCGTTTTCCGGCAACGCGCGCAGCCTGATTCTGGGTGAGTCGGGCAGGGTGGACGGCCCGGCCATCCTGCGTTTGCGTCTGTTCCTGCTGCTGCCGCTGGCGGTATTGGCTTTCGCGCTGTGCATCGGAGTGGTGGACGGGGGTTGGCTATTCGTGCTGCTGCTGGTAATGCGGCGGGCGGCAGAGTGGCTGGCAGAGGTATTTCTCAGTGAGCAGGAGCTACAGCATAAGGGCGCGGCTGCGCTGCGCTTTCTGCTGATCCAGGGGGGGCTGAGCCTGGCATTGTTGCTGGTATTGCTCGATGACGGCGTGTGGGCGCTGCCGCTGACCCTTGTCTGGGCGCTGTCGCCGCTGCTCGGTTGCCTGAGTTTGGCCTCGCTGGGGCGGGCGCTCGGCCATGCCGTACCGGTGATGGCCGGCATCCGCCAGATGCTGCCGCACTTCGGTTCCACCGCGGTGATCGGCGTTTCCGTCTATGTATTCCGACTGTTCATCCTGCTGGTTGCGGGCAAGGAGACAGCGGGTGATCTGTTCTCTGCCTTTGCCCTTGGCGGCATCCTCGGCGCTGTGTTCTCCCAGGCGCTCGGGCCGACCATGGTGCGCCAGGAGCGCAGCGCGGCGGGTCCCGGTCGCATGCTCCAGTTGTTCAACCTGATGCTTGTGCTGGTGGCTTTGACTGGCTGCATCTTGCTGGCTGCGGTTTGGAGTGCTCCGCATCTTCTGGACTGGACGCAGAAGAGTCAGCTGTTCTGGCTGGCAGTGGGATGCTCTCTTGTTGGCGGCGTGGTGATGGTACTGGCGCAGCGCATTCGCCTGCGCATCCTGCAGGATGAGGTCGGCGGCGATGTCTTCGGCTCGGACATGCTGGCGAATATTCTGCTGGTGGCGTGCATCCCCTTCGTTTTTTACGAATTGGGGGGCGATGCCCTGGCAGCACTTTACCTACTGGGGGCAGTGCTGTCGTGGGGGTTCTACGCCAGTGAGCGGGGTGGCCTGCTGCCACTGAAGGCGACCGGCGCCCTTACGGAAAGAAATCTGCTGCGGTTGATCGCCTTCGCGATCTTCCTGCCATTGTTCTTCCAGCTCAGTGGTGGTCTCTTCGACGATCGTTCCGGTAGCTTCACCAGTGGCGGTGTGCTGGCCTTACTGCCGATCCCCGTGTCGGTGCTGGCCTGTTATCTCGGCATCGTGCTCCTGGGCGGGTACTCCCGTGCGCGCCTGTCCCTGGTGTGCCTGTTCTTCGTCTTTATCGGCATGTTGCTGACCAGTCTGCTTCTAGGCCTGGATCAGGGAGGGGAGGGGCGGCAAAAACTGGTCCTGCTGGTCCAGTACATCCTGCCGATGTTTGCATTGGTGCTGGGGCAGCAGTACGGGAAACGCGACCTGTCGCTATCAATGCTGGCGCAGGCCGGGGCAGGCGTGCTTTTCCTGGTCATACCGTTGCAACTGATCTCTACGCTGCTTGACGACCTCGGCTATCTCTCGCCTTCGCTGTTTATCTTCAGTGTCTATCAGCACCTTCAATACGTGCCTGTTGTATTCGTTGCGCTGTTCGCCATCGTGCTGTTTGTCGGCGCAGCCAGGAGTTGGCCACGAAGCGGTTTGCTAATGCTCAGCCTGATGATGGGTGGGTATACCGTTCTTTCGATGTCGATGCTCGCGCTCTGTTTCATGCTGCTGGCCTGCCTGGGGTTCTTTATTCGCATGTTGTGCTGGCGCCGAGTCGACTGGGCCTGTGGAGTGATTTCATGTGCCGCAATAGGTGCAGCAGCAGCGGGCCTCTATGTTCATGGCGGCGAGTTTTTCGATCACAAGTTCGCTGCTGTTACAACGGGCGAAGCGCTTGGCGTGCCGGCCAATCTTTCGGAAAGCGTGATGTTTTGGCGCTTTTATGTGAGTGAGGTGCTTTCTAATTGGGGCGTTTTCATGTTGGGTCATGTAGAACCCCCAGATCGACTTCTATATCCCAGCGCACACAATTACTACCTGGACTTCATTTACAACTTTGGGTTTGTGGGCCTGCTGCCGCTTATCCTGCTGATCCTCTATTCCGCATGCTCTGCTTTGCGCCGGTTGCCACGGGTCTGGTCTGACGTTGAGTTGCTGGGGCTGTTGGGCGTGGTGGCTTTTCTGCTGCTGGTGGATAACTTTCTCAAGGTCGGGCTGCGCCAACCGTATTCGGGTGTATTTGTGTTCTTCATTTGGGGTGTGCTGCTGGCAAGGCTTGCAAAGATTCGTTTTGCTGGATGTGTTGATTCGCCGGAGGCGACATGAGTATGGGTTGGGGATTGATAACAAGAGTTGCCTGGCTGCTGTTCTTTGCGGGAACGGCGATATTGGCCGTTCTGGCAGGAGCGGAATACGCGGGAAGCACGTGGGTTTACCTGTTGTTCACTGTGCTTTCCACAGCTGTGCTGTTCTTCGGCTTTGGTCGTGGCGCGATATTTTTTGATGCGTTCATCGGTGTTCTGTTGTGGATCGGCTTCTGGTTGAAGTTCAGCGTCCGAACGGCGTTTTCCGACGGACGATTCAATATTTCCGTGGGCAATTTCGACGGAGCTCCCGCGTCGCTGGACAAGGCCTTGCTGGTGGTGTGTTGCGCCTTGGGGGCTATCCTGCTTGCACGTTTCGTACGGCAGCGCTGGGTCTTCAGGTATCCCGATGCGCTGCCGGAACTCACCTATTCGGGTTTGTTTGCGTTTTATCGTAGGCACCGAATCGTGGTGTTGACTGGTTTTGTTCTCGCGGTGCTGCTCGTCTGCGTGTCGAATGCCTGGTTAGGCATCTACCAGCGTGGTCAGGTTGCGCGGGTGAACCTGCCGTTTGGACTTAACGGCGTCTATGCCTGGATGCTTATGTTCGGGATGGCTTCGGTGTCGGCGATCGTGCTGCGTTTCGAGTTCGAGCTCAATCGGGAGCGTTACTGGATCGCGATCAGCATCGCCTTGCTGGAAACGGCGTTGTCGAACATTTCGCTGTGGAGCCGTGGAATGATCCTCAATGGCTCGTCTCTGCTCTACGGCGCCGTTGCCCAGTTCAGGCGCAGCGAGCCGCGGCTTCGACTGGGTCTGGCGAGCTTCGTGCTGTTGGCTTTTGTTGGCTTTTTCGTGGTGTCCGTGCTGTCGGTCAACTGGCTGCGTGCCAATGCGTTTTATGACGCCCATCCGGATATCGCAACCGGTGAGGCGGTCAGCGAGCAGACCACGTTGCTGTTCCTGGATCGGTGGGTGGGCATCGAGGGGGTGATGGCGGTTGTCGGCTCAGAGCGTACCGGTTGGGGCGTGTTCGGCGAGGCGTTGGCCGAACGTTTTGATACCTCGGCCAATGCTTTCTATGACCAGCATTTCGTGGAGTCGGCCTATGACAATACGCGCGATGGCGGCACGCATTTCATTTCTTTGCCGGGCTATATCGCATTTCTGTATTACCCAGGTTCCCCGCTTTTCTTATTTGTCGCGGTATTTGTATTTTCCGTTGGCGCGGCGTTGATCGAGTATTTCGTTTATCGGTTCGGCGGAAAAAACCTCGTTCTCTGTGCTTTGATCGCTCAGGTGGTCGCGTTCCGCTACACCAGCTTTGGCTATGTGCCAATGCAGAGCTATCTACTGTTTGGGTCGATTCTGCTGAATATTCTGATTCTGTATTTTTCTGATAGGCTCCTGCGTTTTTTCTACAGGCCTTGAGATTGCGAGAAGGTTTTTGATTCATGGCTCGAATTCTGGTTCTTGGCGTCACCGGCATGCTTGGCAATGCTGTCTTTCGCGTCTTTTCAGCGGATGCCACACATGAAACCTGGGGCACGCTGCGCAGCGCCGCGGCACTGCGTTATTTTGCTGCTGAGAGCCATGCCCGCCTGCTGTGCGACGTTGATGTGCTCGACCAGGATGCGCTGGCTACGGTGATGGCCAAAGTCCGGCCGGATGTGGTTGTCAACTGTGTGGGGCTTATCAAACATCTTGCAGATGCCAAGGACCCGCTCACCGCGCTGCCGATCAACGCCATGCTGCCGCATCGGCTGGCACGGCTGTGCGAGCTGGGCGGCGCGCGGCTGATCCATGTCAGCACCGACTGCGTGTTCTCCGGGCGCAAGGGCCTGTACCAGGAGAGCGATCTGTCGGACGCGGAAGACCTCTACGGCAAGTCCAAGTACATCGGCGAGCTGCACGACCTGCCGCATGCCATCACCCTGCGCACTTCGATCATCGGTCATGAGCTGGGTTCGAGCCACGCGCTGGTGGACTGGTTCCTGGCGCAGCAGGGCAGCATCAGGGGTTTCACCAAGGCGATCTTCTCCGGCCTGCCGACGGTGGAGCTGGCGCGGGTGATGAAGGACTTCGTGCTTGCGCACCCGCAGCTCAATGGTCTGTATCATGTCGCCGCCGAGCCGATCGACAAGTTCCGGCTGCTCAGCCTGGTGGCTGCGCAGTACGGCAAGTCGATCGAGATTCGTCCGGATGATGCACTCGTGATCGACCGCTCGCTGGATGGTTCGCGCTTCCGCGCGGCCACCGGCTATGTGGCGCCGGACTGGGTCGAGCTGGTGCGGCGTATGCACCAGCAGCAAGGTTAGTTTCGTAGCCCGGCCGATTGCCGGCGCTTTCATGCTCTTTTCGGTCCCTTCCCGAAAGGGAGAGGGCAGGTTCATTCAGCCCTCGGGCCGCGTTTACGTTCAGGAAGGTTCTATGTTCGACAATAAGGTATTGATGATCACCGGAGGCACCGGCTCCTTCGGTCATACGGTGCTCAGGCGTTTCCTCGATACCGACGTGCGCGAGATCCGTATCTTCTCCCGCGACGAGAAGAAGCAGGAGGACATGCGCATCGCCCTGGCCAATGACAAGGTCAAGTTCTACATCGGCGACGTGCGCGACTATGACAGCCTCAGGCAGGCCATGGTCGGCGTCGACTATATCTTCCATGCGGCGGCGCTCAAGCAGGTACCGTCCTGCGAGTTCTACCCGATGGAGGCGGTGCGCACCAACGTCAACGGCACTGAGAACGTGCTCAATGCGGCCATCGCCAGCGGCGTGAAGCGGGTGGTGGTTCTATCCACCGACAAGGCTGTCTATCCGATCAACGCCATGGGTATTTCCAAGGCCATGGCCGAGAAGCTGATGGTCGCCAAGTCGCGGATGATTCCTTCAGGCGGAACGGTGGTCTGTGCGACTCGCTACGGCAACGTCATGGCCTCGCGTGGCTCGGTGATCCCGTTATTCATCGAGCAACTGCGCAGCGGTGAGCCGCTGACTGTGACCGACCCTAACATGACGCGTTTTCTGATGTCCTTGGAGGACTCCGTTGACCTGGTGCTACACGCCTTCGAGCATGGCGAGCAGGGTGACCTGTTCGTGCAGAAGGCACCGGCCTCCACCGTCGGGGAGCTGGCCCAGGCGCTCAAGGAGTTGTTCGGTTGCGACAATCCTGTGCGGGTGATCGGTACCCGCCACGGCGAGAAGCTCTACGAATCGCTGGTTTCGCGCGAGGAGATGGCCAAGGCCGAGGACATGGGGCGCTACTACCGCATCCCGGCCGACAACCGCGACCTGAACTACAAGAAGTACTTCGTCGAGGGCGAGGAGAAGATCTCCGAGCTGGACGACTACACCTCGCACAATACACAGCGTCTGGACGTGCCGGGCATCAAGGAGCTGCTGCTCAAGCTTGATTACATCAAGGAGCAGCTCGATGCTTAAGGTCATGACGCTGGTTGGCACACGGCCTGAGCTGATCAAGATGAGTCGGGTGATCGCTGAGCTTGATCGCCAGGTCAACCACGTGCTGGTTCACTCCGGGCAGAACTACGACTACGAGCTGAACCAGGTCTTCTTCGATGACCTGGAGATCCGCAAGCCTGACCATTTCCTCGGAGCCGCCGGCGACACCGCCGCACAGACCATCGCAGAGGTGATCGCCAAGGCCGACTCGGTGTTCGAGCTGGAGCAGCCCGACGCGCTGCTGCTCTATGGCGATACCAATACCTGCCTGGCGGTGATCGCGGCCAAGCGCCGCAAGATTCCGGTGTTCCATATGGAGGCGGGCAACCGCTGCTTCGACCAGCGCGTGCCGGAGGAGCTTAATCGCAAGGTGCTGGATCACCTCTCGGACATCAACATGGTACTCACCGAGCATGCCCGTCGTTACCTGATCGCCGAGGGCATTCGCCCCGAGACCATTATCAAGACTGGCTCGCACATGCACGAGGTGCTGGACTACTACCGGCCAAAGATCGAGGCCTCCGACGTACTGGCCCGCGAGGGGCTGGAGGCGGGCAAATTCTTCATTGTCAGCGCACACCGCGAAGAGAACGTCGATACTCCGGACAATCTGCGCGACCTGCTCGCCACCCTGCGCGCGCTGGCCGATGAGTACGGTTTCCCGCTGATCGTCTCGACCCATCCGCGCACCCGCAAGCGCCTGGAGGCGCTGGGCGAGTCGCTGGAGCATCCGCTGATCCGTTTCTCCAAACCGTTCGGCCTGCTCGACTACGTCAAGCTGCAGATGAACGCCTTCTGCGTGCTCTCCGACAGCGGCACCATTACTGAAGAAGCCTCGCTGCTCAACCTGCCGGCCGTGACTCTACGCAACGCGCATGAGCGTCCCGAAGGCATGGACCAGGGCACGTTAATCATGAGCGGCTTGAGGAAGGACTCGGTGCTGGCGGCCGTCAAGGTCATCACCAGCCAGTACCAGGCGGGTCTGCGCAGCATTCCGCTGGTGCCTGACTACGAGGGTGGGCCAGTATCGTTGCAGGTTGTGCGCGTCGTACTCAGCTACACCGACTATGTGAATCGCACCGTCTGGCGCAAGGACTGAGCATGCGCGTGCTGCTCACCGGTGCCAGCGGCTTCGTTGGTCAAGCCGTGCAGACACGCCTGCTGGCCGATGGAGTGCATCAGCTGCGCTGTGCCCAGCGTCAGTTGCCACCTGTTTCTGCGACGGGCGTCGAGGTCTGCCTGGCCCCATCCTTGGGGCCAGATAGCGACTGGATGGCGGCTTTGGATGGTGTTGATGCGTTGATCCACTGCGCTGCACGGGTGCATGTGATGCAGGAGCAGGCAACTGATCCGCTCGCTGAGTTCCGCCGCGCCAATGTTGAGGGCACACTGCGGCTGGCGCGTCAGGCGGTAGAAGCGGGTGTGCGCCGCATGGTCTTCGTGAGCTCGATCAAGGTCTGCGGAGAGCAAACCCATGATGGTGAGCCGTTTTACGCTGATGCCGTGCCTAAAGCTTGCGATCCCTACGGTATTTCGAAGCTGGAAGCCGAAGAAGGATTATTGGCTCTGGCGGCCGCCAGCGGTTTAGAGGTGGTCATAATTCGTCCTCCCCTGATTTACGGGCCAGGTGTCAAAGCCAACTTCTTGAACATGCTGCGTTGGTTGAGCAACGGTATTCCTCTGCCGCTGGGGGCTATACGTAATCGCCGCAGCCTGGTGGCTCTGGACAATCTGGTTGATTTGCTCGTGCTCTGCCTGGAGCACCCCTCCGCAGCGGGTGAGCGTTTTCTGGTCAGCGATGGCGAGGATCTGTCGACTAGCGATCTTTTGCTCCGCTTGGGGCAAGCGTTGGGGCGTCCCGCTCGTTTGCTGCCCGTGCCACAAAGGTGGATAGAAAGCGCCGCACGATTAGTTGGGAGGCAGGATCTGAGCCAGCGCCTTTGTGGGTCATTGCAGGTAAACATCGACAAAACTCGCGATCGACTGGGCTGGACGCCTCCTGTTTCGGTGGATCAGGCTCTAGAGGCGACAGCTCGGCACTATTTGGAACACCACGTATCATGATTTCCTTGATAACTATTGCTGTGGCGGTGCTGCTTGCGTGCTCGCTTACTGCATTACTGCGTCGTTACGCATTGGCTAAGAGTTTGCTGGACATTCCCAACGCGCGCAGTTCGCACACTTTGCCGACGCCGCGCGGCGGTGGTGTAGCCATTGTCGTTACTTTCCTGCTTGGGCTCGTCGCTCTGTACCGATGGCAGGGGCTGCCATTGCCACTTTTCCTGGCTCTGGCAGGCGGTGGTGGTGGTGTCGCATTACTAGGGTTTCTCGACGATCACGGCCACGTTGCTGCCCGCTGGCGCTTGCTCGGCCATTTTCTAGCTGCTGCCTGGTCCCTCTACTGGCTGGGCGGCCTACCGCCAATACTGGCGTTTGGTACTAGCTGGGATATGGGGCTAGTGGGGCAGGGGGGCGCTTTGCTGTATCTGGTCTGGCTGCTCAATCTGTACAACTTCATGGACGGTATTGATGGAATTGCTGGAGTGGAGGCGATTAGCGTCTGCCTAGGTGCAGCCTTACTGTCTCAGTTGAGCGGGGCCACAGAATTGGTTCCTGCGGTATTGGTGCTTGCTGCGGCGTGCTCGGGGTTCCTATTCTGGAATTTCCCGCCTGCGAAGATCTTCATGGGCGATGCAGGTAGCGGTTTTCTTGGCATCACCCTCGGTGTGCTTTCGCTGCAGGCAACCTGGGTCGACGGGGATTTGCTGTGGTGCTGGTTGATTCTCCTGGGAGTGTTCATTGTCGATGCGACCCTGACCTTGCTGCGTCGCCTGTTGCGCGGCGAGAAGGTCTATGAGGCGCATCGTAGTCATGCCTATCAGTTCGCGGCGCGGCTTTTCAATCGACACCTTCCGGTAACGCTTGGGGTGCTGCTGATCAATCTCTTCTGGTTATTGCCTATTGCTGCCAGTGTGGCCCTGGATCAATTGTCTGGGCCTCTTGCGCTGGCATTGGCTTATGCGCCCTTGATCGCGCTGGCCATCAAGTACCGAGCCGGTTTGGCAGAACCGATTGAGCATGTTGTAAGGACCTCGAGTGAGTAAGGCAGAAATGATGCGTCAGCGTTTACTGGCGCTGTCACGGCAGTCCAAACGTACATTGCAGGTTGCTGTCGATGTCGTTCTGCTCTGGTTGGCTCTTTGGCTGGCATTTTTTGCCCGCCTGGGCTGGAACAATGTGATTAACCCATTCGATGAATATCTCTGGTTGTTCCTCGCTGCGCCAGCTACCGCAATTCCGTTATTCATCCGTTTTGGTCTGTATCGCGCAGTACTACGTTACTTCGGCTCAAATGCTCTGGTCACCATATTCAATGCAATTAGCTTGTCGGCACTGCTGCTAGCGCTGGTGATCTATTTGGTGCGCCCGGATGAATTGATGCCGCGCTCGGTCGTGTTTATCTACTGGTGCTTGGCGTTACTGTTAGTGGGGGGGCTACGGCTCTTCATGCGGCAGTACTTTAGCGGCGCGCTGTTTTCCTTCAAATTTGAGCGAGAGTCCGGACGTCCGCTTAAACGAGTAGCAATTTATGGCGCAGGTGCGGCAGGTAATCAGTTGCTGTTTGCTCTGCGTATGGGCAGAAGCATGCAGCCAGTGGCCTTCATCGATGATGATGCAGGTATTGCTGAGCGGGTGATTGCCGGTATCAAAGTGTACCGCTCAGATTCCTTGAGCCACATGCTTGAAGAGCTAGCTGTAGAGGAGGTGCTGTTGGCTCTGCCCTCTGCATCCCGTAGCCGCCGTAGGGAAATCCTCGAGGCACTTGAGCCTTATCCCGTACATGTGCGGACGATTCCAGGCTTCATGGATCTGGCACATGGCAAAGTCAGCGTGAGCGATTTGCAGGAAGTCGACATAGTCGATCTCTTGGGGCGCGATGCGGTGACGCCAGACCAGGCTTTGCTTGATCACTGCATTCGTGGCCAAGTGGTTATGGTGACGGGGGCTGGTGGTTCTATTGGGTCTGAGCTGTGCCGGCAGATCCTGGCGATCCAGCCTGCCACTCTCCTGCTATACGAGCATAGCGAGTTCAACCTTTACAGCATCTATGGCGAGCTGGAGTCCTGGATTGCTCGCAATGGCAGCTCAACCCGGCTTATCAGCATTCTCGGTAGCGTTCGCGATGGTCTGCGAGTGGGCGCCATTTTGCGCGACTGGAAGGTGGACACGCTCTACCATGCTGCAGCCTACAAACACGTCCCCATCGTGGAGCACAACATTCGCGAAGGTTTGCTGAATAATCTTTTCGGCACTCTACACACTGCTCAGGCTGCAGTGACTGCGGGTGTAAAGAACTTCGTGCTGATATCCACGGACAAGGCGGTGCGCCCGACCAATGTTATGGGTAGCAGCAAGCGCCAAGCTGAAATGGTCCTACAGGCGCTTAGTCGGGAGGCTTCGCCAAGTCTATTTGGCGCAGAGGAGCAGGGCTCCGTAACTAACCGGACTCGTTTCACCATGGTGCGCTTCGGTAATGTGCTTGGCTCATCTGGCTCGGTTATCCCGTTATTTCGTGAACAGATCAATCGCGGTGGCCCGGTCACCGTGACCCATCCGAATATTACCCGCTACTTCATGACCATCCCTGAAGCCGCGCAGCTGGTTATTCAGGCGGGGTCGATGGGGCAGGGCGGCGATGTGTTCGTGCTGGATATGGGGCCGCCAGTGAAGATCATTGATCTGGCCGAGAAGATGATTCATCTCTCCGGCCTGACTGTTCGCAGCGAAGCGAATCCACAGGGTGATATCGAGATCGAGTTCACCGGTTTACGTCCCGGAGAGAAGCTCTATGAGGAATTGCTGATCGGCGACAACGTCAGCTCTACCGATCATCCAATGATCATGCGTGCTAATGAGGAAGATCTTCCTTGGGAGAGCTTGAAGACTGTCTTGACTGAGATGCTTGGCGCATTACAGCGGGATGACTACGACAAGGTCACGCAGCTATTACGGGAAACCGTCAGCGGATATGCCCCTGAAGGTGAAATAGTTGACTGGATTCATGTGCAGCGTCGCACAGAACACTGATAACGTCGATTTGACAGTTGTCGGTTGATGGCTAGCTTTGTTCGTGCGTGATGGGAATTTCACGCTCAAACCACGAAACGGAGCTTTCGCCATGCCTAAGATGCATCTTGCTGCCCTTCTGCTTTCCTGCCTCGCGATACTGCCTTTCCACATCTCGGCCGCTGAAACCGAAGCACAGCCAACGTCCGTCGGTGAGCCTCAGCAAGCTACTTCAGCCTTGATCAATCTCAATACTGCTGATGTAGCTACGCTGGAGTCCGAGCTGCTTGGCATAGGTCAGGCCAAGGCTCAGGCCATAGTTGATCATCGCAATAGCAATGGCCCTTTCGCTTCAGTCGATGAGCTGTTGGAGGTCAAGGGCATCGGACCGGCCACACTTGAAAAGAATCGGGCTCGTCTGAGCGTCAACTGATTATGAGCTCTGTTGGGAAAGCCGGTCCTTGACCGGCTTTTTTGCTTTCTGGACGGCGCTACAATGCGGCTTCGAAACTTGCCGGAGCTAGCATGTCCTCATCGTTACCTACACTTGGCTTTGCCGGTATCGGCCTAATGGGGCTGCCGATGTGCTTGCGCCTGCTGACTGCTGGATATCCATTGCATGTCTGGAATCGATCAGCGGACAAGTGTATTGCGTTGCAGGAGTACGGTGGTGTTGCTGAGGAAACCCCAGCCGTGCTCTGTGAACAGGCCGATCTTTTGTTGCTTTGCCTGGCAGATACGGCAGCGGTGCGCCATGTGGTGTTCGGGCCAGATGGAGTTGTCGAACGTGCTCGTCCTGGCCAATTGCTGGTGGATTTTTCCAGCTTGGATCCTGCGGCCACTCGAGAGATGGCGGCTGAGCTGGAGTCGCGGACCGGCATGCGCTGGGTGGATGCGCCGGTGTCGGGGGGGACCCAAGGCGCCGAGGCCGGGACCCTCACGATCATGGCCGGTGGGCGGGCAGTGGACATCGACAGAGTGCGTCCGGTGCTGATGCATCTGGGGCAGCGTCTGAGCCATATGGGCGAGGTGGGGGCAGGTCAGGTAACCAAGGTATGCAATCAGATGCTGGTAGCTTGCAATGCGCTGGTAATCGCCGAAGTGATCGCGCTGGCTGAGCGTGCGGGAGTCGATGCCCAACTGCTGGCGCCAGCCCTGATGGGAGGATTCGCCGACTCGAAACCATTGCAAATACTAGCGCCGCAGATGGCCGAAAATCGTTTCGAGCCTATCAAGTGGCATGTGCGAACCTTACTCAAAGATCTGGATACCGCGGTGAAGCTGTCACGCGAGCAAGGCGCTACTGCGCCTATGACTGGATTGGCCGCCCAGTTGATGCGACTGCATGGAGATCATGGCTATCTGGATGCCGATCCAGCGACCTTGGTCCAGCTGTATCGCGAGGGCGACGCATGAAGATCTCCGCCAACCTGTCGATGTTATTTACCGAGCTGCCTCTGCTTGAGCGGGTACAGGCTGCAGCTGCGGCCGGCTTCGACGGTGTGGAAATCCAGTTTCCGTATGAGCTTCCGGCTCAGCAATTGAGCGATGCATTGGTCCAAGCGGGACTTCCGCTAGTGCTGATCAATCTACCGGCTGGTGACTTGATGCGCGGTGGCGCCGGTCTGGCTGCCGTGCCGTCTCGTCAGGCCGAATTCACAGCAGCGCTGGAGCAAGCGCTGGCTTATGCTGCGACGGTTCGCCCCGCTTGCGTCAATGTGCTGGCTGGGAGGCTGGGCGAGGGGCTTTCACGCGACCAGGCGATGGCAACACTGGTCGCCAATCTACGCGCCACGGCCGAAGCTTTCGAGGTGTTGGGTATCCGCGTGTTATGCGAAGCGATCAACTCGCTAGACATGCCGGGCTTCTTGATCAACACGCCCGAACAGCTCGAGTCATTACTGCGTGAGGTGGATCACCCCAACTGCTTCGCTCAGCTCGATGCCTACCATATGGCTCGGCAGGGTTTGGATATCCAGGCTGGTATTCGCCTGTTAGCTGGAAGCATTGGTCACTTTCAGTTTGCTGATTGTCCGGGGCGTGGCGAGCCGGGCAGTGGCGAGCTGAACTTCGACGCGCTTTTGAGCGAGCTGCGTTACAGCGGTTATCGGGAGTGGTTGGGAGCTGAATACAATCCTGGGCGGTCGACGATAGCTTCGCTGGGGTGGTTGGCGCGGTGGCGCTGAGCTAGCGCTTTACTCGGCCACAGGTGCTCGTCGAAGATGGCGCCATCTATAGGTGGCATTTTGCTAACAAGAGAAAATTATGGTTTTGCGTATTCTGTTGACAGGTGGTGCAGGCTTTATCGGTTCCGCCGTTGTTCGCCATCTGATCGACAATACCGAACATACCGTCGCCAATCTGGACAAGCTGACCTACGCAGGCAATCTGGAGTCGCTGGCGTCGGTCGCGCATTCATCCCGCTACAGCTTCTATCAAGTGGATATCTGCGACGGCGCTGCACTGGACGACGTGTTCCGCCGATTCCAGCCCTCGGCGGTGATGCACTTGGCGGCAGAGTCCCATGTGGATCGCTCGATTGACGGGCCGGCCGACTTTATCCAGACCAACATCGTCGGCACCTACAGTTTGCTGGAGGCAACTCGGCGTTACTGGCAGGGACTGAAGGAAGCAGACAAGCAGGCATTTCGCTTCCATCACATCTCCACCGATGAGGTGTTCGGCGATCTGGAAGGTACCGAAGACCTCTTCACCGAGACTACGCCCTACGCGCCCAGCTCTCCCTATTCTGCATCTAAGGCCAGCTCCGATCACTTGGTGCGCGCCTGGCAGCGTACCTACGGTCTGCCGGTGTTAGTGACCAACTGCTCGAATAACTACGGGCCGTTCCACTTTCCGGAAAAGCTGATCCCGCACATGATTCTCAATGCCCTGCATGGCAAGCCTTTGCCGGTATATGGGGACGGCTCGCAGATTCGCGACTGGTTGTTCGTTGAGGACCACGCTCGTGCTCTGGTCGAGGTGGTAGCACGCGGTGTGGTTGGGGAGACTTACAACATCGGCGGGCACAACGAGAAGCGCAACCTCGAGGTGGTCGAGACCCTTTGCGACCTGTTGGACGAGCTGCAGCCCCAGGCTGCGGGGCGTTCCTACCGTGAGCAGATCACCTTCGTGAAGGATCGTCCAGGACATGATCGGCGCTATGCCATCGATGCAGGGAAGATTGAGCGCGAACTGGGCTGGACGCCGCAGGAAACCTTTGCCAGCGGCCTACGCAAGACGGTGCTGTGGTACCTGGCTAACCCGCAATGGTGGCAGCGTGTGTTGAGTGGGGATTATCGCTTGGGGCGACTGGGCGCAAAGGGTTGATCGGATCGCAGGCCAAACGGCTTGCAGAGTTTCGGCACATTCAGGGCATTCCATGAAAGGCATCATACTTGCCGGTGGCTCCGGCACACGTTTGCATCCCATTACCCGCGGCGTTTCCAAGCAGCTGCTGCCCATCTACGACAAGCCTATGATCTACTACCCGCTGTCGGTACTGATGCTGGCTGGCATCCGCGAGGTGCTGATCATTTCCACCCCGGACGATCTTCCGAGCTTCCGCAAGCTGCTCGGTGATGGTGGCGATTTCGGTATCCACCTGAGCTACGCCGAACAGCCCTCGCCGGATGGCTTGGCGCAAGCTTTCCTGATCGGGGAGCAATTCATCGGCGATGACAGTGTGTGCCTGATCCTCGGCGACAATATCTTTTATGGCTATGGCTTCAGCGCCATGCTGGGCGAAGCGGTGGCGCGCGGGCAGGGCGCCACCGTGTTTGGTTACCACGTCAACGATCCCGGACGCTTCGGCGTGGTGGAGTTCGATGGTGCCGGCAAGGCGCTCTCCATCGAGGAGAAGCCAGCTGCGCCCAAGTCCAATTACGCGGTGACCGGCCTGTATTTCTACGACAACTCTGTGGTCGAGATCGCTAGGCAGGTCAAGCCCTCGGCACGTGGCGAGCTGGAAATTACCGACGTGAACAATGCCTACCTGCAACGTGGTGACCTGCATGTCAGCCTGTTGGGGCGCGGGTTCGCCTGGCTGGATACCGGCACCCACGATTCGCTGATGGAGGCCAGTCACTTCGTGCAGACCATCGAGGCGCGCCAGGGGTTGAAAGTGGCCTGCCTCGAGGAGATTGCCTATCGGCAGGGCTGGCTGTCAGCCGAGCAGCTGGCACTCCAAGCATGTGCCTTGGGCAAGACCGGTTACGGGCAGTATTTGCAGCGCCTGTGGCAGCAAGGGGCGGGAGCGGCGCCATGAAAGTCATCGAGACGGTTCTGCCGGGAGTGTTGATCATCGAGCCGAAGATGTTCGGTGATGCTCGTGGTTTCTTCCTGGAGAGCTTCCAGGTCGAGCGCTACCGTGAGGCTGGTATCGATCTGCCGTTCGTTCAGGACAACCATTCACGCTCTCGACGCGGGGTACTGCGCGGCCTGCATTTCCAGCGCAGCCGGCCCCAAGGCAAGCTGGTGCGGGTCAGCCGTGGCGCAGTCTACGACGTGGCGGTGGACATCGATCCTACCTCGCCGACCTGTGGAAGGTTCGTCGGCGTCGAGCTCAGCGATGAAAATCACCGGCAGATGTGGGTTCCGCCCGGCTATGCCCACGGCTTCTGTGTGCTCAGCGACATCGCCGACTTCGAATACAAGTGCACTGACCTGTATTTCCCCGAGGACGAGGGCGGTCTGATGTGGAACGACCCGGATGTGAACATCCCCTGGCCCATCGAGGCGCCACAACTGTCCGCCAAGGATCAACTCAATCCCAGTCTGCGCCGATTGCTGGGGCGGGAGGCCTGAGGTGCGCGTACTGATCACTGGTGCGCGGGGGCAAGTCGGTCATGAACTGATGCGCTTGGCCCCTCAGGGCATAGAGGTCTTTGGTCTTGACTCGCAGGCGTTGGATATCACCGAGCCGGCACAGGTGGCGCGCAGGGTTGCCGAGCTGGCGCCAGGGGCGATCATTAACGCTGCCGCCTACACGGCGGTGGATCGAGCGGAAAGTGACGTGCAGCGGGCCTACGCGGTTAATCGCGATGGCGTAGCCTTGCTGGCCGAGGCGGCCGAGCACCTGGCGATTCCCCTGTTGCACATCTCGACGGATTACGTCTTTGCCGGCGATGGCGACAGGCCTTACCGCGAGGAAGACGCCACCGCGCCGGCTGGTGTCTATGGCGCGAGCAAGTTGGCCGGGGAGCAGGCACTGGCCGAGCGCTGTTCGCGTGGGTTAATTCTGCGCACCAGCTGGGTGTTCGGTGCGCATGGCAACAACTTCGTGAAAACCATGCTCCGTCTCGCGGGGGAGCGCGACGAATTGGCAGTGGTCGCGGATCAGCATGGCGGGCCTACTCCGGCAGCGAGCATCGCCGGTGCGCTCTGGCTGCTGGTGGAGCGCTACCGAGAGCAGGATTCGCTGCGCTGGGGCGCCTATCACTTCAGTGGCGCGCCGACCTGTAATTGGCATGAATTTGCCGAAGAGGTCTTTCGTCAAGCTATAGAGCTGGAGCTGATCGAGCGGGTGCCCAGGGTGCGTGCTATTACCAGCGCCGAGTATCCAACCCCGGCTCGTCGCCCGTTGTGGTCGGTGCTCGACTGTTCCAAGTTGGAGCGACAATTCGGGATTGCGCAACCAGACTGGCGCGCGGGCTTACACCAAATGCTGCAGCAACGGCGGCACAGCACTTGAAAACAAAAAGGCCTGCAATAGCAGGCCTTTTTGTTGGCTCCGATGCCGAGGTCAGTCCTTGCCACCATCATAGTCATTGAGCGAAATGACCCGGGTCTTGCCGACGCGGTGGCGGTAGATCTCGCGCAGGTACTTGATGGCTTTCTTCACGCTGTCGCGCGATAGGCGGATGTCGTTGATCGAGACGAACTTGTCCTGGTCGTGGATCAGCTCGCGATACTTCTTCTCGTACATCGGCTTGATCGCGTACCAGTTGGTATCGAGGATCTTCGCTGGGTTTTCGTACTCGTTGAGCATGGCCTCGATGCGCTCTTCGTCGAACTCATCGGAGACGATGAAGTCGAGCATGGCATTGTCCAGGCTCTCGTCGTAGCGGTACTGGTCGCGGGCGAAGCAGCGTTTGATGAAGGCGACGATCAGGGTCAGGAAATCGTCCGACAGGCACGGGCTCTTGACGATCAGGGTGGTCAGCGACAGGTTGGCCGAGGCGCCGATCACCAGGGCATAGCGTTTCAGGGTGGTGTTGGGGAACAGGCTGTTGAGGTGGGTCTTGAGCCGGTTCAGGTCCATGTAGGACAGCTTGTAGTCCTTCGGCAGGGAGACGATGGACACCACCGAGGAGCAGTTCTTAAAGAAGTGCAGGTCGCTCAGGGCGCTGGCGTCGAAGTTGGACTTCTTGTACTGCTCCAGGGCCGTGCGGTAGCGCTTGGCCTCGATCGGCAGCAGGCTGATACCCTCGATGGCCTGGGTCACCTTGTTGAAGTGCGGCAGGTCGATGGAGCGGAAGAACAGGTCGTCGATATTGAGCTTGGGCTGCTCCTTTTCGAACACCTTGAACTTCTCGGTGGTGGTTGGCGGCGTCTGCTCGGCCACCACGGATTCGGCATAGGCCACGGCCACCGGGCCGGCCAGGCTCATGAACAGGTCGTTGGCGTCGAGGCGAATGGTCTCGCCGATGTCGATGCCGGCGCGACGGAAGTAGTTCTGGTCGTAGTCGGTGGTCACCGCCTGGGCGGTGAGGATGTTGAAGATCTGCTGCGAGATGTACTGGTTGGCGTGGCGCTCCATGGCGTTCACGTCGATGTTCTGCACGTTGCCGCCGTCGCTCTCTTCGGCGTAGCGCATGATGTCGTTGGAGATCAGCATCATGGCGTTCCACGGGCGGATGCGGCGCATCACGCTCTCTTCGCCGGTTTCCTCGCTGTCGAAGTTGTAGGAGAAGTCCCACTCCTCGGCGAGGTACTTGCACAGCAGGCGGCCGGCGTTGATGTGCAGGGCCTCGGACATCTCGATGCGCTGATCGGAGATGTTCGGCAGGATGCAGATGCCGCTGGTGAAGATCGGCTCGAAGACGAAGGAGTGGCCGCGGTTGTCCTCGCTGCTGCTCTCCTGCTTGGTCTCGAAGGTCTTGCTCATGTAGGCGAACTGCTGGGCCAGGCCGAATTCCGAGGCCATGCCCGAGCCGGTGCCGCCGCCGGCGCTAAAGATGTAGAAGTACAGGCGCGACTGGTTGGCCTTGATGCCGCAGGAATCGATCAGGTAGCTGTGGATGAACTTCCAGTCGGCATTGGAGAAGCGCTGGGTGTCCTTGTTGAGGATGATCTTGGCCAGGTACTGACCGAGGATCGGCGCGTTACCGGCGCCACCGGCGTGGACCTCGGACAGGTCCATGATCTTCATCTTGCTGTAGTCGTCGAGGAAGCCGCTGGTCTCGGCCTTGCGCGAGAAGCGGATACGCCCCTCGATGTCCTTGTCCAGGTCGCCCAGCATCACCAGCGGCTCGATCAGGAACACCGGCTTGGCGGCGCGGCTGCCGGACAGGCGCAGGTTGCTGCGCAGCCAGCCGGCCGGGCGCTGCTCGCCGCCGTTCTTTTCCTGGTTGCTGAACTCGTTGAGGTAGAAGCGCCGCGCGTTGTACACCAGCGAGGCAACGTCCAGGGCGATGTTGGAGCCGCAGCGGCCGAGGCCGATCAGGCATACCGAAGGGAAGTGCTGGGCGTGCCGAGCATCGAGGGCATCTTCGCCGTGCAGCTTGGGAAATACCCGCTCGCGCAGGCCGTCCAGATTCTCTAGGATGCGGTCGATGTCGCGCTCGGTGAAGTACATGTACTGCTCGCCGCCGACCTGCAGGGCGTTGCTGACTGGCAGGGGCAGGGGCTCGATCTCGGTATGTGCAACGGTGCGGGGTTCGGAAACGGTGGAATCTGCGTCTTTGTCTTTAGTTGTTTTCATCGTCGACATTCCGGGCTGTTGGCGGCAGCTTTCTTATTAATGGAACTGGAGCAGGGAAATGCTTGGTTACATGAGCTAGCACTATATACAGCGAACCGGCATTGTTCGAGGCGGGTTCAGGCTCTTTTTCACCGCTTCACGCCGCGTATGCTCTGTGTTAGCAGGAAAAAGCTGGCGAAACGCTATGCTGCTGGCCGCTCGGCCGATTCTGGCTAGCCTTTCAACCGATTTGGTTGTTTCTGGGGGAGATCTACATGCTCGATTATTTTGCGCTTGGCCTGTTGGTGTTCGTGGGGCTAGTGCTGTTCTACGGCGTCATCGTGATTCACGACATCCCTTACGAGATCGCGGTGCACCGCAAGCATCCGCACCAGGATGCGATCCACGCCACTGGCTGGGTCAGCCTGTTCACCCTGCATGCGCTGTGGCCGTTCCTATGGATCTGGGCCACCCTCTATCGCCCCGATCGCGGTTGGGGCTTCAGCGATGGCAAGTCCACCGAGAGCCATGTGGCAGGACTGGAGCAGCAGGTCGCCGAATTGCGTGAGCGTCTGCAAGTACTGGAACAGCGCCAGGGCGCTGGCGAGCCGCCGGTCGAATCCGTACCGGCACAGGAGGTGTAAGCCATGGATCTTTTACTGATACTGACCTACACCGCCATCTGCGTTGCCATCTTCAAGATCTTCCGCATCCCGCTGAACAAGTGGTCGGTACCCACCGCCGCCCTGGGTGGGATTGTGTTGATCGGCGCGCTGATCTTCCTCATGAACTACAACCATCCGTACTCGGAAGTGAGCCGGATGTACTTCGTCTCGACGCCGGTGATCCCGGTTGTCAGCGGTCGCGTGACCGAGGTGCCGGTGCAAGGCAACCAGGCGCTGAAGAAGGGTGACGTGCTGTTCCGCCTGGACCCGATTCCGTTCGAGAACAAACTGAAGTCGCTGAAGGCACAGATGGTCTCGGCCAAGGCCGACCAGTTCCGTGCCAGCGAGCTGGTCAAGCGCAACGTCGGCAATCGCCGCGACCTGGATATCACCACCGCACGGGTGGATGACCTGCAGGGGCAGATCAACATCGCCCAGTACGAGCTGGACAACACCACGGTCCGCGCCCCGTCGGACGGTTTCGTTACCCACGTCTCGCTGCGTCCGGGCATGTATGCGGCCAGGTTGCCGCTGCGGCCCTCGATGGTGTTCGTGCCGGCCGAGAGCCATTACTTCGTCGCCTGGATGCGGCAGAACAGCCAGCTGCGTCTGACCGTCGGTGACGAGGCGGAAGTGGCCTTCGACGGCATTCCCGGCGAAGTCTTCAGCGGCAAGGTCAAGACCGTGGTCGGGGTGATCGCCGAAGGCCAGGTACAGCCCTCCGGCAACCTGGTCGGCTTCACTGGCTCGCCACCCCCTGGGCGGGTACCGGTGCAGATCGAGATCGACGATCCCGACTTCGAGAAATACCGTGCACAGGTGCCGGGCGGCGCCTATGGCCAGGCGGCGCTCTACAGCCAGCACTTCCACCATGTGGCGGTGATGCGCAAGATCCTGCTGCGCATGGCGGCGTGGATGAACTACATCTTCCCGTTCCACTGAGGCTGTCCGGGCGGTCAGATTTTTCCGCCCCAAGTCTTGCCTGAGGCGTCCGCCGGGGAGTAGGGTTGCTGCCCCGGCCGGACCGGCCGCCATGCTGTTGGATGTACCGTGAAACCTGTATCCCGGGCTCTGCTGATGCTGGCGCTGATGCTGGCGGCGATCAACCTGCGCCCCGGCATCACCTCCTTCGCCCCACTGATCGAACGCATTGCCGCCGAGCTTTCGCTGAGCCGCGGCCTGATCAGCCTGACCACCGCCTTGCCGGTCCTGTGCATGGGCCTGCTGGCGCCACTGGCGCCGCGCCTGGCGGTGCGCTTCGGCCTGGAACGCACCATCACCTGCTGCCTGGGGCTGATCATGCTGGCCCTGCTGCTGCGTTTCGGCGGCCACACCAGTGTGCTGCTGATCGGCAGCGCCGTGCTGCTCGGCGCCGGTATCGCCGTGGCCGGGCCGCTGTTGTCCGGCTTCATCAAGCGGCATTTCCGTGACCATGTCGGCCAGGTGGTCGGCTGGTATTCCTTCAGCATGGCCATCGGCGGTGCCGGCGGTGCGGTGCTCACCGTGCCGCTGACCCAGAGCCTGGGCGATGACTGGAGCCTGGGCCTAGCCGCCTGGTTCGTGCCGGCCCTGCTCGCCGGCCTGCTCTGGCTGCGCCTGCCGAACCGTACCGAGGAGGCCGTGGCCAGCGATGGCCAGGGCCTGCCCTGGCGCGAACCGCGGGCCTGGCTGGTGACCGGTTTCTTCGCCATCCAGGCCGGCTTCTTCTACACCATGGCCACCTGGCTGGTGGCGCGCTACCACGAGGCGGGGCTGAGCCTGCTGTACAGCAACGGCCTGTTCAGCCTGTTCATGCTGGTCGGCCTGCCCAGTTCCTGGCTGATGCCCTGGCTGGCCCAGCGCTTCGATATCCGCCAGCCGCTGCTGGTGGCCTGTGGCCTGAGTCTGACGCTGTGCCTGACCATGATCACCTTCCAGCCGACCCTGCTGCCCGAGGTCTGGGCGGTGCTGATGGGCTTCGCCCTCAGCGGCTCCTTCGCCCTGTCGCTGGTGCTGCCGCTGTACGAGGTGCACACGCCGCTGGCGGTCAGCCGCTGGACCGCGATGATGCTCTGCGCCGGCTACTGCATGGCCTGCCTGGCGCCGATCCTGGCCGGCCTCGGTCGCGACCTGGCCGGAAACTACCAGGCGCCGTTCATGGTGCTGATCGGCCTGGGCGTGCTCATGACTCTCATCGCCTGGGCCCTGCGCACACCGAAACGCCCGGCCTAGCGCCTGCGGCTTTTTGCAAAAGCGGCGCATGGTTCCTTTGCAGGGCCGATGCCCTGTGTTAGAAGGCAGCCTGCACTTTCTGGAGTACCCGCGTGGAGTCCGAATCCATCGTCTACGGCTGCATCCGCGACTGGCCATCCGGTGACCGCGAGCAACGCCAGTTGCGCCGCGGCACCAATCGCCGGGTGCTGCAGCAGCTGCCCGACGGCGACGCCTGGCCGTTCCTCGGCCGCGAGATGTTCTCCTTTTGCGGCACCGAGGGCGAGGGCCTGTACCAGACCCAGGTGATCCACTTCGGCGCCAGCTACCAGGCCATCGAGTACGAGTGGGCGCTGTGGGTCAAGGAGTTCGAGGCGCTGCTCAAGCGCCTGTACTGGGCCAGCGCCGTGGTGCACCTGGAAACCGAACTGAACGGCCTGCACACCTTCCGCTGGGAGTCCGAGAGCGGCTTCCACAGCCCCCAGGAAGAAGACCTGCGCATGCGCTGCGTGTGGGAGCGCGAGGGCAGCCTGCGCGGCTGACGGATAACGCCATGCTCAATTACTTGTGGTTCTTCCTCGCCGCGCTGTTCGAGATCGGCGGTTGCTACGCCTTCTGGATGTGGCTGCGCCTGGGCAAGAGCGCCTGGTGGATCGCCCCCGGGCTACTCAGCCTGACCCTGTTCGCCCTGCTGCTGACCCGCGTCGAGGCGGCCTATGCCGGGCGCGCCTATGCGGCGTATGGCGGGGTCTACGTGGTGGCTTCGCTGCTCTGGCTCGGGGCGATCGAGCGAACCCGGCCGCTGCTGTCGGACTGGCTGGGCGCGCTGCTGTGCCTGATCGGGGCCGGCGTCATCCTGCTCGGCCCGCGCTTCACCAGTCAGTAGCGCTCACGCGGGCCGCTAGTCCTCCAGCCACTCCTTCGGCACTTCCTCGCGCAGCATCAGCTGGCACTGTTGGCTGTCCGGGTCGAAGGCGATCACCGCCTGGCCTTTTTCCAGCGCGTGTCGGGCCCGCTCCACACGGGTCTGCAGCGGCGTCTCGTCGCCGTTGTCGGTGCCTTCGCGGGTGACGAAGTCTTCCAGCAGGCGGGTCAGGGTCTCGGCTTCGAGCATCTGGTGGGGGATCAGCATGGCGGCTCCTGGGGCCAGTTTCTGCGTGGGCCCTTCAACAGGCTCCACGGCGGGCGGCCATGCTAATCGGTCGCGCGCGCCTGGGCGAGCAGATAGCGGTCGAGCAGGGCGTATAGCTGCTGGCAGTCCAGCGGCTTGCCGAGGAACTCGTTCATGCCGGCGGCCATGCCGCGGTCGCGGTGCTCGTCGAGGATGTGCGCGGTGAGGGCGACTATCGGCACGGCCGACAGGTGCCGGCTGGCCTCCAGGCGGCGGATCTGCCGGGTGGCCTCGAAACCGTCCAGCTCGGGCATCTCGCAGTCCATCAGGATCAGCTGGATGGCGTTTGGATCGCGGCGGTATTCGTCCACCGCGCTCTGCCCATCGGCGACCATGCGCACCGAGTAGCCGCGCTTACGCAGGAAGCCCTGCACCACCATCTGGTTCACCCGGTTGTCCTCGGCCACCAGGATGCACGGCGTGTTGCCGCTGCGCTGGTCCAGCGCGGGGGGCTGCGCCGGCGATTCCTGGCGGCGCTCGCTGTACAGCTCGAGCAGGGTGTCGCGCAGGCCGGTGACCGACAGCGGCAGGGCCAGGTGCAGCAGGCGCAGCCCCTGGCTTTCCGGCAGCTGCTGGTGCTGCTCGGGCGGGCTCAGCAGCAGCACGCGCTGGCCCTGCTGCAGGTGCGGGCGCAGGCTGTCCAGCCAGTGCCCGCTGCTGCCCGGCCAGGGCGACATCAGCACCAGCAGCGGCGGCGTGGCGAAGTCTTCCAGGTAGTCCTGCAGGCGCTCCGGGTCCTGGCAGCGCTGGGTGCGCATGCCCCAGCGTCCGAGCAGGTGGCCCAGGCAGTCGAGGCCCTGGCCGTCCAGCGAGCAGAGCAGGGCGATGCGGTTCTCCAGCAGGGTGGCCAGGTCGTCCTCGCCGGCGGTCGCGGCGCACAGCGGGATGTCGAAGGCAAAGCGCGAGCCCTGGCCCGGCGTGCTCTGCACCTCGATGCGGCCGCCCATCATCTCCACCAGTTCCTTGCTGATGGCCAGGCCCAGGCCGCTGCCGCCGTAGCGGCGGGTGGTGCTGGAGTCGCCCTGGGCGAAGGATTTGAACAGCTGGGCGAGGGAGTCGTCGTGAATGCCGATGCCGCTGTCGCTGACGGCGAACACCAGGTGCTGCTGACCCTGGCTGTCGCTGCGGCGGCTGAGGGTCAGCGCCACATGGCCTTCCTGGGTGAACTTCAGGGCGTTGCCCAGCAGGTTCATCAGCACCTGCTTGAGGCGAGTCGGATCGCCCCGCACCCGGCGCGGCACACCGCCCTCCAGGCTGACATAGAGGCGCAGGCGCTTCTCCAGGGCCTGGGCGGTGAACAGCGCCAGGGCCTCGGAGACCATCTGCTCCAGGTCGAACTCGATTTCCTCCAGGCTGAGCTTGCCGGACTCGATGCGGGCGTAGTCGAGGATGTCGTTGATCACTGCCATCAGCGAGCTGCCGGAGCTGCTGATGGTGTCCACGTAGAAGCGCTGGTTGCGCTCCAGCGGCGTCTCGCGCAGCAGCTGCAGCATGCCCAGCACGCCGTTGAGCGGCGTGCGGATCTCGTGGCTCATCTTGGCCAGGAAGCGGCCTTTGGCCTGGTTCTCGTACTCGGCCTGCTCGGCGGCCTGGCGCGAGCGGAAGCCTTCCTCCTTGAGCAGGTTGATGCGGTCGGCCAGGCCGATGGACAGGCTGAGCAGCTCGATGGTCACGCCCACCTTGACCACCGCCGAGCCGTAGATGCCGAAGATCTCCAGGCCCAGCGAGCCGCTGGTGACCAGCATGAAGGCCACCAGCAGCACGCTCCAGGCCAGCACGTAGTAGGAGCCGTGGCGCACGCCGCGGCGCCAGGCGTAGATGCCGGTGAGCAGCAGGATCAGCGACGTCCCGAGCACCGCCACGCTGGCCAGGATGTTCCAGGCGGCCAGGCCGATCAGTGGCACCGACAGCAGGCAGCCGACGATCACCAGCATCAGCAGGCGCAGGCCCTTGTCCAGACGCGGGAAGTGCTGCGGGATGTGCAGGAAGTGGCGGCTGAACTGGGCGGCGGTGAGGCAGTGCAGGAACATCAGCACGTAGATGCTCACCGACTGCAGGCCCACGCTGTTGGGCAGCAGCTTGAACAGCATGCCGTCGAAGCAGGCGGCGAACAGGCCGACATTGACGTTGTACACCAGGTACCAGAAGTAGGCCCGCTCGCGCAGCGAGATGAACAGGAACAGGTTGTAGATGAACATGGCGAACAGCACGCCGTAGAAGGCGCCGTTGATGCCCATCAGGTTTTCCTGGGCCGCCGCGCTAGCTCCGTAGGTGCTGAAGAACAGCGGCACGAAGATAGTGCTGGTGCTCTCCACCCGCAGCAGCAGGGTGTTGCTGCCCTCGGGCAGGGTCAGGGGAAACCAGAAGTGACGCACCTGTACCGGGCGCTGGGCGAAGGCGAAGCTGTCGCCGCTGTGCTGGCGCTGCAGGCGACCGTCGCCGTCCTGCAGGTAGACGTCGATGTGGTCGAGCAGGGCGTAGTTGACTTCCAGGTAGCCAGATAACGGCTGCGGGCGGCCGTTGACCAGGCGTACCTTGAACCACCAGACCGAGGCGTTCTTGCCCAGGTTGGCGTGGTCGCCCTGTACCGGGATGAAGGCATCGTCCGGCAGGCGTTGCACCGTTTCGGCGTCGAGCCTGCCGTCACGGTCCTCGTAGTAACCCATGTAGGGCGCCAGCGACAGACGCAGTTCGTCGCGGTCCAGGGGGGCCGGGGAGAGTGCCCACAGCGGCCCGCTCAGGCAGAGCAACAGCACAGCCAGACACACGCGAGGCATCCGCAACCTCATGCTTCTTATTGGTTATTGCCTGCACTTTGCCTAGTTGCCGCCCAGGCTTCAAGAGAGCATCGCAGAGCCTTGGCGGCCCTGCGCTGAAGCTTAGTCGGAAGACTCGCCACGCGCTCCGAGCACGCTCTCGACGGTGGGTACCTGGGTGTCGCTGGCCATCTGCGCGTCATGCTCGATCTGGTGGCTGAAGCGCTCCAGCGAGTGCTCCTGGGCCGGCTTGGCGTCGCTGGCAAACACCGGTGGGCTGAGCAGGTAGGCGCCGATCAGGCGGGTGAGGGCGGCCAGGCTGTCGATATGGGTGCGCTCGTAGCCGTGGGTGGCGTCGCAGCCGAAGGCCAGCAGGGCGACGCGAATGTCGTGGCCGGCGGTCACCGCCGACTGGGCATCGCTGTGGTAGTAGCGGAACAGGTCGCGGCGCACCGGGATCTCGCCCTCGGCGGCCAGGCGCAGCAGGTGGCGCGACAGGTGATAGTCGTAGGGCCCGCCGGAGTCCTGCAGGGCCACGCTCACCGCGTGCTCGCTGGACTGCTGGCCGGGTGCGACCGGGGCGATGTCGATGCCGACGAATTCGCTGACATCCCACGGCAATGCCGCCGCCGCGCCGGAACCGACTTCCTCGGTGATGGTGAACAGCGGATGGCAGTCGATCTGCGGCTCCAGGCCGCTTTCGGTGACCGCCTTGAGCGCTGCCAGCAGCGCCGCCACGCCGGCCTTGTCGTCCAGGTGACGGGCGCTGATATGGCCGCTCTCGGTGAACTCGGGCAGCGGGTCGAAGGCGACGAAATCGCCCACCGCCACGCCCAGCGCCTCGCACTCGGCGCGGCTGGCGCAGGGGGCGTCCAGGCGCAGCTCGATGTGCTCCCAGCTCACCGGCAGGCTGTCGACCTGGGTGTTGAAGGCGTGCCCGGAGGCCATCAGCGGCAGCACGCTGCCACGCAGCACGCCGTTGTCGGTGAACAGGCTGACCCGGCTGCCCTCGGCGAAACGGCTGGACCAGCAGCCCACCGGGGACAGGGCCGGGCGGCCGCTGTCCTTGATCTCGCGGACGATGGCGCCGATGGTGTCCAGGTGCGCCGACACCGCCCGGTCCGGGCTGGACTGGCGGCCTTTGAGGGTGGCGCGGATGGTGCCGCGGCGGGTCAGCTCGAAGGGTATGCCGAGCTCTTCCAGGCGCTCGGCCACGTAACGCACCACGGTGTCGGTGAAGCCGGTAGGGCTGGGGATGGCCAGCAGCTCCAGCAGCACCTGGCGCAGGTAGGCGAGGTCGGGTTCGGGCAGGCGATGCATGGGGCCTCCTCGGGTCACGGATGCTGGCGGCTGAGCGGGAACAGCAGATCGATGAAGCGCTGGGCCGTCGGCTGCGGCTGGTGGTTGGCCAGGCCGACCCGCTCGTTGGCCTCGATCAGCACGTAGTCCTCGCCCTCGGCGGACTCCACCAGCATGTCCAGGCCCACCACCGGGATGTCCAGGGCGCGCGCCGCCTGCACGGCGGCCTTGCGCAGGGTGGGGTGGAGGCGCTCGGTGACGTCCTCGAGCGTGCCGCCGGTATGCAGGTTGGCGGTCTTGCGCACGGCCAGGCGGGTGCCGGCGGGCAGCACGCTGGAGTAGTCATAGCCGGCGTCGTGCAGGGTGCGCTGGGTCTCGGCGTCCAGCGGGATGCGGCTCTCGCCGCTGGTGGCGGCCTGGCGCCGGCGACTCTGCGCCTCGATCAGCGCGCCAATGGTATGCACGCCATCGCCGATCACCTCGGCCGGGTGGCGGATGGCCGCGGCCACCATCTGGTAGCCGATCACCACGATGCGCAGGTCCTGGCCGCGGTGGTAGCTCTCCAGCAGCACGCGCTGGTCGAAGCGCCGGGCACGCTCGATGGCGTCCTGCACCGCCTGCGCCGTGCGCAGGTCGACGGCCACGCCCTGGCCCTGTTCGCCGTCCACCGGCTTGACCACGATGCTGCCGTGCTCGGCGAGAAAGGCGGCGTTCTCCTCGGCGCTGCCGGCCAGGCGCTGGGCCGGCTGGCGCAGGCCGGCGCGCTCAAGGGCGCGATGGGTCAGGCGCTTGTCCTGGCACAGGGTCATGCTCACTGCGCTGGTCAGGTCGGACAGCGACTCGCGGCAGCGGATGCGCCGGCCGCCCTGGGCCAGGGTGAACAGGCCGCCTTCGGCATCGTCCACGCGCACCTCGATGCCGCGCCGGCGCGCCTCGTCGACGATGATCCGCGCGTAGGGATTGAGCTCCGCCTCCGGCCCCGGGCCGAGGAACAGCGGCTGGTTGATGCCGTTGCGGCGCTTCACTGCGAAGGTCGGCAGTTCACGGAAGCCGAGTTTGGCGTACAGGCTCTTGGCGCTGTCGTTGTCGTGCAGCACCGACAGGTCCAGGTAGTTCAGGCCGCGGCCCCTGAAATGCTCGACCAGGTGTCGCACCAGGGCCTCGCCAACGCCGGGGCGCTGGCAGTTCGGGGCCACGGCCAGGCACCACAGGCTACTGCCGCCCTCGGGATCGGCGAAGGCCTCGCGGTGGTTGAGGCCCATGACGGCGCCGACCACCCGGCCATCCGCCTCGTCCTCGGCCAGCCAGTAGTCGGGACCGCCGGCCTCGCGCGGGGTCAGTTGCTCGGTATCGATCGGCAACATGCCGCGCTGCAGGTACAGGCCGTTGATGCCCTCCCAGTCCTGCTCGTTCTGCACCCGGCGAATGCGGAAGCCACGAAAGCTGGAGTGCGCCGGGCGGTAGTCGGTGAACCACAGGCGCAGGGTGTCGGAGGGGTCGAGGAACAGCTGCTGCGGTGCCTGGGCCAGCACCTGCTGGGGCGCGGCCACGTACAGGGCGATGTCGCGCTCGCCCGGGCGCTCCTCCAGCAGCGCGGTGGCCAGGGCCTCGGCGTCCGGGTAGGTGTGGCCCAGCAGCAGGCGGCCCCAGCCGCAGCGCACGCTCTGCGGCTCCGGCTGCTCGATGCCGTCCTTGGCCAGGTGTGCCTGCAGGCGCTGGTAGGACGGTGGTTGGCCGCGCTGCAGGCGTTGGTTGTAGGCGGATGCACGCATGATGAAGCTCCTTGAGTCGGTCACAGGCCCTGTTCACTGAGCCACAGATTGAGTGCGGCGAGCTGCCAGAGCTTGGAGCCGCCTAAGGGGGTGAGCTGGCCATCCGGCTCGCTGAGCAGACGGTCGAGCATGGCCGGTTCGAACAGGCCACGGTCCTGGCTGGGGTCGAGCAGCAGCTCCTGCACCCAGTCCAGGGTGGCGCCCTGCAGGTGCTTGAGGCCGGGTACCGGGAAGTAGCCCTTGGGACGGTCGATCACCGCGTGCGGGATGACCTTGCGCCCGGCTTCCTTGAGCACGTACTTGCCGCCATCCGGCAGCTTGAAGCGCGCCGGGATGCGCGCTGCCAGCTCCACCAGGCGGTAGTCGAGGAATGGCGTGCGGGCCTCCAGGCCCCAGGCCATGGTCATGTTGTCGACCCGCTTCACCGGGTCGTCGACCAGCATCACCGTGCCGTCCAGGCGCAGGGCCTTGTCCACCGCCGCCTCGGCGCCGGGCATGGCGAAGTGCTCGCGGAGGAATTCGCCGGCCCAGTCCGGGCCATGCCATTGCGGGCGCAGGGTGGCCAGGGTCTCCTCCCGCGAGCGGTCGAAGAAGGCGGCGCGGTAGGCGGCTTGCGGGTCCGCGGCGCCATCCACCTGCGGGTACCAGTGATAGCCGGCGAACAGCTCGTCGGCGCCCTGGCCGCACTGCACCACGGTGCAGTGCCTGGCCACCTCGCGGCCGAGCAGGTAGAAGGCGATGCAGTCGTGGCTGACCATCGGCTCGCTCATGGCGCGGAAGGCGTCCGGCAGCTCGGCGAGGATCTCCGCCTCGGCGATGCGCAGCTGCTGGTGGCGGGTGCCGTAATGGCGGGCGATCAGGTCCGAATAGTGGAACTCGTCACCGCGCTCGCCGCCGGCATCTTCGAAGCCGATGGAGAAGGTCGCCAGGTCGGCCACGCCGGCCTCGTGCAGCAGACCGACCAGCAGGCTGGAGTCGAGCCCGCCGGAGAGCAGCACGCCGACATCCAGTGCCGCGCGCTGGCGCACCTGCACGGCCTGGCGCAGACCATCCAGTACCCGTTCGCTCCAGTCTTCCAGCTGCAGGCCGGTTTCATCGGCACGCGGGCCGAAGTCCAGCTGCCACCAGCGGCGCTCGGTGCGCCGACCGTCGCGCTCGATGCGCAGCCAGGTGGCCGGTGGCAGCTTCTTCACCCCGGCCAGCAGGGTGCGTGGCGCCGGCACCACGGCGTGGAAGTTGAGGTAATGGTCGAGCGCGACCGGGTCCAGCGCCGAGTCGATGTCGCGGCCCTGCAGCAGGGCCGGCAGGGTGGAGGCGAAGCGCAGGCGGGTGCCGTCGTCGCTGAGGTACAGCGGCTTGACGCCGAGGCGGTCGCGGGCGAGGAACAGGCGCTCCGTGTCGCGCTCCCAGATGGCGAAGGCGAACATGCCGTTGAGTTTCGGCAACAGGGCTTCGCCCCAGGCGTGGTAGCCCTTGAGCAGGACTTCGGTGTCGCCGTCGGAGTGGAACTGGTAGCCGAGGGCACGCAGCTCGTCGCGCAGTTCCGGGTAGTTGTAGATGGCGCCGTTGAACACCATGGCCAGGCCGAGCTGCTGGTCGACCATCGGCTGGCCGGAGGCCGGCGCCAGGTCCATGACCTTCAGGCGGCGGTGGCCTAAGCCCAGCGAGCCGCTGCTATGGAAGCCGCAGGCATCGGGGCCGCGTGGGGTCAGGTGGTGGGTGATTCGGGCGAGGGCGGCCAGGTCGGCCGGTTGGTGATCGAAACGTAGTTCTCCAGCTATTCCGCACATGGTTCCTTACCGGTTTTGCCGTTGGGGATGGCCCTGCCAAGGCAGGGGCACAGCTTCCGACAGGCGTATTCCCGGAAAGGTCTAGTCCATTTGGTTATATGTGCGGCGATGCCATCACGGCCTGGCGGCCTAGCCGCGGATCAGTCGGCGCAGGGCGAAGCGGTTGGGATGGCAGGCCTCGGCGACCGCACGCGGCAGTGGCAGCGGCTCGCCGCTGAGCCAGGCGGCCAGCAGTTCGCCGCACAGCGGCGCGCTGATCAGCCCACGCGAGCCGTGGCCACTGTTGACGTACAGGCCGTCCAGCCAGGGGCAGGGCACATCCGGCACCTGGCGCGCGTCCTTGCCCAGCACCGCGTAGGCCTCGGCAAAGGCGGCCGGATCGGCCAGTGGTCCGACTATCGGCAGGTAGTCCGGGCTGGTGCAGCGGAACGCGGCGCGGCCTTGCAGCTGTTCCGGGGCGAGCGCATCGGCGCCCAGGCGTGCGGCCAGGTCGGTGGAGATTTCCCGCAGCAGATCGAGGTTGCCGGCGTGCTCGGCGGCGGTCGGCGCCAGGTCCTCGGCATGGAAGTCGAAGCTGGCGCCGAGGGTGTGCTCGCCAGCGCGCGGCGGCGCCACGTAACCCTCGGCGCACAGCACGCAGCCCAGCGCGGCGCTGGCCGCGGTCTGCGGCAGGCGGCTGATCTGCCCGCGGATGCGCTTGAGCGGCAAGTCGGCGAAGCGCTGCACCTCGGCGGCGCCGGCCAGCACCGCCACCGGCGCCTCGGCCAGCAGGCGTTCGCCGTCCAGGGCCTGCCAGCGGCCGTCGACGCGGCGCAGGTCGAGCGCTTCGCTGTGCGGCAGCAGGCGGATGCTCGGATGCTCGGCCAGCAATTGGCACAGGGCGGGCGGATGCACCCAGCCGGCCTCGGGGTAGAACAGGCCGCCGGCCGGCAGCTCGATCCCGGCGATGGCCTCGGCCTGCTGGCGATCCAGGCTCTGCAGCAGGTCGGTGGGGAAGGCCTCGGCCAGCTTGGCCTGGCGCTCGGCCTCCTTGGCGTCGAAGGCCAGCTGCAGCACGCCGCAGGCCGCCCAGTCGCTCGGTTGCAGGCGCTGCAGCAGGCGCCGGGTATGGCCGAAGCCGGCCAGCACCAGTTGCGACAGCGCGGTGCCATGGGCGGACAGCTTGAGGTAGAGCACGCCCTGGGGGTTGCCCGAGGCCTCGCGGGCCACCGCGTCGTGGCGCTCCAGCAGGATGACCTGCCAGCCGCGGCTGGCCAGGCTGGCAGCTGTGGCGCAACCGGCCAGGCCGGCGCCGATCACCAGGGCCTCGCGCCGCTGCTGCTGCGGCGGGCGCGCATACCAGGGCTTTTCTGCCGGAGCGGCGGGACCCTCGAAGCGGCCGCGCAGGATCTCCCACTTCTTGCCGTAGCCCGGCACGCGACGCATGACGAAGCCGGCGTCGTTCAGCGCGCGGCGCACATAGCCGGTGCTGGTGAAGGTAGCCAGGTTGGCGCCGGGGGCGGACAGCCGCGCCAGTTGCTGGAACAGCGGCGGCGTCCACATCTCCGGGTTCTTGGCCGGGGCGAAGCCGTCGAGGAACCATAGGTCGATGCGCGCGTCCAGCTGCGGCAGCATCTGCAGCGCATCGCCGATCAGCAGGGTGAGGATCACCCGGCCGCCGCCCAGCACCAGGCGCTGGAAGCCGGGGTGGATGGCCACGTATTGCTCCAGCAGCTGCGCGGACCAGGGCGCCAGTTCCGGCCACAGGGCCAGGGCGCGTTGCAGGTCGGCGGCGGCCAGCGGGTATTTCTCGACGCTGACGAAATGCAGCTGGGCATCGGCCGGCGCGCTGCGCTCGAACTGGCGCCAGGCGCAGAGGAAATTGGTGCCGGTGCCGAAGCCGGTCTCGCCGATCATCAGGCGTCCGCCGGTGGGCAGGGCGGCGCAGCGGGCCGCCAGGTCGGTGCCTTCGATGAACACGTGGTGGGTCTCGCCGAGCCCGTCCTGGCTGGCGAAATAGATGTCGCCGAACTGGCGCGAGCGGGGCTGGCCCTGGTCGTCCCAATCGAGCTGGGCGTGCTGGAAATCGGTCATGCGCGCATCCGGATGCAAGGTGGCGCATTGTAACGACATGCCCGGGGGTGCTGGGAATCCGCTAGGCTGAGCGGATTCTTGGCAGGGAGATGGATATGTTCGAGTCCGCCGAATTGGGACATGCAATCGACGAGGAGACCTTCGACAAGGAGGTGCCGGCGCTGCGCGAGGCGCTGCTGGAGGCGCAGTTCGAGCTGAAGCAGCAGGGGCGCTTCCCGGTGATCATCCTGATCAACGGCATCGAGGGCGCCGGCAAGGGCGAGACGGTCAAGCTGCTTAACGAGTGGATGGACCCGCGGCTGATCCAGGTCAGCACCTTCGACGTGCAGACCGACGAGGAGCTGGCGCGGCCGCCGGCCTGGCGCTTCTGGCGCCAGCTGCCACCCAAGGGGCAGATCGGCATCTTCTTCGGCAACTGGTACAGCCAGATGCTGCAGGGTCGGGTCCACGGCCACTTCAAGGACGCGGTGCTGGACCAGGCCATCGACGGCGCCCTGGCCCTGGAGCAGATGCTCTGCAACGAGGGCGCGCTGATCTTCAAGTTCTGGTTCCACCTGTCCAAGAAACGCATGAAGACCCGCCTCAAGGAGCTGCAGGACGACCCGCAGCGCGCCTGGCGCATCAGCCCCCTGGACTGGCAGCAGTCGAAGACCTACGACAAGTTCGTGCACCACGGCGAGCGGGTGTTGCGCCGCAGCAGCCGCGACTTCGCACCCTGGTACGTGGTGGAGGGCAGCGACGAGTGCTATCGCAACCTGACGGTGGGGCGCATCCTGCTCGACGGCCTGCAGGCCGCTCTGCGCAACACCGGCCCGCGCGCCGCGCAGCCGCATGTGGCGCCGCTGATCGCCAGCCTGGACAACCGTGGCCTGCTGGACTGCCTGGACCTGACGCAAAGCCTGGAGAAGGACGAGTACAAGGACATGCTCGCCGTCGAGCAGGCGCGCCTGGCCATGCTGATGCGCGACAAGCGCATGCGTCGGCATGCCCTGGTGGCAGTGTTCGAGGGCAACGACGCGGCGGGCAAGGGTGGCGCGATCCGCCGGGTGGCGGCGGCGCTGGATCCGCGCCAGTACCGCATCGTGCCGATCGCCGCGCCGACCGAAGAGGAGAGGGCGCAACCCTACCTGTGGCGCTTCTGGCGGCACATTCCGGCGCGCGGCAAGTTCACCGTGTTCGATCGTTCCTGGTACGGCCGGGTGCTGGTGGAGCGGGTGGAGGGCTTCTGCGAGCCGATCGACTGGCTGCGCGCCTACGGCGAAATCAACGACTTCGAAGAACAGCTGAGCGATGCCGGCGTGGTGCTGGTGAAGTTCTGGCTGGCCATCGACCAGGACGAGCAGTTCAAGCGCTTCCAGGAGCGCGAGCAGATCGCCTTCAAGCGCTTCAAGATCACCGAGGAGGACTGGCGCAACCGCGACAAGTGGGGTGAATACCGCGATGCGGTGGGCGACATGGTCGACCGCACCAGCACCTCGATCGCGCCCTGGACGCTGGTAGAGGCCAACGACAAGCGCTTCGCCCGGGTGAAGGTGCTGCGCACCATCAACGAGGCCCTGGAACGGGCCTTCGCCGAAGACTGACTAGAAGGCGCGACTCTCGATGATGTCGCTGGCCTGGCGCATGCGGCGGATATAGAAGGCGATTTCCCGCTCGGCATCGACACGGGTGAAGTAGGGGCCTTCGAGGGTGCCCTCGCGGGTGGAGAAGAAGTACTGACCGTTGACCGCGCTGACCCGCTCGCTCCGGTAATGGGTGCCGGGAGTGGGGTCGATATGGCGTTGACCGAACATGGCGAAGCCTCCTGCAACAGCGTGCACTGTTGTGAGTGTAGTGGCTGGCCTCAGGCGAGCCGGGGCATGCGACAAGTGGTCATTTTTTAGCCATATCGGGCGTGCGCAGCACAGTTGCATTCTGTCCGCATGGTCAACTGTGGCTGCCGCAGCCGCGGGCCAGGGCCTAGAATGCTGGGCCATTTCGCTGTTGCGCTGTCGAGGCTGTCATGCACGTTTCCTCCGGCCGCTGGCTGTTCGGCCTGCTGCTCGCCCTGACCACCGCCGTGCTCTGGGGCATCCTGCCGATCAAGCTCAAGGAAGTGCTGCAGGTGATGGACCCGGTCACCGTCACCTGGTATCGCCTGCTGGTCTCCGGCCTGCTGTTGCTGATCTGGCTGGGCGCCACCCGGCGTCTGCCGCGTTTCGCACCCCTGGGCCGCCGTGGCCAGGGCCTGCTGGCGCTGGCCATCGCCGGGCTGACCAGCAACTACGTGCTGTACCTGATCGGCCTCAACATGCTCAGCCCCGGCACCACCCAGCTGGTGATCCAGATGGCGCCGATCCTGTTCCTGGTCGCCAGCCTGCTCGTGTTCCGCGAGTCCTTCAGCCTCGGCCAGGGCATCGGCATGGCCATCCTGCTGCTGGGCTTCGGCCTGTTCTTCAACCAGCGCCTGGAAGAGCTGCTGACCTCGCTAACCACCTACACCACCGGGGTGCTGGTAATCCTGCTGGCGGCCTTTCTCTGGGTGTTCTACGGCCTGGCGCAGAAGCAGCTGCTGACCCAGTGGAGCTCGCCGCAGATCATGATGGTGATCTACCTGGCCTGCGCGCTGTTGCTGTCGCCCTGGGCGCATCCGCTGCAGGTGCTGCAGCTCAGCCCGCTGCAGCTCTGGCTGCTGCTGGCCTGTTGCCTGAACACCCTGGTGGCCTACGGCGCCTTCGCCGAGGCGCTGGCGCATTGGGAGGCCTCGCGGGTCAGCGCGACCCTGTCGATCACCCCACTGGTGACCTTCGTCGCCGTGGCCCTGGCCGCCGTCTGGTGGCCGGACCACGTGCAGCCGGAGCAGATCAATCTGCTCGGCTACGCTGGTGCGCTGCTGGTGGTGCTGGGCTCGGCGCTGACCGCGCTGGGCCCGTCGCTGCTGGCCGGCTGGCGGGCGCGGCGGGCGCGTCTGGCCCTCAGGTAAACGCTGGCGTCAGACCCTGACGCCCAGGCTCTCGGCCTTGCGCAGCCAGCCCTGGCGCTGTTCCTCGGAGGAGGGGCGCACCGGGGCGAACTCGGTCAGGCGGCGGGTCTTGATGCCGCAGAAGCCGAGGATGGTGCGCACCATCTGGCGGTGCGCCGGCGCGCCGTAGATCCAACGGAAGTACCAGGGCGGCGTGTCCAGGGTCACCAGCAGGTCGGCGGTGCGCCCGGTCAGCAGCTTGTCCCACAGCTGCGAGCGGTTGCGGTACTTGAAGGCGAAGCCGGGCAGGAAGGTGCGGTCGAAGAAGCCCTTGAGCAGCGCCGGCACGCCGCCCCACCAGACCGGGTAGACGAACACCAGGTGCTCGGCCCAGTGGATCTGCCGCTGGGCCTCCAGCAGGTCCGGCTCCAGCGCCTGGTGCTGGCCATAGCCCTCGCGCAGGATCGGGTCGAACTGCAGTTCGCCGAGCTTCAGCTGGCGCACCACATGGCCCTCGCCGCGAGCGCCGCTGCTGTAGGCCTCGGCGATGGCGTGGCACAGGCTGTCGCTCTTCGACGTGCCGAGGATCATCAGGATGCGCTTGCCGTCGCCTTCCAACGGGGTGGCGCCACTCTTCGCTTCCTCAGCCATGTTGTCCGGACTCCAGCATGTTTTCCGGGCGAACCCAGGTATCGAATTCTTCGTTGCTCAGATGACCCAGCTGCAGCGCCGCCTCGCGCAGGCTGAGGCCCTCGGCGTAGGCCTTCTTGGCGATCTCCGCGGCCTTGTCGTAGCCGATGTGCGGGTTCAGCGCGGTCACCAGCATCAGGCCGCGCTCCAGGTGCTCGGCCATCTGCCGGGCATCCGGTTCCATCCCCGCCACGCAGTGCTGGGCGAAGTTGCGGCAGCCGTCCGACAGCAGGCGCGTGGACTGCAGCAGGTTGTGGATGATCACCGGCTTGAACACGTTGAGCTGCAGATGGCCCTGGCTCGCGGCGAAGGCGATGGTGGCGTCGTTGCCCAGCACCTGGCAGGCCAGCATGGACAGCGCCTCGCACTGGGTCGGGTTGACCTTGCCGGGCATGATCGAACTGCCGGGCTCGTTGGCCGGCAGCTTGACCTCGGCGAAGCCGGCACGCGGGCCGGAGCCGAGCAGGCGCAGGTCGTTGGCGATCTTCATCAGCGCCACGGCCAGGGTCTTCAGCGCGCCGGACAGCGCGGTGAGCGGCTCGTGACCGGCCAAGGCAGCGAACTTGTTGGGCGCCGAGATGAACGGCAGCCCTGCCAGCGCGGCCAGCTCGGCGGCCATGGCCTCGGCGAAGCCCTTGGGCGCGTTGAGCCCGGTGCCGACGGCGGTGCCGCCCTGGGCCAGCTCGCAGACGGCCGGCAGGGCGGCGCGAATGGCTCGGTCGGCATATTCGAGCTGGGCGACGAAGGCCGACAGCTCCTGGCCGAAGGTCACCGGGGTGGCATCCATCAGGTGGGTACGGCCGGTCTTCACCAGGTGCATGTGGCGGGTCGACTGGTCCGCCAGCGCGCCGGACAGTTCGGCGATGGCCGGCAGCAGCTGTTGCTGCACGGCCTGCACGGCGGCGATGTGCATGGCGGTGGGGAAGCTGTCATTGGAACTCTGCGCGCGATTGACGTGGTCGTTGGGGTGCACCGGGCTCTTGCCGCCGCGGCCCTTGCCGGCCAGCTCGTTGGCGCGACCGGCGATCACTTCGTTGACGTTCATGTTGCTCTGTGTGCCGCTGCCGGTCTGCCACACCACCAGGGGGAACTGATCGTCGTGCTGGCCGGCCAGTATCTCGTCGGCGGCCTGTTCGATCAGGCGGGCGACCTCCGGTGGCAGCTCGCCGATGCGGTCGTTGACCCGCGCGGCGGCCTTCTTGATCAGCGCCAGGGCGTGCACCACGGCCAGCGGCATGCGCTGCTCGCCGATGGCGAAGTTGATCAGCGAGCGTTGGGTCTGGGCGCCCCAGTAGGCGTCTTCGGGTACTTCGATGGCGCCGAGGCTGTCGGTTTCGATGCGGCTCATGAACTCTCTCCGGATTGTTTCCGGCAGTTTAGGCCGCCGCTACCGAGGCGGGTTCCCTGCCCGGGTATTACCAGCGGGCGTGGGTCGCGCCCAGCCAGCCATAGGCGCTGCTGACCGGCACTTTTTCGCCCTGGGGACCACGCAGCAGACCGTCGAAACGACCGAACCACTGGCGGGTGTCGGCATAGAAGGGGCCGAATTTGGGGCAGGCCTGGTGCAGCTGGCGCGGGGTGAAGCACAGGTCCACCTGGCCGCTGGGGCTGGACAGGCGCCAGGGCTCCAGCGAGTTCGGCGAGCCTTGGGCGATCTCTACGCGTTCTTCCAGGTGCAGCAGTTCGCCGCCGAACCACAGGGCGTTTTCCGACAGGCCGCTGTAATCGCACCAGCCCGTGCCGAAGTTGCCGGCGATGCCACCTGGGGCGGCGAAGGCGGCGCGGGTCCAGTGGCTATTCAGCGGCCATACGCCGCGGGCGAAGTCCAGCGAAGCGAAGCTCTGCCCCGGCGTGCATAGGTACTGCTGCTTGCCCAGCTGCAGGTTGCCGCTGACCGGCAGGCCGAGCTGGCGGCTGGTGGCGTGGAAGGTGCGGCGGCCCATGGGGCAGACCAGGTTGACCGAATCCAGGTGCGGGGGACGCTGGATGTCCAGGGCCACCTGCAGTGGCTGGCCGCCGATGTCCGGCGCCACCACGGTGAGGCGGACCGAGCTGCCGCGATCGTCGGCGCGCAGCTGCAGGTGGCTGTGGCTGAACTCGTGGCTATCCAGGGGCGAGTCGGGCAGGGTGCAGCCCAGGCCGAACGGGCGCAACTGGGTGCGGCTGGCGGACTTGCCGCTGTGCAGATCGAGGAAATAGGCGGCGCCGTAGCCCAGGTAGTCGAGGTCGGCGAAGGTCAGCGCCAGCATCCAGTCCGGCGTGGTGATGCACCAGTGATTCCAGCGCTTGCGCCGCCCATGGTTGCCAGGCAGGGCGCAGTGCACGCGCGGCCGTGGCGACCAGCCGACGGCGTCTTCGGCCAGGCGGCCTCGGGCATCGCACAGCGGCTGGGAAAGAGGGGCGAGCGGATTGGTGAAGCTGTTCATCAGACACGTCCGTGTGTGGGGCCGCGAGCGCTGGTGCGGCCTCAGAGCCTGTGGGCGATCTGCGGCGCCTGCCATGCGTCGTTGAAACAGCCTGGCTAGCCCGCGCGATCCCTGAGCAGGGTCTTGGGAGAATGGTAAGCATGCCCATTTGCAGGTGCCTGAGGCAAGTGCTGGCTTTTTGCCCGGCCGCGGCGCGCTTGAGCGGCGCGAGCCGGGCGCGCAGAATGGCCGCCCGCGATTTTCCTGAAGGATGTACCCATGACCCGCCTGCGCGCCCTGTTTTCCTGCCTGCTGCTGGTCGCCAGCGGCCCGCTGCTGGCCGATGCTGCCAGCCACGCCGCCGAGGCCAAGCGCTTCATCGAGATGAGCCGCGCCGACAAGCTGGCCGTGCCGGCACACATGCAGGTGCGCCAGATGTTCGCCCAGCGTTTCGCCCAGGCTGGTGGCAGCGAGGCGAAGAAGGCCGTGCTGGAGCGCTACCAGGCCCAGGCCGATGCCGCCATCGAGCGCGTGGTCGGCAAAGGCAAGCTGGAGTCCGAGCTGGTCAGCCTGTACACCGATGCCTTCACCGAGGCCGAGCTGAAGGAGCTGCTGGCCTTCTACCAGACCCCGGTCGGGCGCAAGGTGCTGGAGCAGATGCCGCAGCTGATGGCCCACGCCGCCCAGCTGACCCAGGAGCGCCTGCAGCAGGCCGTGCCGGAAGTGGACAAGCTGCTCGGCGAGATGACCGCCGAACTGCAACCCGCCAAGCAGTAAGGAGTGCCGGACATGAGCATGCGCGACAAGATCCAGCAGGCCCTCGGTGACCTGCAACCCGAACACCTGGATGTGCTGGACGAGAGCCATATGCACAGCCGTGGCCAGGAGACCCACTACAAGGCGGTGATCGTCAGCCCGGCGTTTAGCGGCCTCAATGCGGTCAAGCGCCACCAGAAGGTCTACGCCACCCTCGGCGAGCTGATGGGCCAGTTCCACGCCCTGGCGCTGCACACCTACACCCCCGAGGAGTGGGCGCAGCAGGGCATGGCGCCGGATTCGCCGACCTGCCGCGGCGGCAGCAAGCACGACCACTGATCCCGCCCGCGTGCCCTCGGGCGCGTGGCTGCGGTAGAATCGCCCCCGCGCCGGCCCCAGCCGGCGCTTTCATTTCATCCCCGGTCCGCCCTTTGCGAGGGTGACCACTGGAGAGAGTCCGCATGACCGACAAGATCGTCGTCGCGGCGCTGTACAAGTTCGTCTCCCTGCCGGACTACCAGGCGCTGCGTGAACCCCTGCTGCAAACCCTGCTCGACAACAACGTCAAAGGCACCCTGCTGCTGGCCGAGGAAGGCATCAACGGCACCGTGTCCGCCAGCCGCGCCGGCATCGACGCGCTGTTCGCCTGGTTCCGCCAGGACCCGCGCCTGGCCGATGTCGACCACAAGGAATCCTACTGCGACGAGCAGCCGTTCTATCGCACCAAGGTCAAGCTGAAGAAGGAAATCGTCACCCTCGGCGTGCCGGGCGTGGATCCCAACCAGCGCGTCGGCACCTATGTCGAGCCGCAGGACTGGAACGCCCTGATCAGCGACCCCGAGGTGCTGCTGATCGATACCCGCAACGACTACGAAGTGGCCATCGGCACCTTCGAGGGCGCCATCGACCCGAAGACCAAGTCGTTCCGCGAGTTCCCCGACTACATCAAGGCCCACTACGACCCGGCCAAGCACAAGAAGGTCGCCATGTTCTGCACTGGCGGCATCCGTTGCGAGAAGGCCTCCAGCTACATGCTCGGCGAAGGTTTCGAGGAGGTGTTCCACCTCAAGGGCGGCATCCTCAAGTACCTCGAAGAGGTGCCGCAGGAGCAGACCAAGTGGCAGGGCGACTGTTTCGTCTTCGACAACCGGGTGACCGTGCGCCACGACCTCAGCGAAGGCGACTACGACCAGTGCCATGCCTGCCGCAACCCGATCTCCGTCGAGGACCGGCAGAGCCAGCACTATTCGCCGGGCATCAGTTGCCCGCACTGCTGGGACTCGCTGCCGGAGAAGACCCGTGTAGCCGCCCGCGAACGCCAGAAGCAGATCGAGATCGCCCAGGCGCGCAACCTGCCGCACCCGATCGGCTTCAACTACAAGGCCCTGCAGGAAGGCTGAACCGCTGCCCCAAATGGCTGCTCTGTACGTACACTGCAGCCATTCCCACCTGTCGCCTGCCGACTAAGGACCGCCTCGTGCGCCCAGACCGCCTGCTCTACGTGATGGACCCCATGTGTTCCTGGTGCTGGGGCTTCGCCCCGGTGGTGCAGGCCCTGGCCGCACAAGCCGGCGCGGCCGGCGTACCGTTGCAGCTGGTGCTCGGTGGTCTGCGCCGCGAGCGTGCGGCGCTGGACCCGGCGATGCGCGTGCGCATCCTCTCCCACTGGCAGGCGGTCAACGCCAGCACCGGCCAGCTGTTCAACTTCAACGATGCGCTGCCCGAAGGCTTCGTCTACGACACCGAGCCGGCCTGCCGCGCCCTGGTCACCGCCCGTGGCCTGGACGAGCAGAGTGTCTGGCCGCTGCTGGAGCTGATTCAGGAAGCCTTCTACGCCGAGGGCCGCGACGTCACCCGCGCCCAGGTGCTGGTGGAGCTGGCCGAGCGCGCCGGCATCCCGCGCATCGAGTTCGCCGCCGCCTTCGACAGCGTGGAGGCCGCCGAGGCCACCGCCGCCGACTTCACCTGGGTGCAGGACCTCGGCATTTCCGGCTTCCCGACCCTGCTGGCCGAGCGCGACGGTCGACTGGCCCTGCTGACCAATGGTTACCAGCCGCTGGAGGCGCTGGCGCCGCTGCTGGGACGCTGGCTGGAGCAGCGTGTCCATGCCTGATCGCTTGACCTGGGCGGAGATTCGCCGCCTCGCGCTGCGCCATCGCAAGGGCCTGATCCTGGCCAACCTGATCGCCTTCGTCGCCACCCTGTGCAGCGTGCCGATTCCGCTGCTGCTGCCGCTGCTGGTCGACGAGGTGCTGCTCAAGCAGGGCGACGCCGCGCTGAAGGTGATGGACCGCCTGCTGCCCGCCGGCTGGGAAACCGCCGCCGGCTACATCGGCCTGATGCTGGTGCTGACCCTGATGCTGCGCCTGGGGGCCCTGGTCAGCAACGTGCTGCAGGCGCGTCTGTTTGCCCGCCTGTCCAAGGACGTGATCTACCGCCTGCGCGTGCGCCTGATCGAGCGGCTCAAGCGCATCGCCCTGGGCGAGTACGAGAACCTCGGCGGCGGCACCGTCAGCGCGCACCTGGTCACCGATCTGGATACCCTCGACAAGTTTATCGGCGAGACCCTGAGCAAGGTGCTGGTGGCCGTGCTGACCCTGACCGGCACCGCCGCCGTGCTGATCTGGATGCATTGGCAGCTGGCCCTGCTGATCCTGCTGTTCAACCCGCTGGTGATCTTCGCCACCGTGCAGCTGGGCAAGCAGGTCAAGCACCTGAAAAAGCTGGAGAACGACAGCACCTCGCGCTTCACCCAGGCGCTGACCGAGACCCTGGAGGCGATCCAGGAGGTGCGCGCCGGCAACCGCCAGGGCTACTTCCTCGGTCGCCTCGGCCTGCGTGCCCGCGAGGTGCGCGACTACGCGGTGGCCTCGCAGTGGAAGAGCGACGCGGCCGGGCGTACCAGCGGCCTGCTGTTCCAGTTTGGCATCGACATCTTCCGCGCCGCGGCCATGCTCACCGTGCTGCTCTCGGACCTGTCCATCGGCCAGATGCTCGCCGTGTTCAGCTACCTCTGGTACATGATCGGCCCGGTCGAGCAGTTGCTCAGCCTGCAGTACGCCTACTACGCCGCCGGCGGCGCGATGACGCGGATCAACGAGCTGCTGGCGCGCGCCGACGAGCCGCAGCACGCGGGCGTGGTCGACCCGTTCAAGGGCCGTGATACGGTGGGCATCGAGGTGCGCGGACTGAGCTTCGCCTACCGCGACGAGCCGGTGCTGCATGACCTCGACCTGGCCATCGCCCCCGGCGAGAAGGTCGCCCTGGTCGGCGCCAGCGGTGGTGGCAAGAGTACCCTGGTGCAGCTGCTGCTCGGCCTCTACACGGCCCAGGCCGGGACCATTCGTTTCGGCGGTTCGAGCCTGGAGGAGATCGGCCTGGAGCGGGTGCGCGAGCACGTGGCGGTGGTGCTGCAGCACCCGGCGCTGTTCAACGACACCGTACGCGCCAACCTGTGCATGGGCCGCGAGCGTAGCGACGAGGCCTGCTGGCAGGCGCTAGAGATCGCCCAGCTGGCGGCCACCATCCGCGCGCTACCGGATGGCCTGGACAGCATGGTCGGCCGCTCCGGCGTGCGTCTCTCCGGCGGTCAGCGCCAGCGCCTGGCGATTGCCCGCATGGTGCTGGCCGAGCCCAAGGTGGTGATTCTCGACGAGGCCACCTCGGCCCTGGACGCCGCCACCGAATACGCCCTGCACGAGGCCTTGGGGCGTTTCCTCAATGGCCGCACCACGCTGATCGTGGCGCACCGCCTGAGCGCGGTGAAGCAAGCCGACCGGGTACTGGTGTTCGACGGTGGCAGCATTGCCGAGGACGGCGACCACCAGCAGCTGATCGCCGAGGGTGGCCTGTACGCCAAGCTCTACGGCCACCTGCAGCACTAAGCCGCGCTGCGCTTGTCTCAACCTTGTGTCGGGTGGTTTCGGCCGCGTCGCTGGCCACCCTAGACTGAAACTGTCTGAGGAGCTCCTCGGGAGGTTCCCATGTTGAGACTAGGCACTCTGCTGGCCATACCGGCCAGCGTCCTGATGCTGGCGGCCGCCGTGCCGCCCGACCTCAATCCGCTGATCGACTCCGCCTACGCCCGCGATGGCGGCGGTGGCAATGGTGGCGGCAATGGTGGTGGGCATGGCGGCGGTCACGGTGGCGGCAATGGCGGTGGCCACGGTGGTGGTGTCGGTGTTGGCCTGGGCCATGGTCTGGCCGGCGGCGATCACGGCCCGGGACTCGGCCATGGATCGGGTCGAGCTCCCGGCGTTGGGCAGGGCAAGGGACAGGGCCACGGCGCGGCGACTTCGGCGGCCGCCCGCTCCGATGAGACCAGCGGCCTGGCCAAGGCGATGGATGTGGTAGCCAGCACACCGGCCGCCATCGCCGGGGCACTGGGGCTGGACAAGGCCTTCGCCAACCATGAGGAACGCGAGCTCGACGGCCACCCGCACGACTGAGTCAGGCGCGGCTCACTCGGCGTCGGCGGACCACTTCTGCAGCGCCTTGACCCGCGCCTGGCTGTCGGCCATCGGCTTGGCCAGCGACTCCTCGTAGAACTCCAGCCAGCTGCGCGAGCCCGGCGTCATGCCGGCCAGTTCGCGCATGCCTTCCTTCAGCGCGGTGAGGGTCTGCTGGTAGTTGTTCTCCTGGCCGATCAGGGTGCGCGCCACCATCCGCACGTTCTCGCGATCCTGCTCGCGGGTCTCGCTGGCGGCGGCCGGAGCTTCTGCCTCGGTCGGCGCGGCGATCTGCTGCTGGGCCTGCAGCAAGATCAATTTCTGCTGGTCCTTGATTTGCTGTTGCAGCGGGGCGATTTGCAGCTGCAGGGCGCCGAGCTCTTTCTGCAGGGCTTCGACGCTGGCCAGGCTGGCCAGCTGGGCCTGGTCTTCCGCGGCTTCCTCGGCGGAGGAGGAGAGCAGGGCGACCAGTAGCCAGGTGAGCAGGGTCAGCAGCAGCGCGCCGGCCAGGCCGAAGATCAGCAGGCGATTGAGCTTGCCGGCCTTCTCCAGCTTCTCGATGCGTTGCTGGTCGGTGAGGAGCTCGTCGGTGCTGACGGCTTCGGTGTCGCTGCTCATGCGGTCTTTCCTTGTATTGATGGCGCGTTGCCAGTATCGCCGATGGCGGGCCCGCTGCCTATCCGCAGCATAGCCGCCGGGCTCTAGAACGAGGCGAGGATGCGCCCGAGCACTTCCATCGCCCTCTCGCTTTGGGCATCCCAGGGGTGGCCATGGTTCAGTCGCGCGCAATGGCGGAAGCGCCGGGTGGCGGAGAAGATCGGTCCCGGCGCCAGGCTGATGCCCTGGGCCAGGGCGAGCTGGAACAGCTGCAGCGAGTCGACCCGCTGGGGAAACTCGAACCACAGGAAGTAGCCGCCGCTGGGGCGGGTGACCCGGGTCTCCGCCGGGAAGTGCCGCGCGGCGGAGGCGAGCATGGCCGCCTGCTGGGTCTCCAGAGCGATGCGCAGTTTGCGCAGGTGACGGTCGTAGCCGCCGTGCTGCAGGTAGTCGGCGATGGCCGCCTGGGCCGGCACCGAGGGCGAGATGGTGGTCATCAGCTTGAGCCGGCTGATCTGCTCGGCATAGCGCCCGCCGGCCACCCAGCCGACCCGGTAGCCTGGCGCCAGGCTCTTGGAGAAGGAACCGCAGTGCATCACCAGGCCGCCATCGTCGAAGCTCTTCACCGGCCGCGGCGGCTGCGCGCCGTAGTACAGCTCGGCGTACACGTCGTCTTCGATCATCGGCACCTGGTGTCGCTGCAGCAGCCCGTACAGCTCGGCTTTTTTGGCGTCGGCGAGGCTGGCGCCCATGGGGTTCTGCAGGCTGTTCATGAACCAGCAGGCCTTGATCGGCAGTTGCTGCAGGCGCTCGGCCAGCACGCCGAGGTCGATGCCCTCGCGCGGGTGCACGGGGATCTCCACGGCCTTGAGCTTGAGGCGTTCGAGCACCTGCAGGGTGGCGTAGAAGGCCGGCGACTCGATGGCTACCAGGTCGCCCGGCTGGGTCACCGTCTGCAGGCACAGATTCAGCGCCTCCATGGCGCCGTTGCTGATCACCAGTTCCTCCAGCGGCAGGCGCACGCCGGCAACCATGTAGCGCAAGGCGATCTGCCGGCGCAGGTCGGGGTTGCCGGCGGTCATGTCGGCGATCACCGCGTGGCTCGGCATGTCGCGCAGGGCGTGGGCCATGGAGCGCGCCAGGCGCGGCAGGGGGAACAGTTCCGGGCTGGGGAAGGCGGAGCCGAAGGGTACGGTGTGCGGGTCCTTCAGCGAGCCGAGCACCGAGAACACCAGCTCGCTGACATCCACCTCGGTGCTGGTGGCCGGCGTGGCGCTTACCTGCGGCTCGGCCAGCGGGTGGCGGGCCAGTTCTCGGACGAAGTAGCCGGAGCGCGCGCGGGCCTGAATCAGGCCACGATCCTCCAGCAGGTAGTAGGCCTGGAACACGGTGGACGGGCTGACCCCGTAGGTGCGGCTGGCGTGGCGCACCGAGGGCACCCGCTCGCCGGGGGCGAGCACGCCGGCGCGGATCAGCCCGGCGATCTGGTCGGCGAATTGCTCGTAGCGCTTCATCTTGTCCGTGACTGTGGCCGCAGGTGCGCCACAGTCTACGGGCAGTGAGCGGGCGTCGGCCATCAACGCCCGCTCGGCGCGATAAAGGTGCTGCTGGCCACTTTGCGCTCGCTGGCATCGGCCTGGTTGACCACCTCGAATTGCACCGGCGCCGGGCTGCTGGCCAGCGGCTCGTGGACCAAGGCCACGCTGACCGGCACTTCGAGTATCTCGCCGGCGGCCAAACTGAGGTCGCCGGGGCCGCCTAGGCTGAACGGCTGGCCGTCGACCAGGCGCAGGTGGTAGCGCTGCGCCTGCTGGGTCTTGTTGATCAGCTTGAGGCGGTAGACGTTTTCGATCTGGCCGCTGGCGTTCTCGCGGTACATGCCGCGGTCCTTGGCCACGTCCAGCGACACCAGCGAGCGGGCCTGCAGGGCCCAGGCGAAGGCGCCGATCATCAGCAGCAGGGCCACCGCGTAACCGACCAGGCGCGGCCGCAGCAGGCGGGTGCGACCGCCCTGCATCTCGCGCTCGGAGCCGTAGCGGATCAGCCCGCGCTCGTAGCCCATCTTGTCCATGATGCTGTCGCAGGCGTCGATACAGGCGGCGCAGCCGATGCAGTCCACCTGCAGGCCATCGCGGATGTCGATGCCGGTGGGGCAGACCTGCACGCACATGGTGCAGTCGATGCAGTCGCCGAGGCCCTCGGCCTGGTAGTCGCTGTCCTTCCTGCGCGGGCCGCGACCCTCGCCGCGGGCTGCGTCGTAGGAGACGATCAGGGTGTCCTTGTCGAACATCACCCCCTGGAAGCGCGCATAGGGGCACATGTACACGCAGACCTTCTCGCGCAGCCAGCCGGCGTTGAGGTAGGTGGCGGCGGTGAAGAACAGGATCCAGAACAGCGCGGCGCCTTCCAGCTGGCCGCCGAACAGTTCCAGCGCCAACGGGCGGATCGGCGTGAAGTAGCCGACGAAGGTCAGCGCGGTGAGCAGGCTCACCGCCAGCCACAGGCCGTGCTTGGCGCCGCGCCGTAGCAGCTTGACCGGGCCCCAGGGCGCGGCGTCGAGCTTGATGCGCTGGTTGCGCTCGCCCTCGGTGACTTTCTCCACCCACATGAACACCCAGGTCCACACGCTCTGCGGGCAGCTGTAGCCGCACCACACGCGGCCGGCGAACACGGTGATGGTGAACAGGCCGAACGCGCAGATGATCAGCAGCGCCGAGAGCAGGATGAAATCCTGCGGCCAGAAGGTGGCGCCGAAGATGTAGTAGCGGTGCTCGGCCAGGTTCCACAGCACGGCCTGGCGACCGTCCCAGTCCAGCCAGGCGGTGCCGAAGAAAATCAGGAACAGCAGGCCGGCGCCGTACAGGCGCAGGTTGCGGTACAGACCGGTGAAACTGCGTGTATGGATCGGCCCGCCGGCCTGGGCCGGGGTCAGGCGGAGGGGTTGGCGCGGGTCGATGGTTTCGATGATCTGCGCCGGTATGCGCTCGCTCATGGTGGGCCTCTCGGGCTTCTAATCAGGCTGAGCGAACTGTGCGCGCCGGGCGGTTTGGATAACAGACTCAGGTTTATCGAGAAAAACCGTATCAGATGCGCGCCAACCTTCCGTCGGAACGCGCCGAGCTTCTGCCTGCGAGATCGGTCCAATGCGCTGGCGAGGGCTTTGGCCTGCGCTTTCAGGCGTGCATGAAGGATTCCATCCGGGCGCATTACGGATCATGCGCCAGCCCGGTCAGGTTGATCACTGCAAGGAGCTTGCTATGCCTACCGACAGCAGCATGGGCTGGACCTTCTACGGTCTGGTCGAGGATGGTCTGCGCGACAGCAACGGCTACAAGTATATGGATCCCGCCGCCTACGGCTTCAGCCCGGGAGAGCTGGTCGAGGGCCACCTGGCGCTCAGCGGCGCCGCGCTGCTCGCCTACCTGGCCGCACTGGATGGCGCGGGGCGCGGCACCCTGACCCTGGATGCCAGCGCGGGAGTGGATTTCTCCCTGCCGGTGCCGCGAGTGGGAGGCCTCGACGAGGCCGACTTCACACCCTGGGCTGCCCCGACGCTGACGCTGACCAGCCAGGGCCTGGATGTTCCGCTGGCCGATGCCCAGGCCTTCCTGTTCTCCCAGGATGATCCGGACGGGCCGAATTTCTGGATGGACCAGGCCGATGTCGGCGGCTTCTTCTTCCGCGACGACGATGACAAACAGATGTTCCTGTACGGCGCCTGGGTACCGGATGGTCAGCTGGTCGACCAGGTCATCGGTGGCGACAGCAACGACACGCTGATGGGCGATGACGAACTGCCTCTGCTGTATGGCCGTGGTGGCGACGATTCACTGCTGCTGCAGGCGGCCGGCTACGCCTGGGGCGGCTTCGGCGCAGACCACCTGACGGGTAGTAATGGGCGCGATTGGTTGCGCGGTGGCTATGACAACGACGTGATCAGCGGTGGTGGCGGTGATGACGAGCTGCACGGCGAGGGCGGTGCCGACCGCATCAGCGGTGGCAGCGGCAACGACGCCATCCATGGCGACTCGCAGCGGGTGGGTGGCTACGATGTGCTGTCCGGCAATGCCGGCGACGATCGCCTGTATGGCGGCTGGGGCAACGATATCCTGCGCGGCGGCGAAGGCGCCGACTACCTGGAAGGCGGCTCCGGCGAGGACGCCGCCGACTACGGCGCGGCCGCTTCGGGCGTGCGCGTGCAACTGGGGCTGCTATCGGCACTGGTGGACGACAGCGAGGCCGACGGCGATGTGCTGGTCGGCATTGAGTACCTCTCCGGCAGCGAGCATGCCGATACCCTGGGTGGCGACGGCGGCGACAACCGCCTGGTCGGCCGGGATGGCGATGACGACCTGTACGGCGGGGCGGGTGCCGACAGGCTGTACGGCGGCGACGGTGACGACGTGCTCGATGGCGGGATAGCTGCCGGTGGCGTGGCCGATGGTCGCGACCTGCTCACCGGCGGAGCGGGCGGTGATCGCTTCGAGTTCACCATGGATCTGCGCCTCAGCGGGCCGGGGGATGCCGCGCAGGACTATGAGCGGCAGAGCTTCGATCTGGACAGCGTGCTGGACTTCAATCCGCAGGAAGACCTGCTGGTGTTCGTCGGCCAACGCAGCAGCTTCGATTCGCTGCGTATCGCCGACTATCAGTCCAGCGCCGGCAACAGCGGCACGCTGATCACACTGGACAGCCAGAGCCGGGTGTTCCTGCTCGGCGTGGTGGCCGATCAGCTCAACGACGCCAACATGCAGTTCGTCAGCGCGTGAGGCAACGCTCGGCGCCATCTGGTGCAGAAAGCTGAGGGCTCGGCGACCTGGCAGAAAGCCATCTATACCTGACTGGTACGCCAGTACCCATATTGCGGTCCTGGCATGCCCGCCAGCTTCGCCCCCGGGGAGACAGGGATCGATGAGTCAGGAGACGGGCGCCCCGCGGGCGCGCATCGCTTCGCAGTTACTGCGCCTGGTCTGGCCCTTCGTGCTGGTGGTGCTGCTGCAGTCGCTGCTGGCCGGCGGCAGTCTTTATCTGCACTCGGCGGTGCGCAGCTACGTGGCCGGCGAGAGCCTGTGGTCCAAGGGCCTCAAGGATGCCATCCACTACCTCGATCTCTACGTGCAGAGCGGTTCCGACCGCCACCTGCGCCTGTACCACGAGGCCATTGATGTACCGCTCGGCGATAACGACTTCCGCGTGGCCATGGACCAGCCGGAGCCCGATCTGGAGCGGGCCCGGGCCGGCATCCTGCAGGGCAGGAATCATCCGCACGATATCGAGGCGATGATCTGGCTGTACAAGAACTTCAGCCAGCTCAGCTACCTGCAGCGTGCCATCGCGCAGTGGGAGCGCGGCGATCGCTACGTGTTCGAACTGACCCTGCTGGCCGGCGAGATCGAGCAGCAGATCCTGCTCGGTGCGGCGTCGGATGTGCAGCGCACGTTCTGGCGCGGGCAGATCGAAGGCGTCAACCTCGGCGCCACCCGCGCCGCCGAGCAGTTCTCGCAGATTCTCGGCGAGGCCTCGCGGGCGGTGCTGTGGCTGCTGGTGCTGGGCAATCTGTGCACCGGGGTGTTGCTGATCAGCCTGGCGGTGCTGCACACGCGGCACCTGCTTATACAGCGCGCCGAGGTCGATCAGGCCCTGGCAGCCGTCAAGCAGCGCGCCCAGACCATCCTCGCCTCCATCGGTGATGCGGTGATCAGCCTCGACCGCGACGGCCGCATCGCCTACATGAACGCCGCCGCCGAGCAGCTCACCGGCTGTGCCCTGGCCCAGGCCGAGGGGCGCGCCTTCGATCAGCTGTTCTCCATCGTCGACGAGCATTCCGAGGCCAATGTCGTCTCGCCGGTACAGCAGATCCTCGCCGGCCAGGAGGATGGCGACTACGCCAAGCTGGTGGTGCGCCCGGACGGCAGCAAGGTGGCGGTCAACCTGGTCGGCGCGCCGATCCAGGAGCGCGGCCTGGTCAGCGGCGTGGTCATGGTGCTGCATGACATGACCCGCGAGCGCCAGTTCGTCGCCAGCCTGTCCTGGCAGGCCAGCCACGATGCCCTGACCGGCCTGGCCAACCGCCGCGAGTTCGAATACCGCCTGGCCCAGTTGCTGGCGCGCATGCTGCGCCAGGCGGGCCGGCATGCGCTGATGTTCATCGACCTGGACCAGTTCAAGCTGGTCAACGACACCTGCGGCCACGCCGCCGGCGACGAGCTGCTGCGCAAGGTCTGCCAGGAGCTGCAGCTGCACCTGCGCGAGGGCGACACCCTGGCCCGTCTGGGCGGCGACGAGTTCGGCGTGATCCTGGAAAACTGCCCGACCGAGGCCGCCCTGCGCGTGGCCGAGGCGTTGCGCAAGGCGGTGCAGGAGATGCGCTTCGTCTGGGGTGGGCGGCTGTTCTCGGTCAGCGCCAGCATCGGCCTGGTGCAGATTCCGCCGGGGCAGACCAGCCTGGTGGAGCTGCTGCGCACCGCCGACCTGGCCTGTTATTCGGCCAAGGAGCGCGGGCGCAACCGGGTGCACGCCTACCAGCCGGACGATTCCGAACTGTCCCAGCGCGTCGGCGAGATGAGCTGGGTGCAGCGCATCCACCGGGCCCTGGAGGAGAACCGCTTCCGCCTCTACGCCCAGCCCATCGTGCCGCTGCGCAGCGGCGAGGACGGCGGTCATGTGGAGATCCTCCTGCGTCTGCAGGACGAGGCGGGCGAGCTGATCGCTCCCGGCACCTTCATCCCGGCCGCCGAGCGCTACGGCCTGATGCCGCAGATCGACCGCTGGGTGGTGCGCCATACCCTGGCCGCCCTGGCGCGCTTCCATGGCGAGCACCCGCACGCGCCGGCGCTGCACTGCGCGATCAACCTGTCCGGCGCCAGCATCGGCGACCGCGATTTCCTCGACTTCATCCGTGAGCAGCTGGCCAGCCAGCCGGTGCAACCCCAGGCCATCTGCTTCGAGATCACCGAGACGGCGGCCATCGCCAACCTGGCCGACGCCACCCACTTCATCAACGAGCTGAAGGCCCTCGGCTGCCGCTTTTCGCTGGACGACTTCTGCGCCGGCATGTCCTCGTTCATGTACCTCAAGCACCTGCCGGTGGACTACCTGAAGATCGATGGCAGTTTCGTCCGCGACCTGCTCGACGACTCCATCGACCGGGCCATGGTCGAGATGATCAACCAGATCGGCCACGTCATGGGCAAGCGCACCATCGCCGAGTTCGTCGAGACGGCCGAGGTGCTGGAGGCCCTGCGCGAACTCGGCGTGGACTTCGCCCAGGGCTACCACCTGGGCAAACCGCAGCCGTTCGACAGCCTGCTGGCCACGCCGGCGCTACAACTCACCGCGAGACTGGCAGCCGACTGAACCACCTTGGCAAGAAAACGTTACGCCAGGCAGGGGTTGTGGGCAGCGACTCCGGCGAGCCGAAAACATGTAAGGAAAACTTGCCGAACCTCAGGCGGCAGGCCCGTCTCCAAGCCAGATAGACAGCTTGCTCGGCATCGGGGCAGGCGCTGTGATGAGGGCAATCCAACCGCACCGCCGCGACGGCGGGCGACTGCCCACAACAACAATCAGGGAGGCCGGATGAACGCCGTGGCCAAGATCGAACAGCACAACCCCATCGGAACCGACGGTTTCGAATTCGTCGAATTCACCGCGCCGACGCCTGAGGGCATCGAGCAGCTGCGCCAGCTGTTCAGCGCCATGGGCTTCACCGAAACCGCCAAGCACCGCTCCAAGCAGGTGTGGCTGTTCCAGCAGAACGACATCAACTTCGTGCTCAACGGCAGCCCCACCGGCCATGTGCGCGCCTTCGGCGAGAAGCACGGGCCGAGCGCCTGTGCCATGGCCTTCCGGGTGAAGAATGCCGCTCAGGCCGCCGCCTATGTGAAGGAGCAGGGCGCCACCCTGGTCGGCAGCCACGCCAACTTCGGCGAGCTGAACATCCCCTGCGTCGAAGGCATCGGCGGCTCGCTGCTGTATCTGGTCGACCGCTACGGCGACAAGACCATCTATGACGTCGACTTCGAGTACATCGAGGGCCGCAAGCCGGGCGACAACGCCGTGGGCCTGCAGCAGATCGACCACCTGACCCACAACGTCAAGCGTGGGCAGATGGATGTCTGGTCCGGCTTCTACGAGCGCATCGCCAACTTCCGCGAGATCCGCTACTTCGATATCGAGGGCAAGCTCACCGGCCTGTTCTCCCGCGCCATGACCGCGCCCTGCGGCAAGATCCGCATCCCGATCAACGAGTCGGCCGACGACAAGTCGCAGATCGAGGAATTCATCCGCGAGTATCACGGCGAGGGCATCCAGCACATCGCTATGAGCACCGACGATATCTACGAGACAGTGCGTAAATTGCGCGCCAATGGCGTGGATTTCATGACCACCCCGGACACCTATTACGAGAAGGTCGACACCCGCGTGGCCGGCCACGGCGAACCGACCGCCACCCTGCGCGACCTGAATATCCTCATCGACGGCGCGCCAGGCGATGACGGCATCCTGCTGCAGATCTTCACCAATACTGTGATTGGCCCGATCTTCTTCGAGATCATCCAGCGCAAGGGCAACCAGGGCTTCGGCGAAGGCAACTTCAAGGCGCTGTTCGAATCCATCGAGGAGGATCAGCTGCGTCGTGGCGTGATCTCCGAGGAGTAGTCATGTACCGATTTTCTACTGCGCTTGCCCTGGCGGTGTTGCCACTCCGCTCAGGTTGCTCATTGACCGACATGTCAACTGCGCACCTTTGCGAAGCGGCGCCTAGCCAGGCCTGCGCTCGCTACGAAACTCGATACCTGACAGGAGCTCTGCAATGAGCCGCAAATGGATCAGCTTCCCCCTGCGCGAGGGCGAGCACTCGCGCCAGGCCCACTGTGATTTTCCCGAGGGTACCTACGAGCGGGAGATGGGTCGCGAGGGCTTCTTCGGCCCGGTGACCCACCTGCACCACAAGCACCCGCCCACCGGCTGGATCGACTGGGAAGGGCCGCTGCGCCCGCACGCCTTCAACTTCAACAGGATCGCCAGCGAGCGCGACTGCCCGCTGGAGGCGCCGCTGACCCTGCACAACGCCGACGTGAAGCTGCGCGTGTGGAAGACCCACGGCGCCATGCGCCACCTGGTGCGCAACAGCGACGGCGACGAGCTGCTGTTCGTGCACGACGGTGCTGGACACTTCTACTGCGACTTCGGCCACCTGGAGTACCGCGACGGCGACTACCTGCTGATCCCGCGTGGCACCGCCTGGCGCATCGAACCGACAGCGCCCAGCCACTTCCTGCTGATCGAGAACACCGACGGCGCCTACCAGCTGCCGGACAAGGGCCTGCTCGGCCCGCAGGCGATCTTCGACCCGGCGGTGCTCGAACACCCGCATATCGACGACGCCTTCAAGGCCCAGCAGGACGAGCAGACCTGGCAGATCCGCATCAAGCGGCGCAACCAGATCAGCACCGTCACCTATCCGTTCAACCCGCTGGATGCAGTGGGCTGGCATGGCGACAACACTGTGGTGCGCCTCAACTGGCGCGACATCCGCCCGCTGATGAGCCACCGCTACCACCTGCCGCCGTCGGCCCACACCACCTTCGTCGCCAACGGCTTCGTGGTCTGCACCTTCACCCCGCGCCCGGTCGAGAGCGACCCGGGCGCGCTCAAGGTGCCGTTCTTCCACAACAACGACGACTACGACGAGGTGCTGTTCTATCACCGTGGCAACTTCTTCAGCCGCGACAACATCGAGGCTGGGATGGTGACTCTGCACCCCTGTGGCTTCCCCCACGGCCCGCACCCCAAGGCGCTGAAGAAGGCCCAGGAAGACCCGGCCACCTTCGCCGAGGAAGTGGCGGTGATGATCGACACCCGCCGCGCGCTGGAGGTGGCCGAGACCGCCGCCGCGGTGGACGTGCCCGAATACGTGAACTCCTGGCGTGCGCCAGGCAAACCAGGCTAAGGCCACTCAGAACAACCCCCTCTCCCTCCGGGAGAGGGCTGGGGTGAGGGAGTTGCGGATTGCCTGGCGCTCCCTCACCCCCCGAACCCTCTCCCAAGGGGAGAGGGGAGCCCAACATAATTCGAGGTAACCGATGAAGCTCGCATCACTGAACCTGGGCCGCGACGGCGAACTGGTGGTCGTCTCCCGCGACCTGGCCCGCGCCGTGAAGGTGCCGCAGATCGCCGCCACCCTGCAGGTCGCGCTGGACGATTGGGAGGTCAAGCGCCCGCTGCTGGAGTCGGTCTACCAGCGCCTCAACGACGGCCTGATTGACGAGTCCTTCGTCTTCGACCAGGCCGACTGCCACAGCCCGCTGCCGCGCGCTTATCACTGGGCCGACGGCAGCGCCTACGTCAACCATGTGGAGCTGGTGCGCAAGGCGCGTGGCGCGGAGATGCCGGAATCCTTCTGGCACGACCCGCTGATGTACCAGGGCGGCGCCGACAGCTTCATCCCGCCGCACGCACCGATCCAGATGGCCGACGAGGCCTGGGGCATCGACCTGGAGGCGGAGATCGCGGTGATCACCGACGACGTGCCGATGGGCGCCACGGCGGCGCAGGCGGCCGAGCGCATCCAGCTGCTGATGCTGGTCAACGACGTGTCGCTGCGCAACCTGATCCCCGGCGAGCTGGCCAAGGGCTTCGGCTTCTACCAGAGCAAACCGTCGTCGAGCTTCTCACCGGTGGCGGTGACCCCGGACGAGCTGGGCGAGGCCTGGAAGGACGGCAAGGTGCACCGGCCGCTGGTCTCGCACATCAACGGCGCGCTGTTCGGCCAGCCCAACGCCGGCGTGGACATGACCTTCAACTTCCCGATCCTCGTAGCCCACGCCGCCAAGACCCGCCCGTTGGGCGCCGGCACCATCATCGGCTCCGGCACCGTGTCCAACTACGACCGCAGCGCCGGCTCCAGCTGCCTGGCCGAGAAACGCATGCTGGAGATCATCGAGCAGGGCGAGGCCAAGACCCCGTTCCTCAAGTTCGGTGACCGGGTGCGCATTGAGATGTTCGACGCCGCCGGCCAGAGCATCTTCGGCGCCATCGACCAGGCGGTGGAGCGCTATGAGCACTGAGCTGACGCTCTACGGCTACTGGCGCTCCAGCGCCGCCTACCGGGTGCGCATCGCCTTGGGCCTCAAGGGCCTGGCCTACCGGCAGGAGTCGGTGCACCTGGTCAAGGACGGCGGCCAGCAGCACGCGGCCGAGTATCGTGAGCTGAACCCGCAGGAACTGGTGCCGCTGCTGGTGGACGACGCCAACGGCGGCGCACGCATCGCCCAGTCGCTGGCCATCCTCGAATACCTCGACGAAGTCTTCCCGGTGCCGGCGCTGCTGCCTGGCGATCCGGCCCATCGCGCCCAGGTGCGTGCGCTGGCGCTGCATATCGCCTGCGATATCCACCCGCTGAACAACCTGCGCGTGTTGCAGTACCTCAGCGCCGAGCTAGGTGTCGACGACGAGGCGAAGAACACCTGGTATCGCCATTGGGTGGAGAAGGGCCTGGCGGCGGTGGAACAGGGGTTGGGTGGGCTCAAGGGGGGCCTGTCGCTTGGCAATCGGCCGGGTTATCTGGAGGCGTGCGTGATTCCGCAGCTGTACAACGCGCGGCGGTTTGCCTGCTCGCTGAATGCTTTCCCGCGTCTTCTGGAGATGGAGGATCGTTGCCTGGCGCTGGACGCCTTCAAGGCCGCTGCCCCCGAAGCTCAGCCAGACGCGTTGCTCTAGTCCCCTCTCTCGTTTACGGGAGAGGGTTAGGGAGAGGGCGGCTTTAGCCTGTAGGGTGGATAACCGCGCAGCGTTATCCACCATCTTTTGTTCGTGCCGCTACCTATTTTCGTATCTGTTGAAGCATTGGTTCCGCCCTGCTGGGCGGGTCCCTTTTGGCAAACGCCCCAAAAGGAACCAAAAGGTCTTGCCCCCGCCATCCGGGTCTCGCTGCGCTCGACTTCCCTCGCTCCATCATTGCTCCAGGGGCACGCGCCGAAGGGCCATCCCTGGCCCATCGTCGCTCTCGCGGCATCCATGCCGCTCAACCCCTTCCGCAACGATTCCGTTCGGCCTCCTGAAGGGGGCGGAGAGTTGCCTGGGAGTGCGGTGTTGCTTCTGTAGGGTGTTACTCGCCCGAAGGGCAGTACACCGTTCCGGTGTGGTGGGCTGCCTGCGGCGAGACCACCCTACGAAAGCGAATCCTGCTAACTCCGCTCGGGCGCGCAGCGCTTAGACAAACCTTCAAGCAACTCGGAGTGGAATCCCCGCCAGGAGGCCGAGTGGAGGTGTTGCGCAGAGGGACGAGCCGCATGGATGCGGCGAGAGGACTAGGCGTCCCCGCATAAAGGGCCATGGATGGCCCTTGTAAGCCGGCCCCCGGAGCAGCACCGGAAGGAGGGAACCCCGCCGCAGGCGGGGCCGGATGCCGGGGGGCCTTCTCTTTGGTTACTTTCTCTTGGCCAGACAAGAGAAAGTGACTCGCCGTGAGGGCGAGAGAAGAGGCCTAGTGCTGCTCAGTGGTTTGAGCAATAAATCAGTCTTTTCGGTCAGTATTAATGCGGGCTGTTTTCGTAGGGGTATCGTTGCGCGAACATTTCTAAAATTAGCTCGATTCTGTCAGTCGTTTCGCTATTTGCAAGCTGGTGCAGTCGGGCTGCTGGAATTCTTTTTATAACCGTTTCTAGCTCGGAAGCAGTGAATTCATGAGTTAGGTTGTTCATTTTTAGTGAGGCAACTATTGCATTCTGTTCGTAGGCTTGACTTCTAGTCGCTGATAGGATGCTGGTTATTAGCTCCTGCTCTAGGTGAAACGCGGTTCCTGCAGGGATATCTATTGATTTCCTGATCTTTAATTTGGTTGGTGGTATTTCTCTGTCGTCAATTATTTTGCTCGCTTGAAAGATGGCGTGAAGTGCATTGATTGCGCTTCTGCTTTTTCTGTTCGACTTTTTGTTATGCAATGAGTAAGAAGAAAAGCGAGTGGTGGTTGCTGGTGGGTGTGTGATAATTGATGGTATGTGTATATGAAGTAGACATTCAATAATGTCTGGGCGCCCGGTGAATATAGGTAGAGTGGATGTTTTTTGTCCGATTTCTCTGAGTTTGTCTTGGATTATGTCTCTTGCATGATCAGTGGTTAGTCCCATAGTCAGCCCGTTATGAGTGAATCCTAGCTTGGTAACGTCCGCCGCTATTACTCCGTACGTATGCTTCCCATCATGACTTTTTGGCATGCGTAGAAGAATTTGATCTTTAGCTTTCGCGAAATTATCTTTTAGATTTCGACTGCCTGCGATTCTTTTGCACTCAACGTAAAATGCACACTTGTCAGTTAGGGCGATTATGTCTGTGTCTGTGCTGAGGTCAACTGTACAGCCGGTCTGGCAAAAATAGCTTGCAATTCTGAGCTCAAATTGTGTGTCTCTTGACTCAGTATTTGTGTCGAGAGCGGCAAAATCGCTGCCTCTAACTATTTTTTCGATTTTTGATTCGATCCCCTTGGGTGTGTGTTTTTTTAATCCACGCAAAATCCACATGAGTTCATGGGTTTCTCTCAATAAATACAGGTGCCAATCAAGAGAGCTTTGAAATCTTGCATCATTAACATTTTTGAATATTTTGCTTTCGTCGATCTCTCTTTCTTCTGCTAGGTCGTCGAAATATTGTAAGTATCGAGCTATTCTGGTGTTGTGGGTTTTTATTCCGAGGGTGTCTATGAATTCTTTGATTGCGCGCAAATCGGCAGCGTGATCTTTGAAGCTTATTCCTGGCAGGGTTTCCTCGGGTAGCCTGTAAGAGGTATTTGCTTCGCTCACACTCTTGCTCCTTTGATTTTGCTATATGTCCATTTGTTTAGTACGTGTAGCTAGTGTATTTCACTCTGGCGCCCAGCAACCGCCAGACATTTTTATGCTCAATCCAACGGCAACTCCGTAGTCCTCTTCACCTCGCTCATCGCGATATGCGAGTGCGCCTCGTGCACATGCGGACGTTGCAGCAGGTGGTCGCGCAGGAAGCGTTCATAGTCGGCGATATCCTTGGCCACCACCTTGAGCAGGTAGTCCGAGCCGCCGGCCATGGTGTGGCACTCCAGCACCTGGGGGTAGCCGACCACCGCCTGCTCGAACTCTTCCAGGTTGCTGCGGCCGTGGGCCGATAGCTTGATGTCGACGAACACGGTGATGCCCAGGCCGAGCTTTTTCGGGTTGAGCAGGGCGACCTTGCGTTCGATCAGCCCTTCTTCCTGCATGCGGTGGATGCGTCGCCAGCAGGGCGATTGCGACAGTTCCACCTTCTCGGCGATCTCGGCGGCGGAGAGGTCGGCGTTGTGTTGCAGCAGGCGCAGAATGCGCCGGTCGATAGAGCTCAGATTTTCCTGCATGATTTTTTCTCTTTATTGGTCATGGCGGAATAACTCATGCGCAGTATCCCGCTTGTAGCCCGAAAAAAGAAAGAAAATCCCAGAACCCCTCGGTCATAGTCTTGGCCATACGACCCGCTGCGGTGATCCCGCGGCAGGGTTAATCGGCGACCTCCAAGAAAGGTCGCGTCGCTCACACAAGAATAAAAGGAGCGCACCATGTCTCTGGCCGAAATCCGCCTGGACGACAAGTACCGTGTAGCCACAGGTCAGCTGTACCTCACCGGCACCCAGGCCCTGACCCGCCTGCCGATGCTGCAGAAGCAGCGCGATACCGCCTTCGGTCTCAATACCGCCTGCTTCATCTCCGGGTACCGGGGCTCACCCCTGGGCAACCTGGACAAGAGCCTGTGGGAGGCCAAGCAGTTCCTCCAGGAAAACCACATCCACTTCCAGCCCGGCGTCAACGAAGAGCTGGGCGCCACCGCCGTGTGGGGCAGCCAGCAGGCCAACCTGTTCCCCGGCGCGCGCTACGACGGCGTGTTCGCCATGTGGTACGGCAAGGGTCCGGGCGTGGACCGCTGCGGCGACGTGTTCAAGCACGGCAACTCGGCCGGCGTGGCCGAGAAGGGCGGCGTGCTGGTGCTGGCCGGCGACGACCATGGCTGCAAGTCCTCGACCATCGCGCACCAGAGCGAGCATGCCTTCATTGCCGCGTCGATGCCGGTGCTGAATCCGGCCAACGTCCAGGAAATCCTCGACTACGGCATCATCGGTTGGGAGCTGTCGCGCTACAGCGGCTGCTGGGTGGCGCTGAAGACCATTGCCGAGAACGTCGATTCGTCGGCCGTGGTGGAAGTCGACCCGCTGCGCGTCCAGATTAAACTGCCGACCGACTTCCAGCTGCCGGAAGACGGCGTGCACATCCGCTGGCCGGACCCGCCCCTGGCCCAGGAAAAGCGCCTCAACCAGTACAAGATCTATGCCGCCCGGGCCTTCGCCCTGGCCAACAACCTCGACCAGATCAAGCTGGATTCGCCCAACCCGCGTCTCGGCATCATCACCACCGGCAAGTCCTATCTGGACGTGCGCCAGGCGCTGAACGACCTGGGCCTGGACGACGAGCTGTGCGCCCAGGTCGGCCTGCGTGTGCTGAAGATCGGCATGAGCTGGCCGCTGGAGCCGGTGTCCGTGCACAACTTCGCCGAAGGCCTGGACGAGATCCTGGTGGTCGAGGAGAAGCGCAGCATCATCGAGGACCAGCTCACCGGCCAGCTGTACAACTGGCCGGTCGGCAAGCGCCCGCGGGTGGTCGGCGAGTTCGACGAGGAGGGCAACTCGCTGCTGCCTAACCTGGCCGAGCTGACTCCGGCGATGATCGCCCGGGTGATCGCCAAGCGCCTGGCGCCGATCTACACCAGCGCCACCATCGAAGAGCGCCTGGCCTTCCTGGCGGCCAAGGAAGCCGCGCTGGCCGCACCGAAGCACGACACCAAGCGCACTCCGCACTTCTGCTCCGGTTGCCCGCACAACAGCTCCACCCAGTTGCCGGAAGGCAGCCGCGCCCTCGGCGGTATCGGCTGCCACTACATGACCCAGTGGATGGATCGGCGTACCGACACCTTCACCCAGATGGGCGGGGAGGGTGCTACCTGGATCGGCCAGGCGCCGTTCACCGACACCAAGCACGTGTTCCAGAACCTCGGCGACGGCACCTACTTCCACTCCGGCCAGCTGGCCCTGCGTGCGGCCGTGGCCTCCGGGGTCAACATCACCTACAAGATCCTCTACAACGATGCGGTGGCCATGACCGGCGGCCAGCCCATCGACGGGGAGCTGCGTATCGACCAGCTCAGCCAGCAGGTCTACGCCGAGGGCGTTAAGCGCATTGCGCTGGTCTCGGACGAGCCGGACAAGTACCCGACCCGCGCCACCTTCGCGCCCATCGTCACCTTCCACCATCGTCGTGAGCTGGACGCCGTGCAGCGCGAGCTGCGCGAGATCAAGGGCACCTCGGTGATCCTCTACGACCAGACCTGCGCCACCGAGAAGCGTCGCCGCCGCAAGCGCGGCAAGCTGGTCGACCCAGCCAAGCGCGCCTTCATCAACCCGGCCGTGTGCGAGGGTTGCGGCGACTGCAGCGTGAAGTCCAACTGCCTCTCCGTGCTGCCGCTGGAGACCGAACTGGGGCGCAAGCGCGAGATCGACCAGAACGCCTGCAACAAGGACTTCTCCTGCGTCGAGGGCTTCTGCCCGAGCTTCGTCACCGTGCACGGCGGTGGCCTGCGCAAGCCCGAGGCAGTAGGTGCCAAGGCGCTGTTCGTGGCCCTGCCGGAGCCGCGCCAGCCGGAACTTTCGCGGCCCTGGAACATCCTCCTGCCGGGTGTCGGCGGCAGCGGCGTGACCACCGTCGGCGCCCTGCTGGGCATGGCCGCGCACCTGGAAGGCAAGGGCTGCACCGTGCTCGACCAGGCTGGCCTGGCGCAGAAGTTCGGCCCGGTGATCAGCCACATCCGCATCGCCGCCAAGCAGGACGACATCTACGCCGTGCGCATCGCCGCCGGCGAGACCGACCTGCTGCTGGCGTGCGACCTGGTGGTGGCGGCCGGCGAGGAATCCCTGGCCAAGCTCAACGACAAGATCGCCAACGCCGTGGTCAACAGCCACGAGGCGGCCACCGCCGAGTTCACCCGCAACCCGGACGCCCAGGTGCCCGGCGCGGCCATGCACGAGGCGCTGGTGGAAGCGGTGGGCGAGAGCAAGACCCACTTCGTCGACGCCACCCGCCTGGCCACCGCGCTGCTCGGCGATACCATCGCCAGCAACCTGTTTATGCTCGGCTATGCGTATCAGAAGGGCCTGGTGCCGGTGTCCGCCGAGGCCATCGACAAGGCTATCGAGCTCAACGGCGTGTCGATCAAGCTCAACCAGCAGGCCTTCCTCTGGGGCCGTCGCGCGGCCCATGACCTGGCCGCCGTGGAGCAGCTGGCCAAGCCGAAGAACCCCGAGGCGCCGCGCTGCGAGAGCTTCGACGAGATCGTCGCCGACCGCATGGCTCGTCTCACCGCCTACCAGGACGCCGCCTACGCCCAGCGCTACCTGGACCTAGTGACCCGCGTGCGCCAGGCCGACAGCGGTGCCGATCAGGCCCTGAGCCGAGCCGTGGCGCGTTACTACTTCAAGCTGCTGGCCTACAAGGACGAGTACGAGGTGGCGCGCTTGTACAGCGAGCCGGCCTTCCGTCAGCGTCTTGAGGCCCAGTTCGAGGGCGACTACCAGCTGCAGTTCCACCTGGCGCCGAGCTGGCTGGCCAAGCCCGACCCGCGCACCGGCGCACCGATCAAGCGCACCTTCGGGCCCTGGATGCTCAAGGCCTTCGCCGTACTGGCGCGCTTCAAGTTCCTGCGCGGCAGTGTGATCGACCCGTTCGGCCACAGCGCCGAGCGCAAGGTCGAGCGCGAGCTGATCGGCGAGTACGAGGAGCTGGTCGAGCTGCTGCTCAAGGAGCAACGCCCGGATAACTACCGCACCGCGGTGGCCCTGGCCGAGCTGCCGGAGCAGATCCGCGGCTACGGCCACGTCAAGGAACACGCCCTGGTCAAGGTCCGTGAGCAGGCCGAGCAGCTCAAGGCTCGCCTGCTGGTCAGCGAGATCTCCGCCGTCCAGCTGTTCGAACCCGCGGCCTGATCGAACCCCCTCCGGAGCCAAACCACCCCTCTCCCTTTGGGAGAGGGGCAGGGGTGAGGGACGCCCAGGCGCCTGGCAGCCCCTCATCCGGCCTTCGGCCACCTTCTCCCAGGGGGAGAAGGCTATCCGTGCCCACCCAACATTGCGTATCCAACAAGAACATCAAGGAATTCCCATGCCCGTCTTCACCCATATCGACTTCGACCACCACGAACAGGTGGTCTTCGGCCACGACCAGGCCAGCGGCCTCAAGGCCATCATCGCCGTGCACGACACCACCCTCGGTCCGGCCCTGGGCGGCTGCCGCATGTGGAACTACGCCAGCGACGAGGAGGCCCTGCGCGACGTGCTGCGCCTGTCCCGCGGCATGACCTACAAATCCGCCCTGGCGCGCCTGCCGCTGGGCGGCGGCAAGGCGGTGATCATCGGTGACCCGCGCAACGGCAAGACCGAGGCGCTGTTCCAGGCCATGGGCGATTTCGTCGACAGCCTCGGCGGGCGCTATATCACCGCCGCCGACTCCGGCACCGGCGTGGCCGAGATGCAGATCATGGCCGAGCGCACCCGCCACGTGGCTGGCGCCGGCCAGCGCGAGGCCATCGGCGGCGGCACCCGTGATGGCGATCCGTCGCCGGCCACCGCCTATGGCGTGTTCGTCGGCATTCGCTCGGCCGTGCGCCATCGCCTCGGTCGCGACGATCTCAACGGCCTCACGGTGGCCATCCAGGGCGTTGGTCAGGTCGGTTTCGGCCTGGCCAGGCACCTCAAGGACGCCGGCGCCGAGCTGTGGGTGACCGATATCCATGAAGCCAACCAGCGCCGCGCCGTGGAGCAGCTGGGCGCCCGCGCTGTGGGCCAACAGGAGATCTTCGGCCTCGACGTGGACGTGTTCGCCCCCTGCGCCCTGGGTGCGATCATCAACCCGCAGACCCTGGAAGCGCTGCGCGCGCCGATCATCGCCGGCGCCGCCAACAACCAGCTGGCCAGCGCTGAGCTAGCCGAACAGCTGCGCCGTCGCGACTGCCTGTATGCGCCGGACTACGCGATCAACGCCGGCGGCATCATCGACGTGTGCTACGAGCGCACCGGCGGCAGCGCCGAGCAGCTGAAGGCGCATATCGAGGGCATCGAGGCGACCCTGGACGAGATCTTCCAGCGCTCCAAGGCCGAGGGTGCTACCACTACTGCAGTGGCTGACCGCATGGCCCAGGAGCGCCTGGGCCGTTAAGCGTACCGGCAAGCCGGCCCAAAGCCCTCGGGTGTATACTCGCCGCGCCCCGGCGCCCAAGGCCTGCGGGCCACGGCCAATAGCCACGACCCCTGCCGCCGGACCACGAGCCCGGCGGCATACTTCGACAGACAGGTGATCCCATGCCTTGCCTTTCCCTGCGGAGCGCTCGCTGATGTCCGAGCAGCTGCACACCGGCCCGCTCAAGCGCGGCCTGAAGAATCGCCATATCCAGCTGATCGCCCTCGGTGGCGCCATCGGCACCGGCCTGTTCCTCGGCTCGGCCGGGGTGCTGCAGAGCGCCGGCCCGTCGATGATCCTGGGCTATGCGATAGGCGGCTTCATCGCCTTCCTGATCATGCGCCAGCTCGGCGAGATGATCGTCGAGGAGCCGGTCGCCGGCTCCTTCAGCCACTTCGCCCATAGCTACTGGGGCCCGTTCGCCGGCTTCCTGTCCGGCTGGAACTACTGGGTGCTCTACGTGCTGGTGGGCATGGCCGAGCTCACGGCGGTGGGCAAGTACGTGCAGTACTGGTACCCGGACATTCCCACCTGGGCCACGGCGGCGGCGTTCTTCGTGCTGATCAACCTGATCAACCTGGTCAACGTGAAGGCCTTTGGCGAGACCGAGTTCTGGTTCGCCATCATCAAGGTGGTGGCGATCATCGGCATGATCCTGCTCGGCGGCTATCTGCTGCTCAGCGGCGCCGGCGGTGAGCAGGCCAGCGTCAGCAACCTGTGGAGCCACGGCGGCTTCTTCCCCAACGGTATCTCCGGGCTGGTGATGATGATGGCGATCATCATGTTCAGCTTCGGCGGCCTGGAGCTGGTGGGCATCACCGCCGCCGAGGCCGACCAGCCGAAAACGGTGATCCCCAAGGCGATCAACCAGGTGGTCTGGCGCATCCTGATCTTCTACATCGGCGCGCTAACCATCCTGCTCTCGCTGTACCCGTGGGACAGCCTGGTGCAGACCCTCACCGCCGGTGGCGACTCCTACGGCAGCAGCCCGTTCGTGCAGATCTTCTCGCTGATCGGCGAGGACACCGCCGCGCATATCCTCAACTTCGTGGTGCTCACCGCCGCGCTGTCGGTCTACAACAGCGGCGTGTACTGCAACAGCCGCATGCTCTACGGCCTGGCCGAGCAGGGCGATGCACCCAGGGCGCTGATGAAGGTCAACGCCCGTGGCGTGCCGGTGCTGGCCATCGGCCTGTCGGCCCTGGTGACGCTGCTCTGCGTGCTGGTCAACTACCTGGCGCCGAAGAGCGCGCTGGAGCTGCTGATGTCGCTGGTGGTGGCGTCCCTGGTGATCAACTGGGCGATGATCAGTCTGGCCCACCTGAAGTTCCGCAAGGCCATGGTCGCCAAGGGCGTGCAGCCGAGCTTCAAGGCGTTCTGGTTCCCCTTCGCCAACTACCTGTGCCTGGCCTTCGTGCTGTTCATCCTCGGCGTGATGCTGATGATCCCCGGCATCAAGGTCTCTGTGTACGCCATCCCGTTCTGGCTGCTGTTCCTCTGGGCCTGCTACCGCATCAAGCTGGCGGCCGGCAGCGCGCCGCTGGCCAGCCAGGGGTGATCCCGGTGGTATGAAAAAAGCCCGGCCTAGGCCGGGCTTTTTCTTGACTGTTCGCCTACGCGCTATCTCAGCCGTCAGGTCTGGAACTGCAAGACCGAGTTCTGCATGCTGCGCGCCACGCTGTCCAGGCGCTGGGCGGCGGCGGCCAGTTCGCCCACCGTCTGGCTGTTCTGCTGCGACATGCGGGCGATCTGCTCGACGCGCTGGGCCACCTCGCTGCTGGCCTTGCTCTGCTCGCCGATGGTGTGGGAAATCTCTTCCACCACCGAGGCCGCGCGCTGGGCGCCGCCGCGGATCTCGCTGATCGACTCGCCGGCCTGGCGCGCCAGGTTGACCCCGTCGTTCACCCGCGTCACCCCGGCCTGCATGCTGTTCACCGCCTGCGTCGTGCTGTTGCGGATGCGCTCGATCATGCCGGTGATTTCCTGGGTCGACTGGGCGGTGCGCGCGGCCAGGTTGCGCACCTCGTCGGCCACCACGGCGAAGCCGCGCCCGGCCTCGCCGGCCCGCGCCGCCTCGATGGCAGCGTTGAGGGCGAGGAGGTTGGTCTGTTCGGCGATGCTGTTGATCACCTGGATGATCGAGTGGATCTCCTCGGATGACTGGCCCAGCGCGGTGATGGTGCTGGAGGACTCGTTGACCGCCTCGGCGATGCGGCTCATGCCGTCCACCACGCCGAGAATCACCTGGCCGCCGCTGCTGGCCAACTGCTCGGACTGGGACGAGATGTCCTTGGCGTTGCGCGCGTGGTCGGCGATCTGCGCGATGTTCTGGATCATCTGCTCCATGGCTGCGGCCATGCTGGTGGCGTTGTCCGATTCCTCGCGCGAGCTGTGCACGATGCTCTGCGAGGCGCCGCTCAGGTGCTGGGCGGTGCTCTGCAGCTGCTCGCTCTCGCGGCGGATGGTCTCGATCATCTGCCGCAGGTAGTTCTGCATGTCGGCCAGGGACTGCTGCAGCTGGCCGGCCTCGTCGTTGCTTTCGATCTGGATGCTGCTGCGCAGGTTGCCCTGGGCGATGGCGCGGGCCACGGCCATGGTCTTGCCCAGCGGCCGCAACACGGTCTTCATCAGGTGGCTGGTGAGCAGGCCCAGCAGCAGGCACACCAGCAGGATGCCGCTGATCAGCAGCCACGCCGCTTTCTCGGTGGCCGCGCTGCTGTCGCTGCGCACCTGGCTGGCGTGCTGCTCGATCAGTTCGCTGAGCGCTTCGTTCTTCTCTTCCAGCTCGCCGAAGCTCTGCTCGAAGGCCGCCATCTCGGCGCGTGCCGCCTGCGGGTCCTGCAGGGCCAGGCCGACGATGCGCTCGGCCTGGGCGATGTAGGCATTGAGCGCCGGCTGCGACTGGCCGATGGCGCGGCGGATTTCCTCGCTCAGCGGCAGCTCGGCATTGGCCGCCATGGTGCGCTGGAACCACTGGCTGTGCTCGCGCAGGTCGGCGCGCACTTGCTCGGCGGCGGCCGTGTCGCCGGGCGGGGCGTAGAAGGCGGCGAGCACGTCGGCGCGCAGGGCGTCGTGCATCATGTCGCCCTCCAGATGGTTGCGCAGGGCGCTGACGCTCAGCTCGCTGCTGGCGATCACCTCGGCCAGGCGCATCTGCCCCCAGTAGCCGACGCCACCGAGCAGGGCGGCGGCGACCACGCTGACGGCGCCGCAGGCGATCATTTTCTGGCGGATGTTCATGCTGCTGTCTCCGACTGCCGGCTTTCCGTCAAGCCTAGCCCAGGGGCAGCGGCCGACGTACTCAGGGTTTTCCTTGCAGAGCGCTGGCCCAGCTCAGTAGTTCCACTGGCTCGGCCTGGTCCCAGATCCTGCGCCAGAGCACCAGCAGCTGTTCCGGCTCGCCACGGTTGAACGGCAGGCGATCCACCACCGGCAGCGGTCGCCAGCGGCCGCCACGGTGCTCGGCGAAGATGAAGCGGAACGGGTGGTAGCCGGTCATGCCCAGGCGCAGGTCGGTGACGATCAGCTCGTTGCCGATCCGGTCGTAGCGCAGCACGCCGTGGGTGAACCACTGCAGGCGCTGGTGCTGCGGCGAATTCTCCAGCAGCTCGGCCAGCTGCGCGCCACGGGGGATGCGTTCGAGCCGGGGCGGACGGTCGTCGAACCAGCTCACCAGCGCCTCGTGGTAGTCGCTGCCATCGACCACGGTGACCCGCCACAACAGGCTGTTGAACGGGGTGGGCGTGCTGAAGAGCACGTCGGCCTGGATGCCGCGTTCGGCCAGCACGTCCTGCACGCGCTGCTCGGCCATCCATTTGCCGGCCAGGGTGCTGGCCAGGTAGACGCTGGACAGGCCCAGCGCGGTGATCGCCAGCCACTGCGGTTTGTCACGCAGGCCACGCACCAGGCCGACGATCACCGCCACCAGCAGCGGCACGGTGTACAGCGGGTCGATGATGAACACCGAGGACCAGGCCACGGGCGGTGTCTGCAGTGGCCAGAACAGCTGGGTGCCATAGCTGGTGAAGGCGTCCAGCAATGGATGGGTGATCAGCGCCAGCCAGATGGCGAGGAACAGCCGGCGCGTCGAATAGGCCGGGTTGGGCCTGAGCCAGCGGGCGAGGGCGGTGAACAGCACGGCGAGGATGCTCAGCACCAGCAGCGAGTGGCTGAAGCCGCGGTGGTAGGTCATGTCGGCCACGGCGTCGCCGTAGTCGATGATCACGTCGAGGTCGGGCAGGGTGCCGAGCATGGCGCCGTAGAGCAGGGCGCGCCGGCCCTGCCAGCGGCCGAGCAGGGCGCCCTGGATGCTGGCGCCGAGTACCGCCTGGGTGATCGAGTCCATGAGCCTTCTCGCAAGGAAAACCAGGCGGCTAACTTAGCGCCGGGCGCGGCGGGCGGCAGCCGGGAAATTCCGACGAAAGATTTCAACTGCAGGCGGGGTTACAGTGTCGGTATTGCAAAGCCCCCAGGAGCCTTCCCATGCATCCGCGCGTCCTCGAAGTCACCGAGCGCCTGATCGAGCGCAGCCGTGCCACCCGCCAGCGCTACCTGGCGATGATCGCCGCGGCCGCCGACCAGGGCCCGCAGCGCGGCAAGCTGCAGTGCGCCAACTTCGCCCACGGCGTGGCCGGCTGCAGCGGCGCGGACAAGCAGACCCTGCGCCTGCCCGATGCGGTCAACGTGGCCATCGTCACCGCCTACAACGACATGCTCTCGGCGCACCAGCCCTATGAGGACTACCCGCAGCGGATCAAGGCGGCGCTGCATGAGGTCGGTTCGGTCGGCCAGGTGGCCGGCGGCGTGCCCGCCATGTGCGACGGCGTGACCCAGGGCGAGCCGGGCATGGAGATCGGCATCGCCAGCCGCGAGACCATCGCCATGTCCACCGCCGTGGCGCTGTCGCACAACATGTTCGACGCCAACCTTTGTCTGGGCATCTGCGACAAGATCGTCCCCGGCCTGCTGGTCGGCGCCCTGCGCTTCGGCCACCTGCCGACCATTTTCGTGCCGGCCGGGCCGATGCCCTCGGGGCTGTCCAACAAGGAGAAGGCCGAGGTGCGCGAGCGCTACGCCGAGGGCAAGGCCAGCCGCGACGAGCTGCTCGCCTCGGAAATGGCCGCCTACCACAGCCCCGGTACCTGCACCTTCTACGGCACCGCCAACACCAACCAGATGCTGATGGAGATCATGGGCCTGCACCTGCCGGGCGCCTCCTTCGTCAACCCGGGCACGCCGCTGCGCGATGCCCTGACCCGCGAGGCGGCGCAGCAGGTGGTGCGCCTGACCCGCCAGGGCGGGCAGTTCCTGCCGCTCGGCGAGATCATCGACGAGCGCGCGCTGATCAACTCGGTGGTGGCGCTACATGCCACCGGCGGCTCGACCAACCACACCCTGCACCTGCCGGCCATCGCCCAGGCCGCCGGCATCCAGCTGACCTGGCAGGACATGGCCGAGCTGTCCGAGGTGGTGCCTACCCTGGCCCACGTCTATCCCAACGGCAAGGCCGACATCAATCACTTCCACGCCGCCGGCGGCACCGCGCTGCTGATCCGCGAGCTGCTCGACGCCGGCCTGCTGCACGAGGACGTCGCCACCGTGGCCGGCCGCGGTCTGCGTCGCTACACCCAGGAGCCGTTCCTCGACGGCGAGCGCCTGGTCTGGCGCGAAGGCGCCGCGGTCAGCCTGGATACCAGCATCCTGCGTCCGGTGGCGCAGCCGTTCTCCGCCGAGGGCGGCCTCAGCCTGCTGCAGGGTAACCTGGGGCGCGGGGTCATGAAGCTCTCCGCCGTGGCGCCGGAGCGCCATGTGATCGAGGCGCCGGCGCGGGTGTTCCATGACCAGCAGCAGCTGGCCGACGCCTTCCAGGCCGGCCAGCTGGATTGCGACTTCGTCGCCGTGGTGCGCTTCCAGGGCCCGCGCTGCAACGGCATGCCCGAGCTGCACAAGCTCACGCCGTTCCTCGGTGTGCTGCAGGATCGCGGGCACAAGGTCGCGCTGGTCACCGACGGGCGCATGTCCGGCGCCTCCGGCAAGGTGCCGGCGGCCATCCATATCTGCCCCGAAGCCTTCGACGGCGGCCCGCTGGCCAAGGTGCGCGACGGTGACCGCATTCGTATCGACGGCCGCAACGGCGAGCTGCAGGTGCTGGTCGATGCGGCCGAATGGGAGGCCCGCGAGCTGGCCACGCCGCCGCCGGCGGAAATCGGCTGCGGCCGCGAGCTGTTCGCCTTCATGCGCGCCGCCTTCAGTCCGGCGGAGCAGGGTGCCAGCGCCTTCACCGCCAGCCTGAGCGCCTTGCGATGAGCCTGGCCTCGCTGCAGATGCCGCTCGGCGTGCCGGGCTACCAGTACGAGACGCCGGCGCTGATGGCCGAGGCCCTGGCCGAGCAGGTGGCCGAAGGTCTGCGTGGGGCGGTGCAGGAGCGCGGCCGGGCGCTGCTGGTGGTCTCCGGTGGGCGCAGCCCCGTGGCATTCTACGAATGCCTGGCGCGCCTGGAGCTGCCCTGGAGCAAGGTCCAGGTGAGCCTGGCCGACGAGCGCTGGGTGCCGCCCAGCCATGCCGACAGCAACGAGGCGCTGGTACGTCGCCATCTGCTGCAGGGGCCGGCGGCCCAGGCGACCATGCTCGGCCTGTATCACCCGGCGCAGAGCCTGGACGAGGCCGCGCGCCTGGCCGAGCAATCCGTGGCCGGGCTGCCGCCTATCGATGTGCTGGTGCTGGGCATGGGTGACGACGGCCACACCGCGTCGCTGTTTCCCGCTAGCCCCAACCTGGCGCAGGCGCTGCGTGACGATTGCCCGCGCCGGCTGCTGGCGATGCACGCACCCGCCGCGCCACACGAGCGCCTCAGTCTGACCCTGCCAGCGCTGACTGGCGCACATCTGCAGCTGTTGGCCATTCAGGGGTCGACCAAGCTGGCCGTGCTGACTCGTGCCCTGCAGCCGGGGCCGCTCGAGGAGCTGCCGATTCGCGCGCTGCTGCGCCCGCCGTTGCAGATTCACTGGTGCCCTTAGCCCGGATGCAACCCGGGGACGCGGGCGACTCCGATCCCGGATTGCATCCGGGCTACAGGGCTGGCTGGGTATTCCCTCTCCCATAGCCGGGCAGCTCGTGGATGCAAGCCACGGTGGGTTGACCATTTGGTTGAAATTTTTTTCGTGCCCCTGTCGATCTGCTTCACTGTCGTTCGACCAATGGACAGACCCGCCATTGTGGCGGGCGCCAATCAGGGAGAACGACGATGCGTTTCATGGTGATAGTCAAGGCCACTGCCGATTCGGAAGCCGGTGTGATGCCCAGCGAGGAGCTGCTGGCGGCCATGGGCCAATACAACGAGGAGCTGGTGGCGGCCGGCGTGATGAAGGCCGGCGAGGGCCTGCACCCGAGCAGCAAGGGCGCGCGCGTGCGCTTCTCCGGCGCCAACCGCAGCGTGATCGACGGCCCGTTCGCCGAGACCAAGGAGCTGATCGCCGGCTTCTGGCTGTGGGAAGTGGCCTCGCTGGCCGAGTGCATCGAGTGGGTCAAGCGTTGCCCCAACCCGATGCCGGGCGACAGCGAGATCGAGATCCGCCAGATCTTCTCGGCCGAGGACTTCGGCGAGGAATTCACCCCGGAGCTGCGTGAACAGGAAGAGCGCCTGCGCGCCCGGATTGCCGCGGAATAAGGAGACCCAGATGAACATCCACGCCTACCTGATTTTCGACGGCCAGTGCGCCGATGCCTTTCGCTTCTACGCCGAGGTGCTGGGCGGCGAGCTGCTGATCATGCCCTTCGAGGGCAGCCCGGCCTGCGCCGATGTGGCGGCGGAGCACCGCGACCGCACCATGCACGCCAGCCTCAACCGCGACGGCCAGCTGCTGATGGGCTCAGACACCATGCCCGGCGACGCCCACGACGGTATCAAGGGCTGCCACATCTCGATCCAGGCCGACGACCTGGCGCATGCCGATCGCCTGTACCGCGCACTGTCGGCCCAGGGCTCGGTGCAGATGGAGCTGCAGAAGACGTTCTGGGCCGAGGGCTTCGCCATGCTCACCGACCGCTTCGGCGTGCCATGGATGATCAACTTCTCCGGCGATTGCCAGGTGCCGGCCTGAGTCCAGCCCGTCGAGCCTCGCCTGCGGCGGGGCTCGAGGCGCCTGCCCCTTGTTCCGTTTTCTTTTGAACCGGTGGGCTGGGCTTCGCCATGCCCTGGATGATCAATTCCGTGAAGGTCGCTGGACATCAGAGGTTGCATGGTGTCATCGCTGCCGCCCCAGCCATCTGCTGCGTCTACTCAGCAGAAAGCCTTTCGGATGAAAGGTCCTCCCTGACCGGGTGTCCGGTCTAACCTACCCCCGTGGCACAGCTGTCCGGCTTTTGCCCCTCGTAGCTAGTTCTTTCCTGTTGGCCTCGATGCTTTCTCTGCGGAAGCTTCGTTTTGTCCGCCGCTGTTCATAGCGTTACGACATGGCCTTTCTTTCGCTTCCACCGTTCGGCTCGGAGGCGCGGCCCCTTGATAGCCGACGTCCCAGATGGGACAGCCTACCCAGAGAGGCTGAAATCATGCGCTTTTCATCGATCCTTATCTCCGTGGCGCTCTACCTGAGTGCTACGGCAGCCCATGCGGCAGTTTTCATCGTTACCAAGACCACCGACAGCCTGGATGGCGCCTGCGCGGCCGATTGTTCCCTGCGTGAAGCCGTGGTTGCGGCGAATGCGGCGTCGGGCAAGAGCGTCATCCATCTGCAAGCCGAAACCTACGTGCTGATGCTGCCGGCGGGGCGTGCCTGGGATGGTGAGTCCTTCGACGAGGATGAGAATCTCAACGGCGATCTGGATGTTACCGGCACGCTGAAGATCATTGGCCAAGGCAGGGACGTCACCGTGATCAGTGGTTCGCCGGAGGCCTATGACCGGTTGTTCGACGTGCTGCCAGGGGCGAAGCTGATGCTAGAGAAACTGCGCTTGACCGACGGCCATACCACTTTCTACGGTGGCGCGCTCCAGAATGCCGGGGAGGCGGTGCTGCGGGACGTCGACGTGTTCGACAACGAAGCTGTCTCGCGAAAGTACCGCGGCTCCGGCGATCGGGGTTTCGGCGGCGGCATCGCCAATTTCAGCAGCCTGGAAGTCCATGACTCGACGCTGCGTGACAACAACTCCGACGGCCGCGATATCCATGCGTTCATCGGGGGCGGAGGGGCTATCTACAACACCGCGAATCTGAAGGTGCGTGGCTCGACTATCAGTGGTAATCAAGCGAACTCAAGCATCTTCGTCGACCCCGATCCATGGGGCGTTGGCGGTGCCATCTGGAACGACGGGGGTACCACCAGCATTGGCGGGAGTACCTTCATTGCCAACGAGTCGCCTGCAGCCGTGATTACCAATTCGAGCGGGCAGATGAAGATATTCAATAGCACCATCAGCGGTAATCTCAGAACGCAAGCGGCTGTGAACAATGGACTGAATCCTCTGCCCAGGCACGAGCCACCCCCGCGCCAGGCTTTCATGCAGCTGGTGAACGTGACCATTGCCGACAACCGCACCGAAGGACTGGTGAACAACGACGTGATGCTGGTGCGCAACAGCTTGATCATTGGCAACGGCTACGACCCGTTCTCGGGTGGTTATAGGGACTGCAAGAACAACAACCATGCCGAATTCACTGGCCTGGGCGTGCTACTCGGCAGCGACTCGCTGGGCTGCACGGGAGAAGTAATCGTGCCCAGCGCCAACGCCCTGGCCACCGTGCTGTACCCCCTGGCAGACAACAATGGTCCCACGCAGACCCATGCACTGCGCCCCGACAGTCCGGCGCTGGATGCCGGCCTCGGCAGTTGTGCCGAGATCGATCAGCGGGGACTGGGGCGCCCGCGTGACGGCAACGGCGATGGTCTGCCGGTATGTGACCTGGGAGCCTACGAACGGGCCTATCCCTGATCGGCAGGGAGCATCCGCGTCGGTTTTCCAGTCGGGTATGCTGGGCACCCATTTCTCCTGCAGCGCCTGATGCCCCATGCTGGTGATCTCCAACAGCGTCCATCTGCCCGACGACGAAGTCGAGCTGACCGCCATCCGCGCCCAGGGTGCGGGCGGGCAGAACGTCAACAAGGTCTCCAGTGCCGTGCACCTGCGTTTCGACAGCCAGGCCTCGTCGCTGCCGCCGTTCTACAAGCAGCGCCTGTTGGAGCTGCACGACAGGCGCATCACCGAAGGCGGCGTGGTGATCATCAAGGCCCAGCAGTACCGCACCCAGGAACAGAACCGCGCCGACGCCCTGGAGCGCCTGGCCGAGCTGATCCGCAATGCCGGCAAGACCGAGAAGGCGCGTCGCCCGACCAAACCGACCCTGGGCTCGAAGAAGCGCCGCCTGGAAGGCAAGAGCAAGCGCGGGGCGATCAAGGCCGGGCGTGGCAAGGTGGACTACTGAGGCAAACCGGCATAGCTTCTGCGCTATTGCCCTCGGAAGTACCGCCATGCTCGATCCCATCCAGCCCAAGCCGGACGACCACGCCGTCTACAAGACCCTGCTCGAGTCGACCAAGGCGATTCCCTGGAAGATCGACTGGAAGAGCATGACCTTCGCCTACATCGGCCCGCAGATCGAGCCGTTGCTGGGCTGGACCCAGCAGAGCTGGATCAGCGCCAACGACTGGGCCGAGCGCATCCACGAGGAAGACCGCGGGCGCGTGGTCAACTTCTGCATCGCCCAGTCGCAGAGCGGCATCGACCACGAGGCCGATTACCGGGCGCTGACCGCCGACGGCCGCTACGTGTGGATCCGCGATGTGGTACATGTAATGCGCGACGCCAACGGCGAGACCGAGGCGCTGGTCGGCTTCATGTTCGATATCAGCGAGCGCAAGAAGACCGAGGAGCAGCTGCTGGCTCTGCAGAAACAGCTGGAGGAGTACTCCTACAAGGACGGCCTGACCGGCATCAACAACCGGCGCATGTTCGACTCGATCCTCGATATCGAGTGGGGCAACGCCCAGCGCACACGGCGGCCGCTGTCGCTGATCCTGCTGGATATCGACTTCTTCAAGCAGTTCAACGACCACTACGGCCATATCCGCGGCGACGATTGCCTCAAGCGCATCGGCCAGGCCCTGCAGGGCGCCGCGGCGCGCCCGCGCGACTGCGTGGCGCGCTTCGGCGGCGAGGAGTTTGTGCTGGTGCTGCCGGAGACCGACGGCGAGTCGGCGAAGAAGATCGCCGAACGCTGCCGCAAACTGGTGCGCAAGGAGCAGATCGCCCACGAGCAGTCCAACGTGGCGCAGCTGGTGACCGTCAGCCTGGGCGTCGGCACCATCATCCCCGAGGCCCACGACACGCCGCTGGCCTTTATCGAGGCGGTCGACCGCCTGCTCTACCAGGCCAAGCAGCAGGGCCGCGACCGCCTGCTGCATGGGCATTGCGGTGGCGGCGAAGCGGACGCCTGCCAGGCCTGAGTTCGGTTTGTTGCCGGGCAGCGCTCTGCGTAGCCCGGATGCAATCCGGGAGGGCAGGCGGTTCCGCCCCGGATGACATCCGGGCTACCGGCTGGAGAGCAGGCAGCTCCGCCCTTGCGTAGGGTGGTCTCGGAGCGAAGCGACAGCCCACCAGCGGAGCTCACCAATAGCACCCGCCCGGAAGCACTCGGCGGATAAGTAGCGTTAAGCCCGCACCCAGCGCTGCCGCGTCCAGCCGCTCAACGCATCCACCGCGAACACCAGCACCAGCATCGCCAGGATCACCGTGCTGGCCTGGGCCTCCTGGAACAGGCTGAGGCTGACGTAGAGCATCTGCCCCAGGCCGCCGGCGCCGACGAAGCCGAGCACGCTGGCCATGCGGATATTGTTTTCCCAGCGGTACAGCGAATAGGCCAAGAGCTGCGGCCACAGGTTGGGCAGGGTGCCGTAGCAGAAGGCTGCGACTTGGCCGCCGCCCTGCAGGCGAATCGCCTCGGCTGGCGCCGTGGGCGTGTTCTCCAGCGCCTCGGCGAACAGTCGGCCGAGTACGCCGGCCGTATGCAGCGCCAGGGCCAGGGTGCCGGCGTTGGGGCCAAGGCCGGCGGCCAGCACCATCAGCGCCGCCCACACCAGCTCGGGAATCGCCCGCAGGCCATTGAGCAGCAGGCGCACCAGACCCTGGGCCAAGCCGCCGAAGCGCCCAGCTGCCGGCAGCGCCAGGAGCAGACCGAGCACAGCGGCGAGCAGAGTGCCGAGGGCCGACATGGCCAGGGTCTCCAGCGCGCCACGGCCGATGGCCAGCAGGTGTCCGCCGCTCAGGTCCGGCTGCAGGAAGCGAGCGGCGTAATCGGTCATGTGCCGCAGGTTGTCCGTCTGCCCCAGCGCGGCCAGGTCCAGGCCCAGGTAGGCGAAGGAGGCGACCACTGCGGCGAGAATCGCCAGCAGCAGGGCGAGGTTGACCAGTCTGTTCATGTCAGCCTCCCGCGCAGCACACGGCTCAGCGCGTCGGCCAGCAGCACCAGGAGCAGGAAGGTCAGCAGCATGCTGGCCACCTCGCCGCCGGCGAACATGCGCAGCGACAGGTCGATCTGCTGGCCCAGGCCGCCGGCGCCGACGAAGCCCATCACCACCGAGGCGCGAATCGCGCATTCCCAGCGGTACACGGTGTAGGAGGTCAGCTCGGCGGCGGCATTCGGCAGCAGGCCGTAGACGAAGGCGGCCAGCCGGCCGCTGCCGCCCTGCAGCAGGGCGTGCATGGGGCGCTGGTCGACCGACTCGAGGATTTCCGCATAGACCTTGCCGAGCATGCCGGCGTAGGTGATGGCGATGGCCAGCACCCCGGCGGTGGGGCCGAGGCCGACGGCGCGGACGAACAGCAAGGCCCAGACGATCTCCGGCACGCTGCGCAGGAATATCAGCAACCCGCGCACCGGCCAACGCAGGGCCTGGCCCAGCGCACTGGGGCGACCGCCACGCGAGGCCGCCGACAGAGACAGGGCGCGGCTGGCAGCCAGGCCGGCGGGAATCGCCACCAGTAGTGCCAGGGCCATGCCGGCGGTGGCGATGGCCAGGGTTTGCAGGGTGGCCTGCAGCAGCAGGTCGAGGAACTCGGCGTTGTGCGCCGGCGGCCAGAAGGCGGCGACGAAGCGGCCCATCTCGCTCTGGCTGTCGGCCTGCAGCAGCACGCCGGGGTTCAGCTCGGCGAGCCGGATGCCCGGCCACAGCAACGCCACGGCCAGCACCGTCAGCAGCAGCCGGGGTAGGGCGGCGGGGTCGCGGCTGTCAGATCTCAGCATCGCGGGATCTGCAGGGTCAGGGTCACCGCCGGCGCCTGTGGCGACACCAGCTGCTCGTTGGCGTAGAGGGCGTCGAGCAGCTCCTGGGTGACTTCGCCGGCCGGGCGGTCGAAGGCGATGCGGCCTTCGCGCACGCCGACGATGCGCGGGAAGTGCGCCAGGGCCAGCTCCACCGCGTGCAGGCTGGCGACCAGGGTCACGCCACGCGCCTCGGCATGCCGGCACAGCACGCTCAGGGTGTGGTCGGCGAGCACCGGGTCCATGGCCGACACCGGTTCGTCGGCCAGCAGCAGCTCGGGATCCTGGTACAGCGCGCGGGCGATGCCGACGCGCTGCAGCTGGCCGCCGGAGAGCTGCTGGCACTGGGCGAACAGCTTGTCGGTCAGGTCCAGGCGGGCGAGGACGTCACTGGCACCGGGAATATCGACGGGGTGCAGCAGGTTGAGCAGGCTCCTGCCCAGGCCCCACTGGCCGAGCTTGCCGGCCAGCACGGCGGTGACCACCCGTTGCCGCGGGGGCAGCGGCGGCGCCTGGTGGATCAGGCAGATGCGTGTGCGCAGCTGCTGACGGGCGCGAGCGGAGAGCTGCCAGGGATTCTGTCCCAGCAGCTCCACGCTACCGCCGCCGGGCTGCAGGGCGCTGGCCAGCAGGCCGAGCAGGCTGGACTTGCCGGCGCCGGACGGGCCGATGATGGCGACTCGCTCGCCGGATGCAATGGCCAGGTCCACGCCGCGCAGGGCGTGGACTCCATTGCCGTGCTGCAGGTCGGCGCCGGTGAGGCGCAGGCTCATTTCAGCAGGTCGGCGGCGCGGGCGGCGTCCTCGATGCCCTTGTAGTTCTCAGGCTTGGTCTCGATGAAGCGGCTGGCGGCCTGCAGGTCGAGGATCGCCTTGTGTTGCGGGTTGGCCGGGTCGAGGGCGAGGAAGGCCTGCTTGATCTTCTCGGCCAGGGCCGGGTCGAGGGTGCCGCGCACGGTCCAGTTGTAGTCGTAGTAGGCCGGAGTGGTGGCGAAGACCTTGACCTTGCTGGTGTCGACCTTGCCGGCGGCGACCAGCTTGTCCCACACGCTGGCGTTGAGCACGCCGCCGTCGACCTTGCCGGCCTGGACCCAGGCGGCGGTGGCGTCATGGGCGCCGGAGTAGCCGATGCGGCTGAAGTAGGTTTCCGGCTTGATGCCGTCCTTCAGCATGAAGTAGCGCGGCATCAGGCTGCCGGAAGTGGAGGAGATGGAGCCGAAGGCGAAGGTCTTGCCCTTGAGGTCGGCCAGCGATTTCACGTCCGGATTGGCGGTGATGAACTTGCTGGTGAACTGGGCGTCCTGCTCGCGCTGTACCAGCGGGATGGCGTTACCGGTCTTCAGGCGTACCTGAACGAAGGTGAAGCCGCCGAGCCAGGCCAGGTCCAGACGGTCGGTGGCCAGGGCCTCGACCACCGCCGGATAGTCGGCGACCGGGACGAACTCGACCTTCATGCCCAGTTGCTGCTCCAGGTACTCGCCCAGCGGCTTGAACTTGCGCAGCAGTTCGGTGGGCGCCTCGTCGGGGATGGCGCTGACCTTCAGCACGTCGGCGGCATGGATGGTCAGGGCGGACAGGGACAGGGCAAAGCCGGCGGCGAGCGCCAGGGTACGCTTGAGCATGAAGATTCTCCGGTTCAATAGCGGAAAAGGTTCGAAGGGGCCGGCCAGCCGTGGCTGCGCCTGCGCTCCGTCAGGGTAGTAGAAAGCCGGGGATTATATGGGCGACCGGAGCAAAGAACAGCTTTGCTAGAATCCGCGGCCTGTTTTCCGATTTGCCGAGAGCGTTGCCGATGAGCGAGCCGATTCGTTTGACCCAGTACAGCCACGGTGCCGGCTGCGGCTGCAAGATTTCCCCCAAGGTGCTGGAAGTGATCCTCGCCGGCAGCGGTGCGCAGAACCTCGACCCCAAGCTGTGGGTCGGCAACGCCTCGAAGGACGATGCGGCGGTTTACGCCCTGGACGAGGAGCGCGGTGTGGTCTCCACCACCGACTTCTTTATGCCGATCGTCGATGATCCGTATGACTTCGGCCGCATCGCCGCCACCAACGCCATCAGCGACATCTACGCCATGGGTGGCGACCCGCTGATGGCCATCGCCATCCTCGGCTGGCCGGTGAACCTGCTGCCGCCGGAAGTGGCCCGCGAGGTGATCCGTGGTGGCCGCGCCGTGTGCGACGCCGCCGGCATCCCGCTGGCCGGCGGCCACTCGATCGACGCGCCGGAGCCGATCTTCGGCCTGGCCGTGACCGGCGTGGTCGAGAAGAAGCACATGAAGCGCAACGACACCGCCAGCGCCGGCTGCAGGCTGTACCTGAGCAAGCCGCTGGGCATCGGCATCCTCACAACCGCCGAGAAGAAGGCCAAGCTGCGCGAGCAGGATGTGGGCCTGGCGCGTGACTGGATGTGCACCCTGAACAAGCCCGGCGCGCGCTTTGGCAAGCTGGCTGGCGTGCAGGCGATGACCGATGTCACCGGCTTCGGCCTGCTCGGCCACCTGGTGGAGATGGCCGACGGCGCCGGCCTGACCGCCCAGCTGGTGTACGCCGCCGTGCCGCGCCTGCCGGGTGTCGACTACTACCTGGCCGAGGGCTGCGTGCCCGGCGGCACCCTGCGCAACTTCGACAGCTACGGCGAAAAGATCGCGCCGATCTCCGCGGCCCAGCGCGACCTGCTGTGCGACCCGCAGACCAGTGGCGGTCTGCTGGTGGCCGTGGCTCCCGAGGGCGAAGCCGAGTTCCTCAGTGTGGCCGCCGAGCTGGGCCTGGACCTGGCGCCGATCGGCCAACTGATCGAGCGACAGAGCCACGCGGTAGAGGTGCTGTGATGCGCGACAACACCACCGACTACCGCCAGCTGTTTCTCGACGACGTCCCCATGATGGATATGCGCGCCCCGGTGGAATTCACCAAGGGCGCCTTTCCGCACACCGTCAGCCTGCCGCTGATGACCGACATCGAACGGCAGAAGGTCGGCACCTGCTACAAGCAGCACGGCCAGCAGGCGGCCATCGAACTGGGCCACCAGCTGGTCTCGGGCAAGGTCAAGGCCGCACGCGTCGAGGCCTGGGCGGCCTTCGCCAAGGCCAACCCGAACGGCTACCTGTACTGCTTCCGCGGCGGCCTGCGCTCGCAGATCGTCCAGCAGTGGCTCGCGGACGCCGGGGTCGACTACCCGCGAGTGATCGGCGGCTACAAGGCCATGCGCACCTTCCTGATCGAGACGCTGGACAGCGCCGTGGCCGAGTGCGACTTCGTCATCGTCGGTGGCATGACCGGCACCGGCAAGACCGAGGTGGTGGCCGCCCTGGACAACAGCATCGACCTGGAAGGCCACGCCAATCACCGTGGCTCCAGCTTCGGCAAGCGCGCCACCGGCCAGCCGTCGCAGATTGACTTCGAGAACCGCCTGGCCGTCGACCTGCTCAAGCGCCGCGCGCGCGGCCAGCAGCAGTTCGTGCTGGAGGACGAGAGCCGCCTGATCGGCACCTGCTCGCTGCCGCTGGCGCTGCACCAGGGCATGCAGCAGTTCCCCATGGTCTGGCTGGAGGACAGTGTCGAGGGGCGCGTCGAACGCATCCTCAAGGACTACGTGACCGGCCTTTCCGCCGAGTTTCTCGCCGTGCATGGCGAGGAGCAGGGCTTCGCGCTGTTCGCCGCGCGCATGCTGCAGAGCATGGACAATATCCAGAAGCGCCTGGGTGGCGAGCGCCACGCGCGGCTGCGCGACCTCCTGCAGCAGGCGCTGGACGAGCAGGCACGCAGCGGCGCGGTGGAGCTGCACCGCGGCTGGATCGAGGGCCTGCTCAGCGAGTACTACGACCCAATGTACGTCTACCAGCGCGAGAGCAAGTCCGCGCGCATCGAATTCGCCGGCGAGCACGATGCGGTGCTGGCCTATCTGCGCGAACGCGCACCACGGAGCAAGGCATGAAACTCAAAGACCATCCAGACGCCCTGGACTGCACCCTGTACCGCCCGGACGAGAACGATCCGGACGCCGAGGAACTGGAGCTGGGCGACGGCCATGTGCTGTTCGAAGGCGCCTTCGAGGCCCCGGCCGAGTGGGACGCCGCTGAGCGCGAGGACTATTTCGATGGCAGCGATCCGGCGCTGTTCTTCACCGCGCGCATCGAGAGTCCGGCCAAGGCCGACAGCAACGACTGGTTCGTTGCCGAGCCCGGCGACTACGTGGCGGTGGTGCGTGGCATGAAGGTGGAGATGTACTACGTCTACGACCAGGCCGACCGCAGCTATGTGCTGATTCGCGACGACCAGCTGGACTGATCGGATCGACAAGAAAAACGCCGCCCTCGGGCGGCGTTTTCGTTCAGGCGTAGCCCGTTATCGACACACCTGCGCGATGGCGTCGGCCAGGTAGTCCAGGCGCTGTTCGCTCATGCCCGCCACGTTGGCGCGGCCGCTGCTGACCAGGTACACGCTGAACTCCTGGCGCAGGCGCTGCACCTGGGAGGCCGTAAGGCCGGTGTAGGAGAACATGCCGCGCTGCGTGGTGATGTGGGCGAAGCGCTCGGCCAGGCCGTGCGGCGCCAGCGCGCTCACCAGCCCGCTGCGCAGGTTGGCGATGCGCAGGCGCATGGCTTCCACTTCCTCGCTCCACAGGGTGCGCAGCTGCGCGTCGCCGAGGATGCTGGCGACCACGGCGGCGCCATGGGCCGGTGGGGTGGACCACAGGTTGCGGGCGAGGAAGGCCAACTGGCTGCGGATGTCGATCAGCTTCTCGACGTTCTCCGCCCGCACGATCAGCGCGCCGGTGCGCTCGCGGTACAGGCCGAAGTTCTTCGAGCAGGAGCTGGTGATCAGCAGTTCCGGCAGCTCGGCGGCGAACAGACGCACGGCCCAGGCGTCCTGCTCCAGGCCGTCACCGAAGCCCTGGTAGGCGAAGTCGATCAGCGGCAGCAGCTCACGGGCCTTGACCACTTCCAGCACACGCTGCCAGTCGTGCTGGCTCAGGTCGAAGCCGGTGGGGTTGTGGCAGCAGGCGTGCAGCAGCACCACGTCGCCGGCCGGCACCCGCTGCAGGGCGTCGAGCATGGCCTCCACGTCCAGGCGGTTGTCGGCGCCGACGTAGGGGTAGTGCTCCACGCGCAGGCCGCAGGTGGCGAAGATGCTTTCGTGGATCGGCCAGGTCGGTGCGCTCAGCCAGATGCCACGACCCGGCAGGTTGGCGGCGATAAAGTCGCCGGCCAGGCGCAGGGCGCCGGTGCCGCCGGGGGTCTGGGTGGCGCCGGCCAGGCCAGCGCCCAGCAGCGCGTTGTCCGCGCCCAGCACCAGGCGCAGCAGTTGCTCGCCGAAGGCCGCGTCGCCGTGGCCGCCGATGTAGCTCTTGGTCGGCTCGTGTTCCACCAGCTGCCGCTCGGCCAGCTTCACCGCGTAGGGAATCGGGGTGATGCCGAGGGCGTCCTTGTACACGCCCACGCCCAGGTCCAGCTTGGCCGGGTTGCTGTCGGCGCGATAGGCGTCGAGCAGGCCGAGGATGGGATCGCCCGGCACCCGGTCGATGGCGGCGAAGTGGCTCACTTGCGGCCCTCGGCGTTGGCGGCCAGCACGTCGGTGCGGGCGGCCATGATGAAGTCGTTGCGGTGCAGGCCTTTCATCTCGTGGCTCCACCAGGTGACGGTGACCTTGCCCCATTCGGTGAGCAGGGCCGGGTGGTGGCCGACTTCCTCGGCGGCGGCGCCCACTGCGTTGGTGAAGGCCAGGGCGTGGCGGAAGGTGCGGAACAGGTAGACGCGCTCCAGCTCCATGTGGCCGTCGCGGGTCTCGATGTTCCAGTCCGGGATCTCGCGGATCAGCGTGGCCAGCTCCTCATCGGAGACGTGGGGCGCATCGGCGCGGCAGGCTTCGCATTGGGCTTGGGCGAGGGACATTCTGGGCTCCTGGAGCAAAGGGTGTTTGAACGTAGAGGTTGCAAGCTTAGGACGGGTTCCGCCGGCTCACGCGGCCTTGGGCGGAAACTTCGGTGCGTGCAGGCCCAGCGCCGCGGCCCGTTGCACCATGCCCATGATTTCCTGGTGGGCCAGCTCGAACAGGCTCTTGAGCTGCGGCAGGACGAAATACAGCGGCTGCAGGATGTCGATGCGATAGGGCGTGCGCATCGCCTCCAGCGGGTCGAACACCTGGTGCTCGGGCTCGCCGGACAGGCTGTAGACCGTCTCCTTCGGTGACGAGAGGATGCCGCCGCCGTAGATGCGCCGGCCCTGGGGCGTATCGACCAGGCCGAACTCGATGGTCATCCAGTACAGCCGCGCCAGGTACACGCGCTGTTCCTTGGTGGCGGCCAGGCCGAGCTTGCCGTAGGTATGGGTGAACTCGGCGAACCAGGGGTTGGTCAGCAGCGGGCAGTGGCCGAAGATCTCGTGGAAGATGTCCGGCTCCTGCAGGTAGTCCAGCTCTTCCGGGGTGCGGATAAAGGTGGCGACCGGGAAGCGCTTGCTGGCCAGCAGCTCGAAGAAGGTCTGGAAGGGAATCAGCGCCGGCACCTGGGCCACGCTCCAGCCGGTGGTGGCGCCCAGCACCTGGTTGATCTCGCCGAGCTGGGGAATGCGGTCATGCGGCAGGCCGAGCTGTTCGATGCCATCGAAGTACTCCTGGCAGGCGCGGCCTTCGAGCACCTTCATCTGCCGGGTGATCAGGGTGTTCCACACCTGATGCTCGGTGTCCGAATAGTGGATGAAGCCGTGTTCGTCCGGTTGCCGGGCCACGTACTGCGTGGTTTTCATCGCCTCGCCTCCTCATCTGCGGTGCATGCCGCGGAATTTGTTGTGTTGCCCTAGGAGTAACCCAGGGGCGAGGGCGGGTGTAGCGTCCGCGACGGGTGCGGGCAGCCATTCGGGGTATCGACTCGTAAAAAAATACTTACGGATGCGGCCAGGCCAATGAGCTTGGTCGATTCGTTGTGAGTGCCTGTAGCGTTTTCTTGACATCTATCTGCGACGTCGACGCGAAAGATCGGTGCTCGCCGGAAATCTCCGCGGCCCATGACACGGGCCTCTCAGCGATTTTCAACGGCACCTTCAGGACTTTTCAGGGGATTTCAGAGCGCACTCGCTGCGCCCGTGACTCAATCGGGACAACGGGAGGGCCGGGTCCGGCGCTCCGCTCCATCACCTGAGGAACGACTCATGAGCCTCGATCGACTCAGCAAGTGGCTGGCGGCCGGCATGCTGGTGCTAGGCATCACCTGCCTGGCCAGCGTGTGGCAGGCCTATCGCTACAACCAGCAGAGCCAGCAGATCGGCCAGCAGCGTCTTGAGATCATCAGCCTCAGCGCGCGGCTGTTCGCCGAGAACCGCCGCATGTCGCAGTTCGCCCGGCTCTACGTGAACTCGGGGGACGAGATCTACCTGCAGCACTACCGCGAGCTGCTTGCCGCCGGTGGCATCGCCGCCACCCTCGAGCGCCTGCGTAGCCAGGACCTGCAGCCGATGGAGCAGCGCATGCTGCGCCAGGTCGCCGAGCTCGATCACCTGCAGACTGACCTGGAGCACCAGGCGATGGCCGAGCGCCGGTCCGCCGGCGGCACCCAGCTGCTGCACGGGCAGACCTATGTGCGCAGCGAGCTGGACATCACCGGGCTGCTGGACGAGTTCACCGAGCGCAGTGCCGAGCGGCAGAGCCATTTGGTGGCCGAAGCGGCGGAGCAGGCCGCCGAGGCCAAGGGGCTGGCCGCACTGATGCTGGGCCTGACCATGGCCTATGCGCTGCTGGCGCAGATATTCATTCGCTGTCGGCTGCTCCTGCCGCTGCGAGAGCTGACCGAGCAGACCCGGCGCCTGCAGGCGGGGGAGGACACCGGCAAGCTGGTGCATTGCCAGGCCAGTGACGAACTGGGCTCCCTGGCCCGGGCCCTGGAGGCTTACCGCCAGGTCAACCAGCAGATTCTGTCCCAGCAGTGGGCCAAGGATCGCTTGGGCGAACTGGCCCTGGAGCTGCAGTCCTGCTCGGACCGGGAGGCCTTCGTGGCCTGCCTGGGGGAGCTGCTGCGCCAGTGGCTGCCGGACGCCGACGTCGATTTCCATGAACAGGAGGTTGATGTGCCACACGCCGGCAACGGTCGGCATTTCCGCCTGCCGCTGTTGGTCGACGGCCAGCAGCAGGGCGTGATCGACATTCACCTGAATCAGCTGCCGGACGCTTGCCAGCTGGAACTGCTGGACGCCATGCATGAGCCGATCTGCGCCTGGTGGGGCCTGCTGCTGCAGCGCGAGCACAAGCTGGAGCTGCTGCGCCAGGCGCGCGAGCAGGCCTGCCAGCTGGAGTCCCAGCAGGGCGCCCTGGCGGCCACCGAGCGCTGGTTCCGCGGCATAGTCGAGGCGGCGCCGGACTGCATGCTGGTGTTCGATGAGCCGGGGCGGATCGTGCTGGCCAACCTCGAGAGCGAGCGGATCTTCGACTATTCCAGCGGCGAAATGCTGGGTGTGCATTTCAGCCAGATACTGCCGGAAGGCTGGCGCGAGCCCTTCGTGGCACTGCTGCGCGCGTTCCATGCCGCGCCCGATGCCATCCATATGGGCGAGGGTGTCGCCCGGCGCCGTGACGGCAGCGAGTTCCCCGTCGAGGTGCGCCTGTCGCGGCTGCCGCAGCTGGGCAACGAAAGCCTGTCGCTGTGCGTGGTGATCCGCGACCTCAGCCTGCGCAAGCAGCACGAGCGCGTCCTGCAGCTGGCCCACGAGCAGCAACGGGCGATTCTCATGGCCGCGCCCAACGGCATCGCCTTCATCAATGGCGAGGTCATCGTCCAGGCCAACTCCAGCCTGCACGAAGTGTTTGGCTACGAGGAGGACGAGCTGCTGGGGCAGTCGCCGAAGATCTGGCTCGAGGCCAGCACGCTGCCGGACAGCGTCGCCGAGATCCGCCGGCTGCTGCATGAGGGAGAAACCTACCGCCGCGAGCTGCACCTGCGGCGCAAGGACGGCAGCCTGTTCTGGGGCGCGGTCAGTGCGCGGGCGGTGATCCCGGGTGACCTGTCCCATGGCTCGATCTGGGTTGTGCAGGACATCTCGCTGCAGCGTGCCGCGGTCAAGGACATGCGCGAGGCCCGCGAGTTGGCTGAGCAGGCGGCCAAGGTCAAGGCCGAGTTCCTGGCCAACATGAGTCACGAGATTCGCACGCCGATGAACGCCATCATCGGCATGACCCACCTGGTCATGGCCACCGAGCTGGACGAGCGCCAGCGCGACTACCTGGACAAGGTGAAGAGTTCCAGCCGCCACCTGCTGGGCGTGCTCGACGACATCCTCGACTTCTCCAAGATCGAGGCCGGCAAGCTGCAGCTCGACACCCAGGACTTCAGCCTGCAGCGCCTGCTGCGCGAGACCACCGACCTGCTGCACGAGCGCATCCTCGGCAAGGGCCTGGAGCTGAGCCTGGAAGTAGCGCCGCAGGTGCCGGACCAGCTGCACGGCGACCCGCTGCGCCTGCGCCAGGTGCTGCTCAACTACCTGAGCAACGCGGTCAAGTTCACCGAGCGCGGCCGCATCGAGATCGCGGTGGCGCTGCGCGAGACACATGCCGAGGAGCTGTGCCTGGAGTTCGCCGTCAGCGACACCGGCATCGGCCTCAGCGAGCAGCAGTGCGCTCAGCTGTTCACCAGCTTCCAGCAGGCGGATGCCTCGACCACCCGCCGCTACGGCGGCACCGGCCTCGGCCTGGCCATCGCCAAGCAGCTGGCGCGGTTGATGGGGGGCGACGTGGCCGTGCGCAGTGTGCCCGGCCAGGGCAGCACCTTCAGCTTTTCCGCGCGGATGCAGCTGGCCCATGCGCCGCTGCGCGAGGAACCGAGTGCCGAAGTGATCCTGGGCCGCAGCCAGGCCCTGGGTGGCCGCGTGCTGCTGGTGGAGGACAACGAGCTGAACCAGCAGGTGGCGGCCGAGCTGCTGCGCGCCATGGGCTGCCAGGTGGATATCGCCGGTAATGGTCGCGAGGCCCTGGATAAGCTCGAAGGGCGGCGCTATGACCTGGTGTTCATGGACATGCAGATGCCGGTGCTGGACGGCCTGGCCGCCACCCGCGAGCTGCGCCTGCGCCCGGAGCTGGCCGAGCTGCCGGTGGTGGCGATGACCGCCAATGCCATGCGCGAGGATCGCGAGGCCTGCAAGGCCGCCGGCATGAACGACTTCATCAGCAAACCCTTCGAACCGCAGACCCTGCATACGGTCCTGCAGCGCTGGCTCGGCGAAGGCTTCCACCAGCCGCAGGTCGCCGAGCCGCTGCAGACCCTGCAGCTGGAAGGCGTGGATGTGGCCGCCGGCCTGCGCCGGGTGCTCGGCAACGAGGTGCTGTACCGGCAGCTGCTCGAGCAGTTCCTGGTCAGCCAGGAGACGCTGCTGGAGCGGCTGGACGAGGCTCTGGAACGTGGCGAACTGGCCACCGCCGAGCGCCTGGCCCATGGCTGCAAAGGCGTTGCCGCCACCCTCGGGGCGAATGCCGTGGCGCATGCCGCTGCGGCCCTGGAGCAGCAGCTGCGCCAGGGTGGCGATGCGCCCCTTTGCGCGCCGCTGCTGCAAGGCCTGGCGGGTGAACTGCTGCCGCTGCTGCACTGCCTGCGTCAGCTTCAGGCGCCGGTCGAGGAGGTCGCCACCGAAGTCGACGAGACGCTGCTGCGGCAGGTCTGCGAGCAGCTCCACGAGTTGCTCGCGGACTGCGACGCCGAGGCCCTGGGCTGCTTTGCCGACCACGGCCCTCTGCTGCGTGCGGCCTTCCCGGCACAGGCGCCGCGTCTGTCGGCGGCGCTGCAGGCATTCAATTTCGACCTGGCGCAGGTCTGTCTGGACGAGGCCGTCAACGGCCTGGAAGGGGCGGCCGCATGAGGACTTCAGAGGAATTCAGCGCGATTCAGGGCAATTCAGAGCGGCTCGGCAGGCAACGTGCCTCAATGGCGACATCCAACCTGTGCACCGATGTGAGGTGACGACATGAACGGCAACGAGCGCAAGGCCACCCTGCTGGTGGTCGACGATGTTCCTGAGAACCTGCTGCTGATGAGCGAGCTGCTGCGCCCGCACTATCACCTGCGGGTGGCCTCGGGCGGCGAGAAGGCGCTGCAGATCGCCCGCCGCAGCCCACCGGACCTGATCCTGCTGGATGTGATGATGCCGGACATGGACGGCTACGAGGTGTGCCGCCGCCTGAAGGAAGACCCGCGCACCGCCGACACGCCGATCCTCTTCCTCACCGCCAAGGACCAGGCCGAGGACGAGAGCCATGGCCTGGAGCTGGGCGCCACCGATTACCTGGGCAAGCCCTTCGAACCCACCGTGCTGCTGGCGCGGGTGCGCAGCCAGCTGCGCCTGAAGGACGCCGCCGACCAGCTGCGGGCGCGCAATGCCGAGCTCGACCGGGAAGTGGAGCAGCGCACCCACGAGCTGCAGGCGGTGCACGACGTCACCATCCTGGCCCTGGCCTCGCTGGCCGAGACCCGCGACAACGAGACCGGCAACCACCTGCGCCGCACGCAGAACTATGTGCGCACACTGGCCCTCAAGCTGCGCGAGCAGTCGCGCTTTGCCGTGCAGCTGGACGACCAGGCCATCGAGCTGCTGTACAAGTCGGCGCCACTGCACGACATCGGCAAGGTCGGCATCCCCGACCATATCCTGCTCAAGCCGGGGCGCTTCGAGCCACACGAGTTCGAGGTGATGAAGCGGCACCCGCGCCTGGGCTACCAGGCGCTGGTGCATGCCGAGGAGATGCTCGGCGCGCCGGTGCCGTTCCTGCGCATCGCCAAGGAGATCGCCCTGTGCCACCACGAGAAGTGGGACGGCAGCGGCTATCCCCAGGGGCTGAGTGGTGAGGCGATTCCTCTCAGCGCCCGGCTGATGGCCATCGCCGATGTCTACGACGCGGTGATCAGTCGCCGCGTGTACAAGCCGGAGATGCCCCACGAGAAGGCCGTGGCGATCATCCGCGAGGGCTGCGGCAGCCACTTCGATCCGGCCGTGGTGGAGGCCTTCCTGAGCCTGGAGGAGGAGTTCCAGGACATCGCCCGGCGCTATGCCGATACCGACGAGAGCCTGCAGGCCAAGGTCCAGCAGATGAATGTGGAACTGGCGAAGACGGCCTGAGCCCGGCCGCCATCGCTCCTGGGGAAGCAATAATGATTACCGAGCAAACCGTGTTCCTGGTCGTCGATGACATGGACTCCATGCGCAGGATCAACAGCAACCAGCTGAGCTCGCTGGGCGCGCGCCAGATACTGCTGGCCAACAATGGCCTGGAGGCCCTGAAGATCCTCGAGGCGCGCCGGGTCGACGTGATCATCTGCGATTGGAATATGCCGGTGATGACCGGCCTCGAGCTGTTGCTCAAGGTCCGCGGCGACGAGCGCCTGGCCCACCTGCCGTTCATCATGATCACCGCCGACTGCGAGCGCGAGCAGGTCAGCCAGCTGATCGCCAATGGCGTCAGCAGCATCCTGGTCAAGCCGTACAACACCCAGCACCTGGCCCAGCATCTGGCTCGCTCCATGCGCCACAAGCCGCGGGTGATGCCGCAGGCCCAGGCAATGCTGGCCGCGAGGAGCGAGGCGGTGCCGGCGGCCAAGCCGAAGCACAGGCGCGCCACCCTGCTGGTGGTGGACGACATGCCGGACAACCTGCGGCTGGTCTCCGGCCTGTTCATGAAAGACTACCGGGTGCGCCTGGCCAACAGCGGTGACGCCGCTTTGGCCATCTGCACCTCGGACGATCCGCCGGACCTGATCCTGCTCGACGTGATGATGCCGGACATGGACGGCTTCGAGCTGGCCGGGCGGCTGCGCAGTCACCCGCGGGCCAGCCATATCCCGCTGATCTTCATCACCGCCATGACCGACCCGGAGGCTCGTGAACGCGGACTGGAGCTGGGCGCGGTGGACTTCGTGCACAAGCCGATCGAACCGCAGCTGCTGCAGCGCCAGGTCGGTAACCTGCTCACCCATGTCGAGCGGCACCGGCGGACCCAGGCCGAGTACGACGACCTGCTGGAGCTGGCGCGCCTGCGCGAGGAGGTCGAGCAGATCGGCCGGCACGACCTTAAGGCGCCGGTCAGCGCCATGCTCGGCCTGGCCCGTGGCCTGCTCGAGGGCGGCAACCTGCTGCCCGGGCAGCGGCGCATGGTCAACCTGCTGGAGGAGAGCGGCCAGCAGCTGCTCGACCTGGTTAACCTGTCGGCGCAGCTGTACCGCATCGAGACCGGCCGCTTCGTGCTGCAGCCGGTGGAGGTGGAGCTGGCGACCATGCTCGGCCGGCTGGTGGAGGGTGCGCGTAGCACCTACCAGGCCAAGGAGCTGGTGATCGAGCTGTGCCTGCCGGACAACGTGCAGGACACGCCGGTGCTGGCCTGGGGCGATGCCACGCTGTGCTACTCGCTGCTCGGCAACCTGCTGAAGAACGCCTGCGAGGCGGCGCCGGAGCGCACCCGCGTGCGTCTCCAGCTCGAGCTGGGCGAATGCCTGAGCCTGCGCATGGAGAACCAGCCGGCGGTGCCGGAGGGCTTCCGCCCGCGGTTCTTCGACAAGTACAGCAGCCAGGGCAAGCAGGGCGGCACCGGTCTGGGCACCTATTCGGCGAAGCTGCTGGCCGAGGCCCAGGGCGGCACCCTGGAGCTGCAGGTGAACGACAGTCAGAACACCACCTGCCTGCTGCTCACCCTGCCTTGCGCCATGCCGTTCGAAGACCTGGTGGTGGCCTGCGGCGGCTGAGGTTCAGCCGCGCGGCGGGTGGCGCGTGCAGAACAGCGCGCCGCCCTGGCCGGTATCGATCAGCAGGCTGTCCGCTCCGATCCGGCGTAGCGGATAGCTCAGGAGCATCTGTTCGTTGAACAGGAACAGGCCCAGGCCGGCCAGCTTCTCCGGCGCCAGATCGCCGTTGCGGCTGCTGCCGCTGTGCTGTACCCGCAGCAGCAGACGCTGGTCCTGGCGCTGGTACGCGAAGCGCGCGGTGCGGTGCTGGTAGCCCAAGTCCTGGCCGCTGTCGGCATCGAACAGGCGCAGGCGGGCCTTGAGGTCACCAAGTCCTTCCGTTCGCAGGTCCAGGTCATAGCGCACCAGCAGCCATTGCTGATGTCCTTCGCCTGGCAGCAGCAGGGCCGAACGGCCCGCGCACTCCAGGTCGAGCGGTGCCTGCGGCCGGCCCAGCAGCACCCCGGCGCCCAGGCTCAGCAGGCTGCCGGCCAGAAACAGCCAGAGCAGGTGACGCCGGGTAAGACTATTCATCGACCTGCAGCCCCAGGCAGTGGCTGTTGCCCGGCTGCAGCTCGCTGCTGCACAGCAGGTTGAGGCTGCGATCCTGGCCGGCGAAGCGGTAGATATGCAGCTCGCCCAGGTCCAAGGCCTGGCCCAGTTGCCTGGCGCGAGTGGCGAGCTTTTCGTTGTCCGGGCGCAGTGCCGCGGCCGGCATGTCTTCGAGGTGCAGGGTCACCTCGTCGATCCGCGTCGCATCGGCCTCCACGAACGGCCGCTCGGCAAGCGGGATGGGGTAGAGCAGCCCCGGCAGCTTGAACAGCAGCACCCAGCAGGCCAGCGCGGCTGCGGCCAGGGCCAGGCGGCCCGGCCAGTCGCCGTGGCGCGGTGCATGGGGCGCCTGCATCGGAGCGGGCGAGGGTGGCACCTGCAGGGTGGGCGCGGCAATCGGTTCGGGTGGAGCCACGGGAGGTGCGGCATCGAGCAGCTGCACCCGCTCGTTGATGCGGTAGCCGATGCGCGGCACGGTGAGGATCAGCTCGTGGCCCGGCTGCAGCTTGTCCAGCGCCACGCGCAACTGACGCACCACCTGGGCCAGGCTGTTCTCCGTCACCTCCAGGCCGAACGCGCCCCAGGCTCCGGCCATCAGCTCGCGCTTGCCGACGATCTCGCCATCGGCCTGCAGCAGCAACCCCAGGCAGCGGCTGGCGATGGCGCCGATGCGCAGCGGCTCGGTGGGTGCGTCCGCCCGATAGAGGGTGAAGGCCTCGCTGTCGAAGTGGATCAGGTCGTTGATGACGTAGATGCTCATGCGGTCCTGGCCGGTGGCGCGACTCCTAGGAGGTTAGCCGTCGATTGCCGGGCGCGGTGTAATGGAAAGATTACGTTTAGCCGGGTTCTGTGCGGTTCGTCGCGAGACGTCTCGCCTTCCCGTCACGTATTCTTGACGCAAGAGGCCAATCACAAGAGCCGAGACTCCGCCATGCGTATCAAAGTCCACTGCCAGAACCGCGTCGGTATCCTGCGCGACATCCTCGAACTGCTGGTCGACTACGGCATCAACGTCGCCCGCGGCGAAGTCGGTGGCGAGCAGGGCAACGCCATCTATCTGCACTGCCCGAACCTGATCAACCTGCAGTTCCAGGCCCTGCGCCCCAAGCTGGAGGCAATCGCCGGCGTGTTCGGGGTCAAGCGCGTCGGCCTGATGCCCAGCGAGCGCCGTCACCTGGAGCTCAACGCGCTGCTCGGCGCACTGGATTTCCCGGTGCTGTCCATCGACATGGGCGGCAGCATAGTCGCCGCCAACCGCAGCGCCGCCCAGCTGCTCGGCGTGCGGGTCGACGAGGTGCCGGGCATGGCGCTGTCGCGCTATATCGAGGACTTCGACCTGCCCGAGCTGGTGCGCGCCAACAAGTCGCGGGTCAACGGCCTGCGGGTGAAGGTGAAGGGCGACATCTTCCTCGCCGATATCGCCCCGCTGCAGTCCGAGCATGACGAGAGCGAGGCGCTGGCCGGCGCGGTGCTCACCCTGCACCGCGCCGACCGCGTGGGCGAGCGCATCTATCACGTGCGCAAGCAGGAGCTGCGCGGCTTCGACTCGATCTTCCAGAGCTCCAGGGTGATGGCCGCCGTGGTGCGCGAGGCGCGGCGCATGGCGCCGCTGGACGCGCCGCTGCTGATCGAGGGCGAGACCGGCACCGGCAAGGAGCTGCTGGCCCGCGCCTGCCACCTGGCCAGCCCGCGCGGGCAATCGCCCTTTATGGCGCTCAACTGCGCCGGACTGCCGGAATCCATGGCCGAGACCGAGCTGTTCGGCTATGGCCCCGGCGCCTTCGAGGGCGCGCGGCCGGAAGGCAAGCTCGGCCTACTGGAGCTGACCGCGGGTGGCACGCTGTTCCTCGACGGCGTCGGCGAGATGAGCCCGCGCCTGCAGGCCAAGCTGCTGCGCTTCCTGCAGGACGGCTGCTTCCGTCGGGTGGGCAGCGACGAGGAGGTGTACCTGGACGTGCGGGTGATTTGCGCCACCCAGGTCGACCTGTCCGAGCTGTGCGCCAAGGGCGAGTTCCGCCAGGACCTCTATCACCGCTTGAACGTCCTTTCGCTGCATATTCCGCCGCTGCGCGAATGCCTGGACGGCCTGGCACCGCTGGTCGAGCACTTCCTCGATTCGGCCAGCCGGCAGATCGGCTGCCCGCTGCCGAAGCTGGCGGCGCCGGCGTTCGAGCGCATGGTCCATTACCACTGGCCGGGCAACGTGCGCCAGCTGGAGAACGTGCTGTTCCAGGCCGTGTCCTTGTGCGACGGCGGCACGGTCAAGGCCGAGCATATCCGCCTGCCGGACTACGGCGCGCCGCAGCCGCTGGGTGAGTTCTCCGTGGAGGGCGATCTGGACAGCATCCTCGGCCGCTTCGAGAAGGCGGTGCTGGAGCGCCTGTATGCCGAGCACCCGAGCAGTCGCCAACTGGGCAAGCGCCTCGGCGTATCGCACACCACCATTGCCAACAAGCTGCGCCAGCACGGCCTGGGCAAGGAGTAGGGAATTGCCCTACGACCTTGGTGTAATGGTTCGCTGAATCGGGGAGGGGTAAAAAGTCAGTCGTCCGGCTCCTGCGAATCGGACTGCGTTTCTGACATTCCTCCCCGGAATGAATTGGCGGCGACCCTGGTGGGTCGCCTTTTTTTATGTCCGCCATCCTTGGCGGCCACCCTTCGGGCCGTCGCAGGGCGACGTTAAAAATCGCTCCCGGCGATTTTTTGCCCCTCCTTTTTCGGGGCTGAGACCAAGGTCGTAGAGCGGTAAGACCATGGTCGAATGGCCCCACCAAAGGGCGGGGGATACAAAAGGCGGCATACAAAAACAACCGCGCCGCCGAGGTATCCACATGTCCGCTGCTTCTCTCTATCCGGTCCGCCCCGAGGTGGCCGCCAACACGCTGACCGACGAAGCCACCTACAAGGCGATGTACCAGCAGTCGGTGATCAACCCGGACGGCTTCTGGCGCGAGCAGGCCAAGCGCATCGACTGGATCAAGCCGTTCACCAAGGTCAAGCAGACCTCGTTCGACGACCACCACGTCGACATCAAGTGGTTCGCCGACGGCACCCTCAACGTCTCGGCCAACTGCCTGGACCGCCACCTGGCCGAGCGCGGCGATCAGCTCGCGATCATCTGGGAAGGTGACAACCCGTCCGAGCACAAGGAAATCACCTACCGCCAGCTGCACGAGCAGGTCTGCAAGTTCGCCAACGCACTGCGTGGCCAGGACGTGCACCGCGGCGACGTGGTGACCATCTACATGCCGATGATTCCGGAAGCCGTGGTCGCCATGCTGGCCTGTGCGCGCATCGGCGCCATCCACTCCGTGGTGTTCGGCGGCTTCTCGCCGGAGGCCCTGGCCGGGCGCATTATCGACTGTCAGTCGAAGGTGGTGATCACCGCCGACGAAGGCCTGCGTGGTGGCAAGAAGGTGCCGCTCAAGGCCAACGTCGACGACGCCCTGACCAACCCCGAGACCCGCAGCATCCAGAAGGTCATCGTGGTCAAGCGCACCGGTTCCGAGATCAAGTGGAACCAGCACCGCGACATCTGGTTCGAGGACCTGATGAAGGTGGCCGGCAGCGTCTGCGCGCCGAAGGAAATGGGCGCCGAGGAGGCGCTGTTCATCCTCTACACCTCCGGCTCCACCGGCAAGCCCAAGGGCGTGCTGCACACCACCGGTGGCTATCTGGTGTATGCCGCGCTGACCCACGAGCGGGTATTCGACTACAAGCCGGGCGAGGTCTACTGGTGCACCGCCGACGTGGGCTGGGTCACCGGCCACAGCTACATCGTCTACGGACCGCTGGCCAACGGCGCCACCACCCTGTTGTTCGAGGGCGTGCCGAACTACCCGGACGTGACCCGCGTCGCCAAGATCATCGACAAGCACAAGGTCAATATCCTCTACACCGCGCCGACCGCCATCCGCGCCATGATGGCCGAGGGCAAGGCCGCGGTAGAGGGCGCCGACGGCTCCAGCCTGCGCCTGCTCGGCTCGGTGGGCGAGCCGATCAACCCCGAGGCCTGGCACTGGTACCACGAGAACGTCGGCCGCGAGCGCTGCCCGATCGTCGACACCTGGTGGCAGACCGAGACCGGCGGCGTGCTGATCAGCCCGCTGCCGGGCGCCACCGCGCTCAAGCCGGGCTCGGCCACTCGTCCGTTCTTCGGCGTGCAACCGGCGCTGGTGGACAACCTGGGCAACCTGATCGAGGGTCCTGCCGAAGGCAACCTGGTGATCATCGACTCCTGGCCGGGCCAGGCGCGCAGCCTGTACGGCGATCACGACCGCTTCGTCGACACCTACTTCAAGACCTTCAAGGGCATGTACTTCACCGGTGACGGCGCCCGTCGCGATGAGGACGGCTACTGGTGGATCACCGGCCGGGTGGATGACGTGCTCAACGTCTCCGGCCACCGCATGGGCACCGCCGAGATCGAGAGCGCCATGGTCGCCCACCCGAAAGTCGCCGAGGCCGCCGTGGTCGGCGTGCCGCACGACATCAAGGGGCAGGGCATCTATGTCTACGTGACCCTGAACGCAGGCGAGGAAACCTCCGAGCAGCTGCGTCAGGAACTGAAGAACTGGGTGCGCAAGGAGATCGGCCCGATCGCCTCGCCAGACGTCATCCAGTGGGCTCCGGGACTCCCGAAGACCCGCTCGGGCAAGATCATGCGCCGTATCCTGCGCAAGATCGCCACCGCCGAATACGATTCCCTCGGCGACATCTCCACGCTGGCCGACCCCGGCGTGGTGCAACACCTCATCGACACCCATCGCACCATGCAGGCCGCCTGATCGGGCGGTTGCGCCGACGTGCAGAACCCCGGCCACAAGCCGGGGTTTGTTTTTTGCGGCGCCGAATACCGATTTTTCCCGATAAGGCGTAACGCCCAGGGTAACGCTATGCGCCGATTCGGGGCGGCTGGGAACACCCGCTGCACACTGGCGGGTCAGGAAAACCGGGGAGAGGGTGCCGCGCCCGCTGAATTCAAGGCTCTGGCCATAGCTGGCGTGCTTATTGCCTGAATACTGGGTTGTGTTTTTATGTCCTGCCGGTCACGTTTCGGTTGACCTGTCAATACGCGCTCAGCGCCCGTCCTGCCCTTCTGTAATTTGTTGTCGCTTTGAGGAAATATCGACCTATCCCCGGTCGATAGAATGCCGCCCACTTGGCCGAGCCTATTGCCGCACATTCTGCGCCGGCAAACATGGCGACACTTTCTACAATTCATCAAGGCCATGGCGAACCTCATTCTGCCAAACGCTGTACCCATTCGAAGGAGCACAAGATGAAGAAGATCGTACTTCTCGGCGCACTGGCGCTTTCCGCTTTCAGTGCGCTGGTCCAGGCAGAAGACAAACCGCTGCGCATCGGTATCGAGGCGGCCTACCCACCCTTCGCCTTCAAGCAGCCCGACGGCAGCATCACCGGCTTCGACTACGACATCGGCAACGCCCTCTGCGAAGAGATGAAGGTCAAGTGCCAGTGGATCGAGCAGGAATTCGACGGTCTGATCCCGGCCCTCAAGGTGCGCAAGTTCGACGCCGTGCTGTCGTCCATGTCCATCACCGAAGAGCGCAAGAAGTCCGTGGACTTCACCGGCAAGTACTACCACACCCCCGCCAAGCTGGCGATGAAGGCCGGTACCGAGCTGAAAGACCCGCTGGTGGACCTGAAAGGCAAGAAGGTCGGCGTGCAGCGTGCGTCCATCTATGACCGCTACGCCACCGAAGTCTTCGCCCCGGCCGGTGTCGAAGTGGTGCGCTACAGCTCGCAGAACGAGATCTTCCTCGACCTGGCCTCGGGCCGTCTGGACGCCACCCTGGCCGACGTCGTCAACATCGACGACGGCTTCCTCAAGACCGACGCCGGCAAGGGCTTCGCCCTGGTGGGCCCGGACTACACCGAAGAGAAATACTTCGGCAACGGTGCCGGCATCGCCGTGCGCAAGGGTGACAAGGCCCTGGCCGACAAGATCAGCGCCGCCATCCTGGCGATCCGCGCCAACGGCAAGTACAAGGAAGTGCAGGACAAGTACTTCCAGTTCAACGTCTACGGCGAGTAACGCCGCAGCGCTCGCCCTTCCCGAGTGGGGAGGGCGTTGCGCGGGCCGGGTGAGCGAGCAGCTCTGCCGGACTCACCCAGCCCCGCCCTAGTAAGGGCCTCCTCCTGTGTATCCAGAGGATAGATTCCATGTTCAACGGCTACGGCTCGACCATTCTCGATGGCGCTTGGCTCACCGTGCAGCTGGCCGCGCTATCGATGGCGGTGGCCATCGTGCTCGGTCTGTTCGGTGCGGCCTGTCGCCTGTCGCCCATGAAGTGGCTCGCCCTGATGGGTGATGCCTACGCCACGGTGATTCGCGGCATTCCCGATCTGGTACTGATCCTGCTGATCTTCTATGGCGGCCAGGATCTGGTGAATCGTATCGCCCCGCTGGTGGGCTACGAAGATTACATCGACATCAATCCGTTCATTGCCGGTGTCGGTACCCTGGGCTTCATCTACGGCGCCTACCTGTCCGAGACCTTCCGCGGTGCCTTCATGGCCATCCCCAAGGGCCAGGGCGAGGCGGGCATGGCCTATGGCATGAGCCCGCTGCGGGTGTTCTTCCGCATTCTGGTGCCGCAGATGATCCGCCTGGCCATTCCCGGCGTGACCAACAGCTGGCTGGTGCTGGTCAAGGCCACCGCGCTGATTTCCCTGGTCGGCCTGCAGGACATGATGGCCCGCGCCAAGAGCGCCGGCGACGCGACCCGCGAGCCGTTCACCTACATCCTTCTGGCGGCAGCCATCTATCTGGTGCTGACCAGCGTGTCGCTGGTGGTATTGCGCTACCTCGAACGCCGCTATTCGGTCGGCGTGAAGACGGCCGAAATCTGAGGGAGTTGTCATGCTTTTCGACTACAACGTGGTACTCGACAGTCTGCCGCTGTATTTCGGCGGTGTGCTGGTCACCCTCAAGCTGCTGGTGATTTCCCTGGCCGTCGGCCTGCTGGCAGCCGTGCCGCTGGCGATGATGCGCGTGTCCAAGCAGGCCGCGATCAACTTCCCGGCCTGGCTCTACACCTACGTGATCCGTGGCACGCCGATGCTGGTGCAGCTGTACCTGCTGTACTACGGCCTGGCCCAGTTCGAGGCGGTGCGCGAGAGCTTCATGTGGCCGTACCTGTCCAACGCCACCTTCTGCGCCTGCCTGGCCTTCGCCATCAACACCAGTGCGTATAGCGCCGAGATCCTCGCCGGCAGCCTCAAGGCCACGCCCTACGGCGAGATCGAGGCGGCCAAGGCCATGGGCATGTCGCGGGGCAAGCTGTATCGCCGCATCCTCCTGCCGTCCGCGTTGCGCCGTGCGCTGCCGCAGTACAGCAACGAGGTGATCATGATGCTGCACACCACCAGCCTGGCGTCGGTGGTGACCCTGATCGACATCACCGGTGCCGCCAAGACCGTCAACTCGCAGTACTACCTGCCGTTCGAGGCCTATATCACCGCCGGCGTGTTCTACCTGTGCCTGACCTTCATCCTGGTGCGCCTGTTCAAGCTGGCCGAGCGCCGCTGGCTGGCCTACCTGGCCCCGCGCAAGCACTGAGACCGACGCCATGCAACGCATCGACCACCGCCTGCCCTGGGGTTGCCCCGGCACCGAACGCACGCTGAGCGTGTTCCGTTTCGGCGCGGGCGAGCGCAAGGCCTATATCCAGGCCAGCCTGCACGCCGACGAGCTGCCGGGCATGCGCGTGGCGGTGGAGCTCAAGCGCCGCCTGGCCGAGCTGGAAGGGCAGGGCCGTGTGCAGGGCGTGATCGAACTGGTGCCGGTGGCCAACCCCATCGGCCTCGGCCAGATGTTCCAGGCCACCAGCCAGGGGCGTTTCGAGCTGGGCAGCGGCAAGAACTTCAATCGCGACTTCGCCGACCTGGCCGAATTGGTCTCGCCGCGGCTGGAAGGTCGCCTGGGCGGCGATGCCCAGGCCAACGTGCGGCTGATCCGCCAGGCCATGCTCGACGCGCTCGACGCATTGCCATGCGCCGGCTCGGAGCTGCAGGGCCTGCAGCGCCTGCTGCTGCGCCATGCCTGTGACGCCGATCTGGTGCTCGACCTGCATTGCGATTTCGATGCGGTGGCGCACCTGTACATGATTCCGCAGCAGACCGAGGCCTTCGCCGCCCTGGCCGCGCGCCTGCAGGCCGGTGCCGTGCTGGTCGCCGAGGACACCGGCGGCAGCTCCTTCGACGAGGCCTGCTCCGTGGCCTGGCTGCGTTTGTCGCGCAGCTTCCCGCAGGCGGCCGTGCCGCTGGCCTGCCAGGCGGCGACGGTGGAGCTGGGCGGCATGCCGGATACCGAACGCGAGCGCGCCGAGGCCAGCGCCGAGGCCATCCTCGCCTGCCTCGCCGAGCACGGCCTGATCGACGGCGACTGGCCGGCGGCGCCCGCACCGAGCTGCGTGGCCACGCCCTTTGCCGGTGCCGAGTACGCCTATGCGCCGCACCCCGGCGTGGTCAGCTTCCTGCAGCCGGTCGGCGCCTGGGTGGTGGCTGGCGATCCGTTATTCGAAGTCATCGACCCGCTGGAGGATCGCCACAGCATCGTGCGCGCGTCCACCTCCGGCGTGCTCTATGTGCGCGAGCGCCTGCGCTTCGCCCAACCCGGACTCTGGCTGGCCAAGGTGGCCGGTCATCAACCCATTCGTCAGGGTCGCCTGCTGAGCGACTGAGCCATACGAGAGACCAACCATGTACAAACTCGAAGTTCAGGATCTGCACAAACGCTACGGCGACCACGAAGTGCTGAAAGGCGTGTCCCTGGCGGCCAAGGCTGGCGACGTGATCAGCATCATCGGCTCGTCCGGCTCGGGCAAGAGCACCTTCCTGCGCTGCATCAACATGCTCGAGCAGCCGCATGGCGGCAAGATCCTGCTCAACGGCGAGGAGCTCAAGCTGGTGGCCAACAAGGACGGCGCGCTCAAGGCCGCCGATGCCAAGCAGCTGCAGCGCATGCGCTCGCGCCTGTCCATGGTGTTCCAGCACTTCAACCTGTGGTCGCACATGAGCGCCCTGGAGAACGTCATCGAGGCGCCCGTGCACGTGCTCGGCGTGCCGAAGAAGGAAGCCATCGAGAAGGCCGAGCACTACCTGGCCAAGGTCGGTGTGGCGCACAGGAAAGACGCGTACCCGGCACACATGTCCGGTGGCGAGCAGCAGCGCGTGGCCATCGCCCGTGCCCTGGCCATGGAGCCGGAAGTCATGCTGTTCGACGAGCCGACCTCGGCCCTCGACCCGGAGCTGGTCGGCGAAGTGCTCAAGGTGATGCAGGACCTGGCCCAGGAAGGCCGCACCATGGTGGTGGTGACCCACGAGATGGGCTTCGCCCGCGAGGTGTCCAACCAGCTGATCTTCCTGCACAAGGGCCTGGTGGAAGAAACCGGCTGCCCGAAACAAGTGCTGGCCAATCCGCAATCCGAGCGCCTGAAGCAGTTCCTTTCCGGCAGCCTGAAGTAAGCACTAGACTGTCTCCATGACCTCGACTGCCCACTGCATTGCCTTCCTGATCTGGCCAGAAACCAGGCCCATGACCCTGGCCCTGGCCGAGGAGGCTGTGCGTGTGGCACAGCGCGTTCATCCGGAAGTGTCCTACGAGCTGCGTTTCCTGCAGGCCGAAGCCCCCAGCGCGGGAGCCTGGCAGATGCCGGGCGAGCCCTGGAGCGGTCGCCTGGAGGGTTGCAGCAAGCTGTTCCTGCTGGCCGACGAGCCGCCCGCGCAAGTGGCGCCGGCGCTGTCCTCGGCACTGAAGCAGCTGGCGCGCGCCGGTATCGCCATCGGCGGCCTGTCCGCCGGTGTCTATCCGCTGGCCCAGCTCGGCCTGCTCGACGGCTATCGCGCCGCCGTGCACTGGCGCTGGCAGGACGATTTCACCGAGCGCTTCCCCAAGGTCATCGCCACCAGCCACCTGTTCGACTGGGACCGTGATCGCCTCAGCGCCTGCGGCGGCCTGTCCGTACTCGACCTGTTGCTGGCCGTACTGGCCCGTGACCACGGTGCCGAGCTGGCCGGGGCGGTGAGCGAGGAACTGGTGGTCGAGCGCATCCGCGAGGGCGGCGAGCGCCAGCGCATTCCCCTGCAGAACCGCATCGGCTCCAGTCATCCCAAGCTGACCCAGGCCGTGCTGCTGATGGAAGCCAACATCGAAGAGCCGCTGACCACCGACGAGATCGCCCAGCACGTGTGCGTGTCGCGTCGCCAGCTGGAGCGCATCTTCAAGCAGTACCTCAATCGCGTGCCCAGCCAGTACTACCTGGAGCTGCGCCTGAACAAGGCGCGCCAGCTGCTGATGCAGACCAGCAAGTCGATCATCCAGATCGGCTTGTCCTGCGGCTTCTCCTCCGGCCCGCACTTCTCCAGCGCCTACCGCAACTTCTTCGGCGCCACCCCGCGCGAAGACCGCAACCAGCGCCGCAGCGCCAGCCCCTTCGAGATCGCGCCGGCGTCCGTCGAACGCGGGTAGTGCTGGTTCGCCCGTTGCTCGGGCGCCGCGCCTATGCCGCCGTTGCGCCGGGGTCGCTGTCGCAAGGCGCGGACAGCATCCCGATCGGGTCGACAACAAGCCTGACATTGAGCTCGCCGGAGGCGGCCGCTGCGCTTTTTCAGCACCATAAACCGGCCTATGCTCAGTGCGGTGCAAACCGAACAACTATAAGAAGATGCGCCTATTACGCTTGCTGCTGTGCTGCTGGATGAGTTTCGGTGCGGTCACTGTCGCCGCAGCCGAGAACGCTTCGTTGCTGCTGCTGGATGAAAAGAATCCGCGCGTTGAGCTCGATAGCCATTTCGAATTCCTCGCCGATCCAAGCTCCGTCGCGGATGTCCATGCCATCAGCCGGCTGCCCGCCCAGCGCTTCACCCGCCACTCCGGCGGAGCGCCGAACTTCGGTTTCACCGAAGAGCGCTACTGGTTCCGCACTCAGTTGCTGCAGGTCAACGGCGATGAAAGCTGGTTCCTGGAGTTTGCTTACCCGCCCCTGGATAACATCGACGTGTTCCTGCTCGATCAGCACGGCGAGGTGCTGGTTGCCGAGCATGGTGGCGATCGGCGACCGTTCGACCAGCGCCTGATCAAGAGTCGGCACTTCACGGTGGAGTTGCCATTGCCGCTCGGCGAGCCGGTCTGGTTGTATGTGGCGGTGCAGACCGAGGGGTCGCTGCAGATGCCAGCGGTACTCTCCAGCGCCCACCACTATGTGTCCACGAGTCGTACCGAGTACTACCTGCTGGGGCTCTACTACGGCGCTCTGCTGTCGATGCTGCTGTACACCCTGCTGACCTATCTGTCGGTCAGGGATGCCAGCCATCTCTATTACATTGCCTACATTGCTGCCTACGGGTTGTTCCAGCTGACGCTCAATGGCCTGGCCTTCCAGTATCTGTGGCCCCAGTTTCCGAGCTGGAGCAACCGCATGCTGCCGCTCTCGATCACTGTGGCCACGCTCACCCTGATCCTGCTGACCCGCTCGTTTCTGCAGACCCGCACCCTGGCGCCGCGTATCGATCGGCTGCTGCTATTGGTACAGCGGCTGTATGTCGCGTTGGCGCTGGCTTGTCTGGTCATGCCCTACGATTGGGCTATCCGCCTGAGCACCGCGTCGGTGGTGATTTCCCCGTTGGTGGTGTTTGCGGTGGCGGTGCGGATCTTCTGGGCCGGTTATCGCCAGTCGCGTTTCTTCCTGCTGGCATTCACCGTGCTGCTGCTGGGCATGGTGCTGTATGCGCTGAAGACCTTCCATGTGCTGCCGGGCACCTATCTCACGGAGTACGCCCTGCAGATCGGCTCTGCTCTGCAGATGATCCTGCTGGTGGTGGCGCTGGCCGACCGCATGCGCCTGTTGAAGCAGGAAAACCTGCGTATCGAGCAGGAGGCGCGGGCCTCGCTCGAGCAGCGGGTGCTGGAGCGCACGGAAGAGCTCAACAGCGCCTTGCTGGAGCTGAGCGACAAGAACCGCCAGCTCAGCGAGCTGAGCACGATCGACGGGTTGACCGGGGTGTATAACCGCGCCCATCAGGAGGAGGTCCTCGCGACGGAGTGGGCGCGTGCCTGCCGGCAGAAGGGTCCGCTGTCGGTGCTGATGGTCGACATCGACCATTTCAAGCGCATCAATGACAACCACGGGCATCAGTCCGGTGATGCCGTGCTCAAGACGGTCGCGACGCTTATCAAGGGCTTCGCCAAGCGCAAGGCCGATGTGGTGTGCCGTTATGGCGGTGAAGAGTTCATGGTGATTCTGCCGGACACCACGCTGGACGGCGCCCGGCTGGTCGCAGAGGGTATTCGCCAGGCCCTGGCTGAGCTCGATATTCCGCTGGTTGACGAGGTTATCAAGGTTACCGCCAGCATCGGCCTGGCATCGGCGATTCCGGGTTCGCCGGCTCAGGACGAGTTGGTGGCGCTGGTCGGCGCGGCAGATGCCGCGCTGTATCGGGCCAAGCAGGAAGGGCGCAATCGGGTTTGCCTGGGCAGCGCTTAGGCCTCGGTCGGTGTGATGCCGGGTGCGGCTGGCAACTGGCGAAGGTGCCAGCGCAGCCGTCAGTGCGGCTCGCGTGTCGGTCGGCACGCCCCGATGCCCATCGCGCCTCCCGCTTTTTTCCTCTGGGCACCGCCGATGCCGTCGCGCAGCGTTTAAACTGCGCAATTCCGGAGCTTTCTGTCGCATTGCCGAAAGCCCAGGAAAACCGCGGGTTGCCGCTGTAAGAAGTTGTCGCATGGCGGCAATGCGGGCCCGTGGGCAGCCCCTACAATCCTTTCATCACCTGCCATTTGTGCGGTGTTCGTTATTCAGGAGAGCCCCGATGTCCGTTCAGCACGATCCGGTGCAACGCGCCGATTTCGATCAGTATCTGGTCCCCAACTATGCCCCCGCTGCCTTCATTCCTGTGCGCGGCCAGGGCTCCCGAGTCTGGGATCAGAGCGGTCGCGAGCTGATCGACTTCGCCGGCGGTATCGCCGTCAACTCCCTCGGCCACTGCCACCCGGCGCTGGTCAAGGCGCTGACCGAGCAGGCCAACACCCTGTGGCACATTTCCAACGTGTTCACCAACGAGCCGACCCTGCGCCTGGCCCACAAGTTGGTCGACGCGACCTTCGCCGAGCGCGTGTTCTTCTGCAACTCCGGCGCCGAGGCCAACGAGGCCGCCTTCAAGCTGGCTCGTCGTGTCGCCCATGACCGTTTCGGTCCGGAGAAGTGCGAGATCATTGCCGCGCTCAACAGCTTCCATGGCCGCACCCTGTTCACCGTCAGCGTCGGCGGGCAGCCCAAGTATTCCGACGGCTTCGGTCCGAAGATCCAGGGCATCAGCCATGTTCCGTACAACGACCTGGACGCGTTGAAGGCGGCCATCTCCGACAAGACCTGCGCCGTGGTGATCGAGCCGATCCAGGGCGAGGGCGGCGTGCTGCCGGCCGACAAGGCATATCTGGAAGGCGCCCGCAAGCTGTGCGACGAACACAACGCGCTGCTGGTGTTCGACGAAGTGCAGAGCGGCATGGGCCGTACCGGCGAGCTGTTCGCCTACATGCACTACGGCGTGACCCCGGACATCCTCTCCAGCGCCAAGAGCCTGGGCGGCGGTTTCCCCATCGGCGCCATGCTCACCACCACCGACCTGGCCAAGCACCTGGCCGTCGGCACCCACGGCACCACCTACGGCGGCAACCCGCTGGCCTGTGCGGTGGCTGAGGCGGTGCTGGACGTGGTCAACACTCCGGAAGTGCTGGCCGGCGTCAAAGCCAAGAGCGCCCAGTACAAGCAGCGCCTGCAGGCGATTGGCGAGAAGTACGGCATCTTCAGCGAGGTCCGCGGCCTCGGTCTGCTGCTCGGCTGCGCCCTGACCGATGCCTGGAAGGGCAAGGCCAAGAGCGTGCTGGATGCCGCCACCGCCGAGGGCGTGATGGTGCTGCAGGCCGGCCCGGACACCGTGCGCTTCGCCCCCAGCCTGGTGGTCGAGGATGCCGACATCGCCGAGGGCCTGGATCGCTTCGAGCGCGCCGTGGCCAAGCTGGTCCAGGGCTGATTCACCCGACCCCGATAACGGCGGTGCAGGGAAGTACCGCCGGTTTGCTTCAGGACGAACCGTTCCATGCGTGATCGGAATCTCCGATCTTTCTCCAGGGGGCCGTGAGCCTTCTGGGGGTTTTATTCGAAAACCGTTTCGCCCTGGCGGAACGCAGCTCTGAAGGAGTAACGCCATGCTGGTGATGCGCCCCGCGCAGATGTCGGACCTTGCCGAGGTACAGCGTCTGGCTGCGGATAGCCCGGTGGGCGTCACTTCGCTGCCGGACGACGCCGGTCGCCTGAGCGACAAGATCGCCGCCTCCGAGGCGTCTTTCGCTGCCGAGGTCATCTTCAATGGCGAGGAGAGCTACTTCTTCGTGCTCGAAGATACCGACAGCGGCAAGCTGCGCGGCTGCTCGGCCATCGTCGCTTCCGCCGGCTACTCCGAGCCCTTCTACAGCTTCCGCAACGAGACCTTCGTGCACGCCTCGCGCGAGCTGAAGATCCACAACAAGATCCACGTCCTCTCGCTGTGCCATGACCTGACCGGCAACAGCCTGCTGACCAGCTTCTACGTGCAGCGCGACCTGGTCGACAGCCCCTTCGCCGAGCTCAACTCGCGCGCGCGCCTGCTGTTCATGGCCGCCCACCCGGAGCGCTTCGCCGATGCGGTGGTGGTGGAGATCGTCGGCTACAGCAACGAGCAGGGCGACTCGCCGTTCTGGGACGCGGTCGGCCGCAACTTCTTCGACATGAGCTACACCGAGGCCGAGCGCCTGTGCGGCCTGAAGAGCCGCACCTTCCTCGCCGAGCTGATGCCGCATTACCCGATCTACGTGCCGCTGCTGCCGGACAGCGCCCAGGAAGCCATGGGCCAGGTCTACAGCCGCGCCCAGGTGACCTTCGACATCCTGATGCGCGAAGGCTTCGAGACCGACCACTACATCGACATCTTCGACGGCGGCCCGACCCTGCACGCACGTACCTCGGGCATCCGTTCCATCGCGCAGAGCCGCATCGTGCCGGTGCGCGTCGGTGAGCCGGGCAAGGGCGGGCGCCAGTACCTGGTCAGCAACGGCCAGTTGCAGGACTTCCGCGCCATCGTCGCCGATCTCGACTGGGTGCCCGGCAAGCCGGTGACCCTGAGTGCCGAGGCGGCCGAGGCGCTGGGTGTGGGCGAGGGTGCCAGCGTTCGGCTGGTGGCGGTTTGATGCGTTGACCCTTCTCCCACCGGGAGAAGGTGGCCCATAGGGCCGGATGAGGGAGCTTCCCTCAATCCCCGGCCCCTCTCCCGGAAGGAGAGGGGAGAGAATTCTGGAGGCAATATGATCGTTCGTCCCGTCCGTAGCACCGACCTGTCGGCGCTGATCGACCTGGCCCGCAGCACCGGCACCGGCCTGACCACCCTGCCGGCCAACGAGGAGCGCCTGGCGCACCGGGTCGGCTGGGCGGAGAAGGCGTTCCGTGGCGAGGCCGAGCGCGCCGACGCCGACTACCTGTTCGTGCTCGAGGACGACAACGGCCAGGTCGTCGGCATCTCCGCCGTGGCTGGTGCCGTGGGCCTGCGCGAGCCCTGGTACAACTACCGGGTCGGCCTCACCGTCAGTGCCTCCCAGGAATTGAAGATCCACCGCGAGATTCCCACCCTGTTCCTGGCCAACGACATGACCGGCAACTCCGAGCTGTGCTCGCTGTTCCTGCATGCCGGCTACCGCACCGGTCTCAACGGGCGCCTGCTGTCCAAGGCACGTTTCCTGTTCATGGCCGAGTTCCGCGAGCTGTTCGGTAACAAGGTGATCGCCGAGATGCGCGGCATGTCCGACGAGAACGGCCGTTCGCCGTTCTGGGAAAGCCTCGGTCGGCACTTCTTCAAGATGGAGTTCAGCCAGGCGGACTACCTCACCGGAGTCGGCAACAAGGCCTTCATCGCCGAGCTGATGCCCAAGTTCCCGCTCTACACCTGCTTCCTCTCCGAAGAGGCGCGCAGCGTCATCGGTCGCGTTCACCCGGACACCGAGCCGGCGCTGGCCATGCTCAAGGGCGAAGGCTTCAGCTACCAGGGCTTCGTCGACATCTTCGACGCCGGCCCGGCCATCGAGGTGGAGACCGACAAGATCCGCGCGGTGCGCGACAGCCAGAACCTGGTGCTGGCCGTGGGCACCCCGGGCGACGACGCCATTCCCTATCTGATCCACAACCGCAAGCGCGAAGACTGCCGTATCGCCGCCGCGCCGGCGCGTGCCGCCGCCGGCACCCTGGTGGTCGACCCGCTGACCGCCAAGCGCCTGCAGCTCAGTGCCGGCGCCAATGTGCGCGCCGTGCCGCTGTCGGCCAAGGAGAGCAAGCAATGACTACCCATTACATCGCCGGCAACTGGCAGGCCGGGCAGGGCGAGGCCTTCGAGTCGCTCAATCCGGTGACCCAGGAGACCGTGTGGAGCGGCCAGGGCGCCAGCGCCGCGCAGGTCGAGCAGGCCGTCGCCGCCGCCCGCGCCGCCTTCCCGGCCTGGGCGCGTCGCTCGCTGGACGAGCGCATCGCCGTGCTGGAGCAGTTCGCCGCCACGCTGAAGAGCCACGCCGACGAGCTGGCCCGCGCCATCGGCGAGGAAACCGGCAAGCCGCTGTGGGAGTCCGCCACCGAGGTGACCAGCATGGTCAACAAGGTCGCCATCTCCGTGCAGAGCTACCGCGAGCGTACCGGTGAGAAGAGCGGCCCGCTGGCCGACGCCACCGCCGTGCTGCGCCACAAGCCGCATGGCGTGGTCGCCGTGTTCGGCCCCTACAACTTCCCCGGCCACCTGCCCAATGGTCACATCGTGCCGGCGCTGCTGGCCGGCAACGCGGTGGTGTTCAAGCCCAGCGAGCTGACCCCCAAGGTCGCCGAGCTGACGGTCAAGTGCTGGATCGAGGCCGGCCTGCCGGCCGGCGTACTCAACCTGGTGCAGGGCGCCCGCGAGACCGGTGTGGCCCTGGCCGGCAACCCGGGCATCGACGGCCTGTTCTTTACCGGCTCCAGCCGCACCGGCAACCTGCTGCACAGCCAGTTCGCCGGCCGCCCGGACAAGATCCTGGCGCTGGAGATGGGCGGCAACAACCCGCTGGTGGTCGATCAGGTCCAGGACCTGGATGCCGCCGTCTACACCATCATCCAGTCCGCCTTCATCTCCGCCGGCCAGCGCTGCACCTGTGCCCGTCGCCTGCTGGTGCCCGTGGGCGCCTGGGGCGATGCCCTGCTGGCGCGCCTGGTGGCGGTGGCCTCGACCATCAAGGTCGGCGCCTTCGACGAACAGCCGGCGCCGTTCATGGGTCCGGTGATCTCCCTGGGCGCTGCCGAGCACCTGCTCAAGGCCCAGCGTCATCTGCTCGACCAGGGCGCTGTGGCCTTGCTGGAGATGATCCAGCCGGTGCCCAACGCCGCGCTGCTGACCCCGGGCATCCTCGATGTGACCAGCGTTGCCGAGCGCATCGACGAAGAGTTCTTCGGCCCGCTGCTGCAGGTGATCCGCTACGCCGATTTCGATGCCGCCATTGCCGAGGCCAACAACACCCAGTACGGCCTGGCCGCCGGCCTGCTGTCGGATAGCGCCGAGCGCTACCAGCAGTTCCTGATCGAGAGCCGCGCCGGCATCGTCAACTGGAACAAACAGCTGACCGGTGCCGCCAGCAGCGCGCCGTTCGGCGGTGTGGGCGCCTCCGGCAACCACCGCGCCAGCGCCTACTACGCGGCCGACTACTGCGCCTATCCGGTCGCCTCGCTGGAGAGCGCCACCCTGAGCCTGCCCGCCACCCTGACCCCGGGAGTGAGTCTGTGATGTCCGCCTATGAAATGAACTTCGACGGCCTGGTCGGCCCGACCCACAACTACGGTGGCCTGTCGTACGGCAACGTGGCCTCGCAGAGCAACAGCCAGGCGGCTTCCAATCCGAAGGAGGCGGCCAAGCAGGGCCTGGGCAAGATGAAGGCGCTGATGGACATGGGCTTCAAGCAGGGCGTGTTCGCCCCGCAGGAGCGCCAGGACGTCGCCGCCCTGCGCAGCCTGGGCTTCACCGGGACCGACGCCGAGGTGATCGCCAAGGTCGCCAAGCAGTCCATGCCGTTGCTGGCCGCCGTCAGCTCGGCTTCCAGCATGTGGACCGCCAACTCCTGCACCGTCAGCCCCAGCGCCGACACCTCGGATGGCCGCGTGCACTTCACCGCCGCCAACCTCAACTGCAAGTTCCACCGCAGCATCGAGCACCCGACAACCAGCCGCGTGCTGCGTGCCATGTTCGAGAGCGAGCAGCACTTCGCCCACCACGCCGCGCTGCCGGCCGTGGGTCAGTTCGGTGACGAAGGTGCGGCCAACCACACGCGCTTCTGCAAGGGCTATGGCGAGGCCGGCGTGGAGTTCTTCGTGTTCGGTCGCAGCGCCTTCGACAGCCGCTTCCCGACGCCGCAGCGTTACCCGGCGCGGCAGACCCTGGAAGCCTGCCAGGCGGTGGCCCGTCTGCACGGCCTGGGCGACGAGGGCGTGGTCTATGCCCAGCAGAACCCGGCGGTGATCGACCAGGGCGTGTTCCACAACGATGTGATCTCCGTGGGTAACGGCGAGGTGCTGTTCTATCACCAGGACGCCTTCCTCGACACCGACAAGGTGCTGGCCGAGCTGGGCGACAAGCTTGGCCGCCGCGGTGGCAACTTCCAAGGCGTACTGGTGCCGCGCGATGCCGTGAGCGTCGATGACGCCGTGCGCTCCTACCTGTTCAACAGCCAGCTGCTGACCCGCGCCGACGGCAGCATGCTGCTGGTCGTGCCGGAGGAATGCCGCAACAACGCCAACGTCTGGGCCTACCTGCAGCAGCTGACCAGCGGCAGCGGTCCGATCCGCGAGGTCAAGGTGTTCGACCTCAAGCAGAGCATGCAGAACGGCGGCGGCCCGGCCTGCCTGCGCCTGCGTGTGGCGCTCAAGGAGCACGAACTGGCGGCGGTCAATCCGGGCGTGGTGATGACGCCGGCCCTGTTCGATACCCTCAATGCCTGGGTCGACAAGCACTACCGCGATCGCCTGGCGGAAAGCGACCTGGCCGACCCGCAATTGCTGATTGAATGCCGTACGGCATTGGATGAACTGACGCAGATCCTTAAACTGGGCTCCGTCTATCCCTTCCAACTCGCCTGAGAGCACTGAACATGTCCGACGCCCTGCAACTCATCCTCGAAGATACCGACGGCACCCAGCTGGAAACGTCCTGCACCCGCTTCGCCGTGATCTGGCAGGGCAAGGAAGTGTGGATCCAGGCCGTTGGCGAGCAACTGCTGATCGGCGTGGACGTGGAGGAGGGCGACACCGAGTACGCCAACCTGCTGCTGCGCCCGCAGGCCACCAACCTGGTCGGCCTGCAGCTGGAAATGGAGCCGGCCGACCTGTCCGGTGACGACGAGGATCATGTACACGGTCCCGACTGCAAGCACTGAGCCGGACCGTAAAGACTGAGGTAATCCCCATGCTCGCCCTCGGCAAACTGCTCGAACTCACCCTGGCCGGCCGCGAGCCGACCGAGAAGATTCAGCTGACCCGCGAGGGTGCGCGCCTGCACTGGCTGGGCGAAGGCGTGTTGGAAGTGACGCCCAGCGCCCACGACGACAGCGGCCTCGACCTGCTGCTGTCGGCCGGTATCCACGGCAACGAGACGGCGCCGATCGAGCTGCTCGACCGGCTGCTGCAGGCCATCGCCTCCGGCCAGCTGCTGCCCAAGGTGCGCATGCTGTTCCTCTACGGCAACCCCGAGGCCATGCGCCGCGGCGAGCGCTACATCGAGCAGGACATCAACCGCCTGTTCGACGGCCGCCATGCCCAGAGCAGTGGTTTCGAGGCGTTGCGCGCCAACGAGCTGGAGCGTCACGCCGCCGCCTTCTTCAGCAAGGAAGGCCGCGCCCGCCTGCATTACGACCTGCACACGGCGATCCGCGGCTCGAAGATCGAGCAGTTCGCCCTCTATCCCTATGTCGAAGGTCGCGAGCATTCGCGCGCCGAGCTGGCCCGCCTGCGCGGCGCCGGCATCGATGCCGTGCTGCTGCAGCGCAAGACCGGCATCACCTTCAGCTCCTACACCTACGCGCGCCTGGACGCCGAGGCCTTCACCCTGGAGCTGGGCAAGGCCCGGCCGTTCGGCCAGAACCAGCTGGTCAACCTTGACCTGCTGGAGAAGCGCCTGCGCGAGCTGGTGGAGAACTGCGAGCCGGAAACCGATTCGCTGGATGGCCTGCAGCTGTTCGCCGTGTCGCGTGAGGTGATCAAGCACAGCGATGCCTTCAAGCTGCACCTGCCGAGCGATATCGAGAACTTCACTGAGCTCGAGCCAGGCTTCCTGCTGGCCGAGGACATCGCCGGCACCCGCTGGCTGGTGGAAGAGCAGGGCGCACGCATCATCTTCCCCAACCCCAAGGTCAAGAACGGCCTGCGCGCCGGCATCCTGATCGTCCCCACCGAGCTCTGATCCGGTTCTTCGCTCTCGATTCGGGTCACTCCGTGGCCCGAAGAGGCTTTCTATCCAAATTCCCCGCAAACGGGCTGTCCCTGCCGCGCGGGGCCGATATAATGCGGCCCTTTGCCGGCTTTTGCCGCAGCCGCCGTTTGCCTGGATGAATTAGATGAAAAGCGCAGAAATCCGCGAAGCCTTCCTCCGCTTCTTCGAAGAGAAGGGGCACACCCGTGTCGCTTCCAGTTCGCTGATCCCGGCGAACGATCCGACCCTGCTGTTCACCAACGCCGGCATGAACCAGTTCAAGGACTGCTTCCTCGGCCTGGAGAAGCGTGCCTACACCCGCGCCACCACCAGCCAGAAGTGCGTGCGTGCCGGCGGCAAGCACAACGACCTGGAGAACGTCGGCTACACCGCGCGCCACCACACCTTCTTCGAGATGCTGGGCAACTTCAGCTTCGGCGATTACTTCAAGCGCGACGCCATCGCCTACGCCTGGGAATTCCTGACCAGCGACAAGTGGCTGAACCTGCCGAAGGAGAAGCTCTGGGTCACCGTCTACGCCACCGACGACGAGGCCTACGACATCTGGCACAAGGAAGTCGGCATCCCGGCCGAGCGCATGATCCGTATCGGCGACAACAAGGGCGCGCCATACGCTTCCGACAACTTCTGGGCGATGGGCGATACCGGCCCGTGCGGCCCGTGCACCGAGATCTTCTTCGACCACGGCGAGCACATCTGGGGCGGCCCGCCCGGATCAAAGGAAGAAGACGGCGACCGCTACATCGAGATCTGGAACAACGTGTTCATGCAGTTCAACCGCACCGCGGACGGCGTACTGCACCCGCTGCCGGCGCCGAGCGTGGACACCGGCATGGGCCTGGAGCGCATCAGTGCCGTGCTGCAGCACGTCAACTCGAACTACGAGATCGACCTGTTCCAGAGCCTGCTGGGCGCCGCGGCCAAGGCCATCGGCTGCACCAACGAGGGGCAGGCCTCGCTGAAAGTGGTAGCCGATCACATCCGTTCCTGCGGTTTCCTGATCGCCGATGGCGTGACCCCGTCCAACGAGGGTCGCGGCTACGTGCTGCGCCGCATCATTCGCCGCGCCTGCCGCCACGGCAACAAGCTGGGCGCCAAGGGCAGCTTCTTCTACCAGATCGTCGCCGCGCTGGTGGCCGAGATGGGCGAAGCCTTCCCCGAACTGAAACAGCAGCAGGCGCACATCGAGCGCGTGCTGAAGACCGAAGAAGAGCAGTTCGCCAAGACCCTGGAGCAAGGCCTGAAGATCCTCGAGCAGGATCTGGCCGAGCTCAAGGGCAGCGTCATCCCCGGCGACGTGGTGTTCAAGCTGTATGACACCTACGGCTTCCCGGTGGACCTGACCGGCGACATCGCCCGCGAGCGCGAGCTGACCCTCGACGAGGAAGGCTTCGAGCGCGAGATGGAGGCCCAGCGCGAGCGTGCCCGCTCCGCCAGCTCCTTCGGCATGGACTACAACAGCCTGGTCAAGGTCGACAGCGACACCCTGTTCCTCGGCTACCAGGGCACTGCCGGCAACGGCAAGGTCGTCGCCCTGTTCAAGGCCGGTGCGGCCGTCGACAGCCTGGGCGAAGGCGAGGAGGGCGTGATCGTCCTCGACCAGACGCCGTTCTACGCCGAGTCCGGTGGCCAGGTCGGTGACAGCGGCTATCTCTCCGCTGCTGGCGTGCGCTTCGATGTGCGCGACACCACCAAGGCCGGTGGCGCATTCCTCCATCACGGCATCGTTGCCCAAGGTGGGGTCAAGCTCGGTGCCGAGCTGCAGGCCGAGGTTGATGCCTCGGTGCGCCAGGCTACTGCGCTGAACCACTCGGCCACCCACCTGCTGCACGCCGCTCTGCGCCAAGTGCTGGGCGAACACGTCCAGCAGAAGGGCTCGCTGGTCGACAGCCAGCGCCTGCGCTTCGACTTCAGCCATTTCGAGGCGATTAAGCCCGAGCAGCTGAAGCAACTGGAAGAGCTGGTCAACGCCGAGATTCGCAAGAACTCCGCAGTCGAGACTGAAGAAACCGATATCGAAACCGCCAAGGCCAAGGGCGCGATGGCGCTGTTCGGCGAGAAATACGGCGATAACGTACGCGTGCTGACCATGGGCGGCGGCTTCTCCGTCGAGCTCTGTGGCGGTACCCACGTGTCGCGCACCGGCGATATCGGCCTGTTCAAGATCACCAGCGAAGGCGGTGTGGCCGCCGGCGTGCGCCGCATCGAGGGCGTCACCGGCGCCGCGGCGCTGGCCTGGCTGAATGGTGCGGAAGAGCAGCTGAAAGAAGCCGCTGCGCTGGTCAAGGGCAGTCGCGACAACGTGCTGGACAAACTGTCCAGCCTGATCGAGCGCAACCGTCAGCTGGAAAAAGAGCTGGAGCAGCTCAAGGCCAAGGCGGCCAGCGCCGCCGGTAACGATCTGGCCGGCTCGGCCGTGGACGTGAAAGGCGTCAAGGTGTTGGCTTCGCGTCTCGATGGTTTGGACGGCAAGGCCCTGCTGGCGATGGTCGACCAGCTGAAGAACAAGCTGGGCAGCGCGGTGATCCTGCTCGGCGGCGTGCAGGACGACAAGGTCGTGCTGGTCGCCGGCGTGACCCAGGACCTGACCGCCAAGCTCAAGGCTGGCGACCTGATGCGTCAGGCAGCCGCTGCCGTGGGCGGCAAGGGCGGTGGTCGTCCGGACATGGCTCAGGGCGGCGGCGTGGATGCCGGCAAGCTGGACGAGGCGCTGGCTCTGGCGGCGACCTTCGTCGAACAAGGCGCCTAAATACGGCGAAACCAAGGCCTGCAGTGCGTCCGGCAGGCCTTGGCAGTGTGACCCGATGCGGGTTTAATGGGCGCCCTTCGAGGAATCAGGCGGCTTTTTGACATGGCGTTGATCGTACAGAAGTTTGGGGGCACCTCAGTCGGTACCGTGGAGCGTATCCAGCAGGTAGCCGACAAGGTGAAGAAATTCCGCGAAGGCGGCGACGATATCGTCGTCGTGGTTTCCGCCATGAGCGGTGAAACCAACCGCCTGATCGACCTGGCCAAGCAGGTCAGCGACGGCCAGCCGGTGCCGCGTGAACTGGACGTGATGGTCTCTACGGGCGAGCAGGTGACCATCGCCCTGCTGGCCATGGCGCTGATTCAGCGCGGTGTGCCGGCGGTGTCCTACACCGGCAACCAGGTGCGCATCCTCACCGACAACGCCCACACCAAGGCGCGCATTCTGCAGATCGACGACCAGAAGATCCGTGCCGACCTCAAGGCCGGTCGCGTGGTCGTGGTCGCCGGCTTCCAGGGCGTGGACGAGGAGGGCAACATCACCACCCTCGGCCGCGGTGGTTCCGATACCACCGGCGTAGCTCTGGCCGCGGCGCTGAAGGCCGACGAGTGCCAGATCTACACCGACGTCGATGGCGTCTACACCACCGATCCGCGCGTGGTGGCCAAGGCCCAGCGCTTGGACAAGATCACCTTCGAAGAGATGCTGGAAATGGCCAGCCTCGGTTCCAAGGTGCTGCAGATCCGCTCGGTGGAGTTTGCCGGCAAGTACAACGTCCCGCTGCGCGTGCTGCACAGCTTCCAGGAGGGTCCGGGCACCCTCATTACCCTTGATGAAGAGGAATCCATGGAACAGCCGATCATCTCCGGCATCGCCTTCAATCGCGACGAGGCCAAGCTGACCATCCGTGGCGTACCGGATATCCCCGGCGTGGCCTTCAAGATCCTCGGCCCGATCAGTGCCGCCAATATCGAAGTGGACATGATCGTGCAGAACGTGGCGCACGATAACACCACCGATTTCACCTTCACCGTGCATCGCAACGACTACCAGAGCGCCATGGGCGTGCTGGAAAACACCGCGCGCGAGCTGGGTGCCCGTGAAGTGATCGGCGACACCAACATCGCCAAGGTCTCCATCGTCGGCGTCGGCATGCGCTCCCACGCGGGCGTGGCCAGCCGTATGTTCGAGGCCCTGGCCAAGGAAACCATCAATATCCAGATGATCTCCACCTCGGAAATCAAGGTGTCCGTGGTCATTGAGGAGAAGTACCTGGAGCTGGCGGTACGCGCCTTGCACACTGCCTTCGACCTGGATGCGCCGGCCCGACAGGCCGAGTGATATGTTCTACTGAAAGGCGCGGTCATCCGCGCCTTTCGCTTTTTTGGTCGGTTTGGCAGGGGACTTTTCTTTTGTCCGGGCTGGTCAATACTTGGGTGAAGGTGTCGCACTTGATATAGGCGATGCTGCCACCATTTTATTTCTTGCAGACTGTTGTCCCGTAATTGAATCCGTAAGGAGAAAGGAATGCTGATTCTGACTCGCCGGGTCGGAGAGACCCTGATGGTGGGTGATGATGTCACCGTCACCGTGTTGGGCGTGAAAGGTAATCAGGTGCGCATTGGTGTCAATGCTCCCAAGGAAGTTGCCGTGCACCGCGAAGAGATTTACCAGCGCATCCAAAAAGAGAAAGGCGACGAACCAAGCCACTAATTTTTCTCGAAATTTTGGCTTTGCAAACGGGGAAAACATGGTTATCATGCGCCCCGTGTTGCGGAGAGGTGGCCGAGTGGCCGAAGGCGCTCCCCTGCTAAGGGAGTACACCTCAAAAGGGTGTCGGGGGTTCGAATCCCCCCTTCTCCGCCATATTCACAACCTCGGTTGTGTTTGTGCTAAGTCCGATAAGTTATTGAACTTATTCGGAAAAGTGCTTGACCTGATGGTTGAGATCACTAAAATGCGCAACCCACGCACTCATAGCTCAGCTGGATAGAGTACCCGGCTACGAACCGGGCGGTCGGAGGTTCGAATCCTCCTGAGTGCGCCATATTGAAATGGCTTGCAGCGATGCAGGCCATTTTGTTTCAACCAGCGGTGATCTGGTCTAAAAAGCGCCATACGCACTCATAGCTCAGCTGGATAGAGTACCCGGCTACGAACCGGGCGGTCGGAGGTTCGAATCCTCCTGAGTGCGCCATAACCCAAAAGGCCCGCAGCGATGCGGGCCTTTTGCTTTTTCAGCGTTTGCCTTTTTCCTTCACGCAGCCGTACTCGTCGAAGGTCACCTGACGCTTGTTCCCCTTGTCGTCGGCATAGTGATAGCGGGTCTGTCCGTCGTTGCTGGTGACCTTGTCCGGTTCGCCCAGGCTGCTCTCCACGTCGCGCTGGGTCATGCCGCCGCGTATCTGCTGGCGGATCACGGCGCGCCGTCGTTCGCTGCTGGTGAGCTTATTGCCGCAGCCATCCTGCTTGGTGCCAACCACTACGAGCTGTTCGTCATCCTTTTTCTTGGCTTTTGCTTTCGCTCGGGTCTTTTGAGCCTTGGCTAGTGGCACGGCTTTGCCTTTGCCTGGCGTAGGGTTATAGGCCTCCTGCAGATCCTGGCTGGCCTCTTTCGGACAGCCGTGCAGGGTGTAGGTGATGTGGCCCTTGTCATCTTCGCAGCGGAACACGGTAGAGGCGTGGGAATGGGTGGTGGGGTAGAGCAGGGATGCGCAAATTCCTGCGCAGATCAGTCGCAGCATGACTCGTCCTCCTTGACGGTTGCCTTCCCCAGCCTAGACCGTCCTCGTGGGCTCGCCAGCGTGCCTTGTGACGCAGCGCATGCGTCGAAGAAGCAGGTTGTGCGGGCGTCTAGAAAAGCGCTGCAAGCGCTTGTTCTAGGCCTGATTTTGTCGCGTCGAAACGGAGTGCGGTGCTATCATTGCAAGGTCAGCCCCGCCGGGGCTTGTGGAAAACCACCATGGACTTACCCAGTAGTTACTCAACTTATTTTTCGCCCAATCGCGTTTTGACTGATTGACCCCCGCGGCGCGCCCTGCTGCTGGGGTGGAGCGTGCCGTATGACTGAAGTAGAAGCCAAAAAGCCGCAAGAAAGCCTGCAGGACCGCCTCGCTCAGGTGGTCGAGCTGCTGCACCGCCACAAGCTGGTCGAAAGCCTGACTCATCGTCAGGAAGGCCAGCACCAGGATCTGGTGGAAAACCTGGTCCACCGGCAGAACCTCGCCGAACTGCAGCGCAAGCTCGATGAGCTGCACTCCGCCGACGTTGCTCACATCCTCGAAGCTCTCCCGCTTGGCGACCGCCTGACTGTCTGGCAGCTGGTCAAGGCCGAGCGCGACGGCGATATCCTCCTCGAAGTCTCCGATGCGGTCCGCGAATCCCTGATCGCGGACATGGATGACCATGAAATTCTCGCCGCCGCCAAGGATATGGATGCGGATGAGCTCGCTGACCTCGCTCCCGAGTTGCCGCGCGATGTAGTGCTCGAGCTGATGGAGTCCCTGGACGCCCAGCAGCGTGAGCGCGTGCGGTCGGCGCTGTCCTACGAGGACGACCAGGTCGGTGCGCTGATGGACTTCGAGATGGTTACCATCCGCGAGGACGTCAGCCTGGAAGTGGTGCTGCGCTATCTGCGGCGACTGAAAGAGCTGCCGGGACACACCGACAAGCTGTTCGTGGTCGATTACGACGGCGTGCTCAAGGGCGTGCTGCCGATCAAGCGCTTGCTGGTTAATGATCCGGACAAGCAGGTCGGCGAGGTCATGGCCAGCGATCCGGTGAGCTTCCAGCCGAACGAGGATGCCCATGACGCCGCCCAGGCGTTCGAGCGCTACGACCTGATTTCCGCGCCGGTAGTGGACAAGGAGGGCCGCCTGATCGGGCGTCTGACCATCGACGAGATGGTCGACCTGATCCGTGAGGAGAGCGAGAGCGAAGTGCTCAACATGGCCGGTCTGCGCGAGGAGGAGGACATCTTCGCCTCGGTATGGAAGTCGCTCGGCAACCGCTGGGCCTGGCTGGCCATCAACCTGATCACCGCCTTCCTGGCGTCGCGTGTGATCGGCCTGTTCGAGGGCTCGATCGAGAAACTGGTAGCTTTGGCCGCTCTGATGCCGATCGTGGCTGGCATCGGTGGTAACTCGGGCAACCAGACCATCACCATGATCGTGCGCGCCATGGCCCTGGATCAGGTCGGTACCGGCAATACCTCACGCCTGATGCGCAAGGAGTTGGGGGTAGCGCTGATCAATGGTCTGGTCTGGGGTGGTGTGATTGGTGTAGTTGCCTTCTGGCTTTATGACAGCTGGTCGTTGGGCTTGGTAATGACGGGTGCCATGACGCTGAACCTGCTGCTGGCTGCGTTGATGGGGGTGCTGATTCCCATGACGCTGGTGCGCATGGGGCGCGATCCGGCCATGGGTGCCAGTGTGATGATCACTGCCATGACCGACAGCGGTGGATTCTTCATCTTCCTGGGACTGGCTACGCTGTTCCTGCTCTGATCGGCAGGCACAAAAAAGCCGGCATTAGCCGGCTTTTTTATTGGGGGTGGTGCGGAGAGATTCAGGCCTCTTCGCTGGCCAGCTCCGCATCGTGAGCGATCAGTGCGACTAGTGCGTTCTGCTGGCGGCGCGACAGTTGACGGAAGCGTTGCAGCAGTTCGCGTTCATGCAGGGATAGTTCTGGACTGTCTATGTGCAGGTTCAGCTCGTCGCCCAGAGAGCCTTCCTGGAACAGGCTCTGCTCCAGGCGCGCAATGATTTCCGAGTTCATGCTGCGGTGATGATTACGCGCCACGTCGGCGATGCGCTCACGCATACCGTCGGGCAGGCGGACTACAAACTTGTCAGCCGTACGGCTGGAATAGATGGCCTGTTTCATAGGGCGTATACATTAAACCGGTTAGTTCAGGAAAGCGATGCTGGCAATCAGCTACACATTGTCGCTGCTTTGACCATGTTAGGCGCTAGCCGTTCAGCCGGTAACAGCATCGGTTCGGTTTTTGATCGGTCGACTATTTGACGCCAATTACGCGACGTAATTGTGGTCCGAATGCAGGCGCATTGCCAGCACCAATTGTCCGAAATGCGTACAGCTAAGCAAAACTGGTGCACTGGTCAGTATACGAATTGCCTGGAATGCCCTAAATAGAGCGGCTTATACATTGCCGGTTATTCAGATGGCTCGGATCTCGACGGTATCTCAGACCGTCGCTGGCGGCTAGGGATCGTCGGGCGGTAATGGTCTATTGGCTTGTAAGAAGCTGGGCGAATGGCATGACAAACATGCCTCTGCCCGTTAACATGCCGCCCCGTCGCAGAGCGATCGCTGTCCCAGTAGCTCAATTGGATAGAGCATCCCCCTCCTAAGGGGAAGGTTGGAGGTTCGACCCCTCTCTGGGACGCCATACATAAAAGCCCGCAAGCCAAAAAGCATGCGGGCTTTTTCGTGAGGGTAAAAATAAAAAAACCGGCCACTGAGGGCCGGTTTTCTAATCGACTTTGCTGTCGATTCGGGATTTGGTCGGAGCGACTGGATTCGAACCAGCGACCTTCTCGTCCCGAACGAGACGCGCTACCAAGCTGCGCTACGCTCCGAAGGATGGCGCGCATTTTACCGAAAAAGTTTTGCGGCACAAGGGGTTAGCTGGAAGATTTTTGCCGCCACGATTCCGTGTGGCGCGCTGCTCAGAACTCTTTGACGGTAATGACCTGATCCTTGTTCACCCGTGTCGGTTTGCCGTCGAGCTGTTCGAATTCGTAGAAGCCGGATTCCTCATCGAACTCGGGCACGTCCGTAGTATGGATCTGAGTGCCGTCATTGAGAGTGATGACGCTGGGCGTCGAGCAGCCGGCCAGTGCCAGCAAGCCGGTGGCGAGCAGGGCGGTCAGGGTCCGTTGGGTCATGGGTACCTCCGGGAGTCATGGGGTACGTAAGACGAGGATTTGCCGCTGCGGTTCCCGATCAGCCGCGTAGCAGTTCCAGCGTATTGAAATTGGCCAGGCGCGTGTCGCCCGGTTCGCAGGAGAACTCCCGCGGGTCGAGCCGCAGCATCGCGCGCAGCGGGCTGCGCTCGCCGTTCTGCCAGATCCGCTGCAGCGGCTGTAGCAGGGAGCGTGGCAGCAAGCAGAACAGCGGCTGCCACTGCTCGCCCTGGCGGACCATCACCGGTTTGCCGGGATGCTCCCGGGCCAGGCGGCGCAACTCCGCCAGAAGGCTCTCGTCCGCCAGCGGCGCATCGCAGGGTAGTACCAGCAACTGTTCGTGGCGCGCTGCGGCAAGGCCGCTCAGCAGGCCGGCCAGGGGGCCGGGAAAGTCCGGCTCGGCGTCGCTCACCAGTTGATCGGCGAACCGCGCATAGCGCTCGGCATTGCGGTTGCAGGAGATGATCAGGTCATCGGTCAGCGGCCGTACCCGTTCATGCAGATGGGCGATCAGCGGTCGGTCGCGCCATTCCAGCAGCCCCTTGTCCTGGCCGCCCATGCGCTGCCCGCGGCCGCCGGCCAGCAGCAGGATGGAGCAGGGTGGAAGCGCAGGCGTGGTCATGGCAGGGCTCTGGGTCGGGGCCTGTGGTATAACACCGGCCAGTTTTCGCCACAACCGGATCACGCCATGAGCCACAAGGCCGAGGCGGCTTTCGTGCCGCTGAACATCGCCGTTCTCACCGTCAGCGACACCCGCTCGCTGGAAACCGACACCTCCGGCCAGCTGTTCGTCGATCGCCTCACCGCCGCGGGCCATCACCTGGCCGCGCGGGTGCTGCTGAAGGATGATCTGTACCGCATTCGTGCCCAGGTGGCGCAATGGATCGCCGAGGATGAGGTGCAGGTGGTGCTGATCACCGGCGGCACCGGCTTCACCGGCCGCGACAGCACGCCCGAGGCGGTACGCTGCCTGCTGGACAAGCAGGTGGATGGCTTCGGCGAGCTGTTCCGGCAGATATCCGTGGCCGATATCGGCACCTCCACCATTCAGTCACGCGCCCTGGCTGGCCTGGCCAACGGCACCCTGGTGTGCTGCCTGCCGGGCTCGACCAACGCCTGCCGTACAGCCTGGGACGGCATCCTCGGCGAGCAGCTGGACAACCGCCACCGCCCCTGCAATTTCGTCCCGCACCTGAAGCAGGCCGCCGCCTGCGAGAGCCGCGGATGAGCCTGCTGCCGGTCGAAGAAGCGTTGCAGCGCCTGCTCACCCTGGCCGAGGCCACGCCCATTCATGGTCGCGAAATAGTCGTGCTGGCCGCCGCCGATGGTCGCGTGCTGGCCACCGATCTGGTCGCTGGCCTCGACCTGCCGCCCTGGCCCAACAGCGCCATGGACGGCTACGCCCTGCGCCTGGCCGATGGCCAGGGCGGGCCGCTACCGATCAGTCAGCGCATCCTCGCCGGCCAGGCTCCCGAACCGCTGCAGTCCGGCACCTGCGCGCGTATCTTCACTGGTGCACCGATGCCCAGCGGGGCCGACACGGTAGAGATGCAGGAGAACGTCGAGCTGCTGGCCGATGGCCGAGTGCGTTTCCGCGAACCGCTCGAGGCCGGACAGAACGTCCGCCCGCGAGGCCAGGAGACCCGCGCCGGCGAAGTGGTGCTGCCCGCCAGCACCCGCCTGGGCCCGGTCGAGCTGGGTCTGGCCGCCTCGCTCGGCAACGCTGTTCTGGCGGTGCGGCGCAAGCCGCGAGTGGCGGTGATTTCCACCGGAGACGAACTGATCGAGCCCGGTCAACCGCTCGGCGCGGGGCAGATCTACAACAGCAACCGCAGCCTGCTCTGCGCCTGGCTGCAACGCCTGGGCTGCGAAGTACTCGATGCCGGCATCCTGCCAGACGATGCGCAGCGCACCCGCGACGCCCTGGCGGCGCTGGGTGATGCCGATCTGATCCTGTCCACTGGCGGTGTGTCGGTGGGCGAGGCCGACTACCTCGGCCAGGTCTTGCACGAGGAGGGTGGGCTGGCCCTGTGGAAGCTGGCGATCAAGCCTGGCAAGCCGCTGACCTGCGGCCACTTCCGCGGTGTGCCGGTGCTGGGGTTGCCGGGTAATCCGGCCTCGACCCTGGTGACCTTCGGTCTGCTGGCGCGTCCCTATCTGCTGCGTCGCCTCGGCGTGCAGCGGGTCGAGCCGTTGGCGTTCCAGGTGCCGGCCGGCTTCACCTGGAACAAGGCGGGCAAGCGTCGCGAGTATCTCCGCGGGCGAATCGAGGGCGGCCGCGCCGTGCTCTACCCGAACCAGAGCTCCGGTGTACTGCGCAGCGCCGCCTGGGCTGATGGCCTGGTGGAAGTACTGGAAGACCGGACCTATGCCGAAGGCGACTCGCTGCGCTTCATCCCGCTGAGCGAGCTGCTGGCCTGATACTCTAGCGCCAAGGCTTGAGCCATAGTGCCAACCCGCCCATGGAGGCGACAGCCCCCAGGCTGCTCAACCCCAGCTGCAGCCACGGATTCGTTAGGGGATGTAGTAGCAATGCGGCTACTCCCAGCAAGACCAGGCTAGTCAGCCATTGTGCGGGCCAACTCAAGCTGGCGAGCAAGCCCTGGCGCTGCAGTAGCAACAGGCTAGTGAGCAGGACACCGGCCATGGCTGCCACGGGGATTCCGGGCAGACCTAGCGCCCAGGGCAGTGCGGCTAGCAACAGGGCATTGAGCGCGCTGCCAGCCAGTTCGCAGCGCAGCGGTAAACGGGTATCGCCACTGGCGTAGGCGTAGCGTGCCAGCAGGGCATTCCATGCGCCGAACACCAGGGGAATCGCGAGCCATGCCAACAGTGTTGGCAATGGGCTTTCATGCATCTCGTCTGGCAGCAGCAGGTCTATTAGCGCGGGGCCGGCACCTATCAAGCCAAAGGCCGCCGGCAGGCTGAGCAGGGTGGCTGCTGCCAGTCCGCGCCGCAGCAGCGATAGACGTTCTTCCGTAGCGCGAGTGCTCAACATGCCGAGCAGCACCTGATTGAGCGCCATCAACGCGATCAGTGGCAGGTTGATCAGCTTGCGAGCAAGATTTACCCAGGTCACGGCACCTTCGCCGAGCAGGCTGGCTACCAGGCGTTCGAGCAGGGCCAGGCCCTGGCTTGCCGCATTGCTGGCCAACAATGGTCCGATCTGCCGCAGAAGCTCTCGACCACTGCCTGCTTCGCCATGCCAATCCCACGGGCGCCAGCCCTGGCGCAGGCTGGGCAATGTCAGCGCCAGAGGCATCAGCAGGCTGCCAAGCACGCAGGCCAGAGCCAGCTCATCGGCTTGGCAGGCGCCACCGCGCAGGGCCAGCCAGAACACTGGCGGCAGGTTGAACAGCAGCGAGCCCAGGCCGGCAAGCACGAAGCGTTCGCCGGCCTGCAGCGGGATGCTCAGCCAGGCGTGCAGTAGTAAGCCAGGGGTGCACAGTGCCAGCAGGCGCAGGCTGGCGCTGGCCTCGCTCTGTGCTGTGGTTCCCAGGCCAGGGCCGATCAGCTGTGTCCACAGTGGTGCGGGGCCTGCCAGCAGAGCGCTTAGCAGGACAGCGACGAGCAACAGCCAAGGGGTCAGGCCGTTCAGCCAATACTGGCGACGTAGCGGATCGCGCTGTTGGTACAGTGGCAAGGCAGCGGCACTGAGTAGGCCGGCAGCCAGGGTCATGCGCAGCGCTTCGGGCAGGAACAGGGCGACCAGGAACGCATCGCTGCGTGCGCCGGCCCCCCAGTTGGCCACCAGCAGCCATTCGCGGGCGAAGCCGAGCATCAGCCCGGTCAGGGTGGCCAGGGTCAACCAGAGGGTGCTGTTAAACATCGTGCCGGTCAGTGCAGCAGGGTGAACAGGCCCTTGCCACCGACCTTGTAGTTGAGGTCGTGGGGGCGCTCTCCCATCGGTTTGGCACCGCTGCCGCCGACAATCTTGTAGGGGGCGATTTCCTTGGCCACTACGGTGTTGGCGGTAACCACTGCGCCGCGGCCGATGTGAGAGCCATGGCCGATTAGCGCACGGCTGGCGATCCAGGCGTAGTCGTCGATGTAGATGGGCGCCGAAACGGACCAGAATTCGGGGGCGGTGAGGTCATGACTGCCGGCGATGATCAGCACATAGGAGGCGATGGCGACGTGATCGCCGATCACCAGGCCGGCGCGGGCATCTACCTGGCAATGCCAGGCGATCACACTGTCGTCGCCCATTACCAGGTTTTCCACACCGAGTACCTCGGTATTACGCCAGATCGACGAACCCTTGCCGATCTTCGCGCCACCGGCACGCAACCACCAGATGCGCAGGTTGTGGCTGGGAATCTTGTTGATCAGGATGTTGTAGACCTGCTCCCAGGCGCGCAGCCAGCGGTCCTTAAGGGTTACCCAATTTTTGCCGTAGAGCGGCACCAGATTAGTCGGCACCTCTTGCTTGAGCAGGGCATAGAAGCGCTTGGCTAGTGGATTTTCGATTCGCATCTCGATATCCACGGAGCTGATCGCGAACCGTTCGCCCTCTTCGAAGGCAACGTCATTGGCCAGCATCCACTCGAGCGTTTGGGCGAGTTCCTCGGGATTGCTGCCTAGTTTCTCGGCGTAATCGGGGAGTTGGTTGCGCAGGTGCGAGCGCAGCATGATGCGGTGTTTCATCGGGCGGATTCCTGACAGCCTCGTGTCTGCTGCGGATACAACCTGGCCTGTTGCAGGGCCAGGCCGGCGAGCAGCCAAAACAGGGCAATGATGACAAAGGTAAAACTGTAGTAATGGTCGAAAATGCCGGTCAGCAGCGCCGCCAGGACCCCGCTCAGGCTGCCTAGCCAGACTGCGTTGTCCTTGGTTATGCGCGGCACCTTGCCATTGGGGCGTACGGCGCGCCACCACAGTGCGGTAACCATGACGAACAGGGCCATGCCCGGAATGCCGATCTTGTAGATGAAGTTCAGCCACAGATTGGAGATGCCCAGCATGCCGCTGCCCGGTACTGGTGGATCGACCTTGAAGCCGATGCCCAGAGGGTAACGGGCCATGGCCTCGGGGAACATGGCGTATTCCTCGAAGCGGATTTCGGTACTGGCGTTGCTGGACGAGAAGATGCTCAACAGGCGCTCCTGCAGAGGCGGATAGAACATCACCAGGGCGGCGCCGAAGGCAGCCCCAAGACCGATGATCCTGCCGCTGTAGGGCACGCGCTTGTAGCTCAGCCAGAACAACACCAATACCAGCGAGACTATCGCCCCGCGAGAAATGCTGAACAGCAGGCCCGCGACGCCCAGAATGGCTACCGACAGACCCAAGGCGCGACGCCAGCCGCTACGTGTCCAGCCATACAGCAAAGCCAGCGGCACCATAAGGGCGAGAATGCCGCCAGTGAGATTGGGATGCACCCAGGGCGAGGCCATGCGCTGGAAGTTGGCCGAGAAGATGTCTCTGATCGCTTCGGGGTGGGCGTATTTCAGGTCCGTCAGAATCGGGATCATGGTGTTGGCATCGCGATCTTTCAGGAACATGAAGATCGACAGGCAAAGCATGGCCAGATTGCCCAGCAGCAGGGCCACTATCAGCTGGTCGCGGTCTTTCTCAGTACGCAGCAGCAGTGGCACCAGCAGCAACACTGACAGATTCATCAGCCAGCGCACCCAGTTCACCGGACCGTTGCCTTCGGCGCCGATGATGAGCATGCCAACTACGAAAGGTAGTGCGCTGTAGGCCATCAGCATCACCAGGCTGCGTTCGACCGGGTACCACTGCAGCAGGCCGCGTGTCCTACCGAGAAAGCCCTGCCAGAACACCGCGATCCAGGTCAGCGCCAGCACTGCTTCGCTGATTGTGGTGCGAATGCCGATCTGTACCGTGGTGTAGGGGAGGCTGGTTGCCAGGGCGGCGAACATCAGCAGCCCCCAGACTGGCTTGCGCATCAGGGTCAGGGTCAGCGCCACCCCGACGAGAAGGATCAGCAGCTTGCTGACTGGCAGGAACCACAGCAGGGCTCCGAACAGGGTGCCAAGCAAGACGGCGATGGGTAGCCCGATACTCACGCGTCGAGTTCCCGCAAAAGCTCGTCCAGGCGTGCGCGATAGGCTGCTGGAGCATAGCGTGCGGCCCACTCGCGTAGCGATTCGTCGCGTGGCAATGGTCGTTGCGCCAGCTCCAGCAGGCAACGGCGCAGATCGTCCGCATCGTGTGGGGCGAAGCGCGGTGATTGCGACGGGGCGACTTCATCCAGCGCCGAGCCGCGGGCCAAGGCGACCGGCGTGCCATAGCCAAGTGCTTCCACCACCGGCAGACCGAAGCCTTCGGCATAGGAGGGCTGCCACAGGCACTCCGCATGCTGATACAGAGCCTGTAGCTCTGCATCGCTCAGGCCACTGCGCCAGTGCAGGCCAGGTAGGGTGCGCAGGGTTTCCGGCAGATCCTCGCAGTGGCCGACCAGCAGCAAATCCGGGACCTCTGATGAGGCTGCTCGCGCCGCCCGCCAGTTGCTGACGAAATGCGCCATATTCTTGCGCGGTTCGCGCGTGCCTACAGCCAGCCAGTAACGTGCCGGCAGCGAGCCTGGTCGAGGAGCCGGCTCGCTGGTGCAGGGCTCCACCAGATTGGGCAGGACACGCACCTTGTTTCGCGCAAAGGGGAACAGGCGCTTGGTTTCCTCGGCGGAAAACAGGGAAGGACACCAGACCCTGTTGGCACGCCATACCGACCAGGCGATAGAAAGACCGTCGATAAATCGGTAGGCCAAAGCCTTTAGCCGTGAGCGATGGTGGTTGTGCTCGGTCAACTGGAACAGGTCATGCAGCAGGAGCGCCTGGCGCTGGTTTCGCGCCTTGCGCCCCAGCGGCAGGCCCATGTTGGCCGTGGCGATGTACAGATCGACACGCTGTTCACGCAGCGCTCGCGGCAGAAAGCCGGCCTCGAAGCGCAGCCGAACCTGGGGCCGTTGTAAGCCGTCGAGTGGGCTTGCCCATTCGGGGCAGCAGGCACTCTGGCGTTGTGCATGATCGAGCGGTGCTTCACTGAAGCGCACCAGCGTGGTTGCGTTGCGCGCCAATAGGGCCTGCTCCAGTGCGCACACCTGGCGGCCAATACCCGACTGCGGCGCGACAGTGGCCGGGCGGTAGTCCAGGCCTACGCGCATGGGGCTTGCTCCGTCTGGTTGAGCTGCAGGTAGGCTGCTTCCAGCTGATTGGCAGCGGTCTGCCAATCGTGTTCGCGCTGCACATATTGACGGCCAAGCTCACCGAGCTCGCAGGCTGCCTGTGGGGCTTCGATCAGTTCTGCAAGCGCCGTGGCCAGCTCTGCGGCGGTTTCGCCGATGCGACAGTCGACGCCGTCGCGCAGTGTCAGGCCGGAAACGCCCTGGCTCGTGCTCACCAGTGGTAGGCCGGCAGCCAGTGCCTCCAGCACCTTGAGCTTGGAGCCACCGCCTTGGCGTAGCGGAGCGAAGAACAGACTGCTGCGTGCCTGCAGCACGCTGAGGTCCGCGACAAAGCCATGCCATTCGATGCGCTCATCCGGCCAGCGCTGCGCCCACTCTGCGGGCATCGCGTAGCCGGCCACGGCGAAGCGTGCTTGTGGATGACGTTGCCAGAGAAGCGGCAATATTTCTTCTAGTGCCCAAATCAGCGCATCGACATTGGGTGGGTATTCATAGTTGCCGACGAACAGGATGCGCTGGCTGGTCGCGTCGCACTGCACCGCAGCGAATCCTCGCGTGTCTACACCGTTGACCACCACGGCTACGGGGGTGGCAGTCAGTCCGCGCATGGCCTTTGCGTCTGCCTCGGTGACCGCGACCACGCCGGTCGCGGCGTCGAACACTCGTCGCTCCCAGCGTCTCGCTCGCCATTGGTCATAGATGACGAAAGGTTTTGCCCATGTAGGGAAGCGTGAATAGGTGGCGCCACCCAGGCTCGATTCGAGATTGTGCTCGGTCAGCAGGAAAGGGCGTCGGTGCCGTCGCAGACTCCGTTCGAACGGCTGGAAACTGTAGCTGTGCTCGATCTGGATGACGTCCCAGTCCTGCTCCAGGAGTCGCTCGAAACGCGCCGCGAGCGTTGGTGCGAGGCCGTTGATGCAGGTCAGCAGAGGCCACGGCCCGCCGCACGCGGCGGCCAGGGTCAATGGGTGGCGTAGGGGGCGACGTGGCAGCACGATCAAGTCATCCAGTAGCGGCGCCAGAGTTGTTTGTGTCTCGGGCTCCAGCTGCTCCTTGGACTGTACCAGCAGGGTGATGCGATGGCCGCGCGCGGCCATGGTGCGCAGCAGGTGGTACTGACGAGTCTTGCCGCCACTGCTGGTCGGCCATGGAAGGTAGGGCAGAATCCACAGAATACGCATCAGATTCCTTACCAGACCAGCATCTGCAGGCTGGGCTTGGCCTTGAGTTTCACTCCACCCGCGACCGCCAACGTCCGTTGCTTGCCGGTCAATGGGTCATGCAGCTCGGCATTGGCCACACCAGGCAAATGTAGCGAGGCGCCGCTGGCACTCCAGAACAACCACAGCTGTCGGCCGTCTGCACGACGCCAGGCGATGCTGTAGAGGTCTGTCGCGGCAGTGGTCAAGGCAGGTGGATTCGCAGGCACCAGGCGGGGGCCAGTGATGGCGAGGAAGCGCTTGAGCGCTTGGTAGACCGGCTTCGGTTGGCCCTGTAAGTCGAGAAGACCATATTGCTGGTCACGGGCGCTAGCGCGATTGTCGAGGTCGGACAGGGCGAACAGGAAGATCCTGTCGTAATCCAGCGCGCTCATTAGCGCGAGACGGCGCAGCACGTAGTCGGCCTGCCCTTGGGGGCCAATGATCTCTTGCAGTTCTATCGGTCCGGCGTAGCTGGACCAACCCCATTCGGTCGCCCAGATCGCCGGTACTCCGGCTCCGCGAAGCTTGGCATTGAGTTGTTGAGCACGCAGAACGAAATCGTTGACGCCTGGTTCGTCGCTTTCTGGCTGCTGCGAGTAGGGATGATAGGCGATGACGGTGTTGAGCTGCAGCACGCCGAGTTTGACAAGCTCTTCGAGCATCAGTCCGCCCTTGGTCGGCATCTGGCTGTAGTAAGCCATGCCCGCCATTACCACCGGTTTGTTGGGCACTGCCTGGCGCAGTGCCTGAACGCTGGGGAGCAACAGACGCGCATAGCCTTCTGGATCCTCGTGAGGGCGCCAGAAGGAGGGCAAGTTGGGTTCGTTCCACACCTGCCAGGCGTCGACGCTGGGGTAACGGTCGGCCAGCATGGTCAGCATCTGGGTAAACAGCTGAGGATCTTTGGGTGGGTACTGGTCGGTTGTCGGTGAGCCAGCTGGCGCCGTGGTGGCATGGGGTGCCGAGCCGACCAGGTAAAACACCGATTTGAGTCGTTCCTGTTGCAGTTGCTCGACCACGCCATCCAGTTCCGTTAGGCGGTACTGGCCTTGCTCGGGCTCATGCCGATCCCAGTGCAGGTCGACTCGGGTCCAGTCCAGACCGAGTGCCTGCCACTGCTGCATCTGTTTGCGAGAGACCTCAGGGGGGAACCAGAGAAAGTGCGCATTGACGCCGAGGAAGTCCCTCCATTCGATCGCTCGTGGAGCTTTCAGCTGCATGCCACCCGCTTCGGCCGGGCGGCTTGGATTGAATATCAGAAACAGCGCCAATAGGCCGGCAAGCGGCAACACATAAAGGAGTTTGCGCATGATCAGGTTTCTCCGCAGGCAGCACGGAACAAGGTGAGAAAGCGTTCGGCGGTGGCTGACCAGCGCCGTGCTGCGCCGATCACGCCTGCTTGTTCGGCCCAGGATGTGGCCAGCTGCGGTTCCAGGGCCAGATGCTCGATGGTGGTAGCCAAAGCATCGATATCACCCTGCGGATAAGTCGCACCGTTACCGTTGGCAACTTCCTCGGCGAAGGCCCGGGCATCGGACGTGATCACGCCGCGACCACAGGCATTAGCCCAGGATAGCGCGCCACTGGTACCACGCATCTCGCCGAGCAGGCCGAGCTTTTTAGACTCGCGGTAGGGCAGGACCATTACATGGTGAGCCTGGATGGTCTGAGCTATGTCCGCTGACGGCAGATTCAGCTGCCAATCCAGGCAGTCGCTCAGGGCCAACTCGTGCGCCAGCTGACGCAATTCGTCCAGATAGTTGCCCGCCGGGTCGAAAGCCATTTCCGGTGCGGTGCCGCCGGCCAGTGTCAGGCGCAGCTGGCCGCGCAGGTGCGGTTGGCGTTGCAGTACCTTGGCTAGTGCGCGAAGCAAGTCTTCGATGCCCTTGCCGCGATAGATGAAGCCGAAATACAGCAGGCGCAGCGGATTCAGTGGCGGCAGCGCTGCGGGAGGTATATCCAGATTGCCGTGGGCGATCGTTGCCGTCTGCTCTGCGGCGAGGCCCATGCGTGTAGCGAGGTGCTGCCTGCCCAGTTCGGTCAGCGTAACCGCGCGACGCAGGTGGCGGGCCAGGCGCCGCTCCTCATGAAGTGTCAGTGGATCGGCCAGCAGCGCGGCGGCCTGAGGCCATGGACGCGGAAAGCGTTCGGCCATCGATAGTGGCCAGGGAAGGTGCGCACGCCGCCAGACCAGGCGTTCGGGGTCATGTACCGTGGCGGTAAGCGGCAGCTTCGGGTGGGTGCGTCGCAAATAGTCGAGGGCATGGAACTCGTTCAGTCGCCCCCCACCCAGTTCGGCATGTACCAGTTGCGGCTGCCCCCAGTCGAATTCAGCCAGGCGGGCTGGCAAATTTTCCCTGCTGCATCCCTGAAGCGGCGTCATGACCTCAACGCCATGCGCCTCCAGCGACCGACGAAAGTGTTCGGCGTAATCGGCGATGCCAGTCTGCTCGGGTGGCAAGGGGGCGAGCAGGGCGATACGCATCAGGCCTCGCCCCGCAAACGCTTGATGATGTCCAGAACCCGACCTGGTACTTCGAACTGACGGCGATTGAGGATAATCCCGTCGACCTTGCCGAAGGCGGTATTGAGTATCGACAGAGCATGTTCGACCACCGGCACGGTGCTGGTCTTGGCTTCGGCGACCAAGGCGATCAGATCCGCACGGCGCAGGGCGAGGAAGGCTTCTTGATTGCTCATCAGGGCGGAGGCATCTAGCAAGACTATCTCGCCGGGTTGTGGTGCGGCGTCGCCACCCTCGCGCACGGCATGACCGCGCTCACGCAGCAGGTTGGCCAGATGGGCGGATACGAAGCTGACCCCCTCGCCGGGGCGAGCCGAAGCCAGGGCCAGCGCCAGCCCCTTGCTCTCGATCACATCGCCGGGCAGCAGGCTGTAGAGCCGGTAGATGCTGGCGGTGAAACCGCTGCTGATCCTCCAGGGTTGCGGACCGAGGTCTGGAAGCGTGGTCCACAACGGTACCTTGAAGGTTTCCTCGATGCGTGCCCCGTCATGAATGCGAGAGTCCAGCAGATAGCAGATGTAGAGCGTGAGCAGGCCGACAGCCAGGCCGGCGGGGAGGGCCAGCAGGAGGATCAGCAGGCTCTTGGGGAAGACTCGGCTGGGGTTGTGGGTGGCTTGCTCGACTACGGCAATGTTGCTGATCTGGCTGTTATCCAACTCGCGATCAATACGCGCCTTCTCCAGATTCTCGGCGTACAGGGCATAGCTCTTTTCGGCGCTGGTTAGCTGCAGGAGCAAACGGTTGATCTCCGGCTCCTCGCCCATGATGCGCTGGCGCTCGCTGCGCAGTTGCTGGAGTTGCAGGTCATGGTCCTTGATTTGCCCGGCTAGCTGACCGTCGCGCAGCTCGGCGTCGATGATCTGTTGCTTCAGATTGACCACGATGCTGTTGGGGGCGAGGTTGCGCGAGCGTTCCAGACGCTCTTCCTCGGCTGCGATCATGGTCTTCATCTGCGCGATGTTTTCTTCGATCTCCCTGAGCGGCGGTGCATCGGGCAGGAAGGTGCGCAGCAGGGTAGCGCGCTCCTGTTCCAGCGTGTTGAGGCGGCGGCGCAGGTCGAGCTGCGATGGGTTGAGGCCGATCTCGCGAGCGGTGACCACCTCCTGGGGCTGACGCTTGAGTTGCAGGCGAGCGTCGGTGAGGAAGCTGCGAACGCCGGCTTGCTCGTTGACTTTTTCCGATCGTGCATCGGCGAGGCGATTGATCTGGTCGGTGAGGTTGCCCAGACGCTCCTTGACGCTAACCGAGTTGACGCTCTGCAGCCGGCTCTGTAGCTGTTGCTTGAGCAGGCTGACCTGGCCATCGACCTTGTGCATCTCGTTCTCGTAGAAGGCGTACAGGCTTCTGCGTCCGAGAGCGCGGGTGCGTTCCTCGAGATACGCATTGATCCAGGTCTCGACCACCTTCTGGGCGATGGCTGGGTCGTCCCAGGTGAAGCTGACCTCCATTACCGCGGAGCCTGGCTCATGGCCCACGACGAAGTTCTTTTCCAGCTTCTTGGCCAGGCGGTCGACGGGAGACTGCTGCTCGATGATGCCGAGCAGTTGGAGGATGCCGCGCAGCGCTTCGATCGCCGCATTGGCCGCCATGCCCACATAGGACTTGGCAGTCGCCCAGAAGCCTTGTGGCTGGTGACTGGACATTTGCTCCAGATAGCGCTCGGCGACCATGCGCACTATGGGGCGACCGGTGAGCATCTTCTCTTCATCGACGATGGGGTCACGCTGGGTGCTGGGGGCGACCAGGGCCTGGCGGTTGGCAACTTCGATAGGAAGCGTTGTGCTCTCGCGCCCCGGCTTCACCAGCAACCGCGCATTGGATTCGAATTTGGGCGGTAGCAGGAAGGCGCCAAGTACGGCGACAGCGACAGTGGCTATCACCGTCCACTGGAATTCGCGACGGAAAATGAAGAACAGTCGCAGCAGATCGCGGAAGGAACGAATTTCGATCATGTTGACTGCTCTCAGAAGTTACAGCTGGTGCCTTGGCACTGGTAGGTGTTCCCGCTGTTGCTCACGTCGGGATCGTTGAGGTCGTAGTTGAAGCCCACGCCGATGCCCTTGTTGACCGGGAATAGACGGGTGAAATACATGTCGACGGCCTCGACGGCGCTACCGATGCCCGATTGCGGTACATAGATGATGTCGCCGCGTTGCATGGCGACCATGGGGCGCTCTTTATCCTGTAGCAGGCTGCCCAGGCTGAAGAAATACAGTTTGTACTTGCCATCGGGGCCGGCGCGCAGCAGGGCAATGTTGTCGCTATCGGCCGATGGCAGCACGCCGCCAGAGGCCAGCAGCACCTGCTCCAGGGTGGCATGTCCGGTCAGGTCGAATGAGGCGGCGTTGGGTACGGCGCCTCCCACAAACACCTTGTTGCTCGGTGCGATGGCGATATTCACCGTGGCGTTGGGGCGGCGGTAGATGGTTGCCAGCTTGCTAGTGACTTCTTTGGCCACGTCTTCGGGTGTGCGCCTATCGGCTTTGATCAGGCCGATAAAGGGCATGGAGAAGTAGCCGTCCGGGCGTACCACGAACAGGGTCATATCATCCTTTTCCGAGGGCTCCTGAGCATCGCGCACGATGCGCAAGGTATCGCCGCTTTGAATACGTACCTGTGGTGGGGGCAGCTCGGCCAGCTGGTAGGTTTCCTGGTGACGCAGCTTCAGTACTTCATCGTCGGGCAAGTGCACGCGAGCCGGTGTGCTGCAGGCTACGAGGCTAAATGCCAGCAGGACAGGAATGAGTAGTTTGGGCATGGCTGTTTCTCTTGCGATGAGCTGCATGCGTCAGTCCCAGTAAGCGGGGAACATGCTGATTTTGCGTTTGAGGGCGACTGGTAGCCACCGCTCGTTATGGCCGAGCCGATAGCCCAGTAGCTTGAGCAGGGTGCGTAGCATCACTTCCGGTATTCGATGCAAGGCATTGGCATGGCGCAGCGCGGCCAACTCTGCCAGTACGTATCGCTTGCCTTCACCGCCGGCGTCGCCAAAGGCCTCGGCGATCCATTTTTCTCGGCCGTAGAAGGTACCGATATCGAAGTAGCGGCGGAACTCCTCCAACAGGCGATAGTCGTGCGAGTGCTCGACACAGGCGCTGGCGGCGTAGCGCACGGCGTAGCCTGCCAATAGCAGCCTGCCCGCGACATAGGCATCCTCGCTGCCGATGACATCCTCGGGGAAGCCTCCGGCAGCCATCAGGGCTGTACGCTTGTAGGCGGCGAAGGAGTCGGAGCTGTAACAGGTCTTGATACCCAGTTCGGCCGCGTCGCGCAAGCGTTTGGTACGACCCTGCTCCGGATAGTTGAAGCGACGCGCCTGTGCGCCGAGCAAGCCGGCGTTCGGGTGCGGTAGCTGGCGGCCGTAGGCGACGCCGATGTCATCTTCCGACAGCAGTTCGTCGCGCAGCTTGGCCAGTGCCTGGGGGTCGCTAGGAATGGCGTCTTGGGTCAAGTAGATCAAGACGTCGGCGTCGACCTGCTGGCTGGCCCAGCGGCGGGTCTTGCCATGATTGAAGCTGCCCGGATCGATCACTTCGACACGCGCACCGTACTCGCGATAGCGTGCAACTGTGTCGTCCTGCGAGGCGCTGTCAATTACCAATAGCTCGTCCGGCTGTAGGGTCTGACGGGCGAGCGCGGGCAATTGCCGATCGAGAAAACCACCGGCATTGCGCGTTGGAATGATCAGCGCCACACGCATCAGTTCGACGGCTCCGGGGTGCGGCCGTAGATATCCTCGAAGCGCACGATGTCGTCCTCGCCCAGGTACTCGCCGCTCTGTACCTCGATCATCACCAGGTCGATCACCCCCGGATTGCTCAGACGATGACTGTGTCCGGCGGGAATGAAGGTGGACTCGTTGGTGTCGAGCAGGAAGTCGCGCTCGCCATTGATCACCCGAGCCATGCCACTGACCACCACCCAATGTTCGCTGCGGTGATGGTGCATCTGCAGAGACAGTGAGGCTCCTGGGCATACAACGATGCGCTTGATCTTGAAGCGTGGCCCTTCTTCTATGACGCTGTATGTCCCCCACGGGCGGTTGACCGTACGATGCAGGCGATAGGTCTCATGACCTTGCTTCTTGAGTTCCAGGGCGATGTGTTTGACGTCCTGGCTACGCTCGGCGTCGGCGATCAGTAGGGCGTCCGGAGTGTCGACCACGATCAGGTTATGGACGCCTACGGCGCCGATCAGGCGGTCGGGGCTGTCGATATAGCAATTGCTGACTTCATGCAGAATGGCCTCACCACGCACCTGGTTGCCGGCGTCGTCGCTGGGCAGCAGCTCACGCAGAGTCTGCCAGGAGCCTATGTCGTTCCAGCCCAGTGAGCAGGGCACTACGGCGACCTGCGATGAGCGCTCCATCAAGGCGTAATCGATGGAGATATCCGGGGCCTTACCGAAATGCTCCAGGGGGAGCTCGCGTTGTAAGCAGCCACTACCTTGTAGCAGTGGGCTGGCATCCAGGCTGCTGCGCGCGATGTCCAGCACATCTGGCGCGTAGCGTTCTAGCTCGCGCAGCAGGGTGTCTACCTGCAAACAGAACATGCCGGCATTCCATAGATACCTGCCGCTATCGAGGTACTGCTGAGCTGTGCTGGCGTCCGGTTTCTCGACAAAACGGGCGACTTGCAGGCCGTCTGTGCCCAACGCTGCACCAGCTTCGATATAGCCGTAGCCCGTTTCGGCGCGGGTTAGCTGGATGCCAAAGGTCACCAGATGGCCTGCAGCGGCCAAACGGCGGGCCTGTGCTACCGCGCCTGCGAAGGCAGTTTCGTCCTGAATCAGGTGGTCGGCTGGCAGGATCAGCAGCTGGCAGTCATCGCCATACTGATTCTGCGCATGCAAAGCGGCGATAGCGATGGCCGGGGCGGTATTGCGTCCGCAGGGTTCGAGCAGAAAGTCCAGAGCCAGCGCGCCAGTATTGACCGCGCGATAGTCGTCCTGGGTACTGAACAGCAGCTCGCGATTGGTCACCGTCATCAGCCGCTCTACGCCCTGCAAACGCGCGGCGCGCAGGAAGGTTTTCTGCAAGAGGCTTTCGCCATCTGGCAAGCGCATGAATGGTTTGGGTCGAGCCTCGCGGGAGATGGGCCATAGACGGGTGCCTGCACCGCCAGCGATGATGCATGGAATCAGGATGCCCATTCAGTAGGCCTCTTTACTGGAAGCCACGGCGGGCAAGGTGCGAAAGATAATGTAGAGGTCGAACCAGATGGACCAGTTCTCGATGTATTCGAGGTCATACTCGACGCGTTTCTCGATCTTCTCCAGTGTGTCAGTCTCGCCCCGATAGCCATTGACCTGGGCCCAGCCGGTGATGCCTGGCTTGACCCGATGGCGGGCACTGTATTGCTCTACGGCTTCTTCGAACAATATGCCGGCTGCCTTGGTTGCCGTGGCATGCGGCCGCGGACCAACCATGGACATGCTGCCAAGCAACACGTTAAACAGCTGTGGCAGCTCGTCCAGACTGGTGCGGCGAATAAAGTTGCCGACTCGGGTTATGCGCGCGTCACCCCGTATGGTCTGGCGTTCAGCATTCGCATCGGCCATCTGGTGGTACATGGAGCGAAACTTGTACACCTCGATCAGTCGATTGTTGTAGCCGTAGCGCTTCTGGCGGAACAAGACGGGGCCGGGTGAGTCCAGCTTGATCGCCAGCGCCAGGCCGAGCATCACCGGGGCCAGCAACACCAACGCAATGCTGGCGAGGAACAGGTCTTCGATGCGCTTGATCAGTGGCGACCAGCCTCGCAGCGGAAGCTCCGAGGCATTGAACATCGGTACGCCGGAAACCTCGGTGATGCGGTTGTGAGCATGCCGCAGGGCGAGCATGTCGGGCACCAGCAATACATTGACTGGGAGTGTGCGCAGGTGTCTGACGATATGGTCGATACGGTTCTCGGCGGTCCAGGGGAGTGCCACCAGAACCTGCTGGACGCGCTCCTCGCGGATCAGCTTCTCCAGTACCGCTGTGTCGCCTAGCACTGGCAGATCCCCCAGCATGCCGCTGACTCGGCTCAGCCGATCGTCGATGAAGCCAATCACTCCCAGCCGGATGTCACCGTTACGCCGCAGATACTCGGCCGCGCGCACACCATTGTCGGTGCCGCCAAGGATCACCGCATTCTGCAGATGTCGCCCTTGGCGCATCAGCGAGCGCAGGATTGCCAGTAGTAACAGTCGTTCTGCGCCAAACATGAGCAGTCCAGCGACAAACCAGATCGCCAGCAGTCGGACGGGAATGGGAGCGAAGAGCTTGAGGGCCTGATGCATAAAGAGCAGAAGGGCAAAGGCAGCAAGCCAATTGAAGAACATCAGGCGAAAGCGCAGCAGGTTGCTGAACAGTTCGTCGTTGTAGACACCGCCGGCCTGGAAGATCAGCACGGTAATCAGTCCGAAGAACAGCATCAACGTGACGTAGTGATTGGTCAGTTCGGGATTGCCGTTCAGCGTCCACAGCAATACCAGCCCTGGCAATATGGCGGTGAAGCCATGAAGAAGGCGAGTGAAGGCCACGAAATACTGGACGAAGCTCGGTCTAGAGATCGGCTGGCGTTCGGTGGAATGCGCGCGCAAAAGCTCCCCCGTTCGGTCTTGGTCGGGACCGCCGATGAAATGTTGCTGAGAGTTGTCAGATTTTTGGCGATGTTATTTTGCTTTAATTATGCTATCGCCGGTTTTTTGTCGATTGGACCACGAAGTTTTTTTGAAGGCAATTAAAAAGTAGTGGCCTTTTGATATTTCTGACGATATTCACCCGGCGTCATCCCGGTCCACGCCTTGAAGCTGCGGTGGAACGAGCGCGACTCGGTGAAGCCCAGGTAGCTGGCGATATCCTGGATCGCCAGGTCGCTGCGCAGCAGGTAGTGCTCGGCCAGTTCCTGGCGCAGCTGGTCGAGGATCTCCTGGTAGCTGGTGCCGGCCTGCTGCAGGTGGCGCTGCAGGGTGCGCACCGTCATGTGGAATTTCTCGGCGACCTTTTCCTTGCGCGGCAGGCCGTCCTTGAGCAGCAGGCGCAGGGCGTTCTTCACCCGTTGCGGCAGCGGCTCGTTGTCGTCCAGCCCGGCCATCATGGTCAGCGCGTGTTCTTCCAGGGTGCGCAGCAGGTTGGCGTCGGCTTGGCGCAGGGGAATGCTCAGGTAGTCCAGCGGCACCAGCAGGGCATTGCTCGGCTGCTCGAACCGCACCGGGCAGCCGAATACCTCTTCATAGTCCGCCTGTGGTGCCTCGTCAGGCCGCGCATGTTCGAACCAGACTTCGCGCGGCGAGCGGTCCATGTCGGCGATCCAGCGCGCGTAGAGCATCCACGAGGCCAGCACGTTCTCCACCATGTGCCGGCGGATGCCCGGGTGCTCGTGGCGGCAGTTCCAGATCAGCCGCACATGGTCGCCGGCCAGTTCCAGTTGGCTGGTGCCCATGTCGCCGACCAGCTTCTCGTAGGGCACGATGCGGCTCATCGCCTCGCCCAGGGTGGCGCAGTTCATGGTGATGTAGCCGAGCACGCTCCACGAGCCGGGTTGCACGTAGCGCGCGGCATGCAGGCCGAACAGCGGGTCGCCGGAAACCTGCATCAGGTGCTCCAGCAGGCGCTCGTGTACCTCGCTGGGCAGGCGCTTGCCGTTGTCCGCCAGGTCCTCGGCGCTGATGCCGGCGACGGCGCGAGCATTCTCCACGTCCAGGCCGAGGTGTTCGGCGTGACGCAGATACTTGAGCAGGGCGGGGACCGAGGTATAGCCGAGGGTCAGCATGGTCGATTCTTGTTGTTCTGCTTGTCTTGATTGGCGACAGCCGCTGTCCCGATTTGACAGTGACCGCAGCGGGCGGCTGGCTAGTATAGGCAGCCATCGATCATCAGCGGAACTGTGAGGAAAGGACGGATGCGACGTTGGAACGGATGGGGCGACGAAGCCACCCAGGTTGAACTGCCGGCCCATGGCGGCGCCTTCCTTGCCGAGCGTGTCGGCGCCGGCCAGCGCCTGGCGGACGCCAGCCTGGAGCAGGTGCTGGCCCGCGTGCCGCAGTCGCGTCTGGCTACCCGTCATCCGCTGGTCAGCATTGATGCGGAGATGCGCGTGCGCCATGCCCGCGGCCAGAGCCTGCCGGACTGGCTGGCCATGCGCTCCGGCGATTTCGGTGTGTTCCCCGATGGTGTGGCCCTGCCGGAGACCGCCGCGCAAATCCGCGAGCTGCTGGCCTGGGCCAGGGAGCAGGACGTCATCGTCATCCCCTACGGCGGTGGCACCTCGGTGGCCGGCCACATCAACCCGGTCGAGTCGGCCAAGCCGGTGCTGACCCTGTCGCTGGAGCGCATGACCCAGCTGCTCGACCTCGACGAGCAGAGCCAGATTGCCACCTTCGGCCCTGGCGCCAGCGGCCCGCAGGTGGAGGCGCAGCTGCGCGCTCGCGGCTACACCCTCGGTCACTTCCCGCAGTCTTGGGAGCTGTCCACCCTCGGCGGCTGGGTCGCCAGTCGCTCCAGCGGCCAGCAGTCGCTGCGCTACGGGCGTATCGAGCAGCTGTTCGCCGGCGGCAAGGTCGAGACCTTGGCCGGCACCCTGGAGATTCCGACTTTCCCGGCCTCGGCCGCCGGGCCGGACCTGCGCGAGCTGATCCTCGGCAGCGAAGGCCGCTTCGGGGTGATCTCCGAAGTGCGCGTGCGCGTGACCAGGCTGGCCGAGCAGGAGAAGTTCTTCGCCGTATTCCTGCCCAGCTGGCAGCAGGCCCTGGCTGGCATCCGCGCCCTGGCCCAGGCGCGCGTGCCGCTGTCGATGCTGCGCCTGTCCAACGCCATCGAGACCGAGACCCAACTGGCCCTGGCCGGCCATCCGGAGCAGATCGCCTGGCTTGAGAAATACCTGGCCTTGCGTGGCGCCCGCGCGGGCAAGTGCATGCTGACCTTCGGCGTCACCGGCAATCGGGCGCAGAACGCCCTGTCGGTCAAACAGGCCAAGCGCATCCTGCGTGCCGAGGGCGGCGTGTTCACCGGCACCTTGCTGGGCAAGAAATGGGCGGAAAACCGCTTCCGCTTCCCCTACCTACGCCACGGCCTGTGGGAGGCCGGCTACGCGGTGGACACCCTGGAGACGGCGACCGACTGGAGCAACGTCGACAATCTGCTGAACAAGGTCGAGGCCAGCCTGCGCCAGGGCCTGACGGACGAGGGCGAGCAGGTCCACGTGTTCACTCACCTGTCCCACGTCTATGGCGAGGGTTCGAGCATCTACACCACTTACGTGTTCCGTCCGGGCAGCAGTTACGAGCAAACCCTGGCGCGCTGGAGCACGCTCAAGCACGCGGCCTGCCAGGCCATCGCCGGCAACCGCGGCACCATCAGCCACCAGCATGGCGTCGGTCGCGACCACGCGCCGTATCTGGTGGCGGAGAAGGGCGAGCTGGGCATGGCGGCGCTCAAGGCCATGGCCCAGCACTTCGATCCGGAGCAGCGCCTGGCCCCCGGCGTACTGCTGGAAGACTGAAATGAGCTGGAACGCCACCTGGCGTGAAACCGCGCTGCCGGAACTGGCGGCGCGCGACTGGGACCTGATAGTTATCGGCGGCGGCATCACCGGCGCCGGCATCCTGCGCGAGGCGGCGCGGCGCGGCTGGAGCTGCCTGCTGCTGGAGCAGCGCGACTTCGCCTGGGGCACCTCCAGTCGTTCGTCAAAGATGGTCCACGGCGGCCTGCGTTATATCGCCAAGGGCCAGCTGGGCCTGACCCGCGACTCGGTGCGCGAGCGCCAGCGCCTGATCGGCGAGGCGCCGGGCTTAGTCGACCCGCTGCCGTTCCTGTTCCCGCATTACCGTGGCCGCTTCCCCGGCCCCAAGGTGTTTGGCGGCCTGCTCGGTGTGTACGACGCCCTGGCCGGCCAGCGCCTGCATCGCTATCACCCGCTGGCCGAGCTGCGCTACCTGGCGCCGGGCCTGCAGGAGCAGACGCTGCTCGGTGCGACCCGCTTCACCGATGCGGTTACCGACGATGCGCGGCTGGTTATGCGCGTGCTGGGCGAGGCGCGCGCCGACGGCGGCGAGGCGCTCAATGGCCTGCGCGTGGTCGAGCTGAGCCGTGACAACGGCCGGGTGGTCGGGCTGGTCGCCGAGGACGTGGAGAGCGGCCAGCGCCTAGCCTTCCGCGCCCGCGCCGTGGCCCAGGCCACCGGCGCCTGGGCTGACGAGCTGCGGCAGAAGAGCGGCCTGGAACATATCCGCCCGCTGCGCGGCAGCCATCTGCTGCTGCCGGCCTGGCGCCTGCCGGTGGCCCAGGCCATCAGCTTTATGCACTCGGATGATGGCAGGCCCGTCTTCGTGTTTCCCTGGGAAGGATCCACGGTGGTCGGCACCACCGATCTGGATCACGGCGAGTCGCTGGGCCAGGACGCACGCATCAGCGCCGAGGAGGTGGATTACCTGCTGGCGGCCTGCGCCAGCGTATTCCCACATGTCGGCATCGGGCGTGCCGATGTGCTGTCCACCTGGGCCGGCGTGCGCCCGGTGGTCAGCGCAGGGCAGAGCGCCGGGCGCAAGCCCTCGGACGAGAAGCGCGAGCACGCGCTGTGGAGCGAGCCCGGCTGCGTGACCCTGGCTGGCGGCAAGCTGACTACTTTCCGTTTATTAGCCCTGGAAGTGCTGCGCGCCTGTGCGCCCATGGTCGGTCGCGAGGTGACGGATGCCGGTCAGCAGGTGTTCCGTAGCGCCGAGCCGCAGACGCTGCCCGGCCTGGGTATGGCCCAGCAGCGCCGCCTGGCCGGTCGCCATGGTGCGGCACTGCCGCGTCTGGCACGGCTGATCGAGGAGCTCGGTAGCGCCTGCATCGGCGCCAGCAACACGCTGTGGGCCGAGCTGGCCCTGGCCTGCGACGAGGAGCTGGTGCTGCACCTGGACGACCTGCTGCTGCGCCGCACCCGTATCGGCCTGCTGCTGGCGGGCGGTGCCGAGGGCGAGCTGCCGCGCATCCGCGCGCTGTGCCAGCCGCGCCTGGGCTGGAGCGATGCATGCTGGGAACAAGAACAACAACGCTATCTTGAGCTGTGGCGTAGCTGCTACGGCCTGCCCTGAACTGCCTGGAAACCGACGTGACCGAACAACGCTACCTGCTGGCCATCGACAACGGCACCCAAAGCGTGCGCGCGCTGCTCTTCGACCTGGCCGGTAACCTGATCGGCAAGGGCAAGGTGGAGCTCGAGCCCTACTATTCCGAGCACCCCGGCTGGGCCGAGCAGGACCCGGAGTACTACTGGGCCAGCCTGGGCGAGGCCTGCCGCCGGCTGTGGGCCAGCGTCGAAATCGACAGAAGCCAGATCGCCGGCGTTTCGGTCACCACCCAGCGCGGCACCCTGATCAACGTGGACGAGGCCGGCAAGCCGCTGCGCCCGGCCATTCTCTGGCTGGACCAGCGCCGCGCCGAGGTGGCAGGCAGCATCACCGGCCCCTGGGGCTGGCTGTTCAAGCTGATCCGCGAAGAGGCGACGGTGGACTATTTCCGCGCCCAGGCCGAGGCCAACTGGGTCGCCCAGCAGCAGCCGGAGATCTGGGCCCGCACGCACAAGTTCCTGCTGCTCTCGGGCTTTCTCAGCCACCGCCTGAGCGGTCGCTTCGTCGATTCTGTGGGCAGCTGCGTGGCCTATCTGCCGTTCGACTACAAGCGCCTGTGCTGGGCCAAGCCCAGCGACTGGAAGTGGCAGGCCATCCCGGTGCGCCCGGACATGCTGCCGGAGCTGGTCAAGCCGGGCGAGCGCATCGGCAGCATCACCGCCGCGGCCAGTGCCCACACCGGCATTCCTGAAGGGCTGCCGCTGATCGCCGCGGCCTCGGACAAGGCCTGCGAGGTGATCGGCGCCGGCGGTGTGGAACCGAGCACAGCGTGCCTGTCCTACGGCACCACGGCGACGATCAACACCACCCGCGCCAAGTACCTGGAGACCATCCCGCTGATCCCGCCGTACCCGGCGGCGATTCCCGACCATTTCAACACCGAGGTCATGATCTTCCGCGGCTTCTGGATGGTCAGCTGGTTCAAGGAACAGTTCGGCCATGCCGAGCGCCAGCGCGGCCTGGAGCTGGGCGTGGAGGCCGAGACCCTGTTCGACGAGCTGGTCAACAGCGTGCCGCCGGGCTCCATGGGCTTGACCCTGCAACCGTTCTGGTCGCCGGGCATCCGCGAGCCGGGGCTGGAAGCCAAGGGCTCGATCATCGGCTTCGGCGACGTGCACACCCGTGCGCACCTGTATCGGGCGATCCTCGAAGGCCTGGCCTACGCCCTGCGTCAAGGCCGCGAACGCATCGAGAAGCGCTCCGGCACGCGTATCGAACGCCTGCGCATCTCCGGCGGCGGCTCGCAGAGCGATGCGGCCATGCAGCTGACCGCCGACATCTTCAACCTGCCGGCCGAGCGCCCGCACCTGTACGAGACCTCCGGCCTGGGCGCGGCCATCGACTGCGCCGTCGGCCTCGGCCTGCACCCGGACTTCCCCACGGCCATCGCCGCCATGACCCGCGTCGGCAAGGTATTCCAGCCCAATCCGCAGGCGGTGGCGGTCTACGAACGGCTGTACCGCGAGGTCTACCTGCGCATGTACAAGCAGCTCAAGCCGCTCTACGGCAGCATCCGCGAGATCACTGGGTATCCCGCTTAGCGCGTCCAAGCGCAACGGTAGTCGGCACTTTCCCCTCTACGCCGCGGTCTGCTGTACTCGGACGAACCACAAGGGAGAGGGGGCGTAGCATGAGCGAGCGCAAGGCACTGCTGATCCTGCATGGCAAGCAGGCGCAGAACGAGGAAGTGCGGGCCGCGGTGATGGCGCTGCGCGAGAATGGCTGGGAGCTGGCCGTGCGCCTGACCTGGGAGGGCGGCGATGCCGCCCGGCTGGTGGATGAGGCGCTGGCCGCCGGCTATCCGACTCTGATCGCCGGTGGCGGCGACGGCACCCTGCGCGAGGTGGCCGAGGCCATGGCGCTGGCGGGCAGCGACGCTTCCCTGGCCTTGCTGCCGCTGGGTACCGCCAATGACTTCTGCCGCGCCGCCGGGATTCCGCTGCCGCCGGCGGAGGCCCTGTCCCTGCTGGAGTTCGAGCCGCGCTCGATCGACCTGGGCGAGGTGGACGGCCAGCTGTTCCTCAACATGGCCACCGGTGGTTTCGGTTCCAAGGTCACCGCCAATACCTCGGAAGAGCTGAAGAAGATGCTCGGCGGCGCCGCCTATTTCCTCACCGGGCTGACGCGTTTTCCCGAGGTGCATGCCGCCTTCGGCCGCTTCAGCGGACCGGGCTTCACCTGGGAAGGGGATTTCCTCGCCCTCGGCATCGGCAACGGGCGCCAGGCCGGCGGTGGTCATGTGATGTGCCCGCAGGCGCGTATCGACGATGGCCTGCTGGATATCTGCATCGTGCCGGCGCCGCAGGACGTGGTCGGTACCCTGGGCACGCTGCTGTCCGGCGGCATCCTCGGCCTCGAGTCGGTGTCGATCAGCGCGCGCCTGCCATGGCTGGAAGTCGAGGCGCCGGAGGGGCTGGACATCAACCTGGACGGCGAGCCGCTGGAGAGTCATCGCCTGCGTTTTGCCGCGCGCACCGGGGCGCTGCGCCTGCACCTGCCGAACATCTCGCCGCTGCTCGGCTGAGGCGTGCTGGCGCCCGAGCGGTGCCCTGCGGCATGATGGCGTCAGGCCATACCCTGCAGTTCCCGTGCAATCGGCCGATAGAAGCTAGACTCGATTCAAGCACTTGAGGAACATCACATGGCCGGCATTCTCGATACAGTGGATCAACGCACCCAACTGGTGGGCGAGAACCGTCTGGAAATCCTTATGTTCCGCCTGGCCGGCCGCCAGTTGTTCGCGATCAACGTGTTCAAGGTGCAGGAAGTCCTGCAGCTGCCCAAGCTGACCCTGATGCCGCACCGCCACCCCTACGTCTGCGGAGTGGTCAACCTGCGTGGTCAGACCCTGCCGGTGATCGACCTGTCCCAGGCCATCGGCATGCGTCCGATCACGCCGAGCGAGAACAGCACCATCATCGTCACCGAGTACAACCGCTCGGTGCAGGCCTTCCTGGTCGGTGGCGTGGACCGCATCCTCAACCTCAACTGGGAATCCATCCTGCCGCCGCCGGGCGGGGCAGGGCGCCAGCACTACCTGACGGCGATCACCAAGGTGGACGACCAGATCGTCGAGATCATCGACGTGGAAAAGGTGCTGGCGGAAATTGCGCCGATGAGCACCAAGGTCTCCGACGAGAAGCTGGCCGACCCGCTGCTAGCCAAGGCCGTTGGCCGCGAGGTGCTGCTGGTGGACGACTCCAGCGTGGCCCTCAACCAGTTGCGCGAGACCCTGTCGCAGCTGGGCATCAAGACCCACAGCGCCAGCGACGGTCTCAAGGGCCTGCAGCAGCTGAAGAAGTGGGCGGACAGCGGCGAGGTGATGACCGACAAGCTGCTGATGATCTTCACCGACGCCGAAATGCCGGAGATGGACGGCTACCGCCTGACCACCGAGATCCGCAACGACCCGCGCCTCAAGGATCTCTACGTGGTGCTGCACACCTCGTTGTCCGGCAGCTTCAACGAGGCGATGGTGAAGAAGGTCGGCTGCGACAACTTCCTCTCCAAGTTCCAGCCGGACAAGCTGGTCGACGTGATCCGTCAGCGTCTCGAACTCGACGCCTGACGCGTTCCGGCAGGGCGCGCTCGGCGCCCTGCCTCTCCTTCACACGCCAATCGCCGCCGGCAACACGCCTGCGCTCATGGTGCCCCAGCGGCGCCCGCCGACCATGAGCGGCACGTACATCACGAAGATCACCGTCGTGGTGCCCGGCAGGACGAAGGTTCCCATGCTCACATGGCTGCACTTGCGCATGTTCTCGTGCTCCACCGCCGAGCCGAAGAAGCGCAGGTGCGTGCTCTTCGCCGCATCGATGGCCGGATCGCCGCAGGGCTCCTGCGAGGCCGCGCTGCGTGCGGCGGCCAGGTAGCCGCGGTCGTTGACCGGCGCGATATACAGCACGCCATCCTTGCCGCCGGTATCCCACTGGTCCAGCAGCGGCTGGATCTGCCGGCGATAGGGCTCCGCCCAGCTCACGTTGTGCTTGGGCGGGTTGCTGTTGGCGATCGCCTTGTAGTTGTGATCGAACAGGTCGACGCCGGAGGCCTGCAGCGCGTCCAGCCGAGCCTCGATATCGGCGCGGCGCAGCATGAGCATGTCGACGATCGCCTCCAGGCGGCCGTGGCCCAGGCGGAAGCCACTGAGTTCCTGTAACAGCAAATTGGCGCTGTCGCGGGTGCGGTCGGCCTGGGTGAAGCTCTGCTGCATGCAGGCGCTGATGGTCAGGCTGAGGTCGCGAATGCGGCTGCTGTGCTGGTGGGTCTCGGCATTGGTCGCGGTCAGCTCTTCGAGGGCGCTGCTGACCATCAGCAGATCGTCGTTGGCGCGCTGGAAGTCCTCGACCATGGTCGCGAACTGGTCGGCCGCGACGCCGACCGCCGCGCCCGCCGTGGTGCTCTGTTCATGCATGTCGCGGGTCTGGCGTTCGGCACCGGACATGGCGCTGGCCATCTGCTCCATCAGTTGCCCGATCTGCTGGGCCGCGCTGCCGACCTTGAGCGAGAGATTGCGCACCTCGTCGGCGACCACGGCGAAGCCGCGGCCCTGTTCGCCGGCCCGCGCCGCCTCGATGGCGGCGTTGAGAGCTAGCATGTTGGTCTGTGCGGAGAAGTCCTGCACCGTGGTGAGGATTTCCCGCACCCGTGTGGAGGTGTTCTCCAGCGCCGCGATGTTGTGCTGGAAGCCGTCCATGGTCTGGCTGATCGCCTGCATGTGCCGGCAGGCGTCGCCGAGCTGGCCTTGCGACTGGCGCGCCAGGTCCAGGTTGCGGCTGTTCATCTCGGTGATGCCGCCGGTGCGCGCGGAAATGTCCTGCAGGGCGCCGGTGGTCTGCTCGCTGGCCTGGAAGATCAGCTCGGAAAGATTCTGTTGCTGGTGCGCATCCTGCGCCGCGCGTTCCGATTGCAGGCGGCTGCCGGCCGACGTGGCGGCGACCTGCAGGCTGTTTTGCTGCAGGCGCGCGATGTTGTCGCGCAGGCGTCCGGTCAGGCTCTGCAGGACCTGTGCGCTGCCGTCCGGCGACTCCGCAGTGGCATGGCCGGTGAGGTCGATCAGGCTGCCATTGATTGCGGCAAGGCGCTCGCTCAGTATGTTCACTCGTTGCGCCTTGTGCAGGCGCCAGCCGAGGATGAAGATCGGCAGGGCCATGGCCAGCGCGACCAGGCGCAGGCCGTTGTCCGCCTGGGTCAGCACCGCGGCGATCAGGAACAGCTGGCAGAACACCAGCAGCGGGTAGGCACCGGGAAGGGTTGAACGGGCCGGCTCGGCCGGGATGGCAGCAATCTGATGGGCGGGCATGAGTACACCTGCAGCACTGTTATTGGTTTTATGTGGCTTGAACTCGCGCGGGCATGGTTGCAAATAGTGTGACGCCGAGCACATCGCTCCTTCGGTTGAACGCGCGATTAATCCTTTCTTCCTACGCGAGGCTTTCATGCAGCTGTCCGCCCTCTATCGCTACCCACTCAAATCCGCCCGTGGTGAAAGCCTGAGCAGTTCGCCGCTGGAGGCCCTGGGCCTGCGCGGCGACCGGCGCTGGATGCTGGTGGAGCCGGAGAGCGGGCGCTTCCTCACCCAGCGCCTGTTGCCGCAGATGAGCCAGCTCAGCGCGCTGTACAGCGAGGCTGGTGGCTTGAGCCTGAGTGCGCCTGGCTTCGGTAGCCTCGAGGTGGCGCTGCCGGAGGCGGACCGGGATCTGCGCGGGGTGACCGTGTGGTGCGACAGCCTGCGCGTGCCGGATGCCGGCGATGCCGCGGCCGAATGGCTGAGCGCCTTTATCGGCCGGCCCTGCCGCCTGGTGCAGGTGCCCGAGGCGCGGGCCCGGCAGGTCGACACCGGCTACGCCCAGCCTGGCGACAAGGTGGCGTTCTCCGACGGTTTCCCCTTGCTGCTGATTGGCCAGGCGTCGCTGGAGGACCTGTCCGCGCGGGTCGGTCGGCCGTTGGAGATGCTGCGTTTTCGTCCCAACCTGGTGGTCGAGGGCAGCGCGGCCTACGCCGAGGACGGCTGGAAGCGCATTCGCATCGGCGAGCTGGAGTTCGAGGTGGCCAAGGGCTGCAGTCGTTGCATCCTCACCACCATCGACCCGCAGACCGGCGAGCGCAACGCCGACCGCGAGCCGCTGACCACCCTGAAGACCTACCGCGAGCGCAATGGCGAGGTGTACTTCGGGCAGAACCTGTTGCCGCGCGGCGTGGGTGAGCTGCGCGTGGGTATGCCGGTGGAAGTGCTGGAGTAGGGCTGTAGCAGAAACGAGAAGGGCGCCTGTGGGCGCCCTTTTTTTGTTCGAACCTGTTCACGAGCTAGCGAGCTAGAGAAAAACCAGGCGGGAGGAGCTGAGGAAGCGGAGTTGACTGATGGTCAATGAGCATTCCGAAGCTGCTCCCAACGCAGTTTTTCCGACGCGCAGCGTGCTCGTGGACTGGTTCTCACTGATCGTCGAAGAATCGCTCATGCCAGTCCACCAGCGGCTGCGGAGCTCCGAGTTTCTGGCCGTAGATCACCGAGTAGGACAGCACGTTCTGCACGTACTGGCGGGTCTCGTCGAACGGGATGTTCTCCACCCACACGTCGAAGGCCAGGTGGTCGGCGCCCTTCAGCCACTGGCGCACGCGCCCCGGGCCGGCGTTGTAGGCGGCGGAGGCGAGCACGCGGTTGCCGTTGAACTGGCCGTGCACCTGGCTCAGGTAGGCGGCGCCGAGCTGGATGTTCTTCTCCGGCACCAAGGCCTGCTGCGGGTTGCCCAGGGGGATGCCGAACTTGCGCGCGGTTTCCTTGGCGGTGCCCGGCATCAGCTGCATCAGGCCCATGGCGCCGACCGGCGAGCGGGCGTCGGCCATGAACGCGCTTTCCTGGCGGGTGATGGCGAACACCCAGCTGGAATGCAGGCCGCGCAGCTTGGCCTGCTGGGTCAGGCTGCTCTTGTGCGCCATGGGGAAGCGGATATCCAGGTCGTCCCAATACTTGGCCTGGCTGATGGTGCGGATGGCCGGGAAGTACCACTGCTTGTCGTAGGCCAGCTTGGCCTGGGCCACCAGCTCCTCGCGGCTGAACAGGCGGCTGACGTGGTACCACTCACGGCGGCCGTCGACGATCTGCCCGCGGTCGTGGAATTCCAGGGCGCGGCGGATGCCGGCGGTGTTGCGGACCTTCTGCACCAGTTGCGGGTCGAGGGCCATCGGCCGGTTGTTCAGGCTGTAGGGCGCCTGGATGCGGTCGGCGGCGAGGAAACCGTAGAAGTCGCGCTCCTTGGCCAGCGGCTGATACAGGGCGAGGGCCTGCTGGTCCTGGGGTTGGGCCAGCTGCAGGCTGCGGGCGTGCCAGTAGCGCCAGCGGCTGGTGGTGGCCAGGTCCGCCGGCAGGCGGCTGGTCAACTGGTAGGCCTCGTCCCAGCGGCCATGGCGCAGCAGCAGACGGGCGCGCCATTCGGACACGGTGTTGTCGCGCAGCTCCGGGTCGTACTGGGCCATGACCTGCAGGGCGCGCACGTCGAAGCGCTTGGCCAGGGTCAGGCCGATCTCGCGGGCGATGGCAACCTTCTCCTCGGCGGAGAAGGGCAGCTTGCCGGCGTAGACCTCGAGCAGGCTCAGGGCCTTTTCTGGGTCCTGGCGGGCCAGGCGGCGCAGGCCGAGGCCGGCGGCGTCGGCCATGTGACGGTCGGCGGGGGTGAAACGCGCGGTCTGGCTCATCATCTGCGGCTTCTGCGCCGCTTCGATCATCAGCTGACCCTGCTTGCCGTAGGTCGGCAGGCCCTTCACCAGGTAGCTGGCCAGGCCATAGTTACGAGCCTCGGCGGCCAGCTTGGCGCGCTTCCAGCGATTCTCCTCGGTGAGCTGGCCATCGGCGCGCCACAGGCCGAACAGGGTGTCGCAGGCCTCGGGCTGGGACTTGCCCATCAGCCACAGTTTCTCAGCGGCGACGCGCGCCTCGGCCTTCATGCCCTGCTTGTACAGGTATTGGCCGTAGAGGCAGTCCAGTTCGGTGAAGTTGAGCTTGGGATCGTAATGGTTGGCGAAGGTCTGCCACTCGCCGCGCTCGGTCAGCCAGCGCAGCCAGCGCAGCTTCATCCAGCCGGCCTGGGGCAGGTCGCCGTGCTCGGTGAGGAAGGCTTCGATCTCGTCGTTGCTGGCCCATTTCAGGCGGGCGGTCAGCTCGTCATAGGCCAGGTAGGGCGTCAGCGGGTAGTCGCGCAGGGCGTTGGCATAGCGCTGGTAAGGGCCCTTGTCGCCCTTGGCCAGGGCGCGTTTGGCTTCGTCATACATCTGCCGCTGCTGGGCCAGGCTAGCGGCCTGGACGCTGGACAGGCCGAGGGTGCAGGAGAGGATCGCGGAAAGCAGGCAGAACAGAGGGCGGCGCATGACACATCCGGGCAAAGGGAACGAAATGGAGCGGGGTGCTTCCAAAAATGCGCCTAGCTTAGCCTGTTGCGCGTGGCACGAGAATGCCGGGTCGCCTGCGACAAACGCGCCAGCATTGGGCCAGCTCAACTCGGTTAGAATGCGCGCCTGTTTTCCAAGGTAGTAGTCATGACCCTGCTCAAGTTTTCCGACGTTTCCCTGGCCTACGGCGCCATGCCCCTGCTGGACAATGTGTCCTGGCAGATCGCCCGGGGGGAGCGGGTGTGCATCATCGGCCGCAACGGCACCGGCAAGTCGAGCATGTTGCGCCTGGTCAAGGGTGACCAGATGCCCGATGACGGCGAGATCTGGCGCGCGCCGGCGCTGAAGATCGGCGAGCTGCCACAGGAGCTGCCGCGTGCCGACGAGCGGACCGTGTTCGACGTGGTCGCCGAGGGTCTGGCCGGCGTGGGCGAGCTGCTCGCCCGCTATCACCACCTGAGCCAGAACATCCAGAACGACGAAGACCTCAACCAGCTGATGCACGTGCAGCAGGAGCTGGAATCGAAGGATGGCTGGCGCCTGCAGCAGCTGGTCGACAGCACCCTGAGCCGCCTGCAGCTGCCGGCCGACAAGACCCTGGCCGAGCTGTCCGGTGGCTGGCGCCGCCGTGTGCTGCTGGCCCAGGCACTGGTCTCCGAGCCGGACCTGCTGCTGCTCGACGAACCGACCAACCACCTGGACATTGGCGCCATCGCCTGGCTGGAAGAGGCGCTGAAGGACTTCGGCGGCGCCGTGCTGTTCATCACCCACGACCGCTCCTTCCTGCAGAACCTGGCCACCCGCATCCTCGAACTGGACCGCGGTGGGCTGATCGACTGGAACGGCGACTACGCCAGCTTCCTGGTGCACAAGGAGCAGCAACTGGCCGCCGAGGAGACGGCCAACGCGTTGTTCGACAAGCGCCTGGCCCAGGAAGAAGTGTGGATTCGCCAGGGCATCAAGGCCCGTCGCACCCGCAACGAAGGCCGCGTGCGCGCACTCAAGGCCATGCGCCAGGAGCGCAGCGAGCGTCGCGAGCGCCAGGGCAAGGCGAGCATCCAGCTGGATGCGGCGGAGAAATCCGGCAAGCAGGTGATAGTGGCGGAAAATGTCAGTTTTGCGCACGCAGGGGGACCTGCGCTGATCAGCGACTGCTCGCTGGTGCTGCAACGCGGCGACCGCATCGGCCTGCTCGGGGCCAATGGCACCGGCAAGACCACCCTGCTCAAACTGCTGCTTGGCGATCTGCAGCCAAATAGTGGCACGATAGTGGCAGGGACCAAGTTGGAAGTGGCGTATTTCGATCAGCTGCGTCATCAGCTGGAACCGGAAAAGACGGTAATCGACAACGTCGCAGAGGGGCGCGACTTCATCACCATCGATGGCCAGAGCCGTCACGTGCTGAGCTATCTCGGGGATTTCCTGTTCAGTCCGCAGCGTGCCCGCACGCCGGTCAAGGCATTGTCCGGCGGGGAGAGGGCGCGCCTGCTGCTGGCTAAGCTGTTCAGCAAGCCGGCCAACCTGCTGGTGCTGGACGAACCGACCAACGACCTGGACGTGGAAACCCTCGAGCTGCTCGAAGAGGTCCTGCTGAATTTCCCCGGCACCGTGCTGATGGTCAGCCACGACCGGGCCTTCCTCGACAACGTGGTGACCAGCACGCTGGTCTTCGAGGGCGAGGGCAAAGTGCGCGAATACGTCGGCGGCTATCAGGACTGGTTGCGCCAGGGCGGCTCGCCACGCCTGCTGGGCGTTGGCGAGAGCAAGTCGGGTAAAGCGGAGCTGAGCGCAGTGGCACCCGCTGCGCCGGTGAAAGAGACAGTGAAAGAGGCGGCTCCGGCCGCCGCGAAGAAGCTCAGCTACAAGCTGCAGCGTGAGCTGGAAGCCATCCCCGGGCAGATCGACGCCCTGGAGGTCCAGCTGGCACAACTGCAGGCGCAGATCGCCGATCCGGCCTTCTACCAGCAGGCCCCGGCCATTACCGGCGCCGCCCTGGAACGTCTGCAACGCCTACAAGAAGAACTGGACCAACTGCTGGAGCGTTGGGCCGAACTGGAAGCCTGAGAAGCCTGTCGGAGACATGCATGGCGATTGAGTACCGCATCACCCTGGATGACAACCATCAGTTCAGCTACAGGATAGAGCTGGACCGTCAGTACGATCCCCAGGGTGCCGAGGCGACGCCGAAGTGGACGCGCCTCGAACACAATCAGTGCAGCAATTGCCCACTGAAGAAAGACGAATTCAGCCGCTGCCCGGCGGCGGTCGACCTGCACAAGGTGATCGAGGACTTCCAGGGCCTGCCGGCGGTCAAGAAGGCGCAGGTGTGGGTGCGTACCCCCGAGCGCGAGTACAACAAGCAGGTCGGCCTGGAAGAGGGCCTGCGTTCGCTGCTCGGCGTAATCATGGCCACCAGCGCGTGCCCGGTGCTCGGCCGGCTGAAGCCGATGGCACAAAACCACCTGCCGTTCGCCAGCAGCCAGGAGTTCATCCTGCGCACCATTTCGCTGTACCTGACCCGGCAGTACTTCAACTTCCGCGAAGGACGCCGCCCGGACTGGGAGCTGAAAGGGCTGGTCAAGCAGTTCCAGCAGCTGCAGCTGGTCAATCAGGCGTTCTGGCAGCGCATCCTCGACGTCTGCGAGGGTGATTCCAACCTCAAGGCCTTCCTTACCTTCTTCTCCATGTCGTCGAGCTTGACCGTGTCCATGGAGACCCAGCTGCAGAAGATTCGCCCGCTGGTGATGAGCGCGGGCGACGGCCAGGAATAAGTGACGGGGCCCGTCGCCGGACCCTCGGCTTACTCCTTGGGTTTCTTCAGGCGCACCGCCAGGACGTCGCACGGCGCTCCGTGCAGCACGTCATTGGCGGTGGAGCCGAGCAGCAGGGCCAGGCCATGGCGGCCATGGCTGCCGACCACGATCAGATCGCAACCCTGTTCCTCGGCCAGGCGGTGAATCTCCTGGCGTGGCTGGCCATAGGTCAGGTGGCGCTGTTCTTCTCCCAGTTGCGGGTAGCGGCCGGCGAAGCTCTGCAGGCGTTCGCGGGCCTGGTCGAACTGCTGCTGCTGGAGCATCGACAGGTCCATCGGCACGTCTCCGCCGAAGGCCATGGCCATCGGCTCGACGACATGGACCAGGGAGACCCCGGCTGCGCCACCGGCGGCGATGGCCAAGGCCCGTTCGGCTACCGGATGGCATTCCTCGGTCAGGTCGACGGCGATCAGGATGTGCTGGTAGGGCATCTGAGTCTCCTCCACTGAGTGGTCATGCTTGCAGTATGGCTTCGCTCACTTCATAACACAGGCTTTCCTTGCAAGTGACAGATATGACCTGGTGGATCGTGCTTTTACTCGTTGGTGCGGCGCTCAGTCCGCTGGTATGGCTGCGTCCTTCGCCGCGCCAGCGCGGGCAGATGGAGCTGCGCCTGGCCGCGCGGCGCCTGGGTTTGGGCATGCAGCTCAGCCAGCAGGACTGGCCGCACTGGCTGACGGGTTCGCCGCCGGGCAGCTGCGCGCAATATCACCGCGCTCGCCGCGCCGGCCGCGCTGACAGCTGGCTGTACTGGCAGGTTGCACCGGGGCAATGGTGCAACCAGTGGCGCGAGCCCTGCACCGATGCGGTCATGCTCGAGCGTCTGCAAGGTCTGCCGGCCGACGTCTACAAGGTCGAGGCCGGGCCGCAGATGGTGGCGCTGTACTGGGGGGAACGCGGCGGCGAAGAGGAGCTGCGGCGGGTCGCCGAAGTGCTGGCGGCGGTAGCCTGATTCTACCGGTCGATTGCTCGCACGAACCGCTCTGGCGCCTGGGTCGCGGCGGCTTTTCTGAGCAGCGGTACCTTCTTCGGTCATTCTGTGACGTTGCACCCATTCGGGGCGCCTGCGACGGGCAATTGACAATTGCCGGGTTTTCACTGAATGTACGCCCACCCAAATCAAACGGGCGTATGAATTGAGCGCTCTGCCCTCGGTGGCAGCGCCTTTACAGCCCGATTATCGCGTTGGTGGGTGTGCTGCACCGATTGGGACTATGCTCGACGGCCTGTGCCGCGGGTGCCCCAGGCAGGTTAGCTCCGACGTGTACAGTTCAGCTTCCATACCGTGGAGATCAGTTGATGATTTACGAAGGTAAAGCCATCACGGTTAAGGCTCTTGAGGGCGGCATCGTCGAATTGAATTTCGACCTCAAGGGTGAGTCCGTTAACAAGTTCAACCGTCTGACCCTGAGCGAGCTGCGCCAGTCGGTCGACGCCATCAAGGCCGACGGTTCGATCAAGGGCGTAATCGTCACCAGCGGCAAAGACGTGTTCATCGTCGGCGCCGACATCACCGAATTCGTCGACAACTTCAAGCTGCCCGACGAAGAGCTGGTTGCCGGCAACCTCGAAGCCAACAAGATCTTCAGTGATTTCGAAGACCTGGCCGTTCCGACCGTCATCGCCATCAACGGCATCGCCCTGGGCGGCGGTTTCGAAATGTGCCTGGCCGGTGACTACCGTGTCGCCTCCGAGAGCGCCAAGATCGGCCTGCCGGAAGTCAAACTGGGCATCTACCCGGGCTTCGGCGGCACCGTGCGCCTGCCGCGCGTGATCGGTACCGACAACGCCATCGAGTGGATCGCTTCCGGTAAGGAAAGCAAGGCCGCCGACGCGCTGAAAGTGGGCGCGGTCGACGCCGTCGTCGCTCCCGCCAAGCTCAAGGACGCCGCTCTGGACCTGATCAAGCGCGCCATCTCCGGTGAGCTGGACTTCAAGGCCAAGCGTCAGCCCAAGCTGGAAAAGATCAAGCTCAACGCCATTGAGCAGATGATGGCCTTCGAAACCGCCAAAGGTTTCGTCGCAGGTCAAGCCGGCCCGAACTACCCGGCTCCTGTCGAAGCCATCAAGACCATCCAGAAAGCCGCCAACTTCGGTCGCGACAAGGCCCTGGAAGTGGAAGCCGCCGGCTTCGTCAAACTGGCCAAGACCTCGGTTGCCGAGAGCCTGGTCGGTCTGTTCCTGAATGACCAGGAACTGAAGAAGAAGGCCAAGCAGCACGACGAGATCGCTCGCGACGTGAAACTGGCTGCCGTACTCGGCGCCGGCATCATGGGTGGCGGCATCGCCTACCAGTCGGCTTCCAAAGGCACTCCGATCCTGATGAAGGATATCCGCGAAGAGGGTATCCAGATGGGTCTGAACGAGGCCTCCAAGCTGCTCGGCAAGCGCGTCGAGAAAGGCCGCATGACTCCGGCCAAGATGGCCGAAGCCCTCAACGCCATTCGCCCGACCATGTCCTACGGTGATTTCGGCAACGTCGACATCGTCGTCGAAGCCGTGGTCGAGAACCCGAAGGTCAAGCAGATCGTTCTGGCCGAAGTGGAAGGCGTGGTGCGTGAAGATGCCATCCTGGCTTCCAACACTTCGACCATCTCGATCAACCTGCTGGCCAAGGCCCTGAAGCGTCCGGAAAACTTCGTCGGCATGCACTTCTTCAACCCGGTGCACATGATGCCGCTGGTGGAAGTGATCCGTGGCGAGAAGTCCAGCGACGTGGCTGTCGCCACCACCGTGGCTTACGCCAAGAAGATGGGCAAGAACCCGATCGTGGTCAACGACTGCCCGGGCTTCTTGGTCAACCGCGTACTGTTCCCGTACTTCGGCGGCTTCTCCAAGCTGCTGGAATTCGGTGTCGACTTCGTGCGCATCGACAAGGTCATGGAGAAGTTCGGCTGGCCCATGGGCCCGGCTTACCTCTCCGACGTCGTCGGCATCGACACCGGCCACCACGGCCGTGACGTGATGGCCGAAGGCTTCCCGGACCGCATGGCTGTTGAAGGCAAGACCGCCGTCGACGTGATGTACGACGCCAATCGCCTGGGTCAGAAGAACGGCAAGGGCTTCTACGCCTACGAGACCGACAAGCGCGGCAAGCCGAAGAAAGTCTCCGACCCGGTCGCTTACGAGCTGCTGAAGTCGATCGTCAAGGAGCAGCGCGAGCTGACCGACGAAGACATCATCAACTTCATGATGATCCCGCTGTGCCTGGAAACCGTTCGTTGCCTGGAAGACGGCATCGTCGAGACCGCAGCTGAGGCCGATATGGGCCTGATCTACGGTATCGGCTTCCCTCCCTTCCGCGGTGGTGCTCTGCGTTACATCGATTCCATCGGTGTCGCCGAGTTCGTCGCCCTGGCCGACAAGTATGCCGACCTGGGCGGCCTGTACCACCCGACCGCCAAGCTTCGTGAAATGGCCGCCAAGGGCCAGAAGTTCTTCGGTTAATCGCGCAGCGAACAGAGCGAGAGTAGAAATATGAGCCTGAATCCGAGAGACGCGGTCATTGTCGACTTCGGTCGTACCCCGATGGGTCGTTCCAAGGGCGGCATGCACCGCAACACCCGTGCCGAGACCATGTCGGCACACCTGATCAGCGGCGTCCTGGCGCGCAACACCAAGCTGGACCCGGCCGAAGTGGAAGACGTGATCTGGGGCTGCGTAAACCAGACCCTGGAGCAGGGCTGGAACATCGCGCGCATGGCGTCGCTGATGACCCAGATCCCGCACACCAGCGCCGGCCAGACCGTCAGCCGCCTGTGTGGTTCCTCCATGAGCGCCCTGCACACCGCCGTGCAGGCGATCCAGACCGGCAACGGCGACGTGTTCGTCGTCGGCGGTGTGGAGCACATGGGCCATGTCGGCATGATGCACGGCGTCGATCCGAACCCGCACCTGTCCCTGTACGCCGCCAAGGCCTCGGGCATGATGGGCCTGACCGCCGAAATGCTGGGCAAGATGCACGGCATCAGCCGCGAGCAGCAGGATGCCTTCGGTGAGCGTTCTCACCGTCTGGCACACAAGGCCACCGTCGAAGGCAAGTTCAAGGATGAAATCATCCCGATGCAGGGCTACGACGAGAATGGCTTCCTCAAGGTGTTCGACTTCGACGAAACCATTCGTCCCGAGACCACCATCGAGAGCCTGGCTGCCCTGAAGCCGGCGTTCAACCCGAAAGGCGGCACCGTGACTGCGGGTACTTCCTCGCAGATCACCGACGGCGCTTCCTGCATGATCGTCATGAGCGCCCAGCGCGCCCAGGACCTGGGCATTCAGCCGATGGCCGTGGTTCGCGCAATGGCTGTGGCCGGTGTCGATCCGGCGATCATGGGCTACGGCCCGGTGCCGTCCACTCAGAAGGCACTCAAGCGTGCCGGCCTGAGCATGGATGACATCGACTTCGTCGAGCTGAACGAAGCCTTCGCCGCTCAGGCTCTGCCGGTGCTGAAGGACCTGAAACTCCTCGACAAGATGGAGCAGAAGGTCAACCTGCACGGCGGCGCCATCGCCCTGGGTCACCCGTTCGGCTGCTCCGGTGCGCGTATCTCCGGCACCCTGCTGAACGTGATGAAGCAGAACGGCGGTACTCTGGGCGTGTCCACCATGTGCGTGGGTCTCGGCCAGGGCATCACCACCATCTTCGAACGCGTCTAAGCGCTCGCAGATGCGAAGACCGGGGCCCTGTGCCCCGGTTTTTGTTTTTCGGGAGGAGTGTTCATGCAGCTGCAACCAGGGCTCTATCGTCACTACAAGGGGCCGCAGTACCGTGTATTTGGCACCGCGCGCCACTCGGAAACCGAGGAGTGGCTGGTGGTTTACCAGGCGCTCTACGGCGAATTCGGCCTGTGGGTGCGGCCGCTGGAGATGTTCTGCGGTACGGTCGAACTGGACGGCGAGACGGTCCCGCGCTTTGCTCTGATCGAGGCCGAACCGGCAGTGATCGGACAGGACTCCGCTGGGACTCGCGCTTGACCGCGAGTCGACAGCCACTATATATAGCGGTGCCTTTATAGGCTCCCGCCTCTTATTCTTCCTTTTATAGTTTTCAGGAATTCTCCAATCCATGGGCAAATCGCTGGTCATCGTGGAATCCCCGGCCAAGGCCAAGACCATCAACAAGTACCTGGGCAACCAGTACGTGGTGAAGTCGAGCATCGGCCATATTCGTGACCTGCCCACCAGCGGTTCCGCCAGCGCCAGCAAAGAGCCGGTCAAGCGCGGCAAGGCCGCTGCAGCCGAGGCGCCGGCTCTGTCGCCCAAGGAGAAGGCCAAGCGTCAGCTGTTCTCGCGCATGGGCGTCGATCCGGAACATGGCTGGAAGGCCAAGTACGAGATCCTGCCCGGCAAGGAAAAGGTGATCGAGGAGCTGCGCCGTCTGGCCAAGGATGCCGACACCATCTATCTCGCAACCGACTTGGATCGCGAGGGGGAAGCCATCGCCTGGCACCTGCGCGAGGCCATCGGTGGTGATGACAGCCGCTACAAGCGCGTGGTGTTCAACGAGATCACCAAGAAGGCCATCCAGGAGGCCTTCTCCCAGCCCGGCGAGCTGGACATCAACCGTGTCAACGCCCAGCAGGCACGCCGCTTCCTCGATCGCGTGGTGGGTTACATGGTCTCGCCGCTGCTGTGGGCCAAGATCGCCCGCGGCCTGTCCGCCGGCCGCGTGCAGTCGGTGGCGGTGAAGCTGGTGGTGGAGCGCGAGAAGGAAATCCGTGCCTTCGTCCCGGAAGAGTACTGGGAAGTCCACGCCGACCTGGGCACCGCCAAGAGCGACAAGGTGCGCTTCGAGGTGGTCCGCGAGAACGGCGAGGCCTTCAAGCCGCTCAACGAGGCCCAGGCCATGGCGGCCCTGGCCAAGCTCAAGGACTCCAGCTACAGCGTGGTCAAGCGCGAGGACAAACCGACCTCGAGCAAACCGACCGCGCCCTTCATTACCTCCACCCTGCAGCAGGCGGCGAGCAATCGCCTCGGCTTCGGTGTGAAGAAGACCATGATGATGGCTCAGCGTCTCTACGAGGCAGGCTATATCACCTATATGCGTACCGACTCGACCAACCTGTCGAACGACGCCATCGACATGGTGCGCGGCTTCATCGACAGCGAGTTCGGTAAGAAGTACCTGCCGGCCAAGCCGAACTTCTATTCGAGTAAGGAGGGCGCCCAGGAGGCGCACGAGGCGATCCGCCCGTCCGACGTCAACCTGCGCCCGACCCAGCTGTCCGGCATGGAGCGTGACGCCGAGCGGCTATATGAGCTGATCTGGCGCCAGTTCGTGGCCTGCCAGATGCCTCCGGCGGAATACCTGTCCACCAGCGTCAGCGTGGCTGCCAGCGGCTTCGAGCTGCGCGCCAAGGGCCGCATCCTCAAGTTCGACGGCTACACCAAGGTACTGCCGCAGCAGGGCAAGCCGGGCGATGACGACGTGCTGCCGGAGATGAAGGAGGGCGAGGCGCTCAAGCTGCTGAAGCTCGACCCCAGCCAGCACTTCACCAAGCCGCCGGCGCGTTTCTCCGAAGCCAGCTTGGTCAAGGAGCTGGAGAAGCGTGGCATCGGTCGCCCGTCCACCTACGCGGCGATCATCTCCACCATCCAGGAGCGTGGCTATGTGGCGGTGCAGAACCGCCGCTTCTACGCCGAGAAGATGGGCGACATCGTCACCGAGCGCCTCGATGAGAGCTTCGCCAACCTGATGGACTACGGCTTCACCGCCGCCATGGAAGAGCATCTGGATGATGTGGCCCAGGGCGAGCGCGACTGGAAGCACCTGCTCGACGAGTTCTACGGCGACTTCAAGAAGAAGCTGGAAGTGGCCGGCGAGGCTGACAAGGGCATGCGCGCCAACCAGCCGACCCCCACCGATATCGCCTGCCGCGATTGCGGCCGGCCGATGATGATTCGTACCGCCTCCACGGGCGTGTTCCTCGGTTGCTCCGGCTACGCCCTGCCACCGAAAGAGCGCTGCAAGGCCACCATCAACCTGATCCCGGGCGACGAGATCGCCGCGGACGACGAGGGCGAGTCCGAGTCGCGCGTGCTGCTGAACAAGCATCGCTGCCCGATCTGCGCCACGGCGATGGATGCTTACCTGCTGGATGAGACCCGCAAGCTGCACATTTGCGGCAACAACCCGGATTGCACCGGCTACGAGATCGAGCAGGGCCAGTACCGCATCAAGGGTTACGAAGGCCCGAGCCTGGAGTGCGACAAGTGCGGCAGCGAGATGCAGCTGAAGACCGGCCGCTTCGGCAAGTTCTTCGGTTGCACCAATGCCAGCTGCAAGAACACCCGCAAGCTGCTGAAGAGCGGTGAGGCGGCGCCGCCCAAGATGGATGCGGTGAAGATGCCCGAGCTCAAATGCGAGAAGGTCGACGACACCTACGTGCTGCGTGATGGCGCATCCGGCCTGTTCCTCGCCGCCAGCGGCTTCCCGAAGAACCGCGAGACCCGTGCGCCGCTGGTGCTGGAGCTGATCCCGCACAAGGACGAGATCGATCCCAAGTACCACTTCCTGCTGGAGGCGCCGCAGAAGGATCCGGAAGGCCATCCGGCGGTGATCCGCTACAGCCGCAAGACCAAGGAGCAGTATGTGCAGAGCGAGGTGGACGGTAAGCCCACCGGCTGGCGCGCCTTCTTCGATGGCGGCAAGTGGAAGGTGGAAGACAAGCGCTGATCGCGTTGCAGTCGCGCGCCCTTGTGAGGGCGCCGGCTACCCATCTCCGAGTATCAGCAACACCGCTTGCGAGGCATTGTCATGGCCCACGAACTCTACACCCGTACCAATCAGAAGATCTTCTTCGCCGGTCTGGCCCTGGACAGCCTGCGCAAGGCCGAAGCCGGTGAGGCAGCGAATGCCCAAGCGCTGGTCCATGCCGAACGCGAGGCTGCGTTGTTCCACCTGTATGGAGCGGTGCTTGGCCTGTGCCATGAGGTTGCCGGCTACTACAAGCTGGCCGAGGCCAATGCACCGCGTGTGGAGCTGCTGCTGAACCAGGCGGTGCTGCAGTCTTCTCCGACTCCCGAGCTGGCGGAAATGGTGGAGATTGCCCAACAGCCGGAAAGCTGGCTCGCCCGCTTACTGGCCGCCTACGCCGCGCTGTTCCTGCCACCGCAGGCGCCGAAAACCGCCAAGGTCGATCCGACCCCGCCATTGATCGCAGCGGTCAGTGTCGAGGAAGAAGTTGCCCCCCTGAGCCGTGACGAGCTGGAGAGCTGGCGGCAGCAGCTCAAGCAACTGGTGCTGCGTTACCGCGAGTCACTCAGCGAGTGCTGAGAACCTACTTACGATCTGCTGCGCGTCGGCGATACGGCGTTAAAAACAGCATTCAGAATGCTCATTTACTATTCGTAAACTGCGCTTCTTAAACTGTTTTTGCCTTGTCTCGCTCTAGCTTGCGAGATCGTAAATAGGTTCTACGTCCGTCGCTGGACTAGGGCCAGCAAGTCAGGGCTGTTACACTGACAGCCCGCTAGGAGATCGATGTTATGCCCACTTCCTTCCTCGAAATTGTCGAACTGCCCGACGGCCGCATCATTCTGCGCCGTGCCGAGGATGAGGAAGTGCTGGTGACCCTGGACTTCTCGGCGGATGCCAAGGCCTTTCTGCAGGGTCATCATGTCGAGGTGGCCAAGGCCATGCTCAATGTCGGCGTGCAGATGGCCGGCCGACTGGCCGAAGGTGAGATCGAGCAGGATGAGCAGCCGCGCGTGCTGCATTGATTGCCCGGCGCCCGCACTGGGCGCTTGATTCGAAGGCGCTATCCGACTGCGCCTCCCGTAAGCCTTAATCCAGACGAATATTCAGACTCTGTGCGCTGCCCAGGCGCGCGGCACTGGTCAGGCTCGCCCGCTGATTGGGTTGCAGGCCGATCCAGCTCACAACTGTGTGGCTACGGCCCAGGCGCAGTGCTTCGCGAGCAAGATCCAGAGCCTCCTGGCCGGTGCTGGGTTGCAGTACCAGCAGGCGATCCAGGTTGAGGCCGACGCTGCGCAGCCAAGCCGTGGTAATGGAGGCGGGCGGGGCGATCAGGGTCAGCCATCGAGCATCCTGATTCAGGCTGAGCTCGCGCAGCACCGGCCCTAGCAGATGGCGGCAGTTGCCGAGCGAGCCGGACAGGCGCAGCTCGCTGAACGGCTCGGGTTCGTCGAGCCAGGGGTTTTCCACGACATCGTCGAGCAGCGGCGTCAGCGTATTGCCGAGGAAAGCTTCAAACAGTGGAAGTTGCGAACGATTCAGCGACTGCGGGAACTGCATGAAGCTCTCCTAATGCTCAGCGGCGAATGACGCCGACACTCAAACCTTCGATCACCAAGTCCTGCTCTTCCAGGTTCACCTCGATAGGGGCGAACTCCGGGTTTTCGGCGATCAACAGGACCTTGCTGCCATTGCGCTGGAAGCGCTTGACGGTCACCTCGTCATCGATGCGGGCCACCACGATCTGGCCGTTACGGGCCTCGCGGGTGGTGTGCACGGCCAGCAGGTCGCCGTCGAGGATGCCGATATCCTTCATGCTCATGCCACGCACGCGCAGCAGATAGTCGGCCTTGGGGTGGAAGAACTCCGGATTGATCTTGCAGGAGTCTTCGACGTTCTGCTGGGCCAGGATCGGCGCACCGGCGGCGACCCGGCCGATTACCGGCAGGCCTTCTTCTTCCGCCGCAGCCGGTTCGAAGCCGGGGATGCGGATGCCACGAGAGGCGCCCGGGGTCATCTCGATCGCACCTTTGCGGGCGAGGGCTTTTAGGTGCTCCTCGGCGGCGTTGGGCGACTTGAAGCCCAGTTCCTGAGCGATCTCCGCGCGGGTTGGCGGATAGCCGTTGTCTTCCAGGCAGCGTTTGATGAAGGCGAGGATTTCGGATTGGCGCGGCGTCAGTTTGAGCATGCTGGCGGTCTGTCTGTTTATACAGTTGCTGTGATTATATACAGTGATTCGATGCTGGCAACCCCTGTTTCGTTTCGGAGGCGAAATGTCCATTTCTGCCATCCAGCGGAGCGGTATGGGCTTTTCCTTATTTAACCTATGGTTTAATGCGTGACCGAGCAGCCATGAAAGGTCTTGTCAGACTTGACAGGGCGCCAGCCTGAAACGTATGTTTCAAACAAGTGTTTGTCAGGTGGAGATGTCATGGCTCAATCAGAAACTGTTGAGCGCATTTTGGATGCTGCTGAGCAGCTGTTCGCGGAAAAGGGCTTCGCCGAGACTTCTCTGCGCCTGATTACCAGCAAGGCCGGGGTCAACCTGGCGGCGGTCAACTATCACTTCGGTTCCAAGAAGGCGCTGATCCAGGCAGTGTTCTCGCGCTTCCTTGGGCCGTTCTGTATCAGTCTCGAGCGTGAGCTGGATCGTCGCCTGGCCAAGCCGGATGCCAAGGCTAGCCTCGAAGAACTGCTGGAGATGCTGGTGGAGCAGGCCCTGGCGGTGAAGCCGCGCAGTGGCAACGACCTGTCCATCTTCATGCGCCTGCTCGGCCTGGCCTTCAGCCAGAGCCAGGGTCACCTGCGCAAGTATCTGGAAGAGGTGTACGGCAAGGTCTTCCGCCGCTACATGCTGCTGCTCAATGAGGTCGCGCCCAAGTTGCCGCCGCTGGAGATCTTCTGGCGCGTGCACTTCATGCTCGGCGCCGCGGCGTTCAGCATGTCCGGTATCAAGGCCCTGCGTGCCATCGCCGAGAACGACTTCGGTGTGGATACCTCGATCGAGCAGGTGATGCGTCTGATGGTGCCGTTCCTCGCCGCCGGCATGCGTGCCGAGAGTGGGCTGAATGACGAGACGCTGGCCACCGCCCAATTCAAGCCGAGAACCAAGTCGCCGGTCACCGCCAAGGCCGTCTGACCCTGTGCCCGGGCGGGCCGATGGGCTAAGCTAGCGGCCCATGCGCCCGCTCGATCTCCTGCATATCTCCATTGCCGATCAGCGCCTGTACGGCTTCGCCGACGGGCAATTGATCGTGCGCCTGCCCGTGTCCACCGCACTGAATGGTGCCGGTGAGCAGAGTGGTTCCAACTGCACGCCGCGGGGGCGCCATCAGGTGCGGGCGAAGATCGGTGACGGCCTGCCGCTCGGCGCGGTATTGCGCGGGCGACGCTGGACCGGCGAGGTCTGGTCCGAGGAGCTGGATGCGCAGTTCCCCGGCCGCGACTGGATTCTTACCCGCATTCTCTGGCTCAGCGGCTGTGAACCGGGCATCAATCGCCTGGGCAAGGTTGATACCTTCCGCCGCTACATCTACTTGCATGGCACGCCGGATACCCGGCCCATGGGCGTGCCGCTTTCCCATGGCTGTGTGCGCCTGCGCAACGCCGACCTGCTGGATCTCTTTCCCCGTGTACCGCCGCACTGCGCGGTGCTGATCGACGAGGCGCCGCGCCCCGAGTGGGCGACCGCCGAACTCTGTTAAGGACTCTTCGTGACTACACCTCTCTACGGCTCCCTGATGCTGGACATCCAGGGCACCTGGCTGACCGCCGAAGACCGCCGAATCCTGCGCCAGCCGGAAGTCGGTGGCCTGATCCTGTTCGCCCGCAATATCGAAGACCCGCGCCAGGTGCGCGAGCTGTGCGTCTCCATCCGCGCCGTGCGCCCGGACCTGCTGCTGGCGGTGGACCAGGAAGGCGGCCGCGTGCAGCGCCTGCGCAATGGTTTCGTGCGCCTGCCGGCCATGCGTGCTTTGGCCGATAACGACCACGCCGAACAGCTGGCCGAGCACTGCGGCTGGCTGATGGCCACCGAGGTGTTGGCCGTGGGCCTGGATCTCAGCTTTGCCCCGGTGCTGGATCTGGATCACCAGCGCAGTGCGGTGGTTGGCAGTCGCAGTTTCGAGGGCGACGCCGAGCTGGCGACTCGCCTGGCCGGCGCCTTCATCCGTGGCATGGATGCGGCGGGCATGGCCGCCACCGGCAAACATTTCCCCGGTCACGGCTGGGCCGAGGCCGACTCCCACGTAGCTATCCCGGTAGATGAGCGCAGCCTGGACCAGATTCGTGCCAGGGACCTGATCCCGTTCCAGCGCCTGAGCCAGCAGCTGGCGGCGGTGATGCCGGCCCATGTCATCTACCCGCAGGTGGACGCCGGCCCGGCCGGTTTCTCGCGGCGCTGGCTGCAGGAGATCCTGCGCGGCGAGCTGGGCTTCGCTGGAGTGATCTTCAGCGATGACCTGTCCATGGCCGGCGCCCATGTGGTGGGCGACGCCGCCAGCCGTATCGAAGCGGCGCTGAATGCCGGCTGCGACATGGGCCTGGTGTGCAACGATCGCGCCTCCGCCGAGCTAGCCCTCGGCGCTCTGCAGCGCCTCAAGGTGCAGCCGCCCAAGGGGCTGGCGCGCATGCGCGGTCGCGGTTTCGCCCGTACCGACTACCGCGAGCAGCCGCGCTGGCTGCAGGCCATGGCGGCCCTGCGCGCGGCGCAGCTGATCGATTGATTTAAGGAACAACGCATGACCACCTACGCCATCATCGGCGGCACCGGCCTCACTCAGCTGGAAGGCCTGACTCTCAAGCAGGCGCAGAACATCGATACGCCCTACGGTGCCCCTTCGGCGCCGGTGCTGAGCGGCGAGTACGCCGGCCACGAGGTGCTGTTCCTCGCCCGCCACGGCCACCCGCATCGCATTCCGCCGCACCAGGTGAACTACCGCGCCAACCTGTGGGCGCTGAAACAGGCCGGCGCCGAGGCGATCCTGGCGGTCAACGCGGTGGGCGGCATTCACGCGGCCATGGGCAGCGGTCACCTTTGCGTGGCGCATCAGATCATCGATTACACCTGGGGCAGGGCGCACACCTTCTTCGAGGGCGAGATCGACCACGTCACCCATATCGATTTCAGCTACCCCTATGACGAGGCGCTGCGCAGCCGATTGATTGCCGCGCTGCAGGCATGTGGCTACCCGCACAGCAGCCATGGCGTGTACGGCGCCACCCAGGGCCCGCGCCTGGAAACGGTGGCGGAGATCGCCCGCATGGAACGCGATGGCTGCGACATCGTCGGCATGACCGGCATGCCCGAAGCCGCCCTGGCTCGCGAGCTGGAGTTGCCCTACGCCTGCCTGGCGCTGGTAGTGAACCCCGCGGCGGGCAAGTCCAGCGGCATCATCACCATGGCCGAGATCGAGGCGGAGCTGGCCCGCGGTATCGACAAGGTGCGCGCGGTGCTGGGGCGGGTGCTGAGCGCCTGAGCCTGGCGCCAGGAACAAAAAAGCCCCGCACCGCGGGGCTTTTTGTTTGTGGGAGCGAGCTCTGCTCGCGAATCAGCCCCCGAGAGCTTCGCGAGCAGAGCTCGCTCCTACGGGAGTCTTCAGGGCTGGGTGACTTTCACCAGTACGCCCAGGCTGCCGTTGTCCAGATAGGTCAGCTCGCCCAGCTTGAGGCGGGTCTTCTGCCGTACGCGCTCGCTGCCGCTGAGCAGACCGTCGGTATCGAAGCGGTTGACCCAGAAGTCCGCCTCCAGGTCGATCAGGCGCTGCTGCTCGCTCAGACCGACCACGCCCTCGACCGGGTAGTGGCCGAACTGCTCGTTACCGGTGCTCAGGGCGGACTTGCTCGGCACGGCCGTCAGGTTCTGCGCCCAGGCCTGGTGCAGCAGCACTTCGTAGCCATTGCCGGGGTTGAGCTTGGCCGCCTCGTCGTTCAGCGCGGTGCCGCGCTCGTTACCGGTGATGGGCACGGCGCCCACGGCCCAGTCGTCCGGCGCCGGCTGGCTGGAGGAGAGGGCTTCGCCGCCCTGGCGGAAGACCAGCACTTCGATCTGGAACAGGCCGTCGGCGAAGGCCTGGGGGGCCAGCAGGCAGAGCAGCAGGGTGAGGTGGCGAAACGCGCGCATTGAGTCAGTCCTTTCAGGCGGATTGCGGGGCGAGGCGCTCCAGCAGCGCCTCCAGGGTATTGAAACGTTCTTCCGGGCGCTCCATCGGCACCTGGAGTTTGAACTGGGTGGCACCCTCGAACTTGTAGCGGGCCGGGGCGCTCTGGATCAGCTTGATCAGCACCAGCGGGTCGACACTGGTGTCGCCGGCGAACTCGATGCGCCCGCCCTGGGGGCCGGCGTCGATCTTCTTGATGCCGAGCTTCTCCGCCTGCAGCTTGAGCAGGGTCAGGCGCATCAGGTTCTTGGTCGCCTCCGGCAGCAGGCCGAAGCGGTCGATCATCTCCACCTGCAGCTCTTTCAGGCCGTCCTCGTCGGCAGCCGAGGCGATGCGCTTGTAGAGGATCAGGCGGCTGTGCACGTCCGGCAGGTAGTCGTCGGGGATCAGCGCCGGCACCCGCAGGTTGACCTCCGGACCACCGCCCAGCGGCTGCTCCAGATTCGGTTGCTCGCCCTTGCGAATGGCCTTCACCGCGCGTTCGAGCATCTCCATGTAGAGGGTGAAGCCGACTGCTTGGATCTGTCCGCTCTGGCCGTCGCCGAGCAGTTCGCCGGCGCCGCGGATTTCCAGGTCGTGGGTCGCCAGGACAAAGCCGGCACCCAGGTCCTGGGCGTTGGCGATGGCCTCCAGGCGCTTCTGCGCATCCTCGGTCATGCCCTTGCGCGGCGGGGTGAGCAGGTAGGCGTAGGCCTGGTGGTGGCTACGGCCGACCCGGCCGCGCAGCTGGTGCAGCTGGGCCAGGCCGAACTTGTCGGCGCGCTCAATGAGGATGGTGTTGGCACTGGGCACGTCGATGCCGGTCTCGATGATGGTCGAAGCCACCAGCACGTTGAAGCGCTTGTGGTAGAAGTCGCTCATCACCCGTTCCAGGTCGCGCTCGTGCATCTGCCCATGGCCGATGCCGATGCGGGCTTCCGGAACCAGTGCAGCCAGGTCGGCGGCGCACTTCTCGATGGTCTTCACGTCGTTGTGCAGGTAGTACACCTGGCCGCCGCGCAGCAGTTCGCGCAGCAGCGCCTCCTTGATCACCGAGTCGTGCTGTTCCATGACGAAGGTGCGCACCGACAGGCGGCGCGCCGGTGGCGTGGCGATGATCGACAGATCGCGCATGCCCGACACCGCCATGTTCAGCGTTCTCGGGATGGGGGTCGCCGTGAGCGTGAGGATATCGACTTCGCTGCGCAGGGCCTTGAGCTGCTCCTTCTGGCGCACGCCGAAGCGGTGCTCCTCGTCGATGATGCACAGCCCCAGGTCCTTGAAGCGCACATCGTCCTGCAGCAGCTTGTGGGTGCCGATGACGATATCGATCTTGCCCTCGGCCAGCTTGGCCACCGCCTCGTTGACTTCCTTGGCGCTCTTGAAGCGGCTCATCACCTCGACCGTCACCGGCCAGTCGGCGAAGCGGTCGCGGAAGCTGTTGTAGTGCTGCTGGGCGAGCAGGGTAGTCGGCACCAGCACGGCGACCTGACGCCCGCTGTGCACGGCGATGAAGGCCGCGCGCATGGCCACCTCGGTCTTGCCGAAGCCGACGTCGCCGCACACCAGGCGGTCCATCGGCTTGGCCGCCAGCATGTCCTCGCGCACCGCGTCGATGGCGTTCTGCTGATCCGGGGTCTCCTCGAAGGGGAAGCCGGCGCTGAAGGTGGCGTAGTCGGCGGCCGGGTCCTTGAAGGCATAGCCTTCACGGGCGGCGCGGCGAGCGTAGATGTCGAGCAGCTCGGCGGCGACGTCGCGCACCTGCTCGGCGGCCTTGCGCTTGGCCTTCTGCCAGGTCTCGGAACCCAGGCGGTGCAGCGGCGCCAGGGCGTCGTCGCTGCCGGTGTAGCGGGCGATCAGGTGCAGGCTGGCCACCGGCACGTAGAGCTTGGCTTCCTCGGCGTACATCAGGGCGAGGAACTCGGCGGCCTGGCCGTCGAACTCCATGGTCACCAGGCCCAGGTAGCGGCCAACGCCGTGGTCGATATGCACCACCGGCGCGCCTTCGCGCAGCTCGGTGAGGTTCTTGATCACGTTGTCGCCGCCGTCGCGCGATTTCTCGCGGCGGCGGCGCTGCATCACCCGTTGGCCGAACAGCGGGCTCTCGGCGACCAGGGCGATCTTGTCGAGCAGCAGACCCTCGTCCAGCGGTGCGATGCAGATGGCCAGGCGCTCGCGGCTGTCAGTGAACTCCTTCCAGCCGGCCACTTCGATGGGCTTGAGCTTGAGCCGCGCCAGCAGCTCCAGCAGCACCTCGCGGCGGCCGGCGGACTCGGCGCTGAACAGCACGCGGCCCGGGTATTCCTCGATAAAGCGGCGCAGCGCGGCCAGCGGCTCGCTCGCCTTGGCCTGGATGGCCAGGTCCGGCAGGGGCCGGGCGTCGAAGCGTTCGCGGCCGACGCCGACTTCCACGTCTTCCTGGCTGACCACCACGCGCGGCCAGTGCTTCAGGCGGGCGAAGCAGTCCTCCACCGGCAGGAAGATGTCGGCCGGCGGCAGCAGTGGGCGCTCGGGGTCGACGCGGCGGTCCTCGTAGCGGTTGCGTGCGTCGGTCCAGAACTGCTCGGCAGCCTGCTCGATGCCTGGCAGGGAGAACACCTGGGTGTCGCCCGGCAGGTAGTCGAACAGGGTGCCGGTTTCCTCGAAGAACAGCGGCAGGTAGTACTCGATGCCGGCCGGGGTGATACCGGAGGCGAGGTCCTGGTAGATCGGGCAGCGGCGGAAGTCGACGTCGAAGCGCTCGCGGAAGCGCCCGCGGAAATCGGTGACGGCCTTCTTCTCCAACGGGAACTCGCGGGCCGGCAGCAGGCGGATCGACTCCACCTTGTCCACCGAGCGCTGGGTCTCGGGGTCGAAGGTGCGCAGGGTCTCGATCTCGTCGTCGAACAGGTCGATGCGGAAGGGCGTGTCGCTGCCCATGGGGAACAGGTCGATCAGCGCGCCGCGCACGGCGAACTCGCCATGCTCGTAGACGGTGTCCACGCAGCGGTAGCCAGCGGCCTCCAGGCGTGCGCGCATCCCCTCGACATCGAGCTTCTGGCCGACGTCCAGCAGCAGGCCGGAACCGAGCAGGAAGCGGGTCGGCGCCAGGCGGTGCAGGGCGGTGGCGATCGGCACCACCAGCACGCCGTGCTTGATCTCCGGCAGGCGATAAAGCGTGGCGATACGCTGGGAAATGATGTCCTGGTGCGGCGAAAACACGTCGTAGGGCAGGGTTTCCCAGTCCGGGAAGTGCAGCACCGGCAGGTCCGGGGCGAAGAACGCCAGCTCTTCCTGCAGGCGTTCGGCGCTCTGGCTGTCGGCGGTCAGCAGCAGGGTGAAGCGCTTGGCGGCGCTGGCGGCCTCGGCCACGGCCAGGCTCAGCGCGGCCCCGGGCAGGTTGCCCCAGTGCTGTTTGCCGGCGGCGCCCGGCAGTTTCGGCAAGTGCAGTACGGACACGGGTGTCACGGCCCCAGGCGAAAAGAAGGGGGCGATTGTAACGAGCGGAGGTATCTACTGTCAGTTACGACGGGCGCACATTGCTCAGTGCAGTGGGCGCCGTCATAATGTAGCCCTTTTTTCAGCCCCTACATGTGGAAGGTAATTGCCCGTGACCCAGAAGCCCGACCAGTGTCTCGGTGAGTGGATTGATCGTGAAGCCCTCGCAGAAGCGATGATTCCTATGATCGGTCAGCTCTACCGCAACAACAGCGTGGTGACCTCGATCTACGGCCGTGGTCTGATCAACCGTTCGGTGATCGACATCCTCAAAGCCCATCGCTTCGCCCGTCACCGCCTGGCTGACGAAGGCAGCGAGCTGTCGGTGCACGATACCTTCCCGATCCTCAAGGCCATGAGCGAGCTCAAGCTGGGCGCCGCCTCCGTGGACCTGGGCAAGATGGCCAGCAAGTTCAAGACCGAAGGCAACGGCCGTGCCGTCGAGCAGTTCGTCAAGGACGAGCTGGCCGAGGTGGTTGGCAAGCAGAACGGCGCTGCCCGCGAAGGCACCGACGTGGTTCTGTACGGCTTCGGCCGCATCGGCCGCCTGCTGGCGCGCATCCTGATCGAGAAAACCGGTGGTGGCGACGGCCTGCGTCTGCGCGCCATCGTCGTCCGTAAGGGTGCCAGCAACGACCTGGTCAAGCGCGCCAGCCTGCTGCGCCGCGACTCGGTACACGGCAAGTTCGATGGCACCATCACCATCGACGAGGAAAACAACACCCTGACCGCCAACGGCAACCTGATCCAGGTGATCTACGCCAAGTCGCCGACCGAAGTCGACTACACCCAGTACGGCATCAAGAACGCCCTGCTGGTCGACAACACCGGCGTATGGCGCGATGCCGATGGCCTGGGCCAGCACCTGGCCTGCCCGGGTGTCGACCGCGTGGTGCTGACCGCACCGGGCAAAGGCGCGCTGAAGAACATCGTGCACGGCATCAACCACAGCGAAATCACCGCTGACGACAAGATCATCTCGGCCGCTTCCTGCACCACCAACGCCATCGTGCCGGTGCTGAAGGCCGTCAATGATCAGTACGGCATCGTCAACGGTCACGTCGAAACCGTTCACTCGTACACCAACGACCAGAACCTGATCGACAACTTCCACAAGGGTGATCGCCGTGGCCGCAGCGCCCCGCTGAACATGGTGATCACCGAGACCGGTGCCGCCACTGCTGCCGCCAAGGCCCTGCCGGTACTGAAAGGCAAGCTGACCGGCAACGCCATTCGCGTACCGACGCCGAACGTCTCCATGGCCATCCTCAACCTGAACCTGGAGAAGGCCACCAGCCGCGAAGAGATCAACGAGTACCTGCGCCAGATGGCCATGCACTCGGACCTGCAGAAGCAGATCGACTTCGTCCAGTCCCAGGAAGTGGTGTCCACCGACTTCGTCGGCTCGCGCCACGCCGGTGTGGTCGATGCCGAAGCCACCATCTGCAACGACAACCGCGTCGTGCTGTACGTGTGGTACGACAACGAGTTCGGCTACAGCTGCCAGGTGGTTCGCGTGATGGAAGAGATGGCTGGGGTCAACCCGCCGGCCTTCCCGCGCTAAGCGCCGGGTAACACGCAAAACGGGAGCTTCGGCTCCCGTTTTCATTTTCTGCGCCTAGGCTTGCGCCTGATCTCAACGGAATACCCTCGTGGCCAGATTCTCCGCGCTGTTCCTGATCCTGCTGCTGAGCGGCTGTGGCGATGCGCTGCAGGAGTTCGGCGGGCCGACCATGGGCAGCCATTACTCCCTGAAGTACGTGCAGGCCGAAGGCGTGCCACCGCGCGAGCGTCTGCAGGCCGAGGTGGAGGGCATGCTGGCCGAGATCGACCGGCAGATGTCGACCTGGCGCGCGGACTCCGACCTGTCGCGCTTTAACCGGTTGCCGGCGGGCGCCTGCATGGCCATGCCCGAGTCGGTGCTGCAGCTGGTGGGCTTCGGCGCCCAGCTGTCCGCCGGCAGCGAGGGGGCTTTCGATCTCACCGTGCAGCCGCTGATGGACCTCTGGGGGTTCGGCGCGCAATCGCGCGGTCGCCGCGTGCCGGCCGCCGAGGAGATTGCCGTGGTGCTGCCTGTGATCGGCCAGCGTCATCTGCGCATCGACGGCGGGAGGCTGTGCAAGGACGCCGCCGTGCGTCTCGATCTCGACGCCATCGCTGCTGGCTACACGGTGGATCGCATCGCCGCGCGCCTGGGCGAGCTGGGTGTGCGCAACTTCCTGCTGGAGATCACCGGCGAGCTCAAGGCAGTCGGGCGCAAGCCGGACGGTTCGCCCTGGACGGTGGCCATCGAGGCCCCGCGCGACGAGGGTCGCGAGGAGCAGTTGCGCCTGGCCCTGGATGGTCTTGGCGTGTCCACGTCCGGTGACTACCGCAATTACTTCGAGGTAGGCGGTCAGCGCTATTCGCATACCTTCGACCCGCGCACGGGGCGGCCGGTCAGCCATGGCCTGGCCTCGGTCAGTGTGGTGGCAGCCTCGGCGCTGCGCGCCGATGGCCTGTCGACCACCCTGATGGTGCTGGGGCCAGAGGCGGGCATGGCCTATGCCGAGCGCGAGGGCGTCGCGGCGCTGTTTATCCGGCGCGACGGGGAGCGCTTCGTCACCCGGGCGAGCACGGCTTTCGTGCGGCGCTTCGGCGACCCGCAGGCGCCTGGCGCGGGCATGTAGTGGAGAGAAAGCTCGCCTACGCCGCGACCAAGCGCTAATGTGCCGGGCAAAATTGCACGGCTAAGCTGTGTAAAGAGTTTCGAGAGCCGCGGCCATGGGGGCGCGGTCGATCCGGGTCTTGCCGATCTCTATCGAGTGGCCCGGTGCGCGATGAGGAGTAAGCATGGCGGTCTACAACTACGACGTGGTGGTGCTGGGTTCCGGTCCGGCGGGCGAGGGCGCGGCAATGAACGCGGCCAAGGCCGGGCGCAAGGTGGCGGTGGTCGACAATCGCCCGCTGGTGGGCGGCAACTGCACCCACCTCGGTACCATCCCGTCCAAGGCGCTGCGCCACTCGGTGCGGCAGATCATGCAGTACAACACCAACCCGCTGTTCCGCCAGATCGGCGAGCCGCGCTGGTTCTCCTTCCCCGACGTGCTGAAGAGCGCCGAGCGGGTCATTTCCAAGCAGGTCGCCTCGCGCACCAGCTACTACGCGCGCAACCGTATCGACGTGTTCTTCGGCACCGCCAGCTTCGCCGACGAGCAGACCGTGGAAGTGGTCTGCCCCAGCGGCGTGGTCGAGAAACTGGTGGCCAAGCAGGTGGTCATCGCCACCGGCTCGCGTCCCTATCGCCCGGCGGACGTGGACTTCCACCACCCGCGCATCTACGACAGCGACACCATCCTCAGCCTGACCCACACCCCGCGCCGCATCATCATCTACGGCGCCGGCGTGATCGGCTCCGAGTACGCCTCGATCTTCAGCGGCCTGGGCGTGCTGGTTGACCTGATCGACAACCGCGACCAGCTGCTCAGCTTCCTCGACGACGAGATCTCCGACGCGCTCAGTTATCACCTGCGCACCAACAACGTGCTGATTCGCCACAACGAAGAGTACGAGCGCATCGAGGGCCTGGAGAATGGTGTGATCCTGCACCTCAAGTCGGGCAAGAAGATCAAGGCCGACTGCCTGCTGTGGTGCAACGGCCGTACCGGCAACACCGACCGGCTGGGCCTGGAGAACATCGGCATCAAGGTCAACAGCCGCGGCCAGATCGAGGTCGACCAGCAGTACCGCACGCAGATCAGCAACATCTTCGCCGCCGGTGACGTGATCGGCTGGCCGAGCCTGGCCAGCGCCGCCTACGACCAGGGCCGTTCGGCCGCCGGTAGCGCGGTGGAGAACGACAGCTGGCGCTTCGTCGACGACGTGCCGACCGGCATCTACACCATTCCGGAGATCAGCTCGATCGGCAAGAACGAGAAGGAGCTGACCCAGGCCAAGATTCCCTACGAGGTCGGCAAGGCCTTCTTCAAGGGCATGGCGCGGGCGCAGATATCCCACGAGCCGGTGGGCATGCTGAAGATCCTGTTCCACCGCGAGACCCTGGAAATCCTCGGCGTGCACTGCTTCGGCTACCAGGCCTCGGAGATCGTGCATATCGGCCAGGCGATCATGAACCAGAAGGGCGAGGCGAACAGCATCAAGTACTTCGTCAACACCACCTTCAACTACCCGACCATGGCCGAGGCCTATCGGGTGGCGGCGTTCGACGGTCTCAACCGGCTTTTCTGAGCGGCTCCGACCGGTGGCCTGAGCCGGTCGGGGATCCCCTCAGCGACTCCCGCACCTGGCGCTGGCCGAATCGGGAGAGCTTCTGACCAGGCGCGCTGCTGCAAAAAGAAACCGGCCCTCGGGCCGGTTTTTTATTCTCTGTTGCCAGCTATGTAGCCCGGATGCAATCCGGGAGCGGCGCCGCGGTTTCCCCGGATTTCATCCGGGCTACAACGAGCCGCCAGCTAGCGCTTGAGCGTATCGACCGCCAGCCCCGGGAAGTCGGTGATGATGCTGTCCGCGCCGAAGTCGGCCAGGCGGCGCATCAGGGCCGGCTCGTTGACCGTCCAGACCGACACGTGCAGGCCGGCCTTCTGTGCCTTGAGCAGGCGTTCCGGGGTGCACAGGGTCCAGTTCAGCGCGAGCATCGAGCACTCGTGGTGGGCGGCGACCTTGAGCGGGTCGAGCCAGTTGTACTCGGCGACCAGGCCGCGCGACAGCTCCGGGGTCAGGCGGCGCAGGGCGCGCAGCACTTCGCGCGAGCTGCTGGTGACGGTGACCTTGTCCTTGATGCCGAAGCGCTCGGCCAGCGCCTGGATGGCCTGCACGGTACGCGCGGCGCGCACCCGCGAGGCGCTTTTGACTTCCAGCTGCCAGTGCTCGAAGGGGCACTGCTCGAACAGTGTCTCCAGCTTGGGGATGGGGCAGGGCGTCTTCCAGCCCGGGCCGCCCAGGCGCGCATCCAGGTTCGTCAGTTCCTCGGCATCATGCTCCACCACCTTGCCGCGACGGCCGGTGGTGCGCTTGAGGGTCGGGTCGTGGATCACCATCAGCTCGCCATCGCGCGACAGGTGCAGGTCCAGCTCGCAGCGGGTGACGCCGTGTTCAAGGCATTGCTGGAAACTGGCGAGGGTGTTTTCCGGTGCTTCGCCCTTGGCGCCGCGGTGGCCGTAGATGAGGGTCACTGTTGTTCCTTGGTGGGATGGCGGGGCTGGTGGTGAAGCACGCTGTTCACCACGTGGTCGTACTCGAAATAGACGCTGAAGGTGCGGTAGTCCCAGCGGGTGATCGGTGGCTGGCCCACCGGCGGATGTTCCTCGTCGGCCAGGCCGAAGCGCGCCAGCACCGAACTCCTGGACTCGCCCAGCTTGGGCAGGCCGGCGACCGCATCGCCCTGTTGGCCGACAGGAATCTCGATGGTTTCCGCCAGCACCGGCAACGGTAACAGCAGGACAAGCAGCAGTGGCAGGGCGCGCATCAGTCCTGCCCCCGCGCCTGGCGGCGCTCCAGCGCCTGCTTCTGCAGGATGTGGCGCGCCAGCAGCTGGCGCTGGGCGTCGGTCAGTGCCTCGAACTCGGTGCCGATCTCGAACTGGCCATCGTCGCGATTGTGGCAGTGCACGACCTGGGCGCGCAGCAGCAGACCGAGTGCCTGGGGCATCAGCACCATCTTGATCGCCAGATGGCTGCCGGCCGGTATCGCCTGGCCGTGATTGAAACTGATGCCGCCCTCGGAGATGGACACCCGCCGTGGCGCGCCGATGTCGCGCAGCAGGCTCTGCGCCACGGCCTGGCCGAGCAGGTCGATGCGCTTGTTCATCACCTTCAGGTAATTGGCCAGGGTGCGGTCGCGCTCGCTGATATGCCGCAGCAGGTGCTGCGACTCGAAGTCCATCAGGTGCAGTTCGCTGAGCAGATTGAACAGCGGGGAATTATCGTGCAGCGGGTCACTGGCGTGAGCTTCGGCCCTGGAAAGCAGGCTGAAATCCAGTGCGATCGTATCCTCGATACGGTAGTATTCGCGGCGATCATCGGCGTCTTGAATCGACATGGCGAACCCATGGCAGCAGTGGTGGTCTGAGTGTAAAGCCGCGCGCCAAGCCCCGCCACAAGGACGTTTCTCTCTTTCCGCCAGCGAACCCTTCACTCATGTTCAGACCCCTGCCGTTCTTTATCGGCGTGCGTTATACGCAGGCCCGGCGCCGCAGCCTGTTTGTCTCCTTCATCTCCCTCACCTCCATCATCGGCCTAGCCCTCGGCGTGCTGGTGATGATCGTCGTGCTGTCGGTCATGAACGGTTTCGACCGCGAGATGCGCGACCGCGTTCTGGGCATGGTGCCCCACGCCACCCTCGACAGCCCCACGCCGATCAAGGACTGGCGCACCATCGGCGAAGGCCTGCTGCGCCACCCGCAGGTGGCCGCCATCGCCCCCTTCACCCAGATGCAGGGCCTGCTGACCAACAACGGCCAGGTGCAGAAGGTGCTGGTCAACGCCATCGACCCGGTCGAAGAGGGCAAGGTGTCGATCATCGGCGACTACTTCCTCAAGGATCAGGGCGCGCTCGATTCGCTCAAGGCCGGCGGCTTCGGCATCGTCATCGGCGACCTGGCGGCGAAGAAGCTCGGTCTGAAGATCGGCGACAAGGTCACCTTCGTCGCGCCCGAGGTGGCGGTGACGCCCGCCGGCATGTTCCCGCGCATGAAGCGCTTCACCGTGGTCGGCATCTTCCATGTCGGCGCTGGCGAGATCGACGGCCATGTGGTGATGACCCATGTGCAGGACGCCGGCCGCCTGCTGCGCCTCAAGCCGGGCGAGGTGCAGGGCATCCGCCTGAAATTGCATGATCTGTTCCAGGCGCCCCAGGTGGCCTGGGAACTGGCTACCCTGCTGCGCGAGCAGGACTTCTACGCCCGCGACTGGACTCGCACCCACGGCAACCTGTACCAGGCCATCCGCATGGAGAAGACCATGATCGGCCTGCTGCTGTTGCTGATCGTCGCGGTGGCCGCCTTCAACATCATCTCCACCCTGGTGATGGTGGTGACCGACAAGAAGTCCGACATCGCCATCCTGCGCACCCTCGGCGCCACACCGCGGCAGATCATGCTGACCTTCATGGTCCAGGGCTCGGTGATCGGCATCGTCGGCACCCTGGTCGGCGGCGTGCTCGGCGTGCTCGCCGCGCTCAACGTCAGCGCGGCGATCAAGGGCCTGGAAGATCTGCTCGGCATCCAGTTCCTCAATGCCGAGGTGTACTTCATCGATTACCTGCCCTCGCAGGTGCAGGGCTCGGATGTGGCGCTGGTCTGCGGCGCCGCCCTGGTCCTGAGTTTCCTTGCCACCCTTTACCCGGCCTGGCGTGCGGCGCGCACCCAGCCAGCGGAGGCTTTGCGTTATGAGTGACAAGTCCGTCCTGAGTTGCCGCAACCTGGGCAAGAGCTACGAGGAAGGCCCGCAGACGGTCGAGGTGCTGGCCAATGTCGAGCTGGAGCTGCTGCCCGGCGAGCGCGTGGCCATCGTCGGTTCCTCCGGCTCGGGCAAGAGCACCCTGCTGAACATGCTCGGCGGCCTGGATACGCCGAGCAAGGGCAGCGTCTGGCTGGCCGGCGAGGAACTCTCGGCGCTCAACGAAAAGGCCCGCGGCCTGCTGCGCAACCGTGCGCTGGGCTTCGTCTACCAGTTTCACCACCTGCTGCCGGAATTCACCGCGCTGGAAAACGTGTGCATGCCGCTGCTGATCGGCAAGACGCCGATCCCGGAGGCGCGCCAGCGTGCCACCGCGCTGCTGGAGCGGGTCGGCCTCGGTCATCGCCTGTCGCACAAGCCGGCCGAGCTGTCTGGTGGCGAGCGCCAGCGCGTGGCCATCGCCCGCGCCCTGGTCAACAACCCGGCGCTGGTGCTGCTCGACGAGCCGACCGGCAACCTCGACCAGCACACCGCCCAGGGCATTCAGGACCTGATGCGCGAGCTCAGCTCCTCGTCGCAGACCGCCTTCCTGGTGGTGACCCATGATCCGCAACTGGCAGGGCAGATGGATCGCGTGCTGCGCCTGGAAGACGGCAAGCTGGTGGCTGCCTGATATGTTCCGGCCACTCGCGATCTTCGTTGGCGCCCGCTACACCCGGGCCAAGCGGCGCAACCACTACATCTCGTTCATCTCGCTGACCTCGATGATCGGCCTGGCGCTTGGCGTGCTGGCGATGATCGTGGTGCTGTCGGTGATGAATGGTTTCCAGAAGGAAATGAGCTCGCGCATTCTCGGCATGGTGCCGCACGCCACCCTGTCCGCGCAGCAGCCGCTGGACGACTGGCAGGCGGTGGCCGCCGCCGCCATGAAGCACCAGCAGGTGACCGGCGCCGCGCCCTTCGCCGAGCTGGAGGGCATGTTCTCCTACAAGGGCACCATGCAGCCGATCCAGATCAATGGTATCGATCCGGCCGAGGAGCAGAAGGTCTCGATCATCGGTCGGCACATGGTCCAGGGCCGCCTGGAGGACCTCAAGCCGGGCGAGTTCGGCGTGGTGCTCGGCGAGATCAGCGCGCGGCGCTTCCGCCTCAGTGTCGGCGACAAGCTGACCCTGATCGTGCCGGAGCTGAGCAACGCCGCCGGCGGCATTACCCCGCGCATGCTGCGTCTGTCGGTGGTCGGCGTGTTCAAGGTCGGCGCCGAGCTGGATGGCAGCCTGGCGCTGATCAACATCGCCGACGCCTCCAGCATCCAGCGCATGAACGAAGGGCAGGTGCAGAGCGTGCGCATCGCCCTCAAGGACCTGTACCAGGCGCCGCAGGTGTCTGCCGCCATTGCCAAGGAGTTGGGCGCCGGCTACAAGTCGATCGACTGGACCCGTACCCAGGGCAGCCTGTTCAGCGCCATGCAGATGGAGAAGACCATGATCGGTCTGCTTCTGCTGCTGATCATCGCGGTGGCTGCCTTCAACATCATTGCCACGCTGATCATGGTGGTCGCCGACAAGCGCGCCGACATCGCCATCCTGCGTACCCTGGGTGCCACGCCGGGGCAGATCATGGCCACCTTCATGGTCCAGGGCACGGTGATCGGCAGCATCGGCACCCTGATCGGTGGCGTGCTGGGCGTGATCGTCGCGCTCAATGTCAGCAGCTGGGTGGCTTGGCTGGAGCGGGTCAGCGGCGCGCATATCTTCAGCTCGGACGTGTACTTCATCAGCAGCCTGCCGTCCGATCTGCGCGGCCTGGACGTGCTGCTGATCTGCGGCGCGGCACTGAGCATGAGCTTCCTCGCCACGCTGTACCCGTCCTGGCGTGCCTCACGCACCCAGCCGGCCGAGGCGCTGCGCTACGAGTGAAGACAAAAACGCCGCGATCATCGCGGCGTTTTTCATTCAGTTGGCGGCCTGACGACGGCGCTCGGCGCGCTTGCGCCAGCTGTGCGCCACCCACCAGCGCCAGTACAGCATGGTCACGCCATAACCCAGTGCGCCGAGCAGCGCGCCGGTGACGACCGAGCCGAGCAGGAACGGCTTCCAGACGATGGCCAGCTCGCCGCTGATCCATTCCCAGGTCAGCTCGTCCGGCAGCTCCATCGGCGGAATACCGAGCAACCAGCTGCCCATCTTGTAGGTGCAGTAGAAGATCGGCGGCATGGTGAAGGGGTTGGTCAGCCACACCAGGCCCACCGAGATCGGCAGGTTGGCGCGGATCGGAATCGCCAGGCAGGCGGCGATCAGCATCTGCGCAGGCGCCGGGATGAATGCGGCGAACAGGCCGGCAGCCATGGCACGCGCCACCGAATGGCGGTTCAGGTGCCAGAGGTTGGGATCGTGCAGCAAGGCGCCGAGGAAGCGCAGTGACTTGTGTTCCCGGATCGTCTCCGGATTGGGCATGTAGCGTTTGAACAGACGACGAGGCATGGGCAGTCTCGGGAAAAACGAGCGGCTATTATGCACCGATGGTCGCAGGCAGGCTTGGCCGCATTGTGACAACCGATAACCCAGGATGGGAAAGATGCGCACAGGGATGCTCGCGCTGGGTACAGGCCTGGCCTGCCTGCCGTTACTGCCGGAGTTGCCGCCGACCTGGCTGTTGCTGACGCTGCTGCCCGTGGCGTTGATGCTATTGCCGTGGCGCAGCTATGCCATCTCCTTCCTGTTGTTCGGCTTTGTCTGGGCTTGCTGGAGCGCCCAGGCGGCGCTGGATGATCGCCTGCTTCCCGAGCTGGACGGCCGCACCCTGTGGCTGGAGGGGAGGGTGAGCGGCCTGCCGGAGGTGAGCGAGGGCGTGGTGCGCTTCCAGTTGGAAGAGCCGATAGCGCGTGCGCACCGGCTGCCCGCACGGCTGCGCCTGTCCTGGTACGACGGTCCGCCCGTGCTGGCCGGCGAGCGCTGGCGCCTGGCGGTCAAGCTCAAGCGCCCACGTGGCCTGGTCAATCCGCAGGGCTTCGATTACGAGGCCTGGCTGCTGGCCCAGCGCATCGGCGCTACCGGCACCATCAAGCAGGGCGAGCGATTGGGCGAGGCATCGGGACCTGCCGCCTGGCGCGATGAGCTGCGCCAGCGCCTGCTCAGCGTCGAGGCGCACGGCCGCGCCGGCGGGTTGGCGGCGCTGGTGCTCGGCGACGACTCCGGCCTCAGTCGCGCCGATTGGCGCACATTGCAGGACACCGGCACCGTGCACCTGCTGGTGATCTCCGGCCAGCACGTGGCGCTGCTCGCCGCCGTGCTCTATGGCCTGGTCGCCGGTCTGGCCCGCCTCGGTCTCTGGCCGCGCCTGCTGCCCTGGCTGCCCTGGGCCTGTGGCCTGGCCTTCGCCGGTGCGCTGGGCTATGGCCTGCTGGCCGGCTTCGAGGTGCCGGTACGGCGTGCCTGCGTGATGGTGGCGCTGGCGCTGCTCTGGCGCCTGCGCTTTCGACACCTTGGGCTGTGGTGGCCGCTGGCGCTGGCGTTCATTCTGGTGTTGCTGGTCGAGCCACTGGCCAGCCTGCAGGCGGGCTTCTGGTTGTCGTTCGGCGCGGTGGGGGCGCTGGTCTGGGTATTCGGCGGGCGGCTCGGCGCCTGGTCCTGGTGGCGCGTCTGGTGGCGGGCGCAGTGGACGCTGGCCCTGGGGCTGTTGCCAATGTTCTTCGCCCTCGGTCTGCCGTTGAGCCTGAGCGGCCCGCTGGCCAACTTGGTCGCCGTGCCCTGGGTCAGTCTGCTGGTGGTGCCGCTGGCGTTGCTCGGCACCCTACTGTTGCCGGTGCCCTGGCTGGGGGAGGGACTACTGTGGCTGGCCGGCGGCCTGCTGGAAATCCTGTTCCAGCTGCTGGCCTGGATCGCGGCGTTACTACCGGCCTGGCTACCCACCGCGCTGCCGCTCTGGTGCTGGCTGATCGGCAGCCTGGGCGTGTTGTTATGCCTGGCGCCGGCCGGTGTGCCGCTGCGGGCGTTGGGCCTGGTGATGCTGCTGGCATTCGTTGCGCCGCCGCGTGAACGAATTCCGCCGGGGCAGGCGGAAGTCTGGCAGCTGGATGTCGGCCAGGGCCTGTCCGTGCTGGTGCGCACCCGCGAGCATGTGCTGCTGTACGACGCCGGGCCGCGTTTTGGCGATTTCGATCTGGGTGAGCGGGTGGTGCTGCCGTCGCTGCGCCAGCTCGGTGTGTCGCGCCTCGACCTGATGCTGCTCAGTCATGCCGACAGCGATCATGCCGGCGGGGCGGAGGCGCTGGCGCGTGGTCTGCCGATCGACCGCGTGCTGAGTGGCGAGGCGGCTGTGTTGCCGGTGAGTCTGGTGGCGCAGCCGTGTATCGACGGGGCGAGCTGGAGCTGGGATGGCGTGCGCTTCACCACCTGGCGCTGGGTCGGGGCGGGAGAGGGCAACCCGGCTTCCTGCCTGCTCAAGGTCGAGGCAGCAGGCGAGCGGCTGCTGCTGACCGGCGATATAGATGAGGCGGCGGAAGCGGCGCTGCTGGCGGCCGGTCGCGATCTGCGCGCCGATTGGCTGCAGGTGCCGCACCATGGCAGCCGCAGCTCGTCGTCGGCGGCGTTTCTCGATGCGGTGGCGCCACGGGCTGCCTTGCTCTCGCGAGGTTGGCACAATCCCTTCGGTCATCCGCACCCGACTGTGCTGGCGCGTTATCGCGAGCGCGACATTACCCTGTATGACAGCGCCGAACGTGGCGCCGTACGCGTGCAGCTGGGCGCTGGGGAAGGCGTTTCCAGCTGGCGCGAGCGTCCGCGTTTCTGGCGGGAAAAATGAGAACCGGGGTGGTCTGCGCCGACTCGACCCTATGCTAGAGTGGCGCCACTTTTCCGAGTGGGGATGCACTGCCGTGTGGGAGCTGGTCAAATCTGGTGGCTGGATGATGCTGCCGATCATTCTGAGTTCTATCGTTGCCGCCGGCATCACTGCCGAACGTCTCTGGACCCTGCGCGCCAGCCGTATCGCGCCACCCCATCTGCTGGGTCAGGTGTGGCTGTGGATCAAGGAAAAGAAGCTCACCAACGACAAGCTCAAGGAGCTGCGTGCCAACTCGCCGCTGGGGCAGATCCTCGCTGCCGGCCTGGCCAACTCCAAGCATGGCCGCGAGATCATGAAGGAGTGCATCGAGGAGGCGGCTGGTCGCGTCATCCATGATCTGGAGCGCTATCTCAACACCCTCGGCACCATCGCCGGCATTGCGCCGCTGCTCGGCCTGCTCGGCACCGTGCTGGGCATGATCGATATCTTCAGCGCCTTCATGGGCACCCACATGGCCAACGCCTCGGTGCTCGCCGGCGGTATCGCCAAGGCCCTGATCACCACCGCCGCCGGCCTGTTCGTGGCCATCCCGGCGCTGTTCTTCCACCGCTTCCTGGTGCGCCGCGTCGACGAGCTGGTGGTCGGTATGGAGCAGGAGGCGATCAAGCTGGTGGAAGTGGTGCAGGGCGACCGTGACGTCGACCTGGGCAACGGCAGCGCCCCCGCGCCGAAAGAAGCCCGCAAAGAGAGCAAGAAGGCGTGAAGTTCCGGCGCAAACAGCGGGAGAACAATGTCGAGATCAACCTGGCGTCGTTGATCGACGTGGTGTTCATCCTGCTGCTGTTCTTCGTGGTCACCACCACCTTCACCCGCGAGACCCAGCTCAAGGTCGACCTGCCGGAAGCCGCCAGCGGCACGCCGCCGGAAGACACCGCGCTGAAGCAGATGGAAGTCCTGATCAGTGCCGAGGGCAGCTACTCGCTGAATGGCCAGGCGCTGCTCAAGAGCGATCTGGACGGCCTGATGGCGGCGCTGGGCAAGGAGTCCGGCGGCGACAACAGCCTGCCGCTGTCCATCAGCGCCGACGCCAAGACCCCGCACCAGGCGGTGATCACCGCCATGGACGCCGCCGGCAAGATGGGCTTCTCCCACCTGCGCATCACCACGGTCGAGGCCGAGGCCAAGCCTTGAGCCTGGCCGACCGGCTGACCGCCGCCTGGTACCACGGCCACCCGGCCCTGACCCTGCTGCGCCCGCTGGAGTGGTTGTACCGGCGGGTGGTGCAGGGCAAGCGCCGCGCCTTCCTGGCCGGCGAGGGCGATATCTACCGCGCGCCGGTGCCGGTGCTGGTGGTCGGCAACGTCACCGTTGGCGGCACCGGCAAGACCCCCATGATTCTCTGGCTGATCGAGCGCTGCCGTGCCCGTGGCCTGCGCGTCGGCGTGGTCAGTCGTGGCTATGGCGCGACGCCGCCGCAGCTGCCCTGGCGGGTCCGCGCCGACGACCCGGCCAGCCACGCCGGCGACGAGCCGCTGCTGATCGTCCAGCGCAGCGGCGTGCCGCTGGTGATCGACCCGCGGCGGGCCCGCGCCGTGCAGGCCTTGCTGGAGCAGGAGCCACTCGACCTGATCCTCAGCGATGACGGCCTGCAGCATTACCGCCTGGCCCGCGATATCGAACTGGTATTGATCGATGCTGCGCGTGGCCTGGGTAATCGCCGCTGCCTGCCTGCCGGTCCCCTGCGCGAGCCGGCCGAGCGCCTGGCCGAGGTCGACGCGGTGCTGCGCAACGGCGCCGCCGAGGATGGCGAGGAGGGCTACGCCCTGCAGCTGCGGCCAACCGCCCTGGTCAATCTGCTCAGCGGCGAGCGCGTCGGCCTCGAGCATTTCGCGCCGGGCCAGCAGGTCCATGCGGTAGCCGGCATCGGCAATCCGCAGCGTTTCTTCAATACCCTCGAAGCGCTAAACTGGCGGCCGATCGCGCATCCCTTCGCCGACCACGCCAGCTACAGCCCCGAGGCCCTGCAATTCAGCCCGCCGCTGCCGCTGCTGATGACCGAGAAGGATGCGGTGAAATGCCGAGCCTTCGCCGCCGCCGACTGGTGGTACCTGGCGGTGGATGCGGCGCCGTCACCGGCCTTCGTCGCCTGGTTCGATGCGCGCCTGGATCGCCTGCCGTCCGCCCGGCCCTGAGTTTTCGCGTTTTCCCACCTCTCCGAGGATTCCCCCATGGACCCCAAACTGCTCGACATCCTGGCCTGTCCGGTGTGCAAGGGCCCGCTGCAGCTTTCCGAAGACAAGTCCGAGCTGATCAGCAAGGGCGCCGGCCTGGCCTATCCGATTCGCGACGGCATCCCGGTGATGCTGGAGAGCGAAGCGCGCACCCTGACCACCGATGAGCGCCTGGACAAGTAGATGACTGCCTTCACCGTTGTAATTCCCGCCCGCTACGCCTCCAGCCGCCTACCCGGCAAGCCGCTGCAGGACATCGCCGGCAAGCCCATGGTCCAGCACGTCTGGGAGCAGACCAAGAAGAGCAGCGCTACCCGCGTGGTGGTGGCTACCGACGATGCGCGCATCCTCAAAGCCTGCCAGGGCTTCGGCGCAGAAGTGCTGATGACCCGCGTCGACCACAACTCCGGCACCGACCGTCTGGCCGAAGTGGCCACCCAGCTGGGCTTGGCCAACGACGCCATCGTGGTCAACGTGCAGGGCGATGAGCCGCTGATTCCGCCGAGCATCATCGATCAGGTGGCCGCCAACCTGGCCGCCAATCCGCAGGCCGGCATCGCCACCCTGGCCGAGCCGATCGAGGACGTCACCGCGCTGTTCAATCCCAATGTGGTCAAGGTGGTGTCGGACAAGAGCGGCCTGGCCCTGACCTTCAGCCGCGCGCCGCTGGCCTGGGCTCGCGATGCCTTCGCCAAAAGTCGCGATGCGCTGCCGGAAGGCGTGCCTTACCGTCGCCACATCGGCATCTACGCCTACCGCGCCGGCTTCCTGCATGACTTCGTTGCCTGGGGCCCGTGCTGGCTGGAAGACACCGAGTGCCTGGAGCAGCTGCGTGCGCTCTGGCATGGCGTGCGCATCCACGTGGCCGATTCCCTGGAAGCGCCTGCCGCCGGCGTCGATACGCCGGAAGACCTGGAGCGGGTGCGCCGCCTGTTGGGGGCCTGATGCGCGTCCTGTTCGTCTGCATGGGCAATATCTGCCGCTCGCCGACGGCCGAGGGCGTGTTCCGCCAGCGCCTGCTGCAGGCTGGCCTGCATGAGCGGGTGAGGGTGGACTCCGCCGGCACCGGCGACTGGCATGTGGGCAAGGCCCCGGACGGTCGCTCCAGCCAGGCGGCGCTGAGCCGCGGCTACGACCTTTCGAGCCTGCGCGCGCGCCAGGTGCTGCGTGACGACTTCCAGCGTTTCGACCTGATCCTGGCCATGGATCACGACAACCTGGCGCGTCTGCAGGCTCTGCGGCCTGCCGCTGGCGGCGCCGAGCTGGACCTGCTGCTGCGCCGCTACCAACTGGCGCTGGACGAGGTGCCCGATCCCTATTACGGCGGCGCCGACGGCTTTGAGCAGGTGCTAGACCTGATCGAGCAGGCCAGCGATGCGCTGCTCGCCGAGATCAGGGGGCGCCTGTGAGCCTGTGCTTGCAAGAGAATGTTTCCCTCAAGCCCTTCAATACCTTCGGTGTCGATGTGCGGGCCCGGCTGTTCGCCGAGGCGAACAGCGACGCCGAAGTGCGCGAGGCCCTGGCCCTGGCCGAGCAGCGCGGTCTGCCGCTGCTGCCGATTGGTGGCGGCAGCAACCTGCTGCTGACCGGCGATATCGAGGCCCTGGTGCTGCGCATGGCCAGTCGCGGCCTGCGCATCGTCGAAGACGACGGCGCGCGGGTGCTGGTCGAGGCCGAGGCTGGCGAGCCCTGGCATCCCTTCGTGCTGTGGAGCCTGGAGCAGGGCCTGGCCGGGCTGGAAAATCTCAGCCTGATCCCCGGCACGGTCGGCGCCGCGCCGATGCAGAACATCGGTGCCTACGGCGTGGAGATCAAGGATGTGTTCGCCGGGCTGACGGCGCTGGACCGCCACAGCGGCGAGCTTTGCGAGTTCGACCTGGAGGCGTGCGCCTTCGCCTACCGCGACAGCCTGTTCAAGCAGCAGCCGGGGCGCTGGTTGATCCTGCGCGTGCGTTTTGCCCTGACCCGCCAGGCGCGGCTGCACCTGGACTACGGTCCGGTGCGCCAGCGCCTGCAGGCCGAAGGCATCGAGGCGCCGACGCCTAGCAATGTCAGTCGCGCCATCTGTGCCATCCGCAGCGAGAAATTGCCTGACCCAGCGCAGCTGGGCAATGCCGGCAGCTTCTTCAAGAATCCGCTGGTGCCGGTCGAGCTGGCCGAGCGCATTCGCGCCGAGCATGCCGATCTGGTCAGTTATCCGGCGGGAGAGGGGCTGGCCAAGCTGGCGGCCGGCTGGCTGATCGAGCGGGCCGGGTGGAAGGGCTTCCGCGAAGGCGATGCCGGCGTGCATCGTCTGCAGGCGCTGGTGCTGGTCAACTATGGCGCGGCGAGCGGCGCCCAGTTGCTGGAGCTGGCTCGGCGCATTCAGCGGGATATCCTGCAGCGCTTCGGTGTGGAGCTGGAGATAGAACCCAACGTGCTCTGAGCACAGCGCAGGCAGTTGGCGGCCGATAGGCCGAAACGAAAAAGGGGATGCCGAAGCATCCCCTTTTTCTTGGACCGCAGATCTTAGATCTGCGGTTTCGCCTCTTCTTCCTTGTCCGCCTCTTCAGCGGCAGGCTCGGCGGCGCTGACAACCACCGGCTCCTCGCTCGGCGCTTCGGCTACCACTTCAGCCGGGGCGACTTCGCTCGGTGCTTCCACCGCCGGAGCGGCCTCCACGACCGGAGCAGCCTGTTCGACTACCGGAGCGGCTTCGACCGGAGCGGCCTCGACTACGGCAGGTGCCTCGATCGGAGCGGCTTCCACCTGCGGCGCGGCAGCGGCTTCGGCAGCCAGGCGCTCGGCCTCGCGCTGACGACGGCGCACTTCACGCGGATCGTTCGGTGCGCGACCACCGCTGCTCTGAGGAGCGGCTGCCGGAGCGGCCTCTACGGGAGCGGGAGCAGCTTCGGCAACCACGGCCGGAGCCTCGACGACCGGCGCGACCGGAGCCTGCTCCACCGGAGCGGCTTCCACTGCCGGTTCGGCTGCGATGGCCGGGGCAGGGGCGGGCTCTTCGATCGAGGTGACGATCTCGGCTGGCGCTTGCTCGGCTACCGGAGCCTGTTCCGGCTGGGCCAGGGCTTGCTCGGCGGCTACGGTCACGGCGGCGGCGACCGCCACGGCAGCGCTTTCGGCGGCGGTGATGGTGGCACCTTCGGTGCCGGCCTCGGCAGCTTCTGCATTCTCCTCGGCGTCATCGGCGATCGGGTTGCCGTCGGCATCACGCAGGCGCTCGCGGCGGTTGCTGCGGCGACGCTGACCACGGGAGCGACGGCGCGGGCGATCACCGCCTTCACCGCCTTCCTGGTCGTCATCGGCCTGCTCGCCATTCAACAGCACTTCTTCTTCGCTGGCGGCTTCGGCCTGTTCGGCGCGCGGTTGACGCTCCTCACGCGGCGGACGCGGCTGGCGCTCTTCGCGTGGCTTGCGCTCGGCGCGCTGCTCCTGCTGCTCTTCACCATTGGCGGCTACGACGTCCAGCGGCTCGCGCAGCTCGCGACGACGCTCTTCGCGCGGCTCGCGGGCTTCACGCGGCTGGCGCTCGCGGCGATTTTCCTGGCCTTCACGTGGCTCGCGCGGCTCACGAGCCTCGCGTGGTTGACGCTCCTCGCGCGGCTGGCGTTCTTCACGGGCTTCACGCGGTTGGCGCTCTTCGCGCGGCTCGCGGGCTTCGCGAGGCTGACGCTCTTCACGCGGCTTGCGCTCTTCGCGTTCGCCACGCTCGCTACGTTCACCGCGCTCGCGGCTGCCACGGCCGTCGCGACGGTTCTGCTGGCGGCCGTTGCGGCGCTCGTCGCCACGCGGCTTGCGCTCGGCGGGCTTGGCTTCGGCGACCGGCTGCTGCTCTTCTTCCTTGCCGGCGAACAGGCTGACCAGACCCTTGACCAGGCCCTTGAACAGGCTCGGCTGCGGAGTCGGCGCGGCCGGTGCCAGCGGGGCGGCCGGAGTCGGTGCGGCTGGGCGCGGCGGGGTGGTCTTCAGCGCGGCTTCCTGGCGGACCAGGGTGCGGGTGGCGCTGACCGGTTGGGCATCTTCGACTTCTGCGGCAGCCATCTCGTAGCTGGATTGGCCGCTCATCACTTCCGGGCTGTCGTCGCGCAGGCGCTGGACTTCGAAGTGCGGGGTTTCCAGATGGTCGTTCGGCAGGATCACGATGCGCGCACGGGTGCGCAGCTCGATCTTGGTGATGCTGTTGCGCTTCTCGTTGAGCAGGAAGGCGGCAACCGGGATCGGCACCTGGGCACGAACCTCGGCGGTGCGGTCCTTCAGGGCCTCTTCCTCGATCAGACGCAGGATGGCCAGCGACAGGGACTCGACGTCACGGATGATGCCTTGGCCGTTGCAGCGCGGGCAGACGATGCCGCTGGTCTCGCCCAGGGACGGACGCAGGCGCTGACGGGACATTTCCAGCAGGCCGAAGCGCGAGATGCGGCCGACCTGGACGCGGGCGCGGTCGGCTTCCAGGCACTCACGCACGCGGTCTTCGACGGCGCGCTGGTTCTTGGCCGGGGTCATGTCGATGAAGTCGATGACGATCAGGCCGCCGATGTCACGCAGGCGCAGCTGGCGGGCGATCTCTTCAGCCGCTTCCAGGTTGGTCTGCAAGGCGGTTTCTTCGATGTCGCCGCCTTTGGTCGCGCGCGCCGAGTTGATGTCGATGGACACCAGGGCTTCGGTCGGGTCGATGACGATGGAGCCGCCGGACGGCAGCTTCACTTCGCGCTGGAAGGCGGTTTCGATCTGGCTTTCGATCTGGAAGCGGTTGAACAGCGGCACGCTGTCTTCGTACAGCTTGATCTTGCTGGCGTACTGCGGCATGACCTGCTGGATGAAGGCCAGGGCTTCTTCCTGGGCTTCGATGCTGTCCACCAGTACTTCGCCGATGTCCTGGCGCAGGTAGTCGCGGATGGCGCGGATGATGACGTTGGATTCCTGGTAGATCAGGAACGGTGCGGCACGACCCTGGGAGGCGTCCTTGATGGCGGTCCACAGCTGGATCAGGTAGTCCAGGTCGAGCTGCAGCTCTTCGCTCGAGCGGCCCAGGCCGGCGGTGCGCACGATCAGGCCCATGTCGCCCGGGGCGTTGAGGCCGTTCAGCGCTTCGCGCAGTTCGTTGCGCTCTTCACCTTCGATGCGGCGGGAGATGCCACCGGCGCGCGGGTTGTTCGGCATCAGAACCAGGTAACGGCCGGCGAGGCTGATGAAGGTGGTCAGGGCGGCGCCCTTGTTGCCACGCTCTTCCTTCTCGACCTGGACGATGACTTCCTGGCCTTCCTTCAGCACTTCCTTGATGTTGACGCGGCCACCTTCAGGCGACTTGCTGAAGTACTCGCGGGAAATTTCCTTGAGGGGCAGGAAGCCGTGGCGCTCGGCGCCGAAGTCGACGAAAGCCGCTTCGAGGCTGGGCTCGACGCGGGTGATGCGGCCCTTGTAGATGTTGGCTTTCTTCTGCTCACGGGCGCCGGATTCGATATCCAGGTCGTAGAGCTTCTGGCCATCTACCAGAGCGACACGCAACTCTTCGGGCTGAGTTGCGTTGATCAGCATTCTTTTCATGTTGTACCAATGGTTTCCGGGGCTGCCGGAAACGGCGTTTGGCACACACGACTCTCACGGTCGGTGTCAGGGTGCGTCGCCGGTGTGGTCGTAAATCACTCCGGTGTCCAGCGGTCAGGCCAACGGGGCCGGGCCGCGACAACGCTCCTGTTTGCTGTGGTGACAGAAGCACTCAGTCAGGGGAGGAATCAACCGGTCGGTGCGGACGAATGTGAAGCGTCTGGGTAATGCCTGTAGCTACGCTGTCCGACGGTTGTGCATCTCCACCCTACACGTATCGCTGAAATCGGGTGCCGCTCGCTGAATCCGTAGCGGGTTTGCATTACCGCAGGCTGGGCCTGCGCGTCTGTCGAGCCTGGTCGCGACTTCATGCGCTCAAGGCTCTTGTGGCTCAAGGCTTTGTTTCCGGGAAACATCGCGCTCTGTGCGGCGAGATTCCCGTCGGACGGCCTCACGTCCTGAAAGGGTTGCGCTCGGCAGGGGATGGTAGGTTGTCGATCATCCGCTGACCGGGCCGCTTTTGGCGGCGTTCGCGACTATAGCAGCAATGATTAAGTGCTTCAATTCCATAAAAAATTGTTATGATTCCCGGCATGACTACTGACAATTCTCCAACCTCCGGCGTCCAGCTGCTTGAGGTTGCGCCGGAGCATGCCGGCCAACGTATCGATAATTTCTTGCTTGCCCGCCTCAAGGGCGTGCCGAAAACCCTCATCTATCGCATCCTGCGCAAGGGTGAGGTGCGGGTGAACAAGGGGCGCATCAAGCCCGAATACAAGCTGCAGGCCGGCGACATCGTGCGGGTGCCGCCGCTGCGCCTGGCCGAGCGTGACGAGCCGGCACCGCTGGCGCAGAGCCTGCTGGAGCGCCTGGAGGCGGCCATCGTCTACGAGGACAAGACGCTGATCGTGCTGAACAAGCCGGCCGGCATTGCCGTGCATGGTGGCAGCGGCCTGAATTACGGGGTAATCGAGGCGTTTCGCCAGTTGCGCCCCGATGCCAAGGACATCGAGCTGGTCCATCGTCTGGATCGCGACACGTCAGGCCTGCTGATGATCGCCAAGAAGCGCAGCATGCTGCGCCACCTGCACGAGGCCCTGCGCGGCGATGGCGTGGACAAGCGCTACATGGCCCTGGTGCGCGGCAGCTGGCCGACCTCGAAGAAAAAAGTCAGTGCGCCGCTGCTGAAGAACAATCTGCGCTCGGGCGAGCGCATGGTCGAGGTCAATCCCGAAGGCAAGGAGGCGCTCACCGAATTTCGCGTGCTGCGTCGCTTCGGCGAGTTTGCCACCCTGGTCGAAGCCAGCCCGATCACCGGGCGTACCCACCAGATTCGCGTGCATGCCAAGCATGCAGGGCATTGCATCGCCGGCGACTCCAAGTACGGCGAAGACGAATTCACGCGCGAGGTACGTGAGCTGGGCGGCAAGCGTCTGTTCCTGCATGCCTATCAGCTGAAGGTCGAGCTGCCGGATGGTCAGCGCCTGGAGCTCGAGGCGGCGGTGGACGAGGTCTGGGCGCAGACGCTGGAGCGCCTCGGTGTCTGACTCTCGGTTATCGAGCTATCAGCTGCTGATCTTCGACTGGGACGGCACGCTGGTCGATTCGATTGGGCGCATCGTCGAATCCATGCATCGCGCCGCCGATTCCTGTGGACTGCCGCAACTCAGCGACGAGGCGGTCAAGGGCATCATTGGGCTGGGCCTGCCGGAGGCGATCCGGACGCTTTACCCCGAGCTGGAAGAGGCGGCGCTGGTCGAGCGCTTCCGCATTGGCTATGGCGAGCATTACATGGCCCTGGAAAGCGAGCCCTCGGCGCTGTTTCCTGGGGTTGAGGAGTCTCTGCAGGCCTTTCGCGAGCAGGGTTATCAGCTGGCCGTGGCTACCGGCAAGAGTCGCCGGGGCTTGCACCGCATCCTGGAGGGGCGTGGCTGGCTGGAGTATTTCGATGTCACGCGCTGCGCCGACGAGACGGCGAGCAAGCCGCACCCGCGCATGCTGCATGAGATCCTGGCCCATTGCGCCGTAGCGCCCAAGCGGGCGCTGATGGTTGGTGACTCGATATTCGACCTGCAGATGGCGCGCAATGCCGGTGTCGATTCGGTTGCCGTAGGTTTTGGGGCGCAGCCGCTGGAGAGCCTGCTCGGCCATGGGCCGCAGCTGGCGATCAATGAGTTTCCCGAATTGCGTGCCTGGCTGGAAGGGCGCGCACCCGTTAGGACTGTCGAGGTAGGCGAGTATGTCGGATGAATGGAAAGCGTCGACCACCGCTGGTGGTGACGAGAAGGCCTGGAAGCTGCTGGAAAAGACTCTGCAGGCTGGAGTGGTGGAGCAGCGTCGTGCGCGGCGCTGGGGCATCTTCTTCAAGTTGCTGGCGTTCGTTTACCTGTTCGGTGCACTGGCGCTGTTCGCGCCGGGCCTGAAGCTGGACAAGACGGCGTCCTCGGCTGAGCACCACACGGCGCTGATCGAAGTGCGCGGCATGATCATGGCCGACGAGGAGGCCAGTGCCGACAACATCGTCAGCAGCCTGCGCGCGGCCTTCGAGGACAAGAAGACCAAGGGCATCGTCCTGCGTATCAACAGCCCGGGCGGCAGTCCGGTGCAGTCCGGCTATATCTACGACGAGATCAAGCGCCTGCGTGGCGAGCATCCGGACACCAAGGTGTACGCGGTGATCAGTGATCTGGGTGCCTCCGGTGCTTATTACATCGCCAGTGCCGCCGATCAGATCTATGCCGACAAGGCCAGCCTGGTGGGCTCCATTGGTGTCACCGCGGCCACCTTCGGCTTCGTCGGGGTGATGGAGAAGGTCGGCGTCGATCGTCGCGTCTACACCTCGGGTGAGCACAAGGCCTTCCTCGATCCGTTCCAGCCGCCGAAAGTGGAAGAAACCCGCTTCTGGCAGAGCGTGCTGGAAACTACCCACAAGCAGTTCATCGACAGCGTCAAGAAGGGGCGCGGCGAGCGACTCAAGGTCGATCAGCATCCGGAGCTGTTCTCTGGTCTGATCTGGTCCGGTGAGCAGGCCCTGGAGTTGGGGCTGGTCGATGCCCTGGGTAGCAGCAGCTACGTGGCGCGCGAAGTGATCGGCGCCAAGGACATCGTCGACTTCACCCGTGAAGAGAATCCCTTCGATCGTTTCACCAAGAAGCTCGGCACCAGCGTGGCCGAGCGCCTGGCCCTGTGGATGGGCTTCCAGGGACCGACGCTGCGCTGAGTTCAATTGAAGTGAACAGGCCCGGCCTTGGTCGGGCCTCTTCCTTTATATAGGGGTCAGGGAATGGCGACGCCGTGCCTGTCCAGCATCTGCACCAGGCGAATCAATGGCAGGCCGATGAGGCTGGTGCCGTCTTCGCCCTCGGTGGCGCGGAACAGGCTGACGCCCAGGCCTTCGGCCTTGAAGCTGCCGGCGCAGTCGTAGGGTTGCTCGGCCTCCAGATAGCGGGTGATCTGCTCCTCGCTCAGGTGGCGGAAGTGCACGGTGAAGGGCACGGCGTCGACCTGGCATTCGTCGGTGGCGCTGTCCAGCAGGGCCAGGCCGGTGAGGAAGGTCACGCTGCGGCCGCTGGCGGCCAGCAACTGGCTGCGGGCGCGGCTGAAATCATGGGGTTTGCCGAGGATCTGTCGGTCGAGCACGGCGACCTGGTCCGAGCCGATGATCAGGTGTGCGGGATGCAGTTCGCTCAGGGCCCTTGCCTTGGCTTCGGCCAGGCGGCGTACCAGCGCTTCTGCGTTTTCTCCGGGATGCGCCGTTTCGTCTATGGCCGGCGAGGCCCAGGTGAAGGGCTGGCGCAGGCGTGTCAGCAGCTCGCGGCGATAGGGCGAGCTAGAGGCGAGTACCAGCGGCAGCATGATTGATCTCCTGAGCGGGATTGCGAGAGTCGGGCGCGATTCTAGCGACCGTGGTGGCCGACGGACAGGGCGGAAATTCCTTTGACAGGGGCAGGGTGCATCCCTAGAATACCGCGCCTATGTCGAATGGGCCGATTCCACCTCACGTTGATCCGCGCAAACTCGCCGATCGCGGTGCCACCCTGGAAGGGGAGATGCCGCTGGCCAGTTTCGAGCGACTGTGCGACCCGCTGGCGGACAACGCTGGGCAGGTGCACGCGAAGCTGGTCTTCGAACGTGGCGAGCGTCGTGCTGTGAGTATTCACAGTCAGCTCGAGGTTGAGGTCAAAATGGTTTGCCAGCGTTGTCTGGAACTGGTCGCTCTGCCGATCCGCAGCGAGTGTCATTACGCGGTGGTGAAGGAAGGTGCGGATACCCAGTCGCTGCCCAAGGGCTATGACGTGCTGGAAATGGGCGAAGATCCACTGGATCTGCTGACGCTGGTCGAAGATGAGCTGTTGCTCGCTCTGCCCATCGTTCCAGTCCATGCCCCTGAGGATTGCCAGCAGCCGGCCGGTGCCAACGAGCCCGAGCCGAGCGAGGACGAGGTATCGCGGTCCAACCCGTTCAGTGTTTTGGCGCAGTTAAAGCGTGACCCAAACGTTTAGGAGTTATTGAGTTATGGCTGTTCAGCAGAACAAAAAATCCCGCTCTGCCCGCGACATGCGTCGTTCCCACGATGCCCTCGAGGCCAACGCCCTGTCCGTCGAGAAGAGCACCGGTGAAGTTCACCTGCGTCACCACGTGTCCCCGGAAGGTGTCTACCGTGGCCGTAAAGTGATCGACAAGGGCGCCGACGAGTAATCCTTGTCCGCTCCGATCGCTATCGATGCAATGGGTGGGGACTTCGGTCCCCATCACATTGTTCCAGCCTGCATCGCCAGTCTGGCTGAATTCCCCTCGCTACACCTGGTCCTCGTCGGCCAAGCTCCCGTCCTCGAAGAACTGATCGCCCGTCATCCGGGTGTCGATCGCACACGCCTGCAGGTCGAGCACGCCAGCGAAGTGATCGGCATGGACGAGCGTCCGACCCATGCCCTGCGCGGCAAGCCCGATGCCTCCATGCGCGTGATGCTAGAGCTGGTGCGCAGCGGCCGAGCCAAGGCCTGCGTCAGTGCCGGCAACACCGGTGCGCTGATGGCGCTCTCCCTCTATGTGCTCAAGCCCCTGCCGGGCATCGACCGGCCGGCGATGGTCACGGCTGTGCCGACGGCCAAGGGCGTCTGCCATCTGCTCGACCTGGGCGCCAATGTCGACTGCAGCGCCGAGCAGCTCTATCAGTTCGCCGTGATGGGCGCTGTGGCCGCCGAGGCCCAGGGCATGGCGCGCCCGCGAGTGGCGCTGCTCAATGTGGGTACCGAGAACATCAAGGGCAATCAGCAGGTCAAGCTGGCGGCCAGTCTGCTGCAGCAGGCCGAAGGGCTGAATTACATCGGCTTCGTCGAGGGTGATGGCCTGTACCGCGGCGAGGCCGACGTGGTGGTGTGCGACGGCTTCGTCGGCAACATCCTGCTCAAGTCCAGCGAAGGCCTGGTGTCGATGATCTCCGATCGCATCGAGGCGCTGTTCAACGAAGGTTTCGTTTCCAAGCTGGCCGGTGCGGTGGCCATGCCCTTGCTCAAGCGCCTGCGTGGCGAGCTGGCGCCGGCGCGGCACAATGGCGCGAGTTTCCTCGGTCTGCAGGGCATCGTGGTGAAGAGCCATGGCTCGGCGACGGTCGAGGGTTTCCAGAGCGCCATTCGTCGGGCCGTGATCGAGGTGCGCGAGAACCTGCCGCAGCGCCTGCACGGTCGCCTCGAGGACCTGCTGCTCTGACGTGCTGCGGGTCGATGTGTCTTGCCGCTGCGCAGCCCCGTCTCCTGAACTCCTGGTGTTCGCCGCTCTCCAAGGCTGAACGCTGCGGAGTCGGCCTGTGACCGCCGCCGCGGCCGCGCCATCCAATCTGCAATTCTCGACTCGGCATCGCCGTGTCGTCTCCTCCGACTAGATAAGGGAAAGTTTCGATGTCTGCCTCCCTCGCATTTGTCTTCCCCGGCCAGGGCTCGCAATCGCTCGGCATGCTCGCCGAACTCGGTGCTCAACAGGCGCTGGTGCGCGACACCTTTGGCGAGGCCTCCGAGGCGCTCGGCTACGACCTCTGGGCGCTGACCCAGCAAGGCCCGGAAGAGCGTCTGAACGAAACCGACAAGACCCAGCCGGCCATTCTCACCGCCTCCATCGCCCTGTGGCGCCTGTGGCAGGCCGAGGGCGGTGCGCGTCCGGCCTTCGTCGCCGGCCACAGCCTGGGCGAATACTCCGCGCTGGTCGCCGCCGGTGCCATCGAGTTCCGCGACGCGGTCAAGCTGGTCGAATTGCGTGGCCAGTTGATGCAGCAGGCCGTGCCGGCCGGGCAGGGCGGCATGGCCGCCATCCTCGGCCTGGAAGATGCCGATGTGCTGGCCGCCTGCGCCGAAGCGGCGCAAGGCGAAGTGGTCAGCGCCGTCAACTTCAACGCCCCGGGGCAGGTGGTGATTGCCGGTGCCGCGGCTGCCGTCGAGCGCGCCATCGAGGCCTGCAAGGCGCGCGGCGCCAAGCGCGCCATGCCGCTGCCGGTCAGCGTGCCGTCGCACTGCGCGCTGATGCGTCCGGCTGCCGAGAAGTTCGCCGATGCGGTCAACGGCCTGGCCTGGCAGGCGCCGCAGATTCCGCTGGTGCAGAATGTCAGCGCCGCCGTGCCGGCCGACCTCGACGTGCTCAAGCGTGATCTGCTGGCCCAGCTGTACAGCCCGGTGCGCTGGGTGGAAAGCGTGACCTATCTGGCAGCGCAAGGCGTCTCCGAGCTGGTCGAATGTGGCCCCGGCAAGGTGCTGGCGGGTCTCAACAAGCGTTGCGTCAAAGGTATCAATACCCACAATCTGGAAACCCCGGACGCCTTCGCCGCCGTGCGTGCGGCGCTGGTCTGAGTACAAGGAGAGCATCATGAGTCTGCAAGGCAAGGTTGCGCTGGTTACCGGCGCCAGCCGTGGTATCGGCCAGGCCATCGCGTTCGAGCTGGGGCGCCAGGGCGCCACCGTGATCGGTACCGCCACCAGCGAGGCGGGTGCCGCCCGTATCGGCGAGGCGCTCAAGGCCCAGGGCATCCAGGGCGCTGGCGTGCTGCTGGACGTCTCCAGCGACGAGTCGGTGAATGCCGTGCTGGAGCAGATCCAGAAGGATTTCGGCGCCGTGGCCATTCTGGTCAACAACGCCGGCATCACCCGTGACAACCTGATGCTGCGGATGAAGGACGAGGAGTGGTTCGATGTCATCAACACCAACCTCAACAGCCTGTTCCGTCTGTCCAAGGCCGTGCTGCGGGGGATGACCAAGGCGCGCTGGGGGCGCATCATCAGCATTGGTTCGGTGGTTGGCGCCATGGGCAACGCCGGGCAGGTCAACTACGCGGCGGCCAAGGCCGGTCTGGAAGGTTTCAGCCGTGCCCTGGCCCGTGAAGTCGGTTCGCGCTCGATTACCGTCAACTCGGTGGCGCCCGGTTTCATCGATACCGACATGACCCGCGAGCTGCCGGAAGCCCAGCGCGAGGCGCTGCTGACCCAGATTCCGCTGGGTCGCCTGGGCCAGGCCGAAGAAATCGCCAAGGTGGTCGGTTTCCTCGCCTCCGACGGCGCGGCCTACGTCACCGGAGCTACCGTTCCGGTGAATGGCGGCATGTACATGAGCTGAATGTGACTCGGACCTTCGGGAAACTGTCATAAAAGCCGTCTAAAGTCCGTTACAAAAGTGCAACCGGCGGAAGACGGCAGTTCGGAAGGGGCCGGGGATCCGGCTTGAAACTTAGAAAACCCTTTCTATACACTGCAGCCCAGCTGCACGGAATTTTTCCACTAGGAGTGAAAACTAGACATGAGCACCATCGAAGAACGCGTCAAGAAAATCGTCGCCGAGCAACTGGGCGTCAAAGAAGATGAAGTGACCAACAGCGCTTCCTTCGTAGAAGACCTGGGTGCCGACTCCCTTGACACCGTTGAGCTGGTGATGGCTCTGGAAGAGGAATTCGAGACCGAGATCCCGGACGAGCAGGCTGAGAAGATCACCACCGTTCAGGAAGCCATCGATTACGTCACCGCGCACGCCTAAGCGCCCGTAATCGCCGGTTTTCGGCCCAGGAAAAGCCGCACTGCCCCACAAAGGCGTGCGGTTTTTCTTTATCGGGCCAGCAAGTTTCAACGAGAAAGAGGATTGTGCAGTGTCGCGTAGACGCGTCGTGGTTACCGGTATGGGCATGCTGTCGCCCCTGGGCACCGATGTTGCCAGCAGCTGGCAGGGCATCCTGGCCGGTCGCAGTGGTATCAGCCTGATCGAGCATATGGATCTGACCGCCTTCTCCACCCGTTTTGGCGGCTCGGTGAAGGGCTTCAATGTCGAGGAATATCTGTCGGCCAAGGAAGCGCGCAAGCTCGACCTGTTCATCCAGTACGGCCTGGCAGCCAGCTTCCAGGCGATGCGCGATTCCGGTCTGGAAGTCACCGACGCCAACCGCGAGCGTATCGGTGTGGCCATGGGCTCCGGCATCGGCGGCCTGACCAATATCGAGAACAACTGCAAATCGCTGTTCGAGCAGGGGCCGCGGCGCATGTCGCCGTTCTTCGTGCCCGGCTCGATCATCAACATGATTTCCGGTTTCCTGTCGATCCACCTGGGTCTGCAGGGGCCAAACTACGCCATCGCCACCGCCTGCACCACCGGCACCCATTGCATCGGCATGGCCGCGCGCAATATCGCTTATGGTGAGGCCGACGTGATGGTCGCCGGCGGCGCCGAGATGGCCACCTGCGGCCTGGGCATGGGCGGCTTCGGCGCAGCCCGCGCGCTGTCCACCCGCAACGATGATCCGAGCAAGGCCAGCCGTCCGTGGGACAAGGGCCGTGATGGCTTCGTGCTGTCCGACGGCGCCGGTGCTCTGGTGCTGGAAGAGCTGGAACACGCCAAGGCGCGTGGCGCGACCATCTATGCCGAGCTGGTCGGTTTCGGCATGAGCGGCGACGCCTACCACATGACCTCGCCGCCGGAAGACGGCGCCGGCGCGGCACGCTGCATGAGCAATGCCCTGCGCGATGCCGGTCTGAACCTCGATCAGATCCAGTACATCAACGCCCACGGCACCTCGACCTCGGCCGGCGACAAGGCCGAGGCCAGTGCGGTGAAGTCGGTATTCGGTGCGCACGCGCACAAGCTGTCGGTCAGCTCCACCAAGTCCATGACCGGTCACCTGCTCGGCGCTGCCGGCGCGGTGGAGGCGATCTTCAGCGTGCTGGCCCTGCGCGACCAAGTGGCGCCGCCGACCATCAACCTGGATGAGCCGGACGAGGGCTGTGACCTCGACTTCGTCGCCCACCAGGCCAAGCCGCTGGCGATCGATGCAGTGCTGTCCAACTCCTTCGGCTTCGGCGGCACCAACGGTTCGCTGGTGTTCCGTCGCTTCAACGGCTGATGCTGAGCTGGGTCGACGGCCGCCCGGCCACGGATCTGCCTCTGGGCGACCGTGGCCTGGCCTATGGTGACGGCCTGTTCGAGACCATCGCCGTGCGCGGCGGCCGCGCCACGCTGCTGCCGCGCCATCTGGCGCGCCTGGGCGAGGGCGCGCAGCGCCTGTCCATCGATCTCGACCTGCCTGCGCTGGAAGTCGAGTTGTCGGCCTTCTTTGCCGAACTGGGCGAGGGCGTGGCCAAGCTGATGGTCACGCGTGGCGACGGGCTGCGTGGCTACGCGCCGCCACAGCCGCCCAGCCCGCGGCGCATTTTGTTGGGCAATCCGCTGCCCAGCTATCCCGCGAGCAATGCCGAGCAAGGCGTACGCCTGTTTCCCTGCGTCACGCGGCTGGCCGAGCAGCCCCTGCTGGCCGGGCTAAAGCATCTCAATCGCCTGGAACAGGTGCTGGCCCGTGGCGAGTGGCAGGATGCCGCCTTCGCCGAAGGCTTGATGCGCGATGTGTCGGGGCGGGTGATCGAGGGTGTGTTCAGCAACCTGTTCCTGATCAAGGACGGCGTGCTGCTGACAGCCGAGCTGTCGCGCTGCGGCGTGGCGGGCGTGATGCGCGCCGAGGTATTGGAGCAGGCCGCGCGTCAGGGGATCGCCTGCGAGGTGCGCGATATTCTCTTCGACGAGCTGCTGACGGCCGACGAGGTCTTCGTCTGCAACAGCCTCTACGGCATCTGGCCGGTACGCGAACTGGCGGCCAGTGTCTGGCCGGCCGGCCCGCTCACCCGTAAACTGCAGGCCCTTATCCGCAGTCTTCTGGATTCCTGATTCGTGATTCGCAAGTTGTTGCTGCTGCTGGTCACCGGCCTGGCGCTGCTCGTGTTGGCATTGGCCCTGGCCGGCTGGCGCCTGCACAGCGCGTTGAACCAGCCGCTCAAGCTGGAGAGCGAGCGCCTGATCGAGGTGGTGCCCGGCGATACTCCTGGAGGTTTGCTCAATCGTCTGGAAGGCGAGGGGGTGCTGGATGGCGCCTTCTGGCTGCGCCTGTACTGGCGCTTCAACTTGCCGAACCAGGCGCTGCACAGCGGCGAATACCGCCTCAGCCCGCAGCAGAACGTGCGCGATCTGCTCGGTCTGTGGCGCCGTGGCGAGGTGATGCAGTACAGCCTGACGCTGGTCGAGGGCTGGAGTTTCCGCCAGGTGCGCGCCGCGCTCACCCGCCAGGAGGCGCTGCAACAGAGCCTGGCCGGGCTCGACGACGGGGCGCTGATGGAGCGGCTGGGCCTGCCCGGTGTCAGCCCCGAGGGGCGCTTCTTCCCCGATACCTACCGTTACGTGCGTGGCATGAGCGACCTCGACTTGCTCAAGCAGGCGCGTACCCGCCTGGATCAGGTGCTGGACGAGGAGTGGAACAAGCGCGCCCAGGGCCTGCCGTATCGCAAGCCCTATGATGCGCTGGTGATGGCCTCGATGGTGGAGAAGGAGACCGGCGTGGCCGAGGAGCGCGGGCAGATCGCCGGCGTATTCGTCCGCCGCCTACGCAGCGGCATGCGCCTGCAGACCGACCCGACGGTGATCTTCGGCCTGGGCGAGCTGTACAACGGCAACCTGACCCGCGCCCATCTGCTGCAACCGACGCCCTACAACACTTACGTGATCGACGGCATGCCGCCGACCCCCATCGCCCTGGCCGGCCGCGAGGCGATCCACGCCGCGCTCAACCCGGTGCCGGGCAAGAGTCTGTACTTCGTCGCCCGCGGCGACGGCAGCCATGTATTCTCGGAAACCCTGGAGCAGCACAACCGTGCCGTGCGCGAGTACCAGCTCAAGCGCCGCAGCGACTATCGCTCCAGCCCCGCGCCCAGATAAGGAAAACCCGTGAGCGGTCTGTTCATCACCCTGGAAGGCCCGGAAGGGGCCGGCAAGAGCACCAACCGCGAGTACCTCGCCGAGCGTCTGCGCGAGAATGGCGTCGAGGTGGTACTCAGTCGCGAGCCCGGCGGCACGCCGCTGGCCGAGCGCATCCGCGAACTGCTGCTGGACCCCAGCGACGAAAAAATGGACAGCGATACCGAGCTGCTGCTGGTGTTCGCCGCTCGTGCCCAGCACCTGGCGCGGGTCATCCGTCCGGCCCTGGCGCGTGGCGCCGTGGTGCTCTGTGACCGTTTCACCGATGCCACCTACGCCTACCAGGGCGGCGGTCGTGGCCTGGGTGATGCGCGCATCGCCGAGCTGGAGCGTTTCGTCCAGGGCGAACTGCGCCCGCACCTGACCCTGGTGTTCGATCTGCCGGTGGAGATCGGCCTGTCTCGCGCCGCCGCTCGCGGGCGCCTGGACCGTTTCGAGCAGGAAGGTCGGGACTTCTTCGAGGCCGTTCGCCAGACCTATCTGCAGCGCGCAGCCGCCGCTCCAGCGCGCTATCGCGTGCTGGATGCCGCGCAGTCGCTGGAAGCGGTGCAGCGCTCCATCGACGCATTGCTGCCGGAAATCCTGGAGCGCTGCCGTGGCTGAAGCCTACCCCTGGCAGGCACAGCTCTGGCAACAGCTGGCCAACCGCCCGCAGCACGCACACGCCTACCTGCTGCATGGTCCGGCCGGCATCGGCAAGCGCGACCTGGCCGAGCGCCTGATGGCGCGCCTGCTGTGCCAACGACCGAATGGCGCCGACGCCTGCGGCCAGTGCAAGGCCTGTCACCTGCTGGCTGCCGGTACCCACCCGGATGTATTCGTGCTGGAGCCGGAAGAGGCGGACAAGGCGATCAAGGTCGACCAGGTGCGCGAGCTGGTCGGCTTCGTGGTGCAGACCGCCCAGCTCGGCGGGCGCAAGGTGGTGCTGCTGGAACCGGTGGAGGCGATGAACCTCAACTCCGCCAACGCTCTGCTCAAGAGCCTGGAAGAGCCGTCCGGCGATACCGTGCTGTTGCTGGTCAGCCATCAGCCCAGCCGCCTGCTGCCGACCGTGAAGAGTCGCTGCGTGCAGCAGGCCTGCCCGTTGCCGAGCCAGGCCGAAAGTCTGACCTGGCTGGCCCAGGCCCTGCCGGACAGCAGCGATGAGCAGCGCCGCGAGCTGTTGACCCTGGCCGGCGGTTCGCCGCTGATGGCGCGTCGCCTGCAGGGGCAGGGCGTTCTGGAGCAGCGTGCTCTGGTGGTCGAGGGCGTGAAGAAGCTGCTCAAGCAGCAGGCCAGTGCCACCCAACTGGCCGAGGCCTGGAAGACTCTGCCGATGACCATGCTGTTCGACTGGTTCTGCGACTGGGCGCAGCTGATGCTGCGCTACCAGTTGAGCCGCGACGAAGAGGGCCTGGGCCTGGCCGACATGCGCAAGGTCGTACAGTACCTGGCGGACAAGACTCCTCAGCACAAGCTGCTGGCCATGCAGGATTGGCTGCTGCAGCAACGCCAGAAGGTGCTGGGCAAGGCCAACCTGAACGGTGCTCTGCTTCTCGAAGCCCTGCTGGTGCAGTGGGCAAGCCTGCCCGGGCCGGGCTAGAATCGAAAAATTGGAAAAGTTGCCAGGAATAGTGCATGAGCTTGCCACCGAACCTAGGACCGCGTAACGGGATCCTGTCCCTGACCATCAAGGACAAGTCCGTGCTGTACGCCGCCTACATGCCCTTCATTCGCAATGGCGGGCTGTTCATCCCGACCGCCAAGAGCTACAAGCTGGGCGACGAGGTGTTCATGCTGCTCAACCTGATGGACGAGCCGGAGAAGATTCCGGTAGCCGGCAAGGTGGTGTGGATCACTCCGAAGGGTGCCCAGGGCAACCGCGCCGCCGGTGTCGGTGTGCAGTTCAACGACGGCGACAACACCGCCCGCAACAAGATCGAGACCTACCTGGCCGGTGCGCTGAAGTCGGATCGCCCGACTCACACCATGTAAGTCGCATCACAGGCTTCAAGGCAGAAGCGCCCGGAATGGGCGCTTCGTCATTTCAGAGACAGAGAAATCCCATGCTGGTTGATTCCCACTGCCACCTCGACCGCCTCGACCTGGCGGCTCACGACGGCTCCCTCGACGCGGCGCTGGCTGCGGCTCGTGCCCGCGGCGTGCAACACTTCCTGTGCATCGGCGTCAGCGCTGCCAATGCCGGTGCGGTCAAGGCACTGGCCGAGCGCTATGCCGATGTCGACTGCTCGGTGGGTGTGCATCCGCTGGATCTGGAGAAGGGTGAGGCGCCGGCGCTGGACTGGCTGCTCGGCGAGCTGAACCACCCCAATGTGGTGGCCATCGGCGAGACGGGCCTGGACTATCACTACGAACCCGAGGCGGCCGAGCTGCAGCGGCAGTCCTTCAACCTGCATCTCGAGGCGGCGAAGATCACCGGCAAGCCGGTGATCGTGCATACCCGCGAGGCGCGTGCCGACACCCTGGCGCTGCTGCGCGAGGCGGCGTTGCCCCAGGCCGGCGTGCTGCACTGCTTCACCGAAGACTGGGACATGGCCAAGGCGGCCCTGGATATTGGCTTCTATATCTCGCTGTCCGGCATCGTCACCTTCCGCAACGCCGATGCCCTGCGCGAGGTAGCGCGCAAGGTGCCGGCCGACCGCCTGCTGGTGGAGACCGACTCGCCCTATCTCGCGCCCATTCCCCATCGTGGCAAGCCCAACCTGCCGCAGTACGTGCGCGAAGTGGCGGAATTCCTGGCCATGGTGCGTGGCGAGTCGTTCGAGGCCCTGGCCGAGCAGACCACGGCCAATTTCAAGCGCCTGTTCCCGCTGGCCCGAGTGGCCTGATAGGTCGGTTCGCAAAAATCGCGGACAAAAAAAACCCGGGTTCTGGGGGATGAATCCGGGTCAAGACCATTAGGAGTAAAACAAAGGTACGCGATCCACGGTACCTCGACTGGCGGGACACTTGGGGGGAGATGTCGCACACCAGTAGTTCCAGTATTAGCCAGGATTCCCCATCGTCCAGATTGGTCGCGGCGGTTTCTTAAACGTATTTGGAATACCGCCGCGGCTGCTGAGCACTCAGCCTTGTCGCAGCTGGCTCAGCACCGTCAGGCTTTGTTCGATCAACTCCGGATCGGTGTAGAAGTGCGGGGATAAACGGATGCCTTTGCCCCGTTGCGCACAGATCACCTGCTGTTCCCGGAGTCTGGCGAACAGCGCCTGGTTGTCCCAGCCATCCCAGCTGAAGGTCAGGATGCCGGCGCGGCGGGCCGGGTTCAGCGGGCTGTGCAGCTGGATGCCAGCGATTCGCTGCAGGCCTTCCTGCAGCTGCAGCACGCGCTGCTCGATGCTTGCCGCCACCTGATCCATACCGACTTCCTCCAGCAGCGACAGGCTGGCCTCCAGCGCCATGGCGCCGAGCATGTTCGGGCTGCCGCACTCGAAGCGCCGGGCGCTGCGTGCCGGTTGCCATTCCGTGCGGTCGTAATCGCCAGCGTGTTCCAGCATATGCCAGCCGTATTCGTGCAGGGCCAGCTGCTCGCGTAGGTCGCTGCGGCAGTAGAAGACGCCCAGGCTTTCCGGGCCGAGCATCCACTTGTGCCCGTCAGCCATGGCGAAGGCGCAGTCGCAGGCCTGCACGTCCAGCGGTTGGGCGCCGAGCTGCTGGATGGCGTCGACGCAGAACAGTACGTCCTTGTCGCGGCACCCGGCGCCCAGGCGCGGCAGGTCCAGGCGCAGGCCGCTGGCGAACTGCACCGAGCTGATCGACATCAGTCGTGTGCGCGGCCCGCAGGCGGCGAGCAGGGCGCCTTCCGGGTCGCTGCCGCCCAGGTTGACCTGCACCACCTCGACTCCGCGCGGTTTAAGGGCTTCCCAGACGATGCGGTTGGAGGGGAACTCCTCGTCGCTGATCACCACCTGGTCGCCGGCGCGCCAGTCCAGGCCGAAGGCGACGAAGGACAGCGCCTCCGAAGTGTTCTTCACCAGGGCGATGTCGGCCGTGCTGGAGGCGTTGAGCAGGCGCATCAGGCGTTCGCGCAGGCGCTTCTCCACCTTCAGCCAGTCGGGATAGTTGCGCGCGCCGAGGCTGATGTTCTCCTCGGCGAAGCGCCGTACGGCATCGCTGGCGCGCTTGGGCCAGGGGGCTACGGCGGCGTGATTGAGATAGCGCAAACCGGGAACTAGAGGAAATTCGTCGTTTAAATTGAGCATTGGGCCGATGATCCGTGCATTTTGGCGCTGAACAGGCATAATGACGCGCCTCGATTTTTCATCCTGTAGTCACTTTATGAACAAAGAACCTCGCAAAGTCCGTGAATTCCGTCGTCGCGAACAGGAAATTCTCGATACCGCGCTCAAGCTCTTCCTTGAACAGGGTGAAGACAGCGTAACTGTCGAGATGATCGCCGATGCGGTCGGAATCGGCAAAGGCACTATCTACAAGCACTTCAAGTCCAAGGCCGAGGTCTACCTGCGCCTGATGCTGGACTACGAGCGCGACCTCAACGCCTTGTTCCACTCCGAAGACGTGGCCCGCGACAAGGAAGCCCTGTCCCGCGCCTACTTCGAGTTCCGCATGCGCGATCCGCAGCGCTACCGCCTGTTCGACCGTCTGGAAGAGAAGGTGGTCAAGGGCAACCAGGTGCCGGAGATGGTCGAGCAGCTGCACCAGATCCGTACCTCCAACTTCGAACGCCTGACGCTGCTGATCAAGGGCCGCATCGAAGAGGGCAAGCTGGAAGACGTACCGCCGTACTTCCACTACTGCGCCGCCTGGGCGCTGGTACACGGCGCCGTGGCACTGTACCACTCGCCGTTCTGGAGCAGCGTGCTGGAGGATCAGGACGGCTTCTTCCAGTTCCTCATGGACATCGGCGTGCGCATGGGCAACAAGCGCAAGCGCGACGGCGAAGCGCCGACGGCCTGATGCCATTCAGCCCGCCAATGATGCGTTCTTTGCCATCGGCGGCGGGCATATACTCCGGTTTAGACACTGCCGGAGCCTTCCCATGATCGTCGACCGCCAGGGCCGGCGTTTCCGCAACCTGCGCATCAGCCTGACCGCCGCCTGCAACTATGCCTGCACTTACTGCGTGCCGGACGGCAAGCGCTTGGTGGCGGCCCAGGATGAACTCTCGGCCGAGGCCATGGTGCGTGGCGTGGCCTATCTGATCGAGGCCGCCGGCATCGAACGCCTGCGCATCACCGGTGGCGAGCCGCTGGTCAGCCCCAAGCTCGAACATTTTCTGCGTGAGACCAGCCAGCTCGGCCTGCAGGACATCAGCCTGACCACCAATGGCCAGCTGCTCGCGCGCAAGCTGCCGTTGCTGCTGGAGTGCGGCCTCAAGCGCATCAACGTGTCGCTGGATACCCTCGACCCCGACGCCTTCAAGCGCATCGCCCGTGGCGGTGACCTGCCGACCGTGCTGCAGGGCCTGGAAGAGGCGCGGGCGGCCGGGCTGAAGATCAAGGTCAACATGGTGCCGCTGCGCGGGCAGAACCACGAGCAGGTACTGCCCATGCTCGACTACTGCCTGGAGCGCGGCTTCGAACTGCGTTTCATCGAGCTGATGCGCATGGGCCACCTGGCCCGCGAAGGCGCGAGCTTCCAGCAGCAGTTCTATGGCATGCCCGAGCTGCTGGCGACGATCGCCGAGCGCCACGAGTTCGCCCAGGCGCCGGCGCCGCTGGATGCCACCGCGCTGCGCTACGAGATTCCCGGCCACGGCTTCTTCGGCGTGATCGCCAACGAGAGCGTGCCGTTCTGCCGCACTTGCTCGCGTCTGCGCCTGTCCTCCACCGGCTGGCTGCACGGCTGCCTGTCGTCGAGCAACCGCCACTATGTCGGCGACCTGCTCGACAAGCCCCGTCACCAGGCCCTGCCGGCGCTGCAGCGGCTGCTGGTGCGGGCACTTGCCGACAAGCAGGACATCGCCTTTGCGGGCGGTGTCACCGTCATGAAAATCATCGGTGGCTAATGATCTGCTGCGCGTCGGCCATGCGTTGTTGAAAGCAGGCTCGGCATGCTCATTTACCGCCTGTAAACTCCGCTGCCTCGCCTGCTTTCGCCTAGCCTGGCTCTAGCTCGCGAGATCATCGTTAACCTAACGTTCTCAAGCCATGTCTGCCGAATTCCCCATCGCCTATATCGAGCCGGTATTCCGTCCGCCGAGCGAAGCCCATTCCCTGATCCTGCCGGTGACCAACGGCTGCTCGTGGAACGCCTGCACGTTCTGCGAGATGTACACGGCGCCGCAGAAGAAATTCCGCGCTCGTGACGAAGACCAGGTGTTGGAGGAGGTCCGTCGTGCCGGCGAGCGCCTGATCGTGCAGCGGGTGTTCCTTGCCGACGGTGACGCTCTGGTGCTGCCGACGCGGCGCCTGCTGGGCATCCTGCAGGCGATCCGCGAGCACATGCCCGAAGTCGACCGCGTCTCCAGCTACTGCCTGCCGCGCAACCTGCGCAAGAAGTCGGTGGAGGAGCTCAAGGAGCTGGCTGACGCCGGGCTGAAGATGGCCTATGTCGGCTGTGAGTCGGGCGACGACGAAGTGCTGGCGCGGGTCAACAAGGGCGAGACCTTCGAGTCCAGCATCAGCGCTCTGGACAAGCTCGGCCAGGCCGGCATCACCCGCTCGGTGATGATCCTCAACGGCCTCGGCGGCACGGCCCTGAGCGAGCAGCACGCTGATAACTCGGCGCGCCTGATGAACGCCGCCCAGCCGGAATTCCTCTCTACCCTGGTGGTCAGTTTTCCCATGGGTGAGCAGCGCTTCCGCGAAGGCTTCGCCGATTTCCAGCCGCTCGGCCAGCAGCAACTGTTCCTCGAAGTGGAGCGTCTGCTGGAGGGCCTGGAGCTGCAGGACACGGTGTTCCGCAGCGACCATGCTTCCAACTACCTGGTGCTCAAGGGCAACCTCGGTGCCGACAAGGCACGCCTGCTGGCCCAAGTGCGCCAGGCCATCGAGCGGCCGCAGAGCGCGCACCTGCGCCAGGAATGGCAACGCGGCCTGTGAGGCAAGGTTGGCGCGGAAGCTGCTATGACTCTCTATCCGCCGGTTTTCCGTCACCGGCAGGGAGGAACTGCAATGCGTAGCCTGATTCTGCTGCTGGCGCTGGTCGCGCTCGGTGGCTGCATGAAAGTCAGCGACATGGCCGCTGGCACCGAATACCACCTGCGCGACGCCGGCGTGCTCGACCGCAGCGAAACTCGCCGCTCCGCCTCCTGGCGGCTGCAGGCCGACTCGTTCATCTTCATCTCTCAGGCTCACTATGTGCCGCCGGGTGATGCCCGCCCACGTCCCAACGTGGTGGCGGAGGAGGCCTTCAAGTCCTTCGTCGAATACTTCCCGCTGGTGCGCCGCGCCAGCAAGCCGCAAGGCCTGGACGAGGCGATGAACGAGGCGCGTGTCGCCGGTGCCCACTACCTGCTGTACACCCGCTTTGCCGACGCCGATGACCGCATCGGCACCGTGGAGGAGTGGGAGGACCAGGAGGCCGTGGATCGCCTGGGCGTGGACTCCGGCGTGATCCAGCTGATGCTGATCGAGACCAGCACCCGCTACCTGGTGGATACCGCCCGTATCCGCAACCACGGCGGCTTTCTGACGTTTTACGACAATCAACCCGCCGACCAGCTGCGCGCACCGTTCGAGCAGTACGCGCGCACGCTGCTGGGCGTTAGCGAGCGCTAACCGCCATACTGTCGGCTGGACAAGGAGACACACCGCATGACCGATCCGGGCAAGGCCGGCGACCTGCTGGCGCAGATTCCCAAGGGCGAGGGCAAAGGCCTGCCGCCCGTGCACCTGTGGAACCCGGATTTCTGCGGCGACATCGACATGCGCATCGCCCGCGATGGCACCTGGTACTACCTGGGCACGCCGATCGGACGCAAGCCGATGGTCAAGCTGTTCTCCACCATCATCCGTCGCGACGACGACAAGTACTTCCTGATCACCCCGGTGGAGAAGGTTGGCATCATCGTCGACGACGCGCCCTTCGTGGCCGTGACCCTGCAGGTGGACGGGGCGGGCGAGGCGCAGGTGCTGCGCTTCACCACCAATGTCGACGAGGAGGTCGAGGCGGGGAGCGAACATCCGCTACGCGTCGAGATCGACCCCAAGACGCAGGAGCCTGCGCCCTACCTGCATGTGCGGCGCAACCTGGAGGCACTGGTGCATCGCAACGTGTTCTACCAGCTGGTGGATCTGGCGGTGGAGCGGCAGATCGATGGCCAGACCTGGCTCGGGGTGTGGAGCGGGGGAGAGTTCTTCCCGATTGGGCCGCAGCCGGAGTAGGCCCCTCAGCTTGGGATGCAGTTTGAGCCGCTGCGAGTCCTAGCGATGTGGAATAGGGAGATGTCGGGTGACCCAGAAAGTAGATTTATCCAAGGAAGTACAAGTCCAACTTCCACTCGGGCATCTCCTCATGATGTGGGACATCCTATCCAGCAAGCTTTCCTGCGTGCCGATCAATGAGTTCTTCACGGAAGAAGAGAAGCGCGCCGTTTGGTCCTTGGAGGACCTGTTCGAACGAGCCCTAGTGGAAAGCGGCGTTTCCTCCAGGCCTCAACCCGAATGGGATGAGCTCATTGGGAGGGCAAGAGAATTTGCCAAGACCCTCCCGGCAGATTTTCTAGATTAATCGGCTCGCACGTGCGCACCGCCGTGTTAGTGGCGGCCCTTAAATATTCTGCGCGATGTGCCAGAGCACCCCGCTCGGATCGAACAACACGAACTCGCGCATCTTCCAAGGCTGGTCCACCAGCTCGCCCATCCGTACGCCGAAGCGCTCGGCCAGACCCGACTCGCGGACATGCCGATGCCAGGCGTCCACGTCCTCCACCAGCAGGTGCATGACGAAGTTTTCCGCCTGCTCGCGCATGTAGAAGTTCTGCAGCAGGAAGCTGCTGTTGCCGTGATGCAGGTAGGCCAGTTGCTCGTCGCCCCAGGGCATGTTGAAGCCCAGCGCCTGGTAGAAGTCCTTGGAGCGGGCGAAGTCCTTGGCCGGCACCAATGTCTTGAGTTCCACGGTATTCAGGTTGCTCATCGAAGGCTCCTTGAACTCAGAACAGGTCGGTGCGCCTGGTCGGTTTCACCGCCTGGAAGAAGCTGTAGCCCAGACCGATATCGGTGATCACGCGGGTGCACACGGCGGGAATGGCGATCAGCGCGTGGATCAGCATGGCCACCGCCGCATAGGCGCCGAACTCAAGCGCGCGCAGCGGCAGCGGTAGCGGGTCGCGGCGGCTCTCCAGCAGCTCCTGACGCAGGGCCGGCAGGTCGGCCCAGTGCTCGTTGTCGATCTTCTTGCGCATGGCCAGCGGGTACAGGTTGCGGCTGCGGCAGCCACGGCGGAAGGCGCGCCACATGCGCCTGGGTTCCAGCACCAGGCCGGTGGAGAGGGCGATCAGGTTCATGGTGCCGAGCAGCGGTGAATTCAGCATCGAGCCGGTGCCCAGCTCCCAGGCACTGACCTCGCCCTCGCCGATACGCCCGGTGCTGTAGCCGGTCGTCACGTGGTGCAGGTCGTGGTACTTGAGGTAGATGTGGCGCGTCTCGATGTTCGGCAGCGGCACCAGCAGGCAGCCGGTATAGACCGGCACGGTGCAGGCCTGGCGGTCGGCGGTGTCGCTGAAACCGCAGCGCCGGTAGAAGGCGGCGAGTTCTTCCTTGAGGGTCATGTTTCCGTCCTTGGCGTCTGGTCAGCGTGGGTATAGTGGCGGCAGCGGGCTGGCTTCCTGCGGCTTGGCCGCGGCTTCCAGGGCTGGCAGGCTGCGGATGGCTTTCCACAGGCTCTCGCCTTGCCACTGGTGGCCGCTCTCGCTGTACAGCGCGCCATTCAGGCCGTCGAGGGCGTCGGACAGGCTGGCGAAGCGTGCGGCCATGTCCGCCAGGGTTTCCGGCTGCTGGCGAGCCCAGGCGTCCAGAGCCTGGCGGGTGGCGTGGGGGTCGTTGGCCAGGCAGGCGCGCTTGAGATCGTCGAGCAGGGTGCGCGGGCTGGGGCCGGTCTGCGCGGTGGGCAGGATCGCCGGCTGGCGGCGGGCGCGCCACCACAGGCCGAAGCCCAGGGCGGTGGTCAGAGCGAGCAGGGCGCAGGCCAGCTGCCAGGGCCACAGCAGCGTGCCGTCACCAGCCAGCGTGGGCTGGCCGCCGACCGGGGTCTCTACTTCCAGGTTCGGATTGACCGCCACTTCCAGGGTGCGTGCCGGCAGGCTGGCGACCTCCAGACGATCCTCGGTGACGTTCCACCAGTGCACCCGTACTTCCGGCAGGGTGATGCGTCCGCTCTGGCTCGGCACCAGGGCCTGGCTTTCCTCGCGGCTGCCGATCAGGCCCTTGTCGTTGGTCTCGTTGCGCAGCTGCGGCTGGTCCGGGTAGCGGCGCAGGCCGGGGCTGTCCTGCACCGGCATGGGGGGCAGCTGGGCGCTGGACAGGCCCTCGGCGCGCAGCATGATGCTGCGGGTCAGCGAGTCGCCGACGCTGGCCTTGTTCGGCTCCGGGTTCCAGGCCTCGCTCAGGCTCAGGTCACGGGCCGGCAGCCAGGGGGCGTCGGCCGGCCAGCTGGCGGGGCGCGGTTTGACCGTCAGCGGAATCTCTGGCGACTGGACCCGGGTCAGGCGACCCGGACGCGGGCCGAAGGGGTTGTAGTCGTTGTCGCGCACGGCCGGAGTGGCGCTGAACACCTGGGACGGAATGGTCAGCTGGCCGCTCTGCTGCGGGAAGATTGCGTAGCGCAGCTCGATCACCCCGTGGCGCACGCCGTTGACGTCGGTCTCGAAGGTGCGCGGGTCGCCCAGCTGCTCGACGCGGGCGTCGGGGATGTTCAGTGGGGTCAGGCTGCTGTCGTCGTACAGCGATACCGAGTGGTAGATGCGCAGGGTCAGCAGCACCTGGGCCTGCACGTAGACGCTCTCCTGGTCCAGGCTGGCGTCGATGAAGATCGGCGCCAGCTTGCCGCTGCCGCTGGCGTCGCCCTTGACCACCTGCAGGGTGATCGGCTGGCTCTGCGCATCGCCCAGCTTGAGCGGCGGCACCACCACGTAGCCGCTCTGCAGTGGCAGCAGAGTGACGATCCAGCGGGTGCTGGAGCGCGCCTTGCCGCCGAAGGAGGACAGGCGGTTTTCCTGGCGCGTGCTGACCACTTCGAACTGCTGCTTGAGCGGCGCGAGGTCCGGCATGCCGAACTGGGTGACGTCCTCCGATTCGAGGATCAGGTCGAAGGTCTCGCCCTCGTTCAGGCGCGCGCGGTCGACGGTGGCGGAGAAGCTGGCGGCCCAGGCCTGGGTGCCGATCAGGCAGAGGAGGAGGGCGCAAAGCAGGCGTTTCATCGGGACTGTTCCTGGCGCTGCTGTTGTTCGTAGAGGAATTTGCGCCGCAGCAGCTCGCCCGGATCGTCCGGAATCTGCCGCAGCCATTGTTCCAGCGCATCGCGCTGTTCGCCGTCCAGCGGCTGGGCGCTGGCGGTCTGGGTGGCGTCTGCCGGCTTGTCGCTGGCACCTGCCTGCTGCTCGCCGGGCTGGGCCGTCTGTTCCTGGGCGTTCTGCTGGCCGTTCTGACCTTCCTGGCCCTGCTGCTGTTGCGGCTGCTGGCCTTCCTTGTCCTTCTGGCCCTGTTGCGCTGACGACTGTTGGTCGCCCGACTGTTGCGGCTGTGCGGATGGCGACTGGCTGGAAGAGGACTGCTGCTGTTGCTGGTCCTGCTGCTGCTCGTCGCCCTGCTGCGATTGCTGTTGCTGTTGTTGCTTCTGCTGGCGCAGCAATTGCTCGACCAGCGCCTTGTTCTGCTGCGCTGGCTGCAGCTCCGGCTGGCGCTCCAGGGCCTGCTCGTAGGCGTCCAGCGCCGCTTCCAGCTCGTTGCCCTTGGCCAGGGCGTTGCCGCGGTTGAAGTGGGCGATGGCGCTGTCGGACTGGGCGAAGCGCTCGGCGGCGCCGGCGTAGTCGCCGGCGCGGTACAGCGCCTCGCCCTGCCACTGCGGATCGCGGAAGCGGCCAGCAGCCTCCTTGGCCTGGTCCGCCTCGAGCAGGCGCTGGCCCTGCTGGTCCGGGCGCAGCCACAGGTCGTCCCAGCCCAGCGCGTAGCTCGGTTGCGGGCTGACCAACAACAGCAGCGGCAGGCAGAACAGCCAGCCGCGGCGCCCGGCGCAGGCGGCGATCAGCAGCAGCGGCAACAGCAGCCAGTGGCCCTGATCGGCCCAGGCCTGCAGCTGAGTCGGCTCGACGCCGTCGCGCAGCTCCTGCGGGCCTTGCAGCAGATCGAGGGCCTGCAGGTCGCGGTCGTCCAGGCGCGCGCTGCGGTACTGGCCGCCCAGCTCGCTGGCGAACTGGCGCAGGCCGGCGCTGTCCAGGCGTGGCACCAGGATGGCGCCGTCGGCGTCCTTGAGGAAGCTGCCGTCCTCGCCGCGGATCGGTGCGCCCTGGGGCGAGCCGATGCCGAGGATGGCCAGGCGTTCGCCACGGCTGCCGAGTGCCTGGCGCGCGCCTTCGCGCTCTTCCGCGCTCATCTCGCTGCCGATCAGCAGCAGCCGGCCGCGGCCCTGGGCGCCATGATCGAGCAGCTCCAGAGCGCGGCTCACCGCCAGGTCGGCGCGGCGACCCGGCTCGGGCATGATCGACGGCTTGACCGCCTCCAGCAGGTTGCGCGCGGTGGCCAGGTCGTCGGACAGCGGCACCAGGGTGTGGGCGCTGCCGGCATAGACGATGATCGCGGTCTGCGCGTCGTTGCGCGCCTGCAGCAGGTCGAGCAGCTTGCGCTTGGCCTGTTCCAGGCGGCTCGGCGCGGCGTCGGTGGCGAGCATCGCCGGGGTCAGTTCGAGCAGCACCACCAACGGGTCGGCGCGCTTCTGGCTGGCCTGTTCCATGCGCTGCCAGCTCGGCCCGAGCAGGGCCAGCAGGGCGAGCAGCCAGGCCAGGCCGAGGGCGACCCACGGCAAGCGATTGTTGCGCGTGCGGCCGCCGGACAGCAGCACGGCCTGGAAAGCGGCCGGCAGCAGCAGCTGCCAGCGCCCGCTGCGGCGCTCGCGGTGCCACAGCTGCCACAGCAGCCAGCCGAGCAGCGGCAGCAGGAGCAGCCAGAACGGGCGCAGCCAGTGCGGCCAGAGCATGTCCATCAGGCCGATCCTCCGAAGCGCGAGGTCAGCGTCTGCCAGTGCTGCGGCCACAGTTCGCGCGCCACCAGCAGCAGGCTGATCAGCAGCGCCGCGGCCAGCGGCCAGGCATACAGGGCCAGCGCCGGGCGGGCGCGGGTCGGCAGCTGGGCGGCCGGCTCCAGCTGGTCGAGGGCCTCCTCTATCTGCTGCAACTCCTCGCTGGTGCGGGCGCGGAAATAGGTGCCGCCGGTCTGTTCGGCAATGTCGATCAGGGTCGCCTCGTCCAGGTCGACGCCCGGGTTCAGCCCGAGCATGCCCATGATCCCGCTCTGCTCGGGATCGGCGCCGATGCCGATGGTGTAGATCTTGACCTTCTGCTCGGCGGCCAGGCGCGCGGCGGTCTTGGGTTCGATCTCGCCGCCGTTGTTGGCGCCGTCGGTGATCAGCACCAGCACGCGGCTGTCGGCCGGGCGCTGGCGCAGGCGCTTGACGGCCAGGCCGATGGCGTCGCCGATGGCGGTCTGCGGCCCGGCGATGTTGATCAGCGCCTCGTCCAGCCAGGTGCGCACGGTGTGGCGGTCGAAGGTCAGTGGCGACTGCAGATAGGCGCGGCTGCCGAACAGGATCAGGCCGATGCGGTCGCCGCGACGGTCCTCGACGAAGTCGCCGAACAGCTTCTTCACCAGCTCCAGGCGCGAGATGTCGTCGCCTTCCCACTGCATGTCGTCGTGGTCCATGGAGCCGGACACGTCCACCGCCAGCAGCAGGTCGCGGCCGCTGGCCGGCAGTGGCAGCGGCTCGCCGACCCATTCCGGGCGGGCCGCGGCCAACAGCAGGAACATCCACAGCAGCACGAAGGGCGCCTGCTGACGCCAGGCCGGCTGGTTGGCGCGGGCGCGGCGGCCGCTGAGGCCTTCCAGCTCGCCGAGGAAGCTGACCTTGAGCGCCGCCTCGCCGCTGTCGGCCGCCGGCAGCAGCAGTCGCAGCAGCCAGGGCAGGGGAGCGAGGAGCAGGGCCCAGGGCCAGGCGAACTCAAACATGCTTGCGAATCCAGGTGTCGACGGCCTGGTTGAGGCCGTTGATGGCCTTGTCGTCGAGGCTGCAGTGGCTGCGGTAGGTGCCTTCCACCAGGATCATCCAGCGGGTCAGCCCGGCGGCCGGGCAGCGGCTGTCGAGAAAGGCCAGCCAGGCACGGCCGCTGAGCACGTGGCTATTGTCCGTGGGGTAGTCGGTGCGGGCCAGGCGCTTGAGCAGGGCGTTGAGCTGCTGCAGCCAGGGGCCGGCGTGCTGGCCATCGTAGGGCCGCACCAGGCGCGCCAGTTCGGCCAGGGCGGCCTGGCGCACGGGGTCGAGCGGTTGTTCACTCTGCAGCGCCTGCTGCTGGCGGCGTGGCAGGTAGCGGCGCAGGTACCACAGGCCCCAGAGCAGCAACGGGATCAGCACTAGCAGCGCCCACCAGCCGGGCGCCAGTGGCCACCAGGAGACCGGTGGCGGAGCGATGGTCGGTTGCAGCTGGTCGAGCGGGTTCATGCGCGCTTGCCCGCCTGGGGACCGCTGAGGTGGTCGCGCAGCTGTTCCACCAGGTCCTGCGCGGTGGACAGCGCCAGCAGCGGCACGCCGAGCTTCTGCGCCAGGCGCTGCCAGCGCGCACGGCGCTGTTCGGCCAGGCCGCCGTAGGCGACGCGCAGGTCGTCGCCGCGGGTGTCCAGTTCCAGCTGCGCGCCGCGCTCGATGAAGCGCAGCAGGCCGGCGTTGGGCAGGTCGTGGTCGAGCGGGTCGGATACCGGCAGCAGCACTAGGTCGGTGTGCCGCGCCAGCAGGCCGAGCTGCTGTTCGGCGGAGTCGTTCAGCGTGCGCTCGTCGCAGACGATGATCACCAGGCTGCCGGGGCGCAGCACCTCGCGGGCGCGGCGCAGGGCCAGGCCGAAGCTGTCGCGCTCGCCGGCGGCGTCCGGGTGCAGGCCCTGGTTGGCGCGGGTCAGGCGGTTGAGCAGCTGCAGCAGGCTCTGCTTGCTGCGCCGTGGCTTGATCTCGTGGTGCTCGGCATCGCCGAACACCAGGCCGCCGATGCGGTCGTTGTGTGCCAGGGCGGCCCAGCCGAACAGGCTGGCGGCCTGGGCGGCGAGTACCGACTTGAACTGCAGGGCCGAGCCGAAGAACAGCCGGCGGCTCTGCTCGACCATGATGAAGATCGGCCGCTCGCGCTCCTCATGGAACAGCTTGGTGTGCGGCTCCTGGGTGCGCGCGGTGACGCGCCAGTCGATGGTGCGCACGTCGTCGCCGGCCTGGTACACGCGCACCTGGTCGAAGTCGACGCCGCGCCCGCGCAGCTTGGAGTGGTGCAGGCCGATCAGCGGGCTGCGCTTGGCCGGGGTGGAGAACAGCTGCACCTCGCGCACGCGGTGGCGCATCTCGATCAGCTCGGCGAGGCTGACGCGAATACCGGGAGGTGTGGGCTGGATATGCATGGGGTGGTCAGCCGGTCGCCCGGATGCAATCCGGGGGCAAGGTGCGGGCAACCCCGGATTGCATCCGGGCTACGGCTTGCGGCTGCACTCAGGCCACCGCCACCACGTCGAGGATGCGCTGCACCACGCGGTCCTGGTCGATGCCGGCGGCTTCCGCCTCGAACGACAGGATGATGCGGTGGCGCAGCACGTCGAACAGCACCGCCTGGATGTCCTCGGGGCTGACGAAGTCGCGGCCGGCCAGCCAGGCATGGGCGCGGGCGCAGCGATCGAGGGCGATGGAGCCGCGCGGGCTGGCGCCGTAGGCGATCCACTCGGCCAGTTCGGCGTCGTGCTTGGCCGGGGTGCGGGTGGCCATCACCAGCTGTACCAGGTATTCCTCCACGGCATCGGCCATGTATAGGCCGAGGATCTCCTGGCGCGCGGCGAAAATCGCCTGCTGGCTGACCCGGTGCTCCGGCTTGGCCTCGCCGTTCAGCGCATCGCCGCGAGCCTGGGCGAGGATCTTGCGTTCCACGCTGGCGTCGGGGAAGCCGATCTTCACGTGCATCAGGAAGCGGTCGAGCTGGGCCTCGGGCAGCGGGTAGGTACCTTCCTGCTCGATGGGGTTCTGGGTGGCCATGACCAGGAACAGCGGCGACAGGTCATAGGTACTGCGGCCAATGGAGACCTGGCGCTCGGCCATGGCCTCCAGCAGCGCCGACTGCACCTTGGCCGGGGCGCGGTTGATCTCGTCCGCCAGCACCAGGTTGTGGAAGATCGGCCCCTGCTGGAACACGAAGCTGCCGGTTTCCGGACGGTAGATCTCGGTGCCGGTGATGTCGGCCGGGAGCAGGTCGGGGGTGAACTGGATGCGGTGGAACTCGGCCTCGATGCCTTCCGCCAGTTCCTTGATGGCCTTGGTCTTGGCCAGGCCCGGGGCTCCTTCCACCAGCAGGTGGCCGTCGGCGAGCAGGGCGATCAGCAGGCGCTCGATGAGCTTTTCCTGGCCGAGGATCTGGGTAGCGAGAAATTGCCGCAGCGCGACAAGCGCCTCACGATGTTCCATCGAGAATCTTCCTGGAAAGGGACTGACGGGTTGCCGAACTCACCCGATCGGGGTGCTAACTCTACTGCATCGGCGGGGGCGCTTGCATGCTCCTGGAACTGCTCTGCCGACCAGTTCCGCTTGCCGGGTATGGCTCAAGCGGGCTGCTGCTCCTCGACCCGCTCCACAGCCTTGGGCCGGCCCAGGCCGGGCAGGGCGCTGGTGCAGCGCAGGGTGCTGTTCTGCGGGCGCGGGCCACGCACATCCGGCGCGCCGAGCAGGCGTACCGCGAGGTAATAGGAGAAGGCCGGCAGCCAGAGCATGCCGGCCTCGCGCAGCATGCGGAAGAACAGCAGGTCGGCCTCGTGCTTGGCCACTGGCGCGGCGTTCAGGTACTGGTACAGCGCGTCGTGCACCAGACTCGCCGGATGGGTCAGCGGCCAGAACACGTCGGCCTCGCAGAGCTCGCCGCCATGCAGGTGCAGCACCCGGTGCGGCTTCTCCCACCAGTCCGGCACGCCGATGATCGCCAGCCAGTAGAACGGCACCTTGGGCGTGCAGCCGTCCCAGGCGTAGGTGCTCGGCCGGGCGAAGTCGTAGTGAACTTCCTGGCGCTGGGCGTCCAGGGTCGAGTGCCCCGGATTGACGATCAGCAGACCGTCGTGGATCACCAGCCACTCGCCATAGAAGTAGCGCCCGGCGAACTCCGGGCAGTGGCGCAGGTAGGGCTGGTCGATGTAGTTGAGCCAGGGCCCGCAGTGGTCGCGGCTGGCAAAACCCCACTTCTCCTCGGCCGCAGCCAGGGCCAGGGCGGCGCGGCGCAGGCGTTCGCGACGGCCGATCCAGCGCGGCAGCAGCACGCCGAGGTAGACCGGCACCCCGGCCCACAGCAGCGGCTGGATCAGGCTCGGCCGCAACCACGCCGCCAGGCCGAGCAGGGCCAGGCCGACGGCGGTGATCAGCAGGTTGCCGAAATGGAGGAGCAGATGGCGACGGAGTGGGGACTGCATGGTTTCCCTGCCGGACTACGTGGAGTCGCACCTTAGCAGCGGGGCGGCTGCAAGGCGATGAACGAATATGTCGCGCCGCCGCAATCCAGCTGCCATGGGCTGTCGCTAAGCTTGCCGTGACCTGATGGTCGGCGTGCGCCTGCCGAGTCCAGCCTATCGCCTAGACTGCTTGGAAACCCAGGCGTCGCGCGCCCAACTCGAATAACAAGTCCAGTGGAGCATCAACATGGCGTTCTTCACCGCGGCCAGCAAAGCCGACTTCCAGCACCAACTGCAAGCGGCCCTGGCGCAGCACGTCAGCGACAAGGCGCTGCCACAAGTGGCCCTGTTCGCCGAGCAATTCTTCGGCATCGTCTCCCTCGACGAACTGACCCAGCGCCGTCTCACCGACCTGGCCGGCAGCACGCTGTCCTCCTGGCGCCTGCTCGAACGCTTCGACGTCGCCAAGCCGGTGGTGCGCGTCTACAACCCGGACTACGAGAAGCATGGCTGGCAGTCCACCCACACCGCGGTGGAAGTGCTGCACGCCGACCTGCCGTTCCTGGTCGACTCGGTGCGCATGGAGCTGAATCGCCGCGGCTACAGCATCCACACCCTGCAGAACAGCGTGTTCAGCGTGAAGCGCAAGAAGAGCGGCGAGCTGCAGGAGCTGCTGAGCAAGGGCAGCAGCGGCAAGGACGTGCAGCACGAAGCGCTGATGTACCTGGAGATCGACCGCTGCGCCAATGTCGGCGAGCTGCGTGCCCTGGAGAAGGGCATTCAGGAAGTGCTGGAAGAGGTACGCCTGGCCGTGGCCGACTTCCAGCCGATGAAGGCCCGCGCCGAGCAGCTGCTGGCCTGGCTGGACAAGGCCAAGCTCAAGGTCGACGGCGCCGAGCTGGCGGAAGTGAAGACCTTCCTCACCTGGCTGCTGGACAACCACTTCACCTTCCTCGGCTACGAGGAATTCACCGTGGTCGACGAGAAGGACGGCGGCCATCTGGTATACGACGAGGCCTCGCTGCTGGGCCTGTCCAAGCGCCTGCGCAGCGGGCTGAAAAAGGACGAGCTGCACATCGAGAAGGAGGCCCTGGATTACCTGCGCCAGCCGGTGCTGCTGTCCTTCGCCAAGGCCGCCACGCCGAGCCGCGTGCACCGCCCGGCCTACCCGGACTTCGTCTCCATCCGCGAGCTGGATGCCAAGGGCAAGGTGGTCAAGGAGTGCCGCTTCATGGGCCTGTACACCTCGTCCGTGTACGCCGAGAGCGTCAGCCGCATCCCCTATATCCGTCGCAAGGTGGCGGAGATCTCCGAGCGCTCCGGCTTCGACCGCAAGGCCCACCTGGGCAAGGAGCTGGAGCAGGTGCTGGAAGTGCTGCCGCGCGACGACCTGTTCCAGACCCCGGTGGACGAGCTGTTCAACACCGCCATCGCCATCGTGCAGATCCAGGAGCGCAACAAGCTGCGCCTGTTCATCCGCCGCGATCCCTATGGCCGCTTCGCCTACTGCCTGGCCTATGTGCCGCGCGACGTGTACTCCACCGAGACGCGCCTGAAGATCCAGCAGATCCTCATGGAGCGCCTGGGCGCCAGCGACTGCGAGTTCTGGACCTACTTCTCCGAATCCGTGCTGGCGCGGGTGCAGTTCATCCTCAAGGTCGACCCGAAGAACCGCGTACAGATCGACCCGGCGCGCATCGAGAAGGAAGTCATCCAGGCCTGCCGTTCGTGGAAGGACGACTACGCCAGCCTGATCATCGAGAGCTCCGGCGAGGCCCAGGGCACCCAGGTGCTGGCCGACTTCCCGAAAGGCTTCCCGGCCGGCTACACCGAGCGCTTCGCCCCGCACTCGGCGGTGGTGGACATGCAGCACCTGCTCAGCCTGTCCGACGAGCGCCAGCTGGTGATGAGCTTCTACCAGCCGCTGGCCCAGGGCGACCAGGAGCTGCACTGCAAGCTGTACCACGCCGACACGCCGCTGCCGCTGTCCGACGTGCTGCCGATCCTGGAGAACCTCGGCCTGCGCGTGCTCGGCGAGTTTCCCTACAAGCTGCGCCGCGCCGATGGCCGCGAGTACTGGATTCATGACTTCGCCTTCACCACCGCCGAAGGGGTGAGCGTCGATATCCAGCAGCTCAACGAGACCCTGCAGGACGCCTTCGTGCAGATAGTCGGTGGCGCCGCCGAGAACGACGGCTTCAACCGCCTGGTACTGACCGCCGCCATGCCCTGGCGCGACGTGGCGCTGCTGCGCGCCTACGCCCGCTACCTCAAGCAGATCCGCCTGGGCTTCGACCTCGGCTATATCGCGTCGACTTTGGTGAATCATGCCGATATCGCCAAGGAGCTGGTGCGCCTGTTCCGCACCCGTTTCTACCTGGCACGCAAGCTGTCCGCCGAGGACCTGGAGGACAAGCAGCAGAAGCTGGAACAGGCCATCCTCGCCGCGCTGGACAACGTCGCGGTGCTCAACGAGGACCGCATCCTGCGGCGCTACCTGGACCTGATCAAGGCCACCCTGCGCACCAACTTCTTCCAGAACGGTGCCGACGGTCAGCCCAAGCACTACTTCAGCTTCAAGCTCAACCCGCGGGCGATTCCGGAGATTCCGCGGCCGGTGCCCAAGTTCGAGATCTTCGTCTACTGCCCGCGCGTCGAGGGCGTGCACCTGCGCTTCGGCGACGTGGCCCGCGGTGGCCTGCGCTGGTCCGACCGCGAGGAAGACTTCCGCACCGAGGTGCTGGGCCTGGTCAAGGCGCAGCAGGTGAAGAACGCGGTGATCGTGCCGATGGGCGCCAAGGGCGGCTTTATTCCGCGCCGGCTGCCGGTGGGCGGCAACCGCGACGAGGTGCTGGCCGAGGGCATCGCCTGCTACCGCATCTTCATCAGCGGCCTGCTCGACATCACCGACAACCTCAAGGAAGGCAAGGTGGTGCCGCCGGAGAACGTGGTGCGCCACGACCCGGATGACCCCTACCTGGTGGTGGCGGCGGACAAGGGCACCGCGACCTTCTCTGACATCGCCAACGGCATCGCTATCGACTACGGCTTCTGGCTCGGCGACGCCTTCGCCTCCGGTGGCTCGGCCGGCTACGACCACAAGGGCATGGGTATCACCGCCAAGGGCGGCTGGGTCTCGGTGCAGCGCCATTTCCGCGAGCGCGGCATCGACGTGCAGAAGGACCCGACCACGGTGATCGGCATCGGTGACATGGCCGGCGACGTGTTCGGCAACGGCCTGCTGCTGTCAGACCAGCTGCAGATGGTGGCGGCGTTCAACCACCAGCACATCTTCATCGACCCCAACCCGGATGCGGCCAAGAGCTTTGTCGAGCGCCAGCGCATGTTCGCCCTGCCGCGCTCGAGCTGGGCCGACTACGACACCAAGCTGATCTCCGAAGGCGGCGGCATTTTCTTGCGCAGCGCCAAGAGCATCGCCATCACCCCGCAGATGAAGCAACGCTTCGACATCCAGGCCGACAAGCTGGCGCCCACCGAGCTGATCAACGCGCTGCTCAAGGCTCCGGTCGACCTGCTGTGGAACGGCGGCATCGGCACCTACGTGAAGTCCAGTCGCGAGACCCACGCCGACGTCGGCGACAAGGCCAACGACGGCCTGCGGGTCAATGGCAATGAGCTGCGCGCCAAGGTGGTGGGCGAGGGCGGCAACCTCGGCATGACCCAGCTCGGCCGCGTCGAGTACGGCCTCAACGGCGGCGCCAGTAACACCGACTTCATCGACAACGCCGGCGGGGTGGACTGCTCCGACCACGAGGTGAACATCAAGATCCTGCTCGGCGAGATCGTCGCCGCCGGTGACATGACCGGCAAGCAGCGCAACAAGCTGCTGGCCGAGATGACCGACGCGGTCGGCAACCTGGTGCTGGGCAACAACTACAAGCAGACCCAGGCCCTGTCCCTGGCCCAGCGCCGCGCCCGCGAGCGCCTGGCCGAGTACAAGCGCCTGATGGCCGCGCTGGAGGCCGCCGGCAAGCTGGACCGCGCCCTGGAGTTCCTGCCTACCGACGACGAGCTCAACGAGCGCGCCGCCAATGGCCGCGGCCTGACCCGGCCGGAGCTGTCGGTGCTGATCTCCTACAGCAAGATCGACCTCAAGGAAGCGCTGCTCAAATCCCTGGTGCCGGACGACGACTACCTGGCCCGCGAGATGGAAACCGCCTTCCCGGCGCAGCTGACCAAGAAGTTCGGCGAGGCCATGCGTCGCCATCGCCTGAAGCGCGAGATCGTCAGCACCCAGATCGCCAACGACCTGGTCAACCACATGGGCATCACCTTCGTGCAGCGCCTGAAGGAGTCCACCGGCATGAGCGCGGCCAACGTCGCCGGCGCCTACGTCATCGTGCGCGACGTGTTCCGCCTGCCGCACTGGTGGAAGCAGATCGAGGCGCTGGACTACAAGGTGCCGGCCGAGCTGCAGCTGCAGCTGATGGACGAGCTGATGCGCCTGGGGCGTCGCGCCACCCGCTGGTTCCTGCGCAGCCGCCGCGAGGACCTGGACGCCGCCCGCGATGTCGGCCACTTCGCCCCGCGCGTGGCCGAGCTGGCCGGGCGCCTGGACGAACTGCTCGAAGGCCCGGCTCGCGAGCAGTGGCTGGCGCGCTACCAGAGCTTCGTCGAGGCCGGCACGCCGGAGGAGCTGGCCCGCGTGGTCGCCGGCACCAGCCACCTGTACACCCTGCTGCCGATCATCGAGGCCGCCGACGTCACCGGCCAGCCGGCGGCGGACGTAGCCACCGCCTACTTCGCCACCGGCGGGGCGCTGGAACTGTCCTGGTACCTGCAGCAGATCACCAACCTGCCGGTGGAGAACAACTGGCAGGCCCTGGCCCGCGAGGCGTTCCGCGACGACCTGGACTGGCAGCAGCGGGCGATCACCATCGCCGTGCTGCAGATGGCCGACGGTCCGAAGGACATCGAGGAGCGGGTGAGCTTCTGGCTGGAGCAGCACAAGCCCCTGGTCCAACGCTGGCTGGCCATGCTCGCCGAGCTGCGCGCCGCCACCGGCACCGACTACGCCATGTACACCGTGGCCAGCCGCGAGCTGATGGACCTGGCGCAGAGCGACCAGCAGGGGGTGTGCATTCCCTGAGGCACCAGCCTCTTTGCGGAGGTGGGGAGAGGGCCGGCACTAGCCGGCCTTCTTCGCCTCGGTTAGCCTGCTCCAAACAATTAAGTTCGCCAGACAAGGATGGTCCCGCATATCGGCACGGGCCTTGCCTTGCCAAGCGGACAACGGAGAGTAGTCATGACCGACATCCTGATTCTGACCCACGTCGATTATTGTGCTCCGGGCCACCTCGCCACCGTTCTGGACGAGCAGGGCCTCGACTTCACGGTGCTGCGCACCGACCTCGACGAGCTCGACGGGTACGACCTGGATCGCCCCCGCGCGGTGGCGGTGATGGGCGGGCCAATGAGCGTCAACGACGACCTGCCCTGGATCGGGGCGGAAATCGCCGCGCTGCAGCACTTCATTCGCCGCGACATCCCCATCATCGGTCACTGCCTGGGCGGCCAGCTGATCGCCAAGGCGTTGGGCGCCGCCGTGCACCGCATGCCCTACACCGAGGTGGGCTGGCAGCCGCTGGTGCGGCGTGACAGTGGCAGCCCCTGGCTGGCGCACCTGCCCAAGGAATTCCCCGTCTACCAGTGGCACAGCGATACCTTCGAACTGCCGTCCGGTGCCGAGTGGTTGCTGTCCAGTCCCTGGTGTCCGAACCAGGCCTTCGCCTGGGGCGACAAGGTGCTGGCCCTGCAGGGGCATCCGGAAGTCACCGAGGGTCTGGTGCGCTGGTGGTTGCAGGACTGGGCGCACCTGCTCGACGAGACCCAGGCCAGCCAGCAGGGCAAGCGGCAGATGCTCGCCGACCTGCCGGCGCGCATCGCGTCGCTGAACAAGGTGGCCGAGGGCTTCTATCAGCACTGGCTGCGCCTGGCCTTCGGCGAGCCGGTGGCCCAGGCGGTCTGAGGCGGCATAAAAAAGGCCGCCTCGTGGGCGGCCAGGGAGCCAGTCGGCTAGGGGAGGCCGACTGAAGAGCAATGGGCAAGCTCGCCTGGCCTTGTGAGCCGAGCGAGCCGGGCTTGCGCCCGACGCTGCGCAGTCTGCCCGCGCGCCTGCCGCCACGGAAATCGAGTCTGCCTATACCGCTCATAGAAATGCTGCCATGCCGTGGGGCGTGGCCCGCCAGGGGGCGTACAAAGCGCCCCATGCTGGTGCGGTGCGCTTCGCTTCAATATTCAACTGATTGAAATCGTTGGATAAATTTCTGTGGCACGGCCCTTGCGATGACTCTCCTGTCCGGGTGACAAGGAGTACGGCATGGCCCGCACTTTCTACAATGAGATGTACGACGCGAGCGGCGCAGTCCGCCCGCACTATCGGGAGTTTGCCCGCTGGTTGGCGGATACCCCCGAGGAGCTCCTGGCTCAGCGCCGCCGCGAGGCCGACCTGCTGTTCCACCGCGCCGGTATCACCTTCACCCTCTACGGGGACGAGCAGGGCACCGAGCGCCTGATCCCCTTCGACACCGTTCCCCGCAGCATCCCCGCCAGCGAGTGGCGCATCGTCGAGTCCGGCTGCATCCAGCGGGTCAAGGCGCTGAACATGTTCCTCGCCGATATCTACCACGAGCAGCGCATCCTCAAGACCGGCATCATCCCGGCCGAGCAGGTACTGGCCAACGAGGGCTACCAGCTGGCGATGCAGGGCCTCGACCTGCACCGCGACATCTACGCCCACATCGCCGGGGTCGACCTGGTGCGCGACGGCGACGGCACCTACTACGTGCTGGAAGACAATCTGCGTACGCCGAGCGGCGTCAGCTACATGCTCGAAGACCGCAAGATGATGATGCGCCTGTTCCCCGAGCTGTTCTCCATGCAGCGCGTGGCGCCCATCGACCACTACCCGAGCCTGCTGCTGGATACGCTGAAGAGCTCCAGCCCGATCGACAGTCCCAGCGTGGTGGTACTCACCCCGGGCCGCTTCAACAGCGCCTACTTCGAGCACGCCTTCCTGGCCCGCGAGATGGGCGTGGAGCTGGTGGAGGGCGCCGACCTGTTCGTGCGTGACGACAGGGTATTCATGCGCACCACCTCCGGTCCGCAACCGGTGGACGTGATCTACCGCCGCCTGGACGACGCCTTCCTCGACCCGCTGGCCTTCAATCCGGACTCCATGCTCGGCGTGCCCGGCCTGCTGGCCGCCTACCGCAGCGGCAACCTGGTGCTGGCCAACGCGGTCGGCACCGGGGTGGCGGACGACAAGTCGATCTACCCCTACGTCGGCGAGATGATCCGCTTCTACCTAGACGAGGAGCCGATCCTCAAGAACGTGCCCACCTGGCAGTGCCGCAAGCCCGACGAGTTGTCCCACGTGCTGGCCAACCTGCCCGAGCTGGTGGTCAAGGAAACCCAGGGCTCCGGCGGCTACGGCATGCTGGTCGGCCCGGCCGCCACCCGCGCCGAGATCGAGGCCTTCCGCGAGCGCCTGAAAGCGCGGCCGGAAGCCTATATCGCCCAGCCCACCCTGAGCCTGTCGACCTGCCCGACCTTCGTCGAGAGCGGCATCGCCCCGCGCCATATCGACCTGCGCCCGTTCGTGCTGTCCGGCCGCGAGACCCGCCTGGTGCCCGGTGGCCTGACCCGCGTGGCGCTGCGCGAGGGCTCGCTGGTGGTCAACTCGTCCCAGGGTGGCGGCACCAAGGACACCTGGGTGGTGGAGGACTGAGCATGCTGAGTAGAACTGCCTCCGACCTGTACTGGATGTCGCGCTACCTGGAGCGTGCCGAGAACCTCGCGCGCATGCTCGACGTCAGCTATTCGCTGTCGCTGATGCCGCAGGACGGCCGTGGCGACGGCCTCGACGAACTGGCCCTGCCGCTGCTGATCACCGGTACCCTGGACGACTACCTGAGCCGCCACGGGCAGATGCACGCCGAGCGCATGCTGCACTTCTTCGCCCTCGACGCGGAGAACCCGGCGAGCATCTATTGCTGCCTGCAGGGCGCACGGGCCAACGCCCACGCCGTACGCGGGCGGATCACCGCCGACATGTGGGAGAACATCAACGCCACCTGGCTGGAGATACGCGGCATCGCCGCCGAGGGCCTGGGGCGCTACGGCATCAGCCGCTTCTGCGAGTGGGTCAAGGAGCGCTCGCACCTGTTCCGCGGCGCCACCTTCGGCACCATCATGCGTGGCGAGGCCTACCGCTTCATCCGCCTGGGTACCTTTATCGAGCGCGCCGACAACACCCTGCGCCTGCTCGATGCGCGCTACGAGATGCTCGGCGAGGCCGCCGACGAGGTCAGCGACACCTCGGCCCGCGGCTACTACGAGTGGAGCGCGCTGCTGCGTGCGCTGTCGTCCTTCGAGGCCTTCACCGAGATCTACCGCGGCTCGCCGAGCACCCACAAGATCGCCGAACTGCTGCTGTTGCGCCCCGAGGTGCCGCGTTCGCTGCGCGCCTGCATGGAGGAGCTCAACCTGATGCTCGCCGGCCTGCCCGGCGACAACGGCCGCTCGGCCCAGCGCATGGCCGCCGAGCTGGACGCGCGCCTGCGCTACACCAGCATCGACGAGGTCCTCGACGAGGGCCTGCACACCTGGCTCACCGATTTCATCCTGCTCGTCCGTCAGTTGGGCAGCTCCATCCACACGTCCTATCTGGAGGTCGTATGAGACTCTCGATCCGCCACGACACCACCTACAACTACGACGACCAGGTGCGCGCGAGCATCCAGTACTTGCGCCTGACCCCGCAGGAGAGCGCGCGCCAGCGGGTGATCAGCTGGCAGCTCGACCTGCCGCGCCCGGTGCGCGCCCAGCGCGATCCCTACGGCAATATCCTGCATGTGCTGACCCTGGACGAGCCGCACGAGGCGCTGGTGATCGGCGCCCGTGGCCAGGTGGAGATCGACGAAAACTGCGAGTCCGAGCGCGACAGCCGCTCGGCCCTGCCGTATCTGCGCAGTACGCGCCTGACCCAGGCCGACGACGCCCTGCGCGAGTTCGCCCGGGCCAGCAGCGCCGGGCGCAACGACCGCGACGGCCTGGTCGACCTGATGCACGGCCTGCATGCGCAGATGCCCTACACGCCGGGCGCCACCCAGGTGGACAGCACGGCGGCCGAGGCTTTCGCCGGCCGCGCCGGAGTCTGCCAGGACCATACCCATGCCTTCCTGGCCTGTACCCGCAGCCTGGGGGTTCCGGCGCGCTATGTGTCGGGCTACCTGTACACCGAGGACAGCGGACATCTGGCCAGCCATGCCTGGGCCGAGGCCTGGCTGGGCGACGCCTGGTACAGCTTCGATGTGACCAACGAGCTGGCGCGGCCGGAGCGGCATCTGAAACTGGCGGTGGGGCTGGATTATCTGGATGCCTGCCCGGTGCGCGGGATGCGCCGGGGGGGTGGTGGCGAGCAGATGCATGCGCGGGTGAATGTGGCGGCGTTGATGCAGACGCAACAGCAGCAGTGAGGCGAGCGCCGCAGAGCCCGACCAGAGGCGACTAGGGGCTGACCAGCACGAAGGCCGCGGTGGCGCGGAACAGTCCGGCCGCCTGGTCCAGCATGCCCAGGCTCTTGTCGCGCCGCTCGGGCGGTTCCGATTGCAACTGGCCGTACAGCTGCTCGATCTGCCAGACCTCCTTGAGCTGGTCGGCCAGCTCCGTGGCTTTGGCCTCGCCGATCAGGTCACCGATGGCCTGGACCATATGGTCGGCATGGCTGAGCAGTTCCTGGCAGGTGCCATGCGGGTAGCTGCCCTGCTTCAGCGCAGCGCTGGTGGCCTCGATGGTCTGGGCGATGCCGCCGATAAATGCCGCCACCTGTTGCTTGCGGCCCTGGCGCGCGCTGGAAAGCGTGTCGCGCAGCTTGAACAGTACCGATCCCACCTCGAACAGCGACTCGACGATTCCCATTGGCCTGGCTCCTCTGTGCGTCCTGCATGGCGCAAGGGAAACGCTAGCCCGCGCCGCCGCGGGCAGCGGTTCATTTCGCGCTTAGCCAGGCCCTGCCCATAGCCAACCAACAGCACCGCAATGGCCGTGGATAGGCAGGGCGACCTCGAATATGTCGGGCGCTCGGATAGGTAGGGTGACCACGGATAGGTAGGGTGACCTCGGACAGGTAGGGTGCACTCGGACAGGTAGGGTGTACTCGCCGAAGGCAGTACACCAATCGCCGCTCCAGCCTCGCTCGACTTCGAGCCCCTTCCCGAAGCCGAGCTAAGCAGCGCCGCGTGCGTGGACTGCTGCTCAGTCCAGCACCACCGCATTGCCTGCCAGCGGGTCGATATCGCCGGCGATCAACGCCTCGGCCAGCTGTTGCGCAGCGGGCAGGCCGACATGCTGGTCCACCCGCATCCATGGCTTCTGCGCGTCGCCCACGCGGCGGATAAAGGCCAGCTGCGCCTCGTTGAACTTGCGGGTGACCTCGGCCGCACCCCAGTCGGCGTTGCGTTTCTTGATCTGGTAGGGCGCGAAGTAGGGCTGCGGCTGCGGGCCGGGCAACTGCAGGTCGGCGCCGCCGATATGCTCGTGGCTCTGCGCCGAGCCGGCATAGCAGTCGTGCACCAGGGTGCCGGCGAAGTGCCGGTGGATGCGTGCACGCAGCTCGCGGTTGCCGGAGAAGTCCACGTACAGGGTCGGCCGGCTCGGGTCCAGGCTTTCCAGCTGGCTGTAGTCCAGCGCGCTCTGGTAGCAGCCCAGCTGTTCGACGAACCCGGTGTTGCTCGCCGAGGTCAGGCCGACCAGCGCCACGCGCGGGTTGTCCTGAAGGCAGAAGGCGGTGCCGTAGGCGGTCTTGCTCGATGCGCTGGAGATCACCACCTGGCGCGCGCCGAAGAAGTCGTTGTCCTCGAGGAAGTCCGCCAGCATGAACGAGGTGATGAACAGCGGACGCAGCAGCATCTGGTAGTGCTCGTCGGCGGCGCGGTAGGCGGCGTCGGTGCTGGTGCGCTGGTACTGGTTGTACGCCGAGGTCAGCTCCAGGCGGTGGGCGGCGCCGTCGTAGAAGCCACGCTCGCTGACCCGCACCGGCTGCATGACCACATGGCTGGCGATCGGCCAGAAGCCGTAGAAGCGCTCGCCCTTGGCCAGCCCCTCGACGGTGGACTCGACCACCTCGGCAAAGCCCCAGGCCGGCATGTGGAACCACTCGCTGTCGCCGGTCGGGTAGAAGTCCCAGTAGCGCAGGTGCGGGGTCTCGCCGAAGGCCGCGTAGGTGATGTTGTTGGTGGTCAGCGCCAGGCGGCTGATGCGCAGCAGGGCCTCGCCCTCCCTGAGCGCCGGCAGCTCGCGGCTGTGGATGCGGGTCTGTTGCAGGTCGGCCTTGTTGTTCTGCAGCTGGCTGATTAGGGTCATCTGGGCACCTTGGCTCGTGAGTCGACGGGGAAATGACTGTAGCCTTTGCCCCTCAGCCCCGGGTTCGGATTCCATGACCAGCAAACCACCCGCCCAGCAACAGCGCGCCAAGCCGCTCAAGCGCCCGACCCAGGCGCGGGCCAAGGTCACCGTGCAGGCGATTTTCGACACCTATGTTCGGATTTGGCAGCGCGACGGCTGGCAGCGCCTGACCACCCGCGCCATCGCCCTGGAGGCGGGCGTGGCGGTGGGTACGCTGTACGACTATTTCCCCAGCAAGCACGCGCTGCACTCGGGCTATGTGCGGCACTGCATCGAGGCGCTGCTGGAGCGCATCGAGGCGCAGGCGGTGCAGCCCGCGGGGCTGAGCTGGCGCGAGCGTCTCGGCCGCCTGGTGCAGCTGCTGGCCGGCCTGGATGGCGAGCTGCCCTGGTTCCACCCGGACATGCTGGAGCTGGAGTCCCAGGTGGCGGAGCGCAAGCACCAGCGGCGCGCCTATGAGGACCTGCTCGGCGCCTGGCAACGGGTGCTGCAGGCCTCGGCCGATCTGCCGGTGCAACCGTCGGTGGCGACGCTGGAGGCGCTGCATCTGGCCGTCTGGGGTGGGCGGCGCTATGCGATGTTGGTGCAGTTGGAGCCGGAACGAATGACGGCTTGGGCGGGGGAGATGGAGCGCTTCTGTGCGCTTGCCATCGCTTCGGGGGCCGAGGCTGCAGGGTAGGGGGACAGCCGCGAAGCGTTGTCCACCGCTGGCTGATCCGCTGCTTTTCTTGGCGGGCTTAGCTCTCGGGAGTCGCAGACTCCGGAGCGGCTTCGGCAGCGAGCTTCAGGCGATCGGCTTTGCTGATGTACTTGTTCTTGCTTTTGGGGGCGAGCTTGGCGCTGGCCTTTTTGGCGTGGGCCTTCAGCAGTTGGTTGATTTTCTTACGGCGATTCATGGTTCAGCTCGGCTTTTGACATCATTGGCTTGAAGTATGGGACAGATTGAGGCGTGGCCGTTTTTCGTGTTGATGGAAGCATTGGTTCCGCCCTGCTGGGCGGGTCACTTTTTCCAGTCGCGGAAAAAGTAACCAAAAACGCTTGCCCCGCCATCCGGCCCTGCGCTTCGCTCCGGGTTCGTTCCCTCCATCATTGCTCCGAGGGTCGGCTTACAAGGGCCATCCATGGCCCTTTAAGCCTTTCGCCGCATCCATGCGGCTCACCCCTCTGCGCAACGATTCCGCTCACCCTTCTGAAGGGGCGTTCGTGTTGCCTGATAGTTTTTCGTGGGTGGCGCTTTGCTAGACCTCAGGCGGTGAAAACCGGCCGGAAGAAGGAGCGCTCGTAGCTGATGATGCATTGGGTATCAGCCGCATATTTGAACGCGGCAATGCACTCCGGATCTGCAGCCGACTTGATCCGATACTGCTCGTACTCGGCAAGGCTGGGGAAGGTGAACATGGCGAGGCCGACGTTGTTGGCCCCTTCCGATGGCAGAAAATAGCCATGGTGCTGGCCGCCGAATTTCTCCACCAGCGGTATCCACAGCTTTCCGTAGTGCTCGAATTCTTTGAGTTTCTGCGGGTCGAGGATGTATCTGAGGTAGCAGGTAACCACTTGAATCTCCTTGTTTGTGGATGACGCCGTGAACCAGTCGGCCAATGCCAACTGAGCCGAGAGCAGCAGTCGTGTCATCGATGAAAGCTGGCCCGCCAAAATAGCGATTAGACACGTGTAAGCGCGCGGCGGATTTGGCATCTCATTGTGGGATGTTTGGCATATCCAGCACGCCGAAATTCGCGCCAGAATTGACATCACACCCGCGCAAATTTGCATGCCCTTTGGCATCTCAGTGCCCTCTACCAATCTGCGACCTCTCGTCGGCCAGAATCGCGGCACCCAGCATCTGCCTTTACTGTTCGCCCATACAGTACTTTACGGCAGACGATGAACAAGCTATCCGCACCACCCTCAGGCCTTCAGGCATGGTGGAAGTCTCTGAATAATCACCGGGTCTGGGGCCGCAACCCCGAGGCGGAGTACCAGAGCCTGCGCGCTCAGCTGGTAGCAATGTCCCAGCGCGGAATGGTCGATGAGGCCGACTTCCTGGAGATGAATGATCTCCTCATAGCAGCGCGGGATTGGGCCCTTGAGCTGCGCGCGGTCACCTGGTGGGACGCGGGGCGCGTCCTCGATGTTGTGCCGCTGGATGGAGGCGAGCGCCTCGGCTACATCAAGCATGGCAACTACCACCCACACAAGCCGAACCCCAACTGCTACGGCCTGAACATCGGCCAGATATGGTTCGAAGCTGATGGGCGTTTATGGGTGCGGCAGTTGGGCCTCAAGAATGATGACGCGGAGATCATCGGGCGGCTCTACCTTCACCAAAGCGGCCGCCAATATCACCTTGTGCAACAGGGCCGGCTGCGTGAAGGGAGGTTCCTGCCAGCTCTCACCGACGCCGACGCATACAGCGTGGCAGCAGCCATGTACCAAGTCGCTAGAGAAAACGGTGACCAGAGGCTGGCCACTAAACTTGAGCAAAGGCTGGATAACAGTCGGGTCGATAGATGTCCGAGCTGTAAAGGTGCGTTCGATGCGCAGGAAGACTGCACTACCTGCCTAGGCAGTGGCGTCGTGGACCAGGTAGATCACGTCGGGGGGATCAGCGATGTGTGGAAGGATTGCTCAGTACAGCGGCATCCGTGAATTCGTCGATGCGCTCAGCGGCTTGCCGCAGCGCGAACAGTTCCGTCTACCGCTGGAGGCTCTACAGCATTACAACATCGCTCCTACGGGACAGGTAGCGACCTTGCATCTCGCGGAAGGCACCCTGCTGGCCGATCTGCTGCCGTGGGGCTGGAAACCGCACTGGGCAACACGCCAGCCGAACCAGAACGCCAGGGTGGAAAGCGTTGCTACGCTCGCCTTCTGGCGCAACGCTTGGCCGCACCGAGCGATTATCCCTATCGACGGTTGGTACGAGTGGGTTGATGAGGGCGGGCCGAAGAAGCAGCCCTATTTCATTCGCCGCCGTGATGGCAGGCCGACGCTCTGTGCAACCATCGGCAATTTCCCAGGGCTGGACGGCGATGCACCCCCCAACCCTGGAACAGCTTGCATCACAGCCGATGCACTGGGCGGCATGCTCGATGTCCATGACCGGCGCCCCATAACTCTGGCGCCGGAATTGGCCTGGGAGTGGCTCGACCATGCAACACCTAAGGAGCGCGCCGAGCAAATGGTGCTGCACCAGGGCGAGCCGGCCGACGAATTCGAGTGGTACAAGGTGGGCCTGGCGGTCGGCAACTCTCGCAACCAGGGCTCACAGCTGATCCAGCCGCTAGCCCCTCTAGGCCATGCCTGACCTAACGAATCTCTGACGCGAGGGAGTAGAGCTGAGCGGCCCTGTCCCGCTCCGCCTGAGACTGGGGCGGAAGGTGGCCATTCAGTACCGCTCCCGTAAGGGCCATGATGTCCATTCGGCAGTTGGCTTTCGCAACGCTATCCCGAATGGATACCAAGGGGTTCATGGACTGAAGCTCGGCCAACATGGCCTCCGCTTGCTGGATGGCTTCGCTGGCTGTAGTCGGTTCGGACATTGATCTATCTCCGCCGAGGGGTTGTTGATCCCGGCGGAGATAGCATGGCGTCACGACAGGCTTAGACGGTAGTTACTCCCGGTCGGCTCTGCCGCAGCCTGCGGCGATCAGGTAGCGGATGGCCGGGCTTCGGGAACGGTAGCGGCGTCTTCTTAAAGCGCGAAAGCCAACCCTGCTTGATCAGGTAGATGTAGCGGAACTGCAGCAGGCTGCGGCGCGTGGCCCGGTCCAGGTTGTCCCGCAGATATTGGCCACGGCCGCCACCCTTCCGCCCTGTCGTCAGCAGCATCTCGTGGTAGGTCTCGCCGTCCAGCTCGTAGAAGCTCGTCTTGTGATGCCCCAGGTAGAGGAAGTTCGCCGCCTGGTAGACCACGCCCCAGCCCCCGCAGCGCTCGTCTGCGAAGGACTGCACCCAAGCAACACGCGGGCAGGCCCGTTTGATGAACTTGAAGGCATACGACAGAGCGCGGCTCTCGCTATTGCGCGGGGCTATGTCGTCGAACCACATGCGGTTAAGTTCCAGGTACTGATCCACCTCTGTGCCGGCGACGATCTTCTGTGCACCGGCCACGGGATTCAGGGCATAGCCGAACTGGAGAACCCCACGCATCACGCCGTCCACCCAGCAGCCCAGGTGGACGTACGAGTTGGCGACGATGCGGCGGGAGTAGTGGTTGGCCAAAATGATGCGATTCGCCTCGGCGCGGGGTATGAGCGCCACATAAAAGGCGCGGCAGCCGAAGCCCGCCAGCGCCTGTTCCCCGTTGAAGTAGCCGACCAGGTCAGTGGACGGTGCGCTGTAGTTGCCCGGCTGGGCCGGGTGATGGTCTTTCTTTGTTGCCATGAGCAGCCTCGAAGCGAGGCGCTCTGTGGCGCTCAGGGTTCGGGCAGCTCGTGGCTGTCTGGTGGTGTAGTGTCCGGCAGCGCGGGCACTTGATCTGTAGGGTGTAGCAACCGCTTGCGCGGCCCAACAGGCGGTCACAGCCGCCACAACGTATGTCAAACATCCTGCAAAATTGCCTTCTTTCGGTTAGGCTCCCCGGCGCTCGCGCGAGCGGGAGGGCCTTGGCTGGCTTGCAGGTACAGTCTGCGGGCTGGTGGCGGTGTTGAGTGTTCCCGCACTCACCATCGCCGCCCTCTTTTTACTTACGGTTGTAGCGCCAGTGGCCGCCGAGGCGGACGCCGGCCCACATGAGCCAGGCTCGCCAGCGGGCCAGGCCGCTAGCACGCAAGGCATTGAAGAACACTGCGTCGGCAACCTTCCGACTCAGCTCGGCGGTGGCGTACAGGCGGTCGTGGATCGTGGCGGCCGCATTGCCATAGCCGACCACGCTTGCATAGAGCGTTAAAGCTCCGTAGCCCAGTGAGCCGATGGCCGCTCCAGCCTCCGACCAGAACCACCCCACCAGCAGGCCCAGAGCCAGCAGCAGCCAGGCGATGGTTCGCAGAGGCTTGACGCTGGCGAAGTCCGTGTTGAAGCCGGCAGGAACTTGCACCAGGCCGTAGTCCGGGTCTTCGAATAGGAAGCCTGAAAGCAGCTCGGCGCGCTCGCCTTGGATAGGTAGCTGCGCTTTCAGCGGTAAAGGGAAGCGATCCATCACTGCCACCACTTGTCGTCAGTGAAGTCGGACGGGATCGACTCCATGTCCTTGAGTTGGCGCCCTGCATAGATCAGCGCCTGCTTACGCACGGCCGCTACCTTGCCGAACGCCACCACGGTTGGGGCGTCCATAAGCACCATACTGTTATCGCTGGCGATCCAGGCGAAGTCCTGGTCAGGGTTGGACCAACGAAGGTCACCCGGTTGAGCTCCACCCACGATGGCCATAAAGCCCAGCTGCGCCGCCCCTGCGATGTTTTCGCGGTCCGTGCCTCTGGACTGGTATTGGACACCCTGAAACTCAACACCGGCATCGATCCGACGGTCCCGCTCGGCGTCTACGTCAGCGCTGGTTGGCAGCTTGACCGGGTTGAGGTGCGCCTGGATCTCGGCCTCGGACATAACCACCAGGTGGCCGGGAATAAACTCATCTTGGGAGCCGTCGGCCTCGTAAGCGAAGACGGTTCCGCTATCAGGGTCACGATAAAATTTCATTAGCGCAGCTCCGCCCAATTCAAGTTGACCGCAGACGAAAGAGTTACGGAATAGGTAGCCCCGTTAGGCACAACGAATGCGGCGTGGAAGGCACTAGTGTTGAGAGTGACCCCTTGGCAAACCGCTGAAATATTCCCGGACTGGATCGAGACATGCACGAGGATCGGACGGCCAGTGGTGTTGGTGTAGGTGGTGCCCGAGACACGGCTCGCGTTCATGTGCTGCCAAGACTGGACGTCACCCAAGCCGCGCGGGCGGGCCTCCAGCGCAGCTACCCGAGCAACCAGGGCGGCGTAGTCGGTGGCCAGCTGTGCAGCATCCGCACTGCCGGGGTTGGTAACAGCACCGTGCAGCTTGATGATCCAGCAGCCGGTCACGTTGAGCGGGCGGGTTTCCGCGCCGCCCTTATCGTAGGTTGCGTAAAGCCCTCCAGCATCACCGCCACCGCCAACCTGATTGGTAAAGGCGATCTTGGTAGTAACCGCGCCGGACGCAGCGTTTACCGAGTGGTTGTGCGCCTTGAACTCGTCGAGCTGGATGGCACCAGAAACGCCGGCAGATAGCGCGCCGTCGCCTCGCTGGAACACAGCGCCAAGCGACCCGGCGGCCTTGCCGTTGTAGTCCGGCAGGCGGAAGGTCGTAGCGCCATCACCGACGGTGTACTTGCCACGTTCGGCAGGCGTACCTGTCCAGGTGGCTTCGGCCACAGTAGGAACGCTCCCCGCTTGAATACCCGCCCACGCATCGGGCCAGGTGGCGCGAGGCAGCGCCTGGCCATCAGCCGGTGCATAACCAGCAGGAATTGCGGTGCGGCTCGGCCACCACTGCACCGAGAACAACGGCACGCTCGAAGCGGACGCTCCGGCCTGAGTCAGCAAAACGGTGAGAATGGTGTCCTCGGCTGGCAGGCCACCGCTACCGCTCAAGTGTTCGACCGGGACCGAGCGGTAACTGCCGTGATCCACGCTCGGCCCGGTCACTCGGAAGCGGTGCGAAAGGGTTGGCTCGAACCGCTCCTGAAAGGTGACGGTGTCGCCGCTGCGCAGCAACGACAGGCTTTGGACGAAGCTCTCCTCCTCCGCGCTGGTCTCAGCGATGAATAGCGTGGTCGCGGCGCTGGGGGTAGCGTTATTCAGCGCAACGCTACCGGCACCAGGGTTGCCTGCTAAGGAACCACTCCAGGCCCATTGGCCAAAGTTGGCGGCAGCACCGCCGCGCAGACGCCGGATGGCGCGCAACAGCTGGTCGCTTTGTTCTTCGCTGGGCGCAAAGCCAGCAGCCGTGATCACGTTCACCAGCTCTTGGGTGACCTGGTTTGCCCAGGCCGCCGGATCGAGCGAGGCCTTGATGCCAAGAAGCGGGTTGCCGTCTGTGAACTTGCCGCCCTGCAGGGAAACGCCGGGGACCGAATGTGGCCAATCCATAATGTCAGTTACCTCCGTAGCTGAAGAAAACAATGGAGCCACCCTGGCGCTGGTGGCTGATTACGCATTCCAGATAGGTGTCACCCCAGGCGCGATAGGCCTCGCCATAGGCGCTTAGGCCATGGCGGCGTGGGGTTACCTTCTGCTCTGGCAAGTTCATCTGCCAGGCTTGCTCCCAATCCTCCAGGGCGTAGGGCTCGCCCATGCGGGCGCGGCCGTGGCGGCGGGACCAGTACTCGGTGATGGTGGCGTTGGGGTAGCCGAGAATGGCGGCCAGCGCGATGTAGTACTCGCGGCTTTGGCCCCCCACGGCGAAGACTTTGGCGTTTAGAGCCTGCAGGCGCTCCAGGACGGTCTGGCTACCCTCGACGCTGCAGGCATCAGGCAGGCCGAAGGCTGTCTCCCAGCGCTCCAGCATCTCGTAGGCTTGGCGCGGGTCGGTCTCGCGCCACAGGTCATCACTGCGGCGATGGACACGGGCGAAGCTAGCGCCGATGCCGCGCAGGGTGCGCTGCAGGTTGCTCTCGGGCTCCTGTGTCCAGGCCGGCCCTGGCGGTAGCAGTTGGCTGAGCTGACGGCCATACGCCTCTGCGGTCATGCCCACGTGATACCCCCGAAGACAGCCAGCTTGCCGGTGGTGGTGACGACATTTGCCACTGGCGCCAGCAGCTGGTGATCATGCTCACCAGGTGCGGTGCTTATGGCCTCGCGGATGTGGGTGAGTAGCAGCGTGCCGCCCGGCACAGCCTCACGGCGGTGTAGATCACGCAGCTCGGCTTCAACGGCGGCACGAATGGCAGCGCTGTCGGGGCTGAGCCGAATGTCATAGGTAATCGGCTCAGCCACAGGGGGCAGCACGTAAACGGAGCGACGGCCAGCGGGGCGACGGTTGTCGATGTAGGCCGCAGCCGCCTCCAGCACTGGCGCCGTCGGGATCGGTGTCACTTCGTTATCGCAGACGATCCGTACGGTCACGCTGCCTACGCCTTGCTCGTGCTCGGTAGACCAGGCGCGGGTAACGGACGGGTGAGCTGCCTTGGCCCAGGTAACATAGTCATCCAGGTGGCCGGCCTTAGGCGGGTTGCGCATCCGGTCCTGGACGCGGGCCAGCAGCCCCTGGAGCTGCTCGGTATCAGCGCCGCCTGCAATCCCGGCGGCACCGACTACCAGGTTGGCTTGTACGCCCGGCACTGGGCTGAGCAAGGTCAGCACCGCCCCGGCCGGCAGGTTGCCAGCTGCGCCTGGCTCTTCAGCCTGGACCAGGGCTTCGCCGCCTTCGGCACCGAGCACCAGGTGTTCCTGCAGGATGAAGATGACGCCCGCCTTGGACTGCATCCGGGTGCCGGCATCGAGCGGGGCGCCAAGACTGCCCGTGGCGATTGCCGGGCCTCTGGCATAGGCCGGGTCCAGATACCAAAGGCCGTAGCCACGTGCCCAGCGCTCGACACCCTCGGCATCCGCCTGTTCGTCCGGCAGGAAGTTGCGGGCGCGGTACTCGACGTGGGCGTGCAGGCCCTGCTCGACGCCGGCCTGGGCGTAGGCGATCACTCCCACAGCGGTGCGGCGGGTCGTGGCTGACGTACCGGGCAACCAAGTTTGCATATCGGTGGCCGTCAGCTCGCGGGTCTCCGCGAGACTGGGAATTTCAAAGGCCATTCATTGCCTCCCAGAGGATCTCGAATTGAAAGCTTTCGCGGATGCCGTCGCGGCGGCTGATGGCCACAGCCAGGCCGAGGACGCCACGGCGTGGAACGCTGGGCTGTACGTCGACGCTGGCGGCTATGCCGTCGTCGACCAACCAGGCGAGCGCTTCCTGGGCGTAATCGCGGGCGCGGCGCATGGGCTCGAGTAGCTCTTTCTCGCGGGCGAGTAGCCAGAGCCTGGAGCCCAGCTGGTCGCCAGGCACCTCAGCCCAAGCGTCAGCCCAATAGCCACGGAGGTCGCTGCTGCCATCCGGCAGGATGTCGTCAGCACGGGCACGGCGGTCAGAGAACAGGCTGGCAATGACAGAAGTCTGTAGGCCGTGCTCTATGACCAGATCGCCGTCTTCAAGCACCAGGTCAGCGCCGGTGCCGTCCCACTTGAGCGCGATGTCGCCCATTAGCCCACCTCCGCAATCGGGCGGCCGCTCTGCTGGCCGACGGCTGGCTGGGTGTCGTTGTGCGGGTGGGTCTTCAGGCTGACGCCGGAACCGATCACGTCGCCCTGGGCGACGATGCGGCCGGTGGTGGTGATCTCCGGGGTGTCGTAGTGGACCCCCGTGCCCGCCTTGACTATGAGGGTCATGGTCTCGACCTCGATCACGCGGCCGCGCTTGAGGTGAATCTTGTCCTCCTCGTCGGTGTAGAGCGCTACCTCGCCGCCCTCCAGGCCGACCAGCCTGTAGCGGCGGTCGGCGCAAGAGATGACTACGCTGTGCGCGCGGTGACCGCCGGCAGCAAGTACCAGCGCTTCGGCGCCCGGATGTGGAACAACTGTCAGGCCGTAGCCCTGCCAGTGTTCGATGTCATCCATGGCCTCGTCCTTGAGGATGCCGATCTGCAGCGTCTGCATCTTGGCTGCGTCGTTGACCAGGGTGACCACGGCGCGGGCGACGATATGGGCCAACCCTCGGCGCAATGGATTCAGGAGGCGATCAATACCCGCCATCGGTGGCCTCCTGCTCCGGAATGGCGAGCACCTCGAAGGCCTCGCGCGGCATGACGGTGGGCGCCACTCGCTCTCCTTGCTCGTCCAGGATGTAGTTCATGTCGGTGATCAGCCGCTCAGCGCCGTGCAGGTAGCTGTACTCGTCGAACACCGTAGTCAGCGTGTTATGCCGCCACAGCTCGCCATTACTCTGGCGGTGACCGATCAGGGTGTAGTCGATGGCTTGCGAGCGCCCCCAGCGCACGTTGCGCTCCCAGGTGACGCGCTGGCGAGCGGCGGCCGGGTCCAGCGGGCCGTCGGCGATCAGGGTTAGCGGGCGATAGCGCTTGACGCGCTTGTCCTCTGCCTTGGCCAGCACAGCGGCGGCCTGCTCGCCATACCAGTCATCACTACCCTGGCCCTGGCCTTTGAGGGTGTAGTGGCTGAAAACATCGGTCAGGTCGCGATTTGGGGCGCCTGTGCTGATGTTGCCACCGAGCACCAGGTCGTCATGGGCACGCGATTGGCCGGCGCGGGTGATGATCAAGTTGCCTCTGCCATCGGTAATCAGCAGCACGCCACGGATGCGGGCGGCCTGGTCGAGCATCTCGAACACGGTCTCGCCATCGTTGGGCTTGAGGCTGCGGAAAGGCGCATTCGCCCCGGCCAGGTCGATGACACGTATGTCAAATGGCGCGCAAAGCTCGCGGGCCACGTCGGCCAGGCCGCGCCCGATCCATTGGGTGGCAGGCGCCGAGCAGTCGACCAGGTCGGCGGTCTTGTCGCGGCCGCTCACAGTCAGGCTATGGTCATGGCTGTTATAGGTGGGGCCGACGCGGTCGACGTATCCAGTAATCAGCACCTCGCCGTCATAGTGCAGTGTGCACGGCGCCCCTTCGGGGATCTCGCGGCGCACGGACTGGCCCGACCAGCGCTCCGTCAGGGTCAGATCAAAGCGCCCGGCTAGCTGCTGCATGCCCAGGTTGATGCGGTAGCCTTTCCAGCCGCCCCAGTCCTTGCCGTCGACGATCAGCATGACTTCAGCCATTGCGCAGCACCTCCAGCGGCTGACCACCAACCACGAAGCCGGGATGAGTCAGCCGGTTGCGGATGGTGATGTCCTGAGCTTCGCGCGCATCGCCGTAGAGCTTGTGGGCGATCAGCAGTGCCGGCATGGTGGACTGGGGCGTGTAGCTACCCAGCGGCGCTAGGTCAGCCGCGCTGCGCTGCAGCTCGACCACCAGGCTGGAGCTAAGCCCGGCCAGCGCGCGGTAGCGCTGAGCAGCGGCTACTAACTGCTGGCGCTCCAGCTCGGCGACGACCTGGTCGCGCACCTGGATGGCTTGGTCGCGATTGTCGTAGGTCATGCCGGGTAGCGGCCGGGCGTTGGCATCAAGCGGCCGGCCGGTGGCGAGACGCACGGCCTCGGCGGCGGCGGCGCGCTCAATCAGGCGATAGACGGCTGCCTGGTTGGCGACTTGCTGGGCGCGGGCCTTGGTCACGTAGCCGCCGCTGCGAACAGGCTTGGCTTTGCTGCCCAGGTTGAACAGCGAGGCCTGGGCACGGAAGGCGGCGAACGGATCGGAGGTCGATGTCATGCCACGAATCAGGCCGATGATGTTGCCGGCCAGGTTGCCCGGCGACAGGAGCAACTGCTGGAAGCTGCCAGTCAGGCGGCCTACCAGCGAACCGAAGCCCGAGGCGCCAGAGAGCATGCCGCCTGCGCTACCGATGTAGCCCGTGGCTTCCTGCAATACGTCCACCGCCTCTTCGGCGACGAAGCTTGCGTAACCAGCCACGGCCCACACTTCCTGGAACTCGCTGACAGCCTCTTCCTGGACCAGGTCAGCGGCCGCGTTGGCCTGGGCGCCCTGCAGCGGCTTGTTGTCAGGACGCGGTTCCTCACCGGACTCAACAAAGGTCTGGCTGATGGTGGCTCGGCCACCCTCGGCGGTGCTTTCCTCGCAGCTGTAACCGTCTAGGACTGCAACCTGCATCTCGCCGTAGTACGGGTGTACGAGGGTGCCGGGGCCTTTGGCCTCCAGCGCCTCGATCAGTTGATCACGGCGCGCCATGTAGTCGGCGCCGATCACCACCATCAGCAGGGTGAACTTACGGGCGGAGCGGCCCATGTCCTGGGTGCTGGGCTTATCGCGCAGCGGGTATTCGTCCAGGACGGTGCGGCGCCCGCCCGTGCGGGAGCTGGTACGCAGGTTGAACGGCACGCCACGGAAGGAGCCAGGCCGATATTCGTCGCGCCAGGCCATCAGCGACCTACCCCGGTGCGGCCGGTAGTTGCAGCCAGCTCGATGCCGTTGTCGCTATGCAGCTGCGTGACCTTGGTCGGCAGCGGGCTCACGACTTCGACGGTGACCTTTCCGCCTACCTCAACCGGTGCAGCCTTGGTGCCGATGATGGCCTCAGTGAGTTGCTGGCTGAGCGATGCCGTGGCGGCGGCCAGCGGGTTGGCGACCCAAGCGCTGCCCTTGGCCAGCGTGCTGGTGGCTTCCAGGCGCTCGTCACGTTCGCCGTTGAGCATGGCGTACAGCAGGCTGCCGAGGCTGGTTTCCTCGCCATGCAACTTGCTGAGGCCTGCATCAATGCCGGCATTAGCGACAGTGCCCACGCCATAGCCAGCAGCGCCTGCGCCGGCAACGGCGAGCGCGGGCAGCCCAAAGCGGCTAGCACCCGCTAGCAGCTTACCGCCATTGCCTTTGCCGGCGATTGCATCCACGGGGCTCAAGCCGCCAAGACTGTCGGGCATGTTGACGACATACACGGGGGTGACGCCGGCCGCCTCTTCCAGGGCCTTGCCGGTGGCAACACCTGCAGCAGTGCCGCCCAGCTTGCCGGCCAGGCCTTTGATGGCCTTACCGCCATAACGGGCCGCCCCGAACAGGCCAAGTGCGGCCGCAGCGCTACCGCCGATGATCTCGGTGCCGCTCAGGTCGAGGCCGCCATTCTGCTTGCTGTCCAGGCTCCACTTGATCAGGCCGGACAGAGTGTCGTTGATTGGCTGGGCGAAGCCATCGGCAGCCTCGCGGAGAGCGCCCTTCAGACGGCCGGTCTGGTCGACCGCGTTGCCGATGGCCTCGGGCAAATCTCTGGCAATGGTGCCGCTGGCGCCGCTGACTTGGGTGAACACTTCGTCAAGTTTGTTGAGGGAATCACCGTCCAAGAGCGCCTTAAGGCCTCGTTGCGTGTCCAGGTCGGTATTGCCGAACGCCTTGGAGATGAACTTGAAGCGGTCTTGGTCGCTGCCCAGCTTGGAGTACTTGCCCTGAATCTCCTGGATTACGCCCAGCGCATCGCGGCGGCTGCCTTCGGAGTCAAAGAACTTGATGCCGGTAGCCTTCTGCGCGTCGCGCATGTACTTGCTGTTGGTGAAGACGCGCAAGGTGCTATCGGTCAGAGTGGCCAGGCGCTCGGCGTTGGGCTCCACCAGAGAGAGCGTTTCCACTAGGGCCAGGGTTTGCTCAAGGCTGAGGTTGGATGATCTGGCGCTACCGCCAACACGGGCGAAGATGTCCGGTAGGTTCTCCAGCTCGGCATTACCAGCCCGGCCTGCTACCACCATCTTGTCTAGGAGCAGGCGGGCCTGCTCGGTCTGGCTCAGGTCGATATCGAACTGCTTGCTGGCCACACCCATGGCTTTGGCCAAGGCGTCGGCGTTGGTCTTGGCCACGGCCAGGGTCTGGGCCATGGGGTCAACCGTGGCGGTTGCCTCGGCCATGCTCAAGCCGCCCGCAATCAGCGCATCCACGCCGGCCTTCAGTTCGTCGGCGCCCTGTCCAGTGGCGATCTGCGCCCCCATCAGCTCGCGGCGCAGGCGGCTGGCTTGGTCAGCCGTGGCCCCTGCAGTCAACTGCAGCTGCTTGAGGTCCTTGTCGAGCCGGGCTGACTGCACGCCCAAAGCGACCGCAGAAACACCGATTCCCAGCTGGGCCAGCTTGCCCTCGACCGAGCCCATGAAGTGGCCCAGCTGCTGCAGCTCCTGCTTGGCCGCTCGGCCAAACTTGCGCACGCCACCTTCGCCCTTTGCCAGCCCACTCATAAGGCGGGCCGGGTCAGCGCTCAGGCGTAGAGCCAGATCGAGGTTGCTGGAATTCATGGTTTCGTCTTGATCAGGTTGGCCAGGTAGTGATCGAACTCGTAGCGCGGCAGCGCGAGGATGGTCTCTCGAGACCATCCATGCTTAATGGCTATCAGCTGGATTGCGTCGTAGTGCTGCCGGAAGCGTTCGGCTCGGCGTTTCCCAGCGCGTCCAGCTTGATCTGTGCGCCGCGAAGGGCCAGGAAGTCGCCGCGCTTCTTGATCATCTCCACGGTGAAGGGACCGCCATACTCGCGACCCTCGCCGTCGTCGACCTTGATCAGTTGGCGCACGGCGAGCTGGGCGTTGTAGTGGATGGCATTGCCTGCGCCGCCCGAGTCGGCCTCGGCCTCGATCATGTCGGCCAGCTCGGCCTCGCGCATGTGGAAGTGGCGGTAGGTGATTCCAGCGATGACGATGCCTTTCGGCAGGGTGCCTTGGGTTTTCAGCAATTCCATGTTGGCTCCTTACAGCTGCACAGCGGGCTTGCCGCTGAATTTGAGGGCTACGTCAGCGCCCACGGTGAGGGTGTCCACGGTGAAAGCTTCAGCGACGACCCAGCTCATGCCGGTGTCGGACTGGAACACAACATTCGCTCCGGTCAGGTTGCGAAGATCCTCGACAGCCAGGCCCTGCTTGAGCGGAACCACACAGTTCAGCTCAGGTGCCACGGTGGCCTCGGTGTAGCCAACGGTGCCGTCATCCAACGGGTCGGGAGTACGGCCGGTGCCGCCCAGGTTGAGGGTGGCGCCCGGCTTGGATTGCAGGCGCTGGCCGTTGTAGCTGATGGTCGCGCGGCCGTGATGTTGCATAGGGCCTCCTTACAGGCGGTACTGCACGGCGGCAGCGAAGATGTCGAACTGGTTGACCAGGTTCGGCGGCATCACGGCGTTCATGCGATTGGGGTTCTGGTTGGAGCGCTTGACCAGCAGATCGCGCTTGAAGCCCGCGATGTCCGCGATCAGCCCATCCTCTTCGTGCAGCTTCACGGCCTCGGCGACCAGGGTGGCGCGCACCGTGGTTTCGGTCGCGTAGGCCTGACCCGGCACCGCCTTGTCTCCCAGCTTGTGTCGCGGGTAGTCGCGTGCAATCGCTGAGTTCATACGGAAGCGGACGAAATCGACGGTCCACTTAGTCTCCAGGCGCAACAGGCTGATGTCGGGCAGGCCGAAGCTGTTGGTCTGATAGTTGGTGATGATCGTCTCGATCAGCACCTGGCCTCCCTGGTCGACGGTGAAAGTGCTGATGCCGTCGTACAGCAACAGGTTGCGCTCGGAGCGCATGAAGCGGAGCTTCTCCGCGGGCGGCAGCACGCCTGGCAGCACCAGACTGCGGAATGGGCGGGCCGGGTCGTTGGCACCAGAGAACTCGGCGACGGTCGCCCAGACCGATGCCACTACCCAAGGCGCAGTCGGTACACCGTGAAGTCCGAGAGTGCTGCAGTGTGGCGAGTTGCGGCTGCTGCCCCATGTGGTCAGCTGGGCATGGTTGCCGGTCTTGGCGTTGAAGACATGGCCGGTCAGGGTATCCATCGGGCCGAAGCGGTCCACCATCTCCGCCTCCAGGGCGGCCAGGTTGGCGCCGTCCAGGTACGGACAGACGATGCTGTAGTACTGCTTGCCAGCGATGGCATCGAGCACCGGCTGTACTTCCGGATTTGCAGTGCCGCTGGCCATGGCAGTGATAGCCACAGTCAGGCCGGCTGGGGTCTGCTCGCCGTCGTAATAATTGAGGCGCAGATCGAGGTCGTTGCCGGTCTCGCCCTTCCAGCGGCAGGTCAACGTCACCTCGCCGGCCGTTGCGGCAGCAGTGACCGGTAGGCCGGAGGTGGCGTTGATGGTCGCGGCCAGACGGCTAGCCAGAGTGGCAACCGGCTCGGCAGCCGCCACACCGATACGCACACGATTGCCACCAATGTAGAGGCACAGGGTGCCACTGGCAGTTGGTGCGCCGCCGAGGGTGACCTTGCCGGTCGCCGCTTGGCCGTCGCCGTCGTCATCCAGAGCGATCGCCCACAGGTCGACGTACTCGTTTGCCTCACGGGCAGCGGCGGCCATGGTGTGGAGCATGGAGCCATGGCCAAAGGCGTCGGCGGCCTGGTCGCCAGCCTGGCTACCCAGGCGAATCGTGTTCAGGGCTGCGACCTTGCCAGTGGCCAGGCGTTGGCCGACCAGGAGCAGGCGGCGCTCCATGACGGCGCCGCCGCCATTGGCCTTGCTCGGATCGATCTCGATGTAGATGCCCGGCACCCGGATGTTGTCCGGGACTTCGTTGAAGCTGACGTTCTCGGCCATGGGTTACTCCTTGCCTTCCGGCTTCGGCGGTTTTGCCGGCTTCGGCGGCTGGCCTTTCTGGACGGACTCGTCCGCCAGCTGGCGGCGCCAGTAGCTGTCGAGCACTACGTAGTCACCTTCCGGCGGCAGATAGCCGCCTTGTGGGTGGCGCACCTTGAGGCCCTCGGCGGGCACCAGGTACTCGGGCTTGGGTTGAGTCATCGCTCCTCCTGAGGGTTGATACTGGATTGCAGGTCAGGCGCCGGGGCGTCGTGGTTCTGGTTGAGCCAGCGCTGATGCTCATCTTGGGTTAGCGGGTCCAGGTCGAAGTCGGCGTGGAACTCCAGGAAGTCGCCCAGGTTCTGCTGCTCGGGCTCGGGGGTGTCGCAGTTGCACTGAACGGCCAGCAGGGACACGTACAGCCCCTTGTCGCGCAGTGCGTTGTCCTGCTGGAACTGGTAGCTGGTCACCTGCCAGCTGCCGCCGTCGGTAATGCCGCCGTGCAGGTACGCCACGCCGGCCTCGACCATCTCGTAAAGGCCGATGGTGGACTTGCTACCGTGACGGGCCTCCAAGTGGCCTTTTGCGTTGCGGGCGACCATGACCACCACAAAGCGCGGGGTGGCCATCAGGTCCGACAAGGTGCCGTCCATGGCGACGACGTAGGCTGCCGGGGCGTCCACGCCCCAGCGGTTGAGGACGTCCTTGTCTGGCACGTCCGGCAGGCTATCTACGGTCTTTAACCTCCGGCCTAGCGGACTCTCCTTGATCAGTTGCGCCAGCTGGTTTTCGAGGTCGCCGAGCATCAGGCACCCCCAGCCGCTGAGCGGCGGATCAGCTGAGTGATGTGGTCGGCGGCCATGTCGAGGATCTCGCTGCTGTCCTCGGCCGAGAGCCCCAGGAACGCACGCGCCTCGATCTTCACCTGGCGCTTGGAGACCCAGCCGAAGCCGGGAATGGCGAAGCGCAGGTACTGGCCGGCCTTGGTCGCGATGGTGGCGCCGAACTGGTGGACAGCCGCATAAATGCGGTTGGTGCCCCACTCGGCGGCCTCGCTGTCGGCCTGGCTGGTGATCGAGTCACCCAGGTGGCCATCCTTGGTCAGCGTCTTACCGCCGTTGTGCAGGGCGCGCAGGCTTGGCTTCCAGCGCTGGCCATCCGGGTCGGTCTGGGTGCTGAAGCGTTCGCGGGTGCTGTTCTCGCCATAGAAGGCGATCTGCTGCAGCAGCGGCTGCGGGTTGGCGCCCAGGCGGCGGATGCTGGTAAACACTCGCTGCACTGCCACCAGGTTGGAGTCCATGCGGATACTGACGGCCATCAGATGAACCCCTTCGAGTTGTCGCGGCTGAATACCAGCGACTCGCTGACCATCTCGGCGCCGGCCGAAGACTGTGCAGTGGCGCCGCTGTCACCTGGGCCGAGCTGCACGTTGCCCCGCGACACGTCGCGCAAGAAGGCTATGGAGTCGTCGTGGTTCTTCTTCACCTGGTCGGTTACCGCGTCGTCATAGAGGAAGTAGCGGGCCAGTTGGCAGGCGATACGCTCCAGGACGTCGGCCGCTTGCACGACAGGCGTCTGGTAGCGACTAGCCAGGTAGCCGTTGATAGTGCTGTCCGCATCGAGCAGGGACCGCTCGATGTTGGCCTGCGCCGCCGCCGCTGCCGCCTGCTCCTCGGAGGAGTAGTCGGAAAGGTCGTCACCGCGCACTGCCTTGGCGAGCAGCAGGCCATCCACCAGGGAGGGCACGCTGTCGTCGGCGCGCTGGGCGATCTCCTCGGCGCTGTAACGCGCGAGCAGCTGGGCGGCGCTGGCGTACATCAGGCGGCACCTCCGGGCGGGGTTTCGGTGGTAGTGGCGCCGTCCACTTTCGCGGGCTCATTGGCACCGGTCTCGGACCCGGCCTGCTGCTGCAGCTGGGCATCGTCCTCGGAGGTGGCCGGAATCTCGCTTTCTTGGACGGCCAGCAGCGGCTCCTCGCGGATTGCCTTGAGCTGCTCGTCGGTCAGGTTCTCCAGCAGCAGACCGTGGCCCTCGCGGGTGAAGACGTGGCCGGCGCGACGGAACACCTCCGGGAGGCTGCGGACATAGATGCCCGGCAGCATGGTCGGCTCTTTGCCGCCATTCGGTTTGGACGCCGGCTTAGCTACCGGCTTGGTTTGCGGCTTGGTGCGAGGTTTCTGAACTGCCATGTCTCAGCCCTCCTTAGGCGCCAGTACCGGTCGAACCGAAGGACAGCTGCCAGAAGCCGTAACCGGCAGCAGCTCGGGCCTCGGCGCCGAACTTGTACTTCTTGAGGTTGAACACGTCCTCGGCCTCGGGGTTGGTCTGGGAGACGAACACCGGCTTCTTACGCGGCTGATAGATGAAGGGCTTGATCGGCTTAGTGGTATCCAGCAGGAACCAGGCAGTGTCCGACTCGATACGTCCGTCCACGACCAGCTCGGCGGTGCCCTTGTAGGGGTTCGGGGTGCCGTCTGCCAGCTTGGCCTCGGTCAGCAGCATGCGACCCATGTCTTCCAGGGCAGGTCCGACCAGGAGGACGTTGGGCGTGATATTGAGAGAGCGGCCTTCGTCGTCCTTGAACTTCTTCATGGCAGTGCGGGCCGCTCCGTAGCTGGCTTTGGCTGCTGCCAGATTGGCGTTGGAGAGCGCGACGGTGCTCTTGTTGCTCACTACGCCGCTGCCCACCGGGTGGTCGGTGTCGAAGTGGTACTGACCGTCGTAGGTCTGCTTGGTGAAGCCGAGGTTGACCGCCTCATACACCAGCTCGTCCGGCAACTGAGCCGACGAGTAGCCGGCCATCTGGGCCTGGGGCTTGTAGATCCCCAGCTGGTCGTCCTCGATGTGGTTGCGGTCGACCTCCACGGTAGCTTCGAAGTCTTCGTTGGCGACCACGTATTTGTAGGCTTCCAGGGCTTTGACGACCTTGGCACCCACCCAGCGGCGCATTTTCGGGAAGAGGCTCAACCAGCTGTAATCGTTCTGGCCGCTGTTGCTCGGCACTTCCATGGCAATCTTCTGCCAGGTGGTGGGCGCAGCGTCGAAGGCGTTGTTGAAGATGGTCTTCAGGCTGATGAAGGCCGCCTGCAGGGATTGCTTATTAATCAGCATTGCGGGTGTTCTCCTTGTGATTCCCGGTTATTCCACCCACACGCCGTCGGCCTCGATGCCGACGATGCGGCCGGCCGGGGAGCGGGTGCCGGTGCCATCAGTCGCCGCGACGGTCTGGTCGTCGACGATGTAGGCGGTTTTCATGAGGTGGGCCTGGTTAATGGAGCCATCGTTGACCCACTTGAAGGCCTGCAGACGACGCACCGGCACCGACTTGGCGCCGTTGGCGCCCCCGGTGTTGTCCACGGTCTCCTCGGCGCGGCCTACATAGGTCAGGTTGGTTGCGGTGCCGCCTGGCACGCCCCAGCCGCTGGCATTGACTACGGTGAGGCCGCCGGCAAAGACCTTGGCGTTAGCGGCCAGGGCGACCGAAAGGATGGTTGCGATCTGCTGGGCGGTATTGCGGTCACGAACGAGCGCGGTCATGGGGGCTCCTTATGCCTTGAGCGTTGCCAGGTAGTCTTTCGGGTCGACGCCCAGTTGGCGGCAGACGGCTGTGGCCTCGTCGTCCAGCTGCTCGACGGAGGTCGGCACAGGCACGCGGCCATCGGTCTGCTGGCGCTTGAGCGCAGCGATCACTGGGGTGTCGGCCAGATAGGTCTTGAGGGCGGCGACATCCTTGCCCCCCAGGTCGCGGGCCCACTTCTCCTGGGCAGGCAGCAGGCGACCGTCAGACAGACCGGCCTGAACCAGTTCCTCCACGTCACGGCCTATCTGGTCGGACTTGAGCGCGACCAGGTCCTTCTTCAGTTCTTCAACCACCGACAGCGGCGCGAACTGAGCCGGGTCGGGGTTGGCCTTCGCGGCAGCCAGCTGGGACTGAAGCTCAGGCAGCTTGTCGGAATTGCCCTTGACCGTGTTCAGGGCGGTTTGGATGTCCTCGTCACTGGCGTCCGACGCCAGGCCGAGCAGAGCGATCAGTTGTTCGCGGTTCACACTGTGGTTCTCCTCTGCGGATGGGGCGGCCGGGTCGGCCAGTTGAAAGCGGGCAGCCGCCAGCGCCGGCAGGGAATCCATGCCGTCTAGCGCTGGGTCATTGGTTATGGCGACGTGCCGCAGCTCCAGGACGGCGCCAGTGCGGGTGTCGTAGGTGAAGACGGGGGACAGGTAGCGGTATTCGCGGGCCTTAATGAAGGCGGCGCCTTTCTCTGTCCACTGGGGGGCGGTAGCGAACAGGCCCTGGCCTTCGCGCCATTCCAGGTCGATTCCCTTGATCCAGCCAGCAGCAGGCGCAGGCTGGCCATTCCTTTCGCTGTTGAGGGTCTGGTGCTCGTAGTCAACGACGAAGTCAGTGATGCGGGCCGCAGCCTTGGCCAGCACGCGGGCCGCGATATCGGCATTGATGAGCCAGTGACCGGCCTCGACGTCAGCCGGGCGACCGTCGCGGGCCTTGAAGGCCCCAGCCGGGAACAGCTGGATAGCCGCGCCTTCGGCCTGCAGCTCGAAGGTGCAGGCGGCGAAGGCAGTATGGAGGGGGGCTTGTTTGCTCATGCCGCCATGTTCGGCGGCTAGAGCGGGCTATTGCAGATTGAAGGGGTTCAGTAGCTAAGCAGTGTCGGAACAAGCTCCACTATGGTGCCATGGTCTGGAAAGCGAAGAAGATAGTGTCCTTCCTCGCCAAACCGGAGCCGCGCCTCCACGGTACCAGGCAGGTGTGAAAGACCAGCTGCTTCGAGGATCGTCTCCTGATGCCTCAGGCAATCAGATTGCAGGGCCCGAATCTCTTCCCGCCATTTATCTGCCTGTATCGTCGCCTGAATGTCCGTTCCAGCACGGCTCATAATCCCACCTGGCGGAGCATAGACAGTGCCATCGCTGACTTTCGTGTAAGGATTGAATTTGATCGCACGAGCACGGGCACGCTGCTCTTCGGTAAGGTCGTTCGCTGAACTGCTGTTCATACGGAATCTGGCAATTGCGCCAGGCCAGTTCCGGTGAAGGGTCTCGATCAGTTCGCTTTTTGTCCACGGCGCGGGTGTATGGGCAAAGATGCCGATGGCATAGAACGTGTCTTCGGTCACGTAAGCCAATACCAGTGGCCTAGTCCGCTCTACCAAGTCAGCGTTCTTGTGGTCAGGCTTAATCCCGAGGTGAAAGTGGTGAATACCCCAATCGTTCAGCAACCCATCTAGGTTGCTAAGCAGTTGATGCCCGCCGCTTAAGTGCGGACGCAGATCGATTCCCGCCTTAACCTTTCCGGCAAGATTGTTCCAGCCGGCATCGAGCTCTGGCGGCACGGTGAAAACATCAGACAGCTCTACTGCACGTGCGTGTGCTGGTATGGCTCTACGAAATGAGTCAAAAAAACTGACCGGAACGTCTCTGTCATCAATCTGGTCGACTGGGTCTCCCCACACAGTTTTCATTTCTGTACGAAGCGCTTTTATCCAGTCCGCCTCAAAATTTAGCTTCAACGTTGCCATCCATGTGCTCCTTATAGGCGTAAAGCGCGTTAGACCGGCGTTAGATTGCGAGAAAGCAAGAAATTCAGGCCACCGGCACTCCTAAGTGCTAGCAGCCCATTTATAGCAGCTCTAAGGGACATGCGAAGATCCAGTCCACCGCAGCCGACGGGCACCAGTTCATAGGCGACCAACCACCTGAAACACCGTCTGAATGGCTGTGCTATCTTGCCTGCAAGGCAGACGTGACACGGTGATATTCTCCCGGCCGTACCACGCAGCTTGCTGCGGAGGGCTATGTGGGGTTCCTGGCTTCGGCCAGACTGGGAGGCCCCACCGCCTGCCTTACTTCACGATCCCCACCACTGCCATAACCGCCGCTATCACAACCAACTGCCATGGCGTGAGCACATGGTGGAAGTTATCTAGGTAGCCCCGACGGTTGCGTACTTCTAGAAAGCGCCAGAGTCGCACCTTGGCTTTTTCCAGGCGGCTTGGGTCCAACAGCAAGCTTTCAACTCGGTTGAAGACCAAAAAGCGGGCTATCTGTTTTTCTACCCAGCGCCTTGTCAGATCGTCAGTGTTGTACGTGTAGTCGATCAAAAGCTCTTTACTTTGTTCGCCCCTCGCTTGGTCGCTCTCTAGCTGGGGAGGCTCAAGAAATACTTGAACGACCCCGTCGGCGGAAGAGTGGTGAACTACCAACTGTGCCCCATGCTCGATATCAACAGTCATCCTGGGGCCGCTTTCAGTCTCCTCAATGAACCCGTGACCAGTTGGCTGGAAATGAAAGGACAAAATTACCGCTTCTTGACCCAACAAACGGTCTGATGAGTAACCATCGTCACCCGGCTTCTGCACCGTCATTCCAACGCCGCCATGGCGCGCAAGCTCAGCAAAGTCATCGAATACCGCAGCGACCAGCTCCGCGTGAATTGGCCAGTTTCTTTTTGACCTCTCTATGCGCAGTTTGCTTTTCTGCCTGCTCCTACTCTCACGCTTCCAAATGCGCTCTAAGCCCATCTCCGCCCCCAGCTACCATGGCCGCATGGCATCGGCCGATCTAGTTTGGGTTTAGCTTATCGGCCTTTTTCCGCAGGCGCCGCAACTCCTGATCCCTCAAGGCTTGCCGGCTGCTCAGCCTGCGCAGACTAGTCATGAACAGTCCCTTGCCGCTCTTCGTCGCCTTGACCACGGTGACGTATCCCTCTTCTTCCAGGATGAAGATGACCGAGCCGTCTCTGGCATCGAGGATCTGCTCCCCCTGGTCTACCGCTGTCTGCACCACGCCATACTCGCCCAGCGTGATCTCCGGGTGCTCGCGCAGCTGCTTGGCCAGGGTCTCCTCGGAAAATGCCACCAGCTGGGTCTTGGCCCCCATGCGCTCGGCCAGCTCCTTGCCCACATAGGCTAACGGGAAGGCGCCCGCCGGTTTGCGATACCACTCGGAGAACGCCGGGCCGGTTACTAGGTCGGCAATGCTGGAGCGAACTATGGGTGGCGGAGCGGCCTCCAGTTTCTCCACTAGGTGGCGAGACAGGCTCGCCCGCCGCCCACCAGGTGGATAGTGGAACGCGGGGTGTACCCCTACCGGAATCTGCTGGACTTCGCCGGTTCTCTGATTCACATAGGGGCGCGTAGGCACCTGCGGTGCTTGGCGTACGGACTTGCCCAGGCGCTCCAGCTGTCGCGCAGACCGGGGGGTGACCCGGCACTTGCAGCCAAACTCCTTGACCGGGCAATGGGCCTGCCAGAACGGGTCATCTACCGGCAGCACCAGGCCATCCCAGGCGCTGTGCTGCAGACGCGGGTTCTCGGAGTTGGCGCCGTCATACTCCAGGAATGGAAAGGCCTCTTTGTTGCCCTGGATGCGCGCCCATTGCCCCTCGGCGTGGGCCGTACGCAGGTTGCTGTCATAGATGACCTTGAGGCGGCGCGGGCTGCCGAGCTGGACCTCCTGGTCCTCTCCTGTCTGCGGGTCGCGCTGCACCTGCCGCCCCCACCAGCCTCTGGCCTGCAGGTTTGGAGTCAAACGCTTCCGGAAGTCCTGGAGCGTGGTGCCCTCGGCCAGCGCGCGGTCGACTTCGGCGCGGATGTCCTGGAGCAGGTCCAGTTGCATCGCCTTGGCCACCGTAAAAGCGGCCTGGTGCTGGGATTGCCAGACGTCGCGGTGGTCGAAGCCAATGGCGTAACCCTTCTGGCGGAAGTACTCGACGGCTTCCTTGGGCGGCAGCGGGCGCAGTTCGATCATCAGACGGCGCCACTTTGGCCGGCCAAGCCAGCAGCGAACATGCCCTGGGCGATCAGCTCCGCCAGATCATCAACGTCGAGCTGTGGAATGATCTCCGGCAGCCGGTCGCGGAACTCTTCCAGGGTCTTGCAGCTGGCCAGCAACTGCTGCACCGGCTCGGCCAGTGCGGCGACCGGCTGCCATTCGTTGGCCAGTTGGTCGGCCAGATCGCCCAACGGGTCGGCGGGTTGCTCCGACTTGAGTGCCGCGACACGAGCAGCGGCAGAGCCAGGCGCTGCGCTTCCCGGCCGGACCAGGACTCGCTCTTTGCCGGTAGGCAGAGGGATACGCAGCTTGTCATGTACCCAGCTTTCCGGAATCTGCAGGCCCGCGTCGACCAGTTGCGGAAGCGCCTCTGCATAGACGCCCAGGTCTTCAGGCTCGACCAGGTCGAACTGGAAGCGAGGCAGGCGACGCGGGTCGCGATCACCGCCTTTGTTAAGCACCAGGAGCGGATAGAGCAGGTATTGGCGCAGGGTAGTTGCGACTTGTTTGGCATCGCTCTTGAGGAGGTCGTGCCGCACTTCGTTGTGTACGTTGCCCAGAGCATTGGTGGCAGTCTTGCCGTCGGCCTGACTGGTGAGCGTACCGCCCAGGATGGCTTTGGACATGCTCTTCTCTGCCCATTGGACCATCCAGTCGAACGGCTCATGCGTTCCCTTCGCGGCTTCCTTAAAGTCGATGGCCATGCCTTCGGGAATGATCCCCGCTGCATTGTGGCCAATGCTCACAACCGCGCGCAGCAGGGTCGCCTTTTCCTGAGCACTGGCGCCAGGTTGGTACTTGCCCAGACGCAGAGGAAGGCCGTACACCTCCAGGAACTCGGCCAGGTCGCGAACCGCGTAGTTCTTGAATAGGTAGGGCCAAGCCAGCACACGGTACAGTCCGGCGCGCGCCACATAACCGGATTTGGCCTTGTGCTGGTGGACAATCCAGCCGAACGGATTGAGGGCCTCCCCTGCGGGAGAGCCATCGCGCAGGCGCAGCTCGGTACGGGTTTCTGGGTCCAGCTGGAACCAGGAGGACTCCCGATAGTTGAACGCACCCGGCATCCACTCTCGTCCAACCTTCTGCCAGTCCAGCTCGATGCAGGAGAAGCCCTTGCCGATGGCATCGAGCATGTCGAACAGCAGATCCTCGAAGTCACCCAGGTCCTGGAGCATCTCATTCAACCAGTCGGCTTCGGCCTTCTCGGCAGCGGTCGGATTGCGAGGCGGTGACACCTGCCACTCAACGGTGGTGAGCGCGCGGCGCCGCTTGCCGATCTCAGCCAGCAGATGGGCGTCCTTCTCCTCCATGTCCTGGAACAGTTCGCATTGTGCCCGGAGGTCGCCTTGCTCGGCGCCGCGCAGGATCTGCGCCAGACGGGGCGGTGTCAGCCCACTGGACGGGTGTTCGGCGTACTCGGTTTGGAGCTGAGCCAGGCGGCTTGTCTGTTGCTCGCTCAGCGTCTGACGCTCCAGGGGGCGTCCAAAAATATCTACAAGCATGTGGGCTCCTACCAGCCGCCCTTAAATCCGGCGTGGTCGTCGTGGTCGTGGTCGGCCATATCCCAGCGGCTGGCGCTGGTGGGGGCTGCGGTGTATTCAATGGGTGCTGCCGGGGTGCGGCTGGCGGCGTGGGCCAGCACGCCCGCGACGGCGGCGTCGCCGTGCCGCTTCCCGCCGCCCTTCTCGGTGGTGCGGACGTCGGGGATTCGCGGGACGCCCTTGATGACAGTGATTGCCCGGTAGTCGTCCACCGTGTCCTTGTCGGCCGGGATCTGGTCGAGCGTCCCGTCCTCGAGGGCGGCCTTGAATGGCGGCATGTTGTCCCGATACCATCCCTCGGTAAGCATTACCTGGTCTATGCGGGTGTGGCCGTACCGGACGGCGGCGGCCTCGGCTATGGCCTGGCCGTTACCGCGTGCATCGTTCTTGCCCCCGAGGAAGCCCGGCAGGCGGTCGACGATATAGAAGAGGATCTGCTCCTGTTGCTTGAACGGTACGTTGCGCAGCTCAACCTGGAACGGCTGGCGCCGCCTCAAGTCCTGGAGCTGGACCAGGGGCACGATGACGGACAGGTCGCCACTGCGGCCGAAGTCCATGCCATAAAAGCTGCGAAGGTCGCTTGGGAGCGCCTCTAGCAGGGGTAGCACTCTACGCTCGCACCAGGACAAGGAGTCGGCCAGGCGCAGGTGCTCGGCAATGGTCTCGTAGCCTTGGGGGTAAGCAAGCCGTAGCACTGGCACCTCGCGGCTCGCACGCTTCTCCAGAAGCGCCAGGCTCAGGTAGGCGCCGCCGCCCTGGCTGGGCACGCAATCCAGCTCCTCTTCAGCGGCATCGCCATAGAAGGCATACACGGACTCCATCCACTCTTTCTCACCCTCGGCCGTCCACTCGGTGCCTTTACGAAGGCAGACACGGCGGTAAAGGCCATCGGCCACAGCCTCCTTGAAGGTGCAACGAAACAGCTCGCCCTTGCGCTTGCCCGCTCGTATGTCCTGGATCAGTTCATTGAAGGGGTTATCGGTGCCATCGTGGGTGCTGATGACATGCACCTCGCCGCCCCAGATCAGCAACGCCAGAGCCGCCTTGAGCAGCTCGGCTAGGTCCTGGTGGAATGCGGCCTCATCGATAACGACCACGCCCTGGCGGCCGCGCAGGTTGCTGGGGCGGCTGGTCAAGGCAACGATTCGGTAGCCTGACGGGAAAGTGATGGTGAAGGTCTTGATATGCTTGTCTGGGTCTTCATCTGCCCAGATGCCTTCCTCGATCTCGCCGGCCGCGTAGTTGAAGGCCCGTGCCCACATGGCGCAGGCCTGGATGTACTCAACCGTCATGTCCTGGTTGTAGCCCAGGTAATAGACGTTCATGCCCCCGGCCTTGGTCGAGCTTGCCGCTACCAGGACGTTGTCCGCTGCCTCAGCCCAGGTCAGGCCGATACGGCGCGATTTCTCGCCGACCTTGAGCGGTGCACGAAGGCCGACCCACCGTTGCTGGTATGTGAGCAGGACAGAGGGCGCTTCAACCTCTGCGCTTTCAGATACCGCCTCAGCCAGCGGGGATATCTTCTTAGCGGGGTTGGCTTGGGGACCGGTGTTCATGCTTCCCCCGAGTCAGTGGTAGCCTTTCGGGGCCAATTGAAGCGCGAAGGAGCACGGCAATGATGGAGTGGGTTTCCGGTGCCATTGAGAGCACGAAAGCTGCCTATGGAATAACCAAGGCAATGGTCACCATTCGGGATGAAAGCCTGATTCAGGCTCGGGTGTTTGAATTGAACACTGTGTTGGCTGATCTCCAGCAGCAGATGCTTCAGGGGCAGCGTGAGCAGATGAGCCTTTTGGATGAGTTGGCCAGGACCAAGAAAGAGCTGTCTGAGCTTTCTGAAGCCCGAATGAAGGACGACAAATACGAGCGTCGACAGTTTCCATCTGGCAATTTTGCCTATCAGTTGCGCGGCGAAAATGCCCAGGGCGAGGCCAACCACTTCTTGTGTAGCTTGTGCTTTGAGAAAGGTACGCATGTAACGCTGCACGCCTACGACCGTGGAGACCTGCTCACTTGCCCCGCGTGCAAATATGGCGTCCGAGTTGCTGCTCTGAAGCCGCATGTGCCAAGGCCGCGATAATTCGATCACGACGCCACCCCAAGAATCTCGCGGCGGATCTCAGACACAGTGTCCACATTGAGGCCGCCTTTGCGGGCGATCTTCTCGACAGCTTGGGCTGCGGCCTCAACCTTGGAGCGCACCTCGGCTTGCCACTTCTTCTGTACTACGGCGGCGCGCCCAAGCTCGGCAACTGCCTTAGCGACCTTGGGCAGGTCGATCTGCTTGCCGTCCGCCATCAGCAGCTTGAACAGGTGCTCCTGCACCAAGCGCATGAGCGCCTCGTTTACCGCGCCTTCTTCGTCGGGCGCGGCGGCAACCACCGCTCGCGCCTGCTCACTGGCCATGCGCAAGGCTGAGAGACGGTCCTCGAAGCTCTGACCGTAGGCGTGCAGAGCCGACTTGCCGATGCTGATGCCACGGGTGGCCAGCTCTGCCGATAACACCTCATAGCCACTGAAGTTGTTTTCCACCAGGTACTGGTCGAGCCAGGCTTTCAGCTCTGGCGGTAGTTGGGCGACCTTGCCACGGGGCGGCATGGCTCAGCCCCGCACCGGGCGTGCAATACCCGGATTGCACTCGATGGTGTACTCCGCGATGTCCACGCCGTAGTGCGTCAAACCGCAGACCCACACGCCGCTGGGCTCTTTCTTCAGGGTCACCAGGCTACGGTCGGCCAGGTAGTCCAGCTCGCGGCGGACCTCGTGCTGGGTAGCATCGGTGTAGATGCCCTGGATGGTAGAGAGGACCAGGGCCTCGTGCGGGTCCACCGGGCGAGCGTTGTTCAGGGTAAGCAGGATGTACCAGCGCATGGACTCCCGGCGAATCTTGGCGGCGTCAATCATTCTTTAGCTCCTCTGATCTGGACGACTTCAAGCCTGTCCCGTAGGCCATCGAGCTTCGCTTCGATGATGGTCTGGTTGCGCACGTAGTCCTGGCGATGGACGTATTGCAGAGGCAACTCTGCCTGGAAGCGCAGAAAGTCCTTTTCCAGCTCTGCGAGCTTGGCGATCTCTTTGTCCTGGGCGGCGAAGCGCTCGCCCAGGCGCTTCTCCATCTGGCTCAGCAGCAACTTGACCAGGCTGAACACCAAGCCGCTGAAGATCCCCAGCAGCGAGATGGCCCAGCCCACAGCCTCGGTAAAATCCATTTGCATCAGTGGCCCTCCACGGCGTCGATCAGAGCGTCCAGCTGGTCGGCCACGTTGCGACACTGCTCGGCGTAGTGGACGTGATGGGCGAGGACTTCGGTGCGGCCGATGCCTGCATCGAGCTGGTCAAGGGCTTGGCTTTCGGCGCCTTGCGCAGCAGCTCGGCCGGGATCTGCGGCTTCGGACACTGCGGGTCGGGCTCCGGTGGCTTCGTCGTAAACGCGCACCCAGCCACGAGTGAACACGCAAGCAGGCAGAGGCTCAGGCTCAGCGTCGAGCGCCTTGCGGTAGAGGTCGTTGACACGGGCAATCTCCCCAGAGAGTCGGTCGGTGGTTTGGCGGTGGGTGCGTCGCTGCTCGGCCAGGTCGGCCGCCAGCTGGTTGTTGCGGGCCTGCTCTTCCTGCAAGCGTTTGGTGGCAGCTTTGGCACTGGCCTCGGCGGCCTGGGCGCGCACAAGCTCCAGCTGCTGGTACTCGCCGCTCTTCTTCTCAAGGGCTAGGGCGCCCTCGTCAGTGGCCTTGGCGTAACCCTTTTCGTAGGCGGCCGATTTCCAATGCTCAATGGCGAGGTTCCACCCCACCACCAGGGCGATGGTCACGATCAAGGGAGCCAGCTTGCTGAGGTGGTTAAGCCAGGTCACTGCAGGCCCTCCTCGCAGAGCTTGCGCTCAGCCTCTCGGCGCAGGACCAAGCCGCGCAGCTGGCGCCCGCCCGCTTTGCTCCAGTAGGGAAGCTGCGCGCAGGCCTCAGCGATCCGGCCAGCCTGCAGGTGCAGCAGCATGGTCGAGTGGCCGCCTTTCTTGAGCCAGACAAAGCCGTCCTTCACGCCCTTACCACCAGGGCCGGCGTTGTAGATGAAGGACAGGAAGGCGGCGAGGGTCTTGGGCGTCAGGCTGTTGGCCACGTTGTCCGGCACCCACCGCTCAAACACGGCGGCTGCCTCCTCCAGGCCCTGGCGGGTGTATGCGTCGCACTGTGCCGGGGTGGCCTGGTCGCCCAAGCGGACCCCTCGGGTCCAGCCGTCACAGATGGTTGGCGTACCCACCGGATCAACGTAGGCCAGCAGGCTGCGGCCTTCGTAGTAGCCGACCACAGGCGTGGCCACGCTGAGAGTCGCCACCAGTAGGCGCGTCTTGATGCCCATCTACTGGACTCCCTGTACAGACGCACGCAGCCGCGCCAGAGCGGCGTTGCCGACCTCCGGCTCGCTCTTGCGGTGCTGGGTTACGTTGGGGGTGTCTTGACGGCGCGGGGCTGCCGGGGGCTTCTGCTTGGAGCCTTCGGCCCGTTCGCGCTGGTGGCGGCGATAGGCGTTGACCTTGGGAAAGGCCGAGCGCACATGCTCTTCGACCATCTCGCGCCAATCTGCCGGGCAACGCTCCATCAGGCCCTGGCGCCGCTCCAGCGAAGGCTCGGCGAGCACTGCCGCCGCGTAGTCGCGGGGCGAAGTGAGAGTGCGATGAGCGGCTTTAGTTTTCATGCCGCCATGTTCAAGCCTGGCGGCACGCGGGATTAGCTGGAAGGGGTTCAGTAGATAGCAAAAGCCCCGCTTGGTGCGGGGCTTCGGTGGCGGGTCAGAGCTGTTCTATTCCCTGGTCTTGGGCGTATCGATAGGCATCGTACCCTATGCCGTTGTGGAAGCTCTCCATGCGCTGCTGGTAAGCCTTCCCGGTACGGTCGAGCGCTAGGATTTCCTTGGCTAGCGCGGCTGATTTCTGCATCAGCTCGGCAAGCTGCAGGTCTTGCTTACTCAGACCGCCCGAGGATCTGGCTTGCTTGGCGGCCTGCTGCTGCTGATCCACCAAGTGGGCTAGCAGCTCGGCGTCCTGGCTCGTAAGCGCGCCATCACGGTACAGAGACAGCCCGTTCTTTACCTGCATGAGATAGGCGGCCTGCTGGGCAAGCGTGCCGTCATTGCTGGCGGCCTGGGCGGCTGCTTCACGGAACTCGGTGACCGCCATATCCGTCAGCGGGTCGGTCGATGCCTGTGCATGCGACACTCCGCAGGCTGCCAACAGCGCCCCGGCCATTATCCAGTTACGCCACATGATTGCTCCCTCCTTCAATGGAACAGGTCTCCAGTCGCCTCGGGCGATGGCTGTTTGAGTATCGCCCAAATCCACCGGTCGCTGAGACCGAATGTACGGGCCAGCTCGTTGACGACCACGTTGGCGCTAACGCCTTCACGCACGGCCTGCTCGAACTGGCGGTTGATCTCCATATCGCGAAGCCTGCGCAATGGAGCATCGCACTTCGCAATATACAACGGCACGTTCGCCCACCGCTTGGCCATGATGTTCGCCGCGTCCTCGCCTACCACTTCCTTGAGCGCTTCATGGCGGATGATTCCCAAGCGGCGAACGCCTTTTGCCACAGGCCAGGTCGTGCCGCCCAGCTCTTCCACCAGGCGTTGGGTAGCCGGAAAGCCGATGGCCTCGACAATGTCCTGGATCTGCTGTGGCAACAGGGAGCGGACTTGCTCCAGGTTCATCACTCAGCCCTCACTTTGCGTTTGGCATCTTTGGTCAGAGCTGCCACCACGCCACGCAGTTGGGTCGGGTCGCACCACTCGACACGCTCGACCTTGTACATGCGGCGGGCCATGGAATCGACGTATTCCCACGGGCGTCCAGCTTCGGCGAGCTGCGCCTCGATCTTGCCGACTAGGGCCTGGCGCTCGTCCGATGGGTTCGGCGCCACGCGGCCGGTGCGTTTGGTCGCGCGCTTGGCGGCCGGCTTGGCCACCCACCCCAAGCGCTCGAACTCGGCCAGAACGCGGCCGATCTGGTGAGGCGTCAGCTCTTTGGAAGACCGCACGCCGGCCACGCGGGCCAGGATCGAGCGGTATACATCGTCATCCAGGCCCATGTCGCGGCGGGCAATGTGAATCTTCTTCAGCGCGGCGCTGCTCATGCTGGGTTCCTCGGGTCCATAGCGGCCCGGAAGGCGGCCGGATCGCGGCGCGCCAGACCCGCCATGTAGCGGATGGTCAGGGTGATCACCTCGTCCCGTTCCTCGTAGCCGCCGACCTGCTGCATCAGCTCCAGATCGGCTCGGGTGCCACGGTAGGTGGTGATCTTGGTTCTCTCGGCGCCGACCCGCTCAGCATGCGCGGCATCGCGGTCGCGCTTGTTCTGCTGGCGCTTTGTGTCCTGCTGGCGGACTCGGTCGGTTCTGGGTTTCATGCTCATTCGTGGCTGCTCATCAGTACCCAGCCACCACGCTGGGCAGACCAGCCCCGGCCAGGCCGGGGTGGTTTCGCTTAGGGTTGGTTAAGGGCCTCGTCCAGGCCTTTGCCGACAACCAGCTTGGCGGTGGTCTTGGCCGGGATCTCGATGGGCTTGCCGGTGGCCGGGTTGCGACCGGTACGGGCGGCACGCTGGCTGGCCTTGAGCTTTCCCAGGCCCGGCAGCGGCACTTCGCCGTCTTCCTTGAGGGCGCGCGCAGCTACAGTGCCGTAGTAGCGCAGCACCGCTTCAACCTGGGTCAGGCTGATAGGAGTGCCGCCCACGCCCAGGTCATTACGGATGGTCTCGATCAGTTCTTTTTGGGTCAGACTCATGGTGTTGCTCCTCGCTTAGTGCAGGGTGGGTTTGGATTCGGCGGGGTTGGCCTGGCCTTCGGCTCCGCGTCTGGCTTGGCATTTCGGGCAGTTGCAGTCGCTAGCCTGGAGCGCAACTACGCGCCCGGCGACTTCTACCAATGTCTTGACGACACGCCCGGAAGCAGTGCTTTCCAGAGCGCCATCGCCCTCTACGCGGATAGAAATACCTCCCTCCATGTCGCTGACAGTGATGGTGTGTTTGGCCATATGTGCTGGGTCTCCTAGCGCTGGCGGTTGAAGGTGAAACGGAAGTCACGGGCCAGCTGGCGCGCCTGTTTCTCAGTGACGCCGACAGCTTCGGCGGCCGCCATCGGCGAGGCGCCGAGCTTGGCCTGGACCATTAGGCGGGCAGCCAGCTGGGGCGTAGTCAGGTCCGAGCAGCGGTCCTTCTCGACGACCTGGAGCTGCTCCGATTGCTCGTCCTGCATTTGCTCGATCTCGATGTCCGGCTTGGCCGGAGCGCATGCGGGCGCCGGCTGCGCCTTGGCGCGCAGCGGCCCGGCCTCCGGCCGGACAAACAGGTGTGAGTAAATCGGCGTCTTTTCTGGTGCGATCACAAAGGTGTATTTGTCGCGCATCTGGAAGCCGACCTCCTGAACCTGGCCGCCTTTGGCCAGAAATTCGGCAGTCAGCTCTTCCAGGCGTTGCCGCTCCTGCTCGTGGTATGGCGAGCGAATCGGTAGGGGGTCGGTGCTGGTGTCGTGATAACGCTGCATGTCAGGCCCCCATTGCCCGGAAGCCGGGCCCATTACGCTCGCCCAGGAACTGGATGTAGCGCGCAAGCGCGACCATCCCATCGCGTTGGCTTGCTGCCTCAGGGATGCCCGGCACGAACAGCGTTTCGTTGTCATACACCGACAAGCGTGCGGTTACCTCGATCACGTCTCGCACCTTCTGGGCTTCGCCCTTTGCAATACCGATAGCTCCGTCTGGCACAGACGGACCGAACTGGATGTGCCCCGAAGCGAAGCAATAGGCGATGGTTGTGGCGGCCATGTCAGTGCACCTCCATAGCCTTCGGGGCATGCTCTTCCGGCATGCGGATGCTGGCCATGTCCAGGCTGATCGGCAGGTATTCGTCGCTGTCGCCCACCCGCTCATAGAGGCGGATGTATTCCTTCGAGCTGGTGACCAGGCAGGCTTCGCCGATGGCGTCCATCGCACGCTTCCAGCGCTTGTCCTCAATCTTGAGTCGGCGCAGGGCCAGTACGCGGGCGGTGCGGATCTCGCCCTTGGTGTCGGTGCGGAAGGCATCGTTGACCAGGGTGACCACCTCAGGCCGGGCGCCCTCGGTCCACTCGGCCAGACATTCGTCGATCAGGGCGCGGGCCGCCTGCAGACGCTCGTCAAAGCTGATCGAGTCCTGGACAGCGATCTGCAGCTTGTAGCGGCCGTCGTAGGTCAGCAGGGTGACGTTGCCTTTCTTGCCGCCGACCTTGGCGCCGTACTCCTCGAAGCTCATCTCGATGAAGGCGCGAACGTCGCCGAAGGCAGTGGCCTTGAAGCTGGCCATCTTGCTGTTCAGCTCGATGGCGCTCTTAACCAGATCACGCACCAGGCGGTCACGCTCCTGGTCGATGGGTTTGATCATGCCGACCGGCACCAAGCGCCCTTGGGCGTCCTGCCAGAAACCGGCTTGAATTTCGGGGGTTCCGTACATGGATCTACTCCTAATCAGTGAAAGGTGGGGCCGGCGTATTCGCTCGGGCGGGTGTGGCTGATGGGCTCGCGCCATTCGAGGGTCACGCCTTGAAACTGCGCCGTGTAGAAGGTGCTGCCGGCCGTTGGCCGCCGGGTCAGCCCGACGACATGGCGCTCTTGCACCAGGAAGCGGCCGGCCACGTGGTCGACGGCCAGGCGGTTCTCGACTAGGTCGACGCGATGCAGGCGGATGCCCAGGCGCTGCAGGTCGCGACAGGCCTGGTTGAAGTTGGCGACCTTGGCGCGATGGTCTGCGGTCAGCACTTTCAGCGGGCGTTGCTCAGTGGCGGACATGGCGTTGCTCCTGTGCGTTGCAGCTAGGGTTGTTCGGACAATGCTGGCAGGCGCGCCAGTGCTGCATGGCCATCGGGTTGTGGGTGGGGGCCTTGCGTTCGCGGTAGGTTTGGCACTGCTCGGCGGTGACGATTTCGCCGATAGCAACGCACTCGATACGCCCGAGCGCATCGAGCACTCGCCGCTCGACGCCTCTGGTGGTGGGCGACGGGTAGCGGTTCTGCAGGATCAGGGTCACGGTGGTTCGGCTCATGCCGATGCGCTCGCCTGCCTTGGTGCGGTTGCTCTGCTCGACCTCGCGCGCCAGCAGGGTCACGAACAGGGGGGGCTGCTTGCCCCAAGCGGACAGGTCGACGTGGGCGGCCTGGCTCATGCTTGCACCTCCTTGCGGGTACGCTTGACCAGGCCAGCGGAGGCGATGCTTTCGTCCTGCCAGTCGTCAATTCCTAGCCACTCGCGCAGGAGGCCGCGCAGGCGCTCGACCTCGGTGCCCTGGCCCTTCGTCCAAACCACACGATTCAGGTTCGGGTCGTAGACCTGGGCATAGGTGTTGCGCTGGTAGATCGGGTGCAGCGGGCCGCTGTTACGACCGGGTAGCAGACGAAAGACCGAGGGCTTGCCTGCGGTGCCACCATCGCGGGTGACATAGCCGGCCAGGGCCAGCCCCTGCAGGTAGATGCGGGCGCCGTCTTCGGTGATCTTGGCGCCGCCGGCACGTGCCTGCTCGACAGCCTCGGAGGCACTCAGCTCGCCCACGATGCGCAGGGCTCGCCAGATGCACTCGACGCCATCCGGCGGCATACGCTCGCCGCGCTTGTTGACACGCGGGGCTTCGACGCCCTCGTCCTGCAGCAACTCCCAGGTGGCGTCGCGGTCACGCGCATTGAGCTGACGAACGATGCCGGCCTTAGCCAGGGCGCGCAGGTAATCACGCGCGGCCTCGTCGTCCTGGCCCGCGCGGCGGGAGACGTTGTAGGTGCTCAGCTCGCCAGCGCCCGTTGCTAGCTCGCGGATGGCCTCCCACATGCGCTGGCGCGGCAGCTTTCCGCCGGTCATGGCCAGGTGAACGGGTTTCTTGCCGGAGCGCATTAGGCGGCCCTCCGTGCCGGGGCCTGGCCGGTAAACCAGCCTTTCTTGCCCCAGGTAGCCAAGTCGATGCTCGTCTGGCCGGTGGCGGTGGCTTCGCTGTTCACTCGATAGAGGTTAACGGCAACGCGGCGCAGACAGCCGCGCACCGAGTTGACCAGGTCGGACAGCAAGTCATCGGCCAGCTGCAGTTTCGGGTAGCACTCGGAGGCCAGGCGCTTAACGTCGGGAAGGCTTGCAGCCTGTGCCGGCACCCACTCCAGCACGCGGTTGTGCAGACGCTCCAGCTTGCCCAGGCTGGCGGCCACCCCTTCCTCGCCGATCAGCACGATGGTGCCCTGGCTGGCGTTGTAGAGGTCAGTCAGGACGTTGGCGACAGACTTCTCCAGCAGGTATTGCACGTCGTCCACGATCAGTGGACGGTTGCTGCGGCTGAGCTGCTCGGCTACCTGGTCGACCATCTCCGACAGGGTTCGGGCCGGGCTCACGGCCATCTCGCGCAGAATCGCCTGCAGCAGGGCTTTCTTGCTCCAGGTGTCACGGCACTCGACGTAGTAGGCACGGTGCAGGTTGGCGGCGTAGGCAGCAGCTACCGACTTGCCCAGGCCGCTCGGGCCGTACATGACCACTAGGCCAGGCAAGCCGATGGGGCGCTGCAGGGCGCGGTCGATGGCAGCCGACAGCAGGCCGACGTTGGTGAGAGGGACGATTTTTGAAACGCTCATAGGTGTTGCTCCCCTGGTCAAGCGCGGGCCTGTTCGGCCGCGAAGTCGTACATGCGTTGAATGGATTTGAAGTCGATGTGGCGCGGGTAGCTGGCATGCCAGCTGGCTTCGTCCTGGCTCAGCGATTCGCCTGCTTTCTGGCGTGCATCCAGCCGCTGCCATAGGTCGTAGCGGGCCATCGCATCGCCGGGCACCTCGAACTCGGCCGCCTGGCGCTCCATGGCCAGCTCGGCGTAGTGCTGGGCCTGTTCCAGCAGGGCCGGTTCCAGGTTGGCGTTGGCTGCGGTGGTCGAGGCCACCAGCTCGACACGCGCCCCGGTCAGGGTCTCCAGCTTGTCGATGCCGCGCTTGAGCTGGCCTTGGGCTCGGCGGTCGCGCGCCTTCTCGATGCGGTTCAGTGGCATGTAGTCGCTGGCGTTGCCATCAAGCAGGGCCTCGCCGATCAGCTCGCCATCCATGGTGCGCACCCAGATTCGGCTGGCGTCACGCACGTCGTAGGCGATGCGCACGTCCTCTCCGTGGATGTGGCGCAGCTCATTGAGGAAGTAGCGATTGCCGTCCCAGGTGATCTCACCGCGCACTGTGCGGCGCACCACCTGCGGTCGCATCAGGTCGCTGACCAGCTCGGCCGGCGCCAGCATCGGCTCCCAGCCGGTACCGCGTGCCGCTTCCCAGGCTTCGTTGGGGCTCATGTGACGCATGCGGCCGGTACCGGCGTCGCGGATCTTGGCCAGCGCACGGTGCGGCTTGTTGTTGTAGTCCTCGATCTCGATCTCAGCGGCAGCCATGAACTCGGCCATGGTCGGGATCAGGCGCGTGCTGCCTTGGTCGCGCAGCTGCTGGCGGCTGATGCGGTGCACCTTGGTGCCAGCGTGCTTGTCCATGTCGACGCCGATGTAGCTGGTCAGTTTCTTGGCCGCCGCCACCCAAATGGTCCGGTGGGCGCGCTCGATCAGGCCACGCGCCTGGCTGTTGTAGGGCAGCGCATGCACCATCTCACCGCCCAGGCGATCAACCACCTCGCGCACTGCCTCGTTGGCAAAGCCGCTGCCGTTGTCCACATAGAACAGGGCGAACATGCCGCCGCGCTGGATGGCATCGCGCAGGGCGAACATCACGTCGATGGCGTTCTCGGCCTCGCCGATGGACACGCCCAGGACACGCCGGGTCGCCACGTCCAGGACTGTGGTGATCTCGGGGCGGTGCGGCTTGCCGGTGTGGGGGTTGATCACCTCCGAGTCAAACTTGTGGCCGTCGGCGGTGTACACGTCGCCGGGCAGCAGGTTCTTGGTGGTGCGCCGGCGGAACGGCTGGAAGGCCTTTAGTTCCTGCGGGCTGTAGCGACCACGCTCGCGGGCCTCCGGGCTGAGCTTCTCCAGGAAGCGACGCACCTGGTGGATGCTCGGGGTGTTGCCCCGGAACTTGGTGCAGAACTCGGCGTAGGCTCGCTCGACCGCTGGCTTGGTCGGGCGCTGGTAGCAGCGCAGGAAGTCCGCCGCCCAGTCCGGCACGCTCAGGTCTGCCTTGCGACGGGCAGGCGCCAGGCCGGCTTCGCCATGCTTGCGGTAGTCGGCCAGCCAGCGCTTGAGGGTGCGCTCGGACAGCGAGCGGTCGGCCGTCTTGCGGTCGTTGGCGCGCTCGACGCGGGCTGCAAGGTAAGGGCTGAGCTGACCATCGCGGGCCAGGCCAACCAGGGTCATGATGGCCCGCTGCTGGCTGACCAACTGGCTCATCCGCTCAATTTCACGAACGAAAGCCAGGCGCGCAGTCATCACGTCGCGTTGATCGTCTGTAAGGCGTGACGCCGGAACCGCGTCACGCGATGCAAGCTTTTGATCCTGAACTGTGGCGAGCTCTGCCTTCTCGACACCGACCGAGGCTGTCAGCAGCGCGGCCTGGGTCTCCGGCGGGAGGGCAGCAAAACCGTATTCGATGGCCTTAGAGCCGAGGCGACGTTGGCCTTCCCAGCCTTCGCGCTCGGCCATGAGCCGGACGTTGCGGTCAGTGCCCGGCATACCCGGCAGACCAGCAAGCTCTTGGGCGGTGTACCAGCTACGCATGTTTGCCACCCGAAAGCAGACGCTTCAGCTCGCGAGCCTGGCGCGCAGCCTCGTCGCGCTGACGCTCCAGACGGCCCAGCTCAGCGTTCAGTGCATCTCGCCCATAAGCCACATGGCCACCCCGCACACTGACCAACCAATCAGTCAGCAGATGGCTGGAGCACACCTCCTCAATCAGGGCTGCCCTATAGAAAGGAAGGTTATTGTCGAGCCGAGCTGGGCTGGACCAGGCATTGAGCATCGCTGTGGAGATGTGATCTCCAGAAAGAGCTGTCATGTGAGCAGCAACTTCGTCGCGATCCAGAGGTGAAGCCTTGAGGATGTCGCTAACGATCTGGCTGACCTGGGCGGAGTAGTTGCCTTGCCCAGGCGCAGCGTGGGTCGGTTGAGGGATGGTGAAGAACAAGTCCAGGGTCAGATGGTCTTTTCCGTGACGCATGTTCAAGCCTCCATAGCCTTTTTACGGTGTCCAACCGGACACGCTGCGTTATGCTTTCGCAATTCCGTTTTTGTACTGGAATACAAACTTTCGGCCCGGTTGGGGCGCTGCCTGTGCGGCGTTCCATCGGCGTTCCAGCGCTCCGGCCAGAGGCGCCATGGGTCTATGCCTAGGGCTTGGGCGATGGCTCGCTCTATACGGGGATAGGGACGCAGCTTGGCGTTGCGGATAGCTCGATCCGTCACGCTCAACTGGCGGGCAAGCTCAGCGGTTGAGCAGTCATTGATGCGCAGCTGGTACTTGATCCACTCCCAGCGCTGCTCAAGGTCTGCAGGGATATCGATAACGTCCATCTAGAAACCATCTTGGCGGGTGGTTATGGCCGGCCATCTAACGACCGGTTCCGGATAGACAATAGCTAGAAAATATACGCACAACAACAGAAATATTCGCATCCGATTAGTTTTTTCACGGATGCGTGCGCGGAAAACCTTGCAAGCGGAATGAAATCAATGGGTTACAGAGAATCGGACGATTCGGATGCGGAAAAGCAGGAGCATCCGATTCCTACCCAAGGAATCGGATGTTTCAAGGAAAGGCTGAAATCAGCGTTTGCTGGACGTAGCCTTCGCAGTTTTTCTCGCGACTGCGGGCTTTCAGAAGCAACGCTGCGCAGTTATCTGCAGGGGGATACGTACCCAACGCTGGACAGGCTGGAGCAGATAGCTGCTGCAGCCAAGGCGGATTCCATGTGGTTGGCTTTCGGCACGTCCGCATCCGCGCCTGCTGATGAGGATGATCCGTACGCCTACATACCGCTTTATGACGCGCGCTGTAGCGCGGGCAGTGGCTCCTGGAATGAGCGCTCGCGCGTCCTAGTGCATCTGTCCTTCACCCGATACAGCCTGCGTAAGAAGGGGCTGACCCCATCCGAACTGGCTTGCCTACGCGTGGATGGTGACTCGATGCTGGGCCTTCTGGATGATGGCGACACGGTCATGATCGACCAGCGCCGCAATACCCTAGAGGGCGAGGGTGTCTATGTGGTTATGCTCGATGACCACCTGTACGCCAAGCGCCTGCAGCGCCAGTTCGATGGATCTGTGCTCATCATTAGCCACAACAAGGAATACAAAGAGCTAACGGTGCCTAGGGACCGCCTTGCCGAATTACAGATCATCGGCCGCGTTGTTTGGGCGGGCGGATGGATGGTCTAGGGCTCGCTCTTGTCTGACCTGATGCCAAACTGCTCGCGAATTTCGACGGCCGGCACGCAGACCGGCCTGTTTTTACCTTGCGCCCGTTTGGCACCGAGTACCCACCGCAAACCCGCGCCATCCGGCCTCTTCCGGCGTTCCCCGGCTTCTTCCGGCCCCTCCCTCCCTGTGCCATACCCATAACCTCCCCACAACACGGGAGCGATCAACACGAAAGGCATCAGGCAACTCGGAGCCCAAGTCCCCGTCAGGAGGCCGAGTGGAGGTGTTGCGCAGAGGGGTGAGCCGCATGGATGCGGCGAAAGGCTTAAAGGGCCATGGATGGCCCTTGCAAGCCCGGCACCGGAGGGAGGGAAGTTTCTCGTAGCGAAACCTGGATGCCGGGTGTCCTTCTCTTTGGTTACTTTCTCTTGGGCAAACAAGAGAAAGTGACTCGCCGTGCAAGGCGAAATTGCAGATGGGGCCGAGGAAAGTGTGGCGATTTAGCGCCTACTTAGGCCACAAGGCGTGGTCTTTTCCCTACTGCTAGAAATCTATGTCGAGTTGATTTGCAGGTTTCTTTTTGTCTGCCGATGCGCTTTCGGTAGCTCTAATCGCTTTGCTTGCTTTTTGGATCTCTTCGACGGTCATGGCAGGGTCAAATATATATTTAGATTTTCTTAAGATTTCTTTGTTCTCTGGTCGCCAGAATTCGATCATGTTGATGTCCCTTCGTGTGCGCTCGCCAGTGTATTGGCTTATGTCGAGGAGGAGTGCTCTAAATATATTTCCTGTTCTTGATTTTTCTGTGACTCGCGATCTGATTTGATGGATTAGGCGAAGGTCTACAAGTTCTTGAATGGTGTCGTGCTCTGCATCGCTTGCTTCTTGGTCAACAAGCAGAACATTAGCTTTGTTTTTTTCAAGGCAGAATGCTTTGATCTTGTCGAACATGTCCTCCAGTCTTTTTCTGTCTTCAAGTGTGTCTCTTTCAAATTCCTCTCTTTTTGTGTCTCCGTAGCTGCCAGCAGCTACATTTATATCTTCTGCTCCGATTTTCGGACCTCTTGGATGGCCAGGATTTTGACTCAGACGCTCTCTTGTTTCATTAATAGACCTCCGGAAAATCCCAAGAAAGTCTCGGGTTACGCCTCCGGAGGCTATCACCAGTCTATCAACTCCACCATCTGCCACGAATTTGGTGATTTTAGGTGCTGCTGCATCGTTGGAGTAAGAGTCTAGGATTTTAAGTAGGAAGTCTCTCGCGGATGAGAATTTTTCCAGTGTTAAGTCGAGGTTGATGTCGTCTGCATCATCTCCAATCTTTAATCCCATGGGCTGAGGGCCGTGGACATACCAAGTTGAGCGATTCTTTATTGTTCCGATTTTTAGCCATAAATTGTTGTTCTTGGCTACTCGGTGGAAGTAGTCAAGGATGCTGGCTTGATCGTCGCGGCGTAGATGGTAAAGATCATCAAGAAAAAGATAGCTGGCATAGCCGGTAAGGTTAGAGAGCTCTCGAAATATTTTTTGGTACTCTAGGATTTGCCTTAGAAGATAATCCTTCTTGGATCTTTTTGTTTCTTCGATTATTTCTCTGGATGATTGCGCGGTAACTCTAGCTGCTATTTCTTCTTCAATGGAAGGAGCGATGGTTTCACTGTTTAAACCTAAAGAGGCTCTCTGCTTTTTGTCGAGTTGCTGGCTCTGATCGTCGGAGGTGGTTTTCTTTATGTTGGCTTCGTCGGTAAGATGCAGTTGTTCTTCTAGATTTTTAATTGCTGTTTGTATGTCTAGGAGGAGGGATTTGGTGGTGATCTCGCTACGTTTCCAGAAGTGTAGTTTCGTGAAGAGTGACTTTAGCCAGTTATCCCGTCGGTGATCTTTGAGCCAAATTTCATATTTTTTTAATGTTGCAATTAGTACAGAGAGAAGCAGGTCCGGATAATGATGCCTTTGAATGGTTCTAGATCGACTAAGGCAATTGGATGATTAGCCCTCTCTAGCTCATCGCCGGCCTTTAGGAGGAGGCTGCTTTTGCCGGACCCACGGCGACCGAAAATTAAGTGATGCCTTTTGGATTTTGCTCGACGAAGTGTTCCTGGGGCAGGCTCAATGAATCGAGAGATATTATGTGAGGATGCTCTGGCGCCTTCTTCGACGAGGGTTGCAAGAGTATCTATCTCGGGCTCGAATATTAACGGCTTCGATGCCATTGTTGCCTCCATTGCTTGTTAAGCGAAGAACACTCTATGGCTCAACATGCTGCCATCGTTGTGGTGATGTCATGTGGCCATTTCGTGAAACCTACCTCAAGGTGAGTCAGATGGTAAAGTGGGTTCAGTTGTTTTTCCTTGCCGCCATTTGAGTTAAGTACTTAATCAGCTCCCCCAACTCCGTATCACTCAAAACCTCCTCACTAAACCCCGGCATCCGCCCCTGTGGCCACTTCCTCAGGCTCTGCGGATCACGAATGTACTGCCGCAAAAAATCCCCCGCGAAATACTCCGTCGGGCTATGCGGAATATTCAGGTCCGGCCCGAAGTGCGAATCCCCCGCGCCGTTCAGGCGATGGCAGGCCAGGCAGTTCTTCTGGAATACCGCAAAACCCGCCTGCACTTCGGCGCTGGCGTCGGCTGCCGGGAGCAGGGCGGGGAAGCGTTGGGCGACTGGGCTGAGCAGGCGGATGTGGGAAACCTGGAAGGGCCATTGCTCCGGGCCGATCTGCGCGGCTTCCGGGTTCTGCCACACCAGATAGAAGGGCCCGGCGCTGGGTTTGCCGGTGGCCAGTGCGGGCCAGGGTTGGGCCGGGTCTTCCACCGCCAGCCAGGCGCGGGCGCCCTGGGTGCTGAGTAGCGGGGCGGCGGGGAGTTCGGCGGCGAAGCCATCCAGGGCCACGGCCTGCAGATGGTCGCCGGGCTGCACACCGTCGAGCAGGGTGGCCAGCGGCACGGCGCGATAGGTCATGTCGCGCTTGTAGGCCACGTCGGCCGGGATCTCGATCTTCTGCGCCTGCGGGTGGCTCAGAAGCTGTGCGGTGCTCCAGCTGCGGCTGCCGCCGGCAAGCTCCAGTTTGAGCTCGGCGGCCCAGGCGGCGGGTGCCAGCAGGGCGGCGAGCAGGGGCAGATGGACAAAGTGTTTGAGCGGGTTGCGCATATCAGTCCTTGAGTGCGGGTTGCAGTTGTTCGTAGCCGCCGGCGTTGATCACCTGGGTGTAGCCCAGCGCCTGCAGGTTGTCCTGGGCGATGCCGGAGCGGCGGCCGCTGCGGCAGTAGAGGACGATGGGGACGTTCTTGTCCGGCGCCACGGCGGCGATGTGCTGGGCGATCTGTTCGTGGGGGATCAGATGGGCACCGGGTAGGGCGCCGCTGACGAACTCATCCTCGGTGCGTACGTCGATCAGCACGGCATCGCTGCGTTGCAGGGCTTTCAGGGCGGCGGGCTGGTCGATTTCGCCGGCCTGCGCGGCGAGTGGCAGGCACAGGCACAGGCTGAGCAGCAGGGTACGCATGGCGATGGCCTCAGGCATGGACGGAATTCCACGCTAGCACAGCGGCGTCTGCGGCAGAGAGTAGGAAGGGTGGATTGCAGGAGGGGTTGTTCCGCGGCCCGAGCGCTACGGCATCGGGCCACGGCGGGGAAAGAACGATCAGCCGACCAGACGAGTCACGTTGGGCAGGATCAGGATAACGGTGGTGGCAAGGACGATGAGACTCGCCTGCCGATACTTGGCTTGTTTGAACATGATGCTACTGCCTTTGTTCTTGTTGGTGTTCTGGCCAGTGGCCTGCAGTTGCGTCGCAGGACGAGCCCCCACACCGTGGCGCGGACAAAAAAGCCGCCCCGGCAAAACCCGGCGGCGGCACCTTGCACGGTTAATCCTAGGGGTGTCGTCACTTGCAGCTTAGACAACTTCGCTTCTACAAAGGCATCAGCAGAATCGCGTAGTTATTGCCTCGGGGCTTTCCATGAGGCGCCGCGCCTTGAGCCAGACGCACCGCGGCCTGCAGCGAAACGGGCCGAGCGCAGGCGACCATTCGTCTGGGCCCAACGGTCAATAGGCCTGAGCGAATCGGTCATTGAGTCCTCGGGGCAGGCAATTAAGGTTATGCGACCCGGCATCCGCCGCTGCCATGTTCCGAGGGACGTCATGACCGAAGCATATATTTTCGACGCCGTGCGCACGCCGCGCGGCAAGGGCAAGAAGGACGGCGCGCTGCACAGCGTCAAGCCAGTCAATCTGGTGGCCGGCCTGCTGCGCGCGCTGCAGGAGCGCAATGCGCTGGATACCCGTCAGGTCGACGATATCGTGCTCGGCTGCGTGACTCCGGTTGGCGATCAGGGCGCCGACATCGCCAAGACCGCGCCGATGGTGGCGGACTGGGACGTCAGCGTGTCCGGCGTGCAGCTCAACCGCTTCTGCGCCTCGGGCCTTGAAGCGGTGAACATGGGTGCGATGAAGGTGCGTTCCGGCTTCGAGGACCTGGTGGTGGTCGGCGGCGTGGAATCCATGTCGCGCGTGCCGATGGGCTCCGATGGCGGCGCCTGGGTGATGGACCCGGAAACCAATATCCACACCAGCTTCGTGCCGCAGGGCATTGGCGCCGACTTGATCGCCACCCTGGAAGGCTTCAGTCGTAGCGATGTGGACGCCTTCGCCCTGCGCTCGCAGCAGAAGGCCGCGCGTGCCAGCGCCGACGGCTCGTTCAACAAATCGCTGATTCCGGTGACCGACCAGAACGGCATCGTCATCCTCGACCACGACGAATTCATTCGTGGTGACTCCACCCTTGAGGGGTTGGGCAAGCTCAAGCCGAGCTTCGAGATGATGGGGCAGATGGGTTTCGACTCCACCGCCTTGCGCGTGTATAGCCATGTCGAGCGCATCGAGCACGTACACACCCCAGGCAACAGCTCAGGGATAGTCGATGGCGCGGCGCTGATGCTGATCGGCAGCCCGGCCAAGGGCAAGGAACTGGGCTTGAAGCCGCGTGCGCGGATCGTCGCCACCGCGGTGACCAGTACCGACCCGACCATCATGCTCACCGGCCCGGCGCCGGCCACGCGCAAGGCCCTGGCCAAGGCTGGGTTGTCCGTTGAGGACATCGACCTGTTCGAAGTCAACGAGGCTTTTGCCTCCGTCGTCATGAAGTTCATGAAGGACATGGGTGTCAGCGAGGACAAGGTCAACGTCAACGGCGGCTCCATCGCCATGGGCCACCCGCTGGGCGCCACCGGCTGCGCAATCCTCGGCACCCTGCTCGACGAGCTGGAGAAGCGCGAGCTGCGCTACGGCCTGGCCACGCTGTGTGTCGGCGGCGGCATGGGCATCGCGACGATTATTGAAAGAGTTTGAGGCGGAGATTAGAAAAATGACTGACGCCATCCGTTACGAAAAGGGCCAGGACAATATCGTCGTCCTGACCATCGACATGCCCGGCCAGAGCGCCAACACCATGAACGCGGTATACCGCGAAGCCATGGGCGCCACCGTCGCGCGCCTGGAGGCCGAGAAGGATTCCATCGCCGGCGTGATCGTCACCTCGGCGAAGAAGACCTTCTTCGCCGGCGGCGACCTCAACGAACTGATCAAGGTCACCAAGGCCGACGCCAAGCCGTTCTACGACATGGTCCTGGGCATCAAGGGCCAACTGCGCCGCCTGGAGACCCTGGGTAAGCCGGTGGTGGCCGCGATCAACGGCGCCGCGCTGGGCGGCGGCTGGGAAATCTGCCTGGCCTGCCACCATCGCATCGCCCTGGACAATTCGAGCGTGCAGCTGGGCCTGCCGGAAGTGACCCTCGGCCTGCTGCCGGGCGGTGGCGGCGTGGTGCGCATGGTGCGCATCCTCGGCCTGGAAAAGGCCCTGCCGTACCTAGCCGAAGGCAAGAAGGTGCGCCCGGACGCCGCGCTCAAGGCTGGCCTGATCCACGATCTCGCCGCCACCCCGGAGGAGATGCTGAGCAAGGCCCGCGCCTGGATCGCCGCCAACCCGAGCGCTGCGCAGCCGTGGGACGTGAAGGGCTACAAGATCCCCGGCGGTACGCCGAGCAGCCCGGCCGTGGCGCAGATGCTGGCCATCGCGCCGAGCGTGCTGCGTGACAAGACCAAGGGCTGCTTCCCGGCGCCGGAGAAGATCATGTGCGCCGCCGTCGAGGGCGCCCAGGTCGACTTCGACACCGCGCAGATCATCGAGGCGCGCTACTTCACCGAGCTGACCACCGGCCAGGTGGCGAAGAACATGATCGGCACCTTCTGGTTCCAGCTCAACGAGATCAACGCCGGCAGCTCGCGTCCGCAGGGCATCCCGCAGTACGTAACGAAGAAGGTCGGAGTGCTCGGCGCCGGCATGATGGGCGCCGGCATCGCCTATGTGTCGGCAGCCGCCGGCATCGAGGTGGTGCTCAAGGACGTGTCCATCGAAGCGGCGGAGAAGGGCAAGGCCTACTCGGCCAAGCTGCTCGACAAGAAGGTCAGCCGCGGCCACATGACGGCTGAGAAGCGCGACGCCTTCCTCGCCCGCATCAAGCCGACCGCCAGCGACGCCGACCTCGAAGGCTGCGACCTGATCATCGAGGCGGTGTTCGAGGACCGCGCCCTCAAGGCCAAGGTCAATGCCGCCGCCGAGGCCGCCGCGCTGCCGGATGCCGTAATCGCCTCCAACACCTCGACCCTGCCGATCACCGGCCTGGCCACCGCGGTGCAGAAGCAGGACAAGTTCATCGGCCTGCACTTCTTCAGCCCGGTCGACAAGATGCCGCTGGTGGAGATCATCCGCGGCGAGAAGACCAGCGACGAGACCCTGGCACGTGGCTTCGACTACGTGCTGCAGATCAAGAAGACCCCGATTGTGGTTGAGGACAGCCGCGGTTTCTTCACCTCGCGGGTATTCGGCACCTTCACCAATGAAGGCATCGCCATGCTCGGCGAGGGCGTGAGCGCGGCGATGATCGAGAATGAGGCGCGCAAGGCCGGCATGCCGGTGGGCCCGCTGGCGATCAGCGACGAAGTGTCGATGAGCCTGATGGAGCACATTCGCCAGCAGACCGTCGCCGACCTGGCCGCCGAGGGCAAGCAGATCCCGCAGCACCCGGCGTTCAATGTCATCGAGCTGATGCTCAAGGAGTACAAGCGTCCGGGCAAGGCTGCCGGTGGCGGCTTCTACGAGTACCCCGAGGGCGGCAAGAAGCATCTGTGGCCGGAGCTCAAGGCACGCTTCGAGAAGGCCGATGCGCAGATCTCCCAGGAGGACGTGCGTGATCGCATCCTGTTCATCCAGGCCATCGAGACCGTGCGTTGCGTAGAAGAGGGCGTATTGAAGTCGGTGGCGGACGCCAACATCGGTTCGATCTTCGGCATCGGTTTCGCCGCCTGGACCGGCGGTGCGCTGCAGTTCATCAACCAGTACGGGGTGAAGGATTTCATCGCCCGCGCCCAGTACCTGGCCGAGCAGTACGGCGAGCGCTTCCTGCCGCCGGCCCTGCTGCTGGAAAAGGCGGCCAAGGGCGAGGGCTTCTGATCGCGCCTCGCTACAAACAGAACCGGCCCTCGTGGCCGGTTTTGCTTTCCAGAGCCTTTCTGGCAGTCTCTTCCCCCAGCGCTATCGGGGAGTGCAGAGGCGCGTGACGACCAATCCAACAATCGTATCGATGCTGCTGGCGGCGACTCTGCTGCTGGCCTTGGGGCCTGCCAGCGCGGCCGAACCCCTCAATATCTATATCGGCCAGGGCCAGATGCCCTTCGCCGATGACAAAGCGGATAACCGTGGCCTGTTCGGCGACCTGATGGACGAGCTGTGCAAGCGCCTGCAGCGCGAGTGCCGCTACCACAGCGTGCCATGGAAGCGCGTGCAGCTGGCGGTGGCCGGCGACCCGCACGGCATTGTGCTCAACCTGGGGCGCACGGCCGAGCGCGAGAAGGGCTTCGTCTGGCTGCTCGACGTGGTCTCCACGTCCTATGTGCTGGCCAGTCCGAAGCAGCGTTTCGACAGCCTGGGCGATGCCCTGGCCGCCGGTCCGGTGGTGGTGATGGGCGGTACGCCACGGGCGCTGGAAGCGCTGGCGCTGAAGCGCGAAGGGCAGAAGGTGGTGGAAGTGACGGACCCGGAGCAGGCGGCGCGCATGCTGCAGGGCGGCCGGGTGCTGGCCTGGTACGAGATCGACCTGCGCGTGCACTATCTATGGCGGCGCCTGGGCTACGCGCCGGACCAGCTACAGGCCGGTCGCTCGGTGGGCTCGGCGCACAGTTTCATTGCCGGCAGTCCGGTGCTGGAAGATGCCGCGGAGCTGGGCGCGCAGATGCAGCAGGCCTTCGTGGCCATGCACGCCGACGACAGCTGGCGACGCATCCTCGCCCGGCACCTGGGCGACGACCTGGCCGTGCGCCTGAGCGCGCCCTGATCGGTGGCGGGCGTTCATCATCCCGCGGACGGGCTTTCAGGCGACCAGGCACCAGCCGTTCTGCATGCACACCACGCTGTGGATCGCCATCTTCTCGCTCTGCCGGGTCGGCATGCGCAGGGTCAGCAGGCTGCCGTCTTCCATGTGCACGGCGGCTTCGGACTCGAAGTGCAGGCCGGAGTCGCTCAGGCTGACGTAGGTGACGCCGTAGGTGGCGGTGTTGCCGAAGGCTTCGGTGATGGACATGGCTGATCCTCCGAGAGTGGTTGCCGCCAGTGGCTTACTGGCGGGGACGGGCCTGTTGCGGTTGTTGGGGAGTGGCCGGCACGCTGTGGAAGGCGGAGGCGGCGATCAGGCTGGCGATGGCGGCGAAGCTGCTCATGGTGTTGCTCCTCTGGCTGGGATGGGTGTGAACCCGGTGGCTGCATAGTTGCCGAGCCGCTCCATCGACAGAAGTGAAGGCTGAGCATGGTAGGTATCGATGTCGCTGATGGTTGCCGGATATCGCCTGAATGGCTCTGCGGGCCGCGCCGCTGTTGCGTCCGGTGCCGCTTCGAGGCACGCTAACGACCTCTCCTGCAACCCTTGCTGTCTCAGGTAATCCGCTCCATGTCATTGCGTATCTGCATTCTGGAAACCGATGTACTCCGCCCCGAACTGATCGACCAATACCAGGGCTACGGCCGCATGTTCGAGCGCCTGTTCGCCCAGCAGCCGCTGGCGGCCAGCTTCGAGGTGTTCAATGTGGTGCAGGGCGACTACCCGGCCGACACGGAGCGCTACGACGCCTACCTGGTGACCGGCAGCAAGGCGGACTCCTTCGGCAGCGATCCGTGGATCCAGACGCTCAAGACCTACCTGCTCAAGCGCTACGAGGCCGGCGACAAGCTGCTCGGCATCTGCTTCGGCCACCAGTTGCTGGCGCTGCTGCTGGGCGGGCGTGCCGAGCGAGCGACCCAGGGCTGGGGCGTGGGCATCCATCACTACGAGATCAAGCAGCAGCCCCAGTGGATGAGCCCGGCGCTGGAGCAGTTCACCCTGCTCATCAGCCACCAGGACCAGGTCACCGCGCTGCCGGAGAAGGCCACGCTGCTGGCTTCCAGCGAGTTCTGCCCGGTGGCCGCGTACTGCATCGAGGACCAGGTGCTGTGCTTCCAGGGCCACCCGGAATTCATCCACGACTACTCGCGCACGCTGCTCGACATCCGCCAGAAGTGCATCGGCGAGCCGGTCTACAGCAAGGCCGTGGAGAGCCTGGTGCATGACCACCAGGGCGCCACCGTGGCCGAGTGGATGATGCGCTTCGTCGCCCAGGGCAAGGGCGCCTGAGCATCCTGATGGCGCGCACCGGCATCGCCCGGTCGCGCCATTCAGCCATCCAACTACCCGACTTTACCGATTGCCGCGTGCGGCCGCGTTCTTCATCGTGCGGCGGACATGCCACGGCGGACAGGACCATGTACAGCGAGATCAGCAGCGAGCCCCCGGTGCTGCACGTCACGGCGCGGCCGTGGAGCAGCGAGCGTTACCAGCAGGGCATGCAGCACCTGCTGCATGTGGTCCAGGAACTGTCGCTGGCGCGTGATCTGGCCACCGTGCAGGAGATCGTCCGCCACGCCGCGCGCCGGCTTACTGGCTGCGACGGGGCGACCTTCGTGCTGCGTGACGGCCCGTTCTGCCACTACGCCGACGAAGACGCGGTCGGCCCGCTGTGGAAGGGCAAGCGCTTTCCCCTGGAGACCTGCATCAGCGGCTGGGCCATGCTTAACCGCCAGCAGGCGGTGATTCCGGATATCTACGTCGATCCGCGCATCCCCCACGACGCCTACCGGCCGACCTTCGTGAAGAGTCTGGTGATGGTGCCGATCCGCACCCGCGAGCCGATCGGCGCCATCGGCAACTATTGGGCCGAGCACCACCATCCCTGTGCCGAGGAGGTGCAGCTGCTGCAGGCCCTGGCCGACTCCACCTCGATCGCCATCGAGAACGTGCAGCTCTACCGCAGCCTCGAACAGCGCGTCGAGGAGCGTACCCGCGAGCTGCAGGAGGCCTACGACCGCATCCACAGCCTGTCGATGACCGACGAGCTCACCGGCCTGTCCAACCGCCGCGGCTTCTACCTGCTGGCCGAGCAGACCCTGCTGCACGCGGCCCGCTACGGCGGTGGCTGCACGGTGATGTTCATGGACCTGGACGGGCTCAAGCAGATCAACGACCGCCTCGGCCACGAGGCCGGCGACGCGATGATCCGCCAGGCCGCCGAGACTCTCCGCCGCACCCTGCGCGAGGCCGATGTGGCGGCGCGCATGGGCGGCGACGAGTTCTGCGTGGTGGCGCTGGGGAATGCCGGCAAATCCCTGCAGCAGCGTCTGCAGCAGGCCATCGGCGCCTTCAACGGCAGCGCCGCGCAGCCCTTCGCCCTGTCCGCCAGCCTCGGTTGCGCCGAGCTGGAGGAGTGCGCCGAGGCCTCGCTGGACAGCCTGCTGGCCCTGGCCGACGAGCGCATGTACGAGGATAAGCGGAGGCGTCGCGCCGGCCGCGCCGACCGTTAAAGCCAGCCCATCCGCTTGAAATTGGCGAACAGCGCCACGCAGCCCAGGCCGATGACGCCGAGCACGCCGAAGTAGCCGTAGTGCCAGGTCAGCTCCGGCATGTTCTGGAAGTTCATCCCGTAGATGCCGGCCACCGCCGTGGGGAAGGCCAGGATCGCCGCCCAGGCGGCGAACTTGCGCTGGGTCAGGCTCTGCCGCGAGGACTCCAGCAGCAGGCCGATCTCGATGGCATGGTCGGCCATCTCGCGCAGCCCGGTGAGGTCTTCCAGCAGGCGATTGACGTGGATCGTGATGTCGCGGAAGTACGGGCGCATGTGCTTGTCGATGAAGGGGAAGTCAAGCTGCTGCAGCTCCTGGCAGATCTCCGAAAGCGGCGCCACCTGGCGGCGCAGGCGCAGCAGATCGCGGCGCAGGCCATGGATGCGCTCCACGTCGCCCTGGGTCAGCGGGCGGTCCAGCACCGTCTGCTCGATGTCTTCCAGTTCGGTGTGGACGCAGTCCAGCAGCGGCCGGTAGTTCTCGATCACGAAGCTGAGCAGGGCATACAGCACGAAGTCTTCGCCGTGCTCCAGCAGCAACGGCCGCGCCTCGCAGCGCTGGCGCACGGTGGAGTAGGGCGCGGAGTCGCCATAGCGGGCGCTGATCACGTAGCCGTTACCGGCAAAGATCTGGGTCTCGACGAACTCCAGGCGCTCGCCCTGGCGGATCGGCGAGTAGAGCACCATGAACAGGGCGTCGCCGAAGGTTTCCAGCTTGGGGCGGGTGTGCTGGGCGATGGCGTCTTCCATCGCCAGCTCGTGCAGGTTGAACTGCTGCTGCAGGGTGTGCAGCTCGCTGTCGGGGTCGCGCAGGCCGATCCACACGAAATGGTCGGGCTTGGTAGCCCACTGGCAGCCCTCGTTCAGGGCGATATCGGCGACTTTCCTGCCTTTGTGGTAAGCGACGGCGGCAACGACCTGACCCATGGGCTGTCCTCTGCGTGGCGATGCCGCAGCTTAACCCATAGGCGGTGGGCGGTCAGGCCTTGGCCAGTTGCTGGTCGAGCTGCTCGATGCACTCGCGCATCAGCTGCTGGCAGCGTTCCATCAGTTGTGGCAGGTCGTCCAGGGTCAGGCCCAGGGTGGGAATGGCCGGCAGCGAATTGATCAGCACCTTGCCGCTGCTCCAGCTGTTCAGCTTGAGACGCCCGGCATAGCTGCTGACGCACACGGGGATGATCGGCACGCCGGCGGCGATGGCCATCTGGAACGCGCCCTTCTTGAACGGCAGCAGACCCTTGCCCAGGTTGCGCGTGCCTTCCGGGAACACCCAGATGGAGGTGTCGCGGTTCTGCAGGGTCTCGGTGGTCTGCAGCATGGCCTGCTTGGCCTTGCGGCCATTGCCGCGGTCGATCAGCACGTTGCCGGCCAGCCAGTACAGCTGGCCGAAGAACGGCACCCACTTCAGGCTCTTCTTGCCGATGCTCACGGTGCGCGGCGGCACCACGCGGCCGAGCACGTAGAGGTCGTAGTTGGACTGGTGGTTGGCGACGATCACGCAGGGCCGGTCGTGGCCGAACAGGCTGCTGACCTCGGTCTTCACCCGCAGGCGCAGCATGCACAGGGCCGGCAGGGAATACAGGCGCGCGCACAGGCGGCTGTTGTCCGGGTTGAACGGGCGACACAGGCCAAGGATCAGTCCAAGGGTTCCGGCAATGATGAAGTGCAACCCCATCAACAACATGCGCGCGAGGAAAAGCATCGGTGAGCCTTCAGGCAGACAAAAAGGCGCGCAGTGTACGGGTGTGCACTTCTTTCGGCAATTGACGCCGATCAGAGGTTATTACCGGGCATTTCCACGGCGTTGACGACTTTTCCCTTAAAAGCAGAAGCCCGGCACTGGGCCGGGCTTCTCGGGGCGGCGCGGGTGATCAACCCAGGTGCTGCTGGTCCAGCTCGATGGCCTTGTTCAGGGTCTCCAGCAGGGCCTTGCGCACTTTCAGCTTGGTGTTCTTGTGCGCGGTCATGTTGATCTTCTTCAGCTGCTGGGCGGCGGCCAGGGCGGCAGCCTGCAGCTGCTCGGTCGGCACCACCTTGTCTAGGAAGCCAGCATCCACGGCGCCCGCCGGATCGAAGATCTCGCCATTGATCACCGAACGGTGGAAGGCGGATTTGCGCAGACGGTCACGGGCCAGTTCGATGCCGGCGTGGTGCATGGTCATGCCGATCTGTACTTCGTTCAGACCGATGTTGAACGGGCCTTCCACGCCGATGCGGTAGTCGGCCGACAGCAGGATGAAGGCACCCTTGGCGATGGCGTGGCCCGGGCAGGCGACGATGATCGGGTAGGGGTGGCTGAGCATGCGACGGGCCAGGGTCGAGCCGGCGGTGACCAGGGCCACGGCGTTCTGCGGGCCGGAAGTCATCACCTTGAGGTCGTAACCGCCGGAGAGGATGCCAGGCTGGCCGGTGATGATCACCACGGCGCGATCCTGCACGGCCTGGTCCAGAGCGGCATTGAAGGCGGCGATCACGTCCGGGGAGATGGCGTTCACCTTGCCGTTGTTGAGGGTCAGGGTGGCGATGCCGTCGTCGAGTTGGTAGCTGATCAGGTCGCTCATGGCGGAAGTCCTAGTCCAGGGTTGCGGAAAGTGGCGCTGACGTTACCCAGCGCGAGGCCATGGGTAAAGCGCTTTGGCTGACCGGAGGGTCATCCGCCCGTCGCTGCCGGTCTATCGTCGCCATCGGCAGGCTCAATTGGCTGCTATACCGAGCAGTGACTTAGGTTAGCCGCGAACCTGAGGAGTGCCCTTCATGCGTCTGCCCCACATCGTCCTGCGTCTCGGCCCGCTGTTGCTGTTGATAGGCCTGACCCTGTTCGCCACCAGCCCCGCCAGCCACAGCCCGGCCGGCGTGCTGCAGCTGTTCCTGTTCAGCCTGTTCATATCCCTCGGCTTCCTTCTATGCGGAGGCCGGCGCTTCGGCGGCGACGGGGAAACCGGCAGCTCTGCATAAGCACATGAATCGCCTGAAAAAAATTTTGCATTCGAAAGGACGTTCGGCTACATTAGCGCGCCTCGACGGACCAGACTGGTTCGCCGAGATCCGGTGAAGTGTCCGAGCGGTTGAAGGAGCACGCCTGGAAAGTGTGTATACGGGAAACCGTATCGTGGGTTCGAATCCCACCTTCACCGCCAGACCCTGAAGAGCCCCGAGAGCGAAAGTTCTCGGGGCTTTTTTGCTTTTCGGGTTGTGGGTTTTCAGAGCCTGGCTAGCAGACAGGGAATGGTTAGCTCACTCGGGCTGCCTGCTTCAAGCCCGCTTTGGTTCTTCAAACGGCAAAGTCTCGCGCAGCATGCGCAGTTCGGCGGCGTCTTGGTTCAGGCGGTGGATGACCTTGAACAGTTGCTGCTTGAGCAGTTCGTCGCTCATGCGCTCGGCGGCGCGCATCACGGTCAGGGCGGCGTCCTCGTTGTGGGAGGCGATGACATCGATGGTCTTGCGGGTGGTACGGGCCGTGCGGGACAAGATGGTTCACCTTTCACTGAGGAGCCTGAAAGCTAGACCATCGATATTTCCCTTTTGTTTCGGCAACTTGCGATCAGATGAATTCGCTGTGAATGGCATCGTCCGCGCCGCGCTGTGACAGCCTCAACGGCTCGACAGAAAGGTCACCAGTTGCCGTGCGTGGGATGACAGCGACTCCCAGTCCCGGATGCAGATGCGCAGCTCCCGCGTGGCCCAGGCGTCTTCGAGCGCGACGATACGCACTGGCAGTTCTTGGACGAAGCGTACGGCGGCCGCCTCGGGCAGCAGGGCAATGCCGACGCGCTGGGCCACCAGTTGGGCGATGGCATCGAAGCTCGGGGCGCGAACCCGCGCTTTCAGCGGCATGGCGTACTTGGTCGCCATCTCCTCGATGAAGCGCTGCATGGCTCGCTCGGCGGGCAGGCAGACGAAGGCGAAGCCGAGCGCATTGCGCAGCTGGGTCACCTGGTGGTCGGCCAACGCATGGTCGCGGGGCACCAGCATGACCAGCTTGTCGTCACGGAAGGGCAGGGAGAGCAGCCCGCCGGTAGACAGGTTGCCGTCGTACACGCCGATCTCGCTCTCGCCTGACTGCACGGCGCGCAGTACCTCGCTGCTCTTCTGCTCCACCAGTTGCAGGTCCACTTCCGGGTAGTCGGCGAGGAAGGGGCCGAGGGTGGCGGGCAGGAAGGTACTGTTCGCCACCGTGGTGGCCGACAGGCGCAGGGCGATGCGCCGTTCGCCGGAGAGCTCCTTGAGCGTTTCCTTGAGTTTCTCCGCTTCGCTGAGCACGCTGCGCGCACCCTCAAGGATCAGCCGGCCTGCTGGGGTGAGGCGCATGCCGTCGGCCTTGCGGGTGAATAGCGTCAGGCCGCAGCGTTGCTCGAACAGGCGCAGGCGGGTGCTCGCCGCGGACACGGCGACCGGCACTGCGGCGGCGGCCTTGCTTAGGCTGCCGGTGGCGGCGATGCTCGCCAGCAGGCGCAGATCGGCCAGATCGAAATGCACAGGATTTCTCCTTTATAGAAGGCTTCGTTCGTTAAAAAGCGATTCTAGCGAAGTGGCGTTATCTTCAGAATAAGGCCTCGCCCTGCTGCCTGGATTGCCATGAACACCTCGTATTCCCTCTATCGGCGCGGCCTGAACGATGGTCGCCTGTTCGCGGTACTGTCCGCGGCCGGCTTCAGCCTCAAGGCCATCTTCGTCAAGCTCGCCTATGCGGCGGGACCGGTGGACGCCATCACCCTGCTGACGCTGCGCATGGGCCTGGCGCTGCCGCTGTTTCTCTGGCTGGTGTGGTTGAGCCGCGGCGAGGCGAGCGCCCGGTTGGGTGGCGTGGACGTGCTGCGCATCCTGCTGCTCGGCATGCTCGGCTACTACCTGTCGAGCCTGTTCGACTTCTATGGGCTTGAATACATCAGCGCCGGCCTCGAGCGGCTGATCCTGTTCTCCTACCCGACCCTGGTGCTGCTGCTCCAGGCCGCCGCCACGCGCCAGCGGCCCAGCCGGCAGATGCTGCTGGCCATGGGCATCTGCTACTGCGGCTTGGCGGTGGCCTTCTTCCACGATGTGAGCGCCGTGGGTGGCGGCGAGCAGGTGATGCTCGGCGCGGCCTGGGTGTTTGCCAGTGCCGTGACCTATGCCCTGTATTACTTCGGCACCGGCGTCATGGTGCAGCGTCTCGGCTCCATGCGCCTGGCCGGGCTGGCCGGCGGCGCCTCGGCACTGATGGTGCTGGAGCACTATGCGGTGACCGGCGATACGGCGCAGTTGGCGAGCCTTTCTGGGGATATCTGGCTGTATGCGGCGCTGATGGCGGTGCTGTCCACCGCCTTGCCGATCTACTGGATGGCGCTGGCCGTGCAGCGCATGGGCGCGGCGCACACGGCGGCCATCGGCAACCTGGGGCCGGTGCTGACGATCTTCGCTTCCTGGCTGGTGCTGAGCGAGTCGGTATCGCTGTATCAGGTGGTGGGGTTGGCACTGGTGCTGTTCGGCGTGGCGCGACTGAAGCCGGCTCGGCCGGCCGAGGTGAAGCCGGCTGACGATCGGTCTGCCGCTGCGGTGAAATAGAGCGAACTCATAGCCGCCTGCACCCCTCTCAGTCGTATTGGCAATTGAGAGGAGAGGCGAGATGGGATTGCTGACACTGTGGGGCAGGCGTGATTCGCCGAACGACGCACGCGGCCTGCCGGGCTATCCGGGGCGGGAGAGCAGCTTGAGCGAGAGCGAAGTGCAGCGCGAGCTGGGCTTCGATCCCGACTCGCCGGACCTGGGCGATCCGCAGATCGACCCGCCATGGCCGGCGCGCATTCCGGAGTGCAACGGCGCAGCGGTCAAGCGCGCGCCGGGTGAGCAGTATCCGCCCTATGGCGGATAGCCGCTCGGCCCTTGCTCGGGCGGCAATCGGCCCCGCGCAGGCTGTTATTTCAGGCGCTGCAACAGCGCCTGACCGACCTGTAGGGCGGACGCCGGGTTCTGCCCGGTGATCAGCTCGCGGTCGATCACCATGTTGGCGGCCCAGGGCGAGCTGTTGCTGTTGTAGCTGCCACCGGCCTGCTGCAGGGCGGTCTGCGGATAGAACTTCATCTCGCCGCCCTTGAGCGCCTGCTTGGCCTGCTCCTCTTCCTGATTGCTGATCACCGTCATCCTGTAGCCCGCGTAGATCCAGTCCTGGCTGGCCTTGACGGCGTTGTCGCGCTCCAGAGCCTGTACGTAACGCGGCGCATCGGGCAGGGCGGAGAGCAGCGCGATGGGGCCGTGGCAGACCAGCGCGGTGGTCTTGCCCTCGGCATGGAAGGCGCGCAGCAGCTTGCCCAGTTGCGGGCTCTGCAGCAGGTCCTGCATCGGCGCATGGCCGCCGGGCACGTACAGGGCGTCGAAGTGCCGGTAGCCGATCTGCTCGACGCGGGCCAGGCTGATCACCGGCGAGCTATTGGCATCGGTGAGCTTCAGCTTGCTCAGCAGTGCCTTGTGCTCGGCCAGGCTGGCGGCGTCGCCGCCGAAGTACTGGGCCGCGTCCGAGGTCACATCCATGGTCGGCGCCAGGCCGCTGGGGGTGGCAAAGGTCAGGCTGTGGCCGGCGTCCAGCAGCAGCTTGGTCGGCTGCATCAGTTCGTTGAGATAGAAGCCGGTCGGGTAGACCTTGCCGTCCTTGAGATCCAGGTGGTCGGCATCGGACAGCACGACCAGCACATTGGCCGCCTGGGCGCCGAGGCTGGCTGCCAGCATGCCGCTGGCGAGGATGATCTTGGCGAAGGTATGCATGGTTCTGCTCCTTTGAGCGCTGGGGTGAGCGCACTGTATTGCTGCCAGGTGTAGCGATAAACTCGCTGCCAGGGAAATGATCTGTTCTCTGGAGGCAAGAATGGCGCGGCGCTTCGATCACCTCGGCGATGTCGAGGCCTACCTCTGCGTGTTGGAGAAGGGCACCCTGAGCGCCGCTGCCGTGGCGCTCGGCACCACGCCTTCGGTGATCAGCCGGGCCATCGCCCGTCTCGAGCAACGCCTGGGCACCCAGCTGCTGCGCCGCACCACCCGGCGCCTGAGCCTGACCGAGGACGGCCGGCTCTATTTGGAACAGGCCCGCGCCGCCTTCGCGCTGATCGACGATGCCGAGCGGCGTATCCAGGGCGATGCCCATCAGGTCAGCGGCCTGGTGCGCCTGAGCGCGCCGACCACCTATGGCCACTTCCGCCTGCCGACGCTGCTGGCCGGTTTCGCCCGGCAGTACCCGCAGGTGCAGGTGGAGCTGAGCATCGCCAACCGCAATGTCGACCTGGTGGCCGAGGGCTACGACCTGGCGATCCGCCTCGGCCGCCTGCCGGACAGCGGCCTGGTCGGGCGCAAGCTGGAGGATGCGCGGCTGTGTCTGGTGGCGGCGCCAGAGTACCTGGCACGGGCGGGCACCCCCACGAACCTCGACGAGCTGGCGCAGCACGCCTGTCTGCCGTTCGTCATGCCCAGCAGCGGCAAGGTGGCGCCCTGGCTATTCCTCGACCAGGGCCGCGAGCTGGACTGGCAGCCCAAGGGCAGGGTGCTGGTCACCGACGATGTGCTGGGCACGGTGTCGCTGGCCGAGGCCGGGCTGGGCGTCTGCCAGTCGTACGAGTTCATTCTGCGCGACAAGCTCGACCAGAGCCGCCTGGTCCGTCTGCTACCGGCGCTGGAGGGGCGCAGCCGGCCGTTCTCGATCATCTATCCGCCGCACCGGCAGCTGTCACCGGCCTCGCGGGTGCTGATCGATTTCCTGGTGCGCGAGGCGCATGACGTAACATCCGCGGCAGCAAACTGAGTGGAGCGGTTCATGGGCGCCCGTTGGGACATTTTCTGCAGCGTGGTGGACAACTACGGCGACATCGGCGTGACCTGGCGCCTGGCGCGCCAGCTGGCGGCCGAGCATGGCCTGGACGTGCGCCTGTGGGTGGACGAGCCGGCGGCCTTCCTGCGCCTGTGCCCGCAGGCCGATGCGGCGCTGGCGAGCCAGCGCGTCGAGGGCGTGGAGGTCTGCCACTGGCTGGGCGAGTTCCCGGCGGTGGAGGCGGCCGACGTGGTGATCGAGGCCTTCGCCTGTACGCTGCCGGCTAGCTATGTCGCGGCCATGGGCGCGCGGCCGGCGAAGCCGCTGTGGCTGAACCTGGAATACCTAAGTGCCGAGGATTGGGTCGCCGGCTGCCATGGCCTGCCGTCGCCGCAACCTGGCGGGCTGCAGAAATTCTTCTTCTTCCCCGGCTTCACTGAAGGCACCGGTGGCCTGCTGCGTGAGGCCGGGCTGATCAAGCGGCGCCAGGCTTTCCAGGCCGATGTCGAGGCGCGTCGGGCCTTTCTCGCCGAGATCGGCGTGGCGCTGCTGCCAGGCGCTCGGCTGATTTCCCTGTTCGCCTACGAGAACCCGGCGCTGGCCGCTTGGCTGGATGCACTGGCGCAGCAAGCCACGCCGACCCAGCTGCTGGTGCCGCGCGGACGCATCGAGGCTGACGTGCAGCGCTGGCTGGGCGTGGCCGAACTGGAGGAGGGGGGGAGCTGGCGCCGCGGCAACCTGCAGGTGCATCTGCTGCCGTTCCTCAGCCAGGCCGACTACGACCGGCTGTTGTGGAGCTGCGACTTCAACGCCATTCGTGGCGAGGATTCCTTCGTCCGTGCCCAGTGGGCCGGGCGGCCGCTGCTCTGGCATATCTACCAGCAGGAGGAGGGCGCGCACTGGGACAAGCTGGACGCCTTCCTCGGTCTCTATCAGGCGGATCTGCCGGCGGCCGCGGCCGGCGCATTGACGGCGCTGTGGCATGCCTGGAACGGGCGTGGCGATATGGCTGCGGCCTGGAATGCCGTGCAGCTACAGGCCGCCGCGCTGGAACAACACGCCGGCAACTGGTGCCGGGAACAGGCCTCTCGTCCTGATCTTGCCGCGGCTCTGGTGCTGTTTCACCGAAATTGGCTATCATGCGCGGCCTAGAAATTTGTACCTCCATCCAAATCCGGATACTCGTATGAAAACCGCACAAGAAATGAAGCCCAACAGCGTGGCTCTGATCGACGGCCACCCGTGGCTGATTCAGAAAGCCGAATTCACCAAGTCCGGCCGTAACAGCGCCATCGTCAAGATGAAGCTGAAGAACCTGATCAACGGCTCCAAGACCGAGACCGTTTACAAGGCCGACGACAAGATGGAGCCGGTCATCCTTGAGCGCAAGGAAGTGACCCTGTCCTACATCAATGGCGACGACTACGTCTTCATGGACACCGAGTACAACTCCTACGAGCTGCGCGCCGAAGACCTGGAAAGCGTTCTGCCGTTCATCGAAGAAGGCATGACCGACGTCTGCGAAGCCGTGTTCTTCGAAGGCAAAGTGATCTCCGTCGACCTGCCGACCACCATCGTGCGCAAGATCGCCTACACCGAAGGCTCCGCCCGTGGCGACACTTCCGGCAAGGTCATGAAGCCGGCCAAGCTGAGCAACGGTACCGAAGTCAAGGTTGCAGACTTCTGCAACATCGACGACTGGATCGAGATCGATACCCGCGACGGTTCCTACAAGAGCCGTACCCAGGCGCCGTCGGCCTAAGCCTACGCCCTGTACCGCGATACCCAGAAAGCCCGGCCAAGTGCCGGGCTTTTTGTTGCCCGTCAGTTGCGCTTGAGGCCGCGCTGCAGGGCCAGGTCCCAGGGCGGGATCGGGCCGAAGCGCTGCTTGAGGAACTCCAGCAGCAGGCGCGAACGCGAGCTGGCGTCACTGGCCAGGCGCAGGGCGTAGATGCCACTGGGCTCGGCCGGCGGCAGGCCGTCGTCGCACAGCAGCGGCACCAGCTCGCCGCGCAACAGGTAGTCGCTGATCAGCCAGGTCGGCAGGTGGGCGATGCCGAGGCCGGCCAGGGCGCTGAACAGCAGAGTCTCGGCGTTGTTGGCGGTCATCCGCAGGCGGCCGGGGCGCAGCAGCTGCAGGCGGCCGCCGACCTCGAAGCGCCAGGCATGTGGCGGCGACAGGGCATCCCAGTCCAGGCCGTCGTGTTCCGGCAGCTCGCGCGGGTCGCGCAGCAGGCCGCGGCGGCGGATGTAGTCGGGGCTGGCGCAGAGTATCCGGGTCATCGGCGCCAGCGGCGTGGCCACCAGGCGGGTATCGGCCAGCGGGCCGATGCGCAGCACCAGGTCCACCTCGCCCAGGTGCTCGCCCTGCATGTCGACGAAGCTGTCGATCAGCCGTAGCTGCACGTCCAGGCCGGGGTACAGGGTGAGGAAGTCGGCAATGGCCGGGGCCAGATGGCGGCGGCCGAACGGCGCCGGCGCGTCGATGCGGATCAGGCCTTCCGGGGCGCTGGTCAGCGACACGGCTTCGGCGCGGGCCTGGTGCAGCTCGGCGAGGATGCGCCGGGCCCGTTCGGCGAAGGCCAGGCCGGCCGGCGTGGCGCGCACCGCGTGGGTGCTGCGGACCACCAGCGCACAGCCCATGGCACGCTCCAGGGCGTCGATGCGCCTGGCCACGGCCGAGGGTGTGAGGGGCTGGCGCCGCGCGGCGGCGGAGAAGCTGCCGGCCTCCAGCACATCCAGGTAGAGGCTGAGCTGATCGGTAAGGGCATCTGGGTTCATGGGGCTGCCTGTGCGAATTATGCAAAGCCATTGTGCGCGGCTATGCGTTTCCGTTCCAGACAAGCCTGACTAGCATGCGGCCATCCCGGCGGAGGTTTCATGAGTCCATTCGATCTGTTGTTGAACCTGTTGCTTGGCCTGGTGCTGGGTACCGTGGGTGGCCTGTTCGGCATCGGCGGCGGCCTGGTGGCGATTCCGGCCCTCGGCGTGCTGTTCGGCCTGGACCAGCAGCTGGCCCAGGGCACGGCCCTGGTGATGGTGGTGCCGAATGTGGTGCTGGCGCTGTGGCGCTACAACCAGCGCAACCGCATCGAACCCAGGCATGCGCTGCTGCTCAGCGCCTGCGGCTTCGTCTGCGCCTGGCTGGCCTCGCTATATGCGGTCGAGCTGCATGCCGAGAGCATGCGCCTGGCCTTCGTCGGCTTCCTCGTGGTGCTGGCGGCCTACAACCTGGCGCGGCTGTTTATGCACAATGCGCCGGTATCCAAGGAGCTGCGCCACCCCTGGCCCTGGCTCGGTGTGCTGGGTGGCGCCGCGGGCGCGCTGGGCGGCCTGTTCGGCGTGGGCGGCGCGGTGCTGGCGGTGCCGGTGCTGACCAACGTGTTCGGCGCCGGGCAACTGGTGGCCCAAGGTCTGTCGCTGGCCCTGGCGCTGCCCAGCACCGGGGTGACGCTGCTGACCTACGCCCAGCACGACCACGTCGATTGGGCCATGGGTCTGCCGCTGGCGGTGGGCGGACTGCTCAGCATCAGCTGGGGCGTGAAGCTGGCCCACGCGCTGCCGGAGAAGGTGCTGCGCGGCCTGTTCTGCGGATTCCTGGTGCTCTGCGCGGTGCTGCTGGCGTTGGAGTAGGGCCCGCGGCCGAGCCCGCCTCTACAGACGGAAGCCTTCGACTATGTGCTCGGCCAGCGTATCGATGACCTGCGACTGGCGCTGTGGATGGCGCAGCAGAACGATGCTGGTCATCGGCAGGGTGGGCAGGCCCTCGGCCTCGCCGAGGATGCGCATGTCCGGGGTGATCAGGCTGCGCAGCTGGGCGGTGACCGCCAGGCCGGCGCCGACCACGGCGAAGATCGCCGACAGGCTGGGGCTGGTATAGGCGATGCGGTAGGGCCGCTCCATGGCGTCCAGCGCGTTGCAGGCCCAGGCGCGACAGAAGCAGCCGGAGTTGAACATGGCCAGCGGCATGGGGTTCTGCTCGTGTGGCGTGAAGCCCTGCGCCTCCGCCCAGACGAAGCGCTCCTGGCGCAGCAGCTGGCCGATCTCCTTGCCCGGCTCGCGGGTGACGATGGTCAGGTCCAGGTCCTGGCGTTGCAGCAGCTGGCCGGAGGTTTCGCAGTGCACTTCCACCTGTACCAGCGGGTAGGCCTGGGCGAAGCGCGAGAGGATGTCCGGCAGGAAACGCATCACGTAGTCGTCCGGCGTGCCGATGCGCACGGAGCCGACCATGTGCGGCTCGCGCAGGGTGTTGAGGACTTCGCCGTGCAGCTTGAGGATGCGCCGCGCGTAGCCCAGCAGCACCTGACCCTCGGGCGTGAGGCGTACCTGGCGGCCGTCGCGCTCGAACAGCGAGCGCTGCACCACGTCGTCCTCCAGGCGCTTCATCTGCATGCTGACGGCGGACTGGGTGCGGTTGACCGCTTCCGCCGCGCGGGTGAAGCCGCCGTTATCGGCGATGGCGACGAAGCTGCGCAGCAATTCGGTGTCGATGCTGGGGTAGTGGGCCATTCATCAATCTCCAAGATGCCTTGCATAAGAAACATTCGTTGGATTGATCTTAAGCGCGAACCGAAACTGACGCCAACCCCACAGGGAGGGCGTGATGATGAAAGGTCAAAAAGGTTATGCAATCGCTCGGTCGGTGTCTTTCGATCGGCCGCTGCCGGCCATCAACCTGAAGGCATTGTGGTTGCGCGTGAAGCGCTGGCAGCAGCTGGCCAGGCAACGCCAGCAGCTGGCTATGCTGGACGACGCGGCGCTCAAGGATATCGGCCTGAGCCGTGCCGATGTCCTGCAGGAGAGCGAGCGGCCGTTCTGGGATGATCCGCTGCAGCGTTGAGCAGCGTGCGCCGCCGGGCTGCGGCCCGGGCGGCGCCAGTTTAGCCGGTGCTTGTCCGTGCGGCATGCAAAGAAGATGGCAGTATTACAAGGAGTTCCGATGTCCCGTTACCACCTGGCCCAGCTCAATATCGCCACCCTGCGCGAGCCGCTGGAGTCGCCCGGCATGGCCGATTTCGTCAACAACCTGGAGCGTATCAACGCCCTGGCCGAGGCCTCGCCCGGCTATGTCTGGCGCCTGCAGGACGAGGCGGGCGATGCTACCGCGCTGCGCCCGTTCGGCGACGATGTGCTGGTCAACATGTCGCTGTGGGCCGACGTGCAGTCGCTCAGCGACTATGTCTACAAGTCCGCCCACACCGAGATGCTCAAGCGCCGCCGCGAGTGGTTCGACAAGGTCGAGCAGGCGCACATGGTGCTCTGGTGGGTACCGGCCGGCCATCTGCCGAGCGTGGACGAGGCAGCCGAGCGCCTGGCGCATTTCCGTGAGCATGGCGCCAGCGCCCATGCCTTCAGCTTCCGCCATGCCTTCGCCGCGCCGAAAGAGGAGGTTGCCTAGGTTTGCAGGCAGCCTGCTAGGCTGGCCGCATGACGCTCACACTGTCCCTTGCCGAAGCCCGTCGCCTGGCCCTGGCCGCCCAGGGCTTCGCCCGTGCGCCGCGCGGTGCCATTCGCCACCGCCAGCTGCAGACTCAGATCGAGCGCCTCGGTGTGCTGCAGATCGACTCGGTCAACGCCCTGGTGCGCTCCCACTACCTGCCGGCCTTTTCTCGCCTGGGCCACTACGAGCCTGAGCTGCTGGACGACCTGGCCTGGGGCAAGCCGAAGCGCCGTAGCCTGTTCGAATACTGGGGCCACGAAGCCTCGCTGCTGCCGCTGGAGCTGTATCCGCTGCTGCGCTGGCGCATGCAGCGCGCAGCGAATGGCCAGGGCATCTACCGCCAGCTGGCCGAGTTCGGCGTTCAGCAGCAGGCAGTGATCCAGCGTGTGCTGCAGGCGGTTCGCGAGCAGGGCGCGCTGGGTGCCGGCAGCCTCAGCACCCGCACCGAGCGCGCCGGGCCCTGGTGGGACTGGAGTGCGGAAAAACATGCGCTGGAGTGGCTGTTCGCTGCCGGCCAGGTGACGGTGGCCGGGCGGCGTGGTTTCGAGCGTCTGTACGATCTGCCGGAGCGGGTGATTCCCGCCGATCTGCTGAATCACCCCGAACTCGACGAGGCCGAGGCCCAGCGCCAGCTGTTGCTGCGTTCGGCCGATGCGCTCGGCGTGGCCACCGAGCGCGATCTGCGCGACTACTTCCGTCTGGACGCCTTTGACGCCAAGGCGCGCATCGCCGAACTGGTCGAGGCCGGCGAGCTGCAGTTGGTCGCGGTGCAAGGCTGGAAGCCGGTGGCCTACTGCCGCGGCGAGCCGAGCATCCCGCGCCGGGTGCGGGCCAGCGCGCTGCTGTCGCCCTTCGATTCGTTGATCTGGGAACGCGAGCGCACCGAGCGGCTGTTTGGCTTCCGCTATCGCCTGGAGATTTACACGCCGCCGGACAAGCGGGTGTACGGCTACTACGTGCTGCCATTCCTGCACCACGAGCGCCTACTGGCGCGGGTCGACCTGCGCAGCGAGCGGGCGCAGGGGCGCCTGGCGGTGCATGCCGTGCATCTGGAGGACGCGGTGTTGAGCGAGGAGGCACTGCTGGCGCTGGCCGCCGAGTTGCGTGCGCTGGCGCAGTGGCTGGGTTTAGACGAAGTTTGGCTCGGGCCTGCGGTAGCAGGCCACGGGCTGGAGCCCTAGCTGCCATTGTCGAGCAGGAATTGCAGCTCGGCGACTCTACCGATGTTCAGTTCCATCGGGCAGGTGTGGTACATCGGAGAACCGACATGCTTGCCCTGCATGTCGCAATGCGCGTTGCGATAGACAATCCATGCCTTTTGCGCGTCTTCGAGTTGCTGAGCATCCTCTTGCGAGGTCTGCTGCAGCTTGAGATAGAGGCGCTGATAGACGCGGTTCATTTCCTTCTTCGCCATCTGCGAGGCTTCGTCGGCACAGGACGCCACCACGCTGTTGTTGAGGGGCTGATTGGCCTTGAGGCAATTGTCATAGCGAGCGGAGAAGTCCTCCGTATCGGCGGCTGCCTGTAAGGCAAATGGCAGCAGCAAGCAGATCGACAGGATGCGCAGGCTGAGCATGAGATGGCTCCTGAAAACAGAAGGGGCCGCTATTGCGGCCCCTCGGGTGCTTACTTCTCGTCGGCGATGCGCTGGCGGATATGCGCGGCGCGGTCGGCGGAGCCCGGGTGGGAGTCGAACATGCTGCTGTCGCCACCGCCCAGCTGGGCCAGTTTGTCGAAGGCGCTGGCCAGGCCGTCCAGCGGGATGCCGCGCTGTTTCAGCAGGTCGAAGGAGAAGTCGTCGGCGTCGCTTTCCTGGGACTGGGAGAACTGGGCGTTGACCAGTTCCTCGCCAAGGTCGCCGAGCTGCGAGCTGGACAGCGCGGAGACTGCGCCGTTGCCCGAGGAGGCTGCCGCGCCGCGTGCCACCGAGGTGGCGTAGGCGGCCTGCATGGCCTTCTTGGTGTGGCCGAGGGCGACGTGGCCCATCTCGTGGCCGAGCACACCTTCCACCTCGTTGTCGTTCATCAGGTCCATCAGGCCGCTGTACACGCGCACGCAACCGTTGGCCATGGCCCAGGCGTTGACCTCATCGGTCAGGTAGACCTTGTAGTTGACCGGGGTGCCGTTGACCTGGTGGCCGAGGTTGGCGGCGATCTTCTCCAGGCGCTGGCTGTATTCGCTGTCGGCCGGGGCGATGGGGGCTTCGGCGTCCATCTGCACGCAGGCCTCGTCGGCCATGGCCTTCACTTCGGCGTCGCTCAGGGTGGCGGCCTGCATTGCCTGCATGCCGGTACTGAGCATGGCGTCCGGGCTCATGTTCTGGCAGCCGCTCAGCAGGGTGGCGAGGGCGAGGGCGGAGAGGGAGAACTGCAGTTTCATGGTCATCGTCCTTGAAGGTGAGGCAGTGGGTGGCCAGAGGCGTCGGCATCCGGCCGGCGCGGCATTTTCGGCGATTGAGGCGGGCGAGGGCGTGAAGCGGGTCGCAGTACGGGGCGGCGTAGCCGCTTAGCGCTGCGCCTCGTGCAGTTCGCGCAGCTTGGCGCCGATCAGCGCGCCCTTGTCCGGCCCGGCGTTGATGGCGGCGCAGGACTCGGCCAGCGGTTGTTCCGCCGCCCCGTCGGCGCTGTAGCTCAGCTCGCTGCAGTCGCAGCGCAGACGCGCCTTGACCCGCTGGCTGCTGCGCTCACGCACCTCGGCTACCCAGCAGGCATCGCCGCAGCCACAGGAGCGGTACATCAGCGTCTCATCCTGCTGCGGCCAGTCGAGTTCGTATTCATTGCTGCCGCCGGCGGCCCAGGCCGTCGGGCCGGCAAGCAGAAGCAGGGCGAGGATGCGACTTAGGGAGAGCATGCGGTGCGTCCGTGCGGAGGAATGTTCGAAGGAAGTCGATGAAACGCCGCCTGCTCAGGAAAGGGAAGCGCCGCCGTTCGAGAATGTGCGGGGAGGAACAACAACGGGGCCATCAGGCCCCGTCGTTTTACCGGCGTTGCCTCAGGTGCGCGCGTGCTTCAGCGTCTCGGCGATCATGAAGGCCAGCTCCAGGGACTGGTCGGCGTTCATGCGCGGATCGCAGTGGGTGTGGTAGCGGTCGGAGAGGCCGTCCTCGGTGATCGGACGGGAGCCGCCGATGCACTCGGTGACGTTCTGCCCGGTCATCTCGATATGGATGCCGCCGGCAACGGTGCCTTCGGCGCGGTGGACCTGGAAGAACTGCTTCACCTCGGAGAGGATCTGCGCGAAGTCGCGGGTCTTGTAACCGCTGGAGGCCTTGATGGTGTTGCCATGCATGGGGTCGGAGCTCCACAGCACCTGGCGGCCTTCTTCCTTCACCTTGCGCAGCAGGCGCGGGAAGTTGGCCTCGACCTTGTCGGCGCCCATGCGCACGATCAGGTTGAGGCGGCCCGGATCGTTGTCCGGGTTGAGGATGTCGATCAGACGGATCAGTTCGTCCGGGTCCATGCTCGGGCCAACCTTGACCCCGATGGGGTTCTCCACGCCGCGCATGAACTCGACGTGGGCGCCGTCCAGCTGGCGGGTGCGGTCGCCGATCCACAGCATGTGCGCGGAGCAGTCGTACCAGCGCCCGGTGAGGCTGTCCTGACGCACGAAGGCTTGCTCGTAGCCGAGCAGCAGCGCCTCGTGGGCGGTGAAGAAGCTGACTTCGCGCAGCTGCGGCGCGCTGTCCATGCCGACCGCGCGCATAAAGGCGAGAGTCTCGTCGATACGGTTGGCCAGCTGGTGGTACTTCTCGCTCAGAGCGGAATTGGCGATGAAGTCCAGGTTCCACTGGTGTACCTGGTGCACGTCGGCGAAGCCGCCCTGGGCGAAGGCGCGCAGCAGGTTGAGGCTGGCGGTGGCCTGGTGGTAGGCCTGCAGCAGGCGGTCCGGATCGGGCACGCGGCTGGCGGCGTCGAAGCCGATGCCGTTGACGATATCGCCGCGGTAGGCCGGCAAGGTCACGCCGCCGATGGTCTCGTCGTTGGCCGAGCGCGGTTTAGCGAACTGGCCAGCCATGCGCCCGACCTTCACCACCGGGCAGCCGGCGGCGAAGGTCATGACGATGGCCATCTGCAGCATCACCTTGAAGGTATCGCGGATCTTCGCGGCGCTGAACTCGGCGAAGCTCTCGGCGCAGTCGCCGCCCTGCAGCAGGAAGGCGCGGCCCTGGGTCACTTCGGCGAACTGGCGGCGCAGCTCGCGGGCCTCACCGGCGAAGACCAGCGGCGGATAGCCGGCCAGGGTCTGCTCCACGCGGGCCAGGTGGGCGGCATCGGGGTATTGCGGCTGCTGCTGGATGGGCTTGCCTCTCCAGCTATCGGGGCTCCAGGCGGACATCGGGCTTCTCTGCGCTCGGCTGATTCGGATTGTGCCGGCATGTTAACCCCGCGGGGCACGGCAGGTCAGCCGATAAGCCTCATAGAACGAGCGAATAGAAAGGGAAGGGGCATCCGTCGCGGCCGGCCTGCCGGCGAAAACTCGGCTGCCGGCACGGCGGCCACGAGCGGATGCGAAGCGAGCGCGGCTGTCCCGAAAGCCTGGCTGGGACAGCGCTTGCCCTTGGAACGATGCTCTTGGCGGCACCTGATGAATGAGGAGGGGCCTCTCCCTAACCCTCTCCCACTAAACGGGAGAGGGGATGGTTCAGCGTCGTAGCCCGGATGCAATCCGGGACCGGAGCCGCCTGCTTCCCGGATTGCATCCGGGCTACGTCAGCGCGTAGAGAGGGTGAAACCCGCACATTGCGCTGCGCGGTACGGATCAGGCCGTGGCGGGCTGGAAGGCGCGTACCGCTTCGGCGCGCGGCAGCACGTCGCGGCCGGAGAGGAAGCGCCCGTAGCCCTGGACCTGGCCCAGCTCGCCCGGGTATTCCAGGCCACGCCGATAGGCGATGCGGCCGTTGATCAGGGTGGCGTCCACCGCGTCATCGTTGCGCTTGACCACCCGCTCCAGGCCGAGCACTTCCATCGGTGCCTCGCTCATGTCATCCAGCTCGTCGGTCAGCCCGGCGGGATTGACGATGACTAGGTCGGCGCGGTCGCCGACGCGGATATAGCCGGCATCCACGCCGATGAAGTCGGCCAGCTCGCCGCTGCAGCGGCGCACCGCCTGGCCCAGCTCCATGAACGGGGTGCCGGCCAGTTGCGCGTCACGCACGTACTTGAGGAAGCGCAGCGGGAAGTTGTACTGGGCGATGGAGCGCAGGTGCGCGCCGGAATCGGCGAAGCCCGGTTGGGTCCAGGGGCTGGACAGCAGTTTGTGCATCACCGGCAGACGCTGATTGCCGTAGCAGGTGGTCCACTTCAGCGCCTCGCGGTACTGGCAGGCCAGCTCGAAGTAGGCGTCCACCGCGTCCAGGCCACGGGCCTGGCCGAGTTGCTTGAAGTTCTTGCCGACCATCGACGAGTCCGGGCACTCAGTCACCCAGCAGTCGGAGAAGTCGCGGTGCCACAGGCCCTTGGTCAGCACGGCCTTGACCTGTTTCTTGAACAGGGCGCGGAACTCCGGCTCCAGCACCTTGGCGTACAGCTCGTCGGGGTCCTTGATGTTGCGCAGGATCTCGCCGGCCCCGAACTCCTCGAAGGCGTTCACGTTGAGGCCTTCCAGGCGCAGGGTGAACGGTGCCGGCAGGGTCTGCCAGCGGAAGTTGCCGCGCAGTACCTTGTTCGCCAGCCAGCCGGAGAAGCGGGTGAAACGGTGCAGCAGCGGCTGCGACTTGAGGTCTAGGGCGGTCAGCATCGAGCACTTGAGCGGGGTGCGGAACCAGCCATGGGCCTGCCAGAGGAAGGCGAACACGTTGACCTTGGTCACCGCGTTCGGCGCGCCCTGCATCACCGCGCCACGCCGGCGCAGGATGGCGAACAGGCGCGAGAACTCCTTCCAGCTGGCGAAAGTCGAGGGCAGCGGGCTGGACCAGGCGCGGTCGCCGTCCATCTTGTCCAGGCGCGTGGTCATCACCGACAGGCCGATGCAGCCGGCGTCCAGCGCTTCTTCCAGCAGCTGCTCCATGCGTTGCAGTTCGGCCTCGGTTGGCTCCACCTCGCTGGTGGCGCGCTCCAGACCCATCACTGCCACGCGCAGTTCGGAATGGCCGAGGAAGGAGCTGACGTTGGGGCCCAGCGCCAGCTGGTCGTAGAAGGCGCGGTAGCCGGCGGCGTCGCGCCAGGTCTTCTTCTCCTGCAGGATCGGCAGCACGTATTCGCGCGGCACCGCCTCGACACGGGTGAACAGGTCCGAGCAGTCCTCGGCATCGGCCAGCACCATGCTGATCGAGCAGGAGCCGATGGTCACGCTGGTCACACCATGGCGCACCGACTCCTTCAGCGCCGGCGCGGCGATCACCTCGGCATCGTAGTGCGAGTGGATTTCCAGAAAGCCGGGCGTGACCCACTTGCCGGCGGCGTCCAGCACCTCGCTGCAGCCGCTCTCGTCCAGCGGGCTGAGGCTGACCGCGTCGACCTTGCCGGCCTTGATGCCGACATGGCGCAGCGCGCCGGGTGCGCCGCTGCCGTCGAAGTACAGGCCGTTCTTGATGATGATGTCGTAGCTCATGCGAGGCTCCAGGGTGCCAGCAGTAGCGTGCCGGTGACCAGCAGCAGGGCGTAGATGGCGATACGGAAGTGGCGTTCGTCGAAGCGCCTATGCAGGTGTTCGCCCAGCCACAGGCCGACCAGCAACAGCGGGGCGTAGGCCAGCACCTGGGGCAGGGCTGGTTGCAGGCGGCCGTCGATCAGGAAGGCGACGGTCAGCAGGCTGTTCAAGGTGAACCAGACGCTGACCAGGGTGGCGCGAAAGCGCGCCTTGTCCAGCGTGGTGCCGGCCAGGCCGTAGACCAGCAGCGGCCCGCCTGAGGCGAACAGGCCGTGGCTGAGGCCGGCGCCGAGCGTCAGCAGGCGGGTCAGCCACTGCGGGCGTACCGGCAGCGTGGCGGCATGGCGCAGGCGCCACAATTCGCGCCCGGCGAACCACAGGATCAGCACGCCGAAGCCACGCTTGAGCAGCGCCGCGTCCAGATAGGGCAGCAGCCAGTAGCCGAGCAGGGTGCCGGCGACCATGCCCGGCAGGATGGTGCCGAGCAGCAGACGGCGGTCGATCTGCGCACGGTGGCGCCACACCAGGTAGCCGGTCATGCCGATATTCAGCGGTACCAGCACCGGCAGCAGCTGCTCGATGGGCAGCAGCAGCGCGCCCAGCGACAGGGCGATGACGATGCTGCCGAAGCCGGTGACGGCCTCCAGGGTGTAGGCCAGCAGGATAAAGGCGCCGAGGGCGTAGGTCGCGCTCATGGTTGGCCCTCGGCCCGATCTGTAGGAGCGAGCTCTGCTCGCGAAGAGGCATCCGCGTGGATCGGTTCGCGAGCAGAGCTCGCTCCTACGATGGCAGTGGGCGCGCCGGCCGGTGGCAGTTCTCCGGCGAAGCGCTTGCTCATCTGCCGGTAATACAGCGCCGGGGCGACGCGCCAGAGCAGGCTGGCCAGCCAGCTGCCACGATCCGGGAACAGGCGCTGGCGGCCACCTTCCAGAGCCTTGAGGATTTCCCCGGCCATCCAGTCGGCGCCACGCACTCGGCCGACGGTCGAGCGCGGGTGGTTGGCCGGCTGGCCGTCGCCGCCCAGGGCGTTACGCTCGATAGGCGTGTCGAGAAAGCTCGGGTAGACCAGCAGCGTATGAATGCCATCGCGGGCGACTTCCGCGCGCAGCACCTCGAAGGCCTGGGCCAGGGCGCTCTTTGCCGCGCAGTAGCCGGCGCGGCCGAGCACCGGCATCCAGCCGGCCATGGAACCGATGGCGGCGACCTGGCCGCGGCTCTCGCGCAGCAGCGGCAGGGCGGCCAGGGTCAGTTCCAGCGGCGCGTGGTAGTCCACCGCCATGACCTTGCGCAGTACTTCCGGCGCGGTGCGGGTGGTGGGCGAGCGATGGGTGATGCCGGCATTGTTGATCAACAGGTCCAGGCGGCCGAATACGGCGCGGCAGGCCTCGATCAGTTGGTAATGCAGCGCCGGGTCGGTGATGTCGCCGGACAACCCTTCGACCCGGTCGCCGCCCAGCTCGGCGACCCGTGCGGCCAGGCCGGCGGCGTCGATATCGGTGAGCAACAGGGCGTCGCCACGGGCATGGCAGGCGCGCGCCAGTTGCCAGCCCAGGCCGCTGGCGGCGCCGGTGATCAGCGTGACTTTCATCGCGCCACCTCGGCCATGGCAACGGCCGGCGCGCGGCGCCCCCAGAGCAGGGCCAGGACCAGGCCGGCGAGCAGCTGCCAGCAACCCCAGAACGCGGCGATCAGCAGCATACCGCCGGACTGCGGGAAGAAGGTGAAGATCAGCGCCATGCCCAGGGCCGAGTTGTGGATGCCGCTCTCCAGGGTCACCGCGCGCACGTCGGCATCGCTCAGGCGCCACAGCCTGGCGCACAGGTAGCCGAGCACTAGGGCCATGGCGTTGAGGGTGACCACTAGCCAGAAGAACAGGTGGAAGTGCTCGATGAACTGGTCGAGGTTCTTCACGAAGGCGCCGCCGACGAAGGCCAGCAGCACCAGCAGGGAGAAGTGCCGCAGCGGTTTTTCCAGCTTGCGCGCCAGTTGCGGACGGCGCTTGCCCAGGGCCATGCCGGCGAGCATCGGCAGGATCAGCACCAGCACCACCATGGCCAGCAGCTCCATGGGGTCGACATGGATCTCGGTGAGCAGGGCGCGGGTGTCGGGGTTGAGTCCGGCGTACAGGGCGAAGTTGAGCGGGGTGAAGATGCCGGCGGTGAGGCTGGACACGGCGGTGACGCTGGCCGACACCGCGACGTTGCCGCGCGCGAGCCAGGTCATGATGTTGGAGAAGGTGCCGCTCGGGCAGGTGGCGACCAGAACCATGCCCAGGGCCAGCTCCGGCTCGATCGGCAGCAGTATGGTCAGGCCGCAGGTGGCCGCCGGCAGCAATAGGAACTGCACCAGCATGCCGATCACCGGCGCCTTGGGCGAGCGCAGGATGCGGCTGAAGTCGCCGGCGCGCAGCTCCAGGGACACGCCGAACATCATCAGCGCGATGATCGCGTTGAGGGCGATCATCGCCGTGGGCGAGAACTCAAGATTGACGCTGGACATCGAGCCGCTCCTCGGTCGGGGTGGTGGTGAGGTCGCGGCGCAGCTCGGCGATATGCGCTTTGAGTGCGGCTCGGTAGCTGTCCTTGTGTACGTAGTAGGCCATGCGCGGCAGCTTGAGATAGGCGAAGCCGCCGTCCAGGCGCTGGCCGGCGCGCTCCAGCACGAGGTCGCGGAAACGCCTGGCCGAGGCACTGTTGCGCTGCTGCTGGGCGATCACCAGCGCCACCAGCTCGGCCTGCTCGGCGCGGCCCTGCCAACCCAGGCCCGAGGCCTCGATCATGCCGAGCATGAACAGGTCGTCGTGCAACGGGTGGAAGACGTTGAGGTACAGCTGTGGCGCGTCGACCTCCAGCGGCCAGTTCAGCTCGGCGCGGTCGATAAAGGGATAATCGAGCTTGTAGCCGGTGGCCTGCAGGATCAGGTCGTACTCGGCGCTGTCGCCGTTGACGAAGGTCACCCGCTTGCCGTCCACCGAACGGATATCGCCGCGCGGCTGGATATCGCCATGGCCGATATGGTGCAGCACCAGCGAGTTCATCACCGGGTGCGACTCGTACAGGCGGTAGTCCGGGTCGGGCAGGCCGTACTGCGAGGGCTTGCCGAGCAGGGCGCGCACCAGCAGGCCGTCGACCAGCTGCTTGAGCCGGCGTGGCAGCTTGATCGCGCCGCCGAAGGTGTCGGTGGGCTTGCCGAGGATGAACTTGGGCAGGAAGTGGTAGCCGCGGCGCACCGACAGGTCGACCGACCTGGCCCGGTGCACGGCGTCCACCGCGATATCGCAGGCCGAGTTGCCGCAGCCGATCACCAGCACGCGCTTGTCGGCGAACAGCTCGGCGCTCCTGTAGGCTGAGGAATGCAGCAGCTCGCCAGTGAACCGGCCGGGCAGCGCCGGTTGGTTGGGCGTGTGCAGGGTGCCGTTGGCGATCAGCACGCCCTCGAACTGCCACTCGCGCAGCGTGCCATCCTGCTCGCTGACCAGGCGCCAGCCCTGGCTTAGGCGTTCCAGGCGCACCACGCGGGTGTTGAACTGGTAGTGCTGGCGCAGGCCGAAGTGCTCGGCGTAGTCGCGGAAGTACTGGCCGATCTGGCTATGGTGCGGGTAGGGCGGCACCGCGTCCGGCATGGGGAGTTCGGCGAAGGCGGTGGTGCCTTTCGAGGAGATCAGGTGCGCGGACTGGTACAGGGTGCTGTGTGGGTTGGCGATATCCCACAGTCCGCCGACATCGCTATGCAGTTCGAAGCCGACGAAAGGGATACCATGGCGCTGCAACTGGCGTGCAGCAGCCAGCCCCATGGGGCCGGCTCCGATGATGGCATGCATGCAAGGTTTGTCTTTCTGGTTATGTTCCGCAAGCATATGCAGCCCCCTGCATGCCGTAACGGCTCAAACAGGACCACTTCCGGTTAATTCAGGACTCCATGAGCAGTACCCCGTCGGTCACCGTCCACTACGCCCAGGCCATCCTCCAGGCCGCCGAGCGCCTGGCTCTGCCGCTGCCTGCCGAACTGCGCCAGCTGGGCCAGGACGCGCGCATTCCCCTGGCCCGTCAGGACGCCCTGTGGGAGGCCTTCTGCGCCGCCGCCCAGGACCCGCTGATCGGCTTGCGCCTGGGCAACGCCCTGCAGGTCGGTCATCTGGACATGGTCGGCGCGCTGCTGATGAGTTGCGAGACCTTGGGCGAGGCGCTGGAGGCGTTGTTGGAGTACTACCCCATTGTCGGCGAGGGCGGCGAGTTCGCCCTGCGTGACGAGGGCGGCCAGCTGTGCCTGGCCTACCAGCCGCACTACCAGACGCGCCGCGAGGAACGGGTGGAGGCGGTGCTGGGCAGCCTGGTGCACCTGTCGCGCTGGATCACCGGCGAGCGCATCCAGCCGCTGGAGCTGCGCTTCGAGCATGCGGCGCGTGCGGCCGAGGCGCGCTACATCGAGCTGCTCGGCTGCCGCCTGCGATTCGCCGCCGGCGAGAACGGCCTGCTGTTCGATAGCGCCGACCTGGCCATGCCGCTGATCCAGGCCAACGCGCCGATGCGCGAGCACCTGCGCGGCCTGGCCGACAGCCTGCTCGAGCGCCTCGGCCAGCAGAGCCTGGCCGTGCGCGTGCAGCAGCAGCTGCGCGCCCAGCCGCGCTGGGGCAAGGAGCGCATCGCCGAGCAGTTGGAGCTGAGCGGTCGCCACCTGAACCGCAAGCTGGCCGAGGAGGGCACCAGCTTCAAGCTGCTGCGCGACCAGGTGCTGTACCAGATGGCCGAACAGCTGCTGCGCGAGTCGCCGCGCCTGGCCGAGGTGGCGGAGCGGCTCGGCTTCTCCGACGAGAGTGCCTTCGCCAAGGCCTTCCGCCGCTGGAGCGGCACCACGCCGGGACAGTTCCGCCAGGGGCTGGACGGATGAACCTGGATCACGAGGAAATCCTCCTGGAGGAGGTGCGCGACGCCTGGGGCGTGATCCGCGTGCTGGAAATCGGCGACTACCGCTTCCTCGAGTTCGGCGAGGCCATCGAGCAGAGCTGCACCTATACCCGCGACCCGGCCTGGCTGGAGTACGACTACACCCGCGCCATGCTGATCGGCGCGCTGTGCCACGAGGCGCCGGAGTCGGCACTGTTCCTCGGCCTGGGCGGCGGCACCCTGACCCAGGCCTGCCTGAAGTTCCTCGAACTGGATGACGTCGAAGTCATCGAGCTGCGCCCCGACGTGCCGCGCCTGGCCATGCAGTATCTGGGATTGGCCGACGACCCGCGCCTGACCATGCGTATCGGCGATGCCCTGGAGCTGCTGGACAGCGCCGAGACCGCCGACCTGATCTTCGTCGACCTCTATACCGACACCGGCCCGGCCGCCGGCCACCTGGCCTGGCGCTTTCTGGAAAACTGCCAGAAACGTCTCAACCCCGGTGGCTGGCTGGTGATCAACCAGTGGGGCACCGACGACGGCCGGCCGCTCGGCGCCGCCTTGCTGCGCGGGCTGTACCACCGTCACTACTGGGAGATTCCGGTGAAGGAGGGCAACGTCACGTTGCTGGTACCGGCCGACCTTGACCAGCAACTCGACTTCGACGGCCTCAAGGCCCGCGCCGAGGCACTCGCCCCGCGGCTGGGTTATTCACTGCAGCCTTTGCTGGATGAGCTGCGTCCGGCCAGCTGAGGCTCCGTAGTTTTGGCACCCGAGAGATGGGCAGCTCAGGCGGGTGATGGGCGCTCGGGCATCTCGCGACGGCCCGTCGCCCGTTTCTAGCAAAAAACCTGCCCAGCGGTTCGGCTTTTCCTGTATGATTCGCGCCCGGCCAAAACTGGCCTCGTCAATTCACGAAGCACGGCTTCGCTGCTGGTCCGCCATGCGGACTACCCTTGACGTTTCATTCATCACGTTTTCGCAACTACCCGCTGATTGGCTGCCAGGGTGACCCACAAGGTCCTTCACGGCGCGTGCAGCCTTTGTTCCTGGGTTTTTGCGGATGCACATAGAGGCAGACCCATGACTCAGGAAACCGGCACCTTTGCCGATCTCGGCCTTCATCCTTCCATTCTCGCTGCGCTGACCGCAGTCGGTTACGAAGAGCCGTCCCCCATTCAAGCCCAGGCCATTCCGATGATCCTGGCCGGCCACGACATGATCGGCCAGGCCCAGACCGGTACCGGCAAGACCGCCGCCTTCGCCCTGCCGATCCTGTCCAAGATCGACCCGGCCAAGCGCGAGCCGCAGGCGCTGATCCTGGCGCCAACCCGCGAGCTGGCCCTGCAGGTGGCCACCGCCTTCGAAACCTATTCCAAGCAGATGCCCGGCGTGTCCGTGGTGGCTGTCTACGGCGGCGCGCCCATGGGCCCGCAGCTGAAGTCCCTGCGCATGGGCGCCCAGGTCATCGTGGCCACCCCGGGCCGCCTGGTCGACCACCTGAGCCGCAACGACCAGCTGCTGTCGACCATCCGCCACCTGGTGCTGGACGAGGCCGACGAGATGCTCAAGCTCGGCTTCATGGACGATCTGGAAGTGATTTTCCAGGCCATGCCGGCCACCCGCCAGAGCGTGCTGTTCTCCGCGACCCTGCCGCACTCGATCCGCGAGATCGCCGAGAAGCACCTGCGCGAGCCCAAGCACGTCAAGATCGCGGCCAAGACCCAGACCGTGTCGCGCATCGAGCAGGCGCACCTGATGATCCACGCCGATCAGAAGATCAACGCCGTGACCCGCCTGCTGGAAGTCGAGGACTTCGACGCCCTGATCGCCTTCGTGCGCACCAAGCAGGCCACCCTGGATCTGGCCAGCGCCCTGGAAGCCAAAGGCTACAAGGCCGCTGCGCTGAACGGCGACATCGCCCAGAACCAGCGCGAGCGCGTGATCGAATCGCTGAAAGACGGCCGTCTGGACATCGTGGTTGCCACCGACGTGGCCGCCCGTGGTATCGACGTGCCGCGCATCACCCACGTGCTCAACGTCGACATGCCGTACGACCCGGAGTCCTACGTGCACCGTATCGGCCGTACCGGCCGTGCCGGTCGCGATGGCCGCGCCCTGCTGCTGGTGACTCCGCGTGAGCGCCGCATGCTGCAGGTGATCGAGCGCGTCACCGGGCAGAAGGTCGGCGAGGTCAAGCTGCCCAGCCCGCAGCAGGTGCTGGACGCCCGTATCAAGAAGCTGACTACCAGCCTCACTCCGCTGACCGCCGATGCCGAAGCCAGCCACGGTGCCCTGCTGGACCGCCTGATCGCCGACATCGGCTGCAGCCCGCGCGCCCTGGCCGCGGCCCTGCTGAAGAAGGCCACCGGTGGCCAGGCCCTGGATCTGGCCAGCGTCGAGCGCGAGCAGCCGCTGGTGCCGAGCGTCGGTGCCCCGCGCGAGCGTCGCGAGCGTGACGGCGACCGTCCCGAGCGTTCCTACGACCGTGGTGACCGTGGCGAAGTCCGCGAGCGCCGTCCGATGGCTGCTCCGAGCGAAGGCAAGGCCCGCTGCCGCACCGCCCTGGGCGCGCGTGACGGTATCGCCGCGAAGAACCTGCTCGGCGCCATCCTCAACGAGGGTGGCCTGCAGCGCGATGCCATCGGCCGCATCCAGATCCGCGAGACCTTCAGCCTGATCGAACTGCCGGAAGACGGCCTCGAGCGCCTGCTGAGCAAGCTCAAGGACACTCGCGTCGCCGGCAAGGCCCTGAAGCTGCGTCGCTACCGCGAAGACTGATCGTCGCGTATCAGAAAAAGCCCCGCGTTTGCGGGGCTTTTTCGTTGCCGGTTCAGGGTTTCGTGTGGCGTCTGTCGAGCAGCACCGCGACGGCGGCCAGGGCGATGGCCAGGCTGTAGGCGAACAGGCCCAGGTTGATGCCGAAGACCATCTTCTCCGAGCCGTCGGACAGCACCATGGAGCCGCCGTAGCTGTCGCGCAGGGCGTAGGCGAGGAGGAAGCCGCCGGTGACGAACAGGGTCAGCAGGCTGCTCAGGCGGATCTCGCCCCGCCACCAGACCAGCCACAGGCTGAAGGCGCCGAGCGCGCAGTTGGTGGCCAGCTGCCAGACCTCGTGCAGGCGGGCGTGGGCTTCCCAGCCCGGGTTGAACACGTGGCTGGCGTTGATCTCGAAGATCGGCACCACGACGGCGTAGAAGGCGATACCCACGGTGACCAGCAGTTTGGCGAGCATGCAACAGTCCTTGTTGAGAGGGTATCGCTACTCTAACGGCTGGCTGGGCAAAGCGCAGCGGGATTCCTTGGGCCCGTGAGTTCGTGCTCGCAGGCGACCCGGGTCAGGCGAATCTGTAGATATCCATGCCCAGAGCGCCATAGGTGAAGCCGCTGTGCTCGATGCGCAAGGCGTTGCCGGCACCGAGGGCGAAGTACAGCGGTAGCAGATGCTCGTCGCTGGGGTGGCTGCGCTGTGCATGGGGCGCCTGGCGACGGTAGTCGAGCAGGGCGGCGTGATCGCCGGCCTGCAGCTTCGCCACCATCCAGTCGCGGAACTCGCCGGCCCAGGGTTCGATCACGTCGGGCCCGGCGCGCCAGTCCAGCTCCCCGAGGTTGTGGGTGATGCTGCCCGAGCCGATCAGCAGCACGTCTTGTTCGCGCAGGGCCGCCAGCGCCCGGCCGACTCGCACCTGCAGTTCCGGGCCGGCATGGCTGGGCAGCGACAGCTGCAGCACTGGGATATCGGCCTGCGGGTACATCAACGACAGCGGCACCCAGGCGCCGTGGTCCAGCGGGCGCTGCGGGTCGAGGCGGCTGGGCAGGTCGGCGGCGGCCAGCAGGCGCTGCACCTGTTCTGCGATGTCCGGGGCGCCCGGTGCGGGATACTGCACGGCGTAGAGCGGGGCGGGGAAGCCACCGAAGTCGTGCCAGGTAGCAGGTTGCGCCGAGCTGCCGATCAGCAGTTCGTCGCTCTCCCAATGCGCTGATACCACCAGAATCGCCCTGGGCCGAGGTAACTCTGCGGCCAGACGAGCCAGAGCCGGGCCACTGGCGCCGGGCTCAAGGGCGAGCATGGGCGAGCCGTGGGAGATGAACAGGGCGGGCAGCATCGAGGATTCCTCCGGGTGATGCCGCCATGGTGACCGGCCAACCGATCGATATCCAATATAACTTTCAGGTGATATCGATCGACTGGCTCGTTCGATCACTCGGTCTCGAGGTTGGCCTTGGGCGCGATATCGTCGAACACCTCGGGGGTCAGCGCCGCCTCGCCGGCCGCGTCGAGTACCTCGCGCGGGTGTTCGCTGCCCGGGATGCTGCTGTCGAGCATGCTCAGCAGCTGGGCGCCGCGCGGGGTGAGCACGAAGTTCTCGCCGTTGCCGCCTTCTTCCTCGGGGCGGGTGACGATGAAGCCGTTCTCCACCAGCAGCGACTCATAGCGGGTGGCCTCGGCGCGGAAGTGGTCGAGGTTCTCCACCTGCTCGCCGGCACGTCCCAGTTCACTGGCCAGCTCTTCCGCGTAGTGACGCGGGGCGAAGGGCTTGCCGGCGGAGTTCTGCGCCTCGTGCAGCAGGCGTTCGATCAGGTCCCAGTGGTACACGGCCATGGCGATTCTCCCGAAGGCGTTGGGCTTACAGGTTCCGACTGGTGTCGGTCGGCCAAGGTTCGAGGTTTTTCGTGGGCAACAAAAAAGGCAATCCGGAGATTGCCTTTCTCGTGAAGCGGTGGCGCTTAGCCGCGGCGGCGCAGGGCCTCGATGCGGTCTTCCAGCGGCGGGTGGGTCATCAGCAGGCCGGCCAGGCCGTTCTTCAGGCCGCCGTTGATGCCGAAGGCGGTCATGCTGCTGGGCATCTGCACCGGCACACCCTGTTCGGCGCGCAGGCGCTCCAGGGCGGCGATCATGGCGCCGGTGCCGGCCAGACGGGCGCCGGCGTCGTCGGCCTTGAACTCGCGGCGACGGGAGAACCACATGACGATGATGCTGGCCAGGATGCCCAGGACCAACTCGGCGAAGATGGTCGCGACTATGTAGCCGATACCGTGGCCTTCGCCTTCGTTCTTCAGCACCACGCGGTCGACGAAGTTGCCGAAGATGCGCGCGAAGAACATGACGAAGGTGTTCACCACGCCCTGGATCATGGCCAGGGTGACCATGTCGCCGTTGGCTACGTGGCCGATCTCGTGGGCCAGAACGGCTTTCACTTCATCCGGCGAGAAGCGCTCCAGCAGGCCCTGGCTGACGGCCACCAGGGCGTCGTTCTTGTTCCAGCCGGTGGCGAACGCGTTGGACTCGTAGGCGGGGAAGATGCCGACTTCCGGCATCTTGATGCCGGCATTGCGCGACAGCTCCTCGACGGTCTGCAGCAGCCACTGTTCGTGGCGGGTGCGCGGCTGGGTGATGATCTCGGTGCCGGTGCTCATCTTCGCCATCCACTTGGACAGGAACAGCGAGATGAAGGAGCCGACAAAGCCGAATACGGCGCAGAAGACCAGCAGGCTGCCGTAGTTCTGGCCGGTGAATCGATCCACCCCGAGCAGTTTCAGGGTAACGCTGGCGATCAGCAGCACCGCCAGGTTGGTGGCCAGGAACAACACGATACGCATCATGGTAGGAAGCTTCTCCTCAGGCGAGAGACGTTCTAAGTATGCGAGCTATATAAGGTTCGCTCGCACCGCCTTCAACCGAGGCTCTATTTCAAACTATGTCGCTGGTCTGATTGAGAGCACTTTCGAAGAGCAGGCGAGTCAGGCGCGCGACCTTTTCGCTGTTGTGCTGGCCGAGGGCTTCGCGCAGCTGCCAGGCGAGGGTGCCACGTACCCGGCGGACGCTGGCGGTCTGGCTCTCGCCGTCCGGCAGGGCGTGGGGAATGCCGCGGGAGAGGCGCATGAAGCCCTTCTCGGTGAGCACCGCCTGGTCCAGGGCGTCATAGGCGATGGTCGACTCGAAGCGGACATAGCCTTCCTCGGCCAGCCACAGCAGGGCGCCCAGGCACGCCTGGTGACGCTTGCTGGGCAGGCCGAATTCGTCGGGTTCCTCGCGGCCGATCAGGTCTTCCACATACAGCGCCACCTTGCGCGGGAAGGCCTGATAGAGCGCCAGCATGCCGCTGGCGGCATCCTTGTAGAACTCGTCGATCTGCAGGTCCATGCGACTTACTGGCGGTAGGACTTGAGGAAGTTGCCGATGCGGCCGATGGCCTGCTCCAGGTCGTCGACGCGGGGCAGGGTGACCACGCGGAAGTGATCCGGCCACGGCCAGTTGAAGGCCGTGCCCTGGACCACCAGCAGCTTCTCGGAGAGCAGCAGGTCGAGGACGAACTTCTCGTCGTTGTGGATCGGGCAGACCTTGGGGTCGATCTTCGGGAAGGCGTACAGCGCGCCCATCGGCTTGACGCAGCTGACCCCCGGGATGTCGTTGAGCAGCTCCCAGGTGCGGTTGCGCTGCTCCAGCAGGCGGCCTTGCGGCAGCACCAGGTCGTTGATGCTCTGGTAGCCGCCGAGGGCGGTCTGGATCGCATGCTGGCTCGGCACGTTGGCGCACAGGCGCATGTTGGCCAGGATGTCGATGCCTTCGATATAGCTGGTGGCCTTGTGCTTGGGCCCGGAGATGGCGACCCAGCCGGAGCGGAAGCCGGCCACGCGGTAGGACTTGGACAGACCGTTGAAGGTCAGGCACAGCACGTCCGGCGCCAGGGAGGCGGTGCAGATGTGCTGGGCGTCGTCGTAGAGGATCTTGTCGTAGATCTCGTCGGAGAACAGCACCAGGTTGTGCTGGCGCGCCAGTTCGACGATGCCTTCCAGCACTTCCTTGGAATACACGGCGCCGGTCGGGTTGTTCGGGTTGATCAGCACGATGGCCTTGGTATTGCTGCTGATCTTGGCCTTGATGTCGGCCAGGTCGGGGAACCAGCCGGCCTGCTCGTCGCACAGGTAGTGCACCGGCTTGCCGCCGGCCAGGGCCACGGACGCGGTCCACAGCGGGTAGTCGGGCGCCGGGATCAGCACCTCGTCACCGTTGTTGAGCAGGGCCTGCATGGCCATCACGATCAGCTCGGACACGCCGTTGCCGAGGTAGATGTCCTCGATGCCGACGCCTTCCACGTTCTTCTGCTGGTAGTACTGCATCACCGCCTTGCGCGCGCTGAACAGACCCTTGGAGTCGCTGTAGCCTTGCGCGGTGGGCAGGTTGCGGATCACGTCCTGGAGGATTTCCTCCGGGGCTTCGAAACCGAACGGCGCCGGGTTGCCGATATTCAGCTTGAGGATGCGTTGGCCTTCCTCTTCCAGGCGTTTGGCGTGCTTGAGCACCGGCCCGCGGATGTCGTAGCAGACGTTGGCGAGCTTGTTCGATTTGCTGACCTGCATGATGCTGTGTCCCGATGTGAAGATGCCGCTGGCGGCGCAGGGAAAATTCGTCCTTGCCGGCTGTAACGCGGCATAAAGACTGGCGTCCAAAGAGGGACGCATGATACGTGCGGCCCGATGCCCGGAAAAGGTACAGGTCGGGCTTTTTTCTGACCATGAGGTGTGCTCCATGGAAAAGATCGATAAACCCCTGGAAGCCTGGCGCGACGAGCTCTCCGACGCCCAGTTCCATGTCTGCCGTCTGGGTGGCACCGAGCGTGCCTTCACCGGCGAATATCACGACAGCAAGGTGCCCGGCATCTACCACTGCGCCTGCTGCGGCGAGGCGTTGTTCGACTCCGACGCCAAGTACGATTCCGGCAGCGGCTGGCCTAGCTACTTCCAGCCGGTGAGCGGCGAGGTGATCACCGAGAAGGAGGACTTCAGCCACGGCATGCACCGCATCGAGGTCAAGTGCGGCAAGTGCGACGCCCATCTGGGGCATGTCTTCCCGGACGGCCCGCGGCCTACCGGGCTGCGCTACTGCATCAACTCGGTATCGCTGAAGCTGGTGCCCAGGTAAGGCCAGGCTCCCCGACCAAAGCGAGGCCCGCCGACAAGCGGGCCTTATTTTGCTGCATATAAATTGTGTGCAATTTAATTGCTCGCTATATTCGCCTCACTTTCAATCCGCAACGGAGCCGCAGACCATGAGCGACAAGCTTTTCGATATCCCCGTCACCACCATCAAGGGCGAGCAGAAGACCCTCAAGGACTTCGGCGGCAAGGCCGTGCTGGTGGTCAATACCGCCAGCAAGTGCGGCTTCACCCCCCAGTACAAGGGCCTGGAAAGCGTCTGGCAGCAGTACAAGGACAAGGGGCTGGTGGTGCTGGGCTTCCCCTGCAACCAGTTCGGCAAGCAGGAGCCGGGTGACGAGGGCGCCATCAGCGAGTTCTGCGAGCTGAATTTCGGTGTCAGCTTCCCGCTGTTCAAGAAGATCGACGTCAACGGCAGCGATGCCCACCCGCTCTACGTGCAGCTGAAGAAGCGCGCGCCGGGCCTGCTCGGCAGCCAGGGCATCAAGTGGAACTTCACCAAGTTCCTGATCAGTGGCGACGGTAGCGAGGTGAAGCGCTTCGCCCCGACCACCAAGCCGGAAGAGCTGACCGCCGAGATCGAAGCGCTGCTGAAATGACCGTATCGCACGACCTCGAGGCGCAGCTGCTGCTGGACAACCAGCTGTGCTTCAAGCTCTACGCCGCCTCGCGGGCGGTGATCCGCGCCTACAAGCCGATGCTCGACGAGCTCGGCCTGACCTACCCGCAGTATCTGGCCATGCTGGTGCTGTGGGAATGGCAGGCGGCGCCGCCGGACCAGGCCACGGTCAAGGCCCTGGGCGAGCGGCTGATGCTCGACTCCGGCACCCTGACGCCGCTGCTCAAGCGTCTGGAGCAGCTCGGCCTGGTGCGGCGCAGCCGCTCCAGCGCCGACGAGCGCGAGCTGCGTCTGGCCCTGAGCGAGGCCGGGCTGGCGTTGCGCGAGCGGGTGCTGCCACTGAAGAGTCGGCTGCTCTGCGAGCACGGCGTCGATCTGGGCGAGCTGGAGGGTATGCGGCAGAGCCTGGGTCAGCTGCTGGCGCTGGTCACGGCTCGGTCGTGAGCGGCAGCCAGCTGTCCAGCAGGGCAGCCAGGTCTTCGCGGCGGAAGGGTTTGGCCAGGTAGTCGTTCATGCCGGCCGCCTGACAGCGCTCGCGCTCGTCCGGCAGGGCGTTGGCGGTCAGGGCAATGATCGGCAGGCTCGGCCAGCGACCGCTCTGGCGGATGCGCCGGGTCGCCTCGTAGCCGTCCATCACCGGCATGTTGCAGTCCATCAGCACCAGGTCCACCGGGTGCTTCTCCAGATAGGCGATGGCCTCGCCGCCGTGGGCGGTGACGGCCACCTCGCAACCCAGCTTGCTGAGCATGCCCTTGGCCACCATCTGGTTCACCTGATTGTCCTCGACCAGCAGCACGCGGGCCTGGTGCGGGCGGCTCGGCACCTTGGCGGCCGGCTCGACGCCTTGCGTCTGATGCGGCGCCAGCAGGCGTTGCAGGGCCTGATACAGCGCGGCGCGGGCCAGCGGGCGCGGCAGCTGCTCGAAGGGGATCAGCGCGCCAGCCTGCTCGCCGGAGATGAAGGTGCCGTAGGCCGAGACCAGCAGCAGCGGACTGGTGAGCTGCTCACGCAGGCGCGGCAGGTGCTTCGGGTCGTCGCAGATCAGCAGGTCGGCCTGCAGCTCGGCGCCGATGGCGCTTTCATCCAGGCGCCGATAACCCAGCCCCCAGGCCGGCAGCCAGCTGTCCAGCAGCTCCGCCAGGCCGCTGCCCGCCGCGCAGAAAGCCACGACCTGTCCCGGCAGCGCCGGCCACCGCGCGGCGGGCGCATGGGTCGGCAGCGGCAGGGTCGCGCTGAACTGGCTGCCGACGCCTTCCTGCGAGCTCAGGGTCAGCTGTCCATCCATGGCTTCGCACAGGCGCCGGGTCAGGGCCAGGCCCAGGCCGGTGCCGCCGAACTGGCGGGCGATGCCGGCGCCGGCCTGGGTGAAGGGCTGGAAGATGCGGGTCTGGGCATCTTCGGCGATGCCGATGCCGGTGTCGCTGACCAGGATGCGCACGCCGCCGGCACTGGGGGTGACGCGCAGGTCGACGCGGCCCTGGCGAGTGAACTTGAGGGCGTTGGACAATAGGTTGCTGACCACCTGGCGCACCCGCGTCGGATCGCCGAGCACCAGGGCCGGCAGCTGCGGGTCGATCAGGCAGGTCAGCTCCACGTGCGGGCCGGCGTTCTGCGACAGCAGGCTGGCGGTTTCCTCGACCAGGGCGCCGAGATCGAAGGGGATGCGCTCCAACTCCAGCTGCCCGGCCTCGAACTTGGACAGATCGAGAATGTCGTTGAGCAGGTCGACCAACACCTTGCCTGAGTCATGGGCGATCGACAGCTGTTGGCGCTGCTCGCTGTTGAGCGGGCCGTCCAGCGACAGTGCAAGCATGCCCAGCAGACCGTTGAGCGGGGTGCGGATCTCGTGGCTCATGTTGGCCAGGAAGGCGGCGCGGGCCTGGGCCATTTCCAGGGCGGTGCTGCGGGCCTGCTCCAGCTCGCGGTTGGACTGGGTCAGGCGGGCGTTGGTCGCCTTGAGTTCGGCGGTGCGCGCCGAGACGATGTTCTCCAGTTCGGCCAGGTACTGGGTCAGGCGGTCCTCGGCCTCGCGACGCTGGCTGATCTCCTGGTGCGTATTGGTCAGTTGCTGGTTGGTTACCGCCACCAGGGTGCCGATCTCGTCGCGCTCATGGCCGGGCGGGCAGGGCACGGGAGAGAAGTCGCGGCGTGGGTCGCGGTCACTGAGGGCACGGATCACGCCTACCAGCGGCTTGGTCAACATGGCGTAGAACAGCACCAGCAGGATCAGCGACAGCAGCAGGCTGCGGGCGAAGCCGGTGACCAGGGTGAGCAGGGCGCGGCGCAGGAAGTGGCTGCCGAAGGCGTAGGTGTCCACCTCTAGGCGCAGGATGCCGAGGGATTCTTCCGGGGCGTGGTTGACGAACAGCGGATCTTCGAAGTGGCGGCGCTCGCCGAACATGAAGTCGCTGAACACCCGGTAGCGGCTCTTTGCCGGTGGGCGATCCACCGAGGCCAGCACCAGGCCGCTGTTGTCGATGATCTCGGCGCGCATCACCGCCGGTGAGCGCAGCAGACCGAGCACCAGCTCCTGGGCCAGTTCGGCGTCGATGTTGTAGGAGATGCGCGCCGCCGGGTTGTGGCTGATTTCCAGCAGGGAGTGGATTTCCCGGTCGATGGAGGCGTCTTCGCTGGCATAATCCAGACCGACCTGGATCAGGCTCAGCAGGGTACCCAGGATGAAGGCTACCAGCACCGTCAATCTGGCCTGCTTGTACGACAGGCGATGGGTCAGGGAAATATCCATCGGTGCGGCAGCTGAGTCCTTGGTTTCTGGCCTTGCCAAGCATAGCCCATAGCGCCGGATGATCGGCAGTGGCGGATATGAGGAGTAAGTCGTGGATTCTCGCTTGAACAGCTTTCTGCAGCGCGCCGATGCCGTGCTGGAGCGCCTCGAACCCCTGTTGCCGGCGCCGCGGGTGGCGCTGGACTGGAACACCGTGATCGCCGCGCGCTGGCAGCGCGAGGGGCGCACCGGTTATCTGCAGCCGCTGCGGGTCAGCCTCGATCTGCAGCTGTCCGACCTAGTCGGGGTGGATGCGCAGTGCGCGCAGCTGGCGCGCAATACGCGCCAGTTCGTCTCCGGCCTGCCGGCCAACCATGCCTTGCTGTGGGGCGCTCGTGGCACCGGCAAGTCCTCGCTGGTGCGGGCACTGTTGGCCGAACACGCCGACACCGGCCTGCGCCTGATCGAGATCGAGCGCGATCACCTGGCCGACCTGCCCAGGGTGGTGGAGGCCCTGGCCGGGCTGGCGCAGCGCTTCGTGCTGTTCTGCGACGACCTGTCGTTCGAGTCCGGCGAGGGTGATTACCGGGTGCTCAAGAGCGTACTCGATGGCTCCCTGGAGCGCGCGCCGGACAACGTGTTGCTGTACGCCACCTCCAACCGCCGCCACCTGGTGCCGGAGAAGGAGAGCGACAACGAGCACTGGCAGATGGTCGACGGCGAGCTGCATCCCAACGAGGCGGTGGAGGACAAGATCGCGCTGTCCGATCGCTTCGGCCTGTGGATCTCCTTCTACCCCTTTACCCAGGATCATTTCCTCGCCGTGGTGCGCCACTGGATCGAGGTGTTGGCGGGCCAGACTGGCCTGCAGTGGCAGTGGAGCCACGAGCTGGAAATCCTCGCCATTCGCTGGGCTCTGGGGCGCGGCAATCGCAACGGCCGCTGCGCCTACCAGTTCGCCCGCAGCTGGGTTGGCCAGCAACTGCTGGAGGTGGCGCCATGATCGATCTGCAACAGGCCGGGCAGGGACGCGAAGGCTATGACCTGCTGGCGGCCCAGCTGGAATCATTGTTGGCCGACGAGCGTGACTTCATCGCCAACGCCGCGCAGTTCGCCGCCTTCCTGTTCCATGAGCTGGAAGGGTTGAACTGGGCCGGTTTCTACCTGAACAAGGGCGAGGAGCTGGTGCTGGGGCCGTTCCAGGGCAAGGTGGCCTGCGTGCGCATTCCCTTCGGCCGCGGCGTATGCGGCGCGGCGGCCAGTAGCCGGCAGACCCAGCGGGTCGAGGACGTGCATGCCTTCCCGGGGCACATCGCCTGCGACAGCGCCTCGAACAGCGAACTGGTGGTGCCGCTGGTCAAAAACGGTCGGCTGATCGGCGTGCTGGATCTGGACAGTCCGCGCCTGGCGCGCTTCGCCGTGGAGGATCAGCTCGGCATCGAGCGACTGGCGGCGATCTTCCTGCGTCTGAGCGAGTGCTGACCTTTCGCGCTCAGCAAAAAGCCCGGCACTGGCCGGGCTTTTTTGTGGACGGGTGAATCAGGCCTTGGCGGTCATCTTGGCGATCACCTTGCGTTCGCCGGGCAATATGCTCTGCACGGATTCGCGTGCCTGGATGCGCCGGTAGTGGGCGGCCAGGCGTGGCCAGCGCTGGTCATTCAGCGGTTCGCCACCGTGCTCCATGTTCTGCAGCTGGGTGTAGATGGCCAGGTCCGCCTGGGTCAGGCCGTCGCCGACGAAGTACTGGGCATCGCCCAGGGTCTGTTCCAGGTAGTCGAAATGCTTTGGCAGCTTGGCATGGAGGGTGCTCAGCACGGCGTCTTCGTCGCAGCTCTGGCCCAGCATGGGCTTGAGCAGGCGGTTACGGAACACGCTGAAGGTGCACAGCGTCGCCAGCTCGTAGTCGCCGTACTTCTCCAGCCAGCGCACCTTGGCCTTCTGTGCGGCGCCCTGGCCGAACAGGGCAGGGCGCTGCGGGTACTGTTCTTCCAGGTACTGGCAGATCACGCTGGAGTCGGCCAGGGTCAGGTCGCCGTCACGGAAGGCGGGAATGCGCCCCAGCGGGTTGAGCTCGCGATACCAGTCGGGCTGGCCGAACGGAGTGACGATCTCCAGCTGGTAGTCCAGGCCCTTCTCGATCAGGCACAGGCGCAATTTGCGCACGAACGGAGATAGCGGCGCGCCGTAGACGATCAGACTCATGGGATTCCTTGTAGGGGGCAGATCAGTCGTAGACGTTCTTCTTCTTCCACTCGTCTTCGCCGAGGGACTTGAGGCCTTCGGTCAGCTCGCTGGCTTCCTCGGCGGGCTTGGCCTTTTCCAGTACCACCGCATTGGCGCGGGCCAGCAGCTCTTCCAGTTGCTGCAGTTGGTTCTGGTAACGCGCCGGGTCGGACTGCTTGCGCAGGTACTGCACGCCACGCTCATAGGCCAGACGGGCCTGGCCGGGCTGGCCCTGTTGCATGGATTGCTGGCCGAGGTTGCTGAAGAACTCGAAGTGCAGTTGCACCAGCATGTGGCGGATCTCGCCGAGCCAGCGCTTGGCCTCGTTGGCCGGCAGCAGGTTTTCCTGGGCGGCGCGGGTGATCTGGCTGTGGAAGTTTTCCAGGAGGAAGCGGATGTCCTTGGCCTTGGCCTCGGTCAGTATCTGCTGTGGCGGGTTGCGCACCGGGATGGCTTCGCCCTTGGCCACCGCCTCGCGCAGCTCGGTGAGACGGTTCTTCAGATTGGCGTTCTGCTTGTCCAGCTGCAGCAGGCGCTCACCGAACTGCAGCTCGAAGCGGCTGAGCAGGAGTTTCAGCGCAGGGCTCATCAACTGGCCCGGCATGTTCTCGGAAACGTCACGGCTACGCCGTACCCGGTCATTGAGATCGGCCTTCAGGCGGGCTTTCTCCAGCTTGCTGTTCTCGACCATATGGTTGATGTAACCGATCAGGAACAGCACCACGATGCCGGCGACTACTAGCGCAGTGATGACGATTGGGGACACCTGGAAAACTCCCGTACGCTTCTTATTTACCCGAGTGTAGTGCGTTAGCCATCATGCTGATAGCACTGTATGAGTTTCTGAAGCGAAGTCTTTGATTTAGAAAAAGTTTTGATTGAGGGTTGACGCTCTGGCCAAGGCTCCATAGAATGCGCGCCACTTTCAGCGTGTTGGCGAAAGCCGATCCGAGGAAAGTTGGGATGCTGTTACAAGCTCCTGGCCACGTCCCCTTCGTCTAGTGGCCTAGGACACCGCCCTTTCACGGCGGTAACAGGGGTTCGAGTCCCCTAGGGGACGCCATTGCGGGAATAGCTCAGTTGGTAGAGCACGACCTTGCCAAGGTCGGGGTCGCGAGTTCGAGTCTCGTTTCCCGCTCCAGTTTACGAAGCGCCGCTCACCGAGCGGCGTTTTGATTAGAGTTACAAGGTCGGTGGTAACATCGGCTGGAAACACCGGGAAGCTGTTGTAAGCTCCGGGCCACGTCCCCTTCGTCTAGTGGCCTAGGACACCGCCCTTTCACGGCGGTAACAGGGGTTCGAGTCCCCTAGGGGACGCCATTTTTGTACCAAGTAGCACGCGGGAATAGCTCAGTTGGTAGAGCACGACCTTGCCAAGGTCGGGGTCGCGAGTTCGAGTCTCGTTTCCCGCTCCAAATTCACGAAACGCCACCCAATCGGGTGGCGTTTTCGTTTGCGCGCGATTCAGCCATGAAAAAAGGCCCGCCGGTGATGCCGTGCGGGCCTTTTCGTTTACTGGCGACTCAGTGCTTGGCGCTGTCGTCCGGCAGGGCCAGCAGCTGCTTCTCGCGGTTCCAGTCGAAGGGCTCGTCGTTCTCTTCAGCCTCGAAGCGGCGCTCGTCGAGGCGCTGGAACAGTTCGATCTCTTCATCCGGCATGAAATGCAGGCAGTCGCCGCCGAAGAACCACAGCAGATCGCGCGGTACCAGATGGGCGATCTGCGGGTAGCGGTGGAACACCTGGCTGATGATGTCCTGGCCCAGGTACTGGCTGCTCTCCGGATCTGCCGGCAGCTGCGCCAGCAGCTCGTCGAAGCGCTCGAGGAACAGCGCGTGGGTGTCGTCTTCCACCTGCTCGGCCTCGCCCAGGGCGACCAGGATGCCGCGCAGATGGGCGAGCAGGGCGAGGTGGTGGTCGAGGTAGGCAGTGGCCATGAGGGATGTCCTGTAAAACGAAAACGGGCGCGGAGTATAAGGCTCCGCGCCCGTGCTGTCCCGAGTGGGGGCTCAGCGGACCTTGCCGTCGCTCAGCTTGATGTCGTCCTTGGCGAAGTCGTCCACATCGATCACCTTGCGCCGCGCCGCTTCGGCCTGGCGCAGCTGTTCGGCCTCCTCGGCAGTCAGCTGCTGCTGGCGCAGGGCGGCCTCTATTTCATGCTCGCCGGGCTGCAGCTGCAGGCCAGCCTTGAGCGCCTTGTGCAGTTTCTGTCGGACCGCTGCGACGCCGTCGAGCAGATCGACCGCCTGCTGCAGGGCGGCGATTGGATCGTTGGCGCCCTGTGGCCGATAGCAGCCGTCGAGCAGGCTCTCCAGCGCCAGGTCGCCGCGAGGGCGGCCGAGAATGGCAGCGACCTCGGCGTCCAGCTCGTCGTCCGGGCCCTTGTGCCGGCGACCCAGCGGGAGCACCAGGACGCGCAGCAGGCAGCCGAACAGGCGGTTGGGGAAGTTGCCCAGCAGATCGTCCAGCGCTTGCTCGGCGAGGCCGAGGTTTTCCTCCAGCGCCCAGCGCAGCAGCGGTTGCAGCGGTTCGGGATTGCCCAGGTCGTGGTAGCGCTTGAGCGCGGCGCTGCCCAGATAGAGGTGGCTGAGCACGTCGCCCAAACGTGCGGACAGGCGTTCGCGGCGCTTCAGCTCGCCACCGAGCAGCATCATGCTGCTGTCGGCCAGCAAGGCGAAGGCCGCGGCCAGGCGGTTCAGCGCGCGGAAGTACGGGCGGCTTAGGTTGTCGCCGGGCACGTTGCCGAAGCGGCTCAGGGTCAGGCCATGCAGCAGGGCGCCGGCGGCGTTGCCGACGGCGAAGCCCACGTGCTTGAGCAGCAGATCGTCGAACTCCAGCAGGGCCTGCTCATGGTCTTCGCGGCCGGCCAGGGCCATTTCGTCCAGCACGAAGGGATGGCAGCGTATGGCGCCCTGGCCGAAGATCATCAGGTTGCGTGAGAGGATGTTGGCGCCCTCGACCGTGATCGACACCGGCACGCCCTGCCAGGCGCGGGCCAGGTAGTTGTTCGGGCCCATGATGATCGCCTTGCCGCCGTGCACGTCCATGGCGTGGCCGATGCATTCGCGGCCGCGTTCGGTCAGGTGGTACTTGAGGATGGCCGACAGCACCGAGGGCTTCTCGCCCAGGTCCACCGCGCTGGCGGTGAGGGTGCGCGCGGCATCCATCATCCATGCATTGCCGCCGATGCGCGCCAGCGCCTCCTGGATACCTTCGAAGGCCGCCAGCGGCACGCCGAACTGTTCGCGCACCCGGCAGTACTGGCCGCTGACCAGACTGGACATCTTCGCCGCGCCGGTGCCGCCGGCGGGCAGGGAGATGGAGCGGCCGACGGACAGGCAGTTCATCAGCATCATCCAGCCCTTGCCCAGGTATTCCTGGCCGCCGATCAGGCAGCTCAGCGGCACGAACACGTCCTTGCCGGAGTTGGGACCGTTCATGAAGGCCGCGCCGAGCGGCAGGTGGCGGCGGCCGATTTCCACGCCGGGGGTGTCGGTGGGAATCAGCGCCAGGCTGATGCCGAGGTCTTCCTGGTCACCCAGCAGGTGGTCCGGGTCATAGGCCTTGAAGGCCAGGCCGAGCAGGGTGGCGACCGGGCCCAGGGTGATGTAGCGCTTCTCCCAGGTCAGGCGCAGGCCGAGCACTTCCTCGCCGTTCCACTGGCCGCGGCAGACGATTCCGGTGTCCGGCATGGCGCCGGCGTCGGAGCCGACCAGCGGGCCGGTGAGGGCGAAGCAGGGGATTTCCTCGCCGCGGGCCAGGCGCGGCAGGTAGTGCTGGCGTTGCTCATCGGTGCCGTAGTGCAGCAACAGCTCGGCTGGGCCGAGGGAGTTGGGCACCATCACTGTGGAGGCGAGGTCGCCGGAGCGGGTCGACAGCTTCATCACCACCTGGGAGTGGGCATAGGCGGAGAAACCCTTGCCGCCGTATTCCTGAGGAATGATCAGGCCGAAGAAACCGTTGCTCTTGATGTGCTGCCAGGCCTTCTCGGGCAGGTCCAGCTGCTGGCCGATCTCCCAGTCGCTGACCATGGCGCACAGCTCTTCCACCGGGCCGTCGATAAAGGCGCGCTCTTCGTCGCTGAGCCTGGCGGCGGGGTAATCCAGCAGCACGTCCCAGTCCGGGCGGCCGCTGAACAGCTGGCCGTCCCACCACACGGTGCCGGCCTCGATGGCGTCGCGCTCGGTATCCGACATCGGCGGCAGCACCTTCTGGAACCAGCCGAACAGCGGGCCGGTGATCAGCTTGCGGCGCAGCTCCGGCAGTGCGAGGGGAATGGCCGCGCCGAGCCACAGCAGCCAGAGCAGCAGCTCCAGCCAGTCCGGTGCACCAGCAAACAGACCGAGCAGGATCAGGTAACCGGCCACGATGCCCAGGGCGGGCAGGGCGGCCATGCGGGAATAGGCCAGGTAGGCGACGCCGAACAGCAGAATCAGCAACCAGACAGCGAGCATGCGCAATCCTCCATGAGGCCGGCCGTGGCGGTAAGGCCGGCGAGCTTGGCCGGATCGTCGTGCACCCGGCGCGATAGGGCTGGATAGACTGGGGGCAACCCCCTGGAGAACCCTGATGCAGTCCAGCCTTCTACCCAGCCGCTTCGTGGATAGTGACCACCCCAGGGTAGTCGAGTTCGCCGAACGTTCGCGCGGCGCCAGCCGCGACCCGCGCGAGCAGGCCATGAGCCTGTACTACGCGGTGCGCGACCAGATCCGCTACAACCCCTACGTGTTCAGCCCGGATCCCGAGACGCTCAAGGCCAGCCACGCGCTGGCGGCGGGCGAGTCCTACTGCGTGCCCAAGGCCCTGTTGCTGGCGGCCTGCGCCAGGCACTGCGGGATACCGGCGCGCATCGGCCTGGCCGATGTGCGCAACCACCTGTCCACCCCACGCCTGATCGAGATGCTGCGCAGCGAAGTGTTCGCCATGCACGGCTACACCGAGCTGTTCCTCGAGGGCAAATGGGTCAAGGCCACGCCGGCGTTCAACCTGGCGCTGTGCCAGATGTTCAAGGTGGCGCCGCTGGAGTTCGATGGGTGCAGCGACAGCGTGTTCCATCCCTTCAATGCCGAGGGGGCGCGCTATATGGAATACCTGGCCGACCACGGCCAGTTCGACGACCTGCCGCTGGAGCTGTTCTTTAACCACCTGCGCCAGTGCTACCCGCATCTGTTCGAGGAAGGCTCGGCCTTCCTGCGTGGCGATCTGCAGGCGGAGGTCGCCGCCATAAAGGAATTCGATAGTTAACATCGAGGCGGCGGGGCTTTTTTCCTGCGCTCGGGGCGGGCAGGCTACCCTGCAATGAATGGTTGCAATTACCTCTCCCGAGCCTTATCTAAGCCTTCCCCTTGCTGAGTAGCTATCTCTTATGAGTTCCGCGCTGTCCATCCGGCAACTGACCAAGACCTACGCCAACGGCTTCCAGGCCCTCAAGGGCATCGACCTCGACGTCGCCGAAGGCGACTTCTTCGCCCTGCTCGGCCCCAACGGGGCGGGCAAGTCCACCACCATCGGCATCCTCTCCACCCTGGTGAACAAGAGCGGCGGCTCGGTGGAAGTGTTCGGCCACGACCTGGACCGCGATCCGTCCGGGCTCAAGCGCTGCCTCGGCGTGGTGCCGCAGGAATTCAACTTCAGTCAGTTCGAGAAGGTCTTCGACATAGTCGTGACCCAGGCCGGCTACTACGGCATCCCGCAGAAGGTGGCCAAGGAGCGCGCCGAGCAGTACCTGACCCAGCTCGGCCTGTGGGACAAGCACAACGAGGCCGCGCGCATGCTCTCCGGCGGCATGAAGCGCCGGCTGATGATTGCCCGCGCGCTGGTGCATGAGCCGCGCCTGCTGATTCTCGACGAGCCCACCGCCGGCGTGGACATCGAGCTGCGCCGCTCGATGTGGAGCTTCCTCACCGAGTTGAACCAGAAGGGCATCACCATCATCCTCACCACCCATTACCTGGAAGAGGCGGAGCAGCTGTGCCGCCACATCGGCATCATCGACCACGGCAGCATCGTCGAGAACACCAGCATGAAGGCGCTGCTCAAGACCCTGCACGTGGAGACCTTCCTGCTCGACCTCAAGGAGTCGCAACTGGTGCCGCCGCAGCTGCAGGGCTATCCGGCGACGCTGGTCGACCACCACACCCTGGAGGTGCAGGTGGAGAAGAGCCTGGGCATCACCGAGCTGTTCCGCCAGCTGGCGGCGCAGAACATCGAGGTGCTGAGCCTGCGCAACAAGAGCAACCGTCTCGAGGAGCTGTTCGTGTCCCTGGTCGAGAAGAATCTGGCGAAGGTGGCGAAATGAGCCCGGAACTCGCCTCCAACTGGATCGCCCTGCAGACCATCGTGCGCCGCGAAGTGCGGCGCTTCATGCGCATCTGGGCGCAGACCCTGCTGCCACCGGCCATCACCATGGCGCTGTACTTCGTCATCTTCGGCCGCCTGATCGGCAGCCAGGTCGGCGGCGTGGGCGACTACTCCTACATGGAATTCATCGTGCCCGGGCTGATCATGATGTCGGTGATCACCAACTCCTACAGCAATGTGGTATCCAGCTTCTTCAGCAGCAAGTTCCAGCGCAATGTCGAGGAACTGCTGGTGTCGCCGGTATCGCCGCACACCATCCTGATCGGCTACACCATCGGTGGCGCCCTGCGCGGCCTGGCCGTGGCCTTCATCGTCACCCTGCTATCGCTGTTCTTCACCCAGCTGCAGGTGCACCACCTGGGCGTGACGGTGCTGGTGATCCTGCTGACCGCCATCACCTTCTCCCTGGGCGGTTTCATCAATGCGGTGTACGCGCGTAACTTCGACGATATCTCGATCATCCCGACCTTCGTGCTGACACCGCTGACCTACCTGGGCGGGGTGTTCTACTCGATCAGCCTGCTGCCGGAGTTCTGGCAGCACGTGTCGCTGGTCAACCCGATCCTGCACATGGTCAACGCCTTCCGCTACGGCATCCTGGGCGTGTCGGACATCAATATCGGCATCGCCATCGGCATGATGCTGCTGGCCAGCACTGTGCTCTACATCGTCTGCATCCGCCTGCTGAAGAGCGGCCGCGGCATGCGTCAGTAGCTGGAAACATGGGGTCACAGCCTGGCACCATCTTTACCCGCTACTGACATTCCGACGACGGCACAATCGGTAGACTTTCCCGATAACTCCAAATCGAAGAGGCAAGTGGGATGATTGTCCGTCGCATGCTGTGGCCCCTGATGTTGGGCCTGCTCGGCAGTGGCCTGGTGCTGGCCGAGCAGAAGCCTCTGGTGGAAGTGGCGCAGCCCGAGCGCACCCTGGTGCGCGATGAGCTGATCACCTTCGGCTCGCTGCGTTCGGACGAGTCGACCATGATCCGCCCGGAAGTCGAGGGGCGCGTCGCCACCCTGCATTTTCAGGAGGGCCAGGCGGTGAAGGCCGGCGACCTGCTGGTCGGTCTCGACGATGCCATCGCCCGCGCCGAACTGGCCCAGGCCCGCGCCAATCTCGATCTCGCCGAAAAAAGCTTCGCCCGCGCGCAGATGCTGTTCAAGCGCGGCGCCAGCAATGCCCAGGCCCTCGACGAGGCGAGCTCCCAGCAGCAGGCCGCCCGCGCCAGCCTGGCGCTATCCCAGGCGCGCCTGGACAAGACGCAGATCCGCGCACCCTACGACGGCGTGCTCGGCCTGCGCCTAGTCAGCGTCGGCGACTACCTCAGCCCCGGTGACGACATCGTCAACCTGGAAGTGCTCGACCCGCTCAAGCTGGATTTTCGTGTGCCGCAGAAGGCCGTCAGCCAGGTACGGGTCGGCCAGGCCGTCGAGCTGTCGCTGGATACCTACGGCGGCGAGCGTTTCCAGGGCAGTATCATTGCCCTCAACCCGCGCCTGGACGAGATCGGCCGCAGCCAGGCGATCCGCGCCCAGGTGGCCAACGGCGATCACCGGCTCAAGCCTGGCCAGTTCGTCAAGGTCTCGGTGATCCTCGCCGAGCGGCCGCAGGCGCTGGTGATCCCGGAAGAGGCGGTCATGCCCATGGGCCAGCTGCTGTTCGTCAACCTGGTGGTGGACGGCAAGATCGAGCGCCGGCAGATCCGCATCGGCCAGCGCCTGCGCGGCCGCGCCGAGGTGGTGGAGGGGCTGCAGGGCGACGAGACGATCATCAGCGCCGGCTGGCACAAGGTCAGCCCCGGGCACGAGGTGCGCACCGTCCAGCGTGGGGACGGCGCATGACTCTCTCCGACATCTGCATCCGCCGGCCGGTGTTCGCCACCGTGCTGTCGCTGATCATCGTGCTGCTCGGCCTGCTGGCCTACCAGCGCCTGGCGGTGCGCGAGTACCCGAACATCGACGTGCCGATCGTCACGGTCAACGTCATCTATCCCGGCGCCAGCCCGGAGATCATGGAGTCCCAGGTCGCCCAGCCGATCGAGGACGTGCTGTCCGGCATCGAGGGTCTGGACTTCGTCAGCTCCATCAGCCGTTCGGAAAATACCCAGATCACCGCGCAATTCCGCCTCGGCAGCAATTCCGACGAGGCCGCCAACGACGTGCGCGATCGCCTGGGCCGGGTGCGCAGCCTGTTGCCGGACGAGATCGACGAGCCGATGGTGCAGAAGGTCGAGGCCGACGCCCAGCCGGTGGTGTGGCTGGCCTTCTATAGCGAACGCTTCTCCGCCATGGAGATCACCGACGTGCTCGAGCGCGTGGTGCAGGATCGCCTGCAGACCATCCCCGGCGTGTCCGAGGTGCAGATCCGCGGTGCGCGCAGCTATGCCATGCGCATCTGGCTCGATCCGGAGAAGCTGGCCGCCCATGATCTCACCGTGCAGGACGTGGAGGACGCCCTTCGCCGGCAGAACGTGGAGATCCCGGCTGGGCGCATCGAGTCGGTGCAGCGCGAGTTCAGCGTGCTGTCGGAGACCGACCTGAAGACCCCGGACGAATTCAACCGGCTGATCCTCGACGACTCGCGCGGCTATCTGCTGCGCCTGTCCGACGTCGGCCATGCCGAGATCGGCGCCGCCGACGAGCGCACCGTGGTACGCTTCAAGGGCCGCCCGGCGGTGGCGGTGGGCATGGTCAAGCAGGCCACGGCCAACCCGCTGGAGATATCCGACGGCCTCAATCAGGCGCTGCCGGAGCTGCGCGAGCTGCTCCCCGAAGGCATGGAAATGGCGGTGGCCAACGACAACTCGCTGTTCATCCGCGAGTCGATCAAGAACGTCTACGCCACCATCTGGGAAGCGGTGGTGCTGGTGGTGCTGATCATCTTCCTGTTCCTGCGCTCGCTGCGCGCCACCCTGATTCCGCTGGTGACCATCCCGGTGTCGCTGATCGGCGCCTGCGCGCTGATGGCGCTGATGGGCTTCACGGTCAACACCCTGACCCTGCTGGCCATGGTCCTGGCCATCGGCCTGGTGGTGGACGATGCCATCGTGGTGCTGGAGAACATCCACCGGCACATCGAGCAGGGCATGAGCCCCATGCGGGCGGCCTTTGTCGGCAGCCGCGAGATCGCCTTCGCGGTGATCGCCATGACCCTGACCCTGGCCGCGGTGTACGCGCCGATCGGCTTCATGCAGGGCACCTCGGGCAAGCTGTTCACCGAGTTCGCCTGGACCCTGGCCGGCGCCGTGCTGGTGTCCGGCTTCGTCGCTCTGACCCTGTCGCCGATGATGTGCGGCCACCTGCTCAAGGCCCATGTGCCACAGCAGAAGCACAGCCGCTTGTACAACCTGATCGAGGGCTTCCTCAACGGCCTGACCTACAACTATCGCCACCTGCTGGAGCGGGTGCTGCGCGCCTGGTGGCTGGTGGTGGCGCTGCTGCTGGGCATCCTGATTCTCTGCGCCTGGCTGTTCGGCAGCCTGCGCAGCGAACTGGCGCCGACCGAGGACACCGGCACCATAGTCGGTTCGATCAACGGTCCGGATGGCGCCACCGTCGGCTACACCAGCCGCTACGCCAAGCAGCTGGAGGCGGCCTATGCCTCGATCCCGGAGGCCAACCGCTACATGGTCATCGTTGGCTTCCCCACCGTGGCCCAGGGCCTGTCGTTCATGAAGCTGGAGGACTGGGACAAGCGCGAGCGCAGCCAATTCGAGATCCGCGACGAGCTGCTGCCCAAGCTGCAGGACATTCCCGGCGTACGCGCCTTCCCGATCAACCGCCCGCCGCTGGGGCAGAGCGCGCGCAACCAGCCGGTGAACTTCGTCATTCGCTCCTCGCTGGAATACGCCGAACTGCAACAGTACGTCGACGAGCTGCTGGCCGAGGTGCGCGGCTATCCGGGGCTGGAGAGCCTGGACACCGACCTCAAGCTCAACACGCCGCAGCTCAAGGTCACGGTCAACCGTGAGCAGGCGGTGGCGGTGGGCACCGACGTGGCCACCATCGGCCGCAGCATGGAGAGCCTGTTCGGCAGCCGCCAGGTGACCCGCTTCAAGCAGAACGGCGAGCAGTACGACGTGCTGGTGCAGCTGCAGGATGTCGACCGCAGCAACCCCGACGATCTCAATCGGGTCTACGTACGCGGGCGGGGCGACAACATGGTGCAGCTCTCCAACCTGATCGAGGTGCGCGAGACGGTGGCGCCGCGCGAGCTCAACCACTTCAACCAACTGCGCGCCGTCACGGTCACTGCCAACGTCGGTTCTGGCTACACCCTGGGCGAGGCGCTGGACCACCTGGAGGAGAAGGCGCGGGGCATCTTCCCGCCCGACACCCAGTTCGACTACACCGGCACCTCGCGCGACTTCAAGGACTCCAGCAGTGGCGTGGCGCTGATCTTCGTGCTGGCCCTGGTGTTCATCTTCCTGGTGCTGGCGGCGCAGTTCGAGAGCTTCTTCGACCCGCTGATCATCCTGCTCAGCGTGCCGCTGTCGATGGCCGGTGCGCTGCTGGCGCTCAAGCTGTTTGGCGGCACCCTGAACATCTACTCGCAGGTGGGCCTGGTGACGCTGATCGGGCTGATCACCAAGCACGGCATCCTCATCGTCGAGTTCGCCAACCACCTGCTGCGCGAGGGCCGCGAACTGGGCGAGGCGGTGCTGGAGGCCGCGGTGCAGCGCCTGCGGCCGATCCTGATGACCACCGGCGCCATGGTCCTCGGCTCGCTGCCGCTGGCCATCGCCACGGGGGCCGGCGCCGAAAGCCGCCAGCAGATCGGCATGGTCATAGTCGGCGGCCTACTGGTGGGCACCTTCTTCACCCTGTTCGTGGTGCCGACGCTGTACAGCCTGCTGCGCCGCTGGCGGCCGATCCAGGCCGAGGAGGGCGCGGTCGGCGCCGCCTGAGTACCGCCGGTCACGCCGGTTTGCGCCCTGCTCGGGTGCAGCTATGCCTAGAAGTAGGCATCGCCCGCAGGGAGGCACCGACCATGACGCCGCGCTCGCTTCGTCCATTTCTCGCCGCTGGGCTGTTCGCCCTGCACGGCTGCACCCTCGACCGCTCTGCCATCGCCGGCATGCCCGGCGCGGTGCTCAGCGCCGAGCCCAGCCTGGCCTGCCCCGGTGACACCGTGGTGATCGCCTGGGACACCCGACGGCCACACCATCCGGGCTTCTGTCGCTTCGCCAACGGCAATACGCCGGCGCTGCAGAGCTGCACTGTGAGCTCCGAGTGCGGTGGAGGCGGGGCGATCTGCCTGGACGGCTTCTGCAACGACTGCCGGGCCATCGCCGACGAGCGCCGCCGGCTCACCGAGTGCGCGGCGCCGAGCAACCAGGGCTGCCAGCCCAGCCTGAGCGCGCGCATCCAGGTCACGCCCGAGCCCGACCCACCGCTGGCGGACGCCACCGGCATCTTCCAGCACGAGGGCGAGCGCAGCTTCGTGATCCAGCAGACCAGCACCATCGCCTTCCGCAGCGAAGTGATAGACACCGACGGCGAGCGGGCCGGGGTGGCCGGCTCCATCGGCCGCATCGACCTGGACCGCCAGGTGACGGTGGTCAACCCCGACCTGAGCCGTACCCTGGCCAATGCCTATGAGTGCCAGGGCCGGCCCAGCTGGCCGGGCATGCGCCTGGAGGAGTTGTTCGCCGGCGCCTCTCCGACCCTGCGCCTGCTGGATATCCGCAACCCCAACCGCTTCACCGTGGTCGGCAACGTCAACGGCAGTCCGCTGCGCCTGGGGCCCGGGGAGAACATCAGCCTCAGTCTGCCGCTAAGCGGGCCGGTGCAGGGGCAGCCCGATCCGGACTTCCTGCGCACTCTGCCGCCAGTGATCTGCACCGCCACCCACAGCAGTGGCAGTTACCCCAGCGCGCCGTTGCAGCTGACGGTGGGCTGCGTGGCCGACTAGCGCGGCAGCTCGATGATGAAGCGCGTCCAGCCGCTCGCTGACTCGCAGTGCAGTTTGCCGCCATGGGCCTGGACGATGGAACGGGCGATGGCCAGGCCCAGGCCGGCGTGCTCGGCGCCACCCTCGCGGCGGGCCGGGTCGGCGCGGTAGAAGCGGTCGAACAGGCGCTCGCGCAGATCAAAGGGGATTTCCGCGCCCTGGTTGGCCACCTCGGTTCGCGTCGGCGTCGCGCTCAGGCGCAGCTCGCCGCCGGCCGGGGTGAAGCGCAGGGCGTTGTCGATCAGGTTGGACAGGGCCTGGCGCAGCAGCAGGCGGTCGGCCGTGAGACTGCCGGTCGCCTCGATCTGGATACTTACGCCGGCCTCCTCGGCCAGCGGCGCGAAGTAGTCGGCCAGCGCCGCCAGCTCGCTTTCCAGCTGCAGCGGCTCAAGCCGGGTCTGCAGCAGGCCGTTATCGGCCTTGGCCAGCAGGAGCATGTCGCCGACCATCTGCGCCAGGTGCTGCAATTCCTCCAGGTTGGAGTGCAGGGCCTCGCGGTACTCCTCCAGCTCGCGCGGCTGGCCGAGGATGACCTGGGTCTGGGTTAGCAGGTTGGACAACGGCGTGCGCAGCTCGTGGGCGATGTCGGCGGAGAAGGCCGAGAGCCGCGCGAAGGCGTCTTCCAGGCGCGCCAGCATGGCGTTGAAGGCCTCGCCCAGCTCGCTCAGTTCGCTGGGAATGCCCTCCAGTGGCAGGCGAGCGGTCAGCGACTGCGCCGAGACCTGGCGCGCCACATCGGTCATCTGCCGCAGCGGGCGCAGACCGCGGCGGGCGACCCAGGCGCCGAGCAGGGCGGTGGCCAGGGCCGAGAGGCCGACGCAAAACCAGATCAGGCGCTGCATCCGGGCCAGGAAGTGCTGGTGGTGGGTGATGTCCAGCAGCAGGCTGAGGCGCAGACCGCCCTCCAGCCGCTCCTCGATCACGCGAAAATCGGTGCCCTGGTGCTGCCAGCGGCCGATCTGTGCGTCGCCTTGCGGCAGATGGGCGAGCAGTGGCTGGCTGGTGAACCACTGCTGGCCGTCCGCGCCCTGGATGCGCAGGGCCAGCTCGGGGTGACGCTGCAGCTCCTGCTCCAGCTGTGGTCGGCGCGCGGCCAGGCTCTCGCTATCGGTCACACCCTGCAGCAGCTCGGCGAACACCGCCAGCTTGCCCTGCAGCTGCTGCTGATCCAGCTCGACGAAGTGCGCCTCGCTGGCGCGGGTGAACAAGGCGCCGGCGACCAGCGCCACGGCGGCGGCGCAGGCGGCGAACAGCAGGGCTAAGCGGTTGGCGAGGGACATCAGGTGCGTGCCTCCAGCACATAGCCCATGCCGCGCACCGTATGGATCAGCGGCGCGGAGAAGCCCTCGTCGACCTTGGCGCGCAGGCGGCGGATGGCCACCTCGATGACGTTGGTGTCGCTGTCGAAATTCATGTCCCACACCTGCGAGGCGATCAGCGACTTGGGCAGCACCTCGCCCTGGCGGCGTAGCAGCAGTTCCAGCAGAGCGAACTCCTTGGCGGTCAGCTCGATGCGTTTGCCGGCGCGCTCCGCGCGGCGGCGCAGCAGGTCGAGGGACAGGTCGGCCAGCTGCAGCTGATGTTCCTGCGGCGCGCCGTTGCCGCGCCGCAGCAGGCTGCGGACCCGCGCCAGCAGTTCGGTGAAGGCGAAGGGCTTGACCAGGTAGTCGTCGGCGCCGGCTTCCAGGCCGCGCACCCGGTCTTCCACGGCGTCCCGGGCGGTCAGAAATAGCACCGGCACGCCGAGGCCTGCCGCACGCACGCCGGCCAGGATCTGCCAGCCGTCGCGACCGGGCAGCATCACGTCGAGGATCAGCAGGTCGAAGTCGCCGGAGAGCGCCAGGTGCTCGCCGCTCAGGCCATCCTGGGCCAGTTCCACGGTGAAGCCGGCCTCGGCCAGGCCCTGGCGCAGGTATTGGCCGGTCTTGGGTTCGTCTTCGACAATCAGCAGTTTCATGTGGGGCTCACAGCTGGGGACTCGCGGCATCGACAGTCGGCTTTATACGTCAGGACAGGGGTGGGCGTGGCCAAGCTGACAAAGATGTAATCTTCGCGTCAGCTTAGCGCCAGCGGCGGCCCTCTAGAGTGGCGACACCACCACGAGGGAGTTTGACCATGTCCGCACGCTTGTTCCTGCCGCTGCTCTGTGCCTTCAGCCTGCCGGCCCTGGCCGACGCAGGCCACTTCGCCTTCGGTCAGCCGGCCGACGCGGCCAAGGCCGGCCGCACCGTCGAGATCATCCTTGGCGACATGTATTACGAACCAGCCTCGGTGCAGGTCAAGGCTGGCGAGACGGTGCGCTTCGTACTGAAGAACCAGGGCAGCCTGCTCCACGAGTTCAGCCTGGGCGATGCCGCCATGCACGCCGAGCACCAGAAGCACATGCTGATGATGCAGCAGATGGGCATGATCGGTGAGAACGGCATCCAGGCCATGGATCACTCGAAGATGGGCCAGGACATGGCCGGCATGGACCACGGCAAGATGGCCCATGACGACCCCAACACCGTGATGATCCCCGCCGGCAAGAGCGCCGAGCTGACCTGGACCTTCAAGCAGGCCACCGGTCTGGAGTTCGCCTGCAACCTGCCGGGTCACTACCAGGCTGGCATGGCTGGCAAGCTGGACGTGCAGCCGTGAGGCGCCTGCTGCTGTGCGCGCTGCTCGGTCTGAGCCTGGGCGCCCAGGCCGGGCGCTACGAGCTGGTGATCGACGAGGGCGAGGTGCGCTTCAGTGACGGCAGCCGCCCGGCGCTGACCATCAACGGCCAGAGCCCGGCGCCGGAGCTGCGCTTCAAGGAAGGCGAGGAAGTCGAGATCGCCGTCACCAACAAACTGGATCGCATGACCGCGCTGCACTGGCACGGGATCATCCTGCCCTATACCCAGGACGGCGTACCGGGCATCAGCTTCCCCGGCATCGCGCCGGGCAAGACCTTCACCTACCGCTTCACCCTCAACCAGTCCGGCACCTACTGGTACCACGCCCATGCCGACTTCCAGGAGCAGGAGGGCCTGTACGGCCCGCTGATCATCGAGCCCAAGGGGCGCGAGCCGTATCGCTACGACCGCGAGTACACGGTGCTGCTGTTCGACTGGCAGGACGAGAAGCCCGAGCGCACCCTGGCCAACCTGAAGAAGCAGGCCGACTACTACAACGACCAGCAGCAGACGGTGGGCGACTTCTTCCGCGATGTGGCCCGCGACGGCCTGGGAGCCACGGTCAGGGACCGCTGGGACTGGGGCAACATGCGCATGGCCAAGACCGATATCGCCGATGTCGGCGGCTTCCGCTTCCTGGTCAACGGCCGTGACGCCGAGCAGAACTGGACCGCGCTGTTCAAGCCGGGGGAGCGGGTGCGCCTGCGCATCATCAACGGCTCGGGCATGAGCTATTTCGACCTGCGCATTCCCGGCGTGCCGCTGACCGTGGTGCAGGCCGACGGCAACGACGTGCAGCCGGTGGTGGTCGACCAGCTGCGCATGGCGGTGGCCGAGACCTACGACGTGATCGTCCAGCCCAAGGAAGACAAGGCCTACGCCCTGGTCGCCGAATCCATGGACCGCCGTGGCCAGGCCCTGGCCACCCTGGCGCCGCGTGCAGGTATGCGCGCCGAGGCGCCGCCGCTGCGGGCGCCGCGCCTGCTGAGCATGGCCGACATGGGCATGAGCCACGACATGGCAGGCATGGACCACGGCGCGATGGCGGGGATGGACCATTCGGCCATGAAGGGCATGGATCACTCGCAGATGGCGGGTATGGATCATTCCTCGATGGCCGGTATGGATCATTCGGCCATGGCACCTGCCGGCAACCCGGACTATGCGGCCGGCAGTGGCATAGCCCCCGAGCCGGTGGATGGCGGACGCGTGCTGGTCTACGGCGACCTCAAGGCCATGCGTCCGGCCTCCGGCTACCGCGCACCGGATCGCACCATCGAGATGAAGCTGACCGGCAACATGGAGCGCTACTTCTGGTCGTTCGACGGCGTGAAGTACTCCGAGGCCGAGCCGATCCGCCTCAAGTACGGCGAGCGGGTGCGCTTCCGCTTCGTCAACCAGACCATGATGAACCACCCCATGCACCTGCATGGCATGTGGATGCAGCTGGACAAGGGCAACGGCCGCTTCAACCCGCTCAAGCACGTGGTCAACGTCGCGCCCGGGCAGAGCCTGGAAGTGGATGTGCCGGTGGATGCAATGGGCGAGTGGGCCTTTCACTGCCACCTGATCTACCACATGGCCAGCGGCATGTTCCGCAAGATCGTGGTGGAGCAGGCAGATGGCAGCGCCCAGCCGTTCTACAACGAGCAGCCGGCTGCCAAGGAGAGCGAACATGCGCACCACTAACATCGTCCTCGGTCTGCTATTCGCCACTCCGGCGCTGGCCATGGAACAGCATATGGACGCCATGCCGGTGGCCAAGCTGGCCGTCGATCACCTGGAGCAACGCTTCGACGGCGACGACCAGGCCCTGGCCTGGGAGCTGGAGGCCACCTACGGCAACGACCTGCACAAGGCGGTGCTGAAAAGTAGCGGTGAACGCGCCGACGGCGGGCCGACCGACTCCAGCGAGACCCAGCTGCTGTATCGGCGCATGGCCTCCGAGTTCTTCGACTGGCAGGCCGGTCTGCGCCACGACGACCAGCCGGGGCCGGCGCGCAGCTATGCGGTGCTCGGCCTCAAGGGCCTGGCGCCGCAGTGGATCGAGCTGGACGCCAACCTGTTTCTCAGCGAGCGCGGCGACGCCTCGCTGCGCGTCGAGGCCGAGTACGAGCTGTTGCTGACCCAGCGTTGGGCCTTGGAGCCCAAGCTGGAGTACGACCTGGCGCTGGACGATGACCGCGACCTGGGCATCGGCGCCGGCGGCAGCACCCTGGAGGCCGGGCTGCGCCTGCACTACCGGGTCAGTCCGCAGTTCTCGCCTTATGCCGGCTATGTCTGGGAGAAGACCTATGGCCGCTCGGGTGACTGGTTGCGCGCCGATGGCGAGCACGACGAGGAGGGCGCCTGGGTGCTGGGCCTGAAGTTCTGGCTGTGAGCCGACTCTCCACTAAGGGAGAGGGCCAAGTAGCCCGGATGCAATCCGGGAGCGGAGTTGCCTGCCTCCCGGATTGCATCCGGGCTACGGGGGACGAGAGGGCGGCGAGCATGGGGTACAATGCCCGCCGTTTTTCCGCTTTCCAGGCCGCCCTTATGCAGCACCCCGCCGAACACTCGCCGCTGGGCAAGTCCAGCGAATACGTTTCCCAGTACGCTCCCGAGCTGCTGTTCCCCATCTCCCGCACCACCAAGTGGGCCGAACTGGGGCTGACGGCCAGCACCTTGCCCTACCAAGGCGTGGACTTCTGGAACTGCTACGAGCTGTCCTGGCTGACCCCTTCCGGCAAGCCGGTGGTGGCCATCGGCGAGTTCGCCATTCCGGCCGATTCGCCGAACATCATCGAGTCCAAGTCGTTCAAGCTCTACCTCAACTCGCTTAACCAGACCGCCTACGCCGACCGCGCCGAGGTCGAGGCGGTGCTGGCGCGCGACCTGTCGGCCTGCGCCAGCGCGCCGGTAGTGGTGCGCGTGCGCGGCCTGGACGAGGTGGCCGCCGAGGGCATGGCCGTGCTGGCGGGGCGCTGCGTCGACGATCTGGAAGTCAGTGTCAGCGACTATGCCCATCCGCGCCCGGAGCTGCTGCGTTGCGACGTCGATGAGGCGGTGGAGGAAACCCTGTACAGCCATCTGCTCAAGTCCAACTGCCCGGTCACCGGTCAGCCGGACTGGGGCACCCTGGTGGTCGAGTACAGTGGCCCGCGTCTGGATGCGGCCAGCCTGCTGGCCTACGTGGTGAGCTTTCGCCAGCATCAGGACTTCCACGAGCAGTGCGTGGAGCGGGTGTTCCTCGACCTGCAGCGCCTGCTCAAGCCGGCGAAGCTGACCGTCCATGCCCGCTATGTGCGCCGCGGCGGGCTGGATATCAACCCCTACCGCAGCACCGGGCCGGTCAGCCCGGACAATCGCCGACTGGTTCGCCAGTAACGAAAAAGCCCGCGTAATGCGGGCTTTTTTCATTCTGCGGGGCTAGATGCCCATATTGGCCAGGCTCTGCAGGATATTGCGCAGGGTGCCGGTGAGGGTCGGGTGCTGGCTCTCGAAGCGCTCCACCGCCAGGTTGACGCCGTCCACCAGGGTGGCGTCGGGGTCGCTGGCCAGTTCCTGGGCCAGTTTCAGGTCGATCTCCTGCATCAGTTCGAGCAGCGCGGCGCGGTCATCCGCGTCCAGCGGGCCCTCGATGGCAAGTTCCTCGCGCAGTTGCTGGAAGTGTTGCTGCAGGCGTACGGACATGGTCGTCTCCTTCTTGGCTACCGCAGAGTTGACCCGAGCAGGGCGCCCGGGTTCGCTCCCTCTAGCTGAAGGTTAATCCAGGCCGCCGCGCCCTGCCTGATCCAGGGCAAGTTTTGGGTGTCAGGGTTTTTCGCCCTTGCTGCGGCGCACGGCCAGGTCGCGCAGGCAGGCCGGCAGCTCGCCGGGGTGGTCGATCACCGAATGGGCTCCAAGGCGATAGAGCTCCAGGGTGGCCTGGGCACGCAGCTTCTCGCGCTCGATGGCGGACAGCGCCTGCCAGTCGCCCAGGGCCAGGCCGCACAGCGAGCCGCAGGTGGCCAGGCCGATGCACCACAGCCCGGCGTTCAGCCCGGCCTGCAACAGGCGCGGCTCGCTGGCGATCAGCACGCAGCCGTCCAGGCGTTCCACCCGCAGCTGGCCGAGCGCCTGCCAGATGGCGTCCGGCGCCGGCCAGGGGCGCGCATTGCCGGTATCGGCGACGGGTATCGTCGGGGGCAGGGCGCCGGCCAGCTGGCGAGTCACCTCGGCGGGCAGCTCGTCCAGCCAGGCATGCGCCACGCGTTGGTTGTGCAGGCGCTGCAGCAGCTCGGTCACGCCCGGCAAGGCTTCCGCGCGCTCGGCGGCGCTGGCTAGCAGGGCGGGCAGCAGTCCGGGATCCTGTGGGTCGGCGATGCCGCTGTGTTGCAGGGCGATCGGTAGGGTACGGGCGCCGTGGTCGACCAGGCAGCCGGTCAGGCCGAAGAGCAGGGCGGTGAACTGTGGCTCAGGCATGGAGACTCGCTTCCCTACGGATTCGGGGCAGGGTAGCGAGCGCCTGTGACGTTCCGGTGACGGCTTATGCGCCCATTACCTGGCGTACGTCGTCCGGCACGGCGACCGAGGTATTGCTGCCGTGGTCGATCCACACCAGCTTGCAGTAGCCCTCGCCATAGCAGGTGTGCGGGTCTTCCAGGGTGCTCAGGCGGTGTTCCACCACCAGGCTGCTGCGCCCCACGGCGCCGGCGTACAGCTCGACCACCAGGGTGGCCGGGTGCACCACCGGTTTCAGGTAGGTGTGCAGGGTCTGCAGCACCACCGGGCCCTGCGGGGCGTGGTCGATGTCGATGCCGACGCTGGCGAACCAATCCACCCGTGCTTCCTGGACGTATTCCAGGTAGACGGTGTTGTTGACGTGGCCGTAGTTGTCCATGTCGCCCCAGCGCACGGGGATATGAGCGGTATGGAGGAGGCGTTTATCCGACATGCTGGAGTCCGCTATGCTGCTGCCATACGAGGCGGCGATGTTTATACTGCGCGGCCTAAACGAATTCTCGGTCGGCCGCGGGGCCGCCACACTACTGATGCGATGAGGAGACTGCAAATGCGAATGATCGAGTGGCTCGATCGCCTTAGCCGCCTGTGCGCTTGCGCCGCGCTGGCCGTACTGCCGCTGGCGGCGCAGGCCGCGGAGGAGGATCCCTGGGAAGGCTTCAATCGCCCGATCTTCCGTTTCAACGATACTCTCGACACCTATGCGCTGAAGCCCGTCGCCAAGGGCTATCAGGCGGTGACCCCGCAGTTCTTCGAGGACGGCGTGCACAACGTGTTCCGCAATATCGGCGACGTCGGCAACCTGGCCAACGACCTGCTGCAGGGCAAGGTGCATGACGCCGGTGTCGATGGCAGCCGCCTGATCTTCAACACCACCTTCGGCCTGCTCGGCTTCTTCGACGTGGCCAGCGAGATGGGCCTGCAACGCAACGACGAGGACTTCGGCCAGACCCTCGGCGCCTGGGGCCTGGGCAGCGGCCCGTACCTGGTGCTGCCGCTGCTCGGCCCGAGCACCGTGCGTGACGCCGGCGCCAAGATCCCGGACGGCTACCTCGGCCCGTACCCCTACATCGACCACGTGCCGACCCGCAACGTCACCCGTGCGGTCAATGTGATCGACACCCGTGCCAGCCTGCTGTCGGCGGAGAAGATGGTCACCGGCGACAAGTACATCTTCATCCGCAACGCCTACCTGCAGAACCGCGAGTTCCGCGTCAAGGACGGCGAGGTGGTGGACGACTTCTGAGTCGCCTCACGCCATGAAAAAAGGCGGCCCCTGGGCCGCCTTTTTCGTTTCCGTCACCGGACTCAGCTCATCGACAGGATGGCCAACCCGATGGAGGTTCGACCGTTTTCCAGTGGAATGATGCGCACCACTTCGGTCTGGGCCTCCAGGCCCTTGAGTTCGCTGTGATCGGAAGGAATGTGGACTTTCACCTGGTCACCCATGGCGACCTGGCAGTCGGCCTCTACCTGCATGCCGGTGCTGGACAGGTCGAGGCATTGGGCCGGAATTTCTTTGCCGGCGTGGTGAAGGATGACCGGGGTTTCCAGTCGCATGCGGATGAAGTCACGTTTCTCGCTGTAGGCACGATCGTTCTGGCTCATGGACCCTATCCTCTTGTTGTAAAGGCGCTCCCCGAGGGTCTTATAACCCCCGTCGATTTGAGGTGTAAAGGCACCCGGCGACAATCGGCAGGCTGCTTGAATCGCCTGGCGGATGGGAGTACCGTCTGCGCCTTGAATCGTCCGAGTACAGGTGTTTTGCCTGGTTCCGGACGCCAAATTCAATTTCTCTCCGGCGTCGTTTGCCTGGATGGCCCATGCATAAACCCAGCGCCAAGCTGCTGATTATCGATGATGACGAGGTGGTGCGAGCGAGTCTCGCGGCCTACCTCGACGACAGCGGTTTCCAGGTCCTGCAGGCCGGAAACGGGCTGCAAGGGCTGGAAGTGTTCGAGCGCGAACAGCCCGACGTGATCATCTGCGACCTGCGCATGCCGCAGATCGACGGCCTCGAGCTGATTCGCCGGATCAATGTGATCAACAGCGAAGTTCCGGTCATCGTGGTGTCCGGTGCCGGGGTGATGAGCGATGCGGTCGAGGCCCTGCGCCTGGGCGCCGCCGATTACCTGATCAAGCCGCTGGAAGACCTGGCCGTACTCGAGCATTCGATTCGCCGCGCCCTGGACCGCTCTCAGCTGCGCCTGGAGAACCAGCGCTACCGCGAGAAGCTGGAAGCCGCCAACCGCGAGCTGCAGGCCAGTCTGCACCTGCTGCAGGAAGACCAGAACGCCGGGCGCCAGGTGCAGATGAACATGCTGCCGGTGACGCCCTGGCAGGTGGATGGCCTGGAGTTCTCCCACCAGATCATCCCGTCGCTGTATCTGTCTGGCGATTTTGTCGACTACTTCCGGGTGGACGAGCGCCGCGTCGCCTTCTATCTGGCCGATGTCTCCGGCCACGGCGCATCCTCGGCCTTCGTCACCGTGCTGCTCAAGTTCATGACCACGCGCCTGCTCTACGAGTGGCGGCGCAATGGCATCCTCCCCGAGTTCAAGCCCTCCGATGTGCTGGGGCATATCAACCGCGGCCTGATCAATTGCAAGCTGGGCAAGCACGTGACCATGCTCGGCGGCGTGATCGACGAGGAAAGCGGCACGCTGACCTACAGCATTGGCGGCCATTTGCCCCTGCCGGTGTTGTACAGCGAAGGCCAGGCGAGCTACCTGGAAGGCCGCGGCCTGCCGGTGGGGTTGTTCGAGGAAGCCACCTACAGCGATCTGGTCATGCAGCTGCCGCAGTCCTTCAGTCTGAGTCTGATGTCCGACGGTATTCTGGACCTTTTGCCCGGCGACACGCTCAAAGACAAGGAAGCCGCGCTGCCCAGACTGATCAGCGAGGCTGGAGGCACTCTCGACGGGTTGCGCCAGGTGTTCGGGCTGGCCAATCTGCGTGATATGCCGGATGATATTGCCTTGCTGGTGTTGAGCAGGAACCTTGCATGAATCCTGGGAATAGCCCCGGTAGGATCCAGTTCGCCGAGCAGGACGGTACCTTCGTCCTGAAGTTTGTCGGTGAAGTCCGCCTGACCTTGTGTTCGGCGCTGGATGCAACGATCGAGAAAATCTTCACGGCGTTGAATTTTTCGGCGATCGTCATTGATCTGACGGAAACCCGCAGTATCGATAGCACCACCCTTGGCCTGCTGGCCAAGCTCTCCATCCTGTCCCGGCAAAAGATCGGCCTGCTGCCCACCGTGGTCACTACCCACGAGGACATCACGCGCCTGCTGCAGTCGATGGGCTTCGATCAGGTGTTCAATATCGTCGACCGCCCGATTCCGTGCCCGGAGTGCCTGAGCGACCTGCCTTCGCAGGACCAGTCGGAAGAGGTGGTGAAGGCCAAGGTGCTGGAAGCGCACCGTATCCTCATGGGGCTCAACGACTCCAACCGCGAGGCCTTCCATGATCTGGTGAATGCGCTGGAACGCAGCTGAGCATTCACTGAGGCATAAAAAAGGGCGATATCCGCAGGGAGATCGCCCTTTTTCGTTGTCGCCCGGATCAGCGCCGCGCGGAGAGCAGTGCTTCCAGCTTTTCCTGATCGCGGGCGAACAGGCGGATGCCCTCGGCCAGCTTCTCGGTGGCCATGGCGTCTTCGTTCATGGCCCAGCGGAAGCCCTTCTCGTCCAGCGGCTGGCGTGCCTCGCCGGAACCTGCGGTGAGGATGCGCGGCAGCTCGCCCTGGTCGTCGGCCAGCTGCTGCAGCAGCTCCGGACTGATGGTCAGGCGGTCGCAGCCGGCCAACTGCTCGATCTGCCCCAGGTTGCGGAAGCTGGCGCCCATCACCACGGTCGGATAGCCGTTGGCCTTGTAGTACTGGTAGATGCGCGAGACGGACTTCACGCCCGGGTCCTCGGCGCCGACGAAGTCGCGGCCCTCGGCCTTCTTGTACCAGTCGTAGATGCGGCCGACGAAGGGCGAGATGAGGAACACGCCGGCATCGGCGCAGGCCACGGCCTGGGCGAAGGAGAACAGCAGGGTCAGGTTGGTCTGGATGCCGGCCTTTTCCAGTTGTTCCGCGGCGCGGATGCCTTCCCAGGTCGAAGCGATCTTGATCAGCACGCGCTCGCGACCGACGCCGGCCTGGTCATACAGGCCGATGATGCGCTCGGCGCGGCGCAGGGTGGCCTGGGTGTCGAAGGACAGGCGCGCGTCCACCTCGGTGGAGATGCGCCCCGGAATCACCTTGAGGATCTCCTGGCCGACAGCCACGCCGAAGCGATCGCAGGCCAGGCCAAGATCGCCGGCGCAACCGCCGACCGCCTGGTCCAGCAGCTCGGTGTAGCGGGGCAGGGCGGCGGCCTTGAGCAATAGCGAAGGGTTGGTGGTGGCATCGACCGGTTTGAGGCGGCTGATGGCGTCGAGGTCGCCGGTGTCGGCGACCACGGTGGTGAACTGCTTGAGTTGGTCCAGCTTGGAGGTCATGACGAGGCCCTGTCGTTACATGACCTCGACCTTACCCGAGCCGAGCGGGCCGCTTCAACGTCTGGCGCGGGCTTTTCAGTGGCCGATGAGCAGTTCTATGGACTGGTCGAGCAGGGCCAGCGGATCCTGGGTCTTGTGCACGTCCACCGATAGCAGCTGGCGGAAGCGCCGGGCACCGGCAAAGCCTTGCGCCAGGCCCAGCACATGGCGGGTGATGTGATGCATGGCGCCGCCCTCGGCGATGTGCCGCTCGATGTAGGGGCGCATGCGGGTCAGGGCCTCGGCGCGGCTGATCACCGGCTTGTCCTGGCCGAACAGCAGCTGGTCGACCTGGGCCAGCAGGTAGGGGTTGTGATAGGCCTCGCGGCCCAGCATCACGCCGTCGAAGGTCTGCAGATGCTGTTGGCACTCTTCGAGCGTCTTGATGCCGCCGTTGAGGATGATCTCCAGTTCCGGGAAGTCCCGTTTGAGCTGCGCGGCCACCTCGTAGCGCAGCGGAGGTACCTCGCGATTCTCCTTGGGCGACAGGCCTTCGAGGATGGCGATGCGTGCATGCACGGTGAAGCTGGTGCAGCCGGCGTCACGCACCGTGCCGACGAAGTCGCAGAGTTCGGCATAGCTGTCGCGGCCGTTGATGCCGATGCGATGCTTGACCGTGACCGGAATCTGCACCTGGTCCTGCATGGCCTTGACGCAGTCGGCCACCAGCTGCGGATGGCCCATCAGGCAGGCGCCGATCATGTTGTTCTGCACCCGGTCGCTGGGGCAGCCGACGTTCAGGTTGACCTCGTCGTAGCCATGCTCCTCGGCCATGCGTGCGCAGGCCGCTAGGTCGGCCGGATTGCTGCCGCCCAGTTGAAGGGCCAGCGGATGCTCGCAGTCGTCGTAGCGCAGGAAGCGCGCGGCATCGTTGTGCAGCAGGGCTCCGGTGGTGACCATCTCGGTATACAGCAGGGCCTGGCTGGAGAACTGACGCAGAAAGTAACGACAGTGACGATCCGTCCAGTCCATCATCGGGGCCACGGAGAAGCGGCGGGACACCGTATGTCGCGTGGTTGCTGGTGTTGATGCTGATTCTATGGGCATTGCGGTACTTCTGATTTACCGCCGTTTTCCACCGTTTCCGCTTGTTTTCATCGTGTCGCTGGTACATCGTACCAACCCCGATAACTCATGTACCAAATCGATGGCGACAATCAGGAAGCGGAAACGCAAGGACGGCTCGTTCGGCTATACGGCGCAGATCCGGATCATGCGCGATGGGGCGCAAGTCTATCAGGAAAGCCAGACATTCGACCGGCAGCAGGCGGCCAAGGCCTGGGCCACTCGGCGGGAGGCTGAGCTGGCAGAGCCAGGCGCCATCGCCAGAGCCAACCGCCAGGGCGAGCTGCTCGCCGACATCATCGATCGTTACTTGGACGAGTACGAACGCATCCGGCCGCTGGGCAAGACCAAGCGGCAATGCCTAGAAGCCATCGGCAAGACCTGGCTCGGCCAGGTGGCCGACCGCGACCTCACCAGCCAGAAGCTGGTGGAGTTTGCCCAATGGCGCATGGGGTCGGAAGGCGGCGGCATCCAGCCGCAGACGGTTGGCAACGACCTGGCCCACCTGGGCGCGGTGCTTTCAGTGGCCCGGCCGGCCTGGGGCTACGAGATTGACCCGCATGCCGTTGGCGACGCACGCAAGGTGCTACGCAAGCTCGGTGCCGTCAGCCGCAGCAAAGAGCGCGACCGGCGGCCGGAGGCCGGGGAACTCGACAGGCTGCTCGAGCACTTCTTCGACATGCTCAAGTGGAAGCCGACGGCCATCCACATGCCCAAGGTCATGGCGTTCGCCATCTTCTCGACCCGTCGCCAGGAAGAGATCACCCGCATTCGCTGGGATGACCTCGACACTGCAGGCCAGCGGGTGCTGGTGCGGGACATGAAGAACCCCGGCCAGAAGATCGGCAACGACGTGTGGTGCCACCTGCCGGACGAGGCCATGCGGATCATCGAATCGATGCCGCGGACCTGTCCGGAGATTTTCCCGTACAACGGTGATTCCATCGGCACGGCCTGGCGGAAGGCGTGCAAGTTCCTCGGGATCGAGGATCTTCACTTTCACGACCTGCGGCACGACGGGGTGAGCCGGTTATTCGAGATGGAGTTGGATATTCCGCGCGTGGCCAGCGTGTCGGGCCACCGGGATTGGAACTCGCTGCGGCGCTATACGCACCTGCGAGGGAGAGGGGACCCCTATGCGGGGTGGAGTTGGCTGGAGCGGATCGTCTCGGCGCCCGTCGATCTGGGCGCGCGGATAGAGAGGAAGGGGGAGATGTAGCACCTCCCCATCAGCTGGCGCGCTTGATGTGCCGGCCGTGCAGCTTGTCGTTTTCGGCCTTGGCGCGCAGATGCTGGTTGTCCAGGTACGTGGCCAGGTCGGTCAGCGCCACGCCCTTGGCGGACTTCTGGCTGCCCTCCATGCGCACGATCGGCAGATCGATGGCGCCGGCCAGCACCTTCTGCTGGAACTTCTCGGGGGTCAGGTGGCTGAAGTAGTCCGCGCAGACGCGCTCCAGCGGGATGATGGCAGCGCCGTTGTACTGGGCCATCAGCAGGAAAGTGGTGTTCATGGCTTCGCCTCCACGCCGAGTGAGCCGGCGCGTTGATGGGTTAGATTGGATCAGTTCGGGCGGCAGCGTGAGCAGCTGCAGGGGTAGGGCTGGCGGGTGTCGCGGCAGAAGATCGGCGTCACGGCTTGGGTCTCGCGATGATCTGCAGCTCTTCCGGGCTAAGGCCTAGGGCCTTGGCCTTCTCCAGCACGCTCTCGAACTGAATGCGGCTTTGCTCGGCGGCCTGGTCTGCCTTGGTTGCCTTGACGATCACCACGGGTGCGCACCAGTGGCCGTTGATGTGCGTTGCCTTGAACGAGGTGACAGAAGCATCGGAGCCTTGGACGCCCTGTTTCTTGGCCATCCGCAGCGCGGTTGATTTTGTCTCGCAGACCAGTATCGGCACTTCATGGCCGCGGCCTTCGGTCAGGTCCGTGTTCTGCCAGACGACCCAGACCTCTTTCTCTTTGTTCTCAGTCATGGCTGGTCTCCCCGCTCTGCTTGTCGTGGGCGGCGCGCACCGCCATGACCAGAGCCGTGGCGTTATCCAGGGTTGAATCCTCGCTGAAGGCGCGCAGTGCCTCGTCAACCGGCTCGGACTCGGCCATTGCCTGACAATCAAGCCACTCAATGGCTCGGTCTACGGCATCCACCGGCCCGCCCGCGTCCGGCTGCGGGGTCGGGGCGGTGTAGAGCTTGGTTCCCACGGGCCAGCGCTCTCCGCTAGGCTGTTTGCGCAAGTTGAATATGCAGTCACTGCCGAACTCTGCCACCGGCTTCTGCTCTGCCTGCTGCGCCTTGAGCGCCGCGAGTTCTTCACGCAGCCCGCCAATCTCCTTCTCCTGCTCAACCAGGCGGGCGAACAACGACGGATGCTCCACCTGCTGCCCTTGCGCTGGCGCGGCGGCGAGCAGCTTGCGCAGCACCAGACTTTGAGCCGAATGCGTCGTCAGCTCATGAGCTGGCCAACCGCAAATCGAGAACAGGCCGAGCCGTTGCGAGTCGGACAGGTCACGGAAGAACCAGAGCCGGATGGATTCGATCTTCTCCGGCACTACCGGCGCAGGATGCGGGGCGCGGGCTTGCCAGACGAACCATGCCGTTACCGTTGTTTGGTCCTTATATCGACCACGCTCGTCTTTCCGCATCGACATGCATTCTTTGAATCGCGCCTCGAACGCCTCCCGCTCCCCCGCAAACCGCTTGCACTCGTCAGCGTTGTGGTCGTTGCTCATGACATGCTCCAGATCAGTAGGCCCAGCAGCAGGGCAATGGATATCAGCGGCCAGAACGGGCCGGCGTAGCGTTCGAGCTCGGCGCGTTCTTCGCTGTCGAGCTGTTGGCGCGGGTCGTAGGTCACGGCATCACCCTCCATAGGTCTCCGTCGGTCCAGGCCGCCCAGGTGGCGTACTTGGCACGTCCCTCCAGGTCCACCAGCTCGACGCCGGCGCCGGGGATCTCCAGCACCACCTCGAATAGGTGATTGGTCGGGATGTGCTTGGCGGTCCTGGGCTTGGGTTTGCTGCACTGCGCGTTGATCCGCTTCACGGCTGCGCTTTCGGTCATGCCGCTCATGCTGATATCTCCATGTCGGCGTCGTGCCACCCAGCAAGCCAGAGGCAGTGCTGGCGCATGTCGTGCAGTCCGTGAGGGCAGGCGAGCCGGCTTGCGCCAGACAGGCGCGCAGCGTGGCCCGCCCGATAGATCGGGTGATCCTCGGGTTCGAGTTGCATGTTGTTCATCGCTCCGGGTGGCGTGGCGAATGGGGGTGGGGTAGGTTCAAGCGAAACGGCAATCGGCCGGATCAGGAGGCTTGATGACTTGCGCGACTAATTGGCTTCAGGTGGCAGCTGCGGTGGCCGCCCTGGTTTCTGCAGTTCTATGGCTCGTCTCGGCCTTGGTGAAGACCAAGCAAGATGATCGACCCGACAATTCCGGGTTGTCCGGCGGGCTCGTTCTCGGTGACGGTAACGGCAATGACATTCTCGCAACGCTGAAAAGCCAAGCCCGCTGGAACACTGCTGCAGCTGGAACAGCCTCTCTGGCGGCGGCCCTGCAGGCGCTGTCCATGCTCTGCTAGATCAGCTCATTCAGCGTCGACCGCTGGCACATGGTCCAGGGCACCTGGATCTTGTGGTCTGACACCTTGCAGTGCCAGGCCTGCTGGTACATCTGCCCGCCGATGAACTCGACGCCCTCGATGATGAAGGCGAGGGTGGCCATCCCTTCAAGGCGAACGTCCCAGAGCGGTGGAAGATCCTGCGGCTCCTGGTGCTGATGCACGCTCCTGGGCAGCGAGGCGCTGTGCAGGTAGGCCGTCAGGCTTTCTCGGCCGAGAGGGCCGAACTGATCTTTCCGGATATGGATGTCAGCGCTTATTCGGGGGAGCTTGTGCAGAACCTTCCAGTCTCGCCTGACGCCGCGCTCATAGATGGGGATGATCTCGAAATGCATGGCTGCAGAAATACTGTATGTGCAACCAGTATTCTGCGGCTGCCTACCGGTGCCGTCCATAGCATTTCGTCAGGCCGTGGCGTCCAGGTAGGCGCCTATGAACTGCGCCGCCGCTTCAGCATTGATGGCGTTTCCGTAGGCGCGCAGGCGTCCCACTCGGGAGGCAGCCCCATCAGCCAGCGGGAATGTGCCGGGTTCAACTGGCCGCCACTTTCCATCCCGGCAGAAGAGCCAGTCAGCATCAGTCCAGAGACCGTTAACCGGGCCGGCTGATCCATGCGAGTCAGCCCCGCGCAGCGCGGCAAGTCCCGGCCCGCATGTCGGCTGTCGTTCGTCTCCGATCCGCAGCTGTTCCGTAAATCGCGCACCACGGGAGTCGGCCACCCAGTAGAGCCGGTCGCGGATGTTCGGGGAACCGACGCCCGCAGCCGGAAACGGGACTGCCCCGAAGGCGTAACCCATGGCTTCCAGGTCAGCCTGTACAAGGTCGACCCAAGGGTCTGCGTCCTTGCTCGCAACCTGTTCACCAAAGACGAGCACAGGGCGGCGCTCGCGGATGAGCCAATGGAAGTCCGGCCAGAGGTGCCGCTCGTCATCAAACCCAGCGCCCTGGCCTGCCGAGGAGAAAGGTTGGCACGGACAGGAACCGGTCCAAACAGGTCGACTGTCTGGCCAGCCGGCGCGGCGAAGGGAGAGCGACCAGGCGCCGATCCCGGCGAAGAAATGGCATTGGGTGTAGGGGCGCAGGTCATCTGGGTGCACATCCTCGATCGAGCGTTCGTCCACGTCGCCGGGCGCGATGTGCCCCCCCTTGATCAGGTTGCGGAGCCACTGCGCTGCATACGGGTCGATTTCGTTGTAGTAGGCAGCCATGGGGCTCTCTTTGGGGAAAAGAAAGCCGCCCGAAGGCGGCTATGGTCTAGCGGGCGGCGATCAGCTGGCGTCGGCGAGCGGCAGCACCTTGTAGGTGTAATCGGCGCTGTTCGCGGCATCGCTGTTCTCCACGGCGATGACGCCATCCTCGACCAGCTGGAACAGCAGGGAAGTGGCCTTGCTGCTGTCGACGGCCAGGTGCTGCTGCAGGAACGTCAGGTCGATGCTGCCGCCCGATTCACGCACCAGGCGGGTGACGTCCTCGATGGTCGGGTCGTTGAGGCTGTTGAGGTCGTCGAGCATGTTGCCTGCGCCGCCGCTCTCCGGTTGCTCTGGCTGCTGGCTGCCCGTCAACCCCATACCGGCCGCCAGCTCAGCCGCAGACAGCGGCAGCTCCTTCTGGTCGCGGTCCGGGGTGATGCCATCCAGGCCCTCGCCGTACTCGTCCGGGGCCATCACCAGCATGCAGAGGCGGCCGGCGCTATCGACGAGGTCGTGCTTGCGCGGGTCCTTACCGTCGACCGACAGGGTGACCGTCAGCTTCTTCTCGTCGACCTGGACGCGCTTCACGTCGACCGGCACCGCGGCGGCGCCGTTGGCGGCAATGATGCGGATCGCCATCTTCACAGCGGCCTTCACTCCCAGGGTGACCCGCTCGATGACTTCCTGCTGGCCCTGCTCACTCAAGCTGCCATAGACGGCCGTCTGGCCTTGGAGCTGGTCAAGGGTGAGCTGTACCAGGTCGTGCTCCAGCAGCTCGCTGGCCATCTCGGCAGGGAACAGGCCTTCACTCTCGGCGCGTTTAATGATTGCGGCGTGTGCAACTTTCATCGGGTAGATTCCTCAGCTTTTGGCGATGCGTTCAAGCGTCTGCCGCTGGGCAGCGCTCAGGTTGGTGCGCGGGCCGTGCCAGTTGAACTTGGCCCGCATGTCTTCGGTGAAGTTGATTTCCCATGCCGTCGAGGCATGCAGCTCGGCAGCTGCGAGCAGCGCGATGAACTCTTCAACGTGGTCGTAGGTTTCTTCGACGGTGATCGCGGCCATAGGAGCTCCGGACTCAGGCGGCAGCCTGGTTCAGCTGTACGCCTTGGATGTGGGTGATCAGGGCAGCGCAGATGCGCGGGAAGTCGCTGGCGCGGTAGAGCTTGGCGGCGCGCTCCTGCTCGACTGGCTCGAAGCCCAGCGACAGCAGAAAGTCCGCCGTCAGGGTGAAGCCGAGGCGGGCGGTGATGTCGCCGAGCTTGATGCGTTGGCCGTCGTCGGCCGCCGGCTGGGTGACCTGCGTCACCTCTGCGGCGACCGGTGCTGGCGCTGCCTCTTCCGGCGAGTAGATCTGCTCGACCTGCTGGACCTGCACCGGCGCTGGTTCCTGCTGCTGGGCCAGGAGCTGGCGCTCGGCTTCGGCTTCGCGCTCGGCCTGCTCTGCAGCAAGGCGGCGTTTCTCTGCCTCGGCCGCTTCGTGCTCGCTGATGCGCAGCTTGATCAGAGCGACCAGGTCGTCGTTGGCCTTCAGCACCAGGTCCTGGGCGTCGTGGAACAGGAAGGCATGGGCGCGCGCCAGCTCGTTCAAGCTGGCGATGTTGGCGCGGATGCCATCGGCAATCCGGCTGGCCTCGATCTTGGCCCGGGCCAGTTCGGTATCGGCGGCCTCCTGCAGGCTGGCCACCGTCTTCTTGCCCTTGATGGCGTTGGCGAAGTCGGCCGGCACCCTGGGCATGCGGATCTTGCCGCCGAGAGTGGCGTTGATCTGGTCGATGTGGTCCTGCAGGGCCTTGGTCGCGCTGATCACGATCTCTTCGCGGATCGACTTCTTCCGGCTCTCGACCATCTTGTTCAGCTCCAGGCGCTTGGCGCGGGTCTGGGCGCTGATCTCGTCGATGGTGCGGAATACCTGGTCTATGTCGGTCGTCTGGCCGAGGATCTGCTGCTTCACCAGCTCCAGGCGCTCTTCGACGTCGCCGCACCATTTCACGGTCTTGTCGGCGTCGGCGAAGTCCTGATCGCTCTCGAGCGTGGTGTTGATGCTGCCCAGCACGGCCAGGGCGTGGCGCTTGAACTCGTCCAGGTTGGACGCCTTCACCATGCCGGTGACCTCGACGCGCAGCGCCGGCAGCTGCTCCGGCGCCAGGCCGACCGCTTCCACCTTGGTTTCCTGCGGCACGAACTCGGCCAGCTCTTCCTCGAACTGCTTCCAGCCGGCGATCAGCTGCTCGGCGCGGCCAGGGACCGGGCGGTATTCCATGGATGCGAAGTTCTCGCGGGTGCCATCGGAGCAAACGAAGATCACCCGCTCGGCGCCGCTGACCAGCAGTTGCTGCTCCAGCTGCCAGTAGTAGTGCGGCTCCAGCTCGCCAGTGCGGACCTGGGAGGCGACCTTCTCGTTCCAGAGCTTGTGCTCGAACAGGGTGTCACCCAGCATCGTGGCGCCATCCAGGCTGGCCAGCAGGTTGCCGCTGGTGCCGACGATGGGGAACAGCTCTTCGCCGATCAGCTCTTCGACGAGGGGGCGGGCCATTTCCTCGGTGGCGTGACCCAGGTCGAACAGGTTCTGCTGCGCCGCGGTGACCTCCGGCACGATGCCGGTCTTCTTCTGGGTCAGCAGGTCGGTGCGGCTCTGGTACTTCGAGGCGCCCATCATCGCGGGCGCCTCGGAAGCGGTGAAGTGGTTGGCGCGAAGGGCGTGCCACTCGGGCGTGCCCTGCTGGACGTTATGCACTTGCATCGGTGGCTTCTCCTTCGATAGGAGCGAGCGCGCGGATCTTGTCCTTCTGCGCGTCGCTGAGGGTGTACTTGCTGCTGATCGTGGTGATCAGATGCTCGGGGTTGGTCTTGCCGGCGGCGATCATTCCGGTCCACTGCTCGCGGCTGTCGTCGAGCTTGCTGTCGGGGTAGGGCGGCAACTCCTTGGGCGCCTCGGCCTGGCGGGCCGGGCCGACTTCGCGCTCGGTGGGCGTGTCCATCAGCTCTTCGGCGACGGGCATGCCGCGCAGCACGTCTGGGAACACGTCGCGCAGGGCGAAGGCGCGGGCACGCATCTGGCGCATCCGCTTGGGGTACTGGCTCCAGGGACCTTGCTTGCCGGCCAGGCCGGCCAATTTGGCGTCGACCATGCTGAAGGTGCGGAACTGCTCTTCCTCGCCGTGGCGCTTCACCCGGCAAGTGGCCGTCTCGCCGTCGTCGCTCTCGTAGATGTATTCACAGAGCGGCGAGCTACGGACCAGGGCGATCACCGCGTCACCCCAGAGCGACGGGCGTCCGTTGATCACGGCGATGTTCTGCATGGCTTGCATCGGCTGGAGGCCGAGCTCCATGCCCCACTGGATGGCAACCAGGACATTGCCCGGCTTGCGGTGGTAGTCCTTCGGCACGATGTCTGCCTGGGACAGGTGCTCGGCGAAGCGCAGCGCCTCGTCGATGTTCTGCGGCATCAGGCTGAAGGTTTGTTTGAGGGCTAAATCGGACATGACTTTCTCCCGCCGCGCGCTGGCGCAGCGAATAGGGTTGGTAGGGAGGCGAAGCAGGAAGTGGTCAGCGAGCCGCAGAGGGCTGGCAGTACGAAGGCTGGCGGCCGATGCGATCGATCAACGGGTCTTGCCCGACAAAGAGGATCACCAGGATGGTCAGGCACAGATAGCCGACGGCGTCTTTCATGGCTTCACCTCGAACCGCAGCACGCACAGGCCGCCGCTGATGTAGACGAAGCCGCCTTCGGTGAAGCCGTAGCGCGCCGCCAGGGCGCGGGCTTGGGATAGGGTCTTACCGGCGAACTCTTGTGGTTTCATGCTGCTGCCTCCATGTCATCAGCGAGGCGAGCACGGCGCAGCGCCTCCATTTCAGTGAACTCGGCGCGCTGGCGGTCAATGCGGCCTTCAATCTTGATCAGCGCCAGGTGCTTGCCGGCGCTGTCGCCGCAGATCAGTGCCTTGATCAGGTCGCAGACGTGCACCGGGTCGAGGTTGTCGGCGCAGTGCTCGACGTACTGGTCAAGCGTGTCGGGGTCGCCGTTCTCGATGCCGGCGTGAACGATCTGCTCGATGTCGTGCAGGGTCTTCATGGCGTTGTCCTCGCTGATCGCCTGTTTCCGGCTGAGCCCTGGCAGCCGTGAAGCGCACCCTGACCAAGGAGTGGGCCAGGGCTCATGCGGAAAGAGGCGTGGATAAAAAGGCCCCGGCGGACCGGGGCAAGTTGCGTGCAGGTGATGCGGGGAGCGCATCGGGGAGTGATCTGGCCAGGCGCGACCCTGGCTGCGGCATCGGTGCGCTTCTCGGGTAATTGCCGCGTCCGCGGTGACTGTGCCGATGCCCGGAACTTCAGCGGCCGGAGCCGCCCACATGCGCGCTTGTTCCCGCGCTTCCCGCGTGTTCAAGGGCCAAGCCTAAGGGCTTGGTCCAGCTTCCACGCCTCAGATCACTCCCCGATCCGCTCGCGCGGATGGGCCGGTCTTTCCCGACTGTCACGCCTTTGTCGCCCAGCGACACATCACGGAATCGAACCGTCCCCCGTCTCACCGAACCTCTGCGATTGAGCTGGAGTCGAACCAGCCTTTCCGGATGCCCCTGTCGCCAAGGGCATCAAGAAAATCGGTATCTCATGGGCTCCGTTAAGCCACGGTGGCCTTGGCTGCCTTTCGGCTCTCGGGGGCCCTGTGGGCCCAACAGTCGGCCACGCTGGGTTGGCTGCCGACTCTCGACTTCTGGCGCTTTACGCTGCACGCCCGGGGTGAGGCATCCCCTCTGAACCGTCTGGGCCGGTTCATCGCTGCCCATCGCTGGCCGGTTGTGGCTGGCGATGGGGTAAATTTAAGCAAGCTGAAATTAAAGGTCAAGCATGCTGAATGAATAATTTCAGAATGCTGAATGTTGCAGGCACAAAAAAGCCCGCTCGAGGCGGGCTTCTATGAGGTGAACTGGTTTAGGTCGTGGGCAGTTTGGATAGGCCAACCAGGATCGGGGCCAGGTACTGCTGGACGATCCACCAGGTGCCAGCAACGATGGCGACCAGGGTTCCAGCAGCGTACATAGCGAGCTGAGCCTTGGTGACCATGTCGGACTTGATGGTATCGGTGCGCTCAATGAGAACAGCCGATTGGGTCTTCAAGACGCCAACGTCGCCTTGAATGACCTTAATCGAGTGGGCAATCTCGCCAACGTCGCGCTTGATGTACTCGACGTCGCTTTCGAGCTTCGCTACTCGCGCTTCCACGCCGTTGCCTCCAGGTGGTTCATGACCTCCAGTATGGTCGCCACCGCCGCCATTGTCACCGCCTTTCCTGGCCTGCTCCCTGGCGTTCTTCAGCACGGTGAGAGCTTCCTGAACGCTCGTATTGACGTTACTCATGGCCCCTCCCGAACAACTCCCTGATAGTTACTGGCGTAGTGAGATTTGGTAACGCTGTTTCCATCTGCTCGATAATCTTGTCGATGATCTGCAGCGATTCTTCAGCTTTTTCTTTTGTCTCTGCTGATACGGCAGGGTCTTCTTTTATAGCATTGGCCAATGTCAGCGTTGCCCTAGCCTGAAACATTGAAATCACAAACAGTTGGCCAATGTTCTGGCCGATTAATTCTACAAAATCCTTCGGTTGATCTTCTTTACTATCATCGCTCATACATGAACATCCCCATCGCAATAACAAGCACCATCAACAGCCAGCACCCCGCGAACCATATTGGTCTACGGTCGCCGTTAAAGGCGCGGTCGATCCAGTAGAGGAGGGAGCGGAGGCTCATCCGCAGTCGGCCCTAGACACCGTAATGGCGGTGATCAAATTCCCCGTCTTGTCTCGATACTGATATTCAAAGGCGATACCCGCCCCAAGTGCCTTGTTTAAGTCGCCACCGCATAGCTGTGAGACAACGGCAGGCTTTATCTTGGCTAGCTCTTCGCGATCGATATTTGCCGCTGATAGTCCCGTGATGGTGTAGTGGGTTATTACTACAGAGCCTGAGCCTGCAGTTGCTCTATCGAGCACCGTTACTTCATCAATTGTTCTCGGGGCAGTTTTGTTTATCTCGGCGGCAATTTTTAGTGCAAGTTCGTGGCCAGCGCTACTTCTGCTGCGGTTGTCGAAGTACACCTTTGCAGCCGCAAAGATCAACACCCCGACAGAGAGCAGTGCGACGTTTCGCCATGTGCTCGTCATGGTCAACCTCCTGTTGGACTAAAGCCCCGTGATCTTCGCGTCCACGACGCGGCCGATTAGCCGCCACTCGCCATCCATTTCAACCGTCTTGAACGTCGGATTCAGCGGCACCAGGTACTCAGTACCGGCATCGCGGACGTACTGCTTGAAGGTGGTTTCGCCGTCGCGGTGTTTAGCAATGTAGAACTTGCCGCTGATCACGTCGAAGCCTTCTGGGCGCACCAGGATCTTGATCCCCTCGGGAAAGCTGGGGGTGCCGTCTGACTTCATGGAGAGCCCTTTGACTGTAAGCCAATATCCATACAGGCCGGCATTTTCTGTCGACTCGATCATTTCCTCCCCGTCGCCTGGGCAGTGATTGTCTGGTGATTCTGCGCGCTCTCCGGCGGCAACCCAGCTGATCAGCGGGTAGTGCTTGGGTGATCGATGCGGCTGCAGGGCAGGGGCGATGTTCCCATGCTCGTCGATCTGTTCCCGCTCAGGGCCCTCGCCAATCCCGAGCCACTGAGCAGCGAAGCCGGTGGCCTTCGCCAGGGCGAACAGGTTCTCCGGTTTGAGGCTTTTGCTCTCGCCGCTGATCCACTGGGTAACGGATGAGGGGGCAACGCCGCACGCGGCAGCGATCTCGCCCTTTCTCTTGCCGCTGAGCTCGATGGCTCGGGCTATACGCTCGTGTCTTTCCATGCGGCTGACATTAAGCGAGCTGAAGTTAAGCATGCAGTATGCTGAAGACACGGCTTGACCCCTTAAATTAAGCATGCTGAAATCACTGCATTCCGCCAGAGGAGTGCGTGATGAAAACCAAATGTGCAGCCGATCATTTCGGCTCGAAGAAGAAGCTTGCCGAGGCGCTTGGCATCAGTCCGAGCGCCGTCACCATGTGGGGTGACGAGGTCCCGGAGCTGCGCCAGTACCAGATCGAGCGGATCACCAAAGGAAAGGTGAAGCGCGGCGATAGCGGTGCTCAACAGCTGGCGTCCTGATCATGAACACGGAGCAATTGAGCCAGGAACAGACGGTAAGGGCCCGCAAGAACTACGCCGTTCTCATGCAGCGCCTTGCGTCGATAGGCAATGCACCGGTTGCGCTTGCAGTCGGTTGCGACGAGGCGACGATCAGCCGGATGAAGCCTGAGAAGTTCGAGCAGCTGTGCCAGATCCTGGCCGTGCTCGACCTGAAGGTGGTGCCGAGCACCATGAAGTGCTTCGACGAGCGCGACATCGAGACGATCCTGCACCAGGCCAAGCGCTGGATGGACCACGTCCAGGGCATCGACCAGCTGGAGTTCGACTGACGATGCCGGCGTTCCAGATCAACGATGCAGAGTGGGCCGCCCTGGTTGAAGAGCCAGGCGACGTGTTCCTGCTGTATTGCTCGATCAGGCGATACATGGACTACGCAACCGGCATTGCCGGCATTCGCCGTCGCCTCAGCGAGCAGATGCTTCGCGAGGTGCTGTACATCGCGCCCACCAGGGGCCGGCACGACGCCGGATCACCCACCCGCCAGCGCGTCAGGTCGGTGCTCGATCGCCTGGTGACCCTCGATGCAATCCGCCCTATAGGCCCCATGGTCTACCAGCTGCCGCTCGCGAGTAGGGATGGTCTGCCCGAAACATCAGCAACCGATCAGCAACCAGATCAGCAACCAGATCAGCAACCACCCGAGACACAGCCAGAACCCAGCAATAACGGTGCTTCTAGCGAGGACGGGCAGGGATCAGCAACCGGATCAGAAACACCGGACGCGCCGATCAGCAACCTACCTCCGTTATCCGGAGTTCTTCCTACGTCACGTCACCGCGCGCACGAGCAAAACGACCGCTTCCCGATGCACGACGACTGGCTGCCCACCAGCACTGGCTGGAAAGCCACAGCGCTTCGCAATGGCCTAGGCGCCATCAACATCAGCGCGGATGTGCTGATGGAGTTTCGTTCGTACTGGATCAACCGCCCCGACAAGTACCAATCCCAAGGCCAGTGGGAACACGAACTGGCGCAGAAGCTCAAGCGGGAGAATCGCTATGCACAAGCCAACGGACTCAGCACCAGCTCCGGCACCGGAACTGGCAAGCAGCGTTCTCTCTCAGCTCCAGACCGAGTCCGGCAATCCATCGAGCAGCAGCGAGCCGCGCAAGGCGGTGGAGCCGCTGCGCATGGAACTGATGGAAAAGCTGTGGGTGACGATGGTGGAGACCTTCGGCCACCGCTGGACGTCGAGTTTCGGCGACTGCCCGAGGCCTGATCACGCCTGGGCAAAGCACCTGAGCGGCTTGAACGGCCGGCAGATCGCCAACGGCCTGTCGCAGCTGAACGACCTCGAGGACAAGCGGTTTCCGCCTTCGGCTACGCAGTTCCGTGCCATGTGCCTGCACGTCCCTGGTCTGCCCAGCGAGGCCGAGGCATGGGACCAGGCGCTGCGCGCCGACTACGGTCACGAGGCGGTGAGGGTGGCAGCAGAGGCCACCGGCACGTTCGACCTGCGCACGGCCAAGCTCAACGACAAGGGCCTGCGCGACCGCTTCAACCGCAACTTCGCCATCGTTCGAGCCCGCGCCGTGATGGGCAAGCCGCTGGACGACAAGATCGCCGAGGGCATCGGCCACGAGTCGAAGAGCCCGATGCAGCAGCAGCTGGCCTCGATGCACCAGACCGCCCGCGACCTGATCACCGCCCAGGGCCTGCCCACCGATGGCAAGGCAGCACGCGCCCATCTGCTGGCGATGCTGGGCATCAAACGGAGAGACAACCATGCATGACCTCAAGCCGGTTTCGTTCGTGGTGCCAGGCGAGCCGATCGGCAAAGGCCGTCCCCGCGTCGGCAAGGTGGGCAACCATGCCCGGCTGTTCACGCCGAAGAAGACGGCCAACTACGAGAGCCTGATCGCCGTGGTTGCTCAGCAGGCCATGGCCGAGCGCGAGCTGCTCGCAGGCCCCGTGCTGATGGAGCTGCGCATAGTTCTGCCGGTGGCGCCGTCCTGGTCGAAGAAAAAGACCGCCGCGGCGCTCGCTGGCGAAGTGATGCCGACCAAGAAGCCGGACGCCGACAACGTGCTCAAGGCGATCTGCGACGGCATCAACGGCATCGTCTTCCGCGACGACGTCCAGGTCGTGAACGTCTCCATGTCGAAGCGCTTCGGGGAGACCCCAGGCGTTGCTGTTCGCGTTGTTCCGCTGGTGGGGGAGTGTTCGTGATGCGTTGGTCTTGCAGAGAGCTGCAGGACGGCTGGGTAATGCTCGCCGTCGACGTGTACCTGGCCGAGGACTACGCGCCAGAGGCGATGGCTGGCATCCGCTACGCCGTGCACCCGTTCAACTTCGACGAGGACCCGGAGGCGTTCTGGTTGGTCATCTCCGAAATGCAGCAGAGGGCGGCGATGGTCGCCCAGCCACTCGCAGCATCGCGCGCGTGCGCGTTTGGGGACTGACCATGCAGGCCGCCCAGCCGATGCGGGTCGACTGGTTCCAGGTCATTGCCGACATCAGCCGGCATGGCTACAGCACGCAGTCGCTGGCGGATGCTGTGGCCGTGCCCAAGTCAACCCTGCTGGGCTGGAAGCAGGGCGCCGAGCCTCGGTATAGCGAGGGCGAGCGCCTGGTTGCGTTCTGGTGCCAGCAGACGTGCCGGGAGCGCGCCCTGCTGCCGATGGTTGGCCCGGATGACTGGTGGGCATACCACGCCAGGGCCAAATAGTCGGGAAACCGACCAACCCCCACACCGATGCTGTCCTCGCCGTTGAACCCCATCAACCGAGGACAGACCAATGCCCGCCCCCGATACCCTGACCCCGCAGACCCCCGGCGAGACCGCCACCACGCCGGCGGCCGCTGATCCGAGCGCCACCACCAATGGCCAGGCGCCGCAGCAATCCACCACGACTACCGAGACCCCGCCGGCCGCGCCTGTGTTCAAGACCCTGCACAAGGGCGGCGGCAAGCATGTCGTTGTCGATGCTGCCGGCGCCGTGGTCGGCGACTTCAAGGGCACCAAGGCCGAGGCGGAAGCTGAGGCTCTGCGCCTGGCCGCAGGCGGCGAGCCGCTGAAGGCCGCCCAGGTCGAGCAGGCACCAGCCACGCCGGCGGCCGCGGCCAAGCCAGACGCCATCGACCCCACCACCCTCAAGCAGCCCGTGCTGACCCCTGACGGTTGGCTGTGCCCGGCGCCGAAGCAGGAGGGCTGACCCATGGGAAGCAAGCCGAAGAAGCCGAAGGTCGTGCAGCAGCCTGACCCGCAGGTCGAGGCCCAGAAGGCTGCCGATGCCGCAGCCGCCAAGGCCAACGAAGAGACGGCCGTGCGCAAGAAGCGCAAGGCGGAGAGCTCGCTGCTGTCGTCCGGCGGCGCGCAGGGAATCACCGTCTTGTCCCAGGGCAAGTCCACTCTCGGATCCTGATATGAACCCCGACCAGATCGTCAAAACGCTGGGCACGCTCAAGTCGCTGCGCAATCCGCATGAGTCGGTCTGGCGGGAGTGCTACGACTACACCCACCCGATCCGTGGCTCTGGGTTCTACTCGGACATCATGAGCGCCGACGAGGCCCTGCGCCGCCGGGCCAGGCTGATCGACTCGACCACCACTGATGCCAGCCGCGTGCTGGCTTCCGCCATTATGGGTGGCATGACGCCCGCCAACTCCCTGTGGTTCTCCCTGGACGTGGGCCAGGAATCGGACGAGGAGCGGCGCTGGCTCGATGACGCCAGCCAGTTCATCTGGGAAAACATCCACGCCAGCAACTTCGACTCGGCCGGATTCGAGGGGCTGATCGACTGCGTGGATGCGGGCTGGTTCGCCCTTTACATCGACTCGGACCGGGAGAAGGGCGGCTACACCTTCGACCTGTGGCCGATCTCCAGCGTCTACTGCTCGGCGTCCAAGGCTGGCGGGATCATCGACACCGTCTACCGCTGCTACAAGCTGACCGCAGAGCAGGCGGTGAACGAGTTCGGCACCGAGCTCAGCGAGACCACCCAGAAGCTGGCACGCGAAAAGCCGCAGGAGCTGGTCGAGTTCGTGCACGCCATCTACCCGCGCAGCACCTACATGGTCGGCGCCCGGATGGCGAAGAACATGCCGATCGCCTCCTGCCAGGTCGAGGTCGTGGCCAAGAAGATGGTTCGCGAGTCCGGCTACCACGAGATGCCCGTCGTTGTGCCGCGCTGGATGCTGATCCCCGACAGCGTTTATGCCGTCGGGCCTGTCATGGATGCGCTGCCGGACGCCCGTACGCTGAACGAGCTGTGCCGCATGGACCTGGCCGCCGGTGACCTGGCCATTGCTGGCATGTGGATTGCCGAAGACGACGGCGTGCTCAACCCGCGCACGGTCAAGGTTGGCCCCCGGAAGATCATCGTCGCCAACAGCGTCGACAGCATGAAGCCGCTGCAGACCGGCGCGAACTTCGAATACTCGGAGACCAAGATCGCCCGGCTGCAGGCCAGCATCCGCAAGATACTGATGGCCGATCAGCTGCAGGCCCAGGACGGCCCGGCGATGACCGCGACCGAAGTGCACGTGCGCGTGGCGCTGATCCGCCAGTTGCTGGGCCCGGTGTATGGCCGCCTGCAGGCCGAATACCTGCAACCCCTGGTGACCCGCTGCTTCGGCATCGCCTACCGCGCTGGCGTGCTCGGCCAGGCCCCAGAGTCGCTGGCCGGCCGGAACTACAGCATCCGCTATGTCAGCCCGCTGGCCCGCTCGCAGAAGCTGGAAGAGGTCACGGCCATCGACCAGTACGTGCAGGGCGCTGTCGTCGCCGCGCAGATCGATCCGACCGTGATGGACAACGTCAATCTCGACGAGGCCCAGCGCATTCGCGGCGAAGCCCTGGGCGTGCCGAGCGCTGTTATCCGCAGCAAGGCCGACGTTGCCGCCATGCGTGAAGAGCGCGAGCAGCGGCAGCAGGAGGCGATCGAGCAACAGCAGCAGGCCGCCATTCAGCAGCAGGTTGTCCAGGCCGCCACGAAACAGGCGGGTGCCGCATGAGCGAGCTGACCAACGAGCAACAGGACGCGCTCTTCAAGCGGGTGTTTGAGGATCACCACGAAGGGCGGATAGCTCTCGAGCTGCTGATTCAGCGCTTCGCCCGCAATGCCGTCACCACTGGCGGCATCGACGCCATCCTCAAGACCTACATGCAGGCCGGGCACCGCGAGGTGCTCGACCACATTCTGCTCCGCATCAACCGCGCCAACGGCGTGACCACCGACCAACCCGACGAGGACGAACAGCCATGACCCAAATCAACCGTCACCCACTGCTGAACCAGGCTTATTGCGTGTGCCTGGCTATCGAGAAGTGCGGGGCATCGCCTGAGCTCACTGAGGCGGTGACCCAGGCCTCGGCGCTGCTACGCGATCTGGACCAGTACATTCCCGAGGCTGACGCGGTCAGCGGTCTGGACTTCGGCCAGGCCGTCTACGCGTTGAAGCAGGGCCACAAGGTCGCCCGCGCTGGCTGGAACGGAACGGGCATGTGGCTGGTGCTGGATCCGGGGTCTGTCGTCAGCGAGGCCCGCCCGGGTAGCGTCTACGACAAGGCCGGGATCACCGGCACTTTCACCATCAACGGCCATATCGACATGCGTACCGCAACCGGCGAGATGCAGCCCGGCTGGCTGGCGTCGCAAACCGACATGCTGGCGACCGATTGGGCAATCGTTGACGGGGGTGCCGCATGAGCTGGTTCGTCCATGCCCGTCTGGGCCATTACCTGCAGACCGAAGCGCCAGCGGATGGCGGGCAGGGCGGCGGCAATCAGCCACCGGCCACGCCTCCTGCCGAAGGCGGCAGCCTGCTCAGCCAGGGCGCGACCACCGACTTTATCCCCGAGAAGTACCGCGTCAACGGTGCCGACGGGGCGCTCGACCTGGCCCAGTCCAGCCGCAAGCTGGCCGAGGCCTATGGCAGCTTGGAGAAGCGCCTGGGCAGCGGCGATGCCCCGCCGAAGACCCATGACGAGTACGCCCCCAAGATCGAGGTCGAGGGCTTCAACTGGGACGAGTTCAAGGCCGATGAGGCCTCGCAGTCGTTCCTCAAGGGTGCCCACGCCAAGGGCCTGACCAATGCCCAGGTCGAGTTCGTCATCGGGGAGTACCTGAAGGCGGCGCCAGGCCTGCTCGAGGGCAATGCCGTGCTCAGCCAGCAGGAGGCCACCGCCGCGCTGCGCGAGGTCTGGAAGACCGACCAGGACATGCAGCAGAACGTCAAGGCGTCCTATCGCGCCGTGCAGGCCTTCGCCAGCGAGGGCGACGGCATCGGCAGCTTCAACAACCTGATGGCCAAGTACGGCAACGATCCGGACTTCGTGGCGTTCGCGGCAAACATCGGGCGCGAGCTGAACGAGGACGTGCCGGTGAACGCTGGCAACCCGGCCACCGATCAGGACTTCGCGGTCAAGACCAGCGAGCTGCGCCAGCAGCTGCAGGACCTGCCGGCCCACGATCCGAAGCGCCCCGGCATCCAGGCGCAGCTCGATGCCATGTACGCCTCCCGCTACAACCAGCCCGCGTCCCGCCTCAACACCAAAGCCCCCGCTTAACACCCCCGCAAATGGTCGGGAAACCGACCGCACTGCTGACCCACCATCGCAGGCATCCCAGAAATGGGCCGGCCTGCGGTGGCGCGCAGATACCCGGAGAGCCCCGAGGCGAAGCAAAGCCGATGCACGCCAGGAACACAGGCCCGCCCACGCGGACACCCTGCAGGCAACCAACCCGAATCCTTTCGCTTTGGAGTGCATCCAGATGAGCCAGCAGATTACCGAAGCGTTCGTGCAGCAGTTCGCCGATAACTTCAAGCACGTCGCGCAACAGCAAGTATCCCGCCTCGAAGGTACTGTCACCATCGAGCCCAACATCGTCGGCATGTCCAAGTCGATCAACCGCCTTGGCCAGCGTACCGCCCAGCGCCGCACCCAGCGCCACGGCGATACCCCGATCAACGACCAACCGCACTCGACCCGCTACGTCGACCTGTTCGACTGGGAAGACGGCGACATGGTCGACGATCAGGACAAGATCCGCATGCTGGTCGACCCCACGTCCGACTACGTCAAGGCGATGGTGTCCTCGATGAACCGCGCCAAGGACGACGTGATCATCACCTCCCTGGGTGGCAACTCGCGCTCCAGCACCGGCAACATCGTGCTGCCGGCCAGCCAGAAGATCGCGGTCGGTGGCACTGGTCTGAACAAGACCAAAATCATCCAGGCCAAGAAGATCTTCCGCCTGAACGAAGCGGACGAGGAGAACGGCGAAGAGCTGTTCATGATCTACAGCGCCCAGTCGCTGGCCGACATCCTGGCCGACACCACCCTGACCAGTGCCGATTTCCTGGCCGGCAAGATGCTGCAGGAGGGTTCCCTCAAGGGCAAATGGATGGGCTTTACCTGGATTCCCAGCGAGCGCCTGCCGAAGGCCAGCACCACCCGTTACCTGTACGCCTACGCCAAGTCCGGCGTCGTTCTGGGCAAGGGTAAGGAAATCACCACCGAGGTGGGCAAGGACCCGGGCAAAGGCTTCAACGTCCGCATCTACGCCAAGCAGAGCCTCGGCTCCGTGCGCGTGGAAGAGGAGAAGGTCGTGGAGATCGCCTGCACCGAGTCGTAAGGCTCGGTTGCGGTTTCCAACCCCAACGAATTCAGGAGAACCATCATGGCCGTAGTCACCACCAAATCCACCGCCTGCACTGCAGGCGATGCCTTCCCGCAAAGCCTGGTATCCCAGAAGGTCCACGGCGGGCGTCTGCGCGAGTCCCTCGGCGTGATCGAGGCGGTCAGCGGCGATTCCATCGCCTCTGTCTACCGCCTGGTGCGCGTGGACTCCGCTGACCGCATCTCTCAGGTGCTGCTGTCCTGCGATGCGATCACCACCTGCGCTGGCGACGTCGGTATCTACGACATCCCCGCGGTCAACTCTGGCGCGGTCGTCGACGCTGACTTCTTCGCCTCTGCCCAGTCGCTGGCCAGCGCCCTGGTAAACCAGGACGTGACCCACGAAGCGGATGCCGCTGACGCTGGCGCTGGCTTCGGCCTGGCCGATGTGGAGAAGCCGCTGTGGCAGGCCTTGGGCCTGGCCGCTGATCCGGGCAAGCAGTACGACATCGCCGTCACCCTGACCGCTGCAGCCGGCTCCGCTGGCACCGTGGCACTCAAGGTGCGTTACAGCGACGGGAACTGACAGGGCGCCAGGGATGGCATTTGACAGCCGGGGCCATGTGCCCCGGTTCTTTTATGTGGAGCGCGAACGATGACCACCGCCGTTTCCATCTGCTCGAACGCGCTGCTAATGCTCGGCGCCCAGACGATCAACTCATTCAACGATGCGGCCAACCTCGATCGCGCGAAGCTCTGCGCGAACCTGTACCCGACGGTCCGCAACGACCTGCTGCGCAGCCACCCCTGGAACTGCGCCATCAAGCGCATGCTCCTGGCGCCAGACAGCACCCCGCCTGCGTTTGGCTACAGCCAGCAGTTCCAGCTCCCGACCGACTGCCTGCGCGTGCTGGAGGTGACGGCTGGCGGCCAGCAGATCGACTACCTGCTCGAAGGGCGCCAGATCCAGGCCGACACTACGTCGCTTGAGCTGCGCTACGTGTTCCTCAACACCGACGAGAACAGCTGGGACGAGTCGCTGGTCAACCTGGCGACGCTCGCCATGGCGGCCAGGATCGCCTACGCCGTGACCCAGTCGGCCTCGATGGAGCAGACCCGCACCCAAGAATTCCAGATGGCGCTGCGCGTGGCCAAGGCCGTCGATGGCCAGGAAGAGCCACCGCAGACGCTTGGCGACGAACGCCTGCTGTCGGCCCGTCTCGGAGGTGGCTGGTAATGCCTCGCCTGACCTTGGTTCAAACCAACTTCACCGCGGGGGAGATCTCCCCGCGCATGCTCGGCCGGACTGATATCGCCCGCTACCAGAACGGTGCCGAGACGATGGAGAACTGCTGGCCAGTCGTGCACGGCGGTGGTGTGCGACGGGACGGAACGCTGTTCTGTGCAGCGGCGAAGTACGACAACAAGCGAGCCCGCCTGATCCCCTACGTGTTCAATCGCTCGCAGGCCTACATGGTCGAGTTCGGCGACCTCTACGTGCGGTTCTACTACCCGGACGGCACCCAGATCGAGAGCAGCCCAGGCGTGCCGCTGGAACTGGTCAGCCCCTACACCGAGGCGATGCTATTCGGGATCGGCTACGTCCAGGGCGCTGACACCATGTTCCTCGCGCACCAGTCCATGCCGATGTATCGGCTGCGCCGCGTCAGCAACACCGAATGGACCCTGTCGCAGGTGCCGTTCGTTGCCCAGCCTTTCGACGAGACCGGCCACAAGCCGGCCGTTTCGTTGACCCTGGCCTCGTCTGGCGTCGGTGCTGGCGTTGCCGTGACGGCCTCCGGGTCAGTGTTCCTGGCTGCCGACGTTGGCCGCGAGATCTGGTATGGCCCCGGCATCGCCACGATCACCGCGGTGGCAAGCGGCACCAGTGCAACGGTGACCATCAGCACCGCATTCAACACCACGGCTATTCCATCCGGTGCCTGGCGCCTGACTGGAAGTCCGCGGGCCAACTGCACGCCCAGCGCGAAGGACCCCGTCGGTGCAGCCGTTACCCTGACCCTCGCTCTTGCTGGCTGGCGGGCCGAGGACGCTGGAAAGTACGTGCGCATCAACCGCGGCATCGTGCAGATCACGACAATCGCCTCGGCCACTGTGGCCAACGGGATCATCACCAGTGCGCTCGACTCGGCAATCGCTTCGATCTCTGGCGCCTGGTCGCTGGAAGGGTCGGTGTGGAGTGTCGCCAACGGCTACCCGGGCGCGGTCACTCTGCACGAGCAACGGCTCGTCTGCGCTGGCTCGCCCGAGTTCCCGCAAACAGTCTGGATGTCGCGCATCGGCGAATACCTGAACTTCGAGCTGGGGACCAAGGACGACGACGCCATGTCGTTCACCGTGTCCAGTGACCAGATCAACCCCATCGTGCACATGGGCCAGGTCCGGACGCTGATCGCCCTGACCTACGGTGGCGAGTTCACGCTCTCCGGCGGCGTCGAGAAGCCGATCACCCCGACCAACATCCAGGTCAAGAACCAATCGGTATACGGCTGCAACCCCGTGCGCCCGGTACGCATCGGCAACGAGCTGTACTTCATGCAGCGCGCCAACCGCAAGCTCCGGGCCATGGCCTACAAGTACGACTCCGACGCCTACGGCTCGCCCGATATGTCGGTGCTGTCCGAGCACATCACCGAGAGCGGAGTCGTCGACATGGCTTACCAGCAGGAACGCGAGTCCCTGCTGTTCCTCGTTCGGGCCGATGGCGTGCTCGCCACCCTGACAGCCGACCGGGACCAGGATGTGGTCGGCTGGGCCCGGCAGATCACCGACGGCGCCTATGAATCGGTGGCGTCGATCCCGGCATCCGACGGCGAACAGGTGTGGGTGTTGGTCAAGCGGACCATCAACGGCGTCGAGAAGCGCTACGTCGAGCGCTTCACCAGTGGCGTGCACGTTGACTGCGGCATCGTCGGCAGCAGCGGGCCGGGTGCTGAGACCTGGTCCGGACTCGGTCATCTCGAGGGCAAGCTCGTCGACATCGTCGCCGACGGCGTGCCGATGCAGCCGATGACCGTGACCGGTGGCTCCATCACGCTCCCGCGTAAGGCCTACGAGGTCCAGATCGGCCTGCACTACAAGACCACCATCAAGACGCTCACCCCGGAAGTGCAGGGCAGCAGCGGCAGCATGCAGGGCAACAGCATGCGCATCGGCGAAATCACCCTGCGGTTCTACAAGACCATCGGCTGCAAGATCAACGGCCAGACCGTGGCTTTCCGCGGCATGGGTGAGCAGGTGCTCGACCAGCCGCCGGCGCTGTTCACCGGTGATCACCGCATGGAGAACCTGGGCTGGGAACGCGGTCGCGCGCAGCTGCTGATCGAGCAGGACCAGCCGCTGCCGTTCCACCTGCTGTGCGTCATCAAGAAAATCACCTTCAACGACTGAGGCGACCATGATCCGAGCGGCAACTGCGGGCGATATCCCGCGCATCATCGAGCTGGGCCGCCTGTTGCACAGGACCAGCCGCTACGCCAATCACGCTTATGACGACGAGGTGGTCGGTCGGTCGCTTCAGGAGCTGATCGATGGCAGCGGTGTCGTGTTTGTCGCCGAGCGCGACGGCGTTGTTATCGGCGCCCTGCTGGGCGGCATCACCGAGCAATGGTTTTCCACCGACCTGCTGGCGTTCGAGTATGCCTTTTTCATCGAGCCAAGCGCCCGTCACGGAATCATCTCGATGCGCCTGGTCAATGCCCTGACGACCTGGGCAGAGCTTCGTGGCGCTAAGTATCTGCAGATCGGCGTCACCACCGGCATCAATGTCGAGGGAACATCTCGGTTCTATCGGGCCAACGGCTTCTCTGACGCGGGCCGGTTCTTCGAGAAGGAGCTATGACCATGGTTGTCCTGATTCGTCCATGCACTGTCGCCGAGGTTGAGGCCGCCGGCACCCTGCAGCTGCTGTTGGCCGAGTACGGCGCCGAGTCCAGCATGCCTGAGCTCGGCCAGGTGTCCGCCAGCTTCGAGACCTACCGGGCCATGGAGGCTGCGGGTGCGCTGCACATCATCGGAGCGTTCGGCCCTGAGCTGGTCGGCCTGGCATCCGTGCTGGTCTACGGCCTACCGCACTATGCCGGTCGCCGGGTGTGCGCCATGGAGTCATTCTTCGTGGCGCCTGGGGCCCGCAGAAGCGGCGCCGGGCTCAAGCTGCTGCGCGCGGCGGAACACCTGGCACGCGAGCTGGGTGCCGCCGCGCTTATGGTCAGCGCGCCTGCTGCTGGCCGCCTTGCCGTGGTGCTGCCGCGTAGCGGCTACCGCGAGGCCAACCGAGTATTCATCAGGGGGTTGGCATGAGCCAGGTGTTGCCGGCGGCCCAAGGCCTGCCCGCTATGAGTCGGGACGATGTCGCCCACGTCGCCCAGTTGCAGGACTATCTGCTGCAGCTGCCGCAGGTGGAGATCGAAACCATCCACCACCTGCATGCCGGACTATATGCCCGCACCATCCGCATTCCGGCCGGTGTGGTGATCACTGGCGCGCTTATCCGTATCCCGACGCTGCTGATCCTCTCTGGCCATGCCACCGTCTTCATCGGAGGCGAGTCGATGGAGCTGGCCGGCTACCACGTCCTGCCGGGTCAGGCCGGGCGCAAGCAGGTGTTCCGGGCGCATGCCGATACCGACCTGTCCATGCTCTTCGCCACCAGCGCCGCCACGGTGGAGGAAGCGGAAGCAGAGTTCACCCACGAATCCGACTTGCTGGCCTCGCGCCGGCCCCGAAAGGAGTAGCCATATGTCTGGATACACAGCAGCAGTAGCCTACGGCGTTGCGGCCGCATCGGCGGTCTATGGCGCTTACACCACCGTACAGTCGGGCAAACAGCAGCAGCTAAACGCCAGCGCCCAGGCTGAGCAGGCTGATGCCGATGCCAAGACCGAGAAGAGCGCGGCCATGGTGCAGGCCGAGCGCATCCGCAAGCTGGCACGCATTCAGGCGAGCGAGGCCAATGCCGCGCTGGCCGCTTCTGGCGTTGAGGTGGGCGAGGGTACCGCCCTGAACATCAACCGCGAGATCTACCAGAACGCCGAGGAAGATGCCGCGCTCACCGTCTTCGGTGGGGCGAACAAGGCCCAGCGGTTGAACACCGACGCCAGCAACTACCGGCTGGCCGGCTCGCAGGCCAGATCCAACGCGAACGGCCAAGCAGGCGCGACGCTGCTGGCCAGCGCCGCCCAGGGTTACAGCGGCTGGAAGGGCAGCGCCGGCGCCAATGGCTCGGCAGCTCGCCAGGGAGGGGCCGCGTAATGGCACAGATCCCAATGGGCAACTTCGTCGCCCCTCGTGCCGTCCCTGCCCCAGAGCAGGGGCGCGTCGTTACGCCTGACGCCAGCAACCGCGGCGCCTTGGCCATGGCCGGTGCCGTGCAGGGTGCGGCCATGAACGTCATCGACCAGAAGAACCGCGAGGACCAGGCGCTGGCGCGGGTGAAGGCGAGTAACGCGCTGATCGATCGAGAATCCCAGCTGAAGACCATCGGCGCCGATATCAGCGAGAAGATGCGCACCGGGCAGCTCAGCTGGGAGAAGGCCGAGGAGGCGTACAACTCGGCAGCGTCCAAGCTCACCCCGCTGGATACTCCCGGTCTTGATGAGATTGCCGCCGGCGAAGTGGGCAATTCACTCAAGCGCCTGCAGATCAGCGGCCTGGACCGTGTGCGCGAGGCTGCTGCCGGCGCCCGCATCGATTCCGCCCGTTCCGATATCACCAGCCGTATGGACCTGCTGGGCAAGGACGCTGCCCTGCCTGGTGCCAACATCGACCAGATCAATGCCCGGATGGATGCCGAAGACATCGACATCGCCGGCCGCATGGCCTGGGGCGAGGCCTGGGACCAGAAGAAACAGGAGTTCAAGGACGACAACTGGACCACCCACGCGACGCAGCGGGTGATCGGCGCCCGCGAGGGCCTGGCCGACCTGAAACAGATCGAGCACGACCTTACCGCCGAGGACGGCTTCTATGCCCAGAAGCTGGACCCCAACAAGCGCAACCAGCTGTTGAACACCGTCACCGGTCGCATCTACCAGGTGCAGGAGCACCAGCAGCGCCAGGCCGAAATGCGCGAGATGAAGGCCATGCGCGTGCTCGACCAGATGGACCGGCAGGCCGCCACCGGCATTCCGCCGAGTCCTGCGGAGCAGAAGATCTGGCAGGCCTCGCTGGCCGGCACGTCGGTGGCTGGCGAGTACAACGCCCGCATCGAGCAGATGAACGAGGTGCAGAAGGTGCTGCGCATGCCGCTCGGCGCCCAGCAGACGTACATCCAGGAGAAGCGCGCCCAGATCGCCCAGACCGGCGCAAGCGTCTCCGAGGTGGCGAACCTCGATCGCCTCGACCGGGCCGTCACGGCGAACATGCAGCTGATGCGCGACCAGCCCCTGCTGTTCAACGCCGCTCGCACCGGGAGCAGTGTTGCTCCGCTGGATATGTCCGCGATCACCAGCCCGGAAGGGCAGGCGGCTCTGGCCGGCCAGATCGCCGAGCGCTTCGACACGGTCAACGCCATGCGCCAGCAGTACGGCCCGCAGGTGGCCCGTATGCCGCTGCTCCCCCAGGAGGCGGATATGCTGAAGGCAGTGCTCAGCCAGGCCGACGACGCCGCGAAGCTGCAGATTCTGGGCGTTCTCTCCGCGGCATCGCCGTCGGGTTCCGATTACAAGGCGGTGCTGCAGGCGGTTTCCGCCGATGAGCCGGTCACCCAACTGGCGGGCATGGCCCAACATGCAGGGCTGAAGGGCCCGGCCGACGCCAAGACAGGCCAGTATGTAGATGTGGCCAAGACCCTGCTGGTCGGCGGAAAGGTGCTGGCCGACAAGTCGTTTCAGCTGCCGGCCGAGAAGGACATGCGCCTGGCCTTCGACGAGGGCATTGGCGCGTCGCTGCCCGCTGGCACCGCACAGCGCGAGCAGGCCTATACCGCGTTCCGCACCCTGTACGCCGGGCTGGCTCAGCCGCGCGGCCTGACCGGTACGGACGCTGCCGACAAGGGCGTCGACGACGATCTGGCCAGCGAGGCGCTGCTGCTGGCCACCGGCGGGATCGGCGAGCGTGCCGGCGCCAAGGTGATCAAGCCCTATGGCATGAGCGACGAGCAGTTCGATGGCCTGGTCGATTCGCAGCTGCAGGGCCTGGCCGAGCGGTCCGGCTTCCCGCTCGACCAGTTGGAGGATATGCCGCTGATGCCTGTGCCTGGCCAGTCTGGCGCCTACTACCTCATGAACGGCGGTCGCGCACAGATCGATCCGAAGACCAATCAACCGATGGTGGTGAAAGCGCGATGACCTGGCTAGATGATGGGGTAGACGAAGCCGAACTGGCTAGCCAGGCGCAGCGGATCGAGTTCACCAGTGAAGGGCCGCAGACCGGCGTCTGGCAAGGTTTCGGCACCGGTTTCGGTGATGCGTTGGAGCTCGGCGGTATCTCGGCCAGCAACATGATGCAGGCCGCAGGCTCTGCCTCCTTCGAGCAGGACCTGGCGATCAGCAGCCTGTACTTCCCCGATGAGGCGGACGAACAGATTGAGGCGCAGCAGCAGGAGCAACAGCGGCTCAGCAAGGACACCGCAGAGGCCGTCCAGGAGCTGCGCGCAGACCCGCGAACCGTCGGCGTGGCCGGCCAGATACTCAACACCGCCGCCGAGGTCCTGCCGCGCACTGCAGCTGCCGCGCTGCTCACCGGCCCCGCCGGCATCGTCGCCGGCCCTCTGGCTGCAGGTGCACCAGCAGGATATACCGCCACGCAGGTCGCCAAGGCCGATGGCGTCGATGACGCCACGGCAACCGCGCAGGGCCTGATCGAGGGCGTTGCCACCACCGTTGGCGCAGGCCTGCCGGCTGCCCGATTCGTGAAGCCCATTCTCGGCGATGCCGCTATCGCCGTCGGTGCCAACGTCGCCATCGGTATGGCCAGTCGCGGTGCCACGGCCTCGCTGCTGGAGAGCAACGGCTACACCGCCCAGGCCGCCCAGTACCGGGCAATGGATGGCACCGCCGTGCTGACCGACGCCGTGCTGGGCGCCGCGTTCTTCGGCCTTGGTCGTGCCAGCGTCCGCCGGCCGAACACCCAGCAGATCGACGCCGCCCTCACTGAGCGCCAGGCGGTGCACGCCGATATCGACACCGCGCCAGGTGCGCCGACCACTCCGCGTGCAGCCGTTGCGCACCAGGAAGCGCTGCGCATGGCGATCGAGCAGGTAACCCGTGGGGAGCCCGTCAGCCTGCCGGACAGCATCCACACGGTGGATTTTCTGCGCTCTGCGGACGAGCTGCCGCCGATTCGCCCACCGCGCGCCGATATCGAGGCCAGTGCCCGGGCCGAGGCGCTGCCGATCATCCGCGCCGAGCTAGAACAGCAGGCGGCCCTTGCCGTGCCCAACGTCCGCGACCTGAAAACCGAGCTGGCCGGCCTGCGGCGCACGGTAGACGGGCTCGACGCCACGTTCCGCGAGCGGGCCAAGGCTTTTCAGGAGCAGGGCGCCAGCCGCAAGCAGGCGGAAGCTCAGGCTCGGCAGGCCATCCAGCAGGAGCGGGCGCAGGTCGAGCAGCGCCAGCAGGCCATCACCGAGCAGCTTGACGGCAACCGTGCCGCCGAGCAGGCCAGGGGCGAGCTGGCGGCGATGGATCGCGGCGAGCTGCCGGCGCGCTTCGAGGAGCGGGTTACCGCTAGGGCTGCTGAGATGGAGCAGGGTTTCCAGCGCCGGCCTTTGGCCAACCAGGTGGCAGAGGGGAATACCAGGCTGAGCATGCGCGAGGTGGCGCAGCAGGAGATCATCCGCATCCTCGACGACCTGGAGCGCGCAGAGCCGACCCTGGTGGCCAGGCCTCTGGATATCGGCGCCTCAAAGGGTGTGGCAAAACCGGAAGTCACCTCGGCATCGAAAACGGCGAAACCCGCATCAGAACCGGCGGAAAGTGCAACGGATGGGGCGAAAGGTGCATCAACCACGCCCGATAGTGCATCGCCAGAGGCTGGCGCGCGGGCTGCAGATCCAGAGCTTGCCGTCGTCGACGAGATCATGGCCAGGGTCGACGACATGCAACTGCCCACCGGCGCCATCGATGCCGATGGAAAGCCCGTCACCGTGTCCGCCCGCCAGCTGCTCTCCGATGCCGATGCCGACATTCAACGCGCCCAGCAGGAGTCCAATGGATTCGCGGCAGCGGCTGCTTGCTTCCTGCAGCGCGGAGCGTGAATAGTCGGGAAACCGACTACCGACCCCCCATAGGCTTGCCTCCACACATCGGAGGTAAGCCATGCGTCCAGAATGCGCCATGGCCGTCGCCCAGGCGATCGGCCGATCCCTCACCCAGCCAGAGCTAAAGGGCATCGAGGACCGCCTGCGGCGCAACATGCGCCAGCTCGCCCAGTCCGACCCAACCTGGCAGACCAAGACCACCGCCGACCGTCTGGCCGAGGCCGCCCAGAAGGCAGGCCAGGAGCTGGTCGCCGAGCAGCAGCTCAAGAAGAAGCGCGTTGCGCTGACCATCATGGCGCACGACCGCATCAGCAGTTACATGCAGCGCTTCCCAGACCGGCCGCTCGAAGGCCTGGATCGGCTGCTGGCGTTCAGCGCCGACGGGAAGAGCGGCATTCAGTCGATCGAGTCGGCCACCCGGGCGATCCGGGACGACTCGCTGTCGCGCATGCTCGATGTCATCGACCTGACCAAGGGCAAGTTCCTCGGCCTGCTGCAGGACCAGGCCGGCAACCTGGCGCTCGTGCGCGAGCTGCACGGCGAGGACAGCGGGGTGCCGGCGGCAAAGGTGGCGGCCAAGGCCTTCCGCGAGACGGCCGAGGCGCTGCGAACCCGATTCAACCGGGCCGGCGGCGACGTCGGCTTCCTCGAAGACTGGGCCATGCCGCGCGATCACTCGCAGATCAAGGTCGCGCGCAGCCAGAGCGACTGGGTCGGCGACCACCTGAGTTGGGCGGACCGCTCCCGCTACGTCAAGGAAGACGGCTCACCGATGAACGACGTGGAGCTGCGCGAGTTCCTCGAGCACGCCTGGACGACCCTGGCCACCGGCGGCGTCAACAAGCTGGAGCCCGGACGGGCGCCGGTCGGCTCGTCGACGGCCAACCACGGCAACGAGTCGCGGCAGATCCACTACAAGGACGCGGAGTCGTTCATTGCCGCCCAGCAGAAGTACGGCGAGCGCACCCTGCTCGAGCTGCTGGTCGGCCACATCGACCGGGCCGCGCGGGACATCGCCCTGGTCGAGAACCTGGGGCCGAATCCGACCAACGTGATGCGCTACTTCCTCGACCAGGGGCAGAAGGAGCAGGTCGAGAAAGCGCTGGGCGCCGGCGGGAAGAAGCAGGCCAAGGCCGCCGAGCTGGCGGCGAAGCAGCGGCGCCGCATCGAATACCTCTACGAGGAAGTGGCCGGCACACGCCCGCCGCCCGCATCGGCAGCCATCGCCAACGGCTTCGACACCTACCGGGCGTTGAATGTCTCGGCCCGCCTGGGCTCGGCGGTACTTACCTCGGTCACCGACCAGGGCACGCTGGCGCTGACCGCGGCCATGAACGGCATGCCTGTGATGAAGGTGTTCGCCAACGAGCTGCGCATGCTCAACCCAGCAGACGCCGGTGATCGGCGCCTGGCCATGCGTGCCGGCCTGGGCCTTAACCAGCTGATCGGCAGCCTGAACCGGTTCGGCGCCGATGGCCTGGGATCGACTGAAGCGATATCCGGGCGGGCCTCGAAGTGGTCGCAGACGGCGGCCAGCAAGGTGATGCAGGCCTCTGGCATGAACGCCATGACGTCGGGCCTGCAGCGGGCGTTCGGCGCCACCTTCATGGACACCATCGGCGATATGTCGCGCCGCTTCGATTCGATGCGCGCCATGGATGAGGCCGACCGGCTGCGCCTGGAAGGGAAGGGCGTCACCGAGACCGACTGGCAGGTGTGGCGCCTAGCCGAGCCGGAAGACTGGCGCGGCGCTGGCGACACGGTGCTGACCGCCGGCAGCATCTACAAGCTGACGGACCAGCAGCTGCAGGGCCTTGCCAGGCTGGCCGGTACCACCCCGCAGCGCCTACGCGACCAGGCCGCCACCAAACTACTGGGCACGGTGCTGGACGAAACCAATATGGCGATCATCGAGCCGGGCGCCCGGGAGCGGAGTTTCATGCATGGTCGCTTCGAAAGGGGCACCTACCCTGGGGAACTCATGCGATCGTTCTGGCAGTTCAAGAGCTTCTCTGTGTCGATGATCATGCGGCATTGGGCCAGGGCGATGGCCCAGCCAGGATGGGGAAAGGCCAAGTACCTGGGTGCGTTGATCGCCACCACCACGGTGCTGGGCGGCCTGTCCATCCAGCTTGGCGAGCTGGCCGCCGGCCGTGACCCGAAGGACATCACCGACGACGGCACGCTCGGCGTGCCCGGCCTGCGCTTCGGTATCGCCTCGATGATGAAGGGCGGCGCCCTGGGGCTTTACTCCGACTTCCTGTTCAGCAATTCGACCCAGGGCGGGCAGTCAGCCGTAGTTTCGTTCCTCGGCCCAATAGCGGGTGATGCAGAGGCGCTGTGGGGCCTGAAAGACAACGCTGCAGCAGGGGAGGTCAACCAGACCGGCGCCAAGCTGATCAGGCTGGCGAAGAGTCACACCCCGTTCGCCAACCTCTGGTACACCAAGGCCGCCACCGATCACCTGGTGTTCAACCAGATGCAGGAGTTTTTCTCTCCGGGCTACCTGCGCCGCATGCAGAAGCGCGCGCGGCAGGAGTTCAACCAGTCGTTCTGGTGGGAGCCGGGCGACCAGACGCCAGACCGTGCGCCGAACCTGGGCGCCGCAGTAGGAGGCCGCTGATATGCGAGACGACCAGATCACCAGGTTGCAGGCGCTGAGCGAACGGCTCGGCGAAGTTGTCATCGAGGAAGTCGACCCGCACCATTGGCCAGGCCACGGCACGCCGCTGGCCGAGCTGACCCAGCAGGAGCGCGGCGACCGCTACTGGTGCAAGAAGAACGCCGCGGCGTCCATGACCCTGCTGCTGAAGGTGGTGAACATCGCCGGCATGCTGAACCGCCAGCGGCCGGCGCCGGATGCTGGCCATACCGTCGGCGAGCTGGACTCCGAGCTGGCTGCCGCTGAGCGCGAGGCCCAGGCCATTATCGACCGCATGCAAAAGGGTCAGAATGTCCACTGAGCCGCCGAAGGTCTCACTGCTGGTCTTCTTCATGATGTGGGCCAGGCGCATGCGGTGGCAGGTGCCCGATATCCACGTCAAGGCGCTGATCTGGCTGGAGCGAAAGGGCAATTTAGCCGTCCTGCGCTGCTTCCGTGGCTTCGGTAAGTCGACGCTGCTGGCGATCTACAACGCCTGGCGGTACTACAAAGACCCGACGTTTCGCATCCTGCACCAGTCCGAGTCGGACCCGACCGCCTACAAGACCAGCCGCGACACGCAGAACGTAATCCGGAACCACCCATTGACCCGGCACCTCCTGCCACCCAACCAGGGAACGGTAGAGCAGTGGTGGGTCGAGGGCGCCGCCGACTTCCGAAATGCCTCGATGTTCGCCAAGGGCATTCTCTCCAACGTCACTTCTGCCCGTGCCGACGAGTGCCAGAACGATGACGTCGAAGTGCCGCGCAACATCCAGACGCCTGAGGCGCGGGAAAAGCTCCGGTACCGCCTGGGCGAGCAGACGCACATCCTGGTGCCCGGTGGCTCGAAGCTGTACATCGGCACGCCGCACACCCACGACAGCCTTTATGACGAGGTCGAGAGCATGGGCGCCGACTGCCTGACCATCCGCATGTTCGAGCTCGAGCATCGGATCGATGCCGCTACCGAGACAGCCAATGACGTGCCGTTCCGCCCGGACGTTGTCTTCGCCGGCATCGGCAAGCATGCCCGCCTGCTGGTGGAGGGGCGCGACTACATTCTCACCAAACACGGGATCGCCTTCAGCGAACCGCCCGGCACCCTGGTGGACTGCTACGCCGGCAGCGCCTGGCCAGATCGCTTCGATGCCGCCGAGTTAGAACGACGCCGCCGCGAGACCAGAACGATCAACGAATGGGACAGCCAGTATCAACTGCACAGCAAGCCGGTCACCGAGGTGCGACTCGATCCGGCGAAGATCATCCCCTACGACGTGCAGCCGGTTGTCCGGCAGGCGAACGGCCAGGTCGGCTTGTTCCTTGGCAGCACGCAGATCGTCGGCGCCGTGGCCTATTGGGACTGTTCGCTGGGCAAGGTGAAGAGCGACGCCTCGGCGCTGTCGCTGATCTTCACCGACGCGCGCGGCCAGCTCTACTGGCACGTTTGCGAGGGGCTGGTCGGCGAGCTGGCCGAGTTCGATGCGAAGGACCGGATCATCGGCGGCCAGGTCGTGCAGGTCCGCGACCTGGTGGTGCGCTACCAGATCCCACGGGTGATCGTCGAAACCAACGGCCCCGGCGGCTTCGTGCCAAACATCCTGCGTCAGGCGCTGAAGGGCACCGGTTGCGGGGTAGGGGAAGAGCACAGCACCGTCAACAAGCAGAAACGCATCCTCGATGCCCTGGAGTCGCCGTTGTCGGCCCGCTTCCTGTGGGCCCATGTCGACGTGCTGCGCGGTCCGCTCTGGGACCAGATGCGCGACTTCAACCCGGCCATCAGCAACCAGCCAGATGACTTCCTCGACTCCGGCGCCGGCGCCATCAGCCAGACCCCGGTGCGCATCGGCAAGATAGTCGGGAAACCGACCGAGCAGAGGCGTGACGATTGGCGCCCAGATGCGGGCGTGCACGAGGTGCAGGTCGACTACTAGCCCGCCAGCGCCGAGGGCTAGTCATGTCAGTTCAATCCGGACCAACGTACAAGCGTTACGCAGCCAACGGCATCGCGACGGTCTACGCCATTCCCTTCCTGCTGATCGAAGCAGAAGACCTGCAGATCACGCTCGACGGCGTTCTGGTCACTTCCGGATTCACGCTGACCGGGGTAGGCAATCCCAGCTGCGTCTGCACCTTCGACGTCGCCCCTCTGGGCGATCTGCTGTTCCAGCTGGTGATCCCGTTCGAGCGCCTGGACGACTACCAGGAGAACGGCGACTTCCTTGCCAGCACTGTCAACAACGACTTCGACAGGCTGTGGCAGGCGGCCAAAGAGCTTCGCCGAGACGACGGCCGGGCACTCGCCGTCGATCCGCTGGAGCCAGAGGGTATCCCGCCGCTGCCGGTAGCAGCGATCCGCTCAGAGAAGGTCCTTGCCTTCGATGCCCTTGGAGCCCCAATTCCATCCAACCTGACCCTGGCTGAGCTGGAGGAGCAACCGGAGGTCGCAGCAGCGGCAGCGGCAGCTGCAGCCGCATCAGCCTTGGCTGCTTCTGGTAGTGCATCGGCAGCCGCAACGAGCGAGACGAACGCAGCAGCTGCAGCGCTGGCGGCGGCAAACACCTACGACGCGTTCGACGACCGCTACCTGGGCGCCAAGAACGCTGACCCCGCGCTCGACAACGATGGCAGTGCACTACTCACCGGCGCCATCTACTGGAACACCGTCAGCAACTTGTTCCGTGTCTGGAACGGTGCGAGCTGGCAGAACCAGAACAGCGCCGACTACCTGAACGCCCTGCGTATCGACGTGGCCACTGCCGCCACGGTCAACCTGAACACCCTGGCTCCCGACACTCGCCACATCAACCTGACCGGGGGGGTGACGATTACCGGCTTCACGATCGCCGCCGGCAAGACCTACTTCGTCCGCTTCAACGCGGCCACGACCCTGACCAACAACGCAAGCATCGTGACTCAGAGCGGCGCCGACATCCTCGCCCAAGCAGGAGACACCTGCATCCTGCGGGCGACGGCGAGCAACGTGGTGGAGGTTTTGAGCTACGGCACCCCACTGCGGCCATTCACTAAAGAGTACGTCAGCGCCGAGCAGACCATTACAGCCGGCGGGGTGGTAACCCTAGCGCACGGCCTAGGGGTGAAGCCCAAGCTTGTGAGGGCTTATCTCGTATGCAAGACCGCCGAGCACGGCTGGTCGGTGAACGACGAGGTCAATATCGAGGCTCTGGTGGCCTCGGCCTCAAGTTACAACTACGGCTATGGCGCAAACACCACAAACATCCGAGCGGTCTGTGGTGGATCAGGCTGTGTCGTCCACAACGCGTCCGGCTCGTCGTCAACTGTGACTGCCGCCAATTGGCGCCTGATCTTGAGGGCTTGGACATGAAGCACTTCGTTAATGAAGGCGGCTCGTATCTTGGTGCATGGGACCAGGAGTCGCTCCTAAGCGCAGCGGCGCCGCCGCCTGGCTCCGTCGAGGTGCCCGTTGCACCTGCCGATGCTCGTCAAGTTTGGTTATTCCCGGGCTGGTCTGCAGTGCCGCCAACCATTCCCAACGCAGTCAGCCGGCGCCAAGCCCGTCTAGCCCTGCTGCACGCCGGAAAACTCGCTGCCGTCGAGTCCGCTATTGCAGCCATCGCCGATCCGGTCCAACAGATGGCCGCCCAGATCGAGTACGAGAACGCGACTTGGGAGCGCGCCAACCCCTGGGTTGATCAGCTCGGCCAGGCCGTTGGCCTCTCGACGGCCGACATCGACCAGCTCTTTATCACCGCCGCGACTCTATAAGGACCCATTCCGTGCACGCATCAGAAGCCAGCCGTAACCAGGGCGACCGCATAGGCGCGTTGGAGCAAGACATGAAAGTCGTTAAGCATCGGCTTGACCAGTGGGACCGCCGGCATGAGCACTCGCCAGAACGCCTGACCAAGCTTGAACAGCAGTTTGAGAACCAGGCCGACAAACTTGATCACCTGGAAGAGGGCATCAGCAAGATCAACGCCGCGGTTGAGAATATGGGCGCGAAGATCACCTGGGGGCTCGGCGCTGCTGCCACCATCATGGTGATGTTCGACAAGTTCTGGCCGCTGCTTATGAAGGGGCTCGGATCATGAGGCCTGTACCGCACTGGCGTAACTGGTGGAAGCGTTACAGCACCTGGCTGGCGCTGGCCATTCCCCTGCTCGGCATCCTGCGCGAGGCGCTTCCAGAACTGAAGGATGTGATATCGATCGAGTCCTATAAGGTGATTTCTAGCGCGCTGGGCTTTGCCATCGTCGTAGCCACCCAAATAAAGCAGCGTGCCGTCTCCGGTGACGATCCGGGCAAGGGGGGGCACTGATGCTCTTGTCCGAGATCCTGCAGCAGGCCGTCGAGCCTGCTTATCAGCTCCTGCCGGCCAAGATGGAAAGCCAGGGCGCCACGGTGCTGCTGCTCGCCATTGGCCTGCAGGAAAGCCGGTTCACCCATCGCAGGCAGATCGGCGGCCCTGCTCGCGGCTTCTGGCAGTTCGAGCGAGCTGGCGGCGTTGCTGGCGTGCTGCGGCATCCATCGACCCGCCTGCAGGCTGTGACTGTCTGCGATGAGCGCGATGTGCCGGTAGTGGCCGAGCAGGTCTATCAGCGCCTGGAGTTCGACGACGTGCTGGCCGCGGCCTTCGCCCGCCTGCTGCTGTTTACCGATCCGGCGCCGCTGCCCAAGGTTGGGGAGTGCGGCAAGGCCTGGGACTACTACCTGCGCACCTGGCGGCCGGGAAGGCCTCACCGCAAGACCTGGGACACGCTCTATGCGCAGGCACTTGAGGCGTTGGTATGAACGCCTTCCCGTACTTCGACGGCCCGCTCGACACCCGGTATGACCGGAAAGCCAGCGTCGCACTGGGCAAGGACCACTGGCGCAACCTGGGCCGGTTCCGGCTGATGCTCAGCGAGCGGCAGTGGGCGGACGTACCGGCCGGCATTCTGTCTGACGGTGGAACCATCCCGCGTCTGGTGCAGAACGTCGTCTCGCCCTGGGGCAAGCTGGGCCAGGCCTACGTCATGCACGACCAGCTGTGTGAATACCTGTCGCTGACCGTCGATGGCCGGCCCGTGCCGATCACCAGGGCCCGGTGCGACGAGCTGCTGTATGTGGCCATGCAGGTGCTGGGGGCTACGCCGCTTGAGCTGACCAAGGTGCGCGCCGCGGTTGACCTTTACCGGAAGGCGGCCGGGGTGACCAAGCCGAGCAACACGGCGCTGAAGCGGTCGCTGGAGGCTAGCTGGCGAGGGTGACTGGTACGGATTTGGTACATGGCCTGCCGGGGTAACCCTGCGGGCCTTGTCGTTTCTGGCGGGGCTAGATGATTATTTCCGATCCATCATCGGGGCCACGGAGAAGCGGCGGGAGGGTGCTGGGCGTTGCGGGGAGGTCGACATGGGGCGCTGCGTGAATGTGGAAACGGCCGGCATTCTACCGCAGTTGGCGACAGTCGATCCGGGCGGCTGCTATCCTGAGTTCAGGGTTTCGGTTCGATAGGGAGATGACACTCATGCAAAGCAAATATTGGCTGGCGGCGCTGGCCCTCGGTTTCAGTCTGCAGGCGGCCGCCACCAGTTTCGTGGTGACCACCGACGGTATCGTCAACTCAGTGGAAGGGACCAGCGACGTCACCTCATCCTCGTTCGGTGACGACAAGGTAGTGCGCGAGGCCAAGGACGATGCGGCGAGCTTCGTCGCCAGCCAGGGCGACATTCGTGGCGCTCACCTGGAGGCGGCCTTCCAGCACATTCGCGGCAAGCTGCCAGAGCTGCAGGTGAACGACATGCAGCTGGCCCAGGCCATCCTCGCCTTGTGAGTTGATAGCGGAATAAAAAACGGCGCCCTGGGGCGCCGTTTTCGTTTGTGGCGAGGTTACACGCCCAGTTTGTCGCGCAGGCTGTAGTACCAGGCGCCCAGAGCGCTGAACGGCACCTGGAACAGACGGCCACCGGGGAACGGGTAGTGCGGCAGACTGGCGAAGGCGTCGAAGCGTTCGGCCTGGCCGCGCAGGGTTTCCGCCAGCAGCTTGCCGGCCAGGTGGGTGTAGGTCACGCCATGGCCGCTGCAGCCCTGGGAGTAGTAGATGTTGTCGCCGAGGCGGCCGACCTGCGGCAGGCGCGACAGGGTCAGCAGGAAGTTGCCGGTCCAGGCGAAGTCGATCTTCACGTCCTTCAGCTGCGGGAAGGTCTTGAGCATCTTCGGCCGGATGATCGCCTCGATGTTCGCCGGATCGCGGGCGCCGTAGACCACACCGCCACCGAAGATCAGGCGCTTGTCCGCGGTCAGGCGGTAGTAGTCGAGCAGGTAGTTGCAGTCTTCGACGCAGTAGTCCTGCGGCAGCAGGCTCTTGGCCAGCGCGTCTGACAGCGGCTCGGTGGTGATCACCTGGGTGCCACAGGGCATGGACTTGCTGGCGAGCTCCGGCAGCAGGGTACCCAGGTAGGCATTGCCAGCGACCACCACGAACTTGGCTTTCACCCGGCCTTCCGGGGTGTGCACCACCGGGTTGGCGCCGCGCTCGACGCGGACCGCCGGGCTCTGCTCGTAAATGATGCCGCCCAGCGACTCCACGGCTGCCGCCTCGCCCAGGGCCAGGTTGAGCGGGTGGATGTGGCCGCCACTCATGTCGAGCATGCCGCCGACATAACTGTCGGTGTCCACCACCTCGCGGATGCGCTTCTCATCCAGTAGCTCCAGCTGGGTGTGGCCGTAGCGCTCCCACAGCTTCTTCTGCGACTCCAGGTGCTTCATGTGCTTGGGGGTGTTGGCGGCGAACACGCCGCCATCCTTCAGGTCGCACTGGATGTCGTACTTGGCGATACGCTCGCGGATGATGCGGCCGCCTTCGAAGGCCATCTGGCCCAGCAGCTGGGCGTGTTTCGGGCCGACGGTGCGTTCGATCACGTCGATGTCGCGGCTATAGCTGTTGACGATCTGGCCGCCATTACGGCCGGAGGCGCCGAAGCCGACCTTGGCGGCCTCGACGATAGTGACCTTGAAGCCGTTCTCCAGCAGGAACAGGGCGGTGGAGAGGCCGGTATAGCCGGCGCCGATGATGCAGACATCGGTCTCGGTCTCGCCCTGCAGTGCCGGGCGCTGCGGAACAGGATTGGCCGAGGCTGCGTAGTAGGACTGGGGGTAGGGTGTGTGCGCCATATTTGAACCTTTGTTCTTTATTTTTTACGGAATGAGCCGATCCTACCCGAGTCAAAAAGCGCCGGCTAGCCTCCGTGCAAAATTTTTAACGCCTGACTGTGCAGCAAAAAATCCGTTTATTCAGAGGCTTAGCGAAAAAGATGTTGACACTCCGGCGGATCTCCCTAAAATGCGCCTCCATTGCAGGCACATAGCTCAGTTGGTTAGAGCACCACCTTGACATGGTGGGGGTCGTTGGTTCGAGTCCAATTGTGCCTACCAAATCCGAAAGGGGTCGTACATACGACCCCTTTTTTATTGGCTGCTTGTCAGGGCTACGGCTTTCTGGAAGCATCCGCGATTCGTTTACCTCCAGTGACTGCGGTCTGTCCCGGTTTGCCGCAAGGCTCCTGCCATCGTCTGGCAGGCATATCGCCGGATCGCTTCCTGGCTCATCCCAACCCACGTGACCTTTGGTAGGGGTCACCACTAGGAGAGGAGGCGCCATGCCCATCATTACTCTTCCCGACGGCAGTCAGCGTTCGTTCGATCGTCCCGTTTCCGTGCTCGAGGTGGCCCAGTCCATCGGTGCCGGTCTGGCCAAGGCCACCCTGGCTGGCAAGGTCAACGGCAAGCAGGTAGACGCCTGTGACCTGATCGAAAACGACGCAACTCTGCAGATTCTCACGCCGAAGGACGAAGAGGGGCTGGAGATCATCCGCCACTCCTGTGCGCACCTGGTCGGTCACGCGGTCAAGCAGCTCTATCCGAACGCCAAGATGGTGATCGGGCCGGTGATCGAGGAAGGCTTCTATTACGACATCGCCAGCGATCGTCCCTTCACGCCTGAAGACATGGCCGCCATCGAAAAGCGTATGGCCGAGCTGATCGACAAGGATTACGACGTCATCAAGAAGATGACGCCGCGTGCCGAGGTCATCGAGCTGTTCAAGGCGCGTGGCGAGGAATACAAGCTGCGCCTGATCGACGATATGCCGGACGAACAGGCCATGGGCCTATACTTCCACGAAGAATACGTCGATATGTGCCGCGGCCCGCACGTGCCCAACACGCGCTTCCTCAAGTCCTTCAAGCTGACCAAGATTTCCGGCGCCTACTGGCGCGGCGACTCGAAGAACGAGCAGCTGCAGCGCATCTATGGCACCGCCTGGGCGGACAAGAAGCAGCTGGCTGCCTATATCCAGCGTATCGAGGAGGCCGAGAAGCGCGATCACCGTCGCATCGGCAAGCAGCTGGACCTGTTCCACCTGCAGGAAGAAGCCCCTGGCATGGTGTTCTGGCATCCGGCCGGCTGGACCGTCTACCAGGTCCTCGAGCAGTACATGCGCCAGGTGCAGCGCGAGCATGGCTATGTAGAGGTGCGCACTCCGCAGGTGGTCGACCGCATCCTCTGGGAGCGCTCGGGTCACTGGTCGAACTACGCCGAGAACATGTTCACCACCAATTCGGAAAACCGCGACTACGCGGTGAAGCCGATGAACTGCCCGTGCCATGTGCAGATCTTCAACCAGGGTCTGAAGTCCTACCGCGACCTGCCGCTGCGCCTGGCCGAATTTGGTGCCTGCCACCGCAACGAGCCGTCCGGCGCGCTACACGGCATCATGCGCGTGCGCGGCTTCACTCAGGACGATGCGCACATCTTCTGCACCGAAGATCAGGTGAAGAAAGAGGCGGCCGACTTCATCAAGCTGACCCTGCAGGTGTATTCCGACTTCGGCTTCTCCGATATCTCGATGAAGCTGTCCACTCGTCCGGCCAAGCGTGTAGGTTCCGACGAGCTGTGGGATCGCGCCGAAGGTGCTCTGGCGGATGCGCTGAACGAGTCCGGTCTGGAGTGGGAATACCAGCCGGGCGAGGGCGCCTTCTACGGTCCGAAGATCGAATTCACCCTCAAGGACTGCCTGGGTCGTAATTGGCAGTGCGGTACCCTGCAGTACGATCCGAACCTTCCGGAGCGTCTCGATGCCAGCTATATCGCCGAAGATAACAGTCGTATCCGTCCGGTCATGCTGCACCGCGCCATTCTCGGTTCCTTCGAGCGCTTCATCGGTATGCTCATCGAGCACTACGCCGGTGCGTTCCCGTCCTGGCTGGCTCCGGTCCAGGCGGTGATCATGAATATCACTGACAAGCAGGCCGATTTTGCCCTGGAAGTCGAGAAAACTCTCAACCAAAGCGGGTTCCGTGCCAAGTCCGACTTGAGAAACGAAAAAATCGGCTTTAAAATCCGCGAGCATACTTTGCTCAAGGTTCCCTATCTCCTGGTTATTGGCGACAGGGAAGTTGAGACACGATCCGTTGCTGTGCGTACCCGCGAAGGTGTCGACCTGGGCTTTATGCCTCTGGAACAGTTCGCCGAACAGCTCAAGCAAGCGGTTTCCCGGCGTGGTCGCCAAGATTCGGAGTAATCATTATTAAGCGTGAAATGAGACAGGATAAGCGGGCCGTTCCAAAGGCACCGATCAACGAGAACATCACCGCACGTGAAGTCCGCCTGATTGGCGCAGACGGCGAGCAGGTTGGCATTGTTTCGATTGATGAGGCACTGCGTGTGGCTGAAGAAGCCAAGCTGGATCTGGTAGAGATCTCCGCTGACGCAGTCCCGCCAGTTTGCCGCATCATGGACTACGGCAAGCACCTGTTCGAGAAGAAGAAGCAAGCTGCTATCGCGAAGAAGAACCAGCACCAGCAGCAGATTAAAGAAATCAAGTTTCGTCCAGGGACGGAAGAAGGGGATTACCAGGTAAAACTACGCAACCTGGTACGTTTCCTTAATGAAGGGGACAAGGCCAAGGTATCCTTGCGATTCCGTGGTCGTGAGATGGCCCACCAGGAGCTGGGTATGGAGCTGTTGAAGCGGGTCGAATCCGACCTCGCCGAACTCGGCACCGTAGAACAGCATCCTAAGCTGGAAGGACGCCAGCTGATGATGGTCATCGCTCCCAAGAAGCGTAAATAACCTCCCGGGCACTGGCAGGCCTGATGGTTATCAGTTGTTAATGAATGCGGAGTACCAAACATGCCAAAGATGAAAACCAAAAGCGGCGCGGCTAAGCGTTTCCTGAAAACTGCTGCCGGCTACAAGCACAAGCACGCTTTCAAGAGCCACATCCTGACCAAAATGTCCACCAAGCGTAAGCGTCAACTTCGCGGTAGCGAACTGATGCATCCGTCGGACAAGGCAAAAGTCGAGCGCATGCTGCGCGTTCGTTAATTCGGTCAAGATATTTTAGAGGTAATTACTCATGGCTCGTGTTAAGCGTGGCGTTATCGCTCGTGCTCGTCACAAAAAAATCCTGAAACTCGCCAAAGGCTACTACGGCGCGCGTTCGCGCGTGTTCCGCGTTGCCAAGCAGGCTGTGATCAAGGCAGGCCAATACGCCTACCGTGACCGCCGTCAGCGCAAGCGTCAGTTCCGCGCTCTGTGGATCGCTCGTATCAACGCTGGTGCTCGCGTCAACGGTCTGTCCTACAGCCGTCTGATCGCTGGCCTGAAAAAAGCGTCGATCGAAATCGACCGCAAGGTTCTGGCCGATCTGGCAGTGAACGAAAAAGCGGCGTTTGCTGCGATTGTCGAGAAAGCTAAGGCCGTTCTGGCTTAAGTCCCCCGACAATCACCGGGTTCGCCCGGTGGCAACGTCAAAGATAGGGGAAGAGCCTTCAAGCTCTTCCCCTATTTCGTATCTGGAGTCCGTACATGGAAAACCTGGATGCATTGGTCTCGCAAGCGCTTGAGGCCGTGCAAAACACCGCAGACGTGAACACCCTGGAACAGCTCCGGGTTCAGTATCTCGGCAAGAAGGGCGAATTGACCGCCCTGATGCAGACCCTGGGCAAGCTGTCGGCCGAAGAGCGTCCGCAGGCTGGCGCCTTGATCAACGCTGCCAAGAATCAGGTTCAGGACGCCCTGAACGCCCGCAAATCCGTGCTTGAGCAGGCTCTGCTCGCCGAGAAGCTGGCGTCCGAGCGTATTGACGTGACCCTGCCTGGCCGCGGCCAGGCCTCCGGTGGCCTGCATCCGGTCACCCGCACCCTCGAGCGCGTCGAGCAGTTCTTCACCCATATCGGCTACAACGTGGCCGAGGGTCCGGAAGTCGAAGACGACTACCACAACTTCGAAGCGCTCAACATTCCCGGCCACCACCCGGCACGGGCGATGCACGACACCTTCTATTTCAACGCGAACATGCTGCTGCGCACCCACACCTCGCCGGTACAGGTGCGCACCATGGAATCGCAGCAGCCGCCGATTCGCATCGTCTGCCCCGGCCGTGTGTACCGCTGCGACTCCGATATCACCCACTCGCCGATGTTCCACCAGGTCGAAGGCCTGCTGGTCGACGAGGGCATCAGTTTCGCCGACCTCAAGGGCACCATCGAGGAGTTCCTCCGCGTGTTCTTCGAGAAACCGCTGGGCGTGCGTTTCCGCCCGTCCTTCTTCCCCTTCACCGAGCCATCGGCCGAAGTCGACATGCAGTGCGTGATGTGCTCCGGCAAGGGCTGCCGCGTATGCAAGCAGACCGGCTGGTTGGAAGTGATGGGCTGCGGCATGGTGCATCCGAACGTTCTGCGCATGTCCGGCATCGACCCGGAGAAATACCAGGGCTTCGCCTTCGGCATGGGCGTCGAGCGCCTGGCCATGCTGCGTTATGGCGTCAATGACTTGCGCCTGTTCTTCGATAACGACCTGCGGTTCCTGGCGCAATTCCGCTAGCCGCACGCCCCGTATCGAATTCGCTTAAGGAGAACAGACAGCATGAAATTCAGTGAACAGTGGCTGCGCAGCTGGGTAAACCCGGCAGTTTCGCGCGACGAGCTGGTGGCCCGCCTGTCCATGGTCGGCCTGGAAGTGGACGCCGTGATCCCGGTCGCTGGCCAGTTCAGTGGCGTGGTGGTAGGCGAGATCCTCAGCGCCGAACAGCACCCGGACGCCGACAAACTGCGCGTGTGCCAGGTCAGCAACGGCAGCGCCACCTTCCAGGTGGTCTGCGGTGCGCCCAATGCCCGTGCCGGCATCAAGATTCCCTTCGCCATGATCGGCGCCGAGCTGCCGGGCGACTTCAAGATCAAGCAGGCCAAGCTGCGTGGCGTGGAGTCCCAGGGCATGCTCTGCTCGGCTTCCGAGCTGCAGATCAGCGACGACAACAGCGGTCTGATGGAGCTGGCGGCAGACGCCCCGGTCGGCCAGAGCCTGCGCGACTACCTCGGTCTGGACGATGCCAGCATCGAGATCGGCCTGACCCCGAACCGTGGCGACTGCCTGTCGCTGGCCGGTCTGGCCCGCGAAGTCGGCGCCATCTATGCCGCTCCGGTAACGACTGTATCCGTCGCCCCGGTCGCCGCTGCCCATGACGAAGTGCGCCCGGTCGAAGTGCTGGCCCCCAAGGCCTGCCCGCGCTACCTGGGTCGCGTCGTCCGCAACGTCGACCTGTCCAAGCCGACCCCGCTGTGGATGGTCGAGCGCCTGCGTCGTTCCGACATCCGCAGCATCGACGCCGCCGTCGACATCACCAACTACGTGATGCTCGAACTCGGTCAGCCGATGCACGCCTTCGATCTCGCCGAGATCAACGGTGGCATCCGCGTACGCATGGCGGAAGAGGGCGAGAAGCTGGTTCTGCTGGACGGCCAGGAAGTCAGCCTGCGCGCCGACACCCTGGTGATCGCCGACCATAACCGCGCCCTGGCCATCGCCGGCGTGATGGGTGGCGAGCACAGCGGCGTCAGCGACAAGACCCGCGACCTGTTCCTGGAAAGCGCCTTCTTCGACACCATCTCGGTGGCCGGCAAGGCTCGTTCCTATGGCCTGCACACCGACTCCTCGCATCGCTTCGAGCGTGGCGTGGACTCGCAGCTGGCACGCAACGCCATGGAGCGCGCCACCGCGCTGCTGCTGGAGATCGTCGGCGGCGAAGCCGGCCCGATCATCGAGGTGGCCAGCGCTGCCGACCTGCCGAACGTCGCGCCGATCACCCTGCGTGCCGAGCGCATCAGCCAGATGCTGAGCATGGACATGGACGACGCCGAGGTCGAGCGCCTGCTCAATGCGCTGGGCCTGAGCACCGTCGCCCAGGGTGCCGGCCAGTGGCAGGTCAGCGTGCCGAGCCACCGCTTCGACATCAGCCTGGAAGTGGACCTGATCGAAGAGCTGGGCCGCCTGTACGGCTACAACCGCCTGCCGGTGCGCTACCCGCAGGCGCGCCTGGCCCCGCAGGCCAAGGCCGAAGCGCGTGCCGAGCTGCCGGCCCTGCGTCGCCTGCTGGTCGCTCGCGGTTATCAGGAAGCCATCACCTACAGCTTCATCGATCCCAAGCTGTTCGAGCTGTTCAATCCGGGCGTGGCGCCGCTGCAGCTGGCCAACCCGATCTCCGCCGACATGGCCGCCATGCGTTCCTCGCTGTGGCCGGGCCTGGTCAAGGCACTGGAGCACAACCTCAACCGTCAGCAGTCGCGCGTGCGCCTGTTCGAGAGTGGCCTGCGCTTCATCGGTCAGCTCGAAGGCCTGAAGCAGGAAGCCATGCTGGCGGGCGTGATCAGCGGCAGCCGCCTGCCGGAAGCCTGGGCCAACGGCCGTGAGAGCGTGGACTTCTACGACCTCAAGGCCGATGTCGAAGCGCTGCTGGGCTATGCCGGCGCCGCGGATGCCTTCAGCTTCGTGCCGGGCGAGCATCCGGCCCTGCACCCGGGCCAGGCCGCACGTATCGAGCGGGAAGGGCGCCTGGTCGGCTTCCTCGGTGCGATGCACCCGGAGCTGGCCAAGACCCTGGGCCTGGATCAGCCGGTGTTCCTCTTCGAGCTGGTACTGGCCGAAGTGGCCACCGGGCGCATGCCGGCGTTCAGCGAACTGTCACGCTTCCCCGAGGTGCGCCGCGACCTGGCCCTGCTGGTGGGTCGCGAGCAGCCGGCCGAAGCCGTGCTCTCCACCATCCGCGAGGCTGCTGGCGAGTGGCTGACGGACCTCAGACTGTTTGACGTGTATCACGGTAAAGGCATTGATCCACATAGAAAAAGCCTGGCCGTTGGCTTGACCTGGCAACATCCATCGCGCACTCTTAATGACGATGAGGTGAATACAACTACGCAAAACATCATCACCTCGCTGGAAGAAAGGTTCAACGCCACGTTAAGGAAGTAGCGTATGGGGGCTCTGACGAAAGCTGAGATGGCGGAACGTCTGTATGAAGAGCTTGGCCTGAATAAGCGGGAAGCCAAGGAGTTGGTGGAGCTGTTTTTCGAGGAAATCCGCCACGCGCTGGAAGACAACGAACAGGTCAAATTGTCCGGTTTCGGCAATTTCGACCTGCGCGACAAACGTCAGCGCCCAGGTCGAAATCCCAAGACAGGCGAAGAAATCCCGATCACGGCTCGCCGTGTTGTCACCTTTCGTCCGGGCCAGAAATTGAAGGCCAGAGTAGAGGCATATGCTGGAACCAAGTCATAACGACGAGCTGCCGCCTATCCCTGGCAAACGCTACTTCACCATCGGCGAAGTCAGCGACCTCTGCGCCGTCAAGCCTCATGTTTTGCGTTACTGGGAGCAGGAATTTCCCCAGCTCAATCCGGTGAAGCGGCGCGGTAACCGTCGCTACTATCAGCGCCAAGACGTGCTGATGATCCGCCAGATCCGAGCGCTTCTGTACGACCAGGGTTTCACCATCGGCGGGGCGCGCCAGCGCCTCTCCGGCGACGAAGCCAAGGACGACACCACCCAGTACAAGCAGCTGATCCGGCAGATGATTGTCGAGCTCGAGGATGTTCTGCTGGTGCTTCGCAAGTAAGCCGCAGCGGTAAAAAAAACTTCCACAATTCAGCAGCTTATTGTAAAGTCCTCCCCGCTTCCGGTAACACGGAAGCATCGTCGGGGCGTAGCGCAGCCCGGTAGCGCACTTGCATGGGGTGCAAGGGGTCGAGTGTTCGAATCACTCCGTCCCGACCAAATAACCCTAACAAAAAGGCCAGTCAGAAATGACTGGCCTTTTTGTTTGTGCGCACTTGCACCCCATGCAAGTACGCGATTAAAGCTCCTCGTCGAAGTAGTCACTGTCCACGCGTGGCAGTTTGAGCAGGCGCGAGGTCACGCCGACTTCGTGGTCCATCATCAGGTTGACCAGGCGTTGGCCATCAACCAGCACCATGCCTTCGACCGAACGGGCAAAGTCCACGGCCTGGGCGGAGAAGCCAGAGGTGGTGATGAATACGCCTCGCTTGGCCTTCTGGCCGGCCAGGGCGCCGTAGAAGGCTTGTAGCTCCGGGCGTCCGACAGTGTTCTGCCAGCGTTTGGCCTGTACGTACACCTTCTCCAGGCCCAGAGCATCCAGCGAGATCACGCCATCAATGCCGCCATCTCCACTACCACCGACCTGCTGTAGGTCTTCGCGGTTGGCGCCGTAGCCGAGGCGATGCAGCACATCCAGCACTATGACTTCGAAGCGTGCCGGGCTGACCTGCAGCAGGTTGTCCAATAAGTCGCCTGCGACGCTGGCGCGCAGCTCCTTCAGGGCCTGCTCCAGGCGCTCCTCGGGGCTAGCGGTGGCGGCGCTGGTGGCGATTGGGGTGTCTGGCTCCGTGTCCAGAGCCACCGCGTCGCTGGCGGTTTTCAGTTTCACGTCCATGAAATCCACGGCCAGATGCTCGACCTGCTCGGCGGAGAGTGGAGCAGGGTGCGCTTGGGCGAAGGCCTGGCCGGCTTCGGTGAGTTTCCAGAAGCCGCGTTTGGCACTGCTGGAGAGTCCTGAGCGCTTAAGGCGATCATGAGCCCAACCGGCGCGGTTCTTATAAGTGGCCTGACCGCTAGCAATGGTTTCCTGGCGCTGTCCCTCGCTTAGCTGGAGCGCCCGGGCGGCTGCTTCATGAGCGTCGCGGGCTAGTACACCGTCCGGGCGGCTGGCGAGAAAGCGCAGGATGGGCTCGATGAACTGGTCATAGGTGGGTAGGGACATCCTTGCTACCTGCTGTAAGTGTGGAAATCAGGTTAAGGGTTGCATAGTGCGGCATTTGGGGAAGGCGCTGCAGCCCCAGAATTGCTGACCGGCCTTGGGGCCGTTCTTCACGGTGCGTACGAGCAGAGCACTGCCGCATTTGGGACACAGCCGCTCGGCGGTCGGGTCGTTACGCCGCTTGAGGTGCTGCACATGCTTACGCTCAGTGGCTAGGGTTGGAGCGAGGCGTCCGTTTTGCAGTGTGTTTAGCATTGTGTCGACTTCAGTCTCACTGAATACCGGCTGCTCGAATGACTTGATATAGCGGATAAAGCCGATGCCCTGGGTGACGTTGGCCGGGACTTCGGTTTTGAAGGTACTGCCGCCGACAAAGGTGATGACCGAGTGCAGGTGCTCCGGGTTAACGCCAAGGGTGGCTTCCAGGGCTTTGAGATGCTTGTAGTTCTGCCGCAGCGGGTTCTGGAATTTGAACGTGCGCTTGTAGAGCTTCTGCGTCCACTGCGCTTGCTTCTCGCTGCCGAATATCCAACCGCTCATGTTCTTCGTTTCCAGCGCGAAGATGCCGTAAGGCGAGAGGAATACGTGATCGATCTGCGTGGTGCCGTCTGGAGTGTTCAGGGTGACGTTGTGCAGGCGGCGGTAGGTTTGCTTGTCCAGCTGCCAATGGGCGAAGAGCCGCACCAGGAGTTCGCCAATATGGCCCTTAGCCCAGGGCGACTTGAGCAAGCCGATCAGCAGTGCAGCCGGAATAAACCAGCCCAGCGTGCCCCAGACCTGCGCGATGATGGGTGAGAAATCCATTTCCAATGTCCTCTGCAGTGGTTAGCCCAGGCTCTTGTCATCAGTAGCCGTGAGCCGAATAACTCGGCTATCCGGCTCACGGCGCGAGCCTTGGCGCAATTGATCAGCTGGCTAGTCGGTACTGGTTCTCCGCTTGCTGGACCATGCCAAGTTCCTCAAGAGCGCCCAGTACGGCTTGCACAGCGATTTTCGGTGAGCGCTTGAATTGAGCTGCGATGGCTTCGGCCGGGAGCGGGCCTTGGGTAAGGGCCTGGCGCACGGCAGCAACTTGCTCGCGCATCTGCTTGGGCCAGGTGAGCTTCCCGGTAGCTATGGTGACCTCGGGAGCAGATTCGGAATCCGTTGTGTCCGTCAGCTCGGCCTCGCTCTGTTGTGGGGAGGTTTGCGCACTGGGGTGCTGGTAGTCGGGGCGCTGCCAGCGCACCAGGCCACGGGCTTCCTCGGCGGCGCGTTCGGCATTGAGGGACACCAGGCGGCGCAGCAGTTCTTCCTCGGCCTCGGCCTGAGCCTCGGGTTTGTCTGGCAGCGGTGTAGTGGCACCAGGCTTGCCAATCAGTTGCGGGGCCAGGTCATTCCAGCCATAGGCAGCGAATACGGCGCGGTCCAACTCGTCGTGCAGTTCGCGCAGCAGCGAAACCAGGCCCTGTTCATGGGTGGTTTTTTCCTTGGCAGTCAGCGGCTCTTCGCTGCGCAGCTTTTCCAGCACGTTATACATGCCGGTTAGGGTCAGCTCGGGGTGCTGGGCCTGTTGCCGCTTGCGATGGGTATCGAGGCGCTCGCTCAGATCTCGGATGGTTTGTTGCTGCTCGGGGCTGGCGGAGGGGAAGGGGAATTTCTCGAGACAGTCTGAATGGTTGTACGTCGAGTCATTTCCCACTCCCAGCCAACCACCAACACGATTTGCGAAGCAAACATGAAGGCGTGAGGACAGCACGCCAAGCTGAAAAGCATCCTCAAACCCAAAGACCAGAACCTTAGTTTCCGGCAAAAAAGATGCTTCAAGGAACTGGAAGACCCGATGCCTTGATGTGCGCGAGGTCACCGTGATTCGGCCGAGTCCGACAAGAGCCCCTCGAAACCGCCCTCTTGGTTCTGCATGAAGCCACCAATCGCGTTGGTATTTTTCGCGCGGGTTCTTGTCCCGTTCAGGTTTTACTCGGTCGTACAGCCACTGAAAAGCATCTGGGAAGCTCTGCTTCAAGTCGTCAAGCGGAACGCCAAAGGTATCGATAACGTACTGGACTCGCATGGTTTGAGCCAAGTCTCGGCCTGTTATGTAGCGTTTTATCAGCTTGGAGATCGTTGAAGCTTGGAATGTGTGAATTGCACTAGCGTCGACTAAAAAGCCCTGTCCAGAGAGCTGGACTCCTGGGCACGCCAAGCCTGTGTTTGCTTTCAAAACAATCAGTGCAGAAGTATTAACTCCAATAGTCAGGTCGGAGAAAATCACGCCATCGTCAGTATCAAACCGCACGTCCACTGCGTCCTCATCGGAGGCATATTCACGTTTTGAAAGCAAAAGTCTACCCGCATCCTGAGAGGCATCGGCGACGCTCATTGCTACCCGTACCTGCGCTCCATCGGAGCTGTCGACCCATGGGTGATCGGGTATGACGAACCGCAGGCCAACCCCTTTATCCAGAGCGTTTTGTATTACGGATCGATTGAATGTTTGAGAAATGGAGTTCGTAGTAATGAAGCCGAAACGTTTGACCTGACCAACACGCACCGTTTCGGCAGCGATATGCCACCAGTACATGACGAAGTCCGCCGACTCCGGCACCTCCGGCCAAGTGCCGCGCACTGCATCGACATAGCCGTCGCCCAGCGCCGTCCGCATGCGCTTGTTACCAATAAACGGCGGATTCCCCACGATGTACTCTGCTTGTGGCCACTCGGCCTTACGCGGATTGCGATAGATGTACTGCTCGACTTGGGCCGATTCATCCGGCACTTGTTCGCCGGTAATGGGGCTGGTCTTGGTGGTGATGCCGTCCCAGCGGGTAATGGGCTTGCCGGTTTCGTCGCGCAGCAGTTCTACCGCGTCGTAAGCGATCAGGGCGTCGCGGTGTTCAATATTATGGAAGTCACGCAGCACCGGCTCGGGCGGGTTGACCTTGCCATGGGTGCGGAAGTGCCATTGCAGGTAGCCGATCCACAGCACCATTTCGGCGATGCGCGCGGCGCGTGGGTTGATTTCCAGGCCGAGGAACTGATGCGGGTCGACGGTGACGCCCTCCAGCTCCAGCAGGCCCTGAGATTCGCCTAGATCGTGCAGCAGGTTGAGTACTTCGCCTTCCAGGCGCTTCATGTGCTCCAGGGTGACGTAGAGGAAGTTGCCGCTGCCGCAGGCTGGGTCGAGTACGCGCACTTCGCACAGGTGACGGTGGAAGGCGCGGATCTCGGCTACAGCTTCCTTGTGCTTGCCCTGACCTTCGTAGGTGAGCGCGGCAACCTGCACTTCCTTCCATTCGGCGCGCAACGGCTCGATGACGGTGGGCAGTACCAGGCGCTCGACGTAGGCGCGGGGGGTGTAGTGAGCGCCGAGTTTGTGTCGCTCGCGGGGGTTCAGGGCACGCTCCAGCAGGGTGCCGAAGATCGCCGGCTCCACATAGCGCCAATCGGCCTCGGAGGCTTTGAGCAGCAGCTCCATCTGGTCGCGGTCGAGGGCAATCGCCTGGGCTTCGGCAAACAGGCCACCATTGAACTTGAGCAGGGTGCTTTCCAGGATCGGCGAGAAGCCACCGCTATTCATCGTCTGCCAGAGGTGTTCGAGCATCGGCGCGAAGGTGTCCGGCCTGTTCTTCAGGCGTTGCAGCAACTCGGTAAAGCCACGTTCGGGGAGCAGACCTACGTCCTCGGCGAACATGGTGAAGAGAGCGCGCATGAGAAAGCTGGCAACCAGCTGCGGTGAATGCCCGACGGCCTCCAGCGACTTGGCCAGTTTGGCCAGTTGGTCGGCAATTTCGCGGGTGACGCGGGCCGAGCGGCGTGCTGGGTCGAGCGAGAGCGGATCAAGCCAGACGGCGCGTAAGCGCTCGCGAACATCTTCCTTGCGCAGATCTTCCAAGCGGATGCGGTGGTTGCGGGCGTCCGGGTAGGGTGTGTAAGTGGCGCCGGAACGGCTGAATTCGGCGTACAGCTCGATATTACGGCCCACGTCCACCACAAGGATGAACGGTGGGCGGCCTTCCTCGGCGGGCAGCGCACGGGCGTACTGGTCGGCCTGGTTGTGGGCCTTGAGCATGGCCTTGTCCCAGCCGGAGCTGTCGAGGGTCTTGCCGGTTTGCTTCGCTTCCAACACGAAGCTGCTGCGCTTGTAGAGGTCGATGAAGCCGTTGTTGCTGCTGCCGTCTGGCTGATTGATGACGACGCGGCGCTCGAATACGTAGGCGTTGTCGCGGGTGTCGTCGCCGGCTGGTTCCGGCAGAGGGAGGCCGAGCAGACTGCAGAGTTCGGTGAGAAACAACTGGTAGTTGGCGCGCTCGCTACCGCCCGCGTTTTTCCAGCGGGCGAGGAAGGTATCCAGGTGTTCCATCACGGTACTGCTCCGACTACGAGAAAGGCTTGGATTCTAACGGAGTGGCCATCTTTCAGTGCAAGCATCACAAATGGCGAGACTGCTGTCATGAGCCGAATAGGTCGGTTCGGCGCACGACCTCCATCGCTTCATAACCTTATGCAATAAAAGTATTTCCTGATCCGCTCTTATACTCGCTATCTTCTCGTCACAGCTTGTTATGACAAGTAGAGATCAGAGACGAGAACATGGCCGAACTGCTTCCCCTGTCCCCCGTGCCGCTGTACAGCCAGCTCAAGGAGCTGCTGCGTGGTCGCATCCTCGACGGTACCTATCCGCCGCACAGCCGCATGCCCTCGGAGAGCGAGCTGGGCCAGGCGTTTGGTGTCAGCCGCATCACCGTACGCCAGGCGCTGGGGGATCTGCAGAAGGAAGGGCTGATCTTCAAGATCCACGGCAAGGGCACCTTCGTCGCCAAGCCCAAGGCGTTCCAGAACGTCAGCACCCTGCAGGGCCTGGCCGAGTCCATGTCGCAGATGGGGTACGAGGTGATCAACCGCCTGCACAGCCTCAAGCACCTGCCGGCCAGCGCCCGTGTCGCCGAGCGGCTGGGCCTGGAGGAGGGCGCGCCGGTGACCGAGATCAAGCGCGTGCGCCTGGTGAACCGAGAGCCGGTGTCGTTGGAGGTCACCTACGTGCCGCGCGCCGTCGGCGAGAAGCTGGAGAAGGCCGACCTGGTGGCCCGCGACATCTTCCTGATCATCGAGAACGACTGCGGCATCGCCCTCGGCCATGCCGACCTGGCAATCGACGCGGTGCTGGCCGACGCCGACCTGACTCGTGCGCTGAACGTGGAGGAGGGCGCGCCGATCATGCGTATCGAGCGCTTGACCCACGCCGCCGATGGCACGCCACTGGACTTCGAATACCTCTACTACCGCGGCGACGCCTTCCAGTACCGCCTGCGCATCGACCGCCAGAAGGGCTCTCACGCATGAACACGATCGAACGCGAATACGACCTGGTGGTGATCGGCGGCGGCACTGCCGGCCCGATGGCCGCGATCAAGGCCAAGGAGGCCAACCGCGAGCTGCGCGTGCTGCTGCTGGACAAGGCCAACGTCAAGCGCAGCGGCGCCATCAGTATGGGCATGGACGGCCTGAACAACGCGGTGATCCCCGGCCACGCCACGCCGGAGCAGTACACCAAGGAAATCACCATCGCCAACGACGGCATCGTCAACCAGGCGGCGGTGTACGCCTACGCCACCAAGAGCTTCGAGACCATCGAGCAGCTCGACCGCTGGGGTGTGAAGTTCGAGAAGGACGAGACCGGCGACTACGCGGTGAAGAAGGTCCACCACATGGGCGCCTACGTGTTGCCGATGCCCGAGGGGCACGACATCAAGAAAGTGCTTTACCGCCAGCTCAAGCGTGCACGGGTGGAGATCACCAACCGGGTCATCGCCACTCGCCTGCTGACCGACGCCGACGGCGCAGTGAACGGGGTGATGGGCTTCGACTGCCGCACCGCGGACTTCCACCTGATCCGTGCCAAGGCCGTGGTGCTCGCCTGCGGCGCCGCCGGGCGCCTGGGCCTGCCGGCCTCGGGCTACCTGATGGGCACCTACGAGAACCCGACCAACGCTGGCGACGGCTACGCCATGGCCTACCACGCGGGCGCCGAGCTGGCGAACCTGGAGTGCTTCCAGATCAACCCGCTGATCAAGGACTACAACGGCCCGGCCTGCGCTTATGTCACCGGCCCGCTCGGCGGCTACACCGCCAACAACAAAGGCGAGCGCTTTATCGAGTGCGACTACTGGTCCGGGCAGATGATGTGGGAGTTCCACCAGGAGCTGGAGGGCGGCAACGGCCCGGTATTCCTCAAGCTCGATCACCTGGCCGAGGAAACCATCCAGAACATCGAGGAGATCCTCCATAGCAACGAGCGGCCCAGCCGTGGCCAATTCCACGCCAACCGTGGCACCGATTACCGCACCGGCATGGTCGAGATGCACATCTCGGAGATCGGCTTCTGCTCCGGCCACAGCGCCTCGGGCGTGTGGGTCAACGAGAAGGCCGAGACCAGCGTGAAGGGCCTGTACTCGGCCGGCGACATGGCCGCGGTGCCGCACAACTACATGCTTGGCGCCTTCACCTACGGCTGGTTCGCCGGGGTCAATGCCGCCGAGTACATCGCCGGGCGTGAGTTCACCGAGGTGGACACGCAGCAGGTCGAGCGTGAGCAGGCGCGGGTGTATGCGCCGCTCAACCGCGAGCACGGCCTGCCGCCGGCCCAGGTCGAGTACAAGCTGCGGCGCATGGTCAACGATTACCTGCAGCCGCCCAAGGTGACCAAGAAGATGGAAATCGGCCTGACCCGCTTCGCCGATATCCAGCGCGACCTCGACCAGCTCAAGGCCAACAATCCGCACGAGCTGATGCGCGCCCTGGAGGTCAGCGTGATCCGCGACTGCGCCGAGATGGCCGCGCGCGCCTCGCTGTTCCGCGCCGAGAGCCGCTGGGGCCTGTACCACCACCGCGTCGACCACCCGCAGCGCAACGACGCCGAGTGGTTCGCCCACTGCCACCTGAAGAAGGGCGACGACGGCGAGATGACCAGTTTCAAGAAGCCGGTGGAGCCGTACCTGATTCCGCTGGACGACGAAGAGCAGCACGCCTACCAGCGCCTGCGGGTGCGTAGCGACGCCGCCTGACCACACTTGCGTGCAAGGCCCCGAACGGGGCCGCAGAAACGAGAGAGCCACAGGCTCCGAGGAACCGTGACATGGCCTACCAGCCCCAGGAAATCTTCTTTCGCAGCAATGCGCCGGTGACCATCGACGAGGACAAGTGCATCGCCCACAAGGGCTGCACCGTGTGCGTCGAGGTCTGCCCGATGGACCTGCTGGCGATCAATCCGGCCACGCAGAAGGCCTTCATGGCCTTCGACGAGTGCTGGTACTGCATGCCCTGCGAGAAGGACTGCCCGACCGGCGCGGTGAAGGTGGAAATTCCTTACCTGCTGCGCTGAACAGCAGTAGGGCTGGTGTAACCCGCGCGGGTTTCACCGCCCTACCAAGCTGAGCGATCACACCCTGTAGGAGCGAGCTCTGCTCGCGAAAAACATCGCGCAAAAGCTTCGCGAGCAGAGCTCGCTCCTACAAAGACAGAGAAAAACCGCCATCCGGAGACCCCGGACGCCTTGCTTGCAAACCCCCTCGTTTCCCACCAGCCAACCGCATGGCGGAGACGACTCAAAAAACCATGATTCGAGGGGAAACACCCATGCGCTTGCGTACTACCCTGGCCGGCCTCGCCCTGGCCATCGCCACCGCTCATGCCAATGCCGAGACGATCCGCGTCGCCATCGGCACCCAGGACACCACCATCAACTGCGCCACCGGCGGTCTGCTTATCCGTGAGCTGGGCCTGCTCGACAAGTACCTGCCGAAGGACGGCAAGTACGAGGACGTGAAGTACGAGATCGAGTGGAAGAACTTCACCAGCGGCGCGCCGCTGACCAACGAGATGGTCGCCGGCAAGCTGGACTTCGGCGCCATGGCCGACTTCCCCGGCTCGTTCAACGGCGTCGCCCACCTCGACGCCGGCAAGCGCAGCCTGTTCCTCAGCGTGCTGTCCGGCAGCACCCGCGGCAGCGGCAACGGCATCGTGGTGCCGGCGTCTTCCAACGTGCAGTCGCTGGCCGAGCTGAAGGGCAAGACCATCTCCGTGCCGTTCGCTTCCACCGCCCACGGCATGCTGCTGCGAGCCGTCGCCGCGCAGGGCTGGGACCCGCAGAAGGACGTGCGCATCATCGCCCAGCCGCCGGAGATCGCCGGCTCGGCCCTGCGCAGCAACCGCATCGAGGCGCATGCCGACTTCGTGCCGTTCGCCGAGCTGTTCCCTAACCGTGGCTTCGCCCGCAAGATCTACGACGGCTCGCAGGCCAACGCGCCGACCTTCCATGGTGCGCTGGTCGATGCTGAGTACGCCAAGAAGTATCCGGAAGTGGTCACCGCCTACCTGCGCGCCAGCCTCGAGGCCGACCGCCTGTTCGCCGAGTCGCCGGAGAAGTACAGCGAGCTGATCGAGAAGGTCACCGGCATCGAGGCCGAGGTGAACTATCTGTTCCACGGCCCGCTGGGTCTGCAGACCCGCGACCTGACCTGGAAGCCGGAGTACCGCAAGGCGCTGGCCACCTCCATCGACACCCTCAAGCTGCTGAAGAAGACCGACCGCGGCCTGGACGTGGACAAGTTCGTCGACGACCAGTACATCCGCGCCGCCTTCAAGCAGGCCGGCCGCGACTACGACAAGGCCCTGGCCGACTACCAGCCGCTGCCGCTCAAGGCCAATGACGCGCTGACAGGCAAGCCGATCACCGACGTCTCGCGCCTGGCGCAGATCTGGGTGCGCGGCGAGGACAAGGTGCGCCACTACAGCTCGCCGGAAGCCGCGCTCAAGGCCCTGGTCACGCTGGAGCAGGAGGGCAAGGACATCCGCGCCATCTACGCCCAGGCCACCGACAGCGGCATCAAGCTGCTGGCCAACCAGGCCTGGTTCGTGCGCAACGGCAAGGGTGAGCTCTCCGCCTTCCTGCTCAAGGACCAGGCCGAGGCCTACGCCCAGCAGCACGGCGGCACCGCGCTGGACTTCGTCAGCGCCAACCAGCAGGCCGTCGCCAGCCTTTAAGGAGGCATCTGGCGTGTGCTCCCTCTCCCCTTGGGAGAGGGCTGGGGTGAGGGTGCCGTAGGCAACTCGTAGCGGCCTGCCAATCCCTCACCCCCGGCCCCTCTCCCAGAGGGAGAGGGGAGCAACCCTGATCCGGAGATTTTCTATGCGCCATCTATACCGCTGGCCCCTGCGCCTCGCCTCGTTGGCCGCCTGCCTGCTGTTCTGGCAGCTGGCCGCCACCGCGCGCCTGGACCTGGGCCTGCTCACCTTCACCTACGTGCCCACGCCCAGCGCCGTGCTCGACGCCGCCTGGCAACTGCTGCACTCCAGCCAGCTGCTGGCGCACCTCGGCAGCAGCCTGGGCCGAGTGTTCGCCGGCTACCTCAGCGCCGCCGTGATCGGTGTGCTGCTCGGCCTGGCCATCGGACGCTCGAAATGGGCCGAGGACAGCCTGCTCCCTCCGCTGGAAGTACTGCGGCCGATTCCCGCGGTGGCCTGGATTCCCCTGGCCATCCTGATGTTCCCCTCGTCGGAACTGTCGATGGTGTTCATCACCTTCACCGGCGCGCTGTTCCCCATCCTGCTCAACACCATCCATGGCGTGGAGGGCGTCGATCCGCGCCTGATCGCCTCGGCGCGCAGCCTGGGGGCAGGGCGCCTGGCCATCCTGCGTGAGGTGATCCTGCCGGGTGCGGCGCCGAGCATCGTCACCGGTCTGGCCATCGGCATGGGCACTTCGTGGTTCTGCCTGGTCACCGCCGAGATGATCTCCGGCCAGTTCGGCATCGGTTACTACACCTGGGAGTCCTACACCATCCAGAACTACCCGGACATCGTCGTCGGCATGCTGCTGATCGGCCTGCTCGGCATGGCCAGCAGCGGCCTGGTCAAGCGCCTCGGCGGCCTGGCCACGCCCTGGTACCGCAGCGGAGCACAGCGATGAGCGTCTACGAAAAAGCCCCCGAACCCGGCCGCATTGACGGCCGCCAGCTGTCCATCCGCCTCGGCCAGGGCCGCGAGGCCTTCGAGGCGGTGCAGGCGCTGGACTTCATTGTCGAGCCCGGCGAGTTCGTCTGCATCCTCGGTCCGTCTGGCTGCGGCAAGTCGACCCTGCTCGGCGCCCTGGCCGGTCACCTGCGTCCGGCTGGCGGCAGCCTGCTGGTGGACAACGCGCCAGTGGCCGGCCCGTCGCCGGAGCGCGGCATGGTGTTCCAGCACCACACCCTGCTGCCCTGGCGCAGCGTGCTGGACAACGTCGCCTTCGGCCTGAAGATGCAGGGCATTGGCCGCGCCGAGCGGCGTCGCCAGGCCGCCGAGATGCTGCGCCTGGTCGGCCTGCAGGACTTCGCCACACGCTGGCCCAACCAGCTGTCCGGCGGTATGCAACAGCGCGCCGAGATCGCCCGCGTGCTGATCAACCGCCCACGCCTGCTGCTGATGGACGAGCCGTTCGGCGCTCTCGATGCGCAGACCCGTGCGCGCATGCAGGAGCTGCTGCTGGATATCTGGACGCGCATCCGCACCACAGTCGTATTCGTCACCCACGATATCGACGAGGCGCTGTTCCTCGCCGACCGCATCCTGGTGATGAGCCCGCGCCCGGGCCGCTTCATCGAGGACCTGCGCCTGGACTTCCCGCGCCCGCGCAATGCCAGCCTGCTGACCAGCCCCGGCTTCGTCCACCTCAAGCGCCACTGCCTGGAACTGCTGCGCCACGAGGACGGCCGCGAGCTGCCACGCCTCACCCCGCTGGGCCTGCCCACCACCGAACATCCGCCACTGCGAATCGCCCTATGACTTCTCTTATTACCGATAACCCGGACATCCTCGACCTGCAGCCGCGCCTGGCCGATGCCGACGCCGGCGTGCGCCGCATTGCCTTGATCGAACTGGCCGACCTGGAAGATCCCGACGCCTTGCCCTGGCTGACCCAGGCCCTGGGCGATGACCCCGCCGCCGAGGTGCGCGCCGAGGCCGCGCGCCTGCTGGAAGCCTGGGAGGAGCCCGAGGTGGTCGCCGCCCTGTGCGCCGCCCTGGCCGATGCCGACGAGGAGGTGCGCGCCGCCGCCGCGCAGAGCCTGTCCGAGCTGAAGAGCGCCGAGGCGGGCAGGGTGATCCTGCCCTGGGCCGCCCATGGCGATGCCTTCGTCCGCGCCAGCGCCCTGCGTGCCCTGCGCGAGCTGCGCCTGGCCGAGGCCGCGCCGCTGGCCCTGGGCGCGCTGCACGACAGCGATGCCTTCGTCCGCCGCGAGGCGGTCGGCATTCTCGGTTGGCTGAAACAGACCGACGCGCTGCCGGCCCTGGCCAACCTGGCCAGCCGCGACCCGGACACCGAAGTACGTCGCGCCGCCACCGGCGCCCTCGGCCTGGCCAGCGATGCCAGCGTGTTGCCGGCCCTGCGTGCTGCGCTGCGCGATCGCGAATGGCAGGTGCGCGAGGAAGCCGCCACTACCCTGGGCAAGGTCGGCCAGATTGAGGCCGGCCCTGCGCTGGTCGAGGCCCTGGCCGATGGTTACTGGCAGGTGCGCCTGCGCGCCGCCCGAGCGCTGGGCAAGTTGCGTTTCGCCAGTGCGCTGGAGGCGCTGGTGGAGCTGCTCGGCCACAGCATCAGCAACCTGCGCAAGGAAGCGGCCCTGGCCCTCGGCGAGCTGGCCGACCCGGCCGCACTGCCGGCCCTGCAGGCGGCGGAAAACGATGGCGACCCCGAAGTGCGCAAGGCCGTGCGCATTGCCCTCGGCCAGTTGCAGGGCGCCGCGCGATGAACGCGCCCAGCACCTTGCGCAGCGCCGCCGGCCAGCTGCGCCTGGAGTGGCCGGACGGCCGGCTCAGCCAGCTCAGTCACGCCCGCCTGCGCGCCGCCTGCCCCTGCTCGCAGTGCCGCGCGGCGCGCCTGAATGGGCGCATCGACGCGGCGCCGAGCGAGGTACGCCTGCGCGCCATCAATCAGCAGGGCTACGGCGTGCAGCTGGTGTTCAGCGATGGCCACGACAAGGGCATCTACCCCTGGGGCTACCTGCAGGAACTGGCGGGATAGGCCGCCGCGGCCTCAAGCGGAGAAACGCTTGCGATAGTCCCGCGGCGAGATCGCCAGGTGGCGCTGGAAGGTGGCGCGCATCCGCTCCTCGTCGCCGAAGCCGCACTGCTGGGCGATCTGGTCGATGTTGCGTTCCGAGTCCTCCAGCAGGCGCCGCGCCGCCTCCAGGCGGAAGATCTCCACCGCCTTGGCCGGCGAGCGCCCGGTCTTCTGCTTGTACAGCCGGGAGAAGTTGCGCGGGCTCATGTGGCAGTGCTCGGCCAATACCTCCACACCCAGGTTGGGCGCGGCGAGGTTGTCGGCCAGCCAGCCGTGCAGCTCGTCGAAGACCGCCGTGTCCTGGCTCTGCGCCAGCAGCAGCTCGCTGAACTGGGCCTGGCCGCCGGAGCGCTTGAGAAACACCACCAGCTCCCGCGCCACCTGCATCGCCACGTCACGGCCGCAATCGGCCTCCACCAACGCCAGTGCCAGGTCGATGCCGGCGCTGACCCCGGCGGAGGTCCACACCTTGTCCTGCTGGACGAAGATCGCATCGTTATCCACCTCGATGGAGGGGAAGCGCGCGCCCAGCCGGGCGCACATGGCCCAGTGGGTGGCCGCGCGCTTGCCGTGCAGCAGCCCGGCCTCGGCCAGCAGGAAGGTGCCGCTGCACACCGACGCGGTGCGCCGCACCTGGCCGGCGTGCTCGGCGATCCAGCCGATCAGCTCGGCGGACTCGGCCACCACGCCCTCGATCTCCGGCGAGCCCGGCACCACCAGGGTATCCACGCTGCTTACCGGAAAATCGGCCAGGGGCAGGGTGTCCACGGTCAGGCCCTCGGCGGTCTGCACCAGGCCGCCCTGCAGGCTCACGGTCAACCGCTCGTAGCCCGGCAGATTGCGCTCGTGCATGGCCTTGGTGGCGGCCCAGAACACCGTCTGCGGGCCGGTCAGGTCGAGCAGGCCCACCCGTGGGTAGGCGATGAACAGAACGCGGCGTGGCTGGGCTGGCATAAATTCAGGGTTATCTGTCATGGGAGACTGATTCTTTCGCTCCTAGCATGGCTCGGTCAAACGAAGCGGGCGAATGCCGGGAGTCATCATGGAACAACATATTCTGATCATCGGGTCCGGCTTCGCCGGCATGTGGAGCGCACTGAGCGCCGTGCGCCTGCTCGACCAGCACGGCCGCAGCGATGTGCGCGTGACCCTGCTCGCGCCCCAGGCCGAGCTGCGCATCCGCCCGCGCTTCTACGAGCCCGACGTGCACAGTATGCGTGCGCCGCTGCAGGAGCTGTTCGCCGCGACCGGCGTGCGCTTCGTCCAGGGCCTGGCGCTGAATATCGATACCGCAGGACGGCGGGTGACCTATCGCAACGCCGAAGGTGAGGAGGCCAGCCTGGGCTACGACCGGCTGATCCTCGCCGCCGGCAGCCAGCTGTTCCGCCCGCCGGTGCCGGGGTTGGCCGAGCATGCCTTCGACGTCGACCAGATCGAGCAGGCCGCGCGCCTGGAACAGCATCTGTTCGGCCTGGCCAAGCAGCCGGAGTCCGCCGCGCGCAATACCGTGGTGGTGGCCGGCGGCGGCTTCACCGGCATCGAGACCGCCACCGAGCTGCCGCAGCGCCTGCGCGCCATCCTCGGTGACGACGCCAAGGTGCGGGTCATCGTCATCGACCGCGGCGCCCAGGTCGGCGCGACCTTGGGCGACGGTATTCGCCCGGCGATTCTCGAGGCTTCCCGCGAGCTGGGCATCGAATGGCGCCTGGGCGTGTCGGTGGCCGCGGTGGATGCCGGCGGCGTGGTGCTCGACGATGGTCAGCGCATCGACGCCGGCACGGTGATCTGGACCGTCGGCTTCCGCGCCAGCGGCCTCACCGAGCAGCTGGGCGCGCCTCGCGATGCCAGCGGCCGCCTGCAGGTGGATGGCTTCCTCAAGGTCGCCGGCCTGCAGGACGTGTTCGCCGCCGGCGATACCGCGCGCGCCGCCACCGACGAGCTGGGCAACTTCAGCGTGATGTCCTGCCAGCACGCCATCCCCCTGGGCCGCTATGCCGGCAACAACGCCGCGGCTGAGTTGATCGGCGTGGCGCCGCGGGTATACAGCCAGCCCAAGTACGTCACCTGCCTCGACCTGGGCGCCTGGGGCGCGGTGTACACCGAGGGCTGGGATCGCCAGCAGAAACTGGTCGGCGCCGAGGCCAAGACGCTCAAGCAGCAGATCAACAGCCAGTGGATCTACCCGCCGGCAGCGGACCGCGCGGTGGCGCTGGCGGCGGCCGATCCGTCGATTCCGGTGGCGTGAGGCGCTAGCCGGATCGGCACCTGGGCGTACTCAGTTGGTCGAAGCTTTCGCAAAGCCCCAATCGTCGCCGATTTTCCCTGGAGGAATGCCAGGGGTTGGCGATACTGGTTGCGGCCAGCGACCACCATCAGGAAGAGGACGACCAGCATGACCACGGAACCGACCACCGAACAGGAAGCCTCGCGGCTGATCGATGCAAAGATCCAGGAACTGGGCGACTGGCGCGGCGAGACGCTGGCCCGGGTCCGTGCGCTGATCAGGCAGGCCGACCCCGAGGCGGTCGAGGAACTGAAGTGGCGGGGCGTGCCGGTGTGGTCCCACGCCGGCATCATCTGCACCGGCGAGACCTACAAGAGCGCGGTGAAGCTGACCTTCGCCAAGGGCGCGGCGCTGGACGACCCCGGCGGCCTGTTCAACGCCAGCCTCGAAGGCAACACCCGGCGCGCCATCGACATCCATCAGGGTGACTTCCCCGACGAGGCGGCCCTGCAGGCGTTGGTGCGCGCCGCGGTGGCGCTCAACACGGCCCCGCGTAGCAAGCGCGCCTGAGTGACTGGCCGGCGCCAGCCTCGGGAAGCCGGGCTCGGCGTCTGGCGCACGGCACAAGCGCATGGCTATTTTATATTCCTTTAAGTTTGCCAAATAAAATAATTAATTCTTTTTTTGTTATATGAGCCGAGGCATAGAGTAGCCCTCAACGCGGCGGTGCAGACCTTCTGCCAGCCCCGACTAGCCAACTAGAGGACTCGCTCATGCCGGCCGTTGCACTCACCCCCGATACCCACCGTCCCAATGACCTGCGCAGCGTGCTGGAAGTCTCCAGCGAGGAGCTGCTGGCCCGCGCCCGCGCCCGTGGCGTGGAGCAGGGCAACGCCTACGCCGGCAGCCTGTATCCGCCGGAGGCCTGGGCCCTGGTCGAGGCCGGCGCGGTGACCCTGGTGGACGTGCGCACCGCCGAAGAGCTCAAGTACGTCGGTCGCGTGGCCGGCAGCGCCCATGTGGCCTGGCAGACCGGCCCGGCGATGATCAAGAACCCGCGCTTCCTGCGCGAGCTGGAGAGCCGCGCCGGCCGCGACGCCGTGCTGGTGCTGCTGTGCCGCAGCGGCAAGCGCTCGGCCGCCGCCGCCAAGGCCGCCACCGAGGCCGGCTTCACCCAGGTGTTCAACGTGCTGGAGGGCTTCGAGGGCGACCTCGACACCCAGCAGCAGCGCGGCGACTCCGGCGGCTGGCGCCACTGGGGCCTGCCCTGGTTGCAGGACTGAACCCAGACAATTCCCTCAGACTCACGGGCGGGTCGCGATAGCGGCCGGCAAGGAATCCGTATGTCCAACAAGCTTTCCGCCGATATCCATGACCTGACCCAGACCCCGGCCGAGGCCGTGGCGCGCCCGGTCAACTGGCAGCTCGATCAGATCGTCGAACAACTGCGCGCGGCCCGCGCCGAATGGCGCAGCAGCACCGGCCGTGCCCGCGAGCTGGGCAGCCGCGAGCTACCGTCGCGCCAGGCCCTGGAGGTGATCTTCGCCGACCTCTGCGGCGCACTGTTCCCCATGCGCCTCGGCCCCAGCGACCTGCGCCAGGAGAGCGAGGACTTCTACGTCGGCCACACTCTCGACAGCGCGCTGAACAGCCTGCTCGGTCAGGTGCGCCTGGAGCTGCGCCACGCCGCCCGCCAGCGCGGCGAGCCGGAGGAGGGCAGCGATGCCGACGCGGTGCAGATAGTGCGCGACTTCGCCGCCGCGCTGCCCGGCCTGCGCCGCCTGCTCGACAGCGACGTGATCGCCGCCTATGCCGGCGACCCGGCCGCGCGCAGCGTGGACGAGGTGCTGCTGTGCTACCCCGGCATCCTCGCCGTCATCCACCACCGCCTGGCCCATCACCTGTATCGCGCCGGCCTGTCGCTGCTGGCGCGCATCGGCGCGGAGATCGCCCATTCCGCCACCGGCATCGACATCCATCCCGGCGCGCAGATCGGCCACAGCTTCTTCATCGACCATGGCACTGGCGTGGTGATCGGCGAGACGGCGGTGATCGGCAACCGGGTGCGCATCTACCAGGCGGTGACCCTCGGCGCCAAGCGCTTCACCGCCGACGAGACGGGCCAGCTGCACAAGGGCCAGGCCCGCCATCCGCTAGTCGAAGACGATGTGGTGATCTATGCCGGGGCCACCATCCTCGGCCGCATCACCATCGGCAAAGGTTCCACCATCGGTGGGAACGTCTGGCTGACGCGCAGCGTGCCACCCGGCAGCAACGTCACCCAGGCGAGCTTGCAACACCAGGCAGGCACCGCCGGGTAAACCACGGCGGCCCTGCGGCCAACCCTACGCGACGATTTTTCATGGCTGCCATCGCGGCGGCCGGCTGGGCCGTGCGCGGAACAAAAACGACATTTGGAGTGAATCATGTCTGACAATCAGGATGTACGCCTGGCCCTCGGCGACAGCGCCGCCCGGCAGCTGGCGAACGCCACCAAGACCGTACCGCAACTCTCCACCATCAGCCCGCGCTGGTTGGTCCACCTGCTGCAGTGGACGCCCGTGGAGGCGGGCATCTTCCGCCTGAACAAGGTGAAGAACCCGCTCAACGTCCAGGTCGCCTGTTCCCAGCGCGACGAGGCGGTGTTGCCGCAGACCTTCGTCGACTACGAGGAGGCGCCGCGCGAGTACTTCCTCAACGCGGTGACCACCATCCTCGACGTGCACACCCGCGTCTCCGACCTGTACAGCAGCCCGCACGACCAGATTCGCGAGCAGCTGCGCCTGACCATCGAGACGATCAAGGAGCGCCAGGAAAACGAGCTGATCAACAACCCCGAGTACGGCCTGCTGGCCAGCGTCGATCCGACCCAGCGCATCTCCACCCTGACCGGCGCGCCGACCCCGGACGACCTCGACGAGCTGATCTCCAAGGTGTGGAAGGAGCCGGCGTTCTTCCTCGCCCATCCGCTGGCCATCACCGCCTTCGGCCGCGAGTGCACCCGCCGTGGCGTACCGCCGCCCACCGTCAGCCTGTTCGGCGCCCAGTTCCTCACCTGGCGCGGCCTGCCGCTGATCCCGTCGGACAAGGTGCCGTTCGACGAGAACGGCAAGACCAAGATCCTGCTGCTGCGTGTGGGCGACAAGCGCCAGGGAGTGATCGGCCTGTACCAGCCCGGCGTGGCCGGCGAGCAGAGCCCGGGCCTGTCCGTGCGCTTCATGGGCATCAACCGCAACGCGATCGCCTCCTACCTGATCTCGCTGTACTGCTCGCTGGCGGTGCTGACCGAGGATGCCCTGGCCGTGCTCGATGACGTGGAGGTCGGCAAGTACCATGACTATCCAGATACCTACAAGTGAGCCCCAGGCCGGGCTGCCGGATCTCGGTAGCCTGGCGCGGCTGGCCAACGAGCTGTTCTCGGCCAAACCGGGCGAGGAGCCGCGCGCGCAGGTGCCGAACCTGAGCGCTCACGAGGCGCCGCTGGCGGCCACGCCGCCGGCGGGTACCGCGGACGGTCTCGACCTCGGTTCGCCGCAGGCCTACACGGCGGCGATTCCGCAGGTCTATCCGGGAGCCTCCATCGTGCAGTCGCCGGGTGGCGGCGGGGCGCCTGCGCCGTCCGCCTACTACTTCGCCGACCACACGCCACCGGCGGCCGCACCGGCGGGGGAGGATCGGGTGTCCGCGCGCAGCCATGGGCTGCCGGGTGGCGACGAGCTGGGGCAGATCCTCCAGTCGATCCTCGCCGAGCCGGCACCGGCCGCACGCAGCCAGCCGGCCAGTGGTGGCGGTCAGTTCTATTTCCTCGACCAGGGTGGCGCGCCACGGCTGGAGAAGGCTCCGCAACCGTCCGGTCAGCCGCAGCCTTCCGGCAGCTTCGACGTCAATGCGGTGCGCCGCGACTTCCCGATCCTGCAGGAGCGGGTCAACGGCAAGCCGCTGGTGTGGTTCGACAACGCCGCCACCACGCAGAAGCCGCGCCAGGTGATCGAGCGCATCAGCTACTTCTACGAGCACGAGAACTCCAACATCCACCGCGCCGCGCACGAGCTGGCGGCGCGCGCCACCGACGCCTACGAGGGCGCACGGAGCAAGGTGCGGCGCTTTCTCGGCGCGCGTTCGGAGGAGGAGATCATCTTCGTGCGCGGGGCGACCGAGGCGATCAACCTGGTGGCCAACACCTTCGGCCGCAAGTTCATCGGCGCCGGCGACGAGATCATCGTCTCCCAGCTGGAGCACCACGCCAACATCGTGCCCTGGCAGCAGCTGGCGGCCGAGGTGGGCGCGAAGATCCGGGTGATTCCGGTGGACGACACGGGGCAGATCATCCTCGAGGAGTACGCCAAGCTGCTCTGCCCGCGTACCAAGCTGGTGGCCGTCACCCAGGTCTCCAATGCCCTGGGCACGGTGACCCCGGTGGCCGAGATCATCGGCCTGGCCCATGCGGTGGGCGCGCGGGTGCTGGTGGACGGCGCCCAGTCGGTCTCGCACCTGCGGGTCAACGTGCAGGCGCTGGACGCCGACTTCTTCGTGTTCTCCGGGCACAAGATCTTCGGCCCCACCGGTATCGGCGTGGTCTACGGCAAGCGCGATCTGCTGGAGCAGCTGCCGCCCTGGCAGGGCGGCGGCAACATGATCGCCGACGTGACCTTCGACAAGACGGTGTACCAGCCGGCCCCGGCGCGCTTCGAGGCCGGCACCGGCAACATCGCCGACGCGGTGGGCCTGGGCGCGGCGCTGGACTATGTCGAGCGGCTGGGTCTGGAGAACATCCAGCGCTACGAGCACGACCTGCTGCAGTACGCCACCCGTGGGCTGGCGCCCATTCCGGGCATCCGCCTGATCGGCACCGCGGCCCACAAGGCCAGCGTGCTGTCCTTCGTCCTCGACGGCTACCGCACCGAGGAAGTCGGCGCGGCGCTGAACCGCGAGGGCATTGCCGTGCGCTCCGGCCACCACTGCGCGCAGCCGATCCTGCGCCGCTTCGGCGTGGAGGCCACGGTGCGGCCGTCGCTGGCGTTCTACAACACGCTGGACGAGGTCGATCTGCTGGTGGCCACCGTACAACGACTGGCCAGCCGGCGCTAAGGCGTTAAAGCAAAAGCCCCCGATCCACAAGATCTGGGGCTTTTCATTGATGAGCTACGGCAACAGCATGGGCTATCAATCAGGCGCCTTTCAAACCACCTCGATTGCTAGTACACGCAGTCGCGCCTCGACTGAGGATCTGTCGTGCGGCTCGATATTCCCTGGCTCAAGAAGCTCCTTTAACAGTGCAATGCTCTTGCAACGTTCGATCACACTTCTAGGGCCAAATTGAAGTTGTACGACGATCTTTCTGGCGACCGCATCGCTCAAGTTCCAGTTATCCGTCAGCGCGGAAAGTAGCTTCCAGCGTGCCGTGTCAGACGCTGGTCGACGTTCCAGATCCTTGACGATCATCAGCTGAATAAGAGGATTGTCGGTATGCGCAGCAACCAGCAGCGTCTGCTCGAAATTCAGCGTGTCTTGTGTAGTGGACATTTCTTTGTAGTAGGGCTTGCTGGAGTTTCGACTGACATGCAGGGCAATTTGCCGGTAAGCCGCATCTAGGGTTTGCGTGCTGAGCAACTCTTCTGCGCGGATATCTGGGTTTATTCTGGATATGACCTTCAGCGCGTTATTCGAGGTTTCTGTATCGCTGTCTTTGGCCAATGCTCGCAATACCTCTTGTCCAGCGAAACCCTTCTTCGCCACAGCCCGGCGTACAGCTTTACTGCTGTCTTGCGCCAGCAGAGCGAGGATTTGCGGGTCACTGCTGCTATCCGCAATGCGTTTACGCTGTTCGCTGCTCATCGCCAAAATGCCTGCCACTCCCGCCGTCTCTGCTTCTATGGGGTTGAAGACCGGCTTAGAGGCCGTTGGCCTCACGAAGGCTTGACAATGTTCTTCCTGATAGCTTTTTGGATGGCCTCGTCGGTGATCTCCATCTCGGGGAAGCGCTTGGTTAGGTTCTTTCTGGCCGACTTGATGATTTCGTCGTACTTGTCGTCCAGCAAGCTCAGGAGGGTCTCGCTGGTGGCATATCGGGACAGGGAAAGATTCAATCGCTCAGGTTTGCGTTGGCTGTTCAAAAAGAAGTGGGCGATTTCAGTCGATATGTTTTTATGCAGCGCGATGCTTTTGCGCAGCATGCCATCGTCGTAAGCCAGCAAGGCTTCAAGTACGTCGGGAGGGCATTGGGGATGCTTGACCAGTACTCGCATCGAGGAAGGAACGGGTTCCTTGATGTAATCCTCTTTCTTGCGGAGCCAGATAAATCTGACCTGCTCCGCTGTGAGGTTCTTGTTGAGAATCAGCGGTAGCTCCCAAGGAAAAAACCAAGTTCGGTTCAGTCCCTTGACGACCTTCTCCGACTTTAGCAAAGAGAAGATGAAATGCAGGAGCGTCCGATCTTTGATTTTTTTAATCGTCGTCTCGAGTTGGAAAAGCGCGTTGGCTATACGTAAAGCATTGTCTGCAGACTCCGATCCTGCTTGCGCCTCTTGGGACGTGAGCTTGCCGCCCAATACCGACTGAAGCAGGTGAAGGTCGCTTTGGCTTAGTTCGTTTGCGGCCAGCATGAATTGCTGGCGTTCGCCGCTCTCACTGAAAAGACTATCCATTGCCTTGAACAGCCCTTCCAAAGCAGCAATGGCTTCCAGGCTTGGCGCGCTCTCGATGGTCGACACGGAAATTCCCTTTAAATAGAGGCCCATCAACAATTTCAGGGCATAACACCAGCATCTACTCTATTAACCCTTGAACTTGATGCACAAGAGTGTGCATCACAGTCTGTTCGATACTAGCCGGCGGGGCTGGCGCTGATGCTGTTTGGCGTAGGCTATGGGCGAGGACGGCCGAGGTGCTCAGGCGGCAGCGCTAAAGTCTGTACCGACCCAGTAGTTGCCGATCATTGTGCCCATGCCGGGCTGTGCCTCGAAGGATTGCTCTGGGCCCGCTTTGAGGGTTGGCTGACTCGACTCCTATGGCGCCGAGGCTAAGCGCCCAGGAGTCGCCCCGTGACCTTCGAAAGACGGTGTACCAGCTAGCTCGCCTTGCTTCGAGACCGGCACCGGCAACATGCCGATGCCGTCGGCCTGGGGACGGCGCTGAGTCTGGTCGGCCTTAGCTTCAGCCCTTGGGCAACTTGCTGCGGTATTCGGTGGTGGTGATGCCCGCGTAGCCCCAGTTATCGGTGTCGACTTCCTCGATCACGATATGGGTGAGCTCGGGCTGCTTGTTGAGCACGCGCTGCAGGGTCTCGGTGATCTCCTTGATGACCTGAGCTTTCTGCTCGCGGGTGACGCCGTCGCGGGTGATGCGGACGCTGACGAAGGGCATGGTGCGGCTCCTGTGTGGGTGAAGAAGGGTGATCGATCAGCCTGTTACCACTTGCCGGCGCTCATGCCGCCGTCGACCGGCAGCACCACGCCCGTGGTGAAGTTGGCGTTGGCCAGGTACAGCACGGCATCGGCGATCTCGCTGACCCGGCCCATGCGTCCGGCCGGTTGCAGGCCGTTGAGGAAACCGTAGCTGGCCGGGTCGTGCATCGGCGTCTCGATGATGCCGGGGGCGACCGCGTTGACCTGGATATTGTGCGGCGAAAGTTCCAGCGCCAGGGCGCGGGTGACCTGGTTCAGGCCGCCCTTGATCAGCACCGGCAATGCCGCCGGCACGCTGATATTGGCCTGCAGCGCGACGGCGGCGGTGATGTTGATGATGTGGCCCTGGCGCCGCTCGATCATGTGCGCGGCGGCGGCCTGGGAGGCGTAGACCACGCCCTTGAGATTGGTCTCCAGCAGGCCGTCGATGTCGTCCGGGCTGTATTCGATAAAGGGCTTGGGCAGGAAGAAGCCGGCGTTGTTGACCAGCACGTCGACCTGGCCGAAGGCCTCGATGCCGGCCCCGATCAGGCGGCGCGCGGTGTCCGGCCTGGCGATGTCGCCGGCCACACCGATAAAGGCGGGGTTGTCCAGTTGCGCCCTGGCTTCGTCCAGACGCTCGGCGGAGCGGGCATTGCCGACCACGTTGAAGCCGCTGGCGAGAAACGCCTTGGCCAGGCCGAAGCCGATGCCGCTGGAGGCGCCGGTGATCACCACGGTTCTGTTGTTGCTCATGTCGCTTCTCCCGATAAGGAGGCACCCAGTGGCGCCGTTGGGAGGACTATATTTTTGCGTGGTATGCGGATAAATATGGCTTCGAGAACTTCAGTTGATACATGGTGTAATCAATCATGCAGCGCCAATTCGACGACATCCTGCTCGGCAGCATCGAGCTGTTCTGCCTGGCGGCGGAGCTGGGCAGCTTCACCGCGGCCGGACTGGCGGCCGGCGTGACGCCGGCAGCGGTCAGTCGCTCGATCGGCCGCCTGGAGGAGCGCCTGGGTTCGCGGCTGTTCGTGCGCACCACCCGCAGCATCCGCCTGACCGAGGGCGGCCGTGGCTACTACGAGCAGTGCCGCCAGGCGCTGACCCAACTGGTGGAGGCGGAGCGGGCGGTGAGCGGCCAGCAGCAGGAGCCTTCGGGCACGCTGCGCATCAGCCTGCCGACCACCTACGGTCATCACCGCATCCTGCCGCTGCTGCCGGAGTTCCGCCGGCGCTACCCGAGGGTGCAGGTCGATATCCACCTGGGCAACCGCAATATCGACTTCGTCGGCGAGGGCTACGACCTGGCCATTCGCGTGCGTGCGCAGCCGGACTCGACCCTGATCGCCCGGCCGCTTGAGGATGCCCGCCTGGTGGTGGTGGCCACGCCCGAGTATCTGGCGCGCGAGGGCGTGCCGCAGACTCTGGAGGATCTGGCGCGGCACGACTGCATCCAGTTCGAGCTGCCCAGCAGCGGGCGGCGCATCACCTGGCTGTTCAACCAGGATGGCCAGCAGCGTGAGATCCTTACCGAGGGTGGCTACGGCTGCTCGGATGATGTGCTGGGTGGCGTGACCCTGGCCAAGTATGGTGCGGGGCTGTTCCAGACCTATCGCTTCATCGTCGAACGGGAGCTGGCCGAGGGTTCGCTGGTCGAGGTGCTGCAACCGTTCGCCGGGCGCTCGCGGCCCTTCACCCTGCTGTATCCCCAGGGCCGGCACATGCCGCTGCGCCTGCGCGCGTTCGTCGACTTCATCATGGAGCAGCAGCGCCAGTGGGCCGCTGACGCCTGAGCGCCACCCTGCGTATCACTCTGTATCTGCCGCGTCCTGGGTGCGGCTGGCATACAAAGCGAGCGCCTCTCCGATACGTGCCAGATACAAGCGCGCGGCCAAATGGCGACACCCGAAAGAGACCCGCAACAAGCGGCCTCTGCCGGCCAATCGCCCTGTGACATATCCGCGCTATTGCGCCCAGCACCGGAGAACTTCCATGTCCCGTACCCCCGTTTCCACCAAGTCCCGCATCGGCCTGCTCGCTGTCGCCCTGGCCGGCGGCATGAACCTGGCGTCCACCGCCTTCGCCGTCGAACAACTGCCCCAGGGCTACCAGCTGGCCGCCGCCGACAAGGCCGGGGAGGGCAAGTGCGGCGAAGGCAAATGCGGTGGTAGCGAAAAGACAACCCAGGCCGAAGGCAAGTGCGGTGAAGGTAAATGCGGGGAGGGCAAGTGCGGTGACGCCTCCTTCGCCCGCACCGACACCGACGACGACGGCCGCGTCTCCCTCAAGGAGCTGCTGGCCGTGGCGCCGAAGGGCAGCGGCGAGTTCAAGGCCATGGACAGCAACGCTGACGGCTACCTGTCCGAGGCCGAGGTCTACAAGTTCCGCAGCAACCAGTACACCAGCAATGGCAAGCCGGTGCCGACCGAGCTGTTCACCAAGATGAGCCAGGCCAAGGACTGATCCACCCCTGTAACCACGCCCTCCCTGTCGCCGACCGGGAGGGCGTTCGTCCATCTGGAGAAGCCTCATGACCGCTCTTGCTCCCGTGTACGGCGCTGGCCTCGGCCTGCGCCGTGCCCTGCTTCCCGAACTGCTGGCGATGGCGCCCGGCAGCGTGGATTTTCTCGAATGTGCGCCGGACAACTGGATCGGCGTCGGTGGCGCTCATGGCGATGGCCTGGCGGCACTGGCCGAGCGCATCCCGCTGACCTGCCACGGCCTGTCGCTGTCGCTCGGCGGCCCGGCGCCGCTGGACCTCGACCTGCTGACGCGCACCCGCAGTTTTCTCGAACGCCATCGGGTGCCGCTGTACAGCGAGCACCTGAGCTACTGCTCGGACGACGGCCAGCTGTACGACCTGCTGCCGCTGCCGTTCACCGACGAGTCCGTGCACCACGTGGCCGCGCGCATCCGCCAGGCCCAGGACGTGCTCGGCCGGCGCATCGCGGTGGAAAACATCTCCTACTACGCGGCGCCCTACCAGGCGCTGAGCGAGATCGACTTCCTTCGCGCGGTACTGGACGAGGCCGACTGCGACCTGCTGCTGGATGTCAACAACCTGTTCGTCAACGCCATCAACCATGGCTACGACGCGACGAGCTACCTCGCGGCGATTCCCGCCGCGCGGGTGGTATGCCTGCACGTGGCCGGGCATTACGACGAGGCCCCGGACCTGAAGATCGACACCCACGGCGCCGCCGTGAAGGGCGACGTTTGGACGCTACTTGAACAGGCCTACGCGCGCTTCGGCGAGGTGCCGACGCTGCTGGAGCGGGACTTCAACTTCCCGCCGCTGGCCGAGCTGCTAACCGAGGTCGAACAGATTCGCGGCTACCAGCGCGCCGCCCGGCTGCCGGAGGTGCGCCATGGCTGAGGCACTGCACGAGCAACTGCTGCGCATGGCCCGCCATGTGCGCGACCCGCAGCGCCATGCGCCGCCACCAGGCATCGAGGCGCGGCGCCTGGCGGTCTATCGGCAGCTGTTCTTCGGCAATCTCGAATCGCTGCTGGCTGGGGCTTTTCCCGTTGCTCGGGCCAGTCTTGGGTCGGCCGCATGGCAGGCGCTGGTGCAGGCCTTCTACGCCGACTACCGCTGCCGCACGCCGCTGTTCACCGAGCTGGCCGGCGAGTTCGTCGACTACCTGGAGGCGGGCGAGACCCCGGATGTGCCGGAGTGGCTGGCCGAACTGGCCCACTACGAGCGGGTGGAGAGCGTGCTGCTGCTCAGCGCTGCGGACGAGCCGGACTGCGACCCGCAGGGTGATCTGCTCGACGGCGTGCCCGCGCTGTCGTCCCTGGCCTGGCCGCTGGCCTATCGCTGGCCGGTGGTGGAGATCGGCCCCGGGCATCTGCCGCAGCAGGAGCCGGCGCAACCGACCCTGATCCTGGCCCAGCGCCAGGCGGACCAGCGCGTGCATTTCTCGCGGCTGGCGCCGCTGGCCCATGCGCTGCTGCTGTCGCTGCAGGAGCGCGATGTCAGCGGCGGCGAGCACCTGGCACTGCTGGCCGAGGCAATCGGCGTGGCGCCGGAGGAGATTCTGCCGGCTGGGCTGGCGCTGCTGCAGAGCCTGCGCGCCCAGGGCGTGGTGCTGGGTACTCGCGCATGCGCCTGAGCGACAGCCATGAAAAAGCCCGCGCACCTGTCGAGGTGCGCGGGCTTTTTGTTGCGTGGATCAGGCCTCGCGCCGCAACAGCGCGTCCAGGCTCAGGCGCCCGGCGCCCTTGAGCAGCAGCGGCAGCAGGGCGACCAGGTAGATCAGCGGCAGCTTGTAGTTGCCATGGCCGTGGTCGCTGATCGAGTAGCCCAGCGCCAGCTCCGCCAGGCTCGACCAGTGCGCCGGCCAGTGCACGGCGGCGATGGCCACGATGGTCAGGACGATCAGGGTGGCCGACGCCAGGCGTGTGCCCAGGCCGAGCAGCAGGAGCAGGGGCGCGATCAGCTCGATCCACATCGACAGCTGCCAGTTCACCTCGGCCGGCAGCAGGTGGAAGGGAAAGGGAAACTGCAGCTGGGCGAACCAGTTTGGCCCGTTCCATTTCTCCAGGCCGGCCTCGAAGAATTCCCAGGCGAGGAACAGGCGCAGCGGCAGGTCGGCGCTCCAGGCACCGAGGCGGTCGAGTTGGGCGAAGACGTTCTTCAGCGGAGCGAATGCGAGAGTGTGCATGGTGACCTCCAATCAGCGGGCGGTGGTGAGCGGCGTACGGGCCGGTTGGGCGTTGCGGCGCACGCGCTGCGCCAGCTTGGCGACGAGCTTGAGCACGATGGCGGAGAACATCAGGCCGAAGGCCAGCACATAGCCGGGGCTCAGCGGGATGCGCTTGTAAAACGAGAAGCAGAAGATCAGCGCCAACACCCAGGTGCCGGTGCTGTGCAACGCCTTCCAGCCGCGGCCGCCGAGGGCCTTCATCGCCCAGGGGAAGGAGGTGAGTGCGAGCAGCAGGATGAACAGGTAGCCCACCGAGCCGGGGATGTTGGCGGCCGCCGAGCGACCGTTCCAGAACACCTCGGGAAACAGCTGCGCGTAGGTCAGGATTAGTACGCCGTGGATCAGGTGGGAGAAGGCGAAGGCCAGGCCGAAGAAGCGCCGTTCGCGCAGCAGCGCGCGGCTGGTCGGGCTGGGCACCAGGATGGCCAGCGACGAGGCGAGGAAGGCCAGCAGGAACAGGGCGAAGGAGGTGCGGGCGGTGACGCGGATGGCGCTGCGCAGCGCCTCGACCAGCTGTGGCTGCCAGGCCAGGGCCAGTGCGGTGGCGACTAGGACGAGCAGCGCGAGCAGGCCGAACAGGCGCCAGCCGTGCAGGCTGGCAGGGGCGGTGGAAGGATTCATGGGAGGGCTCCGGGGGGGGCGCGGTCGGCGGGATGCCATCGCGCTGTCCCTGCCATGCTCGCCAAGCGGTTTGTATCGGATGTGTCCGCCTGGGGCCTTCGTGTATCGCCGTGTATCGCCGGCTCAGCTTGTTACAGTCAGCTCCAGTTCGGCGCACAGGCCACCGTGTTCGCGGTTGCGCAGGCTCAGGCGGGCGCCCAGGGCCTGGCTCAGTTGCAGGGCGATGGCCAGGCCCAGGCCGGTGCCGCCAGTGCTGCGGTTGCGCGAGCTTTCCACCCGATAGAACGGCTTGAATACTTCCTCCAGTTCCGCCTCGGCGATGCCGGGGCCGTCGTCCAGTATCTGCAGGCGCACGCCATGTTCGTCGCGCTCCACCCGCAGCTCGGCGCTGCCGGCGAACTTGAGGGCATTGTCGATCAGGTTGCTCAGCACCCGGCGCAGGGCATGCGGACGGGTTTCCACCAGGGCGCCGCTGCGGCCGTCCAGGCTCACCGCCTGGCCGCTGTCCTGGTAGTCCAGCACCAGGCTGTCGAGGAAGGCGTCCAGGTCGACCCGGCACAGCGCCTCGCGGCTGCCGTCCATGCTGCGGGCGTAGGCCACACCTTCGCGCACCAGGTGCTGCATCTCGTTGAGGTCGCTCCACAGGCGCTCGCGCTCCGGCGACTCGTCCATCTGCTCGACGCGCAGCTTCATGCGCGTGATCGGCGTCTGCAGGTCGTGGGAGATGGCGGCCAGCAGCTGCATGCGCTCCTTCAGGTAGGCACCGATGCGGCCCTGCAGGGCGTTGAAGGCGCGGGCGGCGTAGGCCACTTCCTTCGGCCCGCGCTCATCCAGGGGTGGCGCCGGGCTGTCCGGGTCGAGGTGGTCCACCGCGCTGGCCAGGCGGGTCAGCGGGCGGATCGCCATGCGCACCGCGAGCCAGGTGCAGAGCAGCAGCACCAGCAGCTGCACCAGCAGCATCAGCGGCAGCCAGTCGGCCATGGGAACGGTGCCGGGCGTGACGTCCAGCACCAGCGGGTTGCCGTCGCTGAGGCGGATATGCACCTGGAAATGCGGGCGCGGCCCCGCGATGGTCTCGAAGCGCAGGGGGAAATGCGCACCGATGGCCCGCTCGATGGCGGGCACCGCCATGGGCGCCTCGTTCATGTCCATTGGCACGCCGGGCAGGCCCTGGTCGAGCCGGTAGCGGTAGTTGCGTCGCTCCAGCAGCGGCAGCCAGCTGGCGCGCTCGGCGGCGGGCAGGCGGTCGATCAGCATCACCGTGGTGCTCAGATCCATCTGCAGATTGTCGAGCATCAGTTCACGGCCGGTCTGGTAGCGCTCGTAGAACTGCGAGCTGAACGACATGCCATAGGCCAGCACCAGGCCGACCAGGAAGATCAGACTCAGGCGTGCGGCCAGGGTGCGTGGCCAGCGCAACAGGGCGTTCACAGGCCCGGCTCGATCAGCTGCACGGGCAGCGAAAACACGTAGCCCTCGCTGCGCACCGTCTTGATGTAGGCCGGCTCGCGGGCATCGTCCAGCAGGCGCTGGCGCAGGCGGCTGACCAGCAGGTCGATGGAGCGGTCGAACACGTCTGCCTCGCGGCCCTGGGTCAGGTTGAGCAGCTGCTCGCGGCTCAGCACCCGCTGCGGATGATCGAGAAACACGCGCAGCAGGCGGTACTCGGCGCCGCTCAGGGCGATCACCGTATCGGCCGCATCCAGCAGGTGGCGTGCGCTGGTGTCCAGGCGCCAGTGGCCGAAGCCGATCAGCCGGCTGCTCTCGCTGATCTGCAGGTTCGGCGGCAGCATGCGGGTGCGCCGTAGCACGGCGTTGATCCGCGCCAGCAGCTCGCGGGCGGAGAAGGGCTTGGTCAGGTAGTCGTCGGCGCCCATCTCCAGGCCGACGATGCGGTCGGTCTCCTCGTTGCGCGCGGTGAGCATCAGCACCGGCGTGGCCTTGTGCTTGCCCACGCGCAGCTCGCGGCACAGCTTCAGGCCGTCGTCGCCGGGCATCATGATGTCGAGCACGATCAGGTCCACGGCGTTGCCTTCGAGGAAGGCGCGCATCTGCCGACCATCGGCCGCCAGGCTCACGCGCAGGCCGTTCTTCTTCAGGTAGTTGCCCACCAGCTCGCGGATTTCCCGGTCGTCGTCGACGATCAGGATGTGATCGACATGGTCCATGGCGGTCTCTCGTTGCAGTGACGGTGCCTAGTCTATCGACCTCGGCGGCGCTTGCCCGCCACCCTTTGTATTGCAGTGTATCCAGGCTCCGGGGTGATACCTGGCGCGGCAATCGCTCGCCGTGCCCGACACATTGGCGATACCTCCTGAACGTGCAATGGGCGCCCGGCAGATGCGATCCATCGCCATCCCCATGATCCTCAGGAGACTCCCATGAAAGCCATCACCCGCGCCGCCCTCGTCCTGGCCTGCGTCCTTCCCTTCGGCAGCTTCGCCGTTCAGGCCGCCGAGAGCATCCCCGTCGAGCGCTACCACTACGGCATGCAGCTGGACGTGCAGAAAGTCCTGCAGCTGCACGAAGCTCCTTCGACCCTGTGCCAGGTGGTCGAGGCGCGCATGGATTACCTGGATTCCCAGGGCCGCGAGCGCAGCCTGGCCTACCTCAAGCATGCCAAGGCCTGCGAGTACGACAACTGATCGCTGCCCCCGACTCGCCCGGCGGCGCCGGGCATGACCTTTCGCGCACCGCGAGGTGACCCATGCTGCTCATTGCCTTCCTCGGTGGGGTGCTGACCATTCTCAGCCCCTGCATTCTGCCCGTGCTGCCGCTGTTGCTGTCCAGAGTCGGTGGCTCGGCCGCATCGATCTGGCTGACCCTTCTCGGCCTTGCTTCCGGCTTCGCCCTGCTGGCCAGCCTGGCGGCGGTGTCTGCGGACTGGGCCATCACGGCCAGCGTCTGGGGTCGCTATGTGGCACTCGCCGCCTTGGCGTTGTCCGCGCTGGCGTTGCTCTCCACTCGCTTTGGCAACTGGTTGTCGCGCCCATTGCTATGGCTGGGCGATCGCCTGCACGGCGAGGCCCGGCGCCTGCCTGCAGGGCTTTCCGCCTGGTTGCTGGGGCTCGCCAGCGGGCTGCTGTGGGCGCCCTGTGCGGGGCCGATACTCGGCCTGATCCTCTCGGGTGCCATGCTCGGCGGGCCCGCTGTTGCCAGCAGCCTGCTGCTGTTCAGCTACGGGCTCGGCAGCGCCGTGGCGCTGGCGCTGGTGATATTCCTGGGCCGTGGTGTGGTGCAGCGGCTACGCCCCTCGCTACGCCTGATCGAGTGGCTGCGACGTGGCATGGGCGGCGTGGCGCTGCTGGCGGTCATCGGCATCGCCAGCGGGGTGAGTGGCCAGCTGGCCGGCGCCGGCTCGTCGAGCCTGCTGTCCGCGCTGGAACGCAAGGTGCTCGACGGCGTGCCCCTGCTGCTGACGCAGCTGGTCGGCGATGCCCGCGCCGCCGATAGCGAACAGCTGCCCGACCTGGGGCCGGCACCCTCGCTGGACGGGGCCACCCAGTGGCTCAACGGTCCGGCGCTGGATCTGCAAGCCCTGCGCGGCAAGGTGGTGCTGGTGGATTTCTGGACCTACGACTGCATCAACTGCCGCAACAGCCTGCCGTACGTGAACCAGTGGGCCCGGCGCTATGCCGACCAGGGCCTGGTGGTGATCGGCGTGCACACCCCCGAGTACCCCTACGAGCGCATCGTCGAGAACGTGCGTGACGCGGTGGTGCGGCTGGGCGTGCAGCACCCGGTGGCGATCGACAACCAGTACCGGATCTGGAGCGCCTTCAACAATCAGTACTGGCCGGCGCATTACTTCATCGATGCCAATGGACGAATCCGCCATCTGCATTGGGGCGAGGGCGGCTACGCCGAGCAGGAACGCATCATCCGCCAGTTGCTGGAGTCCGCCCGGCACGCCGGGCAGGCAACGAGGCAGCCGGCTGAAGGCGCGCGTCGTTGAGCGGCATGTGATGGTCGAACCGTCGGCTCCCGGACGAGCTGCCTGCATTTAGCTGCAATGGATGCGGCTCCCAGGGCTCAAAACTCTGGAGCACATCTGCAGGCGCGAATCGGGAGGTTGGCATGAAGGCGAGTGTCACGGAGCAACAGGCGAGCTGCACGCTGGATGCGTTGCGCGACAAGAGAAATGCCGCGCAAGCCGAGCTGGAGCGTTACCTGTTGGAGCAGTTTCCCATCGATACCGACCAGAAGAACCTGGGCGTGGCGATGCGCGCCCACGCGGTGGTCGAGATCGAGGAGGAAATGCGCCACGAGATGCTGAGGGTGCAGGCCCACGGCTGAGCCGAGGGCGTGCGCATCAGTCGGGTTCGTTCTGCGGGTCGCCCTCGTTCGACCGGCTGCGCGGCTGTTCCCCCGTGATGTCGTCGTCCGGCTGCTCTTCCTTCGCGGGCGGTTCATGGGTGGTGGGCGTCTGTTCGGCTTTGCTGTTGGGTTTTGCGTGACTGGTCATGGGCTCGGCTCTCCATCAAGGCTGGATACCTCTGTTTGGAGGGGAGAGCGGGGCGGGTGTTCAAGTATTTGCGGGCATCGCAGGCAAGCCGAATGCTGCGCCGTTTGCACGACACCACCCGTTTGAGCATTGGTCGACAGCGCGACGTTGAGGACGGCTGGCAGCATATCCCGCTGATAGCCCACTCCCGCCCCTCATACGATCAGACCCCCATGAATCCAATCGACCTCCAGTCGTTCCAACGCATCATCAGCGCCCATGGCGAATTCGAGGGGGCCGCGTACTTCGACTCCGAGGAGGAACTCGCCCACGAGGTGTTTCCTGACCGCATCGTTTTCCAGACCAATTATCTGGATTACCGCAGCTATGAGGTCGACCTCGCCGAGGGCGGCATACGCGTGCGCAAGACGCGACTGGACAACTACCGGCGTGGCGACAAAGCCAAGGTCATCGATGACGCCATGGACGAGGAGGACTGGGGCGAGCTGGGCGATATGTGGCAGCGTATGAGCCGCGACCTGGACAGCCAGGAGCAGGGGCCGCAGCTCGATGTAGGCGACACCCTGGCCGAGCTGTTCTACTGCCTGTTCGACGAGCCCCGCGCGCAGCAACTCGCGGATAACCTCCCGGCGCCGTCGGCGCAGTGGGATTGGGCCTGGAGGCAGCTCGAATCGGCGCTGGCCGGGGCCGACCAGCTGGCCGAGTTCGAATGGAAGGAGTGGCCGTCCCATGGCGTGGTTGCCGTCAATGCCCTCGCGCCGCTACGGCAGTTGGGCATTGCCATCGCGACGCCTGACGACACGACCGTCGCCGCCGTCAACCGCGCCGACGACTGGGGGCGGGCGGTGCTGCAGTATTTCAACGCGCAGCTGGAGGCCCATGATCTGAAGCTGCTGGCCATCGGCATGCATTTCGACGAGAGCCAGGCCTTCGCCTGCCTGCCCATGAATGGCCTGGGGCTGGTCAATGCGCTGGAAATCATGGGCCGGCTGGGCATCGTCCACAAATACTGAGCGCCTTCGCGCGTCCTGCGATCCTGAGTCAGCAGCATGAGAAAGTGTGATCGATGCGGATTCCTCATCTTCCAGCACAACGCGCCCTGTTCGCGCTGTGCCGAGGAGAAGCGGCTGGCCAGAGAGGCTCTGGTACCGAGGCGCAAGCCCTCGGTGTGGCGCAAGGTGGTGCAGTGGCTGCTTGTCGGCCTGCTGGTCGCGGCGCTTGCAGCTGCGGCGGCGATCACCTGGTTCCTGAATACGGCTGGCGAGTCGTTTCGCTCCCTCGGCTGACGGTCAGCGATTCTCGCCGCAAAATTCTGTCGACTCTGCGGAGTGACTGTGTAGAATCCCGCGCCCGAATGCAGGAGACAACACGTTGGTCATTCATTACTTCGCGTCCCAGGAAAGTGTTGCGTGCGGACGCACCGGGTCTGGCCTCAATAGCAGCCAGGATGTCGCCCAGGTTTCATGCAAGCTCTGCCTTCGTTCCGTGGAAAAGATGGCTACCGCGCCCGTGCGCAAGGCGCCGAGCCTGGCGGAGCTGAGAGCCGCGGCGAAGGCGGAGAAGGCAGCCGCTGCCGAGGCTGCCAAGCCCACCCCCAGACTGTCGGCGCGCGCCGAATGGCAGCAGCGTCTGCAACAGCTGCCGGGGCGCAATCGACTGCCACGCGGCGCAGCCAAGCAAACCTTCATCTAGTCGCCGCCGTACAAGGCCCGCTTCCCCCGAAGCGGGCATGGCTAGCGCCACCATCGCTCTGTAGCTCGCCGCGAGATCACCCCGAAGAGCGATAGCGCCGCCACTCCCAAGTCCCGAACATTGCTAGATATCGTCTCGCTTTGGCCGCTGCCCGGAGCCATCGCATGAGCGGTCATTCCAGCAACGAGGCGCGGGGAGTCGCCATGAAAAAACTGATCTCGGCCATCGTGGTGCTGTTGCTAGGCGCCGCCGCCTGCTTGTACTTCTTCCCTTCGGCCCTGCTTGCCACCACGCAACTGGTCGAGCGGCGCCTGGCCGGGCTCTCGCCCCAGGAAATCCAGGTTGGCGAGTTCACCATTCGCTACTACGAGGGCGGCCCGGCCGATGGCGAAACCCTCCTGATGCTGCATGGCTTCGGCGGCAACCGCGACACCTGGCTGCGCTTCTCGCGCCAGCTCACCGAGCGCTACCACGTTATCGCCCTGGATCTGCCGGGCTTCGGCCAGAGCAGCAAGCCGGATGTCAGCTATGACGTCGCCAGCCAGGTCGAGCGCCTGCACGCCGTGATCCAGACCCTGGGCCTGGGCAAACTGCACCTGATCGGCAACTCCATGGGCGGCCACATCGCCGCGCTGTATAGCGCGCGTCATGGCGACCAGGTGCTCAGCCTGGCGCTACTGAACAATGCCGGCGTGACCACCCCGACCAAGAGCGAGATGTACCTGCGCGTGCAGCGCGGCGAGCCCAACCCGCTGATCGTGCGGGAGCCGCAAGACTTCGATGCGCTGATGCAGTTCGTCTTCGCCACTCCGCCAAGTATTCCCGGACCGTTGAAGCGGCACTTCGCCGAGCAGTCGATGGCCAACCGCGTGCACTACGACCGGGTCTTTGCTCAGCTGCGCGAACACTACGTGCCACTGGAGCCGGAGCTGCCCAAAATCCAGGTGCCGACCTTGCTGCTGTGGGGCGATCAGGATCGGGTGCTGGATGTGTCGAGCATCGAGGTGATGAAACCGCTGCTGAAGCAACCCAGCGTGGTGATTATGCAGAACTGCGGCCACGTACCCATGCTCGAACGCCCGGCTGAAACCGCTCGGCACTATCAGGATTTCCTGGACGCGATCCGCGGCTGAGGCGAATGAGCACCACCGGATTGAGCCTGAACATCGAGCAAATGGGGTAGCGTATCCCGACTCAACTCCAACACGGGCAAACGCTGTGACCCTTACCCAATCGCAACAGAAGCTTTACCTGGAAGACCTTTCCATAGGCGATACCTTCACCAGCCGGCACTACGAGATGAGTGCCGAGCGCGTGGTTGCCTTCGCCAGTGAATTCGACCCACAGCCGTTTCATGTCGATCCGGCCGCAGCCCAGCAATCCTTCTTCAACGGGCTCGCCGCCAGTGGCTGGCACACCTCGGCTGTGGTCATGCGGCTGTTTGCGGAGAGTGTTCCCTTGGCCACCGGCATCATCGGTGCCGGCTGCAATGTCGAGTGGCTGAGCGTGGTCAGGCCTGGAGATACCCTGCACGTCGTCTCGACGGTGAAGGACATAATCCCGTCGAAATCCAAGCCGGATCGCGGCATCGTCATCATGGAGAATCTCGCGATCAACCAGGACGACGTCATCTGCCAGCGCAACACCGCAACGCTACTGGTGTTTCGTCGGCCATAGGGCGTCAGATCGCGAAAAATCGACCTCTTGGCCGGCGGCCCTGGCCAAGACTGAATACAATCTGTGCCCGAACCCCCTGGGCCATGAAGATGGCTGCCTCGAACAAGGAACGCGCCTCCATGGCCTCCCCGGACAAACAGCAGAAACGTGCCCAGCGGGCCAAAGCCAAGGCCAAGCAGAATCGTTCGGGCAAGGCCAAGCCCAACGTCGTACATCCGCTGCTGGCCAACCCGCTGGTCAACGAGCCCTTCGATGATGTCGAAATCGACCTGAGCACCTTCGACTTCAAAGACATCGAAGAAAACGGTTTCGACCCGGCGCACTTCGACGACCTGTTCCAGGCGATGAAAGTCGGCGAAGGCATCAGCCTGCTGGCGATGTGTCTGGTGTTCCTGCAGTACCCGGTGCTGGAGCTGGTGATCGCGGAGGAGGGGGAGGACGCCGCCATCGACTTCATGATGGGCCTGCTGATCACCTATCGCGGAATCTTCCACGATGAAGACGAAGACACGGCCGTGAAATGGGTCGGTGGCGACACCTTCCAGACGGCTTACAACGAAGCCTCGATGATCCTGCAGAAGAAATACGCTCGCGGTGCTTCAAGCGCCCGAGCATAGCCGCGTACCCAGCGGTCGCTGTAGCGAGTCCAGTCGGCCGAGAGGGTGCATCTCAAGAGCTCAGTTGCATGTCCAACCAAATGGGAAGGCCGCTCTAACTCGTCGCGGGTCATAAGCTGGCTCCTAGGGAGTGCAACTCTGGCCCCTTTCTCTCCGGTTCAGTCCGTCGGCTAAATTCGTCCGCCTGCTTGCCTAAATACCAGCCCAGCCCACCCCAGACCAACGCACACACTGCCCCGGTCAGTGCGACCAGCATCGCGCCTTGACCCAGCATGTCCAGTCCACTCTTCAGCCAACCGCTGAGCGCGTCACCCGCGCGATACACCACGGTATCAATGAAGTTCTTGGCCTTGTACTTGCTCTCGGCATCCAGCGGCGCAAAAAGCATCTCCCTACCCGGCCGGATGAACGCGTACTCACCGATGCGACGAACAATCATCAGCGCGGCAAGTACTGCAAAGGTCGGCGCGAGGGCGAGACAGATGAAGCCAAGGCAGACCAGTATCGGCATTATCGCCAACAGCATGCGCACGCCCATTTTCTTGGCGATACGTCCCGTGATGAACAGCTGTGACAACAGGGCGCCGGCCTGAACGATGACATCGATGACGCCAAAGACCCTGATCTGTGACTCGCGATCGGGAAAGAGCTCCGCGACTAGCCTCGCCTGCTCGAAGTACAGCAGGGTGGTCACCGCAGCCAGCAGCACGACGAAGCCAGCGACAGCGAGCAGATAGGGAGACTGGGTCACCCGCGTCAGGCCGCTGAGCGGATTGCCGGCTACCGGTCGGTGGGAGCTCTCAGGCTTGACTGCACCTGGCCTACCCGCGCCGTCGATTTCCCGCCAGCGCATAAGTGGGGTCTTGAGTGCCAGGGCGACGCCTAGCAACACAGCTGCCAGTAGAACCAAGCCGGCCGGACCCGTCACGCCGACCAATAACGAGGCCAACGCTGGACCGACCAAACCACCGACGCTTGCTCCGGCAGCAATGAACGCGAACAGCCGCTTGGCCTGCTGACCGTCGAACACATCGGCCATCAGGCTCCAGGCCACGGAGACCACGAACAGGTTGTAGACCGAAATCCAGACGTAGAACACCCGTGCCAACCAGACGCTATCGCTACTGAGTTGAAACAGTCCGGAGAAGACCAGCAGGTTGAGGCAAAAGAAGCCGTAGACCCAATCGATGAAGTGCAGGCGTGGCACCCGTGAGCTAAGCCAGGCGAACAGCGGAACGGCTATCAGCATGACGACGAAGGTGGCGGTGAACAGCCACTGCAGATTCTCTATCCCAGCCATGATGCCCATCGACTCGCGAATCGGCCTCAGCATGAAGTAGCCACAGAAAAGGCAGAAGAACAGGAAGAACCCCGTGAAGGCGGGCTTGATCTCACGGTGCTCGGCATTGATGGCGGCGCTGAGGCGCCGCACCAGGTTTGCTGAAAGCATGATCGACGCTCCGATGAGTTCAGCGGAAGCTGACGTTGGTCAGTTGCTCGGTGGTCGACCACAAGCGCGCAGCCGCTTCGGCGTCCTTCGCTGCAGCGGGAACCGAGGCCAGCCCAAGCGGCCCGCGCTTTTCATCCTTGCCCACAGGCCCGTAGTAGGCGCCCGCCTGCGCCTCGTGAGCGGTGGCAGCGTATAGCGTCGGCAATGCACCTTGGGCAGCGGAGTGGTATCGCTCACGATCCTTGGCCCAGTTACGGCCGAACTCGCTGTCCAAGCCTGGCCCTCGAGCGATCAACTCGGTGACGGCCACTCCAGGATGTGCGGCGATGCTCTGAACACCCCAGCCGTGCGCGGTGCTGCGACGATGCAGTTCGAAGGCGAACATAAGCCCGGCCAACTTGGACTGGGCGTAGGCAGAGTAGGGGTCGTAGGCCTGCTCCGACTGCAGATCGTCGAAGTTGATGCGACCTCGTGCTGCAGCGATGCTCGCCAACGTGACGACGCGCGGTGAATCGCTTTTGCGCAGCAACGGAAGCAGGTGTGCAGTCAGAGCAAAATGCCCGAGATAGTTGGTGGCCAATTGCAGCTCGAAACCTTGAGCCGAAGTGCCTCGCTGCGGCGGGGCCATGATCGCCGCGTTGTTGATGAGTCCATCCAGGCGCGGTAGGCGCGAGTTGAGGCGCTTACCCAAATCTTGAACCGACACCAAGTCGGCTAGATCCACAGCCTCGAATTCCACTCGAGCATCGGCGACCTCCTGCTTGATCCGAGCAATCGCCTCCTTGCCGCGCTGCGCATTACGCGCAGCGATTACCACCTGGGCGCCAGCCGCAGCCAATGCCTTGGCGTCTTCGAAACCCATCCCGCTGGTGCCTCCGGTAACCAGGAAAATACGCCCGCTCTGCGAAGGCATATCGACGAGGCTCCAATCCGGTTTGGGCTGGCCTTGGGCAACCGCGCTGCCCATCTCCAGTACACAGCTCACCGCCAAGCCTATAGCTGCAAGCCCTCTGCGCCATGCCGGTTTGACAGTTCCGACAGCGCTCATCTGTAGGGTATTGCTCATGCTTCGATCCTCCTGTTGTGACACACCGCTTCGGTGCAGTGCGTTTACAGGAGGCATTGTTCTCTGGAGGATTACTCAGGATAAGCCGTGTAAACATGGATGCCGCGTACGGCTGGTCGTACAATCAGGCCCTTGCTGAGGGATAAAGCCATGCGCCAGCCTAACTTGACCGATGTCGCGTTGTTCGCAGCAGTTGTGGATGCTGGAGGGTTCCGCGTAGCTGCTCAGCAGCGTGGTATGTCTGCCTCCTCAATTAGCGATTGCGTGCGCCGCCTCGAGCGCGATCTGGGCGTTCGCCTGCTCAACCGCACTACGCGCAGCGTCTTTCCCACAGAGGTGGGCGCACGACTGCTGGAAAGGCTATGCCCCGCGCTGGAGGAGATAGGCGCAGCGTTGGGCGACCTGGACGACGTGCTCCAACCGGTAGGAACTCTACGCCTCAACGTGCCGGTACCCGTCGCCCGCTTCGTTTTGCCCCGACTGATCCCAACATTCCTGCAGCGCCATCCGGGCATCAATGTTGAGGTAGCCATGGACAACACCTTCATCGATGTCATCGCTGCCGGTTTCGACGCTGGAGTGCGGTACGAGGAAAGCCTGGCCAAAGACATGATCGCCGTGCCAATCGGCCCGCGCCGCCAGCGTTTCGTGGCCGCCGCCGCGCCCTCATACCTGCAAAAGCACGGTGAGCCGCGTCACCCACGCGACCTGCTGACTCACCGGATGATTGGCCATCGGTTCGAGAGCGGAAAACTCGGTGTATGGGAGTTCGAGAAGGACGGTGCAATAGTCCGCGTGCCGCCTCAAGGCCCGTTGCTCACTTCGTCTCAGGATCTAGAAGTAGGCTCGGCAGTCGGAGGGGTGGGAATCATCTATACCTTCGAGGAATACCTCAGGCCGCTGCTCGACCGCGGGGAACTGGCGCCGGTTCTGCAGGATTGGTGGCAAGCCTTCAATGGCCCTTATCTGTATTACAACGACCGCCGGCATATGCCATCGCCGCTCAGAGCCTTTGTCAATTTCCTCAGGGAAGAGGCAGAGCAATCGGCCAACGCCACCATCTGCTGAGTCGTTATCTGCTCTCGGCGTCGCGGGTAAGAGCATCTTTTATGAAATTACCAATCCGGCTTATGGCCTCCCGGGACTCCGGCATCCAGTCGCAAAACGCCTGCCAGACATGCCACATGCCCTGCCACTCTTCGATCCTGACTTTGACTCCGGCCTTGGTCGCTTGATTGGCGAGATCTACCGAGTCGCTCAGCAGTACTTCGTCAGATCCGACTTGAATGTAGATTTCCGGAAGCCAACGCAGGTCCGCGAACCGGGGCGAGACCTGCGGATGGTTCAGCGGAGTCTGGTCCGCATATTCCAGGGCTGCCTGTTGCAGGCGATCTGCTGTCGGAAAAAAGGGATCCCTGTGCCTTAGCGTTTGGTACGACTCCCCACCGCATGTCAAATCGGTCCAGGGGCATAACGCCACCAGGGCCCGGGGAAGGGGACGGCCGCTGTTCCGGATACGCAGCGCTGTCGCCAGCGATAACCCACCCCCAGCCGAATCTCCAGCGATGACGATACGGTTCGGTTGCAGCCCCAGCTCGCTTTGCATCCATTCGAAGGCAGTGACGGCATCGTCCAGCGCGGCAGGGAAGGGATGTTCAGGTGCCAGTCGATAGTCGAGAAGAAGCACGCGAACCTGACTCGCCTTGGCAATGTGGCTCGCCAGAGCCCTGTGCGAGCTTATGGAGCCCGAGACATACGCACCGCCGTGCAGATACAGCACGGCGGCATCCAAAGCGGCTCGTTCAGGGATCAGCCACTGCGCATCACGCCCTCCGACGCTCTCGGAGCTCTGAGATACACCGCTAGCGTTCTTGAACAGCCTGACCTGGCGATCCATGAGTGTGCGGCATTGCGAAAAGGGGCGGTGGGAGGTTTTACGAATCTCACGTTTGAGAAGCATCTTGAGCAGATGGCTACGAATACTCGGCATGGCCATGGCCTCGTCTGATGGGGTAGCGCAACTCGATTGGCGAGCGGGCTGAGTCGCAAGCTTTCGTGGGCTACGAGGTCAAAAAAAGACCGCTCCCGAGGGAGCGGTAAAAGTTCTCGGTGATCAACGGGAGTAGGATCGTCGATCCCGAGCGTCAGCAACTGGCGGCGGCATCCCTCTACTCAGCGAACACCGGCGTTGCGCAAAGCGGTTGGGGTGTATTCGGCGGACGAGACTTTAAAGCCGAATTCGAGGGGGTCCTTCTCCTCATTACGCATTCCCGAAACGATGTATCGGCCGTTGATGAGGTCGTACAGCGCCTCCACGCCCAGCATGGGAATCTGCTTGTCATAGATCGGGGTCATGAAGCCTTCGGCCACTCGCCACAGGGTGCCGCGCGCGTCGTAATGGTCGAGGAGGGCGATCTGCCAGGTGTCCTCGTCGATATATGCCACCCGTTTGGCGTAGATGTGCCGGGCGTCTGCCTTGAGATTCCCCTCAACCACCCACACCCGATGGAGCTCATAGCGGGGAAGGTCGGCGTTGATATGGCCCGGCTTGACGATGTCGGAGTACTTCAGCTCGGTCGATTCGAGCTGGTAGTTGTTATAGGGAATGTAGAGCTCCTTCTTGCCCAGGAGCTTCCACTCATAGCGATCCAGCGCCCCGTTGAACATGTCGAGGTTGTCCGAGGTGCGTTGGCCTTCCGAGGCCGGGAAGGGGCCGTCATAGGAAATCTGCGGGGCGCGGCGAACGCGGCGCTGACCCGAGTTGTAGATCCAGGCCTTGCGCGGCTCCTTGACCTGATCGAGGGTCTCGTGAACCAGCACCACGTCACCGGCCAGGCGTGCGGGGGCGGTGATCAGCTCGCGGTAATAGAAGAGCACGTTGCCCGGGTCCGCCGGGTCGAAGTCGTTCAACTGGTCCCGATAGGCGAACTGCTGCTTGAAATGCACCGGTGTATAGGTGCCATTCGCCGTCGGAGTGGCCTGCACGTAACTTCTGCGGGCGCTGCCCCCGCGGTAGCGGGTGAGGTGATTCCACATCACCTCGATGGCGCTCTGGGGAATCGGGAAGGGGATGGCGGTCTCGAAGTCCTTCAGGCCGTCGCCGTTCGATACCAGTGTGGTACTGAGCGCATTGCGTGCGGCGGCTTTCTGCACATGCTCGGGCACTGTCACGCTGCGGTGCGTGGGAAACACTCGCAGGCGATAGCTCTGGGGATAGCGCTTGAGCATCGCGCGCTGCCCCTCGCTGAGCTTGTCGGCGTATTGCTCCTGGTTCTCGGCGGTAATGGTGAACAGCGGTTGCTCGTTGGCAAACGGATTGGCTGGCCTCCCACTTGCGGCGTCGACACTGGCCGCGGCCTTGTCGAGGCCACCGGTCCAGGCGGGAATGCTGCCATCGGCATTGCCGGCTTTCTCGGCGCCAATCGGCGTCAGCGTATCGCCAAGTTTGGCTGCCTCACTGGCAGGCACGGCGGCCTGGGCCGTGCAGTGAATGGCGAGGGAAAGGGAGGTAGTCGCAAGGATCAGGGATTTTATTTTCATTGTGATCACTCATTCAGAAGGCAACGCCGAAGCTCAAGGCGACGAAGTCACGATCGATGTTGGTGTTGTAGTCACCGCCGAAGAAGTCGGTGTAGGACAGGTTGGCGCTGTAGGTGCTGAGGACGCTGGCATCGATGCCCAGGCTGATGGCCTTGGCGCCTTCGTTGAAGCCAGGCTCGGTGCCATAGCCGTCGACATCGTGGGACCAGGCGAGGTTGGGGCGCAGATCCACACCGGGGATCAGGTTGCTGTACTCCCAGATGGCGCGGACGCGGTATCCCCAGGACGTGCTGGTGGCGAAGCCATCGTCCGTGCAGTTGTTCGGTGTTGCTGCGTTGGTCAGTCCCCTGCACAGGCTGTTGTCTGGAGCAAGCTCACCTTGGCCAAATGCCGTCGCGCGGCCATATCTCAGGTCGTCGCGGCCTTCCAGCCCGCCGACATGAACCACGCCGACCTCGCCGACCAGCGTCAGGCGATCGGCGCCCATCACCTGATCGAAGAAGTGGGTAGCGGTGACCTGCGCTTGGGTTACTTCCTTGCGCCGATAGCCAGTGAGGTCTTCTCCAGCACCGAATTGCACGCTGCCGCTGGACAGCACGGGGGACAGCGGCGGGACACCGGACGAGGCGATCACCAGGTCCACCGGGCTGAGCTGAACCGGCATGTTGGGCCGGTAGCTGATCTCGCCGGCCAGGGTGGTGCCGGTCGGCAGCATGGTGCTGGCGCTCAGGCCATAGAGCCGGATGTCTTCAGGGTATTCGACGAAGTACTTGGCGCTGCCCAGGTCACCGAACGTTGTGGCACCGACGGTACTGAAGTAAGCCATACGGCTGTGATAGTTGATGAAGTAGGCGGCAAACTCGCTGTCCAGTTCGGGGGCGAACCAGCGCAGGGCGGTCCCCCACTGGCCTTGATCACGTGCATCGCGATCCCCTATCCGAGGGATCTCGGCGCCCGACGGGGCGTAAAGACCCGAACACCCGTCGGCCAGTGCGTCGGTTGGCGAGAAGAAGGTGCCGCAGTTGTCGATGACCGTCTGGTCCCATTCCAGCTGGTAGAAGCCCTCGACGGAAACCTCCTCGGTCAGGTTCTGCGAGAGGTACAGCATGTTGACCGGGATCAGTCCCTCCTTGATCTCGGCGCCGGGCCTGCGGAAGGCCGAGGCGTCGACCGGGTTAATGGTGTTGATGCCGCCCTGGATGAAGGTGCTTTCGCCCCAGCTCACCACCTGTTTGCCTACACGCGCCGTGCCGGGCAGATCGCCGATCAGGTAGTTGTGGTAGACGAAGGCATCCAGTAGCTGCGCACCCGAGGAGCGTGCCGCCTCCTTGCGGTTGTGCTCGTCGATGTCGCTGAAGAGACGGCTTTCATCCTTCAGCTCGAAGTCGTACCAGTACTTGCCCCGGAGAAACACACCGGTCTCGCCATACTTGAGCTCCAGATCGTGGATGCCCTTGAACACCTTCGAGAAGGTTTCGCCCTTCTTGAAGTTGCGCCTGCCGTCATCCGAGGCCGGGTCGTGCAGGAGATCCGGGTCGGGGTTGCGCAATGCCCAGCTGGCACCGATGGTGAGGTTGGAGTCGAGCTGGCCTTCGACCTCGCCTATCTGGAATGTCACGGCCGACGCGGCGGTGCTGGTGAGTGCGGCAACGGTAACGGCGGTGGCGAGGTGAGCCAGCCGCCATGGCGGTTGTATGCGTGTCATGGATTTCACTACCTCTTGTTGTTGTTGTGGCGAAGTCGTTCTGGCCGTTTTGCGGGCACAGCCGGGCCCATTGGCCGTGGAGGAGCGACGGCCATCGGGTGTCTACGGGGCTAGATCAGCTGGTTAGCTGCGCAGGTGGTGGGGCAATGGATGACCTCCCGGGCGTGCAGTGCCATTCGATGGGGAAGCTGTAACGACCCAGCGCCTGGGCCAGTGCGGTCTGCTCGGACGCGACGGCTATCTGGGCGACCAGGCCGCGCTTGGCGTCCTGAACCACGTCGACGCCCAGCTCGGAAATGCCAAGTGCCTTGGCCTCGTGGCGAATGACCAGGGCGATCTCTCGTTGCTGCAGGGCGGGTTTGAATATCTTGCCGACCGGCGTGACTGGCAGTGCGTCGAGAATTTCGATGCGTTTGGGAACCGCCGCGCGCTCGGGGATATTGGCGCTGGCGAAGGCCATCAGCTCGGCGCTGCTGGTGCTCTGCCCAGCGGCAAGCTGGACGTAGGCAACGGGTACTTCTCCGGCATGGGCGTCCGGGCTGCCGACGGCGGCCACCAGCGCGACCGCGGCATGCGCCTGCAGGGCTTCCTCGATCTGCTTGGGATCGATGTTGTGGCCGCCACGGATGATCAGTTCCTTCTTGCGGCCCGTCAGCCAGAAATAGCCTTCGGCATCCTGGCGGCCCAGATCACCGGTATTGAGCCAGCGCCTGCGATCGATCTCGATCCAGACACCCTTGTTGTGGCTGTTGTCCAGGTAACCGGCAAACACGTTCGGGCCATGGATGGCAATGACGCCGACCTCATCCACTGCCGCATCGCGCAGGTAGATCCCAGCGTCGTCGAGTATCACCGCGCGCATGTCCTGGTAGGCCAGGCGCAGGCCGATGGAGCCGACTCGCCGTTCGCCCTCCGGAGGGTTGCTGGAGGAGACGCAGGCGCCTTCGGTCAGCCCATAGCCTTCGAGAATGCGCACCCCGACGCGGCGTTCGAACTCGCGGAACAGTTCGACCGGCATGGGCGCCGCGCCACACAGCGCGTACTGCAGGCTGGAAAGGTCGAAGCCGTTTACCGGATGCTGCAGCAGCGCCGAATAGACGGTGGGCACACCGGAGAAGGAAGTGATCCGGAAGTGCTGGACGATGGCCCAGAAGTTGGCGATGACTCCTTCGCCACGGTAGCCCTGGGGCGTGCCGATGATCACCCGGTCACCATGGGTCCAGGGCATGAGCCCGGTCACCAGCTGACCGTTGACATGGAAGAGGGGCAGGCCGCAGAAGATCACCTGACCGGAAGCCCTCGGCTGAGTGGCGGCATCCATGGACCAGGCATTGAATACCTCCGAGCCGTGGGTGCGAATGGCGATCTTCGGCAGGCCGGTGGTACCTCCCGTGCAGAAGTAGGACGAATGCTCATCCGATCGAATCTGCCTGCCGCTTTTGAGGCGGGCCTCGGGCTGCCGCTGCATCAGGGCGCGCAGGTTGTGAATGCGCCGTCCCCGGTGACGGGATTTTTCCCGTGCAGCCATCCAGCGCAGGGCGAGTGCGGACAGCGCGCCTACATAGGGCGTCATGTCCACCCACACGATGTCCTGCACGCACGGCAGGCGCTCCAGCTCGCTGGAGAGCTTGTCCCACAAGTCCACTCCCGGAGTGGGTGACAGCGTCACCACTACCTTGGCGCCGGCCGCGCGCAGCAGGTCGCCGATCTGTGCGGCTTCCAGCATGGGGTTGACCGCCATGACGATGCCGGCGGCTTCACCTCCCCAGATAGTGAAGTGGGTTTCCGGCAAGTTCGGCAGCAGGAAGGCGATCACATCCTTGGGGCCGATCCCCAGGTCATGGAACGCATTGGCCGCCCGGGTGATATCGGCGAACAGCTCGGCGTAGCTCCAGTCATGAGTGTTCTGATAGTCCGTGCTATGCAGGAAGAAGCTCAGCGCCGGTGCGTTGGCATAGGCTGCGGCGCAGCGCTGCAAGGCTTCGTAGGTGCTCGCGGCCAGGCCCCGTTGCGCCAGGGGCGGGCTTTCGAGGACGTGAATATCGTGCAGGGAGCGAACGGCCATCAGGCTTGCTCCACCACGACATTGCGTTGTGTGCCGAGGTCGATGGCGCCATCGGCGCTGCGGATGGAGGCCTCCACCACATCGCCTGCCTTCAGGTAGTGGCTGCTGCGGCCCTCCTGCGCTTTCATGAACACCTTCCATTTCACCGACTCCGGCAGCAGCGCGCCGATGCGTTGCTTGGCGGGCGACGGGATGGTCAGGGCACAGCCCGCCGGCGTGCCGGTGGCGATCAGGTCTCCGGCGGCAAAGTCATGCACGCCGGAAAGCTCCGTGAGGGTTTCCGCGGGCCCATGTACCAGGTTGGCGGTACTGTCGTTCTGGCGTGTCTGCTGGTTGACGCTCAGGTGCAGCTGCAGGCGCTTGAGATAGCCCATGTCCTTGGCTTCCAGCAGGCACAGACGGGGCCCGACCGGGCCGAAGGTGCGGAAGCTCTTGCCCTTGTAGAACTGCATTTGCGGAATCTGGATATCCCGCGCCGAGTAGTCGTTGACGATCACCAGCCCGGCCACGAACTCGTGCAGGTTGGCGTCCGTGACCTGCACCTGGCCGGTGATCTCGCGCTTGAGCACCAGGCCCAGCTCGATCTCGTAATCGAGGAAGCGCACCACGCGGGGTTTGATCAACGGGCTGTTCGCCGGGACGATGCAGCTGGAGGCCTTGGTGAAGATCATGTTGAAGTTCTTCGCGTCGGGGTCCATCCCCGACTCGATCATGTGCTGCCGGTAGTTGGCGCCCTGACACACGAACTGCTGGTTCTGCGTCACCGGCGACAGCAGGGTGACGGCATCCAGGCTCAGCTCATCACCGCGCAGCTCGGCCAGCTCGCTGATGCGGGTCTCGCGGATCAGCTCACCGGTGGTGGCGAACTCACCGGGGATGATCGATATGCGGTCCTGGCGAATGACGCCCCACTGGACCTTGTTCTGGTGTTCGAAGCGGACTACATGAACGGGCATGACAATGGCTCCCGAAGAGGAGGGTGGTGGCACGGAGGCTGGGTGTTGTTGTTCTGTAAAACTGTTCGTCGAAGTCGGCAGCAAGGCTCCCCCTACCAGGGTCAACCCTGCCTTGAGGGCTGTGCGGCGACTCCAGATCTTCATGGCGCCGGCTAGCCGAAGAGTCGCGCCAGCATCACCAGCTTTCGCCAGGTCAGGTCTGGGCTTCGCCGCAGGTTGCGCAGCAGCAGCCGCAGATTGGTGAAGTTGAGCGCCGGCTTGGTGAAGCTCTTCGGCATGCGCTGCCCCCACTGGGCCATGGCTTCCGGGCTTACGCTATGCAGCCCGGTTGGCTGCTCGCTGGTGAACAGGTCACCGTCGCAGTAGTGCTCGTGCTTGTCGCCCCAGGGGTCCTGCCAGTAATCGAAGATCTGGCTGCCGAGAATGTGCCGGCCGATACCCCAGGCATGCTTCCAGCCACGTTCGTGCAGGACGCGCTGGCCGACGCCTACGGCATCGGCATCCACCACTTCATAGGCGCTGTGGCTGTAGGTCGCCATGAATCCCTGGGCCATGGCCAGCGTGTGGTGGTCGGCCGGCTCGTTGCCCAGATCCAGGCGCATGAAGGCGACGGCGGGCGAGCCGTCCGGCAGCACCTGAACATCGCTGGGGATCAGGCCGAAGTGCTGGGTGTACCAGGCGCAAGTGGCCTGGAAGTCGGCAACTTCCAGCACCACATGGCCCAGCCGGATCACTTCCGGCGGAGCAATGGGCGGGCGTTGCGTGCCGTTGATACGGGCGTGACTGTCGACTTGGTTGAGCGGCAGCGCGGGCCGATGTGGAATGACTTCGGCGGGCGCCTGACCGAACACGACCTCCACGACGAACCCGGAGGGGTCGGTCAGGCAGACCTTTTCGCCGCCACCCGGGGCCTGCGTGGGCTGGATGGAAGAGGCGCCCGGCAGGCGCGAGAGGGCTTCCAGGTCCTCCCGGGAGGCGAGGGCGAGGCCGAGGCCAACGAAGCGTGTCTTCTCGGCACGACGGACCTGGTAGCAATAGGCGGCGCTGCCAGTGCCGCGCATATAAAGATTGTCGACATCGCGGCGAGCCACGCGCAGGCCGAAGTCGAGGAGAAAGCGCTCAGCCAGATTCAGGTCCGCACGCTCGAAGATCAGATGGGCAAGCGCCGTAGCCTTCACCGTAGGCTGGGGATGCCTGGCGGGCTGGGGCGTCGCCAGCGGGGGTTGCATGTTCGGTATTGTCATTGTTGTTGTTCTCCGCACTTTTTTCAGGCAAGGCTTCGCCTTCGACCCCGAATGGCGGGGTCGCTAGAAACCGGATAAATAGTCAGTCCACAGCGGGTAGGGGTGGTAAATCGAGCCTCGCCAAGCGCAGCGCTTCCTCGGCGGGAACTCCGAGGGCGCGAAGCAGCAGCTCAACGGCTTCGGTGCCCGCGTCGCGCCAGGTTTTTATCCCCTCGCGCACCATGAAGATCGCCCCCAGCGTGGCGCCGGCAATCAGTGAGATCACACTGGCCAGAGTCTCCTGGCGAATCTGATAGCGGCCCGTCTGTAGCCCCTGGAGCAGGTCGATGGTGACCTGGCTGTAGAGCATTTCCCGCATCGAGGCGTTGCTCAGCGCAAAGCGGTTGAGGAACGCTCCCCAGTGGGGCTCGTCGTGGGCTCGCCGGATGAACAGGCGCACGCCCTTAGAGAGACGCTCGGCCGGGTCCTCGACACCGGCAAAGCTGAGCGCGATGCGCTGATGCATCTCGCCGCTCAATTGGCTGGCGACCTGCTCGAACAGCTGCTCCATCGTCTCCACGTTGTTGTAGATGGTGCCGCGTGCCACTCCCGCTTCCTCGGCGAGGTCGCTGATATTCAGCTGCGTGACCCCCTTCTCGGCAAAGAGACGCAGGGCTGCCTGGTGAATACGGCGCTGAGCTTGATTGAGACGGGTCAACGGAATGCCTCCAGATTCGCTATGAGTGAATTGAACAGCAATGTTCAATTTTGGTCAATCTATTTTGTTTTTATCGTTTGGTGAGCATTTTTAAGGGTCGAGCAGATGCCGGCCTGTGAAGGTGCGAGTGCAAGGCGGGCGGTGCGGCGGGAGAGTGGCGAGAGCGCAGGGAGAAGGGCTGGTAGTCGAGCGGAGGGGTTTCTGAGGCTATCCAGCGATGCCCCAACGGCAGCACCGCCTGTTTCGAATGACTGGCGCTACCAAGTCTGCAGCCAGGGGCTGACAGATGACGCAAACGGGAGCTGTACTCGGCTGCGAGACTCAGCCCGGCAGCGGCTGCTGGGCCAGCTTGCGCGCGCGGGCCGGGGGGGCGCCGAGGGCCTTGAGCACCATCTCCGCGACCTGGCTGTCGTACTCCTGGGTGCCACGTCCTTCTATGACGGCGCGCATCCCGCCAACCACGCAGGACACCACCAGATCACGAGCAATATTCTCGTCGGGGTAGGAAAACACACCTTCCTCCGCGCCTTCACGCAGATCGACCAATACGAAGTTGGCGATTTTCGAGCGAATCGCCTGATCGAAATGCACCACGCGAATGACCGCGCTGGCCCAGGTCGGATCTGCCGCCGCACGGCGAATGAACATGCGTACGCCAATCGCCAGGCGCAGGGCGCCGCTGTTCACGCCGCTGCTGAGAGCCGAAATGGTCTCGGAGAATTTGTCAGCCAGGGCGATGCCGACTGCCTCGATGACCTCGTCGCGGGTGCGGAAATAGTTGTAGATGGTACCGCTGGCCACCTCCGCCTCGCTGGCCACTTCCAGCAAGGCGACCTCGCCGACTTCCTTGCGCGCCAGCAGGCGCAGCGCGGCCTCGATCAGGCTCTGTCGGGTACGCTCGCGCTTTTTATGGCCACGGGTCAGAGGGGCGTCGGGTTGGGCTGTGTTGCTCATTGGGCCACTCGCTGGAGAAGTAGGCCCGATGATAGTGGAAGCGTCCGCATTGGGGCAGGCCCACTCAATAGCCGAGCAGCGCCAGGCTTTCCCGGATCAGCTTGCCGGCCTGGGCATGCGGGCCTTCATGCATGACGATGCGGTCGGGGCGCACCACCGCGAGCGAGCCAGCGGGTGCCTTGCCGAGCAGGGCGTAGTTGAGGTCCTCGATAAAGGGGGTAGTGGCACGGCTCTTCTGCCCTTGCAGCCCGATGTGCAGGTAGCGACCGCCGCAGCCCTCCCAGCAGCGACGAATTTCTTCGTCCAGTTGGGTGCAAGGGTCGATGCCGAAGCCGACCAGGGTCAGGTGGTCGCCGAGGCTGTCGTCGCTGAGGCCAATGCTGCCATTCTGGGTACGCACCAGCCCCTGCGGGAACAGCCCGCCACGACGTAGCCGGCGACCACGTACCACCGGCATGAACAGGCCACGCTTGAAGTTGTTCTTCGGCTTGATCTCCAACTCCTCGAACAGTGATCTCAAGTAAGGGATCAGCCGCAACGACCGCATCAGTCCGTGCCCCAGAAAGGCCAAGGGCGCGTTCTTGGGCATCACCATGCTCCCCATCAGTTTCGCCAGCGCGATCATTTCGCGGGCATGAGGGCGGCGCTCCTGGTCGTAGCTGTCGAGAATCTTCGAGTTGGCGCGGCCATTCACGACCCAGGCGAGTTTCCAGGCCAGGTTGGCGGCGTCGCGCAGGCCGGCCACCAGCCCCTGGCCGACGAAGGGCGGGGTGATGTGCGCCGCATCGCCGATGAGGAACACCCGGCCACTCTGGAAGCGCTCGCAGCAACGCGCGTGGAATCGATAGACCGCCTTGCGCTCGACCTTCAGCTGGTCCGCCGCTATCCATGGCTGAAGCAGGGTGGCGATGTGTGCATCGTTCTCCACCTGCTCACGGGTTTCGCCGGCCCGGAGCATGAATTCCCAGCGCTCTCGTCCGCCAGGTGCCGGCATGTGCGGGGTAGGGCGGCGGTGATCGCAGATGAACTCGACATGGTCGATGGCCTGCTCCTCGCGTTCGGCGGCGTCGATGATCAGCCAGTCCTCGCTATAGCTGGTGCCCTGGAAGTCCTGGCCGATCAGGCTGCGCACCTTCGAGCTGGCCCCATCGGCGCCCACCAGGTATTGCGAGCGGACCTGCTGCTGGCTGCCATCTTCGCCACGCAGGACGGCCAGCACGCCGGTGTCATCCTGGATCAGGTCCACCAGCTCGAAGCCCCCCAGGTGCTGAACATTGGCGAAGTGGCGGGACTGGGCGCGCATCGAGTGCTCCAGGTCCGGTTGATAGAAGGTCACCAGCTTCGGATGGCCGTCCAGGCTGCCGCTGGTATTGGCGCGACCGAACTGGCCGACCATCGGGCAGTGCATGCGCACCTCGGGTATGACGATCTTGTCGAACGCATCCTCGGCCAGCCCGGCCTGTTGGAGGATGCGCAGTGCCTCGTTGTCGAGGGCGATCGCCCGGGGCATCAGCAGCACCTCGTGAACCTTGTCGACTGCCAGGGCCTGCACGCCATAGCGGCCGAGCAGGGCGGCCAGCGTGGCGCCAACGGGGCCGTAACCGATGATCAGTATGTCCACTGTTGCAGGCAGTGTGGTCTTGTTGTTGTGCATGTCGGTCTCTTGTCGTTATTGAGGGTGCGGTTCTTTTGTGGCAGATTATTCAAAATTGAGTAATCTCTCAATATTGAGTTTTGTCACGATTTCCCTATTCCAATAACAAGTCGAGCACGCTGTGCCGAGGGAGTTGAACCATGTCCTATCCCGCATACCCCGTACGAGTCCTGACTGCCGAGGAAATCCAGCGCTACCGCGACGATGGTGTGGTGATGATCAAGGGGGCGATCGAGCCGAACTGGATGGCGATGATCGAGAGCGGCCTGGAGGAGGCGCGTAGCAATGCATCCATGGTGGGACGGTTCATGTCGCGCAAGGTGGAGGGCTACCAGATGGATATCTTCCTCTGGAAGCGCATCGACGCTCTGCGCGATCTGATCTATTACGGTCCTTTCGCTCGCTGGGCCCAACAGTTGATGGGATCCCAGGAGGTTCGCTTCTTCTACGACCAGATGTTCGTCAAGGAGCCCGGTACGGATGCACCGACGCCTTGGCACCAGGACCTCAGCTTCTGGCCGATTCGCGGCGAGCAGATCTGCTCGTTCTGGATTCCCTGCGATCCGGTCAATCGCGAGAACAGCGGGCTGCTGTACGTGAAGAGCTCGCACAAGTGGCCGCAGCGCTTCAAGGCGATCTCGCCGGACTACGTGGCGGCGATGATCGATGACGAGATGGACGATATCCCGGACATCAATGCCCATCCCGAGCGTTATGAGCTGCTCGACTGGGACATGGAGCCAGGCGACATCCTGATGTTCCACCCGTTGACGCTGCACGGCTCGTACGGCAACCAATCGAGAACTCGTCGTCGACGTGCCCTGGCCTTGCGCTGGACCGGTGACGACGTGGTCTATGCGCCTTCAGCCAGGCGCATGCCGATCCATTACGCGCATGCCTCGTTACCAGGGGGCGCGCTGTGTGGTGGGGCCTTCCCCCGTATTCTGCCGGCGATGGACCCCATGGAGCGGGCAGTTCGCGCAACGCCCGAGCGGCCGAAGATTTCCAATCTGCTGCGCTCGTCTCTCGATAACGCCATTGCCGCGACGCGCTTGTCGCTGGGGCGTGGGAAGAGGCAGTCACTGCAGCAAACCTGGTCACGCCCCGATGCTTGAGGGGAGAGGCATGCTCAAAGCTCGGACTTCAGGCTGGCGAGGGCTTCACAGAACATTTCCGCCATCGGCTTCTTGTGCCCGCTCTGGTTGCCCCAGGCCTGTGTCGTCAGCTTCATCGCGCCGATGGCGATGATCGCCACCATCCGCAGCGCCACCTGGCGCTCGGGTTGCCTCCAGACTTCGCAGAGCGTGGCAAACAGCGCCTGCTCCTGCTCTGCGTAGAAGATCTGTTTGCGCGCGAGCAGTGACTCGCTTGAGCGCATCAGGTTGTCGAGGGACGTCATCTCCTCGGTGGTGTAGCTCGATATCTGCTTCGTCATGACATCGCGCACGGCATGCAGCGGTTGTACATCCGGCGAGGTCTTGAGCAGGTCGGCGCACATGCTGGCCCAGCCAGCATCCATGAAGGACATGAGGATGTCGTCCTTGGACTTGAAGTAGGCAAAGAAGGTACGCCGCGAAATGCCGGCTTCGGCGGCGATGGCGTCCAGTGTCGTCGCTTCGTAGCCGTTGGCCAGGAACAGGCTCAGCGCGGTGTCGACGATACGTTGGTGCGTCTCCCGACGCTTTTGCTCACGCAGGCCCTCCGCAGGTGGGTGGCCGCTGGAACGAGAAGGTTTTGACATTTGATTACGCCTTGCTGCAATGTTGCACTCAGTGCAGATAAATTAAGCACTGAGTGCTTATAAAAGTGCACTCAGCATACCTTCCATCCGTTCTGCGGGGCAAAAATCATGGCCAGTTGGAAAACTTCTGACATTCCCTTTCAAGGCGGCCGAACGGCCGTGGTGACAGGAACCGGCGGTATCGGTTTCGAGGTTTCACTGGCGTTGGCCCAAGCCGGTGCCCAGGTCATTGTCGCAGGGCGGAACCCTCTGAAAGGTGCGGCGGCCATCGAGCAGATTCGCCAGGTGGTGCCGGCCGCAGACGTTCGTTTCGAAGCGGTCAACCTGGCCTGTCTCGAATCCATCGAGGCCTTCGGGAAGCGCTTGCGCTACTTGCACGACGGTCTGGACCTGCTGGTCAACAACGCTGCGGTCATGACCCCGCCGACGCGCCGGGAAACGTCCGATGGCTTCGAGCTGCAGTTTGGCACCAACTACCTGGGGCACTTCGCTCTGACGGCTCAGCTGCTCCCCTTGCTGCGCAACGGCAAGAGACCGCGTGTGGTGAGCCTCTCGAGCGTGGCGGCGAGAAACGGCGCCATCGACTTTGATGACTTGCAGTCAGAGCGCGACTACAAGCCGATGGTGGCTTACAGCCAATCCAAACTGGCCTGCCTCATGTTCGCGCTCGAACTGCAGCGTCGCAGCAATGCAGGGGGCTGGGGCATCCAGAGCATCGCGTCCCATCCGGGTATCGCACGCACCGAACTGATACCCAACGGCATGGGCGCCCGAAGCGTGCCGGGGATGCTCCGCCGCTATTTATGGTTCCTGTTCCAACCCGCGGCACAGGGGGCGCTGCCCACTCTCTTCGCCGCCACGGCGCCCTATGCCCAGCGCGGCGGTTACTACGGTCCGAACGGGCTCAGTGAAACTCGCGGTTCTCCGTCCCCCGCTTTCATCCCGCCGAGAGCGCTGAGTACTGCTGACGCCGCGCGACTTTGGGAGGAATCGGAGCGGCTTGTCGAGCTGGTCTTTCCTGCAAAGGAGCGTCGTTTCCCCGAATCAGCTTGAGCCCCAGAGAGGCTCATCACTCACGGACCTTCCAGGATCTGGACGGGGAGCGCCTATGCAAACTGCGCCAGTTCCCAGGGCGTGCTAATGCCCAAACCCAGCGCCTGTTTTCGTACTGATGCGGCTCAGCCGCCTGTTCTCGCAAGCACTGAAAAAGGAGCAAATCATGAAAGCCTCTGCTATCGGCATGCTGGTAACTTCCCTGTTGGTTGCCAGCGGCGTGCACGCCGAAGTCTTTTCGCTGAAGGTCGAAAACGACGTCGTCACGGGCGGTCAGGATGGCCACTATACGAACGGAATCGAAGGCTTCTGGGCATTCGAGCCCGCGCAGGAGCATTGGACCAGGAACCTCGCCGACTTTCTGCCGGGCTGGTCTGCCAGTGACCTGACCTATTCCGCATACCGTTTCGGCCACCAGCTCTACACCCCCGAGGAGATCGAAACCGCCGAGCTGCAGGAGGATGATCGCCCCTACGCCGGGATGTTCTTCGGTGGTGTGACGCTGTTTTCTGCAGAGCAGCTTGAGGGGGTGCGCAAGACCGATACCTTCACGCTCGATGTGGGCCTCGTTGGCCAGGGGGCCAGGCGAGAGGCTGCAACGGGCGGTGCACAAGGTGACAGGGAGCGATGCGCCGGAAGGATGGGACCATCAGCTCGAGAACGAGCCTTTTGTAAACCTGGGCTATGAAAAGCGCTGGTGGCTGCAGAACCGGCTGGGAGGTTTGGAGCTGGAGTACGGGCCGAGCGTCGGCGGGGCAGTCGGCAATCTCTATACCTACGCATCCACCGGTGCCGGGGTTCGCCTCGGTCAGGGGCTATCGCGCAGCTTCAGCCAGTTCTCCGTTACGCCCGCCCCCAGTGGCGTCCAGTATTTCAAGCCCGGTGAGGGCCTCGGCTGGTTTGTCTTCGCCAACTTCGAAGGGCGCTTCATGGCGCACAACATGCTCCTCGACGGCAACACCTTCGAAGATAGCCACTCCGTGGATCGGGAGAAATGGGTGGGCGATGCTCAGCTGGGAGTGGCAATGCTCTGGGATCGCTGGCAGCTGTCGTTTGCCAACGTCTGGCGCAGCCACGAATTCGAGACCCAGCGCGAGCACGACCAATTCGGATCGATCAGCCTGTCCACTTGGTTGTGATGCGGAGGGGGGCCTGCAGATAGTCCAGGCAAAGCCAGGCTGTGTTGCGGATCAACTAAACGAACAATAATGAGGCTTGTCCATGAAGGTCCGACGCATATGCGACGTCAACGCCCCTCGAGGGTCGCGGCTTGAGATTGTGACGGGAGCTCCTGACGCAGTAATTCCGGAGTGGTTGGAAGAGCTCGCGCCGGCTGCCCCAGGCGAAGGAGGGGGCGTGCTGCCTTTTCAGCCGCGCTCGTTCCGTGACTGCATGCTGTTCGAGCAGCACTGGATCCAGGCATCACGAGGATTCGTAAGGCGCTTCATGCCAACCGTCTTCAGAATCACTCAGCTCTACGAACACCTCAGTCAGTCACCTTTTCCGGCCTTCCGTCCGCCGGCGCTCTGGAAGCGCCAGCCGATCTATTACTTCAGCAACCACCTGACGATCGTTCCCGGTGACACGCCCGTGAAGTATCCAAGCCACACCCAAGCATTCGATTACGAATTGGAGCTTGGCATCGTGCTGGCAAAGCCGCTGTTCAACGCCACGCCGGATGAGGCCTTGGATGCTATTGGCGGTTTCGTCGTCCTGAATGACTTTTCCGCACGGGATATTCAGCGATCAGAGATGCGTTCCGGCTTCGGCCCGCAGAAGTGCAAGCATTTCCTGTCCTCCATTTCGCAGATCCTGACCACCGCGGATGAGGTGCTTCCCCGGATAGGCTCGCTTACGGCGACTGTGCATTTGAATGGCGAGCTGGTCTCAGAAACCTCCACCGCAGACATGCGCTATTCGCTGGGAGAACTACTGGCATTCCTGTCCAGTTCCGAGCCGCTCTATCCCGGGGAGCTGATCGGGACCGGCACGCTCCCCGGAGGGTGCGGAATCGAGAACGGCCGCCTGCTCGAGAGGGGGGACACTCTGCAGTTGTCCATCGAGGGGGTTGGCGAGCTGGGGCACATGATTCTTTGAGGCGACTCGTTCAAACATGGAAAGCAGGATTTGGGATGCTGCGGGTCGATTGAGCATGTTTAGGCCATCGGACGTGGCTGCTTCTGGCCGGACGCGTTCGTCTGTGAGCGGCAGCTCCTGGCCGACAGCCCAACGTCTGCTTCCGGCCAAAAGCGGTCGTTCAAGGGAGCCTGCTGTAGGCGCTGCACCAAGTTGAACACCGTGCCGGCCTCACCTGACACCCTGAACCGAAAAAGTCTGAACACCCTGCTGGGAAAATTGATGCAGTAAAGCAGTAGGACGAAGATTGGCCCCGCCGCGGGCAGGGCCTTCATTGTTACGTCTAAGATGCTATATAGATGAGCTCAATGATTTCGCCAGGGGTAATTGTTTTCTTCATCCACTGCTCGCACTCCGAGTTCTGAGATAGGGTCCCAACCGAGAACAAGGGGGACTGTTCTTTGTTTGATATCCCCGCCTCGTAGAAACAGGTTATGTCTGACCCATTGTGCGCTCTGATTATAAAGTTGCTTTCTTTTGTAGCTATGTGAAGCTGCTGGCTTTCATAGCCCTCAGGATTAAGACTTGGGTGAAGGCGTAGTAGTTTCTCGATCTCATCTTGGTTGAAACGCCGCGGTGTTGAGTCGCTAGCATAGTGACCTATTTGGATGTGGTCTCCGCTTGGAATAGTCGCCTTGGCAATGATGGTTGAACTATGCGAGGCGATGTCTTTAGCTTGTGCGATAAGGTGCAAAGCTCTTTTGTTTTCTGTCTGCGAAATGATCAATTCAAAAGCTTCGTTGGTCACTGTGTCATGACTGAACAACTCTTTGCCATTTACATAAAGACTTACTTGTGGGGACATATCTTCCTCAGAAGAGAATTGGTCTAATTGGCGGCACTTTGTAGTTTGGGCATCGCTGATTATGAATGCTTGCCTTCTGATTGAATCGTGTAATCGCGCTTTGTGCGGCAGCCACATCTTGTTCACTGGCTGATAGGCCGTAGAGTTCAAGGATGAATGCTCTTGTGGCAAGCAATCCTTTCTGGGCTACGTAGCAGCCATCGTCTCCATTGGGATCGTCTTTCGAGCACTGTCCTGTAGGTTGTTTCGGCGGGGGGAATAATGGTACGACGTTGGATTCTTGGCCAATGGATGGGTGGTAAGCACTAATCGGGGTAATGAGGCCGCCCATACCAGGCATCACTCCGACTCCTCTCACTCCCAATGGCTGTTGTGGCCTAACAGGAAATAGCCCATCGGGGTCCGAAGACCTTAAAGGATTCCCCTCTACATACCCGTAGGTATTCAGCCCCCCATCCAGACCAATCGGATCGCTTTCGACGTAGCGCCCGGTCTGCGGGTCGTAATCGCGGAAGTAGTTGTAGTGCAGGCCGGAATCGCTATCGAAGTACTGACCGGGGAACCGCAGGTTGATTGCGTTTAAGCCACTGTTAGCAACGCTCACTGCGTTACCCATACCAAACGCATCGGACTTCCAGCGCCATACCTCCTGACCAGCCTGATTGGTAGCCAAGCGCGGAGTGTTGAGGTGGTCGGCATGCAGGTAGAAGGCAGTACTGGCGGTGATTGCCCCCTGGCTATTGAATTTCAGTGTGATACCGCCGATGGGCATGCCGTCCAGCCAGAAGTAATACTGGCTAGTGATTTTGGTGCCTGAACTGCTATAGCGGGTCTCACCTAGAAGTTGGCCATCGGCACCATAGAGGAAGGTATAGGTGTAGCCACCGGCGACCTTGATTACGCGTTGACCCAACGCGTTGTAGCGGTATTCGCCGACTATCGCGCCGTTGTATTTGGCTGTGCTCAAACGGCCCTGGGGGTCGTACTCGAGTTCGCGACCGGCGCGGATCATTTGCAGGTTGCCGGCGGCGTCGCTGGGCAGCGCCAGCGAGCCGATACGGGTTAAGCGATTACTATCGGTGCCGTAGGTATAGGTGTTGGTAGAGGTGCTTGTAACTTGCCCGCTGCTCAGCGCCTCCGTCACCCGCTTGGATCGATTGCCTACAGCATCGTACCCGTAAGTCTTGCGCTCGGCGGCCTGCTCTTCGCTAGTGAGTCGATCCAGCTCGTCGTAGCCATAGGTGAGGTCGCCGAACAGTCCGCTTTGCAGGGTTTTGATGTTGCTGTTAGCGTCGTAGCCATAGGTCGCCTGCCAAGGGCCAACACTCTGCTGCTTCAAGCGATAGTCTTGATCGTAGGTTCGCGAGAGCGTCAGCCCATTGGCCCACGTCAGGCTCTTCAGCGGGCCAAAAGGCATGTAGCTCAGCGAGGTGGCAAGAGGTGCGGGCGCTTGCGAGCCTAGAACCAACACCACGTCACTAACCTGGCCTGCAGCATTGCGTGGATACTCCACCGCAATCCCGTCTGGGTAAGCGATGCGGGTTAACTGGTCGGCGCTGTCGTAGCCGTATTCAAGCGCGTCGTAGACATCCCCATTCGCGATCTCCACGGAGCGAATCTGCTCCACCAGATTTCCCCGGGCATCGTAGTGGTAGCCAAGCACCCCACTGGCATCCTGCACCCCGGTAAGTCGACCGATGCCATGATTACCATCGGCAGTCATGTCGTAGTGGTATTGGACATTCAGCGCAGGGTTAGCGGGGTACTGCTTGGTCTTGAGGCGATTCAGTGCATCGTAGCTGTAGGTAGTAACCACATTTCGAGCGTCTGTCTTGCTCAGCACGTTGCCAGCGTCGTCATGGGTGAAGGTGGTCGTGCCACTGTCCTTGCTGATCACCTGCTTCAGATTACCTAGACCGTCGTATTTGTATTCGGTGACGACGCTGCGTGGGTCGGTCACTTTGGTCAGGTTGTCTTGAGCGTCATACCCATGAATGGTGACGCCGTTGCGCGGATCTGTGCTGGATACCAGCCGATTCAGGGCATCAAAGCCCGTTACCGTACTGTGCCCCTTGGGCGTAGTAATAGAAGAAGGATTGTCGTTAAGGTCGTAGCCGTACTTCTGAGTCTGAAGGTCGGCGCCGATCGACTGCATCAGGCGGCCCAGTTCGTCGTAGACCCAGCTCCGCTGTTGGGTGAGCGTATTGGATGCGTCCCTGACAACTTGGGACTTCCTGTTCCCCATGTTGTCGTAACCGAACTCCACCGACTCATTCAGATTGTTGGTGATCTGCTCCAGCCGGCGTGCGCCGTTCCAGGTGTAGCTCAACCAACTCCCGTCTCCACGAGTAACCTTGATGATCTGACCGATATCGTCGTGGTCGAAACTCGTGGTGCTGCCGCCTGTGGTTACTGATTTCAGCCAGCCTTGCGGGGTATAGGTCAGCGTAGAGGTGACATTGTTGGCGTCGACCACGGTTTGTGGATTGCCATAGCTATCGAAGTTGGACAACTGTGTGATGTGGTTAAGGGCATTAGTGACCTGACTCAAGCGACCCGAGGTGTCATAGGTGTAGGTCGTGATGTCGCTTACGTCGGTGCGCGGCCCATCGGCAGTCTCTACCAGGCCAAGGCTGTTATAGGTGTAGCTCCAGCTGCGCTCGATGGCATGAGCGCTCGGTTGCCCCAATGTTGCTACCAGGGCGAGGCTGAGCAGGCTTACGCGATGCTTGATGTCCATGTGTCAGTTCCTTCTGATCAGGGCGCAGTAACGGTCTGGCTGAGCAGGTTGCCGTAGTCATCGTATTGGTAAGTCAGAATGCGATTTGGCTCAGTAATGGCGGCCGGTCGATAAAGCGTGGGGTGCCATTCCGTGGTGATGGTACGTTCCTGAGGCGTACCGGACGCTTCGGTACGCGACTTCTCTAGGCCTCGACTGTCATATTCATAGGTGGTGAGGTAGCCCTTGTTGTCGATCTTCGTTTTGATCAGGCCACGGTTGTCGTAGGTGAAGGTGGCGTTGCTGCTGGGGCAGTTAGGGGACTGGGCACCTGAAATCGAAGTGATGCGCTTGGCACCGGCGACGGTCTGGAAGGTGTAAGTGGTTTGCTTGTTCAGCGGATTGGTGACGGTAGTCGAGCCATTGCTGTTATAGGTGAACAGATACTGGCTGGCGTTGTTGTGCAGTACGTTTTTCTTAACCCTGCCCTTCGTGTCGTACTCCCAGGTGACATAGCGGATATTGCGCTCATCGGTGATACCGGTGAGCAAGCCCCCCTCATTGGTGTCCTCGTAGTGGTAGATACGAAACTTGCTCTGACCGCCCTGTGTGCGTGTGGCCCTGGTCAAGCGACCTGCAGTGCTGTAGGTGTAGGCCACCTGCATCGCCCCGACACTCACGGCGGATAGGCGCTTGGCAGAGTTGAAGGTGAGGGTCATGGTTCGACCAAGCGAGTCGGTTACAACAGCGTTATTCGCGCCGTACGTAAGCGTTTCATAGGTGCCGTTAGCTCGGTCGACTCGAGTGAGCTTGCCTGCAGAATCGAAATGCAGGTGCTCGTTGTAGGTGTTGTCATAGCGCCAGCCTGAAGCAGTTTGCTCCAAGCGACCTAGTTCTTTAGGCGAGGCGGTAACCACGCCTCCCGCTACAAAAAACAAGCTCTCCCGGCCATCCGTATTGGTCAACATAACCTCTAACGGCGCAATTTCAAGTTGGGCTGAATAGGTGTGAGTCCAGTTCGCGGTTCTACTATTGTAGTAGCGGGCGAGATGCATTTTCGTGCCAGCTTGCCCTGGATAATCAACCTCGATCTGATAGCTGTTGCCGTTGGAAACATTGACTGGATCAGCTACGCCGCTTGTAGGGTCTGCTGATCGAGCACTTTCCGAGGTTGCCGCTACAACGGGGCATGTTTTCGGAAGATCAGGGTCACCCATTCCTGGAGTTTCGGGGCAAGTCAGCCTTGTTGTTGGCCGATCATAGTAAACAGGCCCAGCGAATACCTTGTAGTGGGTCTGATTGCTAACTGCAAACTGAGTTATATTGACACCATCTAGAACTCCGGCATAAAGATCATGGATAGCCAATATATGTGTTCTGCACGTATTGGAAAACGTGCGCTTCATATTTATATTGTTGGCCTTTACTTGCGCCAGCATGTTTTCTGGCGTTGCAGTTATAGGACTTCCGTTCCACTTAACCACCTTATTTCCTTGGCACTGCAGTAGCGCTGTTTCATAAATGTACTCGCCCGAGCCATTAGGCGTTTGGGGGGGGGCATAAAATTCAGTGCCGAAATAACTTGTACCGGTGGAAGTGCAAGTGGCAGCAGCAAAACCAGCGTGTTGAAAGAAAACGCCAACCAGCAAAACGAAAGCGAGACTAAGCCCGCGAGAGGAACGTTCCATGTCCGAAATCCTGCCTTGGAAGGGGAGGCTTGAGCGTAGAAGCCGTCTAGATGGACTGCCAGAGGTCTATTGAGACCTCGTTTGCAAAATCGAGCTGCTTAGGGCCGCGCTTACGCAAAATGTCCGCTGTCCGCTGTCCGCTGTCCGCTGTCCGCTGTCCGCTGTCCGCTGTCCGCTGTCGGCTGTAGCTGACCTTTCGCGAGAGGCTGCTTCCGGCCAAAAGCGGTCATTGGTGGATCATCATGAGGAAATGTAGAAAGGGCTCCTGTGGGAGCCCTTTCTGGTTAATCGTTGGAGCACCTTCACTGGACCATGACCATCCTGCGTCCGAACCCGCTGCAGGATGCTTTCTACTCTCAATGGTCTGCGCTGTTGTCCAGGGGCCTCTTGGCGACTGTCTTGATTTCCCCAAGCTTTTTGGGGCTCCTCGTCACTCCGGTCTTCCTGCTGGAGACCTCGGTAATCTCGCCACCCTCGGATAGAAACTTCTCGATCTGTTTATTGAGCTTTGAACGCATGCTCTCGTTGGCTGTATTCACGGTTGTGTCGCTCGCTCAAGCCAGAGGTAGGACCACATGTGAGCCATGTCTAATGAGGGCGCCGGTTGGGTTAGCCAGTAGTGTTTGAGAGTCTCAATAATCAGCACGCAATCATCTAGGTTCTCGCGAATGCGCAGCAGCTTTTCGGCCAGAGCTGGATATTCAGAGTACTCGGCAACGTCCAGCAGGTCGTCGCTGGCCATGGTTATGCAGTAGCTGGCGATATTCAGGCCGATGTGGAATCGATCATCGTTCATTTCGGCTCCCTAGCCGAACGGAGGGAAGAGGGATTCCACCAGGGCTCGGGCGAGATGAATTTTCACCATCCCCCTCAGTTGCCCAGAAGGCAATCAATTCCTAGGTAAGCGGGAGCCTATTGGATGACTGGTCGGTTAGTTACGGCTTTTAGCTGAATATCGCCTCGCAAGGGGCGGCAGCGGAAGCAGCTGCATTGATTGGCGGGTTTTCGGTAGGTGCGGCAGATGATGGGGGCTGGCATGACGTGTACTCATGTCGGGCGAGACTGCGCAGTGCGGGGGCTCGCGTGTTGTGAGACCGGTCAGCCAGGCATGCGTTTGCAGGTGGTTGCACCGGGGACTGTTGTCTCGACAGGAGGTGATGCCAGTGCGGACGATTGAGATCGAGCAGAACAGCCGCATGAGCCTCGTTTTGCGAGGTACTGCGCACGAGGAAGAGGGGCTCGGCTTGTATCAGAGCTAGGCGAGGTATCTGCCCCCGATCTCAAGAGGGCTCAACGCACGCTGAAATGGGGATTGATGTCCCAGGTACATGCCGTGTCCAAGCAGGACCGCTTTGCCGCATAGGTCGCGGAGGCTTTTGCCTTCAACGCCTATCACCTTGCGGCAGGGGCATCCTACATGTTACTGGCCTGAAGCTGTGTTTTTCGTCTTGCATATGCGATAGCCGGTCATAGCAAGTACACAGGGAGCTTCATTGCTGTCGCAGTGCCTCTGGAGATCTACTGCGTCAGCCCACGTTTCTGAGGCTAATAAGATCCTGCCCTGCGTTGTGCAGTGTGTTGTAGCGATTGACGCCGGCGATGGAGGCATAACTGTACTGCACGGTTGGTGTGTCAGCTGGCGGACTGCTGCGCATGGTGATGTGGAGGATGTTGCCCGAGTCACGAGATACGGCGAAGTAGGAGAAGAGCATGTTGATACCCTCTGGCCGGTTGTGCCGGCGTACTGGTGCTGGTCAGGCGGTGCGGTGTCGCTCGAAGAAGCTCATAACCTGTTTCTGTGCATCCTCGCGAGGCATGTCATAGCGACGTTGCACCAGGTCCGTCAGTTGTTGGGCATCGCCCTGGGTCCGGATCAGTTCATCGAGCGTCAGTTCATCCCAGGCTACTCGAGCGAGGCCGGCCAGTTGCCGCCAGTTTTTGCGGATGATTTCTGCAAGTGGCCTGCTCATGCGCTTATCTCCTGATCTGGCCTGGCTTGGTTGCCTGGCATTCGGATGGATGAAGTCAGCGTGTCAGCTAGTGCACACCTGTGTCGGTGCGCTACACCACCTAAGCCTGCTCTCTCTTTGATGCCCACTGGCGCATTTATGCACCAGGTCTGCCTAAGCGGTTGGCCGCGGGCAATAGCGATAGCCAAGCGTGTCAACTAGGCGGATGCTCGAGACAGATTTGCCCCCGCCCTCTGAGCTCCCCTCATGTCTGTCGCCTTCTGGTCGTTGCTGCTTGGCATCCTCCTCATCACCATGGTTTTGGCGGGGACACTATTGGCCCGCTTGCTGCTGAGCAGTGCCATGGTCTACATGGCTGTCGGTTTCGCCTTCGGCCCCTTCGGGCTGGGCATCGTCCAGTTGGATCCAGCACTCCATGTCGAGGTGCTCTTGTGGGGCGCTGAGATAGCGCTGCTGATTTCCCTGTTCGCAGTGGGACTGAACATGGGCGCGGTGCCGCTGCGCGATAAGCGCTGGGGACTGCCGTTGCGCCTGGCGTTCGTTTCCATGGCGCTCACCGTTGGGTTGGTTACGTTGGTTGGCGTCTACCTGCTGGATCTGCCGCTGGGCGCTGCTGTGTTGCTCGGTGGCATCCTGGCGCCTACCGACCCGGTCTTGGCCTCGGGCGTGCAGACCACGCCCAGCAACAATCAGGATCGGCTGCGCTTCAGTCTGTCCGGTGAGGGGGGACTGAACGATGGCACGGCTTTCCCGTTCGTCATGCTCGGTCTTGGTCTGCTGGGGCTGCATGAACTGGGGGCTGGAGGTTGGCGTTGGTGGCTGGTCGATCTGCTCTGGGCCACGTTCGGAGGCTTACTGATCGGTGCATCGGCGGGAGCCTCGATCGGCAAGCTCGTGGTCTATCTGCGCACCCGCCATCACTTGGCTGTCGGCCTGGATGAGTTCCTCTCGCTGGGGCTGATTGCTGTGGCCTACGGCGCGGCACAACTGTGCCTGGCCTCCGGGTTTCTCGCCGTGTTTGCCGCGGGGCTGGCATTACAACGGGTCAAGGAACAGCCGCGCGTAGGCAGCGAGTCGCTCGGGACGGAGCCGAGTCTCGGCGGGCATGGGGAAAGCGAGTTAGCCATTCACTCTCACCATGCAAGTGCCGCGATGAGTCACGCGGTGCAAGGCTTCAACGATCGACTGGAAAGCCTCGCCGAACTTGCGCTGGTACTGCTTATCGGTGTGATGCTGGCATACACCCGCCCCAGTCTGGAGATATGTTGGTTCATTGCGCTGCTATTCGTGCCTCTGCGTGCGATTGCGGTGGTACTGGGTACGCTCGGCGAGCCGCTGGCCGGCCATCAGCGCAGCATGATCGGCTGGTTCGGCATCCGTGGTATCGGCTCGCTCTTCTACCTGATGTTCGCCTTGCATCAGGGCGTTTCGGGCGAACTGGCAGAACAACTGATCAGCTTTACGCTGCTCACCGTGGCCGCGTCGATTCTGTTGCATGGTGCGTCGGTCAGGCCGCTGATGCAGCGGTATAGACGACGCCACAGGGAGGGGGCGCCGCCATGCCAGTGATCGAGCCTCTGCTGCTCAGCACTGTGCGGATCTGCACTTACGCAGGGGCGCGCATGCTGACCAATGCCAGCGGCTTTTTTCTTCGCCCGTGACCAACACCTGTTCTTGGTGACCAGTCGGCATGTATTGCTGGATGAGCCGAGCCGGCATTTCCCCGAACGCTTAGAGATCGAAGTGCACAGCGACCCAGATGACATGGGTTGCTCCTGTATTTTCTCTGTACCGCTGTATCGTGATGGCCAGAGCCTGTGGCGCCAAGGGCTGGACGCGGCAGGTGCCATCGATGTGGCGATGCTCGAGATCGAGCGTGCGGCATTGCCGGTGTCGGTGGTCTATCACTCTTTCACACCAGCGCATCTGCAGTGGTCTGGTGCTCCTGTCGAGGTCGGCACGACGTTGCTGGTAGTGGGCTTTCCCCTGGGCTTTCACGACAGCCTGCATCACATGCCAGTTGTTCGCCATGCTGTGCTTGCTTCGTCTTTCGGCCTGCGCTTTCAGGGCCAGGGCTACTTCCTTACCGATGCACGCACCCACCGTGGCACCAGCGGCGCGCCGGTAGTGATGCGGGCTCCAGTAGCACGCAATGGTTTGGAAGAGTTGCCATGGTTGCTGCTCGGTATCCACTCGGCACGCATTGACCTGGGCAGCCGCGACCGTATGCAGGACGAGGCGCTGGGACTCAACTGCACCTGGTACGCGGACATCCTACTGACGCTCAGTGAAAACTGACGCTCGTGAGCGCTAAGCGCGCTAGCGCACCGACCTCTGCTGTGCAGGCTGTCATCGTCCTCCCTCGGTATCGGCATATCGCCGGCGCCATGCTCCAACCGAGGTCACCATGAACAAGTCCAACGAGCCACGCAGCCCCAAGACTCCGGAAAAAAGCTCCGGGCAAGTACAGAAAGACGGGGCTTCTGGCAACAGTCAGCAGTACAGAGCCAACCAGGGGCCGCAGAAGCAGAATGCTCCGCAGCCTAGTGCCAAGGGCGAGCGGGAGGAGAAGAAGCTTGCCCAGGGCGAAGTCCAAGGCTCTAGTGAGAAATCGAAGAACTCCTGAGTCCAGCCAGAACCAATGAGCGCCGACACCAGCAAGGATAGTGGGTCAGTCTCGTCGGGAGACTTCTAGCTCGTCGACCTGGATCTGTCGCAGGGGCTAGAGCACAAGCTGTTTTCTACAAGACCCTATCCCATGACCTGCACCGTCGTTCGTCTGGGCGTCGGTGTGGCTTTTGGCTACCGCGGTACCTGTCCCTCCTGCTTCGCGTTGTCGGTGCACCTTGGCCATCGAGCGCAGCATGCGAATGAGCTTTCGTCCTCATCAGCGCAAAACCCACGCGACCAGCTGCACTGCTCCGCAGAGAGAAGGCGTCCCTGCGTGCGCTTGCGTACAGATTGGCCAGGTGCATGCGTTCATGCTGATGCATGAGGAGTTGCGGCCCAAGGACCGGACGGCAGCTAACCCATCCCTCCACCGCAAGGGGAACTCCATGAACCTGAGTGTCCTTTTACTGCTTCTACTGTTCGGCTTGCTGATGAGCGTCATCCCCAACTGGCCATACAGTCGCACCTGGGGTTACTGGCCGAGTGGTGGGCTGGGAGTCATGGTGATTGTCATGCTGGCCCTACTGTTTCTCGGGCTCATTTGAACCAACAGCTCCACCGCTACGGGTGGTGTAGATATCGACATCCTGGCAGCGACCGGCAGCGGCCTTGAGCACTTTGCGGGCGATAGAGGTTTCTTGCACGCTGTGTGTCTGTGCCACCAGCAGCACGTCTTCATCGGCACTGCTCTGCAGCGGCTGCCAGATGATTGCCGCACCGACCGCACAGCCCACTAGTGCGCCCAGAAGCGCACCCCAGCCGATCAGCATCGCGGGGCCGAGCAGCAGCCAAGCCTGCAATGGGTTGGAGTCGCCGAGCAATAGCGCCACCTCCAACAGCACACTGCAAGCGACACCAACGGCCGTGCCGACTATGCCATAGCGCAGCAAGCGCAACAGCGCGGCGTGGTGACTGACCAGTGCCCCTGCCTTTGCCGTATCCGTAGCGTCGACGGCAATGATGTGCAGATGCTCGCTGCGCAGGCCTCGTCGAATCAGCTGGGACAGTGCGCTTTCCGCGAGATCACGCCGAGAGAAGGCGCCTGAGACACTGTGCTGGTAGTTGTGCATGTGCTGCTCCTTGGGGCCATTCATCAGTGTTGGTCGAGGCTGCAGGTTAGAGAGCTCTCGATATTTCGTCTGTACGTTCGCCAACACTGCCGGCATAGCGTGCGCTAGCGAACGGTGTCTGGGGCATAGCCGGGGGAAAGTAGTGCTCATCGCCTTCGCCGCGGCGGAGGTTCGCTAACTCCTTGAGGTACGCCATGAACAAGCCGCATCTTCTTCTCTTGCCGGGGCTGCTGTGTGACGCCCGCCTGTGGCAGCACCAGCTTGCTGCGTTGGCAGACGTGGCGCATGTCGCTGTGGTCGATCTGAGTCAGGCCGATTCCATGGAGGAATTGGCGCAGGACGCATTGGCTCAGGTGCAGGGGCAGAGTTTTGTCCTGGCGGGTTTTTCCCTCGGTGGCTATGTCGCCCTGGAGATCATGCGCCAGGCTCCGCAGCGGGTGCTCGCGCTGGCCCTGCTTGATACCAGCGCGCACGCCGACGACTTCGAGAGCAAGCGGGCCAGGGTGAAGGCGATGTGCCAGGCCGAACAGGACTTTTCCGCGTTCGTTGCCAGCTTGCCGCCCAGGTTGCTGCATCCCCTGCACCAGCAGGATGCTGCACTGGTGCAGGTGGTCACGGCGATGGCCGAAAGCCTTGGCCCCGAAGTCTTCATTCGTCAGCAACTGGCCATGCTCGGGCGTATGGATAGCCGTGCTAGCCTGGGGCAGATCGTATGTCCCACGCTGTTGCTGTGTGGTCTAGAGGACGCCATCACGCCGCCCGCGCTGCATGTTGAAATGCAGTCGGCAATTGTGGGGGCGCAACTGGCGCAAATCGAGGAGGCAGGTCATTTGACACCCTTGGAGCAGCCGCAGCGTGTTTCCAGTAACCTCGAAAGCTGGTTGAAGGCATTGCAGCACCCATTGCCCGGGGCAGTCGCAGGTTGAAGCACTAGCTCGAGTGCCAGGCTGTCAGGTAGCGATTGCGGTGCCATGGTGGGCTCTCGCATATTGCCTCCACTCTCTCACGGCAGTCTACCCACGTCGCGCCATCACGAAGCCGAGCAGAAAGGCGATGGCGATGCCCGCGCCAAGCGCTTTCCAAGGCTGTTCATGAACATACTCGTTGGCCACGGTGGCTGTCTGACGTGCCCGCTGCACCACGCTGTCGCTCATGTCCCGGGCTGCTGCTCGAGCCTCGACGATGCGGGTATTGAGTTTGTTTCTGGCCTCGATCAGTTCCTCGCCAGTCAGTGAAGTGGCCCCCTTGATCAGATCCTCGATGTCTGCGAGCAGATTGTGAAAGTCACGGGAAACTCCGGACTGCGCGAGCGTGGGGGCGGTGGTTGCGGACTTGTCGCTACTGTTGCCCGACATGGGCAAATGGTTTTGCGGTTGCATGGTTAGCTCCTTTGGGTGTCGGCGAATAGGCCGGTGTGGAAGCGCACAGCCTGGGCTGCCTGTGCCCTGATTGTCTGTGCGATAGCCAACGCTGTTGGGCGCATGTCCTATGCGCGCCAGCGCACGGACAGGGCAATCTGTTTGCTGTCACCTTTCTTGCCCAGGGTGCGCTATTGCGTACCCACTGAGTCCTCATTGGAGGCGACCATGCACAAGCCTAGAGAACCAGAACGGCCGCGAGAAGATGGCCAGCCGCAAGCCCCGGAGCCTGATGCCATGCAGCCGAGCAGCGACGAGTCCACCCGCCTGCCACTACCGGGCGAGCTACACGAGTCGCCGCCTCTCACGCATGAGAGGCGAGAACGGACCACTCGTGATCCGCAAGATGACTTGATGGATAGCTAACCCGATCCAAGTAGGCCCAAGGTGATACCGGTTCAGCTAGGCGATATCTGGACTGAGCTGGTCGATTCCCTCGCTCATTGACGAAATGGGCAGAGCCTCTCGGTCTGCTGTTCGGGTGCGCTGATGGCTATGTGCAGGTCAATGCTGTGTGCGGAGTCGGTACTGACTGGCGAGTGTTGATTTTTCAACTGATCGGTATGTGCCGCGGCGACCTGTGCCGCGACTTCTGCCGACTGGTTGGTCGGAGCAAATTATGAGTACGCACTCCCGCATGACAATGCTCGCCTTCGGCTTAGCCCTGGCGATGCTGGCGGTCGCTACCCTGATAGCTGCTCTATATCTGTCGGCGCGGGAGCTTGAGGCCGCGCGCCAGCAAGCCAGGGCCTGGGAAACCTATGCATCGAGCTTGCATAGGCGTGACCTGTTCGAAACCCGGAACAGTGTCGTGGACGAAGTCGAACCCCCTTATGGGCTGGTAGCCAGGCGGTTGGAGATTGTTGACGTGCATCCCCACCGGCCAGGTTTCCGTTTCTAGCCTGATGCCACGACACAGCCAGGAAAGCGATAGCGATCAGCTAGGCGCGCTTGATGAGCGCAGTTGCCGCACAGAGTTATCTGGCAACTTCGGCTCGTCCCTCGATGAGCAGGTCGTCTTCCTTGTACATATCCGCCGAGGCCTTGATCACTGTCCGGGCAATAGCGGTTTCTCCTTCGGTATGAGTTTTCGCCACCAGCATCACATCACTTTCATCTTCAGTCTGAGACGGTTGCCAAAGGATTGCGGTACCTGCGGCGCAGCCAAGAAACGCGCCAGCGAGGACGCACCACCCTACAAGCATCGCTGGACTGGCGACCGAGAAGATATTCAATGGGATGGTGTCGCTCACCAGCAGCACGAATTCCACCAGCAGCCCCACAACGAAACCGACAGTCGCGCCGATGACGGTATAGAGCATGAAGTTTATTTGGCTGCCGTGGCTGACCCCGCAGAGCGTCAGGAGCCGGTGAGCTGTGGTTTTTGATGGCGGTAATTCGCAACTGATCGCTGCGCAGGCCTTTCTGCATGAGCATGGACAGGGCGGTTTCGGCGCTGTCGCGCCGAGCGAATAGGCCTGCGATGTTGTGCTGATAGATGCGCATGCTGCTATTCCTGATGGGGAACTGTGCGAGACAGTCGAAGCTTCAGCCTGGTTGATACAGCGCCGACTGTCTGTGCGATCACCAACGTAGCGGGTTGAATGGCTCCGTATCGTTGCAAGTCTCTCGCCTATTTTCTTGCTGGTGTGCGGCAGCTCATAGCGCATCGCACTTCAGGGCGTCGGCGCGCTTGCGCGCTCAACTCGGCCGGCAGCGCAGCTCGACGCGGTGCTCGTGACCATCGTCCACCAGTGGACAATCGATGCCCTCGAGCAGCACGCCATCCAGATGCAGCGATGGGACGGCGTCGGCCTGCTGCGTCACCTCGATCCGGTACAGCGTGGTGCCGAAGCGGTAGTCCAGGCTGAACCCCGGCCAGTCGGCCGGCAGCACCGGTTGCAGGCGCAGGCTATTGGCGTTGCGTTGCAGGCCGAGCAACGACTCGACGATCAGCCGGTACATCCAGCCAGCCGCGCCGGTGTACCAGCTCCAGCCGCCGCGCCCGGCGTGCGGCGCCACGCCATAGACATCGGCAGACAGCACATAGGGTTCGACCTTGTACTGCTCGATGGTCGTCGCCTTGCCGTGATTGACCGGGTTGATCAGGCGCAGCAGTTCCCAGGCACGCGTGCTGTCGCCCAGGCCTGCGAAGGCCATGCTCGCCCACACGGCGGCGTGGGTGTACTGGCCGCCATTCTCGCGCACGCCGGGCACATAGCCCTTGATGTAGCCGGGGTCGAGCGCGCCTTTGTCGAAGGGCGGCTCGAGCAGTTGCACCAGGCCCAGGTCGCGGCGCAACAGATGTTTCTCCAGCGCGTCCATGGCGCTGCGCTGGCGCTGAGGCGCGGCGGCTCCGGAGAGTACCGACCAGCTCTGGGCAATGGAGTCGATGCGGCATTCTTCATTGCTCGCCGAGCCCAGCGGGGTGCCGTCGTCGAAGTAGGCGCGGCGGTACCAGGCGCCGTCCCAGCCATGCTCCTCCAGGCTGCTGCGTAGCAGTGCGGCCTGTTCCGCGCAGCGTTGGGCGAACGCCGCGTCGCCGCGGGTGAGCGCGGTGGCGGAGAACTGCTGCAGTACCTCGTAGAGGAAGAAGCCCAGCCACACACTTTCGCCCTGGCCCTGTTCGCCGACGCGGTTCATGCCGTCGTTCCAGTCGCCGCAGCCGATCAGCGGCAGACCGTGTGCGCCGCGGGCCATGCCGTGCTCGATGGCGCGCACGCAGTGCTGGTAGAGGCTTTCCTGCAGGGAAGAGCGTTGCGGCAGGTCGTAGTAGGACTCTTCACCGGGGTTCAGCGCGCGGCCTTCGATAAAGCCCACTGGCTCGTCGAGCACGCGGTGGTCGCCGCTGATGCGCACATAGCGGCTGGTGGCCAGGGGCAGCCATAGGTAGTCGTCGGAACAGCCGGTGCGCACGCCGCGATCCAGTGGCGGATGCCACCAGTGCTGCACATCGCCCTCGCTGAACTGATGGGCGGCGCACAACAGCAGGTGCTGACGGCTGGCGGCCGGGCTGGCATGGATCATCGCCATGCTGTCCTGCAGCTGGTCGCGGAAGCCGTAGGCGCCACCGGACTGGTAATAGCCGCTGCGCGCCCAGAAGCGGCTGGCGATCACCTGATACATCAGCCAGCCGTTGACCAGCACATCGATGGCCGGCTCGGGCGTGCTGATCCGGATCGCCCCCAGGGTCGTGCGCCAGTGGCTGCGCACCTGGTCGAGCACGGTGCTGGCCGCGCTGTCGCCGCGAAAGCGCAGGGCCAGGTGCGCGGCCGTCTTGGCGTCGTGGCCGGCGCCGAGGCGGAAGACGATCTCCCGGCTGTCGCCGTCGGCCAACTCGAAGGCCACCCGGATCGCCGCACACGGGTCTAAGCCGCTGCCGGTACGCCCCGACAGACGCGGCTTGGCCAGCGCCGCCGGGGCGTTCAGGTTGCCGTTGCGGCCGAGGAATTCGCTGCGGTCGCCGCTGACGCTGCGCGCCGGCGAGTCGACATCGAAAAACGCCACTCGGCCGGGAAACTCGATGGAGTAGGCGTTGCGCGCGAACAGGGTACCGCTGACCGGGTCCTGCTCGGTGACCACGTGCAGCGCCGATTTCTCGCGCAGGTCACCGAGCACCCAGGCCACGTAGCCGGTGGCCGACAGGCGACGCTCGCGTCCCGAGAGGTTGCGCACTTTCAGGCGCGAGAACTTGATCGAGGCATCCAGCGCCACGTACACCCACAGCTCGCTGTGGACGCCGTCCTCGTCATGCTCGAAGACGCTGTAGCCGAAGCCGTGGCGGGTGGTGTAGCTGCCCGTGCCCGGGCGTGGCAGCGGGGTGGGCGACCAGTAGTGGCCGCTGTCGTCGTCGCGCAGGTACAGGGCCTCGTCGCTGGCGTCGCCAACCGGGTCGTTGTGCCAGGGCGTCAGGCGGTATTCATGGGCATTCTCGCTCCAGGTATAGGCGCCGCCGCTCTCGCTGATCACCGTGCCGAACTGCGGGTTGGCCAGCACGTTGCACCAGGGCGCCGGGGTGCTGACGCCCTGGCCCAGACGGATCACATACTCGCTGCCATCTTCGCTGAAACCGCCGTAGGGGTTGCCCAGCAACAGCGCCGTGTGGCCGGGCTGTGGGCCGGCCGGCAGGCGGCGGGGCGTGCGCATCAATTCCGCATTGAAGCGCGGCAGGGCCGGCTCGCTGGCGCGCCGGTGCACCTGTTCGGCCAGGCTGCCATTGCTGTCGCTGAGCACCAGGCGCGCCACGGCGAGCATCAGCAGGCGGTCCTCGTTGGACAGTTGCTGGGCCGGACGGACGAAGATGCCGCCCGGTCGGTCGACCAGGCTGGCCTCGCTGCCGGAGGTGACCAGCGCCATGATCTGGTCCTGCAGCTGCTGGCGATAGCCGGCCTGGTCCTCGTTCCAGATCACCAGGTCCAGCGCCAGGCCTTTCTGCCGCCAGTAAGCGTGGGCCTGCACCAGTTGGCGGACCAGTTCGATATTGGCCGGGTCTGCGATCTGCACCAGGACGATCGGCAGGTCGCCGGATATCGCCTGGCCCCAGAGGTCGGACTGGTTGCGCTGGTTGCCGAGCAGCACGCCGGCATCGGCGCGCAGCGCGGCGTTGGCATAGAGAATCGAGGCGGCCATCTGCTCGAACAGTCGGGCATCGGCCTGCGAGGCGTTGAGCTGGCGCAGCAGCACCTGGCTGTGGGTCCAGGCCAGGCCGAACACGCGGTCGGCCAGGTGGCGGTCGCGGTACTTGTTGATCAGCTGTAGGCAGGCTTCGCGCGTGTCGGCGATGCCGCTGACCAGGTCGATGATCGCGGTCTGGCCGGGCTCCAGGCTGATCCGGCAACGGATAGCCACGATCGGGTCGAGCACCGAGCCGGCGCTGCCGGACAGGTTGTCGACGCCGCTGTCGAGCGCCGTCGGGCGGGCCGCACTGCGACCGCGGCCGATAAAGCGCGCGCGATCGGTCTCGTAGGACATCGTGTCGATGTCCACGCCGTGGGCGGCCAGCAGGTGGCACATCCAGGGCACGTGCTCCTGGCTCGAACGCGGTCGCCGCGAACACAGAATCGCCTGCAGCTCCGGCACCAGCTCGGTCTGCACGAACAGCTTGCTGAAGGCCGGGTGCAGGGCATCGGCTATGCCCGGGGCGAGCACCACTTCGGCGTAGCTGGTCAGTTCCAGGCTGCGCCGGACGCGGGCGCGGTTGGTCAGGTGCAGGCGGCGCAGTTCGATGTTGTCCTCGGGCGAGACGACGATCTCGGTATGGCTGTCGAAGTCGCGCTCGCGCACGCGGAACTCGGCGCGGGCATCGGTGAAGATCGCCTCGTAGCTGGCCGTGCGACGCAGGGTCGGCTGGTGTGCGGCGGACCAGAAGTCGCCGCTGGCGACATCGCGCAGGTAGCAGAACATGCCCCAGTGGTCGCGGCTGGTGTCCTCCTGCCAACGCGTCACGGCCGTACCGTCGCAGCGGCTGTAGCCACCGCCGGCGCTGCTCAGCATCACGTGGTAGCGGCCGTTGGACAGCAGCTGCACGGCCGGGCGGCGACGATCCGGGTCGGTGAACACCCGCAGCTTGGTCTCGCTGATCCGCGCGGCGGCGTCGGCGGCCGGGGAGTGGGCGGCATGCAGGTACTGCGCGGCGGTTTTCGGGACGCGCTCCTGCAGCAGCAGGGCGGTGGCCTGGAACTGCGGGTCGGACTCGAAGCGCCGTTGCATCGGCCGGTCCAGCAGCACATGGGTCAGTGCCAGCAGGCTCATGCCCTGGTGGTGGGCCATGAACGAGTGGATCACCGCCGCGCTCTGCCCGCGCGGCAGGCGCGCCGGGGTGAAGTCGACCGCCTCGTAGAGGCCGAAGGTGCCGCTCAGGCCCTGGGTGGCCAGGCGCTGCAGGTTGCGGCAGGCAGCCTGCGGGTCGACCATCAGGGCCAGGGCCGAGGCGTAGGGGGCCACCACCATGTCTTCGCCGAGCCCGCGCTTGAGGCCCAGGCCGGGCACGCCGAAGGCGCGGTACTGGTAGTTGAAGTGGGCATCCTGGGTGTTGTAGCCAGACTCCGACACACCCCAGGGCAGTCCCAGCTGGTTGCCGTGCTCGATCTGCCGGGCCACGGCGGCGCGGCAGGTCTGGTCGAGCAGGGTGCCGGCATAGTTGGGCATTACCAGCAGCGGCATCAGGTACTCGAACATCGAGCCGGACCAGGACAGCAGCACCGGCACGCCGGCGTTGCTGGTGAGCAGGCGGCCGAGGGTGAACCAGCCTTCCTGGGGCAGCTGGCCCTGGGCGATCACCACGAAGTTGGTCAGCCGCGCCTCGGAGGCCAGCAGGTCGTAGTAGGCGGCGTCCAAACGGTTTTCGTCGGTGTTGTAGCCGATGGCGAACAGGTCGCGCTGCGGGTCGTAGAGAAAGGCGAAATCCATCTGCGCCAGCTCGCCGGCCTGTCGGGCTAGGTGCTCGGCGCAGGCGATGCGCGCGCTGGCGCAGCGCTGCACCGCCTGTACCTGGGCCTGGTCGGCGGCGCGCCACTGCGTGCTGTTCAGCTGCGCCAGCTGGCGCCAGGTTGCCTGCACCGGCTGCGCGCCGGTGTCGAGCGGCGGCAGGCGGAACAGCTGCAGCTCGTCATGCAGGTCTTCACAGTGCGCCACCAGTGCCTGTAGCCAGCGTTCGCCGTCGCTGCCAGGCGCCGGGTGCAGGGTCTGGCGCAGCAGGCGGCTGCGCTCGAGCAGCCGTTGCAGGAGCAGGCAGGTCGACTCCAGGCTCTGCGGCGGCGCTGCCAGTGCGCTATCGAGCTCACCCTGGACGTCGCGCAGGGCATGCTCATCGAGCCGTGCGCCGATCACCGCCTCGCGCAGTAGTGCGAGGGTGTCGGCGAGGCCGGTGAACAGCCGGGGCGTGAGCAGGGGCTGGTCCGCCAGCTCCAGCAGGCCGGGGCGCAGGGTCAGCAGCAGGCCGGCCAGGTTGCCGCTGTCCACCGTCGACACGTAATGCGGTGGCAGGGGCTTGAGGGTCTGGGTGTCGTACCAGTTGAAGAAGTGCCGGCGATGGCGCTCCAGGCTGGCCATGCTGCTCAGCGACTGGTCGAGGCGCGCCAGCAGGCGGCCGCCGCTGAGGTAGCCGAAATCGTGGGCGGCCAGGTGCGAGAGCAGGGCCATGCCCATGTTGGTGGGCGAGGTGCGGTGGGCGATCACCAGGCTCGGCTGCTCCTGGATGTTGTCGGGCGGCAGCCAGTTGTCCAGCGGGCCGACATGCTGATCGAAGAAGGCCCAGGTCTTGCGCGCCAGGTTGCGCAGGAAGCGCAGCTCCTCGGCGGAAGGCTCGAAGCTCGCTCGGGCCCTGGGCCGACTCAGCCACCAGGCGATGGCCGGGCTGGCCAGCCACAGCAATAGCAGGGGGCTGGCCAGGGCCAGTACCGTGGGCTTGGCCACCAGCACTGCGGCACAGGCCAGTGCCAGCGTTGGGGCGATCCACATCAGCCGGTACAGGCCGGGTAGATCGTTGCGGCTGCTGCGCTCCACCTCGCGCGAGGGGCTCCACTGCAGCAGGTGGCGCCGGCTGACCAGCATGCGCCACAGGGTACGGGCGATGGCGTCCAGGCTGAACAAGGCCTCGAAGGGCAGCCAGACCAGCGCCAGCAGGGCACGACCGAAATGCAGCGCGGCCATGCGTGCGGCGGCCTGCAGGTGCTGGCCGAAAGGCGTGTCGTGGGGCTTGCGCAGCAGTTCCAGCAATGTGCCGAGCAAGGGTTGGGTCAGTACCAGGCCGAGCACCGCCAGGGTCCACAGCAGCGCCTGGTCGATAGCCAGCCAGCCCCACAGCAGCATGGCGAGAAAAGCCGTCGGCTCCAGGCTGCGGCGCAGGTTGTCGAGAATCTTCCAGCGCGCCAGCGCGCCGAGGCGATTGCGCTGCAGGCCGCCCTGGGGCTTCGGTGTCCACGGCAGCAGCCAGGGCAGCAGCTGCCAGTCGCCGCGGATCCAGCGATGGCGGCGCTTGCAGTCGGCGCTGTAGCGGGCCGGATGCTCCTCGTACAGCTGCACGTCGCTGAGCAGACCGGAGCGGGCGTAGCAGCCCTCGATCAGGTCGTGGCTGAGGATGTGGTTGTCGGGGAAGCAACCTTCCAGCGCGTGCTCGAAGGCATCCACCGCGTAGATGCCCTTGCCGATGAACGAGCCCTGCTGGAACAGGTCCTGATACACGTCGGAGACGGCGCGGGTGTAGGGGTCGACCCCGGCGTCGCTGCCAAACAACTGGGCATAAGCCGAGCGCGCGGTGCTCGGCAGGCTGATGCCGACCCGAGGCTGGAGGATCGCATAGCCGGCGCTGATGCGGCGTCGCACCGGGTCGAACACCGCCTGGTTGAGCGGGTGGGCGAGGGCGCCGACCAGTTGCCGGGCAACATCGCGCGGCAGCTGGGTGTCGGTATCCAGGCTGATCACGTAGTGCACCCGCGGCAGGGCGGCAATATTGCCGACGATCAGCGCGAACTGTTCCTGGCCCTGGCCGCGCAGCAGGGCATTCAGCGCGGCGAGCTTGCCGCGCTTGCGCTCATGGCCCATCCACATGCCTTCGCCTGGGTTCCAGCGGCGCGGGCGGTGCAGCAGGTAGAAGCGTTCGGCGCCGACCGGGGGGTACTTGTGGTTGAGCGCCTCGATCAGTTGGCGGGCCAGCGCTAGCAGGGCGGCATCCTGTTCCAGCACCTCACTCGACGCATCCATGAAGTCGGTGAGCAGGGCGAAGTGCAGGTTGGCGTCGCGGTTGGCCAGGAAGCGCACTTCCAGGCCTTCGACCAGCTCCTCGACGTCCCGCGCGCAGCCCATCAGGGTGGGCACCACCACCAGGCTGCGTGCCTGTTCGGGAATCCCGGCGCTGTAGTCCAGGCGCGGCAGGATGTGCGGAGGCACGGTCAGGGTCACCAGCCAGTTGACAAGGCCCAGGGCCAGGCAACTGGTCATCAGCAGGGCGGGTACGCCGAGCAGGGCCAGCAGGCCGCCGCTCACGCCGTTGGCCTGGGCGACCGTGAGGAAGGGCCAGGCCAGCAGCACGCTGAGAATCAGCACCGGCAGGAGGAAGAAGGTCAGCGGCGCGCGACGCAGCAGGCGCTGCCAGGCCTCGCTCGGCGGTATGCGGGCGTCGAGGCGCCGTTCCAGTTCGCCCAGGCCCTCGCCTAGTAGATAGAAGCCGACATGGGCGCCGACGCCTGTGGCGGCATTGCCGGCCAGGTCGACGGTGGCGCGGGCTACTTCTTCCTCGCTATGCGCGCACTGCCTGGCCAGGCGTTCGATCACATGGCGATAGTGGTCGCGCGTGGCGAAGTCCATGTGCGGGTAGACCTGCGCCGGGTCTTCCTGCAGCACCTGTTCGACCCGGCTCATGCTCTCGACGAAGCTGCGCCAGTCGATAGCAGACAGCTTGCGCAGGCTATTGATGCTGTTGCTGATGGACACCTGCTCGGCAGCCTGCTGCTGGGCATCCAGCTGCACCAGGCGCTCGATGTTCAGGCCGCTTTCGCTGAGCGTCTGTTCGATCCAGGTCAGCGGCAGGATCAGCGCCGCGCTCTGCCCCTGCAGGCGCCTGGCCAGTTCGGCGACGAACGAACTGGTCATCGGCGGCTGCGAACGGGCCATGTCGGCGACGGTCAGCAGCACGCTCTTGGCATCGTGCTCGGCGGTTTCGTGCAGGCGGTCGGCCCAGTCGTTGGCCAGATTGCGGTCGTCCCAGTTGGCCATCACCCGCGAGGCCACGCGGCGCAGGTTTTCGATCAGCGCCAGGCGCAGCATGATCGGGATCGCCCACAGCTCGCCGAGGGTGAGCGGCATGACCGTCTGGTAGGAGGCGACGAAGAGTCTCAGGCTGTCGCTGTCGACCCGACCGTCGCCATGCGAAATGGTTTCCAGGGCGATGTCGTAGACCCGCGGCAGGCCGCTCGACGGGCCGCCTGCCAGGCGTGGCAACTGGCGGCTGTAGCCCTGCGGCAGGTGCTTACGCGCGGTACGGATCTGCTCCTCGATCAGGTAGAAGTTGTCCAGCAGCCATTCCGCCGCCGGAGTGGCGCGGCGCGTGGCCGGCGGCACCTCGCCGAGCATGCTGCAGCTGTGCACCAGCAGCGCCTCGTTGTCGTCCAGGCGCACCAGCAGGGCCGCGGAGGTCGAGCGTGGGCTGAGCTGGTGCTGCCTGGCCAGCAGGTGGCCGTGGTTGGCCATCTGCTCGGCGCTGAACAGTTCGGCACGCAAGACGGGTTCGTAGGCAAACTTACGAGGCGAACTGCGCTGGGGCAACAGGTTACGGAGCCATGTGCTGGGCATTGTTTCCTTGACCGGCCACGCCTGTATTCGGCGACCTGTGGGAGCTCGCGGTGGGGCAACGGGATGGCGTAGCTCAGGAGCCAAGTCTGCGCAGACCGGCCGGCCTGGTCTGTCCGCTAGCGCACATAGCCTGGCAGGCCGGTCGGCTCTAAGCGCGCTAGCGCACCGACGAGCGGCGCGGCGCCTGCCAATGTCCTCAACCCGTCCCCACGCAATCGTGTGTGCTGCGGCTCCTCAGAGGTCACCATGAACAGACAATCGCGCACCCTGTGCCTGGCTTCAGCCATCGCCCTGGCCATCAGCACTGCGAGTGGCGGAGCCCTTGCCGCCACGGCAGGGCAGGAGGTCACCGATGCCCGCCAGGAAACCCAGATCTGGACCACCTACGCGCTGAGCCCTTATCTGCGCGCCAACGACCTCAAAGTCACGGTGGACAACGGTAAGGCCACGCTGACCGGAAATGTCGCCGAAGACGTCAACAAGGATCTGGCCAGGGAAATCGCCCTGGGCGTCAAAGGCATCACCGACGTCGACAACCGCATCGTGGTGAACGCCGAGTACCAGCCGGCCAAGCCCGGTGCCGAGCGCAGCTTTGGTGACACCATCGATGACGCGGGCATCACCGCGCAGATCAAGTCGAAGCTGCTGTGGGGCAAGAACACCGATGGCATGGCCACCAATGTGGATACCCGGTACGGCCGGGTGACCCTGCGCGGCACCGCACAGAGCGCCGCCGAGCGCGATCTGGCCGGGCGCGTGGCGAAGAACACCCGCGGCGTGGTGGCGCTGGACAACCAGATCAAGGTCAATGCCCTGCGCCCGACCATTGCAGAGAACAGCAAGAACATGACCGACGAAGCGGGCGTCGAGATGGCCGACAGCTGGATCACCACCAAGGTCAAGTCGACCCTGCTCTACTCCAGCAACGTGTCCGGCTCGGCCATCGATGTGACTACCAGCAAGGGCATCGTCAGCCTCAGCGGCAGGGTCAGCAACGGTGCCGAGCACGACCTGGCCATCGAACTGGCGCAGAACGTACGCGGTGTGAAGAGCGTGCAGTCCAATGGACTGGTGTTTTAACGCAGCCTTGCTTGCTGCGGGATCATCACGCCGCCGCTAGAACGGCTGGCGTGGCGATCCGTTTGCACATGCTTCAGGGACCTCCGACCAGGCAGGCATGCAGGGCTGGTTACGGCTACATGAGCTGGTCGATCAGAATGGCGTTGCTGTAGATCAGGCTGCCATCGCTGAGCAGGTGACCGACCAGATGGAACTGGCCACGCTGATCGCCTGGCCGCAGATAGACCCGCAGATTGCAGTCGGCCAGGGCTCCGCATTCTTGCGGCAAGCTAAGGTTCAGTGTCGCCAGATCGACATCGACCGTGGTCTCGCGCTGGTGGCTCTTCTGCAGGAATTCCTCTGCCTGTTCCAGGCGCAGGTGGTCGACGCCGTTCAGATAGAAGTCGATATGTTCCATCGGCGTGGATCTGTCTGCCCCATTGGCTTTGCGCCAACCTTCGATGCTGAAACTGCTCATGGCAATACCTCCTGTGATGATGACGTGCGGGGGATGTAGCTGCGTGCGCAGGCTCGGCTCAGAAGCGCCTGGCTCTATCCCTCCGTTCGGCTACGGCATCAGCTGCCAGACCTCGGCATTGGCCAGCTCCTCCACGGTGGCGTGTCGGCTGCGACCGTGCAGTGGGTTGAGTTCGTAGCCGAAGGGGGACTCATAGGTGGCGGAGTAGTGCACGCCACTCAACTTGTGCAGGTAGCGCAGTAGCGGATGGCACTGTGCATTGATGTGGCGGACTAGATGTGACTCTGTCATTCCGTGCATGGCGAGATCTGCTGGCTGCTCTGGTTGCCCCCATTCTGTGCGGCTGTCGGACGCCGGTCTGTACGCTAGCGAACCACCGCCGGTAAAGCCTGCGGCCCTGCTCCGATGGCTCTACCCCATATGCGCGTTAGCGTACGGACAGACTCGGACATGGCTGTCATGGTCTACCTGCCCGAGCTCCGCCTTCAGTGTGAGAGAGGGTCTGCATTGGAGGTCAGCATGAACAAGCCAATCGAGCCGGATATCCCGGACACCGATATCGAATCGACGGAACGCGTTCCCGAGTACGCGCCGTTGCCCAACGAGATCCACGAACCACGGATCCCGCCGCAACCCGAGGTCGACGGGGCGCCCATACGGAATCTGTCGGACGAGCGGCAGTACATCCAGCTGGAGTCGACTGCCGATGAGGATGAAGGCGGACCGGGACAGCCATGAGTTCGCTTTGCGCGGCGAGGTGCTCCTCCGTACCACCTCACACCTAACAGTACTGAACGGAGACGGGTGATGACCTACCGGATACTGATTGTCACCGCGGACGCCGTCGATTGCCGGGGGCTGCTGGGCATGCTCGGCGAAGCGGCGGATGGACCCTTCAACAGCGAACAGGTCAAGACATTGTCCGCTGCGCTGGAGCGCATGCAGCGCGGCGGCATCGATGCGGTGCTACTCGATCTGGCTCTGCCCGATAGCCAGGGTATCGAAACCTTCAAGAAGCTATTCGCCGCAGCACCGCAGGTACCGATCATGACCCTGTGCGTGCCGGAGGACGAAACCCTGGCGTTGCAGGCACTGGAGTGCGGCGCCCAGGGTTATCTGCTGAAGGGCTTGTTCGCCAGTTACCTGGTGGCCCAGTCTCTGCGCCACATCATTCAGCGCCGGACGGCGGAGGCGCATCTCGGCGTTGAGAGGGCCCGGGCGGAAATTATCCTCAACTCGATCGGCGATGCCGTCATCGGTACGGATCTGCAGGGCAATGTCGATTACCTGAATGCGGCGGCGGAAAACATGACCGGCTGGCCGCGTGACGACGCCCATGGTCAACCGATCGACCAGGTGATGAACATGGTCGATGACGAAACGGCTGCGGCTGCCGTCAATCCGGTGCGCCTGGTGCTGGAACAGAAACAACCAATGGGGATGACCGCCGGGATCATGCTGGTGCGGCGCGATGGCAGCAATGTGGCGGTCGAGGATTCCGCCGCGCCGATTCTCGATCCCGATGGCCAGATCAGCGGTGCCGTGGTGGTGTTCCACGATGTGTCCGAGGCGCGTGCCATGGCCATGCGCATGGCCTATCTGGCCCAGCACGACTCCCTCACCCGGCTGCCCAACCGCCTGCTGCTCAGCGACCGTATCGCCCAGGCGATCAGCCTGGCGGATCGCAGTGGCAATGCGATTGCCCTGATGTTCCTCGACCTGGATCACTTCAAGCACATCAACGATTCCCTCGGCCATGCGGCGGGAGATCAGCTGTTGCAAATGGTGGCGCAGCGGCTCTCGGCCTGCGTGCGTAACACCGATACGGTAAGCCGCAATGGCGGAGACGAGTTCGTGGTGCTGCTGGCGGAGGGGCGTGACATGCAGGATGCCAGCGTCATCGCGCACAAGATCATTGCGGCGCTGTCTGCTCCGTATTCCATCGACCAGCATGAGTTGCACGTGACCTGCAGCATCGGCATCAGCGTGTACCCGGCGGATGCCGACAGTGCCGAGGAGTTGATGAAGAACGCGGATACCGCGATGTACCACGCCAAGGAAGTGGGGCGGAACAACTACCAGTTCTTCAAGCATGCGATGAACGTGCGTGCGGTCGAGCGGCAGGTCATCGAAAGCAACCTTTGGCAGGCCCTGGACCGGCGCGAGTTCATGCTGCACTACCAGCCCAAGGTGAACCTGGCGACAGGCGCCATCACCGGTGCCGAGGCGTTGCTGCGCTGGTTGCACCCGCAATGGGGCGTGACCCTGCCGGAGCGTTTCGTGGCCATCGCCGAGGAATGCGGGTTGATCGTGCCGATTGGTCGCTGGGTGCTGCGCGAGGCCTGTCGGCAGGCCAAGTGCTGGCAGGAGGACGGGTTCGAGCTGCCGTTGATATCGGTGAATGTCTGCGCGCTGGAGTTTCGCCATCCGGACTTCGTCGCGGGAGTGCAGGCCATTCTCGACGAGAGCGGTCTGCCGCCAGCCTGTCTTCAGCTGGAAATCACCGAAAGCGTGCTGATGCGCGATGCCGACTCCAGTGCCGAGATCCTGTATCAGCTCAAGGGCATCGGTGTGCAGCTCGCCATGGACGATTTCGGTACCGGTTACTCCAGCCTCAGCTACCTGCTGAAGTTCCCTATCGATGTGCTGAAGATCGACAAGTCCTTCGTGCATACCATCAGCGCCGGCGACGGCGCCATCGCCAGCGCCGTGATCGCCATGGGCGCCAGCCTCAGCTATCAGGTCGTCGCCGAAGGCGTGGAGAACGATACGCAGCTGGCCTTTCTCCAGGGTGAACTGTGCCAGGAAGGGCAGGGCTACCTGTTCAGCCATGGCGTGGCGAGCGAGCCATTCACCGCCCTGCTACAGGCGAGCAAATGCGGGAACCAGATGAATCCGGCATTCACATCGGACGCTAGGTTGTAGCCGGACGCGGCGCCTCAAGCAGCCGGGCGTAGCCTTCGCTGAGCGCTGCGTAGCACTCGCAGGCGGCGTCTTCCAGGCCGCTGCGATCGAGGATGCTGATCTGCCCGCGGCTGTAATGAATCAACCGGCGGAGCTGCAGCGCACCGGCGGCTATGGTGACGCCGCTGCGGCGTACCCCGAGCATGTCCGCCAGGTATTCATGGGTCAGGTAGAAGTGATCCGCATGGGCTCGGTCGTGGGTCATCAACAGCCATCGGGCCAGGCGTGGCTCGAGTTCGTGGAAGTGCCCGCAGGCGGCATTCTGCGATAGCTGGGTCAGCGTTACATAGAGATAGCGCTGCAGAGTGCGCTGCAGGGTCGGGCATTCGCGCAATACCCGACGCAGGTGGGTGGCGCTGATGCGCAGCGCGCTGCCGCTGCCCTGCACCACGGCGCGGCTGGGAGCGGCCGCAATGCCCAGGGCCAGAGTGGCGCCCAACATGCCTTCGTTACCGATCAGGCCCAGCTCCAGGGGGCGATGCTGTCCCAGGATGGTGACCAGGGAGATGAAGCTGCTCAGGGGGAAGTACAGGTGGCGGAAGGGCTTGGTGGTCTCGCAGAGGACGCTCCCGAAGACCAGTTCCACCGGCTCGCAGTGCTGCAGGACTCGCTGGTGTTCCTTGTGGGGCAGGTTGTGCAACAGAAGATTGACGATGGGCGGCGGGGCGGGAGCCGACATGACGATGTCCAGCAGCACGGAGCGAGCCGACGAGGGCGAGGGAAGGGTGCCTGGCAATCCCGCTGTTGCAGTCTGCGCTAGCGCGCCGCACCGTTCTGTTCGCTACAGCACGCTGCGTGGCCTTTATCGTCATGCCTCTGCGTGGCAGGCCTCAGCTGGACTCCACATCGGCATTACGCAGGATATAGGGCAACAGGCGGTCGGTTTCCTTCTTCACCACGGCGTAGCACTCGCAGCTCAGTTGCTCGAGCTTGCAGCGGTCGAGCACGGTGATATGCCCGCGACTGTACTCGATCACTCCTTGGCGCTGCAGCTTGCCGGCCGCCTCGGTGACGCCTTCGCGGCGCACCCCGAGCATGTTGGCGATCAGTTCCTGGGTCATGGTCAGCTGGTTGCTGGGTAGGCGGTCCAGTGACAGCAGCAGCCAGCGGCACAGCTGCTGGTCGATCGAGTGGTGGCGGTTGCACACCGCGGTCTGGGACATCTGGGTGATCAGCGCCTGGGTGTAACGGAGCATCAGCACCAGTAACTCGCCATGCCGATTGAATTCATCCTTGAGGCGCTGGCCCGGCAGCCGATAGGCGGAGCCGCCACTTTGCACGATGGCCCGGCTGGGCGTGCTTTCGCCGCCCATGAACAGAGCTATGCCGACCAAACCCTCGTTGCCTACCACCGATATTTCCGCCGATGCGCCGCTCTCCATCACATAGAGCAGCGAGATGATCGAGTCGGTAGGGAAGTAGACATGGCGCATGGTATCGCCCGACTCGTAGAGCACCTTCCCCAAGGGCAAGGAAACATGCTCCAGATGGCTGAAAAGTCTCTCCTGAACTTCGCTTGAGAGGGCCGCCAGCAGGTGATTCTGTTGCGGTGTAGGCTCCGTGGTCATTTTCAATCCCTCTCACTAAGCGAGACAAACTATACGCCCGCACTGAGCGGTACCGTACATAGTTGAGTCCTTGGGAACAGCTGCGTTCCTACTATCGCGTGGTACAGGGACCTGTGAGCAGAACGCTTCCTGGCCTACTCCCCGAGCATGCTTCTTTCGTGTTAGACCGATTGGCGATTGCCTGCTGGAGCCTGAGTCGAGGGTCGCTTTCTATGTCCGCTTGGCCGGAAATCGGACCGGCAACTACTGCTCGATGCAGGGAACTCATCTACCAGATGCAGTCGTGCTAAGTTGCTTATGTCGATAGGGCTGTACTTTGGGAGCTCAAGGTAATTTAGGCAGACCTTCGGCGTCACACTCACGTGTTCGAGCTCTTCGCCTGTTCAGTATCCACGGCCTCGAAGTAATCGTCGTGCGCCTGCTCCGCCACTGACTCCAGCTGAAACATACGCTCCCTGGCATCAGAGGAGTTCAGATCTGGATCGCTACTCAGATATTGATCAATCGCTGCCCAGGAGGCACAAGCTACTCTGGCAAGTCTGCGGCTGCGCTCTTTAAAGGTTTCCATAGCAATCTCCGGTGGGTCTTCGGAAGACCTCGGGCGGGCTGCAATGTTCTGCCTATCTGAACCCAGAATCACCGCCTCCCTATATGAACCTTTCAGTCGATCAACGATGTCAAACTGGCAAACCTGCCGGAGGGTATTCAGATGCGAACCCCGTATCGCAGTGACATAAGTGGTTTACGGCTGGCCCTAGAGCTCACGCAAGTCGAACAAATGGGTAATACCGAGCACGGGCTTCAGTTCATTCTCCAGCAGCTCATCCACATGGCCGAATTGTCTCCCTTTGGCTGCGACGCGATTAACGAGCTGCAGCAGATCGCCACCCAACTGCGGGAAGCCGGAGCCACGGTGCCGCCGGGGCAGCTTGGGGATGATGTAGAAAGCGGGATCGCCTATGGAAGGAGCACTACTTTGGCGCTGATAGAGAAACGCATCGCGGTGCTGGCATAGCTCTGCGCGTACCCGCGCCTACGCAGACACATCCGGAGATGTATTCAGAAGCAAGCTCGTGTAAACCGGGCCCTTATGTAATGGCTTACCTGTCTATGTCAGGGAAAGTTGAGCCTCGCCCCGGCCGGTTGGTGCCTGCTGGTACCCAAGGAAATACTTATCTATAGAGGCGACGTTTCCGTTCGCTCACTGGCCAGTGGCGAGCGGCTTCTGCATCACAGGCTTAGCAGTAAAGCCTGATACTAGACACACTACTTTTTCCAATGTATCGAGCGGAACGTATGACCATTTACTCATGCCTGCACGAGGTACCCTCTGTTCAGACTTATCAAGCTCTTCGCATCGGCGCTGGCCTCAGCGCGAAGACTGCTGAAGCAGCAGCTCGGGGTTTGCCCAATACGCTCTTTGCTGTCCAAATTCTTCATGAGTTTCAACCGGTGGGAATGGGGAGAGTCATCGGCGACGAAGGTTGCTTCTTTCAAGTGGTAGACATTGCTGTCCTCAGGGAACATCAGGGCAATGGCCTAGGAAAGCGCATCATGGGCGAAATCCTGAAGTACATCGAAGCCAATGTTCCTGAAAGCGGCTACGTGAGCCTCATCGCGGATGGCCAAGCACAAGACCTGTACGCACAGTTTGGCTTCATCCATACAGCACCGCTCTCTGTTGGCATGGCCTACAGGAGACCAGAGGTAACATCCGAGGGGGCTGTCTGAGGTGAATAGTCAATTGCTCAGGCTAGTGTGGATCTGACAATCGCCTTAGACGGAGCCTGCAGCTAGCTGATGCCCGCTTCTGGCCGGAAGCAGTCGTCGGCGAGAGGCAGCTACCGGCCAAAAGCGGACTGATCAAACCTTGCCTGAGGGCGCCTCCTTTGAGGCTTGGAGATATCTAGGAAAATCGGGGCGATTCAGACCATCGTCATTCCCTTTCCTCAAGCACACGCCCCTATTGATCATCCGCACAGCCAGTGGCAATGCGCCAGCAATTCGATTCAAATGTTCAGCGAGGATCTACAGGCAGCGTACGATCCGTTCGAGTTCCCCATGAGAAGAGACAGGGAAAATGAACAAGAAACCGATCTGGATGTTGGTTGCGTTGGTGTTGAGCCTTACTGGTTGCGCTACCGCGTATGTCCCCTCCAATGATCCTTCCTGGCTAGCTCAAAGCCAGGCAACCAGCGAGCAGATCTGGGGGCCATTCCACGACCTTGCTGGCACAACCTGGACCGCACAGAACCAGTATCAGGTGACCTACCGGTGGATCAGACCGAACGCAGTACTAGGCGAAGAGTTTCGAAACCCCGCAACTGGTGCGCTGGCAGCTACCAATACGATCACGCCGGGACAGATACCAGGCTATCTGCAGTACAACAGCAACATCTTTGCTTGGGACGGCAAGATTGACGGAACGTCATCCATTCTTTTCACCCAGAGCAACGCTTTCTCCAACATGCCGTTCCGAATGATTCGAGCTGCCGACGGTACGTTGCTGCGCGAAAATGTGTCTTTGAGAGGGGGCGCAGTAGCGAGTGTCGACACCACAACGACTTACCATCCCAGCGGCACAATCATGCCAGCACCTGCGAGCGCTCCAACCCAAGTGGCAAGTGTTGCCCCCAGTAAGGCAGCACCGATTCAGGCGCCCGTCGCTGCTGCGGCACTTGGGCCTGAATGGGGTTTGTTCGCCAAACTGGCGGGTTCTAACTGGGTGGTCAGTGAATCGAACAACCTCGACTTCGAGTGGATCCCTGAAAAAAAGCTGATCCATGCGCGTATGGGCGATGAAGTGTGGGATGCCACTTACGTCATTTTCTCATTGAGGCCTGGCCATCAGAACGAAATCGTGGCCAATAGCACCTTTACTGGCGAACGAGATTTCTACTTTGGAGAACCCGTAGGACTCGTTGTGCTTGAAGGCACCAATAAAGCAAAACACTACTTCGGAGAGAATCGTTTCACGTATGAGCTAGTCGGGTCCGACAAGTTGCTCGTTCATTCAGAGAAATGGGTGAATGGTGAGCTCAGGAAATTCGACAAGACCTATTTGCGAGAAAGCAGTGCGCAAAAGGTCGAGCGTTTAGCGCGAATCGATCAGTACAACGAAGCACGCGCTGCCAGCGAGCGCTCTACCCGCTTGCTCGAATTATCTGCCTCGATGAACCAAGCACTGACGGCCGCGAACGCAGTGGCCGCCGCAAATGCCGCTCAATCCCAAGCGAACCTTGATGCGACACTAGCTGCAATGAGCGAGCAGGTGGAACGCGAGCGCGTAGAGGCAGCCTCTCTAGCCATGCAGCAGCAACAAGCGGCGCAAGCTCAGCAGTCCTCCGCCGTAGACGGACGTGGCGGCGACAACTACGAAGCCAATGCCTTGACTGACTCTTCCGAGCTGGAGGCCCAACAGGATGCGACTGTTGCCGCAGCTTTGGCACAAACTCAGCAAGCACTAGCAGAAGGTGGCGGCGACCCTGCGGTGATGGCGCAGCTCAATGCAGTTCAGCAACAGATACAGCAACGCCAACAGCAAGCGGAGAAGCGGAAGCAAGTGGCGGGGACCAATAAGATCCTACCGTCGAAGATCCAGCTGAGCACTGCAACCAACAGCATCACGCCGACACCGAGCCTGCCCGAGCCTGCGGCTGAGGCGAGCAACATGGCCCAAGGGAAAGTTCGCCTCTGCAACCGACCTGGAGATGAAGGCCCCGCCCACTGGCCACTCTGCCCGCAAACCAGAGAGGAAGAGGCGGAAGCTCGTCGTCTGTCCGCCAATGGTGGTAGCGGTGGCGCAGCGGATACGGAGCACGCCGGCACTTCAGGCAGCAAGAAGCCTGTGACGGGAGGGTCAGGAGACGGATCGCAAGGGAAACCAGGCGAGGCAAGCACCAGTGACGACGAGGCTTTCGCATGGTGCACGCAGAACAAGCGAGGGTTTAAGTGCTACGGGCCGTATGGCCAAATGGCTACTACCAACACCCTCCGGCAAGCCTTGGGTGATGCAGGGTGTGGTAAGGGTGAAGGCGAAACCCCTTCTATCGGGGAGTCCACTCGATTTGATTGCAACGTGAAGAAGGTAAAAGGCCTTCATGGCTACGTTCCAGATACCCCTCCGCACTGGTCACCGTTTTAATTCCGACTGTTGTGGCTCAAATCTGGACCCCCCTATAGGGCGTTAAGCTTCGCCCAGCCATGAGATGTTTGCGTGACCAGAAGATCATTCTGAGTCGCCCCTGCTTCCGTAGGGGCATTCAAGCTTTAAGTAAGGACTGCTAATCCGGCGTAACTGTCCGCTTTATGGCCGTTACCAGTCGCTCGTGAGGGGCTGCTACCGGCCAGAAGCGGACCTCCACCCCGTTCATTTCTGAGTCGCGCCATCTCATACCGTCTGATGCGGGGATGTGGGGCGCTCCGCAATCTAGGCTTTGAATCAGCTGGTTACTGATAAACGTGGCTAGTATCGTCAGCGCTTGGATACCGCTCCGTCAGGGATTGCACCATGAGCCAACCTGTTCTTGTTGTCGCTGCAACCGCTTTTCTGATGATCCCCGGCCAGCTCCTGGCAGGTGGTCTGCTGCTCTATGAGGTCGGCACGGACAATGTCGGTCTGGCCAATGCTGGAGCCGGCGCACGTGCTCAGGGGCCCTCTACCTTGGCCAGCAACGTGGCTGGTATAGCCTGGTTGCCTGGCACGCAGATCAGCCTCGGGGCCCAGGTCCTGCACGGTAATCTCGACTTCAAAACCGATGGTTTCACCAATGTCGCAGGCGCCGATGGCGGCAACGCGATGGAGTGGTCGCCGGGAGGAAGTCTCTTCATCTCCCAAGAGCTGGGTGATGGCTGGGCAGTTGGCTTCGCCAGCTATGGCGATTTCGGTCTCAGCCTGGACTATGAGAACGACTGGAGCGGCCGCTACTTCCTGCAAAACGGCGAATTGCTCGGCATGTCGCTGATGCCGACGCTGGCCTATAAGGCGAACGAGCACTGGGCATTCGGTATTGGCGTCCGGGCTTTCTATGCAACTCTGGACAGCCAGCTGGCTATCGACAATGACCCGTTCGGACTACTCGAGCGTTCGGACGGCCAACTGAATTATCGTGACGATGATTGGGCTTATGGGGCCAATCTGGGGGCTATATATGCCCCCGAGCCAGGCACTCGTTTGGGGTTGAGCTATACGAGCGAAATCGACATAGAGCTGGAGGATGGCTTGGACCTCCAGGGCGTTGGTCCGGTGGCTACGCGTTTGCTGAATGAGCGCGGGTTGCTCGATGCCGCTACCCGCATCGATATGCATGTGCCACAAACCTTGACCTTCAGCCTCTATCACCAGCTCGATGACGAGTGGGCGCTTCTGGCCAGTGTCAATTGGCAAGACTGGTCCAGGTTCGGTGAAGTGGGGGTCGATCTGGATAGCAGTCGGCCTCGCTCAGCAACGCTTGAGTCGAATTATCAAGACACCTGGCATCTCTCTGTCGGCACACAGTACCGGTTCGACCCGCGCTGGATGTGGAGCTTCGGTATCGGCTACGACAGCTCACCGGTGAGTGACGAGGATCGTACGCTCACGGTTCCGATGGCAGAGACCTGGCGCTTCGGGACGGGGTTAACGTATGCCCTGGATGTTCAGACTGAAGTGAATCTGAGTTATGAAATGGTTTGGCTCGGGGATATGGAGGTCAGTCAGCAGAAGTCGCTCCCGCGTAATGATCCCCAGCGGGTGTCGGGTGAATTCGACAACGCCTGGATCCAGGCGCTAAGCGCCAGCGCAACGTGGCGTTTCTAAGTACTCAGCCGCTCACGGTTCATGTGAGGGGTAGGTCTGATTGTGGTGGATTTTGCGGGCGTGCTAGCCGATGAGAGCGCTTATCGGCTGCGTGTTCAGGTGTTTCGTAGGAAAGCTTCCAACAAGGAGAGCGTAGTGATGGCAAAGACTTTGATTCTCAGCGGCGTAATTGCTGCTGCAGTGTTACTGACTGGCTGTACCAGCCAAACAGTGAAGCAAACGCAGTATTCAGGATTTCTTTCCAGCTATGACGGGCTGCAGTCTGTCGAAAGTGCGGGTGGGCAGAAGGTGTTGCGTTGGGTGGATCCCGCTTTCAGTGCCGCCAACTATGACAAGTTGATCTTTCAGCCGCTTCGCTTCTATCCAACCCCGCAGACTACAGATCGCATCGGGCAGTCAACCTATGACGAGCTCTTGAAGTATGCCAATCGGCGCTTGAGCGAGGCGCTGTCGCAGCGCTTCCAGCTGGTGGGTTTTTCCAGCGGCCCCCGCACTCTCGAGTTTCGCGGTGCCATTACTGGTGTCAGTGCAGAGACCGAGGGCCTCAAACCTTATGAGGTGATTCCCGTGGCGTTGGTGGTGGCCGGCGCAATGACGGCTTCCGGTGAACGCGACCAGGATACCGAGTTGTTTTTGGAGGGAGAACTCGTCGACACCAGTACGGGAAAGGCCGTATTGCGGGTTGTTCGCAAGGGCTTCGGAAAGACACTGAGTAATAACCGCCAGGCCATTGAGTTCGCCGACCTCAAGCCGGTTGTCGACGAGCTCACCACCGACGTTTTGAAGTTCCGATAGTCCTGCATCGACTGCGCACGAAGGTGTGATTGATATCAAGTCGCGTCGGGTTCCGTCGCGCATAAACCATCTCATAGCTAAGGAGAATGCATATGAGAGTTGCAACTACAGCCATGCTGGCTGGTGCTATCAGCCTGGGGCTTGCCGGCCATGTTTTGGCCGCCGATCAGGATGAGCTTCTGCAGATTGCCAAGGATACCTACGTCTACGGTTACTCGCTGATCACCACGGAAGTCACCCGCGTGCAGATGACTAACGTGGACAAGGTAGCGGGCGAGCATGGGCCCATGGGGCAGTTCATCAACGTCAAGCGCTATCCGCCAGCAGACTATCGCGGCGTATCGGCACCCAATGCCGACACGCTGTACTCGGCCGCATGGGTGGACCTGAGCGAGCCTCAGGTGCTTAGCCAGCCGGACATGGGTAAGCGCTACTTCCTGCTGCCGATGTACAGCCTGTGGATGGGTATCTTCCATTCGCCTGGCGCGCGCACTGACAGCCGCACCGCGACCAATTACTTGCTCACCGGCCCCGGCTGGAAGGGTGAGGTGCCCGAGGGCATGGTGCAGATCCAGTCGCCCACTCGGAAAATGCTGATCCTGGGGCGCACCTATGCCGACGGCAGCGAGCAGGATTACCAGGCGGTCAACGCGCTGCAGGCGCAGTTGAAATTGACTCCACTGTCGGCCTGGGGCAAGCCCTACACACCCAAGGTGCCGGCAGTGGACCCTAATCCGGGCTTCAGCATGACCGACAAGCCGCAGGACGTGATCCTGGGCATGAGCACGGAAACCTACTTCAACAAGCTCGCCTCGCTGATGTGCGAGGAGGCGCCGCCGGCCGCTGAGGATGGTCCGATCCTGGCGCGTATGGCCAAGCTGGGAATCGAGCCCTGCAAGCCATTCGAGATGAGCAAGCTGGACCCGGAGCTACAGAAAGCCCTGGCTGACCTTCCCGCAGTGGCGCTGAAGGAAATCGGTGCCAACCAGCCGTCCCTAGGTAGCAAGATCAACGGCTGGACCTACACCAAGGGCCTCGGCGTCTACGGCACGCATTACATGAAGCGCGCCGTGGTCGCCGCATTCGGCTGGCCGGCGAACGTGGAACAGGATGCCGTCTATCCCTACACCACGGTCGACAGCGAGGGACGGACACTCAATGGCGCCAACCGCTATACCCTGACCTTCGCCAAGGGGCAGACGCCGCCGGTGAATGGCTTCTGGTCCATCACCATGTACCAGATCGACAAAGGCTGGTGGTTCGTGCCCAACGCGCTGAACAAGTTCACCGTCAGCCCGCGTAACGATCTAAAGTACAACGCTGACGGCTCGCTGACCCTGTACTTCCAGCATGAGTCGCCCGGCAAGGACAAGGAGGCCAATTGGCTGCCGGCGCCAAAGGGAGACTTCTTGCCGATGATGCGCATGTACTGGCCGAAGGATAAGAACCCGTCGATTCTCGACGGCAGCTGGACCCCGCCCCAGGTCGTACGGGCCGAATAGAGCTCGCTGCGTCCTTCGCAATACCGGCCCCTTGTGGGCCGGTTTCGTATTCTCGTCCCGCCAGATCCTCCTGTCTCGCATAGCCCCCCTCGCTGCTGGGGGGAAGCGTGGCCGAGTGTCCCTATGTTGTACCTGGTGCCATCGCGGCATCCAATTGCGCAGATTGCCTCGCGGACAGTGGAAAAGCCTGTGCACCACTGCACCTATGCCGACGGCGGGCGCCGCGCCAAGCACATGGCAACACTATCAAGCTTGAGGTGATAGCCGAAGGAGTGAACACGTGAGCATGCACACCTATTGCAACGTATGGGTTGCCACGTAGCTCAGGGCTACGGCATTTGCACGGCCCATGCCCCCAGAACATCTGGCCGCTTGGGCCACACAGTGGAAGGAAAGAGGCAACGGGTTGAATGGTGACTCGAAACTCACTAATTAGTCATCGACGAAGCGCTTTGTAGAGGCTAGACGCACTGTCGAACAATCCTTCTCAATGTCCGCGTCTGGCCGGTTAGCGACGGCCCGAATCGGACCGTCGCCGTGCATAGTCAAACCTCTGTCTGCTCTGCCATCTCCAAGGCGTCATCGACCTCAATGCCAAGATATCGAACGGTACTCTCAAGCTTTGTATGGCCAAGCAGCAGTTGAACTGCCCTCAGGTTCTTCGTCCTGCGATAGATCAGAGATGCCTTGGTGCGTCTCATGGTGTGAGTGCCGTACAGGGCAGGATCAAGACCAATTGCTCTCACCCAGGCTTTGACGATTCGTGCGTATTGCCGAGTGGAGAGATGCTCTGAGCTATGTAGCCGGCTCGGGAAAAGGCAGTCCTCGTTGCGGAGATGCGCCTGATGTATCCAAGCTTCCAGAGCAATACGTGTTTGCTCGGTGATTTCAAACTGTACTGGGCGCTGGGTTTTCTGCTGCATCACAATGGCCCGCGAGGACACTCGCTCGCCATGAGCGACATCGCGCACACGAAGCTTGGTTAAGTCGCAGGCTCGAAGCTTGCTGTCGATGGCTAGATCGAAGAGGGCTAGGTCCCGGACTCTCTCCGCAATTTGAAGCCTTACCCGGATCGCCCAGATATCTCGTAGGCGGAGCGGGGCTTTCTGCCCAACCAGCTTTCCTTTGTTCCAGGGTTGGCGGCTACAGATAGCAATGGTGTTCATGGTTTGTCCTCCTCGTGAGGGAGGACAAGGATCGCCAGTCATGACGCAGGGCGCTAACCGGCCAGAAGCGGACCTCCTTGGGCGCTCAGCTGTACTCGCTCCCCGGCTTCTTCGATCTGCACAATGGCCACCACAGCTGGACGCACCAAGAGTCGCCCGGATCATGGGGGATGCCATAGCGAGTCGGATAACGGGCGCGGGTGAAGTTGGCCGTACCGAACAGCGTGTCCCAGAGGTACAGCAGCTGGCCGAAGTTATGGTGTGGCGGTTTGCCGTGTTCATCCAGCTCGGCATGGTGCGCCCGGTGAGTGCTGGGGAGCTGTACGGTGCGCTCCAGCAGCCAGGCCAGGGGCGAAAGCCAGCGGATGCGGTACAGGCCGCTGTCCCAGGCGAAGGCGCTGTGTACCAGCACGTTGGCGCAGCCAAAGATCAGGTGGCCGATCAGCACCGCCTCACCCAGGCCCAGGTAGACCATCACGCCGGCGTACCAGATGTCCGGCATGAACATGAACCAGCGCCAGTTCTCCCGGTAGGCCACGCTGATGCTCATCGCGGTCGCCGTGTGGTGGGTGCGATGCATGTGCCACATGAAGGGCAGCGTATGGCCCAGGCGGTGGTACCAGTAGTGCAGAAAGTCCGCCGGAATGACCACCAGCAGAACGGCTTGCCAGAGTGGCATCGCCGCCAGGCTATCGGCCCAACCGGGTGCCCACTGCGCGAGCAGCAGTGCGGCAGTGGCGATGATCAGCGGTTTGATCAGCAGGGCGAACTGGGCAAGGCTGACGAGATCGACCGCCAGCTCGTCCGACTGCCGCCTGTTGAGCATGCGCCCGGCGAGCAGCTCCAGGCTGCCCAGTGCTAGCAGCAGGCCGCTGACGACCCAGGTATCGAGATGGGGCATGACACTTTCCTCAGAATGCGAGGGTGTCAGTGTCAGTAATCCGGGAAGCGGTTTACTTGAAGGATTTTGTGGTCGTTGGCCTGCGATGGCCGCAGCCCGAAGGTGCGCAGGCAGATGCGTGACAGGTGCGCCGAGTCGGCGAAGCCGGCGGCGTGGGCTACCTCGGTCGCACCCTGGGCGCCGCTCAGCGCCTCCAGGGCCCGGCGCAGTTTCTGCCAGAGCAGCAGCTTGCGCAGTGGAATGCCGATGCTGTCCTGCAGCCAGTGCGAGCAGTGGGCCTGGGTGCTCGGGTAGCGCAGGCGGAAGGATTGCCAGATCTGCTCCGCCGTGGTCTCGATATCGGCGTCCTGTACCAGGGCCAGCAGATGCTCCAGGCGCGGATTGGCGGTGGCCGATGGCTGCTGATTGTCGGTCAGCAAGCCATCCAGCCAGGCATCGAACGCCTGCTGCGTCGCTACCGCGGCCAGCCGTGTTCGATCCGCAGCGGCCACCTCGAAGCGATGAGCCGCATTCGGGCTGACACGCGCCCAGCGCAGCAGCCGTGCATAGGCCGGGTGGCTCGGCTCGACCGTGATGCTGATGTGCGCCTGTGGGCGGACGAAGCGGCGCCGGATCTCCGGAGCCAGCAGCCAGGCATCTGCCGTCGCAATGGATTGGTCGTCGAATTCCAGCGCCAGTGGCTCACCATCCGCCAGCAGCAGGGTCATTCCCGGACGCTGGTTGTAGCCGTTGGGTAGGGCTCCAGCCGTCACGATGAAGCAGGCCCGGCCGATCAGCAGATGATTTATGGCCATGCGGCCTCGTCACCTGCCGGAGCATTTCCCGCGAGAGCTTTGCGCAGGTAGCTGGCCGAGGCTGGGCAGAGCGATTTGAATTGCGCGGTTCCTGCTATCTCGGCTGGCGCCAGTTGGCGCGGCGCCGGCAGGTAGCCGATTCGCTCGAAGAACGGCGCCTGGTTGGTGGTCAGCAGGTGCAGGCTCTCGATTCCGCTGTCGCGTGCGAGCCTCTCCATCTCGCTGACCACCAGGCTTCCAAGCCCGCGCCTTCTGTGCCGCGCAACGATCAGTACGGAGCGCAGCAGCGCAACTGGCCCATAGACCTCCAGCCCTGCATAGCCAACGTGCTGCCCCGCGAGCTGGAAGGCATAGAAGACCCGACCGGGCAGCGCCACATCATCATCCGGTAGCCCTGCCTCCCGCAGCGCCTGGGCGAGAGCCGCAAGCCCGGTTGGCGAAACGGCTGAGAACTGGAGCGCTGCACTGGTCATCACACTCTCCGGTTTCGGGACGATAGGCGCTTACAGGATGCCGATGCCGTCCAGCGCACGCTTGAGCTCATCGCGGCTCAGGCGCTCGAAGGGCAGGGCGAGGAACACGCGGCAGCGCTGCTCGATACGCGCCAGTGTGGCACGGAAGGCAGCGTCCACTTCGCTCTCGTCACCCTGCACGTCGGACGGATCTTCCAGGCCCCAGTGAGCCTTCAGCGCCGGGCCGAAGTACACCGGGCAGGCCTCGCCCGCCGCCTTGTCGCAGACGGTGATGACGATGTCCGGCGGATTGCCCTCGAAGGCATCGTTGCCCTTGCTGCTCAGCCCGTCGATGGAGATGCCTGCGTGCTGCAGGGTAGTGAGGCTGCGCGGCAGCACCTGCCCCTTCGGGAAGCTGCCGGAACTGACGGCCTCGAAACCTTCGGGCGCCAGGTGATTGAACATCGCCTCGGAAAGGATGCTGCGGCAGCTGTTGGCCGTGCACATGAAGAGAATTCGCATGTTGTGCTCCCGAACTATCAAATGGCCAGGCGCAGGGCCAGGGCCGAAAGGGTGACAAGCAGAACCGGCAGGGTCAGCAGGATGCCGACCTTGAAGTAGTAGCCCCAGGTGATGCGGATGCCCTTGCGTTCCAGCACGTGCAGCCAGAGCAGGGTGGCCAGGCTGCCGATGGGGGTGATCTTCGGGCCCAGGTCGCAGCCGATGACGTTGGCGTAGATCATCGCCTCGCGGACGATGCCGCTGGAGTCGCTGGCCTGGATCGACAGCGCGCCGATCAGCACGCTGGGCATGTTGTTCATCACCGAGGACAGCACCGCCGACAGCAGCCCAGTGCCCAGGGCCGCAGCCCACACGCCCTGCTCGGCGAGGCGATTCAGGACCAGGGTGAGGGAGTCGGTGAGGCCGGCATTCTTCAGTCCGTAGACCACCAGGTACATGCCCAGCGAGAAGATCACCACCTGCCAGGGCGCCTCACGCAGCACTCGCCGAGTGGAGATCACATGCCCCTTGGCCGCTACGGCGAAGAGGATGGCCGCACACACCGCCGCCACCGCGCTGATGGGGATGCCCAGGGGCTCCAGGGCAAACAGGCCGACCAGCAGCACCAGCAGCATCCACCAGCCGACGACGAAGGTCGAACGGTCGCGGATTGCCTCGGCGGGCGCCTTCAGCACTTCGGGGGCGTACTGCGCTGGGATGTCGCGGCGGAAGAACAGGTAGAGCACCAGCAGGGTCGCGGCGACGCTGACCAGGTTGACCGGCACCATCACCGAGGCGTACTCGGCGAAGCCCAGGTCGAAATAGTCCGCCGAGACGATGTTCACCAGGTTCGATACCACCAGCGGCAGGCTGGCGGTGTCCGCGATGAACCCGGCGGCCATGACGAATGCCAGCGTGGTGGCGGCGGAGAAGCGCAGCGCCAGCAGCATGGAGATCACGATGGGCGTGAGGATCAGCGCGGCACCGTCATTGGCGAACAGCGCGGAAACGGCGGCGCCCAACAGCACGCAGAAGGCGAACAGGCGATGCCCGTTGCCACCCGCCCAGCGCGCCACATGCAGGGCGGCCCATTCAAAGAAACCGGCCTCGTCGAGTAGCAGGCTGATGATGATCACCGCGATAAAGGTCGCGGTGGCATTCCACACGATGGCCCATACGGTGGGGATGTCCTGCAGCGATACGGCACCGACCGCGAGGGCGATGACGGCTCCCAGCGCGGCACTCCAGCCAACGCCAAGGCCCTTGGGTTGCCAGATGACCAGGACGAGGGTGAACAGAAAGACGGCAGCGGCAATCAGCATGGCGGACTCTTACGGATGAGGATCAGCAGCAGGTACGGACGGGGCGCCCATCCATGTTGCAAAGGCGAGAGGTGTCGCTCGCCAGCCAGTCGGCATTGGCTTGCAGGGTCAGCTTGAGCACTTCTGCGGCCCAGGCCGGCAACTGCGGATTGAGACGGTAATAGACCCATTGGCCCTGACGGCGGTCGAGCAGCAGGCCGGCGCTGCGCAGCAGGGCCAGATGGCGGGAGATCTTGGGTTGGCTGTCGTCCAGCGCGCACATGAGCTCGCAGACGCACAGCTCTCCGTGCTCGGCGATCAGCAGGGTGGCGCGGGCGCGGGTCTCGTCGGAGAGGCACTTGAAGAGCTCGGGCGGGGTTAGCACGGCGGTCGCTCATTACATATGGTTTTTCGAATATACGGAAACTCATATGCGATGAACAGAGCCGCAGTAAGCCGCTTCCAGCCGAAGTTGCCCGTCGATGTGGCCGATTTCGCTCGTGGGATCTGACAGGCGCGCACGACCGACCGACGAAAGATTTTCTGAAAAACCTATACAGAATTTCGTGTTTGTATAAGTATTGTCGTGTGTGAGCAGACCTAGAGAATCGCCATGGTCCTGGCCATTTCCACTTCCCCGACGCTGCGCCGTATTGCCCTGCTGTGGTTGCTGATGGCGGCGCCATCGGCCTGGGCGGACTGGCGTACCGAGCTTCCCGGTGCCGCACTGGTCGGCCAGGGTGACTTCACCTGGTTCGGCTGGCGGGTGTATCAGGCCCGTCTGTGGAGTCCTGCGACGGCAGTGAGCTGGGAACAACCCTTTGCCCTGGAACTGATCTACCGCCGCGAGCTGTCGCGGGACACCCTGGTGCAAGCCAGCCTGGAGGAGATGCGCCGGCTGGGCGGCCCCTCGCTCGATGAGGCCCGCCTGGCGGCCTGGGACGGCGAGATGCGCAAGGCTTTCGTCGATGTGCAGCCGGGCCAGCGCATCACCGGCCTCTACCAGCCGGGCGAGGGCGGCAGCTTCTATATCGACGGCCAGTTCCGTCACGCGGTGGCCGACACCGACTTCGCCTGCGCCTTCTTCGCCATCTGGCTGGACGCCCGCACTCGCCATCCCGAGCTGCGCCGCGAGCTGCTGGGGCTCAACGAGACAAGCCCATGAGGAGGCCGACGATGCGCATCGGGATCTGTTTGCTGTGCGTCCTGCTGCTGAGCGCTTGCGGCAGTGTCGAGGTCGAGCACTACGCCAATGAGCGCCCGCAGCTGGATCTGCCGGGGTACTTCTCGCGCCCGGTGCAGGCCTGGGGCATCTTCCAGAATCGCTCGGGTGAGGTGGTCAAGCGCTTCACGGTCGACATCACCAGCCGCCGCGAGGGTGAGCGGCTGATCCTCGACGAGCGCTTTCTCTACAGCGACGGCACCCGCCAACAGCGAATCTGGAACCTGGTTCCGGCCGGCGAGGGGCGCTGGCGAGGGCGCGCCGCGGACGTGATCGGCGAGGCTCAGGGCGAGGTGGCGGGCAATGCCCTGCGCTGGCGCTATCGACTGAACCTGGAGGTGGACGGCACGACCTGGGAAGTGGACTTCGATGACTGGATGTACCTGATGGACGAGGACACCCTCATCAACCGTTCGAGCATGAGCAAGCTCGGCGTCGAACTGGGCCAGGTGACCCTGTTCTTCCGCCGCGACTCCGCCTCGGACAACTGACCAGGTGCGATCCGGAGGGTAGGGCGATGAATCTTCAGCAACTGGGCGATGCCGCGCTGGCGGGCCATGTCGAGGGTCTCGAGGTGGTGTCCCTGGAGGGTGGCTTCTACATCCTGCAGGCCAGGCTCGCCTCGGGCCTCGAGCCGCTGCGCGACGAGCAGGGCAAGGTGCTGCACCTGCGCTCGTCCACTCAGGTCCGCGAGCTGCTGCAGGATCTGCCGCGCCTGCCCTGTGAACTGGTGCAGCACTGTGCCCACGACGAGATGTGCGGCGTTCGCGAGGGCGCGATCGAGCCGCTGCGCCTGCCGCTGTCGCTGGAGCAGCGCTGGTGAGCGACGGCATCCGCCGCCTCGGTCTGGTGCTGGGCGACCAGCTCAGCTTCGACCTCTCGCTGTTCGATGCCCTCGACCCGGCCCGCGACGCGGTGCTGATGGCCGAGGTGAGCGAGGAGGCGCGCTACGTGCCGCATCACCCGCAGAAGATCGTGCTGGTCTTCAGCGCCATGCGCCACTTCGCGCAAGCGCTGGAGGCGCGCGGCTGGCGGGTGATCTATGTGCGCCTCGATGCCGTCGACAATAGCGGCAGCCTGGCGGGGGAGTTGCGCCGCTGGCACGACGCCCTGGGTGGTCCGGAACTGCACCTCACCGAATGCGGCGAGTGGCGGGTGGAGGAGGCGCTGCGTGCCAGCGGATTGCCGCTGAACTGGCACGTCGACCGCCGTTTCCTCTGTTCCCGCGAAGAGTTCGCGCGTTGGGCGGGCAGTCGCCGGCAGCTGCGCATGGAGCTGTTCTACCGCGAGATGCGCCGGCGCAGCGGGCTGTTGCTGGAGCCCGACGGCGGGCCGCTGGGCGGCAGCTGGAACTTCGATGCCGACAATCGCAAGGCCCTGCCGAAAGGTGCGCGCGGTCCGTTTCCCGCGCGCTTCGGGCAGGACGCGATCACCCGCGAGGTGGTGGCCCTGGTGGCCGAGCGGTTCGCCAGCCATTACGGTCGCCTGGAAGGCTTCGACTACCCGGTGACCCACGCCCAGGCGCAGGAACTCTGGCAGCACTTCCTGGAGTTCTCCCTGCCGTCGTTCGGCGACTATCAGGACGCCATGGTCGAGGGCGAGCCCTACCTGTTCCATGCGCGCATCAGCGCCGCCCTCAACATCGGCCTGCTGGACCTGCGCCAGCTGTGCGCCGACGTGGAGAGCGCCCATCGTCAGGGCTGGGTGCCGCTCAACGCGGCCGAAGGCTTTATCCGCCAGCTGATCGGCTGGCGCGAGTACGTACGCGGCATCTACTGGCTGCGCATGCCGGACTACGCCGCGCTCAATGTGTTCGGCAATAGCCGGGCGCTGCCGGAGTTCTATTGGACCGGCCGCACCGAGATGCGCTGCATGGCCCGGGCGATCGGCCAGACGCTGGAGCTGGGCTATGCCCATCACATCCAGCGGCTGATGGTGACCGGCAACTTCGCCCTGCTCGCCGGTATCGCTCCCGCGGCCATCTGCGAGTGGTACCTGGCGGTGTACCTGGACGCCTTCGAGTGGGTCGAGCTGCCCAACACCCTGGGCATGGTGATGCACGCCGACGGCGGCTACCTGGGCTCCAAGCCCTATTGCGCCAGCGGCCGCTACATCCAGCGGATGTCCGATCACTGCGCCGCCTGCCGCTACCGGGTAGACCGGGCGATCGAGGACGATGCCTGCCCGTTCAACTCGCTCTACTGGCACTTCCTGATGCGCCATCGCGATCGCCTCGGCCGCAACCCGCGCATGGCCATGGCCTATCGCAACCTGCAGCGCATGGACGAGTCCCGCGTCAGCGCGCTGTGGCAGCGTGGCGAGCAGCTGCTGGCGCGTCTGGATGGCGGAGAGGCGCTGTGAAGAAGCCCCATCTGCCGCAGAAGACCTGCGTGGTCTGCGGCCGGCCATTCGCCTGGCGGCGCCGCTGGGCACGCTGCTGGGAGGAGGCGCGCTACTGCTCCGCGCGTTGCCGTGGCCAGCGCCACGCGACTACCGGTGGCGACCAGGCGAGCGTTATTGCACCGCGCTAGGTGACCACCCATAAGCAAAAACCGGAGCCTGTAGCGGGCTCCGGTTCTGGTCTTGCGGCTTCACCTCAAGGGCGCAGGTCATTCCTTGCGTTTGCGCATGGTCTTGCGCGCGCGCGGCTGCTCTGCCGGTATGTGCAGGTACGACAGCACGCTTTCCGTGAGTTCGGCGGCCAGCTTTACCGCCTCCTTGTTGCGGGTCATCACGGCGGCGACCAGGCTCTCGATCAGCGCCAGCACCACCGTATTCGAACTGATCAGCATGGGGTGGTCGGCGGGGGCGAAAAGCACGTACTCGGCCAATCGCACCAGGGGCGAGGCGGGCGAGTCGGTAATGGCCAGTACGCGAGCGCCGCGCTCGTTGGCGAAGCGCGCCAGATGGATGGTGTCCAGCGAGTAGCGTGGCAGCGAGATCGCCAGCAGCACGTCGTTCTCGGTGATGGCGGCCAGGCGATAGGCCGCGTTCTCGTTGCCGCCTTCCATGCTGATGGCGACGGCGTCGGCGCAGTAGGGCACCAGGTTGGCGGCCGCCAGGCCGGCCATGTAGGCACTGTTGCCGAAGCCGAGTATGTAGATGCGGCGGGCCTGTATCAGGCAGTCGACGAAGGCTTCGAAGGTCGCCGGGCTGTTGCTGTTGGCGGCCGTGCCGAGGTTGCCGCTGGCGACCTGAATCTGCTCGTGCAGGCCGAAGGCGCCGTCCGGGCGCTGGGCCATTTCGTTGCGCAGCTTGTCCACCGGCGACACCAGGTCCTGCAGGGTGGCCACCAGGGCGGCCTTGAGCGCGCTGAAGCCGCTCAACTTGAGGGCGCGGGCCAGGCGATTGACCGCCGCGGCGGAGGTGGATGTCTCCTGGGCCAGCTCCTCGATGGTCAGGGTCGCGGCCTTCAGCGGATGGCGAAGGATGAAGTCGGCCACCTTGCGCAGGGACGGCTGCAGGTCGGGCGAGGCCGATGCCAGCTTGCGCATCACCGGGGAGGTATAGACGGTCAGATCGTTCGGCGCTGGGGTCATGTGAGCGGCGGCGTTGTCGATGGGCTGGGGCGGCAGTGTATCCGATGGTGCTGCGTCTGCGGCAGCGTCAGTCGCTCAGTAGGCGGCCGCTGCGGATCGGCATGGCGCCGGCCACTTTGGCCAACCACAGGCCGGGCTGGGCAAAGCGCAGGCGCTCGCGGGCATACAGCAGGCCGTCGGTGGTGGCGCGCACGATGCTGTGTTGGCCGGAGAGCGGATCGATGACCTCGAACAGGGGATCGCCCACCGCTACCCGTGCGCCCAAGGGCTGCAGATAGCTGACCACGCCCGGGTGCGGCGGGTAGGCGTACTGGGCGCCAGCGAAGGGCGTTGCCGGGCACTGGTGCTCGGGCCGGTTCGGCCAGCTGCCGTCGATGAAGCCCTGTTCCGCGAGGAAGGCGAGGATAGCCTCGGCGTCTGCCTCGGCGCGCTGCGCCTCGGTATCGGCCATGCCACCGAGTTCGATGGTGGTGGCCAGGCAGGCAGCGGGAATCGCCGCATCGGGAAAGGCCGCGGCCAGCTTCAGCCAGGGTGTGGCGCAGGCCTCGTCGAACGACTGACCGCCGGAGTCTTCGGCCAGCAGCGCCGCCTGTGCGCTCAGGTGCGCGGCCAGCCCGGATAGCCGAGGCCACAGCTGGGGCAGGGCGTAGAGCAGCAGGACCGACTCGAAGTCGCAGTGAAGGTCGAGCACCAGATCGGCCGTGCAGGCATGGCCGAGCAGCAACCGCTGCAATCCTTCCAGGGGCGTTCCGGCCGGTGGCAGGTCCTGCAGGGCGCCGACCATCAGCTCGCGTATCAATGCAAGGTTGTCTGCCGCATCGTCGCCCAGAAGCGAGTGGAGCTTGGGCGCGATCAGCGCGGCCAGATCCGGGAAGTCGCGGTTGAAGTTCTTGCCGCTGGCAAAGTCGAAGCGGCCCTGGTGGGTGGACTGGAACACCTGGGCCAGACCGATCGGGTTGGCGACCGGTACCAGCTCGATGCGGCCGAGTAGCTGTCCGTTCGCCTCCAGCGCGGTGAGGCGTTGACGCAGGGCCACGGCTACGCGCATCCCGGGTAATTCGTCGGCGTGCAAGGCCGCCTGAATGTAGGCCTTGCGCGGCCCCTGGCCGAAGTGCAGCACGCTCAGTTGGCGCTGCGTGCCGGGGCTGTTCCAAGGGAGGGGGTGATCGATCCGTATCATGGCTTACCTGGAATGTCGGCAGAAAAAAGGGGTATCCGGACTCGCCGGATACCCCTGTGCACAGGCTCTTACTGGCCGTAGATGTCGTATGCGAAGTACTTGCCCTGGACTTCTTCGTACTTGCCGTTGGCGCGCAGGGCGGCGATGGCGTTGCTGAATTTCTCGGCGGTGGCGGCATCACCCTTGCGCACGGCAATGCCGGCGCCGTTGCCGAAGTACTTCGGATCGTTGAAGTCCGGGCCGACCAGGGCGAAGCCCTTGCCGCCGTCGGTCTTGAGGAAGCCTTCGCCGATGTTCACCACGTCGGCCAGGGAGGCATCGATACGCCCGGAAGCCAGGTCGAGGAAGGCCTCGTTCTGCGAGCCGTAGCGCACCACTTCGATGCCGGCATCGGCGAATTTGTCGCTGGCGTAGCGATCGTAGGTGGAGGCGCGCTGCACGCCGACCTTCTTGCCCTTGAGGTCGACCAGCGGGTCCTTGACCTCGGTGCCGGCCTTCATCACCAGCTTGCCGGGGGTGTGGTAGTACTTCTTGGTGAAGTCGACGGACTTCAGGCGATCCGGGGTGATCGACATGGACGACAGCACGGCGTCGACCTTGCGCACCTTGAGCGAGGGAATCAGGCCGTCGAAGGCCTGCTCGACCCACTCACACTTGACCTGCATCTGCGCGCACAGCGCATTGCCGATGTCGTAGTCGAAGCCGCTGATCTGCCCATCCGGGGTCTTGAAGGCGAAGGGCGGGTAGGCGGCTTCGATGCCGATACGCAGGGTTTCCTGGGCCTGTGCCAGGGTGGCGCAGGCGGAGAGCGCCAGGGCGCCGAGCAGAGCGATCTTGTTCATCTTATGACTCCAGTTGCGGATGGTTGGCCACCCTCGCGGGTGAGGTGCATTGCTTCGCCTGGCGGCGAATTTCTCAGCCCTGGCTTTGTGGGCCAGAGCTCCAGTAGCCGCGCAGATGAGGCGGCCTGGCTGTGTTGTGTTGCGGTGGTGAGTGACACGTTTTGTGTCAGCAAAGCTAAGGTCAAGAAAAAATCATGTCAATTGTATTGTTCTCTGAAAAAATAATTTCAGCCTGATGCGGCTGCGAAGAGTGCCGTAATAGAGCTGTTTTAGGCTCAATAAGCTGTCTGTTCGGTCTGTTTCTGTGGTGCTGCCTGGGGTTGATCGCGGAATTTCGTTGGTATACAACATTTCAAATTGACTGATTTATGAAAATAAATGAGTCATTTGGTTGTGTGCCGAACACTCCCTACTCAGAAGAAGAGCAACAAGAAATGAGAATGCAGACCAAACCTGGCGTGCTGCTCGCCACCCTGATTCTTGCCGGCCACTGCGCGCCGACCCTGGCCGAAGGCCATCTGCTGGCCGTCGGCGGCATGCTGCGGGCCAGCAACACCGAGGTCTATCAGAAGCTCATCGAACTGGCCGGCGGCGCCGAGCGGGCGCGCATCGCCATCATGCCCACCGCCAGCGGCAGCCTCGGCTCCAGCAAGCGCTTCCAGGCCGAGCTGCAGGCCCTGGGCGTGCCGGCCGAGCGCATCAGCATCGTCGGTATCGACAAGCAGAACTACCAGACCACCATGAACGACCCGGCCGTGCTCAAGCCGCTGAGCGAGGCCAGCGCCGTGTGGTTCGTCGGCGGCGACCAGGCGCGTATCGCCCGCGCGCTGTACAACGGCGACGGCAGCGAATCGCTGACGCTGAAGGCGGTGCGTGGCGTGTTCGACAAGGGTGGCGTGGTCGCCGGCACCAGCGCCGGCGCCAGCATTCTCGGCTCGACCATGCCGACCGCCTACGGCGTGGTCATGGACACCCTGGACTTCGGCGTGGCGGCCAAGGCCGATCAGCGCGGCACGGCGTTGCTCAAGGGCGCGGGCCTGTTCAAGGCCGGCATCATCGACCAGCACTTCGACCAGATCGAGGAAACCAGCACCGGTCGCGCGGCGCGCATGGCCAGCTACCTGGTCGAGCAGCGGCCGGCCAAGGGCTTCGGTCTGGATACCAATACGGCTATCTGGGTTCAGCCCGGTGGCCAGCTGCAGGTGCTCGGCGAGGGCTACCTGACGGTGATGGATGCCAGCCAGGCGCACAAGGAGTTCGGCCTGTACGGTACCCGCCTGCAGAACGTGCGCCTGGCCATGCTCGGCCATGGCGACCGCTATGACCTGGCCAGCGGCAAGGTCCAGCCAGCCGAGGGCAAGGAGCCGATCACCGCCGGTAACGAATACCTGGTGGGCAACCAGCTGCTCACCGACCTGTCCGCGGTATCCGCCATGTCGCGTGCGGTGCTCTATGGCCTGGCCGACAACACCGCTACCCGCCAGGTGGGGCTGATGACCCGCTACAACCCGGCCAACGGCTACCACTATGGCTATCGCTTCGAGCTCAGCGAGGCCGCCGGATTCCAGGCCCACAGCCGCTTCAACGACTCGCTGACCAACTACACGGTGCAGAACGTGCGCTTGGACATCGCGCCGGTGGATGCCTTCCTGCGTGACCCGGCCCGCAGCAGCCCGCAGGACGCCGCCGCCAGCCGCTGGCCGGACGCGGTGCGCGCGGTGAGTTTCCGCGGCCTGATGACCAGCGATGGCGACAACCGCTTCGAGCCCAAACGCGCGCTGACCCGCTACGAGCTGGCCAACGCGCTGCAGATGACCCTGGCCGCCGAGCCGGCTTTGGACAAGTTGCCCAAGCTCGTCGACATCGAGCAGGACCACCCGCTGCGCGAGCAGATCGAGGTGGCGGTCTCCAATGGCTGGCTGCACAGCGGCGAGCGCTTCGATGGCGAGCGCGAGGTGACCCGGGCGGAGTGGGCGCTGGCCTGCAAGGCGCTGGTCGAGAACTTCGCCAAGACCGATCTGACGCGCCGCGCGCCGCTCAAGGACCTGGCCGGTACCGATCCCGCCGCCGCCGAGGCCGCCGAGCTGCTGGTCGGCGAGGGGTGGATGAGCGCCGATTCCGGCCGCTTCCAGCCACAGCAAACCGTCAGCCGGGAAGAGGCCGCACGCAGCCTGGCTCGCCTGATCGGGCTCGCCAAACCGTCCTGACCGCCTGATACGCAACCGAACACGCCCTGTCGTGACAGGGCGGACGGGCAGCGTTTGCCCGCGAGAAAACCAGAAAACGAGATGTACCGATGCAACTGAACAATCTGGAGCTGTTCGCCCTGGACAAGCTGCTGCACGACCACCAGCCCGCGGCCCAGGCGCTGCGCACTTCCGAGGTGCGCGTGCTGGAGCGCGTCGAGACGCCGGCCGGCTTCTTCGCGGTGATCGAGCTGCAGCAGCGACTGCGCGATGTCGGCGAGTTCGCCGAGCGCGAATGGAAATTCAAGCTGAAGAGCCCGAAGAAGACCGCGGGCTACTTCGTCTGCTGGCCGGATGGCGAATCGACGCTGTGCCTGGAGGCGGTGATCAGCAAGGGCAGGCGCCCAGAGGTGCTGACAGCAGAACTCTTTGTCTGACCGGGCAAAAACCAAGAAGGGCCGCAGGCCCGCCAACAACACTAGAAATGGAGTAAGGCATGAACCTCGTGAAACTGAGTTGTCTCGCCCTGGCGGTCGCCACCGCCAGCAGCCAGCTGGCCGTGGCTGGCCAGGCCGATGCCAAGGGCTTTGTCGAAGACAGCGAGCTGAGCCTGCTGAATCGCAACTACTACTTCCAGCGCGACTTCAAGAACAACCCGGGTGGCCAGAACTACCGCGAGGAGTGGGCCCACGGCGTGATGGCCGAGTTCGCCTCGGGCTTCACCCAGGGCACCGTCGGCTTCGGCGCCGATGCCTATGGCTACATGGGCATCAAGCTGGACAGCGGTCGCGGCCGTACCGGCACCGGTCTGCTGCCGATCAGCGACGAGGGCCGTGCCCAGGATGAATACGGCGAGGCCGGCGGCGCCGCCAAGCTGCGCATTTCCGAGACCGTGCTGAAGTACGGCGAGATGCGTACCGAGGCACCGGTATTCGCCACTGCCCATAGCCGTCTGCTGCCGGAAACCGCCACCGGTTTCCATGTCAGCAGCGGCGAGATCGACGGCCTGGCCCTGGAGGCCGGTCACTTCACCGCCTACAACAACCGCAACTCGACCAACAGTGACGAGGAGCTGTACCTCAACTACGGCAGCGGCGAGATCGGCCAGACCATCGACTTCGCCGGCGGCTGGTACAACGTCAGCGACGACCTGGCCCTGGGCCTGTACGCCTCGCGCTTCGAGGACACCTGGAACCAGTACTACGGCAACCTCAACTACACCCTGAGCATCAGCGAAGGGCAGAGCCTGAACTTCGACCTCAACCTGTACCGCACCAGCGATACCGGTGATGCCCTGCAGGGCGACATCAGCAACACCACCTACAGCCTGGCGGCCACCTACGCCCTGGGTTCGCACTCGATCCTGCTGGCCTATCAGCGCGTCAACGGCGACACCCCGTTCGACTACGTCGGCGGTGACTCGATCTTCCTCTCCAACTCCATGCAGTACTCCGACTTCAACGCACCGAACGAGAAGTCCTGGCGCATCGGTTATGGCTACGACTGGAGCGGCCTCGGCGTCCCCGGCCTGACCACCAAGGTCACCTACGTCAAGGGCAGCGATATCGATGGCACCGACGCGGATGTGAACGGCGGCTACGTCGGTTACTACGGCGAGGACGGCAAGCACAGCGAGACCGACATCGACATCAAGTACGTCGTCCAGGAGGGTCCGGCCAAGGACCTGTCCGTACGCCTGCGCCAGGCCTTCCACTACGCCAATGGTGACCAGGGCGAGGGCGACCTGCACGAGTTCCGCGTGATCGTCGACTACCCGCTGAGCATCCTGTGATGTTGCGGCCCGTGTCACCTGTCACGGGCCGCCTGTAGGGCCGCGGGCCTCCGTACCTCATGCGCGGAGGCCGGCTGCTTTGATTCAAGGTCTGCTCGATTGCTCCTTTGGCCTTGAGGCGCCTGCCCGGCGCCTTTTTTTCTCGTGGGAGTGACACATGCGATTTGTTTGCCTGCTGCTTGGCATGTTCATGACGCTTTCGGCCCAGGCCGAGACGCTGCGCATCGCCATGGAAGGACAATTTCCGCCCTTCGAGGAGCTCGACCAGAACGGTCGCCTCAAGGGCTTCAACGTCGACATCGCCAACGCCCTGTGCGTGCAGATGCGCGCCCGCTGCGAGCTGCAGCGCTTCGCCTGGGACGACCTGATCCCGGCACTGCGCGAGCGCCGTACGGACCTGATCCTGGCGTCGATGTCGATCACCGAGGAACGCCAGGCCCTGGTCGACTTCACCCAGCGCTACGCGCACACCCCGGCCTTCTTCTTCGCCCGCGAGGGCACCGTCAACGAGGTGATCATCACCCCGCGGCGCCTGGCCGGAAAACGCATCGGCGTGCAGCTCGAGACCACCTATGACCGCTTCCTCGCCGCCCGCTACGAAAAGCACCTGCCCATCGTGCGCTTCGCCAGCGCCGCAGAAACCTACCAGGCCCTGGAACGCGGCGAAGTGGACCTGGTGCTGGACGACGCGGTGTCCGGCTACTTCGGCTTCCTCCAGTCCGAGCGCGGCAAGGGCTTCGAACGCGTCGGCAACGCCGTGCAGGCTCCCAAGTTCTTTGGCAAGGGCCAGGGCATCGCCGTGCGCAAGGGCGATGAGGCCCTGCGCGCGCGCCTGGACCAGGCCCTGGTGGCGATTCTCGACAACGGCGTCTACCGCCGCATCGAGCGCCAGTACTTCCAACGCTTCAGCGTTTATTGATTCCCCGTTTCCGCAGTACCCGTTGCACAACATCCACAACAACGCTGCAGACAACTGCAGCCACGGAGAACTGAAGATGAGACTGAGCAAACTGTGTCGCCACGCCGTTCTGCTGATTACCCTGATACCCGGCCTGGGGCATGCGGCAGGCGCGCTACTGCTGGTCGGCGGCGGCCTCAAGGATGACAACGCGGCCATCTACCAGCGCTTTATCCAGCTGGCCGGTGGCAGCGGCCAGGCCAAGATCGGCGTGATCACCGCCGCCTCCATTCCGGAGAGCCAGGACCCGGATGCCGGCACCGCCAACGCCTCCAACTCCAAGGCCAACGGCGCCTACTACGCCAACCTGCTGAAGACCTACGGCGCGGTCAAGGCCGAGTGGATCCCCATCGACCTGGACAACATCGCCAACAGCAGCAACCCGACCGTGGTCAGCCAGATAAATGGCATGACCGGCTTCTTCTTCGGCGGAGGCGACCAGTCGCGCCTGGTGCAGACGCTGCAGAACGCCAGCCGCGGCGACACCCCGGCGCTGGCCGCGATCCGCAGCAAGTACGCGGCGGGGGCCGTGCTGGCCGGCACCAGCGCCGGTACCGCGATCATGGTCGACGGGCCGATGGTCACCGGTGGCGAGAGCTACGAGGCGCTGCGCTACGGGCCTTACACCACGCCGTCCGGAGACGACCTGGCGTATGACCCGCAAGGCGGCTTCCGCTTCTTCAACTATGGCCTGCTGGATACCCACTTCAGCGAGCGGGGCCGCCAGGGCCGCATCGTGCGCCTGGCCGACTACACCAACGTGCCGTTCGCCTTCGGCGTGGACGAGAACACCGGCCTGCTGGTGCAGAACAATGCCAGCCTCGGCCAGATGGAAATGGAGGTAATCGGCACCGGCGGCGTGTTCGTCTTCGACCTGCGCAATGCCGAACTGGGCAGTGGCAGCAGCTGGGCGCTGTACGACGTGCTGGCCAGCTACCTGACCAGCGGCGACAAGTATCGCCCGCAGAGCGGCCAGTTCGTGATCGCCAGCGGCAAGACCAGCCTGCGCGGTCGCGAGCAGTACAGCACCGCGATGACCGCCACCGGCGACATCTTCAGCAGCCCCAACAACAGCGGTGCCAATGGCCGGCGCAAGCCGCGCGAGTTCGTGACCGTCAGCGCCGATCTGTTCAACAGCCGCTCCGCCAGCACCCTCGGGCGCACCTATGAGACCAACCCGCGCTATCGCGTCAACCTGGTCAAGAGCACCCAGTTCGACAGCCATGGCTACAAGGGCACCGTGGGCGGGCAGACCATGACCTCCTACCTGCGCCTGCTGGTGGACATGCTCCCCAACTAGCCAACCTGACAGGAGCGGCCCGGCGCGGGAGCCACATGAGCGGGTGCTGTCGCACCCGTGCATGGACGCGCCGCGGCCGCCTCCTGGTGCATTGACAGTGTTGCCAGCACTCTGCCTAATTGGCCGCGCCCCAACACAATAACAACACTAGGGACACCCGCCATGCGCAAGCTATTCATGCTTTGCCTGCTGTGCTTTTCCTCGCTCGTCCACGCCGCTCCCGGCGTTTTCCCTGACTCCACCTTCAACAACCTCGACTATGGCCTGTACTGGTTTGGCTATGGCGATACCTGGCAGAAAGCCGTTCCCGGGCAGAGCAACGCCTACTTCGGCCCCAGCAAACCGACGGTGATCTACATCCACGGCTGGCAGAACGGCGCCACCGCGCGCAAGGATCGCGAGACGTTCAACCGCGAGGGTGCCGGCGGTCCGAGCCTGGATCTGGCCACCGCCTGGCTCAACGCCGGATACAACGTTGGCGTGCTGTACTGGAACCAGTTCGCCGACGAGGGCGAAGTCACCGATGCCGAGGCCAAGATCTGGAGCACCAGTGGCCCGCGCGCCATGCGCTGGCGCAACGCCGCCGGCGTCTACAGCACCGGCCCGACCCAGTCCGCCAGCGACCTGCTGTTCAAGAGCTACAAGGACAACATGGCCAGCTACACCGGCAGCAATATCCGCATCCTCGGCCACTCGCTGGGCAACCAGATGGCCATCGTGCTGAGCAAGAAGATCAGCGATGCCGTCACTGCCGGCACCCTCAACAGCAAGCTGCTGCCCAAGCGCGTGGCCCTGCTCGATCCCTTCTACTCCAACAATGCCAAGAGCTGGCTGGGCAATCAGTGGACCGGTGCGGTGTGCCGCAGCTATGTCAGCGAACTGAAGGGCAAGGGCGTGATCTTCGAGGCCTACCGCTCCTCGGCCGTCACCAGCACCGTCTTCGTCGGCGATGAGAACCCGGGGCTGATGAACATGACCGCCTTCAGCGAGCTGAAGCCCTGGTACTTCAACGCCACGCAGATCACCGAGAAGCACAACGCGGCGGTGTGGCACTACCTGTGGTCGTTCAGCTTCAACCCGCCCGTGGTCACCGGCACCAGCAACCAGGCCGCCTCGGCCAAGACCGCCGACAGCCGCATTGCCACCTTGATGAACGGAACGCAGAAGCTGGTTCACGACCAGGGCGCCTATACCAAGGAACCCTCGGACGACAACTTCAAGCTGCAGGCCCGTTAAGGCGCAAGCCCAGGCCACACCGGGGCTATCGGCCTGCGGCTTCGTAACACCCCGTGCCGTCCCGCCCTGCAGCAAATGCAGGGCGCCGGCACGGGGTTTTGTATCTTCCGGGTTAGTCGTTCTGGCAGCGGCTTAGGCCGACTCTCCGCCGGAAGCGGCGATGCGCCACGAACTGCCGACTCTGTTCAGCTGGCGCTGGCCTTGCACTTGGGCTCGACAGTAAAGGTTCGAGCTACGTCGACCGTCCCCAGATGCTTCAGCGTCCGTCGCCCGATCAATACGGGATAGAGCATCTTGCCCCGATTGTTGAGGGAGAATTCTTCGTCATGGATCTGGTTGCCGATGCACATCTTCAGGCGCACCACGGGACGATGGTCGGCGCCGCCTGCTCCTCGCACCTTGATGGTGCGCTCCACCTTCCGCTCGAAGGGGATGCTTACCGACTCGCCGCTGTTGCTGTCCTTCGCCTCGACGTTGAATCTCACCCACTTCTCACCGTCTTTCTCGAAGCGCTTGATATCCGATGCGTCCATTGACGATGTCAGCGCTCCGGTGTCCAGCTTGATTTTGAGCGAGACGTTTTCTGGCAGGAGCAGGCCTTCCTCTATCCAGCCGAAGCTCCTGGCTGCGGGCTGGTTGGCCGACATGGCCGGCGTGGCGATAAGCAATGACACAAGGGCGAGAACCGACGCTGAGCTGCTCAAAGTAGGGCTCCTGACAGAAGGTGGTATGGTCAGTAAGGTGTCTCGCCGGCTGTAAATGTTCCGTGAAATCGACTGTCCGTCGTCTGGAGGTTTGGTGTTCGGTCTCAATCGTCTTCGGCACTGGGCGCGTGCTCTGAAGCGCGACGTCCATGCGCTGTGGCTGGCGGCGCGGGATGCCCGAACGCCAAAGCTAGCCAAGCTGCTGGCATTGCTCGTCGCGGCGTATGCCCTGTCGCCGATCGACCTGATCCCCGACTTCATCCCTGTGCTCGGCTATCTGGACGATCTGATCATTGTCCCGCTGGGGATCTGGCTAGTGGTCAGGTTGATTCCGGCGGGCCTGATGGCCGAGTTCCGTGCACTCGCGTCGCAGGCCTTGGCGCGACCCATCAGCAAGATGGCCGCTTTCTTTGTCGTGCTTGTCTGGCTGGCCCTGGGCGTGGGGCTGGTCATCTGGCTGATGCCGAGCCGCTAGCTGATAGGGGCGGCCGCCTCCGCCCACAAGCGCTGCAGCAACCCACGATCTTTTCACTTTCTCTTCACCAGCTTTCGACGTGTGCCCGCACATCCTGCCGAGCGTATTTATTACCCGGACACTCGTATGCTGCTGCCTCGTACTGCACCCCTGCGCTATCTGTCGCTGTTGCTGGCCTGCTGGCTGGTCGTATTCCTCGTCACCCGCGCTCTGCTGCTCTCCGCCCATTGGGGGGAGGCCGACGGTTTCGCTCCGGGCGTATTCGCCGTCGGCCTGCTCTATGACCTGGGCTTTCTCGCCTATGCGGCGCTGCCGCTCGGCCTCTATCTGCTGCTGTGTCCACCGGCCCTCTGGCGCCGCCCCGGGCATCGCCTGCTGCTGGCCGGAGTGCTGTTCCTAAGCCTGTTCGCCATGTTGTTCGTCGCCACCGCGGAGTGGCTGTTCTGGGAAGAGTTCGGCGTTCGTTTCAACTTCATTGCCGTGGACTATCTGGTCTATTCCGATGAGGTGCTCAACAACCTGCTGGAGTCCTATCCGCTGGGCCTGTTGCTGAGTGGTTTAGGCGTGCTGGCGGCCTTGCTCGGCCTCGCCCTGCGCCGGCCGCTGCGCGAAGCTCTGCGGGCGTCGTTGCCGAGTTGGCGCGGGCGCGCCGTGGGAATTGCCGGCCTGGCACTGGCCGCCGGTCTAAGCGCACTTCTGCTCGACCAGGAGAGCCCGCGAGGGCAGGGCGGCAATGCCTACCGCCATGAGCTGGCGAGCAACGGGCCGTACCAGTTCTTCGCCGCCTTCCGCAACAATGAGCTGGACTATCGGCAGTTCTACAGTCAACTGCCAGACACCGCGCTGGCGCCCGTGCTGCACCGGGAGCTCGATGAGCCGACGGCCACCTTCGTTGGCAGCGATCCCCTGGACGTCCGCCGGCAGATCGACAACCCCGGTGCACCGCGCAGGCTGAATGTGGTGCTGGTGACCATCGAGAGCCTCTCGGCCAAGTACCTCGGCAGTTTCGGTGACGCGCGCGGGTTGACCCCGAACCTGGACGAACTGCGCAGGCAGAGCCTGTTCTTCAACAACTTCTATGCCACCGGCACTCGCACCGACCGAGGCCTGGAGGCCATCACACTGGCGGTGCCGCCGACGCCCGGACGCTCCATCGTCAAGCGCATCGGTCGCGAGGCTGGCTACGGCAGTCTCGGCCAGCAGCTCGCCGCCCAGGGCTACGACAGCGTGTTCGTCTATGGCGGGCGAGGCTACTTCGACAACATGAACGCCTTCTTCTCCGGCAACGGTTACCGGGTGGTGGACCAGAGCAGCGTCGACGAGGCCGATATCCACTTCAAGAACGCCTGGGGCATGGCCGACGAGGACCTTTACGCCCAGGCCATGCAGATCGCCGACCGCGATCATGCCGCTGGCAAACCCTTTCTCCTGCAACTGATGACCACCTCCAATCACCGTCCGTACACCTATCCGGACGGGCGCATAGACATCCCTTCCGGGGACGGCCGCGAGGGAGCCGTGAAGTACACCGACTGGGCCATCGGGCGCTTCCTCGAACAGGCCAAGCGCAAGCCCTGGTTCGATGACACGCTGTTCGTCTTCGTCGCCGACCACTGCGCCGGCAGCGCGGGGATGGAGGATCTCCCGGTGGCCAACTACCACATCCCGCTGTTCCTCTATGCCCCCCAGTGGCTGACGCCCCGTGAGGATGACCAGCTGGCCAGTCAGATCGACCTGGCGCCGACCCTGCTCGGCCTGCTCAACCTGGACTACCAGTCCACCTTCTTCGGTCACGACCTGCTCAAAGCTAATGCCGCTCCGCCCAGGGTGTTGATCGGCAATTACCAACACCTGGGCCTGTTCGACGGCCAGAACCTGGCCATCCTCAGCCCACGCGGGCACATGCGGCGGCACGATGACGCTCTCGGCGCCAGCCGCGAATACCGGGTCGACAGCCACGATCCGCTGCTGCAGCGCGACATCGCGTACTACCAGGCGGCCAGCCACGACCTGCAGCACCGCCTGCTGAGCTGGAGAGGCGTGGAAAGACCATGAGCATCTCGCCTCGTTTCGATCGGCGCTGGTGGTATGGCGTCCCGCTGGCCCTGCTCGCCCTGTTGCTGGTGTTCGAGCCGAGCCGCCTGGACTTTGCCATTGCCGATCTGTTCTACGTTCAGGACCTGGGCTTCATCGGTCGCCGCAATGACTTCTTGGAGGAGGTCCTTCACGACCGCGCCAAGCAGCTGACCATCGCCATCGGCGTGCTGGCCCTGTCCGGCTTCCTGCTCAGCCTGCTACCCACGCGCCTGCGCCCGTTGCGCCGCACCTTGGGCTATCTGGTGTTGGCCATGGGGTTGTCCACCGGCTTCGTCACCCCGCTGAAGAAGGTCACGCAGATGCACTGTCCGTGGAGCCTGGAGCAATATGGCGGACCTGAGCATTTCTCGCCTCTGCTCGGCCCGCGTGCGGCGCCCGTGGAGAAACCGGGCAATTGCTGGCCCGGCGGCCATGCGGCGTCCGGCTTCGCCTTGTTCGCGCTGTTCTTCGCCCTGCGCGACCGTTACCCGCGCAGCGCCAGAACGGCACTAGTCGCCGCAATGGTTCTCGGTGTGCTGTTCTCCCTGGTGCGTATGGCCCAGGGCGCCCACTTCTTCTCGCACAACCTGTGGACGGCGCTGCTGTGCTGGTTAATCAGCCTGGCGCTCTATGACCTGATGCTGTATCGCCCATCTCAGCAGCCGGCCGCTGATCTGGCCGTCGACGTTGAGTGAGCTGTCCGCCATCTGGGCCGCATCCGACCGCTAAAGGTCATCCGCTCGGATGCGGCGTTTTTACAATTTCTCGGCGGGAGCTCGTCGGCTACCGACAGAGGAACTCGTGTATCGCTTGGGCGGTTCGCCTGGCGCCGGTCACCACGAAAAAATGTCCCTCGCCCTGCAGCACGTGCAGTTCGGCATGGCGGATGGTGCGGCGCAGAATATGCGCGTTGTACAGGCGCACCAGGGTGTCGCGTTCACCGGTGAGGATCAGCGTGCGCTGGCGCAGGCGAAACAGCCGCAGCAGGCTGGTCCAGCCGACCAGGGCGGTGAGTTGGTGGTAGTAGGTTCGCGGGTTGGCCGTGAGCATGCCGTTCACCATGCCGAAGCGCAGCAGGGTCTGTATCGAATGGCGCGAGCCCTCTTGCTTGCGCAGTCGGGCTCCTTTGCTCCTGCCAAAGAAATCTAGGATGTCGGCGGGCTTCACCAGCATCGCCGGGCCGGCCGAGGTAGCGGCGAGGATCAGCCGACGCACCATACCCGGATGACGCAGGACGAACTCTTGCGCCAACGCACCGCCCCAACTCACGCCGAATACATCGACCCGTTCGATTCCCAACTGCTTGAGCACTTCGGCGATCAGGTCGGCATGGCGCGGCAGGCGCATCGGCCAGCGGGGCATTTGCGATTCGCCCACCCCGGGAACGTCCAGGGTGATGGTTGTATAGCCCACCAGTTCATCGCGCAGAGGATCAAAGGTGCGGATCAGGCCGCCCAGGCCGTTCAGCAGGAGCAGCGGTGAGCCCTGGCCGCGGATCGAGACGTTCAGCCGCAAGTCGTTGACGATCAGTTTCTGCGTGGTCATGGCTGCCCCCTGGTCTATCCACCTTTTAGGACAGCGTCAGGCCCGTTAGCGACCAGTGTTTTTGACTGGGCGTCTCTTCCCAAGACGGCTGCACCAAAACCGCCAGCTAGCTCCGCTCCGGCATGGCCCCCAGACGCAGGCGCATTTCCGCGCTGGCGCTAGGTCCCGCTTGCACAGTGCACTGCTCCAGCGGCACGGAACAGCTTTCGGAGATGTCTGCCATGAACTGGCGTACCGGTCGCCCGGTGGCTCGCTCGACGAGCTGCACACTTTCCCCTTCCTCGGCGTAATGGCGATTGCCCCAGGCCACAAACGCCATCAGCACGATGCGGAAGTCTTCGCCCTTGGCCGTCGGCACATATTGATAGCGCAGGGGCCGCTGACTGTATGCCTGGCGTTCGAGCAGCCCCGCCTCCACCAGTGAATTCAGGCGCCGGGTGAGCATGTTCGGAGCGATCTCCAGGCTGCGGGCAAACTCGTCGAAGCGGCGCAGGCCCTGCAGGGCATCCCGCATGATCAGGATGCTCCACCACTCGCCAACCCGTTCCAGGCTACGCGCGATGGGGCATTCGGCATCGGCGAGAGTCTTGCGCTGCATGGCTGTTCCTTTGTGGGGCTGAAGAATGTTCGCTCGCATGTTACTTTCATGATGATAGTAACGTCCATACACCGCTATCCATCAAGCAGCACAAGGAGCTGGGCCAGCATGAGCAAGCGTATCGTCATTACCGGAATGGGCGCGGTCAGCCCGCTGGGCTGTGGAGTCGAGCAGATATGGAAACGCCTTCTGGCTGGCCAGTCGGGGATTCGCCGGCTACCGCCTGAGCTGGTAGGTGACCTGCCAATCACCATCGGCGGCCAGGTGCCGGATCGCAGCCAGGATCCCGAAGCCGGATTCGATCCGGATCAACTGCTGGCGGCCAAAGAGCAGCGCAAGATGGATCGTTTCATCCTCTTCGCCTTGGCTGCCGCCCATGAGGCATTGGCTCAGGCCGGTTGGTCGCCGAGCACGCCTGAAGAGCAGGAACGCACCGCAACCATCATCGCCTCGGGCGTTGGCGGATTCCATGCGATTGCCGAGGCCGTGCGCACCACCGACAGCAAGGGGCCCCGTCGCCTGTCTCCCTTCACCATTCCGTCCTTCCTGAGCAACATGGCTGCCGGGCATGTGTCCATCTCGCATGGTTTCAAGGGGCCGCTGGGCACGCCGGTCACGGCCTGTGCCGCCGGCGTCCAGGCCATTGGTGATGCCGCGCGGATGATTCGTGCGGGGGAGGTTGACGTAGCGGTTTGTGGTGGCGCGGAGGCGACCATTCACCGCGTCAGCCTGGCCGGATTCGCCGCGGCACGCGCACTTTCGAGCAACTACAACGATACCCCGGAGCGTGCCTCCAGACCCTTCGATGAGCGGCGCGATGGGTTCGTCATGGGCGAAGGCGCGGGGCTGCTGGTGATCGAAGAGCTGCAGCATGCCCTGTCGCGCGGCGCCACGCCGATCGCCGAACTGGTGGGCTACGGCACCAGTGCCGACGCCTACCATATGACGGCAGGTCCGGAAGATGGAGACGGTGCCCGCCGGGCCATGCAGCAAGCGCTGCGACAAGCCGGTGTCGAAGCCTCCCAGGTGCAGCACCTCAATGCCCACGCCACCTCGACGCAAGTGGGCGACAAGGGTGAGTTGGCCGCGATCAGAACCGTGTTTGGCGACGGCAGCGGTGTCGCTATCAGCTCGACCAAATCGGCCACGGGACACCTGTTGGGCGCTGCGGGAGGTATCGAGGCCATCTTTACCATCCTCGCGCTGCGCGATCAGATCGTTCCCGCCACACTGAATCTGGAGGTGCCCGATGCAGCCGCTGAAGGCTTGAATCTGATTAGCGGCGGCGCCCGACCTATGCCTCTGGAATATGCCCTGTCCAATGGCTTCGGCTTCGGCGGGGTGAATGCGAGCGTGCTGTTCCGCAGATGGGGTTGAGGCCAGCTATGGGAGTTGGAAGTAGGGTAGCGTTCTGACGAGGCCCGCAAAGTAGAGCTCCAGCTCCCCGAGGATTAGCTCCGCTACCTCGGGAGCCTTTGGCCGATGGCTGACGTCAGTCAACGGCGCTTATCGGCCAATAGCGGTCGGTGAGCCCCTACGAAATCGGGGGCGATTCAGGGCCGATGGCGATGTGCGGGTTGCTGGAGACCAGCGAGATAGTGCCCACGCGCCGGGTTGTTGGCCGGCGCGCGGGCGGCTTCGCATCAGAAGGCGAAGCAGGAGCAGCCGAACGCGCCCCAGAAGCCCTGGAAATCGCTGATCGGCACCGACGAGCGTCGCGCGCGGTCATGGCTGTGAGCATGCACGGCACAAGCGCCAGCGCACTGGTGCACCTGCGCCACCAGCGGCGCGCCGGGCTTCCAGTGGCCGGGCACCTTGGCCACCGGCGACCAGTCTGGTAGTACCGGGGCCGGCGGCGGTGCCAGCTTGTCGAACTCGCCGGCGCCGTAAACCACCTTGCCGTCGACCACCGTGAGCACCGACTCGATCCACTTGATGGCTTCTTCCTCGACGCTGAAGAAGTCCGCCGACAGCGCGGTCAGATCCGCCAGCTGGCCAACCTTGATCTGCCCCTTCTTACCCTGCTCGCTGGAGAACCAGGCGCTGCCGTGGGTGAACAGCTCCAGCGCGGTGGCGCGTGGCAGGCCTTGCGGATAAAGCTCCAGGCCGCCGACGGTCTTGCCGCTGACCATCCAGTACAGCGAGGTCCAGGGGTTGTAGCTGGCCACCCGGGTGGCATCGGTGCCGGCGCCGACCGGTACGCCTTCGGCCAGCATGCGCTGGATCGGCGGGGTCTTTTCCGCCGCCTTGGCGCCGTAGCGGTCGACGAAGTACTCGCCCTGGAACGCCATGCGGTGCTGGATGGCGATGCCGCCGCCCAGGGCGCGCACCCGTTCGATGTTCTTCGGCGTGATGGTCTCGGCGTGGTCGAAGAACCACGGCAGGCCGTTGAACGGGATGTCGCGGTTGACCTTCTCGAACACGTCGAGCATGCGCGAGATGGATTCGTCATAGGTGGCGTGCAGGCGGAACGGCCAGCGCTGCTCGACCAGGTGGCGCACCACCGGCTCCAGGTCGCTCTCCATGTTCGGCGCCAGGTCAGGGCGCGGCTCGAGGAAGTCCTCGAAGTCGGCGGCGGAGAACACCAGCATCTCGCCGGCGCCGTTGTGGCGCAGGAAGTCGTCTCCTTGGTGCAGCTTGACGCTGCCGGTCCAGTTCTTGAAGTCGGTCAGCTCTTCCTTGGGCTTCTGGGTGAACAGGTTGTAGGCGATGCGCACGGTCAGCTGTTGGTCCTTGGCCAGCTGTTCGATCACCTGGTAGTCGTCCGGGTAGTTCTGGTAGCCGCCGCCGGCATCGATGGCGCTGGTCACGCCCAGGCGATTGAGCTCGCGCATGAATTGGCGGGTCGAGTTGACCTGGTACTCCAGCGGCAGTTTCGGCCCCTTGCTCAGGGTCGAGTAGAGGATCATCGCGTTGGGTCGCGCCACCAGCATGCCGGTGGGTTCGCCATTGGCATCGCGGACGATCTCGCCACCCGGCGGGTTGGGCGTGTCCCTGGTATAGCCGACCACCCGCAGCGCGGCGCGATTGAGCAGTGCGCGGTCGTACAGGTGGAGGACGAACACCGGGGTGTCCGGCGCCGCCTTGTTCAGCTCGTCGAGGGTCGGCATGCGCTTCTCGGCGAACTGGAATTCGTTCCAGCCGCCGACCACCCGAACCCACTGTGGCGTCGGTGTGCGGTCGGCCTGTTCCTTGAGCATGCGCAGGGCGTCGGCCAGCGAGGGCACGCCTTCCCAGCGCAGCTCCAGGTTGTAGTTGAGGCCGCCGCGGATCAGGTGCAGGTGCGAGTCGTTGAGGCCGGGGATCACCGTGCGCTTGTGCAGATCGATGACCTGGGTGGCGCTGCCGCGCAGGGCCATGACTTCGGCATCGCTGCCGACGGCGAGGAATCGCCCGTCCTTGATCGCCACGGCGCTGGCCGTGGGCTTCTCGCGGTCGACCGTGTGCAGGCGGCCGTTGAACAGGATCAGATCGGCTTTCATATCGCTCCCCAGACTGCTGGCGAAAGAACTGCCGGCAGCGCCGGCAAAAGGTAGGGCGGCCCACAGCGCGCCGGCGGCGCCGAGCACGGAACTGCTGGCGAGGAAGTGGCGGCGGCTTTTATCGGTCGGGTCTTGGCTCATGACTTTCTCCAGTACTCAGCGCGCGCTCAGCCAGCCGGCGAACCAGGCAGTGACACGCGGCATGAACAGATAGACGACGGACAGCACGATGCTCAGGGTGATCAGCACGTTGCTCGGAACATAGCTTCCCAGCCAGGGTAGCCGGCTGAACAGCGGCTGCCAGAGCAGCGGCATCAGCAGGGTCAGTGGCTGGATGACCAGGAAGGTGATGCAGGCCTGCTTCCATCGCGGTGGCGGGGTCGCGGCCCGCTGCTCGGGGACGAACCAGAACTCGTGGCCGTCGTGCAGCTCCTTGCTTTCTTCCTCGGCCAGCAGCGGCGTGACCTCGGCGATCAGCGCGCCGCGCTCGGCGGAATCCAGCCAGGCCTGCAATTGACCGGCGCTGGCAAAACGCAGTACCGAGGTGAACAGCGCGTCGTTGCGCAGTACATCGACACCGAGGTGTCCTGGGTAGTCGCTGGCCACGCGGGTGATGCGCCGTAGCCAGGTCTCATAGGCGGGCACCTGACCGCTGGCGACCCGGTGCCGAATGATCAGGGTGACGGTTTCTGTGGGCATATTGCAGTTCCTTGTGCACGCTGCCCCGGCGCACTGCCGTGCCGGGGCAGACGGGTTGCTGGGTTGATTACTGCAGGTGCTGCTTCAGCTCGGCGCCGGCCTGGCGCATGGCGGCCTGCACGGCCGGGACATGGGCCAGCGGGTTGAGCAGGCCGTAGTCGTGGATCATGCCGTTGTAACGCACCGCGGTGACCGTCACGCCGGCGGCGTCCAGCTTGCGTGCATAGGCCTCGCCCTCGTCGCGCAGCACGTCGAACTCGGCGGTCTGGATCAGCGTCGGCGGCAGGCCTTTCAGCTGTTCGGCAGAGGCGCGCAGCGGCGAGGCGAATCGTTCGGCGCGCTGCTTCGGGTCGGTGGTGTAGCTGGCCCAGAACCACTGCATCATCGGCTTGGTCAGGAAGTGGCCTTGGGCGAACTGGTTGTAGGAGGCCGTCTCGAAGCTGGCATCGGTCACCGGCCACAGCAGCAGCTGGAAGCGCAGCTTGGGTGTACCGGCTTCCTTGGCTTTCAGTGCGACCACCGCGGCCATATTGCCGCCGACGCTGTTGCCGGCCACCGCCAGGCGCGAGCTGTCGACCTGGATGTCCTTGCCGTGCTCACCGACCCACTGGGTGGCGGCGTAGGCCTGGTCGATGGCGGTCGGATACTTGGCTTCCGGCGACGGCGTGTAGCCGACATAGACGGCCGCGGCGCCGGAGTTCACCACCAGGTCGCGGATCAAGCGGGCGTGGGTCGGATAGTCGCCGAGCACCCAGCCGCCGCCATGGAAGAACATGAATACCGGCAGATCGCCCTTGGCGCCTTCGGGACGGACGATGGTCAGCGGGATCGACTGGCCGCCGGCCTGAATGGTCTTCTCGGACACGCTCACGCCGGACAGGTCGACCTTGACCGAGGATTGGGCGCCGACCAGCACGGCACGGGCATCTTGCGGGCTGAGGGTTTCCAGCGGCTTGCCGCCGCCGGCTTCCAGGGCCTGGAGGAAGGCCTGGGTGTTGTGTTCCACGCCGGGGCTGCCGGCGGCAAGGGCATTGCCGGTGGCCAGGGCCAGCAGCGAGGTGAGCAGGGCGAGACGATTCATGCGGATACTCCTTGTTTGTCGACCAGTGAGAGGGTTACGTCGATGTTGTCCTGGTAACGCGCGCAGCGGTGCCCACCATCGGGAGGCTATAGGCTTGCGTCTGTCATTCGGTTGAAAGAGCCGCCCCCGAGAGCCGGGGGCGCTCAGGCTTAGATGGGAGCGGCGACAGGGGCCAGGGTCGGGCCGTGCGCAACGCGCTCAGGTGCCTTGTGGACCATGGTGTAGGCGTAGTCGACGCCCATGCCGTATGCGCCGGAGTGTTCCTTGACCAGGCTCATGACGGCGTCATAAGTGTCGCGATTCTTCCAGTCGCGCTGCCATTCCAGCAGCACTTGCTGCCAGGTCATCGGCACCACGCCAGCCTGGATCATGCGCTGCATGGCGTAGTCGTGTGCTTCCTTGGTAGTGCCGCCGGAAGCGTCGGCGACCATGTAGATCTCGTAGTCGGCATCGTGCATGGCGGAGAGTGCGAAGGTGGTGTTGCACACCTCGGTCCACAGGCCGGCGACGATGATCTTTTTGCGCCCGTTCTTCTTCAAGGCATCACGAACCTTCTGGTCGTCCCAGGAATTCATAGAGGTGCGCTCGAGCAGGGGCGCATCGGGAAACACCGCGAGCAGTTCGGGGTAGGTATGGCCGGAGAAGCTCTCGGTCTCCACCGTGGTGATGGTGGTGGGGACGTCGAAGATCTTCGCTGCCTTGGCCAGAGCCACCGTGTTGTTCTTCAGAGTTTGCCGATCGATGCTCTGGACACCAAAGGCCATCTGGGGCTGGTGGTCAATGAAGATCAGTTGGCTGTTCTGGGGAGTCAGGACTTCGGTTTTCGGATTGTTCATTGTCGTTACCTGTCGGTGGTTGGAAGGTCTTGGTGTGGTTCTCGGCGGTTGCATTCGCTTCGTAGTCACCCGGCAGTACAGGGGCTTTCGGAGCGGCTACGGCCTGAACTCGAATCCAAGTTAGCGGATCGATAGCCAGTTCGTTTGTGCATTTTTGCGCTTTCAATGGCGCACAAATGCGCCATCAAAGACGCGCCGGCGCTGCTAGCATCCGCCGTCCACCAACCGAACCGACGCGATCCAGGCGTCCGATCCGAACAAGGAGAATGCAATGGCGGCTTCACGTCCCAATGGCCAAAAAACCGCGTACTGGGGGGTTCCCTGGGAAGAGGGGTATGGCTATCCACAGGCGCGGCAGGTGGGGAACGAGATCTATGTATCCGGCCAGTTCAACCACGATGAAGACGGCAATCTGGTTGCCCCCGCACCGCTGGATAGCAAGGGGAAGCCCCGTGATTTCTCCGCGATGGGAAAGCAGATGCGTACCGCCTATGACAATATCGCCAAGCTGCTCGCCCTCTACGGCGCCACGCTTGAGGACGTAGTCGAAGAGACGCTGTATGTACTGGACATGGACGCGGCATTCGCCGTGGCGGGCAGTGTCCGCAAGGCAGCCTATGGCACCGAACACCCACAGTGCGCGAGCAATATCATTGGCGTGTCCAGATTGGCGCAGCGTCCGCAACTGATCGAAATCGCTTGCAAGGCAGTTATCGGCGCGCGAGCCGATTAAGCGAGATTCCCGCCCGGAACTACTCGGCCGGTTGAGCCAGTTGTCCCTCGATGAGGGGCTTCTGGTTCGCCACTGCGGCGGCGCAGAAGGTCATGAATGCCTTGACTCGCCAAGACTTCCGAATGTCCTGGTGGGTGAGCAGCCAGAGTTCATCATTGAGCTCGGGCACCACCGGGCCGACGCGCCTCAGCCCCGGCGTGATATCGCCCAGCATGCAGGGCAGGAACCCGAAACCGAGACCCGCCGCGATTGCCACGCTCGCTGCTGCGACAGAGTCGGTGCGATAGGAGATGCAGTGCGCATTCACTCTGTTGTCGACGTAGCTGGTGGCCTTCAGGCCGCTAAGGCCACCGGAATACGACACCCACGACTGGCCTTCGGCGAAAAGCGCAGAAGCAGGCGCGCTTCTGAGGTTGCCGTACGGTGCCCAGGCGATCGTCGCGAGTTTGCGCCCCACCAGGCTTTCCGAAGGTTTCTTGGTCGCTCTTACCGCGATGTCCGACTCGTCCCGGGCAAGACTCAACGTTTGGTTACCCACCAGAACCTCGATCGTTATCCCTTCGTTGACCGCCTTGAAGTCCGCAATGATGGGGGTGAGGAAGTACAGGAGTAACGAGTCACTGGTGGTGATTCGCAGCTTGCCCAGAAGCCCGTGCTCCGCACGTGATATGCGCCGAGCGACGCTGACGATATCGAGCTCGACGCGTTCGGCAAGGGCTCGCAACTCGGCGCCTTCCGTGGTGAGCATGTAACCCGAGCGCCGGTGATCGAACAGAGCGATCCCCAGTGCTTTCTCGAGCTGGGCCACTCGGCGTGAGACGGTAGATACGTTGATCCCGAGCTTCTTGGCAGTCAGGGCGCGATTGCCGCACTCGCTGAGCGTCTTGATGATTCGAAGATCGTCCCACGAGAGCTGGTTTACAGCTTCGCTCAGGTCCCATTTGGCACTGCCTTGCGTACCCTGACCCGATGAAATACCTCTAGGTGATGATTTCACGCCAAACATCCCAAATCTCGTGTTCGCGCATCATATGAAAAGGCATATCGAAGAGCCATCGAGAGGCTTGCAGTGTGGTTGGCGGTCACGGACGTCCTACCGGGGCCTGCTCGTTCAACGTCTATATTCAGACGGCGACACCGACAGACTCGCTTCCGCAGTCAGTAGCCGCGGCAAACCACCAGAAATTTTCAGGATGACTGGGCATGGGCAACTTATTCGACGCCATTATTCTGGGGCTGCTGGCATTGCTGCCATTGATAAACCCGCCCACGACAGTGGCACTTTTCCTGGCTCTCTCCCAAGGCCTTAGTCGCGAGGAAAAGAACCGGCAGGCGCTCCTGACCGCACTCAATGTCTTTCTGATCATGACGTTCACCTACTACGTCGGTGAGCTGATCATGAGTGTCTTCAATATATCGATACCGGGATTGCGCATCGCAGGCGGCGGCATTCTGATAATAATCGGTGCGCGCATGCTGTTCCCTCAACCTGTTCAGCCATCGACCTCTCGCGACGGCGAGGCACCAAGAGCCAGTTTTGCCTTCGTCCCACTGGCCATGCCCAGTACTGCCGGACCCGGGACCATCGCGATGATCATCAGCGCCTCTGCCACCCTCAAGCAGAACACGAGCTTTCCATCCTGGGTAATCCTGATAGCACCGCCATTAATCTTCCTGGCCACCGCACTCATACTCTGGGGGTGTTTGCGCGCTTCCGACCTGATCATGAAGATAACCGGCCCGTCGGGCATCGATGCCATATCCCGTGTAATGGGCTTTTTGCTCGTGTGCATGGGGGTGCAATTCGCCATCAACGGGGCGATAGAAATCCTGCAAACCCTCATCGTTAACAACGCGCAATTACTTCGCAGCCCGTAAGTCGTTAACTCCCGCGTAGCTAAAGAGTGACAGGGTGCCGCCGCGCCCGATATCTCCATTCATGCGCCTTTCTGGTCCGGGTATCGATATACAGGTATTGCGCGCTGCCCAAGGCCTTCGGCTAGCGCGCCGGGCGTTCCCAGGCAGGATGCTCAAGCCGATCTAATATTGATTCAGCCGTTTGGCTTGCCGGCCAGGAAGTACAACGTTCGCTAAAGCCCGAGAGCCAGCATCGTTCGATGCAGTCCATCGAAGTGCTGGAAAGCTATAGCCGGTCCTCTCTACGCAGAGGAAACATGGCAGGGAGGAGCGCCGTTGTGAGCATCGGAGAGAGCCACTACAACCCGTCCACCATCCTGGTGGTCGACGATACGCCGGACAACCTGATGCTGATGGCCGACCTGCTCAAGGACAGGTATCGGGTCAAGGCGGCCAACAGTGGCGAGAAGGCGTTACACATTCTGCAGGGCGACTCGCTGCCGGATCTGATCCTGCTGGACATCATGATGCCGGGGCTGTCCGGCTACGAAGTGGCCGAACGCCTGCAGGGCGACAAGCGCACCCAGCACATTCCGATCATCTTCCTCACGGCCATGGCGGCCACCGAGGACGAGATTCACGGTCTGGAGCTGGGCGCCGCCGACTACATCACCAAGCCGATCAGCCCGCCGGTGGTCCTGGCCCGGGTCGAGACCCAGCTCAAGGTCAAGGCGGCCGCGGACTTCCTGCGCGACCAGAACGACTACCTGGAGCAGGAGGTGCAGCGCCGAACCCGCGAGGTCATGGCCATCCAGGATGTCACCATCCAGGCCATGGCATCGCTGGCCGAGACCCGCGATAACGAAACCGGCAACCACATCCGTCGCACCCAGAATTACGTCAAGCTGCTGGCCGAGCTGCTGCGCGAGCACCCGCGCTTCCGCCACTTCCTCGACGAGGACACCATCAAGCTGCTGTTCAAGTCGGCGCCGTTGCATGACATCGGCAAGATCGGTATTCCCGATCGCATCCTGCTCAAGCCGGGCCGCTTCACCCCGGAAGAGTTCGAGATCATGAAGACCCACACCACCCTGGGGCGCGATGCCATTCAGCATGCCGAAGACCAGCTGGGGGTGAAGGTCGACTTCCTCCACTTCGCCAAGGAAATCGCCTACAGCCACCAGGAGAAGTGGGACGGTAGCGGCTACCCGGAAGGCCTGGCCGCCGACGACATCCCCATCAGCGCGCGCCTGATGGCGGTGGCCGATGTGTACGACGCGCTGATCAGCCGCCGCGTGTACAAGCCCGGCATGCCCCACGAGCAGGCGGTGGGCATCATCCGCGACGGCCGCGGCTCGCACTTCGACCCGGATATCTGCGATGCCTTCCTGGCCAATGCCGAGCGTTTCCGCGAGATCGCCGAGCGCTTCGCCGACAGCGATCAGGATATGGCCAAGAAGCGGGCCGCGCTCGAGCAGAGCGGTCAGCAACCCTGAGTCGGCAAGGAGTCCCCGATGAGAATGCTCGCCCTGCTTGAGCGTCTTGCCCTGGGGCGCAAGCTGATGCTGGGGTTCGTCGTGCTGCTGGCCCTGGCACTGGCCCTCGGGGTACAGAGCCTGCGCACCCAGGCCAAGCTGACCCGCGATCTGCAGCATCTGTACAGCAATGATCTGATCGGAGCCCTGCACCTGCATGAGGCGCGAGTGCAGCTACTGCACATAGTCCAGGCCCTGCACCGCTCCGTCAGCACCAGCAACGCCGAAGTGCGCCTCGATGCCCTGCGCGAGATACAGGGCGCCCAGCAGCGCCTGCGCGAGGAACTGGCCCTGGCCGAGCCGACCATCACGCGTGACGAGAACCTGGTCCGGCTGGCAGATCTCGAGATTCAGCTCGAACGTCTGCAGCGGGTCGGCGAAGAGGCCTTGCAGCTGACCGGCCAGGGCCGCCAGGGGCAGGCACAGCTGTTGCTCAACGGCGATGAGTTCCAGCTTCTCGAAACCCAAGTCAACGAGCTGCTGGAGAACATTGCGCAGATCAAGCAGGTTGCCCTGCGCGACCTGGTCACGCAGATCACCGCCTATGCCGAGCGTCGCAGCCTGCTCACCTACGCCCTGTTGTTGGGAGGCCTGGCCCTGGCCCTGGCCCTGGCCTGGCTGGTCAGCCAGTCGATACGCAACCCGCTCGAGCGGGTACGCAACGCCGTTGACCAGCTGGCCGCCGGGCAGTTGGACAGGCCTATCCCACACACCGACATGCGCAACGAGACCGGCGATCTGGCGCGTGCCATCGGTAAGCTTCAGCTGGAGTCGCGTCAGCTCGAACGGCAGCGTTGGGTCAAGGCCCAGGTCGCGCTGCTGCAAGTCGACCTGCAGCAGGCGGAGACGCCGCAGCAGCTGGCCGAGGCCTTCTTCAGCCGCATCGCCCCGCCGTTGGGCGTGTGCCAGGGGGTGCTGTATGTCCTCTACGGTGGGGCGTCACGCCTGCAATTGCTGGGGGGCTATGCAACGGATGGCGAGCGGCCGCCGGCCGCCGAGGTCGAGCTCGGCGAAGGGCTGCTCGGCCAGTGCGCGCTGGACCGTCAGCCGCGCCAGCTGGCGAACCTGCCCGAGCAGTTCTGGCATGTGCGCGCGCAACTGGGCGAGGCACCGGCCAGCCAGTTGCTGGTGCAGCCGGTGCTGCGTGGCGAACGCCTGCTCGGCGTGCTCGAGCTGGCCGGCTTTCGCCCGCTGGAGGAGAACGAGGCGCTGCTGCTGCAGGAGATGCTGCCCAGGCTGGCGGGTGCCATGGCCATCATGGAACGCAGCGAGGCGGCCCAGGCTCTGCTCCAGGAGACCCGTCGGCAGGCCGACGAGATGGTCGCTCAGACCCAGCAGCTGGAGCGCCAGGCCCAAGAGCTGGAAGTGCAGCAGGCGGCGTTGCGAGCCACCGAGGCCTGGTACCGCGGGATCATCGAGGCCTCCCCGGATGGCATGCTGGTGGTCGATGCCCAGGGCCATATCCTGCTGACCAATCCGCAGCTGGACAATCTGTTCGGCTACGAAGCCGGAGAGCTGATCGGCGAGCCGGTCGAGCGGCTCACGCCGGCCATGATCCGCGGCCGCCACGTGGGCCTGCGCAACGAGTTCATCGCCCACGGCAGCACTCGCCAGATGGGCGGCAATATCGAAGACCTGCGGGGCGTGCGCAAGGACGGCAGCATGTTCGCCGTGGAGATCGGCCTGTCCCGCCTGCCCAGCCTGGAGGGGCGGGGCATCTGCGTCTGCGCCTCGGTGCGCGACGTGAGCGAGCGCCGGGCGATGGAGAGCAAGTTGCGTACGGCCAGCGACCGCCTGAGCCTGGCCCAGGAGGCGGGCGACATCGGCCTGTTCGACGTCGACCTCGTGACCGGCCGCGACTACTGGACGCCCCAGCTGGAGAAGATGTTCGGCCTCGAGCCAGGCGGGTTCGGCGGAACGATGGCGGCCTGGAAGTCCCTGCTGCATCCCGACGATGCGGAGGAGGCCGACAGGTCCTTTGCCGAGGCGGTCGCCAGTGGCGCCGATCGCTATGACTTCGAGTTCCGCATCGTGCGGCAGAACGACGGCACGGTCCGCACCTTCAGGTCGCTCAGCCGCTTCACCCGCGCCCCGGATGGCACACCGCTGCGCGCCACCGGGGTCAACATCGACGTCACGGAGCTGGTCGAGGCCCGGGCGGCGGCAGAGGAGGCGACCCGGGCCAAGAGCGACTTCCTGGCCAACATGAGCCACGAGATCCGCACGCCGATGAACGCCATCATCGGCATGAGCCACCTGGCGCTGCGCACCGAGCTGGACAACAAGCAGCGCAACTACATCGAGAAGGTGCATCGCTCGGCGGAAAATCTGTTGGGCATCATCAACGACATCCTCGACTTCTCCAAGATCGAGGCCGGCAAGATGAGCCTGGAGCAGCTGCCTTTCCGCCTGGAGGACGTGCTCGACAACTTCGCCAGCATGATCGGCCTGAAGGCCGAGGACAAAGGCCTCGAGCTGCTGTTCCACACCCAGGCCGACCTGCCGACCGCGTTGATCGGCGACCCGCTGCGCCTGGGCCAGGTGCTGATCAACCTGGGCAACAATGCCGCCAAGTTCACCGAGCGCGGCGAGATAGTGGTGGGCGTGGAGGGCACGATCGAAGGTGAGGATCGGGTGATGCTGCATTTCCAGGTGCGCGACAGCGGCATCGGCATGACGGCGGAACAGTGCCAACGCATGTTCCAGTCCTTCAGCCAGGCCGACAGCTCGATCACCCGCAAATACGGCGGCACCGGCCTGGGGCTGTCGATCTCGAAGAAGCTGGTGGAGCTGATGGGCGGCAGCATCTGGGTGGAGAGCACGCCGGGGCAGGGCTCCACCTTCCACTTCCAGGTGTACCTCGGGGTGCAGCGCAACGCCCAACCACGGCGCATGTTCCAGGCCGACGAGTTGCTCGGCATGCGCGTGCTGGTGGTCGATGACAATGCCAGCGCCCGCGAGATTCTTTCCGGCATGGCGCGCAACTTCGGTCTGGAGGTCGATGTGGCGGAGAGCGGAGCCACAGCCCTGCACATGCTCGACGATGCGCTGACCAGGCAGCTGCCCTATGACTTGGTGCTGATGGACTGGAAGATGCCCGACATGGATGGCATGGAGACGGTGCGGCGCATGCGCTCCACCAATCCGGACTGCACGCCGTCGGTGATCATGGTCACCGCCTTCGGCCGCGAGGAGGCGAGAGAGGAGGCCGAGCGCCAGGGCATCCAGTTGCCGGTGGTGCTGACCAAGCCGGTAACGCCCTCGACCCTGCTCGAGGCCATCGGCGTGGTGCTGGGCAAGGGCGTGCAGAGCGAGACCCGCGCCACCGAGCGCTCCGGGCAGAGCGCCAGCTCCATGGCCAATCTGCAGGGCGCGAGGCTGCTGCTGGTGGAAGACAACGAGTTGAACCAAGAGCTGGCGCGCGAGCTGCTGGAAATCGCCGGCGTTCAGCTGCGCGTGGCGTGGCATGGCCAGGAGGCGCTGGACATACTGGCTGCCGATGCGGACTTCGACGGCGTGCTGATGGATTGCCAGATGCCGGTCATGGACGGCTACACGGCAACCGGGCGGATTCGCGAGCAGGCGCAGTTCGCCACGCTGCCGGTGATTGCCATGACCGCCAATGCCATGGAGGGGGATCGCGAACGGGCCCTGGCCTGTGGCATGAACGACCATATTTCCAAGCCGCTGAATGTCGAGGGGATGTTCGCCACCCTGGCCAAATGGATCAAGCCGGCCACTCGGCAGCCCGCGCCGTTGCCTCAGGCGGAGCACCCGGTGGATGAACTGCCGGATAGCCTGGAGGGCATCGACATGACGGCCGGGCTGGCTACCTGCATGGGGCGCCGGGAGCTCTATCTGCGCTTGCTGCGCAAGTTCCGCGATGCCCAGGCTGGCTTTGCCGAACAGTTCCAGGCCGCACTGGCCGATCCGGATGCCCAGGCCGCCGAGCGTCTGGCCCACAGCCTGCGCGGTACGGCCGGCAACATCGGCGCCAAGGGCGTGGCCCAGGCCGCGGCCGAGCTGGAGCGAGCTTGCCAGGCCGGCGAGTCGGCGGCGCTAGCGGGGCTCGCTGCAGAAGTGCAACGCCTCCTGGCGCCGACTCTGGCGGCCTTGGCCCGTCTGGGTGGTGCCGGCCAGGAGGCGGGAGGTGAGATGCTGCAGGAGGGCGAGCTGCGCCGGCAATTGAGCCGACTCAAGCAACTGTTGGCCGAAAGCGATACCGCCGCCATGGGGGCGCTCGGCGAGCTGCGCCGCCAGCCGCTCGATCCGGCCTTGGCCAAACGCCTGGCACTAGTCGCGCAGCAGGTCGAACTGTTCGACTTCGATCGCGCGCTCGAGCTGCTGCAGGACGGCGAGGCGCAATGAAACCTCATTTTCCTTTCGAGATTCGGGAGTGGCAGGCGCCATGATGACCGCCGAAACCGTTTTCCTCGTCGTCGATGACGCCGACACCATGCGCAAGGTCAACAGCAGCCAGCTCGGACGGCTCGGTGCTCGGCATATCCTGCTGGCCAGCAATGGCGCCGAGGCGCTTGCGGTGCTGCGGGCACGCAAGGTAGACGTCGTCCTTTCCGACTGGAACATGCCGGTCATGAATGGTCTCAGCCTGCTGCGCGAGGTTCGTGGCGATCCCCGGCTGGCCTCGCTGCCCTTCATCATGATCACCGCGGAGAGCTCCCGCGCGCAGATCATCGAGGCCATCGCCGCGGGGGTCAGCAACATTCTGATCAAGCCCTACACCGCCAATGACCTGGCGCAGCGCATCACCAGGGCCATGAGCCGTCGGCCGCTGCCACGCCCCCCGGTGGTAGAGGCACCGGTGCAGGCTCCTGAGCCGGTTGCGGAACGGCGCCCGACACTGCTGGTGGTGGATGACGTGCCGGACAACCTGGCCCTGATCGTCGGCCTGTTCCAGGACGAGTACCGGGTGCTGGCGGCCCGTGATGGCAGCAGTGCGCTGACCATCTGCACCTCGGGCACGCCGCCGGACCTGATCCTGCTGGACGTGATGATGCCGAACATGGATGGCTTCGAACTGGCCGAACGCCTGCGCAGCCATCCCGATGCCGGGCGGACTCCGGTGATCTTCATCACCGGCATGACCGATAAGGCGGCGCAGTTGCGCGGGCTGGAACTGGGGGCGGTGGATTTCGTCAGCAAGCCGGTGGATCCCCAGGCGCTGCACCTGCGCGTGGCCAACCTGCTGCGCCTGGTCGAGCAGCGCAACGCCCTGCAGCAGGAGTACGACACCATGCTGGAGCTGGAGCGCCTGCGGGAGGAGGCGAGCAGCATTTCCCGCCACGACCTCAAGGCGCCGCTGTGCAACATCCTCGGTCTGGCCCGTGGCCTGCTCGAAGGTGGCAACCTGCTGCCGCGCCAGCTGCAAATGCTGCAGACCTTGGAGGATGACTGCCGGAACCTGCTGGGGATGATCGACCTGGCGGGGGACGTACACAAGATCGAGACCGGCCGCTTCGTGCTGCGCCCCGTGCCGGTCGATCTGCTGACCATGGTGCGCCGTCTATGCGAGTCGGCCAGGCTCACCTACCAGGCCAAGAGCCTGACCATCGAGCTGGTCTTGGAGGATGCCACCGAGACAACGCCGATTCTGGCCTGCGGCAGCGAGCTGCTGTGCTTCTCGCTGCTGAACAACCTGCTGAAGAACGCCTGCGAGGCCGCCCCCGACAAGAGTCGGGTGCACCTGGAGTTGCGACGGACTGACTGCATTGAGCTGGTCATGGAGAACCAGCCGGCGGTACCCGAGTCTTTCCGGGCGCAGTTCTTCGAAAAATACGCGAGCCATGGCAAGCCAGGCGGCACCGGCCTTGGCACCTACTCCGCCAAGCTCCTCGCCGAAGCACAGCAAGGAAGTCTGGTTCTGGAAGCGGATGACGAAGCAAACCTGACGCGCCTGCGCCTGAGGCTCCCGCTCGCTGTTTAATGACGGATGTTCGTCATGCCTTGCGCGGCCGGTTCGATCTCTTCGCGATAGAGAACCATCCCGGCGTGGTAAAGAACACCATCGCGGAACTCACCATCGGCGGTGAAGCCGGTATCGTCCACGTATTCGATATGGTCGCCCTCAAGCCAGTAGCGTCCCTGGTAGGCACTTTTCTTCCTGCCACGGGCTTCGTCATAACGGCCACCGGCAAGTAGCTCGTGACGAATGCGGCCATCCGCGGTAACCCACATGCCAACGTACTTGTTCTGATCTTTCGATGGTTTCGCCATTTTGCTGATCCTCTGATTGGGGGGGGGCGACTTGCCTTGCATGGTCGCAGGCAGCTGCTCGAGCTTGCGCGCTAGCTGGCCTCACGGAAGGCCAGCAGCACGATGCACAACAGTCAGAAGGGGCTCGCCGTGGGCCGTACGATCAGCTCGCTGACATCTACGTCCGCAGGCTGTTCGACGGCATAGGCGATTGCCCGAGCGATGGCTTCGGCAGGGATGGCGATCTTGCGGAACTCCACCATCTCGGCGCGACCGCCCTCATCGGAGATGCTGTCAGCCAGCTCGGATTCGGTTACGCCAGGTGCGATGACGGTGACCCGGATGTCGCCGCCGACCTCCTGCCGGAGGCCCTCCGAGATGGCGCGCACGGCGTACTTGGTCGCGCAGTAGACCGCCGCGGTCGGACTGACGGCGTATGCACCGATCGAGGCGATATTGATGATCTGCCCGGCGCGTTGCTGCTGCATCAGCGGAAGCGTTGCTGCGATGCCGTGCAGCACCCCACGGATGTTGACGTCGATCATGCGATCCCACTCGTCCACCTTGAGCGCTTCGAGTTTGGAAAGCGGCATCACCCCGGCGTTGTTGATCAGCACATCGACCCGACCGAAGCGAGTGACGGTGAAGTCGATGAAGTCCTGGACGTCTTGTCGGCTGGTGACGTCGAGGGCGCGAAACGCTGCGGTACCACCGGCTTCGTGGATTTCACCTGCAACTTTCTCCAGGCGGTCAGTGCGCCGAGCACCCAGCACCACCTTCGCTCCGCGGCTGGCCAACAGCCGTGCAGTGGATTCACCAATACCGCTGCTGGCGCCAGTAATGACGATGACCTTGCCTTCGATATTCTTCATGGTCTTTTCCTCTTCAGTTCACTGTTCACCCGCGAGTGGGCCTGGAAAAAAGATTAGGGTCAGGGGACTGATAGCCATTAATCGATTACTGCATGCCACTTGCCTAATCCTGCAAAAGTTCCGTTACTGGCTGACCAGTTGATAGGGCGCCTGCTCGCGCGCGCTCCTTAGTGCTATGGCCCACCAGTTCAGCAGGACCAACATGCGCGCCATGGGGACTCTTGCCTGATCCGGCTCGCGCCAGGCTCCTTCTTCATCCCGTAGCGCCCACGGATTGGGCAGTGTCACTACGCTGCAGATGGGAACGGCATGCTGCTCCGCCAGAACCTGACGAAGCTGGGCGATGGCGCTCATGCCGCCCGATGCACCGCCATAGCCAATGAAGGCCACCGGCCTGGCCTGCCAGCGAATCGGTGCTCGGTCGATGAAGGCCTTCAGCTCGGCGGAGTAGCCATGGCTTTGCTCCGACGCGAGTATCAGGAACGCATCGGCTCTGGTGAGCTGGGCAAGTGCTGTTCGTCGCTCGGAGGTATCGAGCAGGCAGCATTCGAATTCGGCGCGTTGCGCTATAACCATGGAGGCCCATCTCGCCAGCGCAGGGCCTATCGCTTCTTCATCGTTTCCTTGGTGAATCAGGACCAGTTTGACCTTGCAGTTCATCTCATCCTCCCGACACATTTCCGCTTGCAGTGGCACGTCTGTTGCTGAATTTCGAGGCTCAGCTCGGGCTCTGGGAAACAGCGTAAGAGCGATGATCCGGCCGATATAGCCGGTCCTCAGGCATACAACTTGTGACTTGAATTCATATGAGACGGCTAGACATAAACTGCTTCGCCGAGATGAGTGTCTTCGTCAGGGTCGTCGAGGACGGCGGTTACACGGCCGCGGCCAAGAGCTGCGCGATGAGCCCCTCCGCGGTGAGCAAGCTGATTTCTCGTTTGGAGAGCAGGCTCGGCGCCCGCCTGCTCAATCGCTCGACACGTCGGCAACTGCTGACCCCCGAAGGGGCCGCCTTCTATGAGCGCTGTCTGACCATCCTGGCCGCTCTCGATGAGGCGGAGCAGGAGGCGGCAGCCAGCTCGGCGCCTCAGGGGATCGTGCGGGTCAACTGCAACGTGGACATCGGTCGGCTGTATCTGCTGCCGCTGCTGAACGAGTTTCTCGAGCACCACCCTGGGGTTTCGGTAGAGGTGTACCTGAGCGATGAGGTCGTTGACCTGATCAGCTCCCGCGCGGACGTCGCAATCCGCAGTGGCCCGCTGAAGAACTCGAACCTGGTCGCCAGACGTTTGGGGGAGACTCGAACCCTGATCGTGGCAGCGCCTGCCTACCTCGAGGCACACGGTACTCCGCAGATGCCGTCTGAGCTCGCGACCCATAACTGCTTGGGGTTCACCTTCAGCCAGCCTTCCATGGAGTGGGGCTTCAGGGAAAAGAATGGCGAGGCGATCTCTGTGCCGGTGGCGGGCAACGCTCGAGTCAGTGATGGCAACGGCGTTCGCGACCTGGCGCTGCTGGGGCTCGGCCTCGCGCGCGTCGGCCTCTGTCAGGTCGAGCAGGATCTCGCCGCAGGCAGGCTTTTGCCGGTGCTGGAGGATTTTATGCCCGCGGTGAAAACCGAGGTCCACGCGGTCTACGTGGGGCAAGGGGGGCGGTTGCCCACCAGGGTCAGAGTGTTCATGGATTTCCTGGCGGCCAACCTCATGATCCGTTGAGCGGATGACTGCTCCGCTTGCTGGCGCCAGCCACCCAGTCGCCATTCGAGTTCGGTCGACGTAGCAGACATGTGTCGGACGTCGTCGACGCTGTCCCAGGTTCGCAGATGCCCGGCTTCTTTTGGGCCGCAATTTCTCGACAGGGTGGGCAGGCTCGCGACAGAAAAGGCGACGAAGCTGCGGGAGTCTGGCTCTCCATCGTTCACGCAGAGGAGACGAGCCATGCGCCGCTATCAGAAAACCGACTTTCCGCTGGTCGAGACCCGACGTCATCTCGAGACGGGGCCGATAGTCCTGGTCAGCTCTTCCTGGCGAGGCGAACGCAACATCATGACCATGGGCTGGCACATGATGATGCAATTCAGGCCAGCGTTATTCGGTTGCTACATCTGGGAAGGCAACCATAGCTATGAGCTGATCCGCCGAAGCAGGGAATGTGTGATCAACGTACCGACCGCCGATCTGGTCGAGGCCGTCGTCGCCGTGGGCAACAGTTCAGGCCGATCCTCGGACAAGTTCGCAACCTGTGGTCTGACGGCGGCGCCTGCAACGCGGGTCAGGGCGCCCCTCATCGAGGAATGCTACGCGAGCTTCGAGTGTCGCTTGGCCGATGACAGCCAGATCGATGAGTACGGTCTGTTCATCTGGGAAGTGGTCAAGGGACATGTAGCCTCGACCGTCACCGAGCCGGCCACATTGCATTATCAGGGGCAGGGACAATTCCGCGTGGCCGGTCGAACCCTGGATCTGAGTGAGCGCTTCCTGCCCCAGAATCTCTGAGATCTGGTATGGCTCAGGTTTGCCGGTAGGCGCTGGGGGTGACGCCCACCTCCCGGCGAAACACCTGCGAGAAATGGCTCGGGCTCGAATATCCGACCTCCAGGCCAATGTCGATGACGCTGCGGTCGGTTTCGAGCAGCAGACTCCGGGCGCGGTTCATGCGCAAGCGGATGAAGTACTGCGAGGGTGAAAGGCCGGTGGCGCGTTTGAACATCCGGCTGAAGTGGTATTCGCTGAGGTCGGCGACCCGAGCCAGGTAGGCCAGGCTGAAATCCTCGGCAAGGCGCTCGCTCATCGCGTCGACCACACGGCGAAGTTTGTACGCCTGCAGCGCATTGGCTCTCCGGGTTTGGCTAAGCGGATCCAGGTAATTGCGAACCAGATGCACCGCTAGCGCCTGGGCTAGGCAATTCACCACTAGAGGACTGGGTTGCTGCTCGTCGACCAGTTCTTTACGTATCTGCTGCAGCATGGCGGTCACCCGTTCATCGCGGGCACCGGAGATATCGCGAAACGCTACCGACCTTTCCTGATCGCCCAGCACCTCGCGTGCAGCCAGATCGATCAGCGGCAAGCCCAGATAGAGATGCATCACCTCGAAGCAGTCGGCGCCGTGAGTCTGCCAGCGCATCTCGTAGGGTTCGCAGGTGCTGGTCAGGAAGAAGTCGCCGACCTGCACCTCTGCCGCCTCCCATGGCCCGCCGAGTGAGCGCTCCTCGACCCTGGCCGATCCAGCCAGAACCAGCACCAGCAATGGCTCCACAACCGCAGGGACGAGTACCGGGTCGGTAACGGTGTGATGGCTGTACAGCTGCATCACGGCGTCCTGCACCTGGGGGTGCGCCGGCAACGGGCGAGGCTCGCCCGGCAGGTGCTGCGGCATTGATTCGGCGGCGATGCGTTGATGACCGCTGGCAGCGCGCTCGTCAGACTCGAGAGGGCTCACAGGTTCTCCATCGGCGATGCCCCGGAGGGGCGGCATGGTTAGGGTAACGCAGCGCGCAGTTTTCGAGCAGGCTGCCGTGGTCAGTCCACCAGCCCAGCGATGGGGCGCCCGAAGCGATCGCAGTTCTGACTGGATAGACGTATGTGCGGATGACAGCCGGCTTGTCGTTCTGGGCGCGCAAGAGCAGATGCGGCCCGTTGGCTAGATGAGACCTTCCGCTTCTCCGACAGGATCAGTTCAGCGCAAAACTCCGACATCGCCGGCAATTACGCCAAAGCCCGACTCATGGCATTGCGAGACAGTGAAGCCGTCGAAAACGACAGTGCCTCAGGGTGCTGGGCCGCGAATTCCTCGCCGGCTCGTGACGAAGGAGATCACCATGACTGTTATCTACAACAACGTTATCCAAGAGGTTGCGGGCAAAGTGGCACTGGTTACCGGTGCAGCCAGCGGCATCGGCAAGGCCATCGCACTGATGCTGCACGCGAGGGGAGCCAAGGTCATCGCCGAGGACCTGAATCCCGCCGTCGAGGAGCTGGCTCGCCCAGGACTGGTCCCGCTGGTGGCGGACATCACGGTAGACGGTGCCGCCGAGCGCGCCGTCGGACTGGCTGTGGAGAAGTTCGGCCGACTGGACATCCTGGTCAACAACGCCGGCATCATCATCAACAAGCTGGTGATCGATATGACGCGCGAAGACTGGGAGCGTATCCAGGCGGTGAACGCCACCGCGGCCTTCCTGCATTCCCGCGAGGCGGTCAAGGCGATGATGCCGAACAAGTCCGGCGCCATCATCAATATCGCCTCCTACGCCTCTTACTTCGCCTTCCCGACCATTGCCGCGTACACGGCCTCCAAGGGCGCGCTGGCTCAGTTGACTCGCACCCTGGCGCTCGAGGCTATCGAGCATGGCATCCGGGTCAACGCCATCGGCGTCGGCGACGTCATCACCAACATCCTCAACGGCGTGGTCGAGGACGGCCCTGGGTTCCTGGCGCAGCACGGCGAGGCCGCCCCCATCGGCCGTGCGGCTCAACCGGAGGAAATCGCCGAGGTGGTGGCATTCCTCGCCTCGGATCGGGCCAGCTTCATCGTCGGATCGGTGGTGATGGCCGATGGTGGCATGACCGTTACGGCCGGTTGAGCCAGTGAAGATGGACGAGCAGTGCCAAGGGTACTGCTCGTACCGTCCAGCCTGGGCGTCCCCCATGGCCGGTTCCTGGCTGAAGGGACTGGCTCGACGCGGCCAAAGCAGACATTAGCTACTCGCCAAAAGCCTCGCATCGAACCGTCTTCCCCACTTCTGATCACGGGACCGCTCGATCAGGTGATCGATGAATGCCCGTGTCTTGGCCGGTAACAGCTTCTGGCTGGCAAAGTAGAGCGAGATGGGGCCGGCATCGACATACCAGTCCGGCAAGACACGTTGCAGCGCACCGCTTTGCAGATGCTCCAGCACATCCGGTACGGCAAGCAGGGCCACGCCCAGCCCGAGCAAGGCGCTCTGACACAGTGCTTGCGGGTCGTTCACTAACATCCTCGGGCGCAGCTCCAGCGGTGCTCGCTCGTCCTTGGAGTTCTGCAGCATCCAGCTGCGTACCTTGCCGCTCTGAGCCGATCTCATGGCCAAGTGGTCGATTTCGGCGAGCTGGCCTGGCTGACGTGGTGCTGGCCTTCCGGCTAAGTAGGCTGGCGAAGCGACCATTACCAGATGCGCTGGTGCCAGTTCGCGCGCCACCACGCCCGGCGTCAACTCGATGCCGCCACCAATAGCCGCATCAAAGCCATCGGTGATCAGCTCTACCTGGCGGTTGTCGAAATGCCATTCCGGCGTGACTGCCGGGTAGCGGGCCAGGAACTCGGGCATCAGGGGGAGCAGATAGTCGCGCCCAAAGGCCGGAGCCGCCGACAGGCGCAGCACCCCGGCCGGGGCACCGGCGCTACTGGTGAGATCGGCAATCGCCGCCTGGATGCTTTCAAGCCCGCCGCCCACATTGCCGAGAAAGCGCTCGCCGGCTTCAGTCAGGGTCAGGCGTCGGGTGCTGCGCTGAAACAGGCGCACGCCGAGGTTGCTTTCCAGCTGAGCCACGTTGCGGCTGATGGCCGCCGGCGTCAGACCCAGGCGACGTGCGGCAGCTGAGAAGCTACCGCACTCGGCGCTGCGCACGAAGGACTCCAAATTAGCCAGGGTCTCCATAACCACACCTTCAATCATTGATTGAAAGTGATTCTAGTCATTACCTGCTACTGCGTGGAAAGCGAAAGGCGTTTCATGAGCACACCAACCATCCACACGAGGTCTGCATCATGAACAACGTCAATCTTCCCCTGAGTGGCCAGGTCGCCCTGGTTACCGGCGGATCGCGCAGCATCGGCGCCGCTATCGCCAAACGCCTGGCCGCCGACGGAGCCAGTGTCGCCATCACCTACAACGCCTCGCCGGCTAAGGCCGAGACACTGGTCGGCGAGATAGTTGCCGCCGGTGGCAGGGCAATGGCCATTGCCGCCGATGCGGGTGACCCGCAAGCGGTACGCAACGCGGTACAGCAGGTTGCCAGCACGTTCGGTCGACTGGACATTCTGGTCAACAACGCCGGCATCAGCGTACTCGGCGCCCCGGAGGAAATCGCCTTCGAGGACTTCCAGCGCATTCTCGCGGTGAATGTCACCGGCGTATTCGTCGCCACCCAGGAGGCGCTCAAGCACATGGGGCGCGGCGGGCGCATCATTCATATCGGCAGCTCCATGGTGCAGTACGCCGCCTTTGCCACCGCCTCCGCCTACACCTTAACCAAGGGTGCGCTGGCCGGTTTCAGTCGCGGGCTGGTGCGTGATCTCGGTCCTCGTGGCATCACGGTCAATACCGTGCACCCCGGCCCGACCGACAGTGACATGAACCCGGCGGATGGCCCTGTGGCCGATTTCGTCCGCCCCAATATTGCCGTCGGCCGCTACGGCGAGGGCCGCGACGTCGCCGCTGCCGTAGCCTGGCTGGCCAGCCCCGAGGCGGACTTCGTCAGCGGCGCCGAGCTGCTGGTAGACGGCGGTTTCACTGCCTGAGGAGAGATGACATGAAGATTGGAATCATCGGCGCCGGCGCCATAGGCAGCGCCATCGCACGCGCCCTGAGCAAGGCGGGTATCGAGGTCGAAATCGCCAACAGCCGTGGGCCGGAGAGCTTGCAGAGTCTGGCTGACGAACTGGGGCCAAAGGTCATACCGGTAAGCCGAGAGCAAGCCGCCCAGGCGGACATAGTCTTTCTCGCGGTGAACTGGTCGAAAATTCCCGCCGCGCTAGAAAACCTGTCTCCCTGGAATGGACGCATCGTGGTCGACACCAACAACCCCATCGAGGCGCCGACTTTCCGTCCCTTCGATCTGGGCGGCGAGAGCTCGAGCGAGGTGGTTGCACGGATGCTTCCAGGGGCGCGCTTGGTGAAGGCGTTCAACCATCTGCAGGCAGCGCTGCTAAGTGGCGATCCAACGGCCGAGGGTGGCAGAAGGGTGCTGTTCTACTCAGGTGAGGATGCCGCGGCCAAGGCCGAAGTGGCCAAGCTGATTGAGCGCTTGGGCTTCGCCGGCATAGATCTAGGCGGTCTGTCCGAGGGTCGCCTGGCACAGTTCCCCGGAGGGCCATTACCGGCAATCAACTTGGTCAAGCACGGATGACCCACAGTCGGCGGACGCTCCAGGCGTCCGCTTCTGGCCGATTGCAGCCGGTGACGACGGGCAGCTATCGGCCAATACGGGAAAGTGGGTGGCAGCCCTGTGTCCGTTTACCACCGCATCGATCTAGGCCGCGGCTCGTCTTTCGCAACGCGGGCAGAACGACGCGGCTAGAGCAAATCGCACACCGGTTGCCCGGCCTCGCGCCACCCTGCAAAGCCGTCTACGAGATATCGCGCATCCAGTCCCATTGCCCAGAGGGTAGCGGCACATCCCTGGCTGATTTCATGCCCGCGAGCGCAGTAAAGAATCACTGGCCGGTCCCGTGGCACCTGATCCTTCCAGGAGAAAAGCTGTTCGGGGTCATGCCATTTCGCGTTGGCGATCTGTGCTCCGTCGGCGTTGCGCACGATGGCTCGGCGCACATCGAGCAGCTCGAAGCTGCGACCTGCAGCCTGCCATTCGGCGAGCTCGTGAATCGATATGCGCCCCATAACCCCTCCCTAACGCAGCAGGTGGATAGCCAAGCCCACGAGAGCGCAGCCCAGCAACACCTGGATGACTCCACGCTTGAAGCGGAACAGCGCCACTGCGGCGCCGACGGTGATCAGCGCTGAAGGCCAATCGAAGCGGCCCGCGAAACCCTCGGGCCACAGCACGTGATAGCCGAAGAACAACGCCAGATTGAGGATGACGCCAACCACCGCGGCAGTGATGCCGGTCAGCGGTGCCGTGAACTTCAGTTCATTGTGGGTCGACTCCACCAGCGGGCCGCCGGCGAGGATGAACAGGAACGAGGGCAGGAAGGTAAACCAGGTGACCAGACTGGCCGCCACGGCACCGGCAAGGAAGGCCTGTTCCGGCCCGAAGACCTGATGCACATAGGCGCCAACGAAGCCCACGAAGGCCACCACCATGATCAGCGGCCCCGGGGTGGTCTCGCCCAGTGCCAGGCCATCGATCATCTGGGTTGGGGTCAGCCAACCGTAGTGGCCTACCGCGCCCTGATACACATACGGCAGTACCGCATAGGCGCCGCCGAAGGTGAGGAGGGCGGCCTTGGTGAAGAACCAGCCCATCTGGGTCAGGGTGCCCTCCCAACCATACAGGGCAGTCAGCAGCCCCATCGGCAAGGCCCACAGCACGGCTCCCACTGCGACCAGCAGGGCCAGGCGTGGCCAGCGGAAGCGAGCATGGGCCGGCGGTGGCGTGTCATCGTCGATCAATGCCGGGCCGTAGGACTGCTTGGACGCACCATGCCCGCCACCGATGCTGAACTTGTCGGGAGCATAGCGTCCGCCCAGGTAGCCGATCATGGCTGCCCCCAGGACGATCAGCGGGAACGGGAGGTTGAGCGCGAAGATCGCCACGAAGGAGGCTGCCGCGATCGCCCACAACCAGTTGTTCTTCAGGGCGCGTGAACCGATACGGTGAGCAGCCTGCACCACGATGGCGGTGACGGCGGGTTTGATGCCGTAGAACAATCCCGCCACCACGGGCACTTCGCCGAAGGCGATGTAGACCCAAGACAGGGCAATCAGGATGAACAGCGAGGGCAGCACAAACAGTGCGCCGGCGATCACTCCACCCCAGGTGCGATGCATGAGCCAGCCGATGTAGGTGGCCAGCTGCTGGGCCTCGGGGCCTGGCAGGAGCATGCAGTAGTTCAATGCATGCAGAAAGCGCCGCTCCGAGATCCAGCGCCGTCTCTCCACCAGCTCCTGGTGCATGATCGAGATCTGCCCGGCGGGGCCACCGAAGCTGATGAACCCCAGTTTCAGCCAGAACAGGAATGCCTCGAGTAGGCCGACTTTTTCTACCTTGCCCTGGTCTTGCTCTGTCGCTTGCATGGCCGTCTCACTCATCACGTTGTCCTTCCTTGCCGAATGCGGCCAGCAGCCCATCGAAGATGGCGCAGGCCGCAGCCAATAGCTGATCGTCGTCCCGGATGCTGTCTCGCAGGCCAGCCAGTACGCGCTCCACACCCGTCGCTTCCGTGGGTTGCGCGCCCCCCACATCCAGGTAATGCACTAGTGCCCCTATGCGCTGAAGCCCCGGCGCCTCCAGCGCAAAGCTGGCCTGCAGGGTTTCGAAGGTGACCTTGTTGCCGACGTGGCTGAACCGGGCACCATCGAAATCGAATCCGAGCGCATCCGCAGGGCAGGCATCGGGAGAGGGCAGCCAGAGCATGCTGGCCTGCGGATCGATGAAGCGGCGGATCAGCCAGGCGCTGGCCAGGCGGTCTACCCAGGGACGCTGGCGAGTCGCCCAGATCCTCCCGCGGTAGTCCCGCGGGTCGAGCTGCTCGAGGGCGTGCTCGTGGCTGCTGGGCTCGTCCTTGCACAGCGCCCGGTTGATGGCCACCTCCAGGTCACGCAGCAGCGCGTCTGCCTGTTGCTGAGCTGCGCCCGGAAAGAAGTCGATGGCCTGGATCTGGGCAAACGACTTGCGCAACTTGCGCGCCTGGCGAGCGGTCGCCAGCGCATTCTCGGGAGCCAGCTGGGCCAGTTGGGGCTCAACCTCCGAGCGCAACCTGGCGTAATCGTCGCCGCGATCGAAGAGCGCTATGAAGCGTTCGCCGTTGGGGTCATCTACCGGCAGCAGCGTCGCCGAGCCACCGCTATCCAGTACGTCACGCTCGACGGACTCCAGGACCTCGCGACTAGCCGAGCCCTCTGGCAAGAGATAGACCCCATCGCGCAGCACCGCAGCGCCAGCGCTTTTCAGCATGCGCCAAGCGCGCATTCGCTCGGCGGCATTGGCCGTCGGCAGCGCCATGACCAGACACAGCCAATTATTCAATGTAGAGATCTCACGAAATAAGTTCAGACTCTACATTACTCCCTGACATTGCTATTGGGAACCACGAAGAAGGCAAGGGAAGTTCGTGGAGCCGCACCAGCTAATGTTATTCATCGATCACTGATGATCGCTCGAGCGTAGGTCCTTGCCATGAAGATCAAACCGCTGTGTCTCTACCTGATGGTGCTGCTGACTACTGGCCCACTGACTCTTGTGGCCCCTTCGCTCGCTGCGGCTGGCGCTGCAGACGCTGAGCAACAGGTTGCGGGCGTCTACCGCTTCGATGTCGGCCGGTTCAGAGTCACCGCCCTGAGTGACGGAACCTTGCTGCTTGACCTGCACCCTCTGCTCAAGGGCATCAGCGCCAAGCAGATCGACGTTTTGCTGCGCAGGGGATTTGCTGCCAATCCCCTGGAGACATCGATCAACGCCTACGTCATCGACACCGGTTCACGCTTGGTGCTGGTCGATACCGGTGCCGGCGAATTGTTCGGTGCGGTTGGCGGCAAGCTTCCCGAGAGTTTGGCAGCGGCGGGCTTTCGCCCGGAGCAGATCAGCGACGTGCTGATCACGCACATCCACACCGACCACTCCGGTGGCCTCGCTCGCGGCGGGCGCATGCTGTTTCCCAACGCGACCGTCCATGTCGGCCAGGCAGATGTCGATTTCTTTCTCGACCGGGGCAACCTGGACAAGGGGCTGAAGCCCAAGCATCTGGAGGAAGCGCTCAAGACGGTCGGCCCGTACCAGAAGGCGGGCAAGGTGAGGACCTTCTCCTCGAGAGCGGAAGTGCTGCCCGGCATCACCGCCATACCCACTCCCGGACATACGCCAGGGCACAGCTTCTACCGAGTGGAGAGCGAGGGGCAGAGCATCGATTTCTGGGGTGACATCATGCATGTCGGCCTGATCCAGTTCCCCCGGCCCGAGGTCACCATCGCCTTCGATGTCGATCAGGACGCGGCGCGTGCCCAGCGTCTGCTGCAGTTCGAGCGAGCAGCCGGCGAGAGGCGCCTGTCGGCCGTGGCCCACCTGCCATTTCCCGGTATCGGCCATATCCGTCGAGAGGCCGGCCAGTACGAGTGGGTTCCGGCGCTGTACCGCAATCGCGATTGATCGCGCCGGGCTGGATCGTCCAAGCGGTCCACTGTCTGCGGCCGCTTCCGGCTGGCAGCTGCCCGACAGCCGTTCGCCTGTCTTGACCGATTAGGATGGCCGTCCTAGGATCGGGCGCATCGGATTAGGCCAAGTGTCCTAATCCACCGACCAAGGCGACAGGCACACCTTCAATGGCTGATCTGACTACCCGCGAGCGCATCGTTTCCGAGGCGGACAGGCTGTTCTATGAGCGGGGCTATGACTATGCCTCCTTCGCCGACATCGCCGATGCCGTGGGCATCTCCCGAGGCAATTTCTATTACCACTTCAAGAGCAAGGACGAGATCCTCGATGCCGTCATCGAGCGGCGCATGACGAGCACCTCGGAGATGCTGCGGGCGTGGGAGGGCCAGAGCAGCTCGCCCTCCGAGCGGATCAAGAGCTTCATCCTCATCGTCATCGCGAATCGGCCACAGATCATCCGCCACGGCTGCCCGGTCGGCACGCTCTGCAGCGAGCTGGCCAAGATCGGCCATCCCGCACAGCCGCAATCCAACCAGCTGTTCGCTCTGTTTCGCACCTGGTTGTGCCAGCAGTTCTCTCAACTGGGGCATGAGGTGGACGCCGATGCTCTGGCGATGCACGTGCTGGCGTTCAGTCAGGGCGTTGCCGTGCTCGCCCATGTATTGCAAGACGAGCGCTTTGTCGAGCGGGAGGCCGAGCGCATGTGCGCATGGCTTGACGGTATCGCCGGCGAGGCAAAGACCAGGATCGAGTAATCACTTCAGGGAGGGCCGTACATGTTCATCGTGTTCCTAAGATTTTCAGCCAGGCGTGATCAGGCGAGTCAGCTGATGCAGGCTCACAAGGATTGGCTGCAGCGCGGATTCGACGAGGATGTTTTTCTCCTGGCCGGCAGCCTGCAGTCACAGGCCGGCGGGATGATTCTGGCGAGCGGCATCACGCTGGCCCAGCTCGAGGCGCGGATCGGCAGCGATCCATTCGTAGTGGAAGACGTTGTGCAGGCGGAGATCGTGGCGGTGACCCCGTCGAGGGTGGATCCCCGCCTGGAGTTCCTGCTGGCCAATCTGGATAGCTGAGGCCATGAACGAGACGATTGTTGGCCCCGACGGCCTGCCTCGCTGCCGCTGGTGCGCGGCAGCACCGGAGTTTCTCCAGTATCACGACACGGAATGGGGCTTTCCTGTTGCTGACGACAGGCGCCTGTTCGAGAAGATCAGCCTCGAGGCATTTCAGTCAGGCCTCAGCTGGCGCACGATCCTGGCCAAGCGCGGCAGCTTTCGAGAGGCCTTCCATGGCTTCGATTTTCGGCGCATCGCCAGGTTCGATGACACTGATGTAGAGCGGCTACTGCAGGACTCCGGCATCGTCCGCCATCGCGGCAAGATCGAGGCCGTCATCAACAATGCACGCCGCGCCTGCGACTTGGTTGAGACGGAGGGGTCGCTAGCCGCGTTCTTCTGGCGCTACGAACCCGGGAATGCGGGCTCGACTGTGCCCCAGAGCGCCTCGTCTTCTGCCGAGTCGGTGGCGCTATCCAAGGAGCTGAAGCGCCGAGGCTGGAAGTTCGTGGGGCCTACGACTGTCTATGCGTTCATGCAGGCCATGGGACTGTTCAACGACCATGCCAGCGAATGCGTGATCAGGGCGGAAGTGGAGCGGGCACGGCAATCCTTTGAGCGACCTTAGGTTGCGCTTGGCCTCTGTATCCGGGGAATTGGCGCACACCGACGAGCCAGCGGCGGCTCCTGCAGGGCCTCGTGCTGCTGATTGACAGCCACGCCTGCCGCTGCGCACTATCCGGCTCAGGATTTGCGCAACGGACATTCCATGTTTCCAATCTTCGACCACTCGCTGCCAGCGCCGGGCTTCTTCGCCCAGGCTGGCGCGTGCGTCGTCGTTGCCAATAAATCCAAGAAACAGTCGCTCATTTGACCGGGGCGCGCTGTCCCGTCAGATGGGCTGACAGGACACAAGGCGCCAGGTCGAACCTCTCGCACGCTTGATTCCCGCTCCCTCCTGACGGCGACTTTTACGGTCAGCCACAAGGAGTTTTCGCATGTCTGATTTTCGTGGGATCTGGGTGGCCCTGGTCACTCCCTTTCGTGCCGGTGAGATCGATTTCGCCGCACTGCACGGCCTGGTCGGCAGGCTGCTGGAGGAGGGTGTCTCGGGCCTGGTGATCTGCGGCTCCACCGGTGAGGCGGCGGCGCTGAGCCAGGAAGAACAACTCGCGGTGCTGGATGCGGTGCTGCAGTGGGTGCCGCCGCAACAGGTGATCATGGGCCTGGCCGGCAACAACCTGCGCGAGCTGCTGGCCCTGCAGCAGCAGATCCAGCTGCGCGCGCCTGCCGGGCTGCTGGTGCCGGCGCCTTACTACGTACGCCCGTCGCAGCAAGGGCTGGAGGCCTTCTTCCAGACGGTCGCCGACGCCGCCAGCGTGCCGCTGGTGCTGTATGACATTCCTTATCGCACCGGCGTGCGCATCGAGCGCGAGACCTTGCGGCGCATCGTTCGCCACCCGCGCATCGCGGCGATCAAGGACTGCGGCGGCGATCCGGAAACCACCATGGCGCTGATCGCCGATGGCAACGTTCAGGTGCTGGCAGGCGAGGACCTGCAGATCTTCGGCACGCTGTGCCTGGGCGGAGCAGGGGCCATATCCGCGTCCGCGCACATTCGCGCCGACCTCTATGTGCTGATGCAGCGGCAGATCGAGCAGGGTGAGCTGGTGGCTGCGCGACGCACCTTCTATCGCCTGCTGCCATGGATGCAGCTGGCCTTCGTCGAGCCGAATCCGGCGGTGATCAAGGGTGCCCTGGCTGTGCAGGACAGAATCGCCCATGAGCTGCGCGAGCCGCTGATGCCTTGCACGCCGGGGACGCTGGAGCGGGTGCGCGAGGTGTTGGCGGCATTGGCGGATTAGCCTCCACGAGGCGCCGGGGAGTTGCGCTTATGACCGTCGAATGATCATCAGTCGGCGGCCAGAAGCGCACGCCAGTTGCCGGTCAACCCTTCAGTGCAGCTTCGATGACGGCGATGTCGATCTTGTGCATGCCCATCATCGCTGCAAAGGCACGCCCGGCCGCTGCCGGGTCCGGGTTGGTGATCGCGTCCGTCAACGCGCGCGGGGTGATCTGCCATGACAGACCCCATTTGTCCTTGCACCAGCCGCATGCGCTTTCCTGCCCACCGTTGCCAACGATGGCGTTCCACAGGCGATCGGTTTCGGCCTGGTCATCGGTGGCAACCTGAAACGAGAAGGCTTCGGTATGCGGGAAAGTGTCCCCGCCGTTAAGCCCGAGGCAGGGAATGCCCATCAGCGTGAAATTGACCGTCAGTACATCGCCCTGTTTGCCCGCAGGGTAGTCGCTAGGCGCGCGGTGGATGGCGTCCACCGAGCTGTTCGGAAATGTCTCGGCGTAGAAGGTCGCTGCATCCAGCGCGGTGCCGTCGTACCAGAGGCAGATGGTGTTCTTGCTGATCATCCCGATTCTCCACGAGGGTCCGTATTGCTCGCGTAGCTAGCCTAGCAGGGCAGCAGATCAGATTCTGTCGGCCCGCTGGGCGGGCTCGCCGTCACCTTCAGGATATGGAGGAGCTGCGATGCCGCGTGGCTTTCCCGTTCTCTTCCTGATGCTGGAACAGCACGCCGTCATACAGCGGACCGTTCTCATCGAGTATGAGAACGCAGCGTCGCAGGATGCTGCGACGCTCCTGGGGGTAGAGGTTGTACGACCGCGATCTGAAGTGGCCCAGGGCGAGTCGGCAGGCCTTTTCCGCGTCGCTGCACGGCATCTGAACGTCGGGCGCCGGGTAGTAAACCGCCTGGGTGGTCTCTCGAAAGAGCACATTGACCAGCAGGATCTTGCCGCCGTGACACATGACATCCAGAAAAATCGAATCCCGCAGCTGTGCGAGGGGAACCTCGTACCGCTCACGATGTAGCGCACTCATGGCTTTGATATGCCTTCCAACTAAGTGAGAGAGCGCTGTCGGATATGGCGCTCTCGTGGGTAACCACGATCCTTAGTCAGGTTCTTCAGCGGGAGTGCAAGCTGAGTTAGCTAGAGACTAGGCGGGGAGTGTGGGACGTGAAGTGCTTGTGTGTTCTCTTAGAGTTGTACGCCTCGCTGGCGATACCGTCCATGAATATCTCCCGCTATTTTTCGCTGCGGATCCTGGCCCGCGCATTTTTCCCGTGCATCTCGCGGAAGTAGCGGGCTAAACGCATCCGTACGGTCAGTGCAGCCTTCCATCGTCCGATCGGGCTATACGCCGCCGACCTGCGCCGATCGGTGATTCGAACGGCCACGGAAACTGGCGTTTGGCCTTCTACCACTCGTCTGCCATCGCCAAGCGGAGCGTGGAAATAGACGGAACATCAAGCGGCGCGGCCCCCTCCATTGAAGCGCCTGGGCAATCCTTGCCCTGCAATTTGGAGATACCGACATGAGCAACAATCAAGGCAATCAAGGCAATCAAGGCAATCAAGGCAATCAAGGCAATCAAGGCCAAGGCAGCAAAGGCAGCCAAGCCAATCAGGACCAAGGCAGCCAAGGCAGCCAAGGTGGTCAGGGAAATCCGGGCAATTTCGCCAATGATCGGGAGAAAGCCTCGGAAGCCGGTAAGAAGGGTGGCCAGAACAGCGGTGGCAACTTTGCCAACGACCGCGAGAAGGCCGCCGAAGCCGGCCGCAAAGGTGGTCAGAACAGCCACGGCGGTGGTCGTCAGTAAGCGTAGCCGCTGCGAAGGGAGGCCCGTTCTGGGCCTCCTCTCATTGAGGATCACCCATGCTGGTACATGAGCTTTCCGGAAGTATCCCTGGCTATCGGGTAATAGGCGCAGGCGACGAAGGACAGGGCAGAAGCGTGCTTTCCCTGGCCAACGAGGCCACCGGCGAGCGCTTTGCCATCGACGCAGTGCGGCTCGACCAGCTCGCGGGCCTGGAGCCGGCTTCTGTCGGCAAACGGATCTCCGAAGACCTGACGTTGCTCGCCGCCGGTATGTCTGTCGAGGGTGTGCGCAAGATCGAGCGGCGGTCAAACGAGGGCGCCCCTGAGCGTCGTGTCGTCGATGGTTCGGGCTTCACCCTTGCCGCCATGGAGTCTTATTCGTAGCTCTGCACCGCTTCGCCGGCTGCATCTCCTCTTAGCCGGTCCTGCCAAATCCCCGCATCGGCACCACCCCACCGGGTGAGGTCGAGGCATTCGCTTGTGTAATCATCAAACAGTCACCCGAGTGTCATCCTCGGACCGACAACCTGCGCCTGAAGTACATCGGCGCGTTTCCAGTGAGAATGCGCTAGGCGCCCGATCAGATCTGACGAGGGTGCATGGCTGGCAGGCGCTCATGGATCGGGACCGAGGCCGCTTGCCGGGCCGTTGCTGGCCCGGTTTGGTTGATCCGGCTCAGTAGCTAGTCGAGCGAGCCGGGGTCGGAGGCCGGGTCGGTCGGCCCGCCGGGGGAGGAGTGCTCGGCGGAGTCGTCGCGCTCGCCATCGTTCTGCGCGTTGCCATCGCGGGTATTCACCTTGCGTCCGTCTTCGGTACGGACCTGGCCGTTGTCCTGGTGCGTATCCAGTTCCTGTTGCGGCGCCGGATTGCCCCTCGGGCTCGGCGCCGAGCCCTCGTTGCCATCGGGGCTACCGGCGGGAGCCTGGGCCAGGGCGACGTTACCGACCAGCAGGGCGGTGGCGGCTAGGACGATTCGCAGCGCTTTCATATAGGCATTCTCTTTGTGGTCGGCGACCCAGTTTGGGCCGCCATGCCTTCGGCAAGGTTCGCCTGGCGTGACCGACGGTTGCGTAGCGAGACGCCGCGTGACGCCTCAGTGCTGCGCGCCGTGACGCAGGCGCTGCAGCAGCCCCCAGCCAATCAGCAAGGCGGCCGCCGTGCCGAGCAGCAGCGGCGCGGTGCTGCTGGTGGCGGGCGTGCGCCAGCCGCCATCGATGCGTCGCTCGCCGGAGGGCGGCTGGAACAGGTTGCCCGAGGATTGCGCGATGGGTTCGCCGTGCTTGAAGGCCTGGCCGACCAGCAGGCCGGAGAGCTGCGCGAAACCGGGCAGCAGAAAGTGACCGAGGCGCAGCAGGGTGGCGGTGCCGCCCACCGTCTTGCCGGGCCGGGGATGCCGAGCCAGGTCGACCATCGCCTCGGCGACCAGGCGCGGATCGTAGCGCGGCGGTGGCGGCTTGAGGGCGCTGCCGGTGAAGTTCCCGCCATCGCGGAAACCGGGCGTATCCATCACCGCGGGGTACACATCGCAGACGTGGATATCCGGCCACTGGGTCAGCTCGCCGCGCAGCGCCTCGGAGAAGCCACGCAGGCCGTACTTGCTCGCCGAATAAGCCACCGCATAGGGCTGCGCCACCCAGCTGCCCACCGACAGGGTGTTGATCAGCACGCCCGACTTCTGCGCCTTGAAGTACGGCAGCGCCACATGGGCGCCGCGCAGGTAGCCGAGCAGGTCGGTCTGGACGATCTGTTCATGGGCCTGCAGCGGGGTCTGCACGAAGTCGCCTACCGCGCCGACGCCGGCGTTGTTCACCCACACATCGAGATAGCCATCGCCAAACGCCGCGGCACGGGTGGCCAGATTCTCCACCGCGGCGCTTTGCGTGACGTCCGTGGGCACGGCCAGGGCATGCGCGCCCAGTGCCTCGCACTCCTCGACGACGGTGGCCAATGCGCTGGCGTCGCGGGACGCCAGCACCAGGCGTGCGCCCTGACGGGCAAAGGCGTGAGCGGCCGCCCGGCCGATGCCGCTGGAGGCGCCGGTGATCACCACCAGCGCGTTGTTGAGGGAGCGCGTGCTCATGGGAGGACTCCTGTTCAGGCGATGCAATGAGGGTCAAAGAGCTGACTGCAGTGCTCGCCGAACAATTCCTCCGGGCCGACGGGCTGTCGGCCGCGCCATATCTTTCTCGGGCGGCAGTCGTTCAGGCAGGTGATCGTGGCGGCGAGCGGCCGAGAACGTCGAGACGATTCGAGCCGGCTGCGAGGTGAGGCTGATCCCGGGGATCAGACGGCCGCTTCCGAATTCAGCAGATCGATATCCACGATCTCGAGACCGCATCGATCCAGCCAGTCGATGGCCGACAGATTGCCCAACGGCTGAGGCGGCTCGTCGCCGTAGGCATCCATGACAATTTTCTGCGCCACTGCCTTGTGGTTGGGCAGGGCAATCGCCCGCACCACGACCTTCTTCTGCAGACCCGCGGCGGTTTGATAGGTGACAAGCCAGTCCATTGCTCTTCCTAGCCGAATATAGGGGGCCGGAGTATCGCCAAATGGAGTGTGGCAGGGGGCCATGACCGCAGTGTTCCAGCGCCGGGCGCCGCGTCGTCAGTACAGCCCGCCGGCCGCCTCGAGCATGAATATTTCCACGGTCTTGGGGCCGATGCCTTCGAACTCGGCCAGGCGCCGTTCGAAGTCTTCGCGGTCGCTGCTCTGCTGGCGCATCACGCTGAGCTTGCCGTCGTACTGCTCATCGAGCTTGCGGCACAGCTTCAGCAGGCGCTCGGCGGTGGAGCGGTCGTAGCGAACGTAGCGCGCCTCACCGAGCATGCGCACCAGTTCCGCCTTGCTGGAGCCGCCCAGCCGCTGCGGCGTATCGCGCTGGTGCCGTTCGACGATGATGCGGTAGGCCTGCTCGGCGACGGACTGCTGGATCGGCTTGCCGAACAGAAAACTCGCCACCAGCCATTTGAACAACGCGGCGTCGCTGGCCCTGGCCAATCCCTCGGCCAGGCCCAGCTGCTGCGCCGTTATGCGTTTCTCGCTCACGCTGTCGTCGTTCAGGGCAGGGCGATCATTGGCTTTCCTGCTGGCCCCCTCGGCCCTGGGAGTTGAGCGCGCCCATGAGGTTACCGTGACCGTGGCCTTCTTCGCGTTGCACCGGAGAGCCGCGCTTGTTCCAGAGGCGCTCGTGGAAGTAGAACGCCACGGTATTGCAGGCGGGTTCGATCAGGGCGATCAGGCCACCGGTCAGCAGGCTGCCCGTAAGCAGGTAGGCGACGGTGAACGCGATGGAAAAGTGCAGTACGGCAAAGCTCAGGGTCTTCAGCAGGGGCTGTTGCTCCTGAGCGCCAGCCCCGCAACAGCCGCGCAGCACAGCCTTCATCGCTTGGCCTCGAGGCCGGGTGTCTCGGAGCGATCGAGGAAGGCCTGGGTCAGCTCCGGCAGGTGCTCCTTGAGCCACTCGGCCATTGCGATCTCCTGCGGCAGGATCTGCTCGCAGGCCTTCTGGGTTTCCACATCACCCGCCGCCTTGGCTGCGGCAATCAGCACCGTGTACGCGGCGATCTCGACATTCTCGAACACATAGCCGGCCATGGCGCCCTTTATCACCTCGTCGCTCACGGCCATGCCACCCACCGCCTGACCGAAGGCCATCAGCTTGCCGCCGATGTCCTTCAGCGTGGATGGTTCCTTGCCCAGGCGCGCCAGGGTCTGCTCCAGCAGCGCCTTCTGGCCCTGGGTTTCCTCCAGGTGCTTCTCGATGCGGGTACGCAGTTTGGGGTAGTTCTCCAGCCGCGACTTCTGCGCACTGAGCATCTGCTCCGCTTGCTGTTCCATGGCGTGGGCGTCACGCAGCCAGTCGATCAGGTTGTCTCGTTTGTCAGCCATAGCGCTGTTTCTCCGGGGTCAGTGGCCATGTATCTCGGAAGCCGTCCTGCCCTCGGCGGTTCAACCTAATTTACGCCGGGTAAACAAGCGAAACGCCCGCGCCAGAGGCTCGCGCTTGGCTTGTTCGATTCTCCGCAATCTCCCTGAACTGCCTGCGGATGTGGTGACTCTGCATCTGAAGAGCCCGGGAAGGCCGGTGGATGACATGAGGGAGCAACCCAACCGGAGGAGTCTTCGATGTTCGTACATAACAAGCGACTGCAATACACCGTGCGTGTCGCCGGCCCCAACCCGGGCCTGGCGAATCTGCTGCTCGAGCAGTTTGGTGGGCCGCAAGGGGAACTGGCTGCAGCGATGCGCTACTTCACCCAGGGCCTGAATGAGGACGATCCAGGCCGCAAGGATCTGCTGCTGGATATCGCCACCGAGGAGCTGAGCCACTTGGAGATCATCGGCTCGATCGTCGGCATGCTGAACAAGGGCGCCAAGGGCGATCTGGCCGAGGCGGTGGAGAAGGAGGCGGTGCTGTATCGCTCCCTGACCGAAGGTGGCAACGACTCGCACATCACCTCGTTGCTCTACGGTGGCGGCCCGGCTCTGACCAACTCCGCCGGCGTGCCGTGGACCGCGGCCTATGTGGATTCCATCGGCGAGCCCACCGCGGACTTCCGCTCCAATATCGCGGCCGAGGCACGGGCCAAGATCGTCTACGAGCGGCTGATCAACGTCACCGATGACCCGGGTATCAAGGAGGCGCTGGGCTTCCTCATGACCCGTGAGCTGGCCCACCAGCAATCGTTCGAGAAGGCGTTGCACACCATCCAGCCGAACTTCCCGCAAGGCAAGCTGCCTGGCATGCCCGAGTTCACCAACGTCTACTTCAACATGTCCCAGGGCGAAGGGGACGTGCGCGGCCCGTGGAACCAGGGCGACCAGTGGGAGTTCGTGGACGATCCCCAGCCCGCCCTGGACGGCGGCGATGGCCTGGCCAGTGTGAAGCTGCCGACGAAACAGGCCGAGGTGGTCGAGCAGATGGCGGTGCGCACCGCATCGGATCCGACCCTGGACCCGCTCACCGGAGCGGACCTGGGTTCGGGTGCCTATCTGAAGAAGTGACCAGGCCGAGCGCAGCCGCCGGCTGCCGGAAAAGCAAAGCCAGGCATCGCCTGGCTTTTCTTCGTGTTGCGGTCGGGATTAGCCCGCCAAGGCCACCGGCAGCAGCAGCTCCACCCGCGCCAGGTCGCCCTGGTTGCTGAACTGCACTTCGCCGCCGAAGCTCTCCGCCAGTGCCTTGACGATGGGCAGGCCGAGTCCCCAGCCCTTGGTGTCGCTGCGGCTGGAGATGAAATAGGGGGTAGCCAGATTGTCCAGCACTTCCTCGGGGAAGGTGCCCTGGTTGGTCACCACCAGCCTGACGAAGTCGCCTTCATGGCTCTGCTCTATGCGGATTGGCTTGAGCGCCTGGCCATGCTTGGCGGCGTTGCCGACCAAGTTGTCGAAGATGCGCAGGAACGCCGAGCGGTCCCAGGTTATCTGCAGGTCGGGACTTTCCAGTTGCAGCTCCAGCGGGTTGTCCAGCTGCAGGGCGAGGTTGGCTACGGCGTCGCGCAGCAGCATGCCCAGTTCCATGCTCTCGCTCATCAGCTTGATCCCACCGCCGACGCTGACGTGGGAGATATCCAGCAGGTTGCCCACCATCTCGTCGATGCGCCGCAGGTTGTCCTGCAGCACGGCGAGCAGATCCTCGGTGCGCCGCGCCGGGTTGCGCTGCATCAGCCCGGTGGCCATCACCGCCGCCGACAGCGGCGAACGCAGGTCATGGCTGAAGGAGCGCATGAAGCGTTCGAGCATGACCTTTTCCTTGCTCAGCTGCTCGTTGCGCGCTTCGGCCCAGTTGCGCTGGCGCTCGATACGCTCCATTCGGGTGTTGCTCTTCAGCAGGCTGGTGATGGTCGCCAGCACCTCATCCGGGTTGATCGGATGGGTCAGGTAGGCGCGGGCGCCGGTGTTCAGCCCGGTGGCCTTGTCCTTGCCACTGACGAAGGTGGCCGAGATATTGATGATCGCCGGCAGCCGCGACGGCCCCAGGCTCTGCTCGGCCTGCTGGATCAGCTCGAAGCCGGTCATGTCCGGCAGGTTGATGTCGAGGATCACCAGGTCGACGCCCTCGATCATCAGTTGCAGGCCCTCGGCGCCCGTGCCGGCCTCCAGGATCTGGAAGTTCTCCTCGCTGGCCAGGATCTTGCGCAGCACATAGCGGTTGGCTTCCATGTCGTCGACGATGAGGACTCGTCTAGTGCGCATCGCGTTGCTCCTCCACCAGGCGTCCCACGTGATGCAGGACCTGCTCAGCGTAGTCCGGGTGCGACTTGTGCAGAACCGCCCGGCTGTGACGCTGCAGATGCTCCAGCGCCGCCCCTGCGAGCGGCTTGGAGGTGTTGATCAGCACGCGCGAGTGCATGCTCCAGTCCATGCTCTCGAGCAGGTCCTCGCCGGAGATGTCCGGCAGGTCCAGGTCGAGGAAGATGATGTCCGGGCGCACCGCATGCAGCTTGTCGATGCTCGAGGTGGCGCTGACTGCCTCGATGATCACCGGATGGTAGGGCTGCAGCAGGCGCGACAGCAGGTAGCGGTCGGCCTCGCTGTCGTCGATCAGCAGGATGTTGATACCGTTCAGGTCGAGCGCCGCCGGCTCGGGCGCCTGCTGGTCATACAGGCGGGCCACCTGCAGCAGGAAGCGGCTGCCGCGTCCCAGCTCGCTGTCCAGGCTGATCTCGCCGCGCAGCAGGCGTGCCAGGCGCTGGGCCACGGGTAGGCCCAGGCCGGTGCCCTGGATCTGTGGCGCGGCGGGGTTGCGTACCCGCAGGAATTCCTCGAAGACGCGACTGTGATTCTCCGCGTCGATGCCGATGCCGGTGTCTTCCACCAGGAACTCGACGTTCTGTTCGTCCGGCAGGTAGGTGCGCACGCTGACCTTGCCGGATGGTGTGTACTTGAAGGCATTGCCGATCAGGTTGCGCAGTATCTGGAACAGGCGGTGGCGGTCGGTTTCCAGCACCACGTCATGGGTGGCGCCGAGCACTTCCCAGGCCAGCGCCGGATACCGTTGCGCCAGGGCGCCGGTGAACTGGCGCAGCTGCTCGACGAAGTCGGCGAGGGTGAAGCGCACGGGGGTGATCTCGATGCGTCCGGACTCGGCCTCGGACAGGTCGAGCAGCTCGTTGACCAGCTCGGACAGCTCGTAGGCGGCGTCGCGGATGAAGGCCACCTGCTTGTACTGCTCGGGGTTGAGTGGCCCGTCCACGCCCTTGAGCAGCATCTTGCTGATGTTCTCGACGATGTTGATCGGCGTGCGGATCTCGTGGGTCATGTTGGCGAAGAAGCGGCTCTTCGACTGACTGGCAGTCCGTAGCTCGTCGGTGGCCTTCTCCAGCTCGGAATACAGCGCCACCACGCCCTTGTTGGTGTTCTCCAGCTCTTGGTTGGTGGCCTCCAGCTCGAATTGCTTGTTCTGCAGTTCGGCAGCGGTCAGCAGCAGTTCCTTGCCGCGTACCTGCAGCTCGATATAGGGGTCGGCGACCCCATCGGAGTGCAGTTGCTCGCGGATTTCGCGCAGCTGCGTCGGCGAGGGGGAGGGGCGCGGCGGATGGATCGCCTTCATGCCGAGGATGCGCGTACCGTCAGCGGAAGTCTGGATCTCGAATTCATCCATCAGCCGCTGGGCGCCGCGCAACCCCACGCCCATGCCGGTGGGCGAGACGTAGCTGCCGTCGAGAATGCTGTCGATGGCGACGATGCCGGGCCCGTGGTCGTCGGCGATGAAGCGCAGGCCGCAGAGCAGGCCGGCCTTGTTCTCCACCAGCTCGAACAGGAACTCGCCCTGGCCGGCGTACTGGTAGATGTTGCGGGCCAGCTCCGACACCGAGGTGGCGAAGCGGATCTGCTCCAGTTGCGACAGGTCGAGCCAGGCGGCGATGCGCTTGGCGCTCTGACGGCAGGTGACCACATCGACTTCCTCCCGGATGTCTATGGATACGATGCGCCGCACCTTATGCATGTTTCATTACCACCATGGTTGCGTCGTCGTTGTGCCGGCGGAAGTCGCGGTGCAGCACCGCCGCGATCACGGCCGGATGGCGCCCGGCCAGCCCGGGATAGCTGGCCAGGTCGAAGCGGGTGCTGATGCCGTCCGAGGCCAGCAGCAGCAGGGTGGTGGGCGACCAGGGGTAGCTGAAGCTCTGGATCCTGCCGATCCGGTAGCCCACCGTGCCGTTGCCGGACACCATGCTGCGGTTGCGCCCGTCGTGCAGCACGCCGGCGATGTTGCCGACCCCGCAGAAGCGCACCTGAGCCTGTTGCGGCAGGACCTCCGCCAGGGCCACGGCGCCACCGCGGGTCGCCATCAGTACCCGGTGCATACGTTCGAGTAGCGTCTCCAGCGGGAGGTTCGCGTCGTGTTCGCGGAACAGCTCGCGCGCCTTGCGGCTGGCCTCGTTGGCCGCATAGCCGTGGCCCAGCCCGTCGCACACCAGCAGGCGGTTGCCATTCACCGCCCAGGCGTCGCCGCACAGCTCCTCGCCCGGGTAGGGCAGGGAGACGCCCGCCGAAATCAGCGGTCCTGCCGGCGGCTGCAGGTGAAACTGGGCCAGCACCACGGTGCCGCGCTCCGGCTGGGAATAGATATCGAAGCGGTCGGAGAGCCGACTGATCGCGCCCAGGCCGGCGCCCATGGTGCCCTTGCTGGAATAGCTGTCGGCCAGGCAGCGGGCTATATCGACCATGCCGGGGCCACGGTCCACCGCCAGCAGTTCCAGGCGGCTGTCGTCCTGGTAATACAGCAGTTCGCCACCGCCGGCGTGGATCACCAGGTTGAGCGCCATCTCCTGCACCACCACGCCGATGCGGCCAAGCAGGGGCTCATCGGCTGTCAGGCGGCCGGCCAGGCGTACGATGCTGCGGCGTGCAGCGTCGGCGTGCGCGGTATGGCTGATGGGGAAGACGCATTGCGTGGAGCGTTCGCTCATCTCCACTTCCATAGCTCCACGGTGGTGCCGGCGCCGGGCTGGCTGTCGATGGCGAATTCGTCCACCAGGCGGCGTGAGCCGCTGAGACCGAGGCCCAGCCCGCTGCCCGAGGTATAGCCGTCGACCAGGGCGCGCTCGATGTCGGCGATGCCCGGCCCCTGGTCGCGGATGACCAGGCGCACGGCCGCACGACCCTCGCGGCTGGCGAGCTCCAGCTGGCATTCGCCGCCATTGCCGTAGATCAGCGCGTTACGCGCAATTTCGCTGGCCGCGGTGACTATCTTGGTCTGCGAGACCAGGCCCAGGCGGGCTTGCTCGGCGAGTTTGCGTACCTGCTGGCGGATGATGACGATGTCAGTTTCCTGCTTCAGAGGGAGCGTCTGCGTCTTCACTCTCGGGCTCCCCGGCGATGTCGTCCTCGTTCACGCTGTTCTCCAGCCAGCGCATGCCCTTCTCGATGTTCAGCGCGGTGGCGATACCCTCCAGGGACAGGCCCAGTTCCACCAGCGTGATGGCCACGGCCGGCTGCATGCCGACCACTATCACCTTGGCATCGAGAATCCGGGAGACGTTGGCTATGTGCGAGAGCATGCGGCCGATGAAGGAGTCGACTATCTCCAGGGAGGAAATATCGATCAGCACGCCCTTGGCCTTGTGGCGCACGATCTGTGCGGTGAGGTCTTCCTGCAGGTCCAGCGCCAGCTGGTCGTGCATGTCGACCTGGATGCTGAGCAGCAGGTAGTTGCCCATCTTGAGAATTGGAATGCGATCTACCATGGCGCCCGTCCTTAGCGTGCCTTGCCGCTGACCAGACGAACGTCCAGCTCTTTGAGCGCCAGCTTGAAGGCGTCGGACAGGGAAGCCTTGGTCACCACATCGCCCAGCTCGACGCCCAGGTGCACGATGGTCGCGGCGATCTGCGGGCGGATGCCGCTGATAATGCAGCGGGCGCCCATCAGCTTGGCCGCGGTGATGGTCTTGAGCAGGTGCTGGGCGACCATGGTGTCCACGGTCGGCACCCCGGTGATATCGATGATGGCGATGTCCGACTCGGTCTCGACGATCTTCTGCAGCAGCGATTCCATGACGATCTGCGTGCGGTTGCTGTCCAGCGCGCCGATCAGCGGCACCGCCAGCACGCCATCCCACAGCTGGACCACCGGGGTGGAGAGCTCCAGTAGGCTTTCCTGCTGCTCGCGGATCACCGTCTCGCGGCTGGCCATGTAGTACTCCAGGCTGAACAGGCCGAGCTTGTCGATCAGCTTGTTGATCAGCCAGACCAGGTCGATGGCATTGTTGCCCTGGCTTTGGATCAGGTCGAACAGCGGCTCCTTGAGGGAGAATACGAAGGTGGCCGTCTCGGAAGGGCTGAAGCCCTGGCGCGCCTGGGTCACCGAGAGTCGTTCGAGTTGCGCGATGAGCGGCTTCCAGGCCGGCGCCTCGATATCGTCCGAGCCCTGGGCCAGGGCGATGGTCACGGCCTTGAGCAGCTCGCGGGAGCTTTCCTGGACGGCGCGCTCGTCGATCAGGTCGATGCGGATGCCGGCGGCGCGCTGGGCGGCCATCCATTTGTCCAGAAGCTGTTCTTCGTTCTGTTTGAGTAGCTCGGCAAGCTGAGAAACGGACATCGCGGATTTCCTTTCGCGGGGAATAACAGTGCCGCCAACGCTGGCACTCGTGAAGCCACATCGAGTGACGGCAAGCGCAACGGCGGCAGGGGATTTTTTAAACGGACCGGCGGTGGAAAAGGGAGTTCAACTTTTTCTCGGCAGGTTGATTGGCCGCCATGGTGGCTTCGAGCGCCTGCATGCGGGGCGCCGGGCCGGGCTGTGGCTCTGTCAGCGGGACGCGGGATGCCCTCAGCTCGCGGCGCTCAGCATCTGGACCAGGCGTGCAGCCAGTTCGCTGCGGCGGAAGGGCTTCGCCAGGACCTCGAAGCCGCGCATCTGTGCGGGAGTGAGGTTGGCGTAGCCGGAGATGATCAGCACCGGCAGGCTGGGAATGCGCTGGCGTAGCTCGCGGGCGAGCTGGGCGCCGGTCTTGTCCTGCATGATGTGGTCGGTGACCAGCACGTCCGGCGCCAGGCCCTCGTCGATCAGGCGCAGCGCGGTGGCCGCCGAGGCGGCTCCGGTCACCTGGTAGCCCAGGTCCTGCAGCTGCATGGTGACGGTCTGGCGGACCATTTCCTCGTCGTCGACCAGCAGCACCCGGGTCGGCCGCGGTGCCTGCGGTGCGTCGGCGGATTCGTCGCCCTCGCTCGCGGCCTGAGTCTCGGTGATCGGCAGCCACATGCTGACGCGCGTGCCCACCCCCACTTCCGATTCGATACCTAGGCCACCGCCGGATTGCGCCGCCAGCCCCTGCACCATGGACAGGCCGAGGCCGGTGCCCTTGCCGATGCCCTTGGTGGAGAAGAACGGGTCCACGCAGCGCTTGAGCGTTTCGGCGCTCATGCCGCTGCCGTTGTCGCTGATCGTCAGCCGTGCGTAGCGTCCGGCGCTCAGGCCTCTCACGGCGGCGCTGGGCACGTCGTCCAGCGTCGCACTGATTTCCAGGCGGCCGCCATCATCCATGGCGTCGCGGGCGTTGACCGCCAGATTGAGGATGGCCAGTTCGAGCTGGTGCGGGTCGACTATCACCGCCGGCAGCTGACTGGGAATGTCGATCGCCACTTCGATCATCGGGCCCAGCGAACGGACGATCAGGTCGCGCATGTCACTGACCAGCGCGTCCAGCGCTACCGCCCGTGGCTTGAGGGTCTGCCGGCGGGCGAAGGTCAGCAGGCGGCCGACCAGGGTGCGCGCGCGGTCCGAAGCCTGCAGGGCGCAGTCGACCAGCTCCCGCGAACGCTGGTCGTCCAGGCGCCGGCGCACCAGGTCCAGGGTGCCCATGATCGGCGTCAGCAGGTTGTTGAAGTCATGCGCGATACCGCCGGTGAGCTGGCCGATGGTCTCCATCTTGCGCATCTCGTGGTGCTCCGCCACGGTGGCCTCGCGCTCGGCCACCATCAGGGCGACGCGCTCCTCCAGGCTCTCGTTGAGTTCGCGCAGCTTCACCTCGGCACGGGCCCGCTCGATGTGCGCCCAGCAGCGCTGGGTTACTTCTCCGACCAGGGTGCGTTCATACACGGACCAGGTGCGTGGCTTCTTGTCGTGAACCGCCATCAGGGCGATCAGGCGGCCGTCCTTGATCAGCGGCATGCAGACGGCGGCGGAGATGTGCGAGGCGCGGAACGCGGCGGCCTCGCTCGGCGGCAGCTGCCGCAGATCGTTGATCACCAGCGGTTGGCCGGCGCGCAGATTACGCACGGCGAGTTCGCCGTAATCGGCCAGGCTGTAACGTCCCTGCAGGCTTGGCATCCCGGATTTGACCCAGTCGCCACGCACGGTCAGGCCATTCTCGTCCGCGTCCATCTCGGCATAGGCACAGCCGGACAGCCGCAGGTGTTCGCCGAGCATGCGCGTGGTGGCGGCCATGATCATGTCGGGGCTGGTGGCGTCGGCCACCTCGGCCGCCAGTGCGGCGAGAAAGCCGAGTCGCTGGTTGGCGACCACCGTGGCGGTGGTCTCCGTGACCGTATCGAGGATGGCGACGACGCGGCCGGTGTGGTCGCGTATCGGGCTGTAGCAGAAGGTGAAGTAGGCCTGCTCCGGTTCACCGCTGCGCTCGATGAACAGGGGGAAGTCCTCGACATAGGTGGCCTGGCCTGCCCAGGCGCGTTCGGCAATCGGGCTGACGTCGCCCCAGACCTCCTTCCATACCTCGCTGAACGGCCGCCCGAGGGCAGCGGGCTTGCTGCCGAGTATCGGGGTGAAGGCGTCGTTATGCAGCGTGACCAGGTCGCGGCCCCACATGATGACTTGGGGAAAGCGCGAGTCCAGGCACAGGGCGAGGGTGGTCTTGAGCACGTCGGGCCAGGTGCCGATGGGGCCCAGCGCGGTCGCGGACCAGTCATAGTCGCGAATACGCTCCGCCATCTCGCCGTCAGCCTTGAGCCAGTCCGTCATGTGTCGTTTTCCTATCGGACGCGGTAGATGGTTGCGCCAATGCGGCCAACCGAAGTGCGCTGTGCAAGAGCAGATAGGCGCTGTGCTTGGCTGCATGCGTCCTTATCCTTGAGCGGTAGAACAGGGCGCTGGCAGAAAAGTTCGGCCTATAACTCCCGGCCTTGACGGGCTGTCGACGAGTCGACGTTTACCGCGCAGCGGATAGCTTGAACTGGGGTAGAACCGGCCACCTCGAACCCAGTGAGGCCCATCCGGGGCCTCTCGCGAGGTGAAACATGCAAACGACCAACCCAGGTAACCAGCCCGAAACCGAAGAGCCGATCGAGCCCGGCATAGTCCCCGACGACACCGACACCGACACCGACACCGACACGGGTACGGACACGGACACGGATACACCGGTGCAGGACGACGAACGCCCGGAGGACTGGAAAGACCCCAACGAGCCGGACTCCCCCAGCACGGAGCAACCGGACCAAGGCACGGCCCAGCCAGTGAATGTCTGACCCGCCTTAACCACCAGACCCGGCGTGCAGCCGGGTTTCTGTTGGCGGGCCGGCTCGCTGTGCTGAACTCATGCGGCCGCATCAGCATCTATGGGGCATGTCCTCCCGCTCTGGCGAGCGGAGGGAAGCATTGACAACATCCATCTGTTATCGCCCGAGGCACGCTTGGCCACGCTGCGTATCGCCACCTTCAACGTCAACGGCATCCAGTCACGCCTGGCGGCCTTGCTCGCCTGGCTCGATCGCGAAGCCCCGGACATCGTGTGCCTGCAGGAGCTCAAGGCGGCCGATCACAAGTTTCCCGCCGATGCCCTGCGTGACGCCGGCTACGGGGTGCTCTGGCGCGGCCAGCCGGCCTGGAACGGCGTGGCGATCCTGGCCAGGGGCATGCAGCCGCTGGAGATCCGCCGCGAGCTGCCCGGCGACGCGGCCGACACCCAGAGCCGCTATCTGGAGGCGGCGGCCCATGGCGTGATCGTCGGCTGCCTGTATCTGCCCAACGGCAACCCGCAGCCGGGCCCGAAGTTCGACTACAAGCTGGCCTGGTTCGAGCGCCTGATCGCCCATGCCAAATCCCTCGCCAGCAGCGGCCATCCGGTGGTGCTGGCCGGCGACTACAACGTGGTGCCGACCGATCTGGACATCTACAACCCGCGCTCCTGGCAGAAGGACGCGCTGCTGCAACCGGAGAGTCGTGCCTGCTACCAGCGCCTGCTGCAACAGGGCTGGACCGATGCGCTGCGCGCGCGCTTTCCCGAGGAGCGGCTCTATACCTTCTGGGACTATTTCCGCCAGCACTGGCAGCGCAATTCGGGGCTGCGCATCGACCACCTGCTGCTCAGCGAGACGCTGGCCAAGGGCTTGCAGGACGCCGGCGTGGACCGCTGGGTGCGCGGTGAGCCCCATGCCAGCGACCACGCTCCCGCCTGGGTGACGGTGGATGTCTAGCCGGCGAGACGTTGCGCCTGCCGAGCGGGGTGCGGCTGTTCTTGCAGCGACATGCGCGCGGCCAGCCCTATCACACAGGCGCAAGCCGAGAGGTCAGCGATGACACAGCGCTCGCAGAAACAACTGATGCTGGCCGGGGAGCTGTATGTGGCGTGCGGCCCCGAACTGGCCGCGGATGCGCAGCGCGCGGCGGACTGGATGGCGCGTTACAACGCCGCCAGCGCGGCCTCGCTGGAAGAGCGTCGCGCGCTGCTGGCCGAGATAATGGGAGCGGTGGGCGAGGGGGTGAACATACGGCCGCCGTTCCATTGCGACTATGGCTACAACATCCATCTGGGCCCTGGGGTGTTCATGAACTTCGGCTGCGTCGTGCTGGATGTCTGCCGGGTTAGCATCGGCGCCGGCACGCAGATTGGCCCGGGCGTGCAGCTGCTGAGCGCAGACCACCCGCGCGAACCCGAGCTGCGCGCCCAGCTGCTGGAGTTCGGCAGGCCGGTGAGCATCGGTGCGAATGTCTGGATAGGTGCGGGTGCGCTGATCCTGCCAGGCGTGACAGTCGGTGATGACGCCCTGATCGGTGCGGGCAGCGTGGTGACTCGGGATGTACCTGCCGGAGCGACCGTGGTCGGCAACCCCGCCCGCGTCATACGGACCCGCGGGCCGTCTGCTGTGGGCGGCTGAAGCCGAGCGGGATCGGCGCCATTGCGGCGCCGATCCGCTACTCCATCAGTTGCCCAGCGGAGGGGTGCGCGGCGGCACCAGGCGCTTCGAGCCGGTCGACTCGAAGGCCGCGGCGAAGCGCAGCAGCGCCGAGTCGTCGTAGGCGCGGCCGGCGAAGGTCAGGCCCACCGGCATGCCGATGTCGGCCATCACGCCCATCGGCACGGTGACCGTGGGTACGCCCAGGTGGCGAATGGCGAGGTTGCCGTTGGCGACCCAGATGCCGTTGCTCCAGGCGATGTCCGCCGAGGCCGGATTCACGTCGGCATCCGCCGGGCCCACGTCGGCCACGGTGGGGAACAGCACGGCGTCGAGCTTGAGCTCGTCCATCCAGTCTTCCAGGTCGATCTTGCGCGTCTGCTCCAGGCCACGCAGGCCGTCGGGCAGCGTCTCGATCTGGTCCCAGGTCTTGAGGCCGCGCTTGGCCATGTTGGCGTACTCGTCCATGCCGGCGGCCAGGTCGTCCTCGCGATTGGGCAGGGTGCCCGGGTCGTGCGGGAAGATCTGCGGGCCGTCGACGTCCGCCAGCCTGTTCAGCTTGGGATCGCCGTTGGCGCGCAGGAAGTCGTCGAAGGCCCAGCCCGACAGCTCCCACAGCTCGTCATGCAGGAACTCCTTGCTCACCAGGCCGCGGTTGTACACGGTCGGCGCGCCCGGGCGATCGCCCTCGCAGTTGGACACCAGCGGGAAGTCCACTTCGATGACTTCGGCGCCGGCGGCTTCCAGGGCCTTGCACGCCGCTTCCCACAGTGCGATCACTGAGGCACGGGTATGGATGCGCTGGCCGGTCGGGCCGCCGATGCCGGGTTTCTCGCTGGTGCCGGCCAGCTCGTCCTTGTTGATGAACATGCGCGGCACGCCCAGGCGCTTGCCCTTGAGCGCGGCGGCGCCGGCGGCCAGCTCCAGGTAGGACGCCGGACGTACCTCGGAGGCCTTGGGGATCGGCACCCAGGGCTGCAGGCGCCACAGGTCGCCGCGGGTCTCGGCGTCATCGGCCACCACCACGTCGAGCACTTCGAGCAGATCGGCCATGGTCCGTGCGTAGGGCACCACTACGTCCATGGTCGGCGTCAGCGGCCAGTTGCCGCGCACCGAGATCACCCCGCGCGACGGCGTGTAGGCGCACAGGCCGTTGTTGGAGGCCGGACCACGGCCGCTGGACCAGGTTTCCTCGGCCAGGCCGAAGGCGGAGTAGCTGGCGGCGGTGGCGGTGCCAGCACCATTGGACGAACCGGAGGCGAAGGGCGCGGTGAGATAGGCGGCGTTGTACGGGCTCTCCGCCCGGCCATACACGCCGCGCTGCATGCCGCCGTTGGCCATGGGCGGCATATTGGTCTTGCCCAGGCAGATGGCGCCGGCGGCGCGCAGGCGCTCGACGGTGAAGGCGTCGCGATAGGCGAGCAGATCCTTGAAGGCGGGGCTCCCGGAGGCGGCGGTCAGGCCCTTGACCAGGTAGCTGTCCTTGGCCGTGTAGGGAATGCCATCCAGCGGGCCGAGCGTCTCGCCGCGGGCGCGGCGGGCGTCGGAAGCCTCGGCCTCCTGCAGCGCATCGGGGTTGCGCACGACCACGGCGTTGAGCCGGGTCGCGGTCTCGGGGCCGTCGTAGGCGTCGATGCGGGCCAGGTAGGCCTTGACCAGGTTGACCGCCGTGGTGCGACCGGACTCGAGCGCCGCACGCAACTCGGCAATGGAAACCTCAGTTACCTCAATCATCTTGTTATCACCGCTGGCTACTGATGGGTGGCGCAGGGAACCTGCTGCACGCTGAACTCTGGGTTCAGGGTGTCAATTATGTCAAACAGTTGATCTGATATGTCAAACGCTTGCTCATGGCGGCAGACATTTCGCTACGTCGAAGCATAGGAAGGCAGCGGCGGCAGCGGAAATACCGAGGGCGATCGGTGACCGCCGGTGCTGGTTTCGCGCGGTTCAGCAACGCGACCCGGTGGGCGGCAAGCCCACCGGGCCCGTACTCAGATGCGGAAACTGCCGACCAGCTGCTGTAGGCGGGCGGCCTGGCGCTCCAGGTCGCCGCAGGCGCGCAGGGTGGCCTGCAGGTTCTCCACGCCTTCCTGGTTGAGGGTGTTGATCTCGTTGACGTCCATGTTCAGCGCCTCGACCACGGCGGTCTGCTCCTCGGTGGCGGTGGCCACCGACTGGTTCATGCCATCGATCTCGCCGATGCGCTGGGTCACGCTGCCCAGGCGCTCGCCGGCCTGGTTGGCGATCTCCACGCTCTGCGCGCTGTAGTGCTGGCTCTCGGTCATGGTGGTGACCGAGTCGCGGGCGCCGACCTGCAGCTCCTCGATCATCTTGTGGATTTCCTGGGCCGACTCCTGGGTGCGGTGGGCCAGGCTGCGCACCTCGTCCGCCACCACCGCGAAGCCGCGCCCGGCCTCGCCGGCACGTGCCGCCTCGATGGCCGCGTTGAGGGCGAGGAGGTTGGTCTGCGCGGAGATGCTCTTGATCACCTCGAGGATCTGGCCGATGTCTACGGTCTTGCTGTTCAGCACCTCGATGTTGGCGCTGGAGGCGCTGATCTTCTCCGACAGCTCGTTCATCGCCACGATGGTCTTCTGCAGCACCTGGCTGCCGTCCTCGGCCAGATGACGGGCATCCGAGGCCTGGTTGGAGGCATCGGCGGCGTTGCGTGCGATCTCCTGGGCGGCGGCGCCCAGCTCGTTGATCGCCGCGGCCACGCTGTTGGTGCGGCTGGCCTGCTCGTCGGAGTTGGCCATGGAAGAGTTGGAGGCGTTGACCACCAGCTTGGCCACTTCGTTGAGCTGGCCGGTGGCCGAGGACACCTCGCGGATCGAGCCATGAATGCGCTCGACGAACTGGTTGAAGGAGGTGGCCAGCTCGCCGAATTCGTCTTGGCTCTGCACGCTCAGGCGCTTGGTCAGGTCGCCGTCGCCCTGGGCGATGTCACGCATGGCCTTGCCCATCAGCAGCAGCGGCTGCATCAGCACGCGGATCAGCATGCCCAGCAGAAATACGGTGGCGATCACCGCGACGATGGTGGCGACCACGGCCGAGGTGCGGAACTCGCCGAGGGCGGCGAAGGCGGCGTCCTGGTCCAGCACCAGGGCCACATACCAGTTGGCCGAGGGCAGGCCTTCCAGCGGGGTGAAGGCGATGAACTGGGTCTTGCCGTCCACCTCGACTTCGCTGACGCCGGCCTGCACGCGCGGGGTGTCCTGCGGGTACAGCTGCTGGATGTCCTTGAGGGTGTAGTTGCTGTCCGGGTGCAGCAGCACCTTGCCCTGGGCGCTGACCAGGAAGGCATGGCCGTGGCCCTGGAACTTCAGCGACTCCAGCAGCTGGGCGATGCTCGCCAGGTCCATGTCGGCACCGGCTACGCCGACCATCTGGCCGTCACGGCGCACCGGGGTGGCGATGGTGATCACCAGCTTCTGCGAGGAGGCGGCGATATAGGGCTCGGTCAGCGCGCTGCCCTGGGCGGCGCTGGCGGCCTTGTACCAGCCGCGCGCGCGCGGGTCGTAGTCGGCCGGACGGTTGCCCACCGGCACCGAGGTCATGGCGCCGTCCGCGCCGCCGAAGTAGGTGAGCTGGAAGCGCTGGTCGTAGACCGGCAGGTTCAGCGCGGCCTGCAGCGGCTGGCCCTGCTCGCCGTTGGCGGAAAGCTGCTGGGCCAGGGACTCGACCAGCTGGATACGGCCGTCCAGCCAGGTCTTGATGTTGCGCGTGGCCAGGCTGCCGACTTCCTGCAGCGAGGCGTGCACATCGGCATTCAGGGTCTGGCGCTGGCGGTAGTCGTTGAACAGCACGAACAGGGTGAAGGCAACAATCGTCACCAGCGAGGCGGCCAGCAGGATCTTCTGGCTGAACTTCAGGTTGGAGGGCATCGCAAGGTATCCATGCAAGGTTTCTGTAGCCGGGTACCGCCACGGGTTGTGCCCGAGGCGGCTGTCGTTCCATGGCTCCTGCCGCCGCTGCCGGCGCTACACGCCAGCCAGACGGGGCCGAGCCTGGACTGTGGCCACCGGGAGTAACGGTGTGCCACTGCCCCTTACCGGCTCTAGTCGTTATGGTCCGGATGGGGAATTTCGCACCCCGGGAGGGCCCCGGAGCTCGGTGAAAATACTGGCATTCTGCTGGCTAACCGCGGGCGGTGGTTAGCCTGGATTGCGGCAAAGACATCTAGCTTTGGGCCGGCATCGCTGGCAAAAGGTCACTGCCATTGAGCGGAGTGGTATGGCCGTCTGGATCGGGTGGAGCCGCTGTTGATCTGCTGTGCAGCGGCGCCAGGCCGCCTTAGCCCTTGAAGCCTTTACCCACCAGGTAGACTTCCCGCGAGCGTGGGCGCGAGGCTTCCGGTTTGCGGATCGCCACCTTCTCGAACGAGCTGCGCACGTCCTTCAGGAAGGCCTCGGAGCCTTCGCCCTGGAACACCTTCACCGCGTAGTTGCCGCCGGGCTTGAGCACCTGGCGCACCATGTCCAGGGTCAGCTCGACCAGGTACATCGACGAGGCCTGGTCTGCCACCGCGACGCCGCTGATGTTCGGTGCGATGTCGGAGATGATCAGGTCGGGCTGGCGGCCGTCGAGCTTGGCGAGGATCTGCTGGAACACGGCATCCTCGGTGAAATCGCCCTGGATGAAGTCGACGTTGTCCAGCGGGTCCATCGGCAGGATGTCGCTGGCGATCACGCGGCCGTTGTCACCGACGATCTTGCCGGCCACCTGGGACCAGCCGCCGGGTGCCGAACCCAGGTCCATGACCAGCATGCCGGGGCGGATCAGCTTGTCCTTCTCGTTCAGCTCGAGCAGCTTGTAGCTGGCCCGCGAGCGATAGCCGTCCTTCTGCGCGCGTTTGACGTAAGGATCGTTGACGTGTTCGTTCAGCCAGCGGCTGCTGCTTTTGGAGCGTTTCATGAGGGGGCCAGGCACGGAAAATCAGGTGGGGTGCGGGCCGTTGCATGGGCAGCGGGCCGCAAAGTGGCGGCAATTATAAGCCGATAGTGCGCCGCAGGTTAAATCCACGGGGCCCGCGCCCCGGCACGCGGCCTGACAGGGCAGGGTGGCCGCGGCTACAATTGGCGCCTTACCCCTCCTTCTTCGCTTCCTTTGCCGGGTCGACCGGCCAGGATTACCGCCATGATTCGCATCAACGAACTGTCCCTGCCCCTCGATCATTCCGCCGATGAACTGCGCCAGGCCATCCTCAAGCGCCTGGGTATCGCCGACGCCGACCTGCTGGACTTCAGCGTATTCAAGCGCAGCTACGATGCGCGCAAGAAGAACAGCGTCATCCTGTTCATCTACATCATCGACGTGGAGGTGCGTGACGAGGCGGCGATCCTGGCGCGCTTCGCCGATGACCAGCACATCCGCGTGGCCCCGGACACCAACTACTATCCGGTCGGCCAGGCGCCGGCCGGCCTGAGCGAGCGCCCGCTGGTGGTGGGCTTCGGTCCCTGCGGCCTGTTCGCCGCGCTGCTGCTGGCGCAGATGGGCTTCAAACCCATCGTGCTGGAACGCGGCAAGGATGTGCGCCGCCGCACCAAGGACACCTGGGCCCTGTGGCGCAAGAAGGTGCTGACTCCGGAGTCCAACGTGCAGTTCGGCGAGGGCGGTGCCGGGCTGTTCTCCGACGGCAAGCTGTACAGCCAGATCAAGGACCCGAAGTTCTACGGGCGCAAGGTGATGCACGAGTTCGTCCGCGCCGGCGCGCCGGAAGAGATCATGTATGTCAGCAAGCCGCACATCGGCACCTTCCGCCTCACCGGCGTGGTGGCGGCCATGCGCGAGGAAATCATCGCCCTGGGCGGCGAGGTGCGCTTCGAGAGCAAGGTCAGCGACCTGGTGATCGACGACGGCCAACTGGAAGGTGTAGTGCTGGCCGATGGCGAGACCATTCGCAGCCGCCACGTGGTGCTGGCGCTGGGCCATAGCTCGCGGGATACCTTCCGCATGCTGCATCGACAGAACGTGTTCATCGAGGCCAAGCCCTTCGCCATCGGCTTCCGCGTCGAGCACCCGCAATCGCTGATCGACCAGGCCCGCCTGGGCAAGTACGCCGGTCACCCGGAGCTGGGCGCCGCCGACTACAAGCTGGTGCACCACGCCAAGAACGGCCGCGCCGTGTACAGCTTCTGCATGTGCCCGGGCGGCACCGTGGTGGCTGCCACCTCCGAGCCGGAGCGCGTGGTCACCAACGGCATGAGCCAGTACTCGCGCAACGAGCGCAACGCCAACTCCGGCATCGTCGTCGGCATCAACCCGGAGCAGGACTTCCCCGGCGGCCCGCTGGCCGGCGTGGAGTTCCAGGAGCGCCTGGAGTCGCGTGCCTACGAGCTGGGCGGGCGTGACTACTGCGCACCGGCCCAATTGGTGGGCGACTTTATTCGCGGCACGCCGTCGAGCGAGTTCGGCGAGGTCGAGCCTTCGTACAAGCCCGGCGTGCGTCTGGGTGACCTGGCGCCGTCGCTGCCGGAATACGCCATCGAGGCGATCCGCGAGGCGCTGCCGGCCTTCGGCAAGCAGATTCGCGGCTTCGACCGCGACGACGCGATCCTCACCGGTATCGAGACCCGCACCTCGTCGCCGGTGCGCATCACCCGCGACAACGAGAGCCTGCAGAGCCTCAACCTCAAGGGCCTGTACCCGGCCGGCGAGGGCGCCGGCTACGCCGGCGGCATCCTCTCGGCGGGCGTGGACGGCATCAAGGTCGCCGAGGCGGTGGCCAAGTCGCTGCTGGCCGGGCAGGGCGCTTGATGAAGCTCGACGACGTCAAGAAACTGCAGCAGAAGAAGTATCGCGCCGAGTTCGGCCACTTTCTGGTTGAGGGTGAGCACCTGGTGCTGGAGCTGCAGAAGGCGGCCGTGCACAACCCGCTGCTGCAGCGCAGCCAGTTGTATGTGACCGCCGCCCACGAGCACTGGCAGAGCCCGTTCAAGACCCATGTGATCGGCGAACGGCAGATGGCGCAGATCTCCGACACCAAGACGCCGCAGGGCATCGTCGCCGTGGTGCCGATGCCGCAGGGCGCCGCGCCGGTGGTTGCCGGCGAGCGTGCCATCTACCTGCACGAGATCCAGGACCCGGGCAACCTCGGCACCATCCTGCGCACCCTGGCCTGGTTCGGCGGCTTCCGCTGCCTGCTCAGCCCTGGCAGCGTCGACCCGTACAACCCCAAGGTGGTGCGTTCGAGCATGGGCGCGATCTTCCATGCCCCGCTGGAGCTGGATGTCGAGCTGGACTCCCTGGCCGAGCGCTTCCCGCGCATCGCCTGCCTGGACATGCAGGGCGACAGCCTGCAGTCCGCCGGCTTCAAGGACTTCGACTGCTACCTGTTCGGCAACGAAGCCCGCGGCGTGCCGCGCGAGCAGCTCAGCGCGCTCGGCGCCCAGCCATTCACCATCGCCGGCTGTGGCGCCATCGAGTCGCTGAACCTGGCCTCCACCGTCAACATGTGCGCCTACGAGCTGAGCCGCTAGCGGCTCAGGTTCGTTTATTCAGCCTGCCGGCCAATCTATCTCCGCCGAGCTGGATCAGGCTGACCATCGCTACCAGCACGACTATCACCGTCAGCATCACCTGGGTGTCGAAGCGCTGGTAGCCATAGCGGTAGGCCAGATCGCCCAGGCCGCCGGCACCGATGGCGCCAGCCATGGCCGAGGAGTTGATCATGGTCACCAGGGTGATGGTGAAGCCGCCGACTATGCCGGGCAGAGCCTCGGGCAGCAGCACGTGCCAGATGATGTGCCGACGCCGGCAGCCCATGGCCTGGGCGGCCTCGATCAAACCCAGATCGACCTCGCGCAGGCTGACTTCGGCGATGCGCGCGAAGAACGGCGTGGCGGCGATGGTCAGCGGGACCACGGCGGCCCATACGCCGTAGGTGGTGCCGACCACCAGGCGGGTGAAGGGGATCAGCGCGACCATCAGGATCAGGAATGGCACCGAGCGGAACAGGTTGACGATGGCGCCGAGCAGACGGTTCAGGCGTGGCGCCTCGAACAGGCCGCCGCGGCCGCTGGTGACCAGGAATACCGCCAGCGGGATGCCGACGAGCAGGGCCAGCAGCGATGACACGCCGACCATCAGCAGGGTGTCGAGCAGGCCCTGGCAGAGACGTTCAAGCAGCAGTGGCATAGCCGACTACCTCCGCGTGGTCCGCCAGGCGGCGGGCGTTGTTCAGCAGTTGTTCCGGCTCCAGTGCGGAGCCTGCCACTTCCACCAGCAGGCGGCCGAGCGGGCGGCCCTGGATGCGTTCGATGCCGCCGTCGAGCAGGGTCACCCGGCCGCCGAGGGCGCTGCCGATGCCGAGCAGGTCCGGCGCGGTGCCGTGGCCGGCGTAGTGCAGGCGCAGCACCAGGTTGTCATCCGGGGTCAGGCGGTAGCTGCGCAGGCGCGCCTTGAGGTCGTCCGGCAGCTCGTGCTGCAGCGGCGCCAGCAGGGTGCGGGTGACCTCGTGGCTGGGCGTGCCAAACACGCGCCAGACCGGACCCTGTTCGACGATCTCGCCCTGTTCCAGCACCACCACGCGCTCGCAGATGTCGCGGATCACCGCCATCTCGTGGGTGATCAGCACGATGGTCAGGTTCAGGCGCAGGTTGATCTGCCGCAGCAGGGCGAGGATCGACTGGGTGGTCTCCGGGTCCAGCGCGCTGGTGGCCTCGTCGCACAGCAGGATGTCCGGATCGTGCACCAGCGCGCGGGCGATGCCGACGCGCTGCTTTTGTCCGCCGGAGAGCTGCGCCGGGTAGGCGTCGTGCTTGCCCTCCAGGCCGACCAGCTTGAGCAGCTCGTCGACCTTGCGCCGGCGCTCCTCGCGCGGCACGCCGGCGACCTTGAGTGGGAGCTCGACGTTCTGCCGCACGGTCTTGGCCGAGAGCAAATTGAAGTGCTGGAAGATCATGCCGATGCGCCGACGCAGCGCCACCAGCTGGTCGTAGTCGTGCTGGCCGATGTCCACGCCGTCGATCAGCACGCGGCCGCTGGTGGGCTTTTCCAGGCGGTTGATGGTGCGCAGCAGCGAGGACTTGCCGGCGCCGCTGCGGCCGATGATGCCGAAGATCTCGCCACGGTCGATGGCCAGGTCGATGTCGCGCAGGGCGCGCACACCGGTGACGTAGGTCTTGCCGACACCGACGAAGCGCAGCTGCGCCTCGCCGGTGGCTTGCGGCAGGTGGGCCTGGAAGCCGCTCATCTCAACTCTCCCAACCCGCCTGGTAGAGCTTGCCGTGAGCCTTGTCGAGGGCGGCGCGCACTTTCGGCGAATGCTGGTAGATGTCGATGAATTTGAGCACGCGCGCGTCCTTGGCCTTCTCCGGATGGGCGACGAACTGGATGATGTACTCGGGGTGGTCGAGGCCGTCGAACAGCAGGGCGGACTCGGCGTCCAGGGTGCCGGCCAGACGGATGTAGTGCGGGTAGCCCTGGGCCAGGTCGACCTCGTCCAGCGCGCGCACCAGCTGCACGGCCTCCAGCTCGATGATCTTCAGGTGCTTGGGGTTGTCGGTGATGTCTTCCAGAGTGGCCTTGTAGCCGACGCCGGGCTTGAGCTTGATCAGCCCGGCCTTCTCCAGCAGCTGCAGGCCGCGGCCGCCGTTGACCGGGTCGTTGGCGATGGCCACGGTGGCGGCGTCCGGCAGGCTGGCGAAGTCCTTGTGCTTCTTGGAGTAGAGGCCGACGTTGTTGATCACCCCGCGGGCCACCGGCACCAGGTCGTAGCCGCCTTCCTTCTTGGCGTTCTCCAGGAAGGGGATGTGCTGGAAGTAGTTCACGTCGATGTCGCCGTTGGCCAGGCTGACATTGGGCGCGATCCAATCGGTGAATTCCACCAGCTCCACGTCCAGGCCCTGGGCCTTGGCTTCGGCCACGGCTACTTCCAGCGGCGGGGCGAAGGCGGCGGTGGTGCCGAGCTTGAGCGGTTCGTCCGCCTGGGCCAGGCCGCCGGCCAGCAGCAGGCCGAGGGCGGCGGCGCGCAGGGTGAAGCTACGAATGGTTTTACGCATGGCGAGATTCCTTTTCTTCGGTTTTTAGGTGCGCTTGCCGCCAGTGGGCGGCCGGATGTGGCGCGGTCAGTCGCGGGCCCTGGCCGAACAGCTTGTGGCGCAGGGCGCCGTCGGCGTAGGCGGTCTTGTAGCGGCCGCGTTGCTGCAGCTCGGGGATCACCAGGTCGATGAAATCGACGTAGCTCTCCGGGGTGACGGTGCGGGTGAGGTTGAAGCCGTCCAGGCCGGTCTCGTCGATCCAGGCCAGCAGCTGGTCGGCCACCTGGCTGGGTGAGCCGACCGCCTGCGGATAGCGGCCGCCGAGGGCGTGCTGCTCCAGCAGGCGGCGTTTGGTCCAGCCGCTGAAGCTCTTGACCACCGACTCGATGGCGTTGGTCTTGCGCTCGACGATCGGCTCGTCCAGGCCGAAGCCCGCCAGGTCGATGCCGGTGGAGGCGGAGAAATGCGCGATACCGGCCTCGGGGCTGGCGTGGCGCTGGTACTCGGCCAGCTTGTCCCGGGCCTCGGCCTCGCTCGGCGCGACCACCACGTTGATGCCCATGAACACCTTGATCGCATCCGCCGGGCGGCCGGCAGCCACGGCTGCGGCACGCACCTTGTCGACCTGGGCACGCACCGCTTCCTTGTTCTGCCCGCCGATGAACACGCACTCGGCGTGGCTGCCGGCGAACTGCAGGCCGCGTGCGGAGGAGCCGGCCTGGAACAGCAGCGGCGTGCGCTGCGGCGAGGGTTGGCTGAGGTGGTAGCCCTCGACCTGGTAGAACTCGCCGTGGTGGCGGATCGGATGGACCTTGTGCGGCTGGGCGTAGATGCGCCGGCCGCGGTCGGCGAGTACGGCGTCGTCTTCCCAGCTGCCTTCCCAGAGCTTGTAGAGCACCTCCAGGTACTCGTCGGCCTGGTCGTAGCGGCGGTCGTGTTCCACCTGTTCGCTGTGGCCCATGGCGCGGGCCGCGCTCTCCAGGTAGCCGGTGACGATGTTCCAGCCGACCCGGCCGCCAGTGAGGTGGTCCAGCGTGCTCATGCGCCGGGCGAAGGTGAAGGGCGCCTCGTAGCTCAGGTTGGCGGTGACGCCGAAGCCCAGGTGCGAGGTGACGCCGGCCATGGCAGAGACCAGCAGCAGCGGGTCGTTGACCGGCAGCTGGATGCTCTCGCGCAGAGTCAGGTCGACGCCGCCCTGGTACACGTCGTAGACGCCGAGGATGTCGGCGAGGAACAGACCGTCGAATAGCCCGCGCTCGAGCAGGCGGGCCAGGTCGGTCCAGTAGTCCAGGCGGTTGAAGTCCACCGAGCGGTCGCGCGGGTGGGTCCACAGGCCGTGGTTGATGTGGCCGACGCAGTTCATGTTGAAGGCGTTGAGCAGCAACTGCTTGGCCATCAGATGGTCCCCCGGCGCGGCGGCAGGCGCTCGTTGAGGTAGTAGTCGCCGATGGCGTGGTACTTCCAGCGCACCGGGTCGTGCAGGGTGTGGGTGCGCGCATTGCGCCAGTGGCGGTCGAGGCCGTACTCGGCCAGCGTGGCGCGGCTGCCAGACAGCTCCAGCAGCTTGCTGCCAAGCAGCAGCGAGGTCTCGGTACTGATCGCGCGGGCCTCGGCCACGGCGATGGAAGCGGCGGCCACGCTGGCCTCGTCCGGCGCCAGCTGGGCGCGGTCGACGAACTCGCCGGCGCGCTCCAGCAGCGCCTCGGTGGCGGCCAGGCGCACGCGCAGCTTGCCGATCTCCTGCTGGGTCAGCGGGTCTTCGGCGGCTGTATCTACGCCGGCGTCGATCCATGGCCGCGACTTGTGTCGCACGAACTGCAGCAGGTCCTCGTAGGCGCCGCGGGCGATGCCGGTGTCGATGGCCGCGTGCAGCAGCTGGGCGAAGGGGCCGACCGTGGTCGGCCGCTCGAAGGCGCTCTGGAACGGCACCACGTCGTCGGCGGCCACCGGTACGTTATCGAACAGCACGCTGCCGCTGCCGGTGGTGCGCTGGCCGAAGCCGCTCCAGTCGTCGATCAGCTGCAGGCCCTCGGCTTCGCGCGGAACGAAGGCGAGGAAGCCGACGCCGTGCTCGTCCACCGCCAGGGTAGGAATGCGCTGGGCGAACAGCGCGCCGGTGCAGTAGAACTTGCGCCCGTCGATGCGGTAGCCGTCGTCAGTGCGAGTCAGGCGGGTGTTGCGGTCCAGCGCGGTCTTGGTGCCCAGCTCGGCCAGGGCGTTGCCGAAGCGTTTGCCGGCCAGGGCCTCGGCGTACAGGCGGCGCTGCTGCGCCTCGCTGCCGTTCACCCGCAGCACTTCCAGGGCGTAGAAGTGGTTCTGCGGAATCTGCCCGAGCGAGCCGTCGGCCTGGGCGATGCGGGCGATGACCTTGGCCAGGGTGACGCTGGACAGGCCGGGGCCGCCAAAGGCTTTGGGTACGGTGATGCCCCACAGGCCTGAGCGGCTGAAGACGTCGAGTTCCGCATGCGGCAGGCGGCGCTCGCGGTCGCGCTCGGCGGCACTGGCGGCGAAATCCTGGGCCAGGCGCTCGGCGGTGGCCAGAGCCTGGGCGTCGTCGCGGATCTTCGCCGCGCCGGTGTTCAGAGGTGCGTTCATGGCTCAGATCCAGGAGTGGCGGTTGGGGCGGCTGCCGTTGAGGTGCCAGGCGCCGATGGCGTGGTACTTCCAGCGCACCGGGTCGTGCAGGGTGTGGGTGCGCGCGTTGCGCCAGTGGCGATCGAGGCCGAACTCGGCCAGGGTCGCGCGGCTACCGGCCAGCTCCAGCAGCTTCTCGCTGGCGACCAGCGAGATTTCGGTGGTCAGCGCCTTGGCTTCGGCCACGGCGATGGAGGCGCGGGCGGCGCCGTCGGCATCGATGGGCGCGGCGGCGACTTCGTCGAGCACGCGGCCGGCCTGGTGCAGCAGCGCCTCGGCGGCGTGCAGCTCGACCTGCAGGCGGCCGACATCGGCGATCACGTAAGGATCATCGCCGGCGCGCTCGACCTTGGCGTCGATCCACGGCCGCGTCTTGTCGCGAACGAAGGCGATGGCGTCGCGCAGGGCGGCGTCGGCGATGCCCAGGTCGATGGCGGCCTGGATCAGCTGGGAAAAGGCGCCCTGCAGGCTCGGCTGTTCGGCCAGCGGCCACAGCGGGATCAAATTGTCCGCGTCCACTTCCACCTCGTTGAGCAGCACGGTGCCGCTGGCGGTGGTGCGCTGGCCGAAACCGGACCAGTCGTTGACGATGCGCAGGCCCGGGCGGCCGCGCTGGATAAAGGCCAGCCAGGGCCGGCCGGATTCGTCCAGGGCCTTGCTGGCGATCCAGTGGGCGAACAGGGCGCCGGTGGAATAGAACTTCTCGCCGCTGAACAGCCAGCGGCCGTTGCGCTGCACCAGGCGCGCCTGGATGTCCTGGGTGTGCTTGCTGCCGCGCTCGGGGCCGCCGTTGCCGATGCGCCAGCCGGCCAACACGCTGGCGAACAGGCGGCGCTGTTGCTCCGGGCTGGCGGCGACGCGCAGCAGGCCGAGCAGGCCGAACTGGTTCTGCGGGATCTGCCCCAGGGCCGGGTCGGCGGCGGAAATGATGCGGAATACTTCGGCGATGGTGACGTGGGACAGCTGCGGCCCGCCGAACTCGCGTGGCACGGCGATGCTGCCGAGGCCGCTGGCGGTGAAGCGCTCTACCAGTTCCCAGGGCAGACGGCGTTCGCGGTCGCGGCCGATGGCCTCGGCTTCGGCGGCGCGGGCCAGCTCATGGGCGGCCTGCAGGGCCTCGGCGTCGCTGCCGAGAATGGCGGCGGGGAGCAGGGCGGGGGTGATGTCCTGGTCGGATGAACGCAGAACTTCGCGGGCGGTGGAGCTGTCCTCAAGGGTAATCGGACTGGTCATGCAAACCTCATCTTGTGGATGCGCCAGCAACGGGCACCGGGGATGAGGGCGCAACGGAGCGGCGAGAAAAGTGCGGTGCTCCGGTGGTCCGGTTTTTATAGCTTATTGATTTGTTTGTTATTTCATAAATGACATTTAGGTATATGCATGTGCCCGGGAGTTGTTTGCCCGGACAGCTTTTGATCCAGTAGATTGCCCCGTTTTCTTTTCTGCCTTGGGACTTGCGCCGTGTCCGCCGAACTTTCCGTCTACCGCCAGCCCGGTTTCCTGCCGTTTCTCGCCGCCCGTGTGCTGGCCATGTTCGCCGTGCAGATCCTCGCAGTGGTGGTGGCCTGGCAGGTCTATGACCTGACCCGCGACCCGATGAGCCTGGCCTATGTGGGCCTGGCCCAGTTCCTGCCGATGCTGTTCCTGCTGCTGCCGGCCGGCGACCTGATCGACCGCTTCGACCGCAAGTGGATACTCGGCCTGAGCTGGGGCGTGGAGGCGATCTGCGCCGCGGTGCTGCTGTGGTTGTCGCTGATCCATGGGCCGGTCGAGGCCTTCTACGGCGTGCTGGTGGCCTACGGCTGCGCCCGTGCCTTCACCGGGCCGGCGCTGTCCAGCCTGCTGCCGCAGATCGTGCCGCGCGAGAGCCTGGCGGCGGCCATCGCCGCCAACAGCATGATCGTGCGCGCCTCGACCATCTCCGGCCCGGTGCTCGGCGGCGGCCTCTACGCCATCGGCGGCGGCGAGCTGACCTATGCGCTGTGCCTGCTGTTCTTCGCCGCCGGCGTGCTGATGCTGGCCTGCGTCCAGGTGCGTTTCCGTGAGGAGAGCAAGCCGCTCGAAGCCACCGCCTGGAAGCGCTTCACCGCCGGTATCCACTTCATCCGCTCGCGGCCGATCATCCTCGGCACCATCTCGCTGGACCTGTTCGCCGTGCTGCTCGGCGGCGTGGTGGCGCTGCTGCCGATGTACGCCCATGAGGTGCTGGAGGTTGGCCCGACCGGTCTCGGCATCCTGCGCAGTGCCATGGCCATCGGCGAGGTGACGGTGGGCTTCTACCTGAGCACGCGGCCGTTCAATCGCCACGTGGGCATGCGCATGTTCATCGCAGTGGCGGTGTTCGGCCTGGCCAACCTGGTGTTCTCGCTGTCCAGCCTGTTCTGGCTGTCGTTCGCCGCGCTGATGGTGGCCGGCGGCGCGGACATGGTGAGCATGTATATCCGCTCCTCGCTGATCCAGTTCTCCACCCCGGACGCCATGCGCGGCCGGGTGAACGCGGTGAACATGCTGTTCATCGGTTCTTCCAACGAGCTGGGCGAATTCCGCGCCGGCAGCAGCGCCGCCTGGTTCGGCGCGGTGCCGGCGGCGGTGCTGGGCAGCCTGTGCACCCTTGGCGTGGTCGGCGGCTGGATGTGGGGCTTCCGCAGCCTGCGTACCGTGGACCGTTTCGAGGATGCGTCGCCGGATAGCAACAAGCCCTAAGCGGGCTTGTCACCCAGGATGGTGGCGCGGTGCATCACCCGTCGCGCCGGGCGGTAGTCGTCCACCGCATAGTGCTGGGTGATGCGATTGTCCCAGAAGGCCACGTCGTTCTCCTGCCAGCGCCAGCGGATGCTGAATTCCGGCCGAGTCGAATGGGCGAACAGGAAGCGCAGCAGGGCGTCGCTCTCGGCCGGTTCCAGCTCGTTGATCCGCGTGGTGAAACCCTCGTTGACGAACAGCCCCTTGCGCCCGGTGACCGGGTGGGTGCGTACCACCGGGTGGGTCACCGGTGGATGCTGGCGCTGCACCTCGTGGTAGCGCTCCAGCGCCTCGGGCGTGTTGCCGAAGCGTTCCAGCGGGAACGAACGGGTGAAGTCGTGGCTGGCGGTGAGGCCGTCGAGCAGGTGTTGCAATGGCTTGGACAGTGCCTCGAAGGCCGCGCTGCTGCTTGCCCACAGCGTATCGCCGCCATAGGCCGGCAGCTGCTTGGCGGCCAGCACGGCGCCCAGGGCCGGGGTCTGGAGGAAGGTCACGTCGGTGTGCCAGATGGCGTTGTCGCGCACGTCGGTGACGGCCGTGTCGAGCACCAGCACTTCCGGCTGCTCGGGGATGTTCGGGTAGATCGGGTGGATGTGCAGGTCGCCGAAGCGTGCGGCGAAGGCTGCCTGTTGTGGCGGCTCGATCGGCTGGGCGCGGAAGAACAGCACTTGGTGGTCGAGCAGGGCCTGTTCGATGGCGCGCTGGTCGGCGTCCGCCAGTGGCTGGCGCAGGTCGATGCCGCCAACGATGGCGCCCAGCGCCGGGCTCAGGGGAGTGATATTGAGGCTCATGCAGCTACTTCCGAATCAGTGGGCCTGGCCGTGCCAGGGCACCAGCTTGCGTTGCAGGGCGCGCAGGCCCAGTTCCAGGGCGAAGGCGATCACCGCGATCAGCAGGATGCCCAAGATCACCACGTCGGTGACCAGGAACTGCGCCGCCGACTGCACCATGAAGCCCAGGCCGCGTTGGGCGGCGATCAGCTCGGCGGCGACCAGGGTCGACCAGCCGACCCCGAGGCCGATGCGCACGCCGGTGAGGATGTCCGCCAGGGCACTGGGCAGCACCACGTGGCGGATCAGTTGGCCCTGGGTAGCGCCGAGCGCCTGGGCGGCGCGCAGCTTGGCCGGGTCGACGCTGCGCACGCCGGTGGCGGTGGCGATGACGATGGGGGCGAAGATTGCCAGGTAGATCAGCAGCACCTTGGACAGCTCGCCGATGCCGCACCAGATGACGATCAGCGGCAGGTAGGCCAGCGGCGGAATCGGCCGGTAGAACTCGATCAGCGGGTCGACCAGGCCGCGCACCACGCGGCTGCGGCCGATGGCGATGCCCAGCGGAATGGCGGTCAGCACGGCAAACAGCAGGGCCAGGCCGATGCGCCCGAGGCTGGCGCCCAGGTGCTGCCACAGGCTGGCATCCAGGTAGCCCTCGGTGATCAGCTTCCAGCCGCGCGCCAGCACGGTCTGCGGGCTGGGCAGGAACAGCGGCTCGATCAGCCCGGCGGCGGTCACCGCCCACCAGATCCACAGCAGGCTGCCGGTGCTGATCAGCCCGAGGGCGAGCAGGCTGAGCTGGCGTGGCGCACGCGCGGCCTGCTGTTCGGCCTCGCTCTTGGCGTAGACGAACTCGTAGCTGCTCATGCCTGCCTCCTCTGGCGCTCGGCGAAGACCTGGGCGAGCACGTGTTCGCGGGTGGCGATGAAATCGGGATCGGACTTGATGGCGCGGGCGCTCTCGCCAGCGGCGTAGCGCCTGCCGAAGTTCAGGTGCAGGCGCTCGGCGATGCGTCCCGGGTTGGGCGCCAGCAGCACCAGGTCGGTGGCGAGGAAGACCGCTTCCTCGATGTCGTGAGTGATCAGTAGCACCGGCTTGGCGGTGCGCCGCCAAACCTGCAGCAGCAGTTCCTGCATCTGTTCGCGGGTGAAGGCGTCCAGCGCGCCGAAGGGTTCGTCCATCAGCAGCACGCGCGGCTCGGCGGCCAGGGCGCGGGCCAGGCCGACGCGCTGTTTCTGCCCGCCGGAGAGTTCCCAGATGCGTCGTTGTTCGAAGCCGGCCAGGTCGACCAGGCTCAGCAACTCGCGGGCCTTGGCCTCGCGTTGCGCGCGTGGCACGCCGGCCAGTTGCAGGCCGAAGGCGACGTTATCCAGCACGTTCTGCCAGGGCAGCAGGGCGTCGTCCTGGAACACCACGCCGCGCTCGGCGGAGGGACCGGTGACGGGCACGCCGTCGAGGCTGATGCGCCCTTGGCTGGGGGCGGTGAAACCGGCGATCAGGTTGAGCAGGCTGGTCTTGCCGCTGCCGGAAGGGCCCAGGGCCACCAGCAACTGCTCGGGGCCGAGGGTCAGGGAAATGTCTTGCAGTACCGGTTCGGCCGCGCCGGGGTACTGTGCGCCGATGCGCTCCAGTTCGAGTAGGGCCATGTCTTTCTCTTCAGGTTGGGTGCATCCGGTGACGGCTTCCCTGCCGTCGCCGAACCTCGCCTCGTGAGAGGTGAGGGCCCGATGCTTGGTTGCCTGTTCGCGGGTTTCACTCGCCCTACGGAAAGCCTCGATGTAGGGCGGGTGAAACCCGCGATTCCAGTCCTCAGTTGGTGACGTACTGGTTGCTGACGTAGGGGGCGTAGTCCGGCAGCACGGCGTCGACCTTGCCTTGCTCCTTGAGGAACTTGGCGGTGTCGGTGATGGCCTGGGTGGTCGGCGCGCCGAGGGCGGTGGCCTGGTCGGCGGCCAGCGGGAACACGTTGCCCTGCAGCAGCAGCGGGATGTCCTCGGCCTTGGCGCCGGAGAGCTTCACCACCTTGGCGATGTTGTCCTGGTTGGCCAGCCAGGCCTTCGGATCCTTGCGGTAGTCGGCGTAGGCGTCGAGGGTCACCTTGGCGAAGGCGCGCACCACTTCCGGGTGTTTCTCGGCGAAGTCCTTGCGCACGATCCAGGCGTCGAAGGTCGGTGCGCCCAGCTCGCTCAGCTCGCCGGAGGTGATCAGCACCTTGCCGTTTTCCTTGGCCACGCCCAGGGCCGGGTCCCAAACATAGGTGGCGTCGATGTCGCCGCGCTTCCAGGCGGAGATGATCGCCGGCGGCGCCAGGTTGAGGACCTGCACCTTGGCCGGGTCGATGTTCCAGTGCTTGAGCGCGGCCAGCAGGCTGTAGTGGCCGGTGGAAACGAAGGGTACGGCGACCTTCTTGCCGATCAGGTCTTCCGGCTTGCTGATCTTGCTGCCGTCGCGAGCGACCAGGGCCTCGGCGGCGCCGATCTGGGTGGCGATCAGGAAGGTCTGCACCGGCAGCTGGCGGGTGGCCGCGGCGGCCAGCGGGCTGGAGCCGACGTAGCCGATCTGCACGTCGCCGGAGGCCACGGCGGTTATGACTTCGGCACCGCCGTCGAATTTGCGCCAGTCGATCTCGGACTTGCTGGCTTTCTCATAGGCGCCATCGGCCTGGGCGACCTTGGCCGGGTCGACGGTGGTCTGGTAGGCAACGGTGAAGTCGGCGGCCTGGGCGCTCAGGCTCAGGCTGGAAATCGTCAGTACCGCCAGCAGGCGGCGGGCGAAGGGAATGCTCATGGTGATGCTCCTCGGGCGGGCGCGGACCGTTCCGGGGAAGGTCGAGCCACTGGACAGATGTCGTTCTTCTTGGGGTTTGTCCGGTGGTCCGGTAGAGCAAAGCTAAGTGATAAAAATGGAATAGATAAATACTTTTTTAGACTATTTTTATAGTCATAAGCAGGGGTAGCCGCCGCTCTATGAGAGCCATAGGCAAATAGCTGTTGTGGGATTACGTTCGTCATATAATATGTCGAGCGTAATCCAATGCAGTTGCTGGCCATTCGGCCTTATCCATTCTTCGGGAGACGAAACATGAGCAAACTCGGCAAGGCACTGATCACTGGCGCATCCGCAGGCATCGGCGCAACCTATGCAGAGCGCCTGGCGCGCCGCGGCCACGACCTGCTGCTGGTGGCGCGCGACGCCCAGCGCCTGGAAAGCATGGCCGGTCGCCTGAGCCAGGAGTACGGGGTGCAGGTCGAAGTGCTCAAGGCCGACCTGACCCAGAGGGCCGAGCTGGCGGTAGTGGAAGACAAGTTGCGCAACGATGCGGACATCAGCGTGCTGGTGAACAACGCCGGCATCGCCGCCAACGGCAAGCTGGCCGAGGCCGATCTCGACCAGGCAGAGGTGCTGATCCAGCTCAATATCGTCGCCCTGACTCGTCTGGCGTCCGTGGCTGCCGCGCAGTTCTCCGCGCGTGGTAACGGCGCGATCATCAACATCGCCTCGGTAGTGGCCCTGGCGCCGGAGCTGTTCAACGCCGTGTACAGTGCCTCCAAGGCCTATGTACTGAGCCTGAGCCAGACGCTGAATGGCGAGCTGGTCGGCAAGGGCGTGAAGGTCCAGGTCGTGCTGCCGGGCATGACCCGCACCGAGATCTGGGAGCGCACCGGCATCGATGAGGCCGCGTTGCCGGCGGAGATGATCATGGAGGTCGGCGAGATGGTGGATGCCGCGCTGGCCGGTTTCGACCAGGGCGAGCTGGTCACCATTCCGTCGCTGCCGAACGCGGCCGACTGGCAGGCGCTGGTGGCCGCGCGTGGCGCACTGGGGCCGAATCTGTCGCGCAACAGCGCGGCGGCTCGCTACAAGCGCTGAGGCGCAGAAAATAAAAAGCCCTCGCGGGTGACCGCGAGGGCTTTTTGTTGCATGCCGATCAGGCCTCTTCGACCTGTTCCAGCAACAGCTTGCGTGCCGAGCTGAGCAGCTGCTCGGCCAGTTCCGGATCGGCGACGCTGCGTGACAGCACCAGGGCGCCGACCATGCTCGAGAGAATCAGCGCGCTCTGTGCCTCGGCGTCTTCGCCGGACAGGTTGCTGGCGATCATCTGCAGGCGGTCGCGCACGATCTGATCGGTGACCGGACTCGGTTGGCCGCGTTGGCCCAGCTCGGCGGAGATGGTCGGCAGCGGGCAGCCGGCGCCCGGCGCCTTGCAATGGGCGGAGGAGAGGTAGCGTTTGATCAGGGTCTGCAACGGCTGCGGGCTCTGCTCGACTTCGTTGAGGCCGACCTTGAGCTGATCGGCGCTCTGCTGCAGCGCCTGCTCGACCAGGTCGTCCTTGGACTTGAAGTGCGCGTAGAAACCGCCGTGGGTGAGGCCCAGGGCCTTCATCAGCGGTTGCAGCCCGGTGGCCAGCACGCCGTCGCGGCGAAAGCGCAGGGCGGCCTCGTCGACGATGCGTTGGTGGGTCTTGGCTTTGTGGTCTTCGGAATAGCGCATGGCGGTCAGTTCCAGGCAGGAATTGGAATGCTGACCTTCATCTTACACGCTGGGAAGGGAATGCGGGCGCGGCGAGGAGCCGCGCCCGTGATGGTCAGACCGCTTCGAGCAGCGTGGCCACACCCTGGCCGCCGGCAATGCACTGGGTGGCAATGGCGTAACGGCCGCCCGTGCGCTTGAGCAGCGACGCGGCTTTGCCGGTGATGCGCGCGCCAGTGGCGCCCAGCGGGTGGCCGAGGGCGAGGGCGCCGCCATCGATATTGACCTTGGCCATGTCCAGGCCCAGCTCGCGTACGCAGGCGATGGACTGGCTGGCGAAGGCCTCGTTGATCTCGACCAGGTCGATATCGTCGATGCTCAGACCGGCGCGCTCCAGCACCTTGCGGGTCGCGACCACCGGACCCATGCCCATGATTTCCGGGGCGCAGCCGCCGACGGCGACGGCTTTGATGCGCGCCAGGATGTCCAGCTTATGGCGGCGGGCGAACTCTTCGGTACACACCAGCACGGCGGCGCTGCCGTCAGTGAGTGGCGACGAAGTGGCGGCGGTGACACTGCCGCCGAAGGCCGGCTTCAGTCCGGCCAGGGCTTCGGCATTGGTACCGGGGCGGATGCAGCCGTCTTCGTCGATCACGCCTTCAGGGGTTTCCACGGCGAGGATCTCGTCCTTGAAATAGCCGAGCTCGCGGGCGCGAACGGCCTTGGCGTGGGATTCGACCGCCATGGCTTCCTGCTCCTCGCGGCTGATCTCGAAGCGCTTGGCCACCTCTTCGGCGGTATGCCCCATGGCCATGTAGACCTGCGGGAAGCTGCTCATCAGCGTCGGGTTGGGCGAGATGTTGAAGCCGCCCATGGGCACGCGGGTCATGGACTCCACACCGGCGCAGAGGAAGGCCTCGCCGGCACCGAGCATGATCTGCCCGGCGGCGAAGTGCACCGAGGTCATAGAGGAGCCACAGAAGCGGTTGACCGTGGCACCGCCGAGGGTCTCGGGGAAGCCGGCGCGGAAGCTGGCGATGCGGGCGATGTTCATGCCCTGTTCGGCCTCTGGATAGGCACAGCCCATGATCACGTCTTCCAGCAGGCTGGGGTCGAGATCGAGCTTGTTGACCAGCCCCTTCAGTACCTGGGCCGCCAGGTCGTCCGGACGCAGATTGATCAATCCGCCTTTCTTGGCGAAGTGGAAGGGGGAGCGGGCGTAGCCGGCGATCACGATGGAGGTCATGGCTGTAGTCCTGTGACGGTGAGGGAGGCGTGGATTCGCCATCCGCAGAAATATGATAGGAGTAATTCAAACGACCGTATAGATGTCGATTGTAATTTAATGATTGATGGGTTCTATTGAGGTGATTGGTGGGTGAGCAATCCAACTGGTTGGGAGATGCGGGCCTGCCGTTGTAAGCGTACTGGCGGGCCCGCGAGGTTGGTCAGCCGCGTAAATCGAGAATCATGCAGGTGGTGGAGCCGACCGCGTACAGGCGGTCATCCACGTCATACAACCGACCCTCGGCCAGCGCGGTGGAGCGGCCCAGGTGGACGACGCGCCCCTCGGCGCGGATCGGTCCGATGCTGGCAGTGATGGCACGCACGTAGCTGATGCGCAGATCCATGGTGGTGTAGCCCTGGCCGGCTTTCAGTTGAGTATGCACGGCGCAGCCCATGCAGGAGTCGAGCAGGGTGGCTGCGTAACCGCCATGCACGCTACCGAGCGGGTTGTAGTGGCGGGCGTCAGGCGTGCCCTGGAACAAGAAACGACCCGGCTCCCATTCCAGCGGAATGAAGTCGACCAGATGACCGAAGGGTGGGCTGGGCAGCTCGCCACTGCCAATACGGTCGAAGAATTCCTGGGCGCTCAGCTCGCTGACCTGTTTCAGCGACAGGGTGCCGGGCTCACCCAGCCGGGCGCGGGCGTTGCGCTCGGCCTCCAGCCAGTTGGCGAGGATCTGCTCTCGATTAGTTGTTTGCATGCTCGGCTCCTTTTGAAGGGCAATGAATGATTGGCATCATTTCATATTTTATATTATGGTCAAAATATAAATGCGCGACGCCATGTGGCCTCGCTGCGGATGTGCGGAGAAATGCCATGCCGAAACCAACCAGAATCCTGCTGCTGATGCTCATGACGCTTACGGCGCTGGGAGAGATTTCCACCCAGTTGCTGATTCCGGCGCTTGCTGAACTGGAGCAGGGCTTTGCGGCCAAGCCAGGGTCGAGCCTGGCCGCGTTGTCGATATTCGTGGCGGCATTCGGGCTCGGTCAGCTGATCGTCGGGCCGCTGTCCGATCGCCTGGGGCGCCGGCCGGTGCTGATTGCCGGATTGCTGGTCTACCTGGCCGCGACTGGCTGGATGCTGCCGGCTGGCGATCTCACCGAGTTCATCGCCGCTCGGGCGCTGCAGGGGCTGGGTGCCTGTTCGGCCCTGGTGCTGGCGCGAGCCGTGGTACGCGATGTGTGGAAGGCCGAAGCCGGCCCGGCCCTGGCGCTCACGGTAATCGGCATGCTGACCTCCATCGCGCTTGCGCCCATGTTCGGCGGTCAGCTGACTCAATATTGGGGCTGGCAGGCGCCAGTGCTGGCGGCTTTCTCGGTCGGCAGCGTCGCGCTGCTCGCGGTGCTGTTCCTTTATAAGGAGAGCAATGCGCAGCTTGATCCGCGGGCCGGTCGCCTGCTCGGGTTGGCGGGCGACTATTGGGATCTGCTGCAGGGGCGCTCGCTGCGCGCCTTCGCGCTGACCCTGGCCTTCACCTACGGCGCGATGTTCGCCGTGATCGCCGGCTCATCCGCTGCCTATATAAAGTTGCTTGGCCTGAGTGCGGCGGAGTACGGCCTTACCTTTGGCGCCATCGTCTCCGGACTGATTGCCGGAGCGCTGTTCACCCAGAAGAAGATTCTCCAGCTCGGGCCGCAGCGGATCGTCGCCTTTGGCGTTGCCCTGGTAGCCACCGGCGCTGCATTGACCGTATTGGTGCATGCCTTGTTCGGGCTTTCGGTGCTCGGTCTGTCTCTGCCGCAGGTGCTGGTCACCATCGGCGGTGGCATGGTGCTACCGGCGTCGGTGGCCGGAGCGGTGATTCCCAATGCCCATCGTGCCGGTCTGGCGGCGGGCTTCATGGGCTTTGCCCAGATGGCCGGCGCGACCCTGGCCGGAGTTCTGCTCGGTGTTCTGCAGGACGGCACGTCCTGGCCTATGGTTCTTCTTCATGGCTTGTTCGCTACCGCGGCCTTTGCGGCCTTCCACCTGCTGCGTCGCGGTTCGAGTGCCGCCCCTTTGCCGGCTAGTCGCTAATTTAAGGAGTGCTTCATGAGTGCATACGATGTCGTGGTAATCGGCGGTGGTCCCGGTGGTTACAACGCCGCCATTCGGGCTGGTCAGCTCGGGTTCAAGGTCGCCTGTGTCGAGGGGCGCGACACGCTCGGTGGTACCTGCCTGAATGTGGGGTGCATGCCGTCCAAGGCATTGCTGCATGCATCGGAGCTCTACGAAGCAGCGAGCGGTAAGGAGTTCGCCAACCTCGGCATCGAGGTCAAGCCGACACTCAATCTGCCGCAGATGATGAAGCAGAAGGATGAGAGCGTTTCTGCGCTGACCAAGGGCATCGAGTTCCTCTTTCGCAAGAACAAGGTTGAATGGATCAAGGGCTGGGGCAAGCTGGCCGGGGCAGGGCGGGTGGAGGTGACGGCAGCCGACGGTAGCCAGACCGAGCTGCAGGCCAAGGACATAGTGATCGCCACCGGCTCCGAACCGACCCCGTTGCCGGGCGTGACCATCGACAACCAGCGCATCTTGGATTCGACCGGTGCACTCTCGCTGCCGGAGGTACCCAAACACCTGGTCGTGATCGGTGCAGGAGTCATCGGCCTGGAGTTGGGTTCGGTCTGGCGCCGGCTTGGCAGTGAAGTGACAGTGGTCGAGTATCTGGATCGAATCTGCCCCGGGCTGGACGACGAGACGGCCAAGACGCTGCAACGCTCGCTGAGCAAGCAGGGCATGAGTTTCAAGCTGGGCAGCAAGGTCTCCGGTGCGGTAGTGAAAGGCAAAGGGGTGGAGTTGAGCATCGAGCCAGCCGCGGGCGGTTCGGCCCAGGTGCTGGAGGCCGACTATGTGCTGGTAGCCATTGGACGTCGCCCATACACCGAGGAATTGGGCTTGGAGAGCGTGGGGCTCGCTGCAGACAAGCGCGGCATGCTGACCAATGAGCACCACAAGACATCGATCCCTGGCATCTGGGTGATCGGTGATGTCACTTCAGGGTTGATGCTGGCGCACAAGGCGGAAGATGAGGCGATCGCTTGCATCGAGAAGATCGCCGGCAAGGCTGCCGAGGTGAACTATGACGTCATCCCCAGCGTCATCTATACCAAGCCCGAGGTGGCCTGCGTCGGCAGGACCGAGGAGCAGCTCAAGTCAGAAGGGCGTGCCTATCGCGTCGGCAAGTTTCCCTTTACGGCCAACAGCCGCGCCAAGATCAACCACGAGACCGAGGGCTTCGTGAAAGTGCTGGCCGATGAGCGCACCGACGAGATCCTTGGCGTGCATATGGTGGGGCCGAGCGTGAGCGAGATGATTGGCGAGTACTGCGTCGCCATGGAGTTCGCCGCGTCGTCCGAAGACATCGCGCTGATCTGCCATCCACACCCAACCCGCTCCGAGGCACTGCGCCAGGCAGCTATGGGTGTAGAAGGCTGGATCATGCAGGCATGAAAACCCCCTCTTCATATAGAGGGAAGCGGGAATTTCAGAAACTTTGCATAAAGGAGTTGACGGTTAGATTTGGTCCCCTATAATGCGCACCACTTCCGGCGCAGTTCTCTCGGAAAACTCCTTGAAATTCAAAGAGTTGGATGAAAAAAGAGATTGACCGGATGGCGAATTCGAGTAGAATGCGCCGGGCTGACAAGGTGGTGGTTTGATCTTGTTGGTTGCTTCGATCGGGTAGATCGAAAGCGGTTGAAAGAGGTGGTTGACAGCGGTTTTGAACGCTGTAGAATGCGCCTCCCGCTGACGAGAAGAAGTTCTGATCTGAAGCGCAAGCGGTTGAGAAGAA
>NZ_SCOM01000002.1 GCF_005508865.1 Pseudomonas sp. F(2018)
TCTCCCCCCCGCCCCTCTCCCGTTTACGGGAGAGGGGCGGGGGGGAGAGGGGCTTTTGTTCGTGCCGCTGCTATTTACCTAGCTGTTTGCAGCAACGGTTCCGCCCTGCTGGGCGGATCCCTTTTGGCAGTCGCCCCAAAAGGAACCAAAAGGTCTTGCCCCGCCATCCGGCCCTACGCTTCGCTCCGGGTTCGTTCGTTCCATCGCCGCTCCAGGGGCACGCCGCGAAGGGCCATCCCTGGCCCATCGCGTCTCTCGCGGCATCCATGCCGCTCAACCCCTTCCGCAACGATTCCACTCACCCTTCTGAAGGGGCGGTTGGCGCTGCTAGATAAGTTAGGTGATAGCAGTTAGATGTGCTTGTGCAAAATTCTGATTTCGTACTCTGATAGGCTTTCAAGTAATTTTGGTTGTAGGCGAATTCTAATTTTTATCTCCTCTAAACTCGTGCAGTCTGCAAGTGATTGTTCGAGTTTTGCAATTATGTCAGATGGCACGCCGGAGTCTTTTAGGGCAATGGCTTGAGGGCTTTCAAATCCATACTGCAGTAAAGTTATGATCCATGAGAGGGAGATTTCTTTCTTCCCTATTTCCTTGGCAGCGAAATTGAATATGCTAGAAAAGCAAGTTAAATATTTCGGGAGGGAAAATTCAAAGTATCTTGCTATGAGTTTAAACGCATTACGGATTCTGGTGTCTTCGCTCTTGCCAGATTGAGTGGCGATCATTTGCTTTATGCTTGGGTGATGATAGATATGAAATTTCACCAGTCTATCTAGTTCGAATAGCGGGAAATTTTTGTCAGTGTGTTCTTTTTGTGAAAAAAGATAAGAGTGGCAGAGCTGCAGAATTGTGCTGAGCTTTTCTTTCTCTGGGTAACTGCCAAGGAAATGAATGCTTTCTATTAAATACGGATTTTGGCGTAACACACTTAGTAGTGCGAGTTGCTTTTCAATTGGGATGTATTTGTTTGATTTCACAAGAGCTAAAGGTATTTTAGCTTTCTCTAATTCTTGTGTTATGAGATTTTTTGTTTGTTTGTGTTCGGTAGTCAGATCTTTGTCTTCTATTCGAAGAATTTCGTCTGTTGCTAAATCTTGGCTGTCAAAGTAGTGGAATAGGATTTCTTCCTTCTCATCTTCGGGGACCTCAACGAGATTTATTACCCTGCCGGTGAAGTGGTGTAGAAAGCGCCCAGCTCTTCCTTTTATGTTCTTGTAGTCGAAGCCTGTTAGCTTATCTGTGCCTTTTTCATTGCTAAGTATGATTATGTTTTTTGCAGTTGTATTTACACCCTCTGTTAGGGTCGTTGTGCAGACTAAAGTGTGAATTTTTTCTGAGTTGAAAAAGTCGACTATCTCGCTCTGTATATGTCTTGGCATCGCCCCATGGTGAAAAGCTATCCCCTTTTTAAGGTACTCAATTAGGCTCCATTTCTCAGAAATGCTTTCTGCTATGTATTTTATTAGCTCTGAGGATTTTTCATCAGGATCGGCCTTTGTGTTGGCGCTGATGTTCTTAGCTATCGTCTCGACGCCGCGAGTATCTTTGTAATAGAAGATTTTTTGATCATTTAGTGCTTGAGAGATTCTTTTGATGTTGGTTGCGTCGGTTTTTGCTTTTGTAAATGATGTATTTCCTAGTCTTATTGTTTCGCCATTTTCTATCTCGGTTAAATTAAACACTTCTTTCTGAACTATTTCCGTAGAGTAACGTAGGAAGGCTGATTTTGTTCTGTTAAGGAAATTTTCGCTGAATCTTTTGAAGTATGGTCCGATTAAGTAAAAATCTGCTCCCGAAGTTATGAGGGTGTAAAGGACGCTTGAGAAAACTGCTCGGCGATCTTTGTCGTCTTGTATTTTGTAGATTTCATCCATGGCAAAGAAATCGAATTTAAGATCTTTGTCTTCATCTAGGAGTAGATCTAGTTTTTCGGGTGTAAGCACAAATATTTTGTGAGGCTTTTCGCTTGCGCTAGATGTATTGTTTATTATGTCGAAGTGGGAGAAATTTGGATTGGCTTTGAACTTTGCTACTGTTTCTGACATGAGGGCGATTGTGGGCATTACAATAGCAACTTGCTGGTACTTCATTTGTAAGATTATCTCTTGGATAGCCATTGTCTTTCCAAAAGATGTTGGTGCGCTTACTACCAGTCGCTTGGATTCTTTGAATTTTTCTATTATCTGTTTTTGTTGTTTAGTGAGGGTTGTGCCATGTTCGGTGGTGTAGAGTGATTTCCTGAATGTACTGAGCATATTTAGCTCTGGTTTAGATTCGGGTTTTCTTTTTTGCAGCATGTCTAGATATAGGTAGTTTCTGGAGGCATCTATGCAATCATGTAGGAGTACGGTTTCTAGTTCGTCAAGCTTGTCTCTTTCGGCTGCGTGACAAATAACGGCAAGTGCTGCATTGAGTTCATGCTCGTCTTTTGAAAACGATAAAAGGTAATGTGCCGCCTCCAAAGCATCTGCTGCAATTGGATTTTTTCCTGACAAGATTTCTTCTGAGAATTTTGTGGCGATAAATGTGGCTTCTGTTCGTGCTTCAGGAGTGTCGAAAATAAAATTCATTTTATGGCTTCTTCCACTGATTCAAGGAAGGTCTTTACTGTGTCTACTGATTTGAATGGGAAGAATATAAAGGCTAGAGATATATTTGGTGGTAATACTATGTTTTTTTGAGATATTTTTAATTTGTTTTTCTCGAAGCTATCTTTTAATAATTCGATTAATTTTCCATCTATTGATTCATGGGTTTGTATAATGTTGCAGTCGTATGTTAAAAGTACTGGTATTTTTATTTTGATATTGCTGATTGATTTTCCTTTGAAGGTATTTTTAAGCTTCAGTAAGTGGCTTTCAGATATGCCTTTATTGGCTTCTATGTTTGTGCCTAATATCTTGAATTCACGATTTAAATAGTCGTGCTCTATGTGTTCTTTAATTGAGCTGATTGCGCCTGCAATAGCATTGTTAAAGGAGTTGTGAAATTTTGCCTCTCCGAGCCATAAACATACTTCATCGTTTTCGATGGTGAAATGGGCGCAGTCAAAGCCTTTGATCTGATCGTTTGTAGAGCTTCTAAGCCTTACTTTTGTGACAAATCTCTCGGGCGTCCCTGTCGGGTAGAAGAAGTACAGGGCGAGGAATAATAAGAGCTCTCCGTAGTCCCCTTTACTGTTTTTTCTAGCGTCCGATATTCTGCTCCAGGCTGTGCGTCGAGCCTCTATCATATTTCCAGTTGAGCTGAATTCTTCAAATTCTTCTGGGGTTAGAGCGAAATACTCAACTGCGTCCCTGATTAGGCGGCCTAGTTCTTTTTCTCGATATACTTTGTTGTCATAGTCGAGATGTAGCTTTTGAAATATATCGCTGTTAATTGTTTCTAGCTTAAATATTTGATTTTCTATATACGGTCTTAGATTTTCTAGGCTTTGCATAAAGTTTCTCTAAGGCTTATATGGATTATTTTTCTCAGGGGATGGCGTTAAACCATGCATTACGAATGGTCGAAGATAAGAGTCGAATGGAATAGACGGATGGAGCGTAGAGGAGGGACAGTTGCGGGAGTCCAGTCTGCATAGCGAGTTCCTTATCGCGCCGAATTGATTCGGCTAACCGACCGATAGGCCGACATCCTGTTCGGCGATGCGGTTGGAGTGGCGCATCGCCAGTAGCGTTATCCGAACTTAGCTAATGCCAACCACGTCACGCAAGTTGTCCTTTCGATCAGTGCGTGAATTTCTTTCTCGGGCAGCTTCTAGCCGCTGCCGCTTCGCTGTCATTCCGACCTTTCACCATGTCCTATGGACAGCGTCTCGCCGTTGTCATAGCGACTTCTTGCTTTATCAACTGACTGAAATTAAAGAGAAAAATACCTGGCACGAAAGCTGAGTAGCTCCAGGCGCAACGCCTACATAACGGAGAACTCAGATGAATCGCTTTGCCTTGCTTGCTTTCAGTGTCGGCCTGTTGGCCGTGCAATCCGCTCAGGCCGCCGAGGTGGTGGCGCAGCAGGAAGAGAACTCGGTCGGCACCGGTTTCGGTGGGCTGACCGGGTTGATGGTGGGGGCCGCAGCCGGTGGCCCGGTTGGGGCTGTGGTCGGTGCGGCGGTGGGTGGCTGGGGTGGGGCGCAGGTGCAGCGCGCCAGTGGCCAGACCGGTACTGCCTACATCGTGCGCGACGACGAGGGCGAGGAGCGCTGGATTCGCTCGCCGCATCAGCGCTTCGAGCGTGGCCAGCGCGTGGACCTGCGCCAGGGTCGGCTCTATCCCCATTGATCCCTGTGTTGCCGCTCCGGGCCTGGTCCGGGGCGCGCTCTTTCTTTTCCTGTTTCGAGGTAGTCATGAACAATCAATTCGAGCAACGCCTGGCGGTGGTGACCGGCGCCAGTTCCGGTATCGGCCTGGCCGTGTGTGAGCAGTTGCTGCAACGCGGCGCGCGGGTGCTGGCGATGTCGCGCAGCCTGGGTGGGCTGCAGCCGCTGTTGGCGCAGTATCCCGAGCGGCTGTTCTGGTGCGAGGGCGACGTGACCCGCGAGGCGTCGCTGCTGGCCCTGGCCGAGCGTGCTGCCGAGCTGGGTCCGGTGGATTACCTGGTGCCCAACGCGGGCATCGCCAAGCTGGCGCCGGGCAGTGATCTGCAGGCGTTCGACGAGCAGTGGCGGGTCAACGGTGCCGGCGCGGTGAATACCTTCTATGCGCTGAAGGCGCAGCTGGCCCGGCCGGCGTCGGTGGTGTTCATCAGCACCTTCCTGCGCCACCTGGGCTTTGTCGGTTTGGGTGCGTACATCGCCAGCAAGGCGGCGCTGTCCGCCCTGGTGCGCAGCCTGGCGCTGGAGTATGCGGGCGAGGGCCTGCGCCTGAACCTGGTGTCGCCGGGGCCGACCGCCACGCCGATCTGGAACAGCCTGGGCCTGCCGGACGAGGCGCTGGCCGGCGTGGCCAGCGAGGTGAACGCGCGGCTGGTGGACGGCGAGTTCCTCAGTTCCGAGGCGGTGGCCGAGGTGGTGCTGTTCCAGCTGTCCCACGGGGCGCGTGGGGTGTACGGCCAGGACTGGGTGGTGGACAAGGGCTACACCCTGCGCTGAGGAACGGGGTGGCCGCACGGCGCATTGGCGCTCCTGCCGGCATGGGCGCAGGGGCGTCGGGCACCTGTTCGGCGCGGTGGCAGCTCGTCCGAACCGACCGGGGGTTGGCGAACTCGGGTGGACTCACGCGGTCTGTCACCCGTCGGTCCGTTTGCGCCTTTGCGGGTGGTCGACGTGGTCGTGCCCGCTTGCGGGCTCCGTTCCCCTGTCTGGTGAAGATTGCCCATGCTCTTGTCCCGTCTGCGTTCCGTGATTGCCTCTTTCTTCCAACCCCGCGTGCTCGGCAGCTGTCTGCTGGGCACGTTGTACGCCGCCGGCGCGCAGGCCGAGGAGGGCGCACAGAATTCGCGCTGGGTCAGCGACAGCCTGAGCACCTACGTGCGCAGCGGCCCCACCGATGGCTACCGCATCGTCGGCTCGCTCGTCTCCGGGCAGAAGGTCGAGCTGCTGCGCAGCCAGGGCGACTACAGCCAGGTGCGCAGCGATAACGGCGACAGCGTGTGGATTCCCACCCGCGACCTGCAGAGCGTGCCCGGCCAGGCCGAGCGCCTGCCGCAGCTGGAGCAGAAGGTGGCCGACCTGAGCGCCGAGCTGAAGGGCATCGACGACACCTGGAAAACCCGCGTGCAGGGCATGCAGGAGACGCTGGATTCGCGCAAGGCACTGATCGATGAACTGCAGGCCACCCGCAGCGACCTGGACAGCCAGTTGAACCAGGCCCAGGCGGAACTGCGCGAGGCCCAGGCGCAGCTGGGCGGCGAGAACAAGCAGGTGCTGATGCGCTACATGGTCTATGGCGGCAGCATCGCCGGCGCGGGCCTGCTGGCCGGACTGCTGCTGCCGACCGTGCTGCGCGTGCGGCGCAAGCGCAACGACGGCTGGGTGTAGGACGCTAGCCCCCCCACTGGCTGTAGAGTGCCGCAAGGATGCGGCCACGCAAGGTCAGCGCTGCATGACCAGGGTGCGTGGCTGGCCGGAGGTCTCGTCGTGGACCTCGATATCCATCAGGCCCTCACGGAAGCTCACCGCGATGATGCGGGCCTTGCGGTATTCCCCTGCGGCGTAGTCGTAGAACCTGATGGTCTCGCCGCTCTTGATCATCGCCCCGCGGTCGATGTCGACGTTGGTCTTGCTCTGCTGATCATGACCGTCCCAGGCCATGGCTGGACCGCTCAGCAGCAGGACGAATAGCAGGACTGCACGCATGGCATCACTCTCGCTCGGGTAGTGGTTGCCCATAAAAAAGCCCCGCATGGGCGGGGCTCTTTCGAAGGCAAGCCTTAGATGGCTTGGACCTGTTCGGCTTGTGGGCCTTTCTGGCCTTTGGCCGCGACGAAGGAAACTTGCTGCCCTTCATCGAGCGACTTGAAGCCGTTGCCTTCGATCTGGCGGTAGTGGACGAAGAGGTCCGCGCCGGATTCGGGGGTGATGAAGCCAAAGCCTTTCTCGGCGTTGAACCATTTGACGATACCGGTTTCACGGTTTGCCATGATGTAGATCTCCAGGGGTAAGGGATCAACCAGAAGAGGGTCCTGGTCGACTGAATGCAAAGTGAAGAGGGTGAGCCGAGGAGATGGGAATCAGAGACAGAACATCAAGACGGTGCCGCTAAACAGGACAGGCAGTGGGCGCAGCATACAGGCTTTGGATTGATTGAACAGTTCTATCTGGAATCGGAAGGTAATTAGGGACAGCCGGTCGCTTTAGGCCGGCAAGGCGGGAGAAGTTTGTATAGTGGGTGCTCACCCGCGCAAGGAGCTCCGCCATGAATGACCCCGTCAACGATCATCTGCGGGCTGCACTCGATGCACAGGTCGAGGCATTCCTGATCACGGGTGGCGAGATCACCCAGGTTGCCATCGGCACCACGGGCATCCCGCTCGATCACAAGAAGGCCCACTGGTCGTCGAGGGCCGGTGCCAAGAAGCCGCCCACCAAGGGCTAGCTTGCGCCAGCGGAGTCAGTCAGCGGCGCCGGCGCGCTTGAGCAGTTGCTTGCAGCGCTCGGACAGGTGCACCACGCGCAGGTGCTTGCCGGCCTTGGCGTAACGATCGCGCAGGGTGTGCAGCGCGGCGATGGCGGAGTAGTCGACGAAGCTCAGGTGGCGGCAGTCCAGCGTCACCTGATCCGGGTCCTGCGTCACGTCGAACAGGTTGAGGAAGGGCGTGGTGCTGGCGAAGAACAGCGTGCCATGGGCGCGGTACAGCTTGCTGCCGTCGGGCTGCGTGTCGCTGTCCACATACAGCTCGCGGGCGTGGTGCCAGGCGAAGTTGAGCGCGGCGATGACGATGCCGCAGAGCACGGCGGTGGCCAGGTCGGTGAACACGGTGATCACGGTCACGGCGCCGATCACCAGCACGTCGTTCAGCGGCACCTTGCCCAGCACGCGCAGCGAGCCCCAGGCGAAGGTCTGCTGCGACACCACGAACATCACCCCGACCAGCGCGGCCAGCGGGACCAGCTCGATCAGCGGCGAGAGGAACAGGATAAACAGCAGGATCATCACCCCGCTGACCACGCCGGACAGGCGGCCACGGCCGCCGGAGCTGAGGTTGATCACGGTCTGGCCGATCATCGCGCAGCCGCCCATGCCGCCGAACGCGCCGGAGACGATGTTGGCCGCGCCCAGGGCCACGCATTCGCGGTTGGTGTGGCCGCGGGTCTGGGTGATCTCGTCGGTGAGGTTGAGGGTGAGCAGGGTTTCCAGCAGGCCGACCAGCGCCATCAGGATCGCGTAGGGCGCGATGATGCGCAGGGTCTCCAGGTTCCAGGGGATGTCCGGCAGGGCGAACTGCGGCAGGCCGCCGGCGATGTGCGCCATGTCGCCGAGGGTGCGCGTGGGCAGGCCGAGCAGGTAGACCAGCAGGCCGACGCCGAGGATCGCCACCAGCGCCGGCGGCACCGAGCGGGTCAGTTTGGGCAGCAGGTAGACGATGGCCATGGTCAGCGCGACCAGGCCGAGCATCCAGTACAACGGCGCGCCCTTGAGCCAGCCTTCGCCTTCATGGAAGTGCTCCAGCTGCGACAGGGCGATGACGATGGCCAGGCCGTTGACGAAGCCGAGCATCACCGGGTACGGCACCATGCGCACCAGCTTGCCCATGCGCAGCACGCCGAACAGGATCATCAGCAGGCCGCCGAGCAGCACGGTGGCCAGCAGGTACTGCACGCCGTGCTGCACCACCAGGGCGACTATCACCACCGCCATCGAACCGGCCGCGCCGGAAATCATCCCCGGCCGCCCGCCGAACAGGGCGGTGATGGTGCAGATGATGAAGGCGCCGTACAGGCCCATCAGCGGGTTGAGCTGGGCGACCAGGGCGAAGGCGATGCACTCGGGCACCAGGGCGAAGGACGAGGTGAGGCCGGCCAGGATGTCGGCGCGCAAGCGGGCGATTTTCATGCGGTACCTGAGGGCGGACCGGCCGGTGCCGGTCGGTCGCTGCGGTGAAAACGGGTGGCGGATGTTACGGGGTGGCGCTGGCCGGCGGCCAGCCGCCAATCAATTCAACCGGTAACGCGCCAGGTCGTCGGCGCTGAGTACCCTCATGCGTTGCGGCTCGATGGCCTGCATGTCGGCGGCCAGGCTGGGCGCGACGCCCATGTCGCGCAGGTAGCCGGCCGGGTCGGCGGGCATGCCGCCGAGGCGCGCCTGGGCGGATTCGCCGGCGGGGAAGTGCGGGCGATGGATGCCGACGTAGCCGCGCACGGTCTTCTTGCGGCCGGCGGCCAGCAGGTAGACGCAGCTGCCCTGACACACGCCCTTGGCCGGCACCAGGGTGTCGAAACCGGTTTCGCGCAGCAGGCGGCCCATGCGCATGGCCTCGGCGGCGCTGCCGCCGATGTTGTCGAGCAGGAGAATCTTGCGGGCGAACTTGCCGGGGTGGGCCTGCAGGCCCTTGAACAGCGCCTCGTAGTCGCCGGGGGCGATGTCTTCGGAGATCTTGGCGATCAGGATGCGGCCGATGTTCTTCTGTTCGGCGGCTTCGACTTCGACCTTGGCGAGGACGGGGCTGGCGCACAGGGCGGCGACGCAGAGGAGGGCGATGCGAATCATGGATCGGCGGTTCTGACTGCTATTACTCGGCCGCAGAAGATACCCGGAGCCACGCCCGCGCGCACCTGCCGCTCGCCGCCTGGACTCAGGGTTCGACGGCCAGAGCCACGTCCGGGCAGCGCGCCTCGTCGGTGATCAGCTGGCGCTTGCCCCAGTTCTCGGCGCGGGTGTACCAGGGCTCGGCGCTGTCATCGAGCTGGGCGATGGCGTCCGCCTCGCCATTGGCGGCGGCCTTTTCCAGCCACAGGCGGCGCTGGTCCTGATCCAGCGGTATTACTCCGCTGCCGAAGCTGTAGGCCTCGGCGAGGGCGGCCTGGGCGCGGGGCAGGCCACCCTGGGCGGCCTTGCACAGCCAGTTCGCGGCCTTGGTGTCGTCATGGGCGTAGTGCATGGCGGTCTCGTCACCGCTGGCGATGCCCATGGGTTCCTCGGCCATATCGCTGCGGTACTGTTCGCTGAGCAGGTACTGGGCCTGCAGGTTGCCCTGCTTGGCGGCGGTTTCGAACCAGAACATGGCGCCGATGCGGTCCTGGCCATCTTCCTTCCAGGCCAGCAGGTAGCTGCCCAGCTCCAGCTGCGCCTCGACCATGCCACGCTCGGCAGCGGCCACCAGCCATTCCTCGTAGATCGCCTGCTGCACGATGTTCTCCGAGGTGGTGCGGTACAGCTCGAGCAGGCGCTGGTCGGAACTCAGGTCGCCCTGCTTGGCCGCGAGCAGGTAGTAGTAACGCGAGTTCATGTACTGCTGCTGGCTATCGGAGAAGCGCGCCACCGTGAGGCTGGCGCACACATCGCCCTCGGCGGCCTTCTCCTGCAGGGCGTGGATGTCGACTATGTCGACGTCGGGGGCCGGCACACAGGCATCGGTCGAAGCGGCCTGGACGTGCAGGCAGGGGAGCAGGGCGAGGGCGAGAACGAGGGCGGGGCGCATGCTGATTCCTTCCGTGGAAATGGGTGGCCGGACGCGTGGCCTGCGGGCGACCATAGCCAACGGCCGGCCACCCGACAAGCCGTGGCCAGTGGCCTTCAGCCGCGCCGTGGAATGCTCAGGCCGCGTACCACCGCCGGGCGGGCGAGGAAGGCGTCGAGCACGCGGCGCACGTTGGCGAAGCGCTCGAATTGCACCAGGTCGCCGGCCTCGTAGAAGCCGATCAGATTGCGCACCCAGGGGAAGGTGGCGATGTCGGCGATGCTGTAGGCGTCGCCCATGATCCAGTCGCGGCCCTGCAGGTGCTGGTCGAGCACGCTGAGCAGGCGCGCCGATTCGGCCACGTAGCGGTCACGCGGGCGCTTGTCCTCGTAGTCCTTGCCGGCGAATTTGTGGAAGAAGCCGAGCTGGCCGAACATCGGGCCGATGCCGCCCATCTGGAACATCAGCCACTGCAGGCACTGGTAGCGCGCGGCGGCGTCCTGCGGCATGAGTTGGCCGGTCTTGTCCGCCAGGTAGACGAGGATGGCGCCGGACTCGAACAGGGCCAGCGGCTCGCCGTTCGGCCCGTTGGGATCGAGGATGGCGGGGATCTTGTTGTTCGGATTCAGCGAGAGGAATTCGGGGCTGAGCTGGTCGTTGGTTTCGAAGCTGACCAGGTGCGGCTCGTAGGCCAGACCGGTCTCCTCCAGCATGATCGAGACCTTGACGCCGTTGGGCGTGGGCAGCGAATACAGCTGCAAAACGTCGGGCCGGGTGGCGGGCCATTTGCGCGTGATGGGGAAGGCGGAAAGATCTGGCATGGGTACTCCGGAGAACTGGCGACGTGGTCAGGATAGCCGGCCACCGACAGCGGCGACATCCTTACCTGACTCGCCGGAAGCCGGTATGGTTCGCCTTTGCTTTTTGTCGACCACGGAGAACCCCATGAGCCTGCACGGAACCTATGACGAGCAGAACATCTTCGCCAAGATCATTCGCGGCGAGGCGCCTTGCTACAAGCTGTACGAGGATGAGGACGTGCTGGCCTTCCTCGATCTGTTCCCGCAGTCCTACGGTCATTGCCTGGTGATCCCCAAGCACGCCCCGGCGCGCAACCTGCTGGAGATCGACGACGCCAACCTGGCCAAGCTGATGGCCGTGGTGCGCAAGCTGACCCAGGCGGTGGTGGACGAGCTGGAGCCGGCCGGCGTGCAGGTGGCGCAGTTCAACGGCGCCCCGGCCGGGCAGACGGTGTTCCACATCCACGTGCACATCGTGCCGCGCTACGAGGGCGACAAACTCGGCATCCACGCCACCCACCAGGGTGATGCGGAAGAGCTCAAGGCGCTGCAGGCGCGGCTGGTGAAGCGCATCAACGGCTGATCGGTAGGGCGGGTGAAACCCGCGAGCGGGACCACGCGGGTTTCACCCGCCCTACGTTCAGCGATACGAAAAAGCCCGGCCTAGGCCGGGCTTTTCTTTTGACGAGTCTCGGAGGGGTAGCCCGGATGCAATCCGGGGCGGAGCTGCCTGCTTCCCGGATTACATCCGGGCTACGTGGCGTGGTTGGTCAGGAAGCCGGAGTGTTCAGTGGCCAGACCGAGAGAGTGATTCGGACGCCGCGCTCCTGCTCGTCCTCCAGGGTGACGGTGAACACACCGGCGGCATTTTCGCCGCTCCACTGGGCGACCTGGCCGTCGTCGACGATTTCGCTATCGCCGGCCAGCTGGCGATAGTGCGCCAACAGGTCGTCGAAGCTGGCGTGGCTGAACAGCACTACTTCGGCACTGCGCACAGGTTGGCCGGAGGCCTCTTCCCAACCGGTATCGAAGATATCGCCGGCCATCGGCGCCGGCGCCACGTATACGCCGTCGCGCATGGCTGTGCTCAGCTTGGCGCGTTTGGGCAGTAGCTCCAGCATGACGTCGGGGAGTGCCAGCTCCTTGCTATCCCAGCCGGGTGCATCGGTATCCGGCTCCACATACTCGACCTTGGTTATCTCCTGTACCTGGCTCGCTGAGCCGCGGGATTCGGCGAGATTGGCCAGCAGCGGTGGCAGCTGGCTGGCCCAGTCGCGCAGCGGCTGGACGCGGTCACGGGAGGTCCCGGCCGGCAGGAAGATGGTCAGAATGCCTGCCGGCTCCTTGTAGTAGCAGGTCACTTCCTGGGTTTCTTCGTCCGGTAAGCAAGGGCCGTGCACCAGGCCTATGGCAACCAGTTTGCGACCCTCGATCAACAGTGCGGCACGCTCGTAGCCGCCGGTCATCTTGTTCTCCGAGGCGATCAGCCGGCGGTCATTGGGCAGTTCGGCCGTGACGATGTCCATGGAGGAGTTGAGCGATTCGAGCACCTGTTCGAGCACCAGCGTGTTGTCACTGATGTAGCTGGCGCTGCCGTAACCCAGCAGTTTCTCTACGGCGCTGCGCACCTGCGGATCTCGGTCCAGGCGGTATCGGTCGCTGCCTTGCTGGGTGGGTTCGAATGTCTTCAGGACCACGCCTTGGCTGGCGGGGTGGAGAACTGGGGCAGCCAGGGCGGAGGTGATGCTGAGGGTGCCGAGCAGCAATGCCTGGAATAGCCGGTGCAAGAGCATATGAGTTCCTTCTCGAAGTAGGGCTCGCCTGTCCTTGGGCGAGTGCCGGGGCATTCTAATCAATGCCCCGGCGCGTCGACATGACCGACGCCACGCTCTGGCGCTGTCGTTGTGCTCAGCGATTGGCGATGGCGCGCTGGTTGGACAGGTAGATGTTGTCCGACTGCGGCACTTCACCGGTCTGCAGGGCGTTGAGCCATTCATCGGTGCTGAGTACAGCGGCGAAGCCGGTGTGCATGACCACGGTGAACACCCGGTGGATCTCCTCGGCGGTGGCCGAACCCATGGCGTTGCTATAGGGCGGTGAGCCGGCGGCGTCGTGCAGCAGCTCGACGTTCCAGCCCTCGTGGTGGGCCTGGCGCACGGTGGAGTCGTCGCAGTTGTGGGTCATGTAGCCGATCACGCTGATGGTGTCGATCTCGTGCTGCTTGAGGTAGGCGGCGAGGTCGGTGCCGGCGAAGGAACTGGCCATCTGCTTTTGGATGAAGTGGTCACGCGGGCGGTCCGCCACCAGCGGGTGCAGCTCGGCGTTGTAGCTGCCGGTGGCGAAGATCGGCGCGCCTTCCAGGGTCAGGTGCTGGATGACGATGACCGGGATGCCGGCGGCGGTGGCGGCGTCCATGGCGCGGCCGATGTTGTTCATCGACTGCTCGATGGGCGGGTATTCGATGCGCAGGTTGCCGGTGACATATTCGTTCTGCACGTCGATGACGATCAGGGCGCGTTTCGGTTGCTGGCTCATGGTGGGTTCCTCTGGTTTGGCGTTGTGGTTGGCGATGGGCAGATTGTTTGCCCGTCGCGCCTGTCGCCGTGAGTGGCCCTGAAGCCAGCTTGCGCTAAGATCGGGCCAAACCTTTGGATCGGGACAACGCCATGTCTGCCCACCGCGTCGCCGTGGTCGCCTTCGACCACATCACGCCGTTCCACCTGTCCGTGCCCTGCCTGGTATTCGGCGACCTGGGGCCGGGTGCCGAGCTGTATGAGCTGCGCGTGTGCGCCAGTGCGCCGGGGGCGCTACCGACCACCGCAGGCTTCGCCCTGCAGGTCGAGCACGGGTTGGAGGCATTGCAGTGGGCGCAGACGGTCATCGTGCCGAGCTGGCACGACCCGGCCGAACGCCCGCCGCAGACCCTGCTGGACGCCCTGGTGGCGGCCCATGCGCGCGGCACGCGGCTGGTCGGCCTGTGCCTGGGCGCCTATGTGCTGGCCGAGGCGGGCCTGCTCGACGGCCTGCGCGCCACCACCCACTGGGCCTGGGCCAGGGACTTCGCCGAGCGCTTCCCGAACGTGACGGTGGACGCCGATGTGCTGTATCTGGACGACGGCGGCCTGCTGACCTCGGCCGGCACCGCCGCCGGCATCGACTGCTGCCTGCACCTGCTGCGCCAGCAGCACGGCGCCGAGCTGGCCAACCGGGTGGCGCGACGCCTGGTGGTGCCGCCGCATCGCCAGGGCGGCCAGGCGCAGTTCATCGAACAGCCGCTGCCGGCCACCTCCCGCGATGATCGCCTGGCCGGCCTGCTGGACTGGGTGCGCGCCCATCTCGACCTGCCGCACAGCCTGGACAGCCTGGCCGAACGCGCACTGATGAGCCGGCGCACCTTCACCCGGCATTTCCGCCAGCTCACCGGCATGACGGTGGGCGACTGGCTGCTGGCCGAGCGCCTGGCCCTGACCCAGCGCCTGCTGGAGAGTAGCGAGCAGAGCGTGGAGGCCATCTCCGGCCTGGCCGGCTTTGGCTCACCGGTGTCGCTGCGCCACCACTTCGGCCGCGCCTTCGGCGTGTCGCCCAGCGCCTGGCGGCAGACCTTCCAGGGACACTGATCGGGCTGGACGCGGAGCGCGGCGCTGGGCAAGGATGACGGCTTTTGCCGGAACCGGATCGCCATGCGCCGCCTGCCTTCACTCACCGCCCTGCGTACCTTCGAGGCCGCCGCGCGCCACGCCCACTTCGGCCGCGCCGCCGCCGAGCTGTGCGTCACCGACAGCGCGGTCAGCCACCAGATTCGCCAGCTCGAGGAGCAGCTCGGCACGCCACTGTTCCAGCGTGACGGCCGCCAGGTGCGTCCTACGCCGCAGGCGCGGCGCCTGCTGCGCAGTCTGCAGCAGGCCTTCGAGCTGATCGGCGAGGCCTGCGACGAACTGCGCGACCCCGGCTCGCAGGCGCAGCTGCGCATCGCGGTGACCGTTGAGCTGGCGCAGAAGTGGCTGGTCGGGCGCCTGGCGGACTTCTCCGAGCGTCATCCGCAGATCACCCTGCACCTGCACGAGCAACCGCTGGAGGCGCCGTTGCCCGGCGCCGAGATTGACCTGGCGATCACCTACGGCACCGGCCCGGAGGACGCCAGTGCCTACTTCGTGCGGCCGCTGCCGACCCTACAGTTCTTCCCGGTGTGCAGCCCCGGCCTGTTCAACCAGCTGCCGCTCAAGCACCCGCGCGATCTGGCGCGTCACTGCCTGCTGCACGACGATCAGGACGGCAAGACCTGGACCGCCTGGCTGACCACCCACGCCGGCGACATCCAACCGGCGCGCCATCTGTACTTGGGCCACGCCGGGCTGACCATGGAGGCCGCCGCTCGCGGCCAGGGCGTGGCCATCGGCGACAACCTGACCAGCGCCGAGGATCTGGCCAGCGGCCGCCTGGTGCGCCCATTCGCGGCCCAGGTGGCGTCGCTCGGGCAGTACGCGCTGGTCTGCGAACGGCTGCGCCTGGACAAGCCGGCGGTGGCGCAGTTCGTTGAATGGTTCACCGATCAGCTAGCCGACCTGTGAATTGAATTCAGCTGTTCCGCGATAATGGTCATTGGTCGCGGCCGCTCTGCCACCGGTACTGTCGAGGCATTCCTCAACCACCGACGAGTACCTTGCAATGGCCCGTTCCCTGACCTCCCTGCCTAAAACCGACGGCTTCCGCCTGCCCGGCGAATTCGAACCCAAGGCCCGCTGCTGGCTCGGCTGGCCGGAGCGCACCGACGTGTGGCGCAACGGCGCCAAGCCGGCGCAGAAAGTCTGGGTGGAAATCGTCAGCGCCATCGCCAGCAGCGAGCCGGTCACCGTGTGCGCCTCGGCCAGCCAGTACGCCAATGCCCGCCGTCAGCTGCCGGCCCATGTGCGGGTGGTGGAGATGACCTGCAACGACACCTGGTTCCGCGACAGCGGCCCGGCCTTCCTGGTCAATGACGAGTCCGGCGAAGTGCGTGGCGTGGACTTCGAGTTCAACGCCTACGGCGGCCTCGACGGCGGCCTCTACTACCCCTGGGACAAGGACGACCAGATCGCCCAGAAGATCCTCGAGATCGAAGGCTACGACCGCTACCGCGCACCCTTCATCGCCGAGATGGGCGGCATCCAGACGGATGGCCAGCGCACCCTGCTGACCACCGAGCAGTGCCTGCTCAACCGCAACCGCAACGCTCACCTGGGCAAGGATGAGGTGACCCGCCGTCTGCAGGACTACCTGGGGGCCGAGCAGGTGATCTGGCTGCCGCGTGGCTGCAAGTTCGATGAAACCGATGGCCATATCGACGACCTGGCCTGCTTCGTGCGCCCTGGCGTGGTGGTGATGCAGTGGACGGACGATCGCAACGACCCGCAGTGGGAGATCTACCAGGAGGCCTACGACATCCTGCGCAGCACCCGCGACGCCCAGGGCCGCGAGCTGGAAATCCATAAGCTGCCGCAACCGCGCGTGCTGGAGTGGACGGCGGAGGAGGCCGAGGGCCTGGACCAGGACGATGCCACCCACACGCGCCATGCCGGCACGCAGATCTGTGCGTCCTACATCAACTACTACGCCGGCAACTCGGCCATCGTCCTGCCGCTGTTCAACGACCCGTGCGACCGCATCGCCCAGGCCACCCTGGCCGAGCTGTTCCCGCAGCACCGCATTATCGGCATCGAAAATTCGCGGGAGATCCTCCTCGGCGGTGGCAACGTCGCCTGCATCACCATGCCGCAGTACGCGGCGCCCGAGCGCTAGGAGGCCAGCATGAAGCTGCATGCCATCGCGGCTCTGGCCCTGGCTGTCTGCGCTCAGGCGCAGGCGGCGGAGCCGGCCAAGCAGGTCAATCTGTACATCTGGAACGAGTACCTGGCGCCGGACACCCTGGCGTCCTTCGAGCAGAAGACCGGGATCAAGGTGGTGGTCGATCACTTCGATTCGCTGGAAACCGTGGAGACCAAGCTGCTCACCGGGCGCAGCGGCTACGACCTGGTGCTGACCGCCGGCCAGCACCTGCAGCGGGCGATCAGCAGCGATGCCCTGCAGCCGCTGGACAAGACCGCGCTGCCGCATTTCACCGGGCTGGCGCCGGAGTTCACCACGCACATGGCGGCGTTCGACCCGGGCAACCGCTACGCCGGGCTGTACGTGTGGGGCACCACCGGTTTCGGATACCAGCAGGAGGCCATCGCCAAGCGCCTGGCCAACGCGCCGACCGACAGCTGGGCGATGCTGCTCGACCCGGCCGTGGTGGCCAAGTTCGCCGACTGCGGAGTGAGCTTCCTCAACGACCCCAACGAAGTATTCGCCGCGACCTTCCGCTACCTGGGCCTGGACATCAACCAGCAGAACCTCGACGACCTCAAGCGCGCCGAGGCGCATCTGGCCAAGGTACGGCCATCCATTCGCTACTTCGACAATGATCGCAACATCGCCGACCTGGCCAACGGCGACACCTGCCTGGCGATGTCGTGGAACGGCAACGTGTCGATTGCCGCCGGCCAGGCGCAGCAGGCCGGCAAGCCGTACAGCCTGCACTACAGCATTCCGAGCGAGGGCACGCTGATCTGGTTCGACGCCATGGTGGTGCCGAAGGATGCGCCGCATCCCCAGGAAGCGCTGGCGCTGATGGACCACCTGATGACGCCCGAGGTGATCGGCGCCATCAGCAACACCATCTACTACGCCAACGCGGTGCCGGCGGCCAACGCCACGGTTGATCCGGCGATCCTCGCCGATCCCGGCACCTATCCGCCGGCCGAGGTGCGCGCGCAGCTGTACACCAAGAACGACAACACGCCGGCATTCAATCGCGCGCTGACGCGGGCCTTCAGCCGGCTGAAGTCGGGGCTGTAGTCGGCGGCGGGCAAAAAGAAGCCAGGCCCAGGGGAGGGGGGCCTGGCGTGAGTGCAACCGGTTCTCAGGAGGCGCCGGCTGGCGTGCAGGTCAGCTTGCCGTCGCTGGTGGCGCCGGCGGCGCGAGCGTCCACGCGCAAGGTGGCGCTTTCACCCGGCTTCAGGCTGACCCGTTGCACCTGGGGATCGGCGGCGGTGGGGCCGGGGTCGACCTCGCATTCCACCGCCTGGGTTTCATGGTTGGTCAGCTTGAGCACCAAGGTGGCGTTGCCGGTGACCGGGCCCGCACCGGTGTTGTCCTGGGCGGTCAGCGGGCTGGTGGCGGTTTCCACCTGCAGGCCATTGAGGTTTTCCGTCAGCTCTCCGTCGGCCATGGCCAGCAGCGGCAGGCAGGTGGCGAGGCCGCCAATCAGCAATCGGTTCATGTCGCTCTCCTCTCGGGGGTACTGAGGTGTAGAGGGTGGCGCTGTGCACGAGGTTCAGGATTTTCGCCGACAGGCACATGGCCTCTTGAGCCGCGGCGGCTAAGCGCCAATACTGGCCCGATCCCACGACGCCCAAGGAGGGCTTCCATGCGCCAGTTCTTCGCCGTTCTACCCCTGGTTCTGCTGGCCGGTTGTTCGTCGTTCCGCCCCGATCCCGAGAACATCACCCCGGTGCCGAGCGACCGCCTGCTGGCCTTCCAGGAGGAGCACCAGAACGGTGGCCAGCTGATCGTCAATCGCGACATGGGCCTGATGGGCGGCGGCTGCTACGTGGCCATCGAGGTGGACCGCAAGGTGGCCGCGCGCATCGGCATGGCCGAGGTGGCCAGCTTCAACGTGCCGGCCGGCACCCGCGTGCTGGGTCTGACCATCGACAAGATGGACGACACCCTGTGCGGCATGGGCCGCCTGCACAAGGAACTCGCGGTGAAGGTCACCCCGGGCAGCACCCAGTACTTCCAGGTGGTCAGCGAGAACCGTGGCGGCTTCGACATCCGCCCGGACGCCAATCCGCCAGTGCCGCAGTGACGCGCGACCGGCCGCGCCTGGCGCGGCCGCTCTTTTCCGTTTAGCGAGGGAATCACCATGGATCGCTTCCAGCGAATTGCTCTCGCCACGCTGCTGCTGGCCAGCCTGCCCGCGCTGGCCAAGGACTGGCCACCCGGAGTGCGCGACACCTTTCAGCAGAGCTGTGAGAACAGCGCCGGCCAGCCCCTGGGCAAGCAGCGCGCACAGCAGTATTGCAACTGCACGGTGTCGAGCATCGATCGCGACTTCTCCGCCAGCGAGATCGCCACGCTGGAAAAGGCCGAACTGCCGGAACCGCTGATCAAGCGCCTGCAGCAGGTGTCCCAGCAGTGCCTGGGTGAGCTGGGCGGGCAGGGCTAGCCATGGCGCGAGGCTAGCGGTACGGCTTAGCCACAGACACAGCGGCCTTGGCGCCCAGGCTAGGGGCGCCAGAGCGGATGATTGCCCATCTGCTCGGCGGCCCAGTCGACGAAGGCGCGCACCCGCGCCGACAGATGCCGCGAGTAGGGGTAGACCAGGCTCATGGGCATGCTCTCCAGCTGCCACTCCGGCAGCAGCTCCACCAGCCGACCCTCGGCCAGCGGCTGCTCGGCCTCGGCGGTGGGTACCGTGACGAAACCGAGGCCGGCCTCGGCGGCGGCCACGTAGGCGCCGCCGCTGTTGAAACGCATGGCCGGCTCCTGTTCGATGAGGAAGCGCTCGTCACCACGCTGCAGCACGTTGACCTTCTGCCGCCCGCTGGCCGGGTAGACGAAGGCCAGGTAGCGCAGCGCGGCGAGGTCGCGTGGGTGGCTCAGCGGCGCCTTGTCGGCCATGTAGCCGGCCGAGGCGCAGACGGTGAAGCGCATCTTGCCGATGGGTTTGCACACCAGGTCCGGGTCGTGCACCGGGCCGCCGCGGATGGCGCAGTCGACGCCTTCCTGGACCAGGTCGACAACCCGCTCGCTGCAGCCGACGTCCAGGCGGATCTGCGGATAACGCGCGACGAAGTCGGGCAGGGCGGGGATGACCAGGAAGCGCCCGACCGGGGTGGGCATCTCCACCCGCACCCGGCCACGGGCCAGGCCGCGGTTCTGCGACACGGTGGTTTCCAGCTCGTCGAGGTCGTCGAGCACGGCGCGGGCGCGTTCGTAGTAGGCGCTGCCGTCGGTGGTCGGTGACACCCGGCGGGTGGTGCGGTGCAGCAGCTTGACGCCGAGCTGGGTCTCCAGCGCCACCACCTGGCCGGACACAGTGGTCTTGGCCAGGCCCAGCGCATCGGCGGCGCGGGTGAAGCTGCCGAGTTCGACTATGCGGCAGAAGGCGCGCATCGCTTCCAGGCGGTCGAAGGCCATTGTCCGTTTCTCCGCACAATGTTTACGTTGCCGGCCAATTTATCTCGTTATGGCCGAGCAATACAGTGGCGACCATTCCCGATACGCCATCGGGTCTCTCTCGGAGAAATCGCCATGATGACCAGCAAACGCAACAACTATCACCAGACCGCCCCGCACGTGTTCAAGGCCATCTACGCCCTGGAGCAGACCCAGGCGGCCTTTGGCCTGGAGGGCTCGCTGCGCGAGCTGATCAAGGTGCGCGCCTCGCAGCTCAACGGCTGCGCCCTGTGTCTGGACATGCACAGCGCCGACGCGCTGAAGCAGGGCGAATCGGCCCGCCGCCTGCTGGCCCTCGGTGCTTGGCACGACGCGCCGTTCTTCAACGAACGCGAGCGTGCCGCCCTGCTGTGGACCGACGCCATGACCCAGCTGACCGAGGGCCATCCCTCGGACGCGGTGTACGCCGAGGTAGCGGCGCAGTTTGACGAGGTTGAGCTCGCCGAGCTGACCCTGGCCATCGCCGCCATCAATGCGTGGAACCGCTTCGGTGTCGGTTTCGCCATGCAGCCGGTGAAGTGAACGCCATGCGCAGGTCGATGCTGATATTTGCCCTGTCCGCCCTGTCCAGCGCCGCCGCGCTGGGCCATGGCGGCGCGGGGGACGAGACGGTAACCCCGGTGGCGGCGGCCGAGCTGCCGGCAGCGCCCGGCAGCCACGCCCAGGCGCTGCGGGTGGAGTTCGCCCCGGGCGCCGCCTCGCGGCCGCACACCCATCCGGGCGCGGTGTTCGTGGTGGTGGTCAGCGGCGAGGTGGAGTCGGCCCTGGACGGCCAGGCGCCGCAGCGCTTCAAGGCCGGCGAGGCCTGGTACGAGGCGCCGGGCCAGCTGCACCGTGTCACCCGCAACCCCAGCAGCACGCAACCGGCGACGCTGGTGGCCTGGCTGCTGTCCGACGGCAAGACCGCGCTGGTCCGGCCGGTTGCCCACTGACATCACACGAGCGGGGCGTTCCCCGCAGGAGACCGCCATGTTTCGCGCCGTGCTGATCGAAACCCTGTCGCTGGACGAAACCACCGTGCAGCAGCGCATCGCGGCCTTGGCCGGGGCGCGCGAGTGGCGCCTGGAGGCGCAGGGCGAAGGCTGGCTGCTGTGGCTTGACGACTCCAGGGACAGCGCGCGCCTGTGTGGCGCGCTGCTGGCCTGCAACTGGCTGCGGCGCCTGGACTTCGTCGCTTAACGGGTGAGCGGCAGGGCCAGGCCCATGGCGGCGAACAGCCCGCCGCAGCAACGGTTGAAGCCGCGGCCGGCGCGTTCCAGCCAGGGCCGGGTGCGCTGCGCGGTGCGTGCCAGCAGGTATTCCACGATGCCCTCGACGATGGCGAAGGTGGCCGCCATCACGGCGAACTGCAGCCACAGGCTGCGCGCCGGGTCGAGGAACTGTGGCAGGAAGGCACCGAAGAACAGGATCACCTTGGGATTGGACAGGGCCGACAGCAGACCCTGGCGAAACAGCTGCAGGCCGGGGCGCGGCTCGGCCGACTCGAGCGGCGTGAGGTGCAATGCCGGCGCACGCCACAGCTGGATGCCGAGCCAGATCAGGTAGGTGGCGCCCAGCCACTTGAGTACCAGCAGGGCATGCACCGAGGCCTTGAGCAGGGCGGCCAGGCCGAACATCGACAGCGCCATCAGCAGCACGAAGCCGAGCATGCCGCCGGTGACCGTCCACAAAGCGCGGCGGTGACCGTAGAGGGCGCCGTGGGTGAGGGCGAGCAGGCCGTTGGGGCCGGGCGTCAGCGACAGGCCGAGGACGGCGGTGAGATAGATCAGCCAGGTATGCAGGGCCATGGTGGTCGCCGGAGCTGGTGGGGGCGCTTCAGACGCTAACCGATCAGTGATGCCGGTCACAAGCCGAGCAAGTCGCGGCATGCCGTCATCCGCATGCCAGAGCCTTCACCGCGGGTTGGCGCGGATGGTCGGGCGATACGGCGTGGCCGGTGTTCATGTGCGGTTAACAATCGCTGCTTAACTTCAAGCGCGCCCCGTTTCGGGGTAGCGCCATAACAATAACGAACCATAAGGAAATGTAGCGATGCGAGCTCTTGCAGCCCTCACCCTGCTGGCCCTGAGTGCCCAGGTCAGCGCCCAGTGCCCGGACTTCCAAAGCCCGGCCAATCCACCGAGTTTCACCAAGCCGGCGAAGAAGAACTTCCGCAACTTCGGCAGCCAGGTGCTGGCCGGCCTGTACAAGCCCTGGCACATGGTGCACGACCAGATGGTGCGCAGCGGCCAGGCCGCCACCGTCACCGCCAAGTTCGACTACGACGCCGTGCTGCACAAGGACCTGGAAGGCGAGTACGTGCATGCCTACCTGTACGGCACCGGCATGAGTGGCTGGAGCTACCTGGGCCGCTACACCACCGACAGCGACGGCAAGATCAACGTGGCGGTGGGCACGCGGCCGGTCGGCGAGTATCGCGTACGCTTCGTGGTCGAGGGCGACCTCAGCCAGGTCGACGGCTACCTCAGCGTGGTCGACCCGAATCGCCCGGCCGTGCTGTTCGATATCGACGGCACCCTGACCATCAACGACTTCGAGGCCTACGCCGACTATATCGGGGTCAAGACCGCGCAGGCCTACTACTACGCACCGCAGACGGTGAAGGCCTACCGCGACAAGGGCTACCAGCTGGTATTCCTCACCGCCCGGCCGTACTGGGTGACCAAGGATGCGCGGCAGTGGTTCGACACCCAGGGCATCCCGCAGTGGCACTACCGCTCCAACCCCTACGGCGACGGCCCGATTCCGCCGGACACCCAGGCGCACAAGACCAATTATGTGAAGTACCTGCGCGAGCAGGTCGGCCTGAACATCGTGCGTGCCTATGGCAACGCCACCACCGACATCGCCGCCTATGCCGACGGCGGCATTCCCAAGGCGGAGACCTGGATCATCGGCCAGTACGCCGGGACCAGCGGCACCCAGTCGGTCGGCGGCGACTACAGCTACCACTACAGCACCGTGGTGGCGGCGACCCCGCCGGCCAACTGCAACTGAGGCAAAAAGAAGGGGGCCGCTTGGCCCCCTTCTTCATTAGCGCCGGATCAGACCCGATCGGCCAGCGCCAGCTTGATGCCCAGCGCGGTGAACAGGCCGCCGGTGCAGCGTTCCAGCCACAGACCGACACGCTGGCCGACCTGCAGGCGCTGCTGGGCGAAGGCGGTGGACAGGGCCAGGAAGTGACACCAGAGCATGCCGTTGAAGTTGAAGATGACGCCCAGCAGGATGAACGCCAGCGCCTTGTGCTCGGCGTCCGGGCTGATGAACTGCGGCACGAAGGCGAGGAAGAACAGTGCCACCTTGGGGTTGAGCACGTTGGTCAGGAAGCCCTGGGCGAAGATGCGTCCGTAGGGCAGGGCGGGCAGCTCGATGGCTGTCGGTTCGGCGGCCTCCTTGGGTTTCGCCAGCAGCATGCCGATGCCGATGTACAGCAGGTAGGCGGCGCCGATCAGCTTGACCACCATGAACGCGGTGGCCGAGGTGGCCAGCACGGCGGACATGCCCAGCGCGGCGGCCACTATGTGCACGCAGGTGCCGGCACCGATGCCCAGCGCCGCCGCCGATCCGGCGCGCCAACCCTGGGTGGCGCTGCGCGCCATGATCAGCAGCGAGTCGGGGCCGGGGGCCATGTTCAGCAACAGGCCGGAGAGGACGAACAGGAGCAGATCGTGGGTGCCGAACATGGCGAGTTCCTTTGCCGTGGGAAGGGACGATTCTGCGCCGTTGCTGAGCGCTCGGTCAAAACGGGATGACGCCAGCAGCAGCGCTGTCGATGAGTCTTGCCTACGGCTTTTGCCAAGCCCGACACAATGCTGCCGCTTTTGCCGAAAATCGCCGCAATTACCCTGTGCCTTGCCGGCCTTGTCGAGCATCTCCACTGAAAGCGCGCTGCCGCACCGCCAGTCTGGTGTCGTGTCGCGATGGCAGCGCCACAGGCCCCGGCTATGGCAAACTCCGCACTTTGCAGAGCTGCGCCACTGCCTGGCCTCGAACAGCAGCCGCACCGAATTCGCGCCGCCGTGGCGCAACCGACAAGCCAGCCGCTCCGGGCGGCCATAGAAGAAGAGGAATGTCCCGTGCACAAAGCCGTAATCAGTGGCACTGGCCTGTACACCCCCGCCAACAGCATCTCCAACGAAGAGCTGGTGGCTTCCTTCAACGCTTACGTCCAGCAGTTCAATGCCGACAACGCCGCCGCCATCGAACGCGGTGAGATCGAGGCGCTGACCGAATCCAACAGCGCCTTCATCGAGAAGGCTTCCGGCATCAAGAGCCGCTACGTGATGGACAAGGCCGGCATCCTCGACCCGCAGCGCATGACCCCGCGCCTGCCGCAGCGCAGCAATGAAGAGTGGGGCATCCTCTGCGAGATGTCCGTGGCTGCCGCCAAGGAAGCGCTCGAGCGTGCCGGCAGGACCGTTGCCGATATCGACGGTGTGATCGTCGCCTGCTCCAACCTGGAACGCGCCTACCCGGCGGTGGCCATCGAAGTTCAGGCCGCCCTGGGCATCGACGGCTGGGGCTACGACATGAACGTGGCCTGCTCCTCGGCCACCTTCGGCATCCAGGCCGCCAACAACGCCATCGCCACCGGCCAGGCGCGCGCGGTGCTGATGGTCAACCCGGAGATCTGCACCGGCCACCTGAACTTCCGCGACCGCGACAGCCACTTCATTTTCGGCGATGGCGCCACCGCGGTGATCATCGAGCGCGCCGACCAGGCCACCTCGAAGCACCAGTGGGACATCGTCGGCACCAAGCTGCTGACCCAGTTCTCCAACAACATCCGCAACAACTTCGGCTTCCTCAACCGCGCGGCGGAAGAGGGCATCGGCGCCAAGGACAAGCTGTTCGTCCAGGAAGGCCGCAAGGTGTTCAAGGACGTCTGCCCGATGGTGGCCGAGCTGATCGGCGCGCATCTGGAGGAGAACCAGCTGAACGTCAGCGACGTGAAGCGCTTCTGGCTGCACCAGGCCAACCTCAACATGAATCTGCTGATCGCCCGCAAGCTGCTCGGACGCGACGCCGAGCCGCACGAGGCTCCGGTGATCCTCGACACCTACGCCAACACCAGCTCCGCCGGCTCGGTGATCGCCTTCCACAAGCACCAGGATGATTTGCCGGCCGGCAGCCTGGGCGTGCTCAGCTCGTTCGGTGCCGGGTACTCCATCGGCAGCGTGATCCTGCGCAGAAAGGCCTGATCGCCGCGCATGTCAGGGACTGACGCCGAGCTGCTCGCCCGCCTGCTGGCCGGCGAGCAGCATGCCTTCCGCGAGCTGGTCAGTACCTACCAGGGCGCCATGCGCGCCGTGGCCTACGCCATCGTCGGCAGCCGCAACGCCGACGAGGTGGTGCAGGACGCCTGGCTGGCCGTGGTGCGCAATCTGCCCGGTTTCCAGCAGCGCTCCAGCCTCAAGACCTGGCTGCTGACCATCACCGCCAACACCGCCAAGAGCCGCCTCAAGCAGCAGCGCCGCGAACCGCTGCTCGACGACCTGCCGGCGCCCCATGGCAGCGTCGGCGCCGAGCGTTTCGCCGAGGACGGCCACTGGCAGACCCCGCCCAGCCAGTGGGAGCAAGACACGCCCGAGGCCCTGCTGGCCGCGACGGAACTGCGCGAATGCCTGGAGAAGACCATCGCCAGCCTCTCCGAGACCCAGTCCAGCGTGCTACTGCTGCGCGAGCGCCAGGGCCTGGAGCTGGAGGAGATCTGTAATCTTCTCGATCTCTCGCTCTCCAATGTCAGAGTGCTGTTGCACCGCGCCCGGCTCAAGGTGTTCGCCACCCTGGAGCATTTCGAGGAGACCGGCCAATGCTGAGCTGCAAGGAACTGGTGGCCCATTCCAGCGATTACCTCGACGGCCAGCTGCGCCTGCGCGAGCGCATCAGCGTGCGCACCCATCTGGCCGTGTGCAGCCATTGCCGGCGCTTCATCCGCCAGCTCAGGCTGAGCCAGGCGGTGCTGCGCCAGCTCCCCGACGAAGCGATTCCCGAGCTGGATTCCCTGGCCGAAAAGCTTGCCCGCCAGCGTCGCGAACCCTGATCCGCAGAAATTTTTCCGCCGCGCTGTAACGAGGCGCAACGACCTCCGTCTAGTGTTGCGAAGGGGCCAATCGCCTCCTCGCACAATAACCACGACTGGAGAGATTCCATGAAACAGCGCAATTCCGTAGCCATCACCCTGGGCGCCGCCCTGCTGAGCACTGCCATCGCCGCCCAGGCCGGCAGCAATCCGTTCGCCGCCCAGGAACTCTCCAGCGGCTACAGCCTGGCGGTCCACGAGAAGGGCCACGAAGGCTCCTGCGGCGAGGGCAAGTGCGGTGCTGAGATGATGGGCGCCGAGAAGGCTGCCGAAGGCAAGTGCGGCGAGGGCAAATGCGGCGGCGACAAGGCCACCAAGGAAGGCAGCTGCGGCGAGGAGGGCAAGGCCGGCCACGAGGGCAAGTGCGGCGCCGATAAGACCGAGTAAGGGCGCCGGGACATGGCCTACGGCAACTTCGTCAACGGCGCCGGCCTGGGCCTGCGCCGCGGCCTGCTGGCGGCGCTGCAGGATGGCGCCTCCGGCTCGGTCGACGAGCAGGTGGATTTCCTGGAAATCGCCCCGGAGAACTGGATCGGCGTCGGCGGTCGCTTCGGCCGCCAGCTACGCGCGCTGACCGAGCGCCTGCCGTTCCTCTGCCACGGCCTGTCCCTCAACCTCGGCGGCATCGCTCCGCTGGACCTCAAACTGCTGCACGCGATCAAGAGCTTCCTCGATGAGCACGGCATCCGTGGCTACAGCGAGCATCTGTCGGCCTGCGCCGACGACGGCCAGCTCTACGACCTGATGCCGCTGCCATTCAGCGATGAGGCGGTGCGCCGGGTGGCCGCGCGTATCCGCCAGGTGGAAGAGGTGTTGGAGCGGCCGCTGATCATCGAGAACGTTTCGGCCTATGCGTGCCTGCCCGGCGAGCTGGACGAGGTGGAGTTCGTCCGCGCCGTGCTGGAGGAAGCCGACTGCCAGCTGCTGCTGGATATCAACAACGTGCAGGTCAACGCCCACAACTTCGGCTTCGACCCGTACGCCTATATCGAGGCGATGCCCAGCGAGCGCATCGCCTATCTGCATGTGGCCGGGCATCTGGACCAGGCCGCCGACCTGAAGATAGACACCCACGGCGCACCGGTGTGCGATCCGGTGTGGCGGTTGCTGGCGCACAGCTACGCCGTGCATGGCGTGCGTCCGACTCTGCTGGAACGCGACTTCAACTTTCCGCCGCTGGCCGAGCTGTATGCCGAGGTGGGGCAGATCCGTACGCTGCAGCGGGAGATCGGAGCATGAGCACGCGCGACCAGGCGGCGTTCGCCGCGCGCATTCGCCAGCCCCAGGCAGAACCGCTGTTGCCGGGGATATCGGCCGAGCGCATGGCGGTGTACGAGGAGCTGTTCTTCAACAACCTCGACGGCTTTATCATCAGCGGCTTTCCGGTGCTCTGCCGGGTACTGGGCGAGCCGCGTCGGCGACGTCTGGTGCGCGCCTTTCTCGCCGAGCATCGCAGTGCCACACCCTACTTCCTGGCGATAGGCGAGGAGTTCGTCGCCTGGCTGGAGGCCGGCGGTGGTGCGGAGCAGGGCGATCCCGGATTTGTCGCCGAGCTGGCCCATTACGAGCGCGTCGAGCTGGCGCTGGATGTGGCCACTGATCGCTTGCCGGCCCACGGCTGGTCGCCATTGGCCTGGCCGCTGGCCTATGCCTGGCCGGTACAGCGCATCGGCGCCGATTACCAACCCCGCGAGGCGCCCGCCGAGCCCACCTGTCTGCTGGCCTGGCGCGATTCGGCAGAGCGGGTGCGTTTCCAGCAGCTGTCGCCCTTCGCCTATCACCTGGCCCTGCGTCTGCAGGCCGGTCAGCCATCGCTGCAGGCCCTGCTGGACCTGGCCGAGGCCAGCGGGCTGGAGGCCGACGAACCCTTCTTCACCAATGCCCGCGTGCTGCTGGATGGCTGGCAGCGCCAGGACATCTGGTATCCCTGACGGAGAACATCATGCTGAGCCTGCTCAACCGCCTCCAGGATGGCCTGGACGCTACCCGCCGCCTTGATTTTCTCGCGCCGCTGCTGCTGCGCCTGTATCTGGTGCCGATCTTCTGGATGGCCGGCATCCACAAGCTGGCGGACATGGACAGCACCATCGCCTGGTTCGGCAATCCGGACTGGGGCCTGGGCCTGCCTTTTCCTGTCGTGCTGGCCTGGCTGGCGGCGCTGACCGAGGCTGGCGGTGCGATCCTATTGCTGTTCGGCCTGGCCGTGCGCTGGATCAGCGTGCCGCTGATAGCGACCATGCTGGTGGCGATCTTCGCCGTGCACTGGGAGTTCGGTTGGCAGGCCATCGCCGATGCCTCCGCGCCCTTCGCCAACGAGCGGGTGCTGGCGGCGGGCGAGAAGCTGGAGCGCGCCCGTGAGCTCCTGCAGGAACATGGCAACTACGACTGGCTCACCGGCAGCGGCAAGTTCGTGGTGCTGAACAATGGCATCGAGTTCGCCGTCACCTATCTGCTCATGCTGCTGGCGCTGTTCTTCGCTGGGGCGGGGCGCTGGTTGAGCATCGACCATTGGCTGGCGGTGCGTTTTCGTCAGGCTTGAAGAGGCGCCGGCTCAGGCAGGCCGTGCTTCTCCGACTTATTATGAAAGGGAGTAAAAAGTTCCTGTGTAATTTAACTTTCATATAAATAAAACCGGGCTGAAATAACCCGCCGCCAAGATTCCCCCCCAACACGCAGGGCCGAAGCCCAGTGTTTTTCTAAAGACCAATAGGGGAATTCTTCGATGAAGCACTTTGCCGGTTTTGCTGCCAGCGCCCTGGCCCTGGCCATTTCCGCCCAGGCTTTCGCTGGTACCGTCACCACCGACGGCGCCGATCTCGTGATCAAGACCAAGAGCGGGCTGGAAGTTTCGACTACCGACAAGCAGTACAGCTTCAAACTGGGTGGCCGTATCCAGGCGGACTTCGATTCGTTCGACGGCTTCTACACCACCAATAACGAGAGTGCCAACGAAGCCTTCTTCCGCCGTGCCCAGATCGAAATCGGTGGCAACTACAAGGACTGGCGCTATCAGATCAACTACGACTTCACCGACAACCGCGGCAACGAAAACAAGTTCGACGAAGCCACCATCACCTACACCGGCTTCTCCCCGATCAATATCCGCGTCGGCCGCTTCGATCCGGATTACAGCCTGGAAAAAGCCACCAGCTCCAAGTGGGTGACTGCCAAGGAACGCTCGCCGATCCTCGATCTGGCCTCCTGGACCACCGATCACGAGAACGGCATGGGTATCCAGGTCAACGGTACCTACGGCGGCATGTTCTACGGTTCCGCCAGCCTTCAGCAGCAAGACTCCGGCGTCTACCTCGAGGACGAGGATGGCGAAGATGTGAACAGCTACTTCATGCGTGGCGTGTTTGCCCCGATTGTCAGCGAGACCCAGGTACTGCACTTCGGTCTGGACTATGCCACCCGCAGTTACGGCAACGAGCGCGACGGCACCAAATTCGACGGCCGTATCCGCTCCCGTCTGGGCGTGCGCGGCGTTTCCGAGAACCAGGCCAACTCCGACCAGTTGGTGCTGGCCCCGGCTGATGCTTCTGCCATTGCTGGCAACACCACCACCGGCTTCGAGGATGACGATGTTGTTGGCCTGGAGTTCGCCTACATGCAGGGCCCGTTCTCGGTGCAGAGCGAATACCTCAAGCGTGACCTTAGCGGCTACGGCAGCAACGGCGACCGCGAGGCCACCGGCTACAACGCGCAGCTGGCCTACACCCTGACCGGCGAGTCGCGCATCTACAAGCTGGACGGTGCCAAGTTCGATGCCATCAAGCCGGCGAACAAGCAGACTGGTGCCTGGGAAGTCTTCTACCGCTACGACCATCTGAATGTCGAAGACGACCAGACCATGGCTACCGTCGGCGGCGTCGCCATCGACGAGAGCGAGGCCAAGGTGCACACCCTGGGTGTGAACTGGTACGCCAACGAAGCCGTCAAGGTGTCGCTGAACTACCTGATGACCAAGACCGACGAAGACACCGTCAAGCTGCAGCCGGGCCGCTTCGCTGCCGGTAACGACGATGACGACGGCCAGGCCATCACCATGCGCGCCCAGTACGTCTTCTAAGCACAACGAACGCTTCTCCGCTCCTACTTCCAGGCCCCGCTTCTGCGGGGCTTTTTTTTGCCTCGGCGAGCCGCCAGACTGGCGGCATGCCGCTTATTACCCAGTACCACCTCGCCGATATCGACTCTTCCGTCTGGGACGCCTTGCTGCCCGAGCCGCAGCCGTTCCTGCGTCATGCCTTTCTCTCGGCGCTGGAGGACAGTGGCAGTGTCGGTGGGAGTTCTGGCTGGCAGGCGGCGCATCGCCTGTTGTACGACGCGAGCGGTACGTTGCGAGCGGCGCTGCCGGCCTATCTGAAGCAGCACTCCTATGGGGAATACGTGTTCGACATGGGCTGGGCCGATGCCTGCCATCGCGCCGGGATCGCCTACTACCCCAAGCTGCTCGGTGCCGTGCCCTTCAGTCCGGTAAGCGGTCCGCGCCTGCTGGGCGATGTGCAGGCCGCCGGCCAGTTGCTCGACGAGCTGGTGGCGGAGCTGGCGGGGGAGGGGTTGTCCGGGCTGCATATCAACTTCCTGCGGGCCGAGGACGATGTGCTGTTTGAGGGCCGCGAGGGCTGGCTGCAGCGCCTCGACTGCCAGTACCACTGGCGCAACCGTGGTTACCGCGATTTTCAGGATTTCCTCGACGCTCTCAGCTCGCGCAAGCGCAAGCAGCTGCGCAAGGAGCGCGAGCAGGTGGCCGGGCACGGCATCGACTTCCGCTGGCAGCGAGGTGGTGAGCTGAGCGAGGCGGACTGGGATTTCGTCTATGCCTGCTATGCCAGCACCTACCATGTGCGCCGTCGCGCGCCCTACCTGAGACGCGCGTTCTTCAGCCTGCTGGCCGAGCGCATGCCCGAGGCCATTCGCGTGGTCAGTGCGCTGCGGAACGCTCGTCCAGTGGCCATGGCCTTCAGCCTGGTGGGCGGCGACAGCTTCTACGGGCGCTACTGGGGTTGCCTGGGCGACTTCGATCGCCTGCATTTCGAGACCTGTTTCTACCAGGGCATCGAGCTCGCCATCGAAGAAGGCCTGCAGCGCTTCGACGCCGGCGCCCAGGGCGAGCACAAGCTGATCCGTGGCTTCGAACCGCAGATCACCCGCTCCTGGCATTACCTGTTGCATCCCGGTTTGCGCGCCGCCGCGGATCAGTTCCTCGCCGAGGAGCGGCCGGCCGTACTGGCCTATGCCGAGCAGGCGCGGCAGCTGTTGCCCTATCGCCAGGCAGGAACCTGACATGCAGAAGCTGTTGCTGAGCCTGGGTGTTCTGGCACTGAGTCTGCCGCTCGGCGTATTGCTGGCCTTGCTACTGGTGCCGTTGTGGCGCTGGCTGGAGGATGTCGGCGGTGTCGAAGCCATTGGCCATTCCGGGCCTGCGGCCTGGTGCTATGGCATCTGCATCGGTCTGTTCGCCCTGCTGGTCTTGCTGCTGTTGTGGCGTCGGCCGTGACCCGCGCCCTGTTCATCTGCAGTCGCAACCGCCTGCGCAGCCCCACGGCCGAGCAGGTCTTTGCCGCCTGGCCTGAAGTGGAGAGCGACTCGGCCGGACTGGCGCCGGATGCCGAGGTGCCGCTGTCCGCCGAGCAGGTGCAGTGGGCCGAGCTGATCTTCGTCATGGAACGGGTGCACCAGCGACGCCTGCAGCAGCGCTTCGGTCCGCTGCTCAAGGATCGGCGGGTGATCTGCCTGGGCATTCCGGACGACTACGAATACATGCAGCCGGAGCTGGTCGAGCTGCTGGAACGCAAGGCGGGCGCCTATTTGCGCTGAGGCGGAGCAATAGGGGAAAGAGGTTGGCGCAGCCGCTGCAGCGGCCGCGCCAGGAGTCGCAGTCAGAGCTTCTTCGCGCTGAGGATCAGCACCGGTTCGACCGGCACGTTCTGGTGCATGCCGCGGTTGCCGGTGCGTACCTTGGCGATGCGGTCGACCACGTCCATGCCGCGCACGACCTTGCCGAACACCGCGTAGCCGAAGTCGCGGCCGCCGTGGTTGAGGAAGTCGTTGTCCTTGTGGTTGATGAAGAACTGGCTGGTGGCCGAGTCCACCACCTGGGTGCGCGCCATGGCGAGGGTGCCGCGGTCGTTGCGCAGGCCGTTGTCGGCCTCGTTCTTGATCGGCTTGAAGGTGTCCTTCTCGCCCATGTCGGCATCGAAGCCGCCGCCCTGGATCATGAAGCCCGGGATCACCCGGTGGAACTGGGTGCCGTTGTAGAAGCCGGCGTCCACGTAGCCGAGGAAGTTCTGCGTGCTGATCGGCGCCTTCTCGGCGTTGAGCTCGATCTCGATGTCGCCGAGGCTGGTGGTCAGCAGCACGTGGGGATTGCCGGCGGCCAGCAGGCTGGTGCTCAGCAGCAGGCCACAGGCGGAGAGGAGGAGTTGCTTCAGCATGGTTGTGGGTCCTTGTTTTTCTCTTGCGGTTGATTGCGCTCGACCTGGGCGAGGAACTCGTCCAGGACGGCATTGAAACGTTGCGGCTGGTCCATCGGGGTGGCGTGGCGCGAGCGCTCGATCACCACCAGGCGCGCGTTGGGAAGCTCGCGTACATAGGCCTCCTTGCTGGCGACCGATGTGTAGTCGCGGTCGGCCGTGACCACCAGGGTGGGACAGGTGATCGCGGCCAGGCGTTCGCGCACGCTCCAGCCGATGATGGCGTCGAGGCTGGCCAGGTAGGCGCGCTTGTCGTTCTCTGGCCAGCGCTGCTCGATCTTGGCGCGCAGCTCGGCCTGCTCCGGAAGCGGGAAGAGGATGCGGCCAAGCCCCTGGCCGATGGTCTGCATGCTCAAAACCCGCGACAGGGTCCAGCGCTTGGCCAGCATCCACCAGTCGGCGGCGCTCTTGGCGCGCACCTCGGGGCCGCTGTTGACGATGCATAGGCTGCGCAGCAGCTCCGGCCGGTCGACGCCCAGCTGGAAGCCGACCATACCTCCCATGGAGATGCCGACCAGATGTACGCGTGGCAGGCCCAAGTGTTCGATCAGCGCCGCCACGTCGGCGGCGAAGCCGGCCATGCTGTAGCGCTCGCGCGGCTTGCCGGAGCGGCCGTGGCCGCGCAGGTCGATGGCCAGCACGCGGCGGCCTTGCAGCAGGTGCGGCATCTGGTATTCCCAGTCCTGGATACTGGAGCCGAGGCCGTGGACCAGCAGCACCGGTTCGCCCTGGCCGCGGTCTTCGTAGTGCAGCTGGCAGCCCTGATGTTCGAAGTAGGACATGGTGTTGGCCTCAGTTGCCCGACAGTGGCGCGGCGAAGGGCGCCTCCAGCGGCGCACCGTCGAAGTTCTTGATCAGCTCGATGAGAATCTGGGTGGCCGGGCCGAGCACCTTGTCCTTGTTGCTGTAGAGGAAGAAGCGCGGCCGGCGGGTGCCGCCCTGTTCCATCGGCAACGGCTTGAGCAGGCCTTCTTCCAGTTCGCGGGCGATCAGGTGGTGCGGCAGCCAGGCGAAGCCCAGGCCGCTGCTGACGAAGGTACGCGCGGTAGGCAGGCTGCCCACCGTCCAGCGCTGTTCGGCGCCGAGCCAGCCGGCGTCGCGCGGCTGCACGCGGCCGCTGTCGCGGGTCACCACCTGCATCTGGCCCTCCAGGTCCTGGAAGGTCACCGGGCGTTGCAGGCGATGCAGCGGATGTTCCGGGTGGGCCACGGCGAGGAATTCCACCTCCCCCAGTTCGATGGGCAGATAGCCGGTGATGTTGAGGGCGCTGATGGCCAGGTCCGCGGAACCTTCGCGCAGCACTTCCTCGACGCCGGACAGCACCTCTTCGCGCAGGCGCACGCGGCAGCCACGGCTCTGCGGCATGAAGGCGGAGAGGGTGCGCACGATGTTGGCGGTGGGGTAGGCGGCGTCCACCACCAGGCGCACCTCGGCCTCCCAGCCCTGTTCCATGTGGTGGGCCAGTTCCTCCAGCTGGCTGGCCTGCTTGACCAGCTGCCGCGAGCGGCGCAGCAGCACTTCGCCGGCCTCGGTGAGCACCGCCTTGCGCCCGTCGATGCGCAGCAGCGGTGCGCCCAGCTGCTCCTGCATGCGCGCCACCGTATAGCTCACCGACGACTGCGAGCGGTGCAGCGCCTCGGCCGCCTGGGCGAAGCCGCCGTGGTCCACCACCGCCTGCAGGGTGCGCCATTGATCCAGCGTGACACGGGGCGCTTTCATCGCCGCTTCCTCTTCTCTAATCTGAGCACCCCCAATAGGAGAGTGCCGATGAAAAACTGCTGCCTGGTCCTGCTCGCTATGCTGCCGCTGACCGCCTTCGCTTACCCCACCGAGCTGAAGAAGCAGCTGAACGGCGCCGAGGTATCCGCCACGATCCAGGAGATCGACAGCAATATCGGCGGCCTCACCCTGTACAACTACGGCACTCTTGATGCCAAGTGCAGCGCCCGCTTCCAAAACGGCCCCGAGGCGCCGCGCACCCGTGCCTCCGAGCTGAAGGCCGGGGAGAGCGTGACCCAGACGGTGAAGTTCGCCCGCAACATCATCAAGCTGCGGGTGGATCTTACCTGCGAGCAGAAGTGAGCCTAGGACTCGCTTCGCAAATAATCAACTTAATCGATTATTTGAAGCGGATATTTGCGCTTTTTAATCTTATTGGCTGACCATAACCTTCGCTCCATCGAAGCAAACAACCCCGATGGAGTTAGCCAAATGTCCCGCATCCTCGTTATCGAAAGCAGTGCCCGCCAGGAAGGTTCCGTATCCCGCCAGCTGACCGCCGACTTCATCGCCCAGTGGCAGGCCGCCCACCCGCAAGACCAGGTGACCGTACGTGACCTGGCCAAACAGCCGGTGCCGCACCTGGACGAAACCCTGCTCGCCGGCTGGATGAAGCCTGCCGAGCAGCAGAGCGATGCCGAGCAGGCCGCCGCCGCCCGCTCCAACCAGCTGACCGACGAAGTGCTGGCCGCCGACGTGCTGGTACTGGCCGCACCGATGTACAACTTCGCCATCCCCAGCACCCTGAAAGCCTGGCTGGACCATGTGCTGCGCGCCGGCGTCACCTTCAAGTACACCGAGACCGGCCCCCAGGGCCTGCTCACCGGCAAGCGCGCCGTCGTGCTGACCGCCCGTGGCGGCATCTACGCCGGTAGCGGCCTGGATCACCAGGAACCCTACCTGCGCCAGGCTCTGGCCTTCATCGGCATCCACGACGTGCAGTTCGTCCACGCCGAAGGCCTGAACATGGGCGCCGAGTTCTCCGAGCAAGGCCTGGCCAAGGCGCGCGAGCAACTGGCTCAGGTCGCCTGATTCACCGATTCTCCCCTGGGGCCGAGCTTTGTCGGCCCATCCACCGGTTCGCACGGGTGCTCCTCCCGGCGGGCCGGTTTTTTATTGGTCGCGAGAAAGTCCGCGAGCGCGTTGCCAGGCGCAACCAATCGGCTGTTTCCGTAGCGCGACATGACTTCGCCGAGCTGTACTCATCCGCCTGTTCATAACTGTGTTTGAAATATTGAACGGCATGTGTTGCCATAGCCCCACCTTGAATCGGGTGGTCGGAGGCGACGGTGCAGTTGTCGGGTCGTGGTGTGGTGCTGTCGGTGGTGGCGTCGGTGTTGTTCGTGCTGATTCCCGGCTATGTGCGTGAACTGGCGCCGCTAGACGGCTTGCAGGTATTCGCCCAGCGCATCCTCTGGTCGATTCCAGCCGTGCTCCTGCTGGTGGCCCTGGCACGGCAGTGGCAGGTACTCGGCGCCGCCTTCGTAAGGCTGCGTCGCGAGCCGTTGCTGCTGGCTGCGCTGCCATTGGCGGCCGCCTTGATGGGCGTGCAGTGGCTGCTGTTCGTCTGGGCTCCGCTGGCCGGCAGGATGCTCGATGTGTCCCTCGGCTACTTCCTGCTGCCGCTGGCCATGGTGCTGGTCGGCCGGCTGTTCTACGGCGAGCGCCTGCGTCCGTTGCAGCGCATCGCCGTGGCCTGTGCGCTGCTGGGGGTGGCGCACGAGCTGTGGCTGACCCGTGCCTTCTCCTGGGTGACCCTGGTCGCCGCCCTCGGTTATCCGCCGTACTTCATGCTGCGCCGCTGGATGCGCCTGGACGCGCTGTCCGGCTTCGTCCTGGAGATGCTGATGCTGGCGCCGCTGGCCATCTGGCTGATCCACTCCTATGGCCCGCCGGCGGTGTTCACCGGGGCGCCGCAGCTGTGGTGGCTATTGCCGGGCCTGGGCCTGCTCAGCGCCCTGGCCTTCGGCGCCATGATGGCGGCCAGCCGCCTATTGCCGCTGGGGCTGTTCGGCATTTTCAGCTATGTGGAGCCGGTGCTGCTGTTCGGCGTCGCCGTGCTGTTTCTCGGCGAGGCCTTCGCTCCGCAGCAGCTGTGGACCTACGGGCCGATCTGGCTGGCGGTGCTGCTCACCGGCTGGGACAGCGCGCGCCTGCTGCACAAGCAGGCGCGGCGGGTGAGCTAGTCAGGCGTCTTCCGCCAGCACCTGGTAGTGCAGCTGCGCCACGCCGCTGGGGAACATCCGATGTGCCTGCAGACTCAGGCGGTGCTCGAGGCCGGTGGCGAACAGCTGGATGCCGGCACCGAGCAGGTGCGGGATGACGCTCACTATGAGTTCATCGAGCAGACCGGCGGCCAGGCAGTTGCCGGCCAGGCTGCCGCCGCCGACCAGCCAGACTCGCTTGCAGCCCCTCGCGGCCAGCTCATCCAGGGCCTCGGTCGGTGTGCAGTGACGCCCCTGCACGTCGGCCGGCGGCTGCTCCAGCGGATTGCGGGCGAGGACCAGACAGGGCTTGCCGGGGTAGGGCCAGTCGATGCCGAAGCCGCGCACCATGTCGTAGGTGGCGCGGCCCATCAGCAGACCATCGATACTCTGGTAGAAGCCTTCGTAGCCGTGATCCTCGCCGGAGGCCTCGATGCTCTCCAGCCAGTCCATGGCGCCATCGGGGCGGGCGATATAGCCATCCAGGCTGGCGGCCACGTAGTAGACCAGTTGCGGCTTCATGCGGCGCCGATCAGTCCAGCACGTTCTCGATGATCTCGTAGATCAGCCCGCTGGCCAGGGCCACCAGCACCACGTCGGTACCGACCTGGCGCCACTCGTAGCCGTCGTAGTGCGGCAGCTGGCCGAGCAGACGGTTGTCGAAGCGCTTGGCGATGCCCGGTGGCAGCGGCTTGCCGCGTGCCAGGTTCTTGCGGATGCCCGGCGGCAGTGAGTCGGCGGGGCCGATCAGGTTGCGGTTGTCGCCGAGGACGACACGCACCCGGCCGATATCGATGCTCGGGCCGCGCAGGTCGACGGTGACGTCGGGATCACCGCCGCCGCCGTGCTTGTCATGCTTGTCGTGTTTGGGTGCGGCGCCGGCGCTGTTCAGGCCAAGGGCGAGAGCGGCGGCGAGCAGGGTGAGCGGCAGGATGCGAGGCATGGGCACCTTCTCCGATAGGGTGTACAGATTCGAACCCCGCCTCGCTTGAATGTTCCTTCAGGCCGGCGCCTGGGCTCGGTTATCCAGCACTCGCAGTATGGCTCGCAGCAGCACGCCGTACAGCGGCACGAACAGCATCAGGCTGACGGCCAGCTTGACCCCGTAGTCCACCGTGGCGATTTCCACCCAGTGCTCGGCCATGAACGGGTTGTCGCTGCGCCAGAAGGCCACCGAGAAGAAGGCGAAGGTGTCCAGCAGGTTGCCGAGGATGGTCGAGGCGGTCGGCGCTATCCACCACTGCGGCAGCTGGCGCAGGCGGTCGAACACCTGGATGTCGAGCAATTGGCCGAGCACGTAGGCGAGGAAGCTGGCCACCGAGATGCGCAGGACGAACTCGTTGTACTCGCCCAGTGCCGCCAGGCCGCGGAAGGCGCCCTCCTGGAACAGCACCGAGACCACGTAGGAAGCGAGCAGGGCGGGAATCATCACCCGGGCGATCACCTGGCGCGCCGGGCTCTTGCCGAGCAGGCGCACGGTCAGGTCGCTGGCCAGGAAGATGAACGGAAAGCTGAACGCGCCCCAGGTGGTGTGCCAGCCGAACAGGGTGATCGGCAGCTGCACCAGGTAGTTGCTGGCGATGATGATGAGGATGTGGAAGGCGATCAGCACGGCCAGGGCCGAACGCTGGTGCGCCGCATGGGGCAGAAGCATGGAGGCTACCTTTTTAATGGATGGGGTTAGGGAACCCATGCCGGCCGGAATGGCTGGCGGCGCGCATTCTATCCGCTCGGACGGTTTTGTACAAAATTCGATCAGATGCGGCCTTTTGCCCCGACAACCGTTACCCTATGCAACCTGTTTTCGATCTGTGCCGAGGTAAGTCCCCCGTGTTTTCCCAATTCGCCCTGCATGAACGCCTGCTCAAGGCCGTCGCCGAGCTGAACTTCACCGAGCCGACGCCGGTGCAGCTCGCGGCCATTCCGCCGGCTCTGGAGGGGCGTGACCTGCGGGTGACGGCGCAGACCGGCAGTGGCAAGACCGCGGCCTTCCTGCTGCCGCTACTCAACCGCCTGCTCGGCGACGCCAACTCCAAGCAGCGCACCGACGTGCGCTCGCTGATCCTGCTGCCGACCCGCGAGTTGGCCCAGCAGATCCTCAAGGAAGTCGAGCGCTTCTCCCAGTTCACCTTCATCAAGTCGGCGCTGGTCACTGGCGGTGAGGACTTCAAGGAGCAGGCGGCCCTGCTGCGTCGCCAGCCGGACCTGCTGATCGCCACCCCGGGTCGGCTGATGGAACACCTCAACGCCGGCAGCCTGAAGCTCAATGGTGTCGAGGTGCTGGTGCTGGACGAGGCCGACCGCATGCTCGACCTGGGCTTCGCCGAGGACATCGAGCGCATCACCGCCGAATGCGTCAACCGCCAGCAGACCCTGCTGTTCTCCGCCACCGGCGGCGGCAAGGTGCTGCGCGAGATGATCGCCAAGGTGCTGCGCGAGCCGGTGCACCTCAAGCTCAACAGCGTCGACCAGCTCAGCGAGACCACCGTCCAGCAGATCATCACTGCCGACGACCCGGGCCACAAGGAACGTCTGGTGCACTGGCTGCTGACCAACGAGACCTACCGCAAGGCCATCGTCTTCACCAACACCCGGGTCCAGGCCGATCGCCTGTACGGACACCTGGTGGCGGCCGACTACAAGGCCTTCGTGCTGCACGGCGACAAGGACCAGAAGGACCGCAAACTGGCCATCGACCGCCTCAAGCAGGGCGGGAGCAAGGTGCTGGTGGCCACCGACGTGGCGGCCCGTGGCCTGGATATCGAGGGTCTGGATCTGGTGATCAACTTCGACATGCCGCGCTCCGGCGACGAGTACGTGCACCGCATCGGCCGTACCGGTCGCGCCGGCGCCGATGGCCTGGCGGTATCGCTGATCTGCCACAACGACTGGAACCTGATGTCGAGCATCGAGCGCTACCTCAAGCAGCGCTTCGAGCGTCGGGTGATCAAGGAGCTCAAGGGCAGCTACCAGGGGCCGAAGAACGTCAAGGCATCCGGCAAGGCCGTCGGCGTGAAGAAGAAAAAGACCGACAAGAAGGATGGTGCGAAGAAGAGCGCGGCCAACAAGCCGGCAGCCGCCAAGCGCCGCTCGAACGCACCGAAGGCCGCGCCCTCCAGCCTGGTCAGCCAGGACGGCATGGCCCCGCTGAAGCGCAAGAAGCCGGCGGCGGAGTGAAACGAAGAGGGGGCCTGATGGGCCCCCTCTGTTTTTTACGGCTCGGTGGGCGGCGGACTGTCGCTGCGCTCCAAGGCCACTCTGGGACTCGTGCTCCCTCTCCCTTTGGAAAAGGGCTGATACAGGCCGCTTCGAGCCGCTTATGATCCCCTCACCCCGACCCTCTCCCGGAGGGAGAGGGCGCTTACTACGGCACGATCAGAATCTTGCCGTCGCGCTCGCCGGCGGCGGCCGCGGCGATGGCTTCCTTGATCTGGCTAATGTCGTAGGTGGCGGCGACACGGGCCTTGAGCTTGCCGCTGGCGATCAGCTGGGTCAGCTCGCCGAACACGCGGAACTGGTCGGCCTGGCTGGCCTTCTGGAACCACTTGGCCAGCCAGAAGCCGCGCAGGGTCACGTCGCGGAACACGAAGGAGGCCGCCGACACCTGGCACGGCTCGCCGCTCATCAGGCCGTAGTTCACCAGGGTGCCGCCCTCGCTCAGGCAGGCGGCCACGTGATCGGTGGCCGCGCCACCCACGGCGTCGATGCCGAGCATCACCGGCGCACCACCGGTGGCCTCGCGTACGCGCTTGTGCAGGTCCGGGCCGTCCAGCAGCACCACGTCACCACCCTCGGCCTTGACCCCGGCTACCGCGGCCTCGCGACGCACCACGTTGATGGTCTTGAAGCCGCGCAGCTTGGCCAGCTGGATCAGGTAGCCGCCGACGCCGGAGTTGGCGGCGTTCTGGATCACCCAGTCGCCCGGCTTGAGGTCGACGAACTCGCTGAGCAGCAGCGAGGCGGTCGGCGGGTTGATGGTCATCATCGCCAGCTGCTGCGGATCGGCGTCCGGCAGCGGGATCAGTTTGGCGGCGGGGGCGTGCAGGTGGGTGACCCAGGTGCCGATGCCCACCGGCAGCAGCACGGTCTGGCCGACCTTGACGTTGCTCACGCCTTCGCCCAGCGCTTCGACGCGGCCGACGCCCTCGTTGCCGCCGATGGCCGGCAGTGGCGGCAGCATGCCGTATTCACCGGTCAGGGTCAGCACGTCGGAAGGGTTGATCGGTGCCGCCAGCACCTTGACCAGGGCCTGGCCGGCGGGCAGCGGCGGCAATTGCAGTTCCACCGCTTCGATCACGTCCTGTGGGACCTTGCCGCGGTGTTGGTATTCGGCTTTGAGCATGGCAGTTCTCCATCGTCTGAGAGCGCTGAGTCTAGACCCAAGATGCCGCCATGGGATGAATCGCCCTGCATATGCGCGGGTGATGGCGCCAGCCATGGACGAACACCTATGCTTGGTCCATCGCTAAGGGGGACCGCATGTTTTCACGCGTCTGGCCGTGGCTGGTTCTGCTGCTGGCTCCCGCCGCCCCGGCAGAGCCGCTGCGCATTGGCTTCGGCACGCACAAGCCGCCCTACGTATTCGAGGGCGAGAGCCGTGGGCTGGAGTACGACATAGTGGTGGCCGCCGTGCGCGCTGCCGGCGACGAGGTGGAGGTGCGCTACGCACCGATGGAGCGGCTGCACCTGGCCCTGGGGCGCGGCGACCTGGATGGCATCGCCACCACCAATGCCTACAGTGGCCTGCCGGCGTACTACTCGGCGCCCTATATCCATTGCCAGAACGTCGCCCTGGCGCTGTCCTCGCGGGGCTATCGCATCACCAGCATCGCCGACCTGGGGCGCTACTCGATCAGCACCTTCCAGCGCGCCCGCCACCTGCTGGGGCCGGAATTCCAGGCCATGGCCGAGGCCAACTCGCACTACCGCGAGGAGGCCCAGCAGATCAACCGCAACCGCCTGTTGTACAGCGGGCGCATCGACGTGGTGGTGGGCGATCCGCGCATCATGCGCTACTTCAACCGCGAGGTCGGCGAGCAGGTCGATACCAGCCAGCCGGTGACCCAGTACATGCTGTTCCCACCGACCGCCTACAGCGTCGGCTTCCGTTTGGCGGAACAGAGCGAACGCTTCAACCGTGGCCTGGCGGCCATCCGCGCCAATGGCGAGTACCAGCGCATAGAACAGCGCTACGCCGACTATTGATCAGAACTTCTCGTTGAGCCCCAGGTAGCGCCACTGGCCGACCGGCACCTTGGCCAGACCGGTGCGGCCGAAGCGCAGGCGGCGGATGCCCAGCACCTGCAGGCCGACGTTTTCGCACATGAAGCGCAGCTGGCCGGGCTGCACGGCCTTGATGGCGAAGCGCAGGCGCGTCTCGCTCTGCCAGCTGACCTTGCACGGCGGCACCGTCACGCCCTTGTAGGTCTGGCCGAAGCTCAGGCGCTTGAGGCCCTTTTCGTCTAGGCTGCCGGCGACCTCCACCAGGTATTCCTGCTCCAGCGTCGCGCCTTGTTCCTTGAACAGGCGCACCACCGCATGGCTCTGACTGAACACCAGCAGGCCGCTGGCATCGGTTTCCAGCGGGGTGAGCAGCTCCAGGCGGCGCAGGTGGCGCTGCAGCGGGCGGATGCCGCTGGCGTCCTCGGCCCAGTGGTGGGCATGGCTGAGCAACTGCTGGGTGGAGTTGGCGCCCATACCGCAACCGAGGCCGACCGGCTTGTGCAGCAGCAGGGTGATCGGCGGCTGGGTCTCGGCCTTGGCGCCGGGCAGCAGCACGATATGCTCATCGCGCACCGGGTGCTGCGGCTCCTCGATCACCTGGCCATCCACGGTGACCCAGCCGCCCTCGATATACAGCTCCGCCTCGCGGCGCGAGCAGGAGGTGAGCTGGATCAGGCGTTTCGACAGGCGTTCGGCTTCGGTCATGGCAGCGGGCGTCACATCAGGAAATGAAAGGCATTGTAACCGGCCTGGGGCCCGCACCGGGATTGGGCTAAAAGAAAGGTCGGGCGAAGGCCGGTCGAGAGCGAGGACGAGCATGAGGCGGATATTGGCAATCCTGATCACGGGCACGCTGCTGGCGTCGCCGGCCATGGCCGAGCGCAGCGAGCTGGGCGAACTGCAGCTGACCGAGGTGGTGGGCGGTCTGGAACATCCCTGGAGCCTGGCCTTCCTGCCGGATGACCAGGGCAGCCTGATCACCGAGCGCCCCGGGCGCCTGCGCTGGCTGGATGCCCAGGGCCGCCTGCAGGCACCGCTGGCCGGCCTGCCGCAGGTGTATGCCCGGGGCCAGGGCGGCTTGCTGGACGTGGCGCTGTCGCCGGACTTCGCCCGCGATCGCCTGGTCTACCTGAGCTACGCCGAGGCGGACGAGTCCGGTGACAAGGCCGGTACGGCGGTCGGCCGAGGGCGGCTGAGCGAGGACATGCGCGGGCTGCAGGATTTCCGGGTGATCTTCCGCCAGCAGCCCAAGCTGTCCGAGGGCATTCATTTCGGCTCGCGCCTGGCCTTCGATCGTCAGGGTTTCCTGTACATCAGCCTGGGCGAGAACAACCAGCGCGCCACTGCCCAGGAGCTGGACAAGCTGCAGGGCAAGCTGGTGCGGCTGAACCCGGATGGCAGCGTGCCGCCGGACAACCCCTTCGTCGGCAAGCCCGGTGCGCGCGCGGAGATCTGGTCCTACGGCCACCGCAATCCCCAGGGGATGGCGCTCAATCCGTGGAGCGGCGCCATCTGGCTGCACGAGCACGGCCCGCGTGGCGGCGACGAGATCAATGTTCCGCTGAAGGGGCGCAATTACGGCTGGCCGCTGGCTACCCACGGGGTCAACTACAGCTTGTTGCCGATTCCCGAGGCCGAAGGCGAGCAGGTGGCCGGCACCGAGGCGCCGCAGCATGTGTGGGAGAAGTCGCCGGCGGTTTCCGGCATGGCCTTCTATTCCGCCGAGCGCTTTCCGGCCTGGCGGCACAGCCTGTTTATCGGCGCGCTGGCCGACCAGTCGCTGATTCGTCTGCAGCTGGATGGCGACAGGGTGGGGCACGAGGAGCGGCTGCTGCAGGACCAGGGCTGGCGCATCCGCGATGTGCGCCAGGGACCGGATGGCTATCTTTATCTGCTGACCGATGCGCCGGACGGCAAGCTGGTCCGGCTGGGGTTGGGTGGTGCGGGCCCCTAAAGCCGGGACGCCCTCTCCCGTATACGGGAGAGAGCGGGGAGAGGGTCAGACGTGTAGCCCGGATGCAATCCGGGAAACAGGAGGCTCCGTCCCCGGATTGCATCCGGGCTACGGGGCTAGCGAAGTAGTAGAGCGGGGCCTTCAGTGGGCCGCCGCCTCCATCGCCGAATCGACTTCCTGGTTGGCCACCAGCTCCGGCGGCAACGGCTCGGTGACCACGCTGAAGTCGCTGATGCGGATGGCGCCACGGCCTTCGCCGAGCAGGTGGAAGGAGAAGGCCTTGCGGGTTTCCGGGTTGTCGAAGTCGAAGCTCAGCTCGACGCTCTCGCCGCGCTTGAGCGCCGGCAGCGGCGGAATGGCCAGGCTGTTGTTGCGATCGAACTCCTTGGTGATCAGGCGTAGCACGGCGCCGCTGCGATCCAGACGCACGGCGTCGATCTTCAGGGTCACGCGGGTGCGGGTGCCCTTGGGCATTTCCAGGTATTGGGCGCCGATCAGGTTGTCCGCCCAGTCGTCACGCGACTCGAGCTTGAGGTCGATGCGCTCGCGGTTGGCGAACTGGTAGCGTTGGCCGATCTGCCCGCCGGTAATCGACTGGTCGAGCAGGGCGGCGCGCTGGCTGACCAGGCGTGCCTGGCGGCCGCTGACACGGCCCAGGTACTTGGGATGGTCGGCGATGAAGCTCGTGCTCTCGTAGCGTCGGCAGACCTGCTGGAAGTTGCACTCGGTGAACACCTTGCCATCGTGCTGGCGCAGCAGACCGTTGGTGTAGGACATGATCTCGCGGGGCGTGGCGTAGTCGCGGAACAGCGAGCGGCCGGCGATGTTGTCCGGCACCGGCAGGTCGAAGTAATCCAGCACCGAGGCGGTCAGGTCGACATGACCGTACACGCCGGGTTTGACCTTGGGCAGCTTGTCGCCGTCCGGCGCCAGCACCAGGTTGAAGCCCCAGGCCGAGGCCAGGCGCACGTTCTCCAGGCCGTGGGACTCGTCCGAGGTGACGATCACCAGGGTGTCCTTGAGCACGCCCTGTTTCTCCAGACCGGCGAGGAAGTCCGCGACCGCGTCGTCCAGGTAGCCGATGGCGGCCTGCTTGGCGGTGGGGTAGCGCTCCAGGTATTCCTTGGGCGCGGAATAGGGCTGGTGGGTGCCGACGGTGAGCAGGGTGAGCATCCACGGCTGCTGGTTGCCGCGCAGCTGCTTGACGTACTTCAGCGCACCCTCGAAGTAGGCCTTGTCGTCCATGCCCCAGGGGAATTCCAGGTACGGTTTGTTCTTGAACCAGTCGCGCCCATGGGTCTGCTGGAAGCCCATGTGCGGCATGATCTGGTCCTTGGCCATGAAGCGCAGCCCGGCGCCTTGCAGGAAGTGGGTTCGGAAGCCCATGGTGCGCAGCTGGTGCGGCAGGCACTGCAGGTTGCGGGTCTGGCTGTTGAGCAGCTCCACGCCCTTGGGCGTGCCGGAGTCCAGCTTGCCGTAGTCGCCGCAGAGCATGGCGTACAGGCCGCGAATGGTCTGGTGGCTGTGCAGCACGTAGTCCGGGGTGGTCATGCTGCGCTCAGCCCATTCGCTCAGGCGCGGCATCAGGTCTTCCTGGTAGCTGCTGCCGATCAGCTGGCGGTTCTTGGCGATGTAGGCGCCGGGAATGCCTTCCAGGGTCACGATCAGCACGTTGCGCGCCTTGCCGCCACCCGGTAGCAGCGGCGTGCCGGACAGGTCCAGCTTGCTCAGACCGTCGATGTCCGGCGGCAGGCCGGAGTCGTCGCCGGCGTACCAGTCCTCCACCGCCACCCGGGCGCGGCTGGTGCCTTCGGCCAGCACCTTGTGCGGCAGGTTGAACAGGCGCCACTGGTCGTCTTCGCTGGGCTCGATGTACTGGTCGATGGCGTGGCTGAACAGCAGGGCGACCGGCAACACGAAGGCGTAGCGGGAAATCTTCGGTCCGGCGCGGCGCCCGAGCAGCAGGCAGGCCAGCACGCTGATCACCAGGGCGCCGGCCAGTAGCGGGTAGCGCAGGCCGCTACCCTGGGTGGACTGGCTGACGAACTGGGGATCGCTCAGGTACTTGATGTCGCTCGGTTCGGGCATGCGGCCCACGGCGTTGACCAGCTCGGCATTGCTCAGCAACAGCAGGGCCCAGGCCGCCGTCAGTGGTACGGCCAGCAGCGGGCGGCGATAGCACAGCAGCAGGAGCAGCCCGCCGATGCCCAGGTCGGAGACATAGCCCGGCCAGCTCGACCAGCCTAGCCAGTAGCGAGCGGCGATTGGCAGCACAACGAACAGCAGGCCGAGGGCAAAAAGCGACGCGGCAGGGTACGGCAGCCAGCGACTGGAAAGGCGCACAGGAGCTCCTGAGATAGGGCAGCGAGAATCCGTGTAATTCAGACAGATGGAGCGGGTCGAAGTTGCGGGATGCCATGATTCTGAAACATGCCCGTGCTAGACGCCAGTGGCGCATGTTACCGGCTGTCTCCCGACGCTAGGGTGTAGAATGCCGGCCTCTTCGAATTGGGTGGTGAACATGGCTCTGATCGGGCGCTACAACTCTCTGCAGGTGGCCAAGCTGGCCGACTTCGGCCTCTATCTCGACGGCGATGCCGATGGCGAGATCCTCCTGCCCAAGCGCTACATCCCCAAGGGCGAGCCGTGTGAGGTCGGCGACTGGCTCAACGTGTTCGTCTACCTGGACAGCGAAGACCGTCTGATCGCCACCACCGAGAAGCCCAAGGTGCAGGTCGGTGGCTTCGCCAGCCTCAAGGTGGTGGATATCAACCGCATTGGCCTGTTCTTCGACTGGGGCCTGTCCAAAGACCTGCTGATGCCGCACTCCGAGGAGAAGCGCCCGCTGCAGGTCGGTGACTACTGCGTGGTGCACGTCTACCTCGACCGCAGCCGGCGCATCACCGCCACCGCGCGTCTGGATCGCTACCTGGACAAGACCCTGGCGAACTACCAGGTCGGCCAGGAAGTGGACCTGCTGGTGGTGGAGCAGACCGATCTTGGCTTCAAGGCCATCATCAATGGCCAGCACTGGGGGCTGATCCACAAGAACGAGGTGTTCAAGTTCATTCGTGGTGGCTCCCAGGAGAAGGGCTTCATCAAGGAGCTGCGCGCCGACGGCAAGATCAGCCTGAGCCTGCAGCAGGTCGGCCAGCAGGCCCGTGACGAGCTGTCCGAACAGATACTGGCGCGCCTGCGCGAAGCCGGCGGCAGCTTGGCGCTGTCCGACAAGAGCTCGCCCGAGGCCATCAGCAAAATCTTCAGCGTCAGCAAGGGCAACTTCAAGAAGGCCATCGGCGGGCTATTCAAGCAGGGCCTGATCCGCATCCACGACGACCGCATCGAGCTGGTCTGAGACGATCCGCGAGGCGGAGGGCCGCTTAGCGGCCGATTCCGCCATGCTCGCGGGCTGTCCGGCCGTGATGAGTTCGCCGTCTTCAGAGCGCGATAGAGTGGGGCGAACCCAGAATAACGGAGTCGCCATGAGCCCCGAGGAACACTATCAGCGTCTGCAGAGCATGTATGCCGCCGCCCCGGTCAACGCCTTCTACCAGCCGGTCATGCGCATCAGTGATGGCGCGGCGGAGATCGAGGTCCAGGTGGAAGAGAAGTTCTTCCATGCAGCCGGCGCGGTGCACGGCTCGGTATACTTCAAGCTGCTCGACGATGCCGCCTTCTTCGCCGCCAATTCCCTGGAGCCCGAGGTGTTCGTGCTGACCACGGCCTTCACCACTTACCTGACCCGCCCGGTGTCCGCCGGCCGACTCAAGGCGGTGGGCAAGGTGGTCAACCGCAACCGGTCGCAGTTCATCGCCGAGGCCGTGCTCTACGGCGAGGATGGCAAGGAAGTGGGGCGTGGCAACGGCGTGTTCGTGCGCAGCAAGATCAACCTGGCGGACGCCCTGGGCTACGCCGACTGAGTCGCTGCCCTCAGGGCTTGCGCGCCAGCAGTACCGCGCGGGTCGGTGCCGGCAGGCCTTCGAGGGTGCGGCTGTGGTCGGCCGGGTCGAGGAACTCCGGCAGCGACTGGTAGCGCATCCAGTCGGTACTGCGCTGTTCGTCGACGCTGGTGGTGGAGACATCCACGCAGCGCACATCGACGAAGCCGGCGCGGCGCAGCCACAGTTCCAGCGCTGGCACCGAGGGCAGGAACCAGACGTTGCGCATCATCGCGTAGCGGTCCTCGGGCACCAGCACCTGCTGGGCGTCGCCTTCTATCACCAGGGTCTCCAGCACCAGTTCGCCGCCCTTGAGCAGGCAGTCCTTGAGCTCCAGCAGATGGTCGATGGGCGAACGGCGGTGATAGAGCACGCCCATGGAGAACACGGTGTCGAAGCCTTCCAGCTTCGCCGGCAGCTCCTCCAGGGCCAGCGGCAGGTGCCAGGCTGGCGAATCGGGCAGGTAGTTCTTCACGGCGAGGAACTGGTTGAGGAACAGCCAGTTGGGGTCGACGCCGACCACCGCATCGGCGCCGGCGCCGAGCATGCGCCACATGTAGTAGCCGTTGCCGCAGCCGACATCGAGGATGCGCTTGCCGGCGAGATCCAGGTGGGGCGCGACCCGCTGCCATTTCCAGTCCGAACGCCATTCGGTATCGACATTCACGCCGAACAGTTTGAATGGCCCCTTGCGCCAGGGAATCAGTCCCTGCAGCGCGGTCTTCAGCGTGGCGCGGGTGGCCTCGTCGCAGGCGCCGTCCAGACGCAGCGCGGTACGCAGTTCGGCCTTTTCCAGCGCCAGCGTCGGCAGCGCCTCGACGGCGGCGAACCAGCGCGCCAGGTCGCCATGGCCGACGGCGAGCTTGGCGTCGAGCTGGGCGGGCAGGTCGGCGGCCCAGTCCTGCAGCGGACTGCCGGCCAGTTGCTGTTGCAGGGCGTCGAGGTCGAGGCGGGAGAAGATCATGGCAGGGCGATCAGCGAGGCGAAGTTGAGGCACTGGAACCAGGGCACGACCTTGGAGAAGCCGGCGGCCAGCAGGCGTTCGCGATGCTGCTCAAGGCTGTCGGGTTTCATCACGTTTTCGATGGCGCTGCGCTTCTGGGCGATTTCCAGTTCGCTGTAGCCATTAGCGCGCTTGAAGGCCAGGTGCAACTCGCCGAGCAGGGCCTGCTCCGCGGCATCTTCGAAACGCAGCTTCTCCGAGAGAATCAGCGCGCCGCCTGGCAGCAGGGCCTGGCGGATGCGGCTGAGCAGCTCCAGGCGCTGTTCCGGGGCGACGAACTGCAGGGTGAAGTTGAGCGCCACCAGCGAGGCGGGCTGGAAGTCCAGGGTCAGGATATCCGCCTCGATCACCTCGACCGGCAGCAACTCCTGGAACATGGCGTCCTGGGCATGCAGGTACTCCGAGCAGCGCTCGACCATGGCGGGGGAGTTGTCCACCGCGATCACCCGGCAGTCGTCGGTGCGCACGTGGCGGCGCAGGGCCTGGGTCACGGCGCCGAGGGAACAGCCGAGGTCGTACAGGGCGCTGTGCGGCTGGGCGAACTGGGCGGCCAGCACGCCGAGGTTCTCGACGATGGTCGGGTAGCCGGGCACCGAGCGCTTGATCATGTCCGGGAAGACCTTGGCCACGTCCTCGTTGAAGACGAAGTCCGGCACCTGGTCCAGGGGCTGGGCGAAGAGGCGGTCGGGCTGCTGTTTCACGGTGATCGGTCCGGGCGGAAAGGCCGGCATTCTAGCCAAGAGCGTGCGGCAACCCAACCGCCATCAGGGCAGTTGATCCAGGATGAACTCGCCGCCGCCTTGCAACGGGCCCAGCGGATTGCGCTTGACCTCGTAGCGGCGGATGTTCGGCTCGCCGTTGCTGACCTTGTGCACCAGCACGTCGTCGACCAGTACGAATACCGCACGGAAGGTCCAGCCCTTCAGCTCCCGCGTCTTGCGGAAATTGAGCACATCGGCCCAGAAGCTGCCCACCCGCTGGGTGTCGGTCTTGTTGAATTCGAAGGCGTAGCCGATACAGCGATCCTTGGCCTCCAGGCAGCGCAGCATGCCGTCCGGCAGGTACTCGATGGGTACGTTGGGCTGGACGAACAGCAGGCGCAGGTCGATGAACGAGAGCATCTTGCCGTTGCCCTGGCTCAGCGGATCGAAGCCCAGGTCGAACAGCTCGACGCGGGTGGTCTTACCCGGCTGCGCCTGGGAGTAGCGGATCTCGGTGTCGGTATAGTCACCGAAGGGCGATGTGACCTCCGCTCGCTGGCTGGGTAGCAGGCTGGTGCAGCCGGGCAGCAGAAACACGGAAAGCATCAGCAGCGCCCACGAGTTGCCGCGCATGGCAGCCTCCTTGAAAGGTCCTGACTCCTTCTATAGACGATTTGGCGAAGCGCTGCCGTTTCAGCCGCGAGACAGTCGGCTTATCCACGGCGATGGCCGGGAGCGGGTGGGCTATCCACGCTGCAGGGGTTACTCTTGTGCTATCTGCCCGATAAGGAATGGAAATGCGGACGGCAACCCGACTCCAGGCCGGTTTCATACTTGCCATACTGATGCTCTGCCTGAACCTGCTGGTGCCGCTCTTCGGTGAACGCTGGGTCGACGCCACCCAGGTTCGCTATGAGCAGGAGGAGAAACTGTTGGCGAACAGCCAGCTACTGCTGGCGGCCCTGACCGATGGCGAGACCGGACAGCGTGGTTTCGTCATCACCGGCCGTGACGATTTCCTCTCGCCGCTCTACCTGGGTTTTTCCGAAGTGGATCGTCTGCTGCTGGTGCTGGAGCAGAGCGCGGTCGAGGACGCGCAGCTCAAGCACCACCTGGACAGATTGAAGCCGGTGATTGCCGAGCAGCGCAGCTACCTGCAGGGCATCGTCGATGTGCGCCGTCAGGCGGGGATGGATGCCGCCGTGGCACGCATCTCCGCTGGCAAGGGCAAGCAGCTGATGGACGCATTGCGCACCTTCAGTAGCGAGATGCAGGCCGACTTGAATGTGCGTTTGCAGATACTCGAACAGCGCCGCGAGTGGCAGCAACGTGCGCTGGTAGGTGGGCTGGTCGTAATCGGCCTGCTCGACCTGTTGCTGATCGCCCTGCTGTTCCATTTCACCTTCCGCACGCTCAAGGAAGGCCGCGCCGCCCGCAACAGTCTGCGCAACCTCAGTGAGCAGCTGTCCAGCGGCATGCAGCGCCTGGAGCTGCGCAATCGCCAGATATCGCTGCTCAGCCGCATGGCCGGTGCGTTGCATTCGATCAACAGTTTCGACGAGTGCTACGGCATCATCGGTCGCTTCGCCGCTCAGCTGTTCCCACGCAATGCCGGCAGCCTGACGCTCTACCATCCCTCGCGCGACGTGTTGGAAAGCGTGGCCCACTGGGGCGACTGGCCGCAGGACATCGATCTGTTCGAGCCGCATTCGTGCTGGGCCATCCGTCGCGGTCAGAGTCATCAGGTGGCGGACCCCGGCAAGGACCTGCTGTGCCCGCATCTGCTGGGCACGCCCCTGGTCGAGCATGGCTATGTCTGCGTGCCGCTGATGGCCCAGGGCGAGCCGCTGGGCGTGCTGACCCTGAGCGGCGAGCAGGCCGCCGACCTGGAGCTGGCCGAGGCCTTTGCCGAGCAGGTGTCGCTGGGTGTATCCAATCTGTCGCTGCGCGAGAGCCTGCGCCAGCAGTCGCTGGTGGATGCACTGACCGGCCTGCACAACCGCCGCTTCCTCGACGAGACTCTGCGCCGCGAACTGCTGCGCGCCTCGCGCAAGCAATCGCCGGTGGCCGTGGTGCTGCTCGATGTGGACCACTTCAAGCGCTTCAACGACACCTTCGGCCACGAAGCCGGCGACCTGGTGCTGCGCCATCTGGCCATGGAGATGAAGCGCAGCGTGCGTACCAGCGACCTGGCCTGCCGTTATGGCGGCGAAGAGTTCTGCCTGGTGATGCCGGAGATCAGCCGCGAGGACGCCATCGAGCGCTGCGAGTCCCTGCGTCTGGCGGTCAGTCGTCTGCAGGTGCGCTACGGCGGCCAGCCCCTGGGACCGATCAATATTTCCCTCGGCCTGGCCTGGTTCCCCCTGGATGGCGAGCAGATGGATGCCCTGCTGCACGCCGCCGACCTGGCCCTGTATCAGGCCAAGCGCGGCGGGCGTAACCGCCTGTGCGTCTATCGTCGGGAAATGGATGGCGCCGAGGAGGCACCTTCCAGCTGAGCCGGTCGGGCGAGCAGGGCCACCGCCGAGGCGGTGATGCCGAGCTGGCCCAGCCAGTAGCTGAGGATGATGGCGTAACTGGCGCCCTCGAACGGTGCGACGAAGCGATTGATGCCGATCAGGCTGTCCGACAGCACGAACAGCGCCGCACCGCCCGTCGCCAGCCAAGCCGAGGTGCTACCCACCACGCCGATCCGCGCCAGCGCCCGCCACAGCATCGCGCCGATGGCCAGGCTGTACAGCGCCACCGGCAACAGCAGTGGCCCGAGGCCGGCGCCGGCCAGCACGAAGAACATGCCGCCGGCCGCCAGGACTGCTAGCAGCAAGTCCATCGGCGCCAGGCGGCGGGTGTCGCTCAGGTAAGCCACCAGATAGGCCATATGGGCGAGCAGGAAGGCGCCCAGACCGAACACGAACAGGTCGGCCGGCCACTGCAGCAGCATGTCACCCAGCAGCGACAGTCCCAGGCCGATGGCGATCCAGCGCCGGTAGGTGCCGGCGGGCGCCTGGCGCAGCCAGATCAGCAGACAGAGCATCGGCAGTGGCTTGCTCAGCAGCGTCAGCCACTTGAGTTCGAGGTGCAGGCCGAGCAGGAACAGGGCGACGCCGGCGAGGGCGGCGATCGGCAATAGTGGGCGCATGGCGGGGCTCTCTTGTTGTTTGCGCCATTATTGCCATCGCGCCGGCCGAGGCCAGTGCGTCAAGTGCCACGCGGGGTGCTTTATCGCGTCAGTTGCTAAAGCCAGATTTCTTCTTGCTTGTCGCTTTCGTTAATTCTGCAGAACTCGCTCGGCCTCTTCGAGATTGCGGCAGGCGACCAGAAAAGGATTCTTCCCGGACTTGCGATTCCAGATGGCAGGGCTGCCAGCTTTGGTGGTGATGATTTCGCAATCACCAAGGTTCTTGGGCAGACGTACCCTGGCCATGGTTATGCCGCTCAGCGCACTTCGATCTGGCAGTCGATGATCTTGGCCGGCTTCACTTCCACTTCCCAGGGACGCCGATACTGCATCAGCAGGCGGCCCGTGCCGGGCTGATAGGCCTGGTAGCGCCAGGTGGACTGGCCGCCGGCGCCCACCAGCCCGGCGTCCTCCGGCGTCACGTAAACCTCCTTGCCCAGGCTGCGCAGAACGCCGGGTGCGGCATCGGCCACTACCCAGCGAAAACCGGTGGTGGGATTGCTCGGCAGGGTGATGTTCAGGGTCTGGCCGCTGTGCAGCTCCATCGGGCATTTGCCGAGTTGCTTCTCTTCCACGCTCACGCTGGGTTTCGGCTGCGAGGTGCAGGCGGCGAGCAGGGCGAGGCTGCAAGGCAGCAGCAGGCGGTGGGCACGGTTCATGGTGGACTCCTGTCGATCGAAAACCCGCACAGCATAGCCGCTGGCTCCGCGTGCGGGCGAGAGGGCGCGGCTAGGGTGGGTTAAGCCCATACCCGACTGTAAGGGCTTCACCCGACCTGAGAATCAGCCGAACAGCACCTTGGCCACCTCCGAGTAGCGCCTGGCGAAGTGCACGGTCAGCCCTTCCTTGAGGTAGTCCGGCAACTCGGCGAAGTCGCCGCGATTGGCTTCGGGCAGGATCAGTTCGAAGATCTTCTGCCGCCGCGCGGCGATTACCTTCTCGCGGACTCCGCCGATGGCCAGCACCTGGCCGGTGAGGGTCAGCTCGCCGGTCATGGCTACGCCCTTCTTCGGCGCCTGGTTGCGGGCCAGGGAGAGCAGGGCGCTGGCCATGCTGATACCGGCGCTGGGGCCGTCCTTGGGCGTGGCGCCTTCCGGTACATGCAGATGGACGAAAGCCTTGTCGAAGAAGGTCGCATCGCCGCCGAACTTCTTGAGGTGGGCGCCGATGTAGCTGTAGGCGATCTCCGCCGACTCCTTCATCACGTCGCCGAGCTGGCCGGTTAGCTTGAAGCCGCGGTTCAGGGTATGGATGCGCGTGGCTTCGATCGGCAAGGTGGCGCCGCCCATGCTGGTCCAGGCCAGGCCGGTGATCACGCCGGTGCCGTTGAGTACCTGTTCGCCGCGAAACACCGGCATACCCAGGTAGGCCTCCAGGTCGCGTGGGGCAATCTTCACCTGACTGCCAGGGTTATCCAGCAGCTTGACCACCGCCTTGCGCACCAGTTTGCCCAGCTGTTTCTCCAGCTGGCGCACCCCGGCCTCGCGGGCGTAGCCCTCGATCACGCCTTTCAGCGCCGCATCGCTGATGCTCAGCTGGCTCTTGCTCACCCCGGCCTTCTGCAGCTGGCGTGGCCACAGGTGACGCTTGGCGATGGCCAGCTTTTCCTCGGCGATGTAGCCGGACAGGCGGATCACCTCCATGCGGTCGAGCAGCGGCCCGGGGATGGAGTCGAGGGTGTTGGCGGTGCACACGAACAGCACCTTGGACAGGTCCAGGCGCAGGTCCAGGTAGTGGTCGAGGAATTCGACGTTCTGCTCCGGGTCGAGGGTCTCCAGCAGCGCCGAGGCCGGGTCGCCCTGATAGCTGGCGCCCATCTTGTCGATCTCGTCGAGCATGATCACCGGGTTCATCACCTCGGCTTCCTTCAGCGCCTGCACCAGCTTGCCGGGCATGGCGCCGATGTAAGTGCGGCGGTGGCCCTTGATCTCCGCCTCGTCGCGCATACCGCCCACACTGAACCTGTAGAACGGCCGGCCGAGGGATTCGGCGATGGACTTGCCGATGCTGGTCTTGCCCACGCCGGGCGGGCCGACCAGCAGCACGATGCTGCCGGAGATCTCGCCCTTGAAGGCGCCGACGGCGAGGAACTCGGTGATGCGCGCCTTGATGTCGTCCATGCCGGCGTGATGCTTGTCCAGCACCTTGCGGGCGTGGCCGAGGTCGAGCTTGTCCTGGCCGACCACGCCCCAGGGCAGGGCGGTGGCCCAGTCCAGGTAGTTGCGGGTCACGGCGTATTCCGGCGAGCCGGTTTCCAGGATCGCCAGTTTGTGCAGCTCCTCGTCGATGCGCTTCTTCGCCTGCTCGGGCAGGGTCTTGCCGGCCAGACGCGCGCGGAACTCGTCGGCATCGGCACTGCGGTCGTCCTTGGTGATGCCCAGCTCCTGCTGGATCACCTTGAGCTGTTCCTTGAGGAAGAACTCGCGCTGGTGCTGGCCGATCTTGCGGTCGACCTCGGCGGACAGCTCGTTCTGCAGTCGCGCGACTTCCACTTCCTTGCGCAGCAGCGGCAGCACCTTCTCCATGCGCTTGAGGACCGGCACGGTATCCAGCACTTCCTGCAGCACACCGGCCGGCGCGGTGGTCAGGGCGGCGGCGAAGTCGGTCAGCGGCGACGGATCGTTGGGGCTGAAGCGGTTGAGGTAGTTCTTCAGCTCTTCGCTGTACAGCGGGTTGAGCGGCAGCAGTTCCTTGATCGCGTTGATCAGCGCCATGCCGTAGGCCTTGACCTCGTCGCGCTGGTCGTTGGCGCTCGATGGATACTCGACTTCGGCCAGGTAGGGCGGGCGATGGCGCTTGAGCCAGCCGCGGACCTTGACCCGGCTCAGGCCCTGGGCGACGAACTGCAGCTTGCCGTCCACCCGGCTGGCCTGGTGGATCTTCACCAGCGTGCCGTGTTCGGGCAGGGAGGCGGTATCGAAATGGCGCGGGTCGGTCACCGGCTGGTCGACGTAGAACAGCGCCAGGCACTTGTGCTCGGTATTGGCCACCAGCTCCAGGGTCTCGGCCCAGTGTTCCTCGCTGACGATCACCGGCAGCACCTGGGCCGGGAAGAACGGCCGGTTGTGGATGGGCAGCACGTAGAGCTTGTCCGGCAGCGTCTGGCCGGGCAGGGCGAGGTGGGTGGCCTGGCGGTGCGCCTCGGCCTCGATGTATTCGGAACTGTAGTCGGAGCTGTTGTCCTGATCGCTCATGGCGGCCCTGTTCAGTCGATCGATGATGCGGTTTAGATGGGGCGAGGGCGCCGGTATTTCAATCCTGTTGTTTGGTTGCGCCTTTTCTTGTGAAGGTGCAACCGATGCCATTTGTCGGTGCTACTGCCTCTTTGCGGCTTAACTGGTTAAAGTGCAACCCTCGCTTCGCTTGGTGCATCGCCATGCTCAATGCCCGCCTCGCATGCCTGGATAGCCAGGCCCTCGAACACGCCCATGACTATCACCAACTGGTGATGTCGCTGTCCGGGCGCGCGGAATTCGAGGTCAGTGGCCGTGGTGGCGAAGTCAGCCGCATGCGCGCCTGCCTGGTGCCGGGCGATGCCGATCACCAGTTCGCCGGCATGGGCGACAACCGCATGCTGATTCTCGATCTGGACGAACGCGATACCTCGCCGGAAGACCTCAGCCTGCTCGCCGAGCTGTTCGAGAGCCCGCGCTACCCGACCCTGGATGCCGATTTCCAGAACCTGCTGAGCTACGCCGGCGCGGAGCTGGCTCGCTATGGCAGCGACCCGCACCTGGCCCGCGCCCTCGGCGGTGTACTGCTGCGCGCGCTGCACCTGCGCCTGTTCGGTGAGCGCGGACGCGGCACCATTGCCAATCTGGATCTGGGGCGGCTGGATGCCTACATCGCTGAGCACCTGGCGCGCCGCATCACGGTGATCGAACTGGCCCAGGTGGCCTGCCTCAGCCCGAGCCACTTCCACGCCCAGTTCAAGGACAGCGTGGGCCTGACGCCGCACCAGTACCTGCTCAAGACCCGCCTCGACCACGCCGCGCGCCTGCTGCGCGAGAGCCCGCTGGCGCTGGTGCGGATCGCCGAGGAATGCGGGTTCTCCAGCCAAAGTGCGCTGACCACGGCCATGCGCCGCTACATGGGGCTGACGCCCAAGCGGCTGCGCGGTCTGCAGTAGCTCCTCAGTCGCCGGTCGCCACCGGCCGCGTCGGATCGGTGATCCATTCGCTCCACGAGCCGGCGTATAGCGGCGCCAGCGGGTAGCCGGCCAGGCTCATGGCGAACAGGTTGTGGCAGGCGGTGACGCCCGAGCCGCAATAGGCCACCAGCGATTCCACCGGGCGTGATCCGCGCAGGCCGTCGAAGCGCGCGCGCAGCTGCTCGGCCGGCAGGAAGCGGCCGTCGCCACCCAGATTGTCGGTGAACACCGCACACTGGGCGCCGGGAATATGGCCGGCCACCGGGTCCAGCGGCTCTGTCTCGCCGCGGAAACGGGGCAGGGCGCGGGCGTCGAGCAGGGTCAGCTCGGGGTTGCCCAGGCGCTGCTGCAGTTGCCCGGCGTGCAGCAACAGGGCGCCGTCCGCCTGGCCGCGGAAATTCCCCGGGGCAACCATCGGCGTCTCGGCGCTCAGCGGCAGGCCGGCTTCCTTCCAGGCCTTGAGGCCGCCATCCAGCAGGTACACGCCATCTCGCTTGCCCAGCCAGGCCAGCAGCCACCAGGCGCGGGCGGCGAAGGCACCGGGGCCGTCGTCGTACAGGGCGATCGGCGAGTCGTTGTCGATGCCCCAGGCGCGCAGCCGGTCGATCAGCGCGGCAGGTTCGGGCAACGGATGGCGGCCGGTGACGCCCTTGATCTTGGCCGAGGAGAGGTCGTGCTCCAGGTCGGCGAAGCGGGCGCCGGGAATATGCCCCTCGCCGTAGCTGCGGGCGCCATGGGTCGGGTCGTCGAGGGCGAAGCGGCAGTCGAGAATGACCAGCCCCGGCTCCTGCAGGCGGGCGTGCAGATGGTCGGCGGTGATCAGCTGGGCGAGTGGCATGGGACCTCCTGTGTCGTATTCATGGCCAGACGCATCATAAGGACAGCCACGAATAACCAGAAGCGAACCCGGGAGCCTTTTGCCGCTCTCACTGCGGTTCGCCACACGAGGTAACCCCATGCTCAGCCTGCATCCTGCCATCGAAAGCGCCAACCTGGCCCGCCGCGTCGGCGTGGTCCTGGGGTCGCTGCTGGTGACCTTCTACTACTGCAGCAAGGTGTTGCTGCGCGCCGTCAGCGGGCGTCTGCGGCGTGCCGACGTGGATCGCTACACCCGCCGCTGGTCGGGCCTGCTGCTGCGCCTGGTGCGCATGCACCTCAGCGTGCATGGCCAGATGCCGGACTTCAACGACGGCCGCCGCTACATCCTGCTCAGCAGTCACGCCAGCCATTACGACATCCCCGCCAGCTTCGTCGCCCTGCCGGGGTCGATCCGCATGCTGGCGAAGAAGGAGCTGTTCGGCATCCCGGTGTTCGGCGCGGCGATTCGCGCCGCCGAGTTCCCCTCGGTGGACCGGCACAATCGCCAGCAGGCGGTGAAGGACCTGGAAAACGCCAAGCGCATGATGGAGAGCGGCATCGTCCTGTGGGCCGCGCCCGAGGGCACCCGCTCTCGGGACGGCCAGCTGCTGCCATTCAAGAAGGGCTGCTTCCACCTGGCCCTGGATACCAATGCGGTGATAGTGCCGATCGTCTTCCGCGGCATCTCCGAGGTGCTGCCGGCGCGCACCTGGCGCTTCAATCTCGGCCTGCCGGTGCAGCTGCACATCGGCGCGCCGACCGACGCCAGCCGCTACGACGTCGAGCGGTTGCCCGAGCTGATGGCCCAGGTGCGCCTGAGCATGCAGGACCTGCTGGGTGAACCGGTGCCCAGCGTGGTGCCGGCCAGGCTGACCGAGCAGCCGGTGTGAACGAAAAAGCCCGCCGAATGGCGGGCTTTTTCTCCCTCTCCCTTTGGGAGAGGGCTGGGGTGAGGGAATACCGGATTGTCGCTAGCAAATCCCTCACCCCCGGCCCCTCTCCCGGGGGGAGAGGGGAGGATCATCAGCGGATCTTCAGCTTGCCGATCCGATCATTGTCCAGGCTGCCCAGGTACAGGTAGTCGCCCACCGGCTTCACCGAGGTGACCATGCGCAGGTGGGTGCCGCTGGTGTCGTGCAGGCTCTGCACGATCTCGCCTTTTTCGTTGAGGGCGATGGCCAGGCCATAGGAGGCCGGCTTCGGCCACAGCGAGCGCGGCAGCTTGGCCAGCTGGGCCTTGACCCAGGGCTGGGCCTGGAGGAAATCGGCGTCGCTCTTGCGCGGGGTCGGCAGGGCCACCCAGAAAGTGCCGGCACGGTCGCCCTGCAGGTTGTCCGGCATGCCCGGCAGGTTGTCGGCGAACAGGTCGTGGGTGCCGGCCTTGTCGCCTTTCAGCCAGTAGCGCTGGATGCGGTAGCGGTAGGTCTCGTTGACCAGCACGAAGTCCTCGTTCTGCGACAGGGCCACGCCGTTGGCGAAGTACAGGTCCTTGAGCAGCACCTGGGTCTTGCCGGTGGCCGGGTCGAACACCATCAGGCGGCCATAGGGGCGGCCTTCGAGCAGGTCGAGCAGATAGTCCGGCTGCTGGAACTTGCTGGACGCGTCGGTGAAGTAGATGCGCCCGTCGCTGGCGATATCCAGGTCATCGGTGAAGACGAACGGGCCGCCCTCGGCCTCGGTGGCCAGCACCGTGATGCGCCCCTGCGGGTCGATGCGCAGCAGGCCTTTGTAGGCGTCGGCGACGATCAGGTTGCCCTGGGCGTCGAAGTCCATGCCCAGCGGGCGGCCGCCGGTGGCGGCGAAGGTTTCCGCCTTGCCGTCCGCGCCGATGCGCACGACGCGCCCGTCATGCAGGCCAGCGTAGACCTGGCCCTGGGCATCCACGGCCGTATCTTCCGGGCCATGGATCTGCCCCTGGGCCAGCAGCTCGGCCTTCATCAGGGTGTCGTTGGGTTCCAGCACGCCGGTCATCAGCGGTGCGGTCTGGGGTTTCCAGGCCAGCGGGGCGATGGGGCTGGGAGTGATATAGAGGAAGGCGCCGATGGCCAGGCCGACCAGCACGAGGAGGCCGAGGAACTTTTTCATTGTGTTTCTTCCCTGGTTTGCGAATGCGCGGCAGTTTACACGCTGGCGGGCCGGGAGTTGCCAGTGCGAGGGGCTTGAATGCCCGGTATCAGCCACGTGCATATATACTGCGCGGCATCAATCAAGGAGTGCCGCGTGGCCATCGATATTCAATGGATCCTCGACGACGCCAGCCTGGCGCGTCATTGCGCCGAGTGGCGGCAGTTGCCCTTCGTCGCCCTCGATACCGAATTCATGCGGGTCGACACCTTCTATCCCATCGCCGGCCTGCTGCAGGTCGGTGACGGCCAGCGCGCCTATCTGGTCGACCCGCTCGAAGTGAAGGACTGGACGCCCTTCGCCGAGCTGCTGGAAGACCGCAGCGTGACCAAGGTGCTGCACTCCTGCAGCGAGGACCTGGAAGTCTTCCTGCGCCTGACCGGCGCGCTGCCGCAGCCGCTGTTCGATACCCAGCTGGCCGCCGGCTTCCTCAATATCGGCTTCTCCATGGGCTACTCGCGCCTGGTGCAGGAGGTGCTGAACATCGAGCTGCCCAAGGGCGAGACCCGTTCCGACTGGCTGCAGCGGCCGCTGTCGCCGACTCAGGTCAGCTACGCCGCCGAGGATGCCCAGCACCTGGCCGAGCTGTACCAAGAGCTGTTGCCCAGGCTTAGCGCCGACAAGCTGGCCTGGATCCTCGCCGACGGCGCGGAGCTGGTCAGCAACTTACGCCGCGAGATCGACCCGGACCAGGCCTACCTAGAATCCAAGCTGGCCTGGAAGCTGTCGTCCCAGCAGCTGGCCGTGCTGCGCACTCTGTGCGCCTGGCGCGAACGTCAGGCGCGGGCGCGCAACCAGCCGCGCAACCGCATCCTGCGCGAGCACTCGCTGTGGCCGCTGGCGCGCTTCCAGCCGGACAACACCGTGGCCCTGGCGCGTATCGAGGACATGCACCCGCGCACCGTGCGCCAAGATGGCGAGACCATCCTGCGCATGATCCGCGAGGCTACCGCGCTGCCACCGGAGCAGTGGCCGGCAACCCTGCCTGCGCCGCTGCCGATCGAGGCCGGCGCATTGTTGAAGAAGCTGCGCGCGGTGGGCCAGGCCGAGGCCGAGCGCCTGCAGATCGCCCCCGAGCTGATGCTGCGCAAGAAATCCCTCGAAGCCCTGCTCAAGAGTGGCTACCCCGACGGCCCATGGACGCTGCCGGACAACCTGCGCGGATGGCGCCGTGAACTGATGGGCCAAGCCCTGCTGGACGTACTGCAATGAAGAAGATCTGCTCCATCTACAAGAGCCCGCGCAAGAACGAGATGTACCTCTACGTGCTCAAGGCCGATGCCCTCAAGCGCGTGCCCGAGGGCCTGCTGGCCGCCTTTGGTGCGCCGCAGCTGTGCTTCGAGATGATCCTCACCCCGGAGAAGAAACTGGCCCGCGAGGACATCGCCCAGGTGCTGGAGAATCTCGACAAGCAGGGCTATCACCTGCAGATGCCGCCGCCGGAGGATGAATACATCGAGCACCTGCCGGACGAACTGCTGCGCCGCAACGACCCGGTCTGATGCGCGTCCTCCTGCTGGAGCGTGACCACGCCCGCTACGCCGAGCTGCTGAGCGCCGCCGCGCCCGATCTGCAGCTGCTGACCGGTGAGCAGGCCGCTGCTGGCGAGGCGCAGGCCTGCCCGGTCTGGCTCGGCCAACCGGACCTGCTGCTGCCGCTGTTGCGCCAGGGCCTGCGCCCGGACTGGCTGCAATCCACCTGGGCCGGCATCACGCCGCTGCTGGGCATCGGCCTGCCGCGCGACTATCGCCTGACCCGCGCGGTGGGCATCTTCGGCCAGCCGATGGCCGAATACGTTCTGACCTACCTGCTGGCCCATCGTCGTCGCCTGTTGCCGCGCCTGGCCAGCCAGGTCGAGCAGCGCTGGGACAACCAGGCACCGCCGAGTCTGCGCGGCTGCAAGGTGCTGGTGGTCGGGGCCGGCGATATCGGTAGCGACATCGCCCGTTTCCTCGCGCCGTTCGGTGTGGAGCTGCGCGGCATCGCCCGCCAGCCGCGCGCCATCGCGCCCTTCGTCGAAGTGCACGGCCTGGACGCTCTGGCCGAGCAGGCAGCCTGGGCCGATTGCCTGGTCAACGTATTGCCGGATACCCCGGCCACCCGCGATCTCTATGACGCCGCGCTGTTCGCCGGGATGCGCGCCGAGGCGCTGTTCATCAACGCCGGTCGCGGCGTGGCGGTGGTCGATGCCGACCTGGTGGCGGCCCTGCGCGCTGCGCAGCTGGCGGGGGCGGTGATCGACGTCTGTCGCGAGGAGCCGTTGCCCGCCGGTCATCCGTTCTGGGATGCGCCGCGCCTGCTGCTCACCGGCCACAGCTCGGCGCCCACCGAGCCGGCGGCCATGGCCAGGCTGTTTCTCGATAACCTGCAGCGCTACCGCGATGGCCAGCAGTTGCGCGGCGAGGTCGACTTCGCCCGCGGCTACTGACGGGCTGCGCTTGGCCGCGGATTCGTCTGCGGCTAGACTGCCGCGCCTTTACCCGCTGTACTCTCGCCATGGCCGCCATCGTTCAACCCTTCTGGAAACGCAAGACCCTCGCCCAGCTCGATCAGGACGAGTGGGAGTCGCTGTGCGACGGCTGCGGCCTGTGCTGCCTGCAGAAGCTGGAAGACGAGGACGACGGCAGCGTCTACTACACGCGCATCGCCTGCAAACTGCTGGATCTGAAGACCTGCCGCTGCAGCGATTACGCCAATCGCCGCGCCCAGGTGCCGGACTGCGTGCAGCTCACTCCGGCCCAGGCCGACGAGTTCAAGTGGCTGCCGCCGACCTGCGCATACCGCCTGGTCAGCGAGGGCAAGGACCTGCCGCTCTGGCATCATCTGGTCTGCGGCGATCCCGATGCCGTGCACCACGAACGCATTTCCCAGTCCGGGCGCATGCTTGCCGAAGGCAGCGTGGCCGAGGAAGACTGGGAGGATCATCTGATCTTCCGCGCCGGTTGAGTCTTTCCCTCCGGCGCGGGTCCAAGGTTGCTACCCCCATCGCATGGAGCCTTTCGATGCCCGCCCGCAAGTTGCTGACCGCCACCCTATTGCTCGGCCTGAGTGCGCCCCTGTGGGCGGCCAAGCGCGTTGATCTGGATTACCAGGTGCGCTTCGTGCCGGACAGCGGCCTGGCCGAAGTCAGCCTGACCCTGGAGCAGGGCGACCTGATCCGCAGCCTGACCTTCGACCTGGGTGACAAGGGCTACTACAGCGACTTCAGCGCCGAAGGCACCTGGACCCAGGACAGCCCCGAGCGCGGTACCTGGCAGCCGGGCAAGGGCAAGAGCAGCCTGAGCTACAAGGTGCGCATCGACCACCCGCGCAGCAACGACAAGTTCGACGCGCGCATGACCGCAGACTGGGCCCTGGTGCGCGGCGATGACCTGGTGCCCAGCGCGCACCTGGTCAAGGACGACAAGGTCGAGCTGGTCTCGCGCCTGCAGTTCGAGTTGCCCAAGGGCTGGAACGGCGTGGAGACCGGCTGGCCCAAGGTTGGCGAGAACAAGTTCCGCATCGACAACCCGGCGCGCAAGTTCGACCGCCCCACTGGCTGGATCCTGGCCGGCAAGATCGGCAGCCGCCGCGCCCAGCTCGGCGACACCGACGTGACCGTGGCCGCGCCGGTGGGCGAGGGCATGCGCCGCATGGACGTGCTGACCCTGCTGACCTTCATCTGGCCCGAGGCCCAGTCGGTGTTCCCGCGCGACCCGGGCAAGCTGCTCATCGTCGGCGCCGGCGACCCGATGTGGCGCGGCGGCTTATCGGCACCCAACTCGATCTTCTTCCACGCCGAGCGCCCGCTGGTCAGCGAGAACGGCACCAGCTCGCTGGTGCACGAGCTGGTCCACGTGTTCAGCCGCATCCGCGACACCGACAACAGTGACTGGATCAGCGAGGGCCTGGCCGAGTACTACGCCATCGAGCTGGTACGCCGCGCCGGCGGCATGAGCGAGGACCGCTACCAGGCCATCCGCAAGAAGCTGCTGAACTGGAGCAAGAAGGTCGAGAGCCTGCGCACCGAGGCCTCCACCGGCCCGGTCACCGCCCGCGCCGTGCTGCTGATGCAGGAGCTGGATCGCGAGATTCGCAAGAACACCGACAACCAGCGCTCGCTGGACGACGTCACCCGCGGCCTGATGCGCATGGACAAGGCCAGCACCAAGGACTTCATCGAGATCAGCGAGAACGTCATGGGCCGCGGCTCGGAAGTGCTGGATAGCAAACTCCTGCGCTGACCGCCGTGGCCGGGCCCGTCGTCATGCAACTGACACGGGCCCTTCATCCGCCCGTCATGCAATTGCGGCAACTTGCTCGGCCATTACAACAGCCATCAGGAGTTGCCATGTCCATCCTCAAACCGTTGTCCATCGCCATGCTGGCCGCGACCCTCGCTGCCTGCGCCGCGCCCATGCAGGCGTCCAAGCCGGAGCCGTTGAACAACGAGGACTGGTATCAGGTGCGTAGCGAAACCCAGGTGTTCGTCTTCGACGATTACCAGGTGTTCAAGGACTTCCTCACCACCGGTCAGGCCCCGGTCCTGCGGCCGCTGGATGAGAAGGATCCGGCAGGCCAGGAAGTCATCCTGGCCCTGCGTGCCGAGGATCAGGGCAAGGCCCTGGACAAGATCGCCGCCTACCGCTTCTTCAAGGTCGCCCAGGTGCCGGCCGACCCGTTCTACGGGGAAGTGCGCCAGGACGGCAGCATCTACGTGTTCAAGCGCTATGGCGACATGCAGGACATGATCAAGCTGGGCGAGCCGATCTTCCGCTACACCGACATCGGCGGCGGCCCGGAAGGCAAGACCGTGACCTACGGTCTGCAGAAGGAAGAAGGGCGTCCGGAAACCACCATTCAGCAGTTCAAGAAGAACCACATGCTCTGATCGATCCTGCTGTGAATGCGCCCGCTCTTGCAGCGGGCGTTTTCGTTTCAGGCCTCAGGCTTGTTCTTGAGCAGCGCCTCCAGACCGGCCAGGGCCTTGTGGGTGACCTTGCTGCCGGAGCCGGCCACGGCCGCTTCTTCCTTCTGGTAATGCAGATCGACCTGGCGCTGGTGCTCGTTGTCGTGGCAATACAGGCACAGCAGCTCCCAGTTGGAGCCGTCTTCCGGGTTGTTGTCGTGGTTGTGGTCGCGGTGATGCACGGTCAGCTCGCTCAGGCGCTTGCCGCTGAACTCGCGGCCGCAGCGCCCGCAGATATGCGGGTACATCCTCAGCGCCTTCTCGCGATAACTGGTCTCGCGTCGGCGCTGGGCCTCGGCGAGTATCTGGTCGAGCTTGTTCATGGGGTACCTGCGGTCGGCTGGCGAACTACTGGATGGCGAGACTGCCAGAATAGAACGAAAGCCGACACCGCTGGAGCCGCCGATGCGTCACGTATCGTTCGTTCTGATCCTGGCGCTGAGCCTCAGTGCCCAGGCCCAGCCGCCGGGCCTGCCCGGCACCGCCACGCCGCAGCCCTATGGCAAGCCCGAGGTGCGCAGCATCACCCCCGCACCGCGCAACAGCCCGCCACTGCTGGTTAATCCCCAGCGCCCACGTACGCCCCTGTCCGCACCGCAGGCAATACCCAAGGACAAGCCGCTGCCGCAACTGGAGACCCAGCGGCGCAGCCAGCAACAGCATCCTGCGGAATCTATCGACAAGCCTTGAGCGGGCGCAGCGCCAGCAGGGGCAGGGCGATCGACAGCACCGCCGCCGTGTTGAGGTAGGCGTGCCATAGCAGCCCGAAATACAGCGAGATCGCGCTGTCCAGCAGGCACCAGACCAGCAGGGCGGCGAAGATCGCCGGCTTGATCTGGCGGTGGCCGTGTTCGCGATAGAGGAATACCAGCACGCTGAACAACAGCCCCCAGCTCGCCACGGTCGGCCCGAACAGACCAACCATGGTACGCAGCAGCGTCTGGAACTCGGCTGGCGGCGGTGTGGCGGCGACGCTGGCGTACAGGTAGGCGAAATAGGGTTGGGTGATAGGCAAATGGGCGGCAAATGCCAGGGCAATGCCCAGCGCCGCGTGGCCGAGACCGACCAGCAGCAGCCATCGATAGAGCAGGTTCTGCATCAAGCGACTCCCAGTACCTTGAGCAGGAATGCATATTCCAGCGCCACGTCCTTGAGCGCCTGATAGCGGCCGCTCATGCCGCCGTGGCCGGAGCCCAGGTCGGTCTTGAGCAGCAGCAGGTTGGCGTCGGTGCGGGTGGCGCGCAGCTTGGCCACCCACTTGGCGGCCTCCCAGTACTGCACGCGGCTGTCGTTGTAGCCGGCCACGGCGAGAATCGCCGGGTAGGCCTGGGCGCTGACGTTCTCGTAGGGCGCGTAGCCCTTGATGCGCTCGAACACCTCCGGCTGGTTCGGGTCGCCCCATTCGTCGTACTCGGTCACGGTCAGCGGCAGGTCGGGGTTCTGCATGGTGTTGAGCACGTCGACGAAGGGCACTTCGGCGACGGCCGCGGCGAACAGTTCGGGACGCTGGTTGAGTACGGCGCCGATCAGCAGGCCGCCGGCGCTGCCGCCGCTGATCACCAGCTGCGCTGGAGTGGTCAGGCCGTCGCCGATCAGCCTCTCGGCGCAGGCGATAAAGTCGCCGAAGGTGTTCTGCTTGTGTTCCAGCTTGCCGGCGCGGTACCAGGCCTCGCCCAGCTCACCACCGCCGCGCACGTGGGCGATGGCGAAGACGAAGCCGCGCTCCAGCAGGCTCAGGCGCGCATGGCTGAACCAGGGGTCGAGGCTCTCGCCATAGGCGCCGTAGCCGTACAGGTAGAGCGGCGCGGGCTGGCCGGCTGCCAATACTTCCTTGCGCGCCACCAGGCTGATCGGTACCTGGGTGCCGTCTGCAGCAGTGGCCCAGAGCCGACGGCTCTCGTAGGCGTCGGCATCGAAGGGGCCTTCCACCGGGGTCTGCTTGAGCACTTTCTGCTCGCCGCTGGCCAGCTCCAGCTGGCGCACCTGGGCCGGGCGGTTGAGTGCCTCGTAGCGCAGGCGGATCGCCGGGCTGTGGAATTCCAGGCTGTCCTGCACATACAGGCTGTAGGCGGCATCCGGCAACTGCACGGGATAGGGCGCAGCGGACCGTGGGTGCACCTCGATGATCGGCAGGCCACCCTCGCGCAGGCTGAGGATGAAGGCTTCCTGGTTGAGGGTGACGCCCTCCAGCATGCGTCGCTCGTCGTGGCCGATCAGCTCGCGCCAGTGCTGGCGGGTCGGCTGGGCTTCGCTGGCGGCGTACAGGGCGAAGTTAATCCCGGCCTGGTTGCTGCGCACGAACCAGGTCCACTCGCCGTCCAGCAGGCCGTGATCGACGTCGTACTCGTGATCCTCCTGGCGTGGCGCCAGGCAGCGGAACTCACCCTGCGGTGTATTGGCATCGAGCACCCAGGCCTCGCTGGTGGTCTTGCTGCCCAGGCTCAGCACCAACTGGCGCTCGGAGCTGCTGCGGTAGCAGCTGAGGAAGAAGCGCCCGTCGGTCTCCTCGAATACCAGCTCGGCACCTTTGTCGCCGAGCCTGTGGCGATACAGGCGGTGTGGGCGATGGGTGTCGTCCAGGGTGACGAAGAACAGGGTCTGGCTGTCGCCGGCCCAGGTCATCTGGCCGTCGCAGTCGTCGAACGGCAGCTCGCGTAGGGCCCCGCCGTCCAGCTCCTTGACGAACAGCCGGTAGATCTCGTCGCCGGCGGTATCCAGGCTGTAGCCGAGCAGGCGGTGGTCCGGGCTGACGGTGAAGGCGCCGAGCGACAGGTAGCCATCGCCGGCCAGGGCGTTGGGGTCGAGCAGCAGCTGTTCGGCGCTCTCGTCCACCGTCAGCGAGCCGTCGGCCGGGCGCGGGCAGCGGTAGTGGCGCGGATATTCGTCGCCGGCCGTGGTGCGCTGGTAGTACAGCCACGGGCCCCAGGGCACCGGCAGGGACAGGTCGGTCTCGCGGATACGGCCCTTGATCTCTTGGAATAGCGCCTCGCGCAGCTCGGCCTGCTCGGCCAGCTGCTGCTCCAGGTAGGCGTTCTCGGCCTTGAGATGGTCGAGCACCTCGGCGCTGTCGCGCTGTTCCAGCCAGCGGTAGGGGTCGGAGCCGGTGTCGCGGCGGGCGATGGGGGCGTCGGTCATGATCGTTCTCGTTCGGGCGACCGCAGGGAGGTCGGGGGCCGCAAAAGCCGTTATCATAAGCGCCCCTTTGCCGGCCAAGCCACGAAACGCCATGACCGAACAAGACTATCTGCTCGCCTGGGGCATCTATGCCATCTCGGCGCTGGGCTGCCTGCTGGTGTGGTTCCGCATGACCGGCTGGATGTGGCGCTGGCTGCGCGAACCGCTGCGCGTGATCGTGGCCGTGCTGCTGCTGACGCCAACCATTGTCGATCCGGCCAAGGAACTGTTCGCGCCGGCCATCGCCATCACCGCCCTCGATCTGCTGTTCGAGGTGGGCAAGAACGCCTGGCGCGCGGTGGCCGACCTGGCCATCTACGGGCTGATCGCCTTCGGCGTGTGGCTGGCCTTCGCCTTCCTGCGCTGGCCGCTGGAGCGCTGGTGGGAAAACCGCCGGGGCCCGCGTGTGACTGCGGTGGAAGAGGACGAGCCGACCCTGCGCGAACTGATGGACCGCGAAGAGCGCCCCGACGCCGATACCCGCCTGGATGCCTACGGCGACCGCCGCCTGCGCATCGAGCCGCGACTCTAGTTGCATGTAGCGGCGTGCGCTAGCATGGCCGCATGCGACAAGGAGAGCCCATGAGCTGCGTGTTCTGCGCCATCGCCGACGGCCAACTGCCGGCACACATCATTCACCAGGACGAACATTTCCTGGTGCTGCTGGATATCTTCCCACTGCGCCCGGCCCACGTGCTGATCGTCGCCAAGGGCCATGCGCCCTTCCTCGCCGACCTACCGTCACAGCCGCGCGATGCCCTGCTGGCCCTGGCCGATCGCCTGGCCAAGGCGCTCTATCGCAGTGAGCCCGACGTGCTGGGCATCAACCTGCTGCTCAACGACGGCCCGGTGGCCAACCAGCACGTGCCGCACCTGCACCTGCACCTGATTCCACGCCGCAACGGCGACCTGCCGGCGCTGTGCTGGCGCACCGTCACGCGCTTCCTGCCGCTCGGCCGCAAGCGGATCGAGGCGCGCCTGGCCCGCGAGGCCGAGCGATTGCGCGCGGCGCTGCAGGAGGCCTGAGTCATGTGCGAGCTGCTCGGCATGAGCGCCAATGTGCCCACCGACATCGTGTTCAGCTTCACCGGGCTGATGCAGCGCGGCGGCGGCACCGGCCCGCATCGCGATGGCTGGGGCATCGCCTTCTACGAGGGGCGAGGTCTGCGCCTGTTCCAGGACCCGGCGGCCAGCGTCGGTTCGGAAGTGGCCAAGCTGGTGCAGCGCTACCCGATCAAGAGCGAGACGGTGATCGGCCATATCCGCCAGGCCAACGTCGGCCGGGTGTGCCTGGCCAACACCCACCCATTCGTGCGCGAGCTGTGGGGGCGCAACTGGTGCTTCGCCCACAACGGCCAGCTGACTGACTTCGCACCGAGCTTCGACTTCTACCGCCCGGTCGGCGACACCGACAGCGAGGCTGCCTTCTGCGACCTGCTCAACCGCGTGCGCGGCGCCTTCCCGGAGCCGGTGCCGGTGGAGGTGCTGCTGCCGGTGCTGATCCAGGCGGCCCAGGACTATCGCGGCAAGGGCGTGTTCAACTGCCTGCTCAGCGATGGCGACTGGCTGTTCTGCTTCTGCTCCACCAAGCTGGCGCAGATCACCCGCCGTGCGCCCTTCGGCCCTGCGCGGCTGAAGGATGCGGACCTGACCGTGGACTTCCAGGCGGAAACCACGCCGAACGATGTGGTGACGGTGATCGCCACCGAGCCATTGACCGATAACGAGCGCTGGAACCTGTTCCAGCCGGGGGAGTGGAGCCTGTGGCGCCGCGGTGAGCGCCTCGCCCATGGGCAGATGGGGGATTGAGGATGTTCAGGGGTTACTTGCGTCTCGTGGTATTCGCCTTCGGCCTGCTGGTCGGCGTGCAGGTGCCGGGCTTCGTCGACGACTACGCCAAGCGCGTGGCCGCCCACCGCGCCGAGTCCGAGGAGAGCCTGCTGGGCTTCCGCGAGACTGCCGCCAAGTTCTTCAATGGAGACCTCGATGCCCTGGTCGCCCACTACCGGGCCAGCACCGACGAGGTGATGCGCAGCGACGCCGACAGCATCGGCCATCTGGTGACCCGCGCCGAGCTGCTGGAGGGCGAGTGGCTGGCCATGCAGGGCACCTGGTATGCGCAGGTCTGGCACCTGGCGACCGACGCCGACCAGGCCCTGCTGCAGGAAACCTACGACGCCTATACCTACCAGGTGCTGCTGGCGCCCCAGGCGATCTACTGGGGCCTGGGTGTGGGGCTGGTGCTGGCCTGGCTGGCCGAGCTGATCGCCCTGGGCATCGGCTGGACCGTCGGCATCGGCCGCAAGCACAAGCCGATCGCCTACGAGAAGCGCCACTGGCGCTAGGCATTCCTTCGGCCTGAGAGGGCCTGCTTCTCCCAGCACCGTCGCCGCCGTGGCTGCGAGCCTCGCTAGTGTTTGGCTCTCTGCACGTTGCCGCTTGACTCTGTCCCTAGGGGCAGACTCTAGGCTGGCGCTACCTTTTATGCAGGGAGCGTTGCCAATGGATAAGAAGCTGTGTCTGGTCACCGGGGCCAACGGCCATCTCGGTAATACGCTGGTGCGCGCGCTGCTGGCGCGCGGCGAGCGTGTGCGTGCCGGGGTGCGTGATGTGAGTGATCGCGCGGCCTTTACCGGGCTCGACTGCGAGCTGGTGTACGCCGAGCTGCAGGACAGGCAGGCGCTGGTGCAGGCGCTGCAGGGAGTCGAGGTGCTGTACCAGGTCGCCGCGGTGTTCCGCCACTGGGCCCGCGACCCGCAAGTGGAGATTGTCGTTCCCAATGTCGAGGGTACCCGCAATGTGCTGGAGGCGGCCGCCGAGGCGGGTGTGCGGCGGGTGGTCTATGTCAGCTCGGTGGCGGCGGTGGGGCACGACGGTCGACCGCGGGACGAGACGCAGTGGAATGACGAACACGATAACGCCTACTACCGCTCCAAGATTCTCTCGGAGCGCATGGCCTGGGAGGTGGCGCAGCGCCTGGGCATCGAGCTGGTGGTGGTGCTTCCGGCGGCCATGGTCGGCCCCAACGCCCTGCGTCTGACCGACACCATGGGCTTTCTCGACGACGTACTGAGGCGCCGGGTGCCGCTCGATCCCGGTTTCCACTTCAACTTCGTCGACGTGCGTGACGTGGCCGACGGCCTGATCCGCGCGGCGGAGAAGGGGCGGGCGGGGGAGCGCTATATCCTCGCCAACGAACATTCGTCGCCGCTGCAGACGCTGGTCGAGGCTGCCCATGCGGTGCAGCCGGGTATGCGCCTGCCACCACCGGCACCACGTTGGCTACTGCTAGCGCTGGCCTGGTTGCAGGAGCGTTGGGCGCGGCTAAGCGGGCAGCCGGCCAGGCTGCTGGTCAGCCAGGTGCGGCTGTTCCACGGGGTGCGCCAGGAATACCGCATCGGCAAGGCGCGAGCAGAGCTCGGCTATCGGCCGCGGCCGCCGGAGCAGGCCCTGCGCGAGGCCTTCGCCTTCCTGCAGCAGCGTCCGGGCTAATGGCTGCACTGCTGCGGCGACTGCTCGGAAAATAGCCGGGTGGCCTCCTGGCCTAGCTCTACCAGGCGCGCATCGAGGGCGTGCAGTTCGGCGACCTGCGCCTGCACCTGCAGGCGCTTCGCCTGGATGCCGACCTGGGCCAGCTCCAGTGGAAAACGCTGCTCGCGCTGTTTCGTCGCCAGCAGGGCGCCCAGTTCGGCGAGCCTGAAGCCCGCCGCCTGGGCGATGCGGATCAGTCGCACCAGGTCTACATGGTAGGGCGCGTAGATGCGGTAGCGGCCCTGGCGCTGTGGAGCCGCGAACAGCCCCAGCTCCTCGTACAGACGAATCGCCTTGGGTGTGCAGCCGGTCAGCTTGGCAAGTTTGCCGATGTACATGGATTACCTCGTCCTTGAGGAGAGCGAATTGCGGATCAGGCCTCGCGGCCGTGGGCCGCGGCGGCTAGCACGCCGGTGTCGATGCGCACGAAGACCGAATCGCCGATGGCGGTCAGCACGTCGCCGGCATACACCTCGCAGATCACCCGGGTCTTGCGCCCCGGCTCGCCGTCGATGCGGGCGCGCAGCTGCAGCGGCACGCCCATGGGCGTCGGCTTGATGAACTTGATGCCGAGGTTGCCGGTGACGCACTCGATGCGCGGCAGGCTGCCGGGCTCGCGACCTTCGGCGCGGTAGTGATAGGCCATGGCGGCCCAGTTCGAGTGGCAGTCCACCAGCATGGCAATTAGCCCGCCGTAGACCAGCTCCGGCCAGCCGCAGTGCATGGGATCGGGCAGGTGCTCGGCCACCACGTGCACGCCGTCTTCGTGCCAGCGGCTCTTGATGTGCAGGCCATGGGGATTGCGGCTGCCACAGCCGTAACAGACGCCGTCCGGGGCGGCGACGTCCTGCAGGGAAAGGTCTTGCATGATCGGCTCGTTGCGAAGGGATAACGCGCCAAGCCTAACGGCTTTCGCCCCAAAGCAGAACGGGCCCGCCGGGCCCGTTCGTGGTCACTTGGAGAGGAAGCGCATGCCTTCCTCCAGCCCCCGCAGCGTCAGCGGGTGCATCTGATCGTTGATCAGCTCGCGGACGATATTGGTGGAGGCCGTGTAGTTCCAGGCGTCCTTGGGGTAGGGGTTGATCCAGATGAGCTTCTTGTACTTCTCCATGAAGCGCTTCATCCACACGTAGCCGGCTTCCTCGTTCCAGTGCTCCACGCTGCCGCCGGGCTGGGTGATCTCGTAGGGGGCCATGGCGGCGTCGCCGACGAAGATCACCTTGTAGTCCGGGCCATACTTGTGCAGCAGGTCGAGGGTGGAGAAGCGCTCGCTGGTGCGGCGCAGGTTGTTCTTCCACACGCTCTCGTAGACGAAGTTGTGGAAGTAGAAGTATTCGAGGTGCTTGAACTCGGTCTTGCACGCCGAGAACAGCTCCTCGCAGACCTTGATGTGCGCGTCCATCGAGCCGCCGATGTCGAACAGCAGCAGCAGCTTCACCGTGTTGCGCCGTTCCGGGCGCATCTGGATGTTGAGCAGGCCGCCGTCCTTGGCCGTGTGGTCGATGGTGCCGCCGAGGTCGAACTCCTCCGCGGCGCCCTCGCGGGCGAACTTGCGCAGGCGGCGCAGGGCCACCTTGATGTTGCGCGTGCCCAGCTCGACCTGGTCGTCGAGGTTCTTGTATTCGCGCTGGTCCCACACCTTGGCGGCCTTGCCCTGGCGCTTGCCGGCGTCGCCGACGCGGATGCCTTCGGGGTTGTAGCCACCCGAGCCGAACGGGCTGGTGCCGCCGGTGCCGATCCACTTGTTGCCGCCGGCGTGGCGTTCCTTCTGCTCTTCGAGGCGCTTCTTGAACTCCTCGATCAGCTTGTCCAGGCCGCCGAGGGACTGGATCTGCGCGCGCTCCTCGTCGGTCAGGTGGCGCTCGAATTCCTTGCGCAGCCATTCATCGGGGATCATGGTCTCGAGGAAGTCGTCGAGCTTCTCCAGGCCCTTGAAGTAGGCGGCGAAGGCGCGGTCGAACTTGTCGAAGTGGCGCTCGTCCTTGACCATCACCGTGCGGGCGAGGAAGTAGAACTCGTCCATGTCGGCGAAGATCACGTGCTGTTTCAGCGCGTTGATCAGGTCGAGCAGCTCGCGCACCGAGACCGGAACCTTGGCCGCGCGCATTTCGTTGAACAGGTTGAGCAGCATGGCTGCACCCCTCGTCTGTTTATCTGTGAGGCCTCAGGAGCTGCGCTCCTGGGGCAGGCCGTCGGCGATGGCGTACCAGTCGGCCTTGGATTCGCAATAGATGTGCTTCTGCGGGACCTCGCCCAGCGGCGTGTCCAGCGTGCCCAGGGCGATGCCGACCGTTTCCGGGTTGGCATGGTCGCTGTACCACTGCAGGGTGGCGCCGCACTGCCGGCAGAAGGTCCGGGTCACGCCGGGGGAAGAGTGGTAGCGGGTTACCGAGTCCTCGCCGGCGGTCCAGCGGAAGCTGCTCCAGGGCACGTTGCCGTAGCTGCCGAACGCCGCGCCATGGCCCTTGCGGCACTGGCTGCAATGGCAATGGCTGGCCGCCTCGATGGGCGCATCGAGCTGATACTTCACTGCGCCGCACAGGCAGCTGCCGCTAAGCATCCTTGTCGCCCTCACCGTTGATTTCTGCCTGGATCTCTAGTGCCCAAGCACCGTTGCTAACACCCGTACCACGTAAGTGCCGGGATACAGACACCTCCGCACTTACATCACTCCAAGTGTGCCCGCTGCCGTCCAAGTCAGAGTGATCTTCGTTGGTGCTCAGATCAAACGCTATAAAGCGCTTTTCCTGAGTCAACAGAGTCCCGCTCACCCAATAACCACCGCACTTATTGATATCGATGTACATCAGGGTGGAGCGGCGCCAGTCGATGCCTTGTTCACTGGCATAGCGACGCAGCGCCTGCGGGATCTGCTCTGGGTGCGCTCGGTAGTGCTGTGCGGTCAATCGCAGCCCTTCACGCCGGAGCATTGCCTGCTCTTGAACGCTTTTCTGGCGCTTGCGCTTGATTCGCTCAAGGTCCATCGAGGTTGACCGTCAGCGGCTGGCGCGGCGGCTCATGAAGGCCAGGCGCTCGAGCAGCTGCACGTCCTGCTCGTTCTTCACCAGGGCGCCGGCCAGCGGCGGGATGGCCTTGGTCGGATCGCGTTCGCGCAGCACGGCTTCGCCGATATTGTCGGCCATCAGCAGCTTCAGCCAGTCGACCAGCTCGCTGGTGGACGGCTTCTTCTTCAGGCCCGGCACCTTGCGTACGTCGAAGAATACGTCCAGCGCTTCGGCCACCAGCTCGCCGCTGATGTTCGGGTAGTGCACGTCGACAATCTTCTTCAGTGTGTCGCGATCCGGGAAGGCGATGTAGTGGAAGAAGCAGCGGCGCAGGAAGGCGTCCGGCAGTTCCTTCTCGTTGTTCGAGGTGATGATGATGATCGGACGCTGCTTGGCCTTGATCGTCTCGTTGGTCTCGTAAACGTAGAACTCCATCTTGTCGAGTTCTTGCAGCAGGTCGTTGGGGAACTCGATGTCGGCCTTGTCGATCTCGTCGATCAGCAGGATCACCCGCTCCTCGGACTCGAAGGCCTCCCACAGCTTGCCCTTCTTGATGTAGTTGCGAACGTCGTGGACCTTCTCCGAGTTCAGCTGCGAGTCGCGCAGGCGGCTGACCGCATCGTACTCGTACAGGCCCTGGTGGGCCTTGGTGGTGGACTTGATGTGCCAGGTGATCAGCTTGGCGCCGAAGGCGGCGGACAGTTGCTCGGCCAGCATGGTCTTGCCGGTACCCGGCTCGCCCTTGACCAGCAGCGGGCGCTGCAGGGTGATGGCGGCGTTGACCGCGAGCTTGAGGTCGTCGGTGGCGACGTAGGACTGGGTGCCTTCGAACTTCATCTGCAAATCCTCGAACGACCGCGCCACGGGGCGCTGCCGGCTGGTTCGGTAGTGACTGAAGGCCCGACTATAACGCGCGCGGCGGTGGACTGTGAACGCAGACGCGCCATTCAGTCACTGAATGGCGGGTCAGGCCGATATCGGCTGCGAAATTGGCGGGATTGCCCTGTTCACTGTTCCGGCGGCGGGTTCTCGAAGCGACTGTTGAAGGCCTCGATGAAGGCGTTGCGCAGTATGCCGAGGAATGCCTGCAGGCCACTGACGTTCTGCTGGTGAACATTGCCCCTGAGCTCGACGCGGGTGGCGAACTGGTCGGTGGGCTGGTTGCGCAGCGCAGTCTCGCCGCCGCCGACCAGGGCCTCCCAGATGGAACGGAAGAAGCCCCTGGATTCCTGTTCCACGTCCTGCTGCCAGTTGAACACGTCGACATCGCGCAGCAGCGGCTTGATATAGCCGCTGAGCTGGCCCTCGTCGGCCGTGGCCTCGATCACGATGTCGCCGTGGCCGGCGTTGAAGTCGAACTTGCCATAGGCGCTGGAGAAGTCGTTGAGCTGGCGCAGCTCGATATCGGTGGCGCGCAGGCGGAATTCGAAGTCCTCGAAGTTCTCGAAGGGATCGAACACCGCGGTGGCTTCCAGCGGCGCGTGGTCGAGCAGCAGGGCGTGGCCCTCGAAGCGCGCCACCCGCTCGCCGCGCTCATCGGCGACGTTGGTCAGGTTGTACAGGCTGGCGTTGACGTCGCTGGCCTGCAGGTCCACCGGCGGCTGCGAGGTGAAGTTGCGGAAGGTGATGCGGCCATTGACCACGCGGATCTCGTTGAGGGTGATCGGCAACAGCTTCTCCAGCTGCGCGCGCCAGTCCACGCCGGCACCGGTCTGGGTGTCCTCGGGGCGCTCGCCGCCATCGACGAAGTTCAGTTCGGGGCTCTCGAACAGCACCCGCGCAACCACGCCGTGGTCGTACCACAGTGCGTGCCAGCTCACCGCCAGGTCGATGGCCGGGGCATCCAGCAGCGGCACCGGCACGTCGCCAGCGACCTTGACGATCTGCAGGCCGTTGATCCGGTAGGCGCCGCGCCACCAGGCCAGGTCCACGTCGGCGACCTGGCCGCGGTAGTCGCCCATGTCCGCCAGTCTGTCGTTGAGGTAGTCGCGGACCAGATAGGGCAGGGTCAGGTGCAGGACCAGCAGCAGGGCGAGCAATCCGAGCACGATATAGAGGGGCAGGCTGTAGCGGCGTTTCATCTTGGCGTCCGTCGCAGCGGGTGTTTGTTGATGGACTGTCCGTTGTGGCGCGGAGTTCGACCCGTCTGCGCTGGACGATCCGGGCGGCCGGGCTTAGGCTGTTTGGCCTCGGTTTTCGACAAGGACAAAGGATCATGAGCCGCATCTACTCCGACAACGCCCAGTCCATCGGCAACACTCCACTGGTGCAGATCAACCGCCTGGGTCCCAAAGGCGTGACCATCCTGGCGAAGATCGAGGGGCGCAACCCCGGTTATTCGGTGAAGTGCCGGATCGGCGCCAACATGGTCTGGGACGCCGAATCCCGCGGCCTGCTTAAGCCGGGCATGACCCTGGTCGAGCCCACCTCCGGCAACACCGGCATCGGCCTGGCCTTCGTTGCCGCCGCCCGTGGCTACAAGCTGATCCTGACCATGCCGGCCTCCATGAGCCTGGAGCGGCGCAAGGTGCTCAAGGCCCTGGGCGCCGAGCTGGTGCTGACCGAGCCGGCCAAGGGCATGAAGGGCGCCATCGAGAAGGCCAACGAGATCGCCTCCTCCGACCCGAGCAAGTACTTCCTGCCGGGGCAGTTCGACAACCCGGCCAACCCGGCCATCCACGAGAAGACCACCGGCCCGGAGATCTGGAACGACACCGACGGCGCGGTGGACGTGCTGGTGGCTGGCGTCGGCACCGGCGGCACCATCACCGGCGTGTCGCGCTACATCAAGAACAGCCGGCACAAGCCGATCCTCTCGGTTGCCGTGGAGCCGATCGCCTCGCCGGTGATCAGCCAGACCATGGCCGGCGAGGAGGTCAAGCCGAGCCCGCACAAGATCCAGGGCATCGGCGCCGGCTTTGTGCCGAAGAACCTCGACCTGTCCATCGTCGACCGCGTCGAGCAGGTCGGCGACGATGAGTCCAAGGCCATGGCCCTGCGCCTGATGCAGGAGGAGGGCATCCTCTGCGGCATCTCCTGCGGCGCCGCCATGGTCGCCGCTGTGCGCCTGGCCGAGAAGCCGGAGATGCAGGGCAAGACCATCGTGGTGATCCTGCCGGACTCGGGCGAGCGCTACCTGTCCAGCATGCTGTTCAGCGATCTGTTTACCGAGCAGGAGCTGCAGCAATAGAACGGCTTTAGCCGTAGCCCGGACTTCAGTCCGGGGAGACGCTCCCGGGACTGAAGTCCGGGCTACGGATAGAGAAAAGCCGCCCGAGGGCGGCTTTTTCGTTTCAGCCTTCCGGTTTCAGGCCTTCGCCGGCGCCGCACTCGGCGCACTCGGTCGCACCACCAGCCATAGCGCCACGGCGATCAGCGCGCAGCCGGGCAGGTACGCCCAGCTCAGTGGCTCGCCCAACAACAACGCGCCCCATAGCACGCCGAAGGGCGGGATCAGGAAAGTGGTGGTGGAGGCCTTGATCGGGCCGATATCGGCCAGCAGGCGGAAGTACAGGACGTAGGCGAAGGCGGTGCAGACCAGGCCCAGCGCGGCCAGCGACAGCCACACTTCGGGCCCGCCCCAGCTGTTGGGCATCTGCCAGACCAGGCTGCCGGCCAGCAGCGGCAGCTGGAACAGGCTGGCACCGACCAGGCTGGCGAAGGCGGTGAGGCGGTTGTCCAGGCCGCCCTGCTGGCCGATCCAGCGGCGGGTGAGGAAGCCGGCGAAACCGTAGCAGATGGTCGCCACCAGGCAGGCGGCGGCGCCCAGCAGCAGCGGCAGGTCGAAGGCCACCGGGCCGGTGCGGGTCAGCACGGCCACGCCGAACAGGCCCAGCGCCACGCCGGCGGCCTTGCTCGGGGTCATCGCCTCGCTGAAGAACAGCGCGCCGATCAGCACGCCCATCAGCGGCGTGGTGGCGTTGAAGATCGACGAGTAGCCGGCCGGCAGCACCAGCGCCGCCAGGCAGTACATCACCGAGGGCAGGCCGGCGTTGATCACGCCCAGCACCAGGCAGGCCCTGAACTTGCCGCGGAAGTCCCACACCGGGCGCAGTACCAGCAGCATGGCCAGCAGGCCGAGGGCGCCGAGGCTGGCGCGGAAGAAGGCGGTGGGCAGGCTGCCCAGCACCGGTACGGTGATGCGCATGAACAGGAAGCTGGCGCCCCAGATGGCGGCGAGCAGCAGCAGGCGGAACAGGTCGGCGGGTCTCATGGAGCGGCTCCAGGCAGGAGCAGCCAGATTACGCCGCCAGCCGCGTGGCGCAATCCGCAGCTGACTTTCAAATCGACCATACAGTTGCAGTAGGGCGGGTGAAACCGCGTGGCGATGCGCGGGTTTCACCCGTCCTACGTTCGAGGCTCAGAAGGTCTTGCTGGCGCTGACCACCAGATCGGCGCCGCACAGGTCGTCATAACCCATGAAGCTCAGGCACTCGGCGTCGGACAGGTCGGTGTCGACGTAGCTGACGCCCCAGGTGATGCCGGCCAGCTCGCGGCTGAGCGAGACCTGCCAGTTGTCGTAGTCCTCGCGCGAGTCGCTGTAATCGGCGTTGAAGAACACCCCGTCCTTGTAGTCGACGTTCTCCCAGCGCAGCTCCAGACCGATCTCCAGCGGCAGCTGGGTGCGGTAGCCGGCGTACTTGCTGAAGGCGGTCTGGTCGGTGTCGTGGGAGTGCTTGCCGCCGACGAAGAAGCCGTAGGCTTCCAGGGTCAGGTAGATGTCGCTGCCGTTGAACTGGCTCTCGCCGGGGAAGGTGTAGCGGTTGTAGTAGCCGTCCAGGCTGATGGCGTCGGTGATCTGCCAGTAGTAGCCGAGGTAGTAGTCGATCTCCTGGCGGGTGCCGAAACGGTCGTCGTTCTCCCAGTCATGGCCGAAGTCGACGTTGCTGGTCCACACCCCGGCGTACAGGCCGCTGGCATGGCTGAGCATCAGGTCGAGCTGGGCGGCGGGGTCGCCCATGGTCTGCGAGATACCGCTGTTGCGGTAGTCGCTGTAGATGCCCGGGGTGATGGCCAGGGAGAACTGCTCGTTGAGCTCGATGGCCTGGGCCTGCAGGGCACAGCCGGCCAGGAGGGCCAGGGTGAGGTGGCGATGGATGCGCATGGAATAGCCTTGTGTTGTGGTTATTAGGTCGGCAGTTCAGGGCGAGCCGACCCGCCGTACTGCCTGAGGCGCACGGTGGGCGGCGGGGTGGGACTTATTGGCGTTGGGCGGTGGCGGCGGTCGGTGCCTGGTACACCGGCTTGCCGGCGAACCAGGTCTGCAGCACCTTGGTCTCGAACAGCGCGGCGTCGTCGACCTTGAACACGTCGCGGTCGAGCACGATCAGGTCGGCCTGCTTGCCCGGTGCCAGCGAGCCGATGCGGTCGTCCAGGCGCAGGGTCTTGGCGGCGTTGATGGTGTAGGCACGCAGCATGGTCTCGCGGTCGATGCTCTCGGCGGCGTTGAGCACGCCGAGCGGGCCCTTGCGGGTGCTGGCCTGGGCGATGGCGTTCCACGGGTTGGGGCTAGACACCGGCCAGTCGCTGGCCCCGGCGATGATGGCGCCGGCCTTGTGCAGCGAGCGCGCCGGGTACTGGAAGCGATAGGCGTAGGCGCTGACGTAGGGCTTCACCAGTTCCTCGGTGTAGCTCTCCGCCGTGGCCCACAGCAGCTGCATGGAGGCGATCACGCCGAGCTCCTTGAAGCGCGGGAACTCCTTCGGATTGACCAGCTGCAGGTGGCTGATGCTGTGTGGCACCGGCGCTTGGCTGAGGCCACGGGCGTACTGCACGGCGTTCAGCGATTCGCGCACCGCGCGGTCGCCGACGGCGTGCATGTGCACGATCCAGCCGCGCTTCTCGGCGGCCGCCACCAGCGGGCCGAAGCCTTGCGGGTCGATCAGCAGCTGACCCTGCTTGTGGCTGTTGGTGTAGGGGTCGATCACCGCGGCGGTCTGCCCCGGGTATTCGAGGATGCCGTCGACGAACACCTTGAGGCCGGGGAAGGTCAGGTTGGGCACGCCGGCGAACTGGCGCATCACGTCGGCCTGCACCGCCAGGTCCTCGGGCTTGCTCTGCGGATGGGTCAGCAGCAGGGCGGCCACATGCACGTTCAGTTCGCCCTTCTCGGCCAGCGCACGGTACAGCGGCAGCACGCCGAGGTCCTTGGTGGTCGGGCGCATCTCGAACAGCGACTGCTCGCCACCGCCGTTGGCCGCCGCGTCCATCCAGGCGGTGACGCCCACCTCCAGGTTGATCCGTACCGCTTCGCGTGCAGCCTTCAGCATCATCGCTTCGGAGGGCTTGGGCAGTTGGCTGCGCACCCGGTCCCAGCCGGTTTCGCTGAGGTAGCCGGTGGGCGTCAGGTCCGCCTCGTGTTCGATATAGCTGGCCTCTTTCTCATCGAGGGTCTTGATCAGCGCGGCGTCGATGCCGACACGGCGCAGCATGGCCTGGTTGGCCCAGCCGGTGTGGCCGTCGATGCCGTCGAGCACCAGCGGCTGCTCTGCCCAGCGGCCCTGATTGAAGCGCTTGGCCAGGGCGCGGCTGTCTTTCCAGTAGGCCGAGCTGGCGCCGGAAATCACCACGATGTCGCCCAGGCGCGCGGTACCGGCGGCGTCCTGTTCGATGATCCACTGCTCCAGCTCGGCCAGCGGCTTGACCTCGTCATAGAGATTGGCGCGCAGGCTAGCCAGGGCGCCCATCACCGGGTGGCTGTGGGTGTCGATCATGCCGGGCATCAGCACCTTGCCGGCCAGGTCGACGCGGCGGGTATCGGCATCGGCCAGGGCGAGGATCTGTGCATCGCTGCCGACCTCGAGGATCTTGCCGTCCTCCACCGCCACGGCCTGGGCGCGTGGCTGGCCGGACTCGGCGGTGAATACCTGGCCGTTGAACAGAATCAGGTCGGCGGCGGCCATGGCTTCCATCGAGGAAAAAGCCAGTGCGCTCGCCAGTAGTGCTCTTTTCATGATGCCCCCTTGTTTTTATTGATCTGGCGGCGAGACTAGCGAAAGCACGCCGGTGGCAGAACGCCGCCGGCGCGCACAAGCTTTTTGCCGAAAAGGAAAAACTCATGGACAAGCTGGGGGCCCTGTCGATGTTCGTTGCCGCGGCCGAACAGGGCAGCTTTAGCCGCGCCGCCGAACTGCTGGGCAAGACGCCCTCGGCCCTGACCAAGGCGGTCGGCCACCTGGAGCGTGAGCTCGGTGCGCTGCTGTTCGAGCGCAGCACCCGGCGCATCGTGCTGACCGAGGTCGGGCGCCTCTATCTGGACACCGCGCGCCAGGTGCTGCAGCGCCTGCACGAGGCCGGCGAGGAGATCGACCAGCTGCAGCACGGCCTGCACGGCAGCCTGCGGCTGACCGCGCCGCTGGCCTTCGGCCGCGCCTTCCTCGACGAGGTGTGTGCCGGCTTCCTCGCCGAGTACCCGCAACTGCGCCTGCGCGTGGACCTGTGCGATGACTTCGTCGACCTGGTCGAGGCCGGTTACGACCTGGCCCTGCGCGAGGGCCCGAGCGACCTGCCGGGGCTGATCGCCCGGGTGGTCGGCAAGAACCGCATCTACCTCTGCGCCAGCCCCGACTATCTGGCGCGCAACCCGCAGCCACTGACCCCGCAGACCATGGAGCAGCATGACTGGCTGATGTACGCGCACCCGGCGCTGGGTCGTGAGGGCTGGTGGGTGGAGCAGGACGGCCGGCGCATCTGTCTGCCGCACCCGCGGCGCGTGCGCCTGGAGAGCGACAACTACGACCTGCTGCTGGCCAATGCCGTGGCCGGCCTCGGCGTGCTGCACACGCCGCAGTGGAGCGTCGCCCCGTTGCTGGCCCAGGGGCGCCTGGTGCGGGTGATGGAGGAGTACCGGATCGACCCGGATGCCTTCGGCGCCGACATTCTCGCCGTCTACCCCAGCCACCGCCGTGCCACCGGCAAGGTGCAGGCGTTCATCGATTACCTGCAGCGCTTTCTCGGCGAGCGCGGCTTCGCCTGAGCCAGGCGCTGAGCATTGGGGTCAATCGCCCCGAGCACTTGCGTCATTGAGAGGCGGGGAGGGCCGGCCTAACCTGCGGCGATCGCCAATGGAACGCGGAGCTACGGATGAACGCCATCGATGCCTGGGCCCAGCCCGCCAACGGCCGTCTGCGCCAGACCATGCCCGAGGTCGCGCGATTGTTCGAGAAGTCCGGCAGCGGCCATCTGCTCGACCAGGCGCTGAGCCCGGATCAGACCGTGGCGCACATGGACGAGGCCGGCGTCGACAGGCTGATGCTGGCCGCCTGGTGCCGGCCCGAGGGCTGGGTATTCAGCAACGACGACATTGCCGCCTACACCCGCGCCTACCCGCAGCGCTTCGTCGGCGTGGCCACGGTGGACCTGAGCAAGCCGCTGGCCGCCGTGCGCGAGCTGGAGCGGGCGGTGCTGGAGCTGGGCTGCAAGGCTCTGCGCATTGTGCCCTGGCTGTGGAAGCTGCCGCCCAACCATCGCCTGTACTACCCGCTGTACGTGAAGTGCATCGAGCTGGACATCCCGTTCTGCACCCAGGTCGGCCACACCGGCCCGCTGATGCCCTCCGAGACCGGCCGCCCGGTGCCTTACCTGGACGAGGTGGCGCTGGACTTCCCCGAGCTGCGCATCGTCGCCGGGCATATCGGCCATCCCTGGACCGACGAGATGATCGGCGTGGCCTGGAAACACGACAACGTCTATATCGATACCTCGGCCTACCTGCCGCGCTACTACCCACAGCAGCTGCTGCAATTCATGCAGAGCTACGGGGCGGACAAGGTGCTGTTCGGCAGCAACTTCCCGCAGCTGTCGCTGAGCCGCTGCATGGCTCAGGTCAAGGAGCTGGGGCTGAGCGCGGATGTCGAAGCCAAGTTCCTGCATGACAACGCGCGGCGCGTATTCAAGCTGTAAGAGTCGCTCCCAGAACAATAAAAAAGAGAGCCCCGCATGACCGAACAACTGCCGCTGCAACGCTTCCAGCACTGGGTTGAGCAGTGCCCCGACAAGGTCTGGCTGCGCCAGCCGGTGGCCGGGGCCTGGCACGACTTCACCTGGCGCCAGGTCGACGATCAGGCCCGGCGCCTGGCCGCCGGCCTGCTCGCCCTGGGCTGCGCGCCCGGCGACCGGGTGGCGATCCTGGCGAAGAACTGCGCCGAATGGTTCATCAGCGACCTGGCGATCATGCTGGCCGGGCTGGTCAGCGTGCCGCTGTATCCGCTGCAGACCGCCGAGAGCATCGCCTATGTGCTGGAGCACGCCGACTGCAAGGCGATCATCCTCGGCAAGCTGGACGAGCCGGAGAAGCTGGAGGCCGGCATCGGCCCGCAGGTGCAGCGCATCGCCATGTCGTACCCGACCCTGCGCGCCGAGTACCAGTGGCACGAGCTGCAGGCCTATCCGCCGCTGCAGACCACCCACAGCCAGCGCGGCGATGAGCTGCTGAGCATCCTCTACACCTCCGGCACCACCGGCCAGCCCAAGGGCGCCATGCTTTCGGCGCGGGCCATGGCCTTTGCCGCTGCCAACACCAGCCTGGAGATGAAGCTGTCCGAGCACGACCAGTTCTTCTCCTACCTGCCGCTGTCGCACGCCGCCGAGCGCTTCCTGGTGCAGATGAACAGCCTGTACAGCGGTGCGTCCGTGGCCTTCGTCGAGTCCCTGGACACCTTCGCCGCCGACCTGCGGCATATCCGTCCGACCGTGTTCTTCTCCGTGCCGCGGCTGTGGACGCGCTTCCAGCTGGGCGTGCTGGAGCGCATGCCGGAGAAACGCCTGGCTCTGCTGCTGCGCCTGCCCTTTATCGGTGGCCTGGTGGCGCGCAAGATCCGCCGTGGCCTGGGCCTCGACCGTGCAAGGGTGCTGGTGTCCGGCGCGGCGTCGATCTCACGTGGCCTGCTCGACTGGTACCGCGCGCTGGGCCTCACCATCTGCGAGGGCTACGGCATGACCGAGAACTTTGCCTACGGCAGCTTCAACCGCCCCGGTCAGGTGCGCTTCGGCACGGTCGGTCGGCCGATGCCGGGCAACGAACTACGCATCGCCGAGAACGGCGAGGTGCTGTTCCGCAGCCCGACCCTGATGCTCGGCTACTACCGTGAGCCGCAGCTGAGCCTGAGCGCCCTCGACGGCGGCTGGCTGCACACCGGCGACAAGGGCGAGGTGGACGAGGCCGGCTACCTGCGCATCACCGGGCGGGTGAAGGACATCTTCAAGACCAGCAAGGGCAAGTACGTGGCGCCGGCGCCCATCGAAGGCGAGATCGCCAAGAACACCTGGGTCGAGCAGGTCTGCCTGATGGGCAGCAACCTCGACCAGCCGCTGGCGCTGATCGAACTGTCGCCGGCTGCCCGCGCCCAGCCGCGCGAAAAAGTGGCCGCCGATCTGCAGGCCACCCTGCACAGCCTTAACGCCACCCTGCAGCCCCACGAACGCCTGAGCCACCTGCTGCTGGTGCAGGACAGCTGGACCGTGGACAACGGCTGCATGACCCCGACCATGAAAATCCGCCGCAATGTGCTGGAAGCCAGGTACACCGACCTGGTCGCCCGCCTGCCGGCCGAATCCTCTCTGCACTGGGAAAGCTGAACATGAAAGGCCCGCTGTCTTCGCTGAAAGTCCTCGACTTCTCCACCCTGCTGCCGGGGCCGTTCGCCTCGCTGCTGCTGGCCGATATGGGCGCCGAGGTGCTGCGCATCGAGTCGCCCAGCCGGGTGGACCTGGTGCGGGTGCTGCCGCCACACGTGGACGGGGTATCCACCAGCCATGCCTACCTCAACCGCAACAAGCGCTGCCTGGCCCTGGACCTGAAGAGGCCCGAGGCGCTGGAGGTGGTGCGCCGCCTGGTGGCCGAGTACGACATCGTGCTGGAGCAGTTCCGCCCCGGGGTGATGGACAAGCTCGGCCTCGGCTACGAGGCGCTCAAAACGATCAATCCGCGGCTGATCTACGTCTCGATCACCGGCTACGGCCAGACCGGGCCGTACAAGGACCGCGCCGGCCACGACCTCAACTACCTGGCCCTGAGCGGCCTCTCCAGCTACACCGGCCGCCGCGACAGCGGTCCGCTGCCGCTCGGCGTGCAGGTGGCGGACATCGCCGGCGGCTCGCTGCACGGAGTGATCGGCCTGCTCGCCGCGGTGATCGCCCGGCAGAGCACGGGGCAGGGCCAGCACGTGGACATCAGCATGACTGACTGCGCCTTCAGCCTGCACGCCATGGCTGGTGCCGGCTACCTGGCCGGCAGCGTCGAGCCGGATATGCAGAACCAGGTGCTCAACGGCGGCAGCTTCTACGACTACTACCGCACCCGCGATGGCCGCTGGCTGTCGGTGGGCAGCCTGGAGCCGCAGTTCATGCAGCAGTTCTGTGCTGCTCTTGGGCGTCCGGAGTTGGCGGCGATGGGCCTGTCGCCCAGGGACCAGGAGAAGCTCAAGGGCGAGATCGCCGCGGAGGTGGAGAAGCACGACCTGGCCGAGTGGCAACGGCGCTTCGCCGAGGTGGATGCCTGCGTCGAACCGGTACTGAAACTCTCCGAGGCGGTCGAGCACCCGCAGCTCAGGGCCCGTGGCGTGGTCACCGAAGTGCCACGCGAGGGCAAGGCCGCGCAACGGCAGATCGCCTGCCCGATCCGCTTCTCCGCGGGGCTGCAGCCGCCACGCCATATCGGCGCGCCAGTGGGGGCGCATAACGACGAGGTACTGCGCGAGCTGGGCTATGACGAGGAGGGGATTGCCGCACTTAGGGCGAGCAAGGCGCTCGGCTAGGAGTCTCTCCCAGGAAGGCCGCGTACGCGGTCATGCGCCGCCAACCCGCGGCGGTTTGACCGGCAACGAGGTGAAGGGCTTGATCTCCTTGAGCACGAACATGCTCTGCATCTCCTTGATGCCGGGTAGCTGGCGAACGACCGTCATCGCAAATTCGGCGAACGAGTCCAGGTCCCGCGCCACCACCTGCAGCAGAAAGTCGGCGTCACCGCCGATGCTGTAACAGGCGACGACATCCTCCAGGCCCATGACTTCCTCCTCGAACTTCTGCGCCTCGGTCCTGCTGTGGCGATCGATGCTGACGCGGATGAACACCATGACCCCCAGCCCGATCTTGCGTCGGTCCAGTACGGCCCGGTAGCCCTGGATATAACGGTGTTCCTCCAGCTGCCGGACCCTGCGCCAACACGGCGACGCCGACATGCCGATGTGGTCGGCCAGGGTCTGGTTGGCCATGCGGCCATCCTGCTGAAGGGCGGAGAGGATGCGGGCATCCGTAAGCGTCAAGGTGTAATCGGTCATGGATTTCTCTTGTTGGCTTGTCTGGGGAAGAATCTACCCTTTTTGCCCGTTATTGGCCGCAAGTAGAAAAGTTTTTCCTGGGAAGCGGGGTTAGAGTTTTCCCGTTCTCTCGGCACCATCCAGCCGCTGGCACGGCGGGTCTCGCTTCATCCGGCGAGCCGTCCGGTGCCGGCCTAGGGCCATCAGGAGAGAACGCTGCGCGGCCCGCGGTCCGCGCCGTCGACCATCGCTCCGAGGACTCCAGCTTGCTCGATCTGACCCAACTCATGACTTACTCGGTGTCGCTGCTGATCGCGGCGATCGTGCCTGGCCCCGGCATGGCGGCTCTCGTGGCCCGCAGTGTGGCCGGCGGGGCTGTTTCGGGCAGCTGCCTGCTGCTCGGGTTGATCCTGGGCGATCTGATCTATCTGTCGTTCGCCGTCTTCGGCCTGGCGCTGATCGCCGAACATTTCGACCCGCTGTTCCAACTGGTGCGCTGGGGAGCCGCACTGTATCTCGGCTATCTGGCCTGGCGCTTCTGGTTCGCCGACCACCAGCAGATAGTCGTGGGCCGCCCCGCGCAGAAGCGCGAACTGCTGTCTGCGGCCGTGTCGGGACTGACCATTACCCTGGGTAATCCGAAGACCATCGCCTTCTATCTCGCGCTGGTGCCCTTGGCGATCGACTTGCAGAGCGTCTCTCTCGGCAGCTGGGGGCTGGTGCTGGTGCCGCTTACGGTGGTGGTGCTGGTGGCTGTCGGCGCGGTGTTCATCGGCGCGGCGGTGCGTATCCGTTACCTGCTGTCGAGTGCCAGGGCCCAGCAGTACCTGTTCCGTGGGGCTGCCACGGTGATGCTGGGCGCAGCCCTGTCCATGCTGGTGCGCTGAGCCGGCCTCGGTCGCCCGCCTGCCGTCCGGGCTGCGGCTATTCGACCCGCTGCTCGCCGCTGAATACCAGGGTCGCCCGGCAACGGCGGCAGAAGTAGCGGCGGCCCTTGCGCACCAGGCCGTGGCGCTGGCTGGAGAAGGGGAACTCGCCGTCCGGGCACTGGCACAGGTAAAGGTAGCGGGTGACCTTGCGCCGGCCCACGTCGTAGTTATGGCAGCGCTCCGGCGGCAGCTCGTAGACGCCGCGCATGATCAGCTGCCATTCCTCGCCATGGGGCTGGATGCGCGGGCCGAACAGCTGGTGGGCCACCAGGTGCGCCACTTCATGGGCCACCGTTTGCTTGAGGAAGTGCTCGCGGTTTTCCGCGTACAGCTTGGGGTTGAAGCGCAGCAGGTTCTCCTGCAGGTGCGCCACGCCGGCCTTCTGCCCGCGCAGCTTGAAGCTGATTTCGGGGCGAGTGAACGGGCGCTTGAAGAAGTCTTCGGCCTGCTGGTAGCAGGATTCAACGCGGGCATAGAGCGATTCGGGCATGCGGCAATTATGCCGCATCACCCGGCGTGGCCAAACCAACCGCTGGTCGAGTCAGTCGTTGCTGTGTTGCTGCTCCTGCACGCTCGGCCTTTCCTCGCGGGTCGGGTAGCCCTGTTCCGGCGTGGTGCGCTCGTACACCGGGTGCATGTAGAAGTGCCAGTGCAGGATGGCCGAGACCAGCAGCGTCACCACCGACAGCACCGCCACCGCCCACACCGAGCCGGCGTAGACGATGCCCTGCTGCTGGCGGATGCGCATGAAGGTGGGCAGGCCGACGAACAGCAGGAAGGTCGAGTAGGCGCAGGCCAACGCCAGGACGATCACCGCCAGCCAGCGGCTGGGGTAGACCGCCGCCAGACCGGCGAGGAAGAACGGCGTGGCGGTGTAGGCGGCGAAGCCGATGCACTGGTTCAGCGAGGGGCGGGTGTCGAAGGTTCGTGACATCCAGCGGATGAAGCCGCCCATGATCAGCGTGCCGATCAATGCGGTGAAATAGACGTTGAGCGACAGCAGCAGGGCGCTGCGTTCGTCCAGGAATACCCGCTCGTCCTCGGCCAGGCTCCAGCCGATCTCGGTGGTGCCGATGTACAGGCTCACGGCGGGAATCAGGGCGAGCAGCAGCAGATGGCCGAGGTAGTGGGCGGAATGCTGTTCCTCTTCCTGCCGGATCTCATGCCAGGCGGCGTCCGGGTGGGTGAACAGGTTCAGGAAGTGCGGAGTCATGGGCGACGTTCCTCTGCGGGCCGGCTTATTGCCTTAGAGCCCACCCGGTGCCGTCGGGGTTCAACTTTCTTGTCCTGCAGCCTTGCGGCAAAACAAAAGGCCGCCCGTGGGCGGCCTCGTCATTCGGCGTCGATCAGTTGGTGTAGACAGGGCCCACGCCGAAGCCCCAGAGGATCACCGAGCAGGCGATCATCGCCACCAGCACCACCAGGCCCACGGCCAGCACCGAGCTGGAGAACATGAAGCCTTCGTCCTGGGGAATACCCATGAACGTCGGGATGCCCGCATACAGCAGGTACACCGTGTAGCAGACCGCCACCGTGCCGATCAGCATGCCCAGCCACAGGCTCGGGTACAGCGCGGCGACGCCACCGATGAACAACGGAGTCGCGGTGTAGGCGGCGAACACGATGCACTGGGTGAGGGTGGGGTTGGAGTCGTAGGTGCGCGCCATCCAGTGGATGAAGGCGCCCATCACGGCAACGCCGGCGAGCATCGCCAGGTAGGACATGAAGGTCATCTGCATCGCGCTGTTCGCGGTGAGCTTGACCGCCTCGCCGTCGCCGATGCGCCAACCGACTTCGGTGGTACCGAAGAAGGCGCAGAGCGCGGGTATGGCAGCGAGAATCAGGACGTGGGTCAGGTACATGTGGCTGATGGATTCCTCCTCGCCACGGATTTCCTGCCACTCTTGGTCGGGATGGGTGAAGAGCCCCCAAACATGGTGGATCATGCAGACACCTCCTCTTGTTATTGTTCGATCGCCCCGGAGCGTAGCGCCCGGCGCGCGTGCTCAGCGTCGCCGGGTGCCGGCCGAATCACTGCGACCGTATGCCGCAGTATAGGAGAAGGCCGCAGCCCGCATGAACCGTGGCTTTAGAGCGAATCGCTCTCTGAGAGTCAGCCGTAATAGCGCTGCAGTATTTCCATCGCCAGGTTGATCGACTGCAGACGGCTGGTGCTGCCGCCGCGATCGGGGTGGTGGATGCTCACCAGTTGCCGGTAGCGCTGTTTGATAGTGGCGAGATTGAGCGGCTGGTCGCCATTCAGCTCGAACAGCTCCAGGGCCGCGCGCTTCTCGTCGCCGCCCTGCATGCGCGTCCAGAAACTGGAGAGCAGCTTCTCCACGTCGTCCTCGGTGGTGTCGCGCAAATGTTGCAGATTGAGATAGTAGTCACGCAGCGGGTCGTGTTCGGCCAGCGCGGCGGGCCCCGGACGCCAGGGTTGCAGTTGCACGCACAGCGGGCTGATCTCCAGGTGTGCGCTCTGCGCCTGCCACAGGCGATCACGGAGCAGGTAGAGGGCGTTGAACAGCAGGAAGTGGGTGCGGTACAGCACCAGCTTGTCGGCCAGGCCGAGGTTGGGGATGTGCGTGGAGTGCCGGGCCTTGAGCTGCTGGATCAGGTGGAACTCGCTGATGCCGGCGGGCGCTTCGCGGAGCAGGGCGTGCAGCTGGTCGGGCAGGTCGAGGGCGGGATCGAGGTCGTTCATCCGATCAGCCTAACACGGGCTGCCTAGCGCCGGCTTTGTGCGTAAAATGGCCAGCTTTTCGCCTTCACCCGGATTCCCCAGCACCATGTCCAGCAGCCTTTCGGTCAACCAGAACAAACTGCAGAAACGCCTGCGCCGCCTGGCCGGCGAAGCCATTGCCGACTTCAACATGATCGAGGATGGCGACAAGGTGATGGTCTGCCTGTCCGGCGGCAAGGACAGCTACACCATGCTCGACATCCTGCTGTACCTGCAGAAGGTGGCGCCGATCAAGTTCGAGATCGTCGCGGTGAACATGGACCAGAAGCAGCCCGGCTTCCCCGAGCACGTGCTGCCGGCCTACCTGGAATCCATCGGCGTGCCGTACCACATCATCGAGAAGGACACCTACTCGGTGGTCAAGGAGAAGATCCCCGAGGGCAAGACCACCTGCTCGCTGTGCTCGCGCCTGCGTCGCGGCACCCTGTACACCTACGCCGACGAGATTGGTGCGACCAAGATGGCCCTCGGTCACCACCGCGATGACATCCTGGAAACCTTCTTCCTCAACATGTTCTACGGCGGCACGCTGAAGGCCATGCCGCCCAAGCTGCTGTCCGACGACGGCCGCAACGTGGTGATCCGCCCGCTGGCCTACTGCAACGAGAAGGACATCGAGGCCTACTCGGTGATGAAGGAGTTCCCGATCATCCCGTGCAACCTGTGCGGCTCCCAGGAAAACCTGCAGCGCCAGGTGGTCAAGGAAATGCTGGTGGAGTGGGAGCGCAAGAGCCCGGGCCGCACCGAGATCATGTTCCGCGCCCTGCAGAACGTGGTGCCCTCGCAGCTGGCCGACCGCAATCTGTTCGACTTCCAGAGCCTGAAGATCGACGACAGCGCCACACCACGCTTCCTCGACGTGATGAACCTGTGATTCTCCGACCGGCCGCTTAGAGTGGCCGGTTTCGTTTGCGGATGAGTTTTTTGGTAGGGCGGGTGAAACCCGCGTAATCGCACCGCGCGGGTTTCACCCGCCCTACATGCCTTGCAAGATCATGCGCGCATGATCAGCTCGGGCACCGTGCGCTCCTCGACGAAACGCTCCTGCACCAGGCGCTTCACCTCGGCCGCATCGCGGATGCGGTACCACTCGCCACTCGGGTAGACGCTCAGGGTCGGTCCCTGGTCGCAGGGGAACTGGCACTGGGTGCGGGTGATATGCACGCCATCCTCGGTCTCCAGGCGGCCGACCGCCTTCAGCTCTTCGCGCAACAGCTTCCACAGGGGCAGGGCGCCACGCCGGGTGCAGCGCGGGCCGTTGCACAGCAGCACGCGATAGCGGTGCGGCGGGATGCACGACCAGGAGTGGGATTCCGGTAGCTGCGGAACGTCCACGCAGCCCAGGTGTTTGTCCGGCTGCTGGATCAGTGCGGCCAGCGCTGTTACGTCCTCGGCATTGCCGGTGCAGACGAACAGTTGATCGGCGCGTTCGCCGGCCAGGGCTTGCAACTCGCCACGCAGCCAGTCCAGCTGCGGGCTGCCGCCCAGCGGGTCGAGATCGACGACCAGTAGCGGCAGCTCTGCGCCGCTCAGGCACTCGCGCACCCGCGCCCAGAGTTCGTCGTAGCCGGCGTTGGTATCGAACAGATCGTCCAGCACGGCGGCGCCGAACTGCTCGGTGAGCTGGCGGCGGGTCAGCTCGGCGAAGCTGCCATGGTCGAGGTCGGGGCCGGCGAACAGCACGCGGGCGTAGGTTTCAGTTTTCATCGGGTTTCTCGGAGCAGCGGCTGCAGTGCCTGCCACAGGATTTCGGGGTCGGCGAAGGCGCGCTCCACCTCGGGCAATTCGGGGCGTGCCAATAGCAATACCGGCAGGCCTAGTTCGCGGGCGACCCGCAGCTTGGCCTCGGTGGCATTGCCGCCGCTGTTCTTGCTCACCAGCACATCGAAGCCCTCGGCGGCGAACAGCGCGCGTTCATCGTCGAGGGTGAACGGGCCGCGCGCGGCGATGCAGCGCGCGCGTGGGTGTTCGGGCTGGGCATCGAGCAGGCGCAGGGTCCAGTGCTGATGGGCGGGAATCCCGTCGAGATGCGCCAGCGGCTCGCGACCTAGGGTGAAGAAGGGCTTGCCGAAGGGCGCCAGCGCCTGGATCAGCGCGGCCCAGTCGGTGACCTCGCGCCAGTCGTCGCCAGGTTGCGGCTGCCAGCCGGGACGACGCAGCGCCCAGCAGGGCACGCCGGCCAGGCGCGCGGCGGTGGCGGCATTGGCGCTGATCTGCGCTGCATAAGGATGGGTGACGTCCAGCAGCAGGTCGAAGCCTTCGGTGCGAATAAACTCGGCCAGGCCCTCGGCGCCGCCAAAGCCGCCCACACGAACCTTACAGCTCAGATCGTCCGGCACCTTGCCCAGCCCGGCCAGGCTGTACAGATGCTCGGGGCCCAGGCGACGGGCCAGACGCAGCGCGTCGCCGACGCCGCCGAGCAGCAGCACGCGGGTCACGGCTTGTGCACGTGCAGCAGGGTGATCGGCAGGGCGCTGCGCCAGGTGTCGAAGTCGCCCAACGGCTGGGCCTGGGCGATGGCGATGCGGGTCAGCTCGCCGCCGTGCTGTGCGCGGAAGGCCACCAGCATGGCCTCGCTCTGCAGGGTCACGGCATTGGCGATCAACCGGCCGCCGGGCTTGAGCGCCTGCCAGCACAGCTCCAGCACGCCGGGCACGGTGACGCCACCACCGATAAAGATGGCATCGGGGAATTCCAGGCCGGCCAGTGCCTCCGGCGCCTCGCCGGCAACCAGCTGCAGCTGCGGCACGCCGAGCCCATCGCGGTTATGCGCGATCAGCTGCTGGCGACCCTCGTTGGCCTCGATGGCGATGGCGCGGCAGCTCGGGTGGCTGCGCAGCCACTCGATGCCGATCGAACCGCAGCCGGCGCCGACATCCCACAGCAGCTCGCCGGGGCGCGGCGCCAGGCGGGCCACGGTGATGGCGCGCACGTCGCGCTTGGTCAGCTGGCCGTCGTGGCGGTAGGCGTCGTCGGGCAGGCCGATGGTCAGTGGTAGCGCTTGCACGCCGGCATCGGCGCGACACTCGACGGCCAGCAGATTCAGCGTGGCGACCTGGTCGATATTCCAGTCGGCGGCCAGGCCATCGATGCGCCGCTCCAGCGGACCTCCCAGATGTTCCAGCACGCTCAGGCGGCTGGCGCCGAAACCGCGTTCGCGCAGCAGGGTGGCAATAGCGCTCGGGCTGCTGCCGTCGTTGCACAGGATCAGCAGGCGCTGGCCGTCATGCAAATGGCGGGCGACGGCGGGCAGCGGGCGTGCCACCACCGACAGCAGGGTCACGTCCTGCAGCGGCCAGCCCAGGCGCGCGGCGGCCAGGGAATAGGAGGAGGGCGCCGGCAGCACCAGCATCTCGCCCTGATCCAGCTGACGCGCCAGGCTGGCGCCGACGCCGTAGAGCATGGGGTCGCCGCTGGCCAGCACGCAGGTCGGTGTGCCGCGCCGTTGCAGCACCGACTCCAGGCTGAAGGGGCTAGGCCAGGCTTCGCGCGGGACGCGGATGCACGGTGGCAGCAGGTCGAGCTGGCGCGGCGCACCGACGATGCACTTGGCCGCCAGCAGCGCGCGGCGCGCCGCCTTGCCCAGGCCGGCATAACCGTCTTCGCCTATGCCCAATACCGTCAGCCAGGCCGTCATCTGTGTCTCCTCGATGCCTTGCGGGGCGACGCGCGGGCTTGGCCCGGTGCCGCGAAAAGCGGGCATAATAGCGCCTTCGTCGGTGCCCGGCCCCTCCAGGGGAGCCAGCGGGCCTAAGAGGGAACACGGTACAAGCCGTGGCTGCCCCCGCAACTGTAAGCAGCGAGTCGCTTCACACACACGCCACTGAGCAATCGGGAAGGCCGTGCAGCGATGAGGACCTGTCAGCCAGGAGACCTGCCGACGACGCAGTCGCGAGTGCCAACATCGGGCGGGGTGTACCGATGCCAAGAAATCCCTGTGCGGATTTCACTGGTTCGGTCGCCGCGTCGTTCGTTGTCGGTGACCGCTTGAAGCACGATCCATCCGCCTCCGTCGCAGCCATCCCCAGGCCCTCCGCCTGCCCGGGATTGTGGCGCGTCGTGTCCGCGCTGGACGGCGGCATCTGCCGGGTCAAGCTGCCCGGCGGGTTGCTGACCAGTGCCCAGGCCCGTGCGATGGCCGAGGCGGCGCGCATGTGCGCCAGCGGCGTGCTGGAACTGACCAACCGCAGCAACCTGCAGATCCGCGGCGTGCGCGAGGGCGAACAGAGCGCGCTGGTGGCGCACCTGCTCGCCGCCGGCCTCGGCCCGCGGCAGGCCGCTGCCGACGATGTACGCAACCTGCTGCTCAGCCCCGCCGCCGGTCGTGATCCGGCCGCCCATCTGGACACCCGCCCGCTGGCCGATCGGCTGCTGGCTTTGCTTCAAGACACGCCCGAGTTCCACGCCCTCTCCGCCAAGTTCGCCCTGCAGCTGGACGGCGGCGAGGCCCTGGCCATGCTCGACCACCCGCACGATATCTGGCTCAGCGCCTTGTCCGGCGGCACGCAGCTGGCCTTCGGCCTGGCCGGTACGCCGCGCGACCAGGCCTTGGCCAGCATCCAGCTGGAGCAGGCAGAGCCTCTGGTAAAGACTGCGCTGCAGCTGTTCCTCGAACTGGCCGGCGAGCACAGCCGCATGCGCCAGCTGCTGGCCGAACTGCCGCGGGCGGACTTCCTCACTCGCCTGCGGGCGCGCCTGCCCTTTGCCCTGGGCGCATCGCCGGTTGCGCCGCAGAGGAGTGAGTTGGATGGCGCGGCGCTGGGCGCCCATGCCCAGGCGCAACCCGGGCTGGTCATGTGGCTGGCCGGCGCACCCTTGGGCCGCCTTGAGGCCACCCAGCTGTGGGCCCTGGCCGATCTGGCCGAGACCGAAGGCAGCGGCGAGCTGCGCCTCACGCCCTGGCAGGGCGTGCTGCTGCCGGATATTCCAGCTACTCGCCAGGCTGCTGTGGCCGAAGTCTTGACCGATATCGGCCTGCTGCTGGATACCCGCGCACCGCTGGCGCGCCTGCTCGCCTGCAGCGGCAGCGCCGGCTGTGCCAAGGCGGCGGCGGACACCAAGGTCGATGCCCTGCGTCTGGCCGAGCGCCTTGGCCTAAATGGGCCGGCCCAGATGCACCTGAGCGGCTGCCCGCGCAGCTGCGCGGCCGCGCATATCGCACCCTACACGCTGCTGGCCCAGCCCGGCGGCCGTTACGACCTCTATCGCCGCGAGCAGGGCCAGGCCGGGTTCGGCCGCCTGCTGGCGACGTCCCTCGATATCGACCAAGCCGGCGAGCGCCTCGCCGCAGGAAACTCCGAATGATCGATTACATCCGCGATGGTCAGGAGATCTATCGCCAGTCCTTCGCCACCATCCGCGCCGAGGCTGATTTGCGTGGCATCCCGGCCGACCTGGAAAAGCTCGCCGTACGCCTGATCCACGCCTGCGGCATGGTCGACGTGGTGCAGGACCTGCGCTTCTCGTCCGGTGCCGGCGCTGCCGGCCGCGCCGCCCTGGCCAAGGGTGCGCCGATCCTCTGCGACGCGCGCATGGTGGCCGAGGGCATCACCCGCGCGCGCCTGCCGGCCAACAACCCGGTGATCTGCACCCTCAATGAAGCGGATGTGCCGCAGCTGGCCCGCGAGCTGGGCAACACCCGTTCGGCGGCCGCCCTGGAACACTGGCGCGAACACCTGGAAGGCAGCGTGGTAGTGATCGGCAATGCGCCGACTGCGCTGTTCTACCTGCTGGAGATGCTCGACGCCGGCGCACCGAAGCCGGCGCTGATCCTCGGCATGCCGGTGGGCTTTATCGGCGCTGCAGAATCCAAGGACATGCTCGCCGCCGACAGCCGCGGCGTGCCCTACGTGATCGTGCGCGGCCGTCGCGGCGGCAGCGCCATGGCCGCCGCTGCGGTCAACGCCCTGGCCACGGAGGTGGAGTGATGCGCAAGGGACGTCTGCTTGGCCTCGGCGTCGGCCCCGGCGATCCGGAGCTGATCACCCTCAAAGCCCTGCGCCTGCTGCAGTCCGCCCCGGTGGTGGGCTACTTCGTGGCCAAGGCCAAGGCTAGCAAGGGCCAGGGCGGCAACGCCTTCGGCATCATCGAGGCCCATCTCACCGATGCGCAGCGCCGCCTGCCGCTGGTCTACCCGGTGACCACCGAGAAACTGGAGCCGCCGCTGACCTACGAGGATGTGATCGCCGACTTCTATGACACCTGCGCCGCGCAGATCGCCGCCGAGCTGGATGCCGGCCGCGACGTGGCGGTGATCTGCGAGGGCGACCCGTTCTTCTACGGCTCTTACATGTACCTGCACGACCGCCTCGCCGAGCAGTACGAGGCCGAAGTGGTGCCCGGCGTGTGCTCCATGCTTGGCTGTGCCTCGGTGCTGGGCACACCGCTGGTCTATCGCAACCAGAGCTTGAGCGTGCTCTCCGGCGTGCTGCCGGAAGAGGAGCTGGAACAGCGCCTGCGCAACGCCGAGGCTGCCGTGGTGATGAAGCTCGGACGCAACTTCGACAAGGTGCGCCGCGTGCTGCAACGCCTCGGCCTGGCCGAACGCGCCCACTACGTGGAGCGCGCGACCATGGACAACCAGCACATAGTGCCGCTGGACCAGGTCGACCCGCTGGCCTCGCCGTACTTCTCAATGATCCTGGTGCCGGGGGAGAAGTGGCGTGGCTGAAGACACTCGCGATTCGCGTAGCTCGGATGCAATCCGGGAAAACGCGCCGCCCCGGATTGCATCCGAGCTACAGGCTCCTGCCATCGTTATTCTCGGCCCCTCGGCGCTGGCCACCGCGCGCCGCGTGCAGCAGCACTATCCGCAGGCGCGCATCCACGGCCTGGCCGGGCGAGTGGAGGAGGTCGACGAGAGCTACCGCGAATTCGCCGAACACCTGCGTGGCCTGTACCGCGCGGGCACACCGATCATCGCCTTGTGCGCCGCCGGCATCGTCATCCGCAGCCTGGCTTCGGCCTTGGTGGAGAAGGGCATGGAGCCGCCGGTACTGGCCCTGGCCGAAGACGGCAGCGCCGTGGTGCCGCTGCTCGGCGGCCTGGCTGGCGTCAATCGCCTGGCCCGCGAGCTGGGCGAGTGGCTGGCGGTGGCGCCGGCCATCACCACCAGTGGCGAGCTGCGCTTCGGCACCTGCCTGCTCGACCCGCCAGCCGGCTATGCCCTGGCCGACCTGCAGCAGGGCAAGCGTCTGGTCAGCGATCTGCTCGGCGGTGCGCGCCTGCGTGTCGAGGGTGAGGCGCCCTGGCTGGAGCAGGCCAACCTGCCTCTGCATGCCGAGGGCGAGCGCTGCCTGCGTATCGATGTGGCCGCCGCCAGCGGCGACGATGCGCTGCTGATCCATCCACGCCGGGTGCTGGCGCGTTGCGCCGAGCCGTCCGCCGAGCTGGCTGCCCATCTGCGCGCCGCGATGGCCGAGGCCGGTCTGGCCGAGGCGGCGCTGGCTGCACTGCTGGTCGAGGGCGAAGGACGTTCGTTGCCGTTCGCCGAGCAGGCCGCCGCCGAGCTGAAGGTACCTCTGCGTTTTATCGAGTCGAGCACGGCGCTGCCCTCTGCCTGCTATGAAAAAGCGGGGCTGAGTCTGCATCTGGCCGATAGTCCGCAAGCCGCTGCTGCCATCGGCCGCACGCGCGGTCGCCTCAGCGTGGTCGGCATCGGCCCCGGTTGTGCCGAGCTGCTGGCCCCGGCCGTGCGCCGTGCGCTGGACGAGGCCGAAGACGTGCTCGGCTACGAGACCTACGTGACCATGGCCGGCCCCTATCGCGCCGACCAGTGCCTGCATGCCAGCGACAATCGCGAGGAGCTGCAGCGCGCCGCCCACGCCTTCGAGCTGGCCGCACAGGGCCGAAGCGTGGTGATGGTGTCCTCCGGTGATCCGGGCGTGTTCGCCATGGCCGCCGCGGTGATGGAAGCGCTGGAAGCCTCCAGCGATGCGCGCTGGCAGGGCGTCGAGCTGGAAGTGCTGCCCGGTATTTCCGCCGCCTTGGCCACCGCGGCCCGCGCCGGCGCGCCGCTGGGCCACGACTTCTGCCTGATCTCCCTGTCCGACAACCTCAAGCCCTGGGCGGTGATCGAGAAGCGCCTGCAGCATGCTGCCGCCGCTGACCTGGCCATGGCCTTCTACAACCCGATCTCCAAGGCGCGTCCCTGGCAACTCGGCCGCGCCCTTGACCTGCTGCGCCAGCACCGTGAACCGCAGACCCTGGTGGTGCTCGGCCGCGACATCGGCCGCCCGGCCGAGGCCCTGCGCGTGCTCACCCTCGGCGAGCTGACCCCGGAGCTGGTGGACATGCGCACTCTGGTGATCATCGGCTCCAGCCAGACCCGCCGCTTCCCGCGTCAGGGCGGCGGCGAGTGGGTGTATACGCCGCGGTGGTATCCGCAGGTTTGAGCAATCACTCAACAGAAAATGACTGTTCTCGTTATTTTCTGTTGAGTCTTGGGGTTTTCAGTTCTACGCCGCTTCGCTGTCCAGCGATCCGCAGGTAAAGGCCGACTTCCGCAAGGAAATGCAGCGCTTTCTGCCGCCCCGGATAGTGGCCGAGACGGTGAACAACGAGCGATTCTGGGACTACCTGGTGAGCGAGATACCGGCGTTGATGCGGCGAGCCAAAGGGCACCTCGAGGGCAATGTGTAGGAGGGCGAAGCGTTCCGCATGTGATGGGGCCGGCTACGCTCTTCGGAGTCCAGCAGAGGAGTCGCCCGCCATGCCGCGCCAGCCCGCCCACCAGGTACCCAACCAGTTCGTCGAGAGCAATGGCCGTCGCCTGGCCTATCGGGTGATCGGCGAGGGCACGCCGCTGCTGCTGTGCGTGCGCTTTCGCGGCACCATGGATTCCTGGGACCCGCTGTTCCTCGATGCGCTCGCCGAGCAGGGCTTCAGGGTGTACGTCTTCGACTACAGCGGCCTGGGCCTTTCCGGCGGCGAACCCAGTTACGACCCGGCGCGCCTGGCCCGCGACACTCTCGACCTGATCGCCGCCCTCGGCCTGCAACGCTTGGTGCTAGGCGGCTGGTCACTCGGTGGTATCGCCGCGCAGCTGGTGTTCCTGCAGGCGCCGCAGTTGCTCAGTCATCTGCTGCTGTTCGGCACCACGCCGCCTGGCGAGCTGGTGCGCATGGGCGAGCCGCTGTTCTACGAGCTGGCGCGGCGGGAAAACGACTTCGAGGACTTCGTCCACCTGTTCTTCGAGCCGCTGTCCCAGGACAGCCGCGCGGCGGCAACCCAGTCGGCCGCGCGCATCGCTTCGCGTACCTCGGGCCAGTGCCCGCCGGTGCCCCACGAGTGGGCCGGCCAGCAGCTGGGCGACGGGCCGCGCAACCCGATCATCCCGGTGCCGCCGCTGCTCGACGCGCTCAAGCGCACGGGCATTCCCGTGCTGCACATCGGCGGCAGCCACGACATCGTCTTCCCGGTGGAGAACTGGCACGCCCTTAGCGGCGCGCTGCCGACCCTGCAGCTGCTGACCCTGCCGAGCTCCGGCCACGGCCCGCATCTGCAGTACCCGCTGGCCTGCGCCAGGCATATAGCCGCGTTCGTCGAGTGAGAGTTCCTAGGCCTTGAGCGCCTCGCCGATGGCGTAGAAATGCCCGCCGGCCACATGGTGCAGGCTGCGCCAGGCCGGGCCGGCCTCCTCGAAGTGCCAGCGGCCGTCGCGGAACACGCGGTCGTCGGCCCAGGCACCGACCACTTCGCCAATGAACAGGTCGTAGGCGTTCTGGTTGTGCGGCTCGGCGATCAGCTCGCAGGCCATCCAGGCCGAGCAGCCTTGCACGAAGGGCAGGTCATGGCCGGGCATGTCGAACAGCTCGACGCCGGCCTTGGCCAGCTTGTCCGGATCGTCCTTGAGGCTGTTGTTGCCGACCTGGTTGGTCAGCTGCAGCTGGGCGGCGGTGGGTACCTGGATGACGAAGCGGCCGCTGCATTCGATCAGTTCGCGGGTGCGGGTGGCCTTGTCGAGAACCACGGTGAGCTTGGGTGGGGAGAAGTCGAGGACGCAGGCCCAGGCGGCGGCCATGACGTTGTCGACGCCGTCGTGGCGGGCTGACACTAGAACCGTAGGGCCGTGGTTTAGGAGGCGATAGGCCTTGGCGAGGTCTACCTGCTTTTGGTGGGAGTTCATGGGGGTTCTTCCAGACTGCGAGAGTGGGGTTGATGCTCGCTTGTAGGGCTGGGGTTCGGCAACTGCGTTGGCTTTCGGTTTGTGCGTTGGCTGGTTGCTGCGTTGGCTGGGGCATTGATTCCGCCCTGCTGGGCGGGTCCCTTTTGGCAGTCGCCCCAAAAGGAACCAAAAGGTCTTGCCCCGCCATCCGGCCCTGCGCTTCGCTCCGGGTTCGTTCGCTCCATCATTGCTCTGAGGGTCGGCTTACAAGGGCCATCCATGGCCCTTTAAGCCTTTCGCCGCATCCATGCGGCTCACCCCTCTACACAACGATTCCGCTCACCCTCCTGAAGGGGCGGGGAGTTGTCTGGGGGATTCGGTGTTGTTTCTGTAGGGTGTTACTCGCTGTGGGGAGGTTATGGGTATGGCACTGGGGGGGAGTGGCCGGAAGATGCCGGGGGAAGCCGGAAGAGGCCGGATGATGCGGGGTTGCGGCGGGTGGCCGGTGCCAAAGGGGCGCGAGGCCGAAACGGGCCGGCCTGGGTGGTGGTTGTCTAATTTCGCAAGCGGTTTGGCACCAGGCCAGGGGAAGGCGCGCCCCTAGACCATCCAGCCCCCGGCCCAGACCACGCGGCCGATGATCTGCAGCTCAGCCAGGCGCTCCTTGGGCACCGTCATCGGTTGATATTCCTTGTTGTGGCTGATGATGAGCACCGATCCATCGAACTGGCGCTGCAGGCGCTTGGCGTACAGGTGGTCATCAAGCATCACCACGTAGACACCCTCGCCCTCAAGCGTATTGCGGCGCAGGTCGATCATGACCGTGTCGCCATCCTCCAGCAGCCCAGTCATCGAGTCGCCGTCCACGCGCAGGCACGCCAGGTCGGTGGACGTGAGCCCTTTCTTGCGCAGGCTATAGCGAGTGAAGGACAGATTGACCAGGACGCGGGACCGTTCATTCCAGGCGCCGCTACCGGCGCTGCAGCGCGCGTCGTAGAGGGGGACGTAAGCATAGATGTCTTCGTCGTCGCCGCTCTGCACTGGCGCAGCAGGGACTTTGCCCAGCAGAAGCCAATCGAGGCTCTCATTTCCCGCCTGGGCTAAGGCTACGGCCACAGCAATGCTCGGAGCGTTTGCGCCTTTGATGTACTTGTACAGCTGAGTTTCATGTATGCCTGACAGGTTAGCTAGCTCTCGCTTGCCGCCAACACGAGCTGCCAGCGCTTCAATGCGAGTTCCGATTGAATCAGGGCTGAACGGAACCGCCGGCTCGCCAGGTTCCGTTTGTTCCGATTGAGTGTAACTACCTGATTTCATTGGGCTATAGCTGCTCTGCTTTGCTCGAATAGCGAAAAGTTCATTCGGAACTAGCTTTTTTGCTTGATCCGATAAAGCTGGTTAGCTATGTTTATCCGTAACAGGCCGTTAAACAGCCTAAAAAAACCACCCGCCAAGATGGTTGTTACTGATGAACATCGCTGAAATGCCACGCGATCCAGCCCAGCGCTGGGAGTGGATCAAATACCAACTGCGTATCCACGGCTGCGCACCGGCCGAGCTGGCTCGCCAGCTCGCCGTCACCGACCGGGCCATCCGGGCGGTGAAGCAGGCTCCCTATCCGCGCATCGAACGCGCCATCGCTGAACGTCTCGGCGTCGAGCCGATCGAGCTGTGGCCAGAGCGCTGGAATCCGGATGGCACCCCCCATCGGCAACGGCCGAATCGCGCCGAGTCCTTCCCGCGCAATGGGTCCAAGGATAGCCGTTACGTTCCTGTTTCGCACCGTAAAACCGGCACGGAGGCCTAGACATGCGTCACGGAAAAGACCACCTGACTCTTGACCTGTTCTTCACCATTCCCCAACCCACGCATGCAACCCCTGGCCAGGGTAATTACTCCGCCCAGGTCAGCGAGATCGTCAGCGACATGCTCAAGGGCTGCGGCCTGGATCGGCCCGAGGTGGCTGCCCGTATGTCGCGCCTGTCTGGAGACGATATCTCCACGGCGATGCTCAACGCCTGGTCGAGCCAGGCCCGTACCGACCACAACCTTCCTTTCTATAGGGCCGCGCTGATCGAGGAGGTGTGCACCAGCCACCTGCTTACAGATTGGCTGGTGGGGGTGCGGGGTGGTCACGTGGCCTATGGCCGCGACGCTCTGAACGCGGAACTGGGCCGCCTGGAGCGCCAGCGCGACGAGGCAGCCCGTCAAGCTCGCGAGCTGAAGCGCCTGCTGGGTGGCAAGCATGCGTAACTGGTACACCGCCCAGGAGTTGGCCGGACTTGCAGGGATGCCAGGTACTGAGCGCGGAGTAAAGAAAGCTGCTGAGCGCCTTGGTTGGGAGGGGCAGCGGCGCCTCGGTAGTAGTCGGGCGATCGAATACAGCTTTGCCGTCCTGCCTCCCGAGACCCAGGCCGCGTTGCTGGCCGCCTCGGTGAATGTCGAAGAGGCGGAAGTCGCCACGGCATCGGTGCCGAAAGTCATAGAGCGTGACGTAATTTCGTCGTCACGCTTGCTCGATAGTCAGCGCGATGTGATGACCGCGCGCCTGGCCTTCGTTCGCGAGATCGAGCGCATGAGCCAGGTGGTCAGCCAGCAGCGGGCGATCATGACCCTGGTCGGCCTGGCCCGTGATGGCCAGCTCAGCCCTTACCTGGCGGCTCGCGTCGAGCGCGCCAATGACCGCAAGACGGCCGACCGCTCGCTGTCCGAGCGCACCCTCAAGCGCTGGCTGGCCGACTACCGCAAGCATGGCGAAGCCGGCCTGGCGCCTGCCCGGCGCAAGGCCGACCTGAGCGTGCCGGAGTGGGCGGCAGACTTCCTGCGTTGCTACCAGCGCCCGACAAAGCCTGCCGTCGAGCGTGCCTACGCCGAGTTCTGCACCAAGTATCGGGGCAACACGCCGAGCATCCACCAGGTGCGCCGCTTCCTGGACAAGCTCAGCCCGGAGGCCCGCGAGCGTGGCCGCTACAGCGCGCAGGAACTCAAGGCCTTCCAGCCGTTCCGCCGCCGCACCACCAAGAACCTACTGCCCGGCGATGTGTACACCGCCGACGGTCACAAGTTCGACTCGGAGGTGATCAACCCGCACACCGGCAAGCCGCATCGCCCGGAGATCACCACCGTCCTGGATGTGGCGACCCGGCGCGTCCTGGGGGTGTCCATCGGCGAGGCTGAGAACGCCATCGACGTGATGTTCGCCCTGCGCGATGCCATCCAGCGCGGCGGCATGTTCGCCCTGTTCTATGTGGACAACGGCAGTGGCTTCGCCAACGAAGCGGTGCGCGAGGTGGTTGACCGCCTGGGCGGCGAGATGGTGCATGCACTGCCCTACAACAGCCAGGCGCGCGGCCTGATAGAGCGCGCGCACCAGACCATTTGGGTGGCGGCGGCCAAGAAACTGACCAGCTACATCGGCGCCGACATGGACAAGCACGCCGGCACCAAGGTGCACCGCATCAGCCGCCAGCAGCTGCGCGACCAGGGACACACCCGCCTGATTCCGACCATGGCTGAGTTCATGGCGGCCGCCGAGATCGAGATCGAGGACTACAACAACAAGCCGCACCGCGCGCTGGCCAAGATCCGCGATACCGAAACCGGCCGCATGCGCCACATGAGCCCCAACGAAGCCTGGGAAGCGGCGCGCGCTACCGGCTGGGAGCCGATGCTCGCACCGCCCGAGCTGGTCAACGACCTGATGCGGCCGCAGGTGGTGCGCCGCACCGTGCGCGGGGAGATCACCTGGGACGGCAATCGCTACTTCCTCAATGAGCTGCGCCACATCCACGGCGAAGACGTGCGCATCGCCTACGACGTGCGCGATGCCAGCCGGATCTGGGTGCGCACCATGGATGGCGAGCTGATCGGCGAGGCCCTGCTCGATGGCAACGCCAGCGACTACATGCCGCTGAACCGCATCGAGAAGGCCCGCGGCCGCCGAGCCCAAGGCCAGCTCAAGCGCGGCATCGACAAGCTGGAGACCTTGACCGGAGCACGGGTCGAGCTGGTGGCTTCTACCACCGCACCCAACGCCAACCTGGAACCGGCCCAACTGGAACAGGCCCAGCACTACGCCGAGCTGGCCATGGAGCGCCAGGCGGCCGAGTTCGAGGTGCCCGGCGATGCGATGGCCCGCTACGACCTATGGCAGCAGCTGGATGCACGCCAGAGAGCAGGCGAAACGCTGAGCCTGGACGAGGCCAGCTGGCATGCCAGCTACCCGCGCCACATCGACTTCAAATCCATTCAACGCATGTACGACTTCGCGGCCGAACAGGCCCGCGCTTGACCTGGGGAGTAACACCTATGAGCGTTTCCAAAATCGTCCCTCTCACCAACGTCGGCCTGCTGTCGGCCGCCATCGACCGCGCCCTGCAGCGCCCCATCGGCTTGCCTGGCCTGGTGGTCATGTACGGCCCGAGCGGCCTGGGCAAGTCGGTAGCTGCTGCCTACGCCGCCAACCTGCACCGCGCCTATTACGTCGAGTGCCGTGACACCTGGAGCAAGAAAGCCCTGCTGCAGGCCATCCTGCGCGAGATGGCCGTGAGCCCGGCCCGAACCCTGTCGGAGATGGTCGACCAGGTGGCCGAGCAGCTCAGCCGCAGCAACCGTCCGCTGATCGTGGACGACGTGCAGTACCTGCTGGAGAAGTCTGTCGCCAACGTCCTGACCGACCTCTACAACGCCAGCCAGGGCACCATCGTGCTGATCGGCGAGGAAGGGGTGGCAGCCAGCTTGGGCAAGCTGGAGCGCCTGCACAACCGCGTGCTGGAGTGGGTGCCGGCACAGGCTGCAAGCCTGCCCGACGTGAAGCGCCTGGCCTCCGAGTGCTACCCGAAACTGCAGCTGGCCGATGACTTGCTGTCCGATCTGGTCAACTCGGTGCGCGGCTGTCTGCGCCGCGTTGCCGTCAACCTCTATCGAGTGAACAGCGAAGCCACCGCCACCGGCCAGACGAGCATCGACCTGGCTACCTGGGGCAAGAAAGGCTGGTTTACCGGCCAGGCCCCGGCACGGAGGGCTGCCTAATGCGCTCCGGCAAGAAACCCGTTCACCTGGCCATGACCGGCGGCAAGCTGCCGCGCCAGCGCATGTGGGAGGCCATCCGCGAGCTGGCCAAGGGAGCTGGCGAGCTGAGCACCTACAACGTCTCCCGCCGCGCGGGCCAGGACGACGAGGCCGCGCGTGACTACCTGCGTGCCCTGGCTAAGGCCGGCATCGTTCGTCAGCTCAAGGCGCGTGACCGCGACGCCACCTGGGAGCTGCTGCAGGACGAGGGCGTCGAAGCCCCGCGCGTCAACAAGCGCGGCGAGCGCATGCCGCCGGATGGTGTCGAGTGCATCTGGCGGGCCCTGCGCATCGTCGGCGAGCTGAGTGCCTCCGAGGCGGCCGAGCAGGCGCATGCCGGCGGCGCCAAGATCACCGAAGACGGCGCCCGCATCTACCTGCAGGGGCTGGCCCTGGCCGGCTATGTCACCCGCGATGGTGGTACCGCAGGCAAGCCTTCGGTCTTTCGCCTGCTACCTGGTCGCAACAGTGGCCCGCTGCACCCGATCTACCAGCGCAACACCTATGCCCAGGTCTACGACCCGAACCTCGACCGCGTGGTGTGGATGAAGGGTCAGAGCACCGAGGTCGAGCGCCTGCGCGGGCTGCTGCGCGAGTGGCTGGGCATCGACGACTGGCAGGACGGGCTGATCGCCTCGGCCGACCTTGTGGCGCGTACCCGCAAGGAGGTGCAGGCATGAGTCAGGCCGCCCAAGTCGACCTGTCCGCCTGGGGCGAACAGCCGCCCCTGTTCGTCACCCTGCTGGCCCGAGAGGTCGAGCAGAGCAACCGCACCAAGGCGGGCGAGCGCATCGGCATGAGCCGCACCGCCGTCACGCTGGTACTGCAGAACCGCTACCCGTCGCCCACCACCAAGGGCGTCGAGCGGCGCGTGCTCGATGCGCTCGGGCGTATCGAGTGCGTCGCCATCGGCGAGGCAGTCACCGCCGAGCAGTGCCAAACGTACCGCGAACGCCAGGCGCCTACCCACAACCCGATGGCCATGCAGCACTGGCGTGCCTGCCAGCACTGCCCGAACAACCCCAGCTGCACCGCACAGGAGCAACGCCATGTCCGCCACTGAGCAACGCCCACTGAAAGTGCTGACCACTGACCACCGCGCCCAGGTGGCCAACTTCAACCAGGTCTGCCGTGAGCTGCAGCGCTTGGGCATCCGCCTGCACCGCATCGATCTGGTCGGCAACCGTCTGGCGATCGCCCACGAGGGCGGGCGGTTCCTGGTGCAGCAGCGCCAGGTGCTCGGCCTGACCCGCCGGCCAACGGCAGGCAGCGCTTTCTACACCGCGCAGTTCCAGGGGGTAACCCTGGAGTGGCGCGAACCCATCAGCTACGCCCGCCCCGAAGAGTGGGCCGGCATTACCAAACACTAAGTAGGAGATACCCATGTACGGAACCCCCGAAGTACAAGCTGGTTTCTGGCAGGACGCCCAAGGGCGCCTGGTGCCGGTCGGCATGGTCAAGCCGGTCGACCAGGAGCGCGACAGCTTGGTGCGCGAGCTGGTCAAAGGCGCTGTTGACCTGAACAGCAAGATGGCCCAGTTCAAGGCCAAGGCCTTCGGCGACGTGCGCGCCTTCATCGAAATGAGTTTCGAGGAGTACGGCGCCAAGGTCGGCGGCAAGAAAGGCAACGTCACCCTGCTGACCTTCGACGGCCGCTACAAGCTGCAGATTGCCGTCCAGGACTCGATCAGCTTCGACGAGCGCCTGCAGGCCGCGCGTTCCCTGATCGACGAATGCCTGGCCGAGTGGACGGAGGGCGCGCGCCCCGAGGTGGTCACCCTGGTCAATGACGCCTTCCGCACCGACACCAAGGGCGAGATCCGAACCGCCCGCGTGCTGGCTCTGCGCCGCTTGGAGATCGCCGACGAGCGCTGGCAGCGCGCGATGAAGGCCATCGGCGAAGCCTGCCTGGTCACCAGCTCCAAGGAATACCTGCGCCTCTATGAGCGCATCGGCGACAGCGACGAGTACCTGCCGATCAGCCTGGACATGGCGAGCATCCGCATGCCGGAAGAGCCGGCTGCGAAGGCTGAGGAGGTGCATTGATGGGCCTTCTGACCAAGATGCACTGGCCGACCACCACGCTTCTGGAGCTGCTCAATGACGCCGAGGAGAGCGACGAGGATCTGCTCGATGTGGCGCACCTGGAACTGAACGACGGCCGCGACTATCTGGTGGCGGTGATCACCGGCCCGAAGGCCGAGAAAGCGGCCGAGCTGCTGGAGCGCCTGCGTCCCGATAGTGAGGAGGGCTGACATGGCCAAGACCATCGCCTATTGCTTCGCCTCCGGGCATATCCAGTTCGGCTCGTCTGTGCCCGAAGGGGCCATCGGCATCGCTAGAGGCGAAGACCAACAGGTACGCGACGTGATCGAGGTCACCGCACGCCTGTCGGTGTTCGACAACGCAACGCTGTTCGTACCTGGCGTCCCTGAAGCCGCGAGCCAGCGTGAAGGCTTGGTCGCTCTGGCTCGGTACATCCAGAGCCTGGGCGAGCGTAATGGGCCCGGCTTCCGGGCAATGGGGGCCTGACATGCAACTGCATCATGACCCCAGCACCGACCCGCAGTCTGTCACTGCCCAGGATCGGGAGCGCCAGCGTATCGCCGAAGCGACTGCAGCCTTCCTGGCCGGTGGCGGCCAGATCGAGCAGGTCGGCCACCAGATGCAGGACGCCAACCCTGCGTTTGTCATCAACCCGAGAAAGACCCCGGTCTATGCGCACCTGTTCGTCCAGCCGGAGACCGAGCCTCTGCGCGCCAAGGTTCAGCCGGTGGCCACCGTTGCCCTGGCCGAGGCCGAGATCGAGGTCGAGCAGCTCCAGGACGAGCAGCCCGCACAGCACCAGGTCGTCGAGAAGGCTCGCTGCTCTGGCCTGTCCTCGGCCCAGCTCGCGGCCCGCCTGATGGTTCAGGCCAAGCTCGGCGCCTCGCCCAAGGTGGCCGCCGAGGCTGTCGGCATTCCCGAGAAACAGGCGCGCCAGCTGGCCCGCGACTTTCGTTTCACCTTCCCCCGCCAGCGCTAGGAGACCAGCACCATGGCCAAACACACCATCACCGTCAGCGATATGGACGGTGGTATCTCCATCCGAGTCGAAGGCGATGGCGCCCTGGAAAGCACAGCAGCCGGGCGTGTCGTCAAGGCGCTGACCGAAGTCGCCGGTCGCGTAGTTGCTGCGGTCAGCGCGCTCCAGGTCGGCGAATGCCCCTGCTCGAAATGCCAAGCCAGGCGCGAAGCCGAGGCTAAGGCAAACCCCACCGAATCCAAACCCACCCTGCACTAAGCGAGGAGCAACACCATGAGTCTCACCAAACAAGCCCTGATCGACACCATCACCCAGGAGCTGGGCGTCAGCGGAACCGTAATCAGCAAGACCCAGGTGGATGCAGTGCTTAGCCGCCTGTCCACCGTGGCCGCCCGCACCCTGCGGGACGGCGGCGAAGTACCGCTGCCAGGGCTCGGCAAGCTGAAGGCCAGCCATCGTGCTGCCCGCACCGGCCGCAACCCCGCCAACGGCCAACCCATCCAGATCCCGGCCAAGACCACCGCCAAGCTGGTGGTCGGCAAGGCGCTGGAGGACGCCCTCAACTAAGCGAAACCGCCCTGGCCTGGCCAGGGCTGGTCTGCCCAGCGTGGTGGCTGGGTACTGATGAGCAGCCGAGGACTACATGGATCACAAGAAGGCCCTGGAAAAGATCAAGAAATGCCTGCGCCTGGCCAGCAGCAGCAACCCGCACGAAGCCGCCGCCGCGTTGCGTCAGGCCCGTGCCCTGATGGAGAAGTACCAGGTCGACCAGGTCGACGTGGAAATCGCCGATGTCGAAGAACACGGCGCCCGCAGTGGCTCGAAGATCAACCCTGTGAAATGGGAGTCTCAGTTGGCCAGCACCGTGGCCAGGGCCTACTCCTGCCGCTTGATCTTCATGGCCGGCATTGGTGACTGGCGCTTCATCGGCGAGATGGCAGAGGTCGCCAGCTACGCCATGACGGTTCTGCTGCGCCAGGTTCGCCAGGCACGCCGCGAGTACATCGCCGAGAACCTGAAGCGGTGCAAGCCAGCAACCAAGACCAAGCGTGCCGACGTGTTCTGCGATGCCTGGGTGTGGGCTGTGCACAGCAAGGTGCTGGAGTTTGCCGGTGCCAAGCCATCGCAGGCCGTCGAGGCCTATGTCGCCAAAAACCACCCTGAACTGGTGAGCGGCACGTCGGTGGATCGCAACGCCAAGAGCAACCCACTGAGTCGCCGCAGCCTGAACGATGCCGCCGCAGGGATCGATGCAGCCAGCGGTGTGCGCCTCAACCACGGCGTGGCCGGCCAGGAGCAACTGGCCCTGAGCTAAGCGAAACCTAGCCCCGCCTCGGGGCGATGGTCTGCCGGGCGTGGTAGCCCGGTACTGATGAGCAGCCATACATGAGCACGAAAGAACGCACCGACCGTATCCGCCAGCAGGACACCAAGCGCCAGCAGAACAAGCGCGACCGTGATGCCGCGCATGCTGAGCGGGTCGGCGCCGAGAAAACCAAGATCACCACCTACCGTGGCACCCGCGCCGACCTGGAGCTGATGCAGCAGGTCGGCGGCTTCGAGGAGCGCGACGAGGTGATCACCCTGGCTATCCGCTACATGGCGGGCCTGGCTCGGCGTGACCCTGCTGCCTTCCTGGCCGCCATGGACCCGAGGAACCCAGCATGAGCAGCGCCGGCCTGAAGAAGATCCACATCGCCCGCCGCGACCTGGGCCTGGACGATGACGTATACCGCTCGATCCTGGCCCGCGTGGCCGGCGTGCGGTCGTCCAAAGAGCTGACCCCGCGCCAGATCGGGCGTGTGTTGGCCGAGTTTGAGCGCCTGGGCTGGGAGCCGAAGCCCTCGGCCAAGCCTGCAGCCAAGCGCACCGGCCGATCTGCTCCGAGCCCATCCGAAGCGCGCCAGGCCCTGGTCGGCAAGATCGAGGCGCAGCTCGCCGAGGCTGGCCGCCCGTGGGAGTACGCCGACGGCATGGCCCGGCGCATGTTCAAGGTCGAGCGCGTCGAGTGGTGCGATCCGGATCAGCTGCGCCGCCTGGTGGCGGCCCTGGCCTACGATGCCAAGCGCAAAGGGAGAACCGTATGAGCGATCGCGACCTGTTTGGTGATGATGTCCCGGACGATGCCCTGGAGCACATGATGTCGCCCGAGGTGCGCGCCAAGTGGCCGAAGGCGCTGGCCAACCTGGTGGACGTGGTCGAGGCCGCCCACCGCCGGGCTGGCGACGACCAGGATCTGGCCAGGGATCGTGCTTTCATCACCGTGCGCGCCCTGTCGCGGTATGCCGGCGGTCGCCAGCTGTACATGCCCAAGGGTGATGTCCTGGAGCGCGCCCTGCGCGATCGTGAGATCTGGGAACGGCACCGGGGCAACAACGTCGACGACCTGGCCGAGGCCTATGGGCTGACCGTGGTGCAGGTCTACTCGATCTTGGCCGAGCAACGCGCCCTACATCGGCAGCGCATGCAGCCGTCACTGTTCTAGAGCAAAAGGCTTTACAGGCGCCATCAAGGCGCGTTGAATGATGCAGCTCTAACCCTCTAAACCCGCCGCCTGGCGGGTTTTTCATTAAGGGGCTTTAGTCCCGAGGAAATCACGCCGGCTCTTAGTCTCAACGCTCATTCCACATGAGCCCGAGCCGTGTCCGTCAGCCATCCCGTAGCCCCCCGCGACTATGCGGCCGCCATCCTGGCGGAGCCGGATCGCGAGCGCCGCAAGTCCCTCCTGGAGCGCTGCCCATCCCAGTGGCGGGATCAGGTGCGCGAGCTAGTCGAAAGTGCCTTCCAGAAGGCCCAGGCCTACCGCCAGTACATCCAGGGCAAGCGCACCGCCGCCAATCAGAAGCCCCCGGCCGCCCCGCGCCGGGAGGACATGCCCAACGTCCTCGATCACCGCAAAAGCGCCCCGGAGGTCGGCAACGGTCACTTGGCCAAGCTGCGAGCATCGATCAAGGGGGGCGCATGAGCCTGCGCGCCCGTATCGCCGCCGGCACCCTGGTGCTGGCCAGCGGCACGCTGCTGGCCTTCCTCGGCACCTGGGAGGGTGAAGGCCAGAACAGGGTCTACGCCGACAAGCTGGCCCGTGGCCTGCCCACTGTCTGCAAGGGCATCACCAAGTACACCAGCCCATATCCGCTGGTGGTCGGTGACTACTGGTCGGACGAGCGCTGCGAGGAAGTCGAGCGCCTGGTCGTCAGCCAGGGCCAGCTGGAGCTGGCGGACTGCATCGACAACCAAGGCATCACCCAGGACACCTTTGACGCCCTGAGCAGCCATGGCCATGCCTTCGGCAACCCCAGAACCTGCGCCAGCCGTGCGGTGGGCCTGATCAACCAGGGTCGCGTCGCCGAGGGCTGCAAGGCCCTGGCCTGGGCGGCCGACGGCAAGACGCCGGTTTGGGCCTATGTCACCGATGCCAAGGGGCGTCGGGTCTTCGTGCGAGGTTTGCACTATCGGCGCCTGGACGAGATGAGGCTTTGCCTGGAGGGGCTGAAGTGATCGGTTACACCACTGCGAAGATGGCCAAGGCCCTCGGCTGCACGCACCACGGCAGCTACTACGGCATCCCGATCTGGATGGGCGACATCGACAGCGAGGCGCCCCTGGTGTTTGCCAAGTGGGCGCCGCTGGATCTGCTGATGCTGGTTTTCTCCTGGATCGAGGGCCTGCTGTTTCCCCTGGTTCACGGGCCGGAAGCCCAGCCGATGTTCATGTTCAAGGTCGGGAGCGAGATCGAATGAATTGGCTCGACACCCTGCGCAAGCTGCTGCCGCTGGCCTTGCTCGTTGCCCTGCTCCTGGCTTGGTACCTGCTGATCGAGTCCTGGAAGGCCACGGCCTATGACCAGGGCTATAGCAAGGCCGCCGACGAAGGCGCCCTGGCCCTGGAGCAACTGCGCGGCGAGCACCGCCAGCTGGAACTGGAGCGCGCCCGAGCCGCCGAGGCCAGTGCCAAAGCTGCCGCCAAGCGCCTGCAGGAAGAACAAGCCCGCAACGATCAGCTGGCCAGCCAGTTGGCCGACCAGCAACGCACTCACCGCCAAACCACCGACCGACTCTCTGGGGAGATAGCCCGTGTCAATGACCTCTACCGCAAGGCGCTCGACGCTGAGCCTGAGCCTCTGCCTGCTTGCGTGTTCACTCGCGGTTTTGTCCGGGTGTGGGACGAAGCCACCGGAGCCCGAACCGCAGTGCCCGAAGCCGCAGATCCCGGCCGAGCTGCTGCGCAAGGCACCGAAGGTCGAGCCGTTGACCAGCTCGACTCAGGGCTCAGTCAGAACGCTGTCCTGGCCCACCACGTCCGCTATGCCGAACAGTGCCGCAACGTGGCCGACCAGCTGGACGCTCTGATCGACGCCGTACAGGAGAAACAATGATGCCTATGGAGTTCGGCGAGCTGATCGGCTGGGCCATTTCCCTGCTTTCGATCTTCACCACCGTGGTCTTCGGGCTGGTCAAGCTGCTGCTGGCCCAGTTCGAGAAGCGCCTCGGCGAGCGTTTCGCCGCCCAGGACGAGGCCCGCAAGGCAGCCACCAAGCACTGGGAAGAGAGCTTCGCCAAGGTGCTGGATCGCCAGGAAAAGGACGCCCAGGCCCTGGCGCAGCTGGAGCGCAGCTTCCTGAAGTTCCAGGCCGAGCTGCCCGTCAACTACGTCCGCCGCGAAGACTGGGTGCGCGGGCAATCCGTGATCGAGGCCAAGCTCGATGGCTTGGCCCTGAAGTTCGAGAACATTCTGCTGAAAGGTGCCCGTAATGAACCTTGACCCCGCAAAAGCCCGGCGCGAGACCCTGCGCTGGTTCATCCTGCTGACCCTCAACACCTCCCGCCCGGTCGATCCCCACGAGGCCGTGGTGCTGTCGACCATCCAGGGCGTGCTGCCTGACCTGACCCAGCTGGAGCTGCGCCGCGAGATGGACTACCTGGCCGACCGCAGCCTGGTGACCCTCAAGAAAGAGCCGAGCGGCGTGTGGATCTGCGGCCTGACCCACTATGGCGTCGATATCGCCGAGTACACCGTGGACTGCCGCCCCGGCATCGCCCGCCCGGAAAAGTACTGGGCAGGTAGCTGACATGCCGCCGCGCAGCAAGGTGGCGCAACTGCCGCCCCAGGTTAAAACCTGGCTCGACCAGGCGCTGGTGGAGTCCAACTTTTCCGGCTATGAGCTGCTGTCTGCCGAGCTGGCCGAGCGTGGCTACAGCATCGGCAAGTCGGCGCTGCACAGCTACGGTCAGACCTTCGAGGAGCGCCTGTCGGCCCTGAAAATGGCTAGCGAACAGGCCAAGGCTGTGGTCGCAGCCGCGCCCGACGATGACGGCACCGTCAACGAAGCTCTGGTGCGGCTGACCCAGGAGCGCCTGCTGACGCTGCTCGTTTCCTCCGATGGCAAGCTCGATCTCAGCAAGATCGGCAAGACCGTGGCCGAACTGGTGAAGGCGTCGGTGACGCAGAAGAAGTTCGCCGCCGAGGCGGCAGCCCGTCGCGCGGCCCTGCAGGAAGCGGCCAGCGTGGCCGAAGGCGCCATGGCCAGCCAGGGCATGAGCCAGGAAGCGATCGACGCGATCAAGCGCGACATCCTGGGGATCGCCTGATGAGCAGCCCGCTGCCCAAGTCCGTCCTGCTGCCGTATCAGCAGACCTGGATCGAAGATCCGGCCGAGCTGAAGATCGCCGAGAAGAGCCGGCGGACGGGTATCACCTGGGCCGAGGCGGCCGACGCGGTACTCAGTGCCAGTGCGGCCAAGGCCGCAGGCGGTACCAACCACTTCTATGTTGGCTCCAACAAAGAGATGGCCATCGAGTTCATCGACGCCTGTGCCATGTGGGCCAAGGCGTTCGATCGCGCGGCCGGAGCCATCCAGGAGGAAGTCCTGGTCGACGAGGACAAGGACATCCTCACCTTCAATATCCACTTCGCCAGCGGCTTCAAGATCCAGGCGCTCAGCTCCAGGCCGTCGAACCTGCGCGGTCGCCAGGGCAACGTCACCATCGACGAGGCGGCGTTCCACGAGCAACTCGCCGAAGTGCTCAAGGCTGCCCTGGCGCTGACCATGTGGGGCGCCAAGGTGCGACTGATCTCGACCCACAACGGTGTCGAGAACCTGTTCAACGAGCTGATCCAGGACAGCCGGGCCGGGAAGAAACGCTACAGCGTGCACCGGATCACCCTGGACGATGCCTGCGAGCAAGGCCTGTACCGGCGCATCTGCCAGGTTCGCGGCAAGCCCTGGAGTCAGGAGGCCGAGGATAAGTGGAAGGCCAACCTGCTGGCCGACACCGCGACCCGCGAGGACGCCCTGGAGGAATACTACTGCGTGCCCAAGTCCGGCGGCGGGGCCTACCTGTCCCGCGCGCTGATCGAGGCGCGTATGACCGAGGCCCCGGTGCTGCGTTTCGAGGGTTCGGCCGAGTTCAACGCCATGCCGGAGCACCTACGCGCCGCCGAGATCCGCGACTGGTGCGAGCGCGAGCTGCATCCGCACCTGGCCAAGCTGAACCCGGCCGACCAGCACTGTTTCGGCGAGGACTTCGGTCGCTCGGGTGACCTGACGGTGATCTCGCCCATGGTGATCACCCAGCTGCTGCAGCGGCGGGTGCCGTTCCTGGTCGAGCTGCGCAACGTGCCCTTCAAGCAACAGGAACAGGTGCTGTTCTACATCGTCGATCGCCTGCCGCGCCTGCAGGGCGGCGCCCTGGACGCCCGAGGCAATGGCCAGTACCTGGCCGAGCAGGCCGTCGAGCGCTACGGCGCCGGGCTGATCCAGGCGGTGATGATCTCCCTGGCCTGGTACCTGGACGCCATGCCCAAGTTCAAGGCGGCCCTGGAGGATGACGTCCTGAGCATCCCGCGCGACCGCGACGTGGCTGATGACCTGCGCGCGATCGAGGTCATCAAGGGTGTCCCGCGGCTGCCGGAAGGCAAGACCGGCAGCAGCAAGGATCGCCACGGCGACGCCGCCATTGCCCTGGTCATGGCCTATTACGCCTCCCTGCAGGAGGCGACGCTGATCGAGTTCATTTCCGCGCCCAAGTCCGGCCAGATCGCCGACGACGATGGCGACGATATCCATGTTTCTGGCTTTGGAGGTGGTGGATGGTAGGCATCCCCAGCATGATCAAGCGGCTGTTCGGTGGCGATGCTGCCGCGCTGAGCGAAAAACAGACCGATGACCAGGCCCGCGTGGGCCAGCTCAAGCGCGAGTTCGCCGAGCATCCGACCAAGGGCCTGACGCCTGCGCGGCTGTACCAGATCCTGGAGGGCGCCGAGCAGGGCGATCTGCAGGCGCAGTCGGATCTGTTCGAGGACATGGAGGAGAAAGACCCGCAGATCGGCGCCGACATGCTCAAGCGCCGCCAGCTCGCGGCCGAGTTGGAGTGGCAGATCCTGCCGCCCGACAACGCCAGCACCCAGGAGAAGAAGGCGGTCGAGCACGCCAAAGAGGTGTTCGCCGCCCTGGAAGTTGAAGACCTTGTGCTCGATCTCGGTACCGGCCTGGGCCACGGCTGGGCCAACCTGGAACTGTCCTGGCAGCGCGACGGCGCCCTGCGCTACATCGAGCAACCCACCCTGCGCCCGCACAGCTGGTTCCGCCTGCATCCCGAGGATCAGACCGTCATCACCCTGCGCGACATGAGTCCGACCGGCGCCGAGCTGTGGCCGCTGGGCTGGGTGCAGCACCGTCATCGCGCCCGACCGGGCTATGTGGCCCGCTCCGGCCTGCACCGCATGCTGGCCTGGCCGTACCTGTTCCAGAACTACGCCATGGGCGACCTGGCGCAGCTGCTGGAGATCTACGGCATGCCGGCGCGCCTGGGCAAATACCCGAAGAACGCCACCGCCAAGGAAAAGGCCACGCTGCTGCGGGCCGTGGTGGCCATGGGCAAGGATGCCGCCGGGATCATCCCCGAAGGCATGAGCATCGACTTCCTGGAGGCTGCCCAGGGCAGCGCCGACCTGTACCTGGCCATGATGAACTGGTGCGAGCGCAGCAAGGCGCGCGTCATCCTGGGCGGCACGCTGACCAGCGGTACCGGCGAAGGCACCAACACCAACGCCCTGGGCAACGTGCACGAGCGCGGCCAAAACAGTCTGATCCGCTCGGATGTGCGCCAGTACTGCAGCAGCACCCGCAAGTCGATCCTCTGGCCCATGGCCGCGCTCAACTTCGGCATCACCGACCCCAACCGGGCGCCTCGCTTCTGGCTGGACATGGGCGAGACCGAGGACTTCCAGGTGCTGGCCAACACCTTGCCGACGTTCGTCGACATGGGTGCCCGCATCCCGGTCAGCTGGCTGCACGAGAAGAGCGGTATTCCCGAGGCTGGCGACGACGAGGAGATCCTCAAGCCCAAGCCCCAGGCGCCGATGATGGGCGCGCTGCGCCAGCCGGCCCTGGCCGCGCTGAGCGCCGCGAAGGCGCCCCGGCCGGCGACGCCTGCCGATGCGATCGCCGCACGCCTGGCCCGTGAGGGCGACCCGCACGTCGCGGCCTGGCTGGAGCGGATCGAGGCCATGCTGGAGAACGCCACAAGCCTGGCAGAGTTTCGCGAGATGCTGCTGGCCGCCCAGGCCGAGCTGGGCGAGGACGAGCTGGCCGCGCTGATCGGCAGCGGCTTGTCCGCCGCCGAACTGGCTGGCCGCAGCGACCTTGAGGACGCCTCGGAGACCCGCAATGGCTGACGCCCAGCCGGCCCTGCGCCCGGTGCTCGGCCGCCCGTTCGCCGAGCAGGTGGCGTTCTACCGCAACAAGCTGGGCAGCCTGGTGCCCACCGCCCGCTGGGACGATATCCAGCGCGACGCGCATGACACCGGCTTCATGGTGGCTGGCGCGGCCAAGGCCGACCTGCTGGCCGACCTGGCCGTGGCGGTGGATCGGGCGGTCACTGAAGGGCGCGGCCTGGGCGAGTTCCGCAAGGACTTCCGCTCAATCGTCGAGCGCAACGGCTGGCACGGCTGGACTGGCGAAGGCACCCGCGCTGGTGAGCGCTGGCGCACCAGGACCATCTACCAGACCAATGCGATCACCAGCTATTCGGCGGGACGTTTGGCACAACTGCAGGAAGGCGGCTTCGACCTGTGGATCTACCGTCACAACGACTCCGTGCGCAATCCACGGCCCGAGCACGTCAGGCTCGATGGCCTGACCCTGCCGGCCAAGCACCCGCTCTGGAAGCGCTACTACCCGCCGAATGGCTGGGGCTGCCAGTGCTATGTGGTCGGTGCGCGTTCAGCAGCTGGAGCACGTCGCCTCGGCGGCGACCCGGACAAGGGGCTGCCGGAAGGCTGGGATGCCGACCAGGCGCCAGGGATCGACGAAGGCTGGGACTACCAGCCAGGCGCGCGGGTGGCGCAGACCGTCAGCCAGATGGCCGAGAAGTCGAGGGCCTGGCCCTATGAGATCGCCAAGGCCTACATGGACGGCGTGCCCGATCACCTGCGCGACCAACTGGCGCGCAGCTACCGAGCCCTGCCCAGTGTCGCCGACGATGCCCGCCGCTATGCCGCCCGCGTGCTGCGTGGCGAGGTTCAGACCCAGTTGCCGGCCTACCGAACGCTGGGCCTGCTGACGGCTGGCGATATCGCCCAGGTGAAGGCGGCCAAGGAACTGCAGGTGGCGGGCTACGACTACGCCTTGGACGTGTCGGCGGTGCGCCATGTGGAGAAACACCACGGCAGCGAGAAGGCCGAGCGCTCCAGAGGCCAGCGCGCGGTGGCCGTCGAGGATTACGCCATGCTGCCCCGGCTGCTGAACGAAGGTGGCCCGCTGCTCGATGCCGGCGTTTCGCGCACGACCAGCGCGCCCCTGGTGCGACGGGAACTGACGGTGGACGGGGTGACGTATGTGGCGGTGTTCGAGGTGCGCAAGGGGCGCCGGATGCTAGTGCTGCAGACGTTCTACATCCGGGAGGGGAAATGATCGGCTTCGCACCCCACACCCTACGCCCTGGGCGATTTGTGGTATGAGCCACAACGGTGCAATGCGCGAAGCCGAGCCAGGAGTATAACCGATGATCGAGCTGAAGGCGGACAACCGGCGCGTCCTGGACGCGCTGAACGGGCTGTTGCAGCGCGGCCAGGACATGCGGCCGGCGCTCCAGGACATGGGCGAGTACTTCATCGTATCGACCAAGCGGCGCTTCGCTACCAAGACGGCGCCGGACGGCACCAGGTGGAAGGAAAACGCGGACATCACTGTTGCCCTCAAGGGCCATGATGACGAGCTGATCGGGGAAAGCGGGCGCCTGGCCAACGAGATCCACTACCGGGCGGATAGCCGCTCGCTCAGTTGGGGCAGCAGCCTGGTCTACGCCGGCATGCAGCAGCTCGGCGGCCTCAAGTCGGCCTACCCGCACCTGTGGGGCGATATCCCGGCGCGGCCGTTCCTGGGTATCTCCAGCGAGGACGAAAAGCAGGTGCTGGATATCCTCCAGGAGCACCTGGCAGCCCCGTTAGAGGGCGCCGGCCTGTAGCGGCCCGTAAAGCCGTTTTCTGCTGCTGGGCGCTACCGTGGCCCGAGTTTGCGGCGCAACAAGCGTTAGACCCGCGTTAGATTCGCGCTTAGGCGTATGCGTATGAGTGGTTCCGGCAAAGAATCCTTGCCGTGGCGCCAATCTGTTACCCTCGGGACTGCGTTTCCCCCTTCGGCCGCCAGGCCAAATTAAGCAAGACGCTTTAGTCCCAGCGGTTCGCCGTGCATCCCCAAGATGGGGGCATGAAAACGAAACGCTCTCCTCAGATCGCCGCCTGCTCCCTGGCCCTTCGGGTATCCGCCGAGGGTGGCCTGACTCGCCTGATGCCAGCCGGCCAGTTCACTGCACCGCGCGGAGCCATGATCGGCAGCGGCCCCTGGTTCCTGAATGAAGCCGGGGCCAAGGTCATCGCCCAGCGAGCTGCAGCGCGCAGCACCGACCTGGTCATCGACTACGAGCACCAGACCCTGGAAGCACCGCGCAACGGCATGCCGGCGCCGGCCTCGGGCTGGATCGACCGCACCTCCCTGGAATGGCGCGAAGACGGCCTCTATGGCCGCGTGAAGTGGACTGCCGCCGCCCAGGCCGCCATCGATGCGGACGAGTACCGCTACCTGTCTCCCGTTTTCCCCTACGACGCCGAGACGGGCGAAGTGCTGGACATCCTGCACGTCGGCCTCACCAACAACCCCGCCATCGACACCGCCATTCCCGCCCTCGCTGCCGCCCGCATGGGTGACGGCACCTATGACCTTACCCATGAGGAAGACACCGTGGATCGTGAAGAACTGATCAAGCTCCTGGGCCTGTCCGCCGACGCCACCGCCGAGCAGATCACCGCCGCCATCAATGCCCTGGTCAAGGCCAAGGCTGAATCCGAACAGGCCATTGCGGCCGCCCGCGCTGGTGCCAAACCGGACATGAGCCAGTTTGTGCCGCTGGCTGTGTACCAGGAGCAAGGCCAGCAGCTGGCCGCGTTGCGTGCCAGTGCCGGCGAGTCCGAGCTGGACAAGCTCCTGGATGAAGGCCTCAAGGATGGTCGCATCCCCGGCAAGGCCACCGCCGACTGGCTCAAGCCGCAAGGCCTGGCCGTCTGCCGTGCCTACCTGGAAGGCGCCCAGCCGATCGCCGCCCTGCGCGGTACCCAGACCGACGGCAAGAAACCGGGCGAGGAGACGAAGGCCAAGCAAGGCCAGCTCTCCGACGCCGAACTGGCCGTGTGCCGCTCCATGGGCCTGAGCCCGGAGGAGTACCTCAAACACAACCCTGTCGAGGAGTAAGTCGCGATGACCGCCACCACTCACAACCGCAACACCCCCAGCGTCTCCGGTCATCGCCGGGGCTATCCGGTGGCCGCCGCCGCCCTGTGCCTGGCCGGCACCATCGCGGTGATCGATGCCGATGGCCTGGTCCAGCCCGGTGTGACCGGCCTCGATCTCGTCGCCGTGGGCATCTTCGAGGCCCAGGTCGACAACAGTGCCGGCGCCGCCGGTGAGCAGACCGCCGAGGTGCTGCGTGGCTTTGCCCGCCTGGAGAACAGCGCAGGCGCCGACGAGATCACCGCCGCCGACATCGGCAAGGCGTGCTTCATCGTTGACAACCAGACCGTGGCCAAGACCGACGGCACCGGCACTCGCTCCATCGCCGGCATCGTCGACGCGGTCGACGACGTGGGTGTCTGGGTGCTCATCGACCCCACCAGCGGCGTGCTGCTGTAACGGCAGCCGCGTAAGCCCTTCATCCGCAGAGGACATACCTAATGGATCTCAATAACGCCAACCTGCAGGCGCTGTTCCGTGCCTACCGCACCAACTTCCAGCGCGGCTTCGCCTCTCTGGGCGACGGTGGCGCGCTCTATGAACAGTTCTGCACCACGGTGCCTTCGACGACTGCTGTCGAGGTTTACCCCTTCCTGAAAGCCTTGCCGCGCCTGCGTGAGTGGATCGGCGATCGCGTCGTGCATAGCCTGGAAGGTGCCGACTTCAGTATCAAGAACCGCAAGTTCGAGCTGACCGAGGGCGTCAGCCGCGATGCCATCGACGACGACACCTATGGCCTGTTTGCCCCGGTGTTCGAGGAGTTCGGCCGCTCCAGCCGCGAGCACCCCAACGAGCTGGCCGTCGAGACCCTGGTCAACAACCCGAAGTGCTACGACGGCGCCGCGCTGTTCGGCAACCACATCGTGCTCAACGACAAGGGCAAGGAAGCCCAGGTCAGCAACGATATCGGCGGTACCGGCGCGGCCTGGTACGTCATGGATCTGACCCGTGTGATCAAGCCGGTGATCTTCCAGAAGCGCCGCGACTACGACTTCCGCGCCCTGACCGACCTGAACAGCGATGCGGTGTTCAGCACCGACAAGTTCAAGTTCGGCGTGGATGCCCGCGTGAACGCCGGCCCCGGCCTGTGGCAGCTGATCGTGCGCTGCAAGGAACCCTTCAGCGCCGAGACCTACGAGGCCGCCCGCGCCCGCCTGCAGGAACTGAAAGGCGACCACGGCCGCCCGCTGGCCCTGCGCCACAGCCACACCATGGTGCCGAACAACTTCGAGGGCGCGGCCCTGCGTGTGCTGAACAACGCACAGGCAGCCAACGGCGCGACCAACGAATGGGCCGGCACTTCCAAGCTGATCCTCAACCCCTGGCTGCCGAGCGCAGCCTGATAAGGAACAGCCATGGCCGCCTATCTGACACTGGATGACCTGGTTCGCCGCTTTGGCCAAGACGAGATCCTCGATCTCGCCGAGGATAAGGCCGACGACACGGGCGAAACCATCGACCAGGACAAGGTTGACCGGGCCATCCAGGACGCGACTGGCGAGATCGACAGCGCCCTGGCCGGTGGCGGGTACCGCCTGCCGCTGGCCAGCGTGCCGCCGATCCTGACGGCCTACGGCTGCGATATCGCCCGTTACCGGCTCTACGACAACCGAGCCATCGACCAGGTGACCAAGCGCTACGACGACGCCATCAAGGCGCTGCGCGCGATCGCCAGCGGTTCGCTGAAGCTCGGCCTGCCGAAAGTGGACGACGAAGTCACCAGTGCCGGCGACGTGGTGATGATGCCCGGCCGCCGCACCTTTCCGGGTGGGGTGTTCTGATGTTCGCCGAGATCGAGGACGCCATGATCGCCCGCTGCAAGCGGGTGGTCGGCGAGCACGTCAAGACTATTGAGGATCTGCCGGGCAACTGGGACGAGGCGACCCTCAAGGCCGCGCGGCGCAGCGTACCGGGCATCTACATCGCCTGGTCGGGTGGGCCTGCCACCCCAGGCAGCCGGGCAGCAATGACCGGCCGCTATGCCGTGTACGTCGTCACTGGCCAGGCCAGCGGCGAGCGTGAGCGGCGCCGAGGCAGCAACCGCCAGGTGGGTGCCTACGAGATCCTGGAGCGCATCGTGCCCGCTCTCAACGGCCTGAAGGTCGATGAGATTGGCTCGTTGCTCCTGGAGCGCGTGGACAACCTCTACTCGGATCGGGCCGACCAGCAAGGCGTCGTCATCTATGGCGCGGTGTTCACCATCAAGCTGACCTTCCCGGCGCCGCTGGACGCCGGCTCGCTGGCCAACTTCGAGACCTTCCACGTCAACAGCAAGGTGCCGGATGGCCCGGACACCGAAACCCATCTCACCCTGCCAACGGCATAGCGAGGTTCCGTCATGCCCCAACGATTCATCAAACCGGCCCAGGCCGGCCTGGTGGTACGCCGCCCAGAGAACGGCAAGCCGCTGCCCGAGGAAGGCGCCAGCGTGGAGTGGTCTGCGCACTGGCAGCGCCGCCTGGATGACGGTTCGGTCATCGAGGCCGCCGCCCCCAAGGCCGCAACCGAGCAACCCAAGCCGGTGGCAGCGACTGAGCCTGCCCCGGTCAAGAAAGAGGGCACCAAGTAATGGCCATCAGCTCTACGGTATTCAATGACATCCCGGCCGCCCTGCGCGTGCCGGGCTGGTACATCGAGTTCGACAACCGCCTGGCGGGCAATGCGGTGTTCCAGGGCAAGCTCCTGGTACTCGGCCAGATGCTCTCGACCGGCAGTGCCACCGCCCTGGTGCCGGTGCGCGTGACCAACCCCGAGCAGGCCGACGAGCTGTTCGGGCGTGGCTCGATGCTGGCCGAGCAGTTCCGCGCCATCAAGGCGGTGGACATCTACACCGAGACCTGGGCATTGCCGCTGGCCGACGCCGGCCTGGCCGTCGAGGCCGAAGGTAGCATCCTGGTGACCGCAGGCCCGAGCGAAACCCGTCCGCTGGCCCTGTATATCGCCGGCTACCGGGTCTGGTGCGAGATGGTGGCCGGTGCCTCGGCGGCCGTGACCGCCCAGGCGATCGTCGATGCCATCGCCGCCGATGACCGCGTGCCGGTGACCGCCGAGGTCGATGGCGTCACCCCGGCCAAGGTCAACCTGAAGTGCCGCTGGGGCGGCGAGACCGGCAACGGCATCTCCCTGGACGATTGCGTCAAGGGTGAACAGCGCCCGAGCGGCCTGGCAGTGACCTATACCGAGCCCACTGGCGGTGCGGTCAACCCTGACCTGGTGCCCGCCGTGGCCGCCATGGGCAACGAGTGGTGGAACTGGCTGTGCCTGCCGTACACCGACACCACTTCCCTGGAGGTGATCGAGGCCGAGCTGACCAGCCGTTACGGCCCGATGCGCCAGAAAGGCGGCCGCGCCTTCGCCGCCTTCCGGGGCAACCACGCCGCCACCTCGACCCTGGGCAGCGGCCGCAACTCGCCGCACGTCACCATCATGGGCATGGGCGCGGCCTTCAGCGCGCCGTGGATCTGGGCAGCGGTCAACGCCATCGTCGGTGCCAAATCTCTCGCAATCGATCCCGCTCGGCCGCTGCAGCGTCTGGCCATGCCGGGGCTGATCGGCCCGCGTGAGGCGAAACGCTGGGATGAGGCCGAGCGCAACCTGCTGCTGTACGACGGCATTGCCACCTACACCGTGGCCACCGACGGCACGGTGCAGATCGAGCGGCAGATCACCACCTACCAGGAAAACAGCGCCGGCATCGCCGACGACAGCTACCTGAACATCCAGGTGCCCGAGATCCTGGAGCGCATCCGCTTCGAGCAGCGCAGCACGTTCGCGCAGAAGTACCCGCGCCACAAGCTGGCCGACGACGCCGATCGCGCGCTGTACGACCCAAGCCAGCCGGTGATGACGCCGAAGGTGTGTAAGGCCGAGCTGCTCAGCCTGTACCGCCAGGTGTTCATGGGCGAGCGCGCCTGGGTGCGCGACTACGAGGGCTACAAGGAAAGCCTGCAGGTCAGCATCGACCCGGATGACCCGGATCGCCTCAACGTGATCGATCAGCCGATGCTGATCGGCCAGTACCGCGTCCACGCCCAGCAGACGCAATTCCGCCGTTAACAGGAGAAGCCCATGAGCGGACAAGTTACCGGGATCGCCACCATCCGCGTGGATGGCCAGGAAATCCCCAGCGAGAAAGGCGCCACGCTCAATCCGGGCGGGGTCAACCGCACGCCGCGGATGGCCGGCAAGCGGGTGTTCTACAACGAGGAGCCGGTGGCGCCGACCCTGCAGTGCACTGTGCTGCACACCGACGAGATCGATCTGATCGACCTCAACACCATCAAGGACGCCACCGTCCTGGTCGAGTGTGACAACGGCCAGGACTACCTGCTGACCGGCGCCTTCGTTACCGAAACCGCCGAACTCAACACGGGCGAAGGCCAGGTGCGCCTGAACTTCGCGGCCCGTACCTGCGAAAGGATTTAACCGATGACCGACTACCTCGCTGACCTCAGTGAAGAAGAGCGCGCCCGCGTTGTAGACCAGGGCGACGTGGTGCAGATCACCCTCATCGAGCCCATCACCTACAAGCACAGCAAGCTCGATGGCGAGCGCACCCTGACGGTGCTGACCCTGAGCAAAAAGGTGAAGGGCAAGCACATGAAGGCCATGGACAAGGCCGTGGGTGAGATCAGCCAGAGCCTGGTGCTGGTGGCCTGCCTGGCCGGTGTGCCGGCCCATGCCATGGACGAGCTGGATGCTCGCGACCTCGACCTAGTCATGGAAGTCGTCGGCCCTTTCTTGCCGAAGTCCCGAAGGACTGGGACGGAATCGTCCGCGTCGTAGCGGCGGCATTCGGCGGGTTCAATCCCTTGGACCTGCTGGAGATGGACATCGATGACCTGCGCTGGTGGCTGGGGCAGGCGGAAAAGCTGGCAGAGGAAATGAAAGCCAATGGCGGGTGAATTCAAGACATCGATCGTGATGCAGTTGGTCGACCGACTGACTGCACCGCTGCGCCGTGTCACCCAGTCGCTGGCTGGCATTTCCCGTCGCGCCGGCTTTGATCAGGTCACCGCCTCGGCGCGCCGTGTGCGTGAGGCGCTGGGCGGCGCCGTCAACCAGGCGCTGAACCTTGGTAAGCGCCTGGCCTGGGTCGGTGGCGCGGCTGCGGCCGCGACATTCGGCATCGGCAAGCTGGTCGGCGGGGTCGCCGAGCTGGGCAACGAGATCAAGATCAGCTCCGAGCGCCTGGGCGTGGGTGCCCGCTGGCTGCAGGAATGGATGTACGTTGCCGGGCGCTTCGGCGTGAACAACGACGCCCTGGTCGACGGCCTGAAGGAGCTGGGCCTGCGCGCGGATGAGTTCGTGGTCACCGGCAGCGGTGGCGCCGCTGAGTCGTTCGAGCGTCTAGGCATTACCGTCAAGGATCTACGTGCCACCGCTGGCGAGACCGACAAGCTGCTCGACCTGGTGCTGTCGCGCATGGGCAAGATCCAGAACGATGCCGCGCGCCAGCGCATCTTCGACGAGCTGTTCGGCGGCACCGGCGGCGAGCAGTTCGTGGCCATGCTCACCCAATCCCGCGAGGAGCTGGCCAAGCTGCGCCAGGCCGCGCACGACAATGGCGCCATTCTCAGCGACGAGGACATCGAGCAGTCGCGGGCCTACACCCGCAACATGGCCGACCTGGGCGCCATGCTGACGTCGATCCGCACCACTGTTGCGAGCGCCTTGCTGCCGACCATCAACGAATGGCTGGGCAGCCTGCGCGATATGTCCAAGGCCAACCGCCAGGCAATCAGTCAGGAGATCCTTACCCGGTTGCGTCAGCTCTGGGCTGGGATGCGAGCGTTTGGTAATGCAGTGGCTTGGGCAGCTGATTTTGTGGGCGGTTTTGGGCGGCTGGCAGCCATTGTTGCTGGGCTTCTGGCCGGGAAGTTCCTGCTCTCACTGTTCCTTTCCGCTGTGGCGTTTTCCAAATTCGCCTGGTCCGTTGGGCTTCTAGCCTCGAAAGCCGTTCCTGTTGCGATTACAGCAATTCGTGCGCTGTCTTTGGCACTGGTAACTACGCCAATCGGCTGGATCATCCTCGGTATCACCGCCCTTGCCGGCGCGGTTTACCTCATCTACCGCAACTGGGACAGCATCGCCGAGTGGTTCGGCAACCTGTGGGCGAAGGTCAAGGCGTTCTTCAGCCGCGGAATCGGAGAGATCGCCAAGGATCTGCTGTCGTTCACCCCGGCCGCCTTGCTGATGAAGGCCGTGGATGCGGTGTTCGAGCTGTTCGGCGCGCGACCTCTGAGCGAGATCGGCAAGGAATGGGTCAGCGGGCTGTGGGACGGGGTGAGCCAGCGCTTCGAGCAGTTCACCAGCTGGGTCAAGCAGAAGGTCGGTGCGTTGACCGAGTGGATGCCGGACTGGATGACTGGAGGCAATGGCCTGTCTCAGAGGTTTGCCGCGCCTGCGGCTGGTGCTCCGGCGGCTGCCTCTCTGGGGGCGCCTGCGCTCGCCGGGCGGCCTTCGCCCCTGGCAATGCCAGGACGCGCCGATGTGGGCGGCGAGCTGCGGATCAAGATCGACTCGGAAGGTCGGCCGCGCGTGGCTTCGATGAAGGCCAACGGCGGCCTGGATTACAGCGTGGAAACGGGCCTGCTGGGGATGGTGCCGTGATGCTAGATCTTCTCTTTGGGGGCGAAGTCGCCATCGGCGATGCGTTCTTCAGCCATCTGCTTAACGATCTGGCTGTAGCCTGCTCCGGCAACAATCACGCCGGCACCGACGTAGAGCCACACGCTCGCGCCTTCAAGCAGAAATGCAAGTCCAACGCCGGCAGCGATGCCTACAGCGATCGCAATCAATGCCGCTTTCTCGGTCGGTTTCATGTCCTGTCCTCCCTTGACCTGAAAGCCAGGAGCCTAGCACATGAGCTGGCGTGACCGGATAGACCCTGAGCTGCGCGGCAGCTATCGCGGCATCGAGTTCCACGTCGAGCGCGCGGACGCAGTGGGCGGCCGCCGCTGGCTGGTGCATGAGTACCCGCGCCGCGACGTGCCCTACGCCGAGGACATGGGGCGACGCAAGAAAGAGTGGCGCCTGTCCCTGTTCGTCGCCGGCGACGACTACGACCTGCAGCGCGACAAGCTGCTGGCCGCCCTGGATGCTCCTGGTGCTGCGACCCTGGTGCACCCGTACCTGGGCAGGCTGTCGGCGGTGGCCACCGATGTCAGCTTCAGCGAGAACACCCGCGAGGGCGGCGTCTGTACCTTCGAGGTGACCTTTACCGAGAGCGGCCAGCAACTGCTGCCGGCCACCTCGGTGGATACCCAGCGCGAGGTCGGCCAGGCGGCGGACGCCTGCGAGAAGGCGACCGAGCGGGACTTCTTCGACCGCTGGAGCGTCGAGGGTCTTACCGGCTGGTCGCTGACCTCGATCGAGCGCGACCTGTCGGCGGTGATTGGTGGCCTGGAAGGCTTCGTGGGCGGAATTGCCGACGATATCGCCAGCGTGATCCGCTTCCCGACCAACATCGTCGGCATCGTCCTGGGCGGCTACAACCGCCTGCGCAATGCGGTGATGCGCCCGGTCAACGCCCTGGACCTGTACGACGGTGGCAGCGTCCTGTCGTCGTCCGACGATGACGACAGCGGCCGCCTGCAGCTGCCACCGGGCACGCCGACCCGTGCGGTGCGCATGCTGCTCGATGCCGGCACGGCCGGCGACACGGTGGCCATCCCTGCAGCGGACACCCCGCAGAACACCCAGCGGGCCGAGAACATTCTCGCCGCCCGCCAGCTCAACGGGCGCCTGGCTGCGATCACCGCTGCGCGCGTGGTGGCCGATACCGACTGGCTGTCGCGCCAGGACGCCGAGGCGGCTGGCAGCAACGCCCTGACCCTGCTCGATCACGAGCTGCAGACCGAGGTGGCCATCAACGACGAGGTCTACAACACCCTGGCCGCGCTCCGGGCGGCGCTGGCCACCGACCTGCGTAGCCGCGCCACGGCGCTGCCGAACATGACCAACTACACCCCGCAGGCGACCCTGCCGGCCCTGGTTGTCGCCCACCGCCTGTATGGCGACGCGACCCGCGCCGACGAGATCTGCGTGCGCAACAACGTCCGCCACCCCGGCGCTCTGCGCGGTGGCATGGCTCTGGAGGTGCTCAGTGAGTGAGCCCGTTGTAACCCTGCAGATCGGCAGCCAGCGGCACACCGGCTGGCAGGAAGTGAACATTCGCCTGTCCCTGGAGCGCATGGCCGACGAGTTCCAGCTGGCGCTGACCGAGCGCTGGGCTGAGTCGGGCGAGGTGCGCCCAGTTACACCTGGTGGCGCCTGCACCGTGTCGATCGGCGACGAGCTGGTGCTGACCGGCAACCTGGACGAGGTGCTGCCGGACTACGACGCCGAGAGCCACTCCATTGTGGCCAACGGCCGCAGCCTGGCCGGCGATCTGCTCGATTGCAGTGGCCAGGAGCAGCGCTTCGAGGGCCGCACCCTGGTGCAAATCGCGCAGGCTTTGGCACAACCCTATGGCATCGAGGTCGTCGATACCGTGGGCGACAACAAGCCGTTCCCGATCTTCGTCTTGGAGGACGGCCAGCCGATCGCCGAGGCGATCGAGCGCGCCGCCCAGCTGCGGGCCGCTCGGGTGGTCAGCGACGCCCAGGGCCGCCTGGTGATCGTCCACGCGGTGCAGCGCGAGATCCGCACGCCCCTGGTGCTGGGTGTGAACATCCGCAAGGGCTCCGGGGCGTTCAGCGACCGCGACCGCTTCAACCAGTACATCATCGAAGGCCAGACGCCGGGCAGTGACGACTGGAACGGCACCCAGGCGTCCTCGCCGAAAGGCACCGCCACCGATCCGCGCATCCGCAAGCCACGCACCACCCTGGTGGTCTGCGATACCCCGGCGGACGGCATGGACTGCGCCGCGCGGGCCGAGCTGGAGGCACGCATGCGCTGGGCCAAGGGCCGTGGCGTCACCTACACCGTCAGCGGCTGGCAACACGAGCAAGGCGTGTGGCGTCCGGGCGACCTGGTGCCGGTGCGCGATGAGTACCTGGGGCTGGACGAGCGTCTGCTGATCAGCGAGGTGCAGCTGATCGAGGGCCTGGACGGCCGCCGCGCCGAGCTGCGCGTGGTGCCGCCTGCGGCCTTTGAGCCGATCCCGATTGCCGAGCCGAAGGCTTCGGGCAGCAGCTCGAAAAAGCCCGGCGACTGGGGGTGGTGATGGACGAGCGAACTGCTAAGCGCGTGCTCGGCCCGGTGTGGCGCCGCCTGCGCCTGTTGCTTAGCCGGGGCGTGCTGAAGCTGATCGAGGACGGCGGCGGCCTGCAGTCGGTCCAGGTCACCCTGCTGGGCGAAAAACCGGCTTGGGCCGAGCGTTTCCAGAACTACGGCACAACCAGTCACCCGCTGCCAGGCGCCGAGGCTGCGGTCGCTGCCGTGGGTGGTGCCCGCGCGCACCTGGTGGCGCTGGCCGTGGATGACCGCCGCTACCGTATTGCCAGCCTGCAGCCCGGCGAAGTGACTCTGTATGACGACCAGGGCCAGCGCGTGCACCTGACCCGCGGCGGCATCGTGATCGATGGCGCGGGTAAGCCGGTGGCCTTCGTCAACTGCCCGACCGTAACCATGGACGGCGACCTGTTCGTGGCCGGCGAGGTACGTGACCACACTAGCACCATGCAGGACATGCGCGACGCCTTCAATCCGCACACCCACGGCGGTGCCGGGCCTGATCGGAGCATGGGCTGATGGACGTTGCTCTGGTTTATGACCCGCAGGCCAAGGCCTTCGACCTGGCGATCGCCGAGGGTGACCTGGCGGCCGATAGTTCCCTGGAAACGGCAGTACTGCTGTCGCTCTACACCGACCGGCGCGCCCTGGACGAGGACGAGCTGCCGGACGGCGGTACCGACCGGCGTGGCTGGTGGGCTGATGCCTACGGCGATCGCCAGATCGGTTCGCGCTTGTGGCTGTTGAGCCGGGAGAAGGAACTGGACTCGGTGCTGCGCCGGGCCGAGGAGTACGCCAGCGAGGCGCTGGCCTGGCTCACCGAGGACGAGATTGCCGCCTCCGTAGAGGTGGAAGCCATCCACCTGCGCCGGGGCGTTCTGCAACTGATCGTGCGCATCCAGCGCGGGGAAGGTCCCGCCCTGGAGCGCCGCTATGACTATGTATGGGGAGTAACCGATGGGGTTTAAGCGGCCGCCGCTGCCCGAGCTGATCGGGCGTGCCGACAATGACCTGGTCTCGCGCCTGCCGGGCAGCCAGGCCAGCCTGGCCACCCGCCTGACCAAGATCCTGGCCACCGGCCAGGCCGGACTCGCGCATGGGCTGTACGGTTACCTGCAGTGGCTGGAGCGCCAGCTGTTCCCGGAGACCTGCGACGACGAGCTGCTGCACCTTCACAGCGTGGGCGTGCCGCGTCGCCAGGCCAGCACGAACAGCGGGCCGGTGAGCTTTACCGGCACCGAGGGCACGCCGATCGACAGCGGCACCTTGGTGCAGCTGGCCGGTGTGGAGTACAGCACCACGGCCGACGCTGTGATCACGGGTGGCATTGCCGCCGTTGAGGTCCAGGCGCTGGAGGCTGGGAGCGCGGGCGCTCAGGCTGCCGGCGCGGTGTTGGCTCTGGTCTCGCCGATCGCGGGTGTGAACGCCAATGCCACTGTGGGCGCTGCCGGCATCAAGGGCGGCGCCGACATCGAGGAGTTCGACGACTGGCGCGACCGCATCCTGGCACGTCGTGCACGCATCCCGCGTGGTGGCGCCGAGGGTGATTGGGCCGAGTGGGCACTGCAGGTGCCAGGCGTGACCCGCGCCTGGGAATCGCCTCGGGAAATGGGGGCGGGCACTGTCACCTTGCGCATCATGGCCGACAACGCCGAGGGCGGCCCTCTGCCGTCCGTGCAACTGCTGCAGGACGTGTTCGATTACATCGAGACCCAGCGCAACGTCACGGCGCACGTCTATGTGGTGGCGCCGACGCCGAAGTACTTCGAGCCGCAGATCCGCGTGACGCCGGATAACAGCATCACCAGGGCTGCTATCGAACAGGCGCTGCAGGATCTCGTGCTGCGTGCCGGCGAACCTGGTGGGACGCTACTTATCTCGCAGATTCGCAACGCCATTGGAACTGCGGCTGGTGTGACCGACTACGAGCTGGAGTCGCCCGTGGCGAACGTCCCGCACGCCCTCGGCGAGCTGCCGGTGTGGGGAGGTGTCGAGTGGCTGGCCTGACGGCTGACGACTACCGCCAGCAGCTGTTCGCGCTGCTGCCGCAGGGCATCGTCTGGACAACCGTTCCGACCTCGAACCTGCAGCGCCTGCTGGCTGGCATGGCGCGCGAGCCTGCTCGCATCGACGAGCGCGCTGAAGCGCTGCTTGCCGAGGCAGACCCGCGCCTGGCCCTGGAGACGTTCGAGGAATGGGAGGCCAGCTACGGTCTGCCCTCGGCCTGCGCTCCGGCCGAGCAGTCCATGGCCGACCGCCGTGCTGCCTTGATCGGCCGGATCATCGGCCGGGGCGGTATGACCGTCCAGGACTACCTCGATCTGGCCGAAGGGCTCGGCTATGCCGGCGCCCAGGTGATGGAGTTCCGCGAAGCCACGGTCGAGGTGGACACACCGACCGGCCACACCGGAGCGGTGATTGGCGACGACATGAACGGCGCCGAGTGGGATCTGACCTGGCGCGTGCTCCTACCCAACGGCGTCATCCGCGAGTCCGTTATCGACGAGGCCGTGATTGGCGACCCGCTGCGCTCCTGGGGCGATGAACTCATTGAATGCTCGCTGCGGCACGCCGCGCCGAGCTGGCTAATCCTGCAAATCGGATATCTGGAGGAGTAAATGGAAAAGGTAGGTGCATACACCGACCGGACAACTGAGGCGGGCGAATGGCGCCCTGGTAGCTCCGGTGGGGGGCAGTCGGCGACGCCGATGCTGGCGGCGTACTTCAACATGCTGCAGCGCGAGCTGATCAACGTGGTGGCAGCCGCCGGCATTGCCCTAGACAGGGACAACGATAGCCAACTGCTGGAAGCGGTTCAGACTCTAATTAGTGAGGCGGCAATCGTACCGGGCGATGCTTCGACTGTTGACAAAGGGTTAGTGCGACTTGCGACGGCGGCTGAAACACTGTCCGCGCTCAGTGCGTTGATCGCAGCGACTCCAGCAGGTATCGCCGCTGTCTACCCTCAGAAACATACGATGATCGTCGTAGATGAGAAGGCAAGCGGAGTGGGAGGTGGGAACAACGTCATAGGGAGCAATACTCGATCCCTGAACACCGTTCGCTCTAACACCATTGCGGGGGCCTCTCTTTCCGCAAACCAAATCACATTGCCGGCTGGTACCTATCGCGTCGAAGCCAGTGTGCCGTTCTTCAATGGCGATCGGCACAGAGGCTTTTTGTACAACGTGACCGATGCTGCAGTTGCCATTCTTGGGACGAGTGAGAACTCGGGTGGGGCTTTTACCACCCGTTCTTTTGTGCGGGGTGTGTTCAGCATTGGCTCTAGCAAGGTTTTCGAGCTGAGGCAGCACTGCGAGAACGTAGCTACACAAGGCTTTGGTGACCCGGTAGTAGACGGTCGTCCTGAGGTTTATGCAGAAATCACTATTCGCAGGGAGGGCGTCTGATGCGCTTTGCAATGCTTGATGCAGGCGGCAATGTGTTGTCGGCACATAACGACGAAACCATAACTGAGCTGCCCGATGGTGCCGCTCCCTTAGACGATTGTCAGTGGGAACGCCGCTTCTACCTTCGTTGGGATGGAGTGAATTGGAATGAGGTTCCATCCCCGCAACCCGCAGCAGAGCCGGAGAAGTAGTGATGGGGAAAATAGTCTTCCTAGGTGACAGTATTACTGCATCTGCCAACGTGTCGCTGTCCCAGCGTTGGGCGCACATGGTCGGTTTGTCGGCCGGCTACGCTGCAGCTGACATAGTTAATGCCGGTGTACCTGGCAACATCAGTCAGCAGATGCTTGCTCGACTGCAGACCGATGTGCTGGCGCACACACCTGATGTGGTGGTGATGATGTTCACCGTGAACGACCGCAGTAATAGCATCCCGTTAGCGACGCATGAGACCAACTACCGCAGCCTGATCGAGCAATGCCGCTTGGCAGGCGCGAAGGTGGTTCTCATGTCGCCGCCTGTCTACCGCAGCCAGCTCGACACCTGGGGAGGGTGGGTCGAGAAGTGGCGGGCCCTGGCTGGCGAGTACCTTTGTCCGTTTGTAGACATCTGGCGCGACTATGCCAGCCTCTATCTGACCGGTGGGTTTGGTGGCCTTTACGTGGATGGCGCCGACTTGGTGCATCAGAGCGTGGCCGGTAACACACGAATTCATGCGGTCGCGATGAGTGGCATTTATACAGGGGCGTTTGTAAAAGGGCAGCTTGATCCGCCTGCTGAATGCCAGTCCGGGCCTTCTGAGCTTCAGCTTGCGGCCGAAGACTTGGTCCGCAATGGCGCGAATGTCGCTCGGCTGGCACGAGTGAGTGCTGCGTTGTCTGCGTAGTTCGGGATAAGCTGCGCCCTCTTATAAGGAGGGCGTAGGCTTTGTTTTTAGAGAAGTTCCAGGCGGGCGAAGCTGTGGTAGCGGTTATGCTGGGCAACAGTATCGGCATGGGTTACAACGCCACCGGCCATGAGCAGCTATCGAGCCGTTACAACGAGAGCCGTGGGTTTGCGGTGGAGCACCGTGATTCAGGCTACGTCGGGCACTCCCGAATGTTGCGCGACTACCTTAAGTCCCGGAATCCTTCGTCAGAGCTAATCAATCTCAGTGGGGATGGTTGGGACACTAACGATCATCTGGGCATCAGCCTGCCCTCTAGCAGTGCCCCGCCGCATCAAAGCAGCGATATCGTAATTCGCTCGCTTAGCCCTAAGCCTGACATCGTTTTCATTCCGTTACAGGTGAATGATCCCAACCACCAACTGTCGGTGCAGACCTTTGCTAATAACACGCGGCGTATAGTCAGTTCGATTAAAGAGGCCGGGATCGAAGCGGTAATCGTAAGAGAAAACGCCACGGAGATCCCTGGCTACCCGAGGTTTGTAGCCTGTGCCAGCGAGCTGGCCCGTGAGATGAGGGTTGGTGTAATCGACACCTACACCCCTACGCTAGGACGGGCTGATCTCATGAGCGATTATGCGCACCCCAATGAGGCAGGGCATCGAGTGATTTTCGAGCAGTACCGGGCTTGGTTGAGCGCACCTAGAGCTGACGAAGCCGCAGCCGCTTCGCCTGACCCTACTGCCTGTTTGGATTAGCTGCTCTACAAAGCCCGCTTTCTGCGGGTTTTTTCTTGCCGATGTTAAGACATCAAACATGGCATACGCCGATCGTGAGGTGTCGCTGTAAGAGTAAGCAGTGCCAGGTCATTTCACGCCAGGGCAGATTCTGAAGAGACGGGCGGGATAGACAAGCCCCAGTCGTAACGCCTTAAGCTAGCCGCTGGGCTTAGGAGGTATCTCATGGATAAAGAAATACAGCTGGCTCTGCTTGCGGCACTGATAAGCACGACCTTGGGGGCGGCAGGCTTCTTCTGGAGGGAATGGAGACAGCGGAAGGCGACCCGCCATGCCCTTTTGGCTGAGGTTGCATCGCTGGTCGAGATTGAAGGAATTCGGGGCTACCTGGCGGAGCTGCGGGATTCAGCTGCGAAAATGAAACGCGGTGATATAGAAAAGTACTCGCTTCGGATCTCGATCATCCCAACCTACAGATGCATCTATGACGCGCATCTGAACCAGCTTGGCTGTCTCAAACCGAGCGAGGCCGGGCGAATCGTCAGGTTCTATCAACTAGCCGACAGCTTTGTACGGGATGTGACCGAGGGGGGTGCGTTGTATCGAGGGACTTCTCGTGCGGACGTTCCTGCTGAGGCAGCTGAGGTGCTTCAGGCGGCCATCGATATCGGTAAAGCGTTCGATGCCAAAGCGAGCGCTAAATGGTGGCAGCTCTGGCGCTGACAGGCTATGCCAAATGCCGAGCTAGTCAGTGCCAAAACCGGCGCGCGCTTACACTCGCCCGAAGGGCAGTACACCGTTCCGGTGTGGTGGGCTGCCTGCGGCGAGACCACCCTACGAAAGCGACTCCTGCTAACTCCGCTCGGGCGCGCAGCGCACAGACAAACCCTCAAGCAACTCGGAGTCGAATCCCCGTCAGGAGGCCGAGTGGAGGTGTTGCGCAGGGGGACGAGCCGCATGGATGCGGCGAGAGGCTTGAAGGGCCATGGATGGCCCTTGCAAGCCGGCCCCCGGAGCAGCACCGGAGCGAGGGAAGTCTGGCCGTAGGCCAGACCCGGATGCCGGGCGCGCTTTCTCTTTGGTTACTTTCTCTTTGCGCGTGCAAAGAGAAAGTGACTCGCCGTAAGGGCGAAAAGGGGCTCTATGGCAGGTGCAGGGTTTGGCAAATAGATTTGCCCCCTTTTCCATCTTCTAAAGGGCTAGAAACTTACAGAGCTTTTGCTTGTATGGTTCTGTAGTTATCGAGTTCTGACGTTAAATATTCGTCAATACCTGTGCAAAGTCGCAAAATGTCTTGGTTGAAATCTAATAGCTCTGTAGGGGTTACTTGTTCCCCCCAGTTTTCACCATGCGCAATTCTGTTGCGTTTCTTTAGTAGCTCTTGAATCCTGCCAACGTAGCCCACGTCACGTCGTTGCTTTTTGGGAGCCCATTTTCCATCAATTAGCTCAACTACTTTCTGGTAGCGGGTAATATCTCCGTCTACTGCTAGCTCTATACTTTGATGAAGTTGCTGACTTTGGCTGATGGTGGTGTATGTGCTGTCAAGTGAATAATCCCTCATGCTCAATTTATCTATTATTCCAGGAATGCCGATCCGTTGGAATATAGTTTCGACAGTGTCCACGGTTGGATTGCCTTTTGTAGCGCCTATTGCTTCCTGAGTGAGTGGGAAGTGATTGTCCTCGGAAATGCAATCTTTTATAGTCAGAATTTTCGGAAGTGTTTTGTTTCTATTGTCTGTGATCGAATGTTGCAGGATGGATAGAAATAATTCATCTCCAGTGCTTTTTAAGGGTAGTTTTAGGTCGTTCAGTTCTCCGACAAACTCTTCAATTAATTTCTTTAGATACCCCTCAAAATATCCGCATAAAAGCACTAGCGCGGACTTGGTCATGGCGTTTGCTGTAGAGCGCCTGTGCTTTGTCTCGCTCAACTCTCCAGAGATTGATGCTACATCGCTGCTATCTAATAAGCTCTGTGCCAGCCGTGCCACACGGTCCGTTTCGGTAATTTTTTCAGTCAATTCTGACAAGCAATTGAACGCCATGCTAATTCGTCCTTATGACTGCAAGTGTTTGCAGAGCTCCTCTGTGCGGCGGATGGCTGTGGCTTTCTTAGCTGTTCCTTGAAATAGGGTGCTCCAGTAGCTGTCATTAGAAAATGATGTAATGATTTTCTCCCTGCTCAGTAGGTTGGTGCTGTTGTTTTCTATGAGTTTAGAGAAGGCAACCATTTGTGATTCATAGATGGCGCCATTAATAAGTGTGTGTGCAAAGCGGCCATCCTGGCCTCGCATTACAGGGCGGCGGAAAGCAACTCCTGGGCCAAGCTGTGCATTAATAGTGCTAACAGTGTTCGAGAATAATTCCCTTAATTCTGTTAATTTTGTCGAGGGAAGAGATCGATTCTGTTCCATGTAATTGTTTAAATATTCAGTGTAGCTGCCTGGGTAGTCGGTGCTTTCCTTGAGGTCTCTATAGGCGAAAAATCTCAATACCAGTTCTTCAGCCTTCATGTTCCGCTTGTGCTGATCTGGCAAGGCAATCATTTCTAAAAACTCAGTGTTTCATGCGAGCTCTTTGATTAGGTCGTTGAAATTACCATGATAAATGGAGTTTCGCACTTCTTGCTCGGTTAAAGAGGTGCTGCCAGTGTTTAATCTCTCAAATACCTCGAATTTCAGAGCTTTGTCTGACTCGTTGAGAACTACAATGCACCTTATTGGTCGTTTGGTTATTGCTGAGCGATCAGTTCTGTCTAGTTCGGTAAAAGGTTTTCCATTGATTTCTGGGCGCAGCTTTAGTCCTGTTAGTGTAATCTCTTCGCCGGCCTCTGGTTTGATGAAATTTAATAATGAGGTGAGGCGCTGTTGTCCATCGATTACGCTAAAGCTACCGTTGCTCTCTTCTGCGAAATAAACTACAGGGACCGGGATGTTTAGTAGTATTGACTCTATAAATCGAGAGGCCTTTTCAGGTGCCCACCTATATAGACGCTGATAGTCGGGGTTGAGGATTAAATCACCCTCTATGATCATGTCCACCAGTGTTCTTACAGCGTAGTCATATTGCTGGATCAGAACTTTCCGCTCGCTTACGGGAGCGTATGGTTCCGTGTCGGGCACGTCCAGTTCATCTAATTCTGCTGCTGGAATATCCGCTTCACTCATGTTTGTCCCCATTGAAAATTCGTTGCCCATTAGTGCGTGCTGTGTCCGTACAGTAAATCAAGTTGATTGGATATCCAACGGTGGGAAACGCTACGCGTTTTTCCACCCTGCACGGGCTTGATGGCTATGTAGGGTGGACAACGTTTTATTTGTCCACCACAGACCTCAGTCCCGCGTTGTGCAGCTCTTGCGCAGCAGGTAGCTATCCATAATCCACCCATTCCTCTCCCGCGCCTCCGCACGAGTCGCAGCAATCCGCTCCGCCACCTCATCCAACGCCCCAGCAATCAAAATCTCATCCGCCGTCCCCACATACGCCCCCCAATAGATATGCAGCCCCTGCCCAACAAAACGTAGGTAGGTGTCCTTGGCATCGAGCATCACTGCCACGCTGTCCACACCCTGCGGCCAGCCCTCGGCCAGCAGGCGGCCGGTGGTGATTTCCACGGCGCGGCCGATCTGGTTCAGCGGCACGCGGTGGCGGGCGGTAAGGGCCTGCAGGCTGGTGATGCCGGGGATCACGTCATAGCTCAGGTCACTGCGCGCGCTAGCGATGGACTCGATGATGCGGATACTGCTGTCGTACAGCGAGGGGTCGCCCCAGACCATGAAGGCGGCCGTCTCGCCATCGCTCATCTGCTCGTCGATCAGCTGCTCGAACACCGCCTGCTTGTCGCGGTTGAGCTCGTCGACGCTGGCGCGGTAGTCGGCGGCGTCGCGTTCACGCTCCGGCTGCTGGCCCTCAGCGAAGCGCGGGTTGTAGCCGTCCAGGAAGCGCTCGCAGATTTCCCGGCGCAGGGCGTTGAGCTTGTGTTTGGCCGGGCCCTTGTCCATCAGGAAGATCACATCGCTGCGGCGTAGGGCCTTGATCGCCTGTTGGGTGATGTAGTCCGGGTCGCCGGCGCCGATGCCGACCAGCAGCAGTTCTTTCATGGTCTGTTCCAGGTGGGCGCGCGGCTTGCGGGCGCCAGTTCGTCGATATGGTGGTAGTCGGCGCCCAGTTCGCTGGCCAGCTGGTGGGCGCGGCCGAGGCGGATGGGCGCGCGCTCGATGTCCAGCAGCAGGCCGGGGCAGGGTAGCGCGGTAAGCCGCGGCCAGTTGCGCAGGCGGCCGTCGGTGAGCAGCAGCAGGCGCTGTTGTTCGCCTGGCTTGTGGCGCTGGCGACGCAGCAGCCAGGGTGTGGCCAGTTGCAGGGCCTCGATGATCGGTGTTCCGCCGCTGGCGCCGAGCTGCTGCAGCCAGACGTGCAGTTCAGGCGATGCCTTCTGGCCCTGCCATAGCCAGCGTGGCTGGGCGCCGCCGGCTTCGAGCACGGCCAGGCGTGCGCGCTGGCGATAGGCGCTTGCGAACAGCTCAGCGAGAAGGCCCTTGGCCTGGGCCAGGGCACCATGGCGGCGGGTGCTGGCCGAGGCGTCGACGATCACCAGCCATAGCTCGCCCGGGCGCAGGCGGCGGGCGTGCCAGTGCAGGTCGGCGCGGCGGCGCGGGCGGCCGTGGGCGAGGGTCGCCGGCCAGTCGATGCGCGTGGGCGTGCCGGTGCCGCGTGCGCCGCTGCGTCCGCCTTGGGCCTGGCCGGGGAGGGGTAGGGCATCCGCGCCTTGGGCCTGGCGCGGGCGGATGCTCAGGGCTTTTTTGGCCAGGCGGGTGGCTCGCGCCGTTCGCCGACCGCTACGGCCTGCGGTGGTAGTGCGCCCCACTGGCCTTCGCCTTGATCCTGTTGCGAGGGCTGCTGGGCCTGGCTCTGCGCAGGCGTTTGGCTTGCGGCCGGTGGCGTGTGTTCGCGGCGGCGATGGGCGAGGACGAAAGGCTCCAGGGCGTCGATGTCCTGCGCTTCGATCTGGCTGGCGCCACGCCAGGCTGCATGGGCGCGGGCGCCGCGCAGCCACACCAGGTCGGCGCGCAGGCCGTCCACGGCGGCGGCGAAGCAGCGCTGGGCGATGGTGTCGAGGCTGGCGTCGTCCAGGGCGATTGTGCTCAGACGTTGGCGTGCATCCATGCAGCGCTGGCGCAGGGCATCCTGTTCGCTCTGCCAATGGGCGAGGAAGGCCTCGGGTGCGTCGTCGAAGGCCAGGCGGCGGCGGATGATCTCGGCGCGCAGGGCCGGCTCGGGCGTGCCGCCGAGCTGGACCTTGAGGCCGAAGCGGTCGAGCAGTTGCGGGCGCAGCTCGCCTTCCTCGGGGTTCATGGTGCCGATCAGCACGAAGCGCGCCGGGTGGCTGTGCGACAGGCCATCGCGCTCGATGTGGTTGATGCCGCTGGACGCCACGTCGAGCAGCAGGTCCACCAGGTGGTCGGGCAGCAGGTTGACCTCGTCGACGTAGAGCACGCCGCCGTGGGCATTGGCCAGCACGCCAGGGGAGAAGCGCACGCGGCCCTCGCCGAGCGCGGCATCCAGGTCGAGGGTGCCGACAATGCGTTCCTCGCTGGCGCCCAGCGGCAGGGTGACGAAGCGCCCGCCGTCGAGCAGGTCGGCCACGCCGCGCGCCAGGGTGGACTTGGCCATGCCGCGCGGACCTTCGATCAGCACGCCGCCCAGGGCCGGGTCGATGGCGGCCAGGCACAGGGCCAGCTTGAGCTCGTCGGCGGCCACCACGGCTGCCAGGGGGAAATGGGGCTGCATGGCGTTACCTCAGAGCAAGGGTTGAAGTTGAATGGGGCGATCGGTTAGCGTGGCAACCATCGTTTTGGAGATCAGCATGTCGTCTCGTCCTTCCCTGAACCGCCTCTTTCGCTCCGCCGCTGTCGGCGCGGCTGGCGTGCGCGCGCAGGTCGAGGCCGTCGCTTATTTCTTTTATGGGTATTGGTTTAGCCAGCGGCGCGCCTGATACCCCACAGGCGCCCCAGAGCAAAGGGTCGCCACCAGCCAGTTTCACGAAACCCCGGTCGGCCACCCGACCGGGGTTTTTGTTTTTCCGGCCCACAAGGCCAACACGACGCACACAGAGGATCGAAACATGACCGCTTACACCGCCTATTACCGCAGCTACCGCAACTCCGCCTGGCGATTTAGCAGCGCTGCCGCGCACCACCGAGATTCCAGTCGAACACCCAGATAGCGCGCCGCGCGTGGCATGAGGCCACGCCGGGCGAGGACCACCGCCATGAATGCTTCCGTTACCGCTCTGCGCGCACAAGCCGTGCCGCCATCTACCACTCGCCGCCGCGCAACGCCGCTGCCGAGCCCCACCGATCTGCGCCAGCGCCTGCCGCTGTCCGCCGCTCTCGCCAGCCAGGTTCACTCCCAGCGCGAGGCCATCCGCGCCGTGCTCGACGGCTCCGACCCGCGCCTGCTGGTCGTCGTCGGCCCCTGTTCCCTGCACGATCCGATTTCCGCGCTGGAATACGCCGACCGCCTGGCCGCACTGGCTCCCGAGGTGAGCGACCAGCTGCTGCTGGTGATGCGCGCCTACGTCGAGAAGCCGCGCACCACCATCGGCTGGAAGGGCCTGGTGTACGACCCGCAGCTGGACGGCAGCGGCGACATGGCCGGCGGCCTGGAACTGTCGCGCCGGTTGATGCTGGCCATGCTCGAGCGCGGCCTGCCGGTGGCCACCGAGCTGCTGCAGCCGCTGGTGGCGGGCTACCTCGAGGACCTGCTGGGCTGGGCCGCCATCGGCGCGCGCACCAGCGAGTCGCAGGTGCACCGCGAGCTGGTCAGCGGCCTGGATGTGCCGGTGGGCTTCAAGAACGGTACCGATGGCAGCCTGTCGATTGCCTGCGACGCCATGCGCTCGGCGGCGCACCCGCACCAGCACTTCGGTGTGGATGGCCTGGGCCGCTCGGCGCTGGTCGAGACCGATGGCAATCCGGACACCCACCTGGTGCTGCGCGGCGGCCATGGTGGGCCGAACCATGATGCGGCCAGCGTGGCCGTGGCGCGGGCGAGCTTGGAGAAGCAGGGCATCGCCGCACGGATCATGGTCGACTGCAGCCACGCCAACAGCGGCAAGGACCCGCTGCGCCAGCCGGCGGCGCTGCGCGACGTGCTCGAACAGCGCCTGGCCGGCGACGCCAGCCTGCGCGGGGTGATGCTGGAGAGCCATCTGTTCGACGGCTGCCAGGCGCTGTCCGCCGAGCTGCGTTACGGCGTGTCGATCACCGACGGCTGCCTGGGCTGGAGCGGTACCGAGGCGATGTTGCGCGAGGCGGCCGAGCGGCTGCGGGCGGGATGTTGAGCTTTGGCCCTCTCCCCAACCCTCTCCCATAAATAGGAGAGGGGGATGTGGCGCGCGGCTGGCGCAGGGCGGACGAAGCTCGTTCTGGCTCGGTGTGACGATACCCCTCTCCCTCTGGGAGAGGGGCCGGGGGTGAGGGCGGTGATGTGCGGTGCGGATTGCCCTCACCCCAACCCCTATCCCGAGGGAAGAGGGGCTAGCTGGAGATCGTGCGCGGGAGCTTTGTAGCCCGGATGCAATCCGGGGAGCGCAATCCCGGATTGCATCCGGGCTACAGGGGGAGAGGCTCATGACTCCTCCGCATCCAGCAGCAGGTTTTCCAGCGCCGCCTGGTACTCACCAGGCTGCTGCCAGAGGCCGCGCTGCTGGGCTTCCAGCAGGCGTTCGAGCATGTCCTGCAACGCACCGGGGTTGTGCTGCTGGATAAAGTCGCGGGTATCCTTGTCCAGCAGGTAGGCATCGGCCAGCAAGGCGTACTGGTGGTCGTCGACCAGCTCGCTGGTGGCGTCGAAGCCGAACAGGTAGTCGACTGTGGCGGCCAGTTCGAAGGCGCCCTTGTAGCCGTGGCGTTTCATTCCGGCGATCCACTTGGGGTTCACTGCGCGGGCGCGTACTACGCGGCCCAGTTCTTCCTTGAGCGTGCGGATGCGCGGGTTGTCCGGCTGGCTGCTGTCGCCGAAGTAGCTGGCGGCCTTGGCGCCGCGCAAGGTCTCGACCGCCGCCAGCATGCCGCCCTGGAACTGGTAGTAGTCGTTGGAGTCGAGGATGTCGTGCTCGCGGTTGTCCTGGTTGTGCAGCACCGCCTGTAGCTGCTGCAGGCGTTCGGCGAACTGCGCGCGGGCCGGCAGGCCCTCGGCGCCCTGGCCGTAGGCGTAGCCGCCCCAGTTCAGGTAGACCTCGGCCAAGTCGGCGCGGGTCTGCCACAGGCGTTCCTCTACGGCGTTCTGGATGCCGGCGCCATAGGCCCCCGGCTTGGCGCCGAAGATGCGCCAGCCGGCCTGGCGGCGCGCCTCGACCGGATCCAGGCCCTGGTCCTGATGGGCCAGGGTTTCCTGCCAGACGCGTGCGGCCAGCGGGTTCATGTCTTCCGGTTCGTCCAGCTCGGCCACCGCCTGCACGGCCGCATCGAACAGGCGGATCAGGTTGGCGAAGGCATCGCGGAAGAAGCCGGAGACACGCAGGGTCACGTCCACCCGCGGGCGACCGAGCTGCTCCAGCGGCAGTACTTCGATGCGTTCGACCCGCTGGCTTCCGGGCTGCCACACCGGGCGCACGCCGAGCAGGGCCAGGGCCTGGGCGATGTCGTCGCCGCCGGTGCGCATGGTCGCCGTGCCCCACACGGAAAGGCCTAGGCGCTGCAGATGCTCGCCCTCGTCCTGCAGATGGCGCTCCAGCAGGCGTTCGGCGCTCTGTACGCCGATGCGCCAGGCGGTGGGCGTGGGCAGGTGGCGCACGTCCACCGAATAGAAGTTGCGCCCGGTGGGCAGCACGTCCAGGCGCCCGCGGCTGGGCGCGCCGCTCGGCCCCGGCGGCACGAAGCGGCCTTGCAAAGCGGCGAGCAGGCCGCTCATCTCGGCGCCGCCACACGCGTCCAGCAGCGGGGCGATATGGCCGCGCAGTTCGTTCAGCACCTCGGTGCTGGCAGGGCCGGGCGCTGACGATTCGGGTTGTTCGATCAGTTGCAGGGCCAGCAGCTCCAGGCGCTCGCGGGTATCGCCGCGGCTGCGCCAGGGCTCATCGCTGAGCGCCTGCAGGCAATCCGGGCGCGGACCGTTCCAGGGCTCGGCCGGCTCGCCGCCGAGTGGGTCGAAGTCCAGCTCAAGGTCCTGGGCGAGGGCGCGCAGCAGGCTGGCGTGCTGGCCGTGACCATCGCCGCGCGGGATGCGTACCAGGGACAGCAGGGTGTCGCGGCGCAGACGCCCACTCGGCGATTCGCCGAAGCAGTGCAGGCCGTCGCGGATCTGCGATTCCTTGAGGTCGCACAGGTAGGCGTCCAGCTGTGGCAGCCAGCTGTCCGCATCGTCGTTGACCTGCAGGCCCAGCTCGCGATCGAGGCTGGCCTCGCGCACCTTGCGCTGAATCTCGCTGCGCAGCTCCAGGGCGCGGCGCGGGTCGAGCTGGCTAGCCTCGTAGTACTCGTCGGCCAGGCGCTCCAGGTCGCGCAGCGGGCCGTAGCTCTCGGCGCGGGTCAGCGGTGGCATCAGGTGGTCGAGGATCACCGCCTGGGTGCGGCGCTTGGCCTGGGCGCCCTCGCCGGGGTCGTTGACGATAAAGGGGTAGAGGTTGGGCAGGGGGCCGAGGATTGCGCTCGGCCAGCATGCCTCGGACAGGCCGACGCTCTTGCCTGGCAGCCACTCCAGGTTGCCGTGCTTGCCGACGTGGATCAGCGCGTCACTGGCGAACGCCGTGCGCAGCCAGCAGTAGAAGGCCAGATAGCCATGCGGTGGCACCAGGTCAGGGTCGTGGTACACCGCCGCCGCGTCCAACTGATAGCCACGCGCCGGCTGGATACCGACGAAGGTCAGGCCGAAGCGCAGGCCGGCGATCATCAAGCGACCGCTGCGGTACATCGGGTCCTGCTCGGGCGGGCCCCAGCGCTCCAGCACGGCGCGCTGGTTGGCCGCAGGCAGGCTGGCTAACCAGCGCTGGTAGTCGTCCAGCGCCAGGCTCTGGGTGCAGGGGCGCAGGTCGAGGTTGTCGAGGTCGTTGGTCACGCCGCCGAGCAACTGGTGGATCAGCGCGGTGCCGTCGTGCGGCAGGCCTTCGACCGGGTAACCCTGTTGCTGCAGGGCGCGCAGGATATTCAGCGCGGCGGCCGGGGTGTCCAGGCCGACGCCGTTGCCGATGCGGCCGTCGCGGGTCGGGTAGTTGGCCAGGATCAGGGCGACGCGCTTGTCGGCGTTGGCCTTGGCTGCAAGCCGGGTCCAGCGCAGGGCCAGCTCGGCAACGAAATCCATGCCCGGCAGGTGTGGGCGGTAGCGCACCACATCGCTCTGGCTGCGCTCGCTGCGCGCGGCCACGCCCTTGAAGCTGATCGGCCGGGTGATCAGGCGGCCGTCCAGCTCGGGCAGGGCGATGTGCATGGCCAGATCGCGCGGGCCCAGGCCCTGAGCACTGGCCTGCCACTGCTCCTCGCTGTCCAGGGCGCAGAGCGCCTGCAGCACCGGCACGTCGCGGCGGAACGGCCGCTCCTGTGGCGACTCCGGGTTGGACTGGGCGAAGCCGGTGGTATTGAGGATCACCGCCGTGTCGGTCTCGTCCAGCCAGGCCTCGACCTGGGCCAGGCACTCGGCCTCCTTGAGGCTGGCCACGGCAATCGGCAGTGGGTTGAGGCCCTGGGCCTGCAGGCGCTGGCAGAAGGTATCGACGAAGGCGGTGTTTCCGGCCTGGACCTGGGCGCGGTAGAACAGCAGCGCCGCCACCGGCCGGCCTGGCTGCCACTCGGCACGCCAGTGTTCGAGGCTTGCCTCGCTATGGCGCGGGTGATGGATCAGCGTACGCGGCAGGGCGCGCGGCTCGCTCCACGGGTAGTCGCGCTGCAGCCAGCGGCTGGCGATGCAGTGCAGCAGATGGCGGGCGTTGTCCGCGCCGCCCTGGCGCAGGTATTGCCACAGGCGCTGGCTGTCCTCGCTCGGTACGTTGCTCAGCGTGGTCAGCTCGGGATCGGGGCTGTCGTCGCCGGGCACCAGAATGATCTTGGCGCCCAGGCGGCCCAGCTCGACCAGGCGCTCGATGCCGTAGCGCCAGTAGCTGACGCCGCCGTGCACCGAGATCAGGATGACTTTGGCGTGGCGCAGTACCTGCTCGACGTAGAAGTCCACCGAGGCGTGGTTGGGCAGCTGCGCCGGGCTGGCCAGGCGCAGGCTGGGGAAGTCCTCGGGTAGCTCGCGCGCCACCTCGGCCAGCAGCGACAGATGCGAGTCGCCGGTGCAGAGGATCACCAGCTCGGCCGGGGTCTGGCCGAGGTCGGCGATGCTGTCGGCCGGCAAGGTGACGCCGGCCTGGGCGCGCAGCAGGTGCATGGTTAGGGTACCGCGCTGCCGTGGAGACCCTCACCCCAGCCCTCTCCCAGAGGGAGAGGGAGTTGGTGCGGCGCTAGGGTTTCAGCCAGGCGTGGCTTTCCTCCCCTCTCCCCTTGGGAGAGGGGCCGGGGGTGAGGGAGCCACAGTCGGCTCGCGCTCATCACGCCAGGGCGGCCTGCAGCTCCGCCTCGATGGCGGCGCGATCAAGGCTCTGGCCGATCAGCACCAGGCGGCTCTGCCGTGCTTCGCCTTCGCCCCAGACGCGGTCGAAGTGGCGGTCGAAGCGCTGGCCGACGCCCTGTACCAGCAGACGCATGGCCTTGCCGGGGATGGCGGCGAAGCCCTTGACGCGCAGGATGCCGTGCTTGGCCACGGCGTCCTTGAGGGCGGAGAGCAGGCGGGCTTCCTCAGCCTCCGGCAGGACCACGTCGAAGGAGTCGAACTCGTCGTGGTCGTGGTCCTCGTCTTCCTCGTCGTGGTGGGTGCGACGGGCGTCGATATGCAGTTCGGTCTCGCAGTTCAGGCCGAGCAGCACGCCCAGCGGCAGGTCGCCGCCCTGGGCCTCGATCACCTTGACTGCTGGCGGCAGCTCCTCGGCCACCTCGGCGCGCACGGCGGCCAGGGCGTCGGCGTCGAGCAGGTCGGTCTTGTTCAGCACCACCAGGTCGGCGCTGGCCAACTGGTCGGCGAACAGCTCGTGCAGCGGCGATTCGTGGTCGAGGTTGGGGTCCTGCTTGCGCTGGGCGTCCACCTGATCGGGGAAGGCGGCGAAGGTACCGGCGGCCACGGCCGGGCTGTCGACCACGGTGATCACCGCATCGACGGTGCAGGCGGTGCGGATTTCCGGCCAGTTGAAGGCCTGTACCAGCGGCTTGGGCAGGGCCAGGCCGGAGGTCTCGATAAGGATATGGTCGAGCTCGCCGCGCCGCGCCACCAGCTCGCGCATCACCGGGAAGAATTCTTCCTGCACGGTGCAGCACAGGCAGCCGTTGGCCAGTTCATAGACGCGGCCGTTGGCCTCTTCCTCGGTGCAGCCGATGGAGCACTGTTTGAGGATGGCGCCGTCGATGCCCAGCTCGCCGAATTCATTGACGATCACCGCGATGCGGCGGCCGCCGGCATTGGCCAGCAGGTGACGGAGCAGGGTGGTTTTACCAGCACCGAGAAAGCCGGTGACGATGGTGACGGGAAGTTTGGCGAGCGATTGCATGGCAGCCCCGGAAGCGTCGTGAAATGGACGGACGGGCAGGGCGGGGCACGCGCGGACGAGCGAGGGCCGAACACCACCGGATCACCCCGCCCGGTTGTCGAAACATTTGCGAGGCAGGTCTCCTGGCTTACGGCGTGCGGCATTGCTGCTGCGATTTCCCACCTTCCCGCCAGTTGGCAGTGGTCTATCGGGGAATCTCGTCCGTTCACAGTTGCGGGGGCAGCCAGGGCTTGAAAGACCCTGTTCCCTCTTAGCTTCTTCGGCTGGCGAAGAAGAACCTCGGAAAGGGCGCAAGGCTACGCAGTGCCCCAAGGGCGGTCAACCGCGCGGTTGACGCTGGAGCGGGCTTCGTGATGTTCTAGAAAAGCTGTTTCAGGTGCCTCTCGCCGCCGTGCGCGAGGTGAAACGGGAAGCCGGTGGGCCTTTCTCCGAGTGGAGTGGGCGAGTCCGGCGCTGCCCCCGCAACGGTAAGCGATCGACGGGTCTTCAATGCCACTGTGCCTCGTGCATGGGAAGGCCGACCCGGTTCCTGCAAAGGCGTCGCAAGCCCGGAGACCGGCCTGAATCTTCGTTAGAACCCGCTTAGACGCCTCGTGAGCCAGGGCCTGCCGTTCATCCAGCAGGGCCGACGCGCAGCAGACGTCGAACGGGCTCGTTGGCAACCCGCGGTGGGCGGGCGCATGCCGGTTTATGGCCCTGGATGGGTCATTTCCTCGCTGCGACCTTCTACCGGAATACCAATCCCTGGAAGGTGCTCATCATGTCCAGCCGCACGCTGTCGTCCTCCGCTTCCGTTTCGCTCCCGCTGTCCAAACGCCTGGCCATCGCTGCCGGCAGCTGCCTGCTCGGTGCACTGCTGATCTTCTTCGCCGGCTTCTCGCACATCGAGGCGATGCACAACGCCGCTCACGACACGCGCCACAGCGCTGCCTTCCCCTGCCACTGAGACCGCCTGCCATGATCAAGCGCATCGCCCAGACCGCGGGCTTCGCAGGCCTCCTGGCCGCCATCGTTCTGACCCTGCTGCAGAGCCTGTGGGTTACCCCGCTGATTCTGCATGCGGAAACCTTCGAAACCGCCGAGCCGGTAGCTGAGCACAGCCACGAGGCGCCGGTCGCCGCCCATGAGCACGAACACGAGGAGGTTGCCGGCCATAGCCACGATGGCGAGGCCTGGGCTCCCGAAGACGGCTGGCAGCGCACCCTGTCTACCGGCCTGAGCAATCTGGTGGTGGCTGTCGGCTTCGCCCTGATGCTGGCCGGCCTGTTCACCCTGCGTGCGCCGAGCCAGACCTGGCAGGGCCTGCTCTGGGGCTTGGGCGGTTTCGCCGTGTTCAGCCTGGCGCCGTCCGCCGGCCTGCCGCCGGAGCTGCCGGGCACCGCTGCGGCCGACCTGCTGCTGCGCCAGTACTGGTGGATCGGCACTGCCGTCGCCACCGCCGCCGGCCTGGGCCTGATCGCTTTCGGTCGCAGCTGGGCGCTGCGTGGCGTCGGCCTGGTGCTGCTGGCCGTGCCGCACCTGATCGGCGCGCCGCAGCCGGACGTGCACGAGAGCCTGGCGCCCGAGGCGCTGGAGCACGAGTTCATCCTCGCCTCGCTGCTGACCAATGCGCTGTTCTGGTCGGCCCTGGGCCTGGCTGCTGCCTGGTTCTTCGCTCGTGGCGAACAGCGCGACGCCTGATCCGCTGCTGATCGCCGGTCTCGGCTGTCGCCGCGGCTGCACGGTGGCCGAGCTGCGCGAGCTGCTGGAACAGAGCCTGGCGCAGCTCGCGCTGCCGCTGGACGCGCTGCATGGCCTGGCCAGCAGCGCACGCAAACGCGGCGAGGCGGGGCTGCTGCAGCTGGCGGCAGACCTTGGCCTGCCGCTGGATTTCTACTCGGCCGAGCAACTGGTGCCCTACGAGTCGCAGCAGAGTGAAGTCTCGGAGCGGGTGCGCGAGCTGACCGGCGCCGCCAGCGTGGCCGAGGCCAGTGCCCTGGCCTGCGCTGCCGAACGCTCTGGTCGTGCCGCCACCCTGATCTGCCGCAAACAGCGCAGCGCCGCTGCTACCCTGGCCATCGCCACGGCCTGAACCGGAATTTCCCATGACCGTCTATTTCATCGGTGCCGGCCCCGGCGATCCCGAGCTGATCACCGTCAAGGGCCAGCGCCTGATCCGCAGCTGCCCGGTGATTCTCTACGCCGGCTCGCTGGTGCCCGAGGCCGTGCTGCAGGGCCGCAGCGCCGAATTGCTGGTGAACACCGCCGAGCTGCACCTTTCGCAGATCATCACGCTGCTGGCCGAGGCCCATGCCAAGGGCCAGGACGTGGCCCGCGTGCATTCCGGCGATCCGTCGTTGTACGGCGCCATCGGCGAGCAGATTCGCGAGTTGCGCGCGCTGCAGATTCCTTTCGAGATTATTCCCGGCGTCACCGCCACGGCGGCCTGCGCGGCGCTGCTGGAGACCGAGCTGACCCTGCCCGAGGTGGCGCAGACGGTGATCCTCACTCGCTACGGCCACAACTCGCCGATGCCGGCGGGGGAGGAGCTGGGCGCCCTGGCCAGCCACCGCGCGACCCTGGCCATTCACCTCGGCGTGCAGCATCTGCCGCGCATCGTCGAGGAGCTGCTGCCGCACTACGGCGTCGACTGCCCGATCGCCGTGGTGCATCGCGCCAGTTGGCCGGATCAGGACTGGGTGCGCGGCACTCTGGCGGATATCGAGGCGAAGGTGGCGGAGAAGGGCTTCCGTCGCACAGCGCTGATCCTGGTCGGCCGGGTGTTGAACGCGGAGGACTTCGCCGGCTCGGCGCTGTATGCCGAGGCCACGCGCCATCTGTTCAGGAAAGACGGCGCAGGCAGTACAGGCTGAGATCGCTGTTGCCCTGGTTGTCGGCGATGGCGAGCTCGCCGCCCAGTGCCTTCAATCGCGTATTCAGCTCGCTGGTGTAGAGCGCCTGGCGCAAGCGCGGGTAGTCCAGCTGCGGCGCCAGCCAAAGGTGCAGCTGCGGCAGGCGGAAGGCCCAGTAGCCTGCCTGGCAATCGAAGCCGGCCGCCTGCAGGCGGGCGAGCAGGGCGGCATCGCCAGCGAGCACGGCCTGGCAATGGGCGAAGAAGCTTTCCACGGGATCGTTCATGGCGGCGAATATTGCGCGGCGCCAAGGGTTGCGGGCAACCTGTGCGCCTCTTTCGGGCAAGGATCTCTCATGCGTGACTATCAGTGGCTGCACGAATACTGCCTCAACCGCTTCGGCTCGGCCGCGGCGCTGGAGGCCCGGTTGCCGCAGCCGAAGAGCGACGCCGAGCTGCGCTCTCTGAGCGATGACCGCTACCTGTCGCTGATCGCCCTGCGCGTGTTCCGCGCCGGCCTCAAGCACAGCCTGGTGGACGCCAAGTGGCCGGCCTTCGAGCAGGCGTTCTTCGGCTTCGATCCGGAGAAGGTGGTGCTGATGGGCGCCGAACACCTGGAGCGGCTGATGCAGGACGAGCGCCTGATCCGCCACCTGGGCAAGCTCAAGAGCGTGCCGCGCAACGCCCAGTTCGTGCTGGATGTGCAGAAGGACAAGGGCAGCTTCGGCGCGCTGATCGCCGACTGGCCGGTGACCGATATCGTTGGTCTGTGGAAGTACCTGGCCAAGCACGGTAGCCAGCTTGGCGGCCTGTCGGCGCCGCGCTTCCTGCGCATGGTCGGCAAGGACACCTTCATCCCCACCGATGACATGGTCGCCGCGCTCAAGGCCCAGGAAATCATCGACAAGGCGCCGACCAGCCAGAAGGACCTGGCGTTGGTGCAGGCTGCCTTCAATAAATGGCACGAGCAGAGTGGCCGGCCGCTGTGTCAGCTGTCGGTGATGTTGGCGCACACCGTCAATCACTGACAAAGCCGCTTTGTGGTCCGAGGGGGCAATGCCATGCAACAGGACATTATCCGCGTCGCCCAGGCCATCCAGCGTGCCGAGCGCATCCTGGTCATCACCGGTGCCGGACTCTCGGCGGATTCCGGGCTGCCCACCTACCGCGGCCTCGGAGGCCTGTACAACGGCCTGACCGCCGAGGGCCTGCCGATTGAGGCGGCATTGTCCGGGCCGATGCTGCAGCGCGATCCGGCGCTGTGCTGGAAGTACCTGGCTCAGCTTGGCGAGGCCTGCCTGGCCGCCAGCCCCAATGCCGGGCATGCCGCCATCGCCGAGCTGCAGAGGCGCAAGCCGGGTTGCTGGGTGCTGACGCAGAATATCGACGGCTATCACCGTCAGGCGGGCTCGCCGCCGGAGCGGCTGATCGAGATCCACGGCGAGCTGGCGCCGATGTTCTGCCAGTCCTGCGGCGCAGAAGATCCCGAGTTGGCCGTGCACCTGGAAAAACCATTGCCCCCGCGCTGCGCCCAATGCGGGGGCGTGTTGCGTCCGCCGGTGGTGCTGTTCGAGGAGATGCTGCCCGAGGATGCCATTGGTCGGCTTTATGACCAGGTACATGAGGGCTTCGATGTGGTTATCGCGGTAGGCACTACCGCGAGCTTCCCCTACATAGTCGAACCTGTGGTGCAGGCCCGCAGGAATGGGGGGTTCACGGTGGAAATCAATCCGCAGCAGACCGATATCAGCCGCTGTGTGGATGCCCGTCTATCGGGAAGGGCGTCAGACGTTTTGCCGGAACTACTGAGTCACATTCCTGGGCATTGAATTTGCAAATCATGTTCTCAGAGGGCATAGTCGCCCCCTTATAAAAACCAGACTGACACGGTCGTGCCCATGCTAAAGCGCTTCGCACCCCTCGTGCCCATTGCACTCTCAGCCCTGTTGGCGGCCTGCGCCACCCAGCAGGCGCCGCAGCCCCAGATGGATCTGGCTCAACAACCGCAGAAGCCCGTCGAGTACATGACCGACGAGCAAATGGCGGATTTCACGGACGACAAACCCTACGAGCTGCCCTCGCTGGCGGACAACATCCTGGCCCATGGCCTGTCCCTGGTCGGTACTCGTTACCGCATGGGCGGCACCTCGGCGACCAGCGGTTTTGACTGCAGCGGCTTCGTCGGCTTCCTGTTCAAGGAAGAGGCGGGCATGAAGCTGCCGCGCTCCACCCGCGAGCTGATCAATCTCGACGCGCCGCTGGTGTCGCGTGGCGAGCTGGAGCCGGGCGACCTGATCTTCTTCAACAACCGTGGCCGCGGCCGCGTCAGTCACGCCGGCATCTACCTGGGTGACGACCAGTTCATCCATTCCAGCAGCAGCCGCAGCGGCGGTGTGCGGGTGGACAGCCTGGACGACAGCTACTGGAGCCGCAGCTACATGGAAGCCAAGCGCGTGCTGGCCATGGCGCCGGAGCAACCGTCCGCCGAGCGTTCGCCGCTGCATCGCTGATCCGGCTCTGATCCAAAGCAGTGCACGGGCCTTGCGCCCGTGCCTGCAAGCCGGCAGAGTAGGGCGCATTCCGGCCAGGACGACCGCCCATGCATTTCACGGCTCGCCTCTCCCTGCTAGCCCTCGCCGCGCTGCTTACCGCCTGCGCCGGCAACCCTCCCTCCCAAGAACCCAGCAATCCCTTCCCCATAGTCGGCGCCAATGCCGATGACGTGGTGATCAGCGCCATCGGCCTGGAAGGCACGCCCTATCGCTATGGCGGCAACACGCCGGAGAGCGGCTTCGACTGCAGTGGCCTGATCGGCTACGTCTACCGCAACGCTGCGGGTATCCAGCTGCCGCGCTCGACCCGCGACATGATCAACCTGCGCGTGCCCAATGTCGGGCGTGGCGACCTGCAGAGCGGCGACCTGGTGTTCTTCGCCACCAATGGCGGCGGCAAGGTCAGCCATGCCGGCATCTATGTCGGCGAGGGGCGCTTCGTGCACGCGCCGTCCAGCGGCGGTACCGTGCGCCTGGACTACCTGACCCAGGCCTACTGGCAGAAGAGCTACCTGGGCGCCAAGCGCGTCCTGGCCGCCGGCCAGCTGGCACGCCAGCCATGACCAACCGCACGCTGAATCTCGACGACGCCCTCTACCAGTATCTGTTGGACGTGTCGTTGCGCGAGGCGCCGCTGCTCAAGCGCCTGCGCGAAGAGACCGCGCTGCTGCCCATGGCACGCTGGCAGATCGCCCCGGAGCAGGGTCAGTTCATGGCCCTGCTGGTGCAATTGTGCGGTGCACGCAAGATTCTCGAGATCGGCACCTTCACCGGTTACAGCGCCTTGTGCATGGCCCAGGCTATGCCTGAAGACGGTCGGCTGATCTGCTGCGACCTGCCCGGCGAGTACAACGCCATCGCCGAGCGCTACTGGTACGAGGCCGGGGTGAGCGAACGCATCGATCTGCGCCTGGCGCCAGCGCTGGAGACGCTCAACGCTCTGGAGCGCGGTGGCCATGGCGAGAGCTTCGACCTGATCTTCATCGACGCCGACAAGGCCAACTACACGGTGTACCTGGAACACGCCCTGGTGCTGGCGCGCAAGGGCGGCCTGATCCTGTTCGATAACGTGCTGTGGGGTGGTCGGGTGCTGGAGACCAGCCCGGACAGCGCCGATACCCGCGCGATCCAGGCGCTCAACCGCGGCCTGCGCCGCGACACCCGCGTCGACCTCAGCCTGCTGCCGCTGGGCGACGGGCTGAGCATCTGCCGCAAGCGCTAGCGCCGGCCAGCCAGGGCTGTGGCATCATCGCCAGATGCCCGAACCGATCCGTTTGCCACCCCAGCCCGACGCCTGCGAGCTCTGCGCCCGCGCCTTGCCGCTGACCCGCCATCACCTGATCCCCAAGGCCCTGCACGACAAACCCTACGTGCAGAAGCGCTTCGCCAAGACCGAGCGCATCACCGCCACCCTGTGGGTCTGCCGCGCCTGCCACAATCAGATCCACAAGCTGTTCAGCGAGAAGGAGCTGGCGCTGACCTACAACCGCCGCGAGGCGCTGCTCGGCGACGAGCGCCTGCGCACCTTCGTCGAGTGGCTGGCGAGCAAGCCGGCGGGCTTCACCCCCAGGCACTGAAACGGCTTCAGGCCACCATCACTTCGCATTCCACTACGCAGCGCTGGCAGGCCTGGGCGCATTGCTGGCAATGGTCGTGCTGGTGCTTGCCGCACTCCTCGGCGCAGGCCTGGCAGGTTACCGCACAGAGGCGCAGGAATTCGTCGCACAGCGGGCTGTCACGCACCATCAGGCGTTCGGCCAGGCGGCAGATGTCGGCGCAATCGATATCGCAGGCGATGCAGATGGCCATGCGTTGCAGATCTGGCTCTTTCAGGCAGGCGGCGAGGCAGGTTTCGCAGGCGATGGCGCAGGCGCTGCAGGCCTGGATGCAGGAGGCGTAGCGTTGCTTAGCCATGGGGTTCTCCTTTGCTCGGTTGTCTTGCTGTGAGCCCCCTGGTCCCTGTGGGTTCGACCGATCTGCCGGGCGGCGCGCGATTGACCGAGGCATGCGCTGGGCCTAAGCTGCGCGCCTGCTTCAGGTGCCCCGACGCGACGCGTGCGAGGGTGAAACAGGGAAGCCGGTGCATTCGTTACGAAGATTCCGGCGCTGCCCCCGCAACGGTAGGTGAGTAAAAGGGTCGCTCGACGCCACTGTGCCCCGGCACGGGAAGGCGCGATCCGCAGGCCGCGAGGCCTGGCTCACGAGCCCGGAGACCGGCCTGTCGCGATCCACGGCAGTGCGGCGGGCTCTGCGGTTGCGGCCCCTCGGGCCTGGCCGTTGCTTTCCTCGTTCTGTCCTTGTTTCTGTTCGTGTACCCGCCAGCCGGGTGCGCAGGGCGCTCTGGCGCCGGCAAAGAGGAGTCCGAACATGAACGAGTCGGCCGAACGCGACGCCCGTCACCTGGCGCGCATGCAACGCAAGAAAGCCCTGATCGACGCCAAGATCGCCCAGGCCCAGGACGAATACGGCCTGCTGCTGGTGCATTCCGGCAACGGCAAGGGCAAGAGCAGCTCGGCGTTCGGCATGGTCGCCCGCGCCTTGGGCCATGGCATGCGGGTCGGTGTGGTGCAGTTCATCAAGGGCGCCGCCAGCACCGGCGAGGAAGCCTTCTTCCGCCGTTTCCCCGACGAGGTGCAGTGGTTCGTGATGGGCGAGGGCTTCACCTGGGAGACCCAGGACCGCCAGCGCGATATCGCCATGGCCGGCGAGGCCTGGCAGGTGGCGCGCCGTCTGCTGGCCGACGACAGCATCGGCCTGGTGGTGCTGGACGAACTGAATATCGCCCTCAAACACGGCTATCTGCAATTGGATCAGGTGCTTGCCGATATCGAGGCGCGCCCGCTGCTGCAGCATGTGGTGTTGACCGGTCGTGGCGCGCAGCCGGGGCTGATCGAGGCGGCCGATACGGTGACCGAGATGACCCTGGTCAAGCACGCCTTCAAGGCCGGGGTTAAGGCGCAGAAGGGGGTCGAGTTCTGATGGCCGAGCCACGCCACTGCCCGGCCCTGCTGATCGCCGCTCCCGCCTCCGGTCAGGGCAAGACCACCGTCACCGCCGCCCTGGCGCGCCTGCACAGCCGTGCCGGCAAACGCGTGCGGGTGTTCAAGTGCGGCCCGGACTTCCTCGATCCGATGATCCTCGCCCGCGCCAGCGGCGCGCCGGTGTACCAGCTGGATCTGTGGATGGTCGGCGAGGAGCACACGCGCCAGCTGCTGTGGCAGGCGGCCGGCGAGGCCGACCTGATCCTGATCGAGGGTGTCATGGGCCTGTTCGACGGCAGCCCCTCGGCCGCCGACCTGGCGCGCCGCCTGCAGGTGCCGGTGCTGGGGGTGATCGACGCCGGTGCCATGGCCCAGACCTTCGGCGCCATGGCCTATGGCCTGGCGCACTTCCAGCACAGCCTGCCGTTCGCCGGGGTGCTGGCCAACCGCACCGGCAGCGAGCGCCACAACGGCATCCTGCGCGACAGCCTGCCGCCCTCCATCCGCTGGTTCGGAGGCCTGCCGCGCTCCGCCGCATTGGAGCTGCCGCGCCGCCACCTGGGGCTGATCCAGGCCGAGGAGCTGGCCGATCTGGACGCGCGCCTGGACGCCGCCGCCGATGCCCTGCTGGCCAGCGTCGGCGCGTTGCTGCCCGATCCCGTCGCCTTTGCCGCACCGCAGGAGCAGGCCATCGAGCCGTTGCTGGCCGGTGTGCGCATCGGCGTGGCCCGCGATACCAGTTTCGCCTTCCTCTACCAGGCCAATCTCGATCTGTTGCGCGCCCTGGGCGCCGAGCTGGTGATGTTCTCGCCGCTGGCCGACCAGGCCCTGCCAGACGTGCACAGCCTGTACCTGCCTGGCGGCTATCCCGAGCTGCACCTGGAACGGCTGCAGGGCAACCGATCGATGCTCGCTGCCATCCGTGCCCATCACGCGGCCGGCAAGCCGATCCTCGCCGAGTGCGGCGGCATGCTCTATCTGCTCGAGGCGCTGACCGACAAGCAGGGCGAGAGCGCCGAGCTGCTCGGCCTGCTGCCGGGGCGTGCGGTGATGCAGTCGCGCCTGGCCGCCCTGGCGTTGCAGGAAGTGCAGCTGCCGGAAGGCAGCCTGCGAGGGCATACTTACCACCATTCCGTGCTCGACTGCGCTCAGGCGCCGCTGGCCCGCGGCATTTGCCCGAATGGCAAGCCGGTGGCCGAGGCGGTGTTCCGCGATGGCCGGTTGACCGCCTCCTATATCCACTTCTACCTGCCGTCCAACCCCAGGGCGACGGCCGAGCTGCTGTTGCCATGAGCGACCACGCCTTCAGCCCCGACGAGCGCGCCGCGGTCTACCGCGCCATCGCCGAGCGCCGCGACATGCGCCACTTCGCTGGCGGCGAGGTGGCACCGGAGCTGCTCGCGCGACTGTTGCAGGCGGCGCACCAGGCGCCCAGCGTCGGCCTGATGCAGCCCTGGCGTTTTATTCGCATCACCCGGTCCGAACTCCGGGAAAGCATCCACGGCCTGGTCGAGGCCGAGCGGGTGCGCACCGCCGAGGCGCTGGGCGAGCGCAGCGACGAGTTCATGCGGCTCAAGGTCGAGGGCATCCGCGACTGCGCCGAGCTGCTGGTGGCGGCCCTGATGGATGGTCGCGAGACCCATGTGTTCGGCCGCCGCACCCTGCCGCAGATGGACCTGGCCTCGCTCAGCTGCGCCATCCAGAACCTCTGGCTGGCCGCGCGCGCCGAAGGCCTGGGGCTGGGCTGGGTGTCGCTGTTCGATCCACTGGCCTTGGCCGAGCTGCTCGGCATGCCGGCGGGCAGCCAGCCGGTGGCGGTGCTGTGCCTGGGACTGGTGAGCGAGTTCTACGAGCGGCCGATGCTGGTGCAGGAAGGCTGGGCCAGCGAGCGGCCGCTGAGCGAGCTGGTGTTCGCCGATCGCTGGGGGCAGCAGGCGTGAGCATCGCGCTGTCCGCCCTGGCCGGCATGGGCCTGGATGCCTGGCTCGGCGAGCCGCGCCGCTGGCACCCGCTGGTGGGCTTTGGCAACCTGGCCAAACGTATCGAGCAGCGCTTGAATGCCGGCGGGCGCGGCTGGCGCAGCCATGGCGTCAGCGGCTGGTGCTTGGCGGTGCTGCCGCCGGTGGCGCTGGTCTGGCTGCTGAGCCTGAGCGACCTGGGCTGGCTGCTGGAGATTCTCGCCCTGTATTTCGCCGTCGGCCTAAAGAGCCTCGGCCAGCACGCGCTGCCGGTTGCCCAGGCGCTGCGTCTGGGCGACCTGCCGCAGGCGCGGCAGCGTGTCGGTTATTTGGTCAGCCGGCGCACCGCCGAGCTGGATGCCACCGGCGTGGCCCGCGCCGGCACCGAGTCGGTGCTGGAGAACGGCTCCGACGCAGTGTTCGCCGCGCTGTTCTGGTTCTGCCTGCTCGGCGCACCGGGCGTGGTGCTGTACCGCCTGAGCAATACCCTGGATGCCATGTGGGGCTACCGCAACGAGCGTTTCGAGCGCTTTGGCTGGGCGGCCGCGCGCATCGACGACGCGCTCAATTACATTCCCGCGCGCCTGGTGGCGCTGACCTACGCGCTGCTCGGTCGCACCGCCCTGGCCCTGCGCTGCTGGCGGCGCCAGGCGCCCCTCTGGGACAGCCCCAATGCCGGCCCGGTGATGGCCGCCGGCGCCGGCGCCCTGGGCGTCAGCCTGGGCGGCTCGGCCGTCTACCATGGCATCGAGGAGCAGCGTCCGCAGCTGGGTGAAGGCTTGCCGCCGCAGGCTCGCGATATCGAGCGGGCGCTCAACCTGGTGCATGGCGGCGTGGCCCTATGGCTGCTGATCCTGGTCGTGGGAGGGCTGTACCTTGCTTGAACACGGTGGCCGCCTGCGCGAGGCGGCGCAGCGCTATGGCATCCCGCTGGCGGACTGGCTCGACCTGTCCACCGGCATCGCCCCCTATGGCTGGCCGCTGCCGGCCATCCCCGATTCCGCCTGGCAGCGCCTGCCCGAGGCCGACGACGGCCTGGAGGCGACGGCTCGCGACTATTACGGCGTGCCTGCATTGTTGCCGGTGGCCGGTTCCCAAGCGGCGATCCAGACCCTGCCTCGTCTGCGCCGCCCCGGCCTGCGGGTCGGCATTGTCTCGCCGGCCTATGCCGAGCATGCCGCCGCCTGGCGCCGCGAGGGTCATCTGGTCCAGGATCTGGGCGAGGGCGCAGTGGAGCGTTCGCTGGAGCGCCTCGACGTGCTGCTGGTGGTCAACCCGAACAACCCCAGCGGCCGGCTGATCGAGCGCGAACGTCTGCTCGCCTGGCACGCGCGACTGGCCGGGCGCGGCGGCTGGCTGCTAGTCGACGAGGCCTTCATGGACTGCACCCCCGAACACAGTCTGGCGGCCGACAGCTCGCGCCCGGGGCTGATCGTGCTGCGCTCGTTCGGCAAGTTCTTTGGCCTGGCCGGCGTCCGCCTGGGCTTCGTCCTGGCCGCAAGCGAACTGCTTGAGCGCCTCGGCGAGCAGCTCGGGCCCTGGACCGTCAGTGGGCCGACGCGGGCGGTGGCCGGCGCCTTGCTGGCCGATGGCGCAGGCCAGCGTCGCCAGCGCGAGCGCCTGCGCGCCGATGGCCTGCGCCTGGCCGTGTTGCTCAGCGACCATGGCCTGGCCCCGGCCGGTGGCTGTGCACTGTTCCAGCTGGTCGGCCATCCCCAGGCGGTCGGCCTGCACGGCTACTTCGCCCGGCGCGGCATTCTGTTGCGGCTGTTCGCCGAGACCCGCTGCCTGCGCTTCGGCCTGCCCGGCGACGAGGCCGGTTGGCAGCGCCTGGAGCTGGCGCTGAAGGAGATGCCCGCATGACCACCGGATTGCCGGTCACTCTGATGGTGCAAGGCACCACCTCGGACGCCGGCAAGAGCACCCTGGTGACCGCCCTGTGCCGCTGGCTGCAGCGCCAGGGTGTAAGCGTGGTGCCGTTCAAGCCGCAGAATATGGCGCTCAACTCCGCCGTCACTGCCGATGGCGGCGAGATCGGTCGCGCCCAGGCGGTGCAGGCCCAGGCCGCCGGGCTGGCGCCGCACACCGACATGAACCCGGTGCTGCTCAAGCCCAACTCCGACACTGGCGCTCAGGTGATCATTCATGGGCGAGCGGTGGGCAATATGAACGCCGTGGCCTATCACGACTACAAGCGCGTCGCCCGCGCGGCGGTGCTCGAGTCTCACGCCCGCCTGGCCGCGCAGTACCCGGTGGTGATGGTGGAGGGCGCCGGCTCGCCGGCCGAGATCAACCTGCGCGCCGGCGACATCGCCAATATGGGCTTCGCCGAGGCGGTGGATTGCCCGGTGCTGCTGATCGCCGATATCGACAAGGGCGGCGTGTTCGCCCATCTGGTCGGCACCCTGGAGCTGCTGTCGCCGAGCGAGCAGGCGCGGGTGAAGGGCTTTGTGATCAACCGCTTCCGTGGCGATATCGCCCTGCTGCAGCCGGGGCTGGACTGGCTGGAACAGCGCACCGGCAAGCCGGTGCTCGGCGTGCTGCCATACCTGATGGATTTTCATCTGGAGGCCGAGGACGCGGTGCAGGTGCTGCAGCCGGACAAGGAGCGCGAGGTGCTGCGTGTCGCCGTGCCGGTGCTGCCACGCATCAGCAACCACACCGACTTCGACCCGTTGCGCCTGCACCCGCAGGTGGACCTGCAATTCATCGGGCCCGGCCAGGCGATCCCACCCGCCGACCTGATCATCCTGCCCGGCTCCAAAAGCGTACGGGCCGACCTGGCGCGCCTGCGCGAGCATGGCTGGGACGCGGCCATCGCCCGCCACCTGCGCTACGGCGGCAAGGTGCTCGGCATCTGTGGCGGCCTGCAGATGCTCGGCACCCGCATCGACGATCCCCATGGCCTGGAAGGCCCGGTCGGCAGCAGCGCGGGCCTCGGCCTGCTCGACTACGCCACGGTGCTGGAGCCGGAGAAGCAGCTGCGCAATGTGCGCGGACGCCTGAGCCTGGGCCAGCTGGAAGTCAGCGGTTACGAGATCCATGCCGGGGTCAGCGCCGGTCCGGCGCTGAGCAGCCCCGCTATACGCCTGGACGATGGGCGTAGCGACGGCGCCATCAGCGCCGACGGCCAGGTCATGGCCACCTACCTGCACGGCCTGTTTGAGCAAACGGCCGCCTGCGCCGAGTTGCTGCGCTGGGCCGGACTGCGCGAGGCGCGCCAGGTGGATTACCATGCGCGCCGCGAACGTGACATCGAGCGCCTGGCCGACCTGGTCGAGGCGCATCTGGATACCCGGCTGTTGCGTGAGTTATGTGGCCTCTAGGAGTGTCATGCGCATTGGCGACGATTCGCTCACCCCGGCCCTCTCCCGCGGGAAGAGTGGGTTATTCCGTGCTCGAGTTTGGGCACACATTTCAACGCAACCTCGATCAGCTCCCTCACCCCTGGGAGAGGGTTGGGGTCAGGGTCGATCCGGAAGGTACTGTCCATGCTTGAACTGATCCTCGGCGGCGCTCGCTCCGGCAAGAGCCGTCTGGCCGAGAAGCTGGCCGCGGGCAGTGGCCTGGAGGTCATCTATATCGCCACCGGGCAGGCCTGGGACGGCGAGATGGCCAAGCGCATCGCCCATCACCGCAGCACGCGTCCGGCCGAGTGGGGGCTGGTCGAGGAGCCTCTCGAACTGGCCCGCGCCCTGCGCGACAATGCCGCCCCCGAGCGCTGCCTGCTGGTCGACTGCCTGACCCTGTGGCTGACCAACCTGCTGATGCTGGAAGACGAGACCCGCCTGGCCATGCAGCGCGATGCCTTCCTCGAGGCGCTGGCCGAGCTGCCCGGGCGCATCATCCTGGTCAGCAACGAGACCGGCCTGGGTGTTGTGCCGCTGGGTGAGCTGACCCGTCGTTACGTCGACGAGGCCGGCTGGCTGCACCAGGCCGTGGCCGAACGGGCCGAGCGTGTGCAGTTCTGCGTCGCCGGCCTGCCCATGCTGCTCAAAGGAGCGCCGCTATGACTTCTTCATTCTGGTGGCAGCAAGCCTGCCGCCAACCCGATGCTGTCGCCGAGGCCGCCGCCCTGGCGCGCCAGGCGCAACTGACCAAACCGACCGGCGCCCTCGGTGTGCTGGAGGCCCTGGCCGTGCGCCTGGCCGCGCTGCAGGGACGGGAGAAACCCGTCATCCGCAGCCCGCAGCTGGTGTTGTTCGCCGGCGACCACGGTGTGGTCGCCGAGGGCGTGTCCGCTTATCCGCAGGCCGTGACCGCGCAGATGCTCGGCAACTTTGTCGCCGGCGGCGCCGCCGTCAGCGTGCTGGCCCGCGAGCAGGGCATGCCGCTGCGCCTGGTTGACCTCGGCACCATCGATCTCGATCTGGAACTGCCTGGTGTGCGCCATCTTCGCCTCGGCGCCGGCACCGCCAACTTCGCCGTCGAGCCGGCCATGACCGCTGAGCAGTGCGCCGCCGCGCTGCAGGCTGGTCGCGACGCGGTACAGCAGGCGCTGGCCGAGGGTTGCGATCTGCTGCTGGCCGGCGAGATGGGCATCGGCAATACCAGCGCTGCCACGGCCCTGGCCTGTGCGCTGAGTGACCTGAGCCCGGCACAGCTGGCCGGTCCCGGCACCGGGCTGGACGCCGCTGGCGTCAGCCACAAGCAGGCGGTGATCGAGCGCGCCCTGGTTCTGCACGGCGCTGCGCTTGCCGAACCCTTCGAGGCCCTGCGCCGAGTCGGCGGCTTCGAATTGGCGGCCCTGGCTGGTGCCTATCTGGCCTGCGCCCAGGCCGGTATTCCGGCGGTGGTCGATGGTTTTATCTGCAGCGCGGCGGCCCTGTGCGCTGTGCGCCTGAATCCTGGCGTGCAGCCCTGGCTGCTGTTCGCCCACGCCGGCGCCGAGCCGGGCCACGCCGCGTTGCTGGCGGAGCTCGGCGGCACGCCGCTGCTCGACCTCGGCCTGCGCCTGGGCGAGGGCAGTGGTGCCGCCCTGGCGCTGCCCCTGATCAAACTGGCCTGCGCCCTGCACGGCGGCATGGCTACATTTTCCGAAGCACTGGTTGAGGACCGCTTATGACTCTTTTCCTGGATATGTTGCGCCATGGTGTGACCGACGCCGGCCCCGGTTTTCGCGGCAGCAGCGACGATGCGCTGACCGAGCAGGGTCGCCAGCAGATGCAGCTGGCCCTGGCCGGCAAGAGTGGCTGGGACCTGGTGATCAGCTCGCCGCTGCAGCGTTGCGAGTCCTTCGCCCGCGAGTTCGCCGAAGCTAACGGCCTGCCGCTGCGCATCGAGGCCGATCTGCGCGAGCTGCACTTCGGCGACTGGGAGGGGCGTAATTCGGCCGAGGTGCTGCTGGAGGATCCGGAAGCGCTCGGTAAATTCTGGAACGATCCCTACCACTTCACGCCGCCGCAGGCCGAGCCGGTCAAGGACTTCGCCGGGCGCGTGCTGGGCGCCATCGAGCGCCTGCAGGCCGAGCTGGATGGCCAGCGCGTGCTGCTGATCACCCACGGTGGCGTGATGCGTCTGCTACTGGCCCGCGCGCGCAAGCTGCCGGAGAACCAGCTGCTGCAGGTGGAGGTGGGCTATGGCGCGCTGCACGGCCTGCAGGTCGAGTCGGGCCTGCAGCTGACCGAAGCCTGATGCTGCCGCAGCCGCTGCTGATCGCCCTGCAGTTCCTCACCCGCCTGCCTGTTCGGTTGGTGGGCATGCCGGAGCCTGCGCAGATCGGCCGCTCGCTGCTGTGGTACCCGCTGGTGGGGCTGCTGCTCGGCGGCCTGCTGCTGGCCCTGCACGGGCTGCTCGGCGCTACGCCGGCGCTGTTGCAGGCGGCCATTCTGTTGGCCGTCTGGGTCGGGTTGTCCGGTGGACTGCATCTGGACGGCCTGGCCGACACGGCCGATGCCTGGGTCGGCGGCTACGGTGATCGTGAGCGCACGCTGGCGATCATGAAGGACCCGCGCAGCGGTCCCATCGCGGTGGTCGCGCTGCTGTTGGTGCTGCTACTCAAGTTCGCCGCGCTGGTCGTACTGCTCGAACGGGGTGCCTGGGCCGGGCTGCTGCTGGCGCCCTGGCTCGGCCGTGCGCTGCTGCCGTTGCTGTTCCTGACCACCACCTATGTGCGCGCCGGCGGTCTGGGGGCGGCGCTTAGCGAGCATACGCCGCGTGAGCGTTTGCCGCTCGTGTTGGCGGGGCATTGCATCGTCATGCTGTTGCTTGGTTTCTCCGCCGTGCTGGCCTTGCTCGCTGCGGTCCTGGTGTTCTGGCTGCTGCGCCGCGCCTTCGTCGCGCGTCTGGGCGGCACCACCGGCGATACCGCCGGCGCCCTGCTGGAACTGGGCGAGTGTGCGGTGCTGGTGGCGTTGGCGTTGTGGGGTTGACCGGAGCGTCTCGTCTGGCTGCGGCTTAAGCGCCTGGTGGCGCACTGCCTTCGGCGAGTGACACCCTACGAATGCGCCACGCCGTAGGGTGGTCTCGGAGCGCTGCGACAGCCCACCGTCGATGAATAGCGAGCGTGTCTGGAGCTAGCGGCGCCCCCTGTACTGAGCGGCTGTTCCGCTCGTTTATGTCGCAACTGTAACTGCCTGATCGGCAGATGCGGGTATATACCTGTATTCATGTTGCCGACCCAATGTCTCTGTACCAAGTTGCGCCGCGCCAGCCGCGGGGTGACACGCATCTACGACGAAGCCCTGGCCGATGTCGGGCTGAATGCCGCCCAGTTTTCCCTGCTGCGCTATCTGCAGCGCCTGGGGCAGCCGAGCATTTCCGCCCTGGCCGAGGCCATGGGGCTGGATCGCAGCACCCTCGGGCGCAACCTGCGGGTGGTGGAGGGCAGGGGACTGCTGCAGCTCGGCGGCGGTACCGACCAGCGCAGCCGGCAGGTAGCGCTGACCGATGCCGGCGTGCGCGTGCTGGAGCAGGGCGCGCCACTGTGGGAACGGGCTCAGCAGGAGCTGGCGCTGCGCCTGGGCGCGGACAAACGGGCAGAGCTGATGGCGCTGCTGGACGATCTGGAAACCATCGACTGACGGGAACGCCCCGCGGAGAACGCAGATGAACAACCCATGGCGCACGGCAAGTTGGCTCCTGCTGGGAGCATCGCTGATCCTCGCCTTGTCGCTGGGCGTCCGCCACGGCTTCGGCCTGTTCCTCTCGCCCATGAGCGGCGAGTACGGCTGGGGTCGCGAGGTATTCGCCTTCGCCATCGCCCTGCAGAACCTGATCTGGGGCCTGGCCCAGCCGGTCACCGGGGCCATTGCCGACCGCTTCGGTGCGCGCCGGGTGATAGTCGCCGGTGGCCTGCTCTACGCGGCCGGCCTGTCGCTGATGGCTGGCGCCGACTCGGCCTGGTCGCTGTCGCTGAGCGCCGGCCTGCTGATTGGTATCGGCCTGTCCGGCACCTCGTTCTCGGTGCTGCTCGGCGTGGTCGGCCGGGCGCTTCCGCCGGAGAAGCGCAGCATCGGCATGGGCATCGCCGCGGCCGCCGGTTCCTTCGGCCAGTTCGCCATGCTGCCGGGCACCCTCGGGCTGATCGGCTGGCTAGGCTGGTCGTCGGCCTTGATCGCCTTGGGCATGCTGGTGGCGCTGATCGTACCGCTGGCGCTGATGGTGCGTGACAACCCGCAACCGGCCCCGGTCGGCAGTGAGCAGAGCCTGGCGGGGGCGTTGAAGGAAGCCTGCAGTCATTCCGGCTTCTGGTTGCTGGCGCTGGGCTTCTTCGTCTGCGGCTTCCAGGTGGTATTTATCGGCGTGCACCTGCCGTCGTACCTGGTGGACAAGCACCTGCCGGCCTCGGTCGGCACCACCGTGCTGGCGCTGGTCGGGCTGTTCAACGTGTTCGGCACCTATATCGCCGGCTGGCTCGGCGGACGCATGTCCAAGCCGCGTCTGCTCACTGGTCTGTACCTGGCACGCACGGTGGTGATAGTCGCCTTCGTCTACTCGCCGCTGACCGAGTGGAGCGCCTACGCCTTCGGCATGGCCATGGGGCTGTTGTGGCTGTCCACGGTGCCGCTGACCAATGGCACGGTGGCCACCCTGTTCGGCGTGCGCAACCTGTCCATGCTCGGCGGCATCGTATTCCTGTTCCACCAGATCGGCTCTTTCCTCGGCGGCTGGTTGGGCGGCTATCTGTACGACCACACCGGCAGCTATGACGTGGTCTGGCAGTTGTCGATCCTCTTCGGCCTGCTGGCGGCGGCGCTCAACTGGCCGGTGCGCGAGCAGCCGGTGGCACGCTTGCGGGCCGGGGCAGCGGCGTGAGCCGTACGGCCTTCACCACGCTGGCCCTGCTGGGAGTGGCCCTGCTATTGGTGCTCGCTTGGTGGGGCTGGAGCCAGGGCGGACTGGCCCTGCTGCAGCTGGGCATGAGCCTGTGCTGAACGTTGCCGCGGCGGCCGTTGCCGGCGTGGGCGCGGACGAGTAGCGTGGGCGCATACCGTTCGGAGATGTCCCCATGATCGCGCGTGTTTCCTGCCTGCTGCTGTCGTCCCTGCTTGCCGCCCCGCTGTGGGCGGCCGACTGTTCGCCGCTGCTCAAGGGCCAGGGCGAGCTGCAGCAGCTCCGCTCCAAGGAGCGCATCGACCTGTGCCAGCGTTTCGCCGGCAAGCCGCTGCTGGTAGTCAACACCGCCAGCCATTGCGGCTTCACTCCACAGTTCAAGGGCCTGGAGGCGCTGTACCAGCGCTACAAGGGCCAGGGGCTGGAAGTGCTCGGCGTGCCTTCCGACGATTTCAAGCAGGAGGCCGACAACAGCGGCGAGACGGCCAAGGTGTGCTTCATCGACTACGGCGTGACCTTCGCCATGAGCGAGCCGCAGGCGGTCAGCGGCGCCGATGCGATACCGCTGTTCAGCGAGCTGGCCGAGCAGAGCAGCGCGCCGCGCTGGAATTTCTACAAATACGTGGTGGGCCGCGACGGCAAGGTGATCGCCAGCTTCTCCAGCCTGACCAAGCCGGACGACGAGGATCTGCTGGCGGCCATCGAGAAGGCTATCGCCCAGTAATTAATGGTGACCCATGAAAAGCCGGGCAGATGCCCGGCTTTTTCATGTCCGCAGAACCTGCCGTCAGAAGCGGTAGGTGGCCTGCAGGCCCACGCAGTGGGCGCTGTTGTTGTACTCGGCGCTGAAGCCCGGGGCGATCTCGCGACCGGCCAGTTCGGTGGAGTGTTGGTTGACCTTGGCCTCGTTCTCGCGCAGGTAGGAGTAGGCCGCATCGATGGTCAGGTCGGGGTTCGGCGACCAGCCGGCGCCCAGGGAGAACACCTTGCGGTTGCCCACCGGGATGCGCACGCTACGGTGCTCGTTCTCGGCCGGCGACGGGTCGAGGGCCAGGCCGGTACGCAGGACCCACTGCGGGTTGAGCTGGTAGGAAGCGCCGATGGCATAGGACCAGGTGTCGTGCCACTTCAGCTCTTCGCTGACTTCGCCGATCGGGCTCAGGCCGAGGATGCTCGGCGTGCCCTGGTTCTCGACCACGATCTCCTGCAGGCGGCTCCAGCGGGTGAAGGTGGCGCCGCCGTAGAGGGTCCACTTGTCGTCGAAGGCGTAGGTGACCGAGGTGTCCACGGTCTCCGGGGTGGTGAAGTCCAGGGAGGCATCGTACTGGCCATTGAAGGCGCTGAAGATCGGGCCGTCGCCGCCGGTGATGCGGGTGCGGCCTTCCAGGGTGTAGTCGACCTTGGAGTGGTAGGTCAGGCCCCAGGTCAGCTGGTCGGTGACGTCGACCATCACGCCGGCGTTGAAGCCGTAGCCGACGTCGTCGCCCTTGATGCCGACCTTGGTCTCGCCGGTGCCGAAGGCGGCGCTGTTGTCCAGCTTGCTGACCAGCTTGCCCTTGATCTTGTTGATGGTCGGGCCGAAGCCGACGGACACGCGGTCGTTGATCTGGTAGCTGATGGTCGGCTGCAGGGTGACCACTTCCACCTTGCTGTACTGGCCCTTGAAGCGGCCACCGAAGCTCTTCTCGTAGTCGCTGATCAGCGCATAGGGCACGTACAGGCCCAGGCCCCAGTGCCAGCTCTCGTCGATCGGGCTGGCATAGAAGGCGAAAGGCACCGGGGTCATGGGCACCATGTCGCCCTTGGCGGTTTCGTCACTGGCGTTGTCGAGGTCGACGTTGGCGTCGACCAGGCCGAAGCCGCCGGTCACTTCCGGGCGTTTGAGTTTGGTCAGGCCCGCCGGGTTGCCGAACAGGACGGAGGCGTCGTTGACGGAGGAGGCGCGGCCGGCGAAGGAGGTGCCGGCACCGCTGACGCTCTGTTCGTTGATGGCAATTCCGTTGCCCAGGCTGTGAGTGGAAACCGCACCGATGGCCATTGCGAGAGAAGTCTTCAACCAGAGTTTTTTCATTAGGAGGCTCACGAACAGCAAAAACGAGGGCGGCAAGCTAACCGGTTTGCCGGACCTTGCCAACCGCTCTGGGACGGCTTTTTCGTGAACTTTCGTTAACCCCGGGTCGGCCTGTAAGTGACTGGTTAGTCACAGAAAAGGTTCCACCTTTACCGCGTTCAAGCCGCCTGGTGAGGTTGTGGGATGCATTGCTGCCAGGCCTGTAGAAAGTCGCGCAGGCGGCCATGCGGATGGAACACCTTGCGCCAGATGCGCGCCATTCCGTGCAGGTCGTCGGCGGCCGGTAGCTCCGCATGTTCGCTCTCCACCAGCAGCCAGGCGATGGCCGTGGCGTAACGCAGGTTGACCGTCAGTTCGAGGTGCGGTGCGGCGAGGAACGCGTGTTGGCTGGCGAGGCCGCGGACCAGGCTGGCCAGGTCCGGATCGCGGGCCAGGTGCAGGTCCCACAGCTGCTCGTGGCGCAGGGCGCTGATGCGGTAGAGACCGTGGCCCTGGCTGTTGTCCAGCGCGCTGCCGAGTGCCGATTGACTGGCGGCGGCGCCTAGGAGCAGGGCTTCGGCGGTGGGTGAATGGCGCCCCAGATAGACGAGAGTGGGGCGGATGACGTGTTGGCACAGCTCGCTGGCAGCAATTCCCATGAGGCCCTCGCGAAAGGTGCCGGCGGGGTCAGGTGCTTGGCAGCTGTTCTTGGTTCTAATAAAGACCCCGCCGGAAGCGGGGTTAGCCGCTCAACTTGAAGTCTAGTGCGACAAATAGGATGTAAAGGCTTGTTTTTAAAACATTTGAGCCTCTAGTCGCGTCTGCATATGTCGAGCTGCGATTAAGAGTGATCTATTTACAAGCAAGCGCCGGCAGTAGCCGGCGCCTGTTACTCGCTTATTGGTGAGTGATCTTCAGTTGGTTGAACTCCACGGCACCTGCCTCGGTGTTGTCGCCAATGTTGTCCTGCACATAGGAGCCTGCCTTGAAGTACATGGTCTGCGCGCCCCAGGTCGGATCCAGCTTCGTCGTCCAGCGCTGGCTCACCGAATTGACCTTGGTATAGACCGCCAGCGTGCCGGCACGAGTGAGGCGGATGGAGTAGGAGAACGCTTGGTTCATCGCTACGCCGCTGCGAATGGTGACGCTGACGCTATCGACACCCGGTTTGCTGCGATAAATCGCAACGATCTTCCCGGTCTTGTCCGAGGCGCTGTACTGGTACTGCACCTTGATGGGCGGATCGTCACCTTCCACGTTGTGGATCTGGCCGATCACGACCTTTCCGGTGGACGGAACCTGAGTGACTTTCAGCGTGGCGTCCAGGCTGTTGTTGTCGGCATCCTGATACTTCCAGTTGCGACGCGTGCCGTCGGCATAGGTCTCGCGCAGTTCGCTGCGCGGGTACTTGGCGTTCTTGGTGGTGGTGCCGTCTACCGGTGCCCAGAAGAACAGGACGCCGTTGATGTTCTTGAAGTAGTCGTCCTGGTAACCGCCGGCGAGCATCGGGGTGTCGATGGTGGTAGCCGGTTCGCCAACAGGGATGGTGAGGTTCCAGGTGTTGAGGTCGATCATGAAAGTAAAAAACTCCGATGAATAAAGAGGTAAATCTCATTCGGAGCGCAGGTCGATCCCGACTTGAAAAACTGCCTAGCCGCCCTGCCAGTTACTCGCACACAGAATGAAGCTTTTGAAACCTGGCCAGTGATCCGACCGGGGATGGAGCGCTTTATACGGAGCTGTGTCGGCTTTGGTAATTACCGTTCGTCGATATACTGGCGCCTACAAATTGACGGTAATTCGACGCGGGATGTGATTTCTCTATCGCATTGATGCGCAAGGGGTTTCCAACAGCGAAGCGGCGGGTTGTCAATATTTGTTCGGAGATGACGACCGACGAACGGAAAGCCCCAGGCTAGAGCGGTTTGTGAAGCGATTCTCAAATCGTCAGGGGAGGATGTTTCAACAGCGAAACGGCTAATGGCAGCGGGATGTGAAGGGCGTCACGCGGTGCCGGGGGGTGTCGGCGAACCCGAGAAGATTTCGTCAGTCTAGTGAGAGCTGCCCATCGTTCAGGCATCGATGGCGGTCGCCGGAAGCCGAGCATTCTCCGACTGGGAGTTCTCAATAATCTGGAGGATCGCCATGCACATCCGCTCTGCTTGCTTCTCTTCTATTGCTCTGGCCGCCGCGCTGTCCGCGCCTGCGGCTCAGGGTGCCCCGACCATTGTGGTCAGCAACACCCAAGACCTGTTTCGCCCGGCCTGCGTGGACGACTGTTCGCTGCGCGAGGCTATCTACAAGGCCAACCTCAACCCCGGCCCGGATCGCATCGAGCTGCGTCCGGGTACCTATCCCCTTACGCTGGCCGACCCTGGGTGGAACCCGGACGAGGAGCCCGATCCTGATGAGGACGTGGGTGTTCGCGGCGACCTGGATATCACCGGCGAGCTGACCATCGTCGGCGACATCTATACCAACACCTTTATTCAAGGTGTTTCCGATCGCCTAGTCGAAGTGTTGCCGGGTGCCAAGTTGAACCTGCGCAACCTGAGCCTGCGTGGCGGTCGTGCCGACACCTATGGCGGGGCGATACGCAACGACGGCGAGGCGGTGATCACCTACGTCGGCTTCTATGACAACCGCGCCACGCCGGGCATCCAGGGCAAGGGCGGGGCGATCGCCAACTTCGGCGAGCTGAATGTCAGGTTCAGCCTGTTTCGCGACAACAACTCCAACGGCGACGAGGGCTTCTCCGGGCGGGGTGGCGCCATCTACAACCTGGGCACGCTGGTGGTGCGCGACACGCACTTCCAAGGCAACAGCGTCACCGACAACGACGTCGACTACGCCCATGGCGGAGCCATCTACAACGAGGGAAATGCCGACGTGGCTCGTTCCTCCTTCGTCGGCAATCTGGCCGGGCAATATGCCGGCGGCGGTGGCGGGGCGGCGATCGTCAACAACGAGCGCGGCGTGCTGCGTCTGGTCAACAGTACGGTCAGCGGCAACTTCGGCACCGACACCAATGGCGTGATCGCCAACGGCCTGGCCGGCTTCTCGCCCAGCGGCGCCGAAGCGCAGATGCAGCTGAGCTATGTCACCGTGGCCGGCAACGAGGGGCTCGGAGTCAGCAACCTGGGCAGCCTGGCGCTGCGCAACAGCATCGTCGCCGGCAACCGGCTCAACCAGGTGCCGATGAACTGCAGCCACCAGGGAGTTGGCTACCGGGCCCTGGGACTGTTGCTCGGATCGGACCTCACCGCCTGCACCGATAACAGTGTCACGGTGGAGGACGATGTGGTGTTCACCCAGGTGCTCGCTGCGCGGCTGTCCTCGACGACAGTTGCCAACGGCAACGGGCCCGGCACCCAGTACCACCAGCTGCGCAATGGCAGCCCGGCGGTGGATGCCGGTCTGGGCTCCTGTACCCACAACGACCAGCGCGGCGTCGCACGGCCGCGCGATGGCGACCGCAACGGCGGCTCGATCTGTGACCTGGGTGCCTACGAGCGTTGATAGACCTGCCTGACCGGCGGTGCGGGCTGGCCGCCTTATTGGCTGGCTCGCACTGCCGACTTCGCTCGCCCCCCTCATTCCTTTCTTCCGGTACGCCATTCGGCCGATGTCGCGGTGCCTTCGTTGTGCCCTAGAGTCCCGTCGCTTATCGCAAGCGAGACAGGCGGGCAGTGCTGTCCCTGCGCCTCCAGCCAGATAACCACAACCACGGGGAATGCCTGATGAGCGATAACGCCAGCGACAGCCGGGAAAGCCTTTCCGCCCGGCGCTTCGACATCCGCTACGACGAGCATGAAACGCCGCGGATCTGGGTCAAGGATGACGTCTTCCTGACCCATTGGCTGAATGCCTATTCGATGACCATCCCCGACGGCGAGACCTTCATCGTCCAGACGATCAAGAAGTACCTCGGCCAGATCGAAGACCCCGCGCTGCTCCAGGAGGCGCGGGGCCTGATCGGCCAGGAGCTCTCCCATTCCCGCGGCCACGAGCAGTTCATCGAGGTGTTGCAGCGCCAGGGATTCCGCATGCAGACGTTCCGGCGCTTCACCGGCTTCCTGTCGTTCAAGATTCTCACCCCGACCTCGACCCCGCGGCAGCAGCTGGCCTTCGTGGTGGGTGTCGAGCGCATCAACGAGCTCTTCGCCGAGATCACCCTGAGCAGCGGCCGATTGCGGCAGTGCGATGCGCGGGCCGGCGCCCTGTACGAGTGGCATTTCGCCGAGGAAATCGAACACAAGTCGGTGGCCTTCGACGTCTACCAGGCCACCGAAGGCAGCCGTTTCTGGCTGGGCTACGGGGTGGTCATGGCCTACCTGGTCAACATGAGCTACCTGGCGCTGGCCTGCGCCACCTTCCTGCGCCAGGACGGCCAGTTGTTCCGTCTCGCTACCTGGCGCCGCGCCTTCCGCTATTTCTTCCGTGACGAACGCTTCTTCGCGCGTATGACCCGGGGCTGCCTGCAGGTGCTCAGGCGCGACTTCCATCCGACGCAAACCGACAACCATGCGCTCGCCGAACATGTGCTGAGCAAGCAGGTGATCCGTGTGGATATCGGCGAAACCCAGCCATCCGGGGGGTGACGCGATGCAGAGCGTTTCGACGGTGCTGGACGGCGACTGCGCCGACCAGACGCAACACTCGCGGCTGTGGCCGTTTCTGCTGCGCCACGGCAGCAGCGCGATGGCCTATTCCTCGCTGCAGCCCGGCGCGGCCCAGTTCATTCACCCGCAACTGGGCTATCTCGCCTATATCCCGGTCAGGCACCCGCTCTACGCACCGCGCGGGATGAATGTGGTGATCGGCGACCCGATTGCGGCCAGGGCCGACTTCGCGCCGTTGCTCGACGCCTATCTGGCGACTACCCGAGTGCTCACGGTGTTTCTCGACATCGGCAGCGCCTTCGCCGATGTGCTGAGCGCCCGCGGCTATCCGGTGAACGAGTTCGGCGTCAATTCGGAGATCGACCTGGCCGGCTTCGACCTCGAGCTGCGCGGCAAGCAGTACGCCCACCTGCGCCGCTGGCGCAACAAGGCGCGCAGCGAAGGCGTCGAGGTGCACGAGGGGCGGCTCAGCGAGCAGGGCGGCGAGGAGCTGGACGAGCTCAACCGCGAGTGGCTCGCGCGCAAGGGCGGCCATGATCTCGCCGGCCTGACGCGGCCACTGGTATTCGAGGACGAGGAGGGCGTTCGCTACTTCTGGGCGCGCAAGCACGGCCGGCTACTGGCCCTCGCCGTTTTCGACCCGCTGTACCGCGACGGCCGGGTCATCGGCTACCTGCACAACGCGTCGCGGGCGATCAAGGACGCACCGAACGGCACCAACGACGCCATCGTCCTGCATGCCATGGGCCAGTTCAAAGCCGAGGGCAAGGAGTTCCTCACCCTGGGGCTGTCGCCGCTGGCGCTGAAGAAGGGCGAGGCCTATCCGCACAACGCCTGGGTGGCCTGGGCCTTCGACTTCATCTATCGCCGCTGTGCATTCATCTATCCCTGCCAGGGGAATTTCTTTCACAAGCAGAAGTACTGCGGGCGCCAGGAGGCTTCCTTCGTCGCCGGCGTGCCGACGCTCAGGCTCTACCACCTGCTGGGAATCCTCAAGGCTCTGCGGGCCTTGTGATCGGCAGTCCCACAGGCACAACGTCACGAGGCAGGTTGCATATGTCGGTACAGAACTCGCAGGAAAAACTCGCCAGAGGCCAGATGGTCGAGCTGGCGCAGCGCTACGCGACCCCCAGCTATGCGCGCTCCGGTTGGCAGATCGCCTCCACGCTGCTCCCGCACTTCGCGCTGAATTATCTGATCTACCAGAACTGGAGCGGGCCGCTGTGGATAACCGTTTCCCTGCTGCTGGCCAACAGCCTGTTCCTGGCGCGCAACTTCGTGCTGTTCCACGACGTCATGCATGGCTCGCTGTTTCGCTCCAAGCGCCTGAGCGATGTCGTCGGCCCGTTGCTGGGGTTGCTGGTGTTCATGCCGGCGCACCACTGGCAGCACGAGCACAACTACCACCACGGCAGCACCAATGACCTGTCCCGCACCGGCATCGGCGACATGCCACTGCTCAGCGTTCGCCAATACCAGGCGCTGAACCGTCGGCAGCGGCTCTACTACCGAATCCTGCGCCATCCGGCCTTCTTCTTTACCCTGCACGCGCTGTACAAGCTGGTGATCTTCCCCCGCGTGGTCGCGGACCGGCGCTGGCCGCGCCATGTGCACCTGTCCGTGCACCTCACCAGCCTGGCGATCCTGGTGATCGGACTGAGCTTGTGGGCCTCGGGCTACGGCCTGGTGTTCGTGATCCAGCTGCTCAGCTACGCCCTCGGCACGCCGGTGATGGTGTTCCTGTTCTACATCAATCACCACTTCGAACAGTCACGCTGGTACCCGGCGCAGGAGTGGAACTTCGTCGACAGCGCGCTGCACGGCTCGTCCGTCTTTATCTTCCCGCCGATATTGCGCTGGTTCTCCGCGAGCATCGGGATTCACAACGTTCACCACCTGATACCGCATATCCCCAACTACAACCTGAAGCGCTGCTGGAAGGAGAACGAGTTGTTCGCCAACTCCCAGGTGATTTCCTTCTGGGAGGGTTTGCGGGCGATGCGCCTCAGGCTCTGGGACGAGCAGACGGGGCGCTATGTGGGCAAGGAAGGCTACCGCTTCCCGGTTGCCGACGAAGCCTCTGCACCCGATACCAGCGCCTCCCCCGCGTAAGGGGAGGGCGGGCAGGCGCGGCTGTGATCAGTCGCGCAGCACGTGATTCAGGCGATGGTCACTTGCCCGGCATCAGCATCAGGCGCTTGTTGCCATAGACCTTGTCGACGTTGCGGCTCTGGAACGGGAAGCTCATGTAGCCGCCCTTGAGCCAGGCGTCGATGCCGTCGGCATAGTGCGGGCTGGCCGGGTTGCCGGACTGGCCGGAGCTGTTGACCCCGATCATCGGTTCTTCCAGGCCGAAGTCGACCACCACGCGCATGGCCGGGATCAGCCATACGTTGAAGTCATTGCCCCATTCGTAGGCGGCCACGTTGAGGGTGCCGTGGTCGCCACCGGCCGGGTAGGGGCCGCGGTCCAGATAGCCGCTGATGGCCTCGATGCCACTGCGCTGGCTGGCGCTCAGGTAGGGCGCCATCTTGGTAGCCTCGCTGGTCCAACGGTACTGGTGCAGCTTGCCCCACTGCCAGGCGCTGCGGTTGGCGCCCAGTTCGGCTTCCAGGTAGCTGACGGCGCCGGCCAGGCTGCGCGCCATGATCGCCGGCTTGTCTTCCTTCTGCGCGGTCTTCACGTCGTCCCAGAACGGACTGTCGTCGCGCCCCAGCAGGTGGTCGGCCTGGGCCGAATAGCTGTTGTTGCCGATCTCCACCAGGGCGCGCCAGGCCGGGCTGGTCTGCGGGCCCAGCTCGTCGAGGAAGGTGGCCTTGGCGCTTTCCTGGAGGAAGGCGCTGTACAGCGCGGCATCGGCCGAGAAGGCGGCTATGCGCCCGTCGAAGGCCATCAGGCGCTTGTAGGCTTCCTCGGCCTTGCCGCGCTCGGCGGCCGGCAGGGCGGCGATGGCCTTCTTCAGCGGCGCGGCCATGCCCGGTGCGTCGAACATCGCCTGCAGCTTGCCGGCGAACGGCGTGGTCTGGTCGTACTGCATGGCGATCATGCTTTTCTGGTCGTGGCGTCCGGAGCCGGCCAGCTGCGCGATGCGTTCGGCACGCTCGGGGTAGAACCAGGAGTTGGACAGCTGCATGCCATAGCCGCGCGGCACCGTGCGGTGGTTGGCGGTGCCCAGCCAGCCCTGCATCGGGTCCTGGTCGTAGGGGTGCAGCATGGCGTCGGCGTAGCCGTCCCAGTCGTAGGCGCCGTCCCAGCCCGGCGACGGCACCAGACCGGTGCCCTGCCTGCGGTTGGGGTAGCGGCCGGTGACCTGCCAGCCGATGTGCTGGGCGTCGGCGAACACGATGTTCAGTGCCATGGCGCGCACTTCGCGGGTGGCCTCGAAGGCCTGCTCCACCGACTGGGCGCGGGACAGGTCGAAGAAGGCGTCGATCGATTGGTCCGCCTCGCCCTGGATGCTGCGCAGGGCCAGGCCGTAGCCGCTGGACATCTGCAGCGGTTGCAGCGGGGATTTGCGCTCGCCCAGCGCCGAGTTTAGCAGCGGGCCGTTACGGGTTTCCCAGACGGTCTCGCGGATCGGCCGCTGGCCGCGGATGAAGAAGGTTTCCTGGCGCTCGCGGGCCGGCTGCCACCTGCCGTTGGCCTGGTAGTAGAGGCGGCCGCCCTCGCGCTTGAGCTTCTCCAGGAACAGGTCCTGGTTGTCGCCCATGACCATGGTCATGCCCCAGGCCAGCTTGCCGTTGAAGCCGGCGACCACGGCCGGCACCCCGGCGATGGACACGCCGGCGGCCTGGAATTTCGGCGAGCGGATCTGTACGAAGTTCCAGATCGAAGGCATCGACAGCGGCAGGTGGGTGTCGTTGGCCAGCAGGCTCTTGCCGCTGCGACTCTTCTGCGGGGCGATGGCCCAGTTGTTGGAGGCGGCGACGCCGAGCATGTTCAGCGCCGCGACCTGGCCGGCGGCGTTGTTTACCGCGGCCAGGCCCGGAATCTTGCCGACCAGGCTCAGACCGCGCAGCTTCTCGGCTTCCTCGAAGGGCAGCGGCTCGTCCGGGTAGCTGGGCAGCAGCCAGGCCAGCTTGTCGGCGCCGACCTTGTCCGCCAGGTTCAGCGAGGCGATTTCCTCCTGCAGGTTGACCGACAGGCCGAAGTTGAGCAGGCAGAACAGCAGCACCGAGTCTTCCGGTTTCCAGTAGGCCGGACGGTAGCCGCTCTCGGCCAGGTCCATCGGCAGCTTGTCCTGATAGCGGAACAGGTAGGCGTTGACGCCGCGCGAGTACACCTCGAAGAACTTCTTGATGCGCGGCGAGGCGTTCTTGTACAGCACCTCGGCGCTGGCGCGCAGGTTGACGGTGCGCATGAAACGGTCGATTTCCAGCACACCGGGGCCGTTCATCTCGGCCAGGCGACCCTCGGCGAGCAGGCGCATGCCGACCATCTGGCTGAGGCGGTCGGCGGCGTGCACGTAGCCCAGGGCGAACAGCGCGTCGTGGAAGGTGGTGGTCTCGATCAGCGGCATGCCCAGCGGATTGCGCCGGATCACCACGCTCTGCGCCAGCCCCTGGACGCGGACGATGCCCTGGTCCGGGTGCACGCTGCTGGCGTAGCGGCCATTGAGGAAGGACTGGCAGCCGCCGAGAAACAGGGTGCTGCACAGGGTGGCAGCAGCGGCGACGAACAGCGGACGAGAAAACAGGCGCGAACCCATGACTGGCTCCTGGAGCAGGGCGGCGGACGATGGGCGGATTGTAGAGGGCGGAAGCAGCGGGGAGTAGGGGCCTGGCAGGGCATTGCGCCCTGCCGGGTGGGTTCAGGTCAGGCGCCGTGGCACTTCTTGAACTTCTTCTGGCTGCCGCAGGGGCAGGGATCGTTGCGGCCGACTTCCTTCAGCGGGTTGCGCACCGGCTCCTGGTGATGATGATTGCAGTGCGGGCCGTGCACGTGGCCATCGTCATCATGGTGATGATCGTGGTCGTGGTTGCAGTCGGGGCCGTGGACGTGGGGTTGCTGAGTCATGAAGCTACTCCGGAATATGATCGCCGGGGATTATCTCGCCATTGCGCTGCAGATGCACGTCGCGGCCGAACAGCAGCCCGGTCTTCACCTCGCCGCTCAGGCGGTAGCGGATCGGTCGATTGGGATCTTCCAGGGCCTTGACCACGCCCTTGAGGTGGCGCCACAGGTTGGTGCGCACCGGCACCTCGAAGTTGCTGTGGCCATGGGCGGGGACGTTGAGCCACTCGCTGGACTCGCCTTCGGCCAGCGGCACGCCGTTGAGCTCGATGTCGTAGCTCAGGCCGCGCATCGGTAGTTCGAAGTCGTTGGGATTGTCGATGCGAAAGCGCAGGGAAAACTGCTGCTCCAGCAGTTTGGCCTTGATCACATCGACCTTGACGAGGTGGACTTCCGGGTCCTGGAAGTCACCGCTGAACCAGCTGGTGCATCCCGTGAGGCCTGACAGCAGGCCGCTGATGATCGTCAGGGCGATGATATGGGATCGCATCTGTGAAAACATTGCATCGCTCCAATGGACGCCCCAGTGTAACAAGCGGCTGCTTGGCGGCCACCTGCTGTTCCCAGAAAAAAACTGCGCCATACTGGGGGCCGAATTGGACAGGAGTGTGACCATGAGCCTCTACGAGATCGCCTTCGCCGGGCAGGTGGTGCCGGGTGCGGCGCTGGAGCAGGTGAAGGAGAATCTGGCGCTATTGTTCCAGGCCGATGCCCAGCGCATCGCCTTGCTGTTCTCCGGTCGGCGCATCGTGATCAAGAGCAACCTGGATGCCGCCGGTGCCGAGAAGTACCGCGCGACCATGGAGCGTGCCGGGGCGCTGGCCATCGTTCAGGCGCTGGAAGTGGAGGAGGTAGAGATGGCCCCGCCACCGGCTCCTGCTCCGGTTGCCACCCCCGCTCCGGCACCTGCCGCAGTTGCGCCAGCGCCGGTGGCTGCCTCCGGTAACGCTACCTCGGCGCGGGTGATTCCACGTGACGAGTACATGGCGGCTTTCAGTGATGTGCAGGCACCGGACTTCGGGATCGCGCCGGTAGGAGCCGATCTGCAGGATGCCAAGCCCGAGGCCCAGGCCCCGCAGGTGGATTTCTCGCAGTTCAGCCTGGCACCGACCGGCAGCGACATGGGCCAGGCCAAGGCCGCGCCGGCCGGGCCGCCGCCCGATACGTCGCACCTCAAACTGCAGGAGTGAAGAACAAGGCCCGCATTTGCGGGCCTTGTCTTGTGCGGCTTCAGCTCTTGCTGGTCGTGCACTTGGCCTGGGCCTGGGGCGGCGTCAGGTTGCGGATCGAGGTGTAGAACAGCTCGCAGGTCTGCACCTGGTCGGTGACCTGCCATTTCTGCGTGCAGCTGTTCAGCGTTTGCTGCGGATCGGCAGAAGGATTCTGGCCCATGCCGGCCTGCCAGCAGGCGGCGCTGATGTCCTGACCCATCACCTTGAGCCCGGCGGCATCTGCCTTCGCCTGGTCGCCGCCGTAGTTCTCCGGATCGGCCGCGTACCAGATATAGCTCGGGTGGTTGGCGCCGAGCACCGGCACGTTCTGGCCCGGTGCCGGGGTGATCTCGTCCAGCCCCAACACGCCGATGTTGACCTTGTACTGATTGTTGACCCAGGTGCGTACCGGTCCGCCGAACGCGACCATGGGCAGCGGAGTACCGCTGCCGGCGGTGAGCTGGGCGACCATCGTCGTCTGGTAGTCGGTGAAGTAGCTGTAGACCCCTTCGAGGTCGCTGCCGGCGCTGGCCGGTGCGGCGATCGGGGCGATGTCGATGATGGTCTGGTAGGCCGGGGTCTGCGCCGCCGCCACGCCGTTCTCAGTCAGCAGCGAGGCCCAGCGGTCGGTGGTCTTGGACTCCAGGTAGTCCTGGGCCTGGGTCAGCGAATAGTCCGGCGGGAAGTGCAGCAGTTCCACGCTCTTGCGGTTGTCCAGGGCCATGCCCAGGGGCAGGAAGAAGTACCAGCTGTACTGCCACTTGCCGTCGCTGTTGAGCTTGCTGGCGCCGTCGAAGGCCGAGTCGCCGGCGGCCAGCAGGTTGCTCAGCGGTGTGCCGTAATCGGTGGGAACGCCGCTGAAGCTGGCCGTGAGCATGTCGCCGCTCTGGCTGACCTTGACCGTGGCATCGGCGTAGCCGTCGCGCTCCAGGCTCTGCTGCAGGTAGTGCTCGGCGGTCTGCTCCAGCGTCCAGTCGCGATAACAGATCACGCTGCAGTTGTTGGGGTAGGCGAACAGGCGGGTGACGCGCTCGCTGCTGCCCAGGCTGACCTGCACATCGTCCGCCTGAACGGCGCCGACCAATAGCAGGGCGACCAGGCCGGCCGCCGCTCCACTGTGCTTGTGCTTCATCTACTGCTCCTTGTTGGCCCCGGCCCCCGCCGGGTTCTGGCTAACAAATGAAGCAGAGTTTTCTCAGCTCAGGTAGCTGCTGCAGCACTTCTTGAACTTCTGTCCGCTGTTGCAGGGGCAGGGGTCGTTGCGCCCGGCCTTGAGTGGCGTGGTGGGGTCGAGGAAGTACCAGCGGCCGTCGCGCTGGACGAAGGCCGAGCGCTCGCGGTGGCTGTGCTCGCCGCTGCCATCGTGCCAGCGCGCGGTGAAGGTGACGAAGGCGTGCTCGGGCTGCGCGCCGATCAGTTCGCTGCCTTCCACTTCCAGCCCCAGCCAGGTGCTGCCCAGGCTCCAGGCGCGGATGCCGTCGCGGTCGAGACCCGCCTGCTGGGCGGGCAGGGTGGTGGCCACCAGGTAGTCGACCAGGCCCAGCACATAGGCGCTGTAGCGCGAACGCATCAGGTGTTCGGCGCTGGGGGCCGGAGTGCCCTGGTGATAGTGGCCGCAGCAGGCGTCCAGCGAACTGCCGCTGCCGCAGGGACAGGCTTGGCTCATGGCATCACCACCAGTACTTGCCGAAGTTCTGCGGATTGGCCCAGAACTTGGCGTTCAGCCAGTCCGGAACCTGCTTGTAATCGCGTAGGTCGTAGGTGAACAGGGTCAGCGTCTGGCCTTCGCGCTGGAAGCTTTCGCTGGCCTGCAGGGCCAGGGCGAACAGCTCGGTTTCCTGCCAACCACAGGCTGCCAGGTCGACCAGCACGGCCAGGCGACTGGCGTTGAGGTTGCGGATGCCACCGAGCAATTCCAGCGCAGTGCGCTTGGGTAGGTGCTCCAGGCAATCCACCACCAGTGCAAGATCGTAACGCTGGGCCGCCAGGTCGGCCGGTAACGCCCCGGCCGGAGCATGAGCCAGCAGGGTCTGCGGATGAGCTTCCTGGAAGGCGGCTACCGCCGGCAGCTGGCTGGCGCCGACCAGCAACAGGCGCTGCGGCGCATGGTGATCGAGCAGCGCGGCCAAGGCCTGCTGCGGTGTGCGTGAGGATGGAGCGTGATTCATATGGTGAAAATCCCGAGTACGAATGCCAAGACTATCGCGCTCCGAGCTTATGGCCTATGGACCTTGGTATGGAAACTGCCTATAACTGGCAGATAGTAAGGAAGCCATCTTTACTTCTTTGCTGTCGGTTGTATGCCGATTCCCTACAGGAGACCTAAGAAGATGAGTATCACAAGGAAAGCTGTACCCCTGATCCTGGCAAGCGGCCTGCTGACCGGCTGTGCTGGCATTCAGAAAACCGACTGGCCGACCTGCGCGGCCGTTGGTGGTGTGACCGGTGCTGCACTGGGTGCGATTGAGAGCTCTGAGTGGGCGGGTGGCGGTGCGCTGGTTGGCGCCGGTATGGCCGCGGCTTATTGCTGGGTGCATGGCGCCGAAGAGCAAGTGGCCGTGGTCGAAGAGACCGTGGTCGAGGAGACTGTCACTCCGGAAGCCGCCGAGCCGGTACGTGTCGAGCTGGACGTCAAGTTCGACTTCGACAAGTCCGTGGTCAAGGAAGAAAGCCAAGGCGACATCAAGGCGCTGGCCGATTTCCTCAGCCAGTACCCGTCCACCAGCACCGTGGTTGAAGGTCACACCGACTCCGTCGGCACCGACGCTTACAACCAGGGTCTGTCCGAGCGTCGTGCCAATGCCGTACGTGACGTACTGGTCAACCAGTATGGCGTCGGCGGTGACCGCGTGAGCTCGGTGGGTTATGGCGAAAGCCGCCCGGTGGCTGACAACTCCACCAGCGAAGGCCGTGCCATCAACCGTCGCGTGGAAGCCGAGGTTGAAGCTCGCCCCTAAGTAGTCATCTCCCGGCAAGGCGGCTGCAGCACAAGGCGCAGTCGTCCACCGGGACTGGCTTGTACACTTTGGGGGACGGGTCTTTACTCCTGTGTTACCGGTAATCGAACCGGTGACACAGGAGATCCCGCCATGAGAAGAATCTCAAGGGCAGTTGTACCCCTTCTCTTGGTCAGTAGTGTTCTTTCTGGTTGCGTCACGACTTCCAGTACGGGAGATGCGCCGCTCAACCAAGGGAACTGGCCCATTTGCACGGCGATTGGCGGCCTGGCCGGAGGAGGTCTTGGCGCCATCGAAAGTTCTACTTGGGCAGCTGGAGGTGCCGTGGCCGGTGCGGTCATCGGAACTCTGATCTGCTATGCCCAGGACGGCGACCAGGATGGCGATGGTGTATTCGATCGCCGCGACCGTTGCCCCGATACCCCGCCCAACACTCCGGTACGGCACAACGGTTGCCCGCTGCCCACCTATCCGGATTCCGCCCCTGCCGCCGAGCCTGTAGTCGATGCAGGTGATCCGGTGCGTGTCGAGCTGGACGTCAAGTTCGATTACGACAAGTCTGTGGTCAAGCAAGAAAGCCAGGCCGATATCAAGGCAGTGGCCGACTTCATGAGCCAATACCCGCAGACCAGCACCACGGTGGAAGGTCACACCGACTCCAATGGCTCCGATGCCTACAACCAGGGTCTGTCCGAGCGGCGTGCCAACGCCGTGCGTGACGTGCTGGTCAACCAGTACGGCGTCGCGGGTGATCGGGTGTCGTCGGTAGGATACGGCGAGTCTCGCCCGGTGGCCGACAATGGCACCGACGAGGGACGTGCCGTCAACCGTCGGGTCGAGGCGTCAGTCGAGGCGCAGCCCGCGCAATAGCGTTTTTGGCGGTGATCTACTCCCGCACCACTCTTGGGTGGTGCGGGAGCTGATTCGGCGCTATCAGAAAGTCGGGCGGGTGGCCGCAATGGCTACCAGGGCAAGCCCCACCAGCAGATTGCTTCCCACCAGACGGCGGATGCGTCCGAGAGCCTCGCCACCTGCCGGCCAGTTCTGTGCCTCCACGGCCTGGCGCAGCAGCGGTAGCTGCAGGAAGCGCACGCGCAGGAACAGGGCGAGCATCACCAGATACAGCCCCATCATCACCTGTACATAGCGCGGCGCGGTCTCGAAGCCGGCGAAGCGCATGTGCAGCATGCCCACGCCGGACACCGGCAGAAGCAGCACGGCGATCCATACCCAGAGAAAGAAGCGGCGGAACACTTCCAGCCACAGAGTCAGGCGTTCCGGTGCCTGCAGTTTGGCCACGGCGGCCGGGCGCAGGATCATCCAGGCGAAGAACATGCCGCCGACCCAGACCAGGGCGGCCAGCAGGTGCACGGCATACAGAGCAGAGAAGACGGTCATCGGGAGTCTCGGTCGCGGGATGGCGCGCGAGCATAACCTATCGGTAAACTACTGAAAATTTATCCAGCCTTTTCCGCGCCCATGCTCAGCTCCGAACTCAAGTCCCAGATCCAGGGCGCCTACAGCCGTTTTCTCGAAGCCAAGGGGCTCAAGGCCCGCTATGGCCAGCGCCTGATGATCGCCGAAGTGGCCAAGGTGCTGGGGGCGATCAAGCACAACGAAGAAGGCCAGCGCGATGGCGAGCCCGCCGTGGTGGCGGTGGAGGCGGGGACCGGTACCGGCAAGACGGTCGCCTACAGCCTGGCCGCCATTCCCACCGCCAAGGCCGCCGGCAAGCGCCTGGTGATCGCCACCGCCACGGTCGCGCTGCAGGAGCAGATCGTGCACAAGGACCTGCCGGACCTGATGCGCAACGCCGGCCTGCAGTTCAGCTTCGCCCTGGCCAAGGGCCGCGGTCGCTACCTGTGCCTGTCCAAGCTGGACATGCTGCTGCAAGAGGGCCAGGCGCAGAGCGCCACGGCGCAAATGTTCGAGGAAGAAGGCTTCCGCATCGACGTCGACGAGAACAGCCAGAAGCTCTACAGCAAGATGATCGAGAAGCTCGCCGGCAACCGCTGGGACGGCGACCGTGACAGCTGGCCGGAGGAACTGGAAGACCAGGTCTGGGGCACCCTGACCACCGACCACAGCCAGTGCACCAATCGGCACTGTCCGAACTTCCAGCAATGCGCCTTCTATAAAGCGCGCGAGGGCATGACCAAGGTCGACGTGATCGTCACCAACCACGATATGGTCCTGGCCGACCTGGCCCTGGGCGGCGGCGCCGTGCTGCCGGACCCGCGCGAGACGCTCTACGTATTCGACGAAGGCCACCACCTGCCGGACAAGGCCATCGGCCACTTCGCCCACTTCACCCGCCTGCGCAGCACCGCCGACTGGCTCGGCCAGGTGGAGAAGAACCTGACCAAGCTGCTGGCCCAGCATCCGCTGCCGGGCGACCTCGGCCGCCTGATCGAGCAGGTGCCGGAGCAGGCCAAAGAGCTCAGGACCCAGCAGCAATTCATGTTCAGCGCCTGCGAGCAGCTGGCCGACTTTCGTGCCGGCGAAGATATGGAGGGCCGCGAGCGCCCACGCCACCGCTTCGAGGGTGGTCTGGTGCCGGAGCACCTGCGCGAGCTGGGCATCGAACTGAAGAAGGGCTTCGCCAAGCTCACCGACGTGTTCACCCGCCTCACCGAACTGCTCAAGCAGGCCATGGACGACGAGGGCACCAGCCTGGGCCTCGCCAGTCACCAGGCCGAGGAGTGGTACCCGTTGTTCGGCAGCCTGCTGGCTCGCGCCCAGGGCAACTGGGAGCTTTGGACCGCCTTCACCGTCGAGGATCCGGAAGACAGCCCGCCAATGGCGCGCTGGCTGACCCTGGCCGACAGCGGCGCGGCCTTCGATATCGAGGTCAATGCCAGCCCGATCCTGGCGGCCGAGACCCTGCGGCGCAACCTGTGGAATGTCGCCTATGGCGCCCTGGTGACTTCGGCCACCCTGACCGCGCTGGGCACCTTCGATCGCTTCCGCATGCGTTCCGGCCTGCCCAAGGCGGCGGTTACTGCCGTGGTGCCCAGTCCGTTCCACCATGCCGATGCCGGCGTACTGCGGGTGCCGGACCTCAAGGCCGACCCGCGTGATGCCGCCGCCCACACCGCCGCCATCATTCGCGACCTGCCGGCACTGGTGAAGGGCGCGCGTGGCACCCTGGTGCTGTACTCCTCGCGCAAGCAGATGCAGGACGTGTTCGACGGACTCGACCGTGACTGGCGCAAACGCGTGCTGATCCAGGGCAACCTGTCCAAGCAGGAGACCCTGAACAAGCACAAGGCGCGGGTCGACGACGGCGAGGAGAGCGTGCTGTTCGGCCTGGCCAGCTTCGCCGAGGGCGTCGACCTGCCGGGTGCCTATTGTGAGCACGTGGTGATCGCCAAGATTCCCTTCGCCGTGCCGGACGACCCGGTAGAGGCGGCGCTGGCCGAGTGGATCGAGGCGCGTGGCGGCAATCCGTTCATGGAGATCGCCGTGCCCGACGCGTCCCTGCGCCTGATCCAGGCCTGCGGTCGCCTGCTGCGCACCGAGGCCGACCGCGGCACCATCACCCTGCTGGACCGCCGCGTAGTGACCCAGCGTTATGGCAAGGCGATTCTCAACGCCTTGCCGCCGTTCCGCCGCGAGATCGCCTGACCTCATTTATCTGCCAGGGAGTTGGCCCATGCGCACCATCCTGATCACCGGCTGTTCCACCGGCATTGGCCACGCCACGGCGCTGGCCTGCCGCGCCGCCGGCTGGCGCGTGTTCGCCTCGGCACGCAAGGTCGAAGACGTCGCCCGTCTGCAGGCCGAAGGCTTCGAGGCGGTGCGCCTGGACCTGGACGACTCCGCCAGCATCGCCGAGGCCCTGGCCTGGGTGCTCGAACAGAGCGGCGGTGGCCTGGATGCACTGTTCAACAACGCTGGCTACGGCCAGCCCGGCGCTATCGAGGACCTGCCGCGGGTGGCCTGGCGCGAGCAGTTCGAGAGCAACCTGTTCGGCCCCATCGAACTGACCGCCGCGGTGCTGCCGGTCATGCGCCGCCAGGGTCACGGCCGCATCCTGTTCAACAGCTCGGTGCTCGGCTATGCCGCGCTGCCGCTGCGCGGCGCCTACAACGCCTCCAAGTTCGCCATGGAAGGGCTGGTCGACACCCTGCGCCTGGAGCTGGCCGGCAGCGGCATCGAGGCGGTGCTGATCGAGCCGGGGCCGATCATCGCGCGCTTCCGCGCCAACAGCCTGCTGGCCCTGCGCAAGCACGTGGACACCAGCCGTGGCGCGCATGCCGCCAGCTATGCGCTGATGGAGGAGCGCCTGGCCAAGGAGGGCGCCGCGGTGAAGTACACCCTGCCGGCGGAGGCCGTGGCCGAGGCCGTGCTGCAGGCGCTGGACAGCCGCGTGCCGCGCACCCGCTACCCGGTGACGGTGCCGGCCAAGCTGTTCCGCGTGCTCAATCGCCTGCTGCCGGATCGGCTGCTTGACCGGATAAAAGGCGGTACCGTCTGATGCTGGCGTGAGCTGGCGCAAGTCGGTGCGGATGGCGGCCTGCTAGGCTACCGTCATCGCTCATGGATGAACCGAGGGGCAAGGATGAACCTGCACGATCTGGCCGCACGTACGGCCCTGGTACTGGAAACCAACAACCTGCGCGGTGGCGCCGACCTGGCCAAGGTGGCCGGCAGTCTCGGCCGCCTGTTCGAGCACCTCAAGGGCCAGAGCCTGCCGCTGGACCGCCTGGCTCAGGTGGTGGTGACCCACGACGGCCTGCCGGCGCAAACCTGCGCCGAGCTGGTTCGCAGCTCCGGCCTGGCCTTGGAGTTCGTGCTGATCGATGCCAGCACCGGCTACTACTCGGCGAAGAATCTCGGTTTCGCCGCCACCGACGCAACGCGCTGCGATCATGTGGTGTTCGCCGATGCCGACTGCATCCCTGCCGCCGACTGGCTGGAGCAACTGCTCCTGCCGCTGTGCGGCGAGCAGCCGCCGGCCGTGGTGGCCGGGCGCACCAGCTACAGCACCAGCCTGGCCGGCACGGCGCTGACCACCATCGACTTCATGTATTTCCCCAGCCCTTTGCAGGCCGGGGCTACCCGTAACTTCTACGCCAACAATGTGGTGTTCCGCCGCGATGTATTCGCCGAGCATGCCTATCAGGCGCTGGACGGCGTATACCGCGCCCATTGCCAGGTGCTCGGCCTCAATCTGCAGGCTGCCGGCGTCGCACTGCATTACGCCGCCGCCGCGCATACCGAGCACCGCCTGCCGGACAGCCGTGGCGAAGCGCTCAAGTTGCGCTGGATGCGTGGCCAGGACTCGGTCGGCCTGACGCCCTATCTGCTACGCGCTTATTTGCCGGCCCGCCTGCAGTGGCTCGCCCGCAGCGGCCCGCTGGCGCCGCTGGCAATCCTCTTTGCGCGTCTGGGCTTCAGCCTGCGTGCGCTCAACCAACAGGACCTGCCGCCCGTGCGCGGCCTGCGCCGGCTCGGCGCCATGGGCCTGATAGTGGCGTTCTCCGCCGTCGACATGTGCGGCGCCCTGGCCCGTGGCCTCGGCATCAATACCCTGGGCCGCCGCGATGCCGATGCCCAGGCCCTGTCCTACCACAAACCCGCCACCCACTGAGGAACGACCATGGAAGTGTCGAAGTTTCTATCGCGCAGCGCCCTGCCACTGGCCCTGGGGCTGCTCTCCAGCCTGGCCCAGGCCGAGCAGTTCAGTGGCCGCGGCGTGCACAGCTTCGCCAGCGCCAGCGGTTGCCCGCTGGCACCGCTGACCAGTTGCAACCGCATTGCCCTGGACGACGAGCACGGTCGTGTCGAGCTGGACCAGGCGGCCAAAACCATCCTGTTCGGCAACGGCCATGAGTACGCCGATGAAGCGGTGATCGGCGACGTGCTGCTGCACGGCCAGGCCAAGGCGGCCGATGGCCGCATGGTGCCGGTCAGCCTGCACCTACTGGTCAGCAAGGAAGGCCAAAAGTGGAGCAGCAGCGTGCATGCTCACGCGCCGGTGCCGGGTGATCTCGGCGACGTGCGCCTGGACGCCTACCGCATCGAGGCCGAGGTCGATGGCAAGCGCCAGGTCCTGCTGACCCACGAGCAGGCGCTGCAGACCCTGGCGTCGCCTTCCACCGCCGCCAGGCTGGCCAAGCAGTTCGTCCAGGTGCGCGACAACCGGGTCGAGGCGGCCAAGGCCGAGTACGCCGACATCACCATCGCCCTCGGTCTGGAAAAGGCCGCGCTGCCGGCGGTACGCGCCAGCCTGCATGTGCCGGGCGGCCATGGCGACCTGGCCAAGACGCTGCAGGGCGGCAGCTGGACCCTGGAACTGCAGGCCCTGCGCAGCCGCCTGCCGCTGTCGGTGATCCAGCGTGACCTGTTCCTGTTCGGCATGGAGAACGTCGAGCTGCTGCAACCCCTGAGCAGCGAGGGCTTCGCCAAGCACGACAAGCTGCTGCTGGGCGCCCGCGACGGCAAGGGCTACCTGGCCTTCCGCGGCCAGCAGATCGACTACCCGCAAGCCGGCGCCGCCGCCCAGGCCTTCCTGCAGGACAGCTTCATCGGCCTGGTACTCAGCAGCCAGCAACACGCCAGTCAATGACCGTCGTCCACCTGGCGGCCTTCGCCGCGCCGCGGCTGCGTGGCTGGCCGCGTCTGCAGGCCTGGCTGGTCGATCGCATCAAGCGTGCCGCCCTGCGCCAGCTGCACGGCAGCAGGGCCGGCGAGCTGTTGCTGCTACGTATCTACCTGATCGGCGAAGAGGCTACCGAGAAGACCCTGCAGCACGAGTTGATGCCGACCGCGCCGGCTTGGCTGCAGCGCCAGGTCGACCAGCATCTGCGCGAGGAGCAGGAGCACAGCGAGCTGTTCGCCGCGGCCATGCGCGAGCGCGGCATGCAGCCGCCCGCCGAGCTGCGCCCGGACTGGCTCAGCCGCGCCAAGATCCGCCGCTGGCAGCGCATCGCCCGGCGCCATGCCCCGCATTTCCAACAGGGCGTCCTGGTGCCGGCCTATGCCATCGGCCTGTGTGCCGAACAGATGGCCGAGCGGGTGCTGGCTCGCCACTGCGCCGAGTTGGCCGCCGATCACCCGCTGCAACCGCTGCTGACCCGCGTGCTGCATGACGAACGCAAGCATGTGCGCCTGTGCATGCGCACCCTGGGACTGAGCGTGGGCGATGCGGAAATGCCGCGCCTGCAGCGCATGCTGGCCGAGGCGCGGGCAGTGGATCGGGCCTTCGGTGTCAGCGGCGCGCTGGGCATGTACCTGGCCGGCGTTGGCCTGCGTTTGAGGGCGCGTTTCGCCGGATGAAACCGCGGATTCTCTATCTGGCCACCGCCGATGCCCGTGGCCATCTGATGCGTGCCCAACTGCTGGCCCATGCCTTGATCGAGCGCGGCGCCGAGGTGGAGGTGCTGACCACCTCGGACGAGGGCGCGACTTTCCTCGGCGAGTTCGGCATCGCGGCCGAGGTGCTGTCGCGTCACTACGCGGTGCAGTTCGACGAGCGGCAGAACATGCAGCGCGGCGCCACCGACGGCAATGTCGCGCGCTACCTGTTCGACCCACGGCACATGCTGCGCGATATCTGGCGCCTGCGCCGCCGCATCGCCGCGGTCGACCTGCTGGTCAACGACTCCTTCCATCCGGCGCTGCTGGTGATGGGCTGCCTGCCCGGTTGGCGGCGCAAGATCGTGCATGTCTATGGCGCCAGCCTGCGCCGGGCGTTGCTGGATAATTTCCAGGGACGCCTGCCGAACTGGCTGGCGCGGGGCTTCGCTGCGGCCATTAGCTCCGAGCTGCGCCGGGCGCGGGCCTGCCTGCAGCATGATTTCGCCTATGCCGCGCCGGCGCGGGTGGCGCCGCGGTTGTTCAACCTGCCGACTCCCATCGCCCTGGCACAGCTTCCGCAGCAGGTGCAGGGGCCGCGCGCTGCCGTCTATCTCAATCCGCATTTTCGCGATCCACAGCTGGCTACAGGCCTGGAACAGGGACTGGCGGCCATGGGCCTGCAGGCGCTGCTGGTGGGCGAGGGCTATGCCGGGCGCGCCGGCTGGACACCGCGCGATCCGCAATGGATCGATGCCGCGGCGCACAGCGCGCTGATCGTCTCGGCGCCGGGCATGGCCGCGCTGTCGGTGGCCCAGGTGTATCGCCGACCAATCCTGTTGCTGGTCACCGACCAGCCGGAGCAGCGCAGCAACGCCGCCCGCGCCGCCGACCTGGGCCTGGTGCATGAGGTGGTGTGCTGGTCGGGCGATGCCCGGCTGTTTGCCATCCAGGTGCAGGAGGCCTTGCAGCGGTTGCGCGCAGTGGCGATCGAGGAGGGCGCCGATGCTGGCTCGCAGCGGGCGCGGCAACGCCTGGACGCCTGGGTCGATTGTCTGCTGGAGCTCGCCGCAGAGCCCAGGTAAGGCGTTTCGGGGTGGCATTGGCAGGCCCGCCTGGTGTCTACTTGGCAATCTTCCGGAGTACCAGTTCGATGATCCGCCGTTATCTCCCCCTCGTTCTCGCCCTCCATCTCGCAGCGCCGGCTGTGGCCGCTCCCGAGGGCCAGCAGACCCTGTTCAGTTTCATCAAGCCCACCGACGTGGTGAAGGTTGAGAGCCAGGCCGCCAGCTTTCCCGAGCTGACCGCCGAGCCCACCGCCGAAGGCGAGGTGCTGCGCCGCTTCACCTTCAATGTCGGCGATAACCCCAGCCTGCGCCTGAGCCCGCAGAGCGGCCACTGGGACTGGTCCCAGGCCGGCGCCATGAGCCTGCGCCTGCAGAGCGCGATGGACTGGGCCATCACCCTGGACGTACGCATCGAGAGCCGTGACGGCAAAGTGCTGACCAGCCGCATCGCGCTGCCGGCCGGCCCGGCGCAGACCCTGCTGGTGCCGCTTGCCGCCACTTCGCCGCGGGCCCAGGGCATGCGCGCCGGCCCGCCCATGCCGGTCAATGTCGACGGTCAGCGCGTGCTGCTGGCGGAAACCGTGGAAGGCGAGTTGAACCCGGCCCAGGTCAGCGCCGTGGTGCTGAGCATGAGCAAGCCGAACGCGCCGCAGAGCATTCTCCTCAGCCGCTTCGGCGTGCAGTCGGCCGCCGCCGCGCAGCAGGCCATCTACAGCGGCATGGTCGATGAATGGGGCCAGTACAGCCGCGGCCAGTGGCCGGAGAAGATCGGCAAGGACCAGCAGCTGCGCGATGCCGCCGCCCGCGAAGGCGAGCAGCTCAAGGCCTGGCTGGCCGAGCGCCCGCAGCAGGACAAGTTCGGCGGCTGGCTGAACGGCCCGAGCTTCGAGGCCAAGGGCTTCTTCCGCACCGAGAAACGCGACGGCCGCTGGTACCTGGTGACCCCCGAGGGGCATCCGTTCTATTCGCTGGGCGTCAACGCCGTCAGCGCCTGGCAGAGCCAGACCTACGTGGAAGGCCGCGAGAGCATGTTCGCCGCGCTGCCCAAGGACGGCGAGCCACTGGCCGCCTACTACGGCAAGCGCGACAGCCGCAGCAACAGTGGCGCCAGCCGCGGCCGCGCCTTCGACCACGGCCGCTGGTACGACTTCTACCGTGCCAACCTGCAACGCACCCATGCCGAACCCTGCGCCACCGCCCAGCCGCCGCTGGCCGCCACACCGGCGCCGGCCGAGCTGGCACCGTGCCCGGCAGCGGGCTTCGACGCCGACCGCTGGACCCAGCACACCCTCGATCGCCTGCAGGCCTGGGGCTTCAACAGCCTAGGCAACTGGAGCGACGACACCCTGGGCAAGACCCAGCGCATGCCGTACAGCATCCCGCTGTCGATCTCCGGTGACTACGCCATCATCAGCACCGGCCACGACTGGTGGGGCGGCATGCCCGATCCGTTCGACCCGCGCTTCGCCATGGCCGCCGAGCGCGCCATCGCCATCGCCACCCGCGATCGCCGTGACGACCCCTGGCTGCTCGGCTTCTTCGCCGACAACGAGCTGGCCTGGGCCGCGCCCGGCGACGATCCCAAGGCCCGCTACGCCCTGGCCTACGGCACTCTGCGCCTGACCACCGACGTGCCGGCCAAGCGTGCCTTCCTCAAGCAGCTGCGCGACAAGTACCGCAACCAGAACGGCCTGTCCAAGGCCTGGGGCATCGAGCTCAAGGCCTGGGAGCTGATGGAGGACCCGGGCTTCGAGCCGCCGCTGCCGAGCGCCGAGTTCCCGCAGATCGAGAAGGACCTGCAGGCCTTCCAGCGCCTGTTCGCCACCACCTACTTCAAGACCATCGCCGATTCGCTGAAGTGGCACTCGCCCAACCACATGCTGCTCGGTGGTCGCTTCGCCATCGCCACCCCCGAGGCGGTCGAGGCCTGCGCCGAGTACTGCGACGTGCTCAGCTTCAACTTCTACGTGAACGAGCCGCAGCACGGCTACGACTTCGCCACCCTGCGCGCGCTGGACAAGCCGGTGCTGGTCAGCGAGTTCCACTTCGGCTCGCGCGACCGCGGTCCGTTCTGGGGCGGCGTGGCCGAGACCTACAAGGAAGAGGAGCGCGGTCCGGCCTACGCCAACTTCCTGGCCAAGGCCCTGGAAGAGCCGTCGATCGTCGGCGTGCACTGGTTCCAGTACCTGGATCAGCCGGTCAGCGGCCGCCTGCTCGACGGCGAGAACGGCCACTTCGGCCTGGTCGCCATCACCGACCGGCCCTGGCAGGGCTTCGTCGAGGCGGTGCGCAAGGCCAACCTCAAGGCGCCAGCCGCGCTGCTGCCCAAGACCGCGCCGGCCAAGGCCGCGGATCCCGCCAAGCCCTGAGTTTCCTCGCTTGCAGTCCAACCCGGAGCGCCTCGCGCGCGCCGGGGCGGCGTACCGTTGGTCCGACGAAGTGACTTGAGCAAAGCGCCAGGATTCACAGGAGTAGCCGGGACTGGAACAATGCCGGCCATTCTGACCGAGGAGTATCAGGTTGCAGATTCAGGGCCATTTCGACCTGCGCTTCGAAGCGCTGAAAGATGCCTTCGTCGAACTGTTCGACGATCCCCAGGAACGTGGCGCCGCGTTATGCGTGCAGATCGGCGGCGAAACCGTCGTCGATATCTGGGCCGGCACGGTCGACAAGGACGGCGCCGAGGCCTGGCACAGCGACACCATCCTCAACCTGTTCTCCTGCACCAAGACCTTCGCCGCCGTCGCCGCCCTGCAGCTGGTGGAGCAGGGCAAGCTGGAGTTGGATGTCCCCGTGGCGCGCTGGTGGCCCGAGTTCGCCGCTGCCGGCAAGGAGCGCGTGACCCTGCGTCAGCTGCTCAGCCACCGCGCCGGCCTGCCGGCCCTGCATGCACCGCTGCCGGCCGAGGCACTCTACGACTGGCCGCAGATGACCGCCGCCCTGGCCGCCGAACGTCCCTGGTGGACACCGGGCGAAGCTCACGGCTACTCGCCGATCACCTACGGCTGGCTGGTGGGTGAGCTGCTGCGTCGCGCCGACGGTCGCGGGCCCGGCGAGTCCATCGTCGCCCGCATCGCCGAGCCGCTGGGCCTGGATTTCCATGTCGGCTTGGCCGAAGACCAGTTTCCTCGCGTCTCCCATATCGCCCGCAAGAAGGGCGACATGGGTGATGCCGCCGCCCAGCGTCTGCTCAAGTGCATGATGAACGAGCCGGCCTCGCTGACCACCCGCGCCTTCGCCAATCCGCCGTCTATTCTCACCAGTACCAACAAGCCGGAATGGCGGCGCATGCAGCAGCCGGCGGCCAATGGTCACGGTAATGCCCGGGCCCTGGCCAGCTTCTACGCGGCGCTGCTGGACGGCCGCCTGCTTGAGCCGGAGCTGCTTGGCGAGATGACCCGCGAACACTCCAGCGGCGAAGACCGCACACTGCTCACCCAGACCCGCCTGGGCCTGGGCTGCATGCTCGACCAGCCGGAGGTGGCCAACGCCACCTACGGCCTCGGCCGCAAGGCCTTCGGCCACCCCGGAGCGGGTGGTTCGGTGGGCTTCGCGGACCCGGAACGCGAGATCGCCTTCGGTTTCGTCACCAACAGTCTCGGACCTTACGTACTCATGGACCCGCGCGCGCAGAGACTGGCGCGAACGCTGGGCCAATGCCTGTAACTTGCTTGGGGGAAGATCTAACCATGCACAAGAAATCACTCGTCCTGCTCTGCTGCCTGAGCCTCGCCGCCTGCGCCAACTCCGACAAGAAGGAGGAGGGCGGCAGTAGCTGGTGGTCCTTCGGCGGCAGCGACAAGCCGGCGGCCGCCGCCAAGAAGGCCCCGCCGAAGATCGATCACGAAGTCACCAACGCCTGGCTGGACGAGTACGAGCCGCGCCTGAAGGTCGCCCTGAGCGGCAGCAAGATGGAGCTGGAGCGCCGCGAGAATGTGCTGGTGGTCACCGCCCCGGTGGACAGCTCGTTCAACCCGGATCGCCCGAGCATGCTGATGCCGGCCGTGCTCGGCCCCTTCACCAAGGTCGCCAAGATCCTGGAGAAGGACCCGCGTACCGGCGTGCTGATCCTCGGCCATGCCGACAGCCGCGGCCAGCTGGACGCCAACTTCAAGCTCAGCGAGGACCGCGCCAAGGCCGTGGCCTCGATCTTCCGCCTCAGCGGCCTGCAGCGTGATCGCCTGCTGCTCAAGGGTGTCGGCTCGGACATGCCGCGCGCCGCCAACGACAGCAACGCCGGCCGTGCCCTGAATCGCCGGGTGGAAATCGTCCTGACCGCGAAGCCGACCCTGGTGGCGCTGCTGGCCAAGTACAACCAGCCGGCGCCGGTGACGGCCATGCCTGTGGCCCAGGTTGCCGCAGATCAAAAGAAAAAGGACAAGGCGCAGTAAGCTGACGCTTCACTGTCCGAGGAAGCCAGCATGGCGGAGAACCGCATGTCCCAGTCCCTTGCCGATATGCGTCGCGACTATACCCGCGACGGCCTCAGCGAAGCGGAGGCGCCGGGCGAGCCCTTCGCCCTGTTCCGCCGCTGGTTCGACGATGCGGTGAAGACCGAGCAGCTGCCGGTGGAACCCAATGCCATGACCCTGGCCACGGTGGACGGCGAAGGCCGTCCGCACTGCCGGGTGCTGCTGCTCAAGGGCCTCGACGAGCGCGGCTTCACCTTCTTCAGCAACTACCACAGTGCCAAGGGCGAGCAGCTGGCGGCGCGTCCGTTCGCCGCCATGACCTTCTTCTGGCCGAGCCTGGAGCGCCAGGTGCGCATCGAGGGCCGGGTGGAGAAGGTCTCGGCAGCCGAATCCGATGCCTACTTCCAGGTGCGCCCGCTGGGCAGCCGCCTGGGGGCCTGGGCCTCGCCGCAGAGCCGGGTGATCCGCGACCGCGACGAGCTGCAGCAGCTGCTCGCCGAGACCGAGCAGCGCTTCCTCGACCGTGCCCCGGACTGCCCGCCGCACTGGGGCGGCTACCGCCTGCTACCCGAGCGCATCGAGTTCTGGCAGGGCCGCTCCAGCCGCCTGCACGACCGCCTCAACTACCGCCTGCAGGACGACGCCTGGCTGCGCGAACGCCTGGCACCCTGATCCGCCCATGAAGCTGGTCATCGCCCCCGACTCGTTCAAGGAGAGCCTCTCCGCGCCCGAGGTGGCGGCGGCCATCGCCCGTGGCTGGCGCCAGGTCTTCCCCGACGCCGAGATTCTCCTGCGGCCCATGGCCGATGGCGGCGAGGGCACGGTCGATGCGGTGCTGGCTGCCGTGGGTGGCGAGCGTCGCGAACAGCAGGTCCGTGGTCCGCTGGGCCAGCCGGTAACGGCTCACTGGGGCTGGCTCGGCGACGGCACCGCGGTGCTGGAGATGGCCGCGGCGAGTGGCCTGCACCTGGTGCCGCGGGAGCGCCGCGATGCCACCGTCACCAGCAGCCAGGGCACCGGCGAGCTGATCCGCGCGGCGCTGGACGCCGGCGCCCGACGCATCATTCTCGGCCTCGGCGGCAGCGCCACCAACGATGGCGGCGCCGGTCTGCTGCAGGCTCTGGGGGTGCGCTTCCTGGATGACCGACAAGGCGAGCTGCCGCCCGGTGGCGCGGCGCTGGCGCAGCTGGCGCGCATCGATGCCAGTGGCCTGGACCCGCGCCTGGCACAGGTGCGGATAGAAATCGCCGCCGATGTCGACAACCCGCTGTGCGGCCCACGCGGCGCTTCCCGGGTATTCGGCCCGCAGAAGGGTGCCACTCCCCAGCAGGTCGAGCTGCTGGACGCCGCCCTGAGCCATTACGCCGATGTGGTGGCGGCCACGCTGGGCAAGGATCACAGCCTGGCTCCGGGCGTTGGCGCTGCCGGCGGTCTGGGCTTCGCCGCCAAGGCTTTTCTGCGCGCCGAATTTCGTCCGGGAGTGGAGCTGGTGGCCGAGTTGTCCGGCCTGGCCGAGGCGCTGCACGGCGCCGATCTGCTGATCACCGGCGAGGGGCGCCTGGATGCGCAGAGTCTGCACGGCAAGACGCCAGTCGGTGTGGCACGTATCGCCCGCGCCGCCGGCGTGCCGGTGATCGCGCTGGCTGGCAGCCTGGGTGAGGGCTATCAGGCGTTGTATGAGGTGGGCATCGATGCGGCGTTCAGCCTGACCTCCGGGCCGCAGAGCCTGGAACAGGCCATGGCCGCTGCCGAGGTCGAGTTGCAGGCGCGCGCCTGCGATCTTGCGCGCATATGGCGCCTGGCGAGGCGTTGCTAGTTGTTGCGCTGCAGATAGTCGCGCGCCGCCTGGTGCAGCCAGTCTTCCAGTTGTCCGCGGCGTACGCCACGGGAGGCGGCCTCGGCGAGACGCTCGAGCATGTAGCTCTGCATGGCCGGGTCGCCGGCGGCCATGGACAAGGCCAAGTCACGGTCCATCCAGCGGCGGATGCGCAGGTACAGCCAGCCATGGAAGACCAGGCCGGCCAGGGTGGCGATGGCAACGATGAAATAGTCCATGGCAGGGCTCGCGAGGGTGAATCGCCATCCTGCGCCAGCCCGCCACGCCTGCAAATCTGACCCGATGTCGCACCCTCTCTCTACACTGGCGCCAGACGGGCTGGTGACAGCCGCCTGGCGCCGCGGTCTAATGGACACTGCCTCATATGGAGAGAACCACATGCGTAATACCAAGCTGTTGACTGCCTCCCTCGTCGCCCTGTCCCTCACGCTGGGTGGCTGTGTCTCCAACCTCAGCGGCGACAGCTACAGCCGCGACGAGGCCCGCAAGGTGCAGACCGTGCGCCTGGGCACCATCGAGATGCTGCGCCCTGTGAAGATTGAAGGCACCAAGACTCCGATCGGCGCAGGTGCCGGTGCGGTGGTGGGCGGCGTAGGCGGCAGCGCCATCGGCGGTGGCCGCGGCTCGGTGGTGGCGGCGGTGATCGGTGCCGTGGCCGGCGGCCTGCTCGGCTCAATGACCGAGGAAGGCCTGACCCGCACCCAGGGCGTGGAAATCACCGTGCGTGAAGACGACGGCACCCTGCGCGCCTACGTGCAGCAGGTGCAGGAGAACGAGATCTTCCGCGTCGGCGAGCGTGTGCGCATCATGACCGTCGACGGCACCAGCCGCGTCGCACACTAAGCGCTACCCAGGGCCCGGCGTCCGCCGGGCCTTTCGTTCCAACTCCCGCTCCGATCACTCCGGCTTATCGCTGCTCATCAAGGCGGTGCCCAGGCATTGCGAGTATTGGCGCGACGACGCTATTGATGTGCTCCTTCGCTCCTGACGGCCATTTGGCTTTCTCGAGCTAATGGAAGCCTGGCGATTGCCCGGCGTTGCCAGGGAGCCACCAATGTCCGGTCTACTGCGAAATCTCATCGCCTTTTTTATCGGCCTGTGCGGCTATGCCAGCCGGGCGGCCACCGACACCGTCGAAACCCGCTTCTGGGTCACGCCTTTCGACTCGGGTGTCCGCGTGCTTAAGAGCGACAAGTACCTGCAGTACGCCGAGACCGCGCAGTTGGACTACCTGCTAAAGGTCGGGCGCTTCTTCGCCGTGCTGGGTGGCGGCGCCGGTTTCGTCAACCTGGCCCAGCAGGTGCGCTTCCTGCGTCCCATTGCCTTGTTCAGCCGGGTGAGGGTGGAGACTCGGCTGCTCTATGCCGACGACAAGTGCGCGTATTTCCAGCATGCGCTGCATGCGCGGGGCAACCTGGCGGCGGAGGTGCTGGTGAAGATGAAGTTCAAGAAGGCCGGCCGCACCGTGGCGCCGTCGACCTTCCTCGCATTCAGCTTCGACGCAGTGCCCGATGCCGTGCGCAGCTGGGAAACTGCACTGCAGGGATGAGCGGCGCTGGATTCAAGCTGTCCACTATCTGAACTATCCTCGCTGCTGAGCGGAAAGCTCTGTGCATAATGTAATAATTTATCCATGGCTTAGTTCTGATAGTTATGGATAATCGCGGCACGCCCTTCGCAAACAGAGGCCCAGCCGCGCGAGGAACAGAGTAGATTTGCCCGATCCGCCAGCCGGACCGGGCCTGGACAGGGGAGATTCATGGAGCTGCTGCTCATCGTCGGACTGCCGTTTCTCGGCGCCTTCCTTCCCGTCCTGTTCGAGCGTCATGGCCGCCTGGCATGCAGCCTGGCCACCGCTGTGGCGCCACTGCTGGGCCTGGGCATGCTGCTGTGGCTGGCGCCGCGAGTGTTCGCCGGCGAGCTGCTGCTGGTGTCGCAGCCCTGGCTGAGCCAGATCGGTTTCAACCTGTCGCTACGCCTGGATGGCCTGGCCTTCCTGTTCGCCCTGCTGATCCTCGGCATCGGCCTGCTGGTCATCCTCTACGCCCGCTACTACCTGTCCGAGCGCGAGGCCATCGGCCGCTTCTTCAGCTACCTGCTGCTGTTCATGGGCGCCATGCTCGGCGTGGTGCTGTCGGAAAACCTGCTGCTGATGCTGACCTTCTGGGAGCTGACCAGCCTGTCGTCGTTCCTCCTGATAGGCTTCTGGAGCAAGCGCAGCGACGCGCGCAAGGGCGCGCGCATGGCCCTGGCGGTGACCGGAGGAGGAGGGCTGGCGCTGCTCGCCGGTATTCTGCTGATCGGCCATATCGTCGGCAGCTTCGAGCTCAGCGTGGTGCTGGCCTCGGCCGAGCTGATCCACGCCCACGCACTTTATCCTGTGGCACTGGTGCTGGTGCTGCTGGGCGCCTTCACCAAGTCGGCGCAGTTTCCCTTCCATTTCTGGCTGCCCCACGCGATGGCGGCGCCCACCCCGGTGTCGGCCTATCTGCACTCGGCGACCATGGTCAAGGCCGGGGTATTCCTGCTGGCGCGCCTGTATCCGGCGCTGGCCGGCTCGGATCTGTGGTTCTACCTGGTTGGCCTCACCGGTCTGGCGACCCTCCTGCTCGGCGCGGTGATGGCGCTGTTCCAGCACGATCTGAAGGGCCTGCTGGCGTACTCGACGATCAGCCACCTGGGCCTGATCGTGCTGCTGCTGGGCATGGACTCGCAGCTGTCCAACGTCGCCGCGGTGTTCCACATCATCAACCACGCCACCTTCAAGGCCTCGCTGTTCATGGCCGCCGGCATCATCGATCACGAGACCGGCAGCCGCGACATGCGCCGTATCAACGGCATGTGGAAGTACCTGCCGCATACCGCCGTGCTGGCCATGGTGGCGTCCTCGGCGATGGCCGGGGTGCCGCTGCTCAACGGCTTCCTGAGCAAGGAAATGTTCTTCGGCGAGACCCTGCAGCAGGCGCTACAGGGCAACCATTTCAACTGGCTGATCCCGCCGCTGGCGACCCTGGCCGCAGTGTTCTCGGTGGCCTATTCGCTGCGCTTCATCCACGACGTGTTCTTCAACGGTGAGCCGATCAACCTGCCCAAGTTCCCGCCCCACGAACCGCCGCGCTACATGAAGGTGCCGGTGGAGATCCTGGTGTTCCTCTGCCTGCTGGTCGGCATGCTGCCGGGCTACACGGTGGCGCCGCTGCTGGCGGTGGCGGCGCAGGCCAGCCTGGGTGGGGCGCTGCCGGCCTATGACCTGGCGATCTGGCATGGCTTCAACCTGCCACTGGCGATGAGCTGTGTCGCCCTGGTCGGCGGCATCCTCATCTATATCGGGCGCAAGCCGGTGTTCCGCTGGTACGAAAGCCTGCCGCAGCTGGACGCCAAAGAGGTGTTCGAGCAGCAGGTGCAACGCCTGGTAGCCCTGGCCGGCTGGATCACCTCGCGCCTGGAGAATGGCTCTCTGCAGCGCTACCTGGCGCTGCTGCTGGGCAGTGCCCTGGTGCTGGTCGGCGTGGCCCTGGCGCCGCTGCCGCAGCTGACCGGCGAACGCGGCCTCAGCCCGTTGGATGGCTTTACTGCCCTGGGCATGTTGGTGCTGGCGGGCAGCGGCCTGCTCACCGCGATCTTCCATCGCCAGCGCCTGGTGGCGCTGCTGATCCTCGGCGTCGGCGGCATGCTGGTGGCCCTGGCCTTTGCCCGTTTCTCCGCACCGGACCTGGCGCAGACCCAGCTGGTGGTGGAGGTGGTGACCATCATCCTGCTGATGCTGGCGCTCTATTACCTGCCGTCGCGCACGCCCGGCGAGAGTTCGCTGCCGCGCATCCTGCGTGACCTGCTGCTGGCCGGCGGTTGTGGCGCGCTGGTGGCGGTGCTGGCCTACGTGGTGCTGACCCGGCCCTACGACACCGGCATCGCCGAGTTCTTCCTGGCCAACAGCATCAGCGGCGGTGGCGGCACCAACGCGGTCAACGTGATCCTGGTGGACTTCCGCGGCTTCGATACCCTGGGTGAGATCACCGTGCTGGCCATCGCCGCCGTGGGCATCTTCGCCATGCTCGACGGCCTGCGCCTGACCCATCCGACCTGCGACCCCCAGGGCCGGCGCTGGGCCTGGGCGAAGAACCCGCTGATCCTGATGACCCTGTCGCGCCTGCTGTTGCCGCTGGCATTGCTGATCTCGGTGTTCATCTTCCTGCGCGGCCACAATCTGCCGGGCGGCGGCTTCATCGCCGGGCTGATCACCGCCGTGGCCCTGGCCCTGCAGTACATCGCCAGCGGCGTGGCCTGGGTCGAGCAGCGCCTGCCGCTGAACTACCAGCGCATGGCCGGCGTCGGTGTGCTGATCGCCGCGCTCACCGGCCTCGGCAGCTGGGTGTTCGGCCGGCCGTTCCTGACGTCCGCCTTCGGCCACTTCGAGCTGCCGCTGGTGGGCGAATTCGAGCTGGCCACCGCCATGCTGTTCGACCTCGGCGTGTACCTCACCGTGGTCGGCGCCACCCTGATGGTGCTGGTCAACCTGGGCAAGCTCAGCCTGTCCCCACCCGCGAGCAAGGAGATCCACTGATGGAGGCGCTGTTCGCCGCAACCCTCGGCCTGCTCACCGCCAGCGGCGTGTACCTGCTGCTGCGCGCGCGTACCTTCGCCGTGGTGCTGGGCCTGACCCTACTGTCCTACGCGGTCAACCTGTTCCTGTTCTCCATGGGCCGCCTGAGTGGCGACGTGGCGGTGCTGGGGCAGGGCGGCAACCCGGCCGACCCGCTGCCCCAGGCGCTGGTGCTAACCGCCATCGTCATCGGCTTCGCCATGACCGCCTTCGTCGTGGTCCTGGCCCTGCGCGGCGTGGCCAACCTGGGCAATGACCATGTGGACGGTAAGCCGGACGGCCAGCCGGTCCGGGAGCGGGCGTCTTGAATCACCTGATCATCCTGCCGATCCTGATCCCGCTGCTGGTAGGGGCGCTGCTGCTGGTGCTGCCGTCGCTGGAGCGACTCAAGCGCACCCTGTCGCTGCTCGCCACCCTGGCCCTGTTGCCGCTGGCCGTGGCGCTGCTGCTGCAGGCCGACGATGGCCGGCCGCATGTCTATGCCCTGGGCGACTGGCAGCCACCGTTCGGCATCGTCCTGCTGCTCGACCGGCTCAGCGCCCTGTTGCTGCTGGCCGTCGCCGTGCTGGCCAGCGCCGTGGTGCTCTACGCCTTGCGTGGCGATGACCGCCGCGGCCCGCGTTTCCATGCCCTGCTGCAGTTCCAGCTGCTGGGCATCAATGGCGCTTTCCTCACCGGCGACCTGTTCAACCTGTTCGTGTTCTTCGAGGTGCTGCTGATCGCCTCCTACGCGCTGCTGCTGTACGGTCGCAGCGCCGAGCGGGTGAGGGCGGGGCTGCACTACGTGATCCTCAATCTGGTCGGCTCGGCGCTGTTCCTCATCGCCCTGGGCCTGATCTACGGGGTCAGCGGTACCCTGAACATGGCCGATCTGTCCCGGCGGGTCGCCACCGCCAGCGGTGACAGCGTGCCGCTGCTGGCCGCCGCCGGCCTGCTGCTGATACTGGTGTTCGCCCTCAAGGCGGCGCTGTTGCCGCTGTCCTTCTGGCTGCCGCGTGCCTATGCCGCGGCCAGTGCGCCGGTGGCGGCACTGTTCGCGATCATGACCAAGGTCGGCATCTACGCCATCCTGCGGGTCTGCACCCTGGTGTTCGGCGCCGGTGCCGGCGAGCTGGCCAATCTGGTCCAGCCCTGGCTGTGGCCGCTGGCCCTCGCCACCCTGGCGTTCGGTGCGCTGGGCGCCCTGGCCGCGCGCAGCCTGCAGACGCTGCTGGCCTACCTGGTGCTGGTGTCCGCCGGCACGCTGCTGGCGGCGGTGGCCATCGGCACGCCCGAGGCCATTGCGGCGGCGCTGTTCTACCTGCTGCACAGCACCTGGGTGGCCGGCGGCCTGTTCCTGCTCGCCGACCTGATCGTCCGCCAGCGCGGCAGGCATGGTGGCGAACTGGTGCAGGGTGCGGCCCTAGAGAATCCCCATCTGCTCGGCGCGCTGTTCTTCTTCGGCGCCGTGGCGGTGATCGGCCTGCCGCCGCTGTCCGGTTTCCTCGGCAAGCTGCTGTTGCTCCAGGCGACGCCTTCGGCGGCACTGTGGGCGGTGTTGCTGCTAGGTGGCTTCGCCGCGCTGGTGGCCTTCAGCCGCGCCGGCAGCACCCTGTTCTGGCGGGTCGGCACCAGCTCCCTGGACAGCGCCGAGCTGGATCGCGGGCGCCTGGCGGCCTGTGTCCTGCTGCTCGCCAGCAGCCTGCTGCTGGTGGCCCTGGCCGCGCCGCTGCTGGACTACAGCCGCGCCACCGGCGCGCAGCTGCATGACCTCGCGCCGTACCGGGCGCTGATCGGGGAGGGCCGGCCATGAAACGACTGTTGCCGCACCCGGCGCAGAGCCTGTTGCTGCTGCTGACCTGGATGCTCCTGGTGGACACCTTCGCCTTCGGCCAGTGGCTGCTGGGTGGCGTGCTGGCCGTGCTGATCCCGCTGGCCTGCAACCGCCTGCTGGTGGAGCACCCGTCGTACTGGAAGCCGCTCAAGCTGTTGCGCTTTTTGCTGATGGTGATGGGCGACATCCTGGTCGCCAACTTCCAGGTGGCGCGCCTGACCCTGGGCCGCGTGCGCGAGCTGCGCCCGGCCTTCGTCGAGGTGCCGATCGACCTGGACAACGAGCTGGCCATCAGCGTGCTGGTCAGCGTGGTGTCGCTGACCCCCGGCTCGCTGGCCGCCGACCTCAGCCTGGACCGCCGTAACCTGCTGGTGCATGGCCTCGACGTGCCGGATGCGCAGGCGATGATCGACGAGATCAAGCAGCGCTACGAGGCACCGCTGAAGGAGATATTCCCATGCTCGGCTACGTGATCCCCGTCTGCCTGGCCATGCTCGCCGCGGCCCTGCTGCTGGCCGCCGCGCGCCTGATCAAGGGCCCCAGCCTGCCGGACCGGGTGCTGGCGCTAGACACCCTGTACATCAACGCCATCGCCCTGATCATCCTCTATGGCATCTGGAAGGGCACCGAGCTGTTCTTCGAGATCGCCCTGCTGATCGCCGTGCTCGGCTTCGTCAGCACCGTGGCGGTGGCCAAGTACATGCTGCGCGGAGACATCATCGAATGAGCCTGTGGCTGGAAATCCTCATCTGCGCGCTGCTCCTGCTCGGCAGCGGCTTCGTCCTGATCGGCGCCGTCGGCCTGTACCGCCTGCCGGACTTCTTCACCCGCCTGCACGGCCCGACCAAGGCCACCACCCTGGGTGTCGGTGGGGTGGTGGTGGCCTCGCTGATCTTCTTCAGCGCCGGCGAGCGCACCCTGAGCTCCCACGAGCTGCTGATCAGCCTGTTCCTGTTCATCAGCGCCCCGGTCAGCGCCTACATGCTGGCCAAGGCGGCGGTGCTGCAGCAGCTGCCGCTGGAGCCAAGGACACGCGGCAAGCCCTGGGAGCAGTAAGGCGACACAGTTTCTCCTCGCCGCTGTGTCTGTCCGCCTCTGGGCCCGCCACCTACACTGAGTTTTTGACCCAGAGGTAGTGGTGATGGCCCGGCAGGGACGGTTGTTCGCGATGGCGTGCCTGGTGCTGGCCATGGCCCTGTGGGGCAGCTCATTCATCGCCCTCAAGTTCGCCTTCGCCGAGCTGCCGCCGATGTGGGTGATCTTCGGTCGCATGGCCCTTGGCAGCCTGGTGTTCCTGCTGGCCTGGCGCTGGCGTGGGCGCCTCGACTACCGCCCTGGCGACTGGCGCTATCTGCTGGCCCTGGCCGCCTGCGAGCCCTGTCTGTACTTCATCTTCGAGGCCCTGGCGCTGCAGCACACCAGCGCCACCCAGGCCGGCATGATCACCGCGCTGCTGCCACTGCTGGTGGCCATGGGTGCGTTCCTGTTTCTGCATGAACGCGTGGCCAGAAGCACCTGGGCCGGCTTCCTCCTGGCGGTGATCGGGGCGATCTGGCTGAGCCTGGCCAGCGAGGCGGACAGCCATGCGCCGGCGCCGCTGCTGGGCAACTTCTACGAATTCGTCGCCATGCTCTGCGCCACTTGTTACACGCTGCTGCTGAAGTTCCTCTCCGAGCGCTACTCGCCCTTCATCCTCACCGCCATGCAGGCCTTCATCGGTTCGCTGTTCTTCCTGCCGCTGGCGCTGGTCACCGAGCCGCTGCCGAGCCAGTTCAGCCTTCTCGGCATCGGTTCGGTGGTCTACCTCGGCGTGGTGGTCACGGTCGGCGCCTATGGCCTGTACAACTTCGGCGTCAGCCGCTTGCCCGCCAGCCAGGCGTCCGGCTTCACCAACCTGCTGCCGGTGTTCACCCTGGTCTTCGCCGCGCTGCTGCTGGGCGAGAGCCTGACACCGGCCCAGTATGCCGCCGCGGCCCTGGTGTTCGTCGGCGTGGCGCTGAGCCAGTGGCGGAGCGCCGCTCCCGCACCCGCCGGCATTCTGGATTGATGAGCTGCTGCGCGTCGGAAAAACTGTGTTGAAAGTGGCTTCGGAATGCTCATTTACTATTCGTAAACTCCGCTTCCTCAGCCACTTTCGCCTTGTTTTTCTCTAGCTCGCGAGCTCATGTAAAAGCTTGGAGAAACGAAATGACCGATACACGCCAATGGACCCGCGAGGCGGTGCGCATCATCGAGGCGGACTTCCAGCGCAGCGCCGACACTCATCTGATTCCCCTGGCGCTGCCGGGGTTGCCGGGCGTCGAGCTGTACTTCAAGGACGAATCCAGCCACCCCACCGGCAGCCTCAAGCACCGCCTGGCCCGCTCGCTGTTCCTCTACGCCCTTTGCAACGGCTGGCTCAAGCCCGGTGCGCCGGTGATCGAGGCCTCCAGCGGCTCCACTGCCATCTCCGAGGCCTACTTCGCCCGGCTGCTGGGCTTGCCTTTCATCGCCGTGGTGCCGGCCAGCACGGCCAAGGAGAAGCTGGCGCAGATCGCCTTCTACGGCGGCCAGGCCCACCTGGTCGACGACCCTACGCGCATCCATGCCGAGTCCGTGCGCCTGGCCGGCGAGACCGGCGGCCACTTCATGGACCAGTTCACCTACGCCGAGCGGGCCACCGACTGGCGGGCGAACAACAACATCGCCGAGTCGATCTTCCAGCAGATGCGCCACGAGCGTTTCCCCGAGCCGGCCTGGCTGGTGTCCAGTCCCGGCACCGGCGGCACCCTGGCCACCCTGGGCCGCTACGTGCGCTACCGCCAGTACGCCACCCGCGTGCTGTGCGCCGACGCCGAGCGCTCGGTGTTCTTCGACAGCTACGTCAGCGGCGACCGCGGCCTGACCCTGGATTGCGGTTCGCGCATCGAGGGCATCGGCCGGCCGCGCGTCGAACCGTCGTTCATGCCCCAGGTGCTGGATGCCATGTGCAAGGTGCCGGACGCCCTGTCGCTGGCCGCCATGCACTACCTGGCGCAGCGCCTGAACCGCCGCGTCGGCGCGTCCAGCGGCACCAACCTGGTCGGTGCGCTGCTGGCGGCGCGGCAGATGGTTGAGGCCGGCCAGAGCGGTTCGGTGGTGACCATCCTCTGCGACGGTGGCGAGCGCTACGCCACCAGCTACTACTGCGACGCCTGGCTGGCGCAGCAGGGCTACGACCTGGCACCGCTGATCGATGCAGTGACGGCCTGCGCCGAGCGCGGCGTGGCCCTGCCGGACATGCCCAGGAACGGACTGTGAGCCAGACCTTCAGCAGTCGCGCGGCGCGGCCCGAGGACATCCCGGCCATGGCCGTATTCATCTTCGAGCACGGCCCCAATCCCTGGAACTACCTGCCGCAGGATGCCGTGCTGGCGCACCTGCAGGGCATCGCCGAGGGCTCGGTACAGGCCGTGCTGGCGGAACAGGAGGGTGGTGCACTGGCCGGCTTCGTCACTTTCCTGGCCAGCAGCAACTTCGAACGCTACCAGGCGAAAGAGCGTCGTGATCTGCCCATGGGCTATGTCGGCGAGGCGGTGGTGCACCGCGAACTGGCCGGGCGCGGCCTGGGCAGTCGTCTGCTCGGCGAGGCGATACGGGGTCTGAATGCCCAGGGTATTCGCGACATCTACATCGAGCGCCACGAGGAGAACGCCGGCTCGGCGAGGATGATGCGCAAGGCCGGTTTCGTCGAGGTGGAAACCTTCCCCGACCCACAGCGGCGCGGCGCCGGTTCACGGCGCACCACGCTGTGCTATCTGCGGGCCGGCGACTAGCCGGGCTGCACCGGCACGGTACGCATCGGCTCCAGCGGCTTGAGCCAGGCCTGCAGCACGTCCAGCAGGCGATTGGCGAAGGCCCATTCGTTGTCGTACCAGGCCAGCACCTTGACCAGGTTGCCGCCCAGCACGCGGGTGTGGTTGAGGTCGACCACGCAGGACACCGGGTAGCCGTTGAAGTCGGCGGACACCAGCGGCAGGTCGTTGCACTCCATCACCCTGAGCGGCAACTGGCGCGCGGCCTTCTGCAGGATGTCGTTGACCGCCTCGCGGCTGGTCGGGTGTTCGCTGGTGAATGTCAGGTCGAGCAGCGACACGTTGGCGGTCGGTACCCGCACCGCCATGCCGTCCAGGCGGCCTTCCAGCTCGGGGATGACCAGGCCGATAGTCTTCGCCGCGCCGGTGGCGGTGGGGATCATCGACAGCGCGGCGGCGCGGGCGCGATAGAGGTCGTTGTGGGTCTTGTCGAGCAGGTTCTGGTCGTTGGTGTAGGCGTGCACCGTGGTCATCAGGCCCTGCTTGATGCCCACCGCGGTGTGCAGCACCTGGGCCAGCGGCGCCAGGCAGTTGGTGGTGCAGGAGGCGTTGGAGACGATCTGCTGGTTGCCCAAGAGGTGATGGTTGACCCCGTAGACCACCGTCAGGTCGGCCGTCTCCAGCGGGTGCGACAGCAGCACGCGGGGCGCGCCGGCAGTCAGGTGCTGCTCGGCGAGGATGCGCTTCTTGGCCTTGCCGGTGCAGTCCACCACCACGTCCACCGCCAGCTGCTTCCACGGCAGCTGGGTGAAGTCCTTGTGACTGATGAGGCGGATCGACTGGCCGCGCACCTGCATCACGTCTTCATGGATGTCCACCTGGCCGAGGAAGCGGCCGAAGGTGGAGTCGAAGCGGGTCAGGTGGGCCAGGGTGGTGAAATCGCCGGTCTCGTTGATCGCCTCGACGTGCAGCTGGCTTTCCAGCCCGCGTTCGAACAAGGCGCGCAGCAGGGCGCGACCGATGCGCCCGTATCCGTTCAGGGCAATACGCAGCATGGCAGTCTCCGACTGTCTGGGTCCGTCTTCAGCATAGGCGGCCCAGGGGCCTCACGAAAGCGAGGCGCGGTCGGCTCAGCGGTTGCGCGCACCACCCAGGGACGCGCAGCCGCGCTGCACTTCGCCGTTCAGGCGCAGCTCGGCGCTGAGGTGCTGCACCGCGCCGCTCATGCTGTCCACGCAGCGTTGCGGCGCCAGCCACAGCTCCAGGCGCTGGCCGTTGGCCTCGCTGCTGAGGCTGAAGCTGCCGTTGGGCAGCTGCTCTTCCAGATAGGGCACGGCCAGCGGCTCCTGGCTCGGGCGCAGCAGCACCAGGCCCTGTTCGCCGACACCCAGGGTCCAATCCGGCTCATGGCCGCTGGCACGCAGCAGCAGGCGGTCGAAGCCCGGCTCGTTGCAGGCCGGGCCTTCACCCTGCAGGCGGTAGACCTGGTCCAGGCGCAGCTCGCCGTCCAGGCCCGCCTGCTTGGTCGCCACCGGCCAGCCGCGCAGGTCGACGAACAGGCTGTCGTTGCCGCCGGCCAGCAGCTCGCCGGCGTCACGCATGACGTCGCTGCTGCCGTCGTTGATCAGGGCAATCCTGCGTTGCTCGCCGCAGGGCTGGAGAATCAGCTGGCCCTGTTCCAGGACCAGCTGGCCTTGCAGGCGCTGGACCGGAGTGGGGGGCGTGGCGTCGTACACTTCGAACAGCTGGCAACCGGCAAACAGCGGCAGCAGGGCGGCGAACAGCAGCGAACGGGCGTGGGTCATCGATGGCTCTCCTTGCGAGTGCGGCAAACTTACCCAGCCCGGGCCGCCAGCTCAAGTCGGAAACATCCCGCAAGCTTGTATAGTCGCGGCGATGCGACCATCCTCATGACGAGACCGCCCCGAGTGTGACCATGGATAGAAGCACGGGCTCTGGCCTGTCATTCGCCAAGCGCATCTACCTGCCCCGCGGCATCGGCCTGGGCATCGGCTTCTTCTGTGTGGCGTTCGCCCTCTGGCCGCTGCGCCCGGCGCCCTGGCTGTGGGCGCTGCTGGTGTTCAACGGTTTCCTCTGGCCGCACCTGGCCTACCAGCTGGCACGTTTATCGGCCACACCCTACAAGGCCGAACGGCGCAACCTGCTGATCGACTCGGTGTTCGGCGGCTTCTGGGCGGCGACCATGCAGTTCAACGTGCTGCCGACCGTGACCATCCTGGCGATGATGGCGATGAACAACATCGCCGCCGGCGGCGCGCGCTTCTTTCTCAAGGGCAGCCTGGCCATGTTGGCCGGCATCGGCCTGGCCGTGCTGCTGTTCGGCCCGGCATTCAACCCCGATACCAGCATGCCGCAGCTGTATGCCTGCCTGCCGATGCTGATCCTCTATCCGCTGGCGCTGGGCTGGGTCAGCTATCGCCTGAGCATCAAGCTGGCCGAGCACAAGCAGGCACTGCGCGCGGCCAGCCGCACCGACAGCCTGACCCGCCTGTTCAACCACGGCTACTGGCAGGACCTGCTGCAGAGCGAGTTCATCAAGTGCCGCGGCGGCCAGCAGCGCGCCACGGTGGCGCTGATCGACGTGGACCACTTCAAGCAGATCAACGATCAGCACGGCCACCTGGTTGGCGACAGCGTACTGCGCCTGCTCAGCGAGAAGCTGGTGCTGAGCCTGCGCCAGGAGGACATGGCCGGGCGCTACGGTGGTGACGAGTTCTGCGTGATCCTGCCCAACACCCCGCCGGTGCTGGCGGGCGAGGTGATGGAGCGCCTGCGCCAGGAACTGGCAGAGATCCGCAGCCCGCTGGCGCCGGACCTGAAGATCACCCTGAGCATCGGCCTGGCCGGCTACAGTCCGTTCCAGCTGGACGCCACCCAGTGGCTCAACGCCGCCGACCAGGCCCTCTACCAGGCCAAGAGTCGTGGCCGCGACCAGGTGGTGACCGCCAGCGAAACCCTGGTCGCCACCGACGAAGAGCTGCAGGCCTACCCGGGCGCCTGAGTTCCCAGCGCGCGCCGCTCGTGGCAGGCTAGTGGCCTTTTCTACCTCGCACGGAATCGCCCCATGTCCAGCGCCACCGAAGGCTTCGAGCCGCTCAACGCCACCGAGGTCCGCATCCTCGGCTGCCTGATCGAGAAGCAGGCCACCACCCCGGAAACCTACCCGCTGACCCTCAACTCCCTGGTCCTGGCGTGCAACCAGAAGACCAGCCGCGAGCCGCTGATGAACCTCACCGAGGGCCAGGTCGGCCAGGCGCTGCGTGCCCTCGAAGGGCGTGGCCTGACCCGCCTGGTGATGGGTGGCCGCGCCGACCGCTGGGAGCATCGGGTGGACAAGGGCCTGGAGCTGGTCAAGCCGCAGCAGGCGCTGCTCGGCCTGCTGTTCCTGCGTGGGCCGCAGACCATCAACGAGCTGCTCACCCGCAGCAACCGCCTGTACCAGTTCGAGGATGGCGCCGAGGTGCAGCACCAGCTGGAGCGCCTGATCGGCCGCGAGCTGGCCTGCCTGCTGCCGCGCCAGAGCGGCCAGCGCGAGGACCGCTACATGCACCTGCTTGGCGAGGCGGCCGATCTGGAAGCCCTGCTGGCCGCGCGACAGGCCGATGCACCGGCCCGTGCAGTGGCCGACGACTCGCGCATTGCCGAGCTGGAGGCGCGCATCGCCGCCCTGGAAGAACGCCTGGCGCGTCTGGAGGGTGAGGCATGAGCCTGCTCGACGACCTGCGCAGCGCCGACATGCTGCTGATCGACGGCCTGCACGCCTGGCAGTTCGAGCTGGAAGAACAGGCCCAGGCCGAGCAGGTGCAGCTCACTATCGAGTGCATGGACGGGCGCACCCGCCGCGTGTGGAAATTCAGTGCCGCGGCGGTGGCTGCCGCCACGGCCGGCGCGGAGGCGGGCAGCTGGCGCATCGCGGGAGCCGAGGGTGAGCACGAGCTGATCTGCCTGGGCGCCATCAGCGCCGACAACGATGATCAGGACGACGACCCGGACGACGTGGAGTAAAGGATGATCCGCTGCAAGCGCGTGTACGAGCCGATCGATGCCGCCGATGGCGAGCGGGTGCTGGTCGACCGCCTGTGGCCGCGTGGCTGCAAGAAGGAGAGGCTGGCCCTGAGCACCTGGCTCAAGGAAGTGGCGCCGTCGGACACCCTGCGCAAGGGCTTCTGCCACGATCCGGCGCTGTTCGACGAGTTCCGCCTGCTCTACCGTGGCGAGCTGGCGGCCCATCCCGAGCACTGGCAGGGCCTGCTGGCCATGGCGGAGCGCGGTACCCTGACGCTGCTGTTTGCCGCTCGCGAAGAGCGTCTCAACAACGCCCGTGTACTGGCCGAATTCCTCGAGGAAGAGCTGGAGCGGCGCGGGCCGTCCAGCTCGCCGGTGTGCTACGCCGACTAGAAGATCCCGGAGTCGTTACACACCAGTTCGTCGTTCTCGGAGATCGCATAGCAGATCATTTCCTCGTCCTTGAACGGCAGCTGCAGCGCATAGCCCGGCTTGTCGTTGACCAGCGTGCCCAGCTTGTCCTTGGTCGGGGTGATGTTCACGGTATTGCCGTTGTCCCAGACCCATTCGCTGTGAAAGTACTGGTCGGTGGCCGCGCAGGTGGTCACGGCGCATTCGCCCTGGCCCTTCAGTTCGCCCTTCTTGTAGTAATAACAGGTGCCACGGCCTTCGCCGCAGCCGGCGTAGGCGCTGCTCGCGAGCATGGTCAGAAGTAATGTGATGCCGAATTTACCCATGGAAAGGCTCCCTTTTCCGCTTGGTTCATAGGTTCAGTAGTTGCGCTGTCCAGCCGTCTGGACGGCGGTGCAGCACCAGCAGTTGTTCGCCGGGGCCCTGTGTGGCGCCGACCAGTTGTCCTTCTGCATCCCAGAATGCGCTGCGCCCAGCAGTAACGTAGCCACCCGACGGGCCACCATGATTGGCCATCAGCACGTTGTAACCGTGGTTGGCGGCATGCCGCTGCAGATTGGCAGCGTCTTGGGCATAGCCCTTTTCGGAAATCAGCACACCGGCCAGGTACAACGAGGCACCGGTCGCGGCGGCCGCTGCGGCATGTTCGGCGTGGCCGGTGTCGGCGCAGATGGCCAGGGCAAAACGCTCGCTGCCCAGGGCGAAGCTGGCGGCGTCGACAGAGCCGGCGTTGGCCCATCGCTCCTCACCAGAATGCAGGTGGCGCTTGTGATAGGTGGCGTGGCTGCCGTCGGCGAACAGCACGATGGCGCCGATATGAGGGCGCTCGCTGTCGCTGGCCAGCGGGGCGCCGACGACCAGAACCAGCCCATGTTCCTGCGCCAGCGCGCGCAATGGCGCCAATGCCGGGCCCGCGGGATCGACGACGCAACCGGCGACCAGATCGGGCTCGTAACCACTCAGCGACAGCTCTGGAAACAGCAGCAGCTCGACGCCAGCCGCGGCCGCCGCGCGGACGAAGGCGCAGTGGCGCTCGATATTGGCGGCCAGGTCGCCGGGGGTGGAGAGGGTCTGGGCGGCGGCTAGGCAGAGGGCGGGCATGGGGAGTCTTTCTTAGAGTGCTGTCGTCGAGAGCGATACAAGGCCAGCGCAGCCAGGCAGATCGCCAGCTCAGCGATAAAGCTCCAGTGCAGGAGGAAGTTCAGCCACCAGGGCTGGAAGCGCGCCGGCACGCTGAACAGCGCGTAGGCGTGGTCGTGGAAGGGCGCCAGCCACCAGATATCGCCGACGAAACTATCCAGCAGCATATGCAGCATGCCGCCGAGAGCGAACGCCAGGGCGGCGCCGGCCGCGGCGCTGCTACGCCTGAGGCCCAGCCAGATGGCGCTGAGCAGCGTCAGGCCGAGCCAGAGCAGTGGCCAGTGGCTGAAGTACCTGTGATGGTGGGTCTGGCGGTCATCGACCAGGTAGAAATACAGAAGATCCAGATCAGGCAGGGTTGCGCCGATGACGCAGGCCAGCAGGATGACCGGCGAACGGCGGATGCGCTGCATCAATACGCCGAGCAGATAGCCTGAGGGAGCATGGGCGATAAACATGCTCAGTTCTCCACGGCCTGCAGATTGCCTGCATAGCTGAACAGCAGGCCGAGCCAGGGCAGGGTAAAGGAGACGGAGAAGCGGTACTGCCCGTTCTCGATGTGCTTGTAGGCTTCGGAGCGGGGCAGCAGCCAGCCTGGTAGGGGGCGGCCAAGGAACAGCATGCGCCGCTGCTGCCAATGCCAGCCACCATCGCGGATTTCTACAGCTAGCTCCAGAGACAGCTTGCCGGTGCTCTCCAGCCAGTAGCCGTCGGGGAAGTGCCCGTGAGGCACGAAGGTGGAGTTCATGCTCTGCCCACCGGCGAAGCGGCGATTCCAGAACAGGCAGGCAGCGGAGTGGCGAATGTCTACGCGCATCTCGCAGTGCTGGCTGGCGACGGGAGGCCCCAGTTTTTTCGCCAGGCGACGACCGAGCAGGCCGGCCAGGCCCTGGCCGTAGCGCACCTCTACTTTGCCTGCCAGCTCGCCGCCTTCCCGATGAAGGCGCTGCAGTAGTGGATGCAGTTCGGTGAAGTTCTCGCCGAACCAGTGGGTGACGGAGTTACCTTCCATGGGCTCTGTTCCTTGAGTGAGCTCGCCGAGGCGTTCCTTTGTTGGCAGCGATTGTTCATTCGCTCGGCCGGGTGGGCAAGTGCCGCTGGCATAGAAAAGCCGCCCGAAGGCGGCTTTCTTCAATGCGACAGACTCAGTCCTTGTCGCGTGCCATGCACGCTGCGGCGGTGAACAGCACGTCGGTGGAGGAGTTCAGCGCGGTTTCGGCGCTGTCCTGCAGGATGCCGATGATGAAGCCGATGGCGACCACCTGCAGGGCGGTTTCGCTGGGGATGCCGAACAGGCTGCAGGCCAGCGGGATCAGCAGCAGCGAGCCGCCGGCCACGCCGGAGGCGCCGCAGGCGCAGATCGCGGCGACCACGCAGAGCAGGATGGCGGTGGGCATGTCGACGGCGATGCCCAGGGTGTGGGTGGCGGCCAGGGTCAGCACGCTGATGGTGATGGCCGCGCCGGCCATGTTGATGGTGGCGCCCAGCGGGATGGATACCGAGTAAGTGTCTTCGTGCAGGCCGAGGCGTTCGGCCAGCTGCAGGTTGACCGGCACGTTGGCTGCCGAGCTGCGGGTGAAGAAGGCGGTGATGCCGCTCTCGCGCAGGCAGGTGAACACCAGCGGGTAGGGGTTGCGACGGATCTGGCTGAACACGATCAGCGGGTTGACCACCAGGGCGACGAACAGCATGCAGCCGATCAGCACGGTGAGCAGCTGGGCGTAGCCGACCAGAGCCTTGAGACCGGCGTCGGCGAAGGTGGTGGCGACCAGGCCGAATACGCCGAGCGGGGCGAAGCGGATCACCACCTTGACGATCAGCGACACGCCGCTGGCCAGGTCGGCGAATACCGCGCGGGTGGTGTCGCTGCCGTGGCGGATGGCGATGCCGATACCGATGGCCCAGCTAAGGATGCCGATGAAGTTGGCGTTGGCCAGGGCGCTGATCGGGTTGTCCACCGCGCTCAGGGCCAGCGACTTGAGGACCTCGCCGATGCCGCCGGGCGGGGTTGAGCCGGCGGCGGCATTGCTCAGCACCAGGGTGGATGGCCACAGGCTGCTGGCAATCACCGCGACGATGGCGGCGGCCAGGGTGCCGATCAGGTACAGCACCAGGATCGGGCGGATGTGGGTGGGTTGGCCCGGCTTGTGGTTGGCGATGGCCGAGGCCACCAGGATGAATACCAGTATCGGTGCCACGGCCTTGAGCGCGGAGATGAACAGGCTGCCGAGGAAGCCGACCTCGTCGGTGGCCTGCGGGACGAGCAGGGCGAGGAGAATGCCGGCGATCAGGCCGATGGCAATCTGCAGGACCAGGCTGGTGCGCGTGATCAGCTGCAGGAGGGGACGGTGGATCATGCTTGGTGCTCCTGTGGTTCAACAGCCGCGTGGATAACGTGGCTGCAGTGCGGCATCGCGATCGAGCGGCTGCCGGCTCCGGCGACTCACCGTGTACGGTGGGCGCGGAAAAAGGGGGCGATTCTATAGAGGTGCACGCCTCCTGTGTGGCCTTCGGTCGGTACAAATGAAAACGGCCCACGAGGGGCCGTTTCATTCGAGCCATCGACATCAGCCGCCGAGGTAGGCGTCTCGCACTTTCGGGTCGACCAGCAGGTCGGCACCGGTGCCTTGCATGACGATGCGCCCGTTTTCCAGCACGTAGGCGCGGTCGGCCAGCTTGAGCGCCTGGTTGGCGTTCTGCTCGACCAGGAACACGGTCACACCATCCTTGCGCAGCTGTTCGATGATGTCGAAGATCTGCTGGATGATGATCGGTGCCAGGCCCAGGGACGGTTCGTCGAGCAGCAGCAGCTTGGGCTTGCTCATCAGCGCGCGGCCGATGGCGAGCATCTGCTGTTCGCCGCCGGACATGGTGCCGGCGCGCTGCGCGAAGCGCTCCTTGAGGCGCGGGAACAGTTGCAGAACCTTGTCCAGCTGCTCCTGGTTGTCGCCCTTGCTGCCGAAGAAACCGCCCATGGCCAGGTTCTCCTCGACGGTCAGGCGGGCGAACACGCGGCGGCCTTCCGGCACTACCGCGATGCTCTTGCGCATGATGTCGCAGGATTCTTGGCCGACCAGTTCCTCACCCATGTAGCGGATGCTGCCGCTGGCCGCGCGCGGCGAGCCGCACAGGGTCATCAGCAGGGTCGACTTGCCGGCGCCGTTGGCGCCGATCAGGGTGACGATCTCGCCTTGCTCGACATCGATGCTGACGTTGTGCAGGGCCTGGATCTTGCCGTAGAAGGTGGAGACGTTGTTGAAGTTCAGCATGCTTACGCCTCCCCCAGATAGGCTTTGATCACGTCCGGGTTGTTGCGAATCTGCTCCGGCGTGCCGTCGGCCAGGGGAGTGCCCTGGTTGATCACGTAGATGTGGTCGGAGATGCTCATGACCAGGTGCATGTCGTGCTCGATCAGCAGCACGGTCACGTCGTGGTCGTTGCGCAGCATGCCGATCAGCTGCTTGAGATCCTCGGTTTCCTTGGGGTTGAGGCCGGCGGCCGGCTCGTCGAGCATGAGGATGCGCGGGCGCGTCATCATGCAGCGGGCGATCTCCAGGCGGCGCTGCTGGCCGTAGGCCAGGGTGCCGGCCGGGCGGTTGGCCACGTCGGTGAGGTTCACTTCTTCCAGCCAGTGCGCCGCGTACTCCATGGCCGCTTTCTCGCTGCGGCGGAAGTTCGGGGTCTTCAGCAGGCCGGCGAGGAAGTTGGTGTTGAGGTGGCGGTGCTGGGCGACCAGCAGGTTCTCCACCGCGGTCATTTCCTTGAACAGGCGAACGTTCTGGAAGGTACGCACCACGCCCTTGTGGGCGATCTTGTGGCCCGGCAGGTGCTGGATCGGCTCGTCGTCGAGCAGGATCACGCCACCGGTGGGCTGGTAGAAGCCGGTCAGGCAGTTGAATACGGTGGTCTTGCCGGCACCGTTCGGGCCGATCATCGAGACCACCTGCTTGGGTTGCACGGTCAGGGCGACATTGTTGACGGCCAGCAGGCCGCCGAAGCGCATGGTCAGCCCGCTGACTTCAAGAATCGGGCGGCTCATGGTTTCAACTCCAGGTGCGGGCGTTGCATGGGCAGCAGGCCCTGCGGACGCCAGATCATCATCAGCACCATCAGGGCGCCGAAGAACAACATGCGGTACTCGCTGAACTCACGCATCAGCTCGGGCATGAGAATCATCACCACGGCGGCGAGGATGATGCCCAGCTGCGAGCCCATGCCACCCAGCACGACGATGGCGAGGATGATCGCCGACTCGATGAAGGTGAAGGACTCCGGAGTCACCAGGCCCTGGCGCGCGGCGAAGAAGCTGCCGGCGAAACCGGCGAAGCAGGCGCCGAGGGTGAAGGCGGAGAGCTTGATCACGGTGGGGTTCATGCCCAGCGCACGGCAGGCGATCTCGTCTTCACGCAACGCTTCCCAGGCACGGCCGATCGGCATGCGCAGCAGGCGGTTGATCACGAACAGGGTCAGCAGGACCAGCAGCAGGGCGATCAGGTAGAGGAAGATCACCTTGTTGATCGAGTTGTAGGCGACGCCGAAGAACTCGTGGAAGGTCTGCATGCCCTCGGCCGCACGGCGCTCGAACGACAGGCCGAACAGGGTCGGTTTGTCGATGTTGCTGATGCCGTTGGGGCCGCCAGTCAGCTCGGTCATGTTGCGCAGCAGGATGCGGATGATCTCGCCGAAACCGAGGGTGACGATGGCCAGGTAGTCGCCGCGCAGACGCAGCACCGGGAAGCCGAGGATGAAGCCGAAGAACGCCGCCATCAGGCCGGCGATCGGCAGGCATATCCAGAAGCCCAGGCCATAGTAGTGCGACAGCAGCGCGTAGCTGTAGGCGCCCACGGCGTAGAAGCCGACGTAACCCAGGTCCAGCAGGCCGGCCAGGCCGACCACGATGTTCAGGCCGAGGCCGAGCATCACGTAGATCAGGATCAGGGTGGCGATGTCGACGGCGCCGCGGCTGCCGAAGAACGGCCAGGCCAGGCCGACGACGATCAGGCCGAGGATGATCCAGCGTTGGGTGGAAGGCAGGGTGAGGAAGTTGCTGGCGCTGGCCGGCATCTTCGGCACGCTGGGCGCACTGGCCCAGGCGGCGGAAAGACGGTCACGGAACAGCTGCCAGAAGAACATGAACACGGCCACCGCCGCGATGGTCCACAGCACGGCCGGGCTGGCACCGTGCACTTCCAGCTTGATGCCGACGGTGGTCAGTTTCAGGCCGAGCACCGGGTAGGCCACTGCCAGCACCAGCAGGGCGCTGAAGAAGGCGGTCTTGAGGTTCTTGGTCATCATACTTTCTCGACCTCCGGACGGCCGAGGATGCCGGTCGGGCGGAACAGCAGCACCAGGACCAGCAGGCTGAAGGCCACCACGTCCTTGTACTGGTCACCGAAGATGTCGGCGCCGAAGGCTTCGGCTACACCGAGCACCAGACCGCCGAGCATGGCGCCCGGGATGCTGCCGATGCCACCGAGCACCGCGGCGGTGAACGCCTTGATGCCGGCGAGGAAGCCGATATGCGGATTGATCACCCCGTATTGCATGCCCAGCAGCACCGCTGCCACGGCGGCCAGGGTGGCGCCGATGACGAAGGTCAGGGCGATGATGTTGTTGGTGTTGATGCCCAGCAGGTTGGCCATCTTGATGTCCTCGGCACAGGCGCGGCAGGCGCGGCCCAGGCGGGACTTGGAGATGAACATGGTGAGGCCGTACATCACCGCGATGGTGACGACGAAGATCAGCACCTGCATGTAGGAGATCACCACACCGTTCATGGTGCTCTCGCCGAACACGAAGTTACCGGGGATCAGGTTGGGGATGGCCTTGTCTTTCGAATCCTGCGCGAGCAGTACTTCGTTCTGCAGGAAGATCGACATGCCGATGGCGGAGATAAGCGGGATCAGGCGGTTGCTGCCACGCAGCGGTCGATAGGCGACCCGTTCGATGCTGTAACCGTAGGCACTGGCGACGATGATGCTGGCGGCGAAGGCGCCGATGATCAGCAGGGGGAGACTGTCGAGACCCAGCATGGTCAGCCCGGCGATGACGATGAAGGCTACGTACGAGCCAATCATGTACACCTCGCCGTGGGCGAAGTTGATCATGCCGATGATGCCGTAGACCATGGTGTAGCCGATGGCGATCAGGGCGTAGGTGCTGCCAACGGTCAGACCGTTAACCAGCTGTTGCAGATAATGATAGAGCTCAGGCATTACCTAACTCCTCGGCGCGTTCCGTGAAGCGGCGCTTGTGACGCGACGGATGGCCGGAAAACTCAATAAAACAAAGCCCACTGCTCGCGCAGTGGGCTCTGGGTTCAGGCGGGAAGCTTACTTGGCTTCGGTTTTGGTACCGTCCTGGTGCCACTCGTAAACAACGAAGCTGAAGTCCTTCAGATCACCCTTGTCGTCGAAGCCCAGGGAGCCGGTCGGGGTGTCGAAGCTGTTGGCGCGCAGTGCAGCGGCAACCTTGGCAGTGTCGTTTTCGCCGGCTTTCTTGATGCCTTCGGCGATAACCTGCACGGCGGCGTAGGCCGGGAATACGAACGGGCCGCTCGGGTCCTGGTTCTTGGCCTTGAAGGCGTCGACCAGTACCTGGTTCTTCGGATCCTGGTCGAAGGACTTCGGCAGGGTGACCAGCAGGCCTTCGGAAGCCGGGCCAGCGATGGCGGAGATTTCTTTGTTACCCACGCCTTCCGGACCCATGAACTTGACCTTCAGGCCTTTCTCGGAAGCCTGACGCAGCAGCAGACCCAGCTCCGGGTGGTAGCCGCCGTAGTAGACGAAGTCGACGTTGGCTTGCTTGAGCTTGGAGATCAGTGCGGAGAAGTCCTTGTCGCCGGCGTTGATGCCTTCGAACAGGGCAACCTTGGTGCCTTTGCCTTCCAGGGTCTGCTTGACCGCGGTGGCGATGCCTTCGCCGTACTGCTGCTTGTCGTGAACGACGGCAACGGCTTTCGGCTTGATGTGATCGGCGATGAAGTTACCAGCGGTCGGGCCCTGCAGGCTGTCCAGACCGATGGTGCGGAATACCAGCTGGTAGCCGCGAGCGGTGATGTCCGGGCTGGTGGAGGCCGCGGTGATCATCAGGATGCCTTCGTCTTCGTAGATGTCGGACGCCGGCTGAGTGGAGCTGGAGCACAGGTGGCCAACGACGTATTTAACTTCGTCGTTGACGATCTTGTTGGCTACGGCAACGGCTTGTTTCGGATCGCAGGCGTCGTCGTATTTCACGCCTTCGAGCATCGCACCGTTCACCCCGCCGGCCTTGTTGATCTGCTCGATGGCCATCTCGGCACCGATGAATTGCATTTCGCCGTACTGGGCGACGGCACCGGTCACCGGACCGGCCAGAGCGATCTTGATGGTGTCAGCAGCCATCGAATAGCTGGCTGCGCCAGCCAGGGCCATAGCGGCGAACAGCTTGGTAACTTGCTTGGTAGCCTGTTTCATAGTGCTCCACTCTTATGTGTTTATCGTTTTTGTAATCCATGCGGCCAAAAGCTGCAGGACCGGTAAAAGTACCCCGGTCACACCCCCCGGCAACTGTACCGGCACAGTGTAGAACTCTGTTTTGCGGCTTGAAAAGCGCACATGTGGAGGCGTGAAGGGCGGTGTCGCTTGGTTGAAATAAACGTACAGAATAACGGCGCGTCTTTCGGTGACTGGAAGATCCTTCTGCCGGTGTGAGATCGGGTTTCGAGCTTGCCTGGCGAGGGACGGTCGTTATCATGGCGCCCGTCTTCCCCAACCGTGTGTTTTCTACACAGAGCAAGTCATGACAGAACAACCTAGCACCCTCTATGCCAAGCTGCTTGGCGAAACGGCCAAGATTTCCTGGCAGGAACTGCAGCCCTTCTTCGCCCGTGGTCAACTGCTGTGGGTCGGTGTCGCCATAGACCTGGTGGAAGTCGCGCAGGCCGTGGCCGAGGACAATCGAGCCAAGGTCGCGGCATGGCTGCAGGCCGGGCAGGTGGCCAAGGTCGAGGAGGCACTGGCGCAGGATTTCCTCGCGCGCGATCCGGAGCTGTGGGCCGTGGTGGTGTCACCTTGGGTACTGATTCAGGAGCGCGGCGCTGGTGCGTCGGTGCACTGATCGGGAGCCGTTGCGCTTGGCGATGCTGGTCTAGACTGAAGTCTTCGACCAGCAAGGAGACGCATCATGTTCGAACCGGGGCATCTACATAGAGCCAGTCTGCCTGGCCAGATCGACTTTGCAGTGGACCTCTTCTACGAGGTGCGCCGCGATCCCAAGGAAGGGCCGATGATGCACTTCCGCATGGAAGGGCAGATCGCCGGCAAGGCGTTCAAGGACGAGTTCGAGCTGCATCGCGATACCGCTTTCAACTTCGCCAGCGTGGCCACCCGTCTGGCGGCCAAGCACGGCCTGCCGACCAACCATTCGCTGATCATGCGCGGGCATGCGGAGTTCGACCGGATGTTCGAGGACATCCGCGACAAGCTGGGTGCCAAGCCTGGGGAGGCGGTGGACTTTGACCATCTGGAAAAGGACGGGCTTTGAGCTCCGTGCCTATAAAGAAGAAGCCCCGCACATGCGGGGCTTCTTCTTTATATGAGTAGAAAAACCGGCGTGGCGCAGGACGGAAACAAAAAAGCCCCAGGCTTTCACCTGAGGCTTTTGAATTTGGCTCCGCGACCTGGACTCGAACCAGGGACCCAATGATTAACAGTCATTTGCTCTACCGACTGAGCTATCGCGGAACAGCGGTGCGTATCCTACTGATTAAAAAGGGGAAGTCAACACCCACAGGGCGACTTCCCCGGTTTTCATCAGAGCACCTGGACGATGGCCTTGGTGACGGCATCCAGGTTGCTGCGGTTCAGCGCGGCGACGCAGATGCGGCCGGTGCTGACCGCGTAGATGCCGAACTCGGCGCGCAGGCGCTCAACCTGTTCGGCAGTCAGGCCGGAGTAGGAAAACATGCCGCGCTGGCGGGCGACGAAGGCAAAATCGCGCTTGGCGCCCTGGGCGGCCAGTTGCTCGACCATGGCCAGGCGCATGTCGCGGATGCGCTGGCGCATCTCGCCCAGTTCCTGCTCCCACAGGGCGCGCAGCTCGGGGCTGTTGAGCACGCTAGCAACCACGGTGGCGCCATGGGTCGGCGGGTTGGAGTAGTTGGTGCGGATCACGCGCTTGGCTTGCGACAGCACGCGGCCGGCTTCTTCCTTGCTGGCGGTGACGATGGACAGCGCGCCGACCCGCTCGCCATACAGCGAGAAGGACTTGGAGAAGGAGCTGGAAACGAAGAACGGCAGGCCGGACTCGGCGAACAGGCGCACGGCGAAGGCGTCCTGGTCGATGCCTTCACCAAAGCCCTGGTAGGCGATGTCGAGGAAGGGCACGTGCTCGCGTTCGCGCAGAACTTCTAGTACCGCTTTCCAGTCATCCAGAGAGAGGTCGACGCCAGTCGGGTTGTGGCAGCAGGCGTGCAGCACCACGACGGAGCGGGCCGGCAGGGCCTTGAGATCTTCCAGCAGGCCGGCGCGGTTAACGCCGTTGGTGGCGGCGTCGTAGTAGCGATAGTTCTGCACCGGGAAACCGGCGGACTCGAACAGGGCTCGGTGGTTTTCCCAGCTCGGGTCGCTGATGGCGACCACGGCGTTCGGCAGCAGGCGCTTGAGGAAGTCGGCGCCGGTCTTCAGGGCACCGGTACCGCCGACGGCCTGGGTGGTGACCACGCGGCCTTCGGCCAGCAGGGCGGAGTCTGCGCCGAACAGCAGTTTCTGTACGGCGCTGTCGTAGGCGGCGATGCCTTCGATCGGCAGGTAGCCGCGCGGTGCGTGGGCCTCGATGCGCGCCTTCTCGGCTTCGGCAACGGCGCGCAACAGCGGAATTCGGCCTTCCTCGTTGTAGTACACGCCTACACCCAGGTTGACCTTGGTGCTGCGGGTATCGGCATTGAAGGCTTCATTCAGGCCCAGGATCGGGTCGCGCGGCGCCATTTCGACGGCGGAGAACAGACTCATGATTGCGGCGGTCTCGGAGAGGAGAGGTGGGAACCGGCAACACCCTGCACGGAAACGGGCTAGGGGTTGCATGAACGGGCCGCTATTATAGCGGCCCAGGTTGTGCGCGGCGACAGCGCCAGCGCGCATTCACAAGCTATGACGCCCGCGGTCGCGCCGCGTCACAGTGGCATCGTGAGGTCGACCATGTCGGAGTTTCAGCTCGTCACCCGCTTCAAGCCCGCCGGCGACCAGCCGGAGGCCATCCGCCAGATGGTCGAGGGCCTGGAGGCCGGCCTGTCGCACCAGACCCTCCTGGGTGTTACCGGCTCGGGCAAGACCTTCAGCATCGCCAACGTGATTGCCCAGGTGCAGCGCCCGACCCTGGTGCTGGCGCCGAACAAGACCCTGGCCGCCCAGCTGTATGGCGAGTTCAAGAGCTTCTTCCCGAACAACTCGGTCGAGTACTTCGTTTCCTACTACGACTACTACCAGCCGGAGGCCTATGTGCCGGCCTCCGATACCTTTATCGAGAAGGATTCCTCGATCAACGACCACATCGAGCAGATGCGCCTGTCGGCGACCAAGGCGCTGATCGAGCGGCCGGATGCGATAGTCGTCGCCACCGTTTCCTCCATCTACGGCCTGGGCAGCCCGGAGGAGTACCTGAAGATGGTGCTGCACGTGGACCGCGGCGACAAGATGGACCAGCGCGCGCTGCTGCGCCGCTTGGCCGATCTGCAATACACGCGCAACGACATGGACTTCGCCCGCGCCACCTTCCGCGTGCGTGGCGACGTGATCGACGTGTTCCCGGCCGAATCGGACCTTGAAGCGATTCGCGTCGAGCTGTTCGACGACGAGGTGGAGAGCCTGTCGGCCTTCGATCCGCTGACCGGCGAGGTGATCAAGAAGCTGCCGCGCTTCACCTTCTATCCCAAGAGTCACTACGTGACGCCGCGCGAGACGCTGCTCGGCGCGGTGGAGAACATCAAGGCCGAGCTGAAGGAGCGCCTGGACTACCTGCGCACTAACAACAAGCTGGTCGAGGCCCAGCGCCTGGAGCAGCGCACCCGCTTCGACCTGGAGATGATCCTCGAGCTGGGCTACTGCAACGGCATCGAGAACTACTCGCGCTACCTCTCCGGCCGTGCTCCGGGCGAGCCGCCACCCACCCTGTACGACTACCTGCCGCCCGAGTCGCTGCTGGTGATCGACGAGTCCCACGTCACCGTTCCGCAGATCGGCGCTATGTACAAGGGCGACCGTTCGCGCAAGGAAACCCTGGTGGAGTACGGCTTCCGCCTGCCGTCGGCGCTGGATAACCGGCCGATGCGCTTCGAGGAGTGGGAGGCTGCCAGCCCGCAGACCATCTTCGTCTCTGCCACGCCGGGCAACTACGAAGCCGAGCATGCCGGGCGGGTGATCGAGCAGGTGGTGCGGCCCACCGGCCTGGTCGACCCGGAAGTGGAGGTGCGCCCGGCGCGCACCCAGGTCGACGACCTGCTCTCGGAGATCCGCAAGCGCGTGGCCGTGGAGCAGCGCGTGCTGGTCACCACGCTGACCAAACGCATGGCCGAGGACCTCACGGACTACCTGGCCGACCACGACGTCAAGGTGCGCTACCTGCACTCGGACATCGACACGGTGGAGCGGGTGGAGATCATCCGCGACCTGCGTACCGGCGCCTTCGACGTGCTGGTGGGCATCAACCTGTTGCGCGAGGGCCTGGACATGCCCGAGGTGTCGCTGGTGGCGATCCTCGATGCGGACAAGGAAGGCTTCCTGCGCAGCGAGCGTTCGCTGATCCAGACCATCGGCCGCGCCGCGCGCAACCTGCACGGCCGGGCGATTCTCTACGCCGACAACATGACCGGCTCGATGCAGCGGGCGATCGGCGAGACGGATCGGCGTCGCGAGAAGCAGCTGGCCTTCAACGCGGCCAACGGCATCGTGCCGAAAGGGGTGACCAAGGACATCAAGGACATCCTCGAAGGCGCCGTGGTACCCGGCGCGCGCAGCAACAAGCGCAAGGCCGCGGCCAAGGCGGCGGAGGAGAGCGCCCGCTACGAGGCCGATCTGCGCTCGCCGAGCGAGATCACCAAGCGCATTCGTCAGCTGGAAGAGAAGATGTATCAGCTGGCCCGCGACCTGGAGTTCGAGGCCGCCGCGCAGCTGCGTGACGAGATCCAGAAGCTGCGCGACCGCCTGCTGCAGGTCTGAACTCCTGGTAGCCCGGATGCAATCCGGGACCCGGGCGGCGCGCTCTCCCGGATTGCATCCGGGCTACAGCTTGCTTCTATGTAGGGCGGGTGAAACCCGCGGGCTTCGCTCGCCCTACCCAGTTAACGCCGGCCGAAGATGATTATCGACACCCCGGCCAAAATCGCCAGGCAGGCCAGGCCTGCGGACAAGTCGAGGCGTTCGCCGAGGATCAGGTAGCCCAGCAGCAGGGCCACCACCGGATTGACGAAGGCGAAGGTCGACACCAGGCTCGGCTTCACTTCGCGCAGTAGCCAGAAGTAGGCCGGGTAGACGCCCAGGCTCACCGGCAGCACCAGGTAGGCCAGCCACAGCCAACCGGCGCCGCTCAGCTCGCCCAGTTGCAGCACTTGCCAGTCGCCATGCCAGAGACCGAAGCCGGCCAGCACCAGCGCGCCGACCAGCATCTGCAGGCCCAGACCGGTGGCGGGCGAGCGCAGCGGCGGGCGCTGGCGCAGCCACCAGGCGCCGACCGCCCAGAGCAGGGTAGCCAGCAGTACCAGTGCGCCGGAGAACCACTGCAGCAGGCCGGCGTCTTCGCCCAGGCCGCCGCCCATCAACAGCACGATGCCGCCACTGGCGATGGCCAGGCCGAGCAGCACCCACAGCGGCGGGCGTTCGTCGAGCAGCCATTCCAGGGCCACGCTCCACAGCGGCAAAGTGGTGTAGAGCATCGCCAGCATGCCGGTGGGCAAGTGCTGGTTGGCGTAGATCAGCGCGCCCTGGCCGACCGCGATCAGCAGCAGGCCGCCGATCAGCGCCGCGCCCCAGTCGCTGCGCTGTACTTTCAGCCCACCTTGCAGCGCGACCCAGATAAGCGCCAGCACGCCGGCCAGGCTGAAACGCAGGGTGCCGATAATGAAGGGCGGCAGCTCGCGTAGCAGGAAGTGGTTGGCCAGGTAGGTGGTGCCCCAGCCGATATAGATGATGAAGAAGGCGCCGACGAGCAGCAGCGAGCGGTAACGTGAAGCGGACATGAATGGAACCTGCGGGTGGCGAACTCAGTGAGCTGCGCCGCCGGTGGCGCCGGCGGGCAGGGCGCGGGTCAGCAACACGGCGAGCATGCTGATAGCCAGGGCCAGGCCGACGAAGTGGAAGGCGTCATTGTAGGCCATGATGGCGGCCTGCTGATGGGCGATCTCGCTGAGCTTGCCCAGCGCCGCCTGGGAGCTGCCGAGCTGTTCGGTGAGCAGGGCCAGGCGCTCGTCCACCTGCGGATTGCCCGGTACCAGGGCCTCGCGCAGGTAGTCGAAGTAGGTCTTGGCGCGGCTGTCGAGCAGGGTGGCGAGCAGGGCGATGCCGATGGCGCCGCCCAGGTTGCGCAGAATGTTGAACAGGCTGGAGGCCGAGCCGGCGTCCTGCGGCTGGATATAGACGGTGGCGATCAGCGAGATGGTGACCATGATCATCGGCTGGCCGAGGGCGCGCAGCAGCTGGATATGGTTGAACTGCTCGCCGGCGAAATCCGGGTTGAGCACCCCGGAGAAGAAGCTGGAGGCGCCGAACAGGGCGAAGCCCCCGGCGCACAGCCACTTCGGCGAGATCACCTTCATCAGTCTGGGCACCAGCGGAATGATGAACAGCTGTGGCAGGCCCATCCACATGATCACCTCGCCGATCTGCAGGGCGTTGTAGCCCTGGATCTGTGCCAAGTACAGCGGCAGCAGGTAGATCGAGCCGTACAGGCCCAGGCCCATGCCCAGGCTGGAGATGCTGGTGAGGCCGAAATTGCGTTCGCGCAGGATGCGCAGGTTGATCAGCGGGTTGTCCCGCGACAGCTGCAGGATGACGAACAGGATCAGGCTGACCACCGCCACGCTGCCCAGGCCGACGATCAGCTGCGACTCCAGCCAGTCCTTGCGGTGGCCTTCCTCTAGGAACACCTGCAGACAGCCCAGACCCAGGCCCAGGGTGACGATGCCGGCATAGTCGGTGCTCTTCAGCAGCTCCCAGTGCGGCGCCTTCTTCTCCAGGCCGTACATCAGGCCGGCGATCATCAGCAGGCCGGGCGGCACGTTGATATAGAAGATGTATTCCCAGCCCCAGTTTTCCGTTAGCCAGCCACCCAGGGTCGGGCCGATGGAGGGGGCGAAGGTGGCGGTGATGGCGAACAGCGCCATGCCCTTGGCCCGGTGGTGTTCGGGCAGCTTGATCAGGGTCATGGTGAAGGCCAGGGGGATCAGCGCGCCGCCGGTGAAACCCTGCAGGGCGCGGAACACGATCATGCTCTCCAGGTTCCAGGCGAAGGAGCACAGCAGCGAGGAGGCGAGGAAGCCCAGCGACACCCACACCGCCAGGCGCCGCGCCGAGAGCAGCTGCACCAGCCAGGCGGTGAGCGGAATCATGATGATCTCGGCCACCAGGTAGGAGGTGGAGATCCACGAACCTTCCTCCAGGGTGGCCGACAGCGCGCCCTGGATGTCCTTCAGCGAGGAGTTGGTGATCTGGATATCCAGCACCGCCATGAAGGCGCCGAGCATGGCGCTCATCACCGCGATCCAGTCGCGCCGGGTCGGCTCTCCGACCGGGCGCAGCAGCTCGTCAGCCGCCATGCTGGGTGTCGCTGGCGATGTCCACGTTCACTTCCACGGACATGCCGGGGCGGATCTTGCCCTGCAGCGGGTTGTCCGCGGCGAAGGTCAGCTTGACCGGGATGCGCTGCACCACCTTGGTGAAGTTGCCGGTGGCGTTGTCCGGCGGCAGCAGGCTGAACTGCGCGCCGGAGGCGGCGAACAGGCTGTCGATGCGGCCTTCGATGGGCGTGTCGGGGTAGGCATCGAAGACCAGTTCGGCGCGCTGGCCGACCTGCATCCTGCCGATCTGGGTCTCCTTGAAGTTGGCCTGCACCCAGATGGCGTCGCTCGGCACGATCGACAGCAGATAGGCGCCGGCCTGCACCACCTGGCCCTCGCGCGCGGAGCGCTGGCCGATGGTGCCGCTGATCGGTGCGTGGATCTCGGTGCGGGTCAGGTTCAGTTCGGCCTGGGCTATCTCGGCCTTGGCGTTGGCGATCTGCGCCTGCAGGCGCTTGATGTCGGCGTTCAGTGCGTCCACCTGCTGGCGCTGGGCGCTGAGGTCGGCCTCGGCCTTGGACAGCTGCGAGCGGGCCACGCGGCTATCGGCGGAGAGGGTGGTGACGCGCTCTTCCGAGACATAGCCGGGCTTGCGCAGGGTCTGGGCGCGGGACAGATCGATCTGGGTGCGGTTGAGGTTGGCCTCGCCGGCGGCGACATCGGCCTGGCTCGCGGCGATCAGGCTCGACTGCTGTGCCAGGCGGCTCTGCGCCTGGGTCAGTTCCGCCTCGCGGGTGGCCAACGCTGCGCGGGCGCGCTCCAGAGCCAGCTGGAAGTCGGCGCTTTCCAGGGTCAGCAGCAGCTGGCCTTTCTCCACGTGCTGGTTGTCGGCCACCAGCACTCGCTCGATGCGGGCGCCCAGCTGGCTGGAGACGCGGGTGATCTCGCCCTGCACATAGGCATTGTCGGTGCTCTCGTGGAAGCGCCCGACCAGCAGCCAGTGGCCGAAGAGGGCCAGGACGACGATGGCGAGCAGAGCGACGAAGACGGATAGGCGGCGTTGCAATTGGGCAGGCATGAGTGGGCTCGAACGGCGGGGCGTAAGTGTAAGCAAATCTAACAGTGTTGCCGCGAAGGCTGTAGCCAGTAGAATTCACAAACTTTGTTGCTTTTGGGGAACAATCGTGGGGCTCGATGACGCCTTGATCTTCACCCGCGTGGTGGAATGCCACAGCTTCACCCAGGCCGCGCAGAACCTGGGCATGCAGAAATCCACGGTGAGCCGGCGCATCGCCCTGCTCGAAGAGCGCCTCGGCGTGCGCCTGCTCAACCGCACCACGCGCAAGTTGCGCCTCACCGAAGTGGGCCAGGCCTACTACGAGCGCTGCCGGCAGATCATGCTCGACTTCGCCGAGGCCGAGCAGGCGGTGATGCAGCTGCAGCAGGAGCCTTCCGGCCTGCTGCGCATCACTGCGCCGATCGAGTTCGGCCAGCTGTTCCTCGGCGGCGTGCTCGGGCGCTTCATGCGCCAGTACCCGCAGATCAGCGCCGAGGTCGAGCTGACCTCGCGCGACGTCGATCCACTGGAGGAGGGCGTCGACATCGCCATCCAGGTCGGTCAGCCGCGCGATTCCACGCTGATCGCGCGCAAGCTGCTGGAGAGCCCGCGGCGCCTGTGCGCCAGCCCCGAATACCTGGCCCAGCACGGCGCGCCGCGGACCATCCACGAACTGGCCGGGCACCGCGCCATCCTCCTGCCGCAGGACTCGCCACGCTACTGGCCGCTGGTCGGCGAGCAGGTGCAGTGCCAGCGGGTGCTGTCGTGCAACAACATCACCCTGGCGCGTGAGGCGGCGCTGGCCGGTGCCGGCATCTCCGGGCTGCCGGTGATGATCTCCGAGGAGGCCCTGCGCAGCGGGCGCCTGGTGGAGCTGCTGCCCGATGCCCGGCTGCCGATTGGCGAGCTGTACGCCGTCTATCCCTCGCGGCGCTTCCAGGCGATGAAGGTCAAGACCTTCCTCGACTTCCTCATGGCCAGCCTGCCGCAGGCCGGCCTGCTGGAGCCGGTGGCGGCCGGCCTGCTAACATCGCGCCCTTGATCCATCTTCCCCGTTCCCGAGACTTGTCATGACCAAAGTCCGCACCCGCATTGCGCCGTCGCCCACCGGTGACCCGCACGTCGGCACTGCCTATATCGCCCTGTTCAACCTGTGTTTCGCCCGCCAGCACGGCGGCGAGTTCATTCTGCGCATCGAGGACACCGATCAGGTGCGCTCGACCCGCGAGTCCGAACAGCAGATCTTCGACGCCCTGCGCTGGCTGGGTATCGAATGGAACGAGGGCCCGGATGTCGGCGGCCCGCACGGCCCGTACCGGCAGAGCGAGCGCGGCCACATCTACAAGAAGTACTCGGACGAGCTGGTCAGCAAGGGCCACGCCTTCCCCTGCTTCTGCTCCGCCGAGCGCCTGGACCAGGTGCGCGCCGAGCAGATGGCGAAGAAGGAAACGCCGCGCTACGACGGCCACTGCATGCATCTCGCCCCGGCGGACGCGCAGCAGCGCATCGCCGCCGGCGAGTCCCACGTGGTGCGCATGAAGGTGCCCAGCGAAGGCGTCTGCGTGGTACCGGACATGCTGCGCGGCGACGTGGAGATCCCTTGGGATCGCATGGACATGCAGGTGCTGATGAAGGCCGACGGCCTGCCCACCTATTTCCTGGCCAACGTGGTCGACGACCACTTGATGGAGATCTCCCATGTCCTGCGCGGCGAGGAGTGGCTGCCGTCGGCGCCCAAGCTGATCAAGCTGTACGAGTACTTCGGCTGGGAGCAGCCCAAGCTCTGCTATATGCCGCTGCTGCGCAATCCGGACAAGTCCAAGCTGTCCAAGCGCAAGAACCCCACCTGCATCACCTTCTACGAGCGCATGGGCTTCATGCCCGAGGCGCTGCTCAACTACCTGGGGCGCATGGGCTGGTCCATGCCGGACGAGCGCGAGAAGTTCTCCCTGGCCGAGATGATCGAGCACTTCGATCTGTCGCGTATTTCCCTCGGCGGGCCGATCTTCGATATCGAGAAGCTATCCTGGCTCAACGGCCAGTGGTTGCGCGAGCTGCCGGTGGAGCAGTTCGCCAAGCGTGTGCAGGACTGGGCCTTCAACTCCCAGTACCTGATGCAGATCGCCCCGCATGTGCAGCAGCGCGTCGAGATCTTCAGCGACATCGCGCCGCTCTCCAGCTTCTTCTTCAGCGGCGGCGTGCAGCTGGACCCTGCGCTGCTGGCGCACAAGAAGCTCAGCCCTGATCAGGTGCGCCAGGCCCTGCAGCTGCTGCTGTGGGAGCTGGAGGCGCTGCGCCAGTGGGACAAGGAGAAGATCACCGCCTGCATCCAGTTCGTCTGCGAGGGCCTCGGCCTCAAGCTGCGCGACCTGATGCCGCTGATCTTCCCGGCCATCACCGGCAAGGCCAGCTCGGTCTCGGTGCTGGATGCCATGGAGATTCTCGGTGCCGACCTATCGCGCTTCCGCCTGCGTCAGGCCATCGAGCTGCTCGGCGGCGTCAGCAATGGCGAGACCAAGGAGTGGAAGAAGCTGCTGGAAGGTTTCCGCGGCTGAGCGAAGGGGCTGCCGGTCATCGCCTCGAACGAGGAGGGTGGCTGGCCGGCTTCTCGGGTAAGTGATTGTTCTGCCTTCTGAATTTTTTCGGTTTCGACGAAAAAGTGTGTTGACAGGCAATGGCCTCGCCCCTAATATGCGCCCCGTCCAAGCGACGGGGCTATAGCTCAGCTGGGAGAGCGCTTGCATGGCATGCAAGAGGTCGACGGTTCGATCCCGTCTAGCTCCACCAAATTGCCACCGAACGAATTCCAGCGCGTTCGAGTGAATGAAGGTTTCGTCCCCTTCGTCTAGTGGCCTAGGACACCGCCCTTTCACGGCGGTAACAGGGGTTCGAGTCCCCTAGGGGACGCCACTTTTCGCAGTGCTTGCACTGCGCGTCGAGAGACGCAAAATCCGGGGCTATAGCTCAGCTGGGAGAGCGCTTGCATGGCATGCAAGAGGTCGACGGTTCGATCCCGTCTAGCTCCACCAAATCACTGACAGGGCCAGCCGAGTGCTGGCCTTGTTCTTCGAAGGTTCTGTCCCCTTCGTCTAGTGGCCTAGGACACCGCCCTTTCACGGCGGTAACAGGGGTTCGAGTCCCCTAGGGGACGCCACTTTCTTTCCGCGTTTTGCGGACTTCAAGGGTCATTCTTCGGAATGGCCCTTTTGTTTTTTCAGCCTCCCGAAAAGTCACCGACGAGCGGTCTGATTGCCTGCTTGCGGTTTCTTATTACATGCATAATATTAAATCCATAATCTTATGGAGGCTGCCATGAGCGACAAGAAGAGCAGAACCCGCGAGCGCATCCTCGATGCCGCTACCAGCGCGCTGATCGAGCGTGGCCCGATCGAGCCCAGTGTCGGCGAGGTGATGGGTGCCGCAGGACTGACGGTCGGTGGCTTCTACGCCCACTTCGAGAGCAAGGACGCGCTGATGCTGGAGGCCTTCACCCAGTTGCTGGCGCGTCGCCGGGAGCGGCTCAAGCAGCTCGACGACAGTCTCTCCGCCCAGGACCGCCGCGTGCTGGCTGCGGCCTTCTATCTGTCGCGCAAGCACCGCGACGCCGAAGTCGATTCCTGCCCGCTGCCCAGCTCGCTAGGCGAGCTCAGCCGCCTGCCGGAGCCGTTTCGCCGCGTGCTGGTCGAGCATACCGAGCTGATGGTCGCCGAGCTGGCCGGCAGTCCCGAGGACGCCGACAAGGCGTTGGCCGACATGGCGCTGATGATCGGCGGCCTGGCGCTGGCTCGCGCCCTTGGCGATAGCGAGCTGTCCGACCGGGTTCTGCGCGCCGCCAAATCGGCGGTGATCTGAAAAACGTGCCCGCCCGCGGGCTTTTTATGTGAGGAGAAGCGAGATGAGCAGCATGAGCTGGATTCGTGGTTTCAACGCCACTGTTGGTCGCCTGGCCCCTGATCTGGTGGCCAGCAAGATGCATCGGGCCTTCCTCACGCCGCGCGATCTGCCGCCGCGCGACTGGGAGCTGCCGCTGCTGGCCGATGCCGAGCGCATCACCTTGCGCTTCGGCCTGTCCGCCCTGCGCTGGGGGCGCGGCCCTGCGGTATTGCTGTTGCACGGCTGGGAAGGTCGGCCGACCCAGTTTGCCGAGCTGATCCGTGCGCTGGTGCGTGCCGGCTATGGCGTGGTCGCGCTGGATGGTCCGGCCCATGGCCATTCGCCAGGACATGAAGCCAATGTGGTGCTGTTCGCCCGCGCGCTGCTAGAGGCGTCCAGCGAGCTGCCACCGTTGAAGGCGGTGATCGGCCATTCGCTGGGTGGTGCCGGAGCGCTGCTGGCCACGCAGCTTGGTCTGCGCACCGAGGCGCTGGTGACCATCGCCGCGCCGGCGCGGATTCTCGGGGCTCTGCGCCGCTTCGCGCATTTCGTCGGCCTGCCCAAGCAGGCGCGGGCGCGTTTCGTACGTATGGTCGAGGAGAGCGCAGGGATGCCGGCGGCTCAGCTCGACGTAGCGCGCTATCGCCTGGATTTCCCCGGCCTGGTGGTTCATGCCAAGGACGATCCGATGGTGCCTTTCGCCGAGGCGGAGAACATTCATGCGGCCTGGGCGGAGAGTCGGCTGTTGGCGCTGGAGACAGGTGGCCACAGCAGGTCGCTGGCCGATCCGCGGTTGATCGAGGCGGTGCTGGAGCTGCTCGGCAACGCCGGCCTAAATGCCGCCGCCGAGCGCCGGGTGTTCAGCGCAACGGCGCTGGCATCCTGAGTCGGCGAGGAACGCAAAGCGCTACTGGCCGCTCTAAAACGTTACACTCCCTCCCATGTTCTCGGCGGACCGGAGTTGTGCTCCGGTCCGGCTCGGCGCCGTCACAGCAGCCTATGCCGATCGGTGTCGGAATCTCGATGAGGGGGAAATGACATGAGCCTGACAATGGAAGCGGTGCTGCAACGGGCGCGCCCGGTGCTGCCGGTGCTGGTGATCGAGGAGTGCGAGCTGGCGGTGGACATGGCCCGTGCACTGCACGCCGGCGGCGTCAGCGTGCTCGAGGTGACCCTGCGTACGCCGCGCGCGCTGGACGCCCTGTCGGCGATCCGCAAGGAGCTGCCGGATCTGCTGGTGGGGGCCGGCACGGTGATCCATGCCGAGCAATTCCAGGAGGCCCGCGATGCCGGTGCCCAGTTCACTGTCAGCCCCGGCTGCACCGAGCGCCTGGCCGCCGCCGCGGAAGATTCCGGCCTGCCGTACCTGCCGGCGGTGATGACCCCCTCGGAAGTGCTGCTGGCCCTGGAGTACGGCTACCGCTCGCTCAAGCTGTTCCCGGCCAACGGCAACACCAGCGTGAAGATGCTCAAGAGCTTCAAGGGGCCGTTCACCGGCATTCGTTTCTGCCCGACTGGCGGCATCACCGCCGACAACCTGCTGAGCTTCCTGCGTCTGCCCAACGTGGCCTGCGTCGGTGGCACTTGGATCGCCCCCGACAACCTGATCCGCGCCCGCGCCTGGGATCAGATCACCCAGCTGGCCAGCGAGGCCCGCGACCTGGCGGCCAGTCTGGAGGTCAAGTCGTGAGTTGGGATCTGCCGCAGCCGTTCGTGATCGATCTGCAAGTCACCGCCGAGGATATCGATGGCCTGGGCCACGCCAACAACGCGGTCTATGTCAGCTGGCTGGAGCGCTGCGCCTGGCGCCACTCGCAACACCTGGGGCTGGACCTGGCCGAGTATCGCCGCCTGGACCGGGCCATGGCCGTGCTGCGGCATGAGATCGACTATCTGGCCAGCGCCTACGAGGGCGAGGAGCTGCAGATGGCCACCTGGATCGTCGAGTCCGACCACAAGCTGAAGATGACCCGGCGCTTCCAGCTGTGGCGCCCGGCCGATGCCTGCAGCCTGCTGCGCGCGCAGACCACCTTCGTCTGCATCGAGCTGTCCAGCGGCAAGCCCAAGCGCATGCCGCCGGAGTTCGTCGAAGGCTACGGCCAGGCGCTGCTGGAGCCCTATCCGCTGGAGCTCTAGTTGAGCAACGGGGCGAGGAACACTTGCCCCGGCTCGACCATGATCGCGAATTGCCGGGTCTCGCCCGAGCCGAGCAGCACCGACTGCTCCGGGCCTGGCCCGCGCCCGCCGCAGTAGCCCGCCGAGGAAATGGCTACCGCCACGCTGAGTTGGCCGCTGGGCAGATCCAGGCTGGTGCGCTCGCCCGGTCCGAGTTTCGCCACGACCTGCTGATTGACATACAGCTCCACGTCGCAGGCGTTCGGCGCGTTGTTGTCGCGACTGAAGATCAGTCGCCCCGGCTCGCCGGGTGTCGGGTCCGGCGGCACGACCTGTACCCCGCGCGGCAGGGTTTCGGCGGCCTGGGCCAGGCCGCAGGCCAGGCAGAAGGCAATCAGCGAGCGCATTAGCATGGCGGTTCTCCCTTTGGTCTGCTGCAGTGTGCACCATCTTGCGCCTTGCCAGCGCGGCCTTAAACTGTGCGCCCCGTTTTCCCGGACTAACCCATGCAAATCGCCCTGGCTCCCATGGAGGGGCTGGTCGACGAGATCCTGCGCGATGTGCTGACCCGAGTCGGCGGCATCGACTGGTGCGTCACCGAGTTCATTCGCGTCTGCGACCGCCTGCTGCCCGAGAGCGCCTACCACAAGCTGGCCCCCGAGCTGGCGGACGGCGCGCTCACTCAGGCTGGCACGCCGATGCGCGTGCAGCTGCTCGGCTCCGACCCGGCCTGCCTGGCGGACAATGCGGCCTTCGCCTGCAGCCTGGGCGCGCCGGTGATCGACCTCAACTTCGGTTGCCCGGCCAAGACGGTGAACAAGTCGCGCGGTGGCGCCGTGCTGCTCAAGGAGCCGGAGCTGCTGCACGCCATCCTGCGCGAGGTGCGCCGCGCGGTGCCGGCGGAGATTCCGGTGACCGCCAAGATGCGCCTGGGCTTCGACAGCCCGGATGGTGCCCTGGATTGTGCGCGGGCCCTGGTCGAGGGCGGTGCGGACCAGTTGGTGGTGCATGCGCGGACCAAGGTCGATGGCTACAAGCCGCCGGCCCACTGGGAGTGGGTGGCGCGGGTGCAGGACGTGGTCGACGTGCCGGTATACGCCAATGGCGAGATCTGGACGGTCGACGACTGGCGGCGCTGCCGCGAGGTCAGCGGCGCCGAGGACATCATGCTCGGCCGCGGCCTGGTCTCGCGCCCCGACCTGGCCCGGCAGATCGCCGCCGCTCGTGCCGGTCAGGAGGTCGTGCCGATGAACTGGGAAGAGCTGCTGCCGCTGCTGCAGGACTTCTGGCTGCAGGCCCGGCGCAAGCTGGCGCCGCGCTATGCGCCGGGGCGCCTCAAGCAGTGGCTGGCCATGCTCACCCGCAGCTATCCGGAGGCGGTAGCGCTGTTCGCCGAGGTGCGCCGCGAGAATGACTGCGAGCGCATCGACCGCCTGCTTGGCGCGCCTGAGGCGAGGTTGGCCGAGACTGCCTAACGTCCGCCGCTGACATCGATGAAGGTCCCGGTGCAGTAGGACGACTGCTCCGACGCCAGCCACAGAATCGCCTCCGCAACTTCATGTGCTTCGCCGCCGCGCTGCAGCGGCACGCTGCCTTTCAATCGCTCGATACGCCCCGGCTCGCCGCCGGCGGCGTGGATGTCGGTGGCGATCAGGCCGGGCCGTACGGCATTGACGCGAATGCCTTCGCTGGCCACCTCGCGGGCCAGGCCGATGGTCAGGCTGTCCACCGCGCCCTTGGCAGCCGCGTAGTCGATGTATTCGTTGGGCGAGCCGAGGCGGGCGGCCATGGAGGAGACGTTGACGATGGCACCGCCATCGCCGCCATGCCGGCTGGACATGCGTTTGATTGCCTCGCGACAGCACAGGAAACTGCCGATCACGTTGGTGGCCAGCACCCGCTGCCAGCGCGCCACGTCCATCTGCTCCAGGCGCATCTGCGTTTCCAGCATGCCGGCGTTGTTGACCAGCGCATCCAAGCGTCCGTAGTGCTCATCCAGCTCGGCGAACAGGCGCAGCACGTCCGCCTCCTCGGCGATATCGGCCTGCACCGTATGCGCCACGCCGCCCTGGGCGGTGATCTCGTCGGCTAGCGCCGTGGCTTCGTCCGCCCGGCTGCGGTAGTTGAGCAGCAGGTGGTAGCCGCGTTGCGCCGCCAGGCGTGCGGTGGCGGCGCCAATGCCCCGGCTGGCACCGCTGATCAGCATGACTTTGTGCATGACAAATTCTCCCCTTGAAATCGAAAACGGGGCTCCCACCTATGGCTTGCGGGATGCCGAAGTCGGGTCCTGCGATGAGACAACACTTGCTGATTATTCAGGAGACGCAACATGAGCAATGTACTTTCCCTGGCCCCTCTGTTCCGCCAGTCCATCGGTTTCGACCGTTTCAATGATCTGTTCGAGTCGGCGCTGCGCAGCAGCGAGAACGGCAGTTCCTACCCGCCCTACAACGTCGAGAAGCATGGCGACGACCAGTACCGCATCGTAGTCGCGGCCGCCGGCTTCCGTGAAGACGACCTCGAGCTGCAGGTCGAGCGCGGTGTGCTGACCGTCACCGGTGGCAAGCGCGAACGCGCCGCCGAAAGCGTCAGCTTCTTGCACCAGGGCATCGCCCAGCGCGGCTTCAAGCTGTCGTTCCGCCTGGCCGACCATATCGAGGTCAAGGCGGCGGGGCTGGCCCACGGCCTGCTGAACATCGACCTGGTGCGCATCGTGCCGGAAGAGGCCAAGCCCAAGCGCATCCCCATCGGCGGCGAGCAGCCGGCGCTGGAAGGCTGATCGGTCGGTAGAGGAAAAAGAGAAGGGCGCCTGCGGGTGCCCTTCTTCATTTCAGTTCTCCGCGCGGCGGCTGGCCAGCAAGAGATCGTGGAACTCCAGTAGCGGCACCGGCTTGCTGAACAGGTAGCCCTGGTACTGGTGGCAGCCCTGCTGCAGGAGAAATTCCAGCTGTTCGGGTTGTTCCACGCCTTCGGCGATCACCGCCAGGTTGAGGCTGCGCGCCATGGCGACGATGGCGCGGATGATCTCGGCGTCGTTGGGGTCGTGGGTGGCGTCGCGGACGAACGACTGGTCGATCTTCAGCACGTCCACCGGCAGGCGCTTGAGGTAGGTCAGCGAGCTGTAGCCGGTGCCGAAGTCGTCCATAGCGAAGCTGATGCCGATCTTCTTCAGGCGGTGCATCTTGGCGATGGTGTCGTCCAGGTTGTGGATGACGATGCCCTCGGTGATCTCCAGCTTGAGCATGCTGGCGGGCAGCTGGCTCTGTTCCAGGCAGCGCTCCACGCGCTCGACGAAGTCGTTCTGGCGGAACTGCCGCGGGCTGATGTTGACGCACAGCTGGAAGGCTTCGCGGCGCACCAGGCCGTCGCGCATCAGGCGCGCACCGGCGTGGCAGGCCTCGCTGAGCACCCAGGCGCCGGCTTCGAGGATCAGCCCGCTCTCTTCCAGTACCTGGATGAACTGCGCCGGCGACTGCGGGCCGAGGGTCGGGTGACTCCAGCGCAGCAGGGCTTCGCTGCCGATCACGCTGCCGTCGCGGGCATCCACCTGGGGCTGGAAGTACAGCTCGAACTCGCCGCGGGCCAGGGCCATGCGCAGGTCGCTTTCCAGGCGCAGGCGCTCGCTGGCGGCGTCCTGCATGGCCTTGCGGAACAGCTGAATGGTGTTGCGGCCGGAGTCCTTGGCCCGGTACAGGGCGATATCGGCACGCTTGAGCAGGTCGGTGGGGTTATCGCCGTGGTCCGGCACCAGGGCGATGCCGATGCTCGGCGTCACCTGCAGGCGATGGCCGTCCAGCAGCATCGGCTCGGCCAGCAGGCCGCGCAGCTTCTCCGCCACCTGACGCACCTGGCGGGTGACCTCGGAGCGGGCGCCTTCCAGGCCGGAGATCAGCACCACGAACTCGTCGCCACCCAGGCGCGCCACCGTGTCCTCCAGGCGCACGCTGGCTTCCAGGCGCGCGGTGACCATCTTCAGCACGGCGTCGCCGACCGGATGGCCGAGCGAGTCGTTGATGTGCTTGAAGTGGTCCAGGTCGAGGAACAGCAGGGCGCCATGCAAGTTGTGACGCTTGAGCAGGGCGATCTGCTGGGTCAGACGATCCATCAGCAGGGCGCGGTTGGGCAGGTTGGTCAGCGGGTCGTGGTAGGCCAGGTGCCGCACCTGGGCCTGGGCCTCCTTCAGCTCGCTGATGTCGCGGGCGTTGAGCAGCAGGCAGGGCGTGTCGTTCAGCTCGATCGGCTCGACCGATACCTCCACCAGGCGAATGCTGCCGTCGCGGTGCTGGCCGTGCATCTCCAGATGGTAGGCGCGGCCTTCCTTGACGATGGTCTCGACCATGCGCGCACGCTCTTCCGGATAGGCCCAGACGTTCAGCTCCTTGGAGCTGCGACCGATGACTTCCTCCGGGCGATAGCCGGTGAGGCGGCAGAAGCCCTCGTTGACCTCGATATAGCGGCCGCTGTCGCGCTCGGTGATGGTGATGGCGTCCGGGCTGGAGTGGAACGCCTTGGCGAACTTCTCCTGGCTGGCCTTGAGCGCGGCCTCGGCGGCCTGGCGCTCGGTGATGTCGCGAAAGGTGGTGGTGATGCACAGCTGGCGGTCGACGCGGATGAAGCGGCTGGAGATCACGCAGGCCAGCTCGCGGCCCTCCTTGGTGCGATAGCGCGCCTCCTCGTTGCTCAGACCCTGGCTGCGGTTGAGCTTGGCGAACAGCTGGGCGCGCAGGCTCTCGTCGACCCAGAAGCCCAGCTCCGGGGCGCTGCGGCCGACGATCTCCTGCGGCTGCCAGCCGAAGGTCTGGCTGAAGCTGGGGTTGACCTCGATGAACACGCCGTCGCGGATGCGGGTGACGCAGATCGGGTCCGGGCTGGCCTGGAACAGGGTGACGAACTTTTCCTCGGAAGCGGCCAGGCGCTGCTCGCGCTGCACCCGCTCGGTGATGTCCATGAGGATGCCGGCCATGCGCAGGGGCGCGCCCTGGCTGTCGCGGTAGAGCTTGGCGGTGCTCTCCAGGAAACGCATCTCGCCGCTTTCCAGACGGGTGCGATAAGTCACCTGGTATTCGCGCTGCACGCCGTCCACCGCATCGCGGTAGGCCTTGCGCATGATCTTTCGGTCTTCCTCGGGTACATGCTGGAAGAAACCGACGAATTCGCCGTGATAGGGCTCGGCGGGCAGACCGTGCAGGCTGGCGGCGCGCTCGGAGCCGTAGAGCATGTCGCTGGGGATGTGCCAGTCCCAGGTGCCCAGGTTGGCCGATTCCAGGGCCAGGGTCAGCCGCTCCTGGCTGTCGCGCAGGGCCTGTTCCTGCTCCTGCTGCTCGGTGATCTCGCGGATCACGCCGAATACCCGCTTGCGCCCGTTGGCGTCCAGCTGCGGGCGGCCGCTGATTTCCAGCCAGTGCAGGCTGCCGTCGGGCCAGCGGATGCGGTGGCGCAGGGCGTCGGGGATGGGCTTGCCGTCCAGTACCTGCTGGAACAGGCGCTGGACCTTGGTGCGGTCTTCCTCGGGGATCAGTTCGATGTAGTCGACCCGCTGCTCCAGCGGGTGCTTGGGGTCCAGGCCGAACAGGGCCTGGGCGCCGCGCGACCAGCTGACCTTGCCGCTCTCGATGTCCCAGTACCAGGCGCCCAGGTGCGCGCCGTTGAGCGCGGCGAGCAGGCGCGGGGCGTCCTGCCAGGTCTTCTCGAACTCGGCGGGATCCAGGGCTGGGATAAAGGGGAAGGGCGGCAGCTTCGGTTTGGACATCGCGTTTCTCGTCCGGCGCTCGACACGGCATGGCCGCCTGGTGGAAAGGGGCGTGCTAGAGGCATGCAAGCGTATTTCTTATCGTTATGTCGTCACGTTAGCCGCTGTTCCGGCCTCAAGGCAAGCGCCGTTGTTCGTCGAGCAGAACCATAAAGGCTTTGGCCGCGTTGGATAGGGTTCGTTCCTTGTGCAAGATGTAGCCGAGCCGGCGCTGCAGCTGGATGCCCGGCAGCGGCAGGCGCACCACCTGCTCGTCGAGCATGGTGCGCGGCAGCACGCTCCAGGCCAGGCCGATGGAGACCATCATCTTGATCGTCTCCAGGTAGTTGGTGCTCATGCCGATGTTGGGCGTCAGGCCCTGGGCGGCGAACAGGTTGTTGACGATATGGTGGGTGAAGGTGTTGCCGCCGGGGAACACCGCCGGGTGAAGCGCCACGTCGGCCAGGGTCACCGCGCCGTTGCGCGCCAGCGGATGTTCGGGGGCGGCGACGAAATCCAGGGGGTCGTCCCATACCGGGACCGCATGCACCGGCTCGCGGCTCTCCGGCGCCAGGGTGATCACCGCCAGTTCGGCGCGGCCGTGGAGAATCTCCTCGTAGGCCACTTCCGAGTCGAGGAACTGGATGTCCAGCGCCACCTGGGGATAGCTGCGGGTAAAGGCGCGCAGCAGCGGCGGCAGGCGGTGCAGGCCGATATGGTGGCTGGTGGCCAGGGTTAGGCGGCCGCTGACCTCGCCGTTGAGGTTGGTCAGCGCGCGGCGAGTGTCGTCCAGTACGCCGAGGATCTGGTAGGCGCGCGGCAGCAGGGCGCGGCCGGCTTCGGTCAGGTTCACTTCGCGGCCCAGGCGGTCGAACAGGCGCACATCGAGCTGTTGCTCCAGGCCGGCGATGCGCTTGCTCACGGCCGGCTGGGTCAGGTGCAGGCGCTCGGCGGCTTCGGAAAAGCTGCCGGTCTCGGCGATGGCGATAAAGGCATTGAGGTTGGCCAGGTCCACGGTTGCTCCGGCGGCGAGGAATTTCGCCGGTTATAACCCATCGCATTCCACTCAGGAATGATTCGAATAAAAAATATGAATTGGAGTTATTCGAGCCAAATCCCTAGGATCGCCACATCAGCAGAAGGGTTATAAGCCCTCGCACCGCACATGACCTGATCGAGGACATAGCAGATGGCCGGCAAGACGCTCTACGACAAGCTCTGGGATATGCACGAGGTAAAGCGCCGCGACGATGGTTCGTCGCTGATCTACATCGACCGCCACATTCTCCACGAAGTGACCTCGCCCCAGGCTTTCGAAGGCCTGCGCCTGGCCGGCCGTCAGCCGTGGCGCATCGACGCCAACATCGCCACGCCCGACCACAACGTGCCGACCACCAAGGCCGAGCGCCAGGGCGGCCTGGAGTCGATCGCCGACGAAGTGTCGCGCATCCAGGTGCAGACCCTCGACGAGAACTGCGACGACTTCGGCATCCTCGAATTCAAGATGAACGACGTGCGCCAGGGCATCGTCCATGTGGTCGGCCCGGAGCAGGGCGCCACCCTGCCGGGCATGACCGTGGTCTGCGGTGACTCGCACACCTCCACCCACGGCGCCTTCGGTGCTCTGGCCCATGGCATCGGCACCTCCGAGGTCGAGCACGTGCTCGCCACTCAGTGCCTGGTGGCCAAGAAGATGAAGAACATGCAGGTGCGCGTCGAAGGCAAATTGCCGCTGGGCGTCACCGCCAAGGACATCGTCCTTGCCGTGATCGGCAAGATCGGCACCGCCGGCGGCAATGGGCATGCCCTGGAGTTTGCCGGCAGCGCCATCCGTGACCTGTCGCTGGAAGGCCGCATGACCATCTGCAACATGTCCATCGAGGCCGGTGCCCGCGTGGGCATGGTGGCGGTGGACGAGAAGACCATCGACTATGTGCGCAACCGTCCGTTCGCGCCCAAGGGCAGCGACTGGGATGCCGCCGTGGCGCAGTGGCGCGATCTGGTGTCGGACGCCGACGCGCACTTCGACACCATCGTCGAGCTGCGTGCCGAGGACATCAAGCCGCAGGTCAGCTGGGGCACTTCGCCGGAGATGGTCCTGGCCGTCGACCAGAACGTGCCGGACCCGGCCGTCGAGGCCGACCCGGTCAAGCGCGACTCCATCGTCCGCGCCCTCAAGTACATGGGCCTGACCGCCAACCAGGCGATCACCGATATCCAGCTGGACCGCGTGTTCATCGGCTCCTGCACCAACTCGCGTATCGAAGACCTGCGCGCCGCCGCCGAAGTGGCCAAGGGCCGCAAGGTCGCCGCCACCGTCAAGCAGGCGCTGGTGGTGCCGGGCTCCGGCCTGGTCAAGGCGCAGGCCGAACAGGAAGGCCTGGACAAGATCTTTATCGAGGCCGGTTTCGAATGGCGTGAGCCGGGCTGCTCCATGTGCCTGGCGATGAACCCGGACAAGCTGGGCAATGGCGAGCATTGCGCATCGACTTCCAACCGCAACTTCGAAGGTCGCCAGGGCGCCGGTGGGCGTACCCACCTGGTCAGCCCGGCCATGGCCGCCGCTGCCGCGGTGACCGGTCGCTTTATCGATGTGCGCGAACTGATGCAGGCCTGAGGAGCTAGACGATGAAAGCCTTTACCCAACACACCGGCCTGGTCTGCCCGCTCGATCGCGCCAACGTCGACACCGATCAGATCATTCCCAAGCAGTTCCTCAAGTCGATCAAGCGCAGCGGCTTCGGCCCCAATCTGTTCGACGAGTGGCGCTACCTGGACGTGGGTCAGCCCAACCAGGACAACTCCAAGCGCCCGCTGAACCAGGACTTCGTCCTCAACTTCCCGCGCTACCAGGGCGCCAGCGTGCTGCTGGCCCGCGAGAACTTCGGCTGCGGTTCCTCCCGTGAGCACGCGCCCTGGGCGCTGGAAGAGTACGGGTTCCGCACCATCATCGCGCCGAGCTATGCCGACATCTTCTTCAACAACAGCTTCAAGAACGGCCTGCTGCCGATCATCCTGACCGACGCCGAAGTCGACGAGCTGTTCCAGCAGGCCGAGGCTACCGAGGGCTACCAGCTGACCGTGGACCTGGCGGCGCAGACCGTGACCCGTCCGGACGGCAAGCAGTACCGCTTTGAGGTCGACGCCTTCCGCAAGCACTGCCTGCTCAACGGCCTGGACGACATCGGCCTGACCCTGCAGGACCAGGACGCGATCAAGGCCTTCGAAAGCAAACACCAGCAGAGCAGCCCCTGGCTGTTCGGCGCGATCAAGTGATTTAAGGATTGAGCATGAGCAAGCAGATTCTGATTCTCCCCGGCGACGGCATCGGCCCGGAAATCATGGCCGAGGCGGTCAAGGTGCTGAACCTGGCCAACGACAAGTACAGCCTGGGCTTCGAGCTGAGCTTCGACGAGCTGGGCGGCGCTGCCGTGGACAAGTACGGCGTGCCGCTGGCCGACGAGACCCTGGATCGCGCCCGCGCGGCCGATGCCGTGCTGCTCGGCGCCGTTGGCGGGCCGAAGTGGGACAAGATCGATCCGGCCATCCGCCCGGAGCGCGGCCTGCTGAAGATCCGTTCGCAGCTGGGCCTGTTCGGCAACCTGCGTCCGGCCATCCTCTACCCGCAGCTGGCCGAGGCCTCCAGCCTCAAGCCGGAAGTGGTGTCGGGTCTGGACATCCTCATCGTTCGCGAGCTGACCGGCGGCATCTACTTCGGTCAGCCGCGCGAGAGCAAGGTGCTGGAAAACGGTGAGCGCATGGCCTACGACACCCTGCCGTACAGCGAGAGTGAAATCCGCCGTATCGCCCGTGTCGGTTTCGACATGGCCCGCGTGCGCGGCAAGAAGCTGTGCTCGGTGGACAAGGCCAACGTGCTGGCTTCCAGCCAGCTCTGGCGCGCCGTGGTCGAGGAAGTGGCCAAGGACTACCCGGATGTCGAGCTGAGCCACATGTACGTGGACAACGCCGCCATGCAGCTGGTCCGCGCGCCCAAGCAGTTCGACGTCATCGTGACCGACAACATGTTCGGCGACATCCTGTCGGATGAGGCTTCCATGCTCACCGGTTCCATCGGCATGCTGCCGTCCGCCTCGCTGGACGCCAACAACAAGGGCATGTACGAGCCGTGCCACGGCTCCGCGCCGGACATCGCCGGCCAGGGCATCGCCAACCCGCTGGCGACCATCCTCTCGGTGTCGATGATGCTGCGTTACACCTTCAACCAGGCCGCTGCTGCCGACGCCATCGAGCTGGCGGTGAGCAAGGTGCTGGATCAGGGCCTGCGCACCGGCGATATCTGGTCCGAAGGCAAGACCCGCGTCGGTACCGCCGCCATGGGTGATGCAGTGGTCGAGGCCCTGCGCAGTCTGTAATCTTTCCAGCCCCACCGGCGCCTGCCGGCGGGCTGCTTATATAGGTGTGAGTCGTTATGAAACGTGTAGGTCTGATCGGTTGGCGCGGTATGGTCGGTTCCGTGCTCATGCAGCGCATGCTGGAAGAGCGTGACTTCGACCTGATCGAGCCGGTGTTCTTCACCACCTCCAATGTCGGCGGCCAGGGCCCGGCGATTGGCAAGGACGTCGCCCCGCTGAAGGATGCCTACAGCATCGACGAGCTGAAGAGCCTCGACGTGATCCTGACCTGCCAGGGCGGCGACTACACCAGCGAAGTCTTCCCCAAGCTGCGCGAAGCCGGCTGGAACGGCTACTGGATCGACGCGGCCTCCAGCCTGCGCATGGCCGATGACTCGGTGATTGTGCTGGACCCGGTCAACCGCAAGGTCATCGACCAGTCGCTGGACGCCGGCACCAAGAACTACATCGGCGGCAACTGCACCGTCAGCCTGATGCTGATGGCCCTGGGCGGCCTGTATGAAGCCGGTCTGGTCGAGTGGATGAGCGCCATGACCTACCAGGCTGCGAGTGGGGCAGGGGCGCAGAACATGCGCGAGCTGATCAAGCAGATGGGCGCGATCAACGCCTCGGTGGCCGACGATCTGGCCGACCCGGCCAGCGCCATCCTCGACATCGACCGCAAGGTTGCCGAGGCCATGCGCGGCGAGTCCTTCCCGGTGGACAACTTCGGCGTGCCGCTGGCCGGCAGCCTGATCCCCTACATCGACAAGGAACTGCCCAACGGCCAGAGCCGCGAAGAGTGGAAGGGCCAGGCCGAGACCAACAAGATCCTCGGTCGGATCAAGAGTCCGATTCCGGTGGACGGCCTGTGCGTGCGCATCGGTGCCATGCGCTGCCACAGCCAGGCGCTGACCATCAAGCTGAACAAGGATGTGCCGATGGCCGACATCGAAGGCCTGATCAGCCAGCACAACCCCTGGGTCAAGCTGGTGCCGAACACCCGCGAGGCGAGCATTCGCGACCTCGGCCCGACCGCCGTCACCGGCACCCTGAGCGTACCGGTCGGTCGTCTGCGCAAGCTCAACATGGGCTCGCAGTACCTCGGTGCCTTCACCGTCGGCGACCAGCTGCTGTGGGGCGCGGCCGAGCCGCTGCGCCGTATGCTGCGGATCCTGCTGGAGCGCTGATTCGTTAGTCAGCCAGCAAAAAAGGCCGGTGATTACCGGCCTTTTTTTGTTTCTGTGGTCAGCCTTTCGGGCGCAGCGTAGAGTGCCGCCCACTCGCTTCTCTGTCTCAAGGTATTCCGATGTCCAAGTCCCTCGCTATCGCCGTGATCGGCGCCACCGGCACCGTGGGTGAAACCCTGGTGCAGCTGCTGGAGGAGCGCGAGTTCCCGGTCGCCGACCTGCACCTACTGGCCGGCAACGATTCCGTCGGGCAGGCCATGGCATTCCGCGGCAAGAACCTGCGGGTGCGCGAGGTGGCGGACTTCGATTTCGCCCAGGTGCAGCTGGCCTTCTTCGCGGCGGGCGAGGACGTCAGCCGCCAGTACGGCGCCAAGGCGCACGCCGCCGGCTGCTCGGTAATCGACCTGAGCGGCGGCCTGCCGCAGGCGCTGCCGGTGGTGCCGGAAGCCAATGCCGAGGCGTTGGCTGGCGCGAGCGCGCCCTATCTGCTGGCCAGCCCGGCGCCCGGCGCCACCGCCCTGGCTGCCGTACTGGCGCCGCTGCGTAGCCAGCTCGGTCTGCGCAAGATCGTGGTGAACGCGGTGTTGTCCGTTTCCACTATTGGCCGCTCCGGTGTCAGCGAGCTGGCCCGGCAGACTACCGAGCTGCTCAATATGCGTCCGCTGGAGCCGCAGGTGTTTGGGCGCCAGGTGGCGTTCAATGTGCTGGCCCAGCTAGGCGAAGCGGACGAGGGCGGTCATGCACGGCTGGAGCGCTGGATGGCCGACGAGTTGAAGCGGGTGCTGGCAATCGACGGACTGAAAGTGGCCGTTACCTGCTGCGTGGCGCCGGTGTTCTTCGGCGACAGCCTGGCCGTTTGCCTGGAAACTGCAGAGCCCGTGGATGTGGCCGCAGTCGCTGCGCTGCTGGAGCAGCAGGCCGGGATCGAGCTGGTGGAGCAGGGCGATTATCCGACCGTGGTCGGCGATGCGGTGGGGCAGGATGAACTCTACGTAGGGCGCCTGCGCGCTGGTCTGGACGATCCAGCTGAGCTTAATTTGTGGATTGCGTCAGATAATGTGCGAAAAGGCTCTGCGCTCAATGCTGTGCAAATTGGTGAGTTGTTGATAAAACACTATCTGTAAAAGATACTTAGCCCCAAATTTGAAGAATTATTCTAGCTTGGCAATACTGTTTTGGTAGTTCGCTGACGGGGAGCCGCTTTCGGGCGGGCGCAGGCAGCGCACTTCAAATCCTCTCGTTCATCGAGAAAAAAAGATAAAACAAGGGATTACGCTATGGTTCGGGTTCGCAAACTGGTGCTGGCAATTGCGGCTGCTTCCGCGCTGACCTCGGGTACGGCACATGCACTGGGACTGGGGGAAATCGACCTGCAGTCCTCGCTGAGCCAACCGCTGGTGGCGGAGATCGAGTTGCTCGAAGTGCGCGATCTGGCGCAGACCGAAGTAATCCCGACGCTCGCCTCGCCTGAAGAGTTCAACAAGGCGGGTGTTGATCGTCAGTACTTCCTGACCGATCTCAAGTTCACTCCGATCATCAAGCCCAACGGCAAGAGCGTGATTCGCATCACCTCGACCAAGCCGGTGCGCGAGCCCTACGTCAATTTCCTCGTCGAAGTGCTGTGGCCGAACGGCCGCCTGCTGCGCGAATACACCCTGCTGCTGGATCCGCCGATGTACTCGCCGAGTCCGGTAGTGACCGCCGCGCCGCGCCTGCCGGTAGCCGCCGCTCCGGCGCCGCGTCCGCAGACCGTTGCGCCGACCCCGCGTCCGATCATCCCGTCCGCCAGCGCCCCGGCCCGTCCGGCTGCCCCGGCTGCCCCGGCCGCCCCGGCGGCGAAGCCTGCCGCTACCCCGGCCACCGCCAAGATCGACGGCGACCAGTACAAGACCACCTCCAGCGATACCCTGTGGGAAATCGCCCAGAGCAGCCGTCAGAGTGGTTCCGTTCACCAGGCCATGCTGGCCATCCAGGATCTCAATCCGGGTGCCTTCGTCGACGGCAACATCAACCGCCTGAAGAGCGGCCAGGTACTGCGCCTGCCGACCGACGCCCAGATCAAGAGCCGCAGCCAGAGCGAGGCTATCGCCCAGGTCGGCGAGCAGAACACTGCCTGGCGCGAAGGCCGCAGCGTCGCCGCCAGCAGCTCCCGCCAGCTGGATGCCACCAAGCGCGACAGCGCCGGTGCTGCTCCGGCCAAGGCCGATGCCAAGGACAGCCTGAAGCTGGTTGCCGCCGATAGTGGCAAGTCCACCGCCGGCAGCGACAAGGGCAAGGGCGACAGCAAGGCGCTCAATGATCAACTGGCCGTGACCAAGGAAAGCCTGGACTCCAGCCGCCGCGAGAGCGCGGAGCTGCAGAGCCGCATGGCCGACCTGCAGAGCCAGCTGGACAAGGCGCAGCGCCTGCTCGAGCTGAAGGACAGCCAGCTGGCCAAGCTGCAGGCCGATCTGGCTCAGCAGAGCAAGGCTGCAGCGACTCCGACCCAGCCGGTCGCTCCGGCAGCTCCGGTTACTCCGGCGACCGCGACCAAGCCTGTGGAGAAACCGCTAGAGAAGCCGGCCGCACCGACCGCCGAGACCAAGCCGGCAACCGTGCCTCCGGTCGAGAAGCCAGCTACTACCGACTTCAATTACGAGGAAACCGCCCCAAAGACCGAGCCGGCTAAGCCGGCGGTCCAGGCGCCTGCCACTGAGCCGGCCAAGCCGGCTGTCGCTCCCAAGCCGGTTCAACCGGCCAAGCCCGCCCAGGCCGTCAAGCCTGCCGCTCCGGTAGTCAAGGAGCCCGAGCCGCAAGGCGTGGTTGACCAACTGCTGGCCAATCCGATGCTGCTCGGTGCCGTCGGCGGCGGTGCGCTGCTGGTGCTGCTGGTCGGTCTGATGGTGCTGTCGCGCCGCAATGCGATGAAAGAGGCCGAGCTGCAGAACAGCCTGGCCGCCGATGACGACAACGACGCCTTCGCCAATGACATGGATCTGCCGGATGACAGCTTCGCCGGCCTCGGTGACGCCTCCGGCGAGACCGTGGTGCGCGAGCAGGCCGAAGAGCGTGTGGCGCCGCAGACCGCCGACGCCCTGGGCGAAGCCGATATCTATATCGCCTACGGCAAGTTCACCCAGGCCGCCGAGCTGCTGCACAACGCGATCAACGACGAGCCGCATCGCAGCGATCTGCGCCTGAAGCTGATGGAAGTCTATGCCGAGCTGGGCGACCGCGATGGTTTCGCCCGCCAGGAGCAGGAGCTGCGCGAGATCGGCGGTTCTGCCGGTGCCGTCGATCAGCTGAAGGCCAAGTACCCGGCGATGGCCGTGGCCGCCTTTGCTGCTGGTGGTGCGGCTGCCGCGTCCGACGACCTGGATGCGTTCAGCCTGGACGACCTGACCCTGGACGAGCCGGTTGCTCAGCAGTCGGCCGCAGCCTCCGACCTAGACGACTCCTTCGACCTGAGCCTGGATGATCTGGACGTCAATCTCGACGCGCCGTCGGCACCTGCTGCTCCGGTCGCCGAGACCACTCTGGACGATCTGGACCTGGATTCCGGTCTGGACTTCGACACTCCGGCCGCCCCGGCGAGCACCACCAGCGCCGACATGGACTTCGATCTCGACCTGGGTGGCGAAAGCACCAGCGACAGCCTGTCCCTGGGTGACGACCTGGCCGATTTCAGCCTGGATCTGGAAGCCGACAGCAAGCCGAGCGCGACCGCTGCCGACGACGACTTCATGCTGAGCCTGGATGACGAGCCGATCACCTCCAGCTCCGCAGCCGGCGAAGTCGATCTGGACATGCCGGCCGATTTCGATCTGTCCCTCGCCGAAGAGACTCCCAGCACTCCGGCCGACGACAGCTTCGCCGCCCAGCTGGATGAAGTCTCCGCCGAGCTGGATCAGCTGAGCAGCGGTCTGGCCGATGAACTGCCGGCCGCTCTGCCGGAAGCTTCTTCTACTGCAGCAGGTCAGGACTTGGACGACGACTTCGACTTCCTCTCGGGTACCGATGAGACCGCCACTAAGCTCGATCTGGCGCGTGCCTACATCGACATGGGCGACAGTGAAGGTGCCCGCGACATCCTCGACGAAGTGATTGCCGAGGGTAGCGAAGGTCAGCAGCAGGAAGCTCGCGATCTGATCTCCAAACTGAGCTGATCCATGTTTGAAGCAACACCAACAGGGGCGGCCGAAATGGCCGCCCCTGGCGTTTTCAGAATCGCTCTTGGCGTGGAGTACAAGGGCACCCGTTACCGTGGCTGGCAGCGCCAGGACAGCGGTGTGCCCACGGTGCAGGAGGCGCTGGAAAAGGCGCTGTCGCAGGTGGCCGCCGAGCCGATCGGCCTGATGTGTGCGGGGCGCACCGATGCGGGCGTGCACGCCAGCGGGCAGGTGGTGCATTTCGACACCCGTGCCGAGCGCCCGCTCAAGGCCTGGGTAATGGGGGCCAACGCCAACCTGCCTGCGGACATCAGCGTGACCTGGGCCAAGGTCATGCCGGCGCATTTCCACTCCCGCTTCAAGGCCTGTGCCCGGCGCTATCGCTATGTGATTTACAACGACCACATACGGCCTGCGCATATGGCCGAGGAAGTCACCTGGAACTACCGCCCGCTGGACGTGGCGCGCATGCGCGAGGCGGCCCGCCATCTGGTCGGTACGCACGATTTCACCTCGTTTCGCGCGGTGCAGTGCCAGGCCAAGTCGCCGGTGAAGACGGTGCACCACCTCGAGGTGATCGAGCATGGTCGCTTCATCATCATCGATGTACGCGCCAACGCCTTTCTACACCACATGGTGCGCAACTTCGCCGGGGTCTTGATGACCATCGGTGCGGGTGAGCGCGAGCCCTCCTGGGTGCTAGATGCGCTGGCCTCGCGTGATCGCCGCGCCGGTGGCGTGACGGCTCATCCCTATGGGCTCTATCTGGTGCAGGTGGAGTATCCCGAGGAGTTCGAGCTGCCGCAGCGCTACCTGGGGCCGCACTTCCTCTCCTCGCTGCCGCAAAGCTTCGGCTGAAACTGCCTCGCGGCTTTGCTACCATCGATTTTTCTTTCTCAGAAGGTGCCGGCACGTTGACAGCCGTTCGCGTCAAAATCTGCGGAATCACCCGGGTCGAGGATGCGCTGGCCGCAGCCGCGGCCGGGGCCGATGCCATTGGTCTGGTGTTTTATGCCAAGAGCCCGCGCGCCGTCGGCATCGAGCAGGCACGGGCGATCATCGCCGCGCTGCCGCCATTTGTGACCACGGTCGGCCTGTTCGTCGATATCGAGTGCGATGAACTGCAGCGGATTCTCTCCAGCGTGCCGCTGGACCTGCTGCAGTTCCACGGCGACGAGTCCCCCGAGCAGTGCGAAAGCATCAATCGCCCCTACATCAAGGCGCTGCGGGTCAAGGCCGGCGACGATATCGCTGCTCAGGTGAATCGTTACCCTGGGGCCAAGGGCATTCTGCTGGATACCTACGTCGAGGGCGTGCCCGGCGGAACCGGCGAGGCTTTCGACTGGTCACTGGTGCCTGAGGGGTTGAGCAAGCCGGTGATTCTGGCCGGCGGCCTGCATGCGGATAACGTCGCATCGGCGGTGGCCCGGGTGCGTCCTTATGCGGTGGATGTCAGCGGCGGGGTCGAGGCGAGCAAGGGCATCAAGGATGCGGAAAAGATCGCGGCTTTCATTCGTGCGGCGCGTGGCGGTTGATGTGACGGCGGGCAGGCGCCTGCCGTCCATAACCCATTGCGCCCTGGCCGGGGTGCGGCATCCGTCGCCTTCGGCCTGAATCAAAGTTTGCCTGGGTCGCCCAAGACCCCGAACAGCTACGGAGAGTAAGCATGAGCAACTGGTTGAGAGAAAAGCTGATCCCCTCGATCATGCGTTCCGAGGTCAAGAAGAGCTCGGTGCCCGAAGGGCTCTGGCACAAGTGCCCATCCTGCGATGCCGTGCTCTATCGCCCCGAACTGGAAAAGACCCTCGACGTCTGTCCCAAGTGCAACCACCACATGCGCATCGACGCGCGTGCACGCCTGGACCTGTTCCTCGATGCCGAGGGGCGTGAGGAGCTGGGCGCCGAGCTGGAGCCGGTGGATCGCCTGAAATTCCGTGACAGCAAGAAATACAAGGACCGCATCGCCAGCGCGCAGAAGGAGACCGGCGAGAAAGATGCGCTGGTTTCCATGAGCGGCAAGCTGCAGGGCATGCCCGTGGTGGCTTGCGCCTTCGAGTTCAGCTTCATGGGCGGCTCCATGGGCGCCGTCGTCGGCGAGCGCTTCGTGCGTGCCGCCAACGCCGCGCTGGAGCAGCGCTGCCCGCTGGTGTGCTTCGCGGCTTCCGGTGGCGCGCGCATGCAGGAGGCGCTGATCTCCCTGATGCAGATGGCCAAGACCAGCGCCGTGCTGGCGCGCCTGCGCGAGGAGGGCATTCCCTTCATTTCCGTGCTGACTGACCCTGTCTACGGCGGCGTATCTGCCAGCCTGGCCATGCTCGGTGACGTGATCGTCGCCGAGCCGCGTGCGCTGATCGGCTTCGCCGGTCCGCGGGTGATCGAGCAAACCGTGCGCGAGAAGCTGCCTGAAGGCTTCCAGCGCAGCGAATTCCTGCTCGAGCATGGCGCCATCGACATGATCATCCACCGCAACGATCTGCGTCCGCGCCTGGCTCGCCTGCTGGCACAGCTGCAGCATCTGCCGACTCCCGCGGCCACTGCATGAGCCGATCCCTCGCCGACTGGCTGAGCTATCTGGAGCAACTGCACCCCAGCGCCATCGACATGGGCCTGGAGCGCAGCCGCGAGGTGGCTCGCCGGCTCGGCCTGGGCAAGCCGGCGCCTCTGGTGATCACCGTCACCGGCACCAATGGCAAGGGGTCCACCTGTGCCTTTCTGGCCTCCCTGCTGCGTGAGCAGGGGCTCAAGGTCGGCGTCTACAGCTCGCCACACCTGCTGCGTTACAACGAGCGGGTTCAGCTCGAGGGGCGTGATGCCGGCGACGATGAGCTGTGCGAAGCCTTCGCGGCGGTCGAAGCCGGGCGTGGCGAGATTTCCCTGACCTATTTCGAGATGGGCACTCTGGCGGCCTTCTGGCTGTTCGAGCGCGCAGCGCTGGACGCCGTGGTGCTGGAGGTCGGCCTCGGTGGCCGGCTGGATGCGGTCAACCTGGTCGACGCCGACCTGGCGCTGGTCACCAGCATCGGTCTGGATCATGCCGACTGGCTCGGCGATACCCGCGAATCGGTGGCCTTCGAGAAGGCTGGCATCCTGCGCCAGGGCAAGCCGGCGTTCTGCGGTGACCTGGATCCGCCGTTGCCATTGTTGCAGCGCGTGGCTGAGCTGGATTGCCCGCTGTTCCTGCGCGGGCGCGACTACGACCTGGCGCTGAGCGAAGGCGCCTGGCACTGGCGCGGCCTGACCGCCGATGGCCGAGTACTGGAGCTGCACGACCTGCCTCTGCTAGATCTGCCCATGGAAAACGCCGCCCTGGCGCTGCAGGCCTATGCGGTGCTGGGCATGGCCTGGCAGCCGGCAAGGCTGGTCGCTGCGCTGCAGCGTACGCGCGTGACCGGCCGCCTGGATGTGCGCCGCGTGAACTGGCAGGGCAGGGATCTGACGCTGCTGCTGGACGTCGGTCATAACCCGCATGCCGCCGAGTACCTGGCCACGCGCCTGGCCGCGCGGCCCCTCAAGGGCCGGCGTCTCGCCGTATTCGGCCTGCTCGCCGACAAGGATCTTAAGGGCGTGCTTGCGCCGCTGCAGCTCGAAGTGCAGGGCTGGTCGGTAGCGCCACTGGATAGCCCGCGCAGTCGTCCGGCTGGTGAGCTGGAGGCGGCGTTGCGCAACCTGGGCGCGGATGTGCGCGCCTGCGCCAGCGTGGCCGAGGCATTGCTGGTACAGTGTGGCCAGGCGAGCGAGGACGACGAGATCCTCGTGTTCGGATCTTTCTATTGCGTGGCCGAAGCCCTGGAGTGGCTCGGCCAACAGGCGGAGGCAGGCAATGGCAGTGCTGGATAAGGGGCTCAAGCAGCGGATCGTCGGCGCACTGGTGCTGGTGGCGCTGGCGGTGATCTTCCTGCCGATGCTGTTTTCCCGTGAGGACGAGCTGCGTCAGGTGACGGTGGATGCACCGGCGATGCCGGACAGGCCGAGCATGCCGGATGTTGCGCTGGAGCCGGTAGTGGTGCCCGAGCCGGTGGCCGAGGACGAAGTGCCGCCGGTGGAACCAGTGCCGCAGACTTCCAGCGAGCCGATCGCCGTGCCGACCCAACCCGTTGCCGAGCCGCAGGCGCAAGCCCAGGCCCAGCCGCCTGTGGAAACGCCCGCACCGACTCAGGCGGCTACTAAGCCGGCCAGTGGTCTGGATGCCAATAACCTGCCGGTCAGCTGGTCGGTGCAATTGGCCAGCCTGTCGAGCCGCGCGGGTGCCGAGAAGCTGCAGCAGACCCTGCGCAGCGGTGGCTACAACGCCTATATCCGCAGCTTCGACGGCATGAACCGGGTGTTCGTCGGTCCGGTCATCGAGCGCGCCGAGGCCGATCGCCTACGTGATCTGCTCAATCGCCAGCAGAACCTCAAGGGGTTCGTGGTGCGTTTCCAGCCGGAAAACGGCTGATTTCCTCTATCAGAGCCATATAGCGGCCCCGGCTTACCCGGCCGGGCACGCTCTGCTAGAATTCGCCGCCTTTCCCGTCTGTAGGCAGCAACGTGGCATTCACTTGGGTCGATTGGGCGATCATCGCCGTCATCGCCATTTCCAGCTTGATCAGCCTGCGCCGCGGCTTCTTCAAGGAGGCCCTGTCGCTGCTGACCTGGATCATCGCCGGTGTGGTCGCCTGGATGTTCGGTGGCGCCCTGTCGCAGCACCTGACGGATTTCATCGAGACGCCGTCGATGCGCGTTATCGCGGCCTGCGCCATTCTGTTTATCGTGACCCTGCTGGTCGGGGCGCTGATCAATTTCCTTATCGGTGAGCTGATCCGGGTTACCGGCCTGTCAGGCACCGATCGTTTTCTCGGCATGGTCTTCGGCGCGGCGCGCGGGGCCTTGCTGGTGGTGGTACTGGTGGGCCTGGTCAGCCTGGCCCCGGTACAACAGGATGAATGGTGGCAGCAGTCGACCCTGATGCCGCATTTTCTGATGGTGGCGGATTGGTCGAAGAATCTGATTCTGAGCCTGACCAGCCAGTGGCTCGCCAGCGGCATCACGCAGACGCCCGAGCTTCCGTCCTACGAGGGTCTCTTGCAGCCTAAACTGCCGTAAGAGCCTGGAACTACCTGATTCACTACACAGAGGTTGCGTCACATGTGCGGCATCGTCGGTATCGTCGGTAAGTCCAACGTCAATCAGTCCCTGTACGACGCCCTTACCGTGCTCCAGCATCGCGGCCAGGACGCTGCCGGCATCGTCACCAGCCACGGCGGGCGTCTGTTCCTGCGCAAGGATAACGGCCTGGTGCGCGATGTCTTCCAGCAACGCCACATGCAGCGCCTGGTGGGTCACGTCGGCATCGGCCACGTGCGCTATCCCACCGCCGGCAGCTCCAGCTCCGCCGAGGCGCAGCCGTTCTACGTCAACTCGCCGTACGGCATCACCCTGGCGCACAACGGCAACCTGACCAACGTCGAGCAGCTGTCGCGCGAGATCTACGAGTCCGACCTGCGTCACGTGAACACCAACTCCGACTCGGAAGTGCTGCTCAACGTGTTCGCCCATGAATTGGCGGTGCGCGGCAAGCTGCAGCCCACTGAGGAAGACGTGTTCGCCGCCGTCGCCGGCGTGCATGCCCGTTGCCGCGGTGGTTACGCCGTGGTGGCGATGATCACCGGCTATGGCGTGGTCGGCTTCCGCGACCCCCATGCGATCCGCCCGATCGTCTTCGGCCAGCGCCACACCGACGAGGGCGTGGAGTACATGATCGCCTCCGAGAGCGTCGCCCTCGACGTGCTCGGCTTCAGCCTGATTCGCGACCTGGCCCCGGGCGAGGCGGTGTACATCACCGAAGACGGCAAGCTGCATACCCGTCAGTGCGCGTCGAACCCGCAGTACTCGCCGTGCATCTTCGAGCACGTCTACCTGGCCCGCCCGGACTCGCTGATGGATGGCGTGTCGGTGTACAAGGCGCGCCTGCGTATGGGCGAGAAGCTGGCCGAGAAGATCCAGCGCGAGCGTCCGGATCACGATATCGACGTGGTCATTCCGATCCCGGACACCAGCCGTACCTCTGCGCTGGAGCTGGCCAACCATCTGGGCGTGAAGTTCCGCGAGGGCTTCGTCAAGAACCGCTACATCGGCCGCACCTTCATCATGCCCGGCCAGGCCGCGCGCAAGAAATCCGTACGGCAGAAGCTCAACGCCATCGAGCTGGAATTCCGCGGCAAGAACGTGATGCTGGTGGACGACTCCATCGTGCGCGGCACCACCTGCAAGCAGATCATCCAGATGGCCCGCGAGGCCGGCGCCAAGAACGTCTACTTCTGCTCGGCGGCCCCGGCGGTGCGCTACCCGAACGTGTACGGCATCGACATGCCCAGCGCCCACGAGCTGATCGCCCATGGCCGCAGCACCGAGGAAGTGGCCGAGCTGATCGGCGCTGACTGGCTGGTGTACCAGGACCTGGACGATCTGAAAGAGGCGGTCGGTGGCGGCAAGATCAAGATCGAGCACTTCGACTGCGCGGTGTTCGACGGCCAGTACGTGACCGGCGATGTCAACGAGCACTATCTGAACAAGATCGAGCAGGCACGTAACGATGCGGCCAAGGCCGGCAGCCCGTCTGTCAGCGCCATCATCGATCTGCACAACGACTGAGGCCGGGAGCAGCCATGAGCCAGGATTGGGAAGCGGGACGACTGGACAGCGACCTCGAAGGCGTCGGCTTCGACACCCTGGCGGTGCGTGCTGGCCAGCACCGTACGCCGGAGGGCGAGCATGGCGAGGCCATGTTCCTCACCTCCAGCTACGTGTTCCGTAGCGCCGCCGACGCCGCCGCGCGTTTTGCCGGCGAGGTGCCGGGCAACGTCTACTCGCGTTATACCAACCCGACCGTGCGCGCCTTCGAGGAGCGCATCGCCGCCCTGGAGGGCGCCGAGCAGGCGGTCGCCACCGCCTCCGGCATGGCAGCGATCCTGGCCATCGTCATGAGCCAATGCAGCGCCGGCGATCACGTACTGGTGTCGCGCAGCGTGTTCGGCTCGACCATCAGCCTGTTCGAGAAGTACCTGAAGCGCTTCGGCATCGAGGTGGACTACCCGCCGCTGGCCGATCTGGCTGCCTGGGAGGCGGGCTTCAAGCCCAACACCAAGCTGCTGTTCGTCGAGTCGCCGTCCAACCCGCTGGCCGAGCTGGTCGACATCGCCGCCCTGGCGGAGATCGCCCACGCCCGCAAGGCGCTGCTGGTGGTGGACAACTGCTTCTGCACCCCAGCCCTGCAGCAGCCGCTGAAGCTGGGTGCCGACATCATCATGCATTCGGCGACCAAGTACATCGACGGCCAGGGCCGTGGCCTGGGCGGCGTGGTCGCCGGGCGCAAGGCCGAAATGGAGGCGGTGGTGGGCTTCCTGCGCACGGCCGGGCCGACCCTCAGCCCGTTCAACGCCTGGATGTTCCTCAAGGGTCTGGAGACCCTGCGCGTGCGCATGCAGGCCCACAGCGCCAGCGCCCTCCAGCTGGCCCAGTGGCTGGAGACCCAGCCGGGCATCGACAAGGTCTACTACTCCGGCCTGCCCAGCCACCCGCAGCATGAGCTGGCCAAGCGGCAGCAGAGTGCCTTCGGTGCGGTGGTCAGCTTCGAAGTCGCGGGTGGCAAGGAGGCGGCGTGGCGTTTCATCGACGCGACCCGGGTGATCTCGATCACCACCAACCTGGGCGATACCAAGACCACCATCGCCCACCCGGCGACCACCTCCCACGGCCGCCTGTCGCCGCAGGAGCGGGCCAATGCCGGCATTCGCGACAACCTGATCCGCGTCGCCGTGGGCCTGGAAGACCTGGCCGACCTCAAGGCCGATCTGGCCCGCGGGCTCGCCGCCCTCTGAAACGAAAACGCCGCTCATCGAGCGGCGTTTTTCATTCCCTCGACCCTTATTCGTCTGCCTTGCGCAGGTCGATGGCGGCTGCGCCCGGTTTGTCGAACAGGCGCTCGGCATTGCCCGGCAGGGTGCTGTTGCCCTCTTCGTCGGTACCGAGCACGCTGATATCGCTGTACTTCTTGCCGGACAGGGTGGCCATGCCGGCGCGGTCGCGGACCACGGTCGGGCGCAGGAACACCATCAGGTTGCGCTTTATATGGGTTTCCTTGGTGGAGCGGAACAGACGGCCGAGCAGCGGGATATCGCCCAGCAGCGGTACCTTGGAATCGGTGCTGGTGACGTCGTCCTGAATCAGCCCGCCGAGCACGATCACCTGGCCGTCGTCGGCGAGAATCACGCTCTTGATCGAGCGCTTGTTGGTCACCAGGTCCACTGCCTGGGAGTTGACCCCGGTGCTGGGGGCGATGGAGGAGATTTCCTGCTCCACTTCCAGGCGCAGGGTGGCGCCGTCGTTGATGTGCGGGGTGACCTTGAGGGTCACGCCGATATCCTCGCGCTCGATGGTGGTGAAGGGGTTGCTCGAGCCGGCAGCATCGGTGGTGTAGGAACCGGTCTGGAAGGGCACGTTCTGGCCCACCAGGATCTCCGCCTGCTGGTTGTCCAGGGTCAACAGGCTTGGCGTGGACAGCAGGTTGCTCTTGCTGTTGGAGGAGAGGGCGGTGATCAGCGCACCGAAATGATCGGTACCGATGCCGATGATGGCACCATCCGGCAGTGTGACGTTCTCAGGAATCTCGTCTTCCTGGATGGCCCGCAACACGGTGCCCACCGATAGGCCGGTGTTGCCGAAGTTGACCCCGCCCAGGCCACCGGTACCGCCGCGGGCGTCCACCGCCCACTGCACGCCGAGGGCGTCGCTGATATCGCCGGAAATCTCGACGATGGCCGCCTCGACCATCACCTGGGCGCGCGGCACGTCGAGGTTGCGCACGATTTCTTCCAGGGTCGCCACGGTATCCGGCTCGGCCAGCAGGACCAGGGCGTTGAGGCTCTCGTCGGCGCGAATCAGGATGTTCTGCGGCTTGCTGGTGCCGCCCGCTTCGCCACCGCCCTCCGGTGCCTTGAGGCCTTCGGATATGTCGCCGAGGGTTTCGGCCAGGCTCTTGGCATCGCTGTGGCGCAGGCGGATCACCCGGGCATTGGCCGAGCGGGTGCTGGGGATGTCCAGCGAGCGGGCCAGGTTGACTAGGCGCTGACGGGCGGCCGGCGGGCCGAGCAGGATCAGGCGGTTGGTGCGCGCGTCGGCGATCACCCGGGTGCCGGAGCCGTCCTTGCGTTCGTTGCGCATCACCGCGCTGTTCAGCGCCTCGGCGGCGTCCAGCACCCAGGCGTGCTGCAGGTTGATCACGTTGTAGTCGCCGCCACCCTGGGAATCGAGCTGGTCGATCAGCTCGCGGATGCGTTCGATGTTGGCCCGGCGGTCACTGATGATCAGCGCATTGGAGGCGGCCACGGCGGCCAGGTGGCCGTTCTGCGGTACCAGCGGGCGGATCAGCGGGATCAGCTCGTTGACCGAGGTGTGCTGCACCTGGATCAGTTCGGTCTGCACGTCGTCCGGTGCGGCATGGCTGCTGTTGGCGGCGCTGCGCGCCTCGGTGACCGGCACGATGCGCGCCTGGTCGCCCTGGGCCAGCACGCTGAAGCCGTGGGTGCTCATCACCGAGAGGAACAGCTGGTAGACCTCCTCCAGCCCCAGCGGGGTCTTGGAGATCACCGTGACCTGGCCCTTGACCCGTGGATCGACGACGAAGGTCTCGCCGGAGATTTCCGCCACCTGGTCGATGAAGTCGCGAATATCGGCGTCCTTCATGTTGATGGTCCAGGTCTCGGCGCCCTGAGTGGCCGCTGCCGGCTCGGCCGCGATGGCCTGCGGCAGCGGCGCGGCGAGGCAACTCGCGGCCAGCAGCAGGGCGAGGGGAAGGCGTTTCTGCGACAGGAATTTGGAGTCGGTCATGGGCTTTATTCGGCTTCCGGTGTTTCGGGCGTGGGCATGTCGCCTTCGCCTTCCATGCGTTGTTGAAGGTCCTGGATGCGCTGCTGCAAAGCCTGGACGTCCTCGTCCTGCAGCTGTTCCAGTTGCTCGGCGGTCGGTTCCTGCGGTGCGTAGGGATCGGCGGAGTAGGGCGTCAGCGTGGGCGAGCGCAGGGCCGGGAAGTGCAGGCTCTCCTCGCGGCCGCCACGGTCGAGCACGATATGGTCCTTGTGCACGGCCTGCAGGGTGGTGCTGGAGTTGATCTCCTGGCCGACGCCGATGCGCTTGGGCTTGTCGCCGGCGACCTGGATGATGGCCGTGGAACGCTGGGCATCAGGATTGACGAAGCTGGCCAGCAGGGTCATCTGCTGTTTGGTGGGCGGTGCATTCTGATCGCCGACGGGCCGGGCCGGGGTGCCGAACAGGTTCTGCAGCTGTTGCAGGGACACCTGCTGGGGTTGCGCGGCCGTGGTGGCGGCCGGTGCGCTCGGCGCTTCGCTGCGCAGCAGGCGCAGGAGGTCGACGCTCTGCTTGGTCATGCTCAGGGTGATCAGCAGCACCACGAGCAGGCAAAGGCCGGTCACACCATGGCGTTGCAGCCAGGCGGGAAGGCGGATGCTGGTAACGCTCAAAGCATGAATCCCCCGTTATTCTTCTTATTCGTGCGGGCTCTGTTCGGCTCGCATCGGTTGGGCCCGTACTCTGCGGGAGCCGCCAACCATACCGCAAGTATCCTGTCCATGGCGCACCTGCTTGATCTATCTGCGTGCTCGCGCACTGTTGCCGCACGTCGAGTTGCGGCCAGAAGCGTGAAACGTTTCGAAACTTCCTGGAAACGAGCCGCTATCATCGGCCCCCACGTGCTTCCCGTTCAACAATAAAAATAAGCCTGACGGATCACTGCAATGGAAGATCGCAAACCGCCTACCTCGGTTCCCGCGGGGTTTGCCCGTGCTGAGCTACTCGAGTTGCTCAATCACTGCGCGCAATTTCCCCTGACCGTACTGCTGGCGCCCGCCGGCTCCGGCAAGTCCACGCTGCTGGCTCACTGGCAGGCGGGCAGGCCCGGATGCAGTGTGGTGCACTATCCGCTGCAGGCGCGTGACAATGAACCGGTGCGCTTCTTTCGCCACCTGGCCGAGGGCATCCGCGCCCTGGTGGAAGACTTCGACGTTTCCTGGTTCAACCCCTTCGCCGCCGAGATGTACCAGGCGCCCGACGTGGTCGGTGAGTACCTGGCCGATGCGCTCAATCGCATCGACGGCGACCTCTATATCGTCCTCGACGATTTCCAGTTCATCCGTCAGCCAACCATCCTCGAAGTGCTCTCGGCCATGCTCGAGCGCCTGGCGGGCGGTACCCGGGTGGTGCTGTCCGGGCGCAACCATCCGGGCTTCTCCCTCAGCCGGCTGAAGCTGGAGAACAAGCTGCTGTGCATCGACCAGCACGACATGCGCCTGTCGCCGCTGCAGATCCAGCAGCTCAACGCCCACCTCGGCGGGCCCGATCTCAGCCCGGCCTATGTCGACAGTCTGATGGCCATGACCGAGGGCTGGATGGCCGGGGTCAAGGTGGCGCTGCTGGCCTACGCACGTTTCGGCACGGTGGCGTTGGAGCGTTTCAACGGCAGCCAGCCGGAAATAGTCGACTACTTCGGCCATGTGGTGCTCAAGCGCCTGTCGCCGCAGATGCATGACTTCCTGCTCAGCTGCGCGATCTTCGAACGCTTCGACGGCGAGTTGTGCGACCAGGTGCTCGACCGCTCCGGCTCGGCCCTATTGCTGGAAGACCTGGCCGCCCGCGAGCTGTTCCTGCTGCCGGTGGACCAGTTGCCCGGCCACTACCGTTACCACGCGCTGCTGCACGACTTCCTGGCCAAACGCCTGGCCATGCACCAGCCGCAGCAGGTGCCGGTACTGCACCGCCGCGCCGCCCTGCATTTCCATGCCCGTGGCGATCTGGAGCAGACCCTGCAGCATGCCCAGCGCAGTGGCGACCAGGCGCTGTTCCACTGCCTGCTGGAAGAGGCGTGCGAGCAGTGGGTGCGCAGCGGTCACTTCGCCGAAGTGCTGAAGTGGCTGGAGCCGCTCAGCGAGGCCGAGCTGTGCGAACGGCCGCGTCTGCTGGTGCCGATGACCTATGCGCTGACCCTGTCGCGGCGCTTCCACCAGGCGCGCTACTGTGTCGACGAGCTGGCGCAACGCTGCGCCGATCGCCCGGGGCTGGAGGCGCCGACCCGCCAGCTGCTGGCGCTGAACCTGGAGCTGTTCCAGTACGACCTGGCCTTCGACCCCGGCGAGCGCTGGTCGGATCTGCTGGCCCCCGGCATCTCCTCGGACATCCGCGCCCTGGCCCTGACCATCCTGGCCTACCACCACCTGATGCATGGGCGCCTGGAGCAGTCGATCCAGCTGGCCCTGGAGTCCAAGGCGCTGCTGGCGCGCACGGGCCAGCTGTTCCTGGAGAGCTACGCCGACCTGATCATCGCCCTGTGCAACCGCAACGCCGGGCGTGCCACCAGCGCGCGCAAGGATGTCTGCCAGGACTATCAGCGCACCGAGCGCTCGTCGCCGGCCTGGCTCAATCGCGCCACCGCCATGGTGGTGGCCCTGTACGAGCAGAATCAGCTGGCCGCCGCCCAGCAGCTGTGCGAGGACCTGATGGCGATGGTCACTTCGTCCTCGGCCACCGAGACCATCGCCACCGTGCACATCACCCTGTCGCGCCTGCTCTATCGGCGTCAGTCCCAGGGGCGTGCCGGGCGCCTGCTGGAGCAGTTGTCGCGCATCCTGCAGCTGGGCAACTACGCGCGCTTCGCCAGCCAGGTGGCCCAGGAGAGCATGCGCCAGGCCTATCTCGACGGGCGTCCGGCGGCGCTGGACAGCCTGGCCCAGCGCCTGGGCATCGAGGAGCGCCTGGCGGCCGGCGAATGGGAGAAGGTGCGGCCCTACGACGAATGCTGGGAGCGCTACGGCCTGGCCGCGGTGTACTGGCTGGTGATGCGCGGCGCCCAGCCCCGCGCCTGCCGCATCCTCAAGGTGCTGGCGCAGTCGCTGCAGCAGAGCGAGATGAAGGCGCGGGCGCTGGTGGTGGAGGCCAACCTGCTGGTGCAGAGCGCGCCGCAGCAGACCTCTGAACAGCAGATCAAGGCACTGCTGGAACTGGTGGCGCGCTTCGGCATCGTCAATATCAACCGTTCGGTGTTCGACGAGGCGCCCGGTTTCGCCGAGGCGGTGTTCGGCCTGCTGCGCTCGGGCCAGCTGCAGGTGCCGGAGGCCTACAGCGAGGCCTATGCCGAATTCCTCCTGGCCGAGAGCCAGGCGCCCTCGGCGTCGCTGCCGGACCTGGTGAGCCTGCTAACCGACAAGGAGGCGGAGATCTTCGCCTGCCTGCTCAGGGGGCTGTCCAACACGGAAATCAGTGTCAGCACCGGCATCGCCCTGTCCACCACCAAGTGGCACCTGAAGAACATCTACTCGAAGCTCAATCTCTCCGGTCGCACCGAGGCCATTCTCAGCATGCAGCAACGCAACAGCTGACGAATGGTGCACCTATTGCGCTCTGCCCCTCCCCGGGGAGGGGGGAGGGGGGCGCACAAATCCCTAATCTCCCGCCAGCCGGAAAACCGGCATTCAACCGTATTAGTACAAGAAGAATCGGGAGATACCGCCATGTCTGTTTGGGTCACATGGCCGAGCTTGGTCAAGTTCGGCACTCTGGGCATCTACGCCGCCCTGATCTCACTCGCGCTGGAGCGCGACGTGCTGTTCAAGGAAAACCTTTTCGACGTCGACAACCTGCCTGCCGCCAACGCCAAGATCACCTGTGATGCGCGCAGTCAGGTGGCGCGTACCGAGGACGGTACCTGTAACATCCTCGCCAACCCCGCCGAGGGTTCGGTCTACCGCCGCTTCGGCCGCAACGTGAACCCCGCAGTGACCCATGGCGAAACCGAATCCGACACGCTGCTCAGCCCCAACCCGCGGGAAGTGAGTAACGTGCTGATGGCCCGCGGCGAGTTCAAGCCGGCGCCCAGCCTCAACTTCATTGCCGCGTCCTGGATCCAGTTCATGGTGCATGACTGGGTAGAGCACGGCCCCAACAGCGAATCCAACCCGATCCAGGTCCCGCTGCCGGCCGGCGACGTGCTGGGCAGCGGCAATCTCTCCGTACGCCGCACCCAGCCCGACCCGACCCGCACCGCCGCCGAAGCCGGCAAGCCGGCCACCTACCGCAACCACAACACCCACTGGTGGGACGGTTCGCAGCTGTATGGCAGCGACAAGGCCACCAACGACAAGGTGCGTTCCTTCGTCGACGGCAAGCTGAAGATCAACCCGGACGGCACCCTGCCGACCGAGTTCATCAGCGGCAAGCCGGTCACCGGTTTCAACGAGAACTGGTGGGTCGGTCTGAGCATGCTGCACCAGCTGTTCACCAAGGAGCACAACGCCATCGCGTCGATGCTCAAGCAGAAGTACCCGGACAAGAACGATCAGTGGCTGTATGACCACGCGCGCCTGGTCAACGCCGCGCTGATGGCCAAGATCCACACCGTGGAGTGGACCCCGGCGGTGATTGCCAACCCGGTCACCGAGCGTGCCATGTACGCCAACTGGTGGGGCCTGCTGGGCTCTGGCCCGAACCGCGACAAGTACCAGGCCGAAGCCCGCATGCTGCAGGAGGACCTGGCCGGCTCGAATTCCTTCGTTCTGCGCATCTTGGGCATCGACCCGACCAACGTTGGCAGCTCGACCATCTCTCATGCCCTGAGCGGCATCGTCGGCTCGACCAATCCGAACAACTACGGCGTGCCCTACACGCTGACCGAGGAGTTCGTCGCGGTATACCGCATGCACCCGCTGATGCGTGACAAGGTCGACGTCTATGACATCGGCTCCAACACCATCTCGCGCTCCGTGCAGCTGCAGAACACCCGTGATCGCGACGCCGAGAACCTGCTCAACGGCGAGCATCCGGATCGCCTGTGGTACTCCTTCGGTATCACCAACCCGGGATCGCTGACCCTCAACAACTACCCGAACTTCCTGCGCAATCTGTCGATTCCGCTGGTCGGCAACATCGACCTGGCGACCATCGACGTACTGCGTGATCGCGAACGTGGCGTACCGCGCTACAACGAGTTCCGTCGCGAGATCGGCCTCAACCCGATCACCAAGTTCGAAGACCTGACCACCGACCCGGCCACCCTGGCCAACCTCAAGCGTGTGTACGGCAACGACATCGAGAAGATCGACACCCTGGTCGGCATGCTGGCCGAGACCGTGCGTCCGGACGGCTTCGCCTTCGGCGAAACGGCCTTCCAGATCTTCATCATGAACGCCTCGCGCCGCCTGATGACCGACCGCTTCTACACCAAGGACTACCGCCCGGAGATCTACACTGCGGAAGGCCTGGCCTGGGTCGAAAACACCACCATGGTCGATGTGATCAAGCGTCACAACCCGCAACTCGACAGCAGCCTGGTGGGTGTACAGAACGCCTTCAAACCCTGGGGTCTGAACATCCCGGCCGACTACCAGACCTGGCCGGCCAAGGCCAAGCAGGACAACCTGTGGGTCAACGGTGCCATGCGCACCCAGTACGCCGAAGGTGAGCTGCCGCCGCTGGAGGGCATCAATACCTCGGCCCTGCTGGCCAACACCCTGTGGAAGAAGGTGCGTGAAGAGGGTGACGTGGTGCCGGCCGATTACGAGAAGGGCATGCACCAGCGTGGCGTGATGGCCAAGGTCAAGTTCAACCCCGTGGCCGGCAATCCATACACCGGTCTGTTCCAGGGCGCGGATAACGGCCTGCTGCGCCTGTCGCTGGCTGCCGATCCGTCTGGTGGCAGTGTGCAACCCGGCATGGCCTGGAAGGCCTTCGTCGATGGCAAGCCTTCGCGCAACGTCTCGGCACTGGCCAGCTGGAGCGGCCAGGGGCAGAACTACAACTTCTTTGCCAATGAAATGTCGCAGATCGTCCTGCCGGAAGGCACCGACAACTTCGGTCTGCAGGTGCTGTTCGCCGCAGTGACGCTGAAACCGACCCAGCTGCGCGTGGACGACATGGCCGAAGTGACCCAGACCGGTCAGGCCGTCACCGCGGTCAAGGCGCCGACGCAGATCTACTTCGTGCCGAAGCCGGAACTGCGCAGCCTCTTCTCCACCGCGGCCCACGATTTCCGCAGCGACCTGGTGACCCTCACTGCCGGTACCAAGCTGTATGACGTGTACGCCACCTCGATGGAGATCAAGACCTCGATCATCCCGTCCACCAACCGTAGCTACGCCCAGCAGCGTCGCAACAGCGCGGTGAAGATCGGCGAGATGGAGCTGACCTCGCCGTTCATCGCCTCGTCCTTCGGCGACAACGGCGTGTTCTTCAAGCACCAGCGCAGCGAAGACAAGTAATACGCTCCCTGCAGTACCAGAACCCCGGCAAAATGCCGGGGTTCTTTTTTGTCTGCCCGACGTATTCCGACCCACGGCCATAACAATTCGCCGCTAGCGTTGTCGCTGTTTGTACAAACCTGCGAAATCCGCACTGCAGTTTTGCCTGGAAATCCGTTAACTTGACGCCTCAGTCGTGCCGCATAACAACAAAAACAACAGCTAGATGGATCTTCTGTTTCAGGAACGGGCCCGCACATGTCCACCGATACCCACGCCGCACTAGCGGCCCCGGCAGGTCCGGCCTTGCGCTCCCTGCCATTCGCCTTCGCCAAGCGCCACGGCGTTCTGCTGCGCGAGCCTTTCGGTCAGGCGCAGCTGCAGGTGCGTCGTGGCGCCAGCCTGGCGGCCGTGCAGGAGGCCCAGCGCTTCGCCGGCCGTGTTCTGCCGCTGCACTGGCTCGAGCCGGAGGCCTTCGAGCAGGAACTGACCCTGGCCTACCAGCGCGACTCCTCCGAGGTACGGCAGATGGCCGAGGGCCTCGGCGCCGAACTCGACCTGGCCAGCCTGGCCGAACTCACCCCCGAATCCGGCGACCTGCTGGAGCAGGAAGACGACGCGCCGATCATCCGCCTGATCAACGCCATCTTGAGCGAGGCGATCAAGGCCGGCGCCTCCGACATCCACCTGGAAACCTTCGAGAAACGTCTGGTCGTGCGCTTCCGCGTCGACGGCATCCTGCGCGAAGTGATCGAGCCGCGTCGCGAACTGGCCGCGCTGCTGGTGTCGCGGGTCAAGGTCATGGCGCGCCTGGACATCGCCGAGAAGCGCGTGCCGCAGGATGGTCGCATCTCGCTCAAGGTCGGCGGCCGCGAAGTGGATATCCGTGTATCCACACTGCCCTCGGCCAACGGCGAGCGCGTGGTACTGCGTCTGCTCGACAAGCAGGCCGGACGCCTGTCGCTGCAACACCTGGGCATGAGCGAGCGCGACCGCCGCCTGCTCGACGACAACCTGCGCAAGCCCCACGGCATCATCCTGGTCACCGGCCCCACCGGCTCGGGCAAGACCACCACCCTGTATGCCGGCCTGGTCACCCTCAATGACCGCTCGCGCAACATCCTCACGGTGGAAGACCCGATCGAGTATTACCTGGAAGGCATCGGACAGACCCAGGTCAACCCGAGGGTGGACATGACCTTCGCCCGCGGCCTGCGCGCCATCCTGCGCCAGGACCCGGACGTGGTGATGGTCGGTGAGATCCGCGACCAGGAAACCGCCGACATCGCCGTGCAGGCCTCGCTGACCGGTCACCTGGTGCTGTCCACCCTGCACACCAACAGCGCCGTCGGCGCCGTCACCCGCCTGGTGGACATGGGCGTCGAACCCTTCCTGCTGTCCTCGTCGCTGCTGGGCGTGTTGGCACAGCGCCTGGTGCGCGTGCTCTGCCCGCACTGCCGCGAGGCGCGCCCGGCCGACGAGGCCGAATGCGGCCTGCTCGGCCTAGATCCGCACAGCCAGCCGCAGATCTACCACGCCAAGGGCTGCCCCGAATGCCACCAGCAGGGTTACCGCGGCCGGACCGGCATCTACGAACTGGTGATCTTCGACGACAAGATGCGCACCCTGGTGCACAACGGTGTCGGCGAGCAGGAACTGCTGCGCCATGCCCGCAGCCTCGGTCCGAGCATCCGCGACGACGGTCGGCGCAAGGTGCTGGAAGGGGTGACCACCCTGGAAGAAGTCCTGCGTGTGACTCGAGAAGACTGATGGCCGCCTTCGAATACGTTGCCCTCGACACCAAGGGCCGCCAGCAGAAAGGCGTACTGGAGGCCGACAGCGCCCGCCAGGTACGCCAGCTGCTGCGCGAGAAACAGCTGGCGCCACTGCAGGTGGAGCCGGCGCACCGCAAGGAACACAGCGAGAGCTCGGGCGGCTTCAGCCTGCGCCGTGGCCTGTCGGCCCGCGACCTGGCCCTGGTCACCCGCCAGCTGGCGACTCTGATCGGCGCCGCATTGCCCATCGAGGAAGCGCTGCGCGCCGCCGCAGCCCAGTCTCGCCAGCCGCGTATCCAGTCGATGCTGATCGCCGTGCGCGCCAAGGTGCTCGAGGGTCACAGCCTGGCCAATGCCCTCGGTTCATTTCCTGCTGCCTTCCCCGAGCTGTACCGCGCCACCGTGGCGGCCGGCGAGCATGCCGGGCATCTGGCGCCGGTGCTGGAGCAGCTGGCCGACTACACCGAGCAACGCCAGCAGTCGCGGCAGAAGATCCAGATGGCGCTGCTCTACCCGGTGATCCTGATGCTGGCCTCGCTGGGCATCGTCGGCTTCCTGCTCGGCTACGTGGTGCCGGACGTGGTGCGGGTGTTCGTCGACTCCGGGCAGACCCTGCCGGCGCTGACCCGCGGCCTGATCCTGCTCAGCGAACTGGTCAAGGCCTGGGGCGCGCTGGTCATCGTGCTCGCCGTACTCGGCGTGATCGCCTTCCGCCGCGCCTTGCGCAACGACGATCTGCGTCGGCGCTGGCACGCCTTCCTGCTGCGCCTGCCGCTGATCGGCGGGCTGATCGCGGCTACCGAGACGGCACGCTTCGCCTCGACCCTGGCCATCCTGGTGCGCAGCGGCGTGCCGCTGGTGGAGGCCCTGGCCATCGGCGCCGAAGTGGTGAGCAACCGCATCATCCGCACCGACGTGGCCAACGCCACCCAGCGTGTGCGTGAGGGCGGCAGCCTGTCGCGGGCCCTGGAGGCCAGCCGGCAGTTCCCGCCGATGATGCTGCACATGATCGCCAGCGGCGAACGCTCGGGCGAGCTGGACCAGATGCTGGCGCGCACCGCGCGCAACCAGGAGAACGACCTGGCGGCCACCATCGGCCTGCTGGTGGGGCTGTTCGAGCCGTTCATGCTGGTGTTCATGGGAGCGGTGGTGCTGGTGATCGTACTGGCCATCCTCCTGCCGATTCTTTCTCTGAACCAACTGGTGGGTTGATTGATGAACAAAGACAGACTGAGCGAAAACGTCGCGAGCGCAGGCCAGGCTAGGCGAAACCAGGCGAAGCAGCGGAGTTTACAAGTCGTAAATGAGCATGCTGAGCCTGGTTTCAACGACGCATCGCCAAGCGCAGTAGTTTTCGCATCGTCTAGGCAAAGCGGTTTCACCCTGATCGAGATCATGGTGGTGGTGGTCATCCTCGGCATCCTCGCCGCCCTGGTGGTGCCGCAGGTGATGGGTCGCCCGGACCAGGCCAAGGTCACCGCGGCGCAGAACGACATCCGTGCTATCGGTGCGGCGCTGGACATGTACAAGCTGGACAACCAGAACTACCCGAGCACCCAGCAGGGCCTCGAGGCGCTGGTGAAGAAGCCCACCGGCAACCCGCCGGCGAAGAACTGGAACACCGAAGGCTACCTGAAGCGGCTGCCGGTCGATCCGTGGGGCAATCAGTACCTGTACCTGTCGCCGGGTACCCGCAGCAAGATCGACCTGTACAGCCTGGGCGCCGACGGCCAGGAAGGCGGCGACGGTACCAATGCCGATATCGGTAACTGGGACCTCTGATTTCCGATGCGGCGAGTGCGCGGGTTTACGCTGATCGAGCTACTGGTGGTGCTGGTGCTGCTCGGCGTGCTGACCAGCCTCGCCGTGATCGGCAGCGGTCTGGCCAGCAGCCCCGCACGCAAGCTCAATGATGAGGCCGAGCGGCTCAACAGCCTGCTGCGGGTGTTGCTCGACGAGGCGGTGCTGGATAACCGCGAGTACGGCGTGCGTTTCGAGACGCACAGCTACCAGGTGCTGCGCTACGAGCCGCTGAAGTCGCGCTGGGAGCCTCTGGATAACAGGGTTCACGAGTTGCCGGAGTGGGTCCAGCTGAGCATCGAGGTGGAAGACCAGAATATCGGCCTGCCGACGGCCAAGGGTGACAAGGACAAGTCCGCACCCAAGCCGCCGCAGCTGCTGATCCTCTCCAGTGGCGAGCTGACGCCTTTCACCCTGCGTCTGGCCGGTGGTCGCGAACGTGGCGCACCGGTGCTGCTGCTGAGCAGCGACGGCTTCGCCGAGCCGGAGCTGAAGCCGGAAAATGCCAAGGGTCGCTCCGGATGAAGCGTGGCCGTGGCTTTACCCTGCTCGAGGTGCTGGTGGCCCTGGCGATCTTTGCCGTGGTCGCCGCCAGTGTGCTCAGCGCCAGCGCCCGCTCGCTGAAGACCGCTGCCCGGCTGGAGGACAAGACCTTCGCCACCTGGCTGGCGGACAACCGTCTGCAGGACATCCAGCTGGCGGACAGTCCTCCCGGCGAGGGGCGCGAGCAGGGCGAGGAGACCTACGCCGGGCGCCGCTGGATGTGGCAGAGCGAAGTGCAGGCCACCAGCGAGCCGGAGATGCTGCGCGTCACCGTGCGGGTGGCGCTGCGCCCCGAGCGCGGCCTGCGCGGCAAGATCGAGGACAACGCGCTAGTCACCCTCAGCGGCTTCGTCGGGGTCGAGCCATGAGGCAGCGTGGCTTCACCCTGCTGGAGGTGCTGATCGCCATCGCCATCTTCGCCCTGCTGGCCATGGCCACCTACCGCATGCTCGACAGCGTGATGCAGACCGACCGCGGCCAGCGCGAGCAGGAGCAGCGTCTGCGCGAACTGACCAAGGCCATGGCCGCCTTCGAGCGCGATCTGCTGCAGGTGAATGCGCGCCCGGTACGTGATCCGCTGGGCGACCCGCTGCCGTCCATGCGTGGCGACAGCGGGCGCGATACGCAACTGGAGTTCACTCGCAGCGGCTGGCGCAATCCGCTCGGTCAGCCGCGTGCCACCTTGCAGCGGGTGCGCTGGCAGCTGGAAGGCGAGCGCTGGCAGCGTGCCTATTGGTCGGTACTGGACCAGGCTCAGGACAGCCAGCCGCGGGTGCAGCAGGCGCTGGACGGGGTCAAGCGCTTCGAGCTGCGCTTTCTCGATGAAGAGGGGCGCTGGCTGCAGAGCTGGCCGGCGGCCAACAGTCGCGCCGACGAGGCGCTGCGCCAGCTGCCCAAGGCCGTCGAGCTGACCATCGAGCACCGTTACTACGGTGAACTGCGGCGCCTCTGGCGCATGCCGGAGATGCCGCCGCAGGAGCAGGTCACGCCGCCCAATGGTGAGGATGGGGGAGAGGACGGCGGCGAGCTGTTGCCGGAAGAGCCCAGCCCGGAGCTGCCTCAGGAGCCGCAAGGATGAGGCGCCAGCGCGGAGTCGCGCTGATCACCGTGCTGCTGGTGGTGGCGCTGGTGACCATCATTTGCGCCGCACTGCTGCTGCGCCAGCAGCTGGCGATCCGCAGCACCGGCAACCAGTTGCTGGTGCGCCAGGCGCAGTACTACGCCGAGGGCGGCGAGCTGCTGGCCAAGGCCATGTTGCGGCGCGATGTGAGCACCGACCAGGTGGATCACCTGGCCGAGCCCTGGGCCAACCCCAAGCTGAGTTTCCCGCTGGACGAAGGCGGCGAGCTGCGCCTGCGCATCGAGGACCTGTCCGGGCGCTTCAACCTCAACAGCCTGGCCGCCGATGGCGAGGCCGGAAAACAGGCGCTGTTGCGGCTGCGCCGCCTTCTGCAGACATTGCAGCTGAGCCCTGCCTATGCCGATCGCCTGCTCGACTGGGTCGATGGCGATCAGGACCCCGGCGGCATGTCCGGCGCCGAGGACGATCAGTACCTGCTGCTGAAGCCGCCCTACCGGACCGGAGTAGGGCGCATCGCCGATATCTCCGAACTGCGCCTGCTGCTGGGCATGAGCGAGACCGACTACCGGCGTCTGGCGCCCTTCGTCAGTGCGCTGCCGAGAGACATCGGGCTGAATATCAATACCGCCAGTGCCCAGGTGCTGGCCTGCCTGGGGGACAACATCCCCGAGTCGGCGCTGAAGACCGTTATCGAAGGGCGCGGGCGTACCGGTTACCGCGATACCGCTGCGTTCACCCAGCAGCTGACCGCCTATGCGGTGAGCCCGCAGGGGTTGCTCACCGGTAGCCAATATTTTCGTGTCACCACCGAAGTGCTGCTGGGTGACCGGCGCCAGGTGCTGGCCAGCTATCTGCAACGTGGTAATGATGGGCGCGTGCGGGTCATGGCGCGCGATCTGGGGCAGGAGGGCTTGGCGCCCATGCCCGTCGAGGAGTCCGAGGAATGAGTCTGCTCAGCGTTTTTCTTTCGCCACAGGCCTGTGCCGAAACGGCGGCCGATCTGCCGGTCTGGCGGGTCGATGGCGATATCTGCAGCCAGCGCCCCTTCGCCGAAGCGCTGCCGCGTGAGGATCAGGTCTGGCGCCTGGTGCTGCCGGTGGAGGCGGTGACCGTCTGCGCCGTACAGCTGCCCACCACCAAGGCGCGCTGGTTGCAGAAGGCCTTGCCGTTCGCCGTGGAGGAGCTGCTGGCCGAAGACGTGGAGCAGTTCCACCTGAGCGTCGGCGGCCAGCTGGCCGACGGCCGTCATCGGGTCTATGCGGTGCGCCGTGCCTGGCTGTCCGGCTGGCTGGCGCTGTGTGGCGACAACCCGCCGCAGCGTATCGAGGTGGATGCAGATCTGCTGGTCGAGGAGGGCAGCCAACTGCTGTGCCTGGGTGAGCGCTGGCTGCTCGGTGGCACCGGTGAGGCGCGCCTGGCCCTGCGCAGCGAGGACTGGTCGCAACTGGCAGGTCTCTGCCCATCGCCGCGGGTTGCCTATGTGGCGAGCGGCCAAGCGGCGCCCGTGGACGTCGATGAGACTCACGAAGTGGCCCAGCCGTTGTCCTGGCTGGCCCAGCAGCGCGCGCAGTGCAATCTGGCTCAGGGCCCGTTTGCCCGGCGCGAGCCGTCCGGTCAGTGGCAGCGCTGGAGGCCACTGGCTGCGCTGGTCGGCCTGTGCCTGGTACTGCAATGGGGTTTCAATCTGGCCCAGGGCTGGTACCTGCAGCGCGAGGGCGAGCGCTATGCCCAGGCCAGTCAGGAGTTGTACCGCGAGCTATTTCCCGACGACAACAAGCTGATCAACCTGCGCGCGCAATTCGACCAGCATCTCGCCGAGGCCGAAGGAGGAGGGCAGAGCCAGCTGCTCAGCCTGCTCGACCAGGCTGCCGCGGCGATCAATCAGGAGGGCGCGAAGGTGCAGGTGCAGCAGCTGGACTTCAATGCCCAGCGCGGCGACCTGGCGCTCAACCTGCAGGCCAACGACTTTGCCTCGCTGGAGAGCCTGCGTACGCGCCTGCAGGAGGCCGGCCTGGCGGTGGACATGGGCTCGGCGAGCCGTGAAGACAGTGGCGTCAGCGCACGCCTGGTGATTGGAGGTAATGGATGAGTGGCTTGGCTTCGCAACTGCAGGCGCGGATTGCCCATCATCCGCTGACCGCCCGCTGGCAGGGGATGCCGGCGCGTGACCGTCTGGCACTGGTGCTGCTCGGCGGCTTCCTGGCGCTGGTGCTGCTCTATCTGCTGGTGTGGCGGCCGGTCAGCCAGAACCTGGAGCAGGCGCGCAGCTTCCTCCAGCAGCAGCGGGCGCTGCATGCCTACCTGCAGGAGCATGCGCCGCAGGTGCGCTCGCTGCAGGGACGCCCGCAGGTCAGCATCGACGCTACCGCCTTGCAGGGCCTGGTGACCGGCAGCGCCGCCAGCCAGGGGCTGAATGTCGAGCGCCTGGACAACCAGGGCGACGGTGGCCTGCAGGTCAGCCTGCAACCCACCGAGTTCGCGCGCCTGTTGCGCTGGCTGGTGAGCCTGGAGGAGCAGGGCGTGCGAGTCGACGAGGCGGGGCTGGAACGGGCCGAGAAGGGGCTGGTGACCACCCGCCTGCTGCTGCGCGCGGGTTGATGCCGTTGCACCAGACGGGTGCCCTTGGCACCCGAATCGGGCATGAGCAAGACAGTCGCGAAAATCGATCCCGGAGAAAAATTTCAAGCAGGGTGTTGACTTAGCCAAGGCCTCTGCGTAAATTGCGCCACCTCGCAAGGCTACTCGGGTGATTAGCTCAGCCGGGAGAGCATCTGCCTTACAAGCAGAGGGTCGGCGGTTCGATCCCGTCATCACCCACCATATCTCTTGCGAGACCGACGCGCAGCGGTAGTTCAGTCGGTTAGAATACCGGCCTGTCACGCCGGGGGTCGCGGGTTCGAGTCCCGTCCGCTGCGCCATATATAGAGAAGCCCTCAGTTCGCAAGAACTGGGGGCTTTTCGCATCTGGTGGAAAATTTTCGCCGTCACCGTTTTGTCATCGGGAATCTTCAGTCTGTTGGCATGGTCTTTGTTTCAATCAAGACCTAACGACAGGAGGAAGAACCTATGGATGACTATGTCGAAGAGCTTCTCGAGTCCCGCGCCATCGAGCAGGACCCGGCCGAACCGGCCGAAGACGCCACCGAGCTTTAACCTGCCTGCAGGCGCTGGCTGCGGCGGAACTCCCCGGGAGTCTGCCCGCTCCAGCGCTTGAAGGCGCGCTGGAAGGCCTCTGCCGAGGCGAAGCCGAGCAGGTAGGCGATCTCGCCGAAGGCCAGTTCGGTATCGCGGATATAGGCCATCGCCAGATCCCGCCGCGTCTCATTGAGCAGGGTACGGAACTGCGTGCCTTCCTCGGCCAGCTTGCGCCTCAGCGTCCAGCTGGGTAATTGCAGTTTCCTCGCCACTTCGTCCAGCTCCGGCTCGCGGCCATGCAGCATCGGCCCCAGCAGGTGGGTGATGCGCTCGCGCAGGCTGCGGGTGCGGGTCAGCTGTTCCAGCTCCCGTTCGGCCAGTTCCAGCAGCTGCTGCCAGGTGCTGGGGCAGTGCTGAGCGAGGGGCTGATCCAGGCTGGCGTTGGCCAGGCGTAGACGGTTATGGGCGGCGCCGAATTCCACCGGGCAGCCGAAGCAGGTTTCGTAGCGCTCGGCATAGTCTGGCGCGGGGAACTCGATCTCCACCCGCTCCACCGTAAGCGTCTCGCCGAGCAGGGCGCCGAGCTGGTGGCGCCAGCTGGACAGCACCGAGTCCACCACGAACCGATTGAAGTCGTTGTACGGACTGATCGAGTAGAAGCTCAGCCAGGCGCCGCCGGCGTCTTCGGTGAAGCTCGACTGGCCGCGGTAGTTGTGGGCGTAGAGCGGCTCGAAGCGGATCAGCGTGCGTGCCGCCTCGCGCAGCGTAGGTGCCTGTCCGGCCGTGACACCCGCCAGGCCGGCCTGGCTGATATGGCTGTGGCGTCCCATCTCCAGGCCCAGGGCGCGATCGCCACTCAGGCCGATGGCGCTGTGGCCCAGGCGCATGTAGCGCGGGATCGACAGACGCTCGCGCGGCAGGGCCAGGCGGGCGGCGTCCAGGCGGAACTGGCGCAGCAGGTCGTCGGCGGCCAGGCCTTTCTCGGCCAGGGCGGCCACCAGGCCGTGGACGAAGGCGACGGACAGGTCGCCGAGGCGCACGCGGCTCGGTTTCATCTCACAGCCACAGGTTGAGCAGGCGGGCGCCGGGCGCTTCGTCGGCCACCTGCCGGTTGTCGCGCTGCACCGCCATGCTGCGCCCGTCGCTGCCCAGGCCCCACAACTGACCGCGCATGAACACGGCTATTCCGGCTCGGGCGGGAGTCTCCTGCAGCTGCGCCGGCAGCGAGTGGCGCAACCAGGCCTCGCCCTCGCTGAGCTCCCTGGCGCGGCTGCGCAGGTCGTCGGGGGTGCCGGACCAGATGCCGTTCCAGTGGTCGTTGCCATGCAGGAAGGCCGGCACTGCCAGCAATTCCACCTGTTGCGCGACCAGCGGTGCATAGCTCTCCGCCCGCCAGCTGTCGGTGCCGATCAGCACGCCCAGGCGCCCGGCCGGAGTAGCGACCACATGCAGTGCCTGGTCCGAGGCGGCGGCGGTGAAGCTGTCCTCGTCGCGATGCGGCAGCACCTTGCGCTGGGGCTGGCCGAGCGGCATGCCGTCGCTGCCGAACACCAGGCTGACGTTGTACAGCGGGCCGTCGCCGACCTGCAGCATGCCTTCCTCGACGCGTGGTTCCGGCAGCACGATGGAGCCGGCGACTATGGTCACCCCATAGGTCTCGGCCAGGCCGCCGAACAGGTTCTGGTAGTCGGCGGCCATCTGCTCGGCCTTCATCCGCAGCAGGGCGTCGCTGAAGCGCGCCGTGCCCTGGTTGGCCAGCAGCGCGCGGATCAGCTCCAGCGGATGGCTCAGTCCCAGCCAGACGCGCGCCTCGGCCAGGTCGCGGGCGGCGAACACCTCGCGCTTCTCGCCGACGGCTACCAGCCAGGTGCCGATATGTTCGGGCAGCACCACCACCGTCTTCGGATTCAGCAGGCCTTCGGCCTGGGCTTGGTCCAGGTAGGCGGCCAGCTTGCGGTGCAAATGCAGGGGACTGCGGTAGTCGGCGCGGTACAGCTCGGGCTGGATACCCAGCAGGTTGCCGCGGCCCTGGTCGCTGCCCAGGCTGAAGGCCAGCGAGCTGCGCAGGTCGCTGAGGAAATGGCTGGCGGGCCGCCACTGGATCCAGGCGGCGTAGGCGATCAGCAGGGTGACGAGCAGCAGCCAGAAGGTGCGGTGGAGCAACTTGAGCATGATGTGGCCTGGTGGCAAGTAAGCCGCCAGCCTAGGGCAAGGCGTCGCCTTTGCCTAGTCGGGCTGTTAGTTATGATCAATAACTTGTGCTTTTCGATCATTGAGCGGTCAGCGGCCGCTCTTTATCGTCTGCCGCAACAACGACCACGTGCGGATCAGTGCGTGGCAGACCGTGATAAGCCCGACGCTGTGGAGATGACCATGAGCAACGCCTACCCGAACCTGCTAGCCCCTCTGGACCTGGGTTTCACCACCCTGAAGAACCGTACCCTGATGGGCTCCATGCACACCGGTCTGGAAGAGAAGCCGGGTGGCTTCGAGCGCATGGCGGCCTATTTCGCCGAGCGTGCCCGTGGCGGCGTCGGCCTGATGGTCACCGGCGGCATCGGTCCGAACGAGGAGGGCGGCGTCTACTCCGGCGCGGCCAAGCTGACCACCGTCGAGGAAGCCGAGAAGCACAAGATCGTGACCCGCGCCGTGCATGAGGCGGGCGGCAAGATCGCCATGCAGATCCTGCATGCCGGCCGCTATGCCTACAGCCCGAAGTCGGTGGCGCCGAGCGCCATCCAGGCGCCGATCAACCCGTTCAAGCCGCGCGAGCTGGACGAGGAAGGCATCGAGAAGCAGATCCAGGACTTCGTCACCTGCTCGCTGCTGGCCCAGCAGGCCGAGTACGACGGCGTCGAGATCATGGGTTCCGAGGGTTACTTCATCAACCAGTTCCTCGCCGCCCACACCAACCACCGCACCGACCGTTGGGGCGGTAGCTACGAGAACCGCATGCGCCTGCCGGTGGAGATCGTGCGCCGCGTGCGTGAGGCCGTAGGCCCGAACTTCATCATCATCTATCGCCTGTCCATGCTCGACCTGGTCGAGGGCGGCAGCACCTGGGACGAGATCGTCCTGCTGGCCAAGGCCATCGAGAAGGCCGGCGCCACCATCATCAACACCGGTATCGGCTGGCACGAAGCGCGTATCCCGACCATCGCCACCAAGGTGCCGCGTGCGGCCTTCACCAAGGTCACCGCCAAGCTCAAGGGCGAAGTCAGCATCCCGCTGTGCACCACCAACCGCATCAACACTCCGGAAGTGGCCGAGCAGGTACTGGCCGAGGGCGATGCCGACATGGTGTCCATGGCCCGTCCGTTCCTCGCCGACCCGGACTTCGTCAACAAGGCCGCTGAAGGCCGTGCCGACGAGATCAACACCTGCATCGGCTGCAACCAGGCCTGCCTGGACCACACCTTCGGCGGCAAGCTGACCAGCTGCCTGGTCAACCCGCGTGCCTGCCACGAGACCGAGCTGAACTACATCCCGACCGCCACCGTGAAGAAGATCGCCGTGGTCGGCGCCGGCCCGGCCGGTCTGGCCGCCGCGACTGTTGCAGCGGAACGCGGCCATAGCGTGACCCTGTTCGACGCGGCCGGCGAGATCGGCGGCCAGTTCAATGTGGCCAAGCGCGTGCCGGGCAAGGAAGAGTTCTACGAGACCCTGCGCTACTTTAAGAAGAAGCTGGAAACCACCGGCGTCGACCTGCGCCTGAACACCCGCGTCAACGTCGACGACCTGGCCAAGGGCGGCTTCGACGAGATCATCCTGGCCACCGGTATCGCCCCGCGCACTCCGGCCATCGAAGGCATCGACAACGCCAAGGTGATCAGCTACCTGGACGCGATCCTGCAGCGCAAGCCGGTCGGCCAGAAGGTCGCGGTGATCGGCGCCGGCGGCATCGGCTTCGACGTCTCCGAGTTCATCACCCACGCCGGCGAGACCACCAGCCTGAACCGCGATGCGTTCTGGAAGGAGTGGGGCATCGACACCGCGCTGGACGCCCGTGGCGGCATCGCCGGGATCAAGGCTGAGGTGCATCCGGCCGCCCGCGAGGTGTTCCTGCTGCAGCGCAAGAAGTCCAAGGTCGGCGACGGTCTGGGCAAGACCACCGGCTGGATCCACCGCACCGGCCTGAAGAACAAGAACGTGCAGATGCTCAACTCGGTCGAGTACCTCAAGGTCGACGACGCTGGCCTGCACATCCGTATTGGCGAAGGCGAGCCGCAGGTGCTGCCGGTCGATACCGTGATCGTATGTGCCGGCCAGGACCCGCTGCGTGAGCTGCAGGACGGCCTGGTCGCCGCCGGCCAGAGTGTGCACCTCATCGGTGGCGCCGACGTGGCCGCCGAGCTGGACGCCAAGCGGGCGATCAACCAGGGCTCGCGCCTCGCCGCCGAGCTGTAACGGAAACGCCCCGCCCAGTGCGGGGCGTTTGCTATGTGGCTCATAACAACAAGGAGAAACCCATGTCCACCGATCTGCAATTGCAACCGGCGGCCGCCGCCAGCCTGCAGCGCTGGCACCAATTTATCGCCGCCAAGGATCTGCGCCAGCTGCCCGAGCTGCTGCATGCCCAGGCGGTATTCCGCTCGCCGATGGCGCACACACCTTATCCGGGCGCGCCGACGGTCAACATGATCCTCAACACCGTGCTGCAGGTGTTCCAGGACTTCGCCTATCACCGCGAGCTGGTCAGTGCCGATGGCCTGAATGTGGTGCTGGAGTTCTCGGCCCGCGTCGGTGAGCGCGAGCTCAAGGGCATCGACATGATCCGCTTCGACGAGAGTGGCAAGATCGTCGAGTTCGAGGTGATGGTCCGCCCGATGAGCGGTTTGCAGGCCCTCGGCGAGGAAATGGGTCGCCGTCTGGCGCCTTTCCTGGCGGCTGCCAAGGCCTGATTCGCCCAGCCCGTCACAGTTTCACCCTGCCGCCGGTCTGCTGCCGCGCGGCGGCAGGGCGCTGCCAACCCAGTCACATTGCCCGCGTTCCGTTTTCCCCTAGACTTGCCTGAAACAATGGATGGCGCCTGCTTCGCAGGTTATGTGCACGCGCGGAACAACCGTAGCGCGCCGATCGTGATCCCGGTGGCCTTGAGGAAAATCCATGAGCATGCAGAACAAAGCGCAGATGGTCGAAGCGGTGCTGTTCTTCAATGAACAGGGCGTCTGCAAGCAAATGCTCTTCCCCGAATTCGAGGCCCTGCTCGACAACGTGGTGAACATGCCCGAGTTCGCCGATCAGCAGATGCGCATGGCCTATGTGCTGATCAACCCGCGCCTGATGGTGCGTGCCGCGGTGTTCTTCTACCTGGACTTCGATGAGAGCGGCGCGGCCGACAAGGGCTGGAACCTGCCGCTGCGCCATCTGGCCGACAATGCCGGGCGTGGCCCGGACCTCGGCGCCGGCCCGATCCGCCTGGCCTGCCGCAGCCAGTGCCCGGTGTCCTGGCACCAGATGCACCTGTGGGACCCCAGCCTGGCGCCCGGCAAGAACGACCTGGCGGTGATCCGCGATGTGGTCAAGCGCAACGCCCTTGGCCTGCTGGCCGAAGAAGAGACCGCCGTGATGCTGCCGGAGCGCCTGCAGGTGGCCGCCGAAGATAAGTGGCAGGCGCCCGACCCCGCCCGCGAAGAGGCCGACAAGCAGGCCGAGCGCAAGGAACAGGAGCACCGCCTGAAGACCGCCCAGCTGATCAAGCAGCAGCGTCTGCGCATCAGCACCCTGGGCAAGCAGTACGAGGAAGAGCAGGCCCGCTTCAAGCTGGCCGCCGATGAGCGCCAGCGCTCGCTGCAGACCGAGATCCACAACCTGCACCAGGCCCTGCGTCAGCAGGAAGAGCTGAATGCCAGCCTCAAGGAGCAGCTGGGCGCCCAGGCCGATGGCATGCAGCAGACCCGCGAGGAGCTGTCCCGCCAGCTGCGCGATCTGGAGCGCCACGGCCGTACCGAGGCCGATATCCTGCGTGCCCAGTTCGATGCCGAGCTGCAGGCCCGGGTCGCCGCCGCGGTGGCGGAGTTCAAGGAACAGGTGGCCATTCGCGACGTCGAGCTGGCCTACCGCGCCGAGCAGGAGACCCAGCTGCAGAACGAACTGGAGCGTCTCAAGCGCGAGCGCGACGACCTGGCCAGCCAGGGTGGCGAACAGATCCTCGAACGCCTGGCCAAGCTCGGTGTGGTGTTTGTCGTCTATCACCCGGGTGCCGGCCACCTGACCATCCCGCTGCAGGATATCGCGCGTTACCAGAACAACCCCCTGAGCTATGCGGCGGCCAAGTGCTTCGTCTCCGAGGAGCAGTACCGCCAGTGGCTGGCCCACTACCAGCAGCCGACATGCGAGGCCAGCCTGCCGTCCGGCGATCGCTGCTCCATGCCTATCGACCGGGTGGAGACGCCCAGCCGCTTCGTGGTCGGCGAATCCAACTGCTGCGCGCGACACAAGGCCGGAGCGCGCCTGCGCACCGTGAGCTGAGCGGTTACCATGGAGCCCGGCGCCTGACTCCTGGCGCCCAGCCGATCAGCTCCCGCATGCCTATTGTCCTGCCGCCCTGGAACCCATCCGCGCCCCTGCAGCCCCTGCGGCTCGACTGGCTCGCGCGCGCCGCCGTCGAGGTGGCCGTGCTGCGCCTGGACCTGCTCGATCCGCTGATCTCCGGTAACAAATGGTTCAAGCTCAAGCCGCATCTCGAGGCTGCCGCGGTTGCGGGCGCCGACGGTCTGATCAGCCTGGGCGGCGCTCATTCCAATCACCTGCATGCCCTGGCCGCGGCCGGCCGGCGCTTCGGTTTCGAAACCGTCGGCCTGCTGCGCGGCGAGCCCCAGGCCACGCCCACGACCCGCGATCTGCAGGAGTGCGGCATGTGTCTGCACTGGCTCGGCTACGCCGGCTATCGCGACCGGCATCGTGCGGACTTCTGGCAGCCCTGGCGCGAGCGCTATCCACGGCTGCTGCCGGTGAGCGAAGGCGGTGGCGGTCTTCTGGCGGCCCGGGCCTGCGCAGCTATAGTCGAGTTGGCCAGGGCGCAGTTGGCCGAGCTGGGCTGGGACGACTACCACGGCTGGTGGCTGGCCGCCGGCACCGGTACCACGGCGGCCGGGCTGGTGCTGGCCGAAGGCGGCGAACGCCAGGTGCACGTGGCCATGGCGGTGCCGTCCGGTCATGGCGTGGAGAGCCAGCTGCAGGCCATCCTGCATGAGGCGGGGCGGGTCGATGCGGGCTACCGTCTGCTGGACGCCAGTCGTGGCGGTTTCGGCAGGATCGATGGGCCATTGGCGCAGTGCATCGATGATTGTGAGCGAGCCGGCGGACTGCCGCTGGAGCCGCTCTACACGGGCAAGGCCATGCTGGCATTGCGCGGCGAGGTGGAGGCCGGTTACTTTGCTCCGGGTACGCGCCTGCTGTTGCTCCATACCGGAGGCTTGCAGGGGCGCCGGGCCATGGCCCAACGCCTGGAAGAACTGGCAGCAGTACGCCAAGAATAATGAAGGACAGGTGTCGATGACCGAGCCGCTGAATCCCGAACAGCTGCGCAGCTTTACCCCGCTCAACGTGCTCTCCGAGCAGCAATGGCGCGAGTTGCGTCCCCAGCTGGTGCCACAGCCGCTATTGGCCGGCCAGCTGCTGTTCCGCCAGGGCGACCAGGCCCGCACCACCTATTACCTGCTGTCCGGCGAGCTGCTGTTGCGCGATGCCGACGGCCGCGAGGAGCGCCTGCAGGCTGGCAGCGAGGCCAGCTGCCATCCGCTCTCGCCGACCCTGCCGCGCCAGCACGAGGCGCGCGCGCTGAGCGACGTCAGCGTACTGGCCCTGGACAGCGCCAATCTCAGCCGCCTGCTGACCTGGCGTCTGGCCTACCAGGACCTGTTGCTGGACCTGGGCAGCAACGGCGACGACGTCGAGTGGTTGGAACGCCTGCTGGAAAACCCGTTGTTCACCAAGGTGCCGCCGGCCAACGTGCGCGCCATGCTCGAGCGCCTGCGCCCGATCGATCTGCCGACCGGCAGCCGGGTGCTGGTGGAGGGCGAGGGCGGCGACTGCTGCTACTTCCTCAAGAGTGGTCGCGCCGAGGTGTTCCGCGCGGGTGAGGGTGGCCGCCAGGTGCTGGCCGAGTTGGATGTCGGCGCCTGCTTCGGCGAGGAGGCGCTGCTCTCCGATCAGCCACGCAACGCCACCGTGACCATGATCGAGCCCGGCATGGTGCTGCGTCTGGATCGCCATGACTTCTTCGCTCTGCTCAAGGCGCCGGTGGTCGACGAAGTGTCGTTCGGCGAGGCCGCGCGCCTGTTGTCGAGCGGCGCCCAGTGGCTGGACGTGCGCCTGCAGGAGGAGTACGAACGCGGTCATGCGCAGCAGTCGCTGAACATGCCGCTGCACCTGCTGCGTCTGAAGGTGCGCCTGCTGGACAAAGGCAAGACCTACCTGTGCTACTGCGACAGCGGCAAACGCAGCGCCAGCGCCGTGTTCCTGCTGTCGCAGATGGGCTTCTCAGCCTACGCCCTGCGCGACGGCCTGGATGCGCTGCCGGCGGTACAGCGTGGCGCGCTGCTGTGCGAGAACGGCCCGGGCTACCTGGCCCGCTCCGGCGGGCGCACCGAACGCAGCCACTGATACCTAGCGCGGGGCGCAGTGCGGCCACTGGTCGTTGACCAGAAACAGCCGTTCGCCCTCGCGCCATTCATCGCCATCCCGCTCCAGACGCACCAGCAGCTGTGCCGGTGCCTGCTCAGGCAATCCCTCCATCCATACCGCCAGTTGTGCGAGCGACCAGAGTGCTGACGATGGCACGCGCGCCGGCGCCAGCCAGGCCTGCCTAGCCAGGGGCTGCCAGTGCTGCCCCGCCGTGGCAAGCCGCGCCCAGTCGCCGCGGCGCAACCAGCGCCCGCGCAGGTGCTCGGGGTTGCAGCCCGAGGGCGGGTGGCAGTCGCCGGGCCAGGGATAGAAAAGGTAGCCACTCAGCCAGGCGGCGGAGCGGGGCGGCTGCGTTGTCAGCTGCGCCAGCGTTGCCCGGGCCGCCGGGCTGGACGCCAGCGGCAACTGATGGCGGGCCAGATGGTTCAGCTTGAGTCCCAGGCGATCCTCGCTGGACGGCCCGAGCCAGTTGGCGGCATCCATACCGGGCTGCTGATCCGGCCCCAGATACAGCTTGATCGCCAGCTCCAGGTGGTGCACGCCTTCGTCGTCCTGCAGCAGCAGGTCCAGTTCGCCCAGCGTGTGGCCGGCCTGGCGTATCGGCAGATTGGCGGCCAGCAGCCGCACGTCCGGGGCTGCCTGCAGGGCGAACTGCCACAGTCGTTCGTAATAGCGGCCGAGGCGGCTGGAGCCGTTGGCCAGGTGCTCGCGCAGTGCCGCGCTGTGCGCTTCTTGGTGCAGCAGCCAGTCGACCAGGCGCTGTGGTTCGGCGAGCCAGCGACTGGCGGCCAGTGGATGGCGCAGGGGTAGCTCGCTGCCATCGAGCAGGGCGGGAGAGAGCAGGGCCCAGGCCAGGTCACGCACCTGGGGCTGGCGCAGCTGCGCCAATAGGTCATCCAGCGGCAGATTCATCGGCCGAGCATAGCCGAGGCGGTTTGCTGCGATCAGCGGCTTTCGCCCATAATCCGGCAACTCCCCCGTTGCAGAGCGCCCCATGGAGCAATTTCGCAATATCGGCATCATCGGCCGCCTGGGCAGCGCCCAGGTGCTCGACACCATTCGCCGCCTGAAGAAGTTCCTGCTCGAGCGTCACCTGCACGTGATCCTCGAAGACACCATCGCCGAGGTGCTGCCCGGCCACGGCCTGCAGACCTGCTCGCGCAAGAACCTCGGCGAGATCTGCGACCTGGTAGTGGTGGTCGGCGGTGATGGCAGCATGCTCGGCGCCGCCCGCGCCCTGGCCCGGCACAAGATTCCGGTACTCGGCATCAACCGCGGCAGCCTGGGCTTTCTCACCGACATCAAACCGGACGAGCTGGAGGTGAAGGTCGCCGAAGTGCTGGAAGGGCGCTTCCTCGAGGAGAGCCGCTTCCTGCTTGAGGCCGAGGTGCGCCGCCACGGCGAGGCCATCGGCCAGGGCGATGCGCTCAACGACGTGGTGCTGCACCCGGGCAAGTCGACCAAGATGATCGAGTTCGAACTGTTCGTCGACGGCCACTTCGTCTGCAGCCAGAAGGCCGACGGACTGATCATCGCCACGCCGACCGGCTCCACCGCCTACTCGCTGTCCGCCGGCGGGCCGATCATGCATCCCAAGCTGGACGCCATCGTCATCGTGCCGATGTACCCGCACACCCTGTCCAGCCGACCGATCGTGGTGGACGGCAACAGCGAGCTGAAGATCGTGGTGGCGGACGATCTGCCGATCTACCCGCTGGTGTCCTGCGACGGCCAGAACCACTTCACCTGCGCGCCCGGCGACACCATCACGGTGGCCAAGAAGCCGCACAAGCTGCGCCTGATCCATCCGCTCGACCACAACTACTACGAGGCCTGCCGCACCAAGCTCGGCTGGGGCGGCCGCCAGTGGAGCCACGACTGAGATGCTCCTCGACAGCGGGCGCGGCTACGATCTGATCGGCGACGTGCACGGCTGCGGGCGCAGCCTGGCGCGCTTGCTCGAGCAGATGGGCTACCGCCAGCAGGGCGGCGTCTGGCGTCACCCTCGGCGCATGGCGCTGTTCCTGGGGGACCTGATCGACCGCGGCCCGCGCATCCGCGAGGCGCTGCACCTGGTGCATGCCATGGTCGAGGCCGGCCAGGCCCTGTGCATCATGGGCAATCACGAATACAACGCACTCGGCTGGTACACCGAGGCGCCGCCGGACAGCGAGCGGCGCCATGTGCGCGAACACACGCCGCGCCACGAGCGGCTGCTGCAGCAGACCTTCCGCCAGTTCGCCGAACATCCGCAGGACTGGCGCGACTTCCTCGACTGGTTCCAGCAGATGCCGCTGTTCATCGACGCCGGGCGCTTCCGCCTGGTGCATGCCTGCTGGGATGACAGCCTGATCGGCGCGCTCAAGGCCGATTACCCGGACGGCCGCATCGACCGCGACTTCGTGGTGGCCTCGGCGGTGCCGGGCAGCTTCGCCAACCGGGTGTTCGAGCGCCTGCTGCGTGGCACCGACCTGCGCCTGCCCCAGGGCCTGACCCTGACCAGCGAGGAAGGCTTCACCCGCGCCTACTTCCGCACCAAGTTCTGGGAAGACGACCCGCAGACCTACGGCGACGTGGTGTTCCAGCCCGACGCCTTGCCCGACAACGTGGCCAGCCTGCCGCTGACTCAGACCGACAAGGGCCGCCTGCTGCAGTACGGCCTGGACGAGCCGATGCTGTTCGTCGGCCACTACTGGCGTCGCGGTCGCCCGGCGCCGCTGCGGCCCAACCTGGCCTGCCTGGACTACAGCGCGGTGATGTACGGCAAGCTGGTGGCCTATCGGTTGGATGACGAGCTGCAGATCGACCCGAACAAGTTCGTCTGGGTCGAGGTCGAGCGGCCGGAGGCACCGCAATGAGTCGGGTAGAGGCGCTGCGTTGCCCCTTGCAGGAAGACCTCAGCGGTTTTGTCGGCCTGTTGCGCCGCCTGCAGGTGCCGCACCGGGTCAGCGAGGAGCGTGACAGCCAGGTGCTCTGGGTGCCGGCCGGCTCATTGGCCGAGCAGGTGCGTGCGCTGTACCTGCGTTACCCGCAGGGTGCCGATGAGGCGGAACTGCCGACGCCTGCGCAGCCGGCTCGCCCGGGCTTCGTGGCACAGCTGCGCGCCAGCTGGATGACGGCGCTGGTGCTGCTGGCGACACTGGTGGTCGCAGCCATCACCCTGCTGGGTGAAAATTTCACCACCCTGCGCTGGCTGAGCTTCCAGGATTTCCATATTCAGGGTGAGTACATCTATTTCCAGCCGTGGTTGGCCAGCCTGGAGGCAGGGCAGTGGTGGCGACTGGTGTCGCCCATGTTCATTCACTTCGGCGTGCTGCACCTGACAATGAACGGCATGTGGTACTGGGAACTGGGGCGGCGCATCGAGGCACGCCAGAGCGGCTGGGCGCTCCTGGGCCTGAGCCTGCTGTTCGGCCTGCTGTCCAACTTCGCCCAGTTCTGGTTTGGCGGCCCTTCATTGTTCGGCGGCCTGTCCGGTGTGCTCTACGGTCTGCTCGGCTATTGCTGGATCTTCCAGCTGCTGGCACCGACCCCGGCCTACGCGCTGCCGCGCGGCGTGCTGGCGATGATGCTGATCTGGCTGCTGGTCTGCCTGTCCGGGGTGATCGACACCCTGGGCTTCGGCTCCATCGCCAACGCCGCCCACGTCGGCGGGCTGGCCGCCGGATGTGCCGCCGGCCTGATCGGCGGTGCACTGGCGCGTGCGCGCCGGTAAACTTGGCCCCCTGTTTAGCTTCCCGCTGTCGGAGTTCCCCGGATGTCGTCCTTTGCCGAAATGATCGAGAACATCACCCCCGAGATCTACCAGAGCCTCAAGCTGGCGGTGGAAATCGGCAAGTGGCCGGACGGCCGCAAGCTGACCCAGGAGCAGAAGGAGCTGTCGCTGCAGGCCATGATCGCCTGGGAAGTGCAGAACCTGCCCGAGGAAGAGCGCACCGGCTACATGGGCCCGCAGGAGTGCCAGTCCCACGCCGAGCCGATCCCCAACCTGCTGTTCAAATCCAACGACACCCTGCACTGATGACCCAGGCCATGAACGAGCTGGGCCGCGGTGCGCTGAGCAAGATGACCATCCGCCTGGGCGAGACGGCGCAATACGCCTTCCGCCTGGACGACACCGAGGTCCCGGTCAACCCGCTGCTGGGCAAACGCATCCGCCTGGAGTTCCTCGGCGCGATCCATTGCAGCCACTGCGGGCGCAAGACCAAGAAGAGCTTCGCCCAGGGCTACTGCTATCCCTGCTTCACCAAGCTGGCCCAGTGCGACAGCTGCATCATGAGTCCGGAGAAGTGCCACCACGAGCAGGGCACTTGCCGCGAGCCGGGTTGGGGCGAGCAGTACTGCATGACCGATCATGTGGTCTACCTGGCCAACTCCTCCGGGATCAAGGTCGGCATCACCCGCGCCACCCAGCTGCCGACCCGCTGGCTGGACCAGGGCGCCAGCCAGGCGCTGCCGATCTTCCGCGTGGCCACCCGCCAGCAGTCGGGCTTCGTCGAAGACCTGCTGCGCACCCAGGTGGCGGACAAGACCAACTGGCGCGCCCTGCTCAAGGGCGATGCCGAGCCCGTCGACCTCGCCGGCGTGCGTGAGCAACTGATGAGCAGCTGCGCTGAAGGCATCGCCGCGCTGCAGCAGCGCTTCGGCCTGCAGGCGATCCAGCCGGTCAGCGATGTCGAGGTGCTGGAAATCCGCTACCCGGTCGATGCCTACCCGACCAAGGTCGCCAGTCATGATCTGGAGAAGACCCCGGTGGTGGAGGGTATCCTCAAGGGCATCAAGGGCCAGTACCTGATTCTCGACACGGGCGTGATCAATCTGCGCAAATACACGGCCTACCAGGTCGCCGTACTCACCGAATAAGAGGCCACAAGCCGATGCGTACCGAACAGCCGAAAATGATCTACCTCAAGGACTATCAGGCGCCGGACTACCTGATCGACGAGACCCATCTGACCTTCGAGCTGTACGAGGACCACAGCCTGGTCCACGCGCAACTGGTGATGCGCCGCAATCCGGCCCTGGGCGCCGGCCTGCCGCCGCTGGTGCTCGACGGCCAGCAGCTGGAGCTGGTCCGCGTGTCCCTGGACGACCGCGAGCTGGCTGCCTCCGACTACCAGCTGACAGACAGCCACCTGACCCTGCAGCCGACGCAAGAACGCTTCGTCATCGACAGCACGGTGCGCATCCACCCGGAGAGCAACACCGCACTGGAGGGCCTGTACAAGTCCAGCGGCATGTTCTGCACCCAGTGCGAGGCCGAAGGCTTCCGCAAGATCACCTACTACCTCGACCGCCCGGACGTGATGAGCAAGTTCACCACCACGCTCTCCGCCGAGCAGCACAGCTACCCGGTGCTGCTGTCCAACGGCAACCCGATCGCCAGCGGCAGCGAAGGTGACGGCCGCCACTGGGCGACCTGGGAAGATCCGTTCATGAAGCCGGCCTACCTGTTCGCCCTGGTCGCCGGTGACCTGTGGTGCGTGGAAGACAGCTTCACCACCATGAGCGCCCGCGAAGTCACCCTGCGCATCTATGTCGAGCCGGAGAACATCGACAAGGTGCAGCACGCCATGGACAGCCTGAAGAAGTCGATGAAGTGGGACGAGGAGGTGTACGGGCGCGAGTACGACCTGGACATCTTCATGATCGTCGCGGTCAACGACTTCAACATGGGTGCCATGGAGAACAAGGGCCTCAATATCTTCAACTCCAGCTGCGTGCTGGCCCGCGCCGAGACCGCTACCGATGCCGCCCACCAGCGCGTCGAGGCGGTGGTGGCCCACGAGTACTTCCACAACTGGTCGGGCAACCGCGTGACCTGCCGCGACTGGTTCCAGCTGTCGCTCAAGGAAGGCTTCACCGTGTTCCGTGACGCCGAGTTCAGCGCCGACATGAACTCGCGCACGGTCAAGCGCATCGAGGACGTGGCCTACCTGCGTACCCACCAGTTCGCCGAGGATGCCGGCCCGATGGCCCACCCTGTGCGCCCGGATGCGTACATGGAGATCTCCAACTTCTACACCCTGACCATCTACGAGAAGGGTTCCGAAGTGCTGCGCATGATCCACACCCTGCTGGGCGCCGAGACCTTCCGCAAGGGCTCGGACCTTTACTTTGCGCGCCACGACGGCCAGGCGGTGACCTGCGACGACTTCGTCAAGGCCATGGAAGATGCCAGCGGCGTCGACCTGAGCCAGTTCAAGCGCTGGTACACCCAGGCCGGCACCCCGCGCCTGGAGGTCAGCGAGAGCTACGATGCGGCGGCCAACACCTATCGCCTGCAGCTGCGCCAGAGCTGCCCGGCCACGCCGGGGCAGAGCGAGAAGCTGCCGTTTGTGATTCCGCTGGAGCTGGCACTGCTCGACGCCCAAGGCCGCGAGTTGCCGCTGCAGCTGGTCGGTGAGGACAAGCCGGTCGGTCGTTCGCGCGTGCTGCAGGTGACCCAGCCCGAGCAGGCCTTCACCTTCGTCAATCTCGAGGCCAAACCGCTGCCGTCGCTGCTGCGCGGTTTCAGCGCGCCGGTCAAGCTGAGCTTCCCCTACAGCCGCGACCAGCTGATGTTCCTGATGCAGCACGACTCTGACGGCTTCAACCGTTGGGAGGCGGGCCAGCAGCTGTCCGTACAGGTGCTGCAGGAGCTGATCGGCCAGCATCAACGCGGCGAGGCATTGGTGCTGGATCAGCGTCTGGTCACGGCGCTGCGCAGCGTGCTGGAGAACGAGGCGCTGGATCAGGCCATGGTCGCCGAGATGCTCTCGCTGCCGGGCGAGGCCTACCTCACCGAGATCTCCGAAGTGGCCGATGTCGATGCCATCCACGCCGCCCGCGAGTTCGCCCGCGCGCAGCTGGCCGAGGCGCTGTTCGAGCCGCTGTGGGCGCGCTACCAGGCCAACCGCGAGGTTTCGCGCAACACGCCTTACGTGGCTGAATCCACTCACTTCGCTCGGCGCAGCCTGCAGAACATCGCGCTGTCCTACCTGATGCTGACCGGTAAGCCGGAAGTGCTGGCTGCGACGCTAGAGCAGTACGAGGCGTGCGACAACATGACCGAGCGCCTCACCGCATTGGCGGTGCTGGTCAATTCGTCCTTCGAGGCGGAGAAGGCCAAGGCGCTGCAGGCCTTCGCCGAGCACTTCAAGGACAACGCGCTGGTCATGGACCAGTGGTTCAGCGTGCAGGCCGCCAGCACTCTGCCGGGCGGCCTGGCTCGCGTGCAGGCGCTGATGCAGCACCCGGCCTTCACCCTGAAGAACCCGAACAAGGTGCGCGCGCTGATCGGTGCGTTCGCTGGGCAGAACCTGGTCAACTTCCATGCGGCCGATGGCAGCGGTTACCGTTTCCTGGCCGACCAGGTGATCAGCCTGAACGCCTCCAACCCGCAGATCGCCTCGCGCCAGCTGGGCCCGCTGACCCGCTGGCGCAAGTATGACTCCCAGCGTCAGGCTCTGATGCGCGGCGAGCTGGAGCGCATCCTTGCCTCCGGCGAGCTGTCCAGTGACGTCTACGAGGTGGTCAGCAAGAGCCTGGCCTGATCGTCGGCTGGATGTTACCGAGCGCTTGCTCGGTAGCATCCGCTGTTACTGCGCTGTTTCCTTTTCTCCTGGTCAGTTTTCACTGATCGCAAGAGCCCCGCCCCAGACGCTTTCTCCTAAAAAATACGAGCGGAATCACAAGGTTAGATAGCGCCAGTCGGGCGACAAATTGAGACATCCTCAGGCGACATTGGCCATATTTGGAACTGGCATGCCTGGCATCGAAAAACTCTCGCTGAATCTGGTTTCTTGGTATCGATCTTGAATAGTCCCGCGTCGGCCGAGAGCCGGGCGCGCCCGGCAAATCGGACATAACAAGAACAATCTATTCATGGAGTTGCCGATGGCCATCCCCTTGCGCAAGTCGTCTCTTTGTCTCGCTCCCGCCAAGGCGGGCTTTGCCCTCGCCGGGCTCATTCCGCTGCTGCTGGCAGTGCCGGCCAGTGCCGTCGAGTTCAGCTTCGCCGATGGCGAGGTGACCGGCTCGCTGGACACCACTCTGTCCTACGGTCAGTTGTACCGGGTACAGGGGCAGGACAAGACCAACGACGACACCAATGGCAACGACGGTAACCGCAACTTCGACACCGGCCTGGTTTCCGAGGTGTTCAAGGTTACCTCCGACTTGGAGGCCAATTACCAGAACTACGGCATGTTCGTGCGCGGCACCGCCTTCTATGACACCCAGATCATGGACAAGCGCAACGACAACGACGATTTCCGCCCGAGCCAGAGCTACCCGAACAACGACCATTTCACCGACGAGACCCGCAGCAGCGCTGGCAACAGCGCCGAGATCCTCGACGCCTACGTCTATGGCAACTGGGACGTGGGCAGCATGCCGCTGACCGTGAAGGTCGGCCGCCAGGTGTTCAACTGGGGCGAGGGCGTCTTCTATCGTGGCGGCATCAATACCACCAACCCGATCGATGCCGCCAAGTTCCGCCTGCCGGGCTCCGAGCTGAAGGAAGTGCTGGTGCCGGTGGAGGCCTTCAACTTCAACATCGGCCTGACCGACAATCTGTCCCTGGAAAGCTTCTACCAGTGGAACTGGAAGGAGTCGGCCATCGATCCGGCTGGTACCTTCTTCTCCGAGACCGATCTGTTCGCCGACGGCGGCAATACGGCCTACACGCTGAATGACTCCTTCGCCAATCCATTGCTTGCAGGGGCCTACAACGGCTTGGTGGCGGCCAATCAGCTGAGTGGTACGGACTATTACGATCCGACGACGGGCACCATCAAAGTCGCCAGTATAAAAAGCGACCTCAACGCCAAGAATGATGGACAGTACGGGTTTGCGTTGCGCTATATGGCTGAAGAGTTGAACTCTACGGAGTTCGGCCTCTACTACGTGAACTATCACGCCAAGGAACCGCAGATCTACGCCGACGTTAACGACTCCTATGCAGGCTTCAATCCCAACGTGCTGTGTAACACCACCGGCGGTACCTCCTGTGCAAACCTGCAGCTGGGCGCCGCGCTGGGTGTGCCCGGCGCCGCGCAAGCCCTGGCGGCAGCTGGTGGCCTTGGAGCAATCGATATCGCCAATCAGGTCGGGGCTCGCCGCGAGTACGTCGAAAACATTCGCATGTATGGGCTGAGCTTCAATACCAACATCGGTGAGGCATCGGTTTTCGGTGAGGTGGCTTATCGGCCCAACCTTCCGGTCGGCATCAGCGCCACCAACGACCTGCTGGGCGACCTGCTGGGGCAAGCGCTGCAGTTGGGTGGTGGCGGGCAGGCCGCTATCGCTGGCCGCGATGTCGCAATGAGTGGCCAGATTCACAACTACGAGCGCATCGAGGCGTTCAACCTGTCCCTCGGCACTATCTACAACTTCGGCCCGGCGATCAGCTTCGACTCGTTGATGGGCGTGGCCGAGATCGCCTCCGAGCACGCTCGCGCCAGCAGCCTGAGCTACACCGCCTACGACGGCAGCAAGCGTGGCTTCGCCGGTCGCCCGAACGGCGCCTACGTGTCCGACTACGACGACGAGGATCAGATCAGCCGTGACGCCTACGGTTATACCCTGGCCCTGTCCGGTACCTGGAACGATGTCTACGCCGGGGTCAACCTGTCGCCCTTCGCCGTGTTCAAGCACAACTTCCAGGGCAACTCGCACCAGACCGGCAACTTCGTCGAGGGGGCCATGGCCTACTCGGTCGGCCTGCGTGCCAGCTACCTGAACAGCCTGGAAGCCGAGGTGCAGTACACCGAGTACTACGGTGGCGGGCAGAACAACAGCGGTCGCGATCGCGACAACCTGGGCGTCAACCTCAAGTATTCCTTCTGAAACCGAATCACAGGGCAGGGCGGCCAGACCGCCCGGCTCGCCAGTACGGAGAACCACCATGTTGATGAAACACACGCTGATGGGCGCCGCAGTCGCCCTCGCGCTTTCCGCCGGCAGCGCCCTGGCCGCCGTTTCCGCCGCGGACGCGGCCAAGCTCGGCACCACGCTCACTCCCTTCGGCGCCGAGAAAGCCGGCAATGCCGACGGCAGCATTCCCGAGTGGACCGGCGGCATCACCCAGGTCCCGGCCGGTTACAAGGGCAGCGGCCAGCACCACGTCGATCCGTTCCCGGACGACAAGCCGCTGTTCACCATCACCAAGGCCAACCTGGACCAGTACAAGGACAAGCTGAGCGCGGGCCAGATCGCCCTGTTCAACTCCTACCCCGATACCTTCCAGATGCCGGTGTATCAGAGCCGTCGCTCGGGCTCGGCGCCGCAGTGGATCTACGACAACAGCATCAAGAACGCCACCACTGCCAAGCTGGTGGAGGGCGGTAACGGTTTCGCCGATGCCTATGGCGGCGTGCCGTTCCCGATCCCGCAGGACGGCGTCGAGGCGCTGTGGAACCACATCGTGCGCTATCGCGGCACCTACATCACCCGTCGTTCGGTGGAGGCTGCGGTGCAGCGCACCGGCGCCTATTCGCCGGTGGTGTCCGAGGTCGAGGCGCTGTTCCGCTACTACGATCCTAAGGGCAGCTACGGCGACCTGAACAACATCCTGTTCTACTACCTGAACTTCACCAAGAGTCCGGCCCGTCTGGCCGGTGGCGCCGCGCTGGTCCACGAGACCCTCGACCAGGTCAAGGAGCAGCGCCAGGCCTGGGCCTATGCGGCCGGCCAGCGCCGCGTGCGTCGTGCGCCGAACCTGGCCTATGACACGCCGATCGCCGCCTCCGAAGGCCTGCGCACCGCCGACGACACCGACATGTTCAACGGCTCGCCGGATCGCTACGACTGGAAGCTGCTGGGCAAGAAGGAGCTGTACATCCCCTACAACAACTACCGCATCGCCGCTGCCGGGGTGAAATATGACGACGTGCTGAAAGTCGGCCACGTCAATCCGGAGCTGACTCGCAACGAACTGCACCGCGTCTGGGTGGTGGAGGGCACGCTGAAGCCGGGCGCCCGCCATGTATACGGCAAGCGCACCCTGTTCCTCGACGAGGACAGCTGGCAGGCCGCGGTAGTGGATCAGTACGACACCCGTGGCGAGCTGTGGCGCGTGTCCATCGCCTACCTGAAGAACTACTACGACCTACCCACCACCTGGTCGGCCATGGAGGCCTTCCACGACCTGCAGAGCCGTCGCTACTACGTGCAGAACCTGGACAGCGAAGAGCCGACCACCGCCAACTTCAGCAAGGCGATTCCGGCCGAGAGCGAGTTCACTCCGTCGGCCCTGCGTCGTCGCGGTACTCGCTAAGAGCAACAGCAAGGCGGAGGCCGGCCTCCGTTGCTCCACCAGTTCTACTCCCGCCGCTCGTTCGAGTGGCTTTTGCGACCCGGTCTGTGACCGGGTCGACATTTTTCTGTCTGACCTCTCGGCCTGTTTCGGACCTCTCGGTCGTTGCCTCCGTGCGTGCGCTGCTGCGCGCTTTTGCCTGGATGTATCTGCTTAAACTGCCGCGCGATCGCGCTGGCATCCGGCCATCTCGATCATCGGTCATCACCCGCAATGCGCTGAATCGCTCGCGCCGGCAGTCCGCGCGCCAGGCATTGCTGCAGGCCTTCCGGAAAGGATGCGGGCTTCCGGCAACACCCTGGTGGTGGTGCTTACAGCTGGCCAGCCATGCCTGGCCTGAACGAGTGGAGCAAACAAGAATGTTGAAAGGATTGTTCGCGACCGGGCTGCTGCTGTGCCTGTCGAATGCCGCCCTGGCGGCGGTGAGTGCCGACGAGGCAGCCAAGCTGGGCGCCAGCCTGACCCCGCTGGGTGGCGACAAGGCGGCCAATGCGGCCGGCACCATTCCCGCCTGGAGCGGCGGTATCACTCAGGCCCCGGCGGGTTACGCCGGCCCCGGCCACCATCATGTCGACCCGTTCCCGCAAGACAAGCCGCTGTTCACCATCAGCAAGGCCAACCTGGAGCAGTACAAGGACAACCTCACGCCGGGCCAGCTGGCCCTGTTCAAGTCCTATCCGGACAGCTTCCAGATGCCGGTCTACCAGACCCGGCGCAGTGCTTCCGCGCCGCAGTGGGTATACGACAACACCCGGCGCAACGCGGAGAAGGCGCGCCTGCTGGAAGGTGGCAACGGTTTCGCCGAGGCCTTCGGCGGCATTCCCTTCCCGATTCCGCAGAACGGTGTCGAGGCCCTGTGGAACCATGTCGCCCGCTATCGCGGTACCTATGCGGTGCGCCAGTCCTCGGATGCCAGCGTGCAGCGCAATGGCAGCTATGCCCTGGTCACTACGCACCAGGAGGCGCTGTTCAACTATTACCAGCAGGGCGGTTCGGCCGAGCAGCTGGACAACATGCTGTTCTATTACATGGCCGTGACCAAGGCGCCGGCCCGTCTGGCCGGCGGCGCGCTGCTGGTGCACGAGACGCTGGACCAGGTGGAGCAGGCCCGCCAGGCCTGGGGTTACGCCGCCGGTCAGCGCCGCGTGCGCCGCGCACCCAACGTCGCCTACGACACGCCGCTGACCACCGCCGACAACCTGATGACCGCCGACGACAAGGACATGTTCAACGGCGCGCCGGATCGCTACGAGTGGAAGCTGCTGGGCAAGCGGGAGATCTACATCCCCTATAACAACTACCGGATCTCCAGCCCGGACGTCAGCTATGACCAGCTGATCAAGCCCGGCCACCTCGACCCGCAGTTCACCCGTCACGAGCTGCATCGGGTGTGGGTGGTGGAGGGCACGCTCAAGCCCGGCGCCCGGCATATCTACGCCAAGCGCACCCTGTACCTCGACGAGGACAGCTGGCAGGTGGCGGTGGCCGATCAGTACGACAGCCGTGGCGAGCTGTGGCGGGTCTCCATCGCCTACCTGAAAAACTACTACGAGCTGCCCACCACCTGGTCGGCGCTGGATGTGTTCCACGACCTGCAGTCCGGGCGCTACTACGTGCAAAACCTCGACAACGAGGAGCAGGGCACCAGCGACTTCAGCCAGCCGTTGCCCGAGTCCAATCACTTCTCGGTGGCGACCCTGCGCCGAGTCGGGACGCGTTGAGTTACCAGAGACGTGAAGGCAAAAGGCCGCTAGAGTGCTAGCGGCCTTTTACTATGTGGCGATTCTCGGTGATTCGGCGCTTAACAAAACATAACGTCACGCCGATTGTCAGGTTTTTCCAAAGCCGTATAGCATGAGCCCGCCTGATAAAAGGCAATGAACCCACCTATAAGAATAAAGGGGGAAATATATGCGTGAGCCCGTCGTGCGGCGCACCCGCTCCGGTTGCCTGACTTCCGTCCAGGCCCCGGCCCGTCATCACTCGCCGCTGGCGAAAGCGCTGTCGCTGCTCAGCGTATGTTCCGTCCTGGCATTCGCCGCGCCCCTGCCTCTGCAGGCCGCGGACGCAGCTGCCGTCCTCTCCATCGAATCGCCCCAGGCCGTGACCAGCCTGCTGCTCGACGTGACTCACGCCGGCAAGCGCCTGGTCGCCGTTGGCGATCGTGGCCACATCCTGTTTTCCGAAGACGCCGGGCGCAACTGGGTCCAGGCTCGTGTGCCGAGCCGCCAGCTGCTGACCGCGGTGTACTTCGCCGACGACAAGCATGGCTGGGCCGTCGGCCATGATGCACAGATCCTCGCCACCGACGACGGCGGCGCCAACTGGGATCTGCAGTTCGAAGACCTGCAGCGCGAAGCGCCGCTGCTGGACGTCTGGTTCCGCGACGCCAGCACCGGCTATGCCGTGGGCGCCTATGGCGCGCTGCTGGAAACCACCGACGGCGGCAAGACCTGGAACGACGTCAGCGACCGCATGGACAACGAGGACGGCTATCACCTCAATGGCATCACCGCCGTGAAGGATGCCGGCCTGTTTGCCGTGGGCGAGGCGGGCAGCATGTTCCGCTCCGCCGACTGGGGCCAGACCTGGGAGAAGGTCAAGGGGCCGTATGAAGGCACCCTGTTCGGCGCCATCGGCACCGCCAGCGCCAACACCGTTCTGGCCTATGGCCTGCGCGGCAACCTGTTCCGCTCCACCGATTTCGGCGCCACCTGGCAGCAGGTCAAGCTGCTCTCCGATAGCGGCCCGCTGGAGTTCGGCCTGGCCAACGCCAGCCTGCTCAAGGACGGCACCGTGGTCATCGTCGGCCATGGCGGCAGCGTTCTGACAAGCAAGGACTCCGGGCGCACCTTCACCGTGGTCAATCGTCCGGACCGGGCCTCCCTGGCCGGTGCCACCGACGACGCGGCCGGCAACCTGGTCCTGGTGGGGCAGGGCGGCGTGCAGATCGCTTCTCCGACTGGCGCCGAGCCAGGCCAAAAACAATAATCCGGGGCGAATGAGCATATGAGTTCCATGAGTAGCCATCACCAGGACAAGGCGACCTTCCTCGAGCGCCTGATCTTCAACAACCGGCCAATCGTGATCGCGCTGTGCACGGTGATCACCATGCTGCTGCTGTGGCAGGCCTCGCACATCCGGCCTTCGACCAGCTTCGAGAAGATGATCCCGCTGGAGCACCCCTTCATCGAGAAGATGCTCGAGCACCGCAACGATCTGGCCAACCTGGGCAACACCGTGCGCATCTCCGTGGAGGCGAAGGATGGCGACATCTTCTCCAAGGAATACATGGAGACCCTGCGCCAGATCCACGACGAGGTGTTCTACATCCCCGGCGTCGACCGTTCCGGTCTGAAGTCGCTGTGGAGCCCGAGCGTGCGCTGGACCGAAGTGACCGAAGAGGGCTTCGACGGCGGCGAAGTGATCCCGCAGACCTACGACGGCTCTGCGCAGAGCCTCGGCGAGCTGCGCAGCAACGTGCTGAAGTCCGGTCAGGTCGGCCGCCTGGTGGCCAACAACTTCAAGTCCAGCATCGTCGATGTGCCGCTGCTCGAGCAGTACCCGGACCCGAAGGATCAGAGCAAGCTGCTCAAGCTGGACTATCGCCAGTTCTCCCACGAGCTGGAGGAGAAGATCCGCGACAAGTACCAGGCGCAGAACCCCAATGTGCAGGTGCACATCGTCGGCTTCGCCAAGAAGGTCGGTGACCTGATCGATGGCCTGATCATGGTGGTGGCCTTCTTCGGCATCGCCCTGGTCATCACTCTGGTGCTGCTGTACTGGTTCAGCTGGTGCATCCGCTCGACCATCTCGGTGGTCTCCACCACCCTGATCGCGGTGGTCTGGCAGCTGGGCCTGATGAACCTGGCCGGCTTCGGCCTCGACCCGTACTCGATGCTAGTGCCGTTCCTGATCTTCGCCATCGGCATCTCCCACGGGGTGCAGAAGATCAACGGTATCGCCCTGCAGTCGAGCGATGCCGACAACGCCCTGACCGCTGCGCGCCGTACCTTCCGCCAGCTGTTCCTGCCGGGCATGATCGCCATCCTGGTGGACGCCGTCGGCTTCATCACCCTGCTGATCATCGACATCGGCGTGATCCGCGAGCTGGCCATTGGCGCCTCCATCGGCGTCGGCGTGATCGTGTTCACCAACCTGATCCTGCTGCCGGTGGCGATTTCCTACATCGGTATCAGCAAGAAGGCCGTCGAGCGCAGCAAGCGCGAGGCCAACTGCGATCAGCCGTTCTGGCGCCTGCTGTCCAACTTCGCCCATCCTGTAGTGGCGCCGATCTCGGTGGTCATCGCCCTGTCCGCCGGCGTGGCCTCCTTCTGGTACCAGAAGGCCCACCTGCAGATCGGTGACCTCGACCAGGGTGCGCCGGAGCTGCGTCCGGACTCGCGCTACAACAAGGACAACGACTTCATCATCAGCAACTACTCGACCAGTTCCGACGTGCTGGTGGTGATGGTCAAAACGCCGAACGAAGGTTGCTCCACGCACCAGACCCTGGCGCCTATCGACCAGCTGATGTGGCAGCTGGAGAACACCGAGGGCGTGCAGTCGGCCATCTCCATGGTCAGCGTGTCCAAGCAGGTGATCAAGGGCATGAACGAGGGCAGTCTCAAGTGGGAGACCCTGTCGCGCAACCCGGACATCCTCAACAACTCCATCGCCCGTGCGGACGGTCTGTACAACGCCGACTGCTCGCTGGCGCCGGTACTGGTGTTCCTCAACGACCACAAGGCGGCGACCCTCAAGCGCGCCGTGGGCGTGGTGGAAGAGTTCGCCAAGGAGAACAACAAGGACGATCTGCAGTTCATCCTCGCCGCCGGTAACGCCGGTATCGAGGCGGCCACCAACGAGGTGATCGCCACCTCCGAGCTGAAGATCCTGGTGCTGGTGTACATCTGCGTGGCGGTGATGTGTCTGATCACCTTCCGCTCCTTCGGCGCCATGCTGTGCATCATCCTGCCGCTGATCCTCACCTCCATTCTGGGTAACGCCCTGATGGCCTGGCTGGGTATCGGTGTGAAGGTGGCGACCCTGCCGGTGATCGCGCTGGGCGTGGGTATCGGTGTCGACTATGGCATCTATATCTACAGTCGCCTGGAAAGCTTCCTGCGTGCCGGTATGCCGCTGCAAGAGGCCTATTACCAGACCCTGCGCTCTACCGGTAAGGCCGTACTGTTCACCGGTCTGTGCCTGGCCATCGGTGTGGTCACCTGGATCTTCTCGGCGATCAAGTTCCAGGCCGACATGGGTCTGATGCTGACCTTCATGCTGCTGTGGAACATGTTCGGTGCTCTGTGGCTGCTGCCAGCCCTGGCGCGCTTCCTGATCAAGCCGGAGAAACTGGCCGGCAAGAAAGGCGGCTCGCTGTTCGCACACTGATCTGACGCAGTACTGAAAAGGGCTCCCTCGGGAGCCCTTTTTTATTGCCTGCTGTTTGTTCCTGGTCAGCTGCCGCGTCCGGTTAGCGGTGGCGGCTATCCCGGTCACCATTGGCTCAAGCAGGACCGCGGTTGGGGCGGGCGTGGCGCTCGAAGGCGCAGCAGTGCGGCTGACTGAAGGATCATCTCGGGGCTGTCCTGATGGTGCCCGAGGTGTTGTTGGAGTTGCTGCAGGCGGAGGGCAGGCAGCTGTGCGGCGGGCGACAGAGGCCATGCTGCGGATGAAGACGCTGGATATCTTCGAACTACAGCAGGCCTTCGCGGGGCAAATGGCGGGCATGAAAAAGCCGCCTTGCGGCGGCTCTTTCAGTACGGCTCGAATTACATGTTGGGGTAGTTCGGGCCGCCGGTGCCTTCCGGAGCGATCCAGGTGATGTTCTGGGCCGGGTCCTTGATGTCGCAGGTCTTGCAGTGCACGCAGTTCTGCGCGTTGATCTGGAACTTCTTCTCGCCGTCTTCCTGGGTCACCACCTCGTACACGCCGGCCGGGCAGTAGCGCTGCGCAGGTTCGTCGTACTTCGGCAGGTTGACGCTGAGCGGAATGCTGGCATCGGTCAGCTTCAGGTGGCAGGGCTGCTCTTCCTCGTGGTTGGTGTTGGACAGGAACACCGAGGAGAGTTTGTCGAAGCTCAGCTTGCCGTCCGGCTTCGGATAGTCGATGCGCTTCGACTCTGCAGCGGGCTTCAGGCAGGCATAGTCCGGCTTGGTGTCGTGCAGGGTGAAGGGGATCTTGCCGCCGAAGACGTTCTGGTCCAGCCAGTTCAGGCCGCCACCGAAGACCGGGCCGAACTTGTGCAGGGCCGGGCCGAAGTTACGGCTGCGGAACAGCTCATCAAACAGCCAGCTGGCCTTGAAGCCATCGACGTAACCATTGAGCAGGTCGCCGCCCTGGCCGTCGGCCAGCAGTGCATCGGCTACCGCTTCGGCGGCCAGCATGCCGGACTTCATGGCGGTGTGGCTGCCCTTGATCTTGGCGAAGTTCAGGGTGCCGAGATCGCAACCGATCAGGGCGCCGCCCGGGAAGACCATCTTCGGCAGCGAGTTCAGGCCGCCTTTGCAGATGGCGCGAGCACCGTAGGCGACGCGCTTGCCGCCTTCCAGGTACTGCTTGATCACCGGGTGGTGCTTGTAGCGCTGGAACTCGTCGAACGGCGACAGGAAGGCGTTGCCGTAGGACAGGTCGACGATCAGGCCGACCACAACCTGGTTGTTCTCCAGGTGATAGAGGAAGGAGCCGCCGGTGTTCTCGGTGCCGACCACGTCCAGCGGCCAGCCGGCGGTGTGTACTACCAGGCCCTGCTCGTGCTTGGCCGGGTCGATGTCCCAGATCTCCTTGATGCCGATGCCGTAGTGCTGGGCGTCGGCTTCGGAGTCGAGGTTGAATTTCTTGATCAGCTGCTTGCCGATGTGGCCACGGCAGCCTTCGGCGAACAGGGTGTACTTGCCGCGCAGTTCCATGCCGGGGGTGTAGTAACCCTCTTTCGGATGGCCTTCACGGTCCACGCCGAGGTCGCCGGTGATGATGCCGCGAACCACGCCGTTCTCGTCGATCAGCGCTTCCTGGGCGGCGAAGCCTGGGTAGATCTCGACGCCCAGAGCTTCGGCCTGCTGGGCCAGCCAGCGGCACAGGTTGCCCAGGGAGATGATGTAGTTGCCTTCGTTGTGCATGGTCTTGGGCACGAACAGGCCCGGCACTTTGATGGCGCTGTCAGCGTTCTTCAACATATAGATGTCGTCACGCTTGACTTCGGTGTTCAGCGGCGCGCCCAGCTCTTTCCAGTTGGGGAACAGCTCGTTCAGGGCGCGCGGCTCGAAGACCGCACCGGAGAGGATGTGAGCGCCGACTTCGGAACCCTTCTCGACCACGCAGACGCTGATTTCTTTGCCGGCGTCGGCGGCCTTCTGCTTCAGTCGGCAGGCGGCGGAGAGGCCCGAGGGGCCGGCGCCGACGATGACGACGTCGAATTCCATAAATTCGCGTTCCACAGAGAATCTCCTACTCAAGGCTTCTTCGGTGTTATTGATCTGGCTTGGCTAGGCTTTCTCTGGCCTGCGCGCTGGGCATTATATATATAGCCCCTTGCACGTCCAATACAAACGTTTGTTTGAATTTTGTCAAAGCCGTGTAGCGCAAGGCTTGGCGCCAGATAAATGGGAGTTTTTCGTGTTGACCGAAAAGGGCGTTCCGGTCAAGATACGGGCGGTTTTGCGTTCGCCGTATGGGCTGACCGTCGGTTCCGGCCGACTAGCATCACCGGCCAGGCTTGCCTTGGCGACATTCTTATTCACCGGAGAGTAACGAGGAATCCATGAAGGTTCTTGTAGCTGTCAAACGAGTGGTCGACTACAACGTCAAAGTCCGCGTCAAGGCGGACAACTCCGGCGTCGACCTCGCCAACGTCAAGATGTCGATGAACCCCTTCTGCGAAATCGCCGTGGAAGAGGCCGTACGTCTGAAGGAAAAAGGTGTGGCGAGCGAGATCGTCGTCGTCACCATCGGCCCGAACACCGCTCAGGAGCAACTGCGCACCGCTCTGGCCCTGGGTGCTGACCGTTCGATCCTGGTTGAGACCAACGAAGAGCTGAACTCCCTGGCCGTGGCCAAGCTGCTGAAAGCCGTGGTCGACAAGGAGCAGCCGCAACTGGTCATCCTGGGCAAGCAGGCCATCGACAGCGACAACAACCAGACCGGCCAGATGCTGGGCGCCCTGACTGGCTTCGCCCAGGGTACCTTTGCCTCCAAGGTCGAACTGGCTGGCGACAAGGTCAACGTGACCCGCGAAATCGACGGCGGTCTGCAGACCGTTGCTCTGGCCCTGCCGGCGATCGTCACCACCGACCTGCGCCTGAACGAGCCGCGCTACGCGTCGCTGCCGAACATCATGAAAGCCAAGAAGAAGCCGCTGGACGTGGTTACCCCGGACGCCCTGGGCGTTTCCACCGCTTCCACCGTCAAGACCCTGAAAGTCGAAGCGCCTGCTGCCCGCAGCGCCGGCATCAAGGTCAAGTCCGTGGCTGAACTGGTCGAGAAACTGAAGAACGAGGCGAAGGTAATCTAAATGACTATCTTGGTTGTTGCAGAACACACTAACGCCGCTCTGGCCGCTGCCACTCTGAACACCGTTGCCGCTGCTCAGAAGATCGGTGGTGATATCCACGTGCTGGTCGCCGGTTCCAATGCCGGTGCTGCTGCCGAAGCCGCTGCCAAAATCGCTGGCGTGAGCAAGGTGCTGGTTGCCGATAACGCCGCCTTCGCCAACCAGCTTCCGGAGAACGTCGCTCCGCTGGTTGCCGAGCTGGGCAAGGGCTACAGCCACATCCTGGCCGCCGCCACCAGCAACGGTAAGAACATCCTGCCGCGCGTTGCCGCTCAACTGGACGTCGACCAGATCTCCGAGATCGTTGCCGTCGAAAGCGCCGACACCTTCAAGCGCCCGATCTATGCCGGTAACGCCATCGCTACCGTGCAGTCCTCGGCTGCCGTGAAAGTGATCACCGTGCGTGGTACCGGTTTCGACGCCGCTGCTGCCGAAGGTGGCTCCGCTGCCATCGAAGCCGTTACCACTGGCGGCGACGCCGGCAAGTCGTCCTTCGTCGGCGAAGAGCTGGCCAAGTCCGACCGTCCGGAACTGACCGCTGCCAAGATCGTCGTTTCCGGCGGCCGTGGCATGCAGAACGGTGACAACTTCAAGCACCTGTACGCTCTGGCCGACAAGCTGGGCGCTGCCGTTGGCGCCTCCCGCGCTGCCGTCGACGCCGGTTTCGTGCCGAACGACATGCAGGTTGGCCAGACCGGCAAGATCGTCGCTCCGCAGCTGTACATCGCGGTCGGCATCTCCGGTGCCATCCAGCACCTGGCAGGCATGAAGGACTCCAAGGTCATCGTCGCCATCAACAAGGACGAAGAAGCCCCGATCTTCCAGGTGGCTGATTACGGCCTGGTGGCTGACCTGTTCGAAGCCGTACCGGAGCTCGAGAAACTGGTCTGATCCAGCTTCTTCGCTCTCGCAAAAAACCCGCTCATCGAGCGGGTTTTTTGTTTGTGCAAGGCCGGCTTCTACAGGCTGTCGAGGAAGGCCTGATAGTGCTGCGCCGTTTCCTCGGGGCGCTCGATCATCGGCGCGTGGCCGCAATCCTTCATCACTACCACGGTCGGTTTCTTCAGCAGCGGCTGCATCACCTCGATGCTGGAGACATGCAGGGCACGGTCCTGCTCGCCCCACAGCACCAGGGTCGGTACCTGGATATTCGGCAGCTCGGGCTCCAGCGGCACATAGTGCCCACGCAGCTGGGCGAAGATGCGGTCGTAGTTCTCCTGGTTGGCCACCGACCTCTCGGCAAAGTAGCGCTTGAGAGACTCAGGCAGCGGCGGCGGAGTGACGAAGACGAAGTTCATCAGAGCGTCGAAGTCTTCGGCTCTGCGGACCACCAGCGGATTGGGCTCGCCGCGCTCGAGGCGCTGGATCATTTCGCTCTTTTGCGGTGCAGTGACTCCCGCATTGTCCAGAAGCGCGACACTCAGGACCTGTTCGGGATGGCGCGCGGCATACAGCGCGGCGATATGCCCGCCCATGGAATTGCCGATCAGGTGCAGCTTGTCGAGCTGCAGAGCGTTGGCGAAGGCCCGCACCCGCTCCATCTGACTGACCACATCGTAGCTGGCATCCGGTTTGCTGCTCTCGCCGAAGCCGGGTAGGTCCAGGGCGATGACACGGTAGCGGTGGGTAAGGTGACGGGAGAAGCGCAGCCAGTTATCACGATCGGCGCCGAATCCGTGAATCATCAGCAGTGTTTCACCGTCCGCCGGCCCGCCTTCGTAGTAATGTATGGCCAGCCCGTCGACCGTGATTGCTTTTGGGGAGACTCCCGCCAACTGGCGTTCGACGAACCGCACACCGGCCACCAGCGCGGCAGGGGAGAGGTACAGCGCACCGGCCGCGCCTGCCAGCAGCAGGGCAATGCCGAGGGCGATTTTTTTCATGGCGAATCCTTATCGCTAATAATTATTAGGCGTGCTTGCTACGCTAGCATGAAGAGCGCGGGGCTGGTGAAGGCCCGCCGCTTGCCACGCATACCAGCGGTGCTTCCGATGCGAAAGATGTTGTCGTTGAAAATCCTCGGCCTCATGGGCCTGTTGCTGCTTCCCGGCCTGGCCTCGGCCGCCGGCAAGTGCGAGCGCCTGGTCGCCACCGGCAACCCCGAATATCCGCCCTATCTGTGGCGTGACCCGCAGAGCCCGCAGCACCTGGTCGGTGCCAATGCCGACCTGCTGGCACTGATCGGCAAGCAGCTGGGGGTGAAGATCGAGATCATCTACACCGGTCCCTGGTCCCGCGCCCAGGATGAGGTGCGCACCGGTCGGGTCGACCTGCTGGCCGGCGCCTTCCTCACCCTGCCGCGCCTCGAGAGCATGGACTACGTGTATCCGGCCTTCTTCAGCACGCCCAGCGTGGTCTGGGTGCGCAAGGGTCAGGGCTTCCCCTACAGCGGCTGGGAAGATCTGCGCGGGCGTACCGGCGGCACGCTGGTGCACAACAGTTTCGGTCAGCAGTTCGACAGTTTCGCCAAGGCCAACCTCAGCCTCGAAGAAGTGCCGAGCCTGATCCAGGCCTTCCAGAAACTGCTGCTGGGGCGCACCGACTATGTGATCTACGAGCGCTACCCGGGCGTGGCACTGGCCAACACCCAGGGCATGCTGGAGAGCCTGGAAACCCTGGAGCCGCCGATCTCCAGTGAAGGCCTGTACCTGACCCTGTCGCACAACTCCGCCTGCAACGATCCCTGGCTGCGCGGACAGCTGGCGAAAAAGATGACAGAATTGACCGCCGCCGGCCTGCCGGAGTCCCTCCTGCAGCGCAATCTGGAGCGCTGGAAAGCCCAGCAGGCGCAAGCCGCCGACGTTCCCCCGCAAGAGCAGGAAGATTCTCAGTGAACCCACGTTTAACCCTTGTCCTGGCAGTGCTGGCGCTGGCCGGCTGTGCCAACGACCCGGCGCCGAACGAGCAGATGCGCCTCACCGTTCAGGCCGTCGAGCAGGCGCGCGCGGTCGGTGCAGATCCGCAACTCGAGGAGATGCGTGAGGCCGAGCGCAAGCTGGCCCGCGCCGAGAAGAACATGGGCGAGGAGGACTACAAGCGCGCCCGGGTGTTCGCCGAACAGGCCGAGCTCGACGCTCGCCTCGCCGAGGCCAAGGTCCTCAACCAGAAGAGCCAGAAGCAGCTCGATGAACTGAACGCGCGCCTCACCCGCCTGCGCAAGCAACTGGGAGAGCTGCCGTGATGCCGAAGATGACCATGGGCGGCGCTCTGCTGCTCTCCCTGGCGCTGCTGGGCGGTTGTGCCAGCCAGCATAGCCAGCAGGTGCTGGGCGAGGCCGAGGCCAGCTTCCAGCAGGTGAAGGAAGATCCGGACGTGCTGCGCAGCGCACCCAAGGATGTGATCCGTGCAGGTGAGTCGCTGGCCCGCGCCGAGCGTCTGTCCAACTACTGGGGCAGCGCCGACGATGTCGCACACTACGCCTTCCTCAGCCAGCGCTACAGCCAGATCGCCCGTCAGCACGCCGACCTCAACCTCAACCAGGAACGCCTGGCCAAGCTCGAGCTGGAGCGCGAGCGCCTGCAGCTGGCGCTGCGCGAGGCCAAGCTGCTCAGCGCCCAGCAACAGGGCCAGTGGCTGGAGGAGCAGGTGGTCAGCCTGGCCGCCAGCGAGACCGATCGCGGCCTGGTCATGACCCTCGGCGACGTGCTGTTCGACGCCGGCCGTACCGAGCTGAAGGCTTCCGCCAACCGCACCATCCTCAAGCTGGTGCAGTTCCTCCAGATCAACCCGCGGCGCACCATCCGCATCGAGGGCTACACCGACAACCGTGGCGTGGCGGCAGAGAATCTGGAGCTGTCGCGGGCCCGTGCCCAGGCTGTGGCCGACGTGCTGGCCGACCTCGGCATCGATGCCAAGCGCATGCAGGTGAAAGGTTACGGCGAGGCCCACCCGCTGGCGGAGAACGCCTCGGCCAAGGGCCGCGCGCAGAATCGCCGGGTCGAGATACTGATCTCCGACGAGGCTGGCCAGCTCGGCGAATACCGCTGAGTAAGCTGTGCGCTCAACGAAACCCCGGTGCCTCGGCCCGGGGTTTTTTATTAGACCAAAGTCTAATCAGGCCCATGCAGGTCCGCACCTAAACTAGAACAGATGGAACTGTACCGCTGGCAAATGTTCTGACTGTATCGTCAAGCATCAGCTGCATTTCGCTACTGTTACGGTCCAGTACTGCAAGGAGCCTCCTCATGACCAGTTTGTTGCTTTACCAGCGCATCGCCCAGCAGCTGGCCGAGGATATCCGCCGCGGTGTCTATCAGCCGGGCGAGCGCGTGCCCTCGGTGCGCAAGATGAGTTCGCAGCTCAGCGTCAGCCACGCCACCGTGCTGCAGGCCTATGCCAACCTGGAAGACATGGGCCTGATCCGCGCCCGCCCGCAATCCGGCTTCTACGTGCACCAGACTGCCGGCCTGACCGCGTCCACGCCGGATATCGCTCGCGTCGAGCGGCCGGCCATGGTCACCCGCAGCAGCATCATCAGCCAGGTGCTCAACGATTCGCGCCAGGACGGCGTGTTTCCCCTCGGCGCCGCCGTGCCGCACGTGGACTACCTGCCGGTGCGCTCGCTGCACCAGCAACTGGCCAAGGTCACCCGCTTCCAGAGCCCGCGCGCGTTCAGCTACATGTTCAGCCCCGGCTACGAGCCGCTGCGCCGCCAGGTGGCGATCCGCATGCGCGATGCCGGCGTGGTGGTCGATCCTTCCGAAGTGGTGATCACTCACGGCTGCGTGGACGCCATCCACATGGCCCTGCGCGTGCTGACCCAGCCCGGCGATCTGATCGCCGCCGAGTCGCCGACCTATTACGGCCTGCTGCAGCTGGCCGAGGTGCTCGGCCTCAAGGTCATCGAGATCCCCAGCGACCCGACCACCGGCCTCAGCCTGGAGGCCCTGCAGCTGGCCGCCAACCAGTGGCCGATCAAGGCTCTGGTGCTGACCGCGCGGCTGTCCAATCCGCTGGGTGGCAGCATTCCCGAAGAGCGGCAGAAACAGCTGCTGCGCCTGACCCGCGATCACGGCATCCAGGTGATCGAGGACGACATCTATGGCGAGCTGTTGTTCGAGCCAGGGCGCAGCAAGGCGCTCAAGGCCCATGATCGCGACGACCAGGTGGTGTACTGCTCGAGCTTCTCCAAGACCCTGTCACCGGGCGTGCGCATCGGCTGGATCATCGCCGGTGGCTATCAGGAGGAGGTGGAACGGCTGCAGACCTTCAGCACCCACTCGGCCTGCAGCGTGACTCAGATGGGCGTGGCCGCCTACCTGGAGAACGGTGGCTACGACCGCCACCTGCGGCATATCCGTCAGGAGTACCGCAAGAACATGACTGCCTACCAGCTGGCGGTGCAGCAGCACTTCCCCGAAGGCACGCAGATGACCCGCCCCTACGGTGGTTTCATCCTCTGGGTCAGTCTGCCGGGCAAGGTCAGCGCCCAGGAGCTGCACGTGCGGGCGCTGCAGCAGGGGATCAGCATCGCGCCGGGGATGATCTTCAGCAACACCGAGCAGTTCAACCACTGCCTGCGCCTGACCTGTGGCGTGCCGTGGAACCGCGAGTCCGAGCGGGCGATCATGACTCTCGGCATGCTGGCCAAGCAGCTCTGTCAGGAGTCGGCTGGCGGCCAGCAATAGGTGCAGCGAATCGACCCGCCGGTAGGCGGGTCAGTTCTTTCAGGTGCTGGCGAGTGCGGTCGAGAAGCGCTCGCTGCGCAGAGCCCGCCAGGTCCATAGCGCGCCGAGCAGGTCCGGCAGGCCGAGCACCAGCAGCATGGGCGAGACCATGCCGGTGGCGACGAAGACGCCGAACACCGCCAGCACCGAGGCGCGCACCGGCACGGTGGCGGCGATGAAGGGCCGCAGGTCCCGGCGCCCGGCCAGGCTGTAGTAGATGCCCAGGTAGATCACCAGCAGCCCGACGATGCGGATCCACACCTCCTCGGTCAGTGGGAAGCCGAACAGCGCCAGCAGCAGGTTGGGTGTCAGCAACAGCGTTGCCCCCAGCACCAGCAGGTAGCAGCCAAAGGCGAAGATGGTTTTTCCGGACGGGCTCATCAGGGTTTCCTTGTACTGAGTTGAATCAATCGGTGGTGTCGGTCAGCCGGTAGGCCTCGGCATCGAAGCGCCGGGTCGCGCGGCGGAAGCTCCAGCTGAAGCCCGGCCAGATCACCACGTTGCGCCCGCTCTCCGCGTGCTTGTACCAGCTGCGGCAATTGCCCACGGACCACACCGCGCCCTGCATGCGGCTGCGCAGGGCCGCATTGAAGCGCTCCTGCACCTGCGGCTGGATATCCAGGCTGTTCGCCCCCTGGGCCTCCAGGGTGTCCAGGGCGCCGAGGATGTAGGCGACCTGCGACTCGATCATGTAGACGATGGAGTTGTGGCCGAGCCCGGTATTGGGGCCCATCAGCAGGAACAGGTTGGGGAAGCCCGCCACCGTGGTGCCCTTGTAGGCCTCGGGGCCCTGGCTCCAGGTGTCGAGAATGTCCTGGCCGTCGCGGCCGAAGATCATCCCACGAGGGAAGGGCGTGCTGGCCTTGAAGCCGGTGCCGAGGATCAGCAGGTCGACCGGGTGGCGCTGGCCGTCCTCGGTGATCACCGCGTCCTCGTCGATCTCGCGGATGCCCTGGGTCACCAGGCTGACATTGGCCTGGGTGATGGCCGGGTAGTAGTCGTTGGAGATCAGGATGCGCTTGCAGCCGATGGCATAGCGCGGCGTCAGCTGGCGGCGCAGCTCCGGGTCGCGTACCTGGCGGCGCAGCAGGTTGAGGGCCAGGAAGCGGTGGAAGGCCATCAGCCGCGGATTGAAGGCGAAGCCCAGGGCGCGGGTCTCGTGGGTCGCGTAGATGAAGCTCCTGACCAGCCGCTGCAGCCGTGGGAAACGCCGCAGCAGGCCGCGTTCGAAGCCCGAGAAGCCACGGTCCGGCTTGGGGATGATCCACGGCGGGGTGCGCTGGAACACCGTGAGTGCACCGGCTGCCGGCTGGATCTCGGGAATGAACTGGATGGCCGAGGCACCGGTGCCGATCACGCCGATGCGCTTGCCCTCGAGGTCGTAATCGTGGTCCCAGTGCTGGGAGTGGAAGACGCGGCCGCGAAAGCGCTGCAGGCCGGCGATGTTCGGGTAGTCGGGCGTGGACAGGGCGCCGGTGCCGGCGACCACGAAGCGGGCGAACACCACCTGGCCGGCGCCATCGGTGACCTGCCACAGGGCGCGCTTTTCCAGCCAGCGCAGCGAGGCGACCTCGCGCTGGAAGTGGATATGCGGCAACAGCTGGTACTTATTTGCGCAATGCGCCAGGTAGTCGCGAATCTCCGGCTGCGGCGAGAAGCGCCGCGACCAGTCCGGGTTCGGCTCGAAGGAGAACGAGTAGAGGTGCGAGGGGATGTCGCAGGCGCAGCCGGGATACTGGTTGACCCACCAGGTGCCGCCGACGCCGGCCTCCTTCTCGTACACCACGAAGTCGTCTTCGCCGCGCTGCTTGAGGCGCACGGCCATGCCGATGCCGGAGAAACCGGCACCGATGATCAGGACCCGGTAGATCTTCTCCGCTGTCAGGGACGCGTTGAGCTGTGCAGTCATCTTCTTCTCTTGTCGCTGCTGGGTTTCTATCGCGTGGGCAAGCTCAACGGACCTGGGCCAGCGCCTCGTCGGACGGCGCGCGCGCTCTGCTGGGCTGCTCGATCTGCGCGGCGATGGCGTCCGCCTGCACCTGCAGGATGTCCGGGCCGGTGCGCGGGCCGAACAGGCCGGTGAAGTGCAGGAACATGCGCCAGCCGAAGCCCAGGCCATCGCCGCGCTTGCGTGGGATCAGGTGCAGGTGGGCATGGGGAATGTGCTGGTTGCTGGCCTTGCCGTCGTTGACGATCAGGTGCGAGCCCTCGACGCCGAAGCCGGCGCGGCGCTGGGCGGCGAGCAGCTTGTCGAAGGTCAGGTAGAGATGCTGGCGGGTGGCGGCCGGTAGCTGGTCGAGCGTCTCCACGTGCTGGCGCGGAATCAGCAGCACATGGCCCTGGCCCAGCGGGTGGATGTCCATGAAGGCGAAGCAGTGTTCGTCCTCGTAGACCTTTACGGAGCGTTCGGTGCCGGCGGCGATCCTGCAGAACAGACAGTCCATGGCCATTTCCTCAGCTGGCGTCGGCGGCCGGCGCAGCCCCGTGGCGGGACTCCCGCGGCTGACGGGCGAAGAGGCGGGCGAGCAGCCAGCGGTCGCGCAGGAACGGCTTGTTGTCGAGCAGCGCGTGGACCTTGTGCAGGTTGAAGAACGGCACGCCCGGATAGACGTGGTGCTCGACGTGGTAGTTGATGTTGGCCCAGATCAGGCTGAGCACGCGGCTGGGTATGGTGATGGTGTTGTGTGCCAGGTCCAGGCGCTGCTCGTCCTCGCTGCCGAGGGTGGCCATCGGGAAGTGCTCGTAGCCGCGCGAGATCGGGTTGATCAGCAGCGCCAGCAGCAGCACCGGCAGGATGAAGATCAGCACGAACTGGTAGAGCATGCCCATGCTGGAGAACCAGACGCCGAGCGCCACCATCGTCACCAGGTTGAACACTAGCTCGCGCAGCACCAGGTTGCGCACCTTGCTGCCGTAGCGCACCAGGGAGAAGTAGGTGAAGCGTGGCACGAACACGGCGATGCGCAGGAACATCCACTTCACGCCGCTGGCGTAGTTCCACTCGTCCGGGTCCTTGTCCGCATCGCCCAGGTAGCGGTGGTGATACTTGTGGCACTCGGTGAAGGACGAGTAGGGGAAGACGATGAACCAGGCGAAGAAGCGCCCGACCCAGAGGTTGCAGATTCCGGAGCGGAAGGCGTTCTGGTGGCCGCAGTCGTGCTGCAGGATGGTGAAGGCGTGCATCTGGTTGCCGAGTACCAGCACGGCGAGCAGCTGCACCAGCCAGTGCTCGCTGAGCAGGATGGCGGCGGCGCCGGCGACCCACACCGCCACATGCAGCGCCGACCAGAGCAGGAACCTGACCGGGTCGGGCTGCTGCAGGGCCAGCAGTTGCGCCTGGCGCTCGCGGTCGACCTTCAGCTCCGCGCGCTTGGCCAGGCGGATCTCGTCTTGTGCCGCCAGAATCGCTTCTCTATCCACCACGTCCACCTTCCTCGGATTGTTCTGGGTTACTCGACCTGCAGTCGCACGTCGTCTGTCGCCGGATAGCCGATGCACATGAGCGCGTGGCCCATCTTCAGTTCGGCCGAGGACAGGCCATGGTCCTCGCGCATCTCCACTTCGCCGGCCAGCTTGGTGCAGATGCAGGCGGTGCAGAAGCCGCTGCGGCAGGAGAAGGGCGGCTGTACGCCGTTGGCCAGGGCGGCTTCGAGAATGGTCTGACCCGGGGGCACGGCGAAGTTGAATTCCTGGCCCTGCATCAGCAGCTGAACCTGCTTCGGCGCGTTGGACTGCGCCGGCGGCTGGGGGCTGGCCTTGGCCGGGGTGAAGCTCTCCATGTGCACCGCTTCGGGGGGCACGCCCATGGCCTGCAGAGCCTCGGTCACTTCGTCCATCATGCCGTTGGGGCCGCAGGCGTAGTACTCGATGGCGTAGCCCGGCGGGTTCGGCAGCGCCTGGAGGATCTCGCTGACCCGCTGGCGGGTCAGACGGCCGCTGTGCGGGTGGGGCGACTCCGGCTGGGACAGCACGTGCAGCAGGTTCAGGCGCTCGCCGAACAGGCGCTGCAGCTGCTCCAGCTTGTCGCGGAAGATCACCGAGTCGGTGTTGCGGTTGCCATAGATCAGCGATACCCGCGAGTCCGCCTCGAAATGCAGCGCCGACTTGAGGATGGAGAAGATCGGCGTGATGCCGCTGCCGGCGGCGAACAGCACCAGGTGGCGGCGCTTGCCCGGCTGCGGGGCGAAGGTGAAGCGCCCGTGGGCGCCCAGGGTATGCACCGCGTCGCCGGCGGCCAGCTGCTGCACCAGGCGGTTGGACACCTTGCCGCCGGCGATGCGCTTGACCGTGATCGACAGGGTCTTGTCCAGGCCCGGCGTGCTGCTGATCGAGTAGGCCCGGCAGCCCTTGGCGCCGTCGCCATCCACGTCGACTTCCAGGGTCAGGTACTGGCCGGCGGTGTAGCGGATCTTCCTCAGCAGCGGCTGCTTGAGGTGGATGGTCACCGCATCCTCGGTTTCCCGCTCGATGTAGGCCACTTTCAGGGTCAGTGCTTTGCTCATGGCGTTCACGTCCGCTGCGCTTGCTGGGGGAAGTGCAGAGGGCGGGGCGCGGCCTGGTGGCCGGCGGCGCTCTGCTGGTAGGCCTGCTCATGCTCGGCGATGGGCGCGGCGGCGCAGCGGCGCTTGAGCAGGGCGACCTTCTCGGCCTGGGACAGCGGCTCCCACCAGTCCAGCTTGTCGGCCAGCGCGTTGAAGCGGCGCAGCATCAGCATGAGGAACAGGTCGAGCACGCTGAGGTCGCGGAACACCAGGGACTGCGAGGCCTTCAGTTCCGGCTTGATGCGTTCGAACAGCGCCGGGCTCTCCGACCAGTGCACGTTCTCCCAGTGGTGGTGGCAGGCGTGATAGCCCTCGTTGAGGGTGTTCACCGGCTTCTCCAGCAGGGTCACGGTGTTGTACATGAAGTCCTTGGGGTCCTGCTGGCCGCCGTAGAAGGCGTGCTGGCTCCAGTGGATAACGCCCATCAGGAAGTTGCTCGCGCACCAGGGCACCAGCATGTACAGCACCGCGATCGGCAGGCTGTACAGCGCCAGCAGGGCGAACAGGGCCAGGTGCAGCACATTGCCGACGATCATGCTGCGCATCTGCGCCGGTTTGCGCTTGCTGCGGAAGTACAGGTACGGCGACACCAGCAGCTGCTGGTACATCACCTCGCGCACCATGTAGACGAGGAAGTGCCAGGCGTTGGCATGGTCGTAGCGGGCGGTGGCGTAGACATCCAGCGGGCCGGCGTTTTCCCGGTGGTGCTGCTGCAGGTGCGCCGCCGCATGCGGGGTCAGGCCCATGGGGATGGCGAAGAACATGTAGAGGAAGGAGTTGCCGGTCCACTTCTCCAACACGCTGGCGCGCTTGAACAGGCCGCCGACCTTGTGGCCTTCCTGGTGCATGGAGCTGAACGAGCGCACGAAGGCGCGGATGTTCGGGCCGTAGACGCAGGCGTAGAAGCCCAGCACCAGCGGCCAGGAGATCTCCACGATGACCAGCTGGGCGATGAAGATCGGTATGGCGGTCAGGCCCAGGGTGATGGCCGCGGCCAGGATCGGCTCGTCGCGCGGGTCCTTCAGCACCCGATTCGCCAGGCGCTGGACCTGGCCGTGATAGGCGGCGGTGATGGCGCCACCGAGGGCGCAGTAGCCGGGGATCGCCTGCAGGATGCGCCGGCCCAGCTGCAGCGTCAGCGCCAGGGCGAGGATCACGCCAATGGCCGCGGTGTTGAACACCAGCAGCACGGCGAACAGGGGAATGGCGAAGAAGTGGAACAGCGGATGGATGTTGCCCGGCCGCACCGGATAGAGCGTGTCTGTCGTCGCCATGATTTCAGGCTTCCTGCTGAGTCATGTGGATCATCGCGCCGCGCCCGCACCGACCTCGGCCGGCGCGGGGCGACGCAGTGCCTTAGCCTTGCGCCGCCGGTGCGGCGGCCGAGTCCCGCAGGTATGCCGCGAGCAGCGGCGTGGCGGCGGCGCGGGAGATCGGGTGGAAGCAGATCGCCCGGGAGGCGGCCAACAGGTAGGCGACTTCGTCGGAGGCGATGAAGGCCATGCCACCCAGCAGCTCCACGGCCAGGTTGGTGGAACGCTCGATGGTGCCCTGGACCAGGAAGCGGGTGCACAGCGCCTTGCTGTAGCTGGCCTCGTCGGCGGCGCGCTGTTCTTCCAGGTCACGGGCCGCACCGACCAGGGCCTGGTGCGCGCCTTCCAGTTCGATGGCCAGCTGGGCCAGCGGGGCATCCTCGGTGTGGCGTTTCTTCAGCAGCAGCTCGACCAGCGCCGAAGCCACGCCCAGGTAGGTGCCGCCGACCATCAGCTGGAACCAGCAGAGGCCGGACAGCGAGGTTTCCTGGGCGGAGGCGGCCACTGCTTCGTCGTCCACGGCCTCGGCCAGCAGCATGCGCTCGGCGGGCACGAACACGTCGTCGAAGACCAGCGCGTTGCTGTCGGCGGCCTGCAGCACCGGGGTATTCCAGAAGCGCTCGCGGGATACCCCGTTGCCGTCGTTGAACACCACGGCGAAGCCCTGGGTGATGCTGCCGTCATCGTTCTCGCGGGCCACGCCGACGACTATCACGTCCATGTTGTGGCTCATGGTGCAGGGCTTCTTGGTGCCGCGCAGCAGGTAGCCGCCCTCGACCGGGGTGACCTTGACGCTGGTGTTGAAGATCTCCGCGCCGACCTTGCCTTCGGCGAATGCCGAGGCGATCAGCAGCTGGTCCTGGCAGATGCCGTAGAGCAGCTCGTCCGCCGCCGGAATCAGACCGCCGAGCTGCACGATGGTGGCGATGGTGTGGTGGTGCATGGTCATCATCACCGCCAGCGACGGGCTCAGGGCGCCGACCGCGCGCAGTATCTCCACCGTCTCGCGCGGCGAGGCGCCGAGGCCGCCGTAGGTCTCGGGGATGATCAGGCCGGCGGCCTTGTAAGAGCGGAACAGCTCGCACAGCTCGCTGGAATCTGCCTTCTCCAGCGCCATGCGGCCGCGGGCTTCCAGGGCGGCGATCAGGCCCGGCAGGCGGGCTTCGGTGACGCTTCGTGCGTGTTTCATCGACATGGGATAGTTCTCGAGTTGTTCTTGTGGTTATCCGGCCATCTCGACCAGTTGCTCGACGGCGGGGGCGAAACCGAAGTTCAGGGCCAGCTCGAAGATGGCCTCGGCCTCTTCCAGCGGCGGACGCTTGCCGATGCTGTAGTCGCGCGTCTTGCCGGCCATGGTCAGCACCATGGTTTCGGCCAGGCAGCTGAAGGTCACGCCGGTGGGCAGGTCGGTGAGGTTCTGGTTGCCGAAGCGGTAGCCGCGCTCGGGCAGGTGGATCAGGCCACCCTCTATGACCGTCACGTCCGGACGCTGCGGCAGCGAGGAATGACCAATATCCGGCGGCTGCGCGCAGTCGCAGATGATCGCGTTGTGGTGCAGCGCGGCCGGGTCGATGAAGGCGGAGCCGTTGGAGGTGGCCGAGAGCACGGCCTCCAGCTTGGGCAGCCAGTGGGCCAGGTCGGAGGCGACCACCACCGGCGGTTGCACGTTGCTGTGCTGGCGAACCAGGGCATCGACGGCGTCGAACAGCTCGCGCAGCTGGGCGTCGTCACCCAGGTCGCGCTCCAGCAGGCTGGCCACCGTCTGCTGCGACAGCAGCGCGGCGAGGGGCTTGCCGATACCGCTCGGGTGCCCGCTGTGGATGCCGCGCAGGGCCGTGGCATACAGCTCGCCGCCGACCAGCCGCAGCTCGTGCATGGCGCCCTGGTTGGCCGCGTTGCCGAGCAGCACCAGGTGTTCGGTGAACTTGCCCAGGCGCAGGCTGGCCAGGCGGCCCACAGAGCCGTAGGCACCGATCACCCCGGTCAGCCGCTTGGCCAGCGGCGCGCCGCGGTTGGCGCAGGTGCTGAGCAGGGCGTCGACGCCGACCATGGCGGTGAGGCTGTTGCCGGTGGTGGTGTGGAAGCGGTCGTTGACCACGTCCAGGCCGGCGTTGGAGATCACCGAGGTGTAGGCGCCGAGGCCGACGAAGTCGACGCCCAGCGGGCGCACCGCGTCCAGGTAGTTGTCGATCAGCTTGCGCCGCTTGCCCAGGCTCAGGCGCATCAGGTCGCGCGGGTGCAGCAGGCTGCCGACCAGCCAGCCTTCCACGTAGTCGCCCTGGTCGTTGTAGATCTGCCGGGCATGGAAGGACACGCCGGCATCCAGGTCGGGCTTGGCCCAGTCGGAGAACTCGGCCAGCCAGTCCTGCATGAAGGCCTTCTCCTCGCCGACCACACCAAGGGCGTCGACTATGTTGTCGCCGTTGACGCTCTCCTGGGTGGTGGGGTGCAGCAGGAAGGCGAAGCGTCCCAGGCAGCGGCCGCCACGGTCATGGTTGCGCGGCTTGCCGGCGCTGGGCGCCGACCACTTGGCCAGCGGCCCGCGCTGGGCAGGGAAGCCCTGGGCCTCGAGGATCAGGCGGTGCTGCTGGTCGTGGGCGATCAGCTCGGCGGCGGCGGTCAGGCCGTCCACCAGCACGTCGATATCTTCCTGGGCGATGCTCAGCGGCGGCTGGATGCGCAGCACGTTGCCCTCGTTGAGGGTCGGCAGGCAGTACACGCCATGGCGGGTCTTCAGGTAGCCGCAGACGATGGGCACCAGGGCGCCGAAGGCGCTGGCCAGGGACAGGGTGTAGAGGCGCTCGCCGGACCAGCGGCGGAACTTGAGGCCGAGCATCAGGCCGCGGCCGTCGAGGCTCTCGAACACCTGCGGGTAGCTTTGCACCAGGTTTTCCAGACGGGTGCGCAGATAGCCGCCGCGCTCGGCCGCCTGGCGCACCACGGCGCGGTCGTTGGCGGTGAGGTGCTCGACCACCGCCAGGCCGATGGCCGCGGTGAAGCCGTTCACGCCGAAGGTGGAGCTGTGGTGGCGGTCGAAGTCGCGGCTCCAGCACTGCTCGCCGTAGATGCAAGCGCCGATCGGCACCAGACCGCCGCCCAGCGCCTTGGCCAGCAGCAGCATGTCGGGGGTGAGGCCGTTGGCTTCGGCGGCGAACAGCTGGCCGGTGCGGCCCAGGCCGGTCTGGATCTCGTCCAGCACGAACAGGGCGCCGTGCTTGCGGCACAGGTTCTGCGCCGCCAGCAGGTAGCCCGCCGGCGGGGTGATCATGCCGGCCTCGCCCTGGACCGCCTCGACGAAGAAGGCGGCGACGCGCTGCTCCTTCAATATCGCTTCGAGGGCTTCCAGGTCGCCATAGGGCACGTGGCTGAAACCGTTGCCGCGGATATGGAAGGGCTCGCGGTAGACCGGCTTGCCGGTCACACCCACGGCGCCCTGGGTCTTGCCGTGGAAGCCGGTGTGGGTGCCGACGATCAGCTCGCGGTTGGTGGCGGCGCGCGCCAGCTTGATGGCGGCCTCCACCGTCTCCGCGCCACTGGTGGCGAAGCTGACCCTGGCCATCTCGCCGGGCGCGATCTCGATCAGGCGCGCGGCCAGTTGCTCGGCCAGCGGGTTGCCCAGAGGCTGGATGAAGGAGGGCAGGCCGGAGTCGAGGAAGGCGATGGCCGCCTCGCGGATATGTGGCGCGCCATAGCCGAACGGCACGGCGCCGAACTGGCCGACGAAGTCGATCAGCGTATGGCCGCTGGCGGTGGTGATGCGGGTACCTTGGGCGCTGGTCACCGTCTCGTCGAGACCGGCGAAGTCGAGCAGTTCCTGGCGGGTGCGGTTGATCAGGGAAGGGCTCATGCTGGCTTACCTCGCATCCCCGGTGATGACGGAATGCAGGTGCGCGCTGATCTTGCGCACGCTGTCATGCTGGTAGGCGAACTCGGGATCCAGCGAGATGCCGAAGAGGTCCTCGAACTCGGCAGAGAGTCCGACGATGAGGACCGAGTCGACGCCCATCTCGTGGAACGAGCGCTCCAGGTCGAGGGAGCTCGAGTCGAGTTCCAGTAGCCCAGCCACGGTCGCCGTGACGGAGGCGGTTATCTCGTCAATATGCACATGTCCTCCACAAGTTCCCTGTCCATATAAAAAGGTCTATATCGCCACGCAGTGGAATAAGACTTGGGCGTTGTAAGCGCAGCGGCATGAATGCCCGAAGGCGTGAATAATTGTTCTTATGGTGCTGCGCGAAATTACTCTCGAGGACAAGTGTTTTCCTTGTGGGATATCACTTGGGAGTTGCGATGTTGGGTGTCCGATGTTTCGCGCTCAATACTCCAAGTGGAGTAATGGCACCGGTTATTTGTGACTTTTGCGCTGGCATATAAACGTCATGAATTATCTGGGGCGAACGGCAATATGGGACGGCAGTTCAATACTGCCGTCCCAGTTGTTATTTAGGGGGGAGTTGTCTGTTATTCGTCGGAGAATAACGCGGCGATCTGGGCCCGACTCGATGCATGCAGTTTGCTGAGGATGTTCTGCATGTGGGTCTTCACCGTCTTGTCGCTGATGCCGAGGATCTGGCCGATTTCCCAGTTGGTCTTGCCGCGCACCACCCAGCGGGCGATCTCGGTTTCCCGGCTCGACAGCAGCGAGGACGCCTGGGGGCTGCCGCGATCGTTCTGCTGCTCGCGCAGCTGTTTGCTGCCGCGTACGCGGTTCAGCGCGATGTGCAGGTAGGGCGCCAGCACGGTCATGCGCAGTTTGTTCTCGTGGCTGATGTTGGCGGCCGCGTTGACGAAGTAGTAGCCGGTGAAGGTGTTGCGCTGCAGTCCCGGGAGCACCATCCAGGCCACGTTGTCGATGCCGTGACGGCGGAAGATATCGGCCCAGATGCACTCGGTCGGGGTCTTCAGGTCGCAGGTGGTAGTGAACTTCGGGCGCCCGTAATGCTCGGCCAGGTCGATGTCCAGCGGCGGCACCAGGCCTTCGTTGCCGACGATCTCGCCCAGGCACTCCTCCGACATGGCATCGGTATGGATCAGGTTGTAGACGAAGGCGCGGTGCGCCCTGATCCGGCCGCTGGCGAAGATGAAGTGTTCGCACGGCAGGTACATCGCCAGGGCCTGCTGAGTGCGCAGCTTGAGGTCGTCTATGGTGCGTACCGAGGCGATGGCCGTCAGCATCCGCACCAGGGTCAGGCGCTCCTGATTGGCCTCCGGCAACAGCGGCAGCACCGGCGGCGAGTTGCGCTCACTGTCATACACGGCCGCCAGCGGTGCCCTCAGGGTATGCACCAGGCCGGAGGTCGGAGCTCGGAGCAGGGCACTGCCCGCCAGGAAACTCATGCTTCCAGGGTCTGGCTGTTGAGAGTGGAATCGAGCAGGACACGACCGCCAAGCTCGGCGACCACGACTTTCCTGCTCACCTCGATGCTGTCCGCCGGCAATTCCTCATGCAGCGCGCGGATCAATGGTTCGAACAGGCGCCGACACTCCTGGCGCCTGACCTTGCCGCTGGACGTGCGCGGCAGCGTGCCGCCGAACACCAGCAGGACTATGGGTTGTGCCACCCGGTGCTGTTGCCAGAGATCGGCCTTGATGTCGGCCAGCACGCGCGCCACGTCCAATTGCCGGACGGAGCGCCGCTCCACTTCCTGGGCCACCACCAGTTGCTCGCTGTCCTCCAGCTCGACGCTGAACACCGCCGAGCCGTCCGGGCGGAAGCTCTCGTCGGCGCGGAACACCGTGCTCTCGATATCGCCGGGATGGTGGTTGACGCCATTGAGGATGATCAGGTCCTTGAGGCGGCCGGTGACATACAGCTCGCCGTCGAGCAGGAAACCGAGATCACCGCTGCGGAAGTAGTTGCTGTGTCCGGCCTGTTCCGGGCGCGCCGGGAGGAATGCCTCGGCGGTGCTCTCCGGGCGTCGCCAGTAGCCCTGGGCGACGCTGTCGCCGACCACGCAGATCTCGCCGACCCGGCCCTCGGGCAGGCGTTCGCCGGTCTGCGGATCGCCGATGAAGGGCTCGTGGCCGGGAATGCCGCGCCCGCTGCTGACCAGGGTGCGTACCCGCACCTCCGGCGACTCCATGACGAAGGCGTGGGCCACCGGCTCGGCGCGGTTGTCTTCGAGCAGCGGGGCATGGAAGTGGCGGATCACCGGCTCGCGCACGGCGCGGTCGCAGGTGACCAGCAGAGTGCCTTCGGCCAGGCCGTAGCAGGGGAAGGCCGCACCGCTTTTGAAGCCGCAGCGGGAGAACTTGGCGTGGAAGGACTCGAGCGTCTGCGCCCGCACATGCTCGGCGCCGTTGAAGGCGATCTCCCAGCAGCTGAGGTCGAGGTCGGCCAGTTCCTCGTCCTTGACCTTCTTCAGGCACAGTTCATAAGCGAAGTTGGGGCCGCCGCTGATGGTGCCGCGGTACTTGCTGATGGCCTGCAACCAGCGCAGCGGGCGTTGCAGGAAGTGGATCGGTGCCATCAGGGTGCAGGGGTAGCCGACATAGACCGACTGCAGGATGCCGCCGATCAGGCCCATGTCGTGGTAAGGCGGCAGCCAGCTGACGTTGTGGCTGCCCTGATGGGTGGAGAAGTTCTCGTGGATGCTCTGCGAGTTGTGGATCAGGTTGCCGTGGGTGACCACCACGCCCTTGGGCGTGCCGGTGGAGCCCGAGGTGTATTGCAGGAAGGCGGCGTCGGCGCGGGTGACCGCGACCGGGCTCCAGTCGCTGGCGCTGGTGTCGAGCTGGGTGATGTCCAGCACCTGTGTCGCCGGTGCCGTCTCGGCCAGCCGGGTGCGAATCGCCTCGGTGTCTTCCCGGGTGGTCAGGGCCGCCGCCGGGTTGCAGTCGCCGAGGATGCCGTCCAGGCGATCCAGGGTCTTGGTGGCGCCTGGCGGGTAGGCCGGCACCGCGATCAGGCCGGCATACAGGCAGGCGAGGAAGCCGGTCACATAGTCGAGGCCTGGTTTGAGCAGGATCAGCACCCGGTCGCCCGGCACGCAATGGCGTTGCAGGGCGGCGGCCGCGGCGCGGGCGGCGCGGTCCAGTTCGGCGAAGGTGATGGTGATCTCGTTATCGCGGCCGTCCAGCAGAAAACGGTAGGCGAGTTGATCGGGAATCGTCTTGGCGTGGTGTTGCAGACTCTCCGCGAAGTTTGCGTAAGAGAGGTGCTGGTTATGCTCTTTTTCGATCATGTGCTCAACTTTCCCCGATCACTTATATCGATCTTCTATGACCATTATTCCGAACAACCGGAGCCGTCTGCGTAGAAGGCTTTGCCGCATTCATCCTCTTGAAGCATCTATCCGAAGGGAATACTCCAAACGGCGTATATCTGCCATCTCTCTCCCTACCGCATATTCGACAGACGGTCCGATATGTCGACGAGTTCAACTCCCGAAGGACTTCAGCTCTTTTGGTGTCCTTATATGTGAACCGGCAGGTTCTATATTTCGCGATATTACAAAGCCAGCGCTATTGGATTGGATGCTGTTATTTCGAACACTTGCACATGAATAGTGCAGGCCGATGACAGCCACTCTCCAAGAATGCGTTGCGTTGAATGAACAACCCGTCAGGAGAGTGCGATGCCCTTTAGCGAATACGCAGAATTCGATGCCCTCGGGCTTGCCGAGTTGGTCAGGAAGCGCGAGGTGCAGCCCTCCGAACTGGTAGAGGAGTCGATCCGCCGCATCGAGGCCCTCAACCCCGCGACCAACGCGGTGGTCTACAAGGCCTACGACACGGCCAGGGCACTGGCGGCGCAACAGGACCGGGCCACGCCTGCCGGCCCGCTGCATGGCGTGCCGTTCCTGCTCAAGGACATCCTCGGCGATTGCCAGGGCATGCCGTCGGCACTGTCGTCGTGCATGTTGCGCGAGCGGGTGATGGAGCAGGACTGCGAGCTGGTCAGCCGCTGGCGCAAGGCCGGGCTGAATTTCATCGGCAAATCCAACACCCCGGAGTTCGGCATCCTGCCGACCACCGAATGCGCCTTCTACGGGCCGGCGCGCAATCCCTGGAACCTGGACTACTCGACCGGCGGCTCCAGCGGCGGCGCGGCGGCGGCGGTGGCCTGCGGCATGGTGCCGGCGGCCCACGGCAATGATGGTGGCGGCTCGATCCGCATTCCCGCCTCGTGCTGCGGCCTGGTGGGGCTCAAGCCGACCCGCGCACGCAACTCGCTGGCCCCGGATTTCGGCGAATTGCTCAGCGGCCTGCTCGACGAGCATGTGCTGACCCGCACGGTGCGCGACAGCGCCGCCTTGCTCGATGCCACCCACGGCGTGGTGCCGGGCGATCCCTATCGCGCTCCGCCGGTGAGCGGCACCTTCCTCGGCGAGCTGGCGCGCGAGCCCGGCAAACTGCGCATCGCCTTCTCCCGCGTCGACCCGGCCGGTCGGCCGCTGCATCCCGATTGCATCGAGGCGGTGGAGAAGACTGCCAGGCTGCTGGAATCGCTCGGCCATGTGGTCGAGGAGGCGCAGCCGCAGATCGAGCCGGAAAGCTTCGTCGGTGCCTTCACCACCCTGTGGTTCTCCGGCATCGCCTTCGCCGTGGAACTGATGAGCCTGCAACTGGGGCGCCCTCCGCAGGAGGGCGAGCTGGAAGGCCTGACCCGTGCAGTGCAGCAGCGTGGCCGTGCCGTCAGCGCGGTGGAATACCAGCTGTCCGAGCTGGTGCTGCAGCAGGTCGGCCGGGAGATGGCGCGTTTCCATCAGACCTACGACTGCTGGCTGACGCCGACCCTGGCGACCCCGCCGATCCGCAATGGTGTGGTCGATGTGCAGGAACAGGACCTGGACAAGGCCTACGCACCGCTGCTGGACTACAGCCCGTTCACCGCCATCCACAACGCCTCCGGGCAGCCGGCCATTTCCCTGCCGGTGCACTGGAATGCCGCGGGCCTGCCGATCGGCCTGATGCTCAGCGCCGAGTTCGGCGGCGAGGCGCTGCTGCTGCGCCTGGCCGGCCAGCTGGAACAGGCGCAACCGTGGAAGCAGCGGCGCCCGGAGCTGTTCCTGCAGCTGCAGGCCGCCGCCCCGGCGCTGGCCTGAGCGAGGAGGGCGCGATGACGGTCCACGAGCCCCTGCGGCAAACCGCGGAAACTGCCGTGCCCTGGCCCACCGACGCGCTGAGCCGCGAGGAGCTGGCGCGCTTCGGCAAGGAGCTGATCCGCCAGACGCTGCCCTTCACCGTCGAGGATCGGCGCCGCAGCTGGTGGCATTTCTGGACCAGCTTCGCGGCGCTCGCGCTGTTCGGCGTCGGCGCCGCCGCACCGCTGTGGTGGCCGCTGCGCCTGGTGTTCAGCGTGCTGCTCGGGCTGGCGCTGGTGCGCATGTTCGTGCTGTTCCATGACTACATGCATGGCGCGATATTGCGCGGCTCGCGCTTCGCCGATCTGTTCTTCAAGGGCTACGGCCTGATGCTGCTGGCGCCGCCGACGCTGTGGAAGCAGTCCCACGACTACCACCACGGCCACAGCTGCCAGTACGTCGGTGCCGAGCAGGGGCGCCTGCCGCTGCTGTCCACCCATACCGACCTGGGCACCTTCCCGCTGATCTCCACCGAGGAGTACGCCCGCGCCAGCACCTGGAAGCGCCTGCGCTATCGCATCGCGCGCCACCCGCTGATGATCCTGCTCGGTTCGCAGACCATCTTCGTGTTCAGCATCTGCCTGGTCTCGCTGATCACCCAGCCGCGCCACCGCTGGTGGTCGCTGCTGGCCCTGTCGCTGAACCTGGCCACGGTGCTGCTGCTGTCGCACTTCGCCCCCGACCTGCTGCTGTACCTGCTGCTGATCCCCATCCTGGTGGGCTCGGCGCTGGGCGTGTACATGTTCTACTGCCAGCACAACTTCCCCGGCGCGCGTTACCCCCAGGGCGAGGACTGGGACTACGTGGAGACGGCGATCCATTCCTCCAGCTACATGCGCACCGGACCGGTCATGGCCTGGTTCACCGCCAATATCGGCTACCACCATGTGCACCATGCCAATTCGACCATCCCTTTCTATCGCCTGCCCGAGGCGATGGCGGCGATCCCGGCGCTGCGCGAGCCGACCGTCACCTCGCTGCATCCGCGTGATATCTGGCGCTGCCTCAGCCTCAAGCTGTGGGACCCGGCGGCCAAACGCATGATCAGCTTCCGCGAGTTCCACCAGCAGGCCGCCGCCCGGGCCGCCGAGGGAATTTCGCAGGGGGCTTAACCCGGACCGGCATGGCGCTGCGTCTACCCAGGCGAATGGACTTTTCGCCCGAGGAGAACCCGCCATGTCCAGCATCACCGTTCTGATTCGCCAACCCCTGCTCGCCGGCTTCGGCGCCACCCTGGCGCTGGGCCTGGTGGCCTGCAGCGCCTCCAACGATGAACCCGCCACCAGCGTCGTGGTGCCCAAGGCGGCCGAGTCCCGTGCCAAGCAGGAAATGCTGCACGAGGAGGTCGATGCCAACGCCTCTTATGCTCCGCAGCCCGCAGCCGTGGCCGGTGCCCTGGAGGCGCGCAAGGCCATGCCGCAGAGCGTGCCGATGATCGCCCCGGCGGCGCCGCTGGCCGACAGCGCCGCCTTCGGCTACCAGGACGTCTACCGCGAGCAGTACCAGAAGATCGAGAGCAGCCCGGTGCAGGCCGTGGCCCAGCAACCGGTATCGACCTTCAGCATCGACGTCGACACCGGCGCCTACGCCAATGTGCGGCGCTTCCTCAACGACGGCAGCCTGCCGCCCAAGGACGCGGTGCGCCTGGAGGAGCTGGTCAACTACTTCCCCTACGCCTATCCCAAGCCCGAGGGTGACGTGCCGTTCAGCGTCGCCACCGAGCTGGCGACCACCCCATGGAACCCCGAGACCCGCCTGCTGCGCGTGGCGATCAAGGCTGCCGACCTGAGCGCCGCCGAGCTGCCGCCGGCCAACCTGGTGTTCCTGGTCGACGTGTCCGGCTCCATGGACCGCCGCGAGGGCCTGCCGATGGTGCAGAGCACGCTCAAGTTGCTGGTCGATCAGCTGCGCCCGCAGGATCGCGTGGCCCTGGTCACCTATGCCGGCAATGCCAGCGTGGTACTGGAATCCACCGCCGGCAGCGAGAAGGCCAAGATTCGCACCGCCATCGACCAGCTCACCGCCGGTGGCTCCACCGCCGGCGAGTCGGGCATCCAGCTGGCCTACCAGGAAGCGCAGAAGGGCATGCTCGAGGACGGCATCAACCGCATCCTGCTGGCCACCGACGGCGACTTCAACGTCGGCATCAGCGACTTCGAGACGCTCAAGCAACTGGCCGCCGACAAGCGCAAGACCGGTGTGTCGCTGACCACCCTCGGCTTCGGTACCGACAACTACAACGAGCAGCTGATGGAGCAGCTGGCCGATGCCGGCGACGGCAACTACGCCTACATCGACAACCTGCGCGAGGCGCGCAAGGTGCTGGTCGACCAGCTCAGCTCGACCCTGGCGGTGGTGGCCAAGGACGTGAAGATCCAGGTCGAGTTCAACCCGGCCGAGGTCAGCGAGTACCGCCTGCTGGGCTACGAGAACCGCGCGCTGAAGCGTGAGGACTTCAGCAACGACAAGGTCGACGCCGGCGAGATCGGTGCCGGGCATACCGTCACCGCCCTGTACGAAGTGGTGCCGGTGGGCGCCAAGGGCTGGCTGGAGCCGCTGCGCTATGCCCAGACCAAGGAGCAGCAAGGCAAGGCCGGCGAGATCGCCTGGCTGCGCCTGCGCTACAAGGCCCCGCAAGGTGGTGCCAGCAAGCTGGTCGAGCGCCCGATCGGCAAGGGCGAGGCGACGCCGATCGCCGAGGCCAGCGACGACCTGCGCTTCGCCGCCGCGGTGGCCGCCTTCGCCCAGCAGCTCAAGGATGCCAAGTACACCGGCAACTTCGGCCTGGCCGACAGCGCCAAGCTGGCGCGTGGGGCCAAGGGCGAGGATCCGTTCGGCCTGCGTGGCGAGTTCGTGCAGCTGGTGGAACTGGCGCAGAGCCTGCAAACTCCGCAAAACGTTCAAGTCAGGGCCGACTAATTGAACCAACCACTGAAGGACGATGACGCCGCGCTCTTGCGGCGTTATCGCAATGGCGAGGCGGCGGCGTTCACGCAACTCTATGAGCGCCACCGCCTCGGCCTGTTCCGCTTCCTGCTCGGCCTGTGCGGCGACCATGCGCTGGCCGAGGAGGTGTTCCAGGACACCTGGATGAGCCTGATCCGCAGCGCCAGCGAGCAGCGCGAGGCGGTGCTGTTCAAGACCTGGCTGTACCAGATCGCGCGCAATCGCCTGATCGACCACTGGCGCAAGAGCGGGCGCCACCAGGGAAAGCTCGATGAGTACGACGAGGCGCAGCACGCCAGCGCCGACCCCGGCCCCGGCCCCGAGCAGCAGCTGCTGCTCAGTCGCGATCAGGAACGCCTGCAGGCGGCGCTGGCCGATCTGCCCGAGGAGCAGCGCGAGGTGTTCCTGCTGCGCGCCCACGGCGATCTTGAACTTCACCAGATTGCCGAACTCACCCGTACTCCGGCGGAAACCGTGAAGAGCCGCCTGCGTTATGCGCTGAACAAGTTACGTCGGCTGCTGGCCGATCCGGCTTCGGCCGAGGAGGTATCCGCATGAGCCAACACGATCAAGATCTGCAGCAGGAGCAACAACTGCTGGAGCATTTCCGCGAGCACAGCCGCGGCGAGCCCTCCGCGGCCGTGGACGCCCTGATCCTCGCTGCCGCCCACAACGCGCTGGTCGATGCCCAGCCGCGCCTCAGCTGGTCGCAGCCCCTGCACGCCTGGCTGTTCGGCGCCGGCAGCCGCACCCGCTGGTCCATGGCCGTGGCCGGCCTGGCGGTATTCGGCATCGGCCTCAACCTGGCGCTGCATACCCGCGAGCAGCTGCCGCAGGCCTACGACGCGCCCGCACCGGCCTCCGCCCCGGCATTGCAGGAAATGGCGCCGGCACCGATAGCGGAGGCGCGCAAGCAGAGCGCCGAGCGCGAGTACAAGAAGGCCGAACAGCCAGAACAGTCCGTGGCCGGCGCCCTGGATTCGGGCGCCGCCTTCTCGGTCTCGCCACCGGCCGCCGCCGCGCCGCGGCAGATGGCCCCGGCCAAGCCATTGGCGGCGCCGTCGGTCGAAGCCATGGCCAACTCTGCCGCCGCCCCAGCCGAAGCGGATGCGGCGCGTGAGGCTCGGGCCCGTGCCAAGGCTGCTGCCCAGGCAAAGGCCAAGTCAATTGCAGCGGCGCAAGCGGCTAAGCAGCGTGCGGAGGTGCAGGGCGGCGCAGTGTTGAGCGATTCGCTAAGCGAGGATCAACTGGCCGAAACCCTGGGCCATTCCGATGTGGACGAGGCGCCGCCGCTGGAGCTGCAACTGCACAATGTGCTGAACATGCGTAAGGCCGGGCAGCACGTCGACGCCGATCGGCTGCTGGCCATGCTCAAGCAGCAGCATCCGCAGCGGGACCTGGACGCCGAGCTGAAGCGCCTGCAGGCCGAGCTGGAAAAGCCGGACAGTTCGCGCTAGCGGCGAACGCGTCCGGCTACACTGCGGCTCCTTTCACGCGCAAGGAGCCGCGCCGTGCATTCCGCCGACCCGAACCCGGACGAGCCGCTTTCCCACCTGCTGCTCAAGCTGGTCTGGGAGCTGTTCAAGCTGGTCGCGCCCATCGTGGCGCTGACCCTGATCCATCCGCTGCTGGCATTGGGAGCGGTGCTGCTGGCCGCGCTGTTCGCCTGGGCCGGGGTGCGCCTGGTCTGGCTGCGTCTGGCGCGCTTGTGCAACGGGCTGGTGACGGCGGGGGCTATCGGCTTCGGCTTTTCCATCATTCACTGGGCACCGACCTGGTGGGGCATTCCTGCGGGCATCCTGCTGCTATTCACCGGCCTGGGCCTGGCGGCGGCGCTGGAGAGGCGCCTCGGCCTGGCCAGGGTCAAGCCGCAGCCAACCGAGGCGGCGACGGTAAGCGGAATCAGCGCCTGGGGCGGTGCTGACCTGCTGACCCCGGAGGGCGAAGTGGTGCGCACCTTCGCCTGGGGCGAGATCGCCATGGGCGGGCCGACCTACGGCAACTACCTGTTCCCCGATGGCGTGCTGCTGGCGGGCATCGGTGCCTCGGCGCGCTTCTCCAGCAGCGGCCGCTACTTCGCCGCGCCGCTGCCCAGCCGCGACACCTGGGGCCTGCTGATCCTCGATCGCCAGGAGCGACGGGTCTATCGCAGCGCCGAGGTTGGCGAATTCTGGGAACTCGACGAGTTCAGCGACGAGGCCATCAGTGGTCGGCACAGCCCGCTGGTGGGCAACCAGAGCTACCGCATGGCGCTGGCCGATCTGTTGCGCCAGAGCGAGGCGGTCGACCTGATCGCGGTGGCTGATCTGTGGCTGGAACCGGCCTGGGTGCCCGTGCTGGCAGACCGGGAGTTTCCGGCGCCGGTGGGGACACATTGCCTGCGCGGTATCGCCCATCTGCCCGAGAGCCTGCGCGGCCTGGACGACCCGCTACAGCCGCTGCGCTATCCGAGCCTGCGCCTGGAAATCGATGGCAGACCCAGCGACCTGCTGCTCGCCGCCGAAGCGGCGCCGGTGTGGCGTGCCGATGGCCAGGCGCTGGTGTGCCATGCCGCCGCGCTGCAGGCGACCTCGCATTGGTCGCGGCCGCTCTGGCTGTGGCAGGCCGGCAAGGGCTGGCGGCAGCTGCCCGAGCCCTGGGTCGACGCGGACGACGAGCCCGGCCTGGCCTGGGACGGGCCGCTTGAGCTGAGCGAGCAGGAGCTGACGCTGGGCGGGCGGATGACTACGCCACAGCTCGATCATCTGCGCTTCGGCTACGCGCTGCATGACTATCACAGCGATGTGGAAGCCTGCATCGGCCATGATGCCGAGGGCCGCATCCTGGCCGGCGAGCAGTGCGGTACCGGCCTGCTCCGCGTGCTGCCGCTGGCGGGCCAGGGGCTGCGTGGCGAGGGCGCCGTGCTCGGCGAGCCCTTGCTCGGTGGCGAGCCTCCACGCTTCGAATGGCTGCGCGACGGCGTAGACGGGCGTCTGGGCGCCTACGCCTGCCATATCGGCGACTGGGTGCTGAAGGGCGAATGGCTGCTCGATCACCGGGTCTCCGATTGCGGTAGCTACCTGGCCCTGGTGGCCTTCGCCGAGGCGCCTGCCGTGCCACATCGCGTCTGCGTGGTGGATATGCAGCGGCGCCGCCTGCTGGAGTTCGCCGGGCAACCGCTGGTGGCACGCCTGCTGGATTTTCGCGCTGGCGTGCTCAGCCTTGCCCTGGTGCGTGGCCGTCTGGCTCGCGACGAGGACGACACGCCGCTGCGCCGCTTCGACCGTGCCGCGCCGGCCGCGCTGCGGGCGGCGCGTTTTATCCAGCGGGAGGAGGACTCGCGCCTCTATTACCAGCGCCTGGAGCTGCACGTAGGCGAGGAGGCGCTAGAGGCCCTGTCGAACTGGCGTGTGGTCGAGTGCCCGCAGGTGGCCAATGCCGACGGCGATTTCGTGTTGCCGGCGCCAGGAGGCGGCGATGCGGCCTGGCTGTTCGGCGCCCAGAGCGAGTATCGCGACCATTACCTGCGCGAGCGCCATCCGCGCGGTGGCGGTTGCCTGCTCACCGCTTCCGGGCTGGCGGTGGCCGATCTGGGCCCGTCGCTGATCTGGTCCGCCGATGGCCGTTACCTGGCGCTGACCCGGTATATCCCGCGCATGCAGGTGGCGGAGCGGGTCGACACCGACCAGTGGCAGCTGCTGTTGCTCGACACCCAGGAGCGCACCCTGCGCAGCACCGGCAGCCACATGGGCTGCATGCCGCAGTTCCTGCGCTTCGCGGACGGGGTGATCGAATGGCGGGTGCTGCCCAACGACTGGGAGCACGAGGATTCCGCCGCGGAATGGCAGGTGCGCCGTCTGCCGCTGAGCGAGCTGCTGCCCCTGTGCGGGACGCCGTTGCAGGCACGCGGCGCGCTCTGGCTACCGCCCGAGGAGCTGGTTCGCGCCGGCCAGTGGCAAGGGCTGGATGCCGCTGCGCTGCAGGCCTGGCGCAACATCGAGTAAATCCTTCGGCTTGCCAGAAACGGGGGGAGGGGCGAGCATTGGGGCAACAGTTTGCGAAATCTGCTGCCATGAATTTCATTCGAGTGCTGGCGCTGCCCCTGGTCCTCGGCCTGGTGGCCTGCGACGAGCCACCCAAGCCACCGGTGCCCGTACCGGAGCCACCCAAGACCGAGACCGCTCCTGCCAAGGCGCAACCCGCTGAGCCTGCCGATCCTGCGCCTGTAGTCACGAACAAACTGGTGCCGGAGAAACTGCCCGTAGCCGTGCCCAAGCCGCAGCCGGAACCTGCCGAGGCGGTGGTGCGCGCGGCTCCGCCAGACAAAGCCCCTGCCGCCGCTCGGGTTATTCCCAAGGCCGCCGAAAAGGCGGCTAACAAGCAGCCCAAGTTGGAGCCTCTGCCGGAAAAACTCGACCTGCGCCTGCCGAAGGAGCTGGTCGAGACGCTTGAACCGGCCCCCCAGGAGCAACAAGCGGAGCAGGGGTTGCTGCCGCCCCTGTTTGTCGAGAAACAGGACCAGCCGGGCCCCTACCAGATCAATGGCCGGCTGATCACCAACGACCGCGAGCACGACTACCTGGACTCGGTGGAGGGCGCGGAGCTGCAGATCGAGTTCCGCAAATAGCCCGCAGCGCCGCCTCAGGGGGCGGCGTGGGGTGCTTTGTCAGTCGACGAACAGATCGGTCATCAGTCTGCCGGACGGATCGTAGCGGTACTGCTCGAAGTCGCTCTGGCCCTGTTCGCGGAGGATTTCCTCGTCGATCAGCAGGCGGCCGCTGATCGTCCGTTCGCTGCTGGAGAGGATGGCGCAGGCGGCGTCGGCCATGATCGCCGGCAGGCGCGCGGCCTTCATCACCGCCGGTCCACCCGCCTCGAACTCGATGGCGGCAGTGGCGATCACCGTCTTCGGCCACAGCGAGTTGACGCTGATGCCGTACTTCCGGAATTCCTCGTGCATGCCCAGGGTCAGCATGCTCATGCCGTACTTGGTGGTGGTGTAGGGGCCGTAGCTGGCGAACCACTTGGGGTCGAGGTTGAGCGGCGGCGACAGGCTGAGGATGTGGCCCTTGCTCTGCTTCAGGTAGGGCAGCACGGCCTGGCTGCAGACCATCACCGCGCGGCTGTTGATCTGGTACATCAGGTCGAAGCGCTTGGGCTCCAGATGCTCGACACCCTTGAGGCGGATGGCGCCGGCGTTGTTGATCAGCGCGTCGATGCCGCCGAAGTGCGCGGCGGCCTGGGCCATGGCGGCCTTCACCGCTTCCTCGTCGCGCACGTCCAGTTGCAGGGCCAGGGCCTTGCCGCCGGCGGCCTCGACTTCCGCGGCCACGCTGTGGATGGTGCCCGGCAGCTTGGCGTGGGCCTCGGCGCTCTTGGCCGCGATCACGATATTGGCGCCCTGGGCGGCGGCCTTGAGGGCGATCTCGCGGCCAATGCCACGGCTGGCACCGGTGATAAACAGGGTCTTTCCTTGCAGCGACATGTTTGTACCTCTCCTTGATCGAGATGGGGCCTGGTATTCCCTCACCCCAGCCCTCTCCCAAGGGGAGAGGGGGCTGTCTGGTGAGGTTGGCTGTGTGCGGTGTTCAGGTCTTGCACGGATAACTCCCTCTCCCTCGGGGAGAGGGTTGAGGGCGGCCCGCGTAGGGTGAGGGCGCTCAGACTTCTTCGGCGGTGACTTCCACCAGTAGCTGGCGGCTCTTCACCTGGTCGCCCTGGCTGACCTGGACGCGGCGGATCACGCCGTCCATGCCGGCCTTGAGCGGGTGCTCCATCTTCATCGCCTCCAGCACCAGCAGCAGCTGGCCCTTGCCGACCCGCTGCCCCTCGCTGACCAGCACGTCGACAATCGCCCCATCCATCGGAGCCTTCACCGTGCCGGAGGCCGCGCCCTCGGCACCGCTGGCCGGCTCGTGGGTGACGTCGACGAGTTCCAGATTGCCGTTATGGCCATACAGCCAGACGCGCTCGCCATCCTGGTGATAGGCCAGGCGGCGGCGCACGCCGTCCAGCTCCAGGGTGGCCCAGCGACCGTCGCTAGCCAGCAGGCGCAGCTCGATGGTTTGCTCGCCGACCTGCGCGCGCAGCTGAGGTTGCTCGCCGGTCTGCAGCACCTGCAGTTCCACCGCGTGCTTGTGCTCGCCCTGCTTGAGCAAAAAGCGCCAGGGCGCGCCGCCGCTATTGCGCCAGCCGGAGAGGCCCGGCTGGTGCGCGCGGGCGGTCGCCGATGCCTGGTAGAGCAGGGCGGCGGCGCTGGCCAATTCGCTGGCGGCGGGTGTCTGCGGGCTCAGGCTCGGGTCACTGGCGAAGTGTTCGCCGATGAATGCGGTGGTGGCGTTGCCGGCGGCGAATTCCGGGTGCGCCAGCAGGTTGGCGAGGAATCGCTGGTTGCCGTTGACGCCGAGCAGCACACAGTCCTCGACGGCGCGCACCAGCTTGCGCCGGGCCTCTTCGCGGGTGGCCCCGTAGGCGATGACCTTGGCCAGCATCGGGTCGTAGAACGGGGTGATGGCCTGGCCTTCGACCAGGCCGTGGTCGATGCGGATGCCATCGCGCAGCGCCGGCTTCCAGCGCAGCACCTGGCCGGTCTGCGGCAGGAAGTTGTGCGCCGCATCCTCGGCGTACAGGCGCACTTCCATGGCGTGGCCGCTGAGGCGGATCTCATCCTGCTTGAGCGGCAGCGGCTGGCCTTCGGCGACGCGGATCTGCCAGGCCACCAGGTCCTGGCCGGTGATCAGCTCGGTGACCGGGTGCTCGACCTGCAGGCGGGTGTTCATTTCCAGGAAGTAGAAGGCGCCGCTGGCATCCAGCAGGAACTCCACGGTACCGGCGCCGACGTAGTTGACCCGCGCCGCGGCCTTCACCGCCGCCTCGCCCATGGCCTGGCGCAGCTCGGGCGTCATCACCGGGCAGGGCGCTTCCTCGACCACTTTTTGGTGGCGGCGCTGCACCGAGCAGTCGCGTTCACCCAGATACACGATTTTGCCGTGCTGGTCGCCGAATACCTGGATTTCCACGTGGCGCGGCTGGATCACCGCACGCTCGAGAATCAGCTCGCCGGAGCCGAAGGCGTTTTGCGCCTCGGAGCGCGCGGTACGGATCTGCGCGGTCAGCTCGGACGATTCATGCACCAGACGCATGCCGCGACCACCGCCACCGGCGCTGGCCTTGATCATCAGCGGGTAGCCGATGCGCTCGGCCTCACGGGCCAGGGTCTGGTCGTCCTGCTCGGCGCCTTCGTAGCCGGGGATACAAGGCACGCCGGCCTCGAGCATGGCGATCTTCGACAGACGCTTGCTGCCCATCAGGTGGATGGCTTCCACGGTCGGGCCGATAAAGACGATTCCCGCCTGTTCACAAGCGCGGGCAAAGTCGGCGTTCTCGGAGAGGAAGCCATAGCCGGGGTGGATCGCGTCGGCGCCGGTCTTCTGCGCCGCAGCGATGATGTTGTCGATCACCAGGTACGACTGGTTGACCTGGGCCGGGCCGATGCACACGGCTTCGTCGGCCAGCTGCACATGGCGGGCGCCGGCGTCGGCCTCGGAAAATACCGCCACGGTGCGGTAGCCGAGGTCCTGGGCGGTGCGCATCACCCGGCAGGCGATCTCGCCGCGGTTGGCGATCAGAATCTTGTTGAAGGCGGGCATCGTCGTGCTCCTGCTGTTGTTATTGAGCCCAGGAGGGCTTGCGCTTCTGCACAAAGGCCAGGGTGCCTTCTACGCCTTCGCTGCCCAGCACCGCTTCGGCGAACTGGCCGGCGGCGTGGTCGAGCAGGCTGTCGAGGTTTTCTGTTTCGGTGGCCAGCAGCAGGGCCTTGGTTGCCGCATTGGCGCCGGGCGCGCACTGGCGCACCTGCTGCAGGCATTCGGCGAGGCGGTCGACCACGGCCTGGTCGTCGGCTTCGCTGAAGTGCACCAGGCCCAGGCGCAGCGCCTCGGCACCGTCGAAACGGGCGGCGGTGAGGGCCAGGCGGCGGGCCTGGGTCAGGCCGATGCGCTTGACCACGAATGGCGCGATCTGCGCCGGCAGAATGCCCAGGCTGGTTTCTGGCAGGCCGAACTTGGCGCCCTGGTGGGCGATGGCGATATCGGAGACGCAGGCCAGGCCGAAGCCGCCGCCGAGCACCGCGCCTTCCAGCACGGCGACCAGTACCTGCGGCGCGGCCTGGGCCTCTTCCAGCAGGCTGCCGAACGCGCGGTTCAGCTCGCGGTAGGCGTCGCCCCCCTTGGCCCGCGCACCGGCCATGTCCTTGATGTCGCCGCCAGCGCAGAAGTGGCCGTCGGCACCGCGCAGCACCAGGGCGCGCACGACCTGGTCGCCACGCACCGCGCGCAGCACGGCGCGCAGTTCCTCGACCATCGCCAGGCTCATGGCGTTGCGGCTGTCCGGGCGGTTGAGGGTGACGTAGAGCACGCCCTCGACCTGCTCCAGCAGCAGGGTTTGGCAGTTCGGCAGTTCGGCCATGGTCGCGTCCTCAGCCCTTCTTTTTACCGGGCAGAATGCCCATCAGCTTGCAGATGATGCCGAGCATGATTTCGTCGGCGCCGCCGCCGATGGAGACCAGGCGCACATCGCGATAGGCACGGGAAACCGGGTTGTCCCACATAAAGCCCATGCCGCCCCAGTACTGCAGGCAGCTGTCGGTGACTTCGCGGCCCAGGCGGCCGGCCTTGAGCTTGGCCATGGAGGCGAGCTTGGTGACGTCCTTGCCTTTCACGTACAGCTCGGTGGCGTGGTAGACGAGGGCGCGCAGGGCCTCGATCTCGCTCTGCAGTTCGGCCATGCGGAAGTGGATGACCTGATTGTCGATCAGTGGCATGCCGAAGGTGTGGCGCTGCTTGCAGTACTCGATGGTGGAATCGACGCAGTACTCCAGTCCCTTGATCATGTTGGCCGCGCCGAACATGCGCTCTTCCTGGAACTGCAGCATCTGCATCATGAAGCCCGCGCCTTCCGCGCCGATGCGGTTGCGTTGCGGCACGCGCACGTTGTCGAAGAACACCTGGGCGGTCTCCGAGCTGCGCATGCCGAGCTTGTCCAGGTGCGGGCTCAAGGTGATGCCCGGAGTGGTCATCGGCACCACGATCAGCGACTTGTTGACATGGGGCTTGTCGTCGCTGGTGTTGGCCAGCAGACAGATAAAGTCGGCGGACGGCGAGTTCGTAATCCACATCTTGCTGCCGTTGATCACGTAGTCGTCGCCGTCCTTGCGCGCGCTGGTCTTCAGGCCGGCCACGTCGGAGCCGGCGCCGACTTCGGAGACGCCGATGCAGCCGACCATGTCGCCGGCGATGGCGGGGCGGAGGAATTCTTCGCGCAGCTCATCGGAGCCGAAGCGGGCCAGGGCCGGGGTGCACATGTCGGTCTGCACGCCGATGGCCATGGGGATGCCGCCGCAGTGGATGGTGCCGAACTCTTCGGCGGCGACCACCGAGTAGCTGTAGTCCAGGCCCATGCCGCCGAATTTCTCCGGCTTGGAAATGCCGAGGAGACCGAGGTCGCCGGCCTTCTTGAAGATCTCGTGCATGGGGAACTTGCCGGCCTTCTCCCACTCGTCGACGTGCGGGTTGATCTCGTGCTCGACGAAGTTGCGCACGGTGCGGCGAAGTTCTTCGTGTTCCTGGGTAAAGATCATTGTTGTTATCTCCCTAGAGTTACAGGCGGGCGACGCCGAAAGTGTTGGTCTTGAGCGGGCGGAGGCTGGCCTCCGCGCAGATGTCGAGCAGCAGGCCGAGCAGGGCGCGGGTGTCGCGCGGGTCGATCAGGCCGTCGTCCCACAGGCTGGCGGTGCCGTACAGCGCGGTGGACTGGCTGTCGAGCTTCTGCGCGGTGGCCATTTCCAGCATATCGAGCATCTTCGGATCGGCTGGGTTGCCTGCCTTGAGGTGTTTTTCCTCGGTGACGATGCGCAGCACCTTGCCGGCCTGTGCACCGCCCATCACGGCGGTCTTGCTGTTGGGCCAGGCGAAGATAAAGCGCGGGTCGAGGCCACGACCGCACATGGCGTAGTTGCCGGCGCCGTAGGAGCCGCCGACCACTATGGTCAGCTTCGGCACGGTGGCGTTGGCCACCGCCTGGATCATCTTCGAGCCGTGCTTGATCACGCCGAGCTGCTCGGACTCGGTGCCGACCATGAAGCCGGTGGTGTTGTGGAAGAACAGGATCGGCGTGTTGCTCTGCTCGCACAGCTGGATGAACTGGGCGGCTTTCGCCGCGCCACGCGGGGTGATCGGGCCGTTGTTGCCGATCAGGCCGCAGGGCTGGCCCTCGATCTGCAGATGGCCGCAGACGGTCTGGCTGTCGAACTCGTTCTTGAAGTCGAGGAACTCGGAGCCGTCGGCGATACGGGCGATGATCTCGCGCACGTCGTAGGGCTTCTTGGCGTCCGCCGGGACCACGCCGAGCAGCTCTTGGGCCGGGTACAGCGGCTCCTTGTAGGCGCGCTGCGGGCGCACCGGCAGTTGCGCGTTCCACGGCAGTATGCCGACGATCTCGCGGGCCAGGCGCACGCCATCGGCGTCGCTCTCGGCCAGGTACTCGGCAGTGCCGGCGACCTGGGCGTGCATCTCGGCGCCGCCCAGCTCCTCGTCGGTAGCGATCTCGCCGGTGGCGGCCTTGAGCAGGGGCGGGCCGGCGAGAAACATCTTGGCCTTGCCGCGCACCACCACCACGTAATCCGAAAGGCCCGGCTGGTAGGCGCCACCGGCGGTGCTGGAGCCGTGCACCACGGTGATCTGGGGGATGCCGGCCGCGGACAGGCGTGCCTGGTTGGCGAAGGCGCGTGCGCCCTCGACGAAGATGTCGGCGGCGTAGGTCAGGTTGGCGCCGCCGCTCTCGGCCAGGGTGACGATGGGCAGCTTGTTCTCGCTGGCCACCTGCTGCAGACGCAGGGACTTGCGCAGGCCGGTGGGGGAGATGGTGCCGCCCTTGATCGCGCTGTTGTTGGCGATCACCAGGCAGCGCACGCCGGCCACGTAGCCGATGCCGGCGATAATGCCGCCCCCTGCTTGAGTTCCATCCTTGTCGTCGTGCAGCTTGTAGCCGGCCAGGGAGCAGAGTTCGAGGAACGGGCTGCCGGGATCGAGCAGCAGGTTGAGGCGCTCGCGCGGCAGCAGCTGGCCACGCTTCTCGAACTTGGCCTTGGCTTCGGCAGCCTTGTCCAGCACCTTCTGCTCCACCTCGCGGAAGCTGGCGATGGCGGCCAACATGGCCTCGCGGTTCTGCGCGAAGCTGTCGCCGTGGACATCGAGTTCGGATTGGATCACCGGCATCGCATCACTCTCCCTGGTCTTTCAGTACATCGGGCACATAGGCGCGATGGAAGCCGTTGTAGGACTCGCTGTTTTTCGCCTTGCCCAGCGTCCAGGCACGGGTGCCCTGGCTCGCCGCGCCGTCGATGCGGATGGTGTTGCCGCTGATGAAGTTGGCGCCGGGGGAGAGCAGGAAGACGATGGCCGCGGCCACCTCCGACTCGGTGCCGATGCGCTGCAGCGGCACGTGGTCCTTGAGTGAGCGGATCATGTTCTTCATCGACTCGGGATAGGTATCCATGCCGCTGGAGGCGATCCAGCCCGGCGCCACGGCGTTGACCCGCACGCCGGCGTGGCCCCACTCGTAGGCGGCGGTCTTGGTGAAGTTCTCCATACCGGCCCGCGCCGCCCCCGAATGGCCCATGCCGGGCATGCCGCCCCACATGTCGGCGAGCATGTTGACGATGCTGCCACCGGTCTTGCTCATGCTCTGGCTGAACACTTCACGGGCGATCAGGAAGCCGCCGACCAGATTGGTGCGCACCACCGTCTCGAAACCTTTCTGGTTGATCGACACGAGCGGCGCGGGGAACTGGCCGCCGGCGTTGTTGACCAGGTGGTGGATCGGCCCGCGCTCGGCGATCACCGCCTTGACCATGGCCTTGACCGCTTCTTCCTCGCGGATATCGCACACGGCAAAGCTGGCGCTGCCGCCGTCCTCGGCGATCTCGCCGGCGGTCTTTTCCAGCTTCTCCAGCTTGCGCCCGACCAGCACCACATGGGCGCCCAGGTGCGCCAGTTCATGGGCCACGCAGCGACCGATGCCACTGCCGCCGCCGGTGACCAGGATGGTCTGGCCGGCGAACAGGCCGGGTTTGAAGACTGAGTCGTATGCCATTGTTATTGTCCTTGTTACAGGCTGTCAGCCAGTGCGCGCGGCACCGGAATCGGGAATTCCAGCAACTGCTGGGCAAAGGCCTTGCCCTGCGGGTCGATGCGCAGGCTGGCCACGCCGCCGCCGCCCAGGGCGTTCTCCAGCAGGAAGTTGAGGCTGTGGCTGCCAGGCAGGTACCAGCGCTCGACGCGGCCGATCTGCGGGTCGAGCACATGGCTCATCCAGTCCACCACCGCCTCCTTGCCCAGCGCCTCGGCGATCCACGGCAGGTACTCGGGCTGGCGCGCCATCACGCCGATATTGCTGTGGTTGCCCTTGTCGCCGGAGCGGGCCACGGCCAGCTTGATCAGCGGCACGCTGGCGTCGGCCTCGCCGCTGGGCGCGGGTACGTCCGCCTCGACGGCAATGCTGGCCGGGTCGAAGGCGTCGAGCTGGGGCAGGGTGACCGCGCTGCGCTCGCCGTTGATTTCCACGGCCAGGGCGCAGGCGCTCTTGTCCACCAGGAAGCTGAACAGGCGAATCACCGGGTACACGGTGGGGCGCCCGCCGACGATGCCGGTCAGGCCCGGCGCCATGCCGGTGGCCGCCTGGGCGATCTCGCGCGAGAACAGGATCAGCGCCTCCTTCTTCGCATGACGCACGCCGAGCTTGATCACCACTTCGCGGGTGTCCTGCCTTTGGCCGCGAGGTCCATAGGTGGCCTCGGCGCCGAGCAGCTCGATGTTGACTTCGCGATAGGGCCCCCAGCCGCGCTCGGCGAAGATTTCCTCGGTCTTTTTGATGATCGCCTGGCTGACCCGCTCGGCCTTGGCTACGGCGTCGATGCCGGCGATCAGGCAGCTGGCGGTGCAGCGGAAGCCGTCCGGGTGGGTGGCGCTGACCTTGTACTGGTCGGTCGGTGCCAGGCCGCGGGCGCCTTGCAGTTCGACGCGGTTGGCGCCGACCTGCTTGAGTTCGACCCGGGTGAAGTCGCAGATCACGTCCGGCAGCAGGTAGGCGCGTGGATCGCCGATCTCGTAGAGCATCTGCTCGCCGACCGAGAGCACGCTGATCAGGCCGCCGGTGCCTTCGGGCTTGGTCACCACGAAGCTGGCATCGTCACGGACTTCGATGACCGGGAAGCCGATATGTTCGTAGTCCGGCACGTCGCGCCAGTCGGTGAAGTTGCCGCCGGTGCACTGGGCGCCGCATTCGATGATATGGCCGGCCAGCGCCGCTTGCGCGAGCTTGTCGTAGTCGTTCCAGGCCCAGCCGAATTCATGCACCAGAGCGGCGCTGACCACGGCGCTGTCGACCACACGGCCGGTGATGACGATATCGGCGCCGGCCTGCAGCGCGGCGACTATCCCTGGCGCGCCCAGGTAGGCGTTGACCGACACGCACATGGGCGGCAGCGCGGCCCCGCTGAACATCTCCACGGTACCGGCCTTGGCCAGCTCGCCGAGCTTGGGCTGCAGGTTGTCGCCATGCAGCACGGTGATCTTCAGCTGCACGCCGGCCTTGTCGCAGGCGGCGGCCAGGGCGGCGGCGCAGGCGGCCGGGTTGACCCCGCCGGCATTGCTGATCACGCGGATTTTCTTCTGTGCGATCTCGCCGAGCAGCGGGGTGAGCACTTCGACGAAGTCGGTGGCGTAGCCTTCGTCCGGCTTCTTCATGCGTGCGCCGGCCATGATCGACATGGTGATCTCGGCCAGGTAGTCGAATACCAGGTAATCCAGCTCGGTACCGTGCACCAGTTGGGCGGCGGCGGTGGAGGTGTCACCCCAGAACGCGGAGGCGCAGCCGATGCGGATGGTCTTGCTCATGACGAAGCTCTCGCGGCAGCGAAGAAGATGAAACGAACACTACCAAGCAAGCGCTTGGTTGAAAAGTCTTTTGGCAACTTTTATCCGAGCGCTTGCTTGGTCACCTGCCAGGCCCTAAATTCGCCAGCTTGCGTACAATGCGCGACGCAGTGAGTTTCCACGTGGGGATGCAATGAGCCTGGACGAACAGAAAGCCCGAAAAGTGATGCAGGAGCTGGTGGCCCGCGCCGAGCTGACCGACCCGGAAAGCGCCCGCGGCAAGCTGCTGCAGACCGCCGCCCACCTGTTTCGCAGCAAGGGCTACGAGCGCACCACGGTGCGCGATCTGGCGGGGGCCGTGGGCATCCAGTCCGGCAGCATCTTCCACCACTTCAAGAGCAAGGACGAAATCCTCCGCGCGGTGATGGAGGAAACCATCGTCTACAACACCGCGCTGATGCGTGCCGCCCTGGCCGAAGCGTCGGATACGCGGGAGCGGGTGCTGGGCCTGATCCGCTGCGAGTTGCAGTCGATCATGGGCGGTACCGGCGAGGCCATGGGCGTGCTGGTCTACGAATGGCGCTCGCTGTCCGAGGAGAGCCAGGCGTATATCCTCAGCCTGCGCGATACCTACGAGCAGATCTGGCTCGACGTGCTCAGCGATGCCCGCGATGCCGGCTACTTCAATGCCGATCCGTTCGTGCTGCGCCGTTTCCTCACCGGTGCGCTGAGCTGGACCACCACCTGGTTCCGCCCGGACGGCAAGATCACCTTGGACCAGTTGGCCGAAGAAGCGCTGGCCCTGGTCTTCAAGAAAACCTGACTAATAGGCTAAGCTGCTAGCAGCACTGGCTCACGGCCAGTCGCGGCTACAGGGACGAGCCGGACACCTGGCTTTCACCCTCCGAGGTAACCGCGTTGCCCGTGCTTCTCCGCTTGCTGCTGATCACTGTGGTTTTCTGCGCATTCCCGGCAGGCGCCGAGCAGCGCGTGCGTGTCGGTGCCTACCACTTCCCGCCCTATATCGTGAAACCGGAGAGCGCCGCGCCCGAGGGCCTGGTGCCCGAGCTGTTGGCCGCGCTGAACGGCGCGCAGAGCGACTACCGCTTCGACCTGGTGCCGACCTCGGTGACCCGTCGCTACCGTGACTTCACCCACGCGCGCTACGACCTGATCCTGTTCGAGTCGCCGGACTGGGGCTGGCAGGACATTCCCCTGGACAAGCTCGATCTGCAGATCGCCGATGCCGAGGTCTACGTGGCGCGCAATCAGCACGGCCGCGACCAGCGCTTCTTCGAAAGCCTGGGCGACAAGCGCATGGCCCTGTACAACGGCTATCACTACGGTTTCGCCGGCTACAACGCCGACCAGGACTACCTGACCCGCCAGTTCAATGCGGTGCTCACCTATTCCCACGACAGCAACCTGCTGATGCTGCTGCATGACCGGGTGGATATCAGCGTGGTGACTCGTTCCTACCTGCGCATCTACCAGCGCGAGCATCCGCAGGAAAGGCAGCAGCTGCTGGTGTCCGAACGTACCGATCAGGTCTACCACCACCATGCCTTGTTGCGCCCCCAGGGGCCTATCGATGCGGCGCGCCTGGAGAGCCTGCTCGGCCAGCTGCAGCGCAGCGGCAAGCTCGGCGAGCTGCTGCAGCGCTATCACGTGACGGCGGCGACAGAGGCCGGCAGCGAGCGCGCCGACCCGATGCCACGCTGAGCCCGCGGGCAGCGGATCTTTCTCCATTTACGCGGTGGAGGCCCTGGGCTAGTCTTCGCTCAGCTCGGTTGTCTATGAGGTCAATATGTATCGGCGTCGACAGGGATTGCCTGGCGCTTTGCTGGTGTTGGCAGCGCTGTTCAGCACAGGCGTCGGTGCGGCGGACGAGGTATTGATCGCCGCAGTACATTTTCCACCCTATGTGATCAAGCCCGAGTCGAATCCGCACAACGGTCTGCTTGGCGAGCTGGTCGACGCCCTCAATAAAGCGCAGAGCGAACATCGCTTTGCCCTGCGCGCCACCTCGCTCAATCGCCGCTTCGACGACTTCCGTCAGGCGCGCATCCATGTCGCCATCTTCGAGAACCCGGACTGGAACTGGCAGGGCATTTCCGGCATCCGTATCGACATGGGGCTGGAAGACGCCGAGGTACTGGTGGCGCGCGCCGAGCCGGGGCGCGACCAGCGCTACTTCGACAAACTGATGGGCAAGCGCATGGCGCTGTTCAACGGCTATCACTATGGTTTCGCCGGCTTCAACAACGATCCCAAGTGGCTGGAGCAGAACTTCAACGCGGTGCTCACCTACTCCCACGAGAGCAACCTCAAGCTGGTGCTGCGCGGGCGTGCCGACGTGGCGCCGATCACCCGCTCCTGGCTCGGGGCACGCATGCGCGAACAGCCGCAGCTGCAGCAGCAGTTGCTGATCTCCGACTGGGAAGATCAGCGCTACCGCCACTACGCGATCCTCAGCCCGCAGGCGCCGATCAGCGCCGAGGACTTCCGCACGACCATGCAGCTGCTGCGCGACAACGGCCAGCTGCAGCGCATCTTCGCGCCCTACGGGATAGACGTCAGGCCGAACGTAGCGGGTAACTCAACAACAGCACATGCGACAGATTGACCGCGGCATGCAGCGCCACGGCCGGCCATAACCGGCCGCTGCAGTGGAAGACCAGGCCATAACCCAGGCCGGCCAGCACTGCGACCAAGGCGAACAGCGGACTGAACGGCAGGTGCGCGGCGCCGAACAGCAGGGCGGTGGCGATCAGCCCAGCGACAGTGCCCAGGCGTGCCACCAGCGCCGGTTGCAGCCAGGCGCGAAACAGCAGCTCCTCCGCCAGCACCGCCACTCCTAGGTTCACCGCTAGCCACAGCCAGAGCTGTTGCGGCCATTTCGGCTGCCAGCCGACCAGCCCTAGCGCCAGTGCAGCCAGCGGTACGGCTAGCAGCGTGATCAGCCCGGCCAGCGCCGCCAGTCGGCGGTGGATAGTTGGTCGGGACGGCTGGCCCAGCCACCAGGCCAGCAAGGTCAAACCCAGCAGCAGCTTGTCCCAGGACAGGCGCAGGGCATAGGGCGGGGCATCGTCGCTGAGCTGGCGCGGTGACCACAGCAGTGTCGGCTGGAAGCCGGGCAGCAGGTGGGCGGCCAGGGCGATGCCGCCGAGCAATCCGCCACTCCACCACAGCCAGCGTGGCAGCCGTCGTTCGCCAAACAGCACCCAGGCGATAAAGGCGGCGCTCAGCGCCAGGCCCGACGGCTCGATGAAGCCCAGGGCCAGGCCCATGCCGAGCGCGAGCATGGGCAGGAGCAAACACAGGTGCAGCGGCATGCAACGTCCTTGTCGGCAGGAATCAGCGGTCCTGGGCGTCCTTGGCATCCATTTCCGCGTTGCGTTCGTGAATGCGCTTGAGCTGTTCCTCGGTCAGCGGCAGCTTGCGCGCGCTGTCGCGCAACAGCAGCAGACTACCCAGAATGGAGCCGAGGGCCAGGATGATGATCAGCCAGGCGTACCAGGGCATGAGCTTCTCCTTGTGGTTGAAGGCTCCACCATAGCCCCGGCTGTCACACGGCGGCAACCTGGCGCTGCTTGAATGCAGGGCACGTGCGGCTGCGTTGCGGCCCGGAAAGGTGCATGGCAGAGCCGTCGCTGCGTCTCGCCAGTTCAGCGCGATCGGCTATGGCGATAGACGAATTCGAACTTTGGCGCGCGAGAGCGACGGGCCTAAGCTCGCCTGGCCTGACTCATTCATGAAGAGGTAACCACCATGGAAATCATCGTGACCGAGGCCGCCAACCGCGGCTGGATCGTCAAGCTGGGTACGTGCGATGTGCCTTTTCGCTCCCGCGCGGATGCCGGCCTGTTCGTCGAACGTCTGCAGGAGCGCCTGCACGCGCCGCATGATCTGCCGCTCGCGCAGAGTCATACGCCTGTCACACAAGAGGCGCAGCATCATTCCTAATTCAGGTGCTGCTTTCCGACTACTTTCCCCGCCGCGATCTCGCGGCTTCTTTTTGCCTGCGATTTGGCTTATGGAGTTTCTAGAGTAGTTGCTCTAGATTCGCCGCAACACACGCAGGAGAAAAACCATGGTCGATGCCGTGCAGTTCGCCGATGGTAAGTTCCATTGCCCGGTCACCCTCTATTGCGCCGATCCCGCGGCCGCGCACACCCTGGTGGTGCTGCCGGCGCTGGGCGTTACCGCGCGCAAGTACGAGGGCCTGGCCCAGCGCCTGGTGGCGACCGGGTACAACGTGCTGGTGGCCGACTGGCCGGGGCAGGGCGAAAGCCAGCCGCGGCCCAATCGGCGTTTCGACTACGGCTACCGGCAGCTGGTGGAAGAGTTTCTGCCCAAGCTGATCGTCCTAGCCCGGCGCCATTTCCCCCAGGCCGCGCCGGTGCTGCTCGGGCATAGCCTGGGTGGCCACATCGCCACGCTCTACGCCGCGGCCCATCCGGACAGCCCGGTGCCGGTGGTGGGCGTGGCCTGCGGCAACATCCACTATCGCCACTGGAGCGGCCTGGGCAAGCTGCTCACGCCCAGCGTGGCGCTGCTGTTCGGCCTGATCGTCAATGTGCTCGGCTATCTGCCGGGGCGGCGCCTGGGCTTCGGCGGTCACGAGGCGCGCTCGCTGATGCAGGACTGGGGCTGGGTGGCCTTCAGTGGCCACTATCGCCACCTGGGCCTGCCGCTGGCGCCGGCGCCGCGCAGCCGGGTGGCATCGCTGTATATCCAGATGGAGGGCGACCAGTTCGCCCCGCCGGCCTCCACCCTGGGCCTGGCCGAGCTGATCCAGGCACAGCCGCATATCGAGCAGCTGGCGTCGCCGCGCCCGCCGCAAGAGAACCCGCACAGCGCCTGGCTGAAGGCGCCGCAGAGTGTGGTCGACTGTGTCGACGGCTGGCTGCGGCGCTTGCAGGGCTTCAGTGCGGAATCAGCAGAAGCAGGGTAACGGCCAGTAGCACCAGCATGGTCAGCGCGTGGCTGGCCTGGCGTAACAGCAGGATGCGGGTGAACAGACCGGTGCAGTACAGCAGGCGCAGCATGATGAAGGCGAAGCCGAGGGCGGCGGTCAGCGGCCCGCCGATCTGCCCGGTCGCCTCGCCCAGGTAGAGCAGAACGATGAACAGCACCGACTGCTCCAGGCTGTTGCCGTGGGCGCGCACGGCCTTGATCAGGTCGGGCTTGCCGCCGTCGCCGAAGGCCACCTGATGGCGCATGCGCAGGCGCGAGATATTGAGCGACAGGCCGATCAGCAGCAGTGCCAGGATGGCGGCGATATAGACGCTGTAGAGCATGGTGGTTCCCCTTGTTGTCGTTGTACCGCCAGCCTAGGCCCTGCCGCACCGCTGGAGAAGGGGTAGAAACGACAAAGCCCGGCATCGGCCGGGCTCGTCGGGTTGCGCGGCTCAGGCCGCGGGACGTTGCTGGCGCTGGTAGAGGAATTCCAGCACCGCGGTGCGGTACTCGTGATAGCGAGCGTCGTTGGCCAGGGCCAGGCGGTCGCGCGGGCGCTGCAGCTCGACCTGGACGATATCGCCGATGGTCGCCGCCGGGCCGTTGGTCATCATCACGATGCGATCCGACAGCAGCACCGCCTCGTCCACGTCGTGGGTCACCATCACCACGGTGCTGTGGGTCTGGCCGACGATGCGCAGCAGCTCGTCCTGCAGGTGCGCGCGGGTCAGGGCGTCCAGCGCGCCGAAGGGCTCGTCCATCAGCAGCACCTTGGGCTCCATGGCCAGGGCGCGGGCGATGCCGACGCGCTGCTTCATGCCGCCGGAGATCTCGTTGGGGTGCTTGTGGCTGGCATGGTCGAGGCCGACCATGTGCAGCGCCGCGCTGGTGCGTTCCTTGAGCTGGGCCTTGCTCTCCTTGGCGCCGAACACCCGCTCCACGGCCAGGTGGACGTTGCCGAAGCAGGTCATCCAGGGCAGCAGGCTGTGGTTCTGGAACACCACGGCGCGCTCCGGGCCGGGGCCGTCTATCTCGCGGCCGTTGCAGATCAGCCCACCCTCGCTGGCCTCCAGCAGGCCGGCGATCAGGTTGAGCACGGTGGACTTGCCGCAGCCGGAGTGGCCGATCAGCGAGACGAATTCGCCCTTGGCGATGCTCAGGTTGACGTCGGCCAGGGCCTGGAAGCGGCCCTTCTTGGTATCGAAGTGTTTGCTGACGCCGGTCAGCTCGACGAACTTGTCCATGGCGGTCTCCTTAGCTCGCGTAGTCGAAGCGCTTGGCCAGCAGGAGCAGGGCCTGCTCCAGGGCCAGGCCGACCAGGCCGACGATGATGATGGCGATGAGGATGTGTTCGACGTTGAGGTTGTTCCACTCGTCCCACACCCAGAAGCCCAGGCCGGTGCCGCCGGTGAGCATCTCCGCGGCGACGATCACCAGCCAGGCCACGCCGATGGCCAGGCGGATGCCGGTCATCAGGTGCGGCAGCACCGCGGGGAAGAGGATGCGGGTGAGCACCTTGAACTCCGACAGCTTGAGCACGCGGGCCACGTTCAGGTAGTCCTGCGGCACGCTGGCCACGCCGGCGGCGGTGTTGAGGATGATCGGCCAGATCGAGCTGATGAAGATCACCCAGATCGACGCCGGGCCGGCAGCCTCGAACACCAGCAGGCCGATCGGCAGCCAGGCCAGCGGTGATACCGGGCGCAGCAGGCTGATGATCGGCGAGAGCATGCTGGCGAGGAAGGCGAAGCGGCCGATGGCGAAGCCCAGCGGAATGCCGATCAGCGCCGCCAGGCCGAAGCCCAGGCCGACCCGGCCGAGCGAGTGCAGGATGTTCCAGCCGATGCCCATGTCGTTGGGGCCGTTGTCGTAGAACGGGTCGGCGAACAGCTCCAGCGCCGAATACCAGGTCGACAGCGGGCCCGGCAGGCCTTCGCTGCGGGCGGCGATCAGCGCCCACACGCCGATGAACAGGGCGATGCCGAGCAGGGGCGGAATCACCGCCTTAAACAGGCTGGCGAGCGCCTCCGCGCCAGGCAGGGCCTGGCGCGGCGCCACGCTGGGCGAGGCTTGTAGCGGTGTTTTCAGTGGCGCGTTCATGGCGACCTCCACACTCAGGCTTTGATGGCGAACGAGGCGGCGTAGGCGGCCGGATTGCTGCCATCCCACACCTTGCCGTCGATCAGAGTGCTGCTGCGCAGCGGGCTGCTTGGCACGGCGATGCCCAGGGCTCCGGCGGCCTCGGCGTAGATCTTGGTCTGGTTCACGGCAGCGGCCAGGCCGGCGTAGTCCGGTTCTTCCTTGATCAGGCCCCAGCGCTTGAACTGGGTGAGGAACCACATGGCGTCGGAGTGGTAGGGGAAGTTGACGCTGCCGTTCTTGCAGAAGGCCATGGCGTGCGAGTCTTCCCAGCTGTTGCCGAGGCCGTCTTCGTAGTGGCCGAGGAAGCGCTGCTCGATCACTTCGGTCGGCGCGTTGACGTAGGCCTTGCCGGAAATCAGCTTGGCCGTGGACTTCTTGTTCTCCGCACTGGCCTCGATGAAGCGGCTGGCGTCGAGAATGGCCATGACCAGTGCGCGGGCGGTGTTGGGATTCTGCTCGACGAACTCGCGGGAGCAGCCGAGGACCTTCTCCGGATGGTCGGCCCAGATCTTCTGGGTGGTGGTGGCGGTGAAGCCGATCTTGTCGAAGATCGCCCGCGCGCCCCAGGGCTCGCCGACGCAGAAGCCGTCCATGTTGCCGACGCGCATGTTGGCCACCATTTGGGGCGGCGGCACGGTGATGGTCTTGACGTCGGTGAAGGGGTTGATGCCGTGGCTGGCCAGCCAGTAGTACAGCCACATGGCATGGGTGCCGGTGGGGAAGGTCTGGGCGAAGGTCAGCGGGCTGCCGCCCTTCTTGATATGTGCGGCCAGCTGCTCGCCGGTGGTGACGCCGGCTTCCTTGAGCTGCTTGGAAAGGGTGATGGCCTGGCCGTTCTGGTTCAGGCCCATGAGCACCGCCATGTCCTTCTGCGGGCCGGCCAGGCCGAGCTGGGAGCTGTACATCATGCCGTACAGCACGTGGGAGGCATCCAGCTCGCCAGTGTTGAGCTTGTCGCGCACGCCGGCCCAGGAGGCTTCCTTGCTCGGGGTGATGGTCAGGCCGTATTTGGCAGCGAAGCCCTGGGTGGCGGCGACCACCACCGAGGCGCAGTCGGTCAGCGGGATGAAGCCGATCTTCAGCGCGGCTTTTTCCGGTGCATCGGAGCCGGCGGCGTAGGCGGCGCTGCGCAGGAAGCCGGGGGCGGACAGGCCGAGGGCGGCGATACCGCCGACGGTGCCGGCAACGGCGATGGACTGCTTGAGGAAGTTGCGACGGCTGCTATCGACGGGCTTCTTCGAATCACGATCACTCATGGGGTAATTCCTTGCATGGGCAAATAAAAACGGCGTACGCCAGAGCTCCCGATGGGGGAGGGAGCCCTGACGGACGCCGTTGTCCGTGATCCGCGGCTCACCGCCGTTGGTGTGCTGCGCTGGAATCTGCGGGGACATTTGCAAGGGCCTTGCCAGGTTTTCGCCAGGCGCAGGCAAAGTGTCGTCGCACTCAGCGATCTACTGCTACAGGATGATAGAAGAAGGCTTGCGAATCAGCGGCTTAGCCGAGATCGGTGGGCCGTTCGACAGGCTGGGTTGGGGCGGTCCGCAGGCGTCCATTCTGCACCGTGCGAGAGCAGTCGCACGGGCGTGAGCGCTTTTGGTTCGAGCGGAGGGCGTTTCAGACGCGCTGGCGCTGAGCTTCCTCGACATATTCCTTGAGCCAGCGCAGCACTTCCACCGCCTCCCAGCGGCCGGGATCGAACAACGCATAGGCCTGGCCCTGGTAGCCCACCACATCGACCTGACGGTGATAGCCGGCGCGCTGCAGCAGGGCCTCGATCTCGGCGAAGCAGGTGTTGAAGTGCACGCGCTTGAACGGGGTCTTGCTGCCGGTGACCAGGCCTTCCAGGCGCAGCTCGTCCACCGTGGCGCGGATGCTCTCCAGCGGCATCTGGTTCACTTTGTTCTTCAGCTGCAGTACGTCCAGCATGGTCGATCTCCTTGGGTTCCGTGGCCGCGAAAGAGTAAACGAAAAGTACTGTACAAATAAACACTACTGGATAATAGTACAGCTCAAGTGTCGTATGGATCACCGAAACCGGAGCCGTGACAGGAGCTGCCTATATGCACCACAAGCTGATGACAATTCTGCTGTTGGCCTTGCTGGCGGGCTGCGCCCAGCCGCAGTTGGAGCAACCCAGGGCCAATGGTGCGTATCTGGTAATCGAGGGCGGCGAGGCCTGGGCCGTGCTGGTGCGCGACGGCAAACGGGTGGAAGAGGCGGGCAGGGTGCTTGATGTGGTCCGTCTGCCGGGGCAGAACTCGCTGATCGCCGCCAGCTACGTGATCGACACGCCCAACTGCGGGCGCCTGCAATGGCTGACCGAGCGCGACGGCGAGGGCGAAGTGACCCGTCTGGCACAGAGCAGCGACCAGTCCCTGGAGCGGCCGGGATGCATGATCGCCAGCGGCCTTGGCCGCGCCTGGACCGCGCTGGATTACTCCGGTTGATGGAAAGCGGCTGATATGAAAAGGCCCCGACGGAAATCTCCGGCGGGGCCTTTTGCATGGCGCTCGGCTCAGTCGATCTGGGCCTTGCGCGGTTTGGCCGCTGGCGGCTGCAGCAGACCATCGGCACGGAACATCGCCTTGATCCCGCGGATGGCCTGACGGGTGCGGTCCTGGTTCTCGATCAGGGCGAAGCGCACATGGTCGTCACCGTAGTCACCAAAGCCCAGGCCCGGCGAGACGCAGACCTTGGCCTCCAGCAGCAGCTTCTTGGCGAACTCCAGCGAACCCAGGTGGGCGTATGGCTCGGGAATCTTGGCCCAGATGTACATGGAGGCCTTGGGCTTATCCACCATCCAGCCGGCCTCGTGCAGGCCCTTGACCAGCATGTTGCGGCGCTGGCGGTACTGCTCGGCGATGTCGCGCACGCACTGCTGGTCGCCTTCCAGGGCGGCGATGGCGGCCACCTGCAATGGAGTGAAGGTGCCGTAGTCGTGGTAGCTCTTGATCCGCGCCAGGGCGCTGACCAGCTCTTTATTACCGACCATGAAGCCGATGCGCCAACCGGCCATGTTGTAGCTCTTGGACAGGGTGAAGAACTCCACCGCGATGTCCTTGGCGCCCGGAACCTGCATGATCGACGGGGCTTTCCAGCCGTCGTAGACGATATCGGCGTAGGCCAGGTCGTGGATCACAAGCACGTCGTACTGCTTGGCCAGCGCCACCACCCGTTCGAAGAAGTCCAGCTCCACGCACTGGGCGGTGGGGTTGGAGGGGAAGCCGAGGATCATCATCTTCGGCTTGGGAATGGCCTCGCGAATGGCCCGCTCCAGTTCGGCGAAGAAGTCCACGCCGGGCACCAATGGCACCGAGCGCACCTGGGCGCCGGCGATCACCGCGCCATAGATATGGATCGGGTAGCTGGGGTTGGGCACCAGCACGGTGTCGCCATGGTCCAGGGTGGCCAGCATCAGGTGCGCCAGGCCTTCCTTGGAGCCGATGGTGACGATGGCTTCGCTTTCCGGATCGATCTCCACCTCATAGCGATCCTTGTACCAGCGCGAGATGGCGCGGCGCAGGCGTGGAATGCCGCGGGAAGTGGAGTAGCCGTGGGTGTCTTCGCGCTGGGCGACCTGCACCAGCTTCTCGACAATGTGCGGCGGGGTGGCGCCGTCCGGATTGCCCATGCTGAAGTCGATGATGTCCTCGCCACGGCGGCGTGCGGCCATCTTCAGTTCGGCGGTGATGTTGAAAACGTAGGGGGGGAGACGATCGATGCGCGCAAAGCGGCGCTTGGCATTGTCAGCCATGCTTTCCTCGAAGTACGTAAGCGCCCGGAACCGTCCGAGCGACGCAGGCCACATGCGTGTGGCCTGGGGTGAAGATAAGGGGCCTGGCCCACCGCTGTCCAGAGCAGTTCGCCGGCAAATGAGCGGTGCAGTCGATGGCTTCCGGCGCCACGCCCCGGCCGATGGCGCAGCGCTTGCGCGCTGCGGCGAGCGGCTCAGAGCTGTCGTTTCAGGCGCAACAGCAGTTCCGCCAGGGCGTGGACGTGCCGATCCTCGGTGCGCCAGGAACTGAGGCTCAGGCGAAAGGCCGGACGCCCCTGCCAGACGGTGGGGCCGAACCAGACCTCGCCAGAGTTTTGCGCCGCCTCGCGGATGGCGGCCGTCTGCTCATCCGAGTCGCCGCGTACCAGCACCTGGTTGAGCACCACGCGGTTGAGCACTTGGTAGCCACCAGCGCGCAGGGTTTCGGCCAGCTCGCCGGCCTGGCGGATATGGCGGTCGATCATCTCGCGCAGACCATCGCGGCCCAGGCTGGTTAGGGCCGCCCAGATCGCCACGCCACGGGCGCGGCGAGAGAATTCCAGGGTCAGGTTCTTCTGCGCGTCCTTGCTTGCCGTGGCGTAGGCGGCGTCGCTGTTCATCGCCGCGGCCAGCGCATCGGCGTCGCGGCAGATGGCCATGGCGCTGTCATAAGGGGTGTTCAGCCACTTGTGGCCATCGGTGGTCCAGCTATCGGCCTGTTCCACGCCCTCGGCCAGATGGGCTGAAGAGGAGGCACGTGCCCACAGGCCAAAGGCGCCGTCGACATGCACCCAGGCGCCGGCCTCTCGGGTCTTGGGGATCAGCTCGGCGAAGCGGTCGAACTCGCCGGTGTTGACCTCGCCGGCCTGGAGGATCAGCAGGGTGCGCTCGTCCAGCGCCGGCAGGCGCGCCGGGTCGATGCGCCCGTGCTCGTCCACCGGCGCGTAGTGCAGGCGGTTCATGCCGAAGCCGAGCACGCGCAGGGCCTTCTTCACCGTGATGTGCGCGGTCTCGGAGAGCACCACGCGGATCTCCGGGGCGCCCATCAGGCCGTCGGCGTCGAAGTCCCAGCCCTGGCGCGCCAGCAGCTTGCGGCGCGCGGCGGAGAGGCAGGCGAGGGTGCAGGCGGTGGCGCTGGTGCCGAAGCCCACGGCGCTCTCGCTCGGCAGGCCCAGCGCCTGGCACACCCAGCGGCCGGCAACCTTTTCCAGGCGATCGGCGATGGGCGAGTTGTCGAAAGACGAGGCGCACTGGTCCCAGGCCAGCACCATGCGCTCGGCGGCCGCGGCGGTCGGCAGGGTGGCGCCGATGACGAAGCCGAAGTAACGCGGGCCGTTGCTGGTCACCGTGGCCGGTGAGCCCAGTTCGTCGAGCTGCTGTAGCACGCGTTGGGCGTCCTGGCCGGACTCGGGCAGGGGCTGGTCGAAGGCGCTCAGGGCGGCGATGGCCTGGTCATCGGGATACACCCGGCGCTGGGCGCTGCCGTCGAAATAGGCGAGGGCGCGGCGGTCGGCCTCGGCCAGCAGCTGGCGTTCGTTCATGGTGCGTACTCGGCGGGGGAAGATGCGTTCTACCCTAGCCGAGTGGCACAGCGGGCCGGCAGATACAGGCGCCGGCCGAGTTGAGCGTTACAGTGCAGCGGTAATGCTTGAGTGAACCGATACAGTTGCCTTTGCGGGCAGTACAGTTGCGGCGCCGGCTAGTTCAATTGCCCAGCATGTCGTGCATCGCGATGATCTGCTCGGCCACCTGGATCAGCTTCTGCTGGCGGCTCATGGCCTGGCGGCGCATCAGGGTGTAGGCGTCTTCCTCGTTGCAGCTCTTCATCTTCATCAGCAGGCCCTTGGCCAATTCGATGCGCTTGCGCTCGGCCAGCTGCTCGTCGCGGGCCTGCAGCTGTGCGCGCAGGGCCTGGTCGCTCTCGAAGCGGGCCATGGCCACGTCGAGGATCGGCTGCAGGCGGTCGGCCTGGATGCCTTCGACTATGTAGGCGCTGACGCCGGACTGGATGGCCTGGCGCATCACCTGCGGGTCGTGCTCGTCGGTGAACATGACGATCGGCCGCGGCTGGTCGCGGGTCACCAGCACCACCTGTTCCATCACGTCGCGGCCCGGAGATTCGGTGTCGATCAGCACGACATCGGGGCGTACCGCCTCGACCCGCTCGGGCAGGTCGATGGTCAGCCCGGATTCGTCGATCACCTCGAAACCGGCCTCGATCAGGGCGCTCTTCAGGCGGCCGACCTTCTTCGGGGTATCGTTGATCAGGAGTATGCGTAGCATCGTGCTTATGTCTCGGTCCGTTACAGGGCGATGGCGGCGGCGCTGTCGGCGCGCGCATGGATGGCGAACGAGCGGGCGTAGCCGGCCGGGTCGCTGCCATCCCAGATGCTGCCGTCGAGCAGGGTGGAGCGGCGCATGGGGTGCTCCGGCACAGCGATGCCCAGGGCCTCGGCGGCGCTGCGGTAAATATCCAGCTGGTGAATCCGCTGGGCCAGGCAGAAGTAGTCCGGATCTTCCTTGAGCAAGCCCCAGCGGCGGAACTGGGTGAGGAACCAGATGCCGTCGGACAGCCAAGGCATGTTCACCGCGCCGTCGGCGAAGAAGCGCAGCGGATGGGCGTCCAGCCAGGCGTGGCCTAGGCCGTCTTCGTATTGGCCGAGGAAGCGCGGCTGGATGGCCGACAACGGCGCGTCGACGTACTCGCTGCTGCTGATCAGCTGGGCGGTACTGCGCTTGTTCTCCTCGCTCTCGTCGATGAAGCGGCTGGCCTCCAGCACGGCCATGGTCAGGGCGCGCGCGGTGTTGGGGTACTGCTCGACGAATTCGCGGGTGACGCCGAGCACCTTCTCCGGGTGGTCGGCCCAGATGTTCTGGCTGGTGGCCAGGGTGAAGCCCTGGTCTTCCTCCACCGCCAACGCGCCCCAGGGGCCGCCGGCGCAGAAGCCGTCGATACGCGCGGCGCGAAGGTGGGCGACCATCTGCGAGGGCGGCACCACCACGGTGTTGACGTCGTCCAGCGGGTGGATGCCCTGGGCGGCCAGCCAGTAGTACAGCCACATGGCGTGGGTGCCGGTGGGGAAGGTCTGGGCGAATGTCAGCTTTGCACCACCTTGGCGCACGCGTGCGGCCAGTGCCTCGCCGCTGGTCACGCCGGCCTGCTTGAGCGGCTGCGAGAGGTTGAGCGCCTGGCCGTTCTGGCACAGGCCCATGAGGATGGCCATCTCGGTGGCGCTGCCGCCGAGGCCCAGATGGATGCCGTAGACCTGGCCATACAGGGCCTGGGCGGCGTCCAGCTCGCCGCTCAGCAGGCGATCGCGCAGGCCGGCCCAGGAGGCCTGGCGCTGCAGGTTGAGGGTCAGGCCGTAGGGCTGGGCGAAGCCTTGCGTCGCGGCGACTATCAGCGATGCCGAGTCGGTCAGGGCCATGAAGCCCAGGTTCAGGGCGCTCTTCTCCGGGGCGTCGCTGCCGACGACCCAGGCCAGGGCATCGCTACGGGTGTTGCTGGTATCGGTCATATCTTTGTTCCGCCGTTGAACAAAAAGGCGCCGCACCTGGCCATCACGGGGGTGGCCGGGAGCGACGCCATTGTCTGTGAGTCACTCCGCCGTTGGAGGGACTCTGCTGCATATGGCTTAGCAAGCCATATGCCAGCACGACGGGCGCAGCGGAAAGGACGCTTTCAGCGTTCCATCATCTGCTTGATCTGGTTCTGCGGAATGTGTTGCTCGCGACCTTCGCTGTCTTCGAATTCGTACATGCCGGTGTCGTCGTCCAGCTCGGGTTTGCCATCGCTGGTGAGGATCTGGCCGTCGGTGGTGACCAGCAGGTATTCGCTGGCGCAGCCGGTGAGCGCGGCAAGACAGAAGAGCGCGAGAAGCCAATGTTTCATGAGGTACTCCTGAGTGAGGGCAGTACCGTCACGCTATTCCCGTTGCGCTGCCTCTGGCAAGTGCGCGAAAGGTCGCGGCCCGCCGAAGCGGGCCGCGCCTGGTCAGCGTTCGATGATCTGCTTCACCGAGCTCTGCGGGATCTGCTGCTCGTTGCCTTCGGCGTCCTCGTAGGTGATCAGGCCGGTTTCATCGTCGATCTCCGGCTTGTCCTCGGAACTGAGCATCTGGCCGTCGGTGGTGGCGATGATGTAGTCGGTGGCGCAGCCGGTGAGGCCGAACACGCAGAGCAGGGCAAGAATCCAGGGTTTCATGGTGAACTCCTTCTGAAAGGGTGCCCGCGAGGGGCTTCAGAAGTTCCGACCACGGCACTCCCGGTTTCGCTCCATAAAAAAAGCCCCGCACTGGGCGGGGCTTTCTCATTGCGCTGACGCTTAGATCTGTACGGCCGGGATCTTGGCGTTGGCAGCCGCTTCGCGGAACTCGGCGATCTGATCGAAGCTCAGGTAGCGGTAAACGTCGGCAGCCATGCTGTCGATGTTCTTCGCGTACTCCATGTACTCCTCGACGGTCGGCAGCTTGCCGGTGATCGAAGCGACCGCTGCCAGTTCGGCAGAGGCCAGGTACACGTTGGTGGCGTCGCCCAGGCGGTTCGGGAAGTTACGGGTCGAGGTGGAAACCACGGTCGAACCGGTCTGTACGCGAGCCTGGTTACCCATGCACAGCGAGCAGCCCGGCATTTCCATGCGCGCACCGGCCTTGCCGTAGATGCCGTAGTAGCCTTCCTCGGTCAGCTGGTGGGCGTCCATCTTGGTCGGCGGAGCCAGCCACAGACGGGTCGGAATGCCGCCCTTGACCTTGTCCAGCAGCTTACCGGCAGCGCGGAAGTGACCGATGTTGGTCATGCACGAGCCGATGAACACTTCGTCGATCTTCTCACCGGCGACGGTGGACAGCAGACGGGCATCGTCCGGGTCGTTCGGCGCGCAGAGCACCGGCTCTTTGACGTCGGCCAGGTCGATCTCGATGATCTCGGCGTACTCGGCGTCCTTGTCGGCTTCCAGCAGTTGCGGGTTGGCCAGCCAGGCTTCCATGGCCTGGGCGCGACGCTCCAGGGTACGGGCATCGCCGTAGCCTTCGCCGATCATCCAGCGCAGCATGGTGATGTTGGAGCGCAGGTACTCGGCGATGGCCTTTTCCGGCAGCTTGATGGTGCAACCGGCGGCGGAGCGCTCGGCCGAGGCGTCGGACAGCTCGAAGGCCTGTTCAACGGTCAGCTCGTCCAGACCTTCGATCTCGAGGATGCGGCCGGAGAAGGCGTTGATCTTGCCCTTCTTCTCGACGGTCAGCAGGCCCTGCTTGATGGCGTAGTAGGGGATGGCATGGACCAGGTCACGCAGGGTGATGCCCGGTTGCAGCTTGCCCTTGAAGCGCACCAGTACGGATTCCGGCATGTCCAGCGGCATGACGCCGGTGGCGGCAGCGAAGGCCACCAGGCCGGAACCGGCCGGGAAGGAGATGCCCATCGGGAAGCGGGTGTGCGAGTCACCACCGGTACCCACGGTATCCGGCAGCAGCATGCGGTTCAGCCAGCTGTGGATAATGCCGTCGCCCGGACGCAGGGACACGCCGCCGCGGGTCATGATGAAGTCCGGCAGGGTGTGGTGGGTGTTGACGTCGATCGGCTTCGGATAGGCCGCGGTGTGGCAGAAGGACTGCATCACCAGGTCGGCGGAGAAGCCCAGGCAAGCCAGGTCTTTCAGCTCGTCGCGGGTCATCGGGCCGGTGGTGTCCTGGGAGCCGACGGTGGTCATCTTCGGCTCGCAGTAGGTGCCCGGGCGTACGCCTTGGCCTTCCTGCAGGCCGCAGGCGCGACCGACCATCTTCTGGGCCAGGGTGAAGCCCTTGCCGCTGTCAGCCGGAGCGACCGGCTTCTTGAACAGGGTGGACGGAGCCAGGCCCAGCTCGGCGCGGGCCTTCTCGGTCAGGCCGCGGCCGACGATCAGCGGGATACGGCCGCCGGCGCGGACTTCGTCCAGCAGCACGTCGGTCTTCAGCTGGAAGCTGGTGACCAGCTCGTCGCTGCCGTTACGGCGCACTTCGCCCTTGTACGGGTACACGTCGATGACGTCGCCCATGGCCAGGTTGGTGCAGTCGAATTCGATCGGCAGGGCGCCGGCGTCTTCCATGGTGTTGTAGAAGATCGGGGCGATCTTGGTGCCGAAGCAGAAACCACCTGCGCGCTTGTTCGGCACGTTGGGGATGTCGTCGCCGAAGAACCACAGCACCGAGTTGGTGGCGGACTTACGGGAGGAACCGGTACCGACCACGTCACCGACGTAGGCAACCGGGAAGCCTTTGGCTTTCAGGGCTTCCATCTGCTTGATCGGGCCGACAGTGCCGGGAGCGTCCGGGTTGATGCCGTCGCGGGCCATCTTCAGCATGGCCAGGGCGTGCAGCGGGATGTCCGGGCGGGACCAGGCGTCCGGAGCCGGCGACAGGTCGTCGGTGTTGGTTTCGCCGGTGACCTTGAACACGGTCAGGGTGACTTTTTCCGGAACGGCAGGGCGGTTGACGAACCACTCGCCGTCGGCCCAGGACTGCATGACAGCCTTGGCGTTGGCGTTGCCTTTCTTGGCGCGCTCGGCGACGTCGTGGAAGGCGTCGAACATCAGCAGGGTGTGCTTGAGTTGCTCGGCGGCGACTTCGGCCAGCTCGGCGTTGTCCAGCAGCTCGACCATGGTGGCGATGTTGTAGCCGCCCTGCATGGTGCCCAGCAGCTCAACGGCGCGTTGCTTGCTGATCAGCGGGGAGCTGGCTTCGCCCTTGGCCACGGCGGAAAGGAAACCGGCCTTGACGTAGGCGGCTTCGTCCACTCCTGGCGGAACACGGTTGGTGATCAGATCGACGAGGAAGGCTTCTTCGCCAGCCGGGGGATTCTTCAGCAGCTCGACCAGGCCTGCGGTTTGCTCGGCGTTCAGCGGCTGGGGAACGATCCCTTGGGCGGCACGCTCTTCTACGTGTTTGCGATAGGCTTCAAGCACAGTTATTACCCTCATCAGTGGTCGCGGCGGCCCGCAACGCTCATCCTAAAACCGTCGCACGCCGCGCCGCTGCACTTTGTGAGTGCACTGGCCGGTGTGTCGACAGCCTCATACTAGAAGCTGCTTTCAAAGTTTTACGCCGCAGGAGCGGGAGTGATGAGGGCTGGCGCAGGGTTCACTGAACCCGGCGCCAACGACGTTCCTGGCGGATCAACTGTGCTCGTGACGCTTTGAAAACAGCTTCTGACGGACATCGGCGCCTAAAAAGGCGGTCCGATTCTACTGGAACGGGACGCCAAAGTTAAGCGCAAACCCCGATCCAATCGGCCTCTTAGGCTACTGCCCGTCGTTTGTCTGGTAAGTCGACAAAGGTCTGGGCGGTCATGATGACCCTGCCAGGGTGAGCCGCTATCATGAGCGGCCTGTTTCGCCGCGCCGCACCTGCCTCATATGTCCAATCAACGCATCAAGACGCCCTGCGTCGGCCTCTGTTCCACCGTCTATGGCGACCTGGTGTGCCGCGGCTGCAAGCGCTTCCACCACGAAGTGGTGAACTGGAACGCCTACAACGACGACGAGAAGCGGGCCGTATGGCGGCGCCTAGAGGTGCTGCTGGTGCAGGTAATGCAGGGCAAGGTGGAGGTATTCGACGCCGGACGCCTGCGCGCGCAGCTGGAGCAGCACCAAGTGCGCTTCGTGCCCGAGCAGTCCGAGTATTGCTGGGCCTACCAGCTGATCGCCCGCGCTTCGCGCCTCATCAGCCGTCTGGACGCCTATGGCCTGGCCCTGCTGCCGGAGTTCCGCGACTGGGAGCTGCCGGCGCTGCGCGAGGCCATCGATCGCGAGTTCTTCCTGCTCTCCGAGGCGCACTACGAGCGCTACATTGCACCGCGCTTCTTGCGCGAGGGCGTGGAAAGCCGCGTCTGAGGCATTTCGAACCATGAAAAAGCCGCCCTCGGGCGGCTTTTTCGTTTGCGCGGTGATTAGCGCTGGGCGACCAGCTCTTCCAGGTGGGCGATGATGTCGTCCGGCTTGAGCACCAACACGTCGCTCTCCAGGGCGTCCAGCACCACTTCCGCGGTGTTGCCGATCAACGCGCCGGAGAGGCCGGTACGGGCCACGGTGCCGATCACTGTGACCACCGCGCCGAGCTTGTGCGCGGTGTAGGGGATCAGCACGTCGGCCGGGCCTTCTTCCACGTGCAGGCGCTCGTTGCTGACGTCGTACTCGGCCTGGAAGGCCTTGCACTGCTCGCGATAGCGCGCCTCGATGGTTTCCTTGAGCTGGAAGGTCGGGTCGGCCGCCGAGAGCATCGGCGAGGGGTGGGCGCTGATCACATGCAGGCTGCCATTGGCCAGGTGGGCGATGTCGTAGCCGTTGCTGACGATGCCGGAGTGCAGAGTGCGATGCTCGGAGTCGCCGTTACCCACGTCGACCGCGGCGAGAATGACGCCGCCGGTCCAGGGTGTGCCGGTCTTGACCATCAGCACCGGGCTCGGGCAGTAGCGCAGCAGCTTCCAGTCCTCGGGGGTGAGCAGGGCCTTCTTCAGCGGGTTGTCCGGCACGTGCTGCTTGATCACCAGGCCACAGCCCTCGGCCTGCTGCACGGCGACGATGGTCTGGTAGAGGCCGTCATTCCACGCCTGCTGGATGGTGGCGCTGTAGCCTTCCTGCTGCAGGCTGGCCTGGTGCTCGGTGAGGTAGGCGCTGTGCTCGCCCTTCTTGTCGCAGACCAGCAGGTGCAGGTGCGACTGGGTGACTCCGGCGATCAGCTTGGCGCGCTTGAGCGCCAGGCCATCGGATTGCTGCGGGTCCATCACCACCAGAATGCTGCGTATGGCTTGCATGAGCGTCTCCCTGTGCTTGAAGTGCTTTGATGCAGCCCACTATAGAGGCGGCCGCTGGCGGCGGTCTTGACCTGCATCACGGCCTGGCTGGCCCCGCGCGCCTTCATCCGTATAATGGCCCGCCCTTGCTGCCGGTGCCAACTGGCCGTTGCCGTTACCTCTGGATCGTTCGCCGTGAATCTGCCTGAAATCCATCAGTTCCTCGCCTGTCCCACCCCCGCTGCCTGGGTGCAGGCGGCCCTGGCCGATCAGGAAACGCTGCTGATCGATCACAAGAACAACGAGTACAAGGCGGCCTCCACGGCCATGGCACTGATGGCCAAGTACGGCCAGGAGCTGGACCTCATCAATTTCATGTCGCGCCTGGCCCGCGAGGAGCTGGTACATCACGAGCAGGTGCTGCGCATCATGAAGAAGCGGCGCATCGAACTGCGCCCGGTGTCGGCGTCGCGCTATGCCTCTGGCCTGCGCAAGCTGGTGCGCAACCATGAGCCGCAGAAGCTGGTCGACACCCTCGTCGTGGGCGCCTTTATCGAGGCGCGCAGCTGCGAGCGCTTCGAGGCACTGGTGCCGCACCTGGACGAGGAACTGGGCAAGTTCTACGGCGGCCTGCTGAAGTCCGAGGCGCGGCACTTTCAGGGCTACCTCAAGCTGGCCTACCAGTACGGCGATGAGGTCGACGTGGCGCGAGTGATCGAGCGGGTGCGCGAGGCCGAGCGCGAGCTGATCGAGTCGCCGGACCAGGAGTTCCGCTTCCACAGCGGCGTGCCGCAGGCATGATCGTCATCTTGCGGGCATAAAAAAGCCGGACTCGAGGTCCGGCTTTTTCGTATTCGAAAGGATCAGGCGGCGACGAAGCTGGCCTGGCAGGCGAGGGCGGCCTGGCTGCTCTGTACTTCGTTCAGCGTGTCGCGCACCACTTCCTTGGCCAGGCAGGCGCACTTGCCGCACTGGGTGCCCACGCCGAGGCTCTCGCGCACGTCGCGATAGCTGCAGCAGCCTTCGTAGATGGCTTCGCGGATTTGACCGTCGGTAACACCCTGGCAGAGGCAAACGTACATGGACAGGCTCGAAGTGGGTTGGTGTTGCTGTTAGCGACGGATACTAATGTTAATGAGAATGCTTGTCAAAACTTGATGTCAGCTTTTCCCGCCTGCCGGGTTTTCGCGTTGCCCAATAAAAAACCCGGCCGGGGCCGGGTCTTCATCTGCTGCGCGGGGCCTACTGATCGAAGTCGTCCCAGCCGCCCATTTCCTTCCAGCGATTGACGATGCCGCAGAACAGCTCGGCGGTCTTCTCGGTGTCGTAGCGCGCGGAGTGCGCCTCCTTGCCGTCGAAGTCGATGCCGGCGGCCTGGCAGGCCTTGGCCAGCACGGTCTGGCCATAGGCGAGGCCGGCCAAGGTGGCGGTGTCGAAGCTGGAGAAGGGGTGGAACGGGTTGCGCTTTAGGTCGCAGCGAGCCACGGCGGCGTTGAGGAAGCCGAGATCGAAGCTGCTGTTGTGGCCGACCAGGATGGCGCGCTTGCAGCCATTGGCCTTGATCGACTTGCGCAGGCCCTTGAAGATTTCGCTCAGCGCATGCTCCTCGCTCACCGCCTGACGCAGCGGGTGGTCGAGCTTGATGCCGGTGAACTCCAGCGCCGCCGCCTCGATATTGGCGCCCTCGAAGGGCTCGATGCGGAAGAAGTGGGTGTGATCAGGGTAGAGGAAGCCGTCCTCGTCCATGGCGATGGTGGTCGCCGCGATCTCCAGCAGGGCGTCGGTGGCGCTGTTGAAGCCGCCGGTCTCCACGTCCACCACCACCGGCAGATAGCCACGGAAGCGCGCGGCCATCGGGTGGCGCGGGCCGGGGGGCAGGCTGCCGTCGAGTTCGTCGTCGAAATTGTCTTCGCTCACGCTTGATCCTCCAGCAGGCGCCATTGCAGTTTCTCGCCGGCGCGCAGCGGGATCACCAGGTTCTCGCCCAGCGGCAGTTCGCTCGGGCCGGTCCACTCCTCGCGCACCAGGGTGATGCGGTCGGTGTTGCGCGGCAGGCCGTAGAAGTCCGGGCCGAACTGGCTGGCGAAGCCCTCCAGCTTGTCCAGCGCATTGCGCTGCTCGAAGGCCTCGGCATACAGCTCGATGGCCGCGTGCGCGGTGTAGCAGCCGGCGCAGCCGCAGGCGGCTTCCTTGGCGTGCTTGGCGTGCGGCGCCGAGTCGGTGCCGAGGAAGAACTTCGGATTGCCGCTGGTGGCCGCATCCAGCAGGGCTTCCTGATGGGTGTTGCGCTTGAGGATCGGCAGGCAATAGAAGTGCGGGCGAATGCCGCCGACCAGCATGTGGTTGCGGTTGTACAGCAGGTGATGAGCGGTGATGGTGGCGCCGACATTGGCCGGTGCGGCCTTGACGAACGCAGCGGCATCGCCGGTGGTGATGTGCTCGAACACTACTTTAAGCGTCGGGAAGCGCTCGACCACACGGGTCAGGTGCTCGTCGATAAAACGCTTCTCGCGATCGAACACGTCGACTTCGGCGCGGGTCACTTCGCCGTGCACCAGCAGCGGCAGGCCGACTTCGGCCATGGCTTCCAGGACGTGGAAGATGTTGTCGATGCTGGTCACGCCGGAGTCGGAGTTGGTGGTGGCGCCGGCCGGGTACAGCTTGGCGGCATGCACGAAGCCGCTGGCCTTGGCGGCGCGCACGTCTTCCGCGCTGGTCTTGTCGGTGAGATAGAGCACCATCAGCGGCTCGAAGCGGCTGCCGGCCGGACGAGCCGCCAGAATGCGCTGGCGATAGGCACTGGCCTCGTCGGCGTTGCGCACCGGCGGCACCAGGTTGGGCATGATGATGGCGCGGGCGAAGGTCCGCGCGACATCGCGGACGGTGTGCTGCAGGACGGCACCATCGCGCAGATGGATGTGCCAGTCGTCTGGGCGCAGCAGGGTAATGCGGTCGGACATGGGGATTCCCGGCAGGTAAAACGTGGGCGAATGCTACCAGTTTTGCCGGCCAGACGGCCTATCAAGTTTCCGCTGTCGTGGCCGATACGGGCTTTGAAAGCCGTATCTCCCCACGGAGCCGATCTTGCGCCAGCCCAGCTTCCTCCTGCTCAGCCTGTTTGCCAGCCTGCCTTGGTGCATGCCGGCTGCGGCCATCACTTTCCAGACGCGCATGGAGAAAGTGGAGTGGACGGTCGAGGGCGACCAGTTCGAATGCCGCCTGAGCCAGCCCATCGCCGACTTCGGCAGCGGCGAGTTCGTCCGCCGTGCCGGCGAGCAGGCCACATTCCGCCTCAGGGCCCGCGAGCGCTGGCTGGGTGCCGGCTCGGCGACCCTGCTGGCCGCCGCGGCACCCTGGCAGCCGGGGCGCGGTGACATCAATCTCGGTGCGTTGAGCATCGGCAGCGGCGAAGTACCGTTCAACAGCAACCAGGAGCAGGCCGGGCGCCTGCTCACCGGCTTGATGGAGGGACGCAGCCCGCTGGTGCGCCATCGCACCCTGCAGGGTGGCGACAGCCTGGAAGTGCGCCTGTTGCCGATCAAGTTCAACCAGGCCTACAACGACTATCTGAAGTGCACCGTCGGCCTGCTGCCGGTCAACTTCGACCAGATCCGCCAGACCCAGCTGGGCTTCCCCGGCGGTGGCACCACGCTGGAGCCGCTGGCCCAGGCCAAGATCGATATCATCCTCGACTTCATCAAGGCCGATCCGACCGTCAACCGCATCCAGCTCGACGGCCATTCCGACAACTCCGGCAACCGCCTGACCAACCGCGACACCTCACGCCGTCGCGCCGTGGCGGTGGAGGAGTACCTCAAGTCGCGCGGCATACCGGCCGAGCAGATCATCGTGCGCTTCCACGGCGAACGCTATCCGCTGGTGAAGAACAGCGGCGAGGCCAATCGGGCGAAGAACCGCCGGGTGACCATGACCCTGTCCCGCGAGCCGGTAGCGGAAACCCCAGCCGAGCCCGCGCCGAGCGCCCCGCCGGCTACCAGCGAGCCGGCGCCCGCCGCAGAGGCTCCGGCGGCGCCCGCGGCGAAATCCTGACGTCGCGCCAACAAATAAAACTGTCGCTTTGTCGCTAGTGTCTGTCGCGCCCCTGTAAATCGGCCGGAACGGCCGGTAGAATCGCGGGTTTTCCGTACAACCCGTGGAGTTGATTGGCATGGCGGACGTTAAGAAGGTAGTTCTGGCCTATTCCGGTGGCCTGGACACCTCGGTGATCCTCAAGTGGCTGCAAGACACCTATAACTGCGAAGTGGTGACCTTCACCGCCGACCTCGGCCAGGGCGAAGAGGTCGAGCCGGCCCGCGCCAAGGCCCAGGCCATGGGCGTCAAGGAAATCTACATCGACGACCTGCGCGAAGAATTCGTCCGCGACTTCGTCTACCCGATGTTCCGCGCCAACACCATCTACGAAGGCGAGTACCTGCTGGGTACCTCCATCGCCCGTCCGCTGATCGCCAAGCGCCTGATCGAGATCGCCAACGAGACCGGCGCCGACGCCATCTCCCACGGCGCTACCGGCAAGGGCAATGACCAGGTGCGCTTCGAGCTGGGCGCCTACGCGCTGAAGCCGGGTGTGAAAGTGATCGCCCCCTGGCGCGAGTGGGACCTGCTGTCCCGCGAGAAGCTGATGGACTACGCCGAGAAGCACGCCATCCCGATCGAGCGTCACGGCAAGAAGAAGTCGCCATACTCCATGGATGCCAACCTGCTGCACATCTCCTATGAAGGCGGCGTGCTGGAAGACACCTGGACCGAGCACGAAGAAGACATGTGGAAGTGGACCAAGTCGCCGGAAGCGGCGCCGGACACCCCCACCTACATCGAGCTGACCTACCGCAAGGGCGACATCGTCGCCATCGACGGCAAGGACATGACCCCGGCCGCCGTGCTGGCCGAGCTGAACCGCATCGGCGGCGAGAACGGCATCGGTCGCCTCGACATCGTCGAGAACCGCTATGTCGGCATGAAGTCCCGCGGCTGTTACGAGACCCCCGGCGGCACCATCATGCTGCGCGCCCACCGCGCCATCGAGTCGATCACCCTGGACCGCGAAGTGGCCCACCTGAAAGACGAGCTGATGCCCAAGTACGCCAGCCTGATCTACACCGGCTATTGGTGGAGCCCGGAGCGTCTGATGCTGCAGCAGATGATCGACGCCTCGCAGACCAACGTGAATGGTGTGGTACGCCTGAAGCTGTACAAGGGCAACGTCATCGTGGTTGGCCGCAAGTCCGACGACTCGCTGTTCGACGCCAACATCGCGACCTTCGAGGAAGACGGCGGCGCCTACAACCAGGCCGATGCGGCGGGCTTCATCAAGCTCAACGCCCTGCGTATGCGCATCGCCGCTGGCAAGGGCCGCAAGCTGTTCTGATAAGCTGAAACCCTGCGCCAAACGAACCCCGGCCATGAGCCGGGGTTCTGTTTTTATAAGCCCGCACCAGGGCAACGATGAGGAAAACCTGATGAGACTGCTGCACACCATGCTGCGCGTCGGCGACATGGATCGCTCCATCGCCTTCTACACCGAAGTGCTGGGCATGACCCTGCTGCGCCGCAAGGACTACCCGGACGGCCAGTTCACCCTGGCCTTCGTAGGCTACGGTAACGAAGCCGAGAACAGTGTGATCGAGCTGACCTACAACTGGGGCGTCGACAGCTACGAGCTGGGCACAGGCTACGGCCACATCGCCCTGGAAGTGGAAGACGTCTACAAGGCCTGCGAGGACATCCGCGCCCGTGGCGGCAAGATCACTCGCGAGCCGGGGCCGATGAAGCACGGCACCAGCATCCTGGCCTTCGTCGAGGATCCGGACGGCTACAAAATCGAGCTGCTGTCGCCCAAGCGCAACGATTGACAGCTGCTATGCTTTGTAAGTAAAAGCTTACAAAAGCAATGGCCATTTGCCTGGCCATCGAGGTGTTCCATGACGGCTGATCCCCAGGCGCTGCGCCTGATACGGGTTGTGCAGGAGCTGTCGATGGCGAGGGATGTGGATCGGGTGGCGGAGATCGTCCGTCACGCGGCTCGCGAGCTGACCGGTGCCGACGGCGCCACCTTCGTTCTGCGCGATGGACAGCAGTGTTTCTATCGCGACGAGGATGCCATTTCGCCCCTGTGGAAGGGGCAGCGCTTCCCCATGAGCCTGTGCATCAGCGGTTGGGCCATGCTCAACCGCCAGGCCACGGTGATTCCAGATATCTACCTGGACCCGCGCATCCCGCATGAGGCCTACCGGCCGACCTTCGTCAAAAGCCTGGTCATGGTGCCGATCCGCACCCTGGACCCGATCGGCGCCATCGGCAACTACTGGGCCAGCCCGCATACCGCCACTGCCGAGCAGGTCGAGTTGCTGCAGGCGCTGGCCGATTCCACTTCGATCGCCCTGGAGAACGTGCAGGTCTACTCCGAGCTGGAGCGCAGGGTGGAGGAGCGCACCGGGCAACTGGTGGAGGTCAATCATCGCCTGCAGGCCGAGGTGCGCGAGCGCGAGCGGATGGCGGCGGAGGTGCGCCAGCTGTCGCTGACCGACGAGCTGACCGGGCTGCGCAACCGTCGCGGCTTCCTGCTGCTCGCCGAGCGCGAGCTGGAGTCGGCGCGTCGCCGCGGAGGGCGCTGCCTGTTGCTGTATGCCGATCTGGATTATCTGAAACAGGCCAACGACCGCTTCGGCCATGCCGCCGGCGACGCCATGCTGATCGATGCCGCGCAGCTGCTGCGTTCGCTGTTCCGCAGCACCGATGTGGTCGCCCGTCTGGGCGGGGACGAGTTCGTGGTACTGGCCAGCGACTACACCAGCAGCGAGGAGGTGCTGCTGCGCCTGCACCACGCGCTGGAGGCGTTCCGCCGCAGTACCGGGCGGCCTCTGTCGCTGAGCGTGGGGCTCGCCGAGTCGTCCCTGCGCGGTAATAGTGACCTGGACGCCTTGCTGCAACAGGCGGACACGGCCATGTATGCCAACAAGTGCGCGCGCCGCCGGCCGCTGGCGGTCAATCAGTAACGAAAAAGCCCCGCAGTGCGGGGCTTTTTTCGATCCGACTTCAAAAGTCGTAATCGTAGTCGTTCAACTGTCGCTGCAGGCGTCGCTCATCGAGCAGGTTGTCGATGATGCGGCGCTTGGTCAGATTGGTCTTGGCGACCTCCACCGTACGCTCGCCGCTGTCTTCCACCTCTTCGGCGACGAAGTCATCTTCGAGTTCTTCTTTGCCAGTGCTCATGTATCACTCCAGCTTTCGGAATGCTGATGGCGCACCTTATAGCGATAAAGCCAGAGCCGGTAAAAAAGATTTTTTCAATCGGTACTATGCCCGATTCAATGGCTTTTCAATCGTCGGAAGTCTTCGCCTTGTACTCGCACAGGTCCTCGATGCGGCAGGCGCCGCAACGCGGCTTGCGTGCCTGGCAGACGTAGCGGCCGTGCAGGATCAGCCAGTGGTGCGCATCCAGCAGAAACTCCTTGGGCACGAACTTGACCAGCTTCTTCTCCACTTCCAGCACGTTCTTGCCCGGGGCGATGCCGGTGCGGTTACTGACGCGGAAGATATGCGTGTCCACCGCCATGGCCGGCTGGCGGAAGGCGGTGTTGAGCACCACGTTGGCGGTCTTGCGGCCGACTCCGGGCAGCGCCTCCAGATCCTCGCGGTTGTCCGGCACCTGACTGCCATGTTTCTCGACCAGGATGCGGCAGGTCTCGATGACGTTCTTCGCCTTGCTGTTGAACAGGCCGATGGTCTTGATGTACTCGGAGAGGCCCTCGACACCCAGCGCATAGATGGCTTCCGGGGTGTTGGCGACCGGGTAGAGCTTGGCCGTGGCCTTGTTCACCCCGACATCGGTGGCCTGGGCGGAGAGGATCACCGCGATCAGCAGCTCGAACGGCGTGGTATAGGCCAGTTCGGTCTTGGGTTCGGGGTTGTCTTCGTGCAGGCGGCGGAAGATCTCAAAGCGCTTGGCAGCGTTCATCGGGCGTCGTCTTGGTCGAAATGGCGAAAGAGGGCAACTAGCAAGCCGAGCAGGATAAAGCCGCCGACGGCCTGCGTCAGCAGCGGCAGGCCGGCCTGCCAGTGCCAGCCGGAGAAGCCGCGGCCCAGCAGCCAGTCGGCGTGGGCCAGCAGGCTGCCATGGCCGAGAGCTTCGCGCAGGGTGCTGAGCAGCACGGCGAACAGGGCAAACCACAGTCCCAGCCGGAGGTCGCGCTTTGCTTCCATCTGCTCATCCAGGGCCAGTGCCAGGCAGGGCAGCAGCAACAGCGGCAGGTAGAGCGCCAGGGCGGCGGCCAGTTCGCTGCTGAGGGTTTGCAGAAGCAGGTCGAGGCTACCGGCCAGCACGGCGCCTGCCAGCAGCGTGGCGAGCAGCCGGCCATGAGCAGGCAGATGCTTGCGCAGCGGCGCCTGCAGCAGGCCGCACAGCGCTATCAGCAGCAGGCCGCCCAGGCCTATGCCGATGCCCTTGATCAGCAGGTCGGTGCCGCCCACCAGCGGAGCGAAGGCGAGCAGCTGCAGGTTGCGCTTCATGGTTGCGCCTCCAGTAGCCGTTGCCGCTCGGCATCGAAGAAGCGCAGGGCGCGTTGCAGGGCGTCGGTCACCGCGCGTGAGGTGATGGTGGCGCCGGCGATCTGGTCGACCTGGCCCTGGTCGGCACGCAGCGTCCAGGTCGCTATGTCGTCGTGTACTGTTTTGCCGGCAAAGCCGTGTAGCCAGGCAGCGCGGTTGGGAGTCAGCAGATCGGCCAGGCCGGGCGTCTCCTGCTGTTGCAGGACCTTGCTGGCGAGCAGCTGGCCATCCGGGGTGATCGCCACCAGCAGGCGGATCGGTCCCTCGTAGCCTTTGCCGGTCACCGGCAGCAGCACGGCGCTGGGCTGGCCATTCAGGCTGGCCAGATAGCCCTGCTCGGCGCGTGCGTTGCCCAGCAGGCCGCCGGCCGGCAGCGCGATGGGCTGTTGCAGTGGGCGGTTGTCGTAGCTACCTGCCGGCAGCAGGTCGAGCAGGGCGCGCTCGGCGGCGGCCTGGCGCTGTTGCTCGATGCGTGGTGCGGCGAAATGCTGGAGCGTGGCGAGCAGGGCGGCGCCACACAGGGCAATCGCTAGCAGGATTGCGGCGCTGCGCTTCATCGTGCAGCCCCCAGGCGATCCAGGCGGGTGACGCACAGGTTCATCAGCAGCACGGCGAAGGCCAGGCCGTCCGGATAGCCACCCCAGGTGCGAATGGCGTAGGTCAGCAGGCCGACGCCGATGCCGAAGTACAGGCGCCCGCGCGCACTGTCCGGGCCGCTGACAGGCTCGGTGACGATGAAGAAGGCGCCGAGCATGGCGGCGCCACTGAACAGGTGCAGCAGCGGCGAGCCGTTGGAGTCCGAGCCCGAACCGTTCCAGCACAGCAGGCTGGCGACGAACAGGGCGCCGAGCATGCCGGCCGGCGCTTGCCAGCGGATCACCTTCTGCTGCAGCAGGAACAGGCCGCCGGCGAGGAAGGCCAGATTGACCCATTCCACGCCGCGCCCGCCGACGCCGCCGAAGGCCGGGTGGCTGGCGAACAGCTCGTCGACAGTCAGGCGGTCGTTGTGGCGCAGGCTGTCCAGCACCGTGGCCTGGCTCCAGCCATCCGGCAGGCCGGGACCAAAGCCGAAGATCTGCTGCAGCGCGCCGAGCAGGCCGTGCTCTGTGCCAGGCGCCGGCCAGTGCACCATCTGCGCCGGGAAGGCGATGAGAGCGAAGGCGTAACCGAGCATGGCCGGGTTGAACGGGTTGTTGCCGAAGCCGCCGAACAGCGCCTTGCCGAACAGGCTGGCGAAGGCGGCGCTGGCCACGGTCAGCCACCAAGGGGCGTAGTTGGGCAGGGCCAGGGCCAGCAGCAGGGCGCTGACCAGGCCGCTGCCTTCGGCCAGCAGTGGCTGTTCGAACAGGCTGCGCGCTTTATCGGCGAGCGCCTGGCCGCGCAAATGGCGGCTCAGCAGGTCGCAGGCGCAGCAGGTGAGGGCGGCCAGCAGCAGCTGGATCAGTAGGCCCCAACCGTTGAACCAGAGCAGGGCCAGGGCGCCGGGCAGGCAAGCGAGCAGCACCCGCTGCATGCTCGGGCGCGGGTCGAAGGCGATTTCAGGGCTGCTGGTAGTCATGCAGCTGTTGCTCGGCATTCGCCAGGCGCTGGCGGGCTTGCTGCAAGGTGTCGGCTGATGCCGCCGCAGGGTTGGCCGTCAGGCATCGCTCCAGGCGCTGCAACTCCGCGCGGGCGTAGGCGTGCTCGGTCTTCAGTTCGCGCAATTTGAGGTCTACCGGCTGCTTGTCGGTGCGCACCAGATCGGGCAGCGGCTTGCCACTTGCCTCCTCGGCGGCGTGCAGAGCTTGGGCGGCGGCCTCCAGATTGGCGCGCAGCGTTTGCAGCGTGGTGTCGTCCGCGCCCTGGCGCGTGGCCTTGTCCAGCTCGGCGCGGCGCAGGGCGAACTGGATCTTGGCCTGCTTGAGTGCGGTGATGCCGGCAGCGGGAGCTGCCGGTGCTGGCGGCGTGGTTTGCTCCAGGGCCTGCTGGGCACGTTCGGCGGCCTGGCGCAGTTCGTCCACCTGGCGCTGCAGCTCGGGGCTGCCGTGCTGGGCCAGTTGCTTCTCGGCCTTGGCCAGCACCACTTTGGCCATGGCCGCCTCGATCTTCAGGCGCTTGTACTGATCGTCGTTGCTGGCGACCGGCTGCGCTGGAGTGGTGGGCTGGGTCGCCGGTGTGCGTGCGGCGCGCTCGGCCTGGCGCTTGGCGTCGTTGCGCGCCAGGCGGGCCAGATGCTCCTCATGGCGGCTACGGAACTGGTCGGCGCGCTGGCGCTGGGTTTCAGCCTCGGCGCCGGCCAGCGGCAGGATGTCGATGCAGTCGACCGGGCAGGGCGCCACGCACAGCTCGCAGCCGGTGCACTCGGCGGTGATCACCGTGTGCATCAGCTTGGCCGCGCCGACGATGGCGTCCACGGGGCAGGCCTGGATGCACTTGGTGCAGCCGATGCACTCGGCCTCGCGGATCAGGGCGATCTGCGCCGGTACGGCGGGCAGCTCCAGCGGCAGCTCCGGCACCTTGAGCAGTTGGGCCAGGGCATGGATGGTGGCGGTGCCGCCCGGTGGGCACTTGTTGATCGCCTCGCCATTGGCGATGCCCTCGGCGTAGGGCTTGCAGCCCGGGTGGCCGCACTTGCCGCACTGGGTCTGCGGCAGCAGGGCGTCGATGGCCTGGATGCGCCGGGCGTCGCTACGCAAGGCGTTGCTCATACCGCCCCCATGCCGTTGAAGCCGAGGAAGGCCAGGCTCATCAGGCCGGCGGCGATCAGCAGGATCGGCGTGCCGCGCAAGGCGACTGGCACATCGCACTGTTCGATGCGCTCGAGCAGGTCGCTCATCAGTTGTAAGACCAGCCAGAAGCCCAGGCCGCCGCCGATGCCTAAGGCCAGCGCGGCGGCGAAACCGTCCAGCGAACGAGCAAGGAACATGGCGCCCAGGCCGTTGCCGAGCAGCAGCGGCCACAGGCCGGATTGGTCGAGGGCAGGGCGCAGGCGCTGCAACAGGGCCAGGCTGAGCCAGCTCAGCGCTGCCAGCAGCGGTATGCCGATCAGCAGGTAGAGATAAACCAGGTCGACAGCCAACAGAGCCTGTTGCAGCAGCCAGGCAGTGGGCGCGGTGAGCAGGATCAACACTGCGCCGGCCGGCCCCAACGCCTGCACGCGGGCATGGCGCAGGGCATCGGCGGCGAGCGGCAGCCCGAGGATCAGGTTACTGACCAGCGCGGCGCCGATCAGGGCGAAGAGGAAGTCGCTCATGCACTCAGGCTCCAGGCGCGCGGCGGGTGCTGCGCGCCTGTTACAAGGCTAGCCCAGCTTACTTGACGCGCTGGCCGGGCTTGGCGCCGCTGTCCGGGCTGAGCAGGTAGATTTCCTCGCCGCCCGGGCCGGCGGCCAGGACCATGCCTTCGCTGATGCCGAACTTCATCTTGCGCGGGGCCAGGTTGGCCACGTACAGGGTCAGGCGGCCTTCCAGCTTGCTCGGGTCCGGGTAGGCGGACTTGATGCCAGAGAACACGTTGCGCTTCTCGTCGCCGATATCCAGCGACAGGCGCAGCAGCTTGTCGGCACCCTCGACGAACTCGCACTTCTCGATCAGGGCGATACGCAGATCTACCGCTGCAAAAGCGTCGAAGTTGATCTCGGCGGCCAGCGGGTCCTTGTGCAGTTCGCCATTGCCAGCAGGTTTGCTGGCTTCGGCGGCGAGGTCTTCCTTGGAGGCTTCGGTCATGGCTTCGATCTTCGCGGGTTCGATACGGGTCAGCAGCGGGTTGAACGGTTTCAGCTGGTGGTTGGCCAGCGGGGTGGCCAGATCATTCCAGGTCAGCGGGGCGACGTTGAGGAAGGCCTCGGCGTCGGCGGCCAGCTTCGGCAGCACCGGCTTGAGCAGGATCACCAGTTGGCGGAACAGGTTGACGCCCAGGGCGCAGATGTCCTGCACCTCGGCCTGCTTGCCCTCGACCTTGTTCAGCGCCCACGGCGCCTTGTCGGCGATCCAGGCGTTGGCGCGGTCGGCCAGGGCCATGATCTCGCGCATGGCGCGGGAGAAGTCGCGCGCCTCGTAGGCGTCGGCGATGCTTGGCGCGGCGGCCTGGAAGGCGGCCCACAGCTCCGGCTCGGGGTTGGCGTCGACCAGCACGCCGTTGTTACCCTTGTGGATGAAGCCGGCGCAGCGGCTGGCGATGTTGACCACCTTGCCGACCAGGTCGGAGTTGACCTTCTGCACGAAGTCCTCAAGGTTCAGGTCGAGGTCGTCCACGCCGCGGCTGAGCTTGGAGGCGTAGTAATAGCGCAGGTATTCCGGGTTCAGGTGGTCCAGGTAGGTGCGCGCCTTGACGAAGGTGCCGCGCGACTTGGACATCTTCTGACCGTTGACGGTGAGGTAGCCATGCACGTTGACCGCGGTGGGCTTGCGGTAGCCGGCGCCTTCGAGCATGGCCGGCCAGAACAGGGCGTGGAAGTTGACGATGTCCTTGCCGATGAAGTGGTACAGCTCGGCCGTCGAGTCCTTGTTCCAGAAGGCGTCGAAGTCCAGCTCCGGGCGCTTGGCACAGAGGTTCTTGAAGCTGGCCATGTAGCCGATCGGTGCGTCCAGCCAGACGTAGAAGTACTTGCCCGGCTCGTCCGGAATCTCGAAGCCGAAGTACGGCGCATCGCGGGAGATGTCCCACTCCTGCAGGCCGCCATCCAGCCATTCGGCGATCTTGTTGGCCACGGCGTCCTGCAGGGTGCCGGAGCGGGTCCAGGTCTTCAGCATGGCCTCGAAGTCGGGCAGCTTGAAGAAGAAGTGCTTGGAGTCCTTGAGCACCGGCACGGCGCCGGAGATGGCCGAGCGCGGGTTCTTCAACTCGGTCGGCTCGTAGGTGGCGCCGCATTTCTCGCAGTTGTCGCCGTACTGGTCCTCGGCCGCGCATTTCGGGCAGGTGCCCTTGATGAAGCGGTCGGCGAGGAACATGCCCTTCTCGGGGTCGAAGTACTGGGTCACCGAGCGAGTGGCGATATGGCCGGCGTCGCGCAGCTTGAGGTAGATGGCGGCGGACAGCTCGCGGTTTTCTTCGCCGTGGGTCGAGTGGTAGTTGTCGAAGTCCACGCCGAAGTCGGCGAAGTCGGCCATGTGCTCGGCCTGGACGTTGGCGATCAGCTGTTCCGGCGTGATGCCTTCCTTTTCGGCGCGCAGCATGATGGCCGAGCCGTGGGCGTCGTCGGCGCAGACGTAGATGGCCTGGTTGCCGCGCAGCTTCTGGAAGCGCACCCACATGTCGGTCTGGATGTACTCGAGCATGTGGCCGAGGTGGATCGAGCCGTTGGCGTAGGGCAGGGCGCTGGTAACGAGAATCTTGCGGGCTTCGGACATGGTGATCGGGCCGTGACGGTATTACGAAGGAAGTCGGCCACTATATAGGCGCAGCGGTTTTTTTTCATCCGTACGGGGCGCGGCCCTGGGGTAATATGCCCGCCTGTTTTGCTCTGCCTTTCGGAGTTGCCCCATGAGCGCCGTCACCCGCGAAGCGGTCGAAGCCCGCCTGCGTCAGTTCACCGACCCCCATCTGAATCAGGACCCGGTCAGCGCCGGCTGCCTGCGCGAAGTCGATATCCAGGGCGGCAAGGTCGCCGTACGCCTGGAGCTGGGCTACGCCTCCGGGCTGTTCAAGAACGGCTGGGCGCAGATGCTGCAGATGGCCCTGGAGGGCCTGGATGGCGTGGAGTCGGCGCGGGTGCAGGTCGATGTGGCCATTGCCGCGCACAAGGCCCAGGAGCAGGTGCCGGCGCTGGCTGGGGTGAAGAACATCATCGCCGTCGCCTCCGGCAAGGGCGGCGTGGGCAAGTCCACCACCGCCGCCAACCTGGCGCTGGCCCTGGCCCGCGAAGGCGCCCGTGTCGGCATCCTCGACGCCGATATCTACGGCCCCAGCCAGGGCATCATGTTCGGCATCCCGGAAGGTACCCGGCCGCGGGTGCGCGACCAGAAGTTCTTCGTGCCGCTGGAAGCCCATGGCGTGCAGGTGATGTCCATGGCCTTCCTCACCGATGACAGCACTCCGGTGGTGTGGCGCGGCCCGATGGTCTCCGGCGCGCTGCTGCAGCTGGTGACCCAGACCGCCTGGGATGACCTCGACTACCTAGTCGTCGATATGCCGCCGGGCACCGGTGATATCCAGCTGACCCTGGCGCAGAAGGTGCCTGTGGCCGGCGCAGTGGTGGTCACCACCCCGCAGGACCTGGCCCTGCTGGATGCCAAGAAGGGCGTGGAGATGTTCCGCAAGGTCAACATCCCGGTACTGGGCGTGGTGGAGAACATGGCCGTGCACATCTGCAGCAACTGCGGCCATACCGAGCATCTGTTCGGCGAGGGCGGCGGTGCCAAGCTGGCCGCCCAGTACGGGGTCGACTTGCTGGCCTCGCTGCCGCTATCCATGGCCATCCGCATGCAGGCCGACGGCGGCAAGCCGACCGTGGTGGCCGACACCGAGAGCCAGATCGCCATGATCTACCAGGAAATGGCCCGCAGCGTCGGTGCGCGCATCGCCCTGTCGGGGCTGGGTGCGCAGGCGATGCCGACCATCGAGATCAGCGACGACTGACGCATCAGGGCATCAGCAGCGAGCCGCCTTCACTGGGGAACTGCCGGGAACGCAGTTCCTCAACGGTCAGCTCGCGACCGATCCAGAGATGAATCTTTTTGGCACCCGCGCCGCGACATAGCTCGTACAGGCCACGCAGCTCCATCTGCGTCAGCCCGCCCTCCAGATGCTCTAGCGGATGCAGCACCACTTCCGGCTTGAGGAAGGTTTTCCCTGCAATCTGGCGCACGAGCAACTGCAGGGTCTTTTCCGCAACGGCGAAGTCCGCCAGCAGTGAGCGCGGGTGATCGAAGCCATTGAGCACCTCTACCTGCGCCTGGCCCTGCAGCTTCATCGCTGCGTGACCTGCGGCGATGGCCTCGCGTTTGCCCTTGAGGGTTCGCAGCGCCAGCGCAGGCGGTTCATCGAAGGTCATGCCGGACGGCAGGTGCAGGCCGCTGATGCTCTGCGATCTGAGCTTCAGATAGAGCAGGGGCGTCAGATTCTTGAACATGAGGCATCCATTCCTGGCTGAAAAGGCGCACAGCCTAACGATGGCGGGCCCCACCGTCGACCTGCCCGGCGCCCCTTGGCTCGACGCCCCGACGCCCGGTAAGATGCGCGATCATTTTTCAGCCAACAGCTTCAGGACGCCCGCCATGAGCATCAAATCGGACAAGTGGATTCGCCGCATGGCCCAGGAACATGGGATGATCGAGCCGTTTGTCGAGCGCCAGATCCGTGGTGCCGACGACAACAAGGTGATCTCCTACGGCGTCTCCAGCTATGGCTACGACGTGCGCTGCGCCGCCGAATTCAAGGTGTTCACCAACATCCACTCGGCCGTGGTCGACCCGAAGAACTTCGACGAGAAGAGCTTCGTCGACATCAACAGCGACGTCTGCATCATCCCGCCGAACTCCTTCGCCCTGGCCCGCACCGTCGAATACTTCCGCATCCCGCGCGACGTGCTGACCATCTGCCTGGGCAAGAGCACCTACGCGCGTTGCGGCATCATCGTCAACGTCACCCCGCTGGAGCCGGAGTGGGAAGGCCACGTGACCCTGGAGTTCTCCAACACCACCAATCTGCCGGCGAAGATCTACGCCCACGAAGGCGTGGCGCAGATGCTGTTCCTGCAGTCCGACGAGGCCTGCGAAGTGTCTTACGCCGACCGTGGCGGCAAGTACCAGGGCCAGACTGGCGTGACCCTGCCGAAGGCCTGATCGCGCCGCCATGAAGAAAGCCGGGCTTGCCCGGCTTTTTTGTGCCCGCAGGCCGGCTCAGGTGCCTTCCGACGGCGACTCCTGAATCTGCACGGGCGGCGTATCGACCCATTGCCAGAACAGCTTGTAGCCCACAGCCAGCACCACCGGGCCGATGAACAGGCCGATGATGCCGCCGCTGAGCATGCCGCCCAGGGCGCCGATCAGCACCACCGGCATCGGTACATCGACGCCGCGCCCCAGCAGCAGGGGCTTGAGCACGTTGTCGACCAGGCCGGCGAGCATGGTGTAGATGGTGAAGATGATGGCCGCCAGGGTCGGGCCTTCGCTGTAGAAGACGAAGGCGATCACCGGCAGGGTGATCAGCGGCAGTGGCAACTGCATGATGCCCAGCAGCAGGACGCCCATGGCCAGCAGCCCGGCGCCGGGTACGCCCATGACCATGAAGCCGATGCCGAGCAGCAGCATCTGCACGAAGGCGATGCCGATCACGCCCTGGGCCACGGCGCGGATGGTCGCGGTGCAGAGCAATACGAAGTGTCCGCTGCGCTCGGGAGCGATGATGCGCGCCGCGATGCGCTGGGCGCTGCGGTGACCGTTGTCGCCGTAGGCCATGATGATGGCGCCGATGACCAGCGCGGCGATGAACACCAGGAAGCCGGCGCCGGCTCCGGCGATCTTGCCGAGCAGCACCAGGGTCACATCCTTGATATAGGGCGCCAGGCGCTGCAGCAGGCTGGTCAGATCGGACGAGGCCTGTTCCCAGAAGCCGTGCAGCGACTCGCCGATCAGCGGCCAGCCGGCGACGGAGTCGGGCGGCGAGGGGATGCGCAGCGAGCCGCTTTTCACCGTGTCGATCGCCACCTCCACCGAGTCACCCAGCGAGGCACCGAGCAGGTAGATCGGCAGTAACAGCACGGCCATTGCGACCAGTACGATCAGCGTGGCGGCGCGGCTGTCGCTGTTGCCCAGGTGCGGCCTGAGCAGGAGGTGCAGTGGGTAGAGGGTGATGGCGAGGATCACCGACCACAGCATCAGGCTGAGGAAGGGGTGGAACACTTCATAGCAGGACACCACCAGCGCGGTGATGAGGCCTGCGCGGATCAGCGTGTCGAGCAGGGTGCGAGGCAGGTGTCTGTCCGAGTCGATGGGCGTCATGGGGCGGTCCTTGGCGGCGACGGTTGGCATGCGTCAGCATAGCCGGCCAACGGGCAGCGGCTCGTCTGCCAACCGGAGGGATTCACCATGAGTTTATGGAAATGGGCCGGCGGCTTGGTGCTGGGCTGCGTCGCTACCCTGGCCCAGGCCGAACTGAGCCTGCGCACCGATGGCGAGGTGTTCGGCCTGGCGCCCAGCGCGCCGCCGGCCGCCTTCATCCAACATCTCGGTGAACCGACTGCCGAGCTGCCGCTGCAGCAGGGGCGGCGTGGTCTGTTGTATGGCAATGCGCTGCTGCTGGTGTTCGAAGGCGAGCGCCTGCGCGAGGTGCGCTGCTGGAAGGTGCAACAGTTCACCGACGAGCTGTTTGTCGGCTGGCTGCAGGACGTGGAGCGCAAAGGCCAGCCCGAGGGCTTCGTGGTCGACGATCGGCTGCGCCTGGGCATGCCGCGGCAGCAGGTGGGCGCTTATCTGGCGGGGCTGGAAGGGGCGGGCGACGAGCGTTCCGATCTGCTGCGGAAGAACGGCCGGCAGATCTGGCTGGGCTATGGCCCGGCACCCGACTATCACCTGGGCGACGACCCCGAGCAGGCGGTGCTGGTCTCCATTAGCGTGCTGTTCGAGAAACCCTGACGCTCGAAAATGCAGTGAATTTCTGCCGTCCTGGCGAACTCTACCGCTCAGAGTTCGCCGAGGAGGGCATCTCATGTACGCAACACTGACTCATTTCTTTCCGCCAGGCCCGCGTGGCTGGCAGCTGAACGGCGCCATTCCTGGCCAGCCTGATCCGGATATCCCCGACCAGCCCGGTAAGCCGGACCTACCGCAGCCCCCGGGCGAGCCGACCATTCCCGACCAGCCCCCCCCCGCGCCAATAGCCCGCCACTGAGGCGGGCCAGCCCGGCGTCACGGCACCAGCGGCAACTCGCGTTTGTGACGGGTGTTGTCGTAGGTGCGCACGATGGTGGCGTAGGCCTCGTCACTGACTTTCTCGCCATGCAGGAACGCGTCGATCTCGGCGTAGCTCACTCCGTGGGCTTCTTCGTCGGGCTTGCCCGGACGTAGCTCTTCCAGGTCGGCGGTCGGCGTCTTCTGTACCAGGTGCTGTGGCGCGCCCAGGTATTTGGCGATGGCGCGTACCTGGCCTTTCACCAGGCCGGAGAGCGGGGCCAGATCACAGGCACCGTCGCCGAACTTGGTGAAGAAGCCCATCACCGCCTCGGCGGCGTGGTCGGTGCCGATTACCAGGCCGTTGTTGGCGTTGGCGATGGCGAACTGGGCGACCATGCGGATGCGCGCCTTGATGTTGCCGTTGACGAAGTCGCGACGCGGCTCGGCGAGCTTTTGCAAGTCGGCGACCTGTTCGCCCAGGCCGAGCACACTGGGGGCGATATTGACCGTGTCGTTGATGTCGGCACCGACGAATTTCAGCGAATCCTGGGCATCGTGCTCGTCATGCTGGGTCTTGTGCGGCAGGCGCACGGCAATGAAGCGGTAGCCGGCATCGCCGGTCTCGGCGCGCAGCTCCTCGACCGACAGCTGGGCCAGGCGCCCGGCGGTGGTGGAGTCGACGCCACCGCTGATGCCCAGCACCAGTACCTTCAGGCCCGAATTCCTCAACGTGTTCTTGATGAAGTTCTTGCGCCGCTCGATCTCCGCCACCAGGGCGGCCTCGTCGGCGAAGGGCGGTACCACGTCCAGGGCGGCGGCGATTTCGGCTTGGCGGTTGCTCATGGCTGGGTCCTCATACGCGGAAAACATGTTTCAGGTAGCTGACGAAGTTCTCGTCGCGGCACTGGGTCTTGCCCGGTGCGTCGGAAATCTTGGCGACGGGCTGGCCGTTGCAGGCGGTCATCTTGATCACGATGTTCATCGGCTCGACGCCCGGGATGTCGCAGGTCAGCTTGGTGCCGACGCCGAAGCTTACGTGGATACGACCGTGAAGTGCACGGTAGAGCTGCAGCGACTTTGCAAAGTCGAGGCCATCGGAGAACACCAGGGTCTTGCTCATGGGGTCGATGCCCAGCTTCTCGTAGTGGGCGATGGCCTTCTCCGCCCACTGCAGCGGGTCGCCCGAGTCGTGGCGCAGGCCGTCGAACAGCTTGGCGAAGTACAGATCGAAGTCGCGCAGGAAGGCGTCCATGGTGATGCAGTCGGTCAGGGCGATGCCGAGCAGGCCGCGGTACTCGCGTACCCAGCAGTCCAGGGCGGCGCTCTGGCTGTCGATCAGGCGCGGGCCGAGCTGCTGGTGGGCCATCAGCCACTCGTGGGCCATGGTGCCGAGCGGCTTGAGGTCGAGCTCGCGGGCCAGGTGCACATTGCTGGTGCCGACGAAGCGCCCGGGGAAGTCGCGTTTCATGATCTTCACCATCTGCTCCTGCACCCGGTAGGAGAAGCGTCGGCGGGTGCCGAAATCGGCGACCTGGAAGCCGTCCAGCTCATCGGCCGAGGCCTCGCGCTTGAGCCAGTCGAACTTCTCGTACAGGCGCTCGCTGGCCTGTTCCAGCAGCACCTCGCGATAGCGATAGCGGTTGCGCACCTCGCTGATGATCGCCAGCAGCGGGATCTCGTAGAGGATCACGTGCAGCCAGGGGCCGCGCAGGCGGATGCACAGCTGGCCGTCCTCGACGCTGGTTTGCACATGGCGCGGGTTGAAGCGGAACAGGCCGAGGAAGCGGATGAAGTCGGCCTTCATGAACGGGATGCGCTCGAGGAAGCCCAGTTGATCGGCGGTGACTTCCAGCTCGGCCAGGCGCTCGATCTGGTAGCGGATCTCGGCCAGGTAAGGCGTCAGATCCTCGGCGTTGCGGCAGCGGAACTCCCACTCCACCTCGGCGTTGGGGTAGTTGTGCAGCACCGCCTGCATCATGGTCAGCTTGTAGAAGTCGGTGTCCAGCAGGTTCTGCACGATGCGCTCGGCGAATACGCTCTCGGTCATCTCAGTTGTCTCCATCCATGTTCAGCGCTGCATCCAGCTCATCCAGGCTGGCGTGCAGGGCGATGCCGGCGGCGCGCATCTCGGCGCAGGAGCTGTTGGCGGTGTCTTCGGCAATGGCCCGGCAGGCCGGCAGGTACACGTCGACCATGAAGCCGGCGCGGCGCAGTTGCAGGGCGGTGGTCTTCACGCAGTAGTCCAGGGCCAGGCCGCCGACCAGCACGCGCTTCACGCCATTGTGCCGGAGAAACTCGATGACGCCCGTGCTGCGTTTCTCGGCCAGGTCGTGGTAGCAGGCGCCGTAAGGGTGCAAGTCCGGCTCCACGCCTTTCCACACGAAGTAGTCGTAGTCCAGCGGGGCGGGCAGCTCGTCGAGCAGCTCGAAACCCGGCGTGCCCGGCACGCAGTGGCTGACCCAGGACAGGTCGGCGTTGGCCAGCGGCAGGGGCCTCAGCATCTCCGCGTGGCTCGGCGCCACCCAGGCGGCTTGCGGGCTGTGCGCGTCCTTGCTGCCCAGGCGCATGGCGGCGCGCTCGGCCAACTGGTTGAGGGCAGGGGCTATGGCATCGCCGCCGGGAACCGGCAGCTCGTTCGGGCACAGGGGAGTGAAGCCCTTTTGCGCATCGACGTCGAAGCTGGCGATTTTCATCTTGGCATTCCTTGTTGCCGTGGAGGTGGTTACATATTCCATCTGATGAAATAAGTTGGCAAGCGCTTTCTGCCGGGACGGATGAAATTCTGTGAGTTATTCGTCAAGATGAAATAAGTCGCTGGGATTCGAAGGAGAGGACATGGCTTCCGCCGAAGTGCTGGCCGGGGTGGACATAGTGGCGCTGCGCCTGGGCGAGGCGGGCGCGCTGCAGCTGCTGCTGATTCGCCGTGGCCAGGCGCCGTTCGAGGGGCAATGGGCGTTGCCCGGCGTGCTGGTCAATGGCCGTTGCGCCGATGCCAGCCTGGACGCCGCCGCCGAGCGCGCACTGCAGGACAAGGCGCGCATCGCCCCACAGCATCTGGAGCAGGTGGCCACCGTGGGCAACGCCGTGCGCGATCCGCGTGGCTGGTCGCTGTCGACCTTCTATCTGGCGCTGCTGGCGCCGGACACCGAGCTGCAAGGCGATGACCTGTGCTTCGTCTCGCTGGACGAGGTGCTGGGCGAAGAGTTGCCGCTGCCGTTCGACCACGCCCAGCTGGTGGCCCAGGCGGCCGAGCGCCTGGCCGGCAAGGCGGTGTACACCTCGTTGCCGCTGTACCTGCTGGCGCCGCGCTTCACCGTGACCGAGGCGCTGGCGGCGTTCCAGGCCAGCCTCGGGCCGCCGGTGCAGCACACCACGTTGCGCGGACGCCTGGAGAAGATGAAGCAGCATGGCTGGATCTTCGATACCGGGGAAAAGAACCAGCCGAAGATGGGCCGCCCGCAGAACCTGCTGGAGCATCGGCCGCAGGCCGCCGGAGGGTTCATTTTCGATCGCAGCGTGCTGTCCTGAGGTGAACTTGGCCGGGCTGTCGGCTACGCTGCGAGAAACTCCCGAAGTACTGTCGCCCGCACCGGCGGGCAGTGGAAGTCATCCATGAAGCTCCATCTTTACGCCCTGGCTCTGCTCCTCGGCTGTTTCGCCTTGCCGGTCGGCGCCGCCGGGCTCGCCGCCGAGCTGGTGGACGGCCAGGGCCAGCCGCTGGCCAACGCCGTGCTCAGCCTCAAGGGCGTGGGTGCTTCGGCGCGTAACGAGCCGGCGATCATGGATCAGCGCGACAAGCAGTTCATGCCCACCGTGCTAGCCGTGCGCAGCGGCACTTCGGTGAAATTCCCCAACAGCGACGACATCCGCCACCACGTCTATTCCTTCTCGCCGACCAAACGCTTCGAGCTGCGCCTGTACAAGGGCACGCCGAGCGAGCCGGTGCTGTTCGACAAGCCCGGCGTGGTGGTGCTCGGCTGCAATATCCACGACTGGATGGTCGGCTACGTCTATGTCACCGACGACCCCTGGTATGCCGTCAGCGATGCCCAGGGCCGGCTGATCCTCGATGGCCTGCCGGCGGGCAACTACCAGGTCACCCTGTGGCACCCGCAGCTGGAGAACATGCTGCCACTGAGCGCCGGCACCCTCGAGGTGCCGGCGGCCGGGTTGAGCCAGCGCTTCCCGCTGCAGCTGGCGGGCGCTGCAGTGGCGCCGGCCGCGCCCAAGCCCAGCGCCTTTGGCGAGGCCTTCAGGAAGGCGGCGAGTGAAGTTCAGCCATAGTTTTCAGGCGCGCATCGCCGGGGTGCTGATCCTCCTCCTGTCGGTGGTGGTCGGCGCGCTGTACTTCTCGGTCAAGGCCGCCACCGGCGTGGCGGTACAGGGCCAGGTGCGCGAGGAGCTCGGCGTCGGCGGCCGGGTGCTGGAGCAACTGATCGAGCTGCGCGGCCGCCAGCTGCGCGATGCAGTGCAGGTGCTGGCGGCCGATTTCGGCTTCAAGGACGCGGTGGCCAGTGGCGACAGCGACACCATTCGCTCGGCGCTGGCCAACCATGGCGCGCGTATCAAGGCCGATGCCGCGTTGCTGCTGGCCCTGGACGGCACTCTGCAGGTCAGCAGCGACCAGCGCATCGGCGCCGCGGCGGCCGAGCGCCTGGCCGGGCGGGTGGCCGAGCAGGCCGGGCAGGGCGCCCAGGTGTTCCTGTTGCCGGTGGAGGGCGAGGTCTACCTGCTGGTGGCGTCCGCCGTCAGCGCGCCGCTGCCGATCGCCCGGGTGGTGATGGGCTTCCACATCAACGAGAACTTCGCCCAGGAACTGCGCGAGCTGACCCACCTGGAGCTGACCCTGGTATCGATTGAGCGCGGCGCGGCCACCGGCTGGATCAGCACCCTGCCGCCCAGCGTGCATGAGCGCCTGCGCGAGGAAATCCTACAGCAGAAACAGGACAGCGGCAGCCGCCTGCTGCAGGCCGGCGACCAGCGCTACCTGGGCGAATGGCGCAACCTGGCCAGCGCCGGCGATTACCAGGTGCTGGCGCTGCTGCACAAATCCCTGGACCAGGCCGAGCAGGCCTTCGCCCCGCTGGACCATGACATTCTGCTGATCGCCCTGGCCGCCTTCTTCGGTTCGCTGCTCGGCGCGCTGCTGCTGGCGCGCAGCCTGGCGCAGCCGGTGCAGGAGCTGGCGCGGGTGGCGCGACGCATCGGCCTCGGCGACTACTTCACCCCGATCACCCTGCAGCGCCGCGACGAGCTGGGCAGCCTGGCCCAGGCCTTCACCAGCATGCAGGAGGGCATCGCCGAGCGGGAGCGGCAGCTGGCCCACAACGCCCTGCACGATGCCCTGACCGGCCTGCCCAACCGCACCCTGGCGCTGGAGCGGCTGGGTAGTGCGATCAGCGCGGAGCGGCCTACCGCGCTGCTGCACATCGGCGTGGGCAACTTCCGCTCCATCCTCGACAGTTGTGGCGCCGATGGCGCCGACCTGGCCCTGCAGCAGCTCAGCCGGCGCCTGCAGGCCACCCTGCGCCCCGGCGACAGCCTGGCGCGGCTGGTCAACGACGAGATGCTGCTGATGCTGGAGAACAGCGACAGCGATAACGCCATTGCCGCGGCGGACCGTCTGCACCAGCTGCTGCTCAAGCCGATGCGCGTCGGTACCCTGGACGTGGCCCTGGACTGCAGCATCGGCATCGCCGCCTATCCCACACACGGCAACAGCCCGGATGACCTGCTGCGCCGCGCCGCCATCGCCATGCAGGACGCCGCCCAGCAGTCCGGGCGCCTGGAGCTGTATCAGGAGGGCCGCGACGACGCCCACCAGCGGCAGATCAACCTGGTGCGCGACCTGCGCCACGCCGCCGAGCGCGGCGAGCTGATGCTCTATTACCAGCCCAAGCTGGATATCCCCGCGCGCCGTGTGCACGAGGCCGAATGCCTGCTGCGCTGGAACCATCCGCATTACGGCATGGTGTCTCCCGGCGAGTTCATTCCGCTGGCCGAGCGCACCGGCAGCATCCAGCTGCTCACCACCTGGGTGATCGGCGAGGCGCTGCGCCAGCTGCATGAATGGAACGGCCATGGCCTGGTCATGCAGGTGTCGCTGAACATCTCCGCCGAGGACCTGGTCGACCTGCAGCTGGCCGAAAGGGTTCGGCAGCAGTTGGCGGAGCAGGGCGTGGCGGCCGAGCAACTGGTGTTCGAGATCACCGAGAGCGCCATGATGCGCGACCAGCAGCGCGCTCTGGATGTGCTGCTGCGCCTGCGCGCCTGTGGCATCCAGCTGTCGGTGGACGACTTCGGCACCGGCTACTCGTCCCTGGCCCAGCTCAAGCGCATGCCGGTGCAGGAGCTGAAGATCGACCAGTCGTTCATCCGCGAGTTGGACGAGCACAGCGAGGATGCGGTGATCGTCCGCTCCACCATCGAGATGAGCCACAGCCTGGGCCTCAAGGTGGTGGCCGAGGGCGTGGAACTGGCCCCGATGCTGGAGCTGCTGGCGCGCTGGGGCTGCGATACCGCCCAGGGCTATCTGATCGGCAAGCCGATGCCGGCCGCCGCCTTCGAGCAGTGGCTGCGGCAATGGCAGGGCTCCCAACTGGCAAAGGTATTCTGAGCATGCGCACACGCCTGATCCTTCTCCTCTGCGGCCTGCTGCCGGCCCTGGCCGGCGCCGAGCAGGGGCGCCTGCTGGCCACCGGCGGTGCCACCAGCATCGACGGCGCGGCCGGCGGCGGCATCGTGCCCTGGGCGGTGCTGGCCGGCTATGGCGAGGAGGGCGAGTGGGGCGCGACCAGTTTCCTGACCCGGGTGGAGACCGGCGACTACCGCCTGGACGTCGGCGGCCTGGCCGTGTCCTACGGCAACCGCGTCGAGCTGTCCTACGCCCGCCAGCGTTTCGACCTGGGCACCCTGGCCCGCGATCTGAGCCTGCCGGACAACAGCCTCAGCCAGGACATCCTCGGCCTCAAGGTGCGCCTGTTCGGCGACCTGATCTACGACCGTCTACCGCAGGTGTCCCTGGGCATCGAGCACAAACGCCAGAAGGACTTCCTGGTGCCCAGCCTGGTCGGCGCCGAGCGTGACGAGGACGCCGAGGCCTATCTCGCCACCAGCCGCCTACTGCTCGGTGCGGCGTTCGGCTACAACCTGCTGCTCAACGGCAACCTGCGCTACAGCCGGGCCAACGAGCAGGGCCTGCTGGGCTTCGGCGGCGACCGCCGCGACGAGCATTCGCTGCTCAAGGAAGGCTCCATCGCCGTGTTGCTCAATCCGCGCTGGGCGGTTGGGGTGGAGTACCGCGAGAAGCCGGACAACCTGAGCTTCGCTGGCGAGAACGACTGGTCCGACCTGTTCGTCGGCTACTTCCCCAACAAGCACCTGGCCGTGGTGCTGGCCTACGCCCGGCTCGGCGAGATCGCCGGCCTCGATCATCAGGACGGGGTCTACCTGTCCCTGCAGGGGAGCTTCTGATCATGCGCGGATTGTCGATCATCCTGGCTCTGCTGCTCGGTGCCTGCGCCGCCAGCCCACCGCCGCCCAAGGACGAAAGCCTGTACCGCGGCCTCGGCGAGCACCAGGGCATCACCCGCATCGTCGAGGGCATGCTGCTCAACGCGGCGCGCAACCCGCGCATCGCCCACCACTTCGCCGATATCGATATCGAGCGCCTGCGCGACAAGCTGATCGAGCAGATCTGCGTCGAGGCCGGCGGGCCCTGCGTGTACACCGGCGACAGCATGGAGGAGAGCCACAAGGGCCTGAACATCGACCGCAGCGACTTCAATGCGCTGGTCGAGGACCTGATCGACGCGATGGACGCCGAGGGCGTCGCGGTGCCGGTGCAGAACCGCCTGCTGGCGCGCCTGGCGCCGATGCGCGGGCAGATCATCGAGCGCTGATCCTTCCTCCAGTCTCCATGTGTTGCGCGAGATAGAGGGATCGCCTGGGCCAAGTCGGCGAATCTGAGCTATCACTGAAGGCGGAGCACCATCACGGAGCCGGCGGCTAGCCGGGGAGGCAGGGACATGAGGTTCTCGATCGGGGCGAAGCTGTGGGTCAGCTTCTGCGCGATTCTGCTGGTCATCGTCGTCATCGGCGGCATTTCCTACCGCAACACCCTCAACATGCTGGAGACCTCGCGCTGGGTCGCCCACACCCATCAGGTGGTGGCCCAGTTGAGCGCCGTGCTGGCCACGGTGCAGAGCGCCGAGACCGGCCAGCGTGGCTTCATCATCACCGGCGCCGAGCGCTATCTGGACCCTTACAACGCGGCGTTGCTGAAGCTCGACGGCGATTTGCGCAGCCTGCGCGAACTGACCGCCGACAACCCCGAGCAACAACGTCGCCTGGGGCGGCTCGAGCCGCTGATCGCCACGAAGCTGGCCGAGCTCAAGGAAACCATCGAGCTGCGCCGTGCCCAGGGTTTCGAGCCGGCCCTGCAGCTGGTGCTGACCGACAAGGGCAAGCAGGCGATGGTCGAGATCCGCAGCCTGGTCGGCGAGATGGTCGCCGAGGAGGAGCAACTGCAGGCCGCACGCGATGCGGCGGCCAGTGCCAGCGCGGACACCAGCCAATGGGTCATAGTGCTCGGCATGACGCTGTCCGCGTTGCTGGTGGTTGCCGCCGCGCTGTTCCTCACCCAGAACATCGTCCGGCCGCTGCGCGCGGTCAGCGCCGTGGCCGATCGGGTCAGCGTCGGCAACCTGGGGGTGGAGCTCGCGGCCAGTACCCGCTCCGACGAGATCGGCGCGTTGCAGGCCGCCATCCTGCGCATGCTGCAATCCCTGCGGCAGACCGCCGAATCGGCGCGGCAGATCGCTGCCGGCAACCTGGCCATCGAGGTGCAGCCGCAGTCGCGCGACGATCAGTTCGGCCATGCCTTCGCCGACATGCTCCAGGCCCTGCGCCATGTGGCCGAGTCGGCGCGGCAGATCGCCGCCGGCAACCTGGCCGTGGAGGTGCAGCCGCAGTCCGCCAGCGACCAGTTCGGCCAGGCCTTCGCACGCATGCACCAGTCGCTGCGGCAGATGGCCGAGTCGGCGCGGCAGATCGCCGCCGGCAACCTGACCATCGAGGTGCAGCCGCAGTCCGCCAATGACCTGCTGGGCAACGCCTTCGCCCAGATGCTGGCGGACCTGCGCCGGATCAACGGCGATATCCGCGGCGGCATCGGCGTGCTCACCGATTCGGCCAGCGAGATCGCCGCCGGCGCCTACCAGATCGCCAGCGGCACGGCGGAGACCGCCACCGCCATCAGCGAGACCAGCGCCACCATGGAGGAGATCAAGCAGACCGCGCTGCTCTCCAGTCAGCGTGCGCTGTCGGTGTCCCAGGCGGCGCAGCGTTCGATGCAGGTGTCGCAGGATGGCCGGCGGGCGGTGGACGAGGTGGTCGAAGGCATGCGCCGCATCCACCAGCAAATGGAGCAGGTCGGCGAGAACATCACCCACCTGGCCGAGCAGGTGCAGACCATTGGCGAGATCATCGCCACGGTCAACGACCTGGCCGAGCAGTCCAATCTGCTGGCGGTCAACGCCTCCATCGAGGCGGCCAAGGCCGGCGAGCAGGGCAAGGGCTTCTCGGTGGTGGCCCAGGAGGTGAAGAGCCTGGCCGAGCAGTCCAAGCAGGCCACCGTGCAGGTGCGCGGCATTCTCGGCGAGATCCAGCGCGCCACCAGCAGCACGGTGCTGGCGGCGGAGCAGGGCAGTCGGGCGGTGAGCGAGGGGGTCAAGCAGTCCGGCCAGGCCGGCGAGGCGATCCGTCTGCTGTCGCTGAACATCGACGAAGGCGCCCAGGCGGTTGCCGAGATCGCCGTGTCGGCCCAGCAGCAACTGGCCGGCATGGATCAGCTGGTGCTGGCCATGGAGAGCATCCGCGAGGCCAGCAGCCAGAACATGTCCAGCTCCAAGCAGGCCGAGGCGGCCGCCCAGGGCCTGCATCAGTTGGGACAGAAGATGAAGGGCGTGCTCGCGCGCTTCCAGATCTGAACCCGCCAGCTCCGGAGTTTTTCGCAAAAACTCCGGAGTTTTCCGCAAGAACCCGTCATGCCGCTGTCACTAGAGTCCTGCATCCCGCTCTGGATGCGTGCGTTCGCGTTGCGCTTGTGTCGCCGGAGTCATGGACTAAACCCAAGGTAGAGGCCGCGGCATTGCCGCCGGTCGGCACCCCCATGGGGCCCGGCAGATGGGCCCTGTCGTCGTTTCCGGGAGGGGAATGGCGTGATGGGGCGCCGGCAGCAGGCGTCCCCCTTGTAAAGCCCCGGCCCAACGGCCGGGGAATCGAGTGTCCGTCACGAGCGGGCGCGTTTGCCAACCCAGTCGCGGCCAACCCCGCGGCCATAACAACAAGCGAGAGGGCATCCTCCCATGACAGCTAGCACCCCCATGCTGATCACCTTCGTGGTGTACATCGCCGCGATGGTCTTTATCGGCCTGTTTGCCTACCTGCGTACCAAGAACCTGTCCGACTACATCCTCGGTGGCCGCAGCCTCGGTAGCTTCGTTACCGCGCTGTCCGCCGGCGCCTCCGACATGAGCGGCTGGCTGCTGATGGGCCTGCCGGGCGCCGTGTACCTGTCCGGCCTGTCGGAAAGCTGGATCGCCATCGGCCTGATCGCCGGTGCCTGGCTCAACTGGCTGTTCGTCGCCGGCCGTCTGCGCGTGCAGACCGAGCACAACGGCAACGCCCTGACCCTGCCGGACTACTTCACCAACCGCTTCGAGGACAACAGCAAGCTGCTGCGCATCTTCTCGGCCGTGGTGATCCTGGTGTTCTTCACCATCTACTGCGCCTCGGGCGTGGTGGCCGGTGCCCGCCTGTTCGAGAGCACCTTCGGCATGTCCTACGAAACCGCCCTGTGGGCCGGCGCCGCTGCGACCATCGCCTACACCTTCATCGGCGGCTTCCTGGCCGTGAGCTGGACCGACACCGTGCAGGCCAGCCTGATGATCTTCGCCCTGATCCTCGCTCCGGTGATGGTGATGGTCGCCACCGGCGGCATGGACAGCACCTTCGCTGCCATCCAGCTGGAAGACGCGACCAACTTCGACATGCTCAAGGGCGCCACCTTCGTCGGCGTGATCTCGCTGCTGGCCTGGGGCCTGGGCTACTTCGGCCAGCCGCACATCCTGGCGCGCTTCATGGCCGCCGATTCGGTCAAGTCGATCCCGGCCGCCCGCCGCATTTCCATGACCTGGATGATCCTCTGCCTCGGCGGCGCCGTGGCCGTGGGCTTCTTCGGCATCGCCTACTTCTCCGCGAATCCGCAACTGGCTGGCCCGGTCACCGAGAACCCGGAACGCGTGTTCATCGAGCTGTCGAAGATCCTGTTCAACCCGTGGATCGCCGGCGTGCTGCTGTCCGCCATCCTGGCCGCGGTGATGTCCACCCTGAGCTGCCAGCTGCTGGTCTGCTCCAGCGCCCTGACCGAGGACTTCTACAAGGCCTTCCTGCGCAAGAACGCCGGCCAGGTCGAGCTGGTCTGGGTCGGCCGCGCCATGGTCCTGCTGATCGCCCTGATCTCCATCTGGCTGGCGTCCAACCCGGAAAACCGCGTACTGGGCCTGGTGGCCTACGCCTGGGCCGGCTTCGGTGCCGCCTTCGGCCCGGTGGTGATCCTTTCGCTGGTCTGGAAAGGCATGACCCGCAACGGCGCCCTGGCCGGCATGATCGTCGGCGCGGTGACCGTGGTGGTCTGGAAGAACTGGATTGGCATGGGTCTGTACGAAATCGTCCCGGGCTTCATCCTCGGCACCGTCGCCATTCTGGTCTTCAGCCGCATCGGCAGCGCCCCGTCCGCGACCATGCTCAAGCGCTTCGACGAAGCCGAGCAGGAATACCAGGACGCCCACCTGTAATACCCCACGCGTGGGCGGCCGGTCGTCCGTCCGCGCGTTTCGCTCCGCCGCAGCCATCCCTCATCGGCTGTCGACGGGGCACACCACGCACGACCTTTAGTGCTTTGCGGCCCACGTCTCCCGGCGATGGGCCGTTTTTTTTGCCCGCGAGAAACACCCCGCCTGGCTTAGAATGCGCGACCCAGCCCAGCTCGCCCATCTGCCATGAATTCCTCCGCCATCGCCCTCCTGCAACAGCACCTCGACCAGGCCTTCGCCTGCCTGCCCGACGAGGCGCGCCGGCTGTTCCATGGTCGTGGCCGGCAATGGCCGGGGCTGGAGCACGTCACCGCCGACTGGCTGCAGGGTGTGCTGCTGGTGGCGCTGTTTCGCCAACCCGACGCGCAGCCGCTGACCGAGCTGAAGGACATGCTGCTGCGGTTCGCCGCTTCACCGGCCTGGGCGCGCAGCGGCGCGCGTCACCTGCTGCTGCAGCACCGTTACCAGGCCGACAGCGCCACCGAGTACCTGGTGGGCGAGGCCATCGAGGGTGGCGAGATCGAAGAGGGCGGCCTGCGCTATCTCCTCGACTTCGGCCGCAAGCAGAACAGCGGCCTGTTCCTCGACATGCGCCTGGGCCGCCAGTGGGTGCTCGAGCAGGCGGGCGGGCAGCGGGTGCTCAACCTGTTCGCCTATACCTGCGGCTTCTCGGTGGCGGCCATCGCCGGCGGCGCCGAGCGGGTGGTCAACCTGGACATGTCGCGCCCGGCGCTGAGCCGAGGCCGCGACAACCATCGGCTGAACGGCCATGACCTGGGGCGGGTCAGCTTCCTCGGCCACGACCTGTTCAATTCCTGGGGCAAGCTGCGCAAGGACGGCCCCTTCGAGCTGATCATCGTCGATCCGCCGAGCTTCCAGAAAGGCAGCTTCGTGCTGACCCGCGACTACGCTAAGATCCTGCGCCGCCTGCCGGACCTGCTGGCACCGGGTGGCCGGGTGCTGGCCTGCGTCAACGACCCGGCCATCGCGCCCACCTTCCTCATCGACGAGATGGTCCGCGAGGCGCCGCAGCTGCGCTTCATCGAGCGCCTGGCCAACCCGCCGGAGTTCGCCGACAGCGACCCGGATGCCGGGCTCAAGGTGCTGCTGTTCACAGCAGACTGATTCAGGAGGCCACGGGCGATAACCAGGCCGGGCGCTGGCGGTCGCGCTGGTAGGTGGAGGAGGCCAGCACCTGCACCACGAAGTCTTCCAGGCGCTGTGGCGACAGGCCGCCGAGTACTTCGCTCTGCAACAGGATCTGCACCGGCGACGGCACCTGGCGGGTCAGCCTGGCGATCTCTTCCACCGCGTTGAAGCCGCCGCGGCCACCCTGGGTGCAGATCACCGAGATGCGCTGGCGCGACAGGTCGTGGTCGCCGAGGAAGGTGCGCAGCGGCGCGGCCAGGCCCTTCATCCACACCGGGGTGAGCAGCACGATGTGCTCGAAACGCTCCAGCGCAGGGCCCTCGTAGCGGTAGTCGGGGCGGTTGCGCAGCCAGGCGTCGAGCATGCAGCGCCAGTCGCCGCTGGCCCCGGCACGCGGCCGGGTGTCGTGGATCAGCCCGAGCGGCCAGCCGGTGAGCCGGACCAGCTCGTCGGCAACCAGGCGGGTGTTGCCGGTACGCGAGTAGCACACCAGAAGAATGTCGTTCATGGCGACCTCCATCGCACGGCTGATGAACGGGCCGGAGTGTTCCGGCGTCGAGTGCAGCCTAGGCAATGGGCGCCGCCGGGTGCTTGATCCGCATCAATGAAGCGGCGGGCGCGCGGCGCAATGAAAAACGCCCCGCGGAGCGGGGCGTTCGGGACACGCGGTACGGCTTATTCCTTGACCTTCATGTCCAGCGACAGGTCGCGGGCGGCCTTGGTGGCGAGAATGCCCATCAGCTGGCCGATCTCGTCCTGGCGGCTGGCGCTGGCACCGTTGGCACCGCCACCCATCATCACGCCCGGTACTGGCGCCTGGGAGGCGGCCTCGGCCCACACCTTGTTGATTTCCACCAGTGCATCCAGCTTGGGCTGCAGCGCGCCGTCCGCCTCGATCACGGCCTTGCGCGCATAGGCTTCGGCGTCGGCGGTGATCTTGGTGGCAGCGGCGGTGATGGCGGCCTTGTCACGCAGCAGCTCGGCGGTCTGCTTCTCGATCTCGGCACGGCCCTTCTCGCGTTCGGCGTTGATGCGCGCCAGCTGCTTCTCTGTCTCGGCCTGGGTGGTGCGCTCGATCTGGTCGCGCAGGGTCTCCTGGCGGCGGGCTTCCACTTCCTTCTCACCGCGGGCGGTGACCAGCAGCTTCTCTTCCTCTTCCTTCAGGCGGTTCTGCCGGGCCACGGCCAGCTCGGCCAGGGCCTGCTGGACCTTGACCATGCGCTGCTTGTACTGCGGGTTGGGGTCGACGTTGGTAATGCGCGCCTCGACCACTTCCACGCCGTACTTGCGGAACTGCTGCTGCTTGCGCACCGGGATGCCCTTGCTGTCCATGACCTTCTCGGTGATGAACTGGCTGGCACTGTTGTCGCCGAAGGTGCCCTGTTCGCTGCCGGCCTGGAGGATGGCGGTCTGGCTCGGCAGGTGGCCGCGCGGGCCGCGCACCTCCTTACGCTTGATCAGGTACAGGCCGTCGTTGAGCTGGTTCTCGAACTCGGCGGCGAACTCGCTGCGCGCGCCGGCGTAGAAGTCGTCGGCACTCATCAGCGAGGCGGTGGCCTGCAGGGTTTCCTTGATGGCCGGGACCAGGGCGGTCTTGATGAAGTTTTCCGGGTTGCGATATTCCTGGGCGATCTTCAGGAACTGGTCGCCGCTGGGCAGGCGGAAGCGCGCCGAGGACTCGACCTTGGCGTCGACGTTGCCGAGGAACACGATGGGGAAGGCCTCGATGGTGGCGCCGAGGGAGTCGTTGTCGCTGCTGTCGTCGATCTCCAGGGCCTCGGTGAGCACCGACTGCACGCTCAGGGCCTTCTTCCACGGGGTGGCGCGGCCGAACCATTTGGTGGCGTAGCCGACGTCGTCGACGATCTTCTCTTCGCCGAAGATGGTCCGCACATGGGTGGCGAAGCCGGCTTCGTTGTAGAAGAACACGCCGTTGAAGCTGACGAAGCCGATGGCGGCAACCAGCACGGGCACGCCGACGTATTTGATGAGGGAGAGTTTGGAGCTCGGGCCGCTGGAGATATCCATGATCTGTCCTTGACTGCGGGAACGGTGCGCGAATGCTGCGCAGCGCCCGCCGGGGCGTCAAGTGGCACTGTGCCGGTATGTGGGCTGGCTCTCGCCGGTCGCTCAGTCGAGGGCGAACGGCGCCTGGTGCAGGCCGCTGGCGTCCACCTGCAGGGCCCAGCCCTGCTTGTCCCAGTCGCCGAGGACGATGCGTCTGGCCGGCTGGCCGTTCACTTCGAACTCGTGCACGGCGGGGCGGTGGGTGTGGCCGTGGATCAGGGTACGTACGCCGTGCTCGGCCATGACTCGTGGTACTTCGTCCGGGGTCACGTCGATGATCTCGCGGGCCTTCATGCTGGTCTGCGCGCGGCTCTCGCTGCGCAGCTTGCGCGCCAGCTTGTGGCGGGTGGACAGCGGCAGGTTGCGCAGGATGAACAGGCTGAGCGGGTTGCGCAGCAGGCGGCGCAGCTTCATATAGCCCACATCTAACGTGCACAGGCTGTCGCCGTGCATCAGCAGCACCGGCTCGCCGTTGAAGCGCACGATGCTCGGGTCCTTCAGCAGGGTGCAGCCAGCCTCGCGGCAGAAGGCGCGGCCGATCAGGAAATCGCGGTTGCCATGCATCAGGAAGATGCGCGTGCCGGCATCGCTGAGTTCGCGCAGGGTGCGGGCGATGCTGTGCTGGAAGGGCGACATGCCGTCGTCGCCGACCCAGACCTCGAAGAAGTCGCCGAGGATGTACAGCGCCTCGGCCTGGCGGGCGCGGGTCTGCAGGAAATGCAGAAACGCCCGGGTGATGTCCGGGCGTTCCTCTTCCAGGTGCAGATCGGAGATCAGCAGGATCATCGAATCACTCGACGATTTCGGCCTTCTCGATGATCACGTCTTCCACCGGGACGTCCTGGTGGCCGGACTTCATGGTGGTGTCCACGCCCTTGATGGCGTTGACCACTTCCATGCCCTCGGTCACCTGGGCGAATACCGCGTAGCCCCAGCCCTGCATGGTCGGCGCGGTGTGGTCGAGGAAGCCGTTGTCGGCGACGTTGATGAAGAACTGCGCGGAGGCGGAGTGCGGGTCCATGGTGCGGGCCATGGCCACGGTGCCGACCTTGTTGGACAGGCCGTTGTTGGCCTCGTTCTTGATCGGCGCGCGGGTGGACTTCTGCTTCATGCCCGGCTCGAAACCGCCGCCCTGGATCATGAAGTTGCCTATCACGCGGTGGAACACGGTGCCGTCGTAGTGACCGCTCTTTACGTATTCCTTGAAGTTGGCCGCGGTTTCCGGGGCCTTGTCTTCGAACAGTTCCAGGGTGATGACGCCGTGGTTGGTGTGCAGCTTGATCATGGCGATGTGCTCTCGAATTCGGGCAAGACGGGCAGGGCGGCGGCGCGTTCGCGCTAAAAGGCCACGCCTGGTCGCTTTGCGGCTGTCAGGGGGTTGACGGGTTGGGTATCATACGGGCTTTGTCTTGACCGGCCTACCCTGGGGCGAAACCGCCACGGGCCGCGAGCCGCGCACCTCGAAGCTAAGGACATCATGAGCAAGCCCACCGTCGAAAAAGCCGCCAACTTCCTGCGCCCCATCGTTCAGGCCGATCTGGATAGCGGCAAGCACGCCAAGATCATCACCCGTTTCCCGCCGGAGCCCAACGGCTACCTGCACATCGGCCACGCCAAGAGCATCTGCCTGAACTTCGGCCTGGCCCAGGAATTCGGTGGCGAGTGCAACCTGCGTTTCGACGACACCAACCCGGCCAAGGAAGACCAGGAGTACATCGACGCGATCAAGAGCGACGTCGAGTGGCTGGGCTTCCAGTGGGCCGGCAAGGAGCGCTACGCCTCCGACTACTTCGACCAGCTGCACGCCTGGGCCGTCGAGCTGATCAAGGCCGGCAAGGCCTTCGTCTGTGATCTGAACGCCGAGGAAATGCGCGAATACCGCGGCACGCTGACCAGCCCCGGCAAGGACAGCCCGTTCCGCGAGCGCTCCGTAGAAGAAAACCTGGACCTGTTCGCCCGCATGAAGGCCGGCGAGTTCCCGGACGGCGCCCGTTCGCTGCGCGCGAAGATCGACATGACCTCGCGCAACATGAACCTGCGCGACCCGATCCTCTACCGCATCCGCCACGCCCATCACCACCAGACCGGCGACAAGTGGTGCATCTACCCGAGCTACGACTTCACCCATGGTCAGTCCGACGCCATCGAGGGCATCACCCACTCCATCTGCACCCTGGAGTTCGAGGACCATCGCCCGCTGTACGAGTGGTTCCTCGAGCAATTGCCGGTGCCGGCGCAACCGCGCCAGTACGAGTTCGCCCGCCTCAACCTGAACTACACCATCACCAGCAAGCGCAAGCTCAAGCAACTGGTCGATGAGAACCATGTGCATGGCTGGGACGACCCGCGCATGTCGACCCTGTCCGGCTATCGCCGCCGTGGCTACACCCCGGCCTCGATCCGCACCTTCTGCGACATGATCGGCGTCAACCGCGCCGGTGGCGTGGTCGATATCGGCATGCTGGAATTCGCCATCCGCGAGGACCTGGACGCCAATGCCGCGCGCGCCATGTGCGTGCTCAAGCCGCTCAAGGTGGTCATCACCAACTACCCCGAGGGCAAGGTCGAGAACCTCGAACTGCCGCGCCACCCGAAGCAGGACATGGGCGTGCGCGTGCTGCCATTCAGTCGCGAGATCTACATCGACGCCAGCGACTTCGAAGAAACCCCACCGGACGGCTTCAAGCGCCTGATCCCCGGTGGCGAAGTACGCCTGCGCGGCAGCTATGTGATCCGCGCCGACGAAGCGATCAAGGACGCCGCCGGCAATATCGTCGAGCTGCGCTGCTCCTACGACGAGAACACCCTGGGCAAGAACCCCGAAGGCCGCAAGGTCAAGGGCGTCATCCACTGGGTGCCGGCCGCCGAGAGCGTGGAGTGCGAAGTGCGCCTGTACGACCGCCTGTTCCGCTCCGCCAACCCGGAGAAGGACGAGGAGGGCGGCAGCTTCCTCGACAACATCAACCCGGAGTCCTTGGTCGTTCTGCAGGGCTGCCGCGCCGAGCCGTCGCTGGCCAATGCCGCCGTCGAGGAACGCTTCCAGTTCGAGCGCGAAGGCTACTTCGTTGCCGACCTGAAAGACTCCAAGCCGGGCGCGCCGGTGTTCAACCGTACCGTCACCCTGCGCGACACCTGGGGAGCCTGATCCATGGCGTTGTCCATCTACAACACCCTGAGCAAGGTCAAAGAGCCGTTCCAGCCGCTGGAAGGCAACCAGGTGCGCATGTACGTGTGCGGCATGACCGTGTACGACTTCTGCCACATCGGCCACGCCCGCGTGATGGTCGCCTTCGACGTGGTCACCCGCTGGCTGCGTAAGCGCGGCTATGACGTGACCTACGTGCGCAACATCACCGACATCGACGACAAGATCATCAAGCGCGCCCAGGAGAACGGCGAGCCGTTTGAGGCCCTGGTCGAGCGCATGATTGCCGCCATGCACGAGGACGAGGCGCGCCTGTCCGTGCTGCGCCCGGACCTCGAGCCGCGCGCCACCGGCCATATCGCCGGCATGCACCAGATGATCCAGACCCTGATCGACAAGGGCTACGCCTACGCCCCGGGCAATGGCGACGTGTACTACCGCGTCGGCAAGTTCGTCGGCTACGGCAAGCTGTCGCGCAAGAGGATCGAAGATCTGAAGATCGGCGCGCGCATCGAGGTCGACGAGATCAAGGAAGACCCGCTGGACTTCGTCCTGTGGAAGGGCGCCAAGCCGGGCGAGCCGAGTTGGGAGTCGCCCTGGGGCGCCGGTCGTCCGGGCTGGCACATCGAGTGCTCGGTGATGTCCACCTGCTGCCTGGGCGAGACCTTCGACATCCACGGCGGCGGCCCGGACCTGGTGTTCCCGCACCACGAGAACGAGATTGCGCAGAGCGAGGCGGCCACCGGCAAGCTCTATGCGGCCAGCTGGATGCACGCCGGCGCGGTGCGCGTGGACGGCGAGAAGATGTCCAAGTCCCTGGGCAACTTCTTCACCATCCGCGAGGTGCTGGAGAAGTACCACCCGGAGGTGGTGCGCTACCTGCTGGTGTCCAGCCACTACCGCAGCCCGATCAACTACTCCGAAGACAGCCTCAAGGAAGCCAAGGGCGCCCTGGAGCGCTTCTACAACGGCCTCAAGGGCCTGCCGGAAGTAGCTCCGGCCGGTGGCGAAGCCTTCGTCGAGCGCTTCGGCGCGGCGATGGACGACGACTTCAACTCGCCGGAAGCCTGCGCCGTACTGTTCGAGATGATCCGCGAGGTCAATCGCCTGCGTGAGTCGGAGGTACAGGCCGCCGCTGGCCTGGCCGCCCAGCTCAAGCAGCTGGCCGGCGTGCTCGGCGTGCTGCAGCTGGAGCCGGATGCGTTCCTCCAGGCCGGCGCCGCCGGCAAGGTCGATGCCGCCGCGGTGGATGCACTGATCGCCGCGCGCCTGCAGGCCCGTGCTGACAAGAACTGGGCCGAGTCCGACCGCATCCGCGACCAGATCACCGCCATGGGCGTGGTGCTGGAAGACGGCAAGGGTGGTACTACCTGGCGTCTGGCCGAGTAAGTCGTTCCGCTCCATGAAAAAGGCCGCCCTCGGGCGGCCTTTTTCATGTCCTGCATCTTTAGCGTTTGCCGCTGTACCAGATCACCCGTCTGACGCCACGGGTGACGGCCACATAGGCCAGGCGCAGGCTCTCGTCGCGCATGGCCTGGTCGTAGCTGTTACGGAACAGGTCGCAGTGGGCATACAGCGCGTTGCGCAGCGGATGCGACTCGGGGCTGCCGCCATCGTCGAGGATGATCGCCACCTCGCCCTGCAGGCCCTTGGCGCGATGGATGCTGTAGGCGCGCACCGGCAGGCTCGGGTCCAGCCGGGCCTGTACCTGCTTCAGCGCGTCGTTGCGCCGGCCCAGCAGCAGCACCGGGTTGCGTTCGCGGCTGCCGCGCTGGGCGACGTGCGCGCACTGCGCGGCGATCTCCTGCAGCAGCTCGGGCAGCTGGCGCTTGAGATCGAAGCCCTCGATGCGGCGTACGCCGTGATCGCCCGGTTGCGGGGCCTTGACCGCCTGGCTGCGCTTGGCCTGCTTGCAGGCGACACCCTGCAGCAGCGCCTCGGCATCGCGCAGGATCGGCTCGATGCTGCGGAAGTTGCTGGTCAGCATCAGCACCTGGCTCTTGGCTTTTCCGCGGCTGGGGAAGTGGCGGTCGAAGTCGAGGAACAGCTCAGGCGAGCTGCCGCGCCAGCCGTAGATCGACTGCCAGTCGTCGCCGATGGCCATCAGACTGACCGCCTTGCCGCGCCCGGCCAGGGCGCGATGCACGGCCTGCAGCCAGTGGACTATCTGCGGCGAGATATCCTGGAACTCGTCGATCAGCAGATGGCGCAGCGGCTCGATGGCTTCCGCCGGCAGCTCCTCGGCGCTGGTCAGGCGCTCGCCGAGCTGGCGGAAGGCAGCATCGAAGGTGATGACGCCCTGCGCCTGCAGCAGGGCCTGGAAGCGCGCCCAGAAGCGGGCGAGTGCCTGCAGAAACAGACGCTCGCGCGGCGCACAGTCCAGCACGGCGGCGTCGATGCGATCCGGGCGCAGGCCGAGGCTCTCGGCGAAGCAGCCCTGCTGGTAGAAAGCCTCGAATAGCGGCGTGGCGCGCGGTTCGCCGGCCAGGCGCACGCCCTCCTGCGGCGGCTTGCCGACGGTCTCGGGCATGGCCACGCCGAGCAGTTCATGCACCTGCTGGCGGAAGGCCGCATCGCTGGCGTAGAGCTCGTCATGGGCCTGGCGCAGCAGGCGCTGTTGCGCGGGCGGCAGGCGGCCGCCGGCCGGTGCGTCCGGCTCCTCGCCGGCACCACCGCCAAGCTGCTCGAACCAGTTCGGCGCGCCCAGCAGCAGCTTGGCCTGCTGCGCCATGGCCGAGTGGAAGGTGCGCACGCACTGGCGCGCCTGCGCCTCGTCGAAGGGGAACTGCCAGAAGGCCAGCAGGCGCAGCAACTGGCCACGCAGCTCGGCGCAGGAGGCGTTGGTGAAGGAGATCACCGTGAGGCTGGCGGCGGGAATCTCCAGGTGGCAGAGCATGAACACCACGCGCAGCAGCAGGGTGGTGGACTTGCCTGAGCCGGCACCGGCGAAGATGCGCGCCAGTGGGGCGCGGCAGAGGATCATCGCCCATTGCTCGTCGGAAGGTTCACCGATCAGACCGGCTGCTACTGCCTCGGCGACGCGGGCACGCATGGCGGCGATCTGGCTGTCGTCGACCTTCAGGCGCGCGCTGGAATAGATGCCGGTTGGGGCGGGGGCAGGGCCGTCGCTGGTCTTCTTCTTGCGCCCGCCGGCTTTGGCCTTGCCGCTGCTGGCGGGGCGTTTTGCGCGCGGCTGCGGCTGGCGTAGTCGGGCCGCGGCCTCGCGTTCTGCGCGCAGGTATTCGGTGGTGCGGGGAAAGTAGCGCGCCAGGGTGCTGGAGAGCAGCGCCTTGTAGCGTTTGACGGCAGACAGCATGGCAACTCGGAAAGCAGGTGCGGCCGGCCATCATACGGACTTTGCCCTGGCAATGGGCCAGCGGATCACGGCTCCAGTGTGCTGAGGATCTGCAGGGCGATACGCACCCGCTCGGCATTCGGGTAGTTGCGGTTGGCCAGGATCACCAGCCCGGTGTCGCGGGCCGGCAACAGCACCACGTAGGCGCCGAAGCCATTGGTCGAGCCGGTCTTGTTCAGCAGCAGGTCGCCCTCGGCCGCTTGCGGGATAGCGAAGCGCTCAACCGTATGTGGCTGCAGCGCCATCTGCGACGAGTTGCCGGCCTGCAGGCGTTGCAGGCTGATGGGGTAGGTGTAGCGCTCCCAGCCCAGGCCCTGGGTCATATCGCCGACCCGGTAGTAACCCTGATGCGTGTTGGCGATGGCCTGGCGCAGCGGTGCCGGCAGCTGCGAGGGATCGAGGTTGGCCTCGACGAAGCGCAGCATATCGGCCGCGCTGGACTTCACCCCGTAGGCCTCGGCATCCAGCGGACCTGGTTGCACGCGGATCGCCTGGTCGTCGCGGTAGCCCCAGGCATAGCGCGCCATCTGCGCCGGCGGCACCTGCACATGGCTCTCCATCATGCCCAGCTGCGGGAACAGTTGGCGTTCCAGCAACTGCTCGAACGGCTCGCCCAGGCTGGCGGCGGCCAAGTGGCCGAACAGACCGATGCTGGGGTTGGAATACAGGCGCTGGCTGCCGGCGGGGTAGGCGGACTGCCAGGCGCGGTAGTAGTCGAGCATCTGCCGTTCGCTCTGTACCGCATCCGGGAACTGCAGCGGCAGGCCGCCGGGCGTGTAGGTGACCAGATCGAGCAGGCTGATCCGCTCGAAGGCGCTGCCGCGTAGCGCCGGCAGATGCTGGCTGGCCTTATCGCTCAGGTGCAGCTTGCCCTCGGCCTGGGCATAGGCGCCGAGGGTGGCGCTGAACAGCTTGCTCACCGAGCCCAGCTCGAACAGGGTGTGCTCGTCCACCGCCTGGCTGCTCTCGCGGGAGGCGACGCCGTAGTTGAAGAAGTGGCGCTCGCCCTTGCGGATGATGGCTACGGCCAGGCCGGGAATCCGGTACTGCTCGATGGCCGGCTGCACGGCGGTATCGACGGTTGCGCGCAGCTCATTCGGCTGCGCCAGGGCCGCCTGGCCGACCAGCAGCAGGGCCAGCGCGGTGGTTCTGAATCGCATGGGTAAATCCTTCAGTTCATCGGCGGCAGCCGGCGCGGCACCGAGGTTTTCTTGACGATGGCGGTGTTGGTCTCGGCGTAGGCGTTGATGCGGTCGAGCAGCTCGTCGAGCTGCTCCATGGAGCGCACGTGCAGGCGGGCGACGAAGCAGTCCTCGCCGGTGATCTTGTCGCACTCGGTGAATTCGGGAATCGACTGGATCTGCCGCTCCACCTCGTGCAGCTTGCCGGGCAGCGGGCGCACGCGGACGATGGCCTGCAGCTGGTAGCCGAAGTGGCGCGGGTCCACCTCCACCGTGTAGCCCCTGATCACCCCACGCTCCTCCAGGCGGCGCAGGCGCTCGGCCACGCTGGGCGAGGACAGGCCGCTGATCTGCGCCAGGGCCTTGAGCGAGCGGCGCGAGTCTTCCATCAGGGCGTTGAGCAGAAGCTGGTCGATTTCGTCGGTCATGGCGTGCTCATAAGGTTATTTCAGAAAAACGCCTTCGCAATAAAGGCAGTGCTGCAGTTTCGCCTTAGATTAACCCTGTATCGCTCGGGCGGGGTAGCCGAATAATAGTCGCACCCCAACCGGAGACTCCGACCATGGACAAGACCCTCAAGCGCGGCTCGCTGGAAATGATCGCGGCGATGCTGATTTCCGGCACCATCGGCTGGTTCGTGCTGATTTCCGGCCAGTCCGTGATCGACGTGGTGTTCTGGCGCTGCGTGATCGGCGGCGCGATGTTGCTGCTGGTGTGCGCTGCGCTCGGCCTGCTGCGCCGCGAACTGCTGAGTCGCCGCGTGCTGCTTCTGGCGCTGGTCAGCGGGGTGGCCATTGTCGGCAACTGGCTGCTGCTGTTCGCCTCCTACTCCAAGGCGTCGATCGCCATCAGCACGGCGGTGTACAACGTGCAGCCATTCATGCTGGTGGGCCTGGCGGCGCTGCTGCTCGGCGAGCGCATCACCCTGGCCAAGCTGGCCTGGCTGGGGGTGGCCTTCCTCGGCATGCTGGCCATCGTCAGCGCCCATGGCGACACCGGTACCTCGGGCGAGAACTACCTGCTGGGCATCGCCCTGGCCCTGGGCGCGGCGCTGCTCTATGCCGTGGCGGCGCTGATCGTCAAACGCCTCTCCGGCACGCCGCCGCACCTGATCGCGCTGGTCCAGCTGCTCACCGGCATCCTCATGCTGGCGCCGCTGGCCAGTTACCAACTGCCCGAGCAGCCCCAGGCCTGGGCCAGCCTGGCGGCCCTGGGCATTCTGCATACCGGGGTGATGTACATGCTGCTGTACAGCGCGATTCAGAAACTGCCGACGGCGCTGACCGGGGCGCTGTCGTTCGTCTACCCGATCGCGGCGATCTTCGTCGACTGGCTGGCCTTCGGGCATCGCCTCAGCCCGCTGCAGTGGCTGGGCGTGGCGGCCATCCTGCTGGCGGCGGCCGGCATGCAGCAGGGCTGGAGTCTGCGTCGGCGGCGCCTGGCCGCGGCCTGAGGATCAGTCGTCGCGGGTCAGCACTTCCAGCAGCTCGATCTCGAACACCAGGTTGGAATTCGGCGGGATCGAGCCGACCTGGCGCTCGCCATAGCCCAGGTGCGCCGGCACCCACAGCTTGCGCTTACCGCCGACCTGCATGCCCATCAGACCCTGGTCCCAGCCCTGGATCACCCGGCGGGTGCCGATCACGCACTGGAGCGGCTTGCCGCGGGAGTAGGAGGAATCGAACTCGGTGCCGTCCTCCAGCCAACCGCGGTACTGGGTGGTGATCAGCGCACCCTTGACGGCAGCCTTGCCGCTGCCGAGTTGCAGGTCTTCGATCTTCAGTTCGCTCATGACGCTCTCGCAGTGCTGCTTCGGGGCAGGCCCGGATTTCTGGAACGCGCTCCTCTGCTTGGGGAGCGCGCGGGTCATTCTATCGGCTAGCCAGACAGACGATGAGTCTCTCCGCTAAACCTGTTCGCATCTGCAGAGACGATGACGTCTTGCTCCAGATCAAACGGCGCGGAACCGACCAGGCCAATACTGCTTGCTTGCGGCTGGCGCTGTAGCGGAGGGGAGTGCGCGCCGGCCGGTTAGCAGAAGATCATGTCGCCCGACAAGACTACGTAAGTCGACCGGGCGCGCTACTATCCGCGCTTGCCGGGCGGCGCGCGCTATCGCTAGCGTTGCCCTTTGTCGTAAATGGCCGCAGCAGTCGCCTCATGGAAGTGAAGTTGTTATGACGCGTGCGCAACCCTCTCGCCAACCGGATGCCGGCAGCGACCCGCTGGAGCGTCGCCTGCAGGCGCAGCGCCTGGTGCAGATCGCCAATGTGCTGTGCGTGGTGCTGCTGCTTATCGGCGCGCAGACCATAGTCGCTGGCAGCTGGCTGAATACCGGCCTGGTAACCGCGGCGCTGCTGTTGGTGGTGGTCGGGCGTTGGCTCAACCGGCGTGGCCGCGTGGAGCTGTCGGTGGCGCTGGTGCTCTGTTCTCTGACGGTGCTGGTGGGTACCTCGCTGTGGTTCAGCCAGGGCCTGTACAGTGCGGCGGTGCTGGGTTTCCCGGCGATCCTGATCGTGGCCGGCATGGTGGCCTCGCTGCGCCTGTTCATCGGCCTGCTGCTGGGCATCCTGGCCATGGTGGCCTTCCTCACCTATGCGGCGCTGAGCGGTCTGCAGCATTTCGAGCCGTTGCCACTGGGCATCGGGCGCATGGTCAACGTCAGCTGCATCCTGCTCACCTGCGCGGCGGCGGTGTGGCTGCTGGCCAACGACCTGCGCAAGGCCCTGCTGCGCCTGCAGCAGGAGATCCTGCGGGTGAAGGATTCCGAGGCCAGCTTCACCCACCTGGCCCAGCACGACGCCCTGACCAACCTGCCCAACCGCCTGTTGATCCGCGATCGCATGGAGCAGGCCATCGGCCGCGCGCGGCGTGACGATGAGCAGGTGGCGCTGCTGTTCCTCGACCTGGACAATTTCAAGACCATCAACGATTCCCTCGGCCATGCCGCCGGCGACGAGCTGCTGCAGGAGGTGGCGCGCCGCCTGAAGGACACGGTGCGCGACATCGACACCGTGAGCCGCCAGGGCGGCGACGAGTTCCTCATGGTGCTGGCCGACGTGGCGGACCTGGCGGCGGTGTCCTCGGTGGCCGCGCTGGTGCAGCAGAAACTGGCCCAGCCGTTCGCCCTCAAGGGCATGCAGATCGTCACCTCCATTTCCATCGGCATCTCGCTGTTCCCCGGCGACGGCGACGACTTCGACACCCTGCTCAAGCACGCCGACATGGCCATGTACCAGGCCAAGTCGGCGGGGCGTAACGGCTTCTGCTTCTTCGACGAGCAGATGAACGCCGATACCCACGAGCGTCTGGCTCTGGAGCTGGACCTGCGCCAGGCGCTGAGCCGCGGCGAGTTCGTGCTGCACTACCAGCCGATCGTCGACCTGCATGGCGGCCGGCTGCTGGCGGCGGAGGCGCTGCTGCGCTGGCAGCATCCACAGCGCGGCACCCTCGGCCCGGACCGTTTCATCCGGGTGGCCGAGGAGTCCGGGCTGATCGTCGAGATCGGCGAGTGGGTACTCAATGAGGCCTGCCGCCAGGCCATGCTCTGGCAGGCGGCCGGGCTGCCGCGCTTCGCCGTGGCGGTGAACCTGTCGGCGGTGCAGTTCCGCCGCGGCAATCTCGAGGCCATGGTGCACGCGGCGCTGAACCGCTTCGGTCTGGCGCCGGCCTGCCTGGAGTTGGAGCTGACCGAATCGATCCTGCTGCAGGACTCGGCGCAGCTGCGCCGCCTCAAGGAGCTGGGGGTGAAACTGTCGATCGACGACTTCGGCACCGGCTACTCCAGCCTGTCGTACCTGCAGCGCTTCCAGGTCGACAAGCTGAAGATCGACCAGTCCTTCGTCCGCGGCCTCACCGGCAACGCCCAGGACCAGGCCATCGTCACCGCCATCGTGCAGATGGCCCGCAGCCTCGGTCTGCACACCACCGCAGAGGGCATCGAGGACGAGGCGACCCGCGCGCTGCTGGCCGAGCTGGGCTGCGACCAGGGCCAGGGTTTCCTGTTCGCCCGGCCGCTGGCGGCGACGGAACTCGGTGCCTTCGCGCGTCGCCAGCAGGTGCCGGTCTAGCTCAGACCTTCACGCCCTGTTCGCGCAGGCGCTTGTACAGGGTGTTGCGGCTCAGGCCCAGGCTGCGCGCCAGGTACGAGATGTTGCCGCCGCAGGCCTGGTACTGGCTGGCCAGGTCGGTGGCTTCGGGCAGGATTTCGCGGGCGGGCGGGGCGTCGGCCTCGGTCTCCAGATCGGCGAAGAAGTCGTCCGGCAGGTGCTCGACGCGGATCGGCTGATCCTCGGCCATGGCCAGGGCGATCTGCATCACGCTGCTCAGCTGGCGCAGGTTGCCGGGCCAGGGGTGGCGCTGGAACAGCTCCTGCACTTCACGGCTGAGACCGGCCCACTGGCTGGGCTCGCGGTGGTGCTCCCACACCCGCTGGAACAGCGCCGTCTTGTCGGTGCGTTCGCGCAGTGGTGGCAGCTCCAGGTTGAGGCCGCTGATGCGGTAGTAGAGGTCGGCGCGGAACAGGCCGGCGTCCACGTCCTGGCGCAGCGGGCGGTTGGTTGCCGAGACCAGGCGGATGTCCACCGGGTAGGGCTCGCCGCCGCCCAGCGGCTGCACGCTGCGTTCCTGCAGCACGCGCAGCAGGCGGGCCTGCACGGCCAGCGGCATGTCGCCGACTTCGTCGAGGAACAGGGTGCCTTTGTGCGCCTTGCGGATCAGGCCGATGCTGCCTTTCTGGCTGGCGCCGGTGAAGGCGCCTTTCTCGTAGCCGAACAGCTCGGACTCCACCAGTTCGGCGGGAATCGCCGCGCAGTTCACCGCGATCAGCGGTTGGCCGGCGCGTGAACTGGCGTTGTGCAGGGCCTTGACGAACACCTCCTTGCCGGCGCCGGTCTCGCCCTGGATCAGGATCGGGATGTCCTTCTCCACCAGGCGTTCGGCCTGGCGCACGGCCTTGTCCACCCGCGGGTCGCCGAGGTTGATGTTGGCCAGGGTGAAGCCCGCTTGAGGCTGGGCCTGGGGCGTTTGCAGGCGAAAGTCGCGGGGCTGGATGCGCGGCTTGCGCGGGCGCTTGAGCAGGCCGTGGAAGCGGTAGCGGCCGGCGGCGCGCAGGGCGAAGGGCAGGTTCTCCGGCTGGCTGAGCAACTGGTGCAGCGGGGTGTCGAACAGGCTCTCGATATTCACCCGCGACAGGCCGACGCCGAGCAGGCTGTCGGCGCGGCGGTTGGCCGAGACGATCTGCCCGGCCTCGTCGAACACCAGCAGGCCGGCCCACTGGCTGTCCAGGTTGTCCAGGCTGGTGTTGAAGCTGAGCTGGAAATAGTCGTCCTTGAACAGGTTGAGGATCAGCCGGTTCTCCACCGACTGGCTCATCATCTTGACCATGCCCAGGGTGTGGGCGGGCGGCAGGTAGCTGTCGCTGGAGACGTCGAGCACGCCGATCATCTGCCGGGTGGCATCGAAGATCGGTGAGGCCGAGCCGGTCATGAAACGGTTGGCCTTGAGGTAATGCTCGTCGCGCTGGATATGCACCGCCTGGCCACAGGCCAGGGCCGTGCCGATGGCGTTGGTGCCGCTGTAGCGTTCCTGCCACAGGGCGCCGGGGACGAAGCCGGCGGCCTGGGCCGGCTCGACGAAGCGGCGATCGCCCCAGGACTGCAGCAGCTGGCCCTGGTTGTCGGCCAGCATGATCAGGCAGTTGGAGTTGGCCAGGATGTTCTCGTAGTAGGGCAGTACCTCCTGGTGGGTGGTCTGCACCAGAAAATGCTGGCTCTCCAGCAGGGCCGAGACCTCGCCGGGCGCAGCCTGGCCGAAGGCCGGCTGGCTCTGGTGGGTGAGGCCGAAGTCGCGGCAGCGGCTCCAGGAGTCGTGAACGATGGCGTCGTGGCTCGGCGCCGGGGCGGTAGCAGTCATGAGGTTCGCCTGATTCTTGTATTTATCGTCACAGCTTCCGTGCTGGCGTCGCCGTTACTGCAATAGGCGGGCCTGCGCAGGAGGTCACTCGCCGCCTCCCGGCTCCGACCTTCTCCCGCGCGGGGGTGAGGCATGAAGCGTTCGCCCAGTGTTGTTCATTGCTGTTCAAAGTCAAAGGGCGAAGTGTTCAGTTGTTCAAGTTTCGCTGTTCAAAAATGTTCAGCGCTGGCCGCGACGGTTTCCGCGTTTTTGCGGATATTCCTTTGCAATCAGTGGCATGGCGGATTTTCGTTTGCGCACATCGGCTCTGGCACGAATGTCGCCTTATGCCAGTGCCGCCGCCGAACAGCAGCTTCGCGGCGACAGGCGAAATAACCATAAGGACACGCCATGTCGTTAACGCTGGAACATGTCTGCCGCGTGGTCGATCAGCAGGTGTACATCGATGATGCCTGCCTGAGCTTCGAGCCGGGCTCCTTCAATGTGCTGGTGGGCCGCACGCTCGCCGGCAAGACCTCGCTGATGCGCCTGATGGCCGGGCTGGACAAGCCCAGCAGTGGGCGCATCCTGATGCACGGCGCCGATGTCACCGGCGTGCCGGTGCGCCAGCGCAACGTGTCGATGGTCTACCAGCAGTTCATCAATTACCCGAACCTGACGGTGTACGAGAACATCGCCTCGCCGCTGCGCCAGGCTGGCGTGGCCAAGGCCGAGATCGAGCGCAAGGTGCAGGAAACCGCGCAGATGCTGCGCATCGACAAGTTTCTCAAGCGCTACCCGCTGGAGCTGTCCGGCGGCCAGCAGCAGCGCACGGCCATGGCTCGCGCGCTGGTCAAGGATGCCGACCTGGTGCTGTTCGACGAGCCGCTGGTGAACCTCGACTACAAGCTGCGCGAAGAGCTGCGCCAGGAGATGCGCGAGCTGTTTCGCGCCCGCCGCAGCATTGCCATCTACGCCACCACCGAGCCCAACGAAGCGCTGGCCCTGGGCGGCACCACCACCATCCTCCACGAAGGCCGGGTGATCCAGAGCGGCAAGACCACCGAGGTCTACCACCGGCCGCAGCAGGTGCTGGCCGCCGAGCTGTTTTCCGAGCCGCCGATCAACCTGATGCACGGGCGCATCAGCGATGGCGAAGTGAGTTTCGAGGACTTCGTGCACTTCCCGCTGACCGCCGAGCTGCGCGGCCTGGGCGAGGGCGACTACCGCTTCGGCGTGCGCCCCGGGCATATCGGCCTGGTGCCGTCCAATGACGATGACCTGGAGCTGGCGGTGACGGTCGAGCTGGCCGAGATCAGCGGCTCGGAGACCTTCCTCCACGTGCGCAGCGAGCACTTCGCCCTGGTCCTGCACCTGCAGGGCGTGCACGAGTACGACGTGGATGCGCCGATCCGCATCTATATCCCGACCCACAAGCTGTTCGTTTTCGATACCCAGGACCAACTGGTCCTGGCGCCGATTCGCAGGTCCTGAGGAGCGCACCATGGCCGAGATACGCCTGCAGAACCTGGCTCACAGTTACAGCGCCCAACCGAGCGGGCCGGACGACTACGCCATCCGCGAGATGACCCATGTCTGGGAGCAGGGCGGCGCCTATGCGCTGCTCGGCCCATCCGGCTGCGGCAAGTCGACCCTGCTCAACATCATTTCCGGGCTGCTCAGCCCGTCGGAGGGGCAGGTGCTGTTCGACATGCGCGAGGTCAATGACCTGCCGCCGCAGGAACGCAACATCGCCCAGGTGTTCCAGTTCCCGGTGGTGTACGACACCATGACGGTATTCGACAACCTGGCCTTCCCGCTGCGCAACCAGAGCCTGGCCGAATCCCGCGTGACCAGCAAGGTGCATGAGATCGCCGACGTGCTGGACCTGCACCCGCTGCTGCACAAGAAGGCGCGCAACCTCACCGCCGACGAGAAGCAGAAGGTCTCCATGGGTCGCGGCCTGGTGCGCGACGACGTGTCGGCGATCCTCTTCGACGAGCCGCTGACGGTGATCGACCCGCACCTGAAGTGGAAGCTGCGGCGCAAGCTCAAGCAGATCCACGAGCAGTTCAACATAACCATGGTCTACGTCACCCACGATCAGCTGGAGGCCTCGACCTTCGCCGACAAGATCGCGGTGATGTATGGCGGCCAGATCGTCCAGTTCGGCACCCCGCGCGAGCTGTTCGAACGCCCGAAACATACCTTCGTGGGCTTCTTCATCGGTAGCCCGGGGATGAACCTGATCGAGGTCACGCCCTATGCCGGCGGCGTGTGCTTCGGCCAGACCCGCGTGCCGCTGGCGCCGGCCCTCAGCCAGCAGCTGGCCGGGCTGGGCGGACAGAAGCTCAAGCTGGGCATTCGCCCGGAGTTCGTGCATGTCAGCGACGAACCCTTCGTCGACGCCCTGCGCGGCGAGGTGCGCCATGTCGAGGACCTGGGCACCTACAAGATCCTCACCCTCGAACTGGACGGCGTGACGCTCAAGGCGCGCCTGCAGGAGGACCTGCCGGTGCCGCAGAAGGTGGCCTACATCGGCTTCCCGTCCCAGTGGCTGATGGTCTACGCCGACGACGTGCTGGTGGAGGTGCGGGCATGAACAAGGTGATCAACAACAAGGCCTGGTGGCTGGTGCTGCCGGTGTTCCTGCTGGTGGCGTTCAGCGCCATCCTGCCGATGATGACGGTGGTCAACTACTCGGTGCAGGACATCTTCGACGCCAGCACCCGCACCTTTGTCGGCGTCGAGTGGTATCAGCAGGTGCTGCAGGACGAGCGCCTGCACGACTCGCTGCTGCGCCAGTTCATCTTCTCCGCCTGCGTGCTGCTGATCGAGATCCCGCTGGGCATCGCCATCGCCCTGTGCATGCCGACCAAGGGCCGCTGGGCCTCGGCCTGCTTGATCATCATGGCCATTCCGCTGCTGATCCCGTGGAACGTGATCGGCACCATCTGGCAGATCTTCGGCCGCGCCGACATCGGCTTGCTGGGCTGGACCCTGAGCAAGCTGGGCATCAGCTACAACTACGCGGCCAACACCATGGACGCCTGGGTCACGGTGCTGGTGATGGACGTGTGGCACTGGACCTCGCTGGTGGCGCTGCTGTGCTACTCGGGCCTGCGCGCCATCCCCGACGTGTACTACCAGGCCGCGCGTATCGACCGCGCCTCGGCCTGGGCAGTGTTCCGCCATATCCAGCTGCCGAAGATGAAGAGCGTGCTGCTGATCGCCGTGATGCTGCGCTTCATGGACAGCTTCATGATCTACACCGAGCCGTTCGTGCTCACCGGCGGCGGGCCGGGCAACGCCACCACCTTCCTCAGCCAAACGCTGACCAAGATGGCGGTGGGGCAGTTCGACCTGGGGCCGGCGGCGGCGTTCTCGCTGGTGTACTTCTTGATCATCCTGCTGGTGTCCTGGGCGTTCTACACGGCCATGACCCACAACGACCAGAAGAGCTGAGGAGCCTGCCATGACCATTCGCAAAGCCCTGGCGCTGCTGCTCTACATCCTGTTCCTGCTGGTGCCGATCTACTGGCTGCTGAACATGTCGTTCAAGAGCAACACCGAGATTCTCGGTGGCCTGACCCTGTGGCCGCAGGACTTCACCCTGGCCAACTACAAGGTGATCTTCACCGACCCGAGCTGGTACACCGGCTACCTTAACTCGCTGTACTACGTGTGCCTTAACACGCTCATCTCGCTGCTGGTGGCGCTGCCGGCGGCCTATGCTTTCTCGCGCTACCGCTTCCTCGGCGACAAGCACCTGTTCTTCTGGCTGCTGACCAACCGCATGGCGCCGCCGGCGGTGTTCCTCCTGCCGTTCTTCCAGCTGTATTCGTCCATCGGCCTGTTCGACACGCACATCGCCGTGGCCCTGGCCCACTGCCTGTTCAACGTGCCGCTGGCGGTGTGGATCCTCGAGGGCTTCATGTCCGGGGTGCCGAAGGAGATCGACGAAACCGCCTACATCGATGGCTACAGCTTCCCCAAGTTCTTCGTGAAGATCTTCATCCCGCTGATCGGCCCCGGCATCGGTGTCACGGCGTTCTTCTGCTTCATGTTCTCCTGGGTCGAGCTGCTGCTGGCGCGCACCCTGACCTCGGTGAACGCCAAGCCGATCGTGGCGGTGATGACGCGCACCGTGTCGGCCTCCGGCATCGACTGGGGCGTGCTGGCGGCGGCGGGGGTGCTGACTATCCTGCCGGGCATGCTGGTGATCTGGTTCGTGCGCAACCACGTGGCCAAGGGCTTCGCCCTGGGCCGGGTCTGAGGAGAAACGACTATGGAATGGATGGCCTGGACTCCGGTTACGGCGGCCTTCTTCGGCGGCATCGCGCTGCTGCTGGTGGGCATGACCGTATGGGAAATCCGCTCGCCCTGCGTCGAGCGCAGGGGCTTTCTGCCGATCGTCACCACCCGTGGCGACCGGCTGTTCATCGGTTTGCTCGGCAGCGCCTACCTGCACCTGCTGGTGGTGGGCGTGACCGACTGGAGCACCTGGATAGCCTCGGCGCTGTCCGTTGTGTGGTTACTCGTGGTGATGCGTTGGGGCTGACCGGCTGCCCGTTGTTCCGGTCGCTTTTCTATTCAAGCAAGGAGGAGTCTATGTTCGACAACAATTACAAGACCCGACATAGCATGGCGCTGGCGGCCCTGCTGACGTTGTCCGGATTGAGCGGCGCGGCCTGGGCGGATGCCTATGAAGAGGCGGCGAAGAAATGGATCGACAGCGAGTTCTCGCCGTCCACCCTAACCAAGGAGCAGCAGCTCGCCGAGCTGAAGTGGTTCATCAAGGCGGCCGAGCCGTTCCGCGGCATGGAGATCAATGTCGCCTCCGAGACCATCGCCACCCATGAATACGAGTCGAAGGTCCTGGCCAAGGCCTTCAGCGAGATCACCGGGATCAAGCTCACCCACGACCTGATGCAGGAAGGCGACGTGGTGGAGAAGCTGCAGACCCAGATGCAGTCCGGCAAGAACATCTACGACGGCTGGGTCAACGACTCTGACCTGATCGGTACCCACTTCCGCTACGGCAAGGCGGTGGCGATCAGCGACATGATCGCCAACGAGGGCAAGGACGTCACTTCGCCGACCCTCGATCTCAATGACTTCATCGGCATCTCCTTCACCACCGGGCCGGACAAGAAGCTCTACCAGCTGCCCGACCAGCAGTTCGCCAACCTCTACTGGTTCCGCGCCGACTGGTTCGAGAAGCCGGAGCTGAAGGCCAAGTTCAAGGAAATCTACGGCTACGAGCTGGGTGTGCCGGTCAACTGGTCGGCCTACGAGGACATCGCCCAGTTCTTCACCGAGCACGTCAAGGAAATCGACGGCAAGCGCGTCTACGGCCACATGGACTACGGCAAGAAAGACCCGTCGCTGGGCTGGCGCTTCACCGACGCCTGGTTCTCCATGGCCGGCGGCGGTGACAAGGGCCTGCCCAACGGCGTGCCGGTGGACGAGTGGGGCATTCGCGTCGAGGGCTGCCGCCCGGTGGGTTCCAGCGTCGCCCGCGGCGGCGATACCAACGGCCCGGCGGCGGTCTACGCCACCACCAAGTACGTCGACTGGATGCGCCAGTACGCGCCGCCGGAAGCCCAGGGCATGACCTTCTCCGAGGCCGGTCCGGTGCCTGCCCAAGGCAACATCGCCCAGCAGATCTTCTGGTACACCGCCTTCACCGCGGACATGACCAAGCCCGGCCTGGCCGTGGTCAACGAGGATGGCACGCCGAAATGGCGCATGGCGCCGTCGCCCAAGGGGCCGTACTGGGAGGAGGGCATGAAGCTCGGCTACCAGGACGCCGGTTCCTGGACCTTCCTCAAGTCCACCCCGGAGAAGCAGCGCCTGGCGGCCTGGCTGTACGCCCAGTTCGTCACCGCCAAGACCGTTTCGCTGAAGAAGACCCTGGTCGGCCTGACGCCGATTCGTGAGTCGGACATCAACTCCCAGGCGATGACCGACGCGGCGCCCAAGCTGGGCGGTCTGGTGGAGTTCTACCGCAGCCCGGCCCGGGTGCAGTGGACCCCGACCGGCACCAACGTGCCGGACTACCCGCGCCTGGCCCAGCTGTGGTGGCAGTTCATCGCCGAGGCGGCGAGTGGCGACAAGACTCCGCAGGAGGCCCTGGATGGCCTGGCCGCGGCTCAGGACAGCATGATGGCGCGCATCGAGCGCTCCGGCGTGCAGGGTGATTGCGGTCCGAAACTCAACGAGGAGAAGGACCCGCAATACTGGCTGGATCAGCCGGGCGCGCCCAAGCCGAAGCTGGAGAACGAGAAGCCGAAAGGCGAGACCGTGAGCTACGACGAGCTGGTGAAATCCTGGCAGAAGTCCCAGTAACAGCTGCGGTGGAAACGAAAACGGCGCCCTCGGGCGCCGTCTTTCATTGCCGGAGCGACTTATGCGTGCAGGTGATCGGCTGCGTAGAGGGTGTTCTCCAGCAGACAGGCGCGGGTCATCGGGCCGACGCCGCCCGGCACCGGGGTGATCCAGCCGGCGCGCTCGGCGGCCACGTCGTATTCCACGTCGCCGACCAGTTTGCCGTCGTCCTGACGATTGATGCCGACGTCGATGACGATGGCGCCTGGCTTGATCCACTCACCCTTGACCAGGCCGGTCTTGCCGGCGGCCGCGACCACGATATCGGCCTGGGTCACATGGCCGGCCAGGTCTTTGGTGAAGCGGTGGGTGACGGTGACGGTGCAGCCGGCCAGCAGCAGTTCGAGGGCCATCGGGCGGCCGACGATATTGGAGGCGCCGACGACCACGGCATGCTGGCCATGCAGATCGACACCGGTGCTTGCCAGCAGGGTCATGATCCCTTTCGGGGTACACGAACGCAGCAGCGGCATGCGCTGGGACAGGCGGCCGACGTTGAACGGGTGGAAGCCGTCGACGTCCTTGTCCGGGTTGATGCGTTCGAGCAGCTGCGAGGCGTCCAGGTGGGCGGGCAGGGGCAGCTGCACCAGGATGCCGTCGATGGCGCTGTCGCGGTTGAGCTGGTCGATCAGACCCAGCAGCTCGCCCTGGGTGGTGGTGGCAGGCAGGTCATGGGCCACGGAGACGAAGCCGACTTCCTCGCAGTCCTTGCGCTTGTGCGACACGTAGACTTGGGAGGCAGGGTCGCTGCCGACCAGGATCACGGCCAGGCCGGGCGCGCGCAGGCCCTGCTGGCGGCGCTCGGCGACGCGTTTGGCGATGTCCTTGCGGAGGTTGGCGGCGATGGTTTTGCCGTCGATCAGTTTTGCGGTCATGACGCTTGCTTAACCATAGGGGAGGGTGGAAAAAAGGTCGCGCATTCTCGCATGGGCGGCCGGTGGGGCAAAGGCGCATGCGTCGTGCTTTCCTGTAACTCCTTTATCCAGCAGGAATTTTTTCATTTTCGTGTTGACGCCCCCGGATCGCCTCTATAAGATTCGCCCCGCTTGTCGAGCACAGCCAGCCGCTGGGTAAGATGGCAACGACCGGAAGCGGTTGGAGCTGTAGCTTAGAAGTCTGTTCCGCAGATGATTAAGCGCCCGTAGCTCAGCTGGATAGAGCATCCGCCTTCTAAGCGGATGGTCGCAGGTTCGAGTCCTGCCGGGTGCGCCATTGGCGAATCAGGCACAAGCAACGCAATATGGTGGGCGTAGCTCAGTTGGTAGAGCACAGGATTGTGGCTCCTGGTGTCGTGGGTTCGATTCCCATCGTCCACCCCATATTCGAGAAAGCGCCAGGCCAAAAGCCTGGCGTTTTCGTTTCAAGTGTTACCACGCGGACGTGGTGAAATTGGTAGACACACCAGATTTAGGTTCTGGCGCCGCAAGGTGTGAGAGTTCGAGTCTCTCCGTCCGCACCATCTTTTCTTTGTAATCCCTCCTTATATATCCCGCCGTTTCTTGCTCGTTTTGTGCAGGTGACTTCTGCTATTCGAGCCACTAGAATGCTTGCCTTTCGATTCTGGGGCCGGAACGCCGGCTTATGTCTGTGCAACGAGGAATATCCATGCAAGTTTCTGTTGAAAGCACCTCCGCTCTTGAGCGCCGCATGACCATCGGCGTGCCTGCCGAGCGCATCGAGACCGAAGTGACCAAGCGTCTGCAACAGACTGCCCGTCGTGCCAAGGTGGCTGGTTTCCGTCCCGGCAAAGTGCCGATGAACGTCATCCGTCAGCGCTACGAAGACACCGCCCGTCAGGAAGCCCTGGGCGACCTGATCCAGGCCACCTTCTATGAAGCCATCGTCGAGCAGAAGCTGAATCCGGCTGGTGCTCCGTCCGTCGAGCCGAAGACCTTCGAGAAGGGCAAGGACCTCGAGTACGTCGCTACTTTCGAAGTGTTCCCGGAAATCAAGCTGGCCGGCTTCGATGGCATCACCGTCGAGCGCCTGCAGGCCGAAGTGAACGACGCCGACGTCGACAACATGCTGGAAATCCTGCGCAAGCAGAACACCCGCTTCGAAGCCGTTGAGCGTGCCGCCGAGAATGGCGACCAGCTGAACATCGACTTCGTTGGCAAGATCGACGGCGAAGCCTTTGCCGGCGGCAGCGCCAAGGGCACCCCGCTGGTGCTGGGCTCCGGCCGCATGATCCCGGGCTTCGAAGATGCCCTGGTCGGCGTCAAGGCTGGCGAAGAGCGCGTGATCAATCCGACCTTCCCGGCTGACTACCAGAACCTGGATCTGGCCGGTAAGACCGCCGAATTCACCGTGACCGTCAACAGCGTTTCCGCTCCGCAACTGCCGGAACTGAACGACGACTTCTTCGCCCTGTTCGGTGTCAAGGAAGGCGGTCTGGACGGCTTCCGTGCCGAAGTCCGCAAGAACATGGACCGCGAGCTGCGCCAGGCCATCAAGTCCAAGGTGAAGAACCAAGTAATGGAAGGCCTGCTGGCCGCCAACCCGGTCGAAGTGCCGAAGGCTCTGATCGGCAACGAAGTGAACCGTCTGCGCGTGCAGGCCGTTCAGCAGTTCGGTGGCAACATCAAGCCTGACCAGCTGCCGGCCGAGTTGTTCGAAGAGCAAGCCAAGCGCCGCGTAGTGCTGGGCCTGATCGTCGCCGAAGTGGTCAAGCAGGGCGAGCTGAAGGCCGACGAAGCCCGCGTTCGCGAGCTGATCGAGGAAATGGCCTCCGCTTATCAGGAGCCGCAGCAGGTCGTGGCCTGGTACTACAAGAACGACCAGCAACTGAACGAAGTGCGTTCGGTTGTACTGGAAGAACAAGTTGTAGATACTGTCCTGCAGAAGGCCAGCGTGACCGATAAAGCGGTCTCCTACGAAGAAGCGGTCAAGCCAGCGGAAGCCCCGCAAGCAGCCTGATCCCTCGCCTCGTTCGAGCACAACCATAAGCCAGCCTTCGCGCTGGCTTATGCGTCTTTAGAGACATGACTATTAGGGAGAGATCGCTAGACATGTCGCACAACTCTTTCATGAACACCATGCCTGACATCCAAGCCGCCGGCGGCCTCGTGCCGATGGTGATCGAGCAGTCCGCCCGTGGCGAACGCGCCTACGACATCTACTCGCGCCTGCTGAAGGAGCGAGTGATCTTCATGGTCGGCCAGGTCGAGGACTACATGGCCAACCTGGTAGTGGCCCAGCTGCTGTTCCTCGAAGCCGAGAACCCGGACAAGGACATCCACCTGTACATCAACTCGCCGGGCGGTTCGGTGACCGCCGGCATGTCGATCTACGACACCATGCAGTTCATCAAGCCCGACGTGTCCACCATCTGCATCGGCCAGGCCTGCAGCATGGGCGCGCTGCTGCTGGCTGGCGGTGCCGCCGGCAAGCGTTACTGCCTGCCGCACTCGCGCATGATGATTCACCAGCCGCTGGGTGGCTTCCAGGGTCAGGCCTCGGATATCGAGATTCACGCCCGCGAAATCCTCACCATCCGCGAGCGCCTGAACAAGATCCTGGCCGACCACTGCAAGCAGCCGATCGACGTGATCGCCAAGGACACCGACCGCGACAACTTCATGAGCGGCGACGAAGCGGTCAAATATGGCCTCATCGATCAGGTTCTGAACAAGCGTCAGCTGGCTGTCTGATTCGGTGTTTCAGCGCAACGGCCGGGTTATCCGGCCGTCCTGCAGGGTTGAAAATGCCTGCAATTGCCTTCATCTTGTGTTTCATGCCTACCGTATTGGATCGATCGAATGACTGACACCCGCAACGGCGAGGACAACGGCAAGCTGCTCTACTGCTCCTTCTGCGGCAAAAGCCAGCACGAAGTGCGCAAGCTGATCGCCGGTCCCTCCGTCTTTATCTGCGACGAGTGCGTCGACCTGTGCAATGACATCATCCGCGAGGAGGTGCAGGAAGCCCAGGCCGAGAGCAGCGCGCACAAGTTGCCCGCGCCCAAGGAAATCAGCGGCATCCTCGATCAGTACGTGATCGGTCAGGAACGTGCCAAGAAGGTGCTTTCCGTCGCGGTGTACAACCATTACAAGCGTCTGAACCAGCGCGACAAGAAAGACGATGTCGAGCTGGGCAAGAGCAACATCCTGCTGATCGGCCCGACTGGCTCCGGCAAGACCCTGCTGGCCGAGACGTTGGCTCGTCTGCTCAACGTGCCGTTCACCATCGCCGATGCCACCACCCTGACCGAAGCCGGTTATGTGGGTGAGGACGTCGAGAACATCATCCAGAAGCTGCTGCAGAAGTGCGATTACGACGTAGAGAAGGCCCAGATGGGCATCGTCTACATCGACGAAATCGACAAGATCTCGCGCAAGTCTGACAACCCGTCCATCACCCGCGACGTATCGGGCGAGGGCGTGCAGCAGGCGCTGCTCAAGCTGATCGAAGGTACCGTCGCCTCGGTTCCGCCCCAGGGTGGTCGCAAGCACCCGCAGCAGGAATTCCTGCAGGTCGATACGCGCAACATCCTGTTCATCTGCGGTGGTGCATTCGCCGGTCTCGAGAAGGTCATTCAGGCTCGCTCCACCAAGGGTGGCATCGGCTTCAACGCCGAAGTGCGCAGCCCGGACCTGGGCAAGAAAGTCGGCGAGGCGCTGCGTGAGGTCGAGCCGGATGATCTGGTGAAATTCGGCCTTATTCCGGAATTCGTCGGTCGTCTGCCAGTCATCGCCACTCTCGACGAGCTGGATGAGGCTGCGCTGATGCAGATCCTCACCGAGCCGAAGAACGCGCTGACCAAGCAATACGCCAAGCTGTTCGAGATGGAAGGCGTGGACCTGGAGTTCCGTGCCGATGCGCTGAAGGCGGTGGCCCATCGTGCGCTGGAGCGCAAGACCGGTGCTCGTGGCCTGCGCTCGATCCTCGAGGGCGTGCTGCTCGACACCATGTATGAGATCCCCTCGCAGAGCGATGTCAGCAAGGTGGTGATCGACGAGAGCGTGATCGAAGGCAGTTCCAAGCCGCTGCTGATCTACGAGAACAGCGAGCCGCCGGCCAAGGCCGCGCCGGACGCCTGACGTCTGTAAACCGTTGAAACAAGGGGCCCTGCGGGGCCCTTTGCTTTTCCGCCTTTCTCGCTTGTTTTTTCCCAGGGGCGGCCCCATCTTAGGGTCAAGGGTACTCCCGTCCGATTACGGCCGAATGGCCGCCGTAGAGCTGAAATCATGAAGACAACCATCGAATTGCCTCTCTTGCCGCTGCGTGATGTCGTGGTCTACCCACACATGGTCATCCCGCTGTTCGTCGGTCGCGAGAAGTCCATCGAGGCCCTGGAGGCCGCCATGGCCGGCGACAAGCAGATCCTCCTGCTGGCGCAGCGCAACCCGGCAGACGATGATCCGGGCGAAGATGCGCTGTACCGCATGGGCACCGTGGCTACCGTGCTACAACTGCTCAAGTTGCCGGATGGCACGGTCAAGGTGCTGGTCGAGGGCGAGCAGCGCGGCTCCGTGCAGAAGTTCATCGAGGTGGATGGCCACTGCCGTGCCGAGGTGCAGTTGCTCGACGAGAGCGAAGCGGCCGAGCGCGAGTCGGAAGTTTTCACCCGCAGCCTGCTCAGCCAGTTCGAACAGTACGTGCAGCTGGGCAAGAAAGTGCCAGCGGAGGTGCTGTCGTCGCTGAACAGCATCGATGATCCGGCGCGTCTGGTCGACACCATGGCCGCACACATGGTGCTGAAGATCGAGCAGAAGCAGGAAATCCTCGAGATCACCAGCCTGGCGGAGCGCGTCGAGCACGTGCTGGCGCTGCTGGATGCCGAGATCGACCTGCTGCAGGTCGAGAAGCGCATCCGCGGCCGGGTCAAGAAACAGATGGAGCGCAGCCAGCGCGAGTACTACCTGAATGAGCAGATGAAGGCCATTCAGAAGGAGCTGGGCGACATCGACGAAGGCCACAACGAGATCGACGAGCTGAAGAAGCGCATCGATAACGCCGGTCTTACCAAAGAGGCGCTAACCAAGGCCAATGCCGAGCTGAACAAGCTCAAGCAGATGTCGCCGATGTCCGCGGAAGCCACCGTGGTGCGCTCCTACATTGATTGGCTGACCAACGTGCCGTGGAAGGCCGAGAGCAAGGTGCGCCTCGATCTGGCCAAGGCCGAGGACATCCTCGAGGCCGATCACTTCGGTCTGGAAGAAGTGAAAGAGCGCATCCTTGAGTATCTCGCCGTGCAAAAGCGGGTGAAGAAACTCAAGGGGCCGGTGCTCTGCCTGGTCGGTCCGCCCGGCGTGGGCAAGACCTCGCTGGCCGAGTCCATCGCGCGTGCCACCAATCGCAAGTTCGTGCGCATGGCCCTGGGCGGCGTGCGTGACGAGGCCGAGATTCGCGGTCACCGTCGTACTTACATCGGCTCCATGCCTGGTCGGCTGATCCAGAAGCTGACCAAGGTCGGCGTGCGCAACCCGCTGTTCCTGCTCGACGAGATCGACAAGATGGGCAGCGACATGCGTGGCGATCCGGCCTCGGCGCTGCTCGAGGTACTGGATCCGGAGCAGAACCACAACTTCAATGACCACTATCTGGAGGTCGATTACGACCTCTCCGACGTGATGTTCATCTGCACCGCCAACTCCATGAACATCCCCGGTCCGCTGCTGGACCGCATGGAGGTGATTCGTCTGCCGGGTTACACCGAGGACGAGAAGGTCAATATCGCCATCAAGTACCTGACACCCAAGCAGGTATTGGCCAATGGTTTGAAGAAGGGCGAGCTGGAGTTCGAGGATGCCGCAATCCGCGACATCATTCGCTACTACACCCGCGAGGCGGGCGTGCGCAGCCTGGAACGGCAGATCTCCAAGGTCTGCCGCAAGGCGGTCAAGGAGCACGCCAAGGAGAAGCGCATCAAGGTATTGGTGACGCCGGACTCGCTGGAGCACTTCCTGGGCGTGCGCCGCTACCGTCATGGCCTGGCCGAGCAGCAGGACCAGATCGGCCAGGTCACGGGCCTGGCCTGGACCCAGGTAGGGGGCGAGTTGCTGACCATCGAAACCGCCGTGGTGCCGGGCAAGGGCCAGCTGATCAAGACCGGCTCGCTGGGCGACGTGATGGCCGAGTCCATGACCGCCGCGCTGACCGTGGTGCGCAGCCGGGCCAAGAGCCTGGGCATTCCCCTGGACTTCCACGAGAAGCGCGACGTGCACATCCACATGCCGGAAGGCGCCACGCCGAAGGATGGTCCCAGTGCCGGTATCGGTCTGTGCACGGCCCTGGTTTCGGCCTTGACGCAGATCCCCGTGCGCGCCGACGTGGCCATGACCGGCGAGATCACCCTGCGTGGTCAGGTGCTGGCCATTGGTGGTCTCAAGGAGAAATTACTGGCCGCCCACCGGGGTGGAATCAAGACCGTGATCATTCCGGAAGAGAATGTTCGTGATCTCAAGGAAATTCCGGAAAATATTAAGCAAGACCTGACCATTAAGCCGGTTAAATGGATTGACGAGGTCCTGCAAATTGCGCTGCAATACGCCCCGGAGCCCTTGCCCGATGCGGCTCCCGAGATGGTTGCAAAGGATGATACGCGCGAGACTGATTCCAAGGAGCGAATCAGCACGCATTAGGCCGAAGGCTTCCTTGACACTATTTTCGAGCCCTTGTTATAAAGCGGCTCCTATTGTGTCGGCAGGCCCTTCAGCACCCGCTTTGCTTACACCAAACAACTAAGAAACAACTCAACAGAAATAAGGGGACTTAAGAGTGAACAAGTCGGAACTGATTGATGCCATCGCCGCATCCGCTGATATCCCGAAAGCTGTTGCTGGCCGCGCGCTGGACGCAGTGATCGAATCCGTCACTGGCGCTCTGAAGGCTGGTGATTCCGTGGTGCTGGTTGGCTTCGGTACTTTCGCTGTCAAAGAACGCGCTGCCCGTACCGGCCGCAACCCGCAGACTGGCAAGCCGATCAAGATCGCCGCTGCCAAGATCCCTGGCTTCAAAGCTGGTAAGGCTCTGAAAGACGCCGTCAACTAAGCGTCTCTCTGGGCTTTGCCCCGCCGCACCGGGTTAGCCCGGTTCGGTGCGGAGCGGAATCCCATCCGCTCCATCAGTTATGAGAAGGCGCATCCTCGGATGCGCCTTTCTTTTATCCGGATTCAACACCCGCGCTGCATTCGCTGTTAGTTCAGTGCAGCCGTTTCGGGGGAAGCATGCTGCAGAACATCAGGGACAATTCCCAGGGCTGGATCGCCAAGACCATCGTCGGTCTGATCGTCATGTTGATGGCGTTCACCGGCTTCGAGGCCATCCTCCAGTCCACCAGCAACAGCCGCAATGCCGCCGAGGTCAATGGCGAAGAGATCAGCCTGGACAGCCTCAACGCAGCGGTGGAAATGCAGCGTCGCCAGCTGATCCAGCAATTCGGCAAGGATTTCGACGCCTCGCTGCTGGACGACAACCTGCTGCGCAAGGCCGCCCTCGACAATCTGGTCGACCGTACCCTGCTGCTGCAGGGTGCCAAAGAGGCCGGCATGGGCTTCTCCGACACCTCGCTGGATCAGCTGATCCTGCAGACCCCGGCCTTCCAGGTTGAGGGCAAATTCGATTCGGCACGCTTCGACCAGATCCTGCAACAGCAGGGCATGAGTCGCATGCAGTTCCGCGAGCGCCTGCGCCAGGACGTACTGGTCAGCCAGCTGCAGGCCACCCTGGCCGCCAGCAACTTCGTTACCGACGCCGAGCTGCAGGCCTTCGTGCGTCTGGACAAGCAGACCCGCGACTTCGCCACTCAGACCATCGCTGCCGATGCCAAGGCCGTCGAGCTGAAGGATGAGGAGATCAAGGCTTACTACGACGAGCACGCCGACCAGTTCATGAGCACCGAGCAGGTCGTGGTCGAGTACGTCGAGCTGAAGAAGGAGCGTTTCTTCGCCGAGGCCAAGGCCAGCGACGAAGAGCTGCAGGAACTCTACAAGAAAGAAATCGCCAACCTGGCCGAGCAACGCCGTGGCGCGCACATCCTGCTGGAAGTGAACGACAAGCTGAGCGACGAGCAGGCCAAGGCCAAGCTCGACGAAGTGGCTGCACGCCTGAAGCAGGGCGAGGACTTCGCCAAGCTGGCCAAGGAAGTCTCCCAGGACCCGGGCTCCGCCAGCAACGGCGGCGATCTGGGCTTCGCCGGTCCGGGCGTGTACGACCCCGAGTTCGAGAAGGCGCTGTACGCGCTGAAGAAGGACGAAGTGTCCGCGCCGGTGCGCAGCGCATTCGGCTGGCACCTGGTCAAGCTGCTGGACGTGCAGGCACCCGAGGTGCCGAGCTTCGCCAGCCTGAAGGACAAGCTGGAGCGCGACATCAAGGCGCAGCAGGTCGAGCAGCGCTTCGTCGAAGTGGCCAAGGAGCTGGAAGAGGCGAGCTACGAAGCCTCCGACCTGTCCCAGCCGGCAGAGGAGCTGAAGCTGCAGGTTCAGACTAGTGGCGCCTTCGGTCGCGAGGGTGGCGAGGGTATCGCCGCCAACCGTCAGGTGGTGCAGGCTGCCTTCAGCCCGGAAGTGCTGGAAGACGGCCGCAGCAGTAGTGCCATCGAGCTGGATCCGGACACCGTGGTCGTGGTACGCGTGAAGGAGCACAAGAAGCCGGCGCAGCTGCCGCTGGAGGAAGTCACCGCCGGTATTCGTGACACCCTGGCGCGCAAGAAGGCCGGTGAAGCGGCCAAGGCCAGCGGCGAGGCGCTGATGGCCGGTCTGCGCAAGGGCGAGGATGCGAGCAAGGACTGGAAAGTGGTGCAGGCGGCTACCCGCAGCCAGGAAGGCGTCGAGCCGGTTGTGCTGCAGACGCTGTTCCGCATGGCCAAGCCGGGTGAAGACGGCAAGCCGACCTATGCCGGCGTCAGCCTGAGCACTGGCGACTACGTGGTGCTGCGTCTCGACGGCGTTGGCCAGGCCAAGGCCGAGTTGAGCGAAGAAGAGAAGGTCAGCTACCGTCGCTTCCTGGCCTCGCGTACCGGCCAGCAGGACTTCGCCGCCTATCGTCAGCAGCTGCAGGCAGAGGCCGATATCGAGCGCTTCTGAGTCGCACGATGATCTCCCGCCCTCGTGGCGGGAGATGCCCAAGAAAAAGGCCGCTGAAAAGCGGCCTTTTTCGTTTCCGGCTACTGCCTCAGTCTTCGATGGCACCCATGGCGGTGGTGTTGAAGCCGCCGTCGACGTAGAGGATCTCGCCGCTGATGCCCGAGGCCAGGTCGGAGCAGAGGAAGGCGCCGGCGTTGCCGACTTCCTCGATGGTCACGTTGCGGCGCAGCGGGGTCTGCTTCTCGTTGGCGGCGAGCATCTTGCGGAAGCTCTTGATGCCGCTGGCGGCCAGGGTGCGGATCGGGCCGGCGGAGATGGCGTTGACGCGGGTGCCTTCCGGGCCGAGGCTGCCGGCCAGGTAGCGTACACCGGCCTCCAGGCTGGCCTTGGCCATGCCCATCACGTTGTAGTTGGGCATGGTGCGCTCGGCGCCCAGGTAGGAGAGGGTGAGGATGCTGCCGTTGCGACCCTGCATCAGCGGGCGACCGGCCTTGGCCAGGGCCACCAGGCTGTAGGCGCTGATGTCGTGGGCGATCTTAAAGCCTTCGCGGGTGGTCACTTCGGTGAAGTCGCCGTCCAGCTGGTCGCCCGGGGCGAAGCCGACGGAGTGGACGATGCAGTCCAGGCCGTCCCACTTCTTGCTCAGCTCCTCGAAGACCTTGGCGATCTCCTCGTCACTGGCCACGTCGCAGGGGAAGCACAGCTCGGGGTTGGAGCCCCAGCCGGCGGCGAACTCTTCGACGCGGCCCTTGAGCTTGTCGTTCTGGTAGGTGAAGGCGAGCTCGGCGCCCTCGCGGTGCATGGCGGCGGCGATGCCCGAGGCGATCGACAGTTTGCTGGCCACGCCAACGATCAGTACGCGCTTACCGGCGAGAAAACCCATGTGCGTCATTCCTCTTTCAGTTAGTCGGCGGTTGCAGGAGCCATGAACGCGGCCTCCAGCAACTGCTGGGTATAAGGGTGCTGTGGCGCGGCGAATACCTGCTCGGCCGGCCCCTGTTCAACCACCTTGCCCTGTTTAACCACCATCAGTTGGTGGCTCAGGGCCCTGACCACCGCCAGGTCATGGCTGATGAACAGGTACGTCAGGTTGTACTTGGCCTGCAACGAGCGCAGGAGTTCCACCACCTGGCGCTGTACCGTGCGGTCGAGCGCCGAGGTGGGCTCGTCCAGCAGTATCAGCGCCGGTTTCAACACCAGTGCCCGGGCAATGGCAATCCGCTGCCTTTGCCCGCCGGAAAACTCATGGGGGTAGCGGAACCGGGTCTCCGGGTCCAGCCCTACCTCCTTGAGCGCGTCGATGACGGCCTGCTCCTGCTCCTCTTCGCTGCCCATGCCGTGGATGCGCAGGCCCTCGCCGACGATCTGGCTCACGCACATGCGTGGGCTGAGACTGCCGAAGGGGTCCTGGAAGACCACCTGCATCTGCCGCCGCAGCGGCCTCACGGCCTGTTGCGACAACCCGTCCAGCGCCTGGCCCTGGAAACGGATGGCGCCCTGGCTGCTCAGCAGCCGCAGGATCGCCATGCCGAGGGTGGACTTGCCGGAGCCGCTCTCGCCCACGATGCCCAGGGTCTGGCCCTGCAGCAGGCTGAAGTCGATACCGTCCACCGCCTTCACATGGTCCACCGTGCGCCGCAGCAACCCTTTCTTGATCGGGAACCACACGCGCAGGTCGTCCACTTCCAGCAGCGGGGCGCCGGCGGGGTTGGCCGCCGGTGCGCCGCTGGGCTCGGCGCCGAGCAGTTCCCGGGTGTAGGGATGCTGCGGAGCGCGGAACAATTCTTCACACGACGCCTGTTCGACGATGCAACCGCGCTGCATGACACATACGCGGTGGGCGATTCGTCGCACCAGGTTGAGATCATGGGTGATCAGCAGCAGGGCCATGCCCAGGCGGGCCTGCAATTCCTTGAGCAGATCGAGGATCTTCAGCTGCACGGTGACGTCCAGCGCGGTGGTCGGCTCGTCGGCGATCAGCAGCTCCGGCTCGTTGGCCAGGGCCATGGCGATCATCACCCGCTGGCGCTGGCCGCCGGACAGCTCGTGCGGATAGGCCTTGAGGCGCTTGGCGGGCTCGGGGATGCCGACCAGCTCGAGCAGCTCGATGATCCGCGCCTCAGCGGCCTGGCCGGTCAGGCCCTTGTGCCAGGCCAGCACCTCGCCGATCTGCTTGCCGATGCTGTGCAGCGGGTTGAGCGAGGTCATCGGCTCCTGGAACACCATGGCGATGCGGTTGCCGCGGATGCCACGCAGCTTGTCCGGGGCCAGCCTGAGCAGGTCCTGGCCGCCATACTGAATGCTGCCGGCCGGGTGGCGGGCCAGGGGGTAGGGCAGCAGGCGCAGGATGGAGTGGGCGGTGACCGACTTGCCCGAGCCGCTCTCGCCGACTAGGGCCAGGGTCTCGCCCTTGCGGATATCGAAGCTGACGCCGTCGATCACGCGTACGGCCTTGCTGCCGGTGACGAACTCGACGGCCAGGTCACGCACTTCGATGAGGTTGTTCGAATCGGTCATCTCATTTCCTCGGGTCGAAGGCATCGCGGGCGGCTTCGCCGATGAACACCAGCAGGCTGAGCATCACGGCCAGCACGGCGAAGGCGCTGATGCCCAGCCAGGGTGCCTGCAGGTTGGCCTTGCCCTGGGCCACCAGTTCACCCAGCGAGGGCTCGCCGGCGGGCAGGCCGAAGCCGAGGAAGTCCAGCGAGGTCAGGGTGCCGATGGCGCCGGTGAGGATGAAGGGCATATAGGTCATGGTCGAGACCATGGCATTGGGCAGGATGTGGTGGAACATGATGCCGCCGTTGCCCATGCCCAGCGCGCGGGCCGCGCGCACGTACTCCAGGTTGCGCCCACGGAGGAACTCGGCGCGTACAACATCGACCAGGCTCATCCAGGAGAACAGCAGCATGATGCCCAGCAGCCACCAGAAGTTGGGCTGCACGAAGCTGGCCAGAATGATCAGCAGGTACAGCACCGGCAGGCCGGACCAGACCTCTAGGAAGCGCTGGCCGGCCAGATCGACCCAGCCGCCGTAGTAGCCCTGCAGGGCGCCTGCGAAGACACCGATCACCGAGCTGGCCAGGGTCAGCGCCAGGGCGAACAGTACCGATACGCGGAAGCCGTAGATCACTCGCGCCAGCACGTCGCGGCCCTGGTCGTCGGTGCCCAGCCAGTTCTGCGCCGAGGGCGGTGCGGGCGCTGGAACCTGCAGTTCGTAGTTGATGCTGGAGTAGCTGAAGGGGATCGGCGGCCAGAGCATCCAGCCATCCTTCGCTGCGATCAGCTCCTGGATGTAGGGGCTCTTGTAGTTGGCCTGCAGTGGAAATTCGCCGCCGAAGGTGGTTTCCGCGTAGCGCTTGACCACTGGGAAGTACCACTCGCCGTCATAGCGCACGGCCAGCGGCTTGTCGTTGGCGATCAGCTCGGCACCCAGGCTGAGCACGAACAGGATGAGGAACAGCCACAGCGACCACCAGCCACGCTTGTGGGACTTGAACAGGGCGAGGCGGCGTTGATTGAGGGGGGAGAGCGCCATTCTCAGTTCTCCCGGCTTTCGAAGTCGATGCGTGGGTCGATCAGGGTGTACATCAGGTCGCTCACCAGCTTGGCCACCAGGCCGAACAGGGAAAAGATGAACAGGGTGCCGAACACCACCGGATAGTCACGGTTGACGATGGATTCGAAGCCCAGCAGGCCGAGGCCGTCGAGGGAGAAGATCACCTCGATCAGCATCGAGCCGGCGAAGAAGATACCCAGCACCGCCGCCGGGAAGCCGGCCACCACGATCAGCATGGCGTTGCGGAACACATGGCCGTAGAGCACGCGGCTGTCGGTCAGGCCCTTGGCGCGAGCGGTGACCACGTACTGCTTGCCGATCTCGTCGAGGAAGCTGTTCTTGGTCAGCAGGGTGAGGGTGGCGAAGTTGCCGATCACCAGGGCCGTCACCGGCAGGGCCAGGTGCCAGAAGTAGTCGAGGATCTTGCCGCCCAGGCTGAGTTCGTCGAAGTTACCCGAGGTCAGCCCGCGCAAGGGGAACCAGTCCCAGTAGCTGCCGCCAGCGAACAGCACGATCAGCAGGATGGCGAAGAGGAAGGCGGGGATGGCGTAGCCGATGATGATCGCCGAGCTGGTCCAGACATCGAAGGCGCTGCCGTGGCGGGTGGCCTTGGCGATGCCTAAGGGGATCGAGATCAGGTAGGTGATCAGCGTGCCCCACAGCCCCAGGGAAATGGAGACCGGCATTTTCTCCAGGATCAGCTCGATCACCGTGGCATCGCGGAAGAAGCTCTCACCGAAGTCCAATTGGGCGTAGTTGCTGATCATCAGCCAGAAGCGCTCGGGGGCGGACTTGTCGAAGCCGTACATCTTCTCGATCTCGGCCACCAGCTCCGGGTCCAGGCCCTGGCCGCCGCGGTAGTTGGAGCCGGCCACGGCGACTTCGCCGCCACCGCCGGAAACCCGAGCGGTGGCGCCACCGGAGGCGGCATCGAAGCCTTCCAGCTTGGCGATCATCTGCTCCACCGGGCCGCCGGGAGCGGCCTGGACGATGATGAAGTTGATCAGCAGGATGCCGAGCAGGGTGGGGATGATCAGCAGCAGGCGACGAAATATATAGGCCAGCATTACTCGGCTTCCTGCTCGGTTTCGGCGGCGGGCGCTGGTTGTAGTGCGTTAAGTGGCTGTTCTTCCCACCAAGTCATCAGTCCGTAGTCGGAGTGAGGTGTTGTTTTGGGGCGTCCGAAACGCTTCCAGTAGGCGACGCGCCAAGCATCCACATAATAGTTGGGCACCACGTAGTGGCCCCACAGCAGGGCGCGGTCCAGCGCGCGGGCATGGGTAACCAGCGATTGGCGCGAGTTGGCGCGGATCAGACTTTCGACCAGCTTGTCGATGGCCGGGTCGTGCAGGCCGATGTAGTTCTGGCTGCCAGCCTTGTCGACGCTGCTGGAGTGCCACATATCCAGTTGCTCGTTACCCGGCGAATTGGACTGCGGCCAGACCGCAGATGTCATGTCGTAGTCCCACTCGCGCAGGCGATTGATGTATTGCGATACGTCGACTCGGCGGATCTGCAGATCGATGCCCAGTTCGGCCAGGTTGCGTTTGAACGGCAGCACCACCCGTTCCAGATTGGGCTGGAAGTTGAGGAATTCGAAGGCCAGCTGCTTTCCGTCCGGGCCGATCATCTTGTCGTTCTCGATGCGGTAACCGGCCTCGGTGAGCAGCTGGAAGGCACGGCGGCTCTGCTCGCGGATGATGCCGCTGCCATCGCTGACCGGTGGCTTGAACTCCTGGGTGAAGACCTCCGGCGGCAGCTTGTCGCGCAGCGGCTCCAGCAGCTTTAGCTCGGCTTCCGAGGGCAGGCCGCTGGCGGCCATCTCGGAGTTCTCGAAGTAGCTGTGGGTGCGCTTGTAATCGCCGTAGAAGATCTGCTTCTTGGCCCATTCGAAGTCGAACAGCTGGGCGATCGCCTCGCGTACACGGCGGTCCTGGAATATCGGTCGGCGCAGGTTGAATACATAGCCCTGCATGCCGGCGGGAACCTGTTTCTGAATGGATACTTGCACATACTTGCCGGCTTTCAGGGCTGGAGAGTCGTAGCCGGTATTCCAGTCTTTGGCCGAGAACTCTTCGTTGACATCGAACTGGCCGGCCTTGAAGGCCTCCAGGGCGACCTGGGTGTCGCGGTAGTAGTCAACGCGGATGCGGTCGAAGTTGTACAGGCCGCGGCTTACCGGCAGGTCATTGGCCCACCAGTCCTTGACTCGCTCGAATTCAACACTACTGCCTGGCGAGACCTTGCTGATCTTGTAGGGGCCGCTGCCCAGTGGCGGCTCTAGACTACCCTTGCCGAAGTTGCGTGTGGCCCACCAGTGTTTCGGTAGTACCTCTATCTGACCGAGAACCAGCGGCAGTTCGCGGTTGTCCTTGTGCTTGAAGTCGAAGCGCACCTTCAGCTTGTCCTCGGCCACCACTTGCGCCACGTCGGCGTAGTAATGGCGGTATAGGGGGTCGCCTTTTTCCAGGAGGATGTTGAAGGTGAAGATCACGTCCTCGGCCGTTATGGGGGTGCCGTCGTGGAAGCGCGCCTTGGGGTTGAGGATGAAGCGTACGTAGCTGTTGTCCGGCGCCTTCTCGATCTTCTCTGCAATCAAGCCGTACTCGGTGAGAGGCTCATCCTGTGAGTGATAGGTCAGGCTGTCGTAGATCATGCCGACGCTGGCCGATGTGCCCTTGGGGATGAAGGGGTTGAGACTGTCGAAAGTCCCGACGCCACGTAGACGAAGCAGGCCGCCCTTGGGTGCATCTGGATTGACGTATTCGAAGTGCTTGAAGTCCGCCGGGTACTTGGGCGGTTCGTCGTAGAGGGTGATGGCGTGCCGCGGTTCGGCCTGGGCCGCGCCGGCCAGCATCAGCAGGGCGGCGCCGAGGGTGTGCAGGGTAGGGCTCATCGAACGGTCTCCGTGGGCTTCAGCCACCAGGCCCGCAGCCCCAGGGTGTAGGGCGGGGTGGTGACGAAGGCGAACCGGTTACGGTACGCCAGGCGATGGTGATTGATGTACCAGTTGGGAATGCTGTAGTGCTGCCAGAGCAGAACCCGGTCCAGGGCCTTGGTAGCGGCCACCTGCTCCTCGCGAGTCTGGGCGGCGAGCAGCTTGTCGAGCAGGGTGTCGACCACCGGGTGGCGCACGCCTGCGTAGTTCTTGCCGCCTTTCACGCCGGCCTGGCTGGAGTGGAAGTACAGCCATTGTTCCAGGCCGGGGCTTAGGCTCTGCGGCAGGGTCATGAGGATCATGTCGTAGTCGAACTGGTCGAGGCGTTGCTTGTACTGGGCGCGGTCCACGGTGCGCAGGTCGGCCTGGATGCCGATGCTGGCCAGGTTCTCGGTGTAGGGCTGGAGGATGCGTTCCAGGTTGGGGTTGACCAGCAGAATCTCGAAGCGCAGGCGCTCGCCCTTGGCGTTGACCAGATGCTGGCCGGAAGGTTTCCAGCCGGCTTCGGCGAGCAGGCCCAGCGCCTTGCGCAGGGTCTCACGCGGAATGCCGCGGCCGTCGGTGGCGGGCAGGGTGAAAGGCTGGGTGAACAGCTTGGCCGGCAGCTGCTTGCGATAGGGTGACAGCAGCAGCCACTCCCCACCCTCGGGCTTGCCGCTGGCGGCGAATTCGCTGTTGGGGTAGTAGCTCGGGCTGCGCTTGTAGGCGCTGTTGAACAGGGCGCGGTTGGTCCACTCGAAGTCGAACATCAGGCCCAGGGCCTCGCGCACCTTGCGCGCGGCGAAGGTGTCGCGGCGGCTGTTCATGAACAGCGCCTGGGTCTGGGTCGGGATCTGGTGCGGGATCTCGGCGCGGATCACGTCGCCACGGGCGATGGCGGGGAAGCGGTAGGCGTTGGCCCAGTTCTTCGCCTGGTGCTCGATGTAGAAGTCGAACTCGCCAGCCTTGAACGCCTCGAAGGCCACATTACTGTCGCGGTAGAACTCCACCTCGACCCGGTCGAAGTTGTACTTGCCGCGGTTGACCGCGAGCTTCTCGCCCCACCAGTCTTTGACCCGCTCGAACACCAGGCGCCGCCCCGGTTCCACCTGGGTGATGCGGTAGGGGCCGCTGCCCAGCGGCACATCGAAGCTGGTAGCCCTGAAGTCGCGTTTCTTCCAGTAGTGCTGGGCCAGTACCGGCAATTCGCCGAGGCGCAGGATCAGCAGCGGATTGCCGGCGCGCTTGAACACGAAGCGGATGCGGTGGCGGTTGAGGATGTCCACCCGCTTCACTTCCTGCAGCGTGGTGCGGTACTGCGGGTGGCCGTCCTTGACCAGGGTGCGGTAGGTGAAGGCGACGTCGAACGCGGTGATCGGCTGGCCGTCATGGAAGCGCGCTTCCTCGCGCAGGTTGAACACCACCCAGCTGCGGTCCTCGCTGTACTCGACGCTCTTGGCGATCAGCCCGTAGCTGGAGGCCGGCTCGTCGCCCGACGGGTCGTAGGGACCGGTGCCGACCATCAGCGGTTCATTGAACTCGCTGACTCCGTATTGCAGGAAATTGGGCGCCGCCGAAGGGCTACTTCCCTTGAAACTATAAGGGTTGAGGGTGTCGAACGTGCCATAGGCCATGACCCGCAGCGTGCCGCCCTTGGGCGCGTCGGGGTTGACCCAGTCGAAGTGGGTGAAGCTGGCCGGGTACTTGAGCATGCCGAACTGGGCGTAACCATGGCTTTCGCTGATGGTCGCGAAAGCGGGAAAGCTCATGGTCAGGCCGAGGATCAGTGAGATCAGGGAGCGCATCGGGTGCGGGGTCCGGTCCATGGGGCTTCTTGCGGCATAGGGGGCAGGGCTGGTTTTTCGCCGCTGTTGGCGATCGATGATCGCCCATTTGTGCAGGGCATGCCGGCTGGTTGTTTGCCGGTACAGTAACAGCTTGTATCCGCTGGAAAAAGAGTGCCTTTTCCAGGGCATGTGCCATCAATTTGATTACACTGAAACAAATTGCGAAGAGGTTGCTGTCTTGGTGGAACGCAGTGTCGGCTTACAGGCATGGATAGACCGTTTGAATCAGGCCGAATTGCCTGCTCTCGCCGCCGTGGTGCAGGACCTGCATCGCCTGTCGCAGGCCGACAAGGCCTCGGTACAGCAACTGGCCGACGTGCTGCTGCGCGACGCCTCGCTCACTTCCAAGGTGCTGCGGGTCGGTAACAGCGTCTATTACAACCCTTCCCAGGAAAGCATCCGCACCATTTCGCGAGCCATCGTGCTGATCGGCTTCGACAATGTACGCCTGATCGGCATGTCGGTCAGCCTGATCGACAGCCTGCTCACCCGGGTGCCGCGCGAACAGCTGCAGATGCTTCTGGCACGCTCGTTCCATGCTGCCGTGCAGGCGCGCAACATCGCCGGCTACGTGCTGACCAAGAACCAGGAAGAAGTATTTATCGCCGCGCTGCTGCACACGGTCGGCGAGCTGGCCTTCTGGGCCTGCGGCGGCGAGCAGGCCGACGAGCTGGCCGATGCCTTGGAACAGCCCGGCGTGGAGGTGGACGATGCCACCCGCCAGGTGCTCGGCCTCACCTTCCGCCAGCTCACCCAAGGTTTGGTGAAAAGCTGGAACCTGGGCGAGCTGGCCGCCTTCGCTCACGGCAGCGGCAACCAGCACGACCCGGCGGTGCGCGCCATCAGCCTCGGCGTGAAGATCAGCGAGGCGGCGCTGGAAGGCTGGGACTCGCCGGAGATGGAGAAGCTGGTGGAGCAACTGGCGGAGTTCACCGGGGTCAGTGCCGAGGACGCGCTCAAGCAGGTGCTGGAGAGCGCCCAGGAAGCGGTCGAGGTGGCGGCTACCTTCGGTGCCAGCCAGCTGTGCAAGCTGATTCCCAACACCGATCCGGAACAGATCAAGCTGCAGCAGCAGGAGCGCAAGGCGCGCCTGTTGCAGCCGAACCTGCTGGTGCTGCAGCAGGCGCTGCAGGACCTGGGCATGATGGTCAACCAGAAGGGCGACGTCGGCCTGATCCTCGACACCCTGCTCAAGGGCCTGCACCAGGGCGCGGGTCTGGAGCGGGTGATGCTGACCGTGCTGGCTGATGGGCAGACCGCCTTCCGTGCCAAGCGTGCGGTGGGCGAGGGCACCGAGCAGTGGCTGACGGACTTCCAGCTGCCGGCCAAACAGGCCGAACAGCCGCATATCTTCAGTTACGCGCTGCGCAACCGTGAGGCTCTGTGGATGGGGGTGCCGGCCAGCTACAACCTGGCCGAGCTGGTGACCCTGCCGATGCGTCAGATGCTCGGCCAGGGCATGTTCTTCATCGCCCCGCTGCTGGCCGGCACCCGCGAGATCGGCGTGCTGTATGCCGACAGCCGAGTGTCCGGACGGGCGCTCAAGCACGAGCAGTTCGTCGCCTTCCAGCGCTTCACCCAGCTCACCGGGCGCTGCCTGGAGGCGTTGAGCAAGCGCTGACGAAAAGGCCGCCCTGAGGCGGCCTTTTTCATGGGGCGGGACTTCTGTCAGTCGAGATACAGGGTCAGGGTCTGCCCCGGCTTCAGCGCGCGGCTGTCGCTGCGCGGGTTCCAGCTCTGCAGATGCTTGACGTTGACCTTGAAACGCTGGGCGATCAGGTACATCGAGTCGCCGTTCTTGACCCGGTAGTAGGTGACGTTCTGCCGCGCATTGCTCTTCGTCGCGGCCACCGAGTTGCCGGTGCCGCCGCTGCCGCCGCGGATATCCAGCACCTGGCCCAGGCTCAGCTTGCTGCGGGCATTCAGGCCGTTCCAGCGCTGCAGGTCCTTGAGCGAAACGCCGTGGGCATTGGCGATCTGCCAGAGGTTGTCGCCGCTCTTCACCTTGTAGCGCTGCGGCTGGCTGGCCGGCGCCTTGGCCACCTGCTGCAGGCCCTCGACCGGCTCGCGGCCGCCCTGGGCGGGGATGTTGAGGACCTGGCCGACGCGCAGGCTGTTGCTGCGCAGCTGGTTGACGTCCTTCAGGGTGTTCACCGTCAGGTGGTAGCGGTTGGCGATGCTGTGCAGGTTGTCGCCCGAGCGCACCCGGTATTCCTGCCAGCGCACCACTTCCTGCGGCTTCATCAGTGCCAGGTTGGCATTGAACAGCTCGGCCTTGGCAATCGGCACCAGCAGATGCTGCGGGCCGTCCATGGTGATGCCCTTCTTGAAGGCGGGGTTGAGGCTCTCCAGCTCGTCCTCTTCCATATCGACCATGGCCGCCACCCGGGCCAGGTCCAGGCCCGGCTTGCTCGCCACCTGCTCGAAGTAGGGCTCGTTGGCGATCGGGTTGAGGCGCACGCCGTAGGCTTCCGGCGACAGCACGATCTGCGACAGGGCCAGCAGCTTGGGCACGTAGTTCTGGGTTTCCTGCGGCAGCGGCAGGTTCCAGTAGTCGGTGGGCAGGCCGAGCTTCTGGTTGCGCTCGATGGCGCGGCTCACCGTGCCTTCGCCGGCGTTGTAGGCGGCCAGGGCTAGCAGCCAGTCGCCGTTGAACATGTCGTGCAGGCGGGTCAGGTAGCTCAGCGCGGCATTGGTCGAGGCGGTGATGTCGCGGCGGCCGTCGTACCAGTTGGTCTGGCGCAGGTTGAAGTGACGGCCGGTGGAGGGAATGAACTGCCAGATGCCGACGGCATGGCTACGCGAGTAGGCGAGGGGGTTATAGGCGCTCTCGATTACCGGCAACAGGGCCAGCTCCATCGGCATGTTGCGCTCTTCCAGGCGCTCGACCACATAGTGGATATACAGGCTGCCGCGCTCGCTGGCGTTTTCCAGGAAGGACGGGTTGCTGACGAACCACAGGCGCTGGTTCTCGATGCGCGGGTTGATGCCGATCTCGTCCTGCAGCTTGAAGCCGTCGCGCATGCGCTCCCAGATATCCGTGGGCGCTTGCGGTTCGGCGGACTCGTTGAGCCACTCCGGCTCCTGCTGCAGGGCCACGGCGCGGTCGGTGTCGCTGCCATCGTCGTCGCTCGGCGCCATGTTCTGACAGCCTGCCAGACCCAGGCACAGAAGCACCGCCAGAGCCTTCGCTCGCCGGGTCAGCGCTGCTGAATCAAGGGTTCCGAAAGGTAATAAGAACATCGGTCGGTAGCATCTGCCGGCGCAAAAAAGTGGGGGGATTCTAGGAATGCCCCCTGGGGTGGTCAAGTTTTCACCACCCCTCCGGTCAGTTGTCAGGCCACCTTGAACTGGTCTTTCCAGCTGCGCAGGCAAGCGAACACCTCGTCCGCCGTGCGCTGCTGGGCGCCGTTCCGCTCGTCGATTTTTTCTTTAATGGATGTTTCCCCGCAGCGTAGGAACGGATTGGTGGCCTTCTCCAGGGCGATGCTGGAGGGCAGGCTGATACGTCCGCTGGCACGCCAGGCGCTGACCTCGGCGAAGCGCGCGGCCACTGCCGGATTGTGCGGCTCCACCGCACGGGCGAAGTGCAGGTTGCTCAGGGTGTATTCATGGGTGCAGTACACCTCGGTGGCATCCGGCAGGGCGGCCAGGCGCTGCAGGGAGTGGTTCATCTGCTGCGGCGTGCCCTCGAACAGGCGGCCACAGCCGGCGGCGAACAGAGTGTCGCCGCAGAACAGCCAGCCTTCCTCGGCCTGGTAGTAGGCGATATGGCCGAGCGTATGGCCGGGCACGGCATATATAAGGAAGCTGCGGCCGAGCACCTCGACCCGCTCGCCATCATCCAGCGCCAGATCGCGGGCCGGGATGTTCTCCTGCGCCGGGCCGCTGACCCGGGCGCCGGTGGCATCCTTCAGTTTGAGCACACCGCCGATGTGGTCCGGGTGGTGATGGGTGACGAGGATGTCGCTGAGCCGCCAGTCCGGATGCGCGGCCAGCCAGTTCAGCACCGGCTGCGCGTCGCCCGGGTCGACCACGGCGCAGCGGTGGGTGGCCGGATCCTGCAACAGCCAGATGTAGTTGTCGCTGAAGGCGGGCAGGGCGTCGATCTGAAACATGTGCGGGGTCGCCATTTGGAGAGCAATGGCGCATCTTAATCGTCATCACCGAGCTTGTGTCATGGAGGTCCCGATGAGCGAACCACCCTTCGCCCAGGCCGATGCCGACTGGCTGCAACTGACCGCCGCCGCCCGCGAGTGGCTGGCATCGCCGCTGGGCGAGCTGCTACTGAGCGAAGAGCGCCAGGCGCTGGACGAGGAACTGGCGCGCTACTTCGGTGGCTACCTGGTGCATTACGGCCCGGCCGCGGCCGAGCCGCCCAAGGCGCCGCAGATTCGCTGCAATGTGCGCATGGGCGCGCCGCTGGCCGGCGTGCACATCGCCTGCGAGGAGCAGGCCTGGCCACTGGGCGAGCACGCCGCCGACGTGGTGGTGCTGCAGCACGGCCTGGACTTCAGCCTGTCTCCCCATGGCCTGTTGCGCGAGGCGGCGCGCAGCGTGCGCCCGGGCGGCTATCTGCTGGTCACCGGAGTCAATCCCTGGAGCACCTGGGGCCTGCGCCATTACTTCGCTCGCGATGGTTTTCGCCAGGCCCGCTGCATCTCCCCCAGCCGCCTGGCGGACTGGCTCAGCCTGCTGGGATTCGCGCTGGAGAAACGTCGCTTCGGGTGCTATCGTCCGCCGCTTTCTGCGCCGGCCTGGCAGGCGCGTCTGGCCGGGCTGGAACGCTGGGGCGGTCGTCTGCAGGCTCCTGGCGCCGGCTTCTATCTGCTGGTGGCGCGCAAGCTGGTAGTCGGCCTGCGCCCGTTGCGGCCGATCCAGCGGGCCAGCATGGGCAAGCTGCTGCCGATGCCGGTGGCCAAGGTCAGCCGGCGCGACTCGGATAACTAGAGCATTCAATGAGCGAAGAAGTAGTCGAGATCTATACCGATGGCGCCTGCAAGGGCAATCCCGGCCCGGGCGGCTGGGGTGCGCTGATGATCTACAAGGGCGCGGAGAAGGAGCTGTGGGGCGGCGAGCCCAACACCACCAACAACCGCATGGAGCTGATGGCGGCGATCTGCGCGCTGCTCGCCCTGACCCGACCCTGTTCGGTGCGTCTGGTGACCGACTCGCAGTATGTGATGAAGGGCATCCAGGAATGGATGCCCAACTGGAAGAAGCGCGGCTGGAAGACCTCGACCAAGGAGCCGGTGAAGAACGCCGACCTGTGGCAGGCGCTGGACGAGCAGGTCAATCGGCACAAGGTCGAGTGGCAGTGGGTGCGCGGGCATACCGGCCAACCCGGCAACGAGAAGGCCGATCAGCTGGCCAACCGCGGTGTAGATGAAGTGAGGGCAATGAAGCATGCGTAGTGTGGTACTGGACACCGAAACCACCGGCATGCCGGTCACCGATGGTCACCGGATCATCGAGATCGGCTGCGTCGAGCTGGAAGGACGGCGCCTGACCGGCCGCCACTTCCACGTCTACCTCAACCCCGATCGCGAGATCGACGAGGGTGCGATTGCGGTCCACGGCATCACCAACGAGTTCGTTGCCGACAAGCCGCGCTTCAAGGACGTGGCCGACGAGTTCTTCGAGTTCATCACCGGTGCCCAGCTGATCATCCACAACGCGGCGTTCGACGTTGGCTTCATCAACAACGAATTCGCCCTGCTGGGGCAAACCGAGCGCAGCGACGTCAGCGATTACTGCTCGATTCTCGACACCCTGCTGATGGCCCGCGAGCGCCACCCTGGCCAGCGCAACAACCTCGACGCCCTGTGCAAGCGCTACGGCGTCGACAACTCCGGCCGCGACCTGCACGGCGCATTGCTCGACGCCGAGATCCTCGCCGACGTCTACCTGACCATGACCGGTGGCCAGACCCACCTGTCGCTGGCCGGTGAAGGCGGTGACGGCTCCGGCCGCGTGCTGCCCAGCCCGATCCGTCGCCTGGATCCGGGCCGCAACCTGACCCGCGTGCTGCGCGCCAACGCCGAGGAGCTGGCGGCCCATGCGGCGCGCCTGGCGATCATTGAAAAGTCCGCCGGCGGTCCGTCGCTGTGGGCCAAGATGGACGCGCCAGCGGAAGAACCAGTGAGCTGAGCGGAACCGGTCGTATGGCCAATGCGACCTTTTCTTACAGCCTTCCGCACTGGGGGTTCCGCCCGTTGGGGCGAACTTCTAACCTGAGGGGATAGGTGCCCGAGAGCACCACCCTCAGGAACCTCCAATGTATAAAGACCTGAACTTCCCCATCCTCATCGTTCACCGCGACATCAAGGCCAATACCGTCGCCGGCGAACGCGTCCGCGCCATTGCCGAAGAGCTGAGCAAGGACGGCTTCACCATCCTCCCCACCGCCAGCTCCGCCGAAGGGCGCATCGTCGCCTCCACCCATCACGGCCTGGCCTGCATCCTGGTCGCCGCTGAGGGGGCGGGTGAGAACCAGCGTCTGCTGCAGGACATGGTCGAGCTGATCCGCGTCGCCCGCGTGCGCGCGCCGCAGCTGCCGATCTTCGCCCTCGGCGAACAGGTGACCATCGAGAACGCGCCGGCCGAGGCGATGGCCGATCTCAACCATCTGCGCGGCATTCTCTACCTGTACGAAGACACCGTGTCCTTCCTCGCCCGCCAGGTGGCGCGCGCGGCGCACAACTACCTCGACGGCCTGTTGCCGCCGTTCTTCAAGGCGCTGGTGCAGCACACCGCGCAGTCCAACTATTCCTGGCACACGCCCGGTCACGGCGGCGGCGTGGCCTATCGCAAGAGTCCGGTGGGGCAGGCCTTCCACCAGTTCTTCGGCGAAAACACCCTGCGTTCCGACCTGTCCGTGTCGGTACCGGAGCTGGGATCGCTGCTCGACCACACCGGCCCGCTGGCCGAGGCCGAGGCCCGTGCGGCGCGCAACTTCGGCGCAGACCACACCTTCTTCGTGATCAACGGCACCTCGACGGCGAACAAGATCGTCTGGCACTCCATGGTCGGCCGCGATGACCTGGTGCTGGTGGATCGCAACTGCCACAAGTCGATCCTCCACTCGATCATCATGACCGGCGCCATCCCGCTGTACCTGTGCCCGGAGCGAAACGAGCTGGGCATCATCGGACCGATTCCGCTGAGTGAATTCAGCAAGGAATCGATCCAGGCCAAGATCGACGCCAGCCCGCTGGCTCGCGGTCGCGCGCCCAAGGTCAAGCTGGCGGTGGTGACCAACTCCACCTACGACGGCCTCTGCTACAACGCTGAGATGGTCAAGCAGGCCCTGGGCGACTCGGTGGAGGTGCTGCACTTCGACGAGGCCTGGTATGCCTACGCCGCCTTCCACGAGTTCTACGCCGGCCGCTACGGCATGGGCACCCAGTGCGATGAACATTCGCCGCTGGTGTTCTCCACCCATTCCACCCACAAGCTGCTGGCGGCCTTCAGCCAGGCCTCGATGATCCACGTGCAGGATGGTGGGGCGCGCCAGCTGGACCGTGATCGCTTCAACGAAGCCTTCATGATGCACATCTCCACTTCGCCGCAGTACGGCATCATCGCCTCGCTGGACGTGGCCTCGGCGATGATGGAAGGCCCGGCCGGACGCTCGCTGATCCAGGAAACCTTCGACGAGGCGCTGAGCTTCCGTCGCGCCCTGGCCAACCTGCGCCAGAACCTGAAGCAGGACGACTGGTGGTTCAGCATCTGGCAGCCGGACCAGGCCGGCGGCGAGGGCGTGCACACCGCCGACTGGCTGCTGCAGCCCAACGCCGACTGGCACGGCTTCGGCGAAGTGGCCGAGGACTACGTGCTGCTCGACCCGATCAAGGTCACCCTGGTGATGCCGGGGCTGTCCGCCGACGGCAAGCTGACCGAGGCCGGCATTCCTGCGGCGGTGGTCAGCAAGTTCCTCTGGGAGCGCGGCCTGGTGGTCGAGAAGACCGGCCTGTATTCCTTCCTGGTGCTGTTCTCCATGGGCATCACTAAGGGCAAGTGGAGCACCCTGCTCACCGAGTTGCTGGAGTTCAAGCGCCTGTACGACGCCAACGTGCCGCTGCTCGATGCGCTGCCCTCGATCGCCCGCGAGGGCGGCGCGCGCTACGCCGGCATGGGCCTGCGCGACCTGTGCGACCAGCTGCACGGCTGCTACCGCGAGAACGCCACGGCCAAGGCGCTCAAGCGCATGTACACGGTGCTGCCGCAGGTGACCATCAAACCGGCCGATGCCTACAACCAGCTGGTGCGTGGCGAGGTCGAGGCGGTGCCGATCGAGCAACTGGAGGGACGCATCGCCGCGGTGATGCTGGTGCCCTATCCGCCGGGAATTCCGCTGATCATGCCGGGCGAGCGCTTCACCGCCGAGACACGCTCGATCATCGACTATCTGCAGTTCGCCCGCACCTTCGACAGCCAGTTCCCCGGGTTCGACGCCGACGTGCACGGCCTGCAGCGGGAGGAAGTGGCGGGGCAGGCCTGCTATACAGTGGATTGCATCAAGGAGTAACGCACGGCCTGTAACCTCTCCGAGTGACGGGCAGGCCGGCCACGCCATCGGGGGAGTCATGGCTGAGGACAAAGGCGCGCGGGGCGAGATGGGTTTCTGGACCTGTACCGCCCTGGTGGTCGGCAACATGGTCGGTTCGGGGGTGTTCCTGCTGCCCTCCAGCCTGGCGCCCTATGGCGGGCTGAGCCTGATCGGCTGGCTGGTGTCGAGCACCGGCGCGGTGCTGTTGGCGCTGACTTTCTCGCGCCTGGCGCGCTTCAATCCCGCCGCCGGCGGTCCCTACGCTTACACCCGCGACGCCTTCGGCGGCTTCGCCGGTTATCTGTGTGCCTGGACCTACTGGAAGGCGGCCTGGATCGGCAATGCGGCGATCGCCGTGACCCTGGTCGGCTACCTGCAGGTATTCCTGCCGGTGTTGCGGGCGCCGATACCGATGGTGGGCACCGCCATCGGCGCGATCTGGCTGTGCACCCTGATCAACCTGCGCGGCATCACCGCCTTCGGCTACGTGCAGAACGTGCTGACCCTGCTCAAGCTGGTGCCGTTGCTGCTGGTCGGCGTGCTCGGCTGGTTCTACTTCAACCCCGAGTACCTGACCATCCCCGAGCCGGCGCAGCTGCCTGGCGGCGGTTACGCCCAGGCCATCGCCACCACGGCGGCGCTGACCCTGTGGTCGTTCATCGGCCTGGAGTCGGCCACGGTGCCGGCCGAGCACGTGCGCGATCCGCGCCGCACCATTCCGCGGGCCACTCTGGTCGGCACCCTGGTGGCGGCGGCGGTGTACATCCTCTCCATCACCGCCGTGCAGGGCGTCCTGCCGCCGGAGGTCCTGGCTAAGTCCACCGCGCCCTTCGCCGACGCGGCGCGGGTGATGCTCGGCGACTGGGGTTACTACTTCATCGCTGGCGGCGCGGTAATCGCCTGCCTCGGCGCGCTCAACGGCTGGGTGCTGCTGCAGGGGCAGATCCCCATGGCCACCGCCCGTGACGGCCTGTTGCCGGAGTCCCTGGCCAAGACCAATCGCTATGGCGTGCCGGCCAACGGTCTGCTGGTCTCGGGCGTGCTGGTGACCCTGCTGGTGATCGTGGACGGTCAGGGCGAGCTGGTCGACGTGTTCAACGTGATCATCCTGCTCGGTACCATGGCCGGCGTGGTGCCCTATGTATTCTGCGCCGCGGCGCTGCTGCACCTGCTGGCGATGCGTCCCGGCGACTTCGGCCGCCATGAGAGCGGCCGTCTGCTGTGGATCGGCTGCTGCGCCTTCATCTACTCGATGTGGGCACTGTATGGCACAGGCGAGCAGGCGATCTTCTGGGGCTTCCTGGTGCTGATGGTCGGCATTCCGCTCTACACCTGGCGCCAGTGGCGCAACCGGGTAGAGGCGGACTTCGGTAAGTGAGGCCGGGCCTCACAACCAGTAGCTGACCGCCCACCAACCCAGGCCGCCCATGACCACCGTGTAGGGCAGGGCCATCCACACCATGCGCCCGTAGGACAGCCGGATCAGCGGCGCAATGGACGAAGTGAGGAGGAACAGGAAGGCCGCCTGGCCGTTGGGCGTGGCCACGCTGGGCAGGTTGGTGCCGGTGTTGACGGCCACCGCCAGCGCCTCGAAGTGCTCGCGACTCATGTTGCCGGCGAGGAAGGCCTGCTTGACCTCGGTGATGTAGATGGTGGCGACGAACACATTGTCGCTGATCGCCGAGAGCAGCCCGTTGGCGATGAACAGCATGCCCGGCTGCTGCTCCGCCGGCAGGGCGAGCACCGCCTGGATCAGCGGGGTGAACAGCTGCTGTTGCTGGATCACCGCGACCACGGCGAAGAAGGTCACCAGCAGCGCAGTGAACGGCAGGGCGTCCTGGAAGGCGCGGCCGATGCGGTGCTCGTCGGTGATCCCGGAGAAGGCGGTGATCAGGACTATGACGCTCAGGCCGATCAGGCCGACCTCGGCCACATGCAGGGCCAGTCCGATGATCAGCAGCACTGCTGCTAGGCCCTGCACCAGCAGCGCGGCACGCTGTTCCGGGGTGCGCTGGGCATCGCTGGCGCTGGCGTGCTCGGCCAGCACTTGGCGCACGGCGGCCGGCAACTGGGCGCCATAGCCGAACCAGCCCAGACGTTCCAGCAGCACGCAGGTAGCCAGGCCGGCGGCCAGCACCGGAATGGAAACGGGAGCCACGCGTAGGAAGAAATCGGCGAAATTCCATCCCATTTCATGGCCGATCAGCAGATTCTGCGGCTCGCCCACCAGGGTGCACACGCCACCCAGGGCGGTGCCCACCGCACCGTGCATCAGCAGGCTGCGCAGGAACGCACGGAACTGCTCCAGGTCGGCGCGGTGCAGTTCGACCGGCTCCTCGTCCAGGGCGTCCTCGTCCTGCGGGCCGCGGCCAGAGGCGACCCGGTGGTAGACCGCATAGAAGCCCAGCGTGGCCGCGATGATCACTGCGGTCACGGTCAAGGCATCGAGGAAGGCCGAGAGGAAGGCTGAGAGCAGGCAAAACAGCAGCGCCAGCAAGGCCTTGGAGCGCACGCCGAGCAGCAGGCGGGAGAACAGGAACAGCAGCAGGTCCTTCATGAAGTAGATGCCGGCGACCATGAACATCAGCAGCAGGATCACCGGGAAGTTGTGCGCCAGCTCCTCGTAGAGGGCCTTCGGCGTGGCCAGGCCGAGCAGGATGGCCTGCAGCACCAGCAGCCCGCCGGGCAGCAGCGGGTAGCACTTGAGCGCCATGCCCAGGGTGAAGATGAACTCGCCCACCAACAGCCAGCCGGCCGCCACCGGGCCGGCAGCCCAGAGCACCAGCGGATTGACGAGCAGGAAGAAGAGGATGGTCAGCTTGTACCAGGGTGGCGAGCTGCCGAGAAAGTTGTGCGCGAGGGCGCCGGCCAAGGATCGCTTCATCGGTGTCTCTCCCCTGAAGGAAAAAGGGCGAAGATTCCGGGCCAGTTCCAAAAAGATCAAGCGTTTAACGGATATAGTCAGAAATCTTCTTAGCTTTGCTAGCGTGTCCTGCGTCACAGTGGCCAGCATCGACTTTTGTTTCGTGCTTGTTATAGTGGGCCGATTGATTCCAAAACAACATATCTATGTGCGCCGCCGTGCGCCTTGCCCTTGAGGATGATCTGCGTGCCCGAATACAAAGCTTTCCGTGTCGAGCTCATCGACAAGATCGCCCATGTGCAGATCAACCGCCCGGAGAAGGTCAACGCGATGAACGTCGACTTCTGGGAGGAGATCATCGAGATCTTCCGCTGGGTCGATGAAACCGACGAGGCCCGCGTGGTGGTGCTCTCCGGTGCCGGCAAGCACTTCTCCTCGGGCATCGACCTGATGCTGCTGGCCCAGGCCGGCAGTGCGCTGGGCAAGGACGTCGGCCGCAACGCCGAGGCCCTGCGTCGCAAGATCCTGCAGCTGCAGGGCTCGTTCAACGCCGTCGACAACTGTCGCAAGCCGGTGTTGGCAGCCATCCAGGGCTACTGCCTGGGCGGCGCCATCGACCTGATCTCGGCCTGCGATATGCGCTATTCCACCGCCGATGCGCAGTTCTCCATCAAGGAGATCGACATGGGCATGGCCGCCGACGTCGGCACCCTGCAGCGCCTGCCGCGCATCATCGGTGACGGCATGATGCGCGAGCTGGCCTTCACCGGTCGCACCATCGACGGCAACGAGGCCCTGCGCATCAGCCTGGTCAACCGCACCTACGCCAGCCAGGAAGAGCTGCTGGCCGGCGTGTTCGAGATCGCCCGCGAGATCGCCGCCAAGTCGCCGATCGCCATCCGCGGTACCAAACACATGATTCGCTACATGCGCGACCACCGGGTCGACGATGGGTTGGAGTACGTGGCCAACTGGAATGGCGCCATGCTGCAATCCGCCGACCTGCGCGTGGCCATGGCCGCGCACATGAGCAAGCAGAAACCGGAATTCGCCGACTGAGAGGTTCATCAGACCCATGGTCACTGGAGCGACATCCCTGAGCTTGGTGCGTGACGAGTTGTTCACCACCATGGAAGAGACCGAACAGAGTCTCGAACAGTTCATTGCCGAACGGAACAACGGCAGCCTGCTGCAGCAGGCCGTGGAAAACCTGCAGCAGGTGCGTGGCACCCTCAATCTGATTGAACTGGCCGGCGCCGAGCTGCTGGCCCAGGAAGTATTGCAGCAGGCCACCGACATTCCCGCCGGTGCCGGCGAGGAGCGTGACGGTCAGCTGGCGGCACTGAGCAATGCCCTTTACGTGCTGCGCCGCTATCTGGAAAACGTCGACGCCAGCCGCCAGGAAATGCCCGAGCTGCTGCTGCCGGCGATCAACGATCTGCGTCAGGCCGGTGCCCAGCCGCCGTTGCCGGAGAGCTTCTTCTTCAGCGTGCGCCTCGACCAGGCGCGCCCGGCCGGCGTGCCGCTGGCTGCTGCCAGCGCCGAAGATGCGCGCCGCCTGCGCCACATGTTCCAGGTCGGCCTGCTCGGCTTTATCCGCGAGGACAACCCGCAGGCCGGCCTCAAACTGATGCTGCGTGCCCTGGGGCGCCTTGACAGCCTGTTCGTCGACAAGCCGGCCGGTCGCCTGTACTGGGCCGGTGCCGCCGCCGTGGAATCGCAGCTGGATGGCCAGCTGCTGCCGCGCAAGTCGCGCAAGCAGCTGTTCTCGCGCCTGGATCGCGAGATCAAGCAGGCCCTGGTCGCCAACGGCAGCTACGAGGCGCCGCGCAGCCTGCTCAAGGAACTGCTCTATCTGGTGGCCCTGGCCGACAGCCGCGGCCCCCAGGCCAGCGCCGTACGCGACGTGTTCGGCCTGACCCCGCTGCCGTTCACCGATCACCTGCTGGACGAGGAATACCAGCGCCTGTCCGGCCCCGGCCAGGGTGTGATGCGCTCCTTGTCCACTGCCATCCGCGAAGAGCTGGCCAGCGTCAAGGACCTGCTCGACCTGATCGAGCGCGGCACCGCCCAGCCCGACAGCTTCGGCAATCTGCACGCGTTGCTCGGCAAGCTGGCCAAGACCCTCAGCATGGTCGGCCTCAGCTCCGCGGCCAACGCGCTGCAGGTGCAGCTGCCGATAGTCGGTGGCTGGAGCGAGAACAGTCCCGCTGCCAATACCGATCTGCACAAGCTGGCCGAAGCGGTGCTCTATGTGGAGAGCATGGTCGCCAGCCTGGAGCGTGGCGAGCAGCGCAACCAGCGTCCGGCGCCGGTGCAGCCGGGAGACGAGGGAGAAGCCTTCGCCGCTCACCAGCTGGTCGAGGCCCGTATCGTGGTGGTCGACGAGGCCCAGGGCGGCCTGGCCCTGGCCAAGCGGGCGATCACCTCCTACCTGGAAGCCAATGGCGACAAGCTGCACCTGGCCAACGTGCCGTTCAGCCTGCAGGCGGTGCGTGGCGGTCTCTGGTTCCTCGGCCAGGAGCGTGCGGCCAAGCTGATCGGCCTGTGTGCCGACTACATCCAGACGCAGATGCTCGATGCCCGGCAGATGCCTTCCGAGCAGATGCTGGAAACCCTGGCCGATGCCCTCAGCAGCCTGGAGTACTACCTCGAAGGCGGCGCCGTGCTGCGCCCCGAGACCACGCCGAGCGTGCTCGACCTGGCCGAGGAAAGCGTGCGTGCCCTTGGCCTGTCGGTAACCCCCTGATGGCTTCTGGCTGGCAGACCACGCCGCCGCTGGATAATGCCCAGGCCGGTGGCTGGGCGCTGGTACGCAGCTCCCAGGGCTTCCTCGCCGACGGCAACGGCGTGCTGTTCCCGCGTGAATGGCTGAAGCGCCAGGATCTGCCCCTGCTGGCCGAACACGGCCTCGGTCATTTCGACGGCGAGCCGGTCTGGCTGCTGACGCTGGATCGGCCGGCGGAGATGCCCGGCTGCTTCTGGCAGGGCCTGCGCCAGTTCATGCTGCAGGCCGATTATCCAACCTTCCGCATGCTCTCGTTCGCCGAGCAGGTCGGCCACTGGGATCTCAATCACCGCTTCTGCGGCCGCTGTGGCAGCCGTAATCGTCTGGTGCCGAACGAGCGCTGCATGCGTTGCCCCGAGTGCGGCCTGGATAGCTACGCGCGCATCTCGCCGAGCATGATCGTGCTGGTCAGCCGTGGCGACGAGGTGCTGCTGGCCCGTTCGCCGCGCTTCGTGCCGGGTGTCTACAGCACCCTGGCCGGCTTCGTCGAGCCGGGCGAGTCGGCGGAGGAGTGCGTGGCCCGCGAGGTGCGCGAGGAGGTCGGCATCGAGGTCGGCAACCTGCAATACCTGGGCAGTCAGGCCTGGCCCTTCCCGCATTCGCTGATGCTCGGCTTCCATGCCGAATACGTCAGTGGCGAGATCGTGCCGCAGGCCGACGAGATCGAGGACGCCCGCTGGTTCCCCATCGACCAGCTGCCGCCGTTGCCGATGCATCGCTCCATCGCCCGCTACCTGATCGATCTCTATGTGGCTCGCCGTCTCGGCCAGCCGGAGCCACAGCTGCCGCGCTGAGTGTCAGCCGCCCACGGAGTCGGTGAAGGTCAGGCGATTGCCGAACGGATCGCGCAGGCTCATGTCGCGGCTGCCCCAGGGCTGGGCCTCGATGCTGGGCCGCGCATAGCCGTATTCCTTCTGCTCCAGCTCCTGGTGGAACGCGTCCAGCGCATCGGTCTCGATGCGCATCGCCGCGCCCGGGCAGGCGTCCCCGTGGTGCTCGGACAGGTGCAGCACGCAGCCGCCGCGGGATATCTGCAGATACAGCGGCATGCCGGGCGCGAAGCGGTGCTCCCAGTCGATCCGGAAGCCCAGATACGCCACATAGAATTCCCGCGCCTTGGCCTCGTCGAAGATGCGCAGGATCGGGGTGGTTTTGCTCAATTGCACAGTGCGCTCCTCAGAACCAGTGCTGCCAGGCCAGGCGCGCGGTCAGCGCCAGTACCACCAGGATGAATACCGGGCGGATGAACTTGGAGCCGCCGCGGATCGCCGTGCGTGCCCCGAAGAAGGCGCCGGCCATCAGTGCCAGGCCCATGCTGATGCCGAGCAGCCAGGCGACCTGGCCGGCGATGATGAACACGGTGAGGGCCATGGCGTTGCTGACGAAGTTCATGCTGCGCGCCACGCCGCTGGCTCGTACCAGGTCCATGGGGTAGAGCAGCAGGGTGCTGACGGTCCAGAAGGCGCCGGTGCCGGGGCCGGCCACGCCATCGTAGAAGCCCAGACCCAGCCCTTGCGGCCATTGGCGACCCTGGGCCACGGGCGCGTCCTGCTGGCCGTGGGTCTCCGGCGTCTTGCCGAACAACAGGTACAGGCCGCAGCCGAACACCACGGCCGGGAGCATCTGGTTGAGCCAGGCGGCCGGCAGCCAGTGGGCGATGATCGCGCCGATCGCCGCGCCGATCGCCGTGGCGATCAGCGCGTTGCGCCATTGCCGCGGCGCGAACAGCTTGCGTCGGTAGAAGGTGTAGCTGGCGGTGGCCGAGCCGAAGGTGGCGCACAGCTTGTTGGTACCCAGCACCAGGTGCGGCGGCAGGCCGGCGGTAAGCAGGGCGGGAATGGTCAGCAGACCGCCGCCGCCGGCGATGGCGTCGATGAAACCGGCGGTGAAGGCGACGATGGCGAGGATCAGCAGTGTGGTCTGATCGACTCCAAGCTCGAAGGGAAAGGGCATAAAAAACTCGAAGTGGGTTCAATTGTGCGGCGCCGTTGCTGGTTCGCCCCGCAGCTGCTGAGCATAATGCCGAGAAAAATTCGTATAAGGAATCACACGCATGCAGTACGACGGCCTGGCCTGGTTCACCGGCCTGCTGGCCCTGCTGGCGCTGTTCATCGCCGCCCGCATCCTGTTCGCTCCCAACTGGTTCCTCGCCTGGCTGCGCGGCACCGCCGGCCTGGCCTTCCTGGCCCTGGCGCTGCTGATTGGCGTGGTCGCCTATGACCTGCGCAGCTATGACGCCCAGGTACAGGACAAGCCGCTGGTGACCCTGAGTTTCGCCGCCGACGGCCCGCAGCGCTACCGGGTCAACCTGCTGGAGGGTGGCGAGGAGCGTGAGGTCACCCTGGAGGGCGATCTGTGGCAGCTGGACGCTCGCCTGCTGGACTGGAAGGGCCTGGCCGCACTGATCGGCCTGGAGCCCGGCTACCGCCTGGAGAAACTCTCCGGCCGCTTCCTCGCCATCGAGCAGCAGCAGAGTGCCCGTCATGCCCAGGTGCAGCTGGCGCAAAGTCCCTATGGCATCGACCTGTGGCGCTGGCTGCGCTTGGGACAGCGCGACCTGTTCCTGTTCGATCCGCAGGCTGCGCGTGTCACCTACCTGCCGATCGCCGACGGCGCCGCCTTTACCGTCAGCCTCAGTCCCACCGGGCTGCTGGCCAGGCCGATGAACCAGGCCGCTGAGCAGGCGCTGAAGGACTGGCAGTAGGTCTTTCGCAGGCAAACAAAAAGGGACCCTAGGGTCCCTTTTTCATGTCCGGTGCAAGCCTCAGGAGAGGAAGCCGCCGTCCACGTTCAGCGCCACGCCGGTGGTGTAGCTGGAGGCATCGCTGGCCAGGTACAGCACGGTGCCGGCCATCTCGCTCGGAGCGGCTACGCGCTTGAGCGGGATGCGCTGCAGGGCGACGTTGAGGATCGAGTCGTTCTTGGTCAGCGCCGAGGCGAACTTGGTGTCGGTCAGACCCGGCAGCAGGGCGTTGCAGCGGATGCCGAACTGCGCGCACTCCTTGGCGAAGACCTTGGTCATGCTGATCACGGCTGCCTTGGTCACCGAGTAGATGCCCTGGAACTCGCCCGGCGAGACGCCGTTGATTGAGGCGACGTTGATGATCGAGCCGCCGCCGTTGGCCTTCATCAGCTTGCCGCCTTCGATGGACATGAAGTAGTAGCCGCGGATGTTGACGTCGACGGTCTTCTGGAAGGCGCCCAGGTCGGTGTCCAGCACGTTGCAGAACTGCGGGTTGGTGGCGGCGTTGTTGACCAGGATGTCGAGGCGGCCGAACTGCTCGCGGATAAAGGCAAAGACGTTGCTGATCTGTTCCATCTCGCCGATGTGGCAGGCGATGGCGGTGGCCTTGCCGCCGTCGGCGACGATGGCGTCGGCGACCTTCTGGCAATCGTCGATCTTGCGGCTCGAGACGATCACATGGGCACCTTGCTGGGCCAGCAGTTTGGCGATGGCCTCACCGATGCCGCGGCTGGCGCCGGAGACGAAAGCGATCTTGCCGTCGAGGTCGAACAGGTTGGTCTTGGACATTGCTAGTACCTTGTCTGAGCCGGGTTACAGGGTGGATTTGTTGATGACCTGCAGGGCAGCCTGCTCCAGCAGCTTGTTCATCATGATGAACTGGGCGAAGCGCTTGTCCTTGGTCTGGCCATGGAAGAAGCGGTAGTAAATCTGCTGGACGATGCCGGCCAGGCGGAACAGGCCGTAGCAGTAGTAGAAGTCGAAGTTGTCGATCTGGATGCCGGCACGCTGGGCGTAGTAGTCGACGAACTCCTGGCGGCTCAGCATGCCCGGCGCGTTGCTCGGCTGGCGGCGCATCAGCTGCATGGGCTGCGGGTCGGCGGCTTCGATCCAGTAGGCGAGGGTGTTGCCCAGGTCCATCAGCGGGTCGCCGATGGTGGTCAGCTCCCAGTCCAGCACGCCGATGATCTGCATCGGGTTGGCCGGGTCGAGGATCACGTTGTCGAAGCGGTAGTCGTTGTGCACGATGCCCGGCTTGTGGTGGTCGGCCGGCATCTTCTCGCGCAGCCAGGCCTTGACCGGTTCCCAGGTCGGCGCGTCGGGGGTCAGGGCCTTCTCGTAGCGGTCGCTCCAGCCTTCGATCTGGCGCTTCACGTAGCCTTCCGGTTTGCCCAGATCGGCCAGGCCGCAGGCCTGATAGTCGACGTTATGCAGGTCGACCAGCTTGTCGATGAAGCTCTTGCACAGGGCGTTGGTCTGCTCGGCGCTGAAGTTCAGCTCGGCCGGCATGTCGCTGCGCAGGATGATGCCCTTGACCCGCTGCATCACGTAGAACTCGGCGCCGATCACCGACTCGTCGGTGCAATGCACGTAGGCCTTGGGGCAGTACGGGAAGCCGGCGTTGAGCTGGTTGAGGATGCGGTACTCGCGGCCCATGTCGTGGGCCGACTTGGCCTTATGGCCGAACGGCGGGCGACGGAGGACGAATTCCTGCTCGGGGTATTCCAGCAGGTAGGTCAGGTTGGAGGCGCCGCCGGGGAACTGGCTGATGCGCGGCGTACCGGTGAGACCGGGGATGTGCGCCTTCAGGTACGGGTCGATCTGCGCGGCATCGAGCTCTTCGCCTTCGCGGATGCCGGTGGACTGGTCTGTCAGCGTCATGCTTATCCCTTCTGATGATGATGGGTGCCACTAATCATTGGCTAATCTAATGTTGCCTGCGGGCCCTAACAAGCAAAGCACAGCGTTATAGATGTGGCTGTTGGTTGTCGATCAAGGGGCCTGATTTGCTCGCGATGCGCGACGGCAGGCGAAAAAAAACCGGAGCCCTAGGACTCCGGTTTCTGCGTCGCAGGCTTTGCCCGAGGGCTTATACCGGGAACAGCTCGGCCAGTTTCATGGCCAGCATCATGTCGCCTTCGGCGCGCAGCTTGCCGCCCATGAAGGCCTGCATGCCGTCGGTTTCGCCGCTGGCGATGCCGGCCAGGGTGGCGCTGTCCATGATCAGGGTGACGTTGGCGTTGGCATTGTCGCCCTGTTGCACGTCGCAGGTGCCGTCCTTGACGATCAGCGCGTAGTTCTCACCGTCTTCGATGTTGAACTGGAACACCAGGTCCAGGCCGGCGGCGGCGCTGGCGTTGAACTTGGACTTCATGGTGTTGATGGTGTCGGCAACGGAGCTCATGGTTTCATCCTTTGTTATCAAGGGTTACTGACGGCCTTATACGGGCCGCTGTGGGCCGGACTCAGCGATAGGTGATGAGTTCCGGGGCCTTCAACAGCTCCAAATGCACACGGCTGTTGAAGGAAGCCAGGGTCGCCTCACTGCCACGGAACTGCAGGCGCGAGAGCGAAGTATTGACGATCTGCCAGTTGAGTTCGAAGGCTCTATCCGCCGGCACACCGCTCAGCAGGTGGAGCAGGGCGGTGATGGTGCCGCCGGAGGTGAACACGGCAATGTGCTGGCCGCGTTCGGCTTGTGCCAGCAGGCGCTGCAGGCCGCCGTTCACCGTATCGACGAAGCCCTGCCAGGTGTCGTGGTCGGGCTGGTCATATTCGCCGCTGACCCAGCGACGGATGATGCGGGCGAACAGGTGCTGGAAGGCGGCGCGGTTGTCCTTGGGGTTACGCAGGATGGCCAGGGCGTCCGGCTCGTCCGGCAGCATGGCCGGCAGAAGGTTGCGGATCACCGCCTCGGCATCGAACTCGTTGAAGGCCGGGTCGATCTCCAGCTCCGGGGCGTTCAGCCCGGCGGCCACGCAGCGTTGCATGGCGGCGGTGGCGGTGTGCTGCTGACGGCGCAGGCTACCGCTCAGGCAGCGGTCGAGGCTGATGCCAAGCTCGGCAAGATGGTCGCCGAGTACTTCGGCCTGGCGCACGCCGAGCGGTGACAGTACGTCGTAATCGTCTGCACCGAATGAGGCTTGGCCATGTCGAATCAGGTAGATGCTGCCCACGTCCCAGTCGATCCCGGCGGGTTGAAGTTTCGCGAGGGTAGGGCCGGAGTCGGGCCGCTGTCAACGAAAAAACATACGCTTGTTTGAATTCGCCGAGGGCGACCGACGCACGGCTCGTCGCGATTGGCCGGCAGCCGCTCGCGCCGGTATGCTGGGGGCCGGCGGGTGCCTGGCTTGGGCTCTGGGGCAGGATAGACGAGGGGAAACCTGTGGAGTTTCTGTTGGATTATGCGGACTTTCTGCTCCGCACCCTGACCGTGGTGGTCGCGATCATCGTGGTGTTGCTGACCATCGCCGCGCTGCGTGGCAAAGGACGCGGCAAGGGCGGCGGCCAGCTGCAGGTGCACAAACTCAACGATTTCTACAAGGCGCTGCGCGAGCGTCTGGAACACGAGCTGCTGGACAAGGCGCAGCTCAAGGCCCAGCGCAAGGCCGAAGCCAAGCAGGCCAAGCAGCAGAAGAAGGAAGGCGGTCACAAGCCGCGGGTGTTCGTGCTCGATTTCGATGGCGACATCAAGGCCTCGGCCACCGACAACCTGCGCCACGAGGTCACCGCGCTGCTGAGCCTGGCCACCGCCCAGGACGAAGTGGTGCTGCGCCTGGAAAGCGGCGGCGGCATGGTGCATGGCTACGGCCTGGCCTCCTCGCAGCTGGCGCGCATCCGCCAGGCCGGCGTGCCGCTGACCGTGTGCGTGGACAAGGTCGCCGCCAGCGGCGGCTACATGATGGCCTGCATTGGCGACAAGGTGCTCTGCGCCCCCTTCGCCATTCTCGGCTCCATCGGCGTGGTGGCCCAGCTGCCCAACGTCCATCGCCTGCTCAAGAAGCACGATATCGACGTCGAGGTCCTCACTGCCGGCGAGTTCAAGCGCACCCTCACGGTGTTCGGCGAGAACACCGAGAAGGGCCGGGAGAAGTTCCAGGAGGACCTGGAGACCACCCACGAGCTGTTCAAGAACTTCGTGGCCCGCTACCGGCCGCAGCTATTGATCGACGAGATCGCCACCGGCGAGGTCTGGCTGGGCATCTCGGCGTTGAGCAAGCATTTGGTCGATGAGCTCAAGACCAGCGACGAATACCTGGCCGAACGCGCCCGCGAGGCCGAGCTGTTCCATCTGCATTTCGCCGAGAAGAAGAGCCTGCCGGAGCGTTTCGGTCTGGCCGCCAGCGTCACCTTGGACCGCCTGCTGCTGAGCTGGTGGAGCCGTCTCAATCAACAACGATTCTGGTAGGAGTAAGCCATGACTGCCTTCAAGGCTCTGCTGGTCAGTGAGGAAAACGGCGCCTTCGTGCCCAGGGTGGTGGAGCGCAATGTCGCCGAGCTGCCGGCCGGCGAGGTACTGATTCGCGTGCAGTACTCTTCGCTCAACTACAAGGACGCCCTGTCCGCCAGCGGCAACCGCGGCGTGACCAAGGCCTTTCCGCATACCCCGGGCATCGACGCCGCCGGCGTGGTGGCGGAGTCGTCGGTGGGTGAGTTCGCTGCGGGCGACGAGGTGATCGTCACCGGCTATGACCTGGGCATGAACACTGCCGGCGGTTTCGGCCAGTACATCCGCGTGCCGGCCGCCTGGGTGATCAAGCGCCCCAAGGGCCTGTCGCTGCGTGAGGCCATGCTGCTCGGCACCGCCGGCCTGACCGCTGCGCTGTGCGTGGACAAGCTGGAGCAGGCCGGCCTGACGCCGACCGCCGGCCCGGTGCTGGTGACCGGTGCCACCGGCGGCGTCGGCAGCATCGCCGTCGCCCTGCTGGCGCGCCTCGGCTACAACGTCGCGGCATCCACCGGCAAGGCTGGGCAGGGCGAGTTCCTGCACCAGCTAGGCGCCCAGCAGATAGTGCCGCGCGAGGAGCTGCAGGAAGGCACGGACAAGGTCATGCTCAAGGAGCGTTGGGCCGGTGCGGTGGATACCGTCGGTGGCGACATCCTGTTCAACGTGGTCAAGTCGCTGCGCTACGGCGCCAGCGCGGCGTGCTGCGGCCTGACCGCCGGCATGGACTTCAAGGGCAGTGTGGCGCCCTTCATCCTGCGTGGGGTCAACCTGCTGGGGGTGGATTCGGTGGAGTTGCCACTGGTGGTCAAGGCCTCCATGTGGGACAAGCTGTCCCTGCAGTGGAAGCTAAGCAACCTGGAGAGCCTGGCCGAGGAAGTGAGCCTGGAGCAGCTGCCCAAGGCCATCGAACAGATCCTCGCCGGCCAGATGGTCGGGCGGGTGCTGGTCAATCTTGGCTGAGACGCCGAGCAGGAGAAAAGGCCCGGCAATGCCGGGCCTTTTCGCTTTACGCCTGGCTGACGTACATGGTGATCTCGGCGCGGAACACCGGCTCGCCTTCCACGTAGGCCACCACCGGCACCTTGATGTCGCCGGTCTGGCTCCAGTCGATGGCGCTGCCATCGGCCACGGTGCGTACGTCGCCCTTGGCCTTGGCCAGGTATTCCACCGTCATGCCGCGCGGAATCCAGCGGTAACCGCTAGGGATGGAGGCATCGGTCATGGTGCCGGCGGCCAGCTCGGCAGCGTTGCACAGGGCGATGGCGTGCACGGTGCCGATGTGGTTGAGGACTTCGCGGCGCTTGGGGAAGGTCACTTCGGCGTAGCCCGGGCGCAGCTCGACGAACTGCGGGGCGATGCTGGCGAAGTAGGGCGCGACCTGGCCGATCATGGCGCTGAACTGTGCCGGGCCGGCCTGCTTGTACATCTGCATCATCTGACTCATGGGGTGCTCCTGAAATGGATGGCATTGAAGAGAAGCGCGCGCCGAGGCAGTATACGAATATCAGAATTTAATTCTAGAAATTTATTCTATTTCAACAAGGAAGCCTCATGGCTCGCCGTTCCCGCAAAGACGAAATCCTCCAGGCCGCCCTGGCCTGCTTCACCGAAACCGGCGTGGATGCCACCACCATCGAGATGATCCGCGACCGTTCCGGCGCCAGCATCGGCAGCCTCTACCACCACTTCGGCAACAAGGAGCGCATCATCGGCGCGCTCTACCTGGCCGGTACCGCCGAATACGCCGCGTTGCTGGAGGAGGGCTTCGCCAAGGCCGACAGCGCCGAGGCCTGCGTCAGGCTGCTGGTCACCAGCTACATCGACTGGGTGGTGGCCAACCCGGACTGGGCGCGCTTCGTCCTGCACAGCCGCGGGCGGGTCGAGGCCAGCGAGATGGGCGAGCAGCTGCGCGAGGCCAACCGCGTGCACTACCAGCGCATCCTCGATGCCCTCGCCGGTTATCGCCAGGAGGGCCTGTTCAAGGCCATGCCGGCAGACTGCTTCGGCTCGGTGATCATCGGCCCGACCCATGACTTCGCCCGTAACTGGCTGGCGGGGCGCACCCATACCCAGCTGGCGGACTGCCGCGAGTTACTGGCCAGCATCGCCTGGGAATCGGTGAAGGCCTGAAACGAAAAAGCCCCGCAGTGCGGGGCTTTTTTCATGGAGCCGGATCAGGCGCGGCGGCGGAACAGCGGCAGCGGCTGGTCGGTGGAGGCCTGGTAGACCTCGCCGAACTCCTCGAAGGCCTTCAGAGCATCGACCGGGTCCTTGTCCGCACGCAGGGCGAAGGCATCGAAGCCCACGCGCTGGTAGGAGAACAGCTGATCGCGCAGCACGTCGCCGATGGCGCGCAGCTCGCCCTTGTAGCCGTAGCGGTTGCGCAGCAGGTAGGCACTGGAGCAGTGGCGGCCGTCGGTGAAGGCGGGGAAGTTGAGGGCGATCACCTGGAAGTTGTCCAACTGGTCGACGATCTCTTCGATCTCCTCGCCGGCTTCCAGCCATACGCCCAGGCCGCCGTCGCGAGCCTTCAGCGCATGAGCGTGCTCGCGCCACAGGGCCAGCGGCACGATCAGGTCGTCGCTGTTGCTGATGCTGTCCAGCGTGGCGTCGGCAGGCAGCAGGTGCCAGGTCTCGTCCTGCACCTGGCCGTTCTTAATGATTCGCTGCATAGACGCGCTCCTTGAACGGGTCGATTCCGACACGGCGGAAGGTGTCGAGGAAGGTTTCTTCTTCGGTGCGCTGCTCGACATAGACCTTGATCAGCTTGTCGATCACGTCGGCCATCTGCTCCTGAGCGAAGGACGGGCCGAGGATCTGCGCCAGGCTGGCCTCGCGGCCGGCGCTGCCGCCGAGCGAGACCTGGTAGAACTCCTGGCCCTTCTTGTCCACGCCGAGGATGCCGATGTGGCCGACGTGGTGGTGGCCGCAGGCATTCATGCAGCCGGAGATGTTCAGGTCGATGTCGCCGATGTCGAACAGGTAGTCGAGGTCGTCGAAGCGGCGCTGGATGGCCTCGGCCACCGGGATCGACTTGGCGTTGGCCAGCGAGCAGAAGTCGCCGCCAGGGCAGCAGATGATGTCGGTCAGCAGGCCCACGTTCGGCGTGGCGAAGCCCAGCTCGCGCAGCTCGCCCCACAGGGTGAAAAGCTGCTGCTGCTCGACGTCGGCGAGGATGATGTTCTGGTTATGGCTGTTGCGCACCTCGCCGAAGCTGTAGCGATCGGCCAGATCGGCGATGGCGTCCAGCTGCTTGTCGGTGACATCGCCCGGCGCCACGCCGGTGGGCTTGAGCGACAGGGTCACGGCAACGTAGCCGGGCTTCTTGTGGGCAAAGGTGTTGCGCTGGCGCCAGCGGGCGAAGCCCGGGTGCTGGGCGTCGAGGGCGGCCAGTTCGGCGTCCTGATCGGCCAGCTCGCGGTAGGCCGGGTCGATGAAGTGGGCGGCGACACGGGCGACTTCGGCCTCGGTCAGGGTGGTCGGGCCATCCTTGAGGTGAGCGAACTCGGCATTCACCTTCTCGGCGAAGACCTCCGGGGTCAGAGCCTTGACCAGGATCTTGATGCGCGCCTTGTACTTGTTGTCGCGACGGCCATAGCGGTTGTACACGCGCAGGATCGCGTCGAGGTAGCCGAGCAGGTGCTGCCACGGCAGGAACTCGTTGATAAAGCTGCCCACTATGGGAGTCCGCCCCAGGCCGCCGCCGACGGAGACGCGGAAGCCCAGCTCGCCGGCGTCGTTCTGCACCGCTTCCAGGCCGATGTCATGCACCTCGATGGCGGCGCGATCGCTCACGGCGCCGTTGACGGCGATCTTGAACTTGCGCGGCAGGTGGGTGAACTCGGGGTGGAAGGTTGACCACTGACGGATGATCTCGCACCAGGGGCGCGGGTCGATCAGCTCGTCCTTGGCCACGCCGGCGAACTGGTCGGTGGTGGTGTTGCGGATGCAGTTGCCACTGGTCTGGATCGCGTGCATCTGCACGGTGGCCAGTTCGGCCAGGATGTCCGGCACGTCCTCCAGCTCCGGCCAGTTGAATTGCACGTTCTGCCGGGTGCTGATGTGGGCGTAGCCCTTGTCGTAGTCGCGAGCGATCTTGGCCATCATGCGCACCTGCCGGGACGACATCAGGCCGTAGGGCACGGCGACGCGCAGCATCGGTGCATAACGCTGGATGTAGAGGCCATTCTGCAGGCGCAGAGGGCGGAACTCCTCGCCGGAGAGTTCGCCGGCCAGGTAGCGGCGGGTCTGGTCGCGGAACTGCTTGACGCGGTCCTCGACGATCCGCTGATCGTACTCGTCGTATACGTACATAGGGGTCCTGTGGGTCAGGCTACTGCTTCATCAGGCAGAAATTGGCTTTTTCGCGCGCACGGTAAACGCGCTCTTTATCAGGGCTGGGCAAAGATAACAGCTCATGAATATTCGAAAAAATGAAGTTTCCATATAAGTACATAGCTAAAGTAGATAAGTGAGCCGACTTGAGAGCGCGGCACTGCTGGTCTTAACTCTTGGAAACCCATAACCACAACAACGGGGGCACCATGACCGAGCAAACCACCGCGGACGAAAAGGACAGTGTTGTCGATGCCTGGGCCATTTTCGCCCTGATCATGCTGGCGGTGAGCACCGCAGTATTCTGGGTCAGCCATCAGTAAGCAGCCATACCGAAGAAGAGGGCCAGTCGCGGTCATCCGCGCTGGCCCTTTTTTATGGCTGGGCACAATCGATGGTGGCAGTTGGCCAGAGGGATGCTCTGTATAATGCGCCGCGATAATGCTGAATCTGGATTCATGATTTGTTCCCGCGTGCCTTTCTGCTCCTCTGCCTGAGCCTCGTGTGCCTCTCGGCTCAGGCCACCTCCGTGGTGTTCCTCAATCCGGGCTATTCCCACGAGCGCTTCTGGGTCAATTACAGCCTCTATATGCAGGACGCGGCCGGCGACCTCGGCATGCAGCTGGAGGTGCTGTATGGCGAGCGTGATGCCGCGACCATTCTGCAGAACGCTCGCGCGGTACTGGAGCGACCGCAGAAGCCGGACTACCTGCTGTTTGCCAACGAGCAGTACCTTGGGCCGGAGATCCTGCGCCTGCTGGCCGACAGCGGCATCCGCCTGTTCGCCCTGCACAGCACACTGACCATGGAACAGCAGCAGCTGGTCGGCGGACCCCGCGGCAAGTACCGCAAATGGATCGGCAGCCTGGTTACCAACGACGAGGAGGCCGGCTACCTAATGGCCAAGGCCCTGATGGAGCAGGCCCCGGGCGGCGGCGAGCTGGTGGCCTTTTCCGGGGTGAAGAACACCCCATCGGCCACCCTGCGCGAGGCAGGGCTGCACCGGGCTCTGGCGGAGCATCCACAGGTGCGCCTGCGTCAGCTGCTCTACGGCGAGTGGCGCCAGCAGCGTGCCTACGAACAGGCCAAGGCGCTGCTGCCGCGCTATCCGCACGTGGAGATGATCTGGTCGGCCAACGACGAGATGGCCTTCGGTGCGATGCAGGCTGCGCAGGAGCAGGGCCGGCAGCTTCTCTATACGGCACTGAACAATTCGCAGAGCGCCTTGCAGGCGCGCATGGACGGCAAGTTCGCTGCACTGGTCACCGGGCATTTCATCCTCGGCGGCTGCGCCCTGGTGATGCTGCACGACTATGACGCCGGCCTCGATTTCGCCGAGCGCGGTGGCAAGGACCAGACCGCACGGCTGCTGCGCCTGGTCGATGCACGACAGGCGAAGAAGCTGCAGGCGCGCCTTGCTCGCAGCGACATAGGCCTGGATTTCCGTCGTTTCAGTGCCACCCGCAATCCGGACATGCGGGCCTATTCGTTTTCCATCGACGAGTTGCTGCGCTAAACCCCGGCCAGGTGCAGCACCAGCCTGACCAGGGCGAACAGCACCAGCACGAAGATCGAGGTGAACAGCACGCCGAGCAGGATGAAGTGGCTCGGCTTGCCGCGGCTGAAATCGCGCGCGCGGTTCTTGCCGCTCTGTACGCCGAAGGCGGCGGCCAGCACGCTTTGCAGCATCTCGCGGAAGGTCAGCGGCTTGTCTTTGTCCTGCTCGTCCATGGGTTTCTCCACTCGGTTTACCTTATAGGTTAGTAGTCCGCGCGGGTTCGACCGTCAGATTCAGCGCGCCGCTGCGCAGCAGTTCGGTGCCAGCTCGATGAAGGCGCTAAGCGCTGGCGAGGTCTCGCGCCGGTCCGTTCGTTACCCACAGCTCCGCCACCACCGTTACTGCGTCACCCCAAGACAACCGTGTCCGGCGTGCGGATTAGCTGATTGCAGCGGTAGGCTGCCATGAGTTTCGCTGATTTTGCGATTAGCCTGGATTGCTGGATGCTGGGCGAAACGAAGCCAAAGGGATGTTCGGCATGTGGGTCTATGTGAAGCTGGTAGCGGTAGCAATGATCTGGGGCGGTACCTTCGTCGCCGGACGTTATCTGGCCGGCGCCATGGAGCCGTTGCTGGCAGCCAGCATGCGCTTCGTCATCGCCAGCCTGACGTTGGCGCTGGTGCTGCCTTTCAGCGGAGCTCCCTGGCCGAGGCCTTCACTGCGGCAATGGTGTCAGCTGGCGCTGCTCGGCGGCTGCGGCATCTTTATGTACAACCTGTGCTTCTTCTTCGGCCTGCAGCACACCAGCGCCTCGCGGGCTGCGCTGATCGTCGCGCTGAATCCGGCGCTGATCGCCCTGGCGGGTTTCTGTTTTTACGGCGAGCGCCTGACACCGCTGCGGTTATTGGGTATCGGCCTGTGCCTGCTCGGCGCCGGCCTGGTGATACTCGGGCGCGAAGGCTCGCTGCTCGCTGGCACCTGGTGGGGCGACCTGCTGATTCTCGGCTGCGTGCTGAGCTGGGTGATCTACAGCGTATTCTCCCGCGGGCTGTCTCAGGCGCTGGGGCCGCTGCACACGGTGAGTTACTCGATTTGGCTGGGCACCCTGATGCTGTGCGCCACCGCCTGGGCCCTGGTGCCCGGGACCTGGGCGCTGCCGAGCAGCGGCCAGTGGCTGAGCCTGTTCTACCTCGGCGCCATCGGCTCGGCGCTGGCCTACCTCTGGTACTACGACGGCATCCGCCAGCTCGGTGCGACCCGCTCCGGGGTGTTCATCGCGCTCAATCCGCTGACCGCCGTGCTGTTCGGCGCGTTGCTGCTGGACGAGCGCCTGACCCCGCAGATCGCCATCGGTGGGGCGCTGGCGATTGCCGGTATCTACCTGTGCAATCGCCTGCCGCGACCGCGTTAGAGATCCGCGTCCAGGGCCTGCACGCGCTTGCGCTCCAGCTCGTCGAAACGGCTGGCCTGCAGTTCGGCGACGGCGCTCTGCAGCTCGCTGTCACTGAGCCCGGCGGCGCGCAGGCGGTTGCGTTCGCTGGCGTAGTCGGCCAGGCGCTGCTTCCAGGCGGCCTGCTGGCGATCCAGTTCGGCCAGAGCATTGGCGGCCTCGCTGCCCAGTGCCTGCTCGCGTACCTGACGGATTTCCTCGGCGCTGGCGCCGCGCTCCAGCATGGCCTGGGTGGTTGCATACAGCTCGCCCTGACGGGTGCTGGCGGCCCGGGTCTCGCGAACTTCCTCGGGCAGCTTTAGCTCCAGCTCGGCCACGGCCTGCTGGCGCTGCTCCTCGCTCAGGCCGCTCTGCTGGCCCAGCGCCAGGCGCTGCACCATGTACTCGTTCTCGGCGTTCTCGTTGGCGAAGAACAGCGCGTATTCCTCGGCGCTGAAATACTGCTGGCGCGTCGCGTTGAGCGCGTCGAGGCGCTGGCGCAAGGCTCCGGCGTCCATCGAGCTATCGGCTTCGGGTAGGTTCTGCAGGGCGATGCGGTAGTCCACGTAACGGCTCAGCAGGTCGCGCGCCTGGTCCAGGGCATTGCCCTTGAGCTGCGCGGCCAGGTCCTGGTGGATGCGGGTCAGCACCTTGTCCAGGCCTTCCTCTTCGCGGCCGGCCAGGTAGAAGTCGAACAGGTGCAGCAGGTCGGGTTGCAGCACCAGGTTGCCCTGGGCATCGGCGCGCAGGGTCACACCGTGGCTGGTGCCCTGCAGCGAGGGCGGCAGCGGGCCCGGGTCGACCAGGGCGGCGGCAGGCGTCTGGCGCAGCTGTCGATTGAGCGCGATGGCCTGCTGGCTGCGCTCGTCGCTGGGCGGCGTGACGGCGAGCGGGGCGGATTCGTTGGGGGCTGCGGATAGTGCGGTGGGGGTGGGTTGCGGGCGATACAGCAGCAAGGTGCCGCCGACTATCACCGCGCCCGTGGCCAGGGCGGCCAGGATGATTCTGCTGGACATAGAACGCTCCTCGCGACGGGCATGGTGCAGTGCACCATGCCCGTCCACGGATTACAGGCCGAGGTTCTTCAGGCGGTTGGCCTGGGTCTGGTACACGGTTTTCGGATTGGTCTCGAACAGCGACACCAGTCCAAAGACCTGGTTGGTGATGTCCAGGTGGTTCATGAAGTAGTTGTCCTTCAGCACCTTGCCGAAGTGGCTGGAGCAGCGGCCGGTGACACCGTCGTTGGCTTCGCTCAAGCCGAAGGCGAAGTAGGTGACGCCGAACAGCGGATCGGAGATGTCCAGCACGTTGGTCAGCGGCGCCGTGCCACTCATGGAGTAGAGACGGATGCTGTTGCCGTTGAGGCTGACGGTTTCCGGGCCTTCGCCGCAGGAGGTGGTCGGCACGCCGGTGGGGAAGCGCTGGTTGTTGGCCGTGGCGCCCGGCTTGTTGAATTCGGCGAGCATGGCGCGCACGTCCGAGGGGCTCTTCTTGTTGTTCGACAGCAGGTTGACCAGGTTGCCGACGGCGTTGGCGAACACGTCGAAGGCCACGCCCTGCAGGCTGCCGGGCGGCGCAACGCCGGTGACCAGATCGGCCAGCGGCGAACCCTTGTGTGGCGAGTTGAGAGTGGTCACCGAGGCCACCAGGTCGGGGCGGGTGTTCATCACATAGCGAGTGGTGAGACCACCCTGGCTGTGACCGATGAGGTTGAACTTCTTCACCGTGCCGCCCGAGCTGGCGCGGATCTGCTCGAGCTGGGCGATCAGCGATTCGCCGCGCTTGGCCGAGCTGTCGAAGGCATTGATCTTCGGTACGTGAACCTTGGCGCCCTGGCTCTGCAGGGCGCTGGGGATCTGGTACCAGTAATCGATGCCGGCGATGGTGTCGAAGGCGAAAATGCCGGGGACGAGGACGATGGGGTGCTTGGTCTGCGACTGGGTGTTGGCCAGGGCAGGGAGGGTCGCGCACAGGCCGAGGGCGGCCAGCGCTGGGATGAGCAGCTTCTTCATGGTGAGTACCTGTGTGTTCGTTTTTTGTTTTTGTAGCTCCGCACACAGCAGCGGAGGTGGCGGCCATGAAAACACCCGAACACTAGGTCGGCTTGTAAGAACTGATGAAATCAACCCGGTGGTACATAAATAATTGCGATGGGGTTGGCAGATGGACTTTCAACGTTCGTGCGTCTGTGGTTACCCTGCCGCCCACAAGAACAACAAGAACAGGGCGAAACACGTCCATGCACCCGAGCGAAGCCCCGGTCCTGCTGTATTTGTGGGACAAGCGCACTTTCTCCCTCAATCTCTTTCCCGAGCCGCTGCAGCTGTCGCAGGCCGCGGCCATGCTCCTGGTGGCCCTCGACGACGAGCTGCTGATCCGTTGCCGCAGCGATGCCTTGCGTTGCCGCAGCGCCCTGTTGCCGGCAGGGCTGGAGCTGAGCGTGGACAGCGGCAGCTCGCGAGTAGCGATCTGCTATCTGGATGTGTTCGGTGAGGATCACGCCCTGCTGGCGCCGCGCATGACCACGCGACGTGGGCCGCTGCACATCGACCTGGAAGACGAGGCGGCCTGCATCACCAGCTTCGACGAATTGCACCGGCGCAGCGCCGAGCCCCCCGAGGTCTACGACTGGCTGGAAAGGCTGATCAACCCACGCCAGGAATCTCCGCCCGGCTTTGCCAGCGATCCGCGCATCGTCCGCACCATCGAGCTGATCAAGACCGACGTGGCGTGCAACCAGTCCATCGAATTTCTCGCCGAGCAGGTGGGCCTGTCGGTGCCGCGCCTGACCCAGCTGTTCCGCCAGAAGATCGGTGTGCCCATCCGCCGTTATCGCCAGTGGCACCGGCTGTTCGTCACCAGCGTGGGCGTGGCGCGGGGACTCAACCTGACCGATGCGGCGATGGCCGCCGGCTTCACCGACTCGGCCCATTTCAGCCACACCTTTCGCACCATCATCGGCATGAGCCCGTCCGCCGTGCTGGCCCATCCGCGCGGCATTCGCCTGTTCGCCGGCTAGGCTGGCGTCGGCGAATCGGGCAAGCTGCAGCATCATTTCGACCGATTGCCCCATGCACGCCAGCGACTTCCCCGACGACGCCGCGCAGACCGAGCGTACCCGCGAGACCATCCTGCGCTACCACCTGAGCTGGAAGCATCGCGACCTGGACGCGGTGATGGCGCTGTATCACCCGGACATCGAGTACAACGACTTCTTCCAGCAGCGCACCATGCACCTGGCCGACCTGCGCGAGTACGTCGAGAACAACCTGCCGCGGCGCCCCGGCGAGCTGCTGGAGCATGTCGACCGCATCCGCATCGACGGCCACACGGCGTTCATCCAGTATCGCTTCGCCCTGCAGGGCGGCGAGCGCCTGGCGTCGTTCCGTACCGGCGAGGCGATCACCGTGCGTGACGGGCTGATCTGGCGGATCAACGAGTACGCCACGCTGGTGCACGAGGCGCGCTCGGGCGGCGAGGGCGGCAGTTCGCGCCCGGCCACCAGTCGCCTGGGCCTGTCCGCACGCCAACTGAGCCTGCTGGCGCAGGACCTGCAGGACTACTTCCACAAGCACCGGCCGTTCCTCGATCCGGAGCTGGACCTGCAGCAGGTGGCCGCTGCCACCGGCTACAGCCGCAACCAGATTTCCCATCTGCTCAACCAGGTGCTGGGCCAGAGCTTCTACCGCTACGTCAACCAGGCGCGCCTGCAGCATCTGCTCGACGGCCTGGCGGCGGGCAGCGATCCGGGGCGGGTGGACGAGCTGGCCTTCGCCGCCGGCTTCAACTCGCTGTCGGCCTTCTACAAGTGCTTCCGTGAGCGCATGGGCATGACGCCCAAGGCCTACCTCAAGCAAATTTCCTCGCGGGCCCGCACGCAAGACAAGCCCTGAGTCACCTCACTAGTCTCTGCCGATCAATCGACGACGGAGACCCCGATGACCTCGTGGCGCAGTATCAGCCTTTGGATGGACCAGCTCGACGAGCCGCTGACGCCGCGGCCGAGCCTGCAGGCCGACCTGCGCGCCGACGTGGTGATAGTCGGTGCCGGGTACACCGGGCTGTGGACCTCCTACTACCTCAAGCGCCAGGCGCCACAGCTGCGTATTGTCGTGCTCGAGGCCGAGACGGCCGGTTTCGGCGCCTCCGGACGCAATGGCGGCTGGCTGATGGGCAATATCCTCGGCGAGGACCGTCTGCTCGCCGGCCTGCCGGCCGAGGAGCGGCGCGAGGCCTTCGAGCTGCTGCACGGCATTCCCGATGAAGTGGCGAGCGTCACCGAACGTGAAGGTATCGCCTGCGATCTGCGCAAGGGCGGCGTACTGTATTGCGCGGCGCGCTATCCCGAACAGCTGAGCGGTTTGCAGGAGCATCTGCAGCACCTGCGCGGCCTCGTCCTGGGCGAGGACGACTATCGCTGGCTGGAGCCGGTCGAGCTGGCCGAGCAGCTGCGCGTGGCCAACCCCTATGGCGCGCTGTACAGCCCGCACTGCGCCACCATCCAGCCGGCCAAGCTGGTGCGCGGGCTGGCGCGTTGCGTCGAGGCCATGGGTGTCGAGCTCTACGAGCAGAGCCGGGTGACCGGCTGGCAGCGCGGCTTAGTGCGTACCGCCAGCGGCAGCGTCAGCGCCGACTGGGTGGTGCCGGCCGTGGAAGGCTACGCCGCCAGCCTGCCGCCGCTGGGCCACCATCAGTTGCCGGTGCAGAGCCTGATCGTCGCCACCGAGCCATTGCCGGCGGCCACCTGGGCCGAGATCGGCCTGGAGCGCGGCCAGGCCTTCAGCGAGGCCAGTCGCCAGGTCACCTACGGCCAGCGCAGTGCCGACGACCGCCTGGTATTCGGCGCCCGTGGCGGCTATCGCTTCGGCGGCCAGCTGCGCAGCGATTTCAACCTGACCGAGGACGAGCGCGAGCTGCGCCGCTACCTGTTCGGCGAGCTGTTCCCGCAGCTGCGCGACGTGCGCCTGACCCATGCCTGGGGCGGCAACCTGGGCATGGCCCGGCGCTTCCACCCGCACATGCTGCGCGATACGCGCAACGGCATCGCCCTGTCCGGCGGCTACGGCGGCGAGGGCGTCGGCGCCAGCAATCTGGGCGGCCGCACCCTGGCCGCGCTGATCCTCGGCCAGGACAACGAATTGACCCGCCAACCCTGGGTGTACGGCGACTCCGGCCTGGAGCGCCTGCCCGGCTGGGAGCCCGAGCCGCTGCGCTGGCTCGGCTACAACGCCATCATCCGCAGCTTCGTGCATGAGGACCGGGTGCTGGCCGACCCCCACAGCGCCCCCTGGCGCCGCCGTCTGGCCCAGGGTGTGGCGGGCTTTATGGAAGGTTTCATGAAATGACTGCGGAGAACCCGATGAGCATCGATCACTTCAAGAACACTGCCGAGCTGGCCCTGGACGAGGTCAATCCGGTGGCCGTGCCGCTGGGCGAGCCCCACGCGGTGACCCGCACCCACAGCATCGAGCGCGCCGACGGCGTCGAGGCCGGCGTATGGGAGTGCAGCCCGGGCCGCTGGCGTCGGCAGATCGTGCAGCAGGAGTTCTGCCACTTCATCGCCGGGCGCTGCACCTTCACCCCGGACGGCGGCGAGCCGATCGAGATCCGCGCCGGAGACGCGCTGATGATGCCGGCCAACACCACCGGCGTGTGGGACATACAAGAAACCGTGCGCAAGACCTTCGTGCTGATCTTCTGATCGGCGTACCCGAGCCACTGCCTAACAAGAACAATCAACGAGGTAACCCATGCTGAAGAAGATCCTCTCGCTGATGCTGATCGCATCGGCCAGCCAGGCCGCCGATGGCGTGCGCATCTACAACTGGACCGACTACATCGCCCCGGACACCCTGAAGAACTTCGAGAAGGCCAGCGGCCAGGCCGCCCACTACGACGTCTACGACAGCAACGAGACCCTCGACGCCAAGCTGATGGCCGGGCGCTCCGGCTACGACGTGGTGTTCCCCTCCAACCACTTCATGGCCCGGCAGATCCAGGGCGGCGCACTCAAGCCGCTGGATCGCAGCAAGCTGCCCGGCTGGAGCAACCTCAACCCGGTGCTGATGAAGGCTCTGGAGACCAACGACCCGGGCAACCAGCATGGCTTCCCTTACCTGTGGGGTACCACCGGCATCGGCTACAACGTCGACAAGGTCAGGGCCGTGCTCGGCGAGGGTGTGGCGGTGGATTCCTGGGACCTGATCTTCAAGCCCGAGCAACTCGCCAAGCTGGCCCAGTGCGGCGTGGCCATCCTCGACAACGGCCCGGAGATGCTGCCGATCGCCCTGCATCAGCTGGGCCTACCGCACCACAGCCAGAACCTCGACGACTACAAGAAGGCCGAGGCGCTGCTGATGCAGATGCGCGGCAACGTGCGCTACTTCCATTCCTCCAAGTACGTCGGCGACCTGGCCAACGGCGACATCTGCGTGGCCATCGGCTTCTCCGGCGACATCATGCAGGCCGCCAGCCGCGCCGCCGAGGCGGGCAACGGGGTGAAGATCGAGTACGTGATTCCCAAGGAGGGCGCGCCGATGTGGTTCGACATGGTCACCATGCCGGCCGATGCGCCCAATGAGGCCGCCGGTTACGCCTTCATGAACTACCTGCTGCAACCCGAGGTGATGGCCGCCATCAGCAACCACGTGCACTACGCCAACGGCAACGCCAAGGCCGACGGCCTGGTCAACCCGGCGCTGAAGGCCGACAACAAGGTCTACCCGCCGCAGGAAGTGATGAGCAAGCTGTACGCCCTGGAGGCCATGCCGCTGAAGATCGACCGGGTGCGCACGCGCATCTGGAGCAAGGTCAAGAGCGGTACCTGAAGCGAGAGGCCCCGGGCGAGCGCCCGGGGCCTGCGTTCAGCGGCGGTCGATACGGTACAGGGTGGTGCTGCCGCTGACCTCGTTGCCCACCACCAGCAGCGGCACGCCCGGGATCGGGCTGTGCGCCGCGTCTATCACCAGCACGCCTTCCGGCCCCAGGTCGCCGGCCTCGGCAGCCGGCGGCTGCACCGCGGCGTTGCGGTTGCTGACCAGTTCGACGAAGCGCGGCGCCTGCGGCCGGCTCAGGTCGTAGACCATCACGCCGCTCAGGCGCTCCAGGCCGACGAAGGCATAGGGCTTGCCCCACAGCCTGGCCACGGTCACGCCTTCCGGTTCCGGGCCCTTGTCGTCGCTGCGGCCGTCCGGGGTGTTTTCCTTGTGGTTGCTGTTGAACAGCGCCGGCATGCGCTCGGCGCTGATCTTCTCGAAGTCGGCGCCGCTGTCGTAGGCCTGGCGGCCGTCGCTGCTCCACACCGAGAAGGAACGCGCGCCGAAGGCGTAGATGGCCTCATAGGTGCCGGTCTGCGGGTTGAGTCCGCTGGCCTTGCTCACGGTCAGGCGACCGAGGTTGGCGTTCTGCTTGAGACTGGCGGCATCGGGGAACTTGAGCGGGTCCAGCAGATAGCCGGAGCTGCCGACCCGCACTTCCTCGGCGTAGCCGGAATAGGCGCGGGCGTCGCCCTCGTTGGCGGTGACCAGATAGGTCCGGCCATGCTGGCGGAAGCTGGCGATGGAGTCCGGTTGGTACAGGCCGCGTACCGGCCAGTTGCGGATGTTCACCTGGCCGTCCTTGTCACTGGCATCCAGCTCGTTGCCGAGCAGGCCGTGGTCCTTGTAGCCCAGGCCGTGCACGGCCTGCACGCGGGCGGCCGGCACGTCGATCTCGGCGATGGCGTTGTTCTCCTGCAGGGTCACCCAGGCACGGCGGCCGTCGTGGCTCAGGGTGATGTACTCCGGCTCGAAGTCCTGGGCCACGCTGGCGTTGGGGCCGAACACGCGGATCGATGGATCCAGGTCCTCGCGCTTCAGGTTGCGAAAATGCGCGGTGCGTACCTGGCGCTGGCTCAGGCGCTCCAGGCGCGGCGGCAGGTCGATGATGCTCACCGAGCCCTCGGGATCGGTCAGGTAGTCGTCACTCGGTTCGCCCTCGTTGGCTACCAGCAGGCGCCGGCCGTCCGCGCTGAAGGTAAGCATGTCCGGCAGTGCGCCGACCGTCACCGCGGCCTTGACCTGACCATCGGCGTCGAGCAGCACGACCTTGCCCGGGTTGATCTTCACCGTGGCCTCCACGGCGGCGGCGACCAGGCCCCGGTGCACGGCGACGCTGTTGACCGAGCTGCCGTAGGCGGACAGGTCGATGCTGAACAGCAGCGTCGGCTGGCTCGGTGTGCGGATGTCCAGTACGTCGATCTTGCGGCTGGCAGCGTTGACCACGAACAGGCGCTGGCTGCGCGAGTCATGGGCGACTATCTCGGCGGCGCCCTGCTCGAACAGGCCGCTGCGGTAGGTGCCGAGGGCGCTGAAGGCGAGGTTGGCGGGTTGGGCGGCGGCCAGCAGCGGGGTGCTGAACAGGCCGGTCAGGGCGAGGGCGGTGGCGAGGCGGGTCAGGCGCATGGAGCTGTCCTTGGCTGAGGTAAAGCCGCCAGCCTGACAGGCGCATATGGCGATGCGGTGACCGCCGGATGACGTCGCCGTTACAGCCCGTCGAGCGTCGCGTACAGCTCGGCGAAGTCCGGCCGCTGCGCGCTATCGGCCTGCTGGCAGACTGTGGCCAGTGCCTGCAGGTCCGCCGGCGGCGCGTCGCAGCGTTGCAGCAGTTCCTCCAGCAGGATGCCGAAGGCGCGGCTCTCCAGACGTTGCAGGGCCGCTCCCTGTGCGCTGCCCGGGGTGAAGAAGGAGGCGGCGCCGAAGTCGCTGAGGCGGCACTCATGGCCATCGACCAGCAGGTTGTGCCCGTACAGGTCGCCGTGCAGGATGCCGCGCCCGTGCAGGTGCGCCAGAGCGCCGGCCACGCCGCGCGCCAGGGCCTGCACCTGCTCGGCGGTGAAGCGCTGTTCGGGCCCGTAGCAGTCGCGGGTGCAGCTGGCCAAAGAGGGTGGCCCGGCCAGCACGCGGAAGCGCGGCTCCAGCAGCTCCAGCAGCAGGCCATCGGGTTGCCCGGCTTGCGGCTGCAGCGGACCTATCACCGGCAGCAGCTGCGGATGGTGGCCGGCGGACAGGCAGGCGGCCATCTCGCTGTGGGGCAGGCCGTCGCTGGTCATCTGGCCCTTGAACAGCTTCACCGCTACCTCGCGGCCGCTCCAATGGGCGCGGTGGATCAGGCCGCTGGCACCCTGGCCGAGCAGTTCGCCCACTACCAGTTGCTCGCGGGCGATGGGCGCCTGCGGGTGGCTGGCGAGGGCCTCCGCCTCGGCGCGGTCGCTGCCCGGATTGCCGGCGAAGGCCAGCCAGGTCAGACGCGGCAGCTGCAGCAGCCAGTCGGGCACGGTCTCCAGGCGGTTGGCGGCGATACGCAGCAGCTCCAGCTGGTGCAGCTGGGCCATGCTCTGCGGCAGTGCGCTGAGGTGATTGCCGGCGAGCATCAGCTTCTGCAGGCGCGGGCGCTCGCCCAGTTCGCTCGGCAGGTTCTCGATGCGGTTGTCGGTGAGGATCAGCCAGCGCAGCTGCTCTGGCAGCGCGGCGGCCGGCAGGTGCTGGATGCGGTTTGCCTTGAAGCCGACCATCTCCAGCTGCGGGCAGTCGCCAAGCGCTTCCGGCAGGGTTTCGAAGGGGTTGCCCGAGCAGAACAGTACCTTGAGCTTGTGCAGCCGCTTCAGGTCGTGGGGCAGGTCGGTCAGGCGATTGCCGCTGAGATTGAGCACCTCCAGGCTGTCGGCCAGGTCGAAGATCTCGCGGGGGAATTCATCGAGGTCGGCGGCCAGGTCCAGGCGGCTGATGCCGGCCAGTTCGCCGCGGCGTAGTTGTTCGAGGCTATGCATGGGATCGGGGTAGTGATGAGGGGCGCAAGGATAGCGGCACTTCGCGCCTATTGCGCCGGCCTTGGTTCACGGCAGGCCCAGTTGGGTGAGAAAGGCATCGACCTCTGCGGTGTAGGTGTTGTCGCTGCCAAGCAGCTGATTGATCTGGCGGTGGGAAAGGTCTTTACGCAGTACGCCGACTTTAACCCCGAGGCCTGCGGCTTTGGCGGCAAAGGCCTCGGCTTGGGGGCATGCTTCTTCGCGACGACTGGAGCAAACCGCTAGCAGGGGCCGAGCGCCAGGCTGCAGTACCTGTAGCGGCGAGGCGGCGCGCCACAGTTCGGGATCGCTGCCAAAGGCCTTGTCATACAGCGCGTAATGGCGCTGCAGCATGATTGGGCTGATGTCGAATGCCGCGCTGTCCAAGGCAACGGTGCCCAGCCACAGAGGTTTTGCATTAGGGGCACGGCGGCTGTCGCTGGCCAGCAGGCTGACAAGGTGTGCACCGGCGGAATGCCCCATCAGTACCATACGCGTTGGGTCGCCGCCCCAGCTTCGAGCCTGCTGTTGCACGGTGGTGAACGCCAGAGCGACATCGTCTGCCTGCAACAGCGGGCCTGTCTCGGGAATCAGCTGGTAGTTGCTGGACACGAATACATAGCCTTTGCGAAGCCAGTGCGCTGCCTTGTTGTCGACCACCGAGCTCATGGACTTGTCACCGGTATGCCAGCCGCCACCATGCACCATGAAAATGATCGGGGCATTTTCGGCTGCTGGTGGCAGATACAGGTCAAAGCGTTGCAGTGGGTGGTTGCCATAGTGCTGCTCCCGCAGCACTCGACTGCCGCTGGGAAGCTGCGCGCTAGTTTGTCGTTGTGCTTGCTCTGCGCGGCGCTCCTGCAGGCGCTCGCGCAGGGTGCCGGCTTGTACTGACGCAAGTACGCCGAGCAAGAGCATCACGACAATCGAGATCATCCGAAGCATGGCAATGGTGTCTGTGAAGGGATGGGGCATGCTAACGCAGCCACGGCGGCTGAGAGTAGTCGAGTCAGTGCTGCAGGTTTTTGAGCGGGATCTGATCATTGGCGCGGGCGCGTAGCTGGCCGCAGCCGCCGTCGATGTCCTGCCCTGCACTGTTGCGTACCTTGGTCAGCACGCCGCGGCTGTGCAGGTAGCGCACCATCTGCACGATGCGCTCGCCGTCCGGGCGCTGGTATTCGTCCATCTCCAGGCTGTTGTAGGGGATCAGGTTGAGCACCGCGTACTTGCCCTTGAACAGGCGCAGGATGGCGTCCATCTCCTCCTGGCTGTCGTTGATGCCCTTGAGCAGGGTCCACTGGTACTGGATCGGGTAGCCAACCTGGCGGGCGTAGGTTTCGCCGAGGGTCATCAATTCCTCGGGAGTGATCCTCGGTGCCTTGGGCAGCAGGCGCTCGCGCAGGGCGGCGTCGGTAGTGTGCAGCGACAGGGCTAGTGCCGGCCTGACCCGCTGCTGCGGCAGGCGCTCGAACACCCGTGGGTCGCCGACGGTGGAGAACACCAGGTTCTTGTGGCCGATGCCGCCCTCGGTGCCGAGCAGGTCGATGGCTTCCAGCACGTTGTCGAGGTTGTGCGCCGGCTCGCCCATGCCCATGAACACCGCTTTCTTCACCGGCCGATAGCGTCGCGCCAGGGCCACCTGGGCGGCGATCTCGGCGCTGCTGACCTGGCGCAGCAGGCCACTCTTGCCGGTCATGCAGAACAGGCAGCCGACGGCGCAACCGACCTGGGTGGACACGCACAGGCCTCCGCGTGGCAGCAGCACGCTCTCCACCATCTGCCCGTCGCCCAGTTCCACCAGCAGGCGCACCGAGCCGTCGGCGGCCGGGTGCTCGGAGCGGACCCGGGCCAGGCCCTCCAGTTCCTCGCTCAGCTGCGGCAGGCCGTTGCGCACGGACAGCGGCAGGAAGTGCTCGGTGTGTTGGCGCTTGGTGCCGGTGTCCAGCGGCTTGCCCTGCAGCCAGGCGCGTATCACCCGGCCGCTATGGGCGGGCAGGGCGCCGAGGTCGGCGAGGCGCTGGTGGATGTCGGAGATTCGCATGGGGCGCGCATGCTATCACTGGCCGTCGACACGGCGTAGGGCTGCCGGTCAGGCCTGGAAGTGCAGGGCCAGCCAGATAGCGTCCTGCGAGCACTCGGCGACCCGGTGCCGGCAGTGGGCGGGGATCAGCAGGGAGTCGCCGGCCGCCAGTGGCAGGCGGCCGTCATCGAACTCCAGGGTGGCGCTGCCGGCGAGCAGCGCTACCCATTCAGGGTTTGGCTGGTCGTACCAGAAGTCCGCAGGGCTGGCCTGGCCGCGCGAGACGATCTGCTCCAGGCGCAGTTGCCCGGTCTGCAGCAGGGGAATGAACTGCTCTTCCCCTGGCTTGCCGTCGGGGGCCTGCAGCAGACCGGTCACTCTGGGTGGCATGGGCTTTCCTCGTGCGTCGCGCTGGCCGTTACTGCGGCGTGACGCTGATGGCGAAGGCCGAGGTCATGCGCAGCACCACCTGGCGGCCGAGGTACTCTGTCTTCATGTCGACGTCCGGGCGGACCTTGATGGTGCGCTCGCTGCCGTCGGGCAACTGCAGGGTGGCGGTGCGCAGGGTGGTGTCCATGCCCTTGACCAGCGCGGTGATCTCGATGGTGTCGGCCACCAGCATGCCTGGCTTGCCGCCCAGCGGCGCGGTCGCTGCGATCCCGGCGGCGCCGTCCGTTGCTACCTCGCCCGGCTGGCGCAGGTAGACGATGCGCTCCAGGCCGACCACGGCGCGGACCCGGTCACCGACCTTGAGCTGGTCGAAGTTGTGCATCTCCGGCGGTGCCTGGAAGGTGCGGCTGTTGCCGTCGTCATCCCGCAGGGTGAAGCTGCGCTTGGCCGGGTCGATGGCGGTGACGCTGGCCTGCATCTCGTCGGTTTCGGTGACCGCGCCGCCGGGCACGCCCTCGGTATAGGACTCGGTGCGGTCGTATTCGGTGTTCAGCTCGTCGTTGCCGTTGCTCTGGCAGCCGCCGATCAGCGCCGCAGTCAGCGACAGGGCGAGAAAGTGCTTGGTGCTCATGGGGTAGCTCCTTGCCTCATGGGGTTTGCGGTTGGGTATTGCGGATCTCGTAGACGGCGTCGTCGGCGCGCACCGGGCGCATGTGGATCAGGTAGCTGGGGCCGGGAGTGCCCAGGGTCATCTCGCTCAGATTGAAGCGCACATCGAGCTTGAGGTACTTGACCTCGCCCGGGGCGACCGAGAAGTTCTGCTTGATGTCGCGCGGCTCCCACTTGGCCTGGCGGGTGAGGCCGGTGATGCGCAGGCTGTGGCGGCCCGGCGCCAGTTCGACGCGACGGTAGGAATTGAATTGCAGGGTACCGACGCTCTGCTCGTCGATCAGCACGTCCGGGTAGGAGAAACGCAGCGGTTGCCGGCCTGGATTGTCCGCCTCGGGGCGATACAGGTAGACCACGGCCTGCTCCGGGCTGCTTGGCGGCACCGCCTCGAAGTAGCCAGGGCCGGCGCAGCCGGCGAGCGTGAACAGCGCGAGCATGAGGGCCGGTAGACGCATGAGCACTCCTGATGGGACGATTTGGCTCAACCCAGCGTAGCAGCGCTTCGCTTGATTGCGGGTGGCGACGTTCCATCGCCGGAACCTGCTTGCGGCGCGGGCCCATGGTATCGTCGCGCTCCGCTTCACCCCTCAGGACCACGACGCATGAAATTCATCCACCAGCGCGAGCAGCTCAACGAAGACGACATCGTCGTGATTCTCTGCTCGCAGCCCTGCAATATCCGTCTGATGAACGACGCCAACTTCCGCAGCTACCGCAATGGCGGCCGTCATACCTATCACGGCGGCGCCTTTGACAAGTTCCCGGCGCGGATCACGGTGCCCAGCAGCGGCTTCTGGAACATCACCCTGGATACCGTCACCCGCCGCGCCATCAGCGTGACGCGCAAGCCGCAGATGGAATACTCGATCAAGTTCGTGCGCCGCTCCGGCGCCTGATTCACTCGGACGTGTAGCGGCAGCGCCTGGCCCAGGCGCTACTGATCGTCGCCGCTGCGTCTGGCCGCGCACATGGCCTGGTCGGCGATATGGATCGGGCGGTCGATGCCTGAGCAGGCTCGGGGGAACAGAACGATGCCCAGACGGTGCCGATGTGCTGCGGGCTGTCGCCCACCGGCGGCGGTGGGTTCAGCGCCGCCAGCAGCTGGCGGCGATCCAGCCAACGAGTCGTGAAAGGCGAATGCGCGGCGAGGCAATCAGGGGAAACGTTGCGGCGGCTATCGGGGTCACAGACTGTGAACCCGGAAATAAGGAGCCCAGCATGTTGAAGTTTCTAGGCGGGACCGTAGGCATCATCTTCATCATCGGCCTGATCGTGGTGATCGGCCTGTTCCAGCTGTTGTTGTAAGCCCCATGCAAAAGACCCGCTGCCTGGCAGCGGGTCTTTTTTTGTTGCAATCTCAGAGGCGGCGCTTGTTGTTCTGGTGCTGCTCGCAGGTCATGAAGCCCTTGCCCTCGACCCGGCCTTCGCTGGTGAAGGTCACGTAGTAGGGCTGCTCCTTGCCGTCGACATTGAGGATGTAGTTGTTGCAGGTGCCGGCGGTGACGGTGTTCTGCACCTCGGTGGAGGGTGGCCCGCCGATGGTCAGTACCTCGTCCTTGGTCATGCCGTCGCGGACGTCCTGCACCAGGGGTTCGTGGCGGTAGGTCGCGTAGTCCGCCGGGTTCTCCATGGTCGAGCAGCCGGTTGCCGCGGCGGCCAGGCCCAGTATCGCCAAAGTGTGCTTGTACATGTTGTCACTCCGTCGTGCGAGCCGGACTGGCTCCTGCTACTTGGAGCGAAGCCGTCGGCGCGGAGTTCGAGTTTTCTCGCCGTGCACCTGTCGCGGCGGGGCAGGAATCGTTAGCCAGCCGGCAATTCCTTGCTTGCCGACTCGCTTTTTTGGCGGCCGGCGAGCAATCTGTGGCTCTTTTCAGCCGTCGTCATTACAGGAGTACGACCATGAACAGGATTTCCCCGCTGGCCCTCGCCCTGACGTTCGCGCTGGGCACGCCGACTGTCTTCGCCGATGAAGCGGCAAGCGAGACGAGCACCATCAAGGATTCCGCCAAGGCGGCCGTGTCAACGGCGATCACCGCCGGCAAGAACCTGCTGGGCGGTGTGTCCGACGGCGTCACCGAAGGCCGGGTGGATGCCCAGGGCGCCGATGGCTCTATCGTCGTGTCCAACCTGGAGCAGCTCGATGGCCAGGTCAGCGTGCAGTTGCTCAAGATCGAGACCGTCGAAGACGGCAACCTGAGCGCATTGCTGGGCTTCAAGAACACCACCGACAAGCCGCTGCGCCTGATCAACCTGCGCCAGACCGGCGCCTTGCTGGCCATCGACCAGGAAGGCTATTCCAGCGCGCCGCTGCCGGGGCTGCTCAACCCGGACGATGTGACCATCCCGGCGTCGACCGGTGTGCGGCAGAAGTTCGTCTTCGAGGGGCCGAGCGCGGAAGTGAAGTCGATTCGCCTGTGGGGCCGCGATTTCGAGGTCAAGAAGTAGCTCCATCCGCACGCATGAAAAAGCCCGCATCAGCGGGCTTTTTGATTTCTGAATTGAAGTCTTAGAACCTGTTTAGGAGCTTTTGAGCTAGAGCCAGGCAAGGCGAAATGGGGCGAGGACGCGGAGTTTACGAGTTGTAAATGAGCAGTCCGAGCCCTATTTCAACGCAGCATGGCCGACGATCAAGAGCTCCTAGACAGGTTCTCAGCGCTTGGCCACGGTCATGGCAATAAGCCGCGACACCACCAGCGCCAGGTACATGACCCCGGCGAACTCTTCGATCATCACCAACGAGCGGGCCACCGGGGTGAGCGGGATGATGTCGCCCAGGCCGACACCGGAGAGGGTGGTGAAGCTGAGGAACAGCAGCTCCATCCAGGTGCGCGCCGCCTCGGGCTCTATGGCCGCGGCGAAGCTGCCCGGCGCCAGCAGCTGGCAGAAGGCGAACAGGTGGGCGAAGGCCCAGGCCAGCAGGGTGAAGGTGGCGCCGACCGCGTACAGCTCATCGGTGCTGGCGTGCAGGTCGGCGCTCATGTAGGCGATCAGGCTGGCCGCCGCGTAGAAGTAGAACGCCGCCTCCAGGATGGCGATCAGCGCCTCCAGCAGCGTGCTGGGGGCGAACATGTCGAGCAGATTCAGGCCCACCACCAGCAGTGCCAGCAGCCCGGCCACCCAGGTCTGCACCGGGCTGCGCTTGACCACATGCAGCGCCATGCCTAATACCAGTAAGCCGAAGGCGCCGAACAGCGCCCGGCCGATCTGGGTGTCTTCCATCCAGGGATACAGCAGCACGCCGAGCAGTTGCACGAACAGCAGACCGGCGGAGGGATGGAGACGGATGTATTTGATGGGCGACATGATCCAGCGCTGATCTCGAAAGTGGAAGGGCAGTGTAGGCGGCGCGGCGGCGGGCTTCAGCCGAGCAGTCGATGTACCTGTTCGATGGCCTGGCGCTCGCGCGCAGCCCAGTCGCCGTCGATATCGACCCAGGCGCGCTGGTGCCGCTGCAGCCAGTCGCGGCCGCTTTGGTGGAAGCATAGGCGGTCGGCCAGGTCCGGCTGGCAGCGCTGGTCATCGCTTTCCCATTCCACACCCTGCGGTGACAGCAACAGGTGCAGGTCGTAGTGGCGGGCCAGCAGCTCCGGCTCCAGCCAGGCCGGGCAGTCGCCGAACAGCGTCTGGCTCCACAGGATATTGCTGAGCAGATGGGTATCCAGGATCAGCAGTTCCGGCGCCTGGGCGCGCGCCGCGTCTTCCCGGGTCAGCTGGCCGCGGGCGATGGCGGGGATGTCCGCCAGGCAGGTATCGCGCTGCTCCTGCTCGATGAAATGGCGCACGTACTCGCCGACCACCAGGCCGCCGAAGCGCTGCTGCAGACGCTCGGCGAGAAAGGTCTTGCCGCTCGATTCGGGGCCGGTCAGCACCACCACTTTCATGGGGCGGTCTTCCAGGCGGTGCGCCATTCGCGCAGGCCGAGCACGGCCAGGGCGGTGAACACGCCGTACAGGGCGGCGGTCAGCCAGTAGTCCTGGAAGGCGAAGAAGCCGACATAGAGCACATCGACCACTATCCATAGCACCCAGCACTGCCAGCGCTTTAGCGCCATCCACAGCTGGGCGAGCAGGCTGAAGGCGGTGAGCAGGGCGTCCATCTGGGGATACACGGCCTCAGTGAAGCGATCCATGGCCAGGCCCAGCAGCAGGCCGCCGATCAGCGCCATGCCCAGGCCGATAGCCACCTCCGTGGTTCCGGTACCGCTGACGGGCCGTCGGCCGCTGTCATCCACGCCCTGGCGCCACTGCCACCAGCCGTACAGCTGCATGGCAGCGAATATGCCGTGCAGTAGTACCAGGGAATACAGTCGGGCATCGAAGAAGAACCAGGCGTAGAGCAGCACCATGACCAGGCCGATGGGCCAACACAACATGTTCTGCCGCACGGTGAGCCAGACGGAGGTGATGCCGAGGGCGGAGGCGATGATTTCCAGTGGAGTCATAAAAACCAGAAGGGGCGCCTGAGCGCCCCTTGTTCGATCAGCTGTCGTACCCCAGATTCGGCGCCAGCCAGCGTTCGGTCACGGCCAGTTCCTGGCCCTTGCGCTTGGTGTAGCACTCGACCTGATCCTGATCGACCTTGCCGACGGCAAAGTACTGCGCCTCGGGGTGGGCAAAGTACCAGCCGCTGACGGCGGCCGCCGGGAACATGGCGTAGTGCTCGGTGAGGAACACGCCGCTCTTGCCGGCCTTGTTGTAGTCGGCTTCGGGGTCGAGCAGCTTGAACAGGGTGGCCTTCTCGGTGTGGTCCGGGCAGGCCGGGTAGCCGGGAGCGGGGCGGATGCCGACGTACTGCTCGCGGATCAGCGCCTCGTTGTCCAGTTGCTCGTCGGCGTCGTAGCCCCAGTACTGCTTGCGCACGCGCTGGTGCAGCCATTCGGCGCAGGCCTCGGCGAGGCGGTCGGCGAGGGCCTTGACCATGATGCTGTTGTAGTCGTCGCCAGCTTCCTGGTAGGCCTTGGCCACTTCCTCGGCGCCGATGCCGGCGGTGGTGATAAAGCCGCCCACGTAGTCGGTCTTGCCGCTTTCCTTGGGCGCGACGAAGTCGGCCAGCGACAGGTTCGGCTTGCTGTCCGGCTTGATGGTCTGCTGGCGCAGGTGGTGCAGGGTGGCCAGGGTCTTGCCGTCGTCGCCGTAGACTTCGATGTCGTCGTGGCGCACCTGGTTGGCCGGCCAGAAGCCGAACACGGCGCGGGCCTTGATCAGCTTCTCGTCGATCAGCTTGTTGAGCAGCGCCTGGGCGTCGGTGAATAGCGCGGTCGCCGCCTCGCCGACCACTTCGTCGGTGAGGATGCGCGGGTACTTGCCGGCCAGGTCCCAGGAGATGAAGAACGGCGTCCAGTCGATGTATTCGGCCAGTTCGCGCAGGTCGATGTCGTCGAGCACCTGCACGCCGGTGAAGCTTGGCTTCGGCGGCTGGTAGCCGGCCCAGTCGAACTGCAGCTTGTTGGCCAGGGCCTCGGCGTAAGGCAGGCGCTCGGTGCGCGAGGCGCGGGCGGAAGTGCGTTCGCGCACCACCACGTACTCGTCGCGGGTCTTCTGCACGAAGTCGGCCTTGAGCTCCTTGGACAGCAGCTGGGTGGCCACGCCCACGGCACGCGAGGCGTCGGTGACGTAGACCACCGCATCGTTCTGGTACTTGGGCTCGATCTTCACCGCCGTGTGCGCCTTGGAGGTGGTGGCGCCACCGATCATCAGCGGCAGGGTGAAGCCCTGACGCTGCATCTCGCGGGCGACGTGGACCATCTCGTCCAGCGACGGGGTGATCAGGCCGGACAGGCCGATGATGTCGCACTTCTCGGCGATGGCGGTCTGCAGGATCTTCTCTGCCGGCACCATCACGCCCAGATCGACTATGTCGTAGCCGTTGCAGCCGAGCACCACGCCGACGATGTTCTTGCCGATGTCGTGCACGTCGCCCTTCACGGTGGCCATGAGGATCTTGCCCTTGGCCTCCGGCTTGTCGCCTTTTTCAGCTTCGATGAAGGGGATCAGGTGGGCCACGGCCTGCTTCATCACGCGGGCGGACTTGACCACCTGGGGCAGGAACATCTTGCCGGCGCCGAACAGGTCGCCGACCACGTTCATGCCGCTCATCAGCGGGCCTTCGATCACCTCGATGGGGCGCGCGCACTGCTGGCGGCACTCCTCGGTGTCTTCGACGATGAAGGCGGTGATGCCCTTGACCAGTGCGTGTTCCAGACGCTTGGCCACCGGGTAGCTGCGCCATTCCTCGTCCTCGGCTTCCTTCACCGCGCCGCCGCCGCGGTAGTTGTCGGCGATGGCCAGCAGCGCTTCGGTGCTGCCCTCGTGGCGGTTGAGCACCACGTCCTCGACCTTGTCGCGCAGCTCCTTGGGAATCTCGTCGTAGATCTCCAGCTGGCCGGCGTTGACGATGCCCATGGTCAGGCCGTTCTGGATCGCGTAGTAGAGGAAGACCGAGTGGATCGCCTCGCGCACCGGGTTGTTGCCGCGGAACGAGAAGGACACGTTGGACACACCGCCGGAAGACAGGGCGTAGGGCAGCTCGTCACGGATGTAGGCGCAGGCCTCGATGAAGTCCACCGCGTAGTTGTTGTGTTCCTCGATGCCGGTGGCCACGGCGAAGATGTTCGGGTCGAAGATGATGTCTTCCGGTGGGAAGCCCACTTCGTTGACCAGGATGTCGTAGGAGCGCTTGCAGATTTCCTTCTTGCGAGCGGCGGTATCGGCCTGGCCGACCTCGTCGAAGGCCATCACCACCACGGCGGCGCCGTAGCGCTTGCACAGCTTGGCGTGGTGCTTGAACTGCTCGACGCCTTCCTTCATGGAGATAGAGTTGACGATGCCCTTGCCCTGGATGCATTTGAGGCCGGCCTCGATCACTTCCCACTTGGAGGAGTCGATCATGATCGGCACGCGGGAGATGTCCGGCTCCGATGCGATGAGATTGAGGAACTTCACCATGGCCGCTTGGGAGTCGAGCATCCCTTCGTCCATGTTGATGTCGATCACCTGGGCGCCGGCTTCCACCTGCTGCTTGGCCACTTCCAGGGCCTCGGCGTAGTTCTCCTCGCGGATCAGGCGGGCGAACTTGGCCGAACCGGTGATGTTGGTGCGCTCGCCGACGTTTACGAACAGCGAGTTGCGGTCGATGGTGAACGGCTCCAGGCCGGATAGGCGGCAGGCCTTGGCGATCTCCGGAATGACGCGCGGCTTGTATTTGGCGACCGCCTCGGCAATGGCCTTGATGTGCGGCGGGGTGGTGCCGCAGCAGCCGCCGATGATGTTGAGCAGGCCGCTGGCGGCGAACTCCTCGACCACCGCGGCCATCTCCGCCGGGGTTTCGTCGTACTCGCCGAAGGCATTAGGCAGACCGGCGTTGGGGTGGGCCGAGACGTGGGTATCGGCCTTGGCCGACAGCTCGGCCAGGTACGGGCGCAGTTCCTTGGCACCGAGGGCGCAGTTCAGGCCGATGGAGATCGGCTGGGCATGCCGCATCGAGTTCCAGAACGCCTCGGTGGTCTGGCCGGACAGGGTGCGGCCGGAGGCGTCGGTGATGGTGCCGGAGATCATGATCGGCAGCTCGACGTTGTCCTCGTCGAACACCTGCTGCACGGCGAAGATCGCCGCCTTGGCATTGAGGGTGTCGAAGATGGTCTCGATCAGGATCAGGTCGGCGCCGCCCTCGATCAGGCCGCGGGTGGCCTCGGTGTAGTTCTCCACCAGCTCGTCGAAGGTGACGTTGCGGAAGCCGGGGTCGTTGACGTCCGGGGAGATCGAGCAGGTGCGGCTGGTCGGGCCGAGGACGCCGGCGACGAAGCGCGGACGGTCCGGGGTTTCCAGGGTCTTGGCATCCGCCACCTGGCGGGCGACGCGGGCGCCGGCCACGTTCAGCTCGTAGGCCAGGGCCTCCATGCCGTAGTCGGCCTGGGATACGCGGGTGGCGTTGAAGGTGTTGGTTTCCAGGATATCGGCGCCGGCGTCCAGGTAGGCGCGCTCGATCTCGGCGATCACCTCCGGCTTGCTCAGCAGCAGCAGGTCGTTGTTGCCCTTCACGTCGCTCGGCCAGTCGGCGAAGCGCGTGCCGCGGTAATCCGCTTCCTCCAGCTTGTAGCTCTGGATCATGGTGCCCATGCCGCCGTCGAGGATCAGGATGCGTTCTTTCAGAGCTTGCTGAAGGGCCTGGAGGCGGGCGCTGCGGTCGGACATGGAGACTACCTGGGCTGAACGTGTAGAAAGGCCGAGGATGATAGCAAAGCTGCATGGCTCTCAGACGCCCGCACGATCTGCATGAAAATGGCTCATATTGGGCCGTTTCGTTGCCATGGCCTTACAATGCCCGTTCGCTGCATAAGGACCTTGCCATGCCCCGTCGTTTTCTCGCCCCGTTGGCGCTGCTGTGCGCGCCGCTGTTCGCTGCCGAGCCGGTTTCCTACAGTCGAGACGTCCAGCCGATCCTGACCAACAAATGCGTGGCCTGCCACGCCTGCTACGACTCGCCGTGCCAGCTCAACCTGGGCAGTGGCGAGGGCGTGCTGCGGGGGGGCAACAAGCTGCCGGTGTACGACGGCGGGCGGACCAAGGCGCAGGCCAGCACGCGGCTGTATTTCGATGCCCAGGGCGAAGCCGCCTGGCGCGACAAGGGCTTCCATTCGGTGCTCGACCCGCAGGCCGGCCAGGCCGCGCTGCTGGCGCGCATGCTGGAGCTGGGGCGCAGCAATCCGCTGCAGCCCAATGCCAAGCTGCCGGCCGACCTGGATATTTCCATCGAGCGGGACAACCAGTGCCCGCTGCCCGGCGAGTTCGATGCCTATGCGAAGAAGTTCGCCCATGCCGGCATGCCTTTCGCCGTCGCTGGGCTCAGCGATGCCGAGTACAGCACCCTGCGGCAATGGCTGAAGGAAGGCGCGCCGGTGGAGGAGCAGGCGCTGCAGCCGTCCGCCGCCGAGCAGAAGCAATTGGCCGAGTGGGAGGCCTTCCTCAATGCGCCCGGCGCGCGGGAGAGCCTGGTCAACCGCTGGCTGTTTGAGCACCTGTTCCTCGCCCATCTGTACTTCGAGGGTGGCGAGCCGGGGCATTTCTTCCAGCTGGTGCGCTCGCGCACGCCGAGCGGCCAGCCGATCGACCCGATCGCCACCCGCCGGCCCAACGAGGACCCGGGCGCCCAGGTGTACTACCGCCTGTGGCCGATCCAGGGCGTGATCGTGCACAAGACCCATATCACCTATCCGCTCAGCGCCAAGAAGCTCGCGCGCACCCGCGAGCTGTTCTACGCCGGCGACTGGACGGTGGACGCCGTGCCCGGCTATGGCGCCCAGCGCCGCGCCAACCCGTTCGAGACCTTCGCCGCGATTCCGCCCCAGGCGCGCTACCAGTTCATGCTGGATAACGCCGAGTACTTCGTGCGCACCTTCATCCGTGGCCCGGTGTGCCGTGGGCAGATCGCCACCGACGTGATCCGCGACAACTTCTGGGCGCTGTTCCAGGACCCGCAGCACGACCTTTACATCACCGATGCCGAGTACCGCGCCCAGGCCACGCCGCTGCTGGCCATGCCCGGACAGTTCGACGAGATCGGCGACCTGCTCGGCCTGTGGAAGGCCTATCGCGACAAGCGCAACGAGTACGAAGACCTGCGTCGCGGCGCCTATGCCGACGCGCCGGTGCCGGGCTGGTCGACCCTCTGGGCCGGCAACGACAACGCTTTACTCTCGATCTACCGCCACTATGACAGCGCCATGGTGCGCAAGGGCCTGATCGGCGAGGTTCCGCAGACCCTGTGGCTGATGGACTACCCGCTGTTCGAGCGCACCTACTATCAACTGGTGGTCAACTTCGATGTGTTCGGCAATGTCGCCCACCAGGCGCAGACCCGCCTGTACTTCGACCTGATCCGCAACGGCGCCGAGCTGAACTTCCTCCGCCTGTTGCCGCCGGAGTCGCGCCAGGTCTACTTGGACGACTGGTACCAGGACGGCGGCAAGCTGAAGATGTGGCTGGACTACACCGCTGCCGATCTGGACACCGCCACCGGCATCAATCTGCCGGAACAGGGCGCCAAGGGCGCCTTCGCCCAGGCGCTGCTGGCGCGCTACGCCGACCTCAATGCGCGGCCCGACCCGCTCAACCGCTGCGAGGCTGCCGACTGTCATCGCCCGGGCCTGCCGGCCGAGCTGGAGGATGCCGAGCAGGCCCTGAGTCGCCTGCCTGGGCGACCGGCTGGCGGGCTCAAGGTGATCGACCAGCTGCCCGAAGCGACTCTGCTAAGGGTCGAGCTGGCCGACGGCAAGCGCGAGGTGTACAGCCTGCTGCGCAACCGAGCGCACAGCAACGTGGCCTTCATGACCGGCGAATCCCTGCGCTACCAGCCGGGGCTGGATACCCTGACGGTGTATCCGGGCGTGCTGACCAGCTACCCGAACTTCATGTTCAGCCTGCCGGCGAGCGAGGTGCCGCAGTTCGTCGGTGCCCTGGAACAGGCGCGCGACCCGGCGGCATTCGACAAGCTGGTGCAGCGCTGGGGTATTCGCCGCAGCCACCCCGAGTTCTGGCGCTACTTCCACGACCTCTCGGCCTATATCCGGGAGACCGAGCCGGTGGAGGCGGGCGTGCTGGACATGAACCGCTACCAGAACCTCTGAGCCGGATGAAAAAAGCCCGCCGATTGGCGGGCTTTCTGTTTCAGGAGCGCATGCTCAGAAGTGGCCCTTCAGCAGCAGGCTGATGGCGCTCTGGTCGGTGCCGCCGAGGATCTCGTCGCCGACATAGCCGTCATCGTCGATGCCGTACTTGTCGCTCCAATAGTCGTACTCGACGCCCACATAGAAGCGCTTGCCCCAGCCCATGGCCTTGGCCATGTCGTACTTGATCTGCGGGTTGAAGTGCAGGTTGGCGTGGTAGCTGTCGTCGTTGTCCACCACCCAGTCCATGAAGCCGTCGATCACCAGGTCGGAGTCGCCCACGGCCACGGTGTAGCTCCAGGCCGGGGTGATCTGCCACACGCCACTGCCGTCGCGCTGGCCGTCGGTCTCGCGGTAGTAGGTGTTGAGCTGGAAGAAGTCGAAGCCGGGTACGTTCAGGTCGACGGCCGGACCTAGCAGGTAGGAGTCGACATCGTCCTCGCCGAACTCGTAGGTGGCCGCCAGCAGCACGTCCTTGATCGGGCCGAACGACAGGTCGGCGCCGCTGAGCTTGCCGAACGACAGGCGCGGGCTGATCTCGCCGTAGAACGTGTGGCCGTCGCCGGCGCCGTTGGTGGCCTCGGTGTTGTACTTGATACCGTCGACGAAGATGAACAGGTCACCGAAGCTCCAGCCGCTGGCGTGCTCGAAGGTCAGGGTCTGCTGCCTGGGCGGGTCGACCTTGAAGTCGATGCCGTTGAGGTAGGTCAGGCTGTTGTCCTGCCATTGCAGCAGGTCGGCGGCCAGTGCCTGGCCGCTGAGAAGGGTGGCGGCCAGGCTCAGGCCGGTGGCGAAACGGGACATCTGCAACTCCGAATCTTGACTGGGTAGGCGAAAAAAGCGCGCTACTTTACCAGCCTGGCCTCGAGGCTGTTGCTGGCCAGACGGGCGGCCTGCTGGCGGGTCATGCCCAGGTCGCGCTCCAGGGCGGCGAAGTTCTCGCCGACGTAGCCGCCGAAGTAGGCCGGGTCATCGGAGTTCACCGTCACCTTCACGCCGCGCTCGAGCATGGCCAGGATGTTGTGCTGGGCCATGTTGTCGAACACGCAGAGCTTGATATTGGACAGCGGGCAGACGGTCAGCGGGATCTGTTCGTCGATGATGCGCTGCATCAGGCGCTCGTCCTCGATGGCGCGCACGCCGTGGTCGATACGCTCGATCTTGAGCAGGTCCAGCGCCTCCCAGATGTACTCGGGCGGGCCTTCCTCGCCGGCGTGGGCGACGGTGAGCAGGCCTTCGCTGCGGGCCTTGGCGAACACCCGCTCGAACAGGCGCGGCGGGAAGCCCATCTCCGAGCTGTCCAGGCCGACGGCGACGAAGGCGTCGCGGAACGGCATGGCCTGTTCCAGGGTCTTGAACGCCTCCTCCTCGGACAGATGGCGCAGGAAGCTGAGGATCAGGCCGTGGGTGACTCCCAGCTGCTTCTCGCCATCGACCAGCGCCTGCTTGATGCCGCTCAGCACCACTTCGAAGGAAATGCCGCGGTCGGTGTGGGTCTGCGGGTCGAAGAACGGCTCGGTGTGGATCACGCCCTGTTCCTTGCACTTGAGCAGGTAGGCCCAGGTCAGGTCGTAGAAGTCCTGCTCGGTGCGCAGGACGTTGGCGCCCTGGTAGTAGAGGTCGAGGAACTCCTGCAGGTTGTTGAAGGCGTAGGCGCCGCGCAGGCTGTCCACGTCGGCCCACGGCAGGGCGATCCCGTTGCGCTCGGCCAGGGCGAACAGCAGCTCGGGCTCCAGCGAACCTTCCAGGTGCAGGTGCAGTTCGGCCTTGGGCAGGGCGGTGATCCAGTCGGTCATGGTGGGGCTAACTCAGGGAAATCGAGTGTGCATTCTAGCGGAGTCGGTGCTGGGAATTATTCCTACTAAATTACTAGGACTTTCTCCCTGCCAGTCGATTGGCGTACACTGGCCCCATGTTTTGCGAGGAGTTGCCATGAGCGCCATCATCATTACCGACGCGGCCCACGATTATCTGTCCGATCTGCTGAAGAAGCAGAACACCACCGGCATCGGCATTCGTGTGTTCATCACCCAGCCCGGCACGCCCTACGCGGAAACCTGCATCGCCTACTGCAAGCCGGGTGAGCAGAAGGCCGAAGACACCGCCCTGGCGCTGAAGGAATTCACCGCCTGGATCGACGCCGTCAGCGAGCCGTTCCTGGAAGACGCCGTGGTCGACTATGCCACCGACCGCATGGGCGGCCAGCTGACCATCAAGGCGCCGAACGCCAAGGTGCCGATGGTCAACGAGGACAGCCCGGTCACCGAGCGCATCAACTACTACCTGCAGACCGAGATCAATCCGGGCCTTGCCAGCCATGGCGGCCAGGTGAGCCTGGTCGACGTGGTCGAGGAAGGCATCGCCGTGCTGCGCTTCGGCGGCGGCTGCCAGGGTTGCGGTCAGGCCGACTTCACCCTCAAGGAAGGCATCGAGAAGACCCTGCTGGAGCGCATTCCCGAGCTCAAGGGCGTGCGTGACGTGACCGACCACAGCAACCGCGAGAACGCCTACTACTGAGTGTTCCTCGCTGCTGAGAAAAGGCGCCTGCGGGCGCCTTTTTTGTTGCCCGGGAAATCGCTCCCGCTGCTGTGCCACGCGGCGTCGGGCAAGGCTGGTGCTCCCTCATACTGCAAGGAGCAACACCATGGGCAAGAGCATCATCGTGCACACCAGCGACCACGGCTGGCTGGATCAGGCCGTGCGTCTGCATCTGATCTACGGCGGTGTGCAGATCGAGGATGACGCCGATGTCGGCGTCGGTCCCCACGATCTGGAGCAGCTGGTGGCGCTGATCCACCAGCATCACGGCCATGCCGCCACCCGCCTGCGCACCGTGCTGGGTGTCGGCGTCGGCCTGTGCCTGTCGGCGATGGGCTTGTGGATGATCCACGAGGCGGTGGCGGACCCGGGGGATACCAAGGAGCTCTGGGTGCTGCTGGCCGGCGGGGTGTTCATGGCCTTCTTCGGCGGCCTCGGGGTGTTCTACGCCCTCGGTCAGCGCTGGCGTATCAGTTCCAGCAGCGGCGACCGCAACATGACCCTGGGTTCCGACTGAGCGATCCATCAGCGCCGCGATTCGTCGCCCGCGGCGCTGTCCTCGATCAGGTCCTGCAGCAGGATGAGCAGACCGGCGCACATCAGGAACAGGCCCCAGTTGAACGAGGCGGTCTGCACATGGCGCAGCAGGCTCATCCACTCCTCGTGCTGTGGCGGTATCCACACCACCGGCAGCATAAAGCCGAGCAGCGCCACCAGGGCGAAGGACATCAGGCGGATAAAGGGTTGCGGCGGAGCCTGCTGGTTGACGCCGTAGACCACCGTGGCCACCACCAGGATGCTGGCCGCGGCGGACAGCACCAGGTCCGCCCGACTATGCAGCGCATCGAACAGCACGGCCTCGAACTCGCGCCCCGGCGATGCGCCGTGCTGCAGCGCCAGCAGCGCACCGAACAGCTGCACCAGCGCGCCGCCCAGCCAGGGCGCGCGCAACAGCGGGTAGCGGCGCAGCAAGGCCGGCGCCAGCATGGTGTGGTGCCAGAACAGCAGCCAGCACAGGGTCGTCAGGCCGTACAGCAGGCCAGCCAGCACGGCGAACATTCAGCTGGCAGGCGCCTCGCCGCCGCTCGATGCCGGCGCCGGAGTCGGTATCACCGCAGGTTCGGGCTGGGTGCGGATCGGGCTGATCAGGTTGGTGTATTCCTCCAGCAGGCGGTTGACCGCCTCCGGCGGTTCGCAGGCCTTGAACACCATGCTGATGGCGATCTCGTCCGGGTCGCGCTGCTGGCCCTTGCGCTTGTCCTGGCCGAAGGTGACGAAGAAGCGCTCGCTCTGCAGCTCGCCGTTCTGCAGGTTGTCGCGGGCCTTCTCCAGCTCGGTGCCCTGCATCTTCACCGACAGATCGACCTTCATGCCCGCCAGCGCCAGACCGCGCGGGGCCACCAGGGTGATCAGCGGGATATTGAGGATATGACCCTCGTCCAGGGCCACCTCGACCATCTTGGCCTTCATCGGCGTGCCCAGGTCGTTGGGGTCGTAGTCGAAGAACTGGTCGAACAGCTTGATGTACTGCTGGGCGATCACCTGGTGGGTGGCGGCTGCCGCCTGGTGCAGGCCACGGGTGATGTGGCTCAGGTCGCTGGCGGTCATGGGTTCCTTCTTGGAAAACAGCGCCATCGTGGGGCTCCTTGCTTATGCGGGGTGAGGTGACCCCGCCTCGCGGCGGGGTCGGTTGCGCGGCTTACTTGCCGTCTTTCTTGGCGTCGGCGTCCGCCTGGGCCTTGGCCGGGTCGGGCACCAGGCCGTCGGTGGGCAGGGCGTCCTTGCTGGCGGCCTGGGTGTTGGGCAGCATCACCGGCTTGGTCGCCGCGTCGGTGAGGAAGTCGATCACCCGCATCAGGGCTTCCGGCGGGTCCTGGCGCGCGATCTTGGTGTGGATTGCATAGCGCGCGCGGGTGTCGGTCTTGCGGGTCTGGGTCGACTTGTGGCTCACCGAGCCCTTCACCGTGACGCTGAACGGGCCCCAGCCCAGCTTGGCCTCGAAGCTGCCCTGACCGGCGGTCTCGCTGGTGTCCTCGGCCATCTGGTTGATGGTCAGCTCGAAGTCGATGGTGCCTTCTTCGACGGTGATGTTCGGGTGACTGATGGCCGCCAGCAGCGGGATGCGCATCTTCTTGGTCACCGTGCCCTGGTACACCCCGTTCTCATCGACCAACGTCTCGTCATAGTCGAACTGTACGGATACCGCCTTGCCGTCCTGAATACACACGGTCATCAGGAAGTCGGCGTACGCCTTACTGGCTTGGACCTGGGCGGTGATCATCGCCTGCAGCGGACCGGAGATCATCCGGTCGAGGGGCAGGGCATTGATAACTGAGCCGATCAGGCCGGTATCTATCTGGGACATGTGTCAATCTCCTTATAATTTGCGCGAAATGCGCAATTCCAGGCTATGACTGCGTTGGCCTCGAATTCAGTGGGAACTACTTACCGGTGTGTCTCGTGTTCCTGGCGCCGGATGTTGCCGATCTGGCGCAGGCTGAGGCCGTACTTGTCGGCCAGGGCGCTGCGCGAGAGGCCATCGCAGCTTTCCTGGAAGATCTGCTGGTTGCGGATCTGACGGCTGAAGTGATCGGCCTTGGGCACTTCGATGGACAGGCCGGCGTAACGCTGGATCAGGGCGGAAAGGGCTTCCGGGGGAAGGATCAGGGTGAGAGTCGAGCGGGCGGGGTACTTGGGGATGTATTTGGGTCGGCCACCGAAACAGCAGGTCAGCCGGTAGGCGTTCTCCAGGCCGACGCATTCGATCAGTTCTTGCAGCGAGTGTGGCAGTTGCCTGACATCGACCTGCTTGAGGTCATTTTCGTCCATGGTCGTGCTCCTTGTTGGTCTTGTGGACTTACAAGGATGCTAGGGATGCTCTGGCCTGGGGTTTAATGGGGAAATTTGTCCCCTGATTGGTCAGGAAATTGTTCAAGCTGATGTTTCGCCGGAGCGGGTGATGGACTGCGGTTCCCTCAACCAAGGAGAACCACCATGTCCGGCTATGCCATCGACTTCAGTTTCATCGCCCGCCTCGAAGGCGGCCCGGCCACCCGCGGCTACGTGCCGGACGCCGCCAACAGCCGCAGTGGAGTGACCATCGCCACCGGTTTCGATCTCGGCCAGCGCCATCTGGCGGATCTGCAGAGACTGGGCCTGGAGGCCGGGCTGGTGCAGCGCCTGAGCCCCTACCTGGGGCTGATCGGCCAGCAGGCGGCGGCGTGCCTTGCGCGCCAGCCACTGACGGTCAGCGCGGCCGAGGCCGAGGCCATCGACGAGGCCTTCAAGCTGCCCTTCGTCGACCGCCTGTCAGCCGCCTTCACCAAGGCTGGCGGTGGCGATTTCGCCGCGCTGCCAGGCGCCGCGCAGACGGTGATTGCCTCGGTGGCCTTCCAGTACGGTGACCTGGCCTCGCGCACGCCGAACTTCTGGCGACAGGTGGTGGCCCACGACTGGTCCACCGCCTGCGCCAATCTGGCCAACTTCGGCGATCGCTATCCGACCCGGCGCAAACAGGAGGCGCAACTGCTCGGCAGCCTGTTGTGAGTTGAGCTCCGGGGCGCGGCCGCGGCTGCGCCCCGGGCTTTCAGCGGCAGGGGTAGGTGAGCAGCAGGCTGGCGCCGAACAGCTGCTCGGGCTGCGGCTCGTCCGGCACGCTGCGCCAGTCCACGCGCAGGCAGATCGCGGTGAGGTTCTGCGCGCCTTCCACGCCCGTGACTTGCGGCGCGAAGTCGCGCCGGTACAGGGCCAGGGTCGATTGCTCGGGCGTGACGCTGTCGGCCTGGCCCAGGGTCTCGCGCACTCTGTCGGGGATGCTGGTCATGGGCAGGGTGAAGCGCGCCTGCGCGCCATCGGGCCGGAAGTAGCCGGCATCGCGGCTGCGTTTCCACAGCTGCTGCCAATGGCTGTTGCCGGCGGTGTCGGCCAGGGTGGCGGAGAGTTCGCGCAGGCGCCGCTCGGGCAGCTGCCCGGTCTGCAGGGCCTGGGCGCTGGTGACGGACAGGGCGAGGGCACAGCACAGGGTGCGAATAAGCATGGTGACTCCTTGTCTCAGGGCAGCAGGGTGGAGTGGCGCAGGTTGCCGGGGTAGGCCTTGTCACGCAGTTGCAGCGCCAGGATGTTGTCGATGGCGCCGATATCCAGCCGGTCCAGCTGCTCGCGCATCGCCTGGCTCAGGTGGCGCAGGTACGCCACTCGCCCGGCCAGATGGCAGTAGGCCTGGCCGAGCTCGTGGGCCAGCACCAGCGCCGGGGCGGTGTCGGTCTGCTCGGTGCTGCCGTATGCGCTGCCCAGGTTCCAAAGCAGGTGCCCGGCGCCATTGGGCTCGCTGCTGCGCGGCGGGCGCCAGGCCTCCCGGCTACGATCGCCTGGGCCGGCGGTGACTTCGATGTGCAGCAGCTGGGGTACGGTCATCAGTTCGTTGAGCACGAAGGCGGCGAAGCGGGATTGACGCAGGTACTGGCCGGCATTGCGAAAGGCATCCTCCGCGATGCTCTGCTCCAGCTTCCTGCCGGTGACGATGATGGTCATCGGTGACTCCTGGTAGTGGGCGCCCGGGATTGGGGCAGGAGCCATGGTTTCAGTCGTACCGGTGGGGCTTCAGAGGGAAAGGCTTCAGGCCAAGCGTGCGCGCCTTCGCAAATGGCGACATGGATTGCGAGTGATGGCACATTGATATGGCTTTTGTCGGTGAAAGGTGCTTCCTTATTGGCCCTTTTGCTGCCGCTTCGTCGTGACTCGCAGTGGCAACAGTGCTAACAAGAAGGCTGGTAGTACCGATCCGGCCCATGCGTTACGAGGATTGCCGATGGCGACCATTTCCCTGCTGGTCTGCGATGACTCCGCCATGGCGCGCAAGCAGTTGCTGCGCGCCCTGCCCGCGGAGTGGCCAGTGCAGATCAGCCAGGCCACCAACGGTGCGGAGGCCCTGGAGCGGATTCGCCAGGGCGGTATCGACCTGCTTCTGCTCGACCTGACCATGCCGGTGCTGGACGGCTACGGCGTACTCGCCGGCCTGCGTGACGAGGGCCTGCAGTGCAAGGTCATCGTGGTTTCCGGTGACGTGCAGGACGAGGCCGTGCGCCGTGTAACCGAGCTGGGCGCGCTGGCCTTCCTGAAGAAGCCGGCCGAGCCCGAGCTGGTGCGCGAGACCCTGCAGCGCCTCGGCCTGTTCGACGAGGCCGTCACCGCGCCGCCGCGCGATCCGAGCGAGCTGGGCGAGCCGTCGGTGAACTTCCGCGATGCCTTCCGCGAGGTGATCAACGTCGCCATGGGCCGCGCCGCCGCGCTGCTGGCGCGGGTGCTGGGCGTGTTCGTGCAGCTGCCGCTGCCCAACGTCAACATCCTCGAGGTCGGCGAGCTGCACATGGCACTGGCCGATGCGCAGAGCGACGAACGCCTCACCGCCGTGTGCCAGGGCTATATCGGCGGCGGCATTTCCGGCGAGGCGCTGCTGATCTTCCATGACTCGGAAGTGGCGGACATGGCCAAGCTGCTGCACCGCAGCGCCATCGAAAGCTCCGCCATGGAGATGCTGCTGGACATGTCCAGCGTGCTGATCGGCGCCTGCCTCAGCGGCATCGCCGAGCAGATCAACATCAAGTTCTCCCAGGGCCATCCGCAGATCCTCGGCCAGCATGCGCCGATCGACGAGCTGATCCGCCTCAATCAGCAGCGCTGGCGCAAGACCCTGGCGGTGGAATTCAGCTACAGCATCGAGGGGCACGATATCCACTTCGACCTGATGCTGCTGTTCACCGAGGACTCGGTGCCGCTGCTGACCAAAAAACTCGCCTACATGATGGGTTGAACATGGCCGAGAACATCGATCTCAACGAGTTCCACTGGCTGCTGACGATAGTGCAGAGCATCGACGTGGGCGTGGTGGTGCTGGACCGCGAGTTCCGCGTCGAGGTGTGGAACAGCTTCATGGAGAACCGCTCCGGGCGCACCCCTGAAGAGGTGCTGCGGAGGTCCTTCTTCGAGCTGTTCCCCGAGGTGGAGCAGGAGTGGTTCCGCCACAAGGTGGACAGCGTCGCCACCCTCGGCACCCCGGCCTTCACCATCTGGGAGCAGCGGCCCTATCTGGTGCGGTTCAAGAACTACCAGCCCATCACCGGGCAGGAAGACTTCATGTACCAGAACACCACCATCCTGCCGCTGCAGGCCACCAACAGCCGCATCGAGCACATCTGCCTGATCATCTACGACGTCACCGACGTGGCGGTGAACAAGCACCAGCTGCAGTCGGCCAACAGCCAGCTCAAGCACCTGTCGCGCACTGACCGGCTCACCGGGCTGAACAACCGGGGCTACTGGGAAGAGGAGCTGCGCCGCGAATACTCGCGCCATCGCCGCTACGGCAGCATGGCGGCGCTGGTGATCTTCGATATCGACCATTTCAAGAAGATCAACGACACCTATGGCCACCCGGCCGGCGACAAGGTGATCCAGTTCGTCGCCGAGGTGGTGCGCGAGGCCATCCGCGATACGGATGTCGCCGGGCGCTATGGCGGCGAGGAGTTCGTGGTGCTGCTGCCGGATGTCGATAAGGTCAGCGCCCGGCTGTTCGCCGAGCGCCTGCGCCAGCTGGTGGAGGCGCTGGTGGTCGAGGCCGATGGCCAGGAAATCCGCTTCACCATCAGCCTCGGCGTGGCGGACCTGGGGCAACCCAGCCAGGACCACCAGCAACTGATCGAATGGGCCGACCGCGCCCTCTACCAGTCCAAGCACGGCGGGCGCAATCAAGTCTCGGTGCACGGCGGCTAGGGCCAGCTCCTCTGTTGGGTGTGGCTCTATGTAGGGTGTACTCGCCGCAGGCAGTACACCACCGGGGCTTACCGTTGTGCGGTGCCCTAAGAGCTCGCCACTTCCTCCGTGCGCCGCGCTCCGCCGGCCAGAGCCAGCAGCGCCACCGCCAGCAGACCGAGCATCGCCAGGTTCACCGGACTCCAGCCCAGGCCGCTGATCAGCGCGCCCGAGGCGAACGACGCGGCCGCTGCCACGCTGCCGTTGCCCAGCTCCATCAGCCCCTGGGCCTGGCCGCGCTCGTCGGCGGAGTGACCCTGACCGAGCAGGGTGGTGCCGGCCACCAGCATCAGGTTCCAGCCCATGCCGAGCAGCAGGGACGAGACCAGGAAGTAGCTCTGCAGCTCGCCGCTCAGGGCAATGGCGGCGCTGGCGGTCAGCAGCGCGATACCCAGCAGCGCCACGCGCTTGCACCCCAAACGATCCACCAGCGGGCCGGCGACGAAGGCCGGCAGGAACATGCCGACCATGTGCCAGCGGATCACCTCGGCACCGGACTCCAGCGGCAGACCACAGAAGCTCATGGCCAGTGGCGTGGCGTTCATCACCAGGACCATCAGGCCGTTGCCGATGGCGGTGATGAGCATGGCGCTGCGCACCACCGGCCGCGCCAGCAGCCCACGCATGGCGGCCAGTCCTCGGCTGGCGGGTGGCGGCAGCGCGCCCTGGCGCAGGCCGGCAAGTAGGACGATGGCCAGGGTGGCGAGCAGCGCGACCAACAGGTAGGCGCCGACGAAGGGCCGCTCCAGGGCATCGCGGGCCCACAGCGTCAGCGTCGGTGCCAGCAGCGCCGCGCACAGGCCGCCGCCGATCACCCAGGCGGTGGCGCGGCCCTTGTGCGCGTCGTCCACCGCCTCCAGGGCGGCGAAGCGGTAGTACATGGCCGAGGCCTGGTACACGCCGATGGGCAGGGCGCCCAGGCAGAACAGCCAGAAGTCCGCCAGCCATACACCCAGCGCGCTGAGCAGGCCGCCGAGCACACCGGCGCCGGCGCCGAGCAACAGCCCCGCGTGACGCCCGCGGCGCTGCATAAAGGCCGACAGCGGCTGGGTCGCCAGCAGATAGCCGAGCACCAGCAGTGCCAGGGGCAGGGTGGCCAGGCCGTTGAGCGGCGCCAGCTGCAGGCCGACCAGCGAGGTCAGGGTGATGCCGATCATCGCGCAGCTCCAGAACAGGGCCTGGGCGATGAACAGACGCAGCAGGGTGGGGTTGCGCAGGAGCAGCATCGAGATCACCAGTATTTGGGGTAGCGCGCTGTACGCGTGGCGTTGTTGTAGATCAGCGCCACCAGCATCAGCAGCAGGGCGCCGGTGAGGGTGGGGAACAGCAGGAAACCCCAGCCCGGCTGGGCGAGGAAGATGATCACCGGGTTGGAACCGGCCGGCGGATGCACGGTGCGGGTCAGCATCATCAGCGCGATGGCCGTGCCGACCGCCAGGGCCAGTGCCCACCACTGCGGGCCGAAGGCCTGCAGCAGAAGCAGGCCGACCAGCGAGCTGAGCAGATGGCCGCCGACCAGGTTGCGTGGTTGCGAGAACGGCAGGTCGGGGTAGCCGAACACCAGCACGCAGGAGGCACCGAAGGAACCGAGCAGCAGGCTCAGCGACAACCAGTTGCCGGTGCTGGCGACGCAGGCGATGGCCAGCGCGCCACCGAGCCAGGCCAGGGCGATCTGCTGCCAGCTGGAGCGTGGCGGCAGGTTGGCGGCATCGCCGCGCAGCTTGTGCACGAGATCGAGCATGTTCATCACTCCGAGGCGGCGCAGCCGGCGGGTTTGAAGGTGCGTTCGCTGGTGGCGGGCGAGCGCGCCAGCTTGGCGGCGGGGCGGATCGGCCGGCGCACCAGCTCGCCACCGCAGTTCGGGCAGATGCCCTGCAGGCGGTCTTGCGCGCAGTCGACGCAGAAGGTGCATTCGAAGGAGCAGATGCGCGCGTCCAGCGACTCGGGTGGCAGGTCGCGGTCGCAGCATTCGCAGCCGGGGCGCAGTTGCAGCATGGTGGTTCTCCTTGGCGCGAGGGATGAATGATTCAGGCGAAGCGTTCGGCGTAGTCCTGAGGGCTCACCGACAGGTGTTTGTGGAAGGTGCGGCGCAGGTTTTCCGGATGGCGGAAGCCGGTCAGCCGCGCCACGGTACTGATCGAGGCGCCGGCGTCCTGTAGCAGCAGGCGCGCCGACTCCAGGCGCAGCTGTTCGACGTAGCGACCGGGGCCCATGCCAAGCTCCTGGACGAACAGCCGCGACAGGCTGCGCGCCGAGAGGTGGGCCTGCTGCGCCAAGGCCTCCAGCGACAGGTCGGCGGCCAGGTTCTGCGCCATCCACTCCAGCAGGCCGAGCAGGCGCGGCGTGCGGCTGGCGTCCGGGGCGAGCAGGGCGCTGAATTGCGCCTGGCCGCCGGGGCGACGCAGGAACATCACCAGGCGCCGGGCCACGGCCAGGGCCAGCGGACGGCCCAGGTCGGCCTCGACCAGCGCCAGGGCCAGGTCGATGCCGGCGGTGACGCCGGCCGAGGTGAAGACATGGGCATCGCCGTCGCGGCCGGTCGGGTCGTAGGTATGTAGGCGATCGCCGTCCACCTCGATGCGCTCGTGGCAGCGCAGGGCCGCCACATCGGCCCAGTGCGTCGTGGCACGGCGCCCGTCGAGCAGGCCGGCGGCGGCCAGGATCAGCGCGCCGGAGCACACCGAGCCGAGGCGGCGGATCTGCGGCTCGGCGTCGCGCAGCCAGGCCAGCAGCGCCTGGTTGGCGCATTGCGCGGTCTCACCCAGGCCGCCGGGGATCAGCAGGGTGTCCAGCCCGGCCGGGTCGCAGTCGCGCCAGGCCTGGTCGGCGACCAGGCGGAAGCCGGCGGAGGTGGCCAGCGCACCGGGTTCGTCGGCCAGCACCAGCAGCCGATACGCCTCGGCCAGGCCCTGACGGCGCAACTCGACGTTGGCCGAGGCGAATACCTGCAGCGGACCGGTGACGTCGAGGCTCATCACATCGGGGTAGATCAGGCTGGCGATGGTGCGCATGGGGGTTTCTCCAGAAGCTTGCGGCGAGTCTGCGCCCGCCCGGTTCTGGCAACAAGGACAATCACCCCACAGATATGGCCAGTCGCTCAGTCGGCCTGCGACAGGCGTTCGAGAAAGCGCAGCAGCAGGCTCTCTTCTTCGCGCAGGCCCTGGCGTGGCTTGGCGGCGCGCAGCTCGGCCAGGCTGCCGTCGAGGAAGGCGTCGAGCACCGCCGGATGGATGTAGCACTTGCGGCAGATGGCCGGGGTGTTGCCGAGCAGGCGTGAGACCTGGCGGGTGACCTCCACCACCTGGCTTCTGGCTTCGCTGTCGCTGCTCGGGCGCAGTTCGCGCAGGCGTTGCAGGGCTAGGGCGCTGCCGGCCCAGGTGCGGTAGTCCTTGGCGGTGAAATCGCTGCCGGCGTGGCTCTGCAGGTACTGGTTGACGTCCGCCGAGCTGACGCCGCGGCGCTCGCCGGCCTCGTCCAGGTACTGGAACAGCTGCTGGCCAGGCAGCTCCATGCAGCGCCGTACCGCCCGGGCCAGGCGCGGGTGGGTGAGGCTGACGCGGTGCTCGACACCGCTCTTGCCGCGGAAGTGGAAGCGGATGGCGGCGCCGGCCACCTCGACATGGCGATTGCGCAGGGTGGTGAGGCCGAAGGACTTGTTGTACCGCGCATACTGCGGGTTGCCGACGCGGATTAGGGTGGAGTCGAGCAGGGCGACCACCGTGGCCATCACCTTGTCGCGGCCCAGATCGCGCAGGGCCAGATGCTCCTCCACCTGGCGCCGTAGGCCGGGCAGGGCGCGGCCGAAGTCGAGCAGGCGCTCGTACTTGTTGCAGTCGCGCACCTCGCGCCAGCGCGGGTGGTAGCGGTACTGCTTGCGCCCGCGGGCGTCGCGGCCGACCGCCTGCAGATGGCCGCGCGGGTCGGGGCAGATCCATACCTCGGTGTAGGCCGGCGGAATCGCCAGGGCGTTGATGCGCTTGATCTCGTCGGCGTCGCGGATGCGCTCGCCGTCCACGTCGAAATAGGCGAAGTGGCCGCGCAGCTTGCGGCGGCTGATGCCGGCCTGGCGGTCATCGACATACACCAGGTCCGGCGGCAGCACGGGGCACAGCGCGGTGCCGGTGTCTTCCCGCTCGTCGGCCGGCTGTGGGCGGGTGCCACTGGCCAGCGGCGGTGCCTGTTCGCTCATCGCTCGCGCTTCCAGTCCAGGGCCTGGTTCCACAGCTCGCCGCCGCAGCGGGCGCAGGTGGCGTCATGTTTGGCCTGCAGCGGCTGCGGATTGCCACAGCGGTTGCAGGCGTACAGCCCGTCGGCAGGGATGTGCTGGTAGGTCGGATTGAGCTCTTCCGGCAGCACCGACAGGCCGCTGTGGGTCTCCTCGGCGGGGAAGCAGTACAGGCTGAGATCGCCATCGACCTCGAGGATGCCCAGGCGCACCTGGCCCAGGTGCTGTACGCCGGCGCGGCGCAGCTCCATGTGGAATTCGTCGCTGGAGATGTTCTGCGCCTCCAGGGCGCCGAGCTCGTACAGGCCGTCGCGAATGATCACCACCGGCTTGCCCTCGACCCAGTTGCCGAAGCGCGGGCTGCGCTTCATCAGGCGGGTGGTCAGGCTGTAGAGCACCAGCAGGGTGATGAACACCATGGCGACCGGCAGCAGCGGTACGTCGTGGTAGAACGACATGTCGCCGGCGGCCGAGCCGAGGGTGAGGATCACCACCAGCTCGAACAGCGACAGCTGACGCACGCCGCGCCGTCCGGAGACCTTAAGGAAGATGAACACGGCCGCGTAGGCCAGGCAGGCCCGCAGCGCCACCTCGCCAAGGAAGGCCACGGGAAAATCATCGAGCAGCATGCGCTGCCAGTCGAAAGCTTCCATGCGCACCTCCTCAACCGATCTGCGGATTGCTCCAGGGCATGGACCAGGGCGCCAGCTCGTAGCCATCCTTGCTCAGCTCCAGGCGTGCCAGTTCGACCAGGCCGGCCAGGCGCGCCGGGTCGCCATACTGGGAGCGCGCCACATGCGCCTGGGACAGCAGCTCGACGTCGCTGTCATCGAATACGCGGAAGGAGAAGCTGGCGTCTTCGCTGTCCGCCCGGGTTTCGCAGGCATGCGGCAGGAAGGCCTGTTCGACGATGTGCAGTGCCTCTTCGAGGCTCAGGGCGGTGCTCATGCGGCGCCTCCGTCTGTGGCTGTTAGTGAGTAGACGGGGCGGCAGGCGTTAGGTTCGTACAGAAAAGCGAAGCCCCCTGGGCCGCAGGGCGCAGGGGGCTTCTTTTGGCGGCAGGCCGGGGGAGCGGAGTGTTACTCGGGCATGCTCCAGGGATCGAGCGAATAGCCCTGACGGCTGATCTGCTCGCGGGACTGGGCCAGGGCGTCGGCCAGCTGCGCCGGGTCGGCGTAGGTGCGGCTGTCCAGCTGGGCCTGGCTCAGGCGGCGGTTGGTGCGGTCGATCACCGCCAGGGTGATCACGCCGGTACCGTCCTGCGGTTGCCAGGCGACGCACTGGAACGGCTGGAAGGCGCGGCCGGCGATCAGAAGAGCTTCGTTGACGCGGAGCGAGGTGTTCATGGGTCTGTTCTCCAAGGATGCCCAATGTGCGATCTGGCCAGCGAAAGCACGTATTGCCGCGGCCTGTGAACTGTTGATGGCGAAACCTGACCTTGGAGTCACATCCTGTCGTAAAAACATAGAAATATGTCGCATGTTGGCGTTTTTCGGGGCTTTGCGCCCTATAGAGCGCTTTGAGGAGGCGCCGCTGCGCTGGTTATCCTAGGTTGCAACGCGGCCCACCACACAAGGAGTGACACCATGCTCTACAGCCTTATCTCGCTGATCATCTTCGCCCTGGATATCTGGGCGATCATCAATGTGGTGAGGAGCCAGGCCGATACCCTGAAGAAGGTGCTCTGGGTGGCCCTGATCGCGCTGCTGCCGGTGCTCGGCCTGATCATCTGGGCCGTGGCCGGTCCGCGCGGCAACATGAAGTTCTAGTCACACATCCTGTTGCCTCGCCCGGCTGGAGCCGCCGGGCGTATCTCCTTACAATGCGCGCCTTCTTCATGGGCGGGCCTGGTCCGTCCGAATCCACCAGCGACGACGGGGGGCACCCATGAGCGATTACCAAGAAACTCTCTACGACGGCTATGGCCAGCGCTTTCGCATGGACAAGCTGCTGCATGAGGTGCGCACCGAGCACCAGCACCTGGTGATCTTCGAGAATGCCCGCATGGGCCGGGTGATGGCGCTGGACGGGGTGATCCAGACCACCGAGGCCGACGAGTTCATCTACCACGAGATGCTCACCCATGTGCCGATCCTGGCCCACGGCAACGCCAAGCGCGTGCTGATCATCGGCGGCGGCGACGGCGGCATGCTGCGCGAGGTGCGCAAGCACCGTGGCGTGGAGAGCATCACCATGGTCGAGATCGACGGCACCGTGGTCGACATGTGCAAGGAGTTCCTGCCCAACCACAGCTGCGGCGCGTACGACGACCCACGGCTGAACCTGGTGATCGACGACGGCATGAACTTCGTGGCGACCACCACCGAGAAGTTCGACGTGATCATCTCCGACTCCACCGACCCGATCGGTCCGGGCGAGGTGCTGTTCTCCGAGAACTTTTACCAGGCCTGCCGCCGCTGCCTGAACGACGGCGGCATCCTGGTCACCCAGAACGGCACGCCCTTCATGCAGCTCGATGGCGTGCAAAACACCGCCGCACGTATGGACGGCCTGTTCGCCGACTGGCACTTCTACATGGCCGCCGTGCCGACCTATATCGGCGGTAGCATGACCTTCGCCTGGGGGGCTACCTCCGCCGGCTACCGCAAGCTGTCGCTGGACACCCTGCGCCAGCGCTTCGCCGGCAGCGGCATCGTCACCCGCTACTACAACCCGGAGATCCATCTGGGCGCCTTCGCCCTGCCGCAGTACGTGCTGCAGGCGGTGAACAAACCGAGCAACGACTGAGGTGATGGGTGGATGAACAAGCCGGCGAATGCCGGCTTTTTCGTTTCTGTCGGGGCTGAGCGAAGGGGCTAACGGCTCAGATAGCGCTGGCGCAGCTCTGCTTCGCGTTGCTGGCGCTGCTCGCCGATGGCCTGCCAGAGCCGCTCGGCGCGCTCGGGGTGGGCGGCGTAGAACTGATGCGAGAGCGGCAGGTACCAGTGGGCCTGCACCAGGGGCGTCGGCAGTTGCACCAGTTGCCCCCGCAGGCCCTCGCGCTTGATCAGGGCCAGGCCCAGCTCGGTCTCCAGCACATAGCCGTCCAGGCGTCCCGCCACCACCAGCTTGAGCGCGGTGGCCGGCGTCAGCGATTCATTGGCCAGCACGCCCAGGCTCTGCAGATACTGGCTGACCGCGTAGCCCAGCGGTGCGCCGACGCCATGGGTGATGCCCTGAAAACGCTGGCCGTCCCACTGCAGCGCGCTGTCGGGCCGCACGATAATCCGGTAGTCGGCCGGCCACAGGCTGCGGCTGGGGTCGACGGGAGTCTGGCCATCGACGGAGCGCCCCGGAAAGCGTCCCCAGGCATCGCGATCGGCCCACCAGACGGCGACGAACACGCCATCGCTGGCTCCCTGGCGCACCTCGTGGACGCAACGCTTCCAGGGCTGGCGATGCAGCACCAGCTGCAGCTGCGCAGTGCGCGCCGCCTGTTCGATCAGCTCCACCACCAGGCCGGGATGCTCCGCCGCCAACCCGGGCGGGGCGCTGGTGTAGGGCGACAGGTCCTGACTCTCGTAACACAGCCTGAGCTGCGGCCAGTCCTCGGCGTGCGCCGCAGAAACCAGCAGGCCACTCAGCAATGGCAGAACCCACAGGCGCCGACCAGGCATGGTTCGACCCTCTTTCCCCGATGCGCTAAGCATGGTCGGCCGTACAGGCGCCGTCCAGAAGCGCAAAAGCCGGCAGATGCCGGCTTTCTTCACGCGGTCGTTGCCGCCCGATGGGCCGGCCGGCAGCGAGGTGGCGATAGCACCCTTTACATGGTGATCAGGCCTTTCAGCAGCGCCTGGTGGAAGCGCTCCGGCGCCTCGACCTGCGGCGAATGGCCGAGCTCGGGGAACTCCACCAGCGTGCCGTTCGGCAATGCGGCGGCGGCCTTGCGACCCAGCTGCGGGTAGTTGCCCAGGCGCTCGGCGACTACCTTGGGCGCGCGATTGGCGCCGGGCGCGGTGCGGTCCTTGCCACCGATCAGCAGCAGGGTCGGCGCCTGGATACGGCCGAACTCGTGGATCACCGGCTGGCTGAACAGCATCTCGGCGGTCTGCGCCTGGTTCCAGGCGACGATCTCGCGGCCCTTGCCCTGGTACAGGCCGACCTGCATGTCCACCCAGCGGTCGTATTCCGGCTGCCACTGGCCGTTGTAGTAGAAGCGCAGCTGGTAGTTCTTGATGCTCTCGAAGCTGGCCTTCAGCTCGCCCTGGTTGAGCTGGTCGATGCTGGCGTAGGGCACGCCCTCGGCCTGCCAGTCCTCCAGGCCGATAGGGTTGACCAGTACCAGCTGCTCCACCGTCTGCGGGTGATTGATGGTGAAGCGGGCGGCGAGCATGCCGCCCATGGAGTGGCCGATCACCGTGGCCTTGGCCACGCCGAGCTGGTCCAGCAGGGCCTGGGTATTCAGCGCCAGCTGGTTGAAGCTGAACTGATAGCCGCGCGGTTTGCTGGAGGCGCAGAAGCCCACCTGGTCCGGCGCGATCACCCGGTAGCCCCTATCGCTCAGGGTCTTGATCGTCTGCTCCCAGGTGGCGCCGCAGAAGTTCTTGCCGTGCAGCAGCACCGCGGTATGGCCGTTGGCCTGGCCCGTGGCGGCGACATCCATGTAGGCCATGGACAGGTTCTGGCCCTGGGACTGGAAGTTGAAGCGCTGCTGCGGATGGGGATAGTCGAAGCCTTCCAGCTGTTCGCCGTAGCTCGGCGTGGCGGCATGGAGGGCGGTGCTGCCGGCCAGCAGGGAGGCGCACAGCAGGGTGGAATTTATCCTGGGCATGGGAAGAGTCCTGGCGATGGAAAACGCGGCATTTTTAGGACAGTTCCCCGCCGTCGAGAAAGCCTCGCACTGTGCCCGGATGTTTCCGCCCAGTCCCGATCTAGACCACCGCAGGCGCCTATCTGGCGCAGCGCGGTGCGGCGGGCGTGAGCCGTATGGCCAGATGGCCGAGGTAGAAGAAGGTCTCGTAGGCCAGCGATTCGGCCTTGCTGTTCCAGCTGCGATAGCGGCTGGTGGGCGTCGGTGCGGCGTAGGCGGTGATGCCGATGTCGCGGGCCAGCGTCATCGCCCGCTTCATGTGCAGGGGATCGCTGACGATCAGCGCGTTGCCGAGCCCGTGCTGTTTCATCAGCGCGCAGGCCTGGGCCAGGTTCTCGGCGGTGACGGTGGAGACCGCCTCGGTCAGCATGCGCTGGGCCGGAACCCCGGCGGCGAGGGCGTACTGGTGGGCCACCGCGGATTCGGCATGCGCATCTGCCATGCCAATACCGCCGGTGAGGATCAGGTAGTCCGCCGCCTGAGTCCGGAGCAGATGGATGCCGTGCTTGATCCGCTCCTCGAACACCGGCGACGGCCGGTTCTGCCACACGGCGGCACCCAGCACGATCACCGCATCGACCCTGGCGGGCGCCGGCTCGCCAGCGTAGCGGGCGATCTGCAGCGCGGCTGCGGCGATTGCGCCGCTCAGCAGCGCCAGCAGGGTCAGGCTCAGCCGTCTGGAGATGTGCCGCAGGCTCAGCGCTGTTCCACCCGTTGATGCAGCTGCTGTGACAGCTGTTCCAGATGCTCGCCCAGGCTGACCAGCGACTCCTGGGCGCTGAGCAGCTCGGCGCTGGCGGCGCGCTGGCGCTGGCTGGCCTCGCGTTGCGCGGCGCTGTGGTCGCGTACCTGGATCAACTGATGATGGGCCTGATCCAGCGCCTGGCTATGTTCGAGGATGGCGCCGGAGAGGTTGGCAGTGAGGCTGGCGTTCTCGGCCAGGGCCTCGCCCACGTCGCTGACCTGCTCGGCGCCGGTGTTGACGATCTGCTCGGACTGGCCGAGCACGCTCTGCACCGTGTCGGCGGTCTGGTTGCTGCGCTGGGACAGCGAGCGCACCTCGTCGGCGACCACGGCGAAGCCGCGCCCGTGCTGGCCGGCGCGAGCCGCCTCGATGGCGGCGTTGAGCGCCAGCAGGTTGGTCTGCTGAGCGATGGCGCTGATCATCTGCATGGATTCGGCGATGCGCTGGTTGCTCGCCTGGATCGCCTGCATGCTGTCCTGGGCCTGCTGCATGCGGGTGGCGCAGGCGTTGACCTGGCCGCTGCTGTGCTGGGTGTCCTGGCTCAGCTGCTGCATGTGCGCGGTGCTCTGCGCCAGGCTGGCGAGCACTTCATGCACGGCCAGGTCGAGCTGGTGCATGGCGTCCGCCTGCTGCTGCACATCGCCATCGATGCTCTGGCAGCGCTGGCGCATGTTGTCGAGGGTGCGGTAGAGCTGCTGCGACAGCTGGCGCAGGTCGCCGGCGCTGTGGCGCACCTCGTCGAGCAGGCTGGCCAGTTGCTGGCTGCCGGCGGTGGCGGCCTTACCGACCCGCTCGGCTTCTTCCAGGTGCTGCTGGGCGCCGTCCAGCGCCTGCTGGCGCACCCGCGCGCTGTACCACTGGGCCAGCCACATGGTGATCACCGGCAGCAGGAAGCCCGAATATTCGTTGACCATGGCGTCGCGCGCGCTCAGCTCGAACTGCGGCAGGGCGGCGCCGGAGCGGTCCAGACGGATCAGCCAGAACACGAAGACCAGCTGCAGCAGGCCCCAGAATGCCGCGCTGCGCCCACCCAGCAGCAGGTAGGCGAAGCCGATCACCACCAGCGGCCAGAAGATGTGCGCGGAGTGCAGGCCGCCGAGCTGGTAGATGAGGATCATCGCGTAGCTGCTGATCAGCGCCATGGCGAAATTGGCCACCGCACGGGCCGGCAGCCACGCCTGGCGCAGCATCAGCAGGGCCAGCGGCATGCCGATGATCAGCAGCAGCGAGCCCTGCACCAGGGCGTCGTTGCCCAGGCGAGCCCACTTGATGCCGCTGTACAGGCCGATGGTGAGGCCGCACAGGCTGAAGAAGGCGAGCATCCTGCTCAGCAGCTGGTCGCTGGGGGCCAGTTCGGTCTGCGGCATGAGGGTGGTTAACAGCCCTTGTTGCATGGGAGGCTCCGTTCTTGTTCGTTGTAGCCGCACATATCGGCGATATGGCGCTTCGGCTTTAGCCGGAGAGAGTCGAATGATGGCACTTGGCCGTGTGCGGCAGATTACTCAGCCAAAAGGATGACGTCGCACATTTGACGACAAAGCAGCCAATACGGCCGTTTCGTCGCCCATAAAGGCGAGAAAACCGCCTTATTCCGACCAGACGGCGTATTCGTTGCCGCTGGGGTCGGCGAAGTGGAAGCGGCGGCCACCGGGGAAGGCGAACACCGGCTTGAGGATGTGCCCGCCTGCTGCCTCCACTGCATTCTGCGTGGCGTTGAGGTCGGCGCTGTACAGCACGAGCAGCGGGCAGCCCCGGTCGCTGGCGAAATCCAGCGCCGCGCGGAAGAAGCCGCCATCGATACCGGCGCCGACAAAGCAGCTGTAGTCGGGGCCGTAGTCGACGAAGCTCCAGCCGAATACTTGTGAGAAGAAGGCCTTGCTCGCCTCGGGCTCGCGGCAGGGAATTTCCAGATAGTTGATGGTGTGGTGCTGGTGCATGGCTTATTCCTCGCAATCCTGCAGTTCGGCCTGGCCTCGGTCCTGGACGGCGTCAAGGCGAGCGAGATCGGATACGTCCATGGCACGGGCATCGACCTTGTACTCGGAGACCAGGATGCGCGCGGTGCCGGCGATCACGCATTTGCCAGCCGGCAGTTCCGCCGGTACGCCGAGCTGGGCGAAGGCCTGTGCCTGGTTGGCGAAGCAGAACCAGGGCAGGCGGGCGTCGTCCTGGTCGCGGGGAATGGCGGCCGCGCTCGGGCCCTGGGGAAAGAAGCACAGCTGCGAGTTGATTTCGTCGTGGGGGCGGTAACTGTATTCGCCGCTCAGGGCGAGCTGGCCGCGATAGGAGCGCTGCTCGCCGTCACGGTGATCCAGTTGCAGGCCGTTGGCCTGGACGAGGGCGGGGGAGAGGGCGGCGAGGATGAGGAGGGTGCGCATGCAAATCGTCCTGATCGAGGGCGCTGGCGCGCCGGGTCCATTGGGGTGCGGCAGAACCTAGCAGGCATCGCCGCGGATGTCTGCCACCCCGATGGATTTCAGGAGCCTGGTCGGGTCAGGGCAGCTCTTCCTCCGGCGCCTCCTGCCAGCTGCCGTCCGGGTCGAAGCGGGCCATGGCCAGGGCCTGCTTGTCACCCTCGGGGCCGAGGTCCTTCTCGAACACTTCGCCCTCGTGGCTGATCATGAAGCTCATCACCCCGCTGTTGCCGTAGTCGGCGGGCCAGGCGACGAGGGCGAAGCCGCGACTCATGTTGTTGCCGAGTCGGTAGTTGTAGGCCCCGCCGGGTGCCGAAGGCCCTTGGGCTTCGAGGATGCGGTAGCGGTAGCCGTGCCAGTCGCCGTCCGGTAGCTCGTCGCCGAACAGCGGCCCCAGCGGGCTTTCTTCCACGCCCGGCTGGTCGGGCCAGTACAGGCCGTCATGCTTGCCGTCGCTGCTGACGAACTGCCGGGCGTATTCCAGTACGCCGTCGCCGTCGCGGTCGATCTCGGCGTAGTCCATCTGCGCATCGTGGTAGGCGCGCACCGCCTGCAGGGTGGCCAGCTCGTTGCGGCCGATGCGGCGCAGGCGGATGGTCTCGCCGCCGGCCCGGGTGTCGAAGAACCAGCCGTCCTTGCCGCGCACCAGCGGCAGCGGCAGTTCCCAGGCGCTGTTGCCGACCACCAGGCGCGAGCGGTCGCGGGCCTCGGGGCGGATCTCGTGTTTTTCCCGGTACAGGGCGAGGAAGGCGTCGACGTCCTCGCGCTCGACGCCCTCGCGCGGGATGTAGCTGCGCCAGTCGTTGCCGAGCAGTGCCGCCAGACGCGTGGCATCGGCCTGCTGGGTGCCGAGGGCGGCGACAAAGGCGGCGGCGGCTTCCTCGGGGCTGGGGAAGGCTTGCTGGGCGTGCAGTCCCTGCATGGGCAGGGCCAGCAGGGTAAGCAGGGTGAGGCGCTGGATCGCGTGCATGGCGGGTCTCCTTATCAGCGCCGTCTGGCGCCGCCGCGGGACGAGGACATAGCCGGGCGGCTCACCGCCCGCCCGCTGGCGCGCGACGCCTGCGGACGGCTGGCGGCGGCGCGGCTGGCCTGGCCGCGCTGCTGATAGGCGCGTTCCCGGTCGGGCGTGCGGGCGCCGGCGAAGGCGTTGTCACGGGTGCCGCGCGAGGTGGCGTGCTGCTGGCGCGCCTGCTGCCGGTTCTGCGCCGTGCCGCGCTGGCTGGACTGGGCGCGCTGGCGCATCTGATCGGAGTTGCGCATGTCACGATTGGCGGTCTGCGCCCGTTCGCGGGCCTGGCGGTTGCTGGTGGCCGGGCTCTCGAAGCCGCGCTGCTCCAGGCTCTGCCGCGCCCGTTCGCGGTCGGTGGCGCGCGCCGTGTCGCGGCCGCGCAGCTCCTGGCGCTGCTCGCCGTTGGCCAGGCGCTGGCCGTACTGCTCGCGGCTGGCGCGGTCGCGGTAGGGCACGCCGTCGCGGTTCACCGCGTTGTGCTTCCAGGTCTTGTCGCCAGTGTTGATCTGGCGATTGCTGTTGATGTTGTTGTAGCGGTCCACGTCGATGTCGATGTCGCCACCGCCCCAGTTGCAGTCGCCCCACAGCGAGTCGATGATCGCCACGCCCGCGGCGAAGCCGATGCCGGCCACCACCGCGGAGCCGAAGTAGTAGCCCGGTGGCGGCGGGTAGTAGGCCGGCGGGTAGGACGGATAGGGCCAGGTGCCGTAGACCACGCTGGGGTTGTAGCTGGGAACGTAGACCACCTGCGGATCGGCCGACTCGATGATGATGGTCTGCTGGCTGCTGCCGCCGGTGCTGGTCGCCTGGGCCGGAGCGGCGGCCGGCTGTTCGCTGACCTTCTGCTGCTCATTGGATTCCAGGTTGCCGGCCTCCTTGGCCTGGCGGCGCAGGCGCTGCACCGAGTCCATCACCTTGTCGGGGCTGGCGAGGAAGGCATCGCCGACCTTCTGTACCCAGGCGGGGTCCTGGCCCAGGGTGACCAGCACGGCGGGGAAGGCCACCAGCGATTGCACGCTGGGGTCCCAGGGCTGGTCGGAGACTTGGCGCACGGCATCGTCGCCACTAGCGTCCGGGTGCTCCGTCGACCAGGTCACCGCGTCGGCTACATCGCCGGGGTAGGTGGCGGCCATCAGCACCTGGGCCAGCAGGGCGTCGGGGTACAGGGCCAGCGGGGCGAGCATCTGGTCGAGCTCTTCGTTGCTGAAGACCGGCTCGCTGGGCGCGCTGCTCTCGGCAGCCGCGGCGGGCAGTGGCGTGGCGAGCAGGGCCAGGAGCAGGCCCAAGAGCCCCAGGGACGGGTGAATACGCATGGCGATTCTCCTTGCGCACAGGCGCAAACCGTAGGCGGCTGCCGCCGCGCTTTGCCTAGCATAGGCCAGTTCCGGAAGAGTGCAGGTGCGAGGCCTGCACGCCGCATGTCATGAAATGAAAAGCCCCTGTCGTGCGATGAGAAGCACCCCTCGGAGGCCGGTTCTACAGTCCGATCCACGCTATTGGTGGCTAATAACAAGACTGGAGAACAGGCATGGCCAAAGCCGTCCGTTTTTACGAGGCCGGGGGTCCGGAAGTACTGCGCTACGAGGACGTCGAGGTCGGTGAGCCCGGCCCCGGTCAGGTGCGCATCCGCCACGTCGCCGTCGGCCTGAACTATGCCGACACCTATTTCCGCAATGGCACCTATCCGATCCCGCTGCCCAACGGCATCGGCGTCGAGGCGGCCGGTGTGGTGGTGGCGCTGGGCGAGGGTGTGGACAACGTGGCGGTCGGTGACCGGGTCACCTACACCGGCTTCATCAATACCCTCGGCGCCTACAGCACCGAGCGCCTGATCCCGGCGGCGCCGCTGATCAAGCTGCCGGAGACCATCGCCTTCGAGACGGCCGCGGCCATGACCATGCGCGGCCTGACCTCGGCCTACCTGATGAAGAAGATCCACGCCTTCCGCGAGGGCGACAGCATCCTGCTGCACGCCGCCGCCGGCGGTGTCGGCCTGATCGTCTCGCAGTGGGCCAAGCTGCTCGGCCTGACCGTGATCGGCACCGTGTCCAGCGCGGCCAAGGCCGAGGTGGCGCGGGCCCACGGCTGCGACCACGTTATCGACTACAGCCACGAGGATGTCGCCCAGCGCGTGCGCCAGCTTACCGACGGGCGTGGCGTCGACGTGGTGTTCGACAGCGTCGGCAAGGACACCTTCATGGGCTCGCTGGACTCGCTCAAGCGCCGTGGCCTGCTGGTCTGCGTCGGCACCGCTTCCGGTCCGATCGACGGCTTCAATCCTCAGCTGCTGGCCATGAAGGGCTCGCTGTACATGACCCGTCCGGCGCTGGCCGATTACATCGCCGATCCGCAGGAGAAGGCAGAGCTGGCCGAGGAGCTGTTCGGCCTGGTTGGCAGCGGCCTGATCCGTATCGAGATCAACCAGCACTACGCCCTGCAGGACGCGGTGCAGGCGCATCGCGACCTGGAGTCGCGCAAGACCACCGGTTCGTCGATCTTCGTCATCTGAGGAGGCCGTCATGCGCGTTGAACAACTGACCTGCGCCATCGGCGCCGAGCTGATCGGCGTCAACCTGGGTGATGCCTCCCGCGACGCCGACCTGTTCGCCGAGATCAAGGCGCTGCTGCTCAAGCACAAGGTGCTGTTCCTGCGTGACCAGGACATCAGCCGCGCCGAACACGTGGCCTTCGCCCGTCGCTTCGGCGAGCTGGAAGATCACCCGGTGGCCGGCAGCGATCCCGAGCATCCGGGCCTGGTGCGCATCTACAAGTCACCCGATGCGCCCAACGACCGCTACGAGAACGCCTGGCACACCGACGCCACCTGGCGCGAGGCACCGCCCATGGGTTGCGTGCTGCGCTGCGTGGAGTGCCCGCCGGTGGGCGGCGACACCATGTGGGCGAACATGGCGCTGGCCTACGAGAAGCTACCGGAAGAGGTGAAGCAACGCATCGCCGGCCTGCGCGCGCGCCACAGCATCGAGGCGAGCTTCGGTGCGGCCATGCCGATCGAGAAACGCCTGGCGCTCAAGGCGCAGTTCCCGGATGCCGAGCACCCGGTGGTGCGCACCCATCCGGAGACCGGCGAGAAGGTGCTGTTCGTCAACGCCTTCGCTACCCACTTCAGCAACTTCCACACCCCGGAGCACGTGCGCTACGGCCAGGACTACAGCATGGGCGGCAGCGACCTGCTGCGCTACCTGGTCAGCCAGGCCTACATCCCGGAGTACCAGGTGCGCTGGCGCTGGCAGCCCAACAGCGTGGCGATCTGGGACAACCGCAGCACCCAGCACTACGCGGTCATGGACTACCCGCCCTGCCATCGCAAGATGGAGCGCGCCGGCATCATCGGCGACAAGACCTTCTGAGTCGCAGCACCCCATTCGCGCCAACTACTAATAAATATCTGAGGCAACAGGCATGAACTTCCTCGACGGTTCTCTCTTCCCTGAAAACCAGGACAAGCTCGTCATCACCGCGGCCCCATACGGCCCCGAATGGTTCCCCTCGGACTATCCGGAAGACATTCCGGTGACCATGGAAGAGCAGATCCAGAAGGCCGTCGACTGCTACGAGGCCGGCGCCGCCGTACTGCACCTGCACGTGCGTGAGCTGGACGGCAAGGGCTCCAAGCGCCTGTCAAAGTTCAACGAGCTGATCGCCGGCGTACGCGAGGCGGTGCCGGACATGGTCATCCAGGTCGGCGGCTCCATCTCCTTCGCGCCGCCGGAAGACGGCGCCGCGGCGAAGTGGCTGCACGATGACACCCGGCACATGCTCGCCGAGCTCGATCCCAAGCCCGACCAGGTCACGGTGACGGTCAACACCACGCAGATGAACGTCATCGAGCAGATGGACGTGCGCGACTACACCGGCACGTCCATGGGCAGCGATACCTATGAGGCCTACCGCGAAATGATCGTGCCGTCCGGCCCGGGCTTCATCGAGGAGCACGTCAAGCGCCTCTCCGCCGCCGGCATCCAGAGCGCCTTCCAGTTCTACAACATCAACAGCTACGAGACGGTCGAGCGCCTGATCCGTCGCGGCGTCTACAAGGGCCCGCTGGTTTGCAACTGGGTGGCGATCGGCGGCGGCATGGACCAGCCGCATATCTACAGCATGGCCAACTTCCTGCGCGCCATCCCGGACGGAACCATGCTCACGGTGGAGAGCACCATGCTAAACACCCTGCCGGTCAACCTGATGGGCATGGCGATGGGCCTGCACGTGCGCTGTGGTATCGAGGACAACATCTGGACCCAGGATCGCTCGCGCAAGATGACTTCCGTCGAGCAGATCGAGCAGCTGGTGCGCATCGCCAAGGAGATCGGCCGCCCGGTCGCCAACGGCAAGGAGGCGCGCGAGATCCTCAAGATCGGCGTGTTCTACGACACGGTCGAGGAAACCCTGGCCGCCAACGGCTTCGCCCCTAATCCGAAGGGCGGTCAGCAGGGCTTCCTGCGCAAGTGATTGATCGGAGGTTGCCGAGTGCCGTGCAACACGACGGCATCGCACAAACCCGGCTGGCAGACGGCATTGCGCCGCGCCGCACGCCGGGCCAGAAACAGCTGCCACAGCGCGGCTGAGTGACACGGCGCCCTCCGCAGGTCGGGGGCGCCACGTCGCTGGGCAAAGGTCTCTGCCGCTGGCGGCGTCCGGGCCACGAGCCGGGCGCGCCGTCCGCGGTGCCGGCGATCCCACAGGGTCGTCCAGAGGCCTTTGCCGAGCGTCGTCTTGCACGACTACAACAATAACAAGCAGTAGCAGTACAACGAGGTAGCCACATGGCCTTTCACCACAGCAGCCAGGGCGAGGAAATCGACACCTCGGCCGGCATTCCGCGCAGCTACGCCTGGATCGTCTTCGCCCTGACGTTCGGCCTGCTGATCTCCGACTACATGTCGCGGCAGGTGCTCAACGCGGTATTCCCGCTGCTGAAGGGTGAATGGGCGCTGTCCGACAGCCAGCTGGGCCTGCTCAGTGGCATAGTCGCGCTGATGGTCGGCCTGCTGACCTTTCCGCTGTCGCTGCTCGCCGACCGCTTTGGCCGGGTGCGCAGCCTGGCCCTGATGGCGCTGCTGTGGAGCCTGGCCACCCTGGCCTGCGGCCTGGCGCAGAAGTACGAGCACATGCTGGTGGCGCGCTTCCTGGTCGGCGTCGGTGAGGCCGCCTACGGCAGCGTCGGCATCGCCGTGGTGCTCTCGGTATTTCCCAAGCACATGCGCGCCACCCTGACTGGCGCCTTCATGGCCGGCGGCATGTTCGGCTCGGTGCTGGGCATGGCCCTGGGCGGCGCGATTGCCGCGCACTTCGGCTGGCGCTGGGCGTTCGGCGGCATGGCCCTGTTCGGTCTGCTGCTGGCCGCGCTCTACCCGCTGGTGGTGAAGGAGGCGCGGGTGTCGCACAAGCGCTTCGCCGACGCCGCCCGGCAGGCGGCGGACAAGGCCGCCAAGCCCCTGCGCACCCTGTACGGCAGCCGCTCGGTGATCGCCGCCTATGTCGGCAGCGGCCTGCAGCTGTTCGTCGGCGGCACCGTGATCGTGTGGATGCCCAGCTACCTCAATCGCTACTACGAGATGGGCACCGACAAGGCCGGCGCCCTGGCCGGCATCATCGTGCTGTGCAGCGGCGCCGGCATGATCCTCTGCGGCATGCTCAGTGACCGCCTGTGCCGCAACGCCCCGGAGCGCAAGATCGCCCTGGCCATCGCCTACTGCCTGGGCAGCTGCCTGCTGCTGTCGCTGGCCTTCGCCCTGTCCGCCGGGCCGCTGCAGCTGCTGTTGATCTGCCTGGGCATGCTGATCGCCGCCGGCACCACCGGCCCGTCCGGCGCCATGGTGGCCAACCTGACCCACTACTCGGTGCACGGCACCGCCTTCGCCACCCTGACCCTGGCCAACAACCTGCTGGGCCTGGCGCCGGGGCCGTTTGTCACCGGCAAACTGTCCGATCTGTTCGGCCTGCTGGTCGCCTTCCAGCTGGTGCCGCTGGTCAGCATCGGCGCCGCCGCGGTGTTCTTCTACGCCCGTTGCCATTACCTGCAGGACATCGCCCGCGTGCGTGGCGACCAGGGGCGGGAGGAGGCCGGCCCGGCAACGCTGGAGGTGCAGCCATGAGCCGCGCCCTGCGCATCGACGTGGCCTTCGACTTCGTCTGCCCCTGGTGCCTGATCGGCAAGCGCCAGCTCAAGCGCGCCGTGGTGCAGCTGCAGCAGGCGCTGCCGCACCAGGTGGTGAGCATCGACTGGCAGAGCGTGCAGCTGCTGCCGCAGTTGCCGGCCGCCGGCGAATCTTTTGCCGAGTTCTATCGCCGCCGCCTGGGCAGCGACACCGCGGTGCGCCTGCGCCAGGCCCAGGTGCAGGAGGCCGCTGCGGCAGTCGATCTGCGCTTCGACTTCCAGCGCATCGCCCGCATGCCCAACACCGCCGACGCGCATCGCCTGCTGCGCCGCGCCGTGGAACTGGGTGGCCCGGAGCAGCGCGATCGCCTGTTGGAGCGGCTGTTCGCCGCGCATTTTCGCCTCGGCGAGGACATCGGCGACGCCAGTACCCTGCTGACCATCGCCGAGACCTGTGGCTACCCGCGCGAGGAAATGGCCCGCGCCCTGTACCGCGATGGCCGACCCTTCCAGGCGCCGAATACGACTGCCAGCAGCGTGCCGCAGTTCGTCTTCGACGGTCGCCTGCTGCTGTCCGGCGCGCAGCCGGCCGACCTGCTGCTGCGCGGCATGCGCGAGGCCCTCGGACTTCCGGAACGGCGGAGACTGCAGGCATGACCCAGCGCCATCACGTGCCGGCCCGGCAACGGCCGGCGGCCGGCCGGCGCGCGCCGTTCGAGTTCGCCGGCCAGCGCGCGCCGTTCGCGTCCGCTAGCGGCTACCTGGCCAATTCCAACCCGCTCAGGGTCGCCATCTGTCCGCTAGAGGAAGAGGGCGGCCGCGTCTACATCGTCATCGAGGACTTCGCGCCATGAGCGCCATCGCTCTCACCCAGATCAACGACCGCGCCCGCCAGTTGGCGCCGGGCATCACCGTCAGCCTGGTGGTGGCTGCCGCCGCCACCTTCCTCTCCGAACACTACGGCGCGCCGGTGATGCTGTTCGCCCTGCTGCTGGGGCTGGGCCTCAACTTCCTCGCCGCCGATGGCAAGTGCAAGGCCGGCATCGAATTCACCGCACGCACCGTGCTGCGCGTCGGCGTGGCCCTGCTGGGCATGCGCATCACCCTGGAGCAGATCGCCGCGCTCGGCTGGAAGCCGCTGGCACTGGTGGTGATTCTGGTGGTGGTGACCATCTCCGTCTCGGTGCTGGCGGCCAAGGCGCTGGGCTTCAAGCGCATCTTCGGCATGCTCACCGGCGGCGCCACGGCCATCTGCGGCGCCTCGGCGGCGCTGGCCCTGGCCGCAGCGCTGCCCAGCCACCCGCAGAAGGAAAAGGCCACGCTGTTCACCGTGATCGGTGTGTCGGCGCTGTCGACCCTGGCGATGATCCTCTACCCGATGATCGCCAACGCCCTCGGTCTGTCGCCCCAGGAGGCCGGGGTGTTCCTCGGCGCCACCATTCACGACGTGGCCCAGGTGGTCGGCGCCGGCTACAGCATGTCGCCGGAGACCGGCGACACCGCCACCGTGGTCAAGCTGATGCGCGTGGCCATGCTGCTGCCGGTGATCGTCGCGGCCGCCATGGTCACCCGTCTGCAGGGCGCCGAAACCGGTGGCGAGCGGCCACCGCTGCTGCCCTGGTTCGCCGTCGGCTTTTTGATCCTCGCCTGCGTCAACAGCACCGGCTGGGTGCCGCAGCTGGTGCAGGGCGGGGTCAACGAGCTGTCGCGCTGGTGCCTGGTGGTGTCCATCGCCGCGCTGGGCATGAAGACCCAGCTCAAGGAGCTGGCCAGCGTCGGCATCAAGCCGATCCTGCTGATGGTCGGCGAAACCATCTTCCTGGTCATCCTGGTGCTGCTGTTGCTGCGCTGGGGCCTGTGATCCGTGCGCCGGCGCTGGCGCCGGCACAACCCGAGAGAGACTGTCGATGAACAAGATCTACCCCAACGCCCACGCGGCGCTAGAGGGGCTGGTGGCTGACGGCATCAGCATCGCCTCCGGCGGCTTCGGCCTGTGCGGCATTCCCGAGGCGCTGATCGCGGCGCTGGGCGAGACCGGCAAACGCGGCTTCACCATCATCAGCAACAACTGCGGGGTCGACGACTTCGGCCTCGGCCCGCTGCTGTACAGCCGGCAGATCGACAAGATGATTTCCTCCTACGTCGGCGGCAACAAGGAGTTCGAACGCCAGTACCTGGCCGGCGAACTGCAGCTGGAATTCACCCCCCAGGGCACCCTGGCCGAGAAGCTGCGCGCCGGCGGTGCCGGCATCCCGGCCTTCTTCACCCGCACCGGCTACGGCACGCAGATCGCCGAGGGCAAGGAGACCCGCCAGTTCGATGGCGAGTGGTACGTGATGGAGCGTTCGCTGACCGCCGACCTGGCGCTGATCAAGGGCGCCAGGGCGGATCGCGCCGGCAACCTGACCTTCAGCAAGACCGCGCGCAACTTCAACCCGCTGTGCGCCAAGGCTGGCCGGGTCTGCGTGGCCGAGGTGGAGGAGATAGTCGAGGTCGGCGAGCTGGCCCCGGACGAGATCCACCTGCCGGGCATCTACGTGCAGCGCCTGGTACTCAACGCCAACCCACAGAAGCGCATCGAGATGCGCACCACGAGGAGCTGAGCATGGCCTGGACCCGCGAAGAAATGGCGCAACGCGCCGCCCAGGAGCTGCAGGACGGCTTCTACGTCAACCTCGGCATCGGCCTGCCGACCCTGGTGGCCAACTACATCCCCGAGGGCATGGAGGTCTGGCTGCAGAGCGAGAACGGCTTGCTCGGCATCGGCCCGTTCCCGGGCGAGGAGGAGGTCGATGCGGACCTGATCAACGCAGGCAAGCAGACCATCACCACGCTGCCCGGCAGCAGCTTCTTCGACAGCGCCGAGAGCTTCGCCATGATCCGCGGCGGGCATGTCGACCTGGCGCTGCTCGGCGCCATGCAGGTGTCGCAGCAGGGCGACCTGGCCAACTGGATGATCCCCGGCAAGATGATCAAGGGCATGGGCGGCGCCATGGACCTGGTGGCCGGCGTGCGCCGCGTGGTGGTGCTGATGGAGCACACGGCCAAGGGCGAGCCGAAGATCCTCGAGCGCTGCGAGCTGCCGCTGACCGGCGTCGGCGTGGTCGACCGCATCATCAGCGACCTGGCCGTGCTGGACATCACCGAGGCCGGCGTGGAGCTGGTGGAGATGGCCCCGGGCGTCGACTTCGACCAGCTGCAGGCCGCCACCGGCTGCACCATCCTGCGCTGAGTCTGTCGGCGATCTGCCCGCCGCGCCGCTTGGCCCGGCGAAGCGTTTTTCACGTCCCGTTCGCTCCATGGCGGGACGTGTCCCACCGGGGTTCGCGCCCCGGCTTTCGTGCGACGGCTGGCGCTCCCTCAGCCGTGCGCACCTTTTATCGAGGCACCTGCGACACCACGACCCACGAGGACCGGACGATGCGAAGGACTGTTCTGCCGTACCTGCTCTGCCTGTTGTGTCTGGACGCGCTGGCCGATGCCCGCGCGGTGCGTCAGCTGTATGCGCTGGACAGCCACAGCCGGCTGCTCTGCGCCAGCGCCATGCTGTACTTCGACCCCCGCGAGCGGGCCCCCGATCCGCGCATCCTCACCGCGGTGTTCCACCATCTCAACAGCCTGGAGGCCGACGTGCAGCAGCTCGGCCAACCAGCGGAGCTGGCCCGGCCGCTGGCGGCCATGCACCGGCTGTTCGACCAGTTGGATGGTTTGCCGCGCAGCGAGCGTGAGCGTTATCCGCAGCTGATCAGCCTGTTGCTGGAACAGCGTCGCCAGCTGGGCGATGCGGCCAGCCGCGAGCTGGCGCGGATCGGTCCGGCGCAGCCGCTCGGCGAGCAGAGTCGCGACCTCGCCGGGCTGTTGCTGGACTATCAGCTGCGTCACTACCCGCTGCCGCAGAAGGAGGCCTGGCTGTTGCCGGCCGAGCGCCTGGCGGAGCTGGATGGCGCCATCGAGCAACGCTTCGACCTGCTGCAGGGGCAGCACGGCCAGCAGGCGGCGGCGCTGGCCAAGATTCGTGGCAACTATCGCTTCGTGCGCCGTCAGCTGCAGCAGGGCGGCAGCGAGGGCAATGGCGGCGCCGAGTTCTACCTGAGTCGGGCGGTGCTGGATCTCGACGAGCTGGCGCTGGGCCTGGAGCCCGCCGAGCGGTAGCCGGCCGTCGTCAAATGAAAAGGCGCTGACGGCTAAAGCGAAGCAGGGGCGCTCCGCCCCCTCCTACAGTGCCCCTACAGACCGGACTCCGCCGGCGCAGGCCGTGCCGGGCGGGGACAAGTTTCCTCTACACAGGTCGGCCCTGCCGACAGGAGTCGTGATGCGTCTCAACATGCCCATCAGCGGCCGGGAACGCAGCTTCCCCGCCAACCAGCGGCTGATCTCCGCCACCGACACCCGCGGCATTATTACCTACTGCAACGACGCCTTCGTCGAGGTCAGCGGCTACAGCCGCGAGGAGCTGATCGGCAGCCCGCACAACCTGGTGCGCCACCCCCATATGCCGGCGGCAGTGTTCGACCATATGTGGGACTACCTGAAGGCGAGCAAGAGCTGGATGGGCGTGGTGCAGAACCGCTGCAAGAACGGCGATCACTATTGGGTCAGCGCCTACGTCACGCCCATCCTCGACGGCGGCGAGGTGGTCGGCTACGAGTCGGTGCGCGAATTCCCGCAGCTCGATCAGGTACGCCGCGCCTCGGCTCTCTATGCGCGGCTCAACCGCGGACTGCCGGCGGCGCCGCTGCACGAGAAGCTCCAGGTGCTGGCGCGCTTCCTGTCGTTGCCGTTGTTGGCGGGGCTGGCCGGCCCCGCGCTGCTGTTCGCCGGCTGGCCCGCTGCCGCGGTGACGCTGCTGGTGCTGCTCGGCCTGGGCCAGGCGCTGGTGACCATGGCCTACGTGCGGAGTGCGCTGCTCAAGGTGGCCACCGCCGCGCCCAAGGCCTTCGCCAGCGAGCTGGTGGCGCGCACCTATACCGATGACAGCGGCGCGGTGGCGCGCCTGCAGCTGGCACTGATCAGCGAGGGCGCGCGCATCCGTACCGCCCTCGGCCTGCTCAGCGCCTATGCCGACCGCACCGCCAACCAGGCCTCGCAGAACGGCCAGCTGGTGCACCAGGCCGAGCAGGCACTGCAGGTGCAGCGCGCCGAGACCGAGATGGCGGCGACCGCCATGCAGCAGATGGCGGCCTCGATCAACCAGGTTGCCAGCCATGTGCAGCTGACCGCCGAGGAGGCCCGCCAGGTCAACCAGCTGGCCCACGGCGGCAGCCGCCAGGCCGGTGAGAGCCGGCTGGTGGTGGAGAAACTGGCGCAGACGGTGGAAGGCATCAGCGCCTCGGTCGAGGGCCTGGCCGGCGAGGCGCAGTCGATCCAGCAGGCGGCCAACATGATCCGCGCCATCGCCGAGCAGACCAATCTGCTCGCGCTCAACGCGGCCATCGAGGCGGCGCGGGCGGGCGAGCAGGGCCGAGGTTTCGCCGTGGTGGCCGACGAGGTGAGGGCGCTGGCGTCCAAGACCCAGGAGTCCACCGAGAGCATCCAGCGCATCATCGCCGGCCTGCAGGAGGTGGCCGGGCACGCCGTGGCCATCGCTCGCCAGGGTAGCGACGAGGCGCACCGTGGCGTGCAGCGGGTGGTGGAGACCGAGAGCGCGCTGGGCGGCATCACCCAGGCGGTGGAGCGCATCCATCACATGGCCGATCAGATGGCCGCCGCTGCCGAGCAGCAGAGCCAGGTGGCGGAGAGCATCGCCCGGCAGATCGGCAACATCTCCCAGGCCTCCGAGCAGACCTCGCTGATCACCGGGCGCTCCGCGCATCTGGGCGGCGAGCTGGAGTCGACCGCGCTGGCCCTGCACGCGCTGGTGGCCCGCTTCGATCGCTGAGGGGCCGGGCGGGGCGCATGCGCCCCGCCGTCATTTTTCCTTGCGTAGCGCGCCGTGCTCGCTGCGCCAGGCCGCTGGCGGCAGGCCGAACTGGCCGATGAACCAGCGGGTGAAGGAGCTGGGCATCGAGTAGCCGAGCATGTCGGCGATACGCCCCAGCGAATAGCTGGGGTTCTCCAGGTAGCGAATCACCAGGTCGCGGCGCACGCCGTTGATCAGGTCGCTGAAGGTCGCCTGGTTGTCTTCCAGGCGGCGCTGCAGGGTGCGCACGTTCATGCCCATGGCCATGGCGATCTGCTCGATGGTGGCGCGGCCCATGGGCAGCAGCAGGTAGATGGCCTTGCGCACCTCGAACACCAGCGGCGTTTCCTGCTCGGCCTGCAGCGAGTCGAGGAAGCGCTGGGCGTAGCGCGCCATGGCCGGATCGGCTTGCGGGTTGGGCACATCGAAGTCGGCGGCGTGGCAGACGATGCCGTTGAACTCGCCATTGAACTCCAGCTTCTGGCCGAGCACGCGGCGGTGCACCTGCAGGTCATCCGGCGCCGGATGGGTGAAGCTGACGCTGATCGGTTTCCAATGCGCGCCGAGCAGGGCGGCGCACAGGCGGTACATCACGCCGATGGCCAGCTCGTTGCCCTGGCGACAGCTCAGGCCGGTCTCGGTGACCACCTCTTCGCGGATGATCACCATGCTGCCGGCCTCCTCGATGAAGATGGCCAGCGAGTCATTGAGCAGGTGGCGGTACTGCACCACCACCTGCAGGGCCTCGCGCAGGGTGCGCTGGTGGGTCAGCAGCAGGCTGACCGCGCCGAAGTCGGAGAGCTGGCGCGACTCGGCCATGCGCAGGCCGAAGGTTTGGCAGCCGCTGGCATTGGCGGAGTTCTCCAGCAGGCGCACGGCGGCGTCGATGGGGATGCGGTGTTCCGGGTCCTGCAGCAGGTTCTTGCTGAGGCCCACTTCGTTGAGCAGCGCCTGGGGCTTGAGACCCAGATGCTGGGCCACCTCCAGGTAGTTGGTGAGTACCGCTGCGCGAACCAGTGTTGTCATTGTTCTAGTTCCTTCACACAGGCATAAGCCGCTTGTGACGGCCGCCGCGCATGATGCCCCAAGCCTGTGGCAAGCGGCACTAGGATGTCATGAAATGAAAAATGGGACCTTCCATGCAGAGCTTAGCAGCGTTGCGCTGAGCGACGGCTGCGCGCCAAGGACATGACTCACCAAGCCATGTCATGAATTGCGAAATGGCTGACGCCTAATGTGAAGCGACCGGCGGGTCGCGCCCACTACTGTCTGCTCAACCCCGGCGCCAGGCGCGCCGCTAACGGACCGCAGTCAGGAGCCCGGCGTGGCCAACAGCACAGCATTCACCGTCCTCATCATTCCCGGCCTGCGCGACCACGTCGCCGACCACTGGCAGACGCTGCTCGCCGCGCGCCTGCCCAACTGCCGCACGGTGCCGCCGCTGGAGACCGACAAGCTCAGCCTGGCCGCCCGCGTCGACGCCATCCAGCGCGAGCTGCAGCGCATCGAGGGCCCGGTGGTGCTGGTCGCCCACAGCGCCGGCGTGCTGATGGCAGTGCACTGGGCCGCCCGCCATGCGCGGCCGATCCTCGGCGCGCTGCTGGTGACTCCGCCGGACCTGAACAGCGAGTGGCCGCCGCAGTATCCCAGCCCCCAGGTGCTCGAGGAGAACGGCTGGTCGCCGCTGCCACGCGGCCCGCTGCCGTTCCCCAGCATCGTCGCGGCCAGCAGCAACGACCACCTGGCCAGCCTGGAGGCGGTGCGCGAGATGGCCCGCGACTGGGGCGGCGCCCTGGTCGAGCTGGGCGCGGTCGGTCACCTCAACCCTGCGTCCGGTTATGGCGACTGGCCCCAGGCCGAGAGCCTGATTCAGGCACTGCTGGGCTGAGGCCCGCCACGGAAGCACGCAACCCCTTCAGCCGAACAAGGAAAAGCCACCCATTAACCCGCTCCCGCGGTCAACCCGCGTGCGCGGCAAGTCGTAAGCCCCAAAAATGCGGAGTCAACGCTATGCACAACAATAACAAGCAGCATCGCTTTCCCTTGCGTAGAAGCCTATTGGCCACGGCCATCATGCTGGCCGCCGTGCCGGCCGCCCAGGCCTTCGAAGTGGACACCGGCAGCCCGGACTGGTCCGTGCGCTTCGACAACACCGTCAAGTACAACTACGGCCTGCGCACCGAGAGCGCCGATTCGCGCATGCTCGGCACGCCGAACAACAACGACGGCAACTACAACTTCCGCAAGGCCGGCACCAACATCACCAACCGCGTCGACCTGCTGACCGAGCTGGATGTGGTGTACCAGAACCGCATGGGCTTCCGCGTCAGTACCGCCAGCTGGTACGACAAGGCCTACGACAACACCGGCTCCAGCTCCAATCCCTTCGTCAACGGCAACGATGACTACTCGTCGATCGCCGGCTGGAACGGCCGTCCGGCTGCGCCGCAAGCGTTCGGCAGTCCCCACCTGAGCCGCTATGCCCAGCGCTACTACAGTGGCCCGTCCGGCGAGGTCCTCGATGCCTTCGTGTTCTACAGCACCGAGGTCGGCGAGGAGTCACTGCTGAGCCTGAAGGCCGGCCAGCACAATGTGTTCTGGGGCGAGACCGTGCTCAACCCGGTGCACTCGATCAGCTACGGCCAGTCCGGCCTGGACCTGGCCAAGCTGGCGGCATCGCCAGGCACCGAGGCCAAGGAGCTGTTCGTGCCGCGCAACCAGCTGTCCACCAGCTTCACCCTCAATTCCGAGTGGTCCTTCGGTGCCCAGTACTTCTTCAACTGGGACGCCGCGCGCCTGCCGGAAGCCGGTACCTATTACGGTACTTCCGACCTGATCGGCGAGGGCGCCCAGTCCTTCCTCCTGGGCCACACCGGTGGCCCCGGCCTGGCCGGCCCCAACGGCACCCTGAGCACCATTCGCCGTGGCGACGACCTGACCCCGGACGACCAGGGCGACTGGGGCGTGATGGCCAAGTGGTCGCCGGAGTGGCTGGATGGCACCCTGGGTCTCTACTACCGCAACACCTCCGACATCCTGCCCCAGGCCGTACTGGATGCCCGTGGCCTGACCCTGGCCGGTGGCGTTCCGGGTCTGCGCAATTCCATCGAGACCACCTCCTATCGCCTGGCCTATGGCGAGGACATCGATATCTACGGCCTGAGCCTGTCCAAGGACATCGGCGGCATCAGCGTCGGCAGCGACCTGAACATCCGCCACGGCATGCCGCTGTCGAGCATTCCGGCCATCTACAGCCCGCTGCTGGTCAACGGCGCCGGCCCGTTGTCGCCGCGCAACGCCGCCACCGGCGTGGTCGACGCCCCGCTCAAGGAAGGCGAGAGCATGAGCGCCACCGGCGACACCCTGCACTGGGTGGTCAACGGCCTGGTGGCCCTGCCCGAGACGCCGCTGTTCGATGCCGCGACCCTGCTCGGCGAGGTCTACTACAGCAACCTGCTGAGCCTCGATAGCAAGAACCAGGCGCTGTACAAGGGCGAGGACAGCTACCACGGCATCGACAAGCCGACCCGCGACAACTGGGGCGTGGCGGTCAACTTCACCCCGACCTGGTACCAGGTGTTCCCGGGCGTGGACCTCTCCGCGCCGATGTCGATCAACGTCGGCATCGACGGGGTTTCCCCGGTCGCCGCCGGCGGCGCCGAGGACACCGGCAACTACTCGGTAGGCGTCAGCGCGGCCATCTACAACCAGTACTACGTCGACCTCAAGTACGTGGACTCCTTCGGCGACGCCGAGAAGTGCGAAGACGGCGCCGCGGACGGTGCGGTCCCCAATGCCCTCGACCTGACCCAGCGCTACACCTGCTACGCCGGCGGCTACTCGTCCTTCTCCGGTGGCGGCGCCAGCGGCGAAGACCGCGGCGCGGTGTACCTGACCTTCAAAACCACTTTCTGATCCACGAATTGCCCAGCCTCTGAGCAGGAGAACAACAAGATGAAATTCGTGCACACCGTATTGGCCGCTTCCCTCGCCCTGGCCGTTGCCGGCCAGGCGCATGCCGCCGTTTCCGCCGAGCAGGCGGCCCAGCTCGGTACCAGCCTGACCCTGGTCGGCGCCGAGAAGGCCGGCAACGCCGATGGCTCGATTCCCGCCTACGCAGGTGGCCTGACCCAGGCCCCGGCCAGCTTCAAGGCCGGCGACAGCGTGCGCCCCGATCCCTTCGCCGGCGAGAAGCCGCTGCTGGTGATCGACGGCAAGAATGTCGAGCAGTACAAGGGCCAGCTCAGCGCCACCACGGTGGAACTGGCCAAGCGCTTCCCGAGCTTCCGTGTCGAACTGTTCCCGACCCACCGTACCGTGGCCATGCCCCAGGCGGTACTGGACAACAGCCTGAAGAACGCCACCGGCGCCAAGGCGCTGGAGGGCGGCCAGGCCATCGACAACGTGCTGCCCGGCGTGCCGTTCCCGATCCCGCAGTCGGGCGCCGAGGCCATGTGGAACTTCCTGCTGCGCTACCAGGGCGTGACCATCAACTCCAAGTACGACTCGTGGAACGTGGACGCCGCCGGCGTGGCCAGCCTGGCCACCACCGGCAAGGCCTTCATCAGCTACCCGATCTACGAGGACATGAACAAGCCCATCGGGGCGGCCGACACCTATTACCAGATGAAGCTGTACTACACCGGTCCGGCCCGCCGCGCCGGAGAGGCGATCATGCTGCGCGACGCCGCCAACCCGCTGGAGCAGCCGCGCCGCGCCTGGCAATACCTGCCGGGCGTGCGCCGGGTGAAACTGGCGCCGAGCCTGGCCTATGACACGCCGAACCCGGGTACCGCCGGGGCCGGCACCTACGACGACGTGTTCGTCTTCAACGGTGCGCTGGACCGCTTCGACTGGAAGCTGGTGGGCAAGCAGGAAATGATCGTGCCGTACAACACCTACCGCCTGACCTACGCGCCCGAGGCCAAGTCCATCACCACCGCCAACCACGTGGCGCCGGAGCTGGTGCGCTGGGAGAAGCACCGCGTCTGGGTGGTCGAGGGCACCCTCAAGCAGGGCTCGCGACACATCTACGCCAAGCGTCGCTTCTACCTCGACGAGGACAGCTGGGTGGCTCTCGCCTCCGACCAGTACGACGCCAATGGCCAGCTCTACCGCGGCTCCTTCGCCTTCCTCAGCCAGAGCTACGACAAGACCGTGCCGGACTCCACGCCGTTCATGATCTACGACCTGATCGGCGGCACCTACAACATCAACGGCGTAGTCGGCCCGTATGGCGGCATCCGCTATATCGACACCCTGGCCAAGGCGCAGTGGGCGCCGGAGTCGCTGGCCGGTGCCGGTATCCGCTGAGTTTCGGGTCGCAAACCCCGCCATACGTGCCGCCCGGTCCCCCTGGGCAGAACGTCAGCCGTCCGGAATCCGGGGGCCGGCGTGGCACGGCGGGGGCATTGATCCGGCGCCGCAGGGCATGGCACCCGTGCCCGCGGCGCAACCTTATTGCCGAGATTGACCATGAGTGATTTCTACCGAGTCCTGCTTCCCTTGCTGGGCCTGCTGCTGGGCGTGCTGCCTGGCGCTGTCCGGGGCGAGTTCATCGACGTGCTGGATCTGCCGGCGCGTACCAGTCCACTGGCAGAGCGGGCACCGCTGAACGACGTCTCCCGCACGGGAGACAATCTGGTCGCGGTGGGCCAGCGTGGCCACATCCTGTATTCCGACTACACCGGCGGCCACTGGCAGCAGGCCCGGGTGCCGGTAAGCAGCGACCTCACCGCCGTGTATTTCCCTTCGCGGGCGAAAGGCTGGGCGGTGGGCCACGACGGTGTGATCCTGCACAGCGCGGACGCCGGCGGCAGCTGGAGCAAGCAGCTCGACGGCCGCCAGATCGGCGCCCTGATGCAGCAGCACTACGCGGCGCTGGCCGCCGCCGAGCCGGCCAGCGAGGAGTGGCCGCTGCGCCTGGCCGAGGCCCAGCGCATGGTCGAGGAGGGCGCCGACAAGGCGCTGCTCGACGTCTGGTTCGCCGATGAGCGACTCGGCTACGCGGTCGGCGTGTTCGGCCTGATCCTGCGCACCGACGACGGCGGCCAGCATTGGCGCCCGTTCGGCGAGCGCACCGACAACCCCCAGGGCCTGCACCTGAATGCCATCGGCGCGGTCGATGGCGTGCCCTACATCGCCGGCGAGCAGGGCCTGCTGCTGCGCTGGAGCGCCGAGCAGCAGCGCTTCGTCGCCCTGCAGATTCCCTACGCCGGCAGCCTGTTCGGCGTCATCGGCCTGCGCGGCGAGCTGCTGGTCTACGGCCTGCGCGGCCACATCCTGCGCAGCACCGATGCCGGCGCCAGCTGGAGCACGCTGGACAGCGGCCTGCAGAGCAGCATCACCGCTGCCGCGTGGGATGGCTCCGGGCGCATTCATCTGTTCAGCCAGGCCGGCCACGTGCTGCGCCTGCTGCCGCAAGGTAGCAGCCTGGAAATGCTGCCGCAGAGCGTGATGGCACCGATAGCCGGTGCCGATTTCGCCGCCGACGACAGCCTGGCGCTGGTCGGCAATCGCGGTGTGCGCAGCCAGCGCCTGCCATAACGAGGTCAACGAGAAACCATCATGGGCACCATCAAACAAGACAGCATGCCGGTGATCCGCGACCTGCGCGATTTCGACCGCAACAGCGGGCACTTCCTCGAGCGCCTGCTGTTCAACCACCGGCCCTGGTTCGTCGCCGTCATCGCCATGCTCTCGCTGCTGTTCGCCTACATGGCGCTGACCCGTCTGGAGCTGCGGCCGAGCTTCGAGAAGATGCTGCCGCAGAGCCAGCCCTACATCCGCAACTTCCTCGACAACCGCGATCAGCTGCGCGGCCTGGGCAACTCGGTGCGGGTGGTGGTGGAGAACCGCCGCGGCGACATCTTCGACCCGGCCTACCTGGCCGTGCTCAAGCAGGTTAGCGACGAGCTGTTCCTCACCCCCGGCGTGGACCGCGCCTGGCTGCGCTCGCTGTGGGCACCCAGCGTGCGCTGGACCGAGGTGACCGAGGAGGGCTTCCAGGGCGGCGCAGTGATGCCCGATGGCTATGACGGTTCGGCCGCCAGCATCGAGCAGCTGCGGCAGAACATCGGCCGCGCCGGCATCGTCGGCAGCCTGGTGGCCAACGACTTCAAGTCGAGCATGCTGGTGGTGCCGCTGCTGGACAAGGACTCGGCCACCGGCCACGGCATCGACTACTACGCCTTCGCCAAGGCCCTCGACCAGTTGCGCGACAAGGTCGAGCACACCAGCAAGGATGCCAGTGGAGAGGGCGCCTACAGCCTGCGGGTGATCGGCTTCGCCAAGCTGGTCGGCGACCTGATCGACGGCCTGCTGCAGGTCATGGCCTTCTTCGCCCTGGCGGTAGTGGCCGCCTTCGCCATCATCCTGCTGTACACCCGCTGCCTGCGCAGCACCCTGCTGGTGATCGGCTGCTCGCTGCTGGCGGTGGTCTGGCAGCTGGGCATAGTCGCCTGGCTGGGCTACAGCATAGACCCCTATTCGGTGCTGGTGCCGTTCCTGATCTTCGCCATCGGCGTGTCCCACGCGGCGCAGAAGATGAACGGCATCATGCAGGACATCGCCCGCGGCACCCACAAGCTGATCGCCGCGCGCTACACCTTCCGCCGCCTGTTCATCGCCGGCGTCACCGCGCTGCTGGCCGACGCCGTCGGCTTCGCCGTGCTGATGCTGATCGACATCCCGGTGATCCAGGACCTGGCCATCGCCGCCAGCATCGGCGTGGCCGTGCTGGTGTTCACCAGCCTGCTGCTGATGCCGGTGGCGCTGTCCTACGTCGGCGTCGGCAAGAAGGCTGCCGAGCGTGCGTTGCGCATCGACGACCAGGCCAAGCAGCACCGTGGCTTCGGCCGCGTCTGGGACTGCCTGAACCGCTTCACCACGCCCAAATGGGCGACCGGCGCCGTGCTGCTGGCGGCGCTGCTCGGCATCGGCGGCTTTGTCGTCAGCCTGCAGCTGAAGATCGGCGACCTCGACCGTGGCGCCCCGGAGCTGCGCGCCGACTCGCGCTACAACCTGGACAACGCCTACATCACCAGCCACTACGCGCTGTCCAGCGACCTGTTCGCGGTGATGATCAAGACCGGCCCCGAGGGCTGTCTGAACTACCGCACGCTAGTGCTGGCCGACCGCCTGGCCTGGGAGCTGCAGCAGCATCCGGGGGTGCAGACCACCATGTCGCTGGTCAACGCGGTGCGCCAGATCACCGCCGGCTCCTTCGAGGGCAACCCAAAGATGGCCAGCCTGCAGCGCAATCAGGACGTGCTCAACTACGCCGCCCAGCAGGCCTCGGTGAACGCTCCCGAGCTGTTCAACACACAGTGCTCGCTGATGCCGGTGATCGCCTTCCTCAAGGACCACAAGGCCGAGACCCTGGACGGCGTGGTGGCCATCGCCGAGCGCTTCGCCAAGGACAACAGTACCGAGGACCGCCAGTTCCTACTGGCCGCAGGCTCGGCCGGCATCGAGGCAGCGACCAATCTCGTGGTGCGCGAGGCCAACCGCAGCATGCTGCTGTACGTCTACCTGGCGGTGGCGGTGTTCTGCCTGATCACCTTCCGCAGCTGGCGCGCCATGCTGGTGGCGCTGTTGCCGCTGGTGCTCACCTCGGTGCTGTGCGAGGCGCTGATGGTGGCCATGGGCATCGGCGTGAAGGTGGCGACCCTGCCGGTGATCGCCCTCGGCGTGGGCATCGGCGTGGACTACGCGCTGTACCTGCTCAGCGTGCAGCTGCACTACCAGCGCCAGGGCCGCAGCCTGGGCGACGCCTACCGCAGCGCAGTGGCCTTCACCGGCCGCGTGGTGGCTCTGGTCGGCATCACCCTGGCCGCCGGCGTGGTGTGCTGGGCCTGGTCGCCGATCAAGTTCCAGGCCGACATGGGCATCCTGCTGACCTTCATGCTGCTGTGGAACATGCTCGGCGCCCTGGTGCTGATTCCCGCGCTGTCGCACTTCCTGCTGCGCCATGTCGGCCAGGGCGAGCGCGGCTCGATCATCGGCTGGCCGTTCGGCAAGGGTGCGCAGCGCAAGCGTGCCGAGCTGCAGGAAGAACTGCGCCGGGTCGCCGGGCGCTAGCGCGACATGCTCGCCTGGCTCAAGGGCTACCGCCGCGAGATGCTCGGCGGTGACCTGGGCGCCGGCCTGGTGGTGGCGCTGATGCTGCTGCCGCAGGGCATGGCCTATGCCATGGTCGCGGGCCTGCCGCCGGTGCTCGGGCTGTACGCCAGCATCGTGCCGGCCCTGGCCTATGCTCTGGTCGGCAGCAGCACCACGCTGTCGGTGGGGCCGATGGCGCTGACCTCGCTGGTGACCGCCACGGCCCTGGCCGAATTGCACGCGACCAGCACACTCGGCGCCCCCGTGCTGGCCGCCCAGCTGGCGCTGCTGAGTGGCGCCGTGCTGGTGCTCTGTGCGCTGCTGCGTCTGGGTTTCCTCTGTGCCTTGCTCAGCGCCCCGGTGCTCGGTGGCTTCACCGCCGGCGCCGCGTTGCTGGTGGCGGCGGGGCAGGTCGATGCACTGCTCGGCGCGCCAGCGGCCTGGCCCTCGGCCGCACTGGGCCTGGGCACATTGCTCGCGCTGTACGCCGTGCGCCGCTGCCTGCCAGCGGTACTTTCGCGCCTGGCTCCGGCACTGCTGCTGGCGCTCGCCACCCTGCTGGTGGCCCTCGGTGATCTGGACCAGGCCGGGGTGCGGGTACTCGGCGAGTTGCCCAAGGGCCTGCCATCGCTGGGGCTCAGCCTGCAGCCCGGGCTGTGGCCCGAACTGCTGCCGTCGGCGCTGCTGCTGGCCTTCGTGGTCTTCGTCTCCGGCCATTCCTCGGCGCGCATGCTGGCGCAGCGGCGCGGCGAGCGCGTCGACGATAGCCGCGAGCTGCTCGGCCAGGGCCTGGCCAACCTGGCCAGCGCGCTGACGGCGGGCTTGCCGGTGAGCGGCGGGCTGTCGCGCTCGGCCCTCAACCATGCCGCTGGCGCACGCAGCCAGCTGGCCGGCGTGGTCACCGCACTGCTGCTGGCGCTGGCCTTGCTGCTGCCCGGCGGCTGGCTGAGCCTGCTGCCGTTGCCGGCCCTGGCGGCGACCATCATCTACGCGGTGCTCGGCATGCTCGACCTCGATGGCCTGCGCCGGGCCTGGCACTTCGACCGCGGGGAGGCTGGCGTATGGCTGGCCACCGCCGGCAGCGTGCTGTTGCTGGGCGTGGAGCAGGGCGTACTGGTCGGCGTGCTGCTGTCGCTCGGCGGTCACCTGGCGCGCAACGCGCGGCCGCACATCGCCGTGCTCGGGCGCATGGCCGACGGCGAGACCTTCCGCAATGTGCGTCGCCATGCGGTGGAAACCCGGCCGCACCTGCTGTTGCTGCGGGTCGACAGCAGCCTGTTCTTCGGCAACGCGGCGGCGGTGGGGGCGCGCATCGAAGACCTGGTGACGGCCGAGACCAGAGAGCTGGTGCTCGACATGTCCGCGGTCAACAGCATGGATTTCTCCGCGCTGGCCGCCCTCGGTGAGCTGAGCCGCAGCCTGGCCGCCCGCGGTGTGCGCCTGCACCTGTCGGCCATCAAAGGACCGGTGATGGATCGCCTGCGCCGGGCCAGCCTGCAGCGCGAGATCGGCGGCGAGCTGTTCGAGACCACCGGCCAGGCCTATCGTCGGCTGTGCGAGGCCGAGAGGGAACCTCTGGCGATGTGAGCGTCAAACGGCCGCCTCGACGGAATTTTCACCTGTCGGGGCGGACAATTTTCGCCCTCATCAAGACCGGACTCCATTCGTCATGCCTTCAGTGGACGCCCCTCGTTCCCCTGCGCAATCCCTTGCGCCGCTGCCGCCCAGCGTGGCCAGCCACCTGCTCTTCGCCCTCGCCAGCGCCCTGGTGCTGATGCTGACGTATTCGTCGCTGCGCCTGGCGCTGCTCCATCACAACAGCGAGCTGATCGCCGATGTCAGCCGCGGCGATCTGTTCGAGGCCTTCTTCAACGGCCTGCGCTTCGACCTGCGGGTGGTGGTGTACGCCGTGGCGCCGCTGCTGCTGGCGCTGCTCAGCCCACGCGCCATGGCGGCGCGCAATGCCCAGGTGGCGTGGCTGACGCTGGTCGCCAGCCTGACCCTGCTGCTCGGCGTGGTGGAGATGGACTTCTACCGCGAGTTCCACCAGCGCCTGAACAGCCTGGTGTTCCAGTACCTGGAGGAGGACCTGGCCACCGTGTCGAGCATGCTCTGGCACGGGTTCCCGGTGGGCCGCTACCTGCTGGCCTGGGCCCTGGCGACGCTGGCGCTGGGCATGCTGTTCCACTGGCTGGAAGGCGCCACTCGCCCGCGGCGCGCCAAGCCGGCGCTGGCCTGGTACTGGCGCCTCGGCGTGTTCTTCCTGTGCCTGCTGCTGGCGGTGATCTGCGCCCGCGGCACGCTCAAGCAGGGGCCGCCGCTGCGCTGGGGCGATGCCTTCACCACCGACTCGATGTTCGCCAACCACCTCGGCCTGAATGGCGTGCTGACCCTGGTCGACGCCGCCGAGAACAGCTTCTCCAGCCACCGCGACAACGCCTGGAAGGCCACCATGCCCGACGCCGAGGCGCTCGCCGTGGTACGCCAGATGCTGCTCGGCGAGCAGGACGTGCTGGTGGATGAGGGCAGCGCCGCGATCCGCCGCGACTCCAAGCCGCTGGCCGAGGGCACGCTGCCGATCAGGCATGTGGTGGTGATCCTGATGGAGAGCTTCGCCGGCCGCTGGGTCGGCGCCCTGGGCAGCGATGCCGGCATCACCCCGAACTTCGACCGGCTGAGCCAGGAGGGGCTGCTGTTCACCCGCTTCTTCTCCAATGGCACCCATACCCACCAGGGCATGTTCGCCACCATGGCCTGCTTCCCCAACCTGCCGAGCTTCGAGTACCTGATGCGCACGCCGGAAGGCAGTCACCAGTTCTCCGGCCTGCCGCAACAGCTCGGCGCGCGCGGCTACGACGACCTGTACGTGTACAACGGCAATTTCCAGTGGGACAACCAGTCCGGCTTCTTCAGCAACCAGGGCATGCGCAACTTCATCGGCCGCGAAGACTTCGTCGATCCGGTGTTCATCGACCCGACCTGGGGCGTGTCCGACCAGGACATGTTCGATCGCGCCGCCGTGGAGCTGAACAAGCTGGACCCGGCCAAGCCGTTCTATGCACTGCTGCAGACCCTGTCCAACCACACGCCATACGCGCTGCCGGAGCGGCTGCCGGTGCCGCCGGTGACCGACCGCGGCTCGCTCAACCAGCACCTCACCGCCATGCGTTATTCCGACTGGGCGCTGGGCCAGTTCTTCGACAAGGCGAAGCGGTCGCCGTACTACAAGGACACCCTGTTCGTGATCGTCGGCGACCACGGCTTCGGCAGCCCCGAGCAGCTCACCGAGATGGACCTGTTCCGCCACAACGTGCCGCTGTTGCTGTTGGCCCCGGGCATTCGGGACCGGTTCGGCGCGCGCCGCGACACCGTCGGCACGCAGATCGACGTGGTGCCGACCATCATGGCCCGCCTGGGCGGCAAGACCCGCCAGCAGTGCTGGGGCCGCGACCTGCTCGGTCTGCCCGAGGGCGACCAGGGCATCGGCGTGATCAAGCCGTCCGGCAGCGACCAGACGGTGGCCATCGTCAGCGGCGAGAAGATCCTGGTGCAGCCCAGGGACCTGCCGGCCAAGCTGTATCGCTATGACCTCGGCGCGCGCAAGGCCCAGGTGCTGCAGGGCGACGCCCAGCAGCCGCTGCTGCAGAAACGCCTGGAAGCCTTCCTGCAGGTGGCGACCCAGAGCCTTCTGCGTAACACCACCGGGGTGGCCGACAGCCCCGGTTCGGCGGCACGCGGCCAGTGAGCTAGAGGGCTGCCAGGCGCGGCTGCAGCGCCGCCAGGCTGATATGGCCGGCGCTGACGTCGCTGTAGGCCTCCTCGCCGCGCTCGACGGCCCAGGCGTAGGCCACGGCCGGGTCGTCGGTGAGCTGGCGCAGGTAGCGGTCGAGATTGGGGAAGTCATGTTGCAGATCGAACAGCTGCAGGTAGTCGACCCAGCGGCCGATGCCGGCCAGGTAGGCATCGGCCAGGCTGCGGCGCTCGCCCAGCAGCCATTGCTGGCCGGTCAGCACTCGCTCCAGATGTGTGCAGCACTTGCTCACGTCCTCGCGGCCCAGCATGCGCAACAGCTTCTGCTCGGCCTCGCTCAGGCCCTCCAGCTCGTAGGCCTTCCACAGCGGGATGAAGGCGGCGAAGAAATCGGTGTTGAGGAACGCCAGGGTCTGCACCAGGCGGTCGTAGTCCGGCGTGCCGGGGGCGATGCCCAGGCCGTTGTGCAGGGCGCGGCCGTTCAGGTGCAGGAGGATCGCCAGGCTCTGGCTCAGCACCCGACCGTCCTCGAGCAGCAGGGCGGGTGTCTGCAGCAATGGGTTGATTCCGGTGTAGAGCGGGTCCCAGGGGCGCTTGAGCATGTCAATGCGATTCAGCAGATAGGGCTGGTCCAGCCATTCGAGAGCCACTATCGAGCCGAAGGAACAGCCCTGGGGCACGCCGTAGAAGAGGATGGGTTGCATGCTTGTCTCCTTGCATCGATGGGAATGGGGACAAGCTAGGGCTTAATCAGGCTATATTCCGCCCTAATAGATTTCGAGGCGAATCATGGCCAAGCCGACCACCCGGGTACTGGCGGTACTGGAGCTGCTGCAGGCGCACGGCCAGCTCAGCGGCAGCGAGCTGGCGCGGCGCCTGGAGATGGACGGCCGCACCCTGCGCCGCTACATCGCCGCGCTGGAGGAGCTGGGCATTCCGGTGCTGGCCGAGCGCGGGCGCTATGGCGGTTATCGCCTGGTGGCCGGCTTCAAGCTACCGCCGCTGATGTTCACCCAGGACGAGACCCTGGCCGTCGCTCTCGGTCTGCTGGCGGCGCGGCGCCTGGGCTTGTCCGAGGCGGCGCCGGCGGTGGCCAGCGCCCAGGCCAAGCTGGAACGGGTGATGCCGGCCGACCTCAAGCCACGCATGCGTGCACTCAGCGAAAGCATCACCCTGGCGGTGCCGGCGGCCCGTGCCGAGGGCGGCGACCAGGTGCTGCTGCCGCTAGCCTCGGCGGCCCAACTACGCCAGCGGGTGCACCTGAGCTATCGCAGTGGCGACGGGCAGGACAGCCAGCGCGAGTTCGATCCCTACGGGCTGATCTATCGCGATGGCTGCTGGTACGCGGTGGGCCACTGCCATCTGCGTGGTGGCCTGCGCTCGTTCCGTCTGGACCGGATGCTGGCGGTCACTCCGCTGCCGGCCTATTTCGGCAAGCCCGAGGGTTTCGATATCGAGGCCTATCTGCAGCAGAGCCTGGCCAACCTGCCGCGGCCCATCGCGGTGGAGGTGCTGCTGCGCTGCGAGCTGCAGCAGGCCAGCCTGGAGCTGGGCGGTCGCGTGGGGCTGTTGCAGCCGGTGGACGGCGGTGTGCTGCTGCGGGCGCGCACCGAGAGCCTGAGCTGGTTCGCCCGCCAGCTGTGCCAGCTGTCCTGTCCGTTCGAGGTGCTGCAGCCGGCCGAGCTGGGCGATGCTCTGGCCGAGCACGCGCGAGCGCTGCTGGCGCGGCTATCCGCCTGAGCCGCGCTGGAACTGGCGCGGCGCCTGGCCGTTCCAGCGCTTGAAGGCGTGGATGAAGTTGGATACCTCGCCGTAGCCCAGGCGTTCGGCGATCTCCTCCAGGGTCAGGCCGCCGGTGGCCAGCAGCTCCTCGGCCAGGGCCTGGCGCACTTCGTCCAGCAACAGGCGGAAGTTGCTGCCTTCCTCGTCCAGGCGCCGGCGCAGGGTGCGCGAGCTCATGTTCAGCCCGCTGGCCACCTGTTCCATGTCCGGCAAGCGCCCGGGGCGCTCCAGCAGCAGGGTGCGGATGCGTCCGGCCAGGCCGCCATGCTGGCTGCGCTTGGCCAGCAGGCGCTGGCATTGTTCCTCGCACAGCTGCGCCGCCTGCGGGTGGGCACCGGCCAGCGGCAGGTCGAGCAGGTGGCGGGGGAAGACGAAGCGGTTGTGCGCCTGGCCGAACTGCGGCAGCACGCCGATTTCCTCGACATAGGGCCGCGGATCGTCCGGCTGCGCCAGGTTCAGCTCCACCCGCAGGATCGGCAGGTCGCGGTGGAACAGCTCGCGCAGCACCTGCAGCATGCCGGACAGGTCGCGCTCCAGCAGGAAGTCACGCACGTCGGCGGGCACGTCGTGATCGTCCAGCAGCAGATGCACTTCGCTGTCGTTTTCCTCCAGGCGCATGCCGTGGAAGGCATAGGTCAGGTCCAGGTAGCGCAGGCCGAGGCTGGCGGCGTCGCGGAAGGTCGGGCTGGCCAGCAGGGCGAAGCCCCAGATGCCGTAGCTGTTGAGCCGGTAGCGCCGGCCCAGCGGCAGGCCCAGGCCCGGCCGCGCGCCTGCGGCGTGCAGCAGGTTGCGCACCAGCTGCAGCTCCTGCTCGGCCTCCACCTCGGCGCCGGGGTCGGCCAGCAGGCGCCAGTCCAGGCCGGTGTTCTGCAGGCAGGCGTCGAGGCTCAGGCCGAGATCGAGCCCGTACTGGGTGAGGAGTTGCACGCTGACAGCACTACGGCGTGGGCGGGGCATGGCTTGTCCGAAAGTCACAATTTATTGGCCGACTATGCCATAAACCGCAACAGGGGGAGTGAGTAGCATCCGTTCATCCGCAATACTGGCGGCTCACGGAGATAACAATGAACAACAATACTCCCGAGCAGCAGGCGCCCCTGCGCGTGCTGATCATAGGCTCAGGTTTCGCCGGCCTCGGTCTGGCCATGCGCCTGCGTCAGCGTGGCGAGGACGACTTCCTGATCCTCGAGAAGGGCGGCGAGCCCGGCGGCACCTGGCGCGACAACGACTACCCCGGCGCCGCCTGCGACGTGCCTTCGCACCTGTATTCATTTTCCTTCGAGCCGAAGACCGACTGGACCCGGCGCTATGCGCCCCAGGCGGAGATCTTCGCCTACGTGCGCCAGTGCATCGAACGCCATGACCTGGCCCCGCGCATCCGCTGCAACAGCGAGGTGGCCGAGGCCTGGTTCGACGAGCCGGCCGCACTGTGGCGGGTGACCACCACCGACGGTGCCAGCTTCAGCGCGCGGGCGCTGGTCAGTGCCTGCGGCCAGCTCAACCGGCCGCTGTACCCGAATATCCCCGGGCTCGAGCGTTTCGCCGGGGCCAGTTTCCACTCGGCGCGCTGGCGCCACGACGTGGATCTGGCCGGCAAACGCGTGGCGGTGATCGGCACCGGGGCCAGCGCCATCCAGTTCGTGCCGCAGATCGCTGCCAAGGTGAGCAGGCTGCACCTGTTCCAGCGCACGCCGGCCTATGTGCTGCCCAAGCCGGACCGTGCCTACAGCCGCTTCGAGCTGGCGCTGATGCAGCGCTGGCCGTGGACGCAGAAGATCGACCGGGCCTGGCAGTACCTGTTCCACGAGGCCCGCGGGGTGGCCTTCTTTCTCCTGCCCGCGCTGATGAAGCCGTATCGCCAGCTGTTCCTTTGGCATATCGCCCGCGAAGTGGCCGACCCGCTGCTGCGCGCGAAGCTGACCCCGGACTACCCGCTGGGTTGCAAGCGCATCCTGATCAGCAACGACTACTACCCGGCCCTAGTGCAGCCGCAGGTGGAGGTGGTGGGCGAGGCGATCCGCGAGGTGAGCGAGCGCGGCATCGTCACCGCCGACGGGGTGGAGCGCGACGTGGATGTGCTGATCCACGGCACCGGCTTCGCCGCCAGCGATTTCCTCGCGCCGATGCAGATCCGCGGCCTCGGCGGCCTGGACCTCAACCAGGCGTGGCAGGACGGTGCCGAGGCCTACAAGGGCATCAGCGTCGCCGGCTTCCCCAACCTGTTCATCCTCTACGGGCCAAACACCAACCTGGGCCACAACTCGATCATCTACATGCTCGAAAGCCAGTTCCCCTATGTGCTGGACTGCCTGGCCAAGCTGGAGGAGGGCGTGCGCTACCTGGACGTGCGTCAGCCGGTGCAGGCGGCATGGAACCGTCGGGTGCAGCAGGCCATCGAGCATTCGGTGTGGGAGCAGGGCTGCTCCAGCTGGTACAAGAATGCCGCCGGCAAGCACACCAACAACTGGTCCGGCTTCACCTTCAGCTATCGCCGCCACACCCGCCGGCCGCAGTGGAGCGACTATGACCTGGTCCGTTGAACTGCCCGCGCCGAGCCTCGCCCAGCGCCTGCTCACGGCGTTGCTGCGAGCCGGCACCTGGCTGGTGTTCCGTAGCGGCATGCACCCGCGCCTGGCGCCGCGCCTCCAGCGCCGCGTGTTGCGCCTGGCTACCGCGATAGCGCCGGCGGCGCGCGGGGTACGCCGCGAACCGGGCGTGCTCGGCGGCGTCGCCTGCGAATGGCTGCTGCCGCCACGGGATAACGGCTGGGTGCTGCTGTATGTGCATGGCGGCGCCTTTATGGTCGGTTCGCCGCGCACCCATCGCGCCATCACCACGACCCTGGCGAAACGGGCCAGCCTGCGGGTCTGCGCCCTGGACTATCGCCTGGCGCCGGAGCATCCCTGGCCGGCGGCGGCCGACGATGTGCTGGCCGCCTACCGGGCGCTGCTGGAACAGGGCCAGCCGGCCGCACGCATCGTCCTGGCCGGCGACTCGGCCGGCGGCCATCTGACGCTGACCTGCGCGCTGCGCTTGCGTGAGCAGGGACTGCCGCAGCCGGCGGCGCTGGTATGCCTGTCGCCGGTTACCGACCTGACGGGCAGCGTCTGGCACAAGCCGCCGGGCGGCGATCCGCTGATCACCCGCGGCTGGCTGCAGCAGGGGGTGGACGCCTACTGTCCAGCGAGCGAGGCGCGCGGCCAGCCGCTGCTGTCACCGCTGCGGGCCGATCTGCACGATCTGCCGCCGTTGCTGGTGCAGGTCGGCGAGGACGAGCACCTGCTGCAGCAGAGCCTGCGCCTGGGCGAGCGTCCGGGCCTGGATCTGCGTCTGGAGGTCTATCCGGGCCTGTGGCATGTGTTCCAGATCAATTGCGGCCTGCTGGCCGCGGCCGACCTGGCCATAGGCCGGATCGTCGAATTCCTAGGGGAGCGAGGTTGCCGATGAACACCATCCTGATTACCGGCGCCGCCTCGGGCATCGGCGCCGCCGCCGCCCGGCTGTTCCATTCCCGCGGCTGGAGCGTCGGCCTGCTGGACATCGACCACCAGGCCCTCGCCGCGCTGGCGGCGGAGCTGGGTGGGGTGTGGCATGCGGAGCTCGACGTCACCGATGCCGGTGCGGTGCGCGAGGCCCTGCAGGACTTCTGCGCGGCGCATGGTGGGCGCCTGCGCCTGCTGTTCAACTCGGCCGGCGTGCTGCGCTTTGGCCATTTCGAGGACATCAGCCTGGAGGAGCACGCGCGCATCCTGCAGATCAATGTGCTCGGCCTGTTGCAGGTCACCCACGCAGCCTTTCCCTACCTCAAGGGCACGCCGGGGGCGCAGGTGGTCAACATGGGTTCGGCATCCGGCCTGTACGGCACGCCGCATATGGTCAGCTACTCGGCCTCCAAGTTCGCCGTGCGCGGCCTGAGCGAGGCGCTGGAGCTGGAGTGGCGGCGCCATGGCATCCATGTCGGCGACCTGATGCCGCCCTTCGTCGCCACGCCGATGGTCGATAGCCAGCGCTTCACGCCGCCGGCGCTGCGGCGCATGGGGGTGAAGCTGCGCGCCGAGGACATCGCCCAGGCGCTGTGGCGGCAGGTCGAGCGGCCCAGGGTGCACCGGCCGATTCACTGGCTGTTCCGCCTGATGTACGGCGCCGGCCAGGTTTCGCCACCGGCCATCAGTCGCCTGCTGATGGGCTGGATGAGCCGCGATTGAGCCGCCCGTCGCCGAAGCTCGGGTCAACGGTCAGAGGGGCGGCAAGGTGCCCGGCTAGACGCTACCCTGACAAAACGACGGCACCGGTCAGTATTCGTCTGGCCAACCGTCCGCGGGCTTCTGGCTCGCGCATGACAGATCAGGCAGTCACTGCCTGATTCTCGGGCGGCACCGCGCGGTGCCGCATGGCCGCCAAATCCTTGGCGGCTGCGGTCGATCCATCGCCTGAGAGGAGGTCGTTTATGAGCACAGCCTTCCAAGATGATGTCAGCACTAACGTTCTGCGCCGCATGAAAGAGGGCGGTTTCGATTTCGCCCGTGTCCATCCCATCGAGTTCTACGCCATCTTCCCGAATGAGGATCGGGCCAGAGAGGCGGCCAGGCAGTTTCGCGGCGAGTCGATGAACGCGCAGGTGAGCATCCGCGAGGATGGCGCCTGGCACCTGCAGGTGAGCAAGGTGATGTATGCCACCCACGCCGGTATCGGCGATTTCGAGCAGGATCTGGAGGCTCTGGTAGTGCCGCTCGGCGGCGTGCTGGACGGCTGGGGCGTGACCCAGGAAGTCCGTCTCGACGCTCAGGTCGCCAGTCGGCTCTGAGCGCTGTGAATGCCGGCCAACCCGCTGGGTTGGTCGGTACCTGTCTTCTCTATCTTTCTAACGAGTCAGGCCGCGGTGCGCTGTTGCAGCGCCTCGAGGTAGCCGATTACGTCCGGGGCGCCGGCCAGGCGCAGACCTTCGCCCAGGGCATTGGCCTCCGGCGATTCCTTGGGCAGCAGGAGGAACTCCGGGGCGCCCGGGTAGCGCAGCAGCGACAGGCGCGCATAGGGCAGGCCGTTGTCCAGCAGCAGGCTCATGAAGCTCGGCTCGCTCCAGGCCTGCACCGGCATGGCGGTCATGTGGTACAGCCGGCGCAGTTCGGCCAGGCCGCTGGCGCTCAGGCGATAGCGGGTCAGTTCGGCCGGCAGGGTGACTTCCAGGCCGCGCAGGCGGGCGTAGGCGATGGCGCAGGCGAATTCCTCGCCATGCTGCTCGCCGGCCCAGAACATGCGCTCGCCATACCAGCTGGCCTGGCGCAGCTCCACCGCCTCGGCGGCGAGGAAGCGCGGCATGGCATGGCTAATGGTCTTGAGGAAATCCTTGTAGCTGATGATGCGAGCGCAACGCCCCAGGGGGCAGGAGGCCAGCTCTTCGAAACTGGTCAGTGCGTTGTCCAGGCTCGGTGGTGGGCTGCACAGGCCGTCGATCACGCGCAGGTCGAAGTCGTCGAGGTGCTCCAGCTGGCGTTCCACCACGCCCATCAGCACGGCGCGGGCGGCCGCCTTGTCTTCCTGTACCGGTCCGGAGAGGGCGTCGCGCGGCAGATCCACCAGGCGATGCAGCGGCGGGCCGGCCTGCCACCAGACGCTCGGCACCGGCACCGGCAACGCCTTGAACGGCAGGCGCAGGCTGCGCGCACGCTCGAACACCAGGCGTGGCACACGGCCGCTGAGGCCGAGGCGCTGGGCCAGGGCGGACAGGCGCGAGGCGATGCTGGTGGGGGATTCGGACAGACTCATGACCCGAAGGGTACTCCTGGCACTACGGTGCCAGTGTGGCAGAGCCGCCGACGCGGTGCACTATGCCGATGCGTCGGGCCCATGATCAGGGGCCCTGATTGGGCTGCTGCCTGTGGCAGAATGGTGCCGATCATTTCGAGGATGCCTCCATGCCCAGCCTGGTGCTGGATATCGCTTTGCCTGCGGAACGCTTCCTGGCCGTGTACCAGGGGCGTGCCAATCGGGTTCTGCTCTATAGCCGCGATGGCCGCAAGGTCAGCTTGCCGGCGCATCACCTGCGTCCATTCCTGCGCCATGACGGTATTCACGGCGTGTTCGAGCTGGAATTCAGCGCGGCCGGGGAACTGCTGGGCCTGCGTCAACTGCAATAACACTCGAACGGTCTCCTTATTACTCCCTTGCCTCGCCTGAGGCTAGTGCCGGCGGCTATAATCGCGCTCTGTTTCCCACTGCCACCCCTTACTCCGAGCCGATCCGCCCATGTACGACCTGGCCCGCGCGCTGCTGTTCCGTCTTGCCCCCGAAACTTCTCACGAACTGTCCATCGACCTGATCGGTGCCGGTGGCCGTCTGGGCCTCAACGGCCTGGTGTGCAAGGCGCCGAGCAACCTGCCGGTAAGCGTGATGGGGCTGCAGTTCCCCAACCCCGTGGGCCTGGCCGCCGGCCTGGACAAGAACGGTGACGCCATCGACGGCTTCGCCCAGCTCGGCTTCGGTTTCGTCGAGATCGGCACCGTGACCCCGCGCCCGCAGCCGGGCAACCCCAAGCCGCGCCTGTTCCGCCTGCCGGAAGCCACCGCGATCATCAATCGCATGGGCTTCAACAACCATGGCGTCGATCACCTGCTTGCCCGGGTCGCTGCGGCCAAGTACAAGGGCGTGCTGGGCATCAATATCGGCAAGAACTTCGATACCCCGGTCGAGCGCGCGGTGGATGACTACCTGATCGGCCTGGACAAGGTCTACGCCCACGCCAGCTACGTCACCGTCAACGTCAGCTCGCCCAACACCCCGGGCCTGCGCAGCCTGCAGTTCGGTGACCAGCTCAAGCAGCTGCTCGAAGCCCTGCGCCTGCGCCAGGAAGACCTGGCCGTGCAGCACGGCAAGCGCGTGCCGCTGGCGATCAAGATCGCCCCGGACATGAGCGACGAGGAAACCGTGCAGGTGGCCCAGGCCCTGGTGGAAACCGGCATGGACGCGGTGATCGCTACCAACACCACGCTGGGGCGTGAGGGCGTGGAGAATCTGCCGTTCGGTAACGAGGCCGGTGGCCTGTCCGGCGCGCCGGTGCGCGACAAGAGCACTCATACCGTGCGCGTGCTGGCCGGCGAGCTGAAGGGCCGTCTGCCGATCATCGCCGTGGGCGGCATCACCGAGGGCGCGCATGCGGCGGAGAAGATCGCCGCCGGGGCCAGCCTGGTGCAGATCTATTCCGGGTTCATCTACAAGGGGCCGGCGCTGATTCGCGAGGCGGTGGATGCCATCGCCGCGCTGCCCAGGAACTGAAGTCATAAAAAAGGGCCCCGGAGGGGCCCTTGGGCTCTCGCCCACCGCCCGGATGGGACGGTCTGGTGAAGTCGGGGTGATCCTGATTCAGCCGACGGCGTGGAGTTCGTTGAGTCTGTGGATGCCGGCGGTGCCGGTCAGTCCGTCCCAGTTGTCACCGCGGCCCTCGCGCCAGCCGTTGATCCAGGCTTGACGGGTAGTAGGGTGGGTGAAAGGACACATATCGCGGGATTTACCATGAATGCCGTGCTGATAGCCGCGCAAGAAAGCTCGTTCCAACGGATCACGCTTAAGTCTTCTCATCGGGTGTTGCCCTCACTGTTGACTGTTATGTCCCGTTGGCCCCGTGGTGGGACCGGGCAGAAATGCTTCTGCCAGTAGGGCCCGCTGCCGGCGTGGCGGGCCACCTGCCAGCACCATTGCGGTGCCGGCCTGAGTTGATTTCTATCGAATGCGTTCCACCCTGTGAATGATCGTTTTGTCATAAGGACGTAACGTGAGTGGGAGGGGAGCCATAAGGTTCAACCCTTTTTTGCGGGGCCCACTGCTGAGGGCCGCGCCATTGGGGAACCTCGGCTCTCTACGCAGGCGCTTTGCCATTGCGAACTGCTCTCGTCTGCGAGCGCTGTTTATTCCGACGAAGGGTCGCGCTGCGACGTCTCGTCACACTAAGGTGGCCCACAGGCCACCCCGATTACTGGATGCCCCATGTCTGACCGCTACGAACTGATCCTCACCTGCCCCAAGAGCCTGGAAGGCCTGCTGCTCGAAGAAACCGGCGGCCTGGGCCTGGAGGAGGCGCGTGAGCAGACCGCCGCCGTGCGTGGCTTCGCGCCCATCGAGGTGGGTTATCGCCTGTGCCTCTGGTCGCGCCTGGCCAACCGCGTGCTGCTGGTGTTGCGCCGCTTCCCGGTACAGAACGCCGAGGAGCTGTACCAGGGCGTGCTGGCGGTGGACTGGGCCGAGCACCTGGACCCGGCCGGTACCCTGGCGGTGGAGTTCAGCGGCCATGGCGCCGGCATCGACAACACCCACTTCGGCGCGCTGAAGGTCAAGGACGCCATCGTCGACAAGCTGCGCACCCCGGCCGGCACCCGCCCGTCGATCGACAAGGTCGACCCGGACCTGCGCGTGCATCTGCGCCTGGACAAGGGCGAGGCGGTACTGTCGCTGGATCTGGCCGGGCATAGCCTGCACCAGCGCGGCTATCGCCTGCAGCAGGGCGCCGCGCCGCTCAAGGAGAACCTGGCCGCGGCCATCCTGATCCGCGCCGGCTGGCCGCGCATCGCCGCCGAGGGCGGCGCCCTGGCCGACCCCATGTGTGGCGTCGGCACCTTCCTGGTCGAGGCGGCGATGATGGCCGCCGACATGGCGCCGAACCTGAAGCGTGAGCGCTGGGGCTTCTCCAACTGGCTGGGCCATGTGCCGGCAATCTGGAAGAAGCTGCACGCTGAGGCCGAGCAGCGCGCCGCCGCCGGCCTGGCCAGGCCGCCGCTGTGGATTCGCGGCTACGAGGCCGATCCGCGGCTGATCCAGCCGGCACGCAACAACATCGAGCGCGCCGGGCTCGGCGAGTGGGTCAAGCTGTACCAGGGCGAGCTGGCCACCTTCGAGCCGCGCCCGGACAAGAACCAGACCGGCCTGATCGTCAGCAACCCGCCCTATGGCGAGCGTCTGGGCGACGAGGCGAGCCTGCTGTATCTCTACCAGAACCTCGGCGAGCGTCTGCGCCAGAGCTGCCTGAACTGGGAGGCGGCGGTGTTCACCGGCGCGCCCGAGCTGGGCAAGCGCATGGGTCTGCGCAGCCACAAGCAGTACGCCTTCTGGAACGGCGCGCTGCCGTGCAAGCTGCTGCTGTTCAAGGTGCTGCCGCAGCAGTTCGTCACCGGTGAGCGCAGCGAGCGCCGCCAGCCTGGCGAGGAGGGCGCTGCGGCGCCGGTGGCCAGCGAGCCGGCGCGCCTGTCCGAGGGTGGGCAGATGTTCGCCAACCGCCTGCAGAAGAACCTCAAGAGCCTGGGCAAGTGGGCGAAGAAGGCCGGCATCGAGTGCTATCGCCTGTACGACGCCGACATGCCCGAGTACGCCCTGGCCATCGACCTGTACCGCGACTGGGTGCATGTGCAGGAATACGCGCCGCCGCGTTCCATCGATCCGGACAAGGCCCAGGCGCGCCTGCTCGACGCCCTGGCGGCGATCCCGGTGGCCCTCGGCGTGGCACCGGACAAGGTGGTGATCAAGCGCCGCGAGCGCCAGGCCGGCACCAAGCAGTACGAGCGCCAGGCCACCCAGGGTCAGTTCATGGAGGTCAACGAAGGCGGCGTGCGCCTGCTGGTCAACCTGACCGACTACCTGGATACCGGCCTGTTCCTCGACCACCGCCCGCTGCGCCTGCGCATCCAGCAGGAGGCGGCCGGCAAGCGCTTCCTCAACCTGTTCTGCTACACCGCCACGGCGACCGTGCACGCGGCCAAGGGCGGTGCGCGCAGCACCACCAGCGTCGACCTGTCGAAGACCTACCTGGACTGGGCGCGGCGCAACCTGTCGCTCAACGGCTTCTCCGACAAGAACCGCCTGGAGCAGGGCGACGTGATGGCCTGGCTGGAGGCCGATCGCGGCGAATACGAGCTGATCTTCATCGACCCGCCGACCTTCTCCAATTCCAAGCGCATGGAAGGGGTGTTCGACGTGCAGCGCGACCACGTGCACCTGCTCGACCTGGCCATGGCGCGCCTGGCCAGGGGCGGCGTGCTGTATTTCTCCAACAACTTCCGCAAGTTCCAGCTCGATGAGAGCCTGGCCGAGCGTTACGCGGTGGAGGAGATCAGCGCGCAGACCGTCGACCAGGACTTCGCCCGTAACGCGAAGATCCACCGGGCCTGGCGCCTGACCGCCAAGGCCTGATGCAGCGCCCATAAAAAAGCCCGCCGAATGGCGGGCTTTTTCGTTGCGGCGCACTCAGCGCCGGTAGATGTCCAGCAGCACCTGATCGAGGATCGCCGAGGCGCCCCAGGGGCGCGGGTCGTTGAGGATCGCCACCACCACCCAGTTCTGGCCCTTGGCCGTGCGGGTGAAGCCGGCGATGGCTCGCACGTTGTTCAGGGTGCCGGTCTTGATGTGGCCCTGGCCTTCCATGCCGGTGCGCTTGAGGCGCTTGCGCATGGTGCCATCCATGCCCACCAGCGGCATCGAGGCGATGAACTCCGCCGCATAGGGGCTGTGCCAGGCGGCCTGCAGCATGCCGGCCATCTCGCGGGCGCTGACTCTTTCTGCGCGCGACAGGCCGGAGCCGTTCTCGATCACCAGATGCGGCGCAGTGATGCCCTTCTTCGCCAGCCAGTTGCGGATCACCCGCTGGGCGGCCTTGGCATCGTCCGGATCGGCGCGGTCGCGGAAGTTCTGGCCCAGGCTGAGGAACAGCTGCTGGGCCATGGTGTTGTTACTGTACTTGTTGATGTCGCGGATGATCTCGGTGAGGTCCGGCGAGAAGGTGCGCGCCAGCAGCTTGGCGTTCTTCGGCACGTCGCCGACGCGGTCCTTGCCGATGATGCTGCCGCCCAGCTCCTGCCAGATGGCGCGCACGGCGCCGGCGGCGTAGGCCGGGTGGTCGAGCAGGGCCAGGTAGGTCTGGGCGCTGCAGCCCTCGGCCAGCTTGCCGGTCACCACCAGGGTGGTGCCGTCGAACTGGGTCACCGGGTTGTAGCGCACGTCCGGCCAGGCCGGGCACTTGGCGCCGCCGAGGGCCTTGACCTTGTTGTCGATGCGCACGTTGGTCAGTGGTGGCTCCATCATCACGCTGACCTTGCCGCCACTGGTGCGGGCGATCATGCGTACGGCCTTGAGGTTGACCAGCAGCGAGTCGGGGCCGACCAGGAACGGCTTGTTGGGATCGCCACCGTCGTCGTTGAAGCTGGGCAGTTGCGGATGGTGGAAGTGTCCGCGGTCCAGCACCAGGTCGCCGGTGATCTGCTGCACGCCGTTGGCGCGCAGGTCGCGCATCATCAGCCAGAGCTTCTCCATGTTCAGCTTGGGGTCGCCGCCACCCTTGAGGTAGAGGTTGCCGTTGAGCACGCCGTTTTTCAGCGGGCCGTCGCCATAGAACTCGGTGCGCCACTGGTGGGTGGGGCCGAGCAGTTCCAGGGCGGCGTAGGTGGTGACCAGCTTCATGGTCGAGGCCGGGTTCACCGACACATCGGCGTTGTGGATGATGCCGCCGCCGCTGCCATCCAGCGGCAGGGCCACCAGCGACAGGCTGCTGGCCTGCAGCTTGTTGGCCTTGAGCGACTGCTGGACCTTGGCCGGCAGCGTGCTGCTGACCTGGGCGGCGGAGAGGGGAAGAGCGACGGGAAGCAGGAGCGAAGCGACGACGAGACTGCGGAACGTTCTGATCATTGGCACGGGCCCAGGCAGAAAAAGGGCGAAAAGAGGTGCGGATACCGCTGTTTTGCCGCGCATTATGCCCCAAGCATGCAGGCCTGGGGGCTCGAACAGCCGATCGCGCGGGCTTTATTTCTGAACGGGCGGGCAGCTCGCGCGGCAACCTGCTAGAGTGCCGCCCGTTGCAATCAATGAGTATCTAGGAGTGTTTATGGCCACCAACCGTTCCCGCCGCCTGCGCAAGAAACTGTGCGTCGACGAATTCCAGGAACTGGGCTGCGAGCTGACCCTCGGCTTCAACGAAGGCCTGAGCGAAGAAGGCGCCGACAAGTTCGTTGACGAGTTCCTGCGCGACGGCATCGACGCCAACGGCCTGGGCTACGTCGGCGGTGAAGACTACGGCTTCGTGTGCCTGGCCAAGCGTGGCTCGGTCAACGAGGAGCAGCGCGCTGCCCTGGAAGCCTGGCTGAAGGGCCGCAAAGAGCTGAGCGAATTCAGCCTCAGCCCGCTGATGGACGTGTGGTATCCGGAAAACCCGGTGAACAAGGCCTGATCGGCCACCACGCGAATGAAAGAGCCCGGCCAGTGCCGGGCTTTTTTGTGGTCGGGATTCAGCCCAGGCCGGCCTTGGCCAGGATCGCCGCGGTGTCCACCGGGTCGATCTGCTCGGGGCGCAGGTAGCGCTCGGCGTACGCCAGCGGAATGCCGCTGCGCACGAACAGGCCGAACAGCTCCGGGTCGATGTGGGCGCCGCGGCACATGCCGGCCATGATGTTGAGCGACTCGGTGAGGGTCTTGCCCTTCTTGTACGGCCGATCCACCGCGGTGAGCGCCTCGAAGATGTCGGCGATCGCCATCATCCGCGCCGGCAGGCTCATCTCCTCGCGCCTCAGGCGTTTCGGGTAGCCGCTGCCGTCCATCTTCTCGTGGTGCCCGCCGGCGATCTCCGAGACGTTCGCCAGGTGCCTGGGGAACGGCAGGTGATCGAGCATGCGGATGGTCTGCACCATGTGGTTGTTGATCAGATAGCGCTCTTCGGCGGTGAGGGTGCCGCGGGCTATCCCTAAGTTGTACAGCTCGCCGCGGTTGTGTTTGTAGGCCGGCACGTCGAGCTTGAAGCCCCAGGGGTTGTCCGCCGGGATCAGCTCGCTGTCCGGGCGCTCCAGCAGGTGCTCGGGTTTGTCCGCCAGCAGAGGCTCCTGCACCGGCAGCACGGGGGCAGGGGTTCGTGCCTGGCGCTGGTTCTCTTCCCAGGACACGCCGATGCGGTCGTCCAGGGTCCTCGTCCAGGTCCGCGCGCCGATGCTGCGCAGGCGTTCCAGATCGGCATCGGCCATGGCTTCGCCGCCCAGGTTGCAGCGGGCGATGAAGGCGAATTCGTCATCCAGTGCGGCCAGGGTCTCGTCGCGCAGGGTGGCCAGGCCGGCCTCCGCGCCGCCCTTGGCCACGCCTTCCCAGTAGGCGATCCAGGCATCGCGCTTGAGCACCTCGAAGCGGGTGCGTACCTCGTGGATGCGGTCGTAGATGGTCTCCAGCTTGGTCGCCTTGTCCACCACGTATTCCGGCGTGGTGACCTTGCCGCAGTCGTGCAGCCAGGCGGCGATATGCAGGGCCTCCCATTCCTCGTCGCTGGGCTGGTAGCCGGCGAACGGCTCGGCGTCGCTGGCGGCGGCGGCGCGGGCGAGCATCAGGGTCAGCTCCGGCACGCGCTGGCAGTGGCCGCCGGTGTAGGGGCTCTTGGCGTCGATGGCGCCGGCGATCAGCTGGATGAAGGCGTCGAGCAGCTGCTTCTGCTGCTCCAGCAGGCGCTGGCTCTCGATGCACAGGGCGGCCACGCCGGATACCGCCTCGACGTAGGCGATGCGTTGCGGCTTGAGCATGGTCGGCTCGGCTTCCTCGCCGGTATCGCGGTGCAGCAGCATCAGCACGCCGACCGTCTCGCCCTGGCGGTTGTGCAGGCCGGTGCAGACCAGGTGGATGCGCGGACTGTCGAGGGTGTGCAGCAGGCTCTGGAAGCCTTCGGCCTGGTCGAAACCGAGCGAGGCCACGGCGGTGGCGCCGCCCTCGGCCGGTTGGCGAATCCAGCTGGGGATGTGGGTGGCGCCGGCCGGGTATTCGGGGATGCGGTGCTGTTCCAGGCTGTGCTGTTCGTCGTTGATGAACAGGCCATGGGGTTCCAGCTTGCCGCTGCTGCCGTCACGCAGGTAGAGCAGGCCGGCGCTGGCCTCGCTGAGGTCCACCGTCTCCTTCAGCACGCGGCGCAGCAGCGCGTCGAAGCGGGTCTCGGCGGACAGGCTGGCGGTGATGTCGAGGAAGCTGGACAGGGTGTCCTTCATCTTGCCCATGGCCACGGCCAGTTGGTCGATCTCCAGCACCGGCGAGCGGCCGCTGGCCGGGTGGGCGAAGTTGAAGCTGCGGATCGCCTCGGCCTCGGCGACCAGCGCGCGCAGCGGCTTGACCAGCAGGCGCGACATCAGCCAGCCCAGCGGGATGCACAGCAGCAGGATGGTCAGCGTTAGCACCGCGCCTTGCCAGCGGATGCGGTAGGCGTCGGCGAGCAATTCTTCCTCCGGCGCCAGCAGGGCCAGGCGCAGGCCGTTGGGGCCGCCCTCGTCGAGCTGGCTGTAGGACACCTGCCAGCGCTTGCCAGCCAGTTTCATGGCGCCTTCGCGGTCCTTTTCCAGGCCGCGCTGGAACAGCTCGCCGAGGGCCGGGCTGAGGCGCTCGACCTGGGCCAGGTGGGTGGTGCCGTTGCTCACCACCAGCTTGTCGATGTCCGGGTAGGCCACCGCGGCGCCATCCGGGCGGTACAGCACCACCTCGGTGGAGGGCGTGACCTTGTGCCGGGCCAGGGTGGCGGAGAGGTCGGCCAGGGTCAGATCGGCGCCGAGCACCGTGTCGCCGCTGCTGGTGCGGGCGAGGGTGGTGCCGACGTCCTTGGTGGAGAAGAAGGCATAGGGCTCGGTGGTGATCAGTTCGCCGCGCTCGCGGGCGCTCTGGTACCAGGGGCGGGTGCGCGGGTCGTACTTCTCGCTGAGGTTCTGCCGGCGGCTGATCCAGTTGAGTTCGGCGTCGAAGAACTGCGACTCGGAGATCGGCCGCGCCTCGCCGGTGCGGTCGATGGTCCAGACCTGGAAGGCCGCGTTGGCCGGGGCGTCGAAGATCTGCTTGAGCCGCTCGTCGCGCAGCGGCCGCACCATGAAGAAGTCGCCGTCCTCGTAGCCCAGGTAGAGCGAGGCCAGCTTGGGGTTGTCGCGCAGGGCCTGGGCGAAGACCGGCAGCAGGTTCATGCGCTGGTAGCTGTCGCGCGACAGGTTGCGCTCGTTGAGGGCGAGCAGGCCGAGCAGGTGACGGATCGGCTGGTAGGTGTACTGCAGGTCGGCTTCCACCTCCTCGCGCATCTGGGCGAACAGCTGTTTGCTGCTGGAGAGGATGACCTGGGTGGTCTGGTAGTAGTTGAACAGGCCGAGGATCACGCCGCTGCCGAGCAGCAGCAGGGTGAACAGCACGCTGATATGGACGTGGAGTGGAAAGCGGCGTTCTTTGTTTCGAGTCTTGCCCTGCATTGTCTCACTCCTTTGACAACATCTCAGGTCAGGCCAGAAGCATAGCCGCTTCGTTAGCTCTGCGAATCCGTTCGATCTCTGCTCAGCCACTGTGCCAGACCGTGCATCAGCAGGGCCACCAGGATGGCCAGCACCACGCCGATCAGGCTGTTGAACAGGCGCACCTGGGCCAGGTGCCAGTCATGCGACAGGCTCTCGGCCAGCAGCACGAAGCTGATCGTCACCTGCAGCACGAACAGGCCGTAGTGATGGGCCTGGAAGGCGCGGCTGAGGGCGATCAGCGGCAGGATGAAGGCCACCATCAGCGGCGGGCTCTGCAGGCTGTGGCCGAAGTAGATCAGCAGCGCTGCGGCGCACAGGCTGGCCATGCTCAGCTGCAGGGCACGCACCAGACTGCCGCGGATCTCCAGCTGCAGGGTGGCGATCAGCGCCAGGGTCAGCCAATAGCCGCGCTGCAGCCCGGCCAGCTGGACGATCAGGCCGGCCGCCGCGCAACCCAGGGTGCAACCCAGGGCATGCAGGCGCCAGCGCTGTTCCGGCAGGCGCTTGGCGTGGCGCTTGAGCACCTTGAGGATGGCCATGAAGCGCGGCATGTACGGCCACATGCGCAAGCCATGCAGGCCGCGCAGGCCGAAGGCGAGCAGGGCGACCCAGAGCCCGCCGAGGACGAACAGCGCGCCCACCGCGTCGGCGTTCTTCAGGTTGCCCAGGCCGAACTGACCCTGGCCGAGACACAGGCACACGGCCAGGCCGATGCCCAGCTTGCCGGCCTCGGTGCCGAAGCGTTGCAACCAAGCCAGCAGGAAACCGTAGGCGCCGAACAGGCACAGGCTGAGCAGCGGGTGGCTGGCCGACCAGAAGCCCAGGCCGGCGCTACAGGCGCCGAGCAGGGTGAGCAGCAGCAGGCGCAGCATGCCGAAGCGGTGTAGCGGGTTGGCCTGAGCGGCCTGGAAGGCGCCGGCCGAGGCCCAGAGAAAGCCTGGATGACCGCTGAACAGGCCGAGCACCAGGGGCAGGGCGCAACCCAGGCAAGCAACCACCGCCGGGCCCCAGGCCGGAGGGCCCGCGTGCCAGCTGATCGCCTGCTTGAGCAGTGCCTTCATTGCGTCACACCGGGCTGGAGCGCCCGGTCATCTCCCGGGCCATTTCGGTGGCGTAGCTGTCGGTCATCCCGGCGATGAAGTCGATCATGCGCAGGAACGACAGGTACAGCGGCCAGCCCGGCTCCGGCGCGTAGTGCGCCAGCAGGTCGAGGATGCGCCGGTTCTTGAACGACAGGCCGCGGCCGCTGTGCTGTTCCAGGGCCGCGCCACAGAAGGCGTTGAGCAGGATTTCCAGGGTGGTGTAGGCGCCGATCTCGTGCAGGGTCTTGCGCTTGTCCTGGAAGATCTTCTCCCGCGCCATGCCCTTGGCGCGCAGCACGCAGCGCTTGGCCGGGCCGTGCATATGCTCCACCAGGTCGCCTTCCAGGGTGCCGGCGAGCAGGGCTGGCTGCTGCTCGACGAAGGCCCGCGCGGCGGCGTTGGTCAGGTGTTCGATGGCCTTGCCACGCAGGATCGCCAGCTTGCGCCGGCGCGAGTCGCTGGCGCCGAGCTGACGGTAGGTTTCCGGCAGGTCGTCGCCGACCAGATCGAACAGCAGCGCCTCGACCTCGGCATAGTCGAGCAGCTCCATCTCCACGCCGTCTTCCAGGTCGATCAGCGCGTAGCAGATGTCGTCGGCCGCCTCCATCAGGTAGACCAGCGGGTGGCGTGCCCAGCGCTGCTCGTCGAGCTGCGGCAGACCGAGTTTGGCGGCGATCTGCTCCAGGCGCGGCAGCTCGTTCTGGTAGCAGCCGAACTTGTGCTTCTTGTAGCCCACGGCCTCGGCGTGGCGGGCGGTCCAGGGGTATTTCAGGTAGGTGCCGAGGGTCGCGTAGGTCAGGCGCATGCCGCCGTCGAACTGGTGGTATTCCAGCTGGGTGAGTACGCGAAAGCCCTGGGCGTTGCCTTCGAAACTGAGGAAGTCGCCGCGCTCGGCGTCGCTCATGTCATCCAGCCAGCCACGCCCGTTGGCCTGCTGGAACCAGTGGCGGATGGCGTCCTCGCCAGAGTGGCCGAACGGCGGGTTGCCGATGTCGTGGGCCAGGCAGGCGGACTGCACGATCACGCCGAGGTCGCTCGGTTCGCACCAGTTCGGCAGCGCATCGCGCAGCATCTCGCCGACGCGCATGCCCAGCGAGCGGCCGACGCAGCCGACTTCCAACGAGTGGGTCAGGCGGGTGTGGATGTGATCGTTGCTGGAGACCGGGTGGACCTGGGTCTTGCGCCCCAGGCGGCGGAAGGCGCCGGAGAAGATGATGCGGTCGTGATCCTTGTGGAACGGGCTGCGACCCAGCTCGTCGGAGCTGTAGACGGGTTTGCCGAGGCGTTCGCGAGTGAGCAGGGTTTGCCAATCCAAGGGCTGTACTCGTCAGATGATCCTGCCGCTAGCTTCGACGTTCGCCGCACTGCCTGCAAGTGTCGTGCACTGCAGCGCCAGGTCCGCCGGGCAGGCGACGGGTGGCGCGTGCCGGCTTTGTGATCACAATGATATTGTCTTGCCATCGCGTACCGACCATAACAACAAGAGAATCAGCGCGTGATTTCAGAAGCTGCCTTACCCAAGGATTCGCAGCAGCAGCTGCGCCTCCGTCGTTTCCTTATGAGTGTGGCGATGTATGTCTTGGCCAGCGTGCCCCAGGGCGTTTCCCTGTACAACGGGATTTCTCCCGGCTGGGTCATGGCAGTCTGGGCCGCCGTCGCGGTGGCCACCAACCTCGGCTTCTTCCTGCTGTTCCACTTCGGCCTCAACCTGCGTTTTCGCGACCCGAGCCTGACCATGGCGCAGATGGCTGCAGCGGTCGCCATGGTGCTATTCACCCAGAGCTATGCAGGCGAGGCGCGCGGCGCCTATCTGGTGGTGCTGGTGATCATCATGATGTTCGGCTGCTTCAAGCTGCATACCCGGCAGCTCCTGGTGCTGAGCCTGCTGACCATAGTCGCCTACGGCCTGACCCTGCCGCTGATCCAGCGCATCGACGGCGAGCGCTTCGATCTGGCGGTGGAGATGGTGCTGTGGTGCAGCTTCTCCGCCTTCCTGCCGTTCATTTCCATCCTTGGCGGCAATATCAGCGACCTGCGCAAGAAGCTGATGGCCAGCAACGCCCAGCTGCAGGAAGTGCTGCAGCAGGTCACCGAGCTGGCTACCCATGACGAGCTGACCGGGGTATACAACCGGCGCTACCTGCTGGAGATGCTGCACCACGAGAAGAACCGCACCGACCGGGGAGGCGCCGGCTTCTGCGTGTGCATACTCGACCTCGACTACTTCAAGCGGATCAACGACACCTATGGTCACCCGGTCGGCGACGAGGTGCTCAAGACCTTCGCCAATACCGTGCAGCCCTTGCTGCGCAGCACTGACTTCTTCGCCCGCTACGGCGGTGAGGAGTTCCTCCTGTTCCTGCCGCAGACCTCGCTGGAAATGGCCCAGCACTGCATCAAGCGCATCCAGGATGCACTGGCCGAGGCCAGCTTCGAAGGCGTGCCGGCCAACGTGCGTGTGACCGCCTCGATCGGCGTGGCCCAGTACTACCTGCAGGAAACGGTGCCGGCGCTGATCGAGCGCGCCGACAAGGCGCTGTACCGGGCCAAGCAGAACGGGCGCAATCGTACGGAGCTGGCGCCGTTCCACCGGCCGATCCTGATCTGAGACTTGATCAGCCGGTAGGAGCGCCAACAGCCTAGTAATGCGGCTCGATGCTCGGCCGCTTGGCGGCCTGCACGCCACGCACCACCGGATAGAGCATCAGACCGACGCGGGCCAGCTTGCCGAAGGTGCCGAGGCGCCCGCCGAACAGGGTCAGCAGCACGCCGGCAGCGACCATCAACGGGGTCTTCACATTGGCCTGCTCGCCATGACGCATCTGGCTTAGCTGCTGCAGGGGATGGGTCAGTGGCTGCACGTGGTAGCGCAGCTGCTGGCGGTGCATCTCCATGCGCAGGCGGACCAGCTCCTTGCGCATGTCGCGGCGGGCCGCGCTGGACAGTGTTTCGCTCATGGCAATAAGCGCTCCTTGTTGCGGGCCAGTTCGGTGACCGTGGCGCGGAACGGCGACTCGCCGTCGCGTGCCAGGTGCTTGGCCTTGAACAGGCACAGCAGCATGCCCGCGGCAAACACCAGGCACAGGCCGATGGCGGCGGGCAGGCGATAGGTGTCCCAGAAGGCGATCAGCACCACGGTCGACAGTCCGAGCAGGACCAGCATGCCGAAGATCAGGCTCAGGCCGGAGAAGATGAACAGCCGGAACGAGCGCGACTTCTCCTCCTGAAACTCGATGCCGAGCAACTCCAGATGGCCCTGCAGCAGGCCGACCAGGGCGCCTCCCAGCTTCTTCAGGGAAGGCTTGGGCGGCTCGCTGGCCGCCTGCGACTGCATGTCATCCATGCTCGGCCTCCGGTTTAGCGGCGCCCGGCCAGCAGGCCGAGCAGGAAGCCCACGCCAGCGGCGACGCCGAGGGTTTGCCAGGGGTGCTGCTGGACGTATTCCTCGGTCTTCGCCACCGCCAGACGGCCTTGTTGCTCGAGGGTGTGCTCGGTGTCCTTGAGGATGTCCTTGGCCCGGCCGAGGTTACCGCTGATACGTGCACGTAATTCCTGGACCTGCACGCCAGCCACGTCCGAGGTCTGCCGCAGCAGGTTCTCGGTGTCGCTGATCAGAGCCTGGAACTCGGAGGACAGCGCGTTCTGCGCATCACGCAGATTGCGACGGTGGGCGTCCTTGTCGATGTTCGGAGTGGTGCTGGTGGTGGTGCCGGTGGTTTCGAAGCCGGACAGGTCGGAGTTCGGGGTGGTAGGCATGGCGCTCTCCTGTGGTCGTGGTTGGGACTCTTCAGGTTCGAGCAGGGCCGGGCCGGCCAGGTTCAGGCTTTATTCGTGCCCTCGTCTGGCACATCTTTTGCCTCGCCATGGTGCGCCGTGTTTCGGGCGTGCCCCTTGGTGGCGCGCATGGTCCACGGTGGATCTGTTGTCTCTTTCGGTATGTCGCTGAAAATAAAGGTGAAAAATCGCAATGGTGATTTTTCACCAAGGCTTCTGCTCCGATTCGGAGCGCGGCGACAGCGGTGCATGACGAGCAGTTGCTCGTGTTTGGTGCGCTGCATCGGGATCGAGATCGTTTTTGGTGCTTATTCGACCGGGGAAACCATTCGATGGAAAACCTAAACAGCGCCGTGGAAACCCTGATTCACGGCTCCAACACCCTGTTCATCCTGCTCGGCGCGATCATGGTCCTGGCCATGCACGCCGGCTTCGCCTTCCTCGAAGTGGGTACGGTACGCCACAAGAACCAGGTCAACGCCCTGTCGAAGATCCTCTCCGACTTCGCCGTTTCGGCCCTGGCCTACTTCTTCGTCGGCTACTGGGTGGCTTATGGCGTGACCTTCTTCGCGCCGGCCAGCGAGCTGACCGCAGGTAGCGGTTATGCGCTGGTGAAGTTCTTCTTCCTGCTGACCTTCGCCGCCGCCATCCCGGCGATCATTTCCGGCGGTATCGCCGAGCGCGCCAAGTTCGGCCCACAGCTGTGCGCCACGCTGCTGATCGTCGCTTTCGTCTATCCGTTCTTCGAGGGCCTGATCTGGAACGGCAACTTCGGCCTGCAGGCCTGGCTGACCGAGCGCTTCGGCGCCGCCTTCCATGACTTCGCCGGTTCGGTGGTGGTGCACGCGGTAGGCGGCTGGCTGGCCTTCGGCGCGGTGATCCTGCTCGGTCGCCGCGACGGTCGCTATCGCGAGGGTCGCCTGGTGGCCTTCGCGCCATCGAACATCCCGTTCCTCGCCCTGGGTTCGTGGATCCTGATCATCGGCTGGTTCGGCTTCAACGTGATGAGCGCCCAGACCCTCGGCAGCATCAGCGGCCTGGTGGCGGTCAACTCGCTGATGGCCATGGTCGGCGGCACTGTCGCCGCACTGCTGGTCGGCCGCAACGACCCGGGCTTCCTGCACAACGGCCCGCTGGCCGGCCTGGTGGCGGTGTGCGCCGGCTCCGACCTGATGCACCCGGTCGGTGCCCTGGTCACCGGCGGCATCGCCGGCGCGCTGTTCGTCTGGGCGTTCACCGCGACCCAGGTGAAATGGAAGATCGACGACGTGCTCGGCGTGTGGCCGCTGCATGGCCTGTGCGGCGTGTGGGGTGGCATCGCCTGCGGCATCTTCGGCCAGAGCTACCTGGGCGGCATCGGCGGCGTCAGCCTGGTCAGCCAGCTGATTGGCACCGCGCTGGGCGTGCTGGTGGCGCTGGTCGGCGGCTTCCTGGTCTACGGCCTGCTCAAGGCTCTGACCGGCATCCGCCTGAGCCAGGAGCAGGAGTACTACGGTGCCGACCTGTCGATCCACAAGATCGGCGCCAACAGCCAGGACTGAGTCCGCGCTGGATAGAAAAAAGCCCGCCGATCGGCGGGCTTTTTCGTTGCCGCAGGATTTACCAGAGCGACAGGCTGTAGCTGAGGATCAGGCGGTTCTCGTCCAGGTCGTTGCCGAAGTTGGAGCGGGTCGTGGCGTTGCGCCACTTGATGCCGAAGTTCTTCAGCGGGCCCTCCTGGAACACGTAGGCGATGTCGGTGTTGCGCTCCCACTCCTTGCCCTCGGACAGGCCAGCGCCGCGGTCGACGTTGTCGCCGCTCAGGTAGCGGGTCATGAAGGTCAGGCCAGGAATGCCAAGGGCGGCGAAGTTGTAATCGTAGCGGGCCTGCCAGGACTGCTCGTCCTTGAAGGCGAAGTCGCCGATCTGCACGTAGTTGACCAGGAACGGGTCGGTGCCGCCGATATAGGCGTAGCCGGTGTCGCCGCTCATCTTCTGGTAGCCCAGGCCGAAGGCATGGCCGCCCAGGGCGTAGGTGAACATGGCGCCGAAGGCCTTGTTGTCGACGTTGGTGTCGCCATCGTCGGTGGAGCGGGCGAAGCGCAGGTCGCTCTTCAGGCTCTGCTGGTCACCCAGCGGCAGAACATGCACTGCGCTGAGGATGTACTGCTTGTAGAAGTTGTCCAGCGCGCCGTAGTGGTAGGCCGTGGTCAGCTGGTCGTTCCACTTGTAGCTGGCGCCGGCGAAGTTGAACTCGTCGCTGTCGACCCCGCCGAGGCCGGTGAAGCCGCGGGCCGCCGGGCTGCTGTTGGTCAGGGTCATGGTCTCGTGGTCGGACGAGTCGCGCTGGTTGACCCGGCTCAGCTGGCCGGCATCGAGGGTCAGGCCGGCGATCTCCTGGGAGTTGATCCAGCCGCCCTGGAAACTCTGCGGCAGCAGGCGCGAGTCGTTGGCCTGAACCACCGGCAGCTTGGGCATCAGGGTGCCGGCCTTGAGCACGCTGTTGGAGACTTTGACCTTGGCGGTGACACCCAGGTCGCCGTAGTCATCCTGGGCGCGGCCGGTCTCGCGGTCGCGCTGCAGCAGGCCGGTGCCGCTCTCGTCGGCGCTGGAGTCGAGCTTCAGGCCCAGGGTGCCGATGGCGTCGACGCCGAAGCCGACGGTGCCCTCGGTGTAGCCGGACTCGTAGCGCAGCAGGAAGCCTTGGGCCCATTCCTCGGCCTTGGACTGGGCGGCGCCTTCCTGGCGGAAGTCGCGGTTCATGTAGAAGTTGCGCAGCTCCACGCTGGCCTTGCCGTCTTCGAGGAAGGCGGCCTGGCTGATGGTCGGCAAGGTGAGGCTGGTGCCCAGCGCGGCCAGGGCCACGCCGCGGGCAAGGAGGGACTTGCTCATTGTTATTGTCCTCGGCTGGTGGTGGCGGCCCGGTTGTCCGGTCCGGTTGCAGCGAGGGAAATAAACCACTTTGCCGTGGCGGCGGCTTCTAGACCTTGGTCGAGGCCTCACTCGATCCAGTGCGGGTAGTAGCCGAGCTTGCGCTGCACCGTTTCGTCGTGGGCCGGAATTACCGTCAATTGCGGTTGCTCCAGCAGCAACTGGTGGACTTTTTCCAGCTGCTGGCGGGTGCTTTCCGGATCGTTGTCGACCATGCGCTTGCTGATCCAGAACTTCTCCTTCGGCCCGGTGAAGCCTTCCAGGCGCCAACTGGTGTCACCGGTGAAGAAGAAGCGGCGGCCATCGTCGAGAGTGAGGAACAGACCGACCGAACCGGGCGTGTGGCCTTCCAGCGGCACCAGTACCAGGCTGCCGTCGCCGAACATGTCGTGGCTGCGTGGAAAACCCATGAACGGCTGCTCGGCGTACTGGAACGGCACCCAGCGAATGGCATGGGCGAACTGGCTGGGCAGCACGGCCGGCGGCGTGGCGATGCGGCTGAACTCGATCTCTTCGTAGGGCGCCCACACCGGCACTTCCGGGAAGTCGGCCAGGCCCGAGGCGTGGTCCCAGTGGCTGTGGGTGAGCAGGATACGGTCGACGCGGATGCCGGCACGGTCCAGCTGGTCACGCACCGGAGTGACCTGGCCGTAGCGCAGCAGCGGCTTGTCGTACCAGGGCATTTCCGATTCGAACTGCCGGTCCACCTGGCGCCCCAGGGAGGTGTCGAGCAGCAGGGTGGCGGCGTGATGTTCGATCAGCACGGCGACGTGGTTGGCTATGGCTTTCTCGGTCCAGGCGCCACCCTCGACGGTGAAGGCGTCGCGGGTCTCGGTCTCGGCGGTCTTGACCAGAGCGAAGCGCAGGCCGGCGGCCTGGCTGGTGCCGGCGATGACCAGCAGCAGAGCGAAGAGCAGGGAGCGCATGTCAGTTTCCTTCAACGGGCGGATGGGATACGGCGGCGCCGCAAGCCAACGGCAGACGCTCGCGGCCGGGGGCGGCGGCATAGGGTCGCGGAAGCCCTCAGAGGCCGGGCATGCCGATATAGCCGGGCAGGGCGCGGATGCGCGCGAACCAGGCGGCGAGGTGGGCGTAGGGGGTGAGGTCGATGCCGCCATCACCGGCCAGGGCGATGTAAGGGTAGACGGCGAGGTCGGCGATGCTCGGCGCCTCGCCCTGTGCCAGCCAGCTGTGCAGGGCCAGATGCGCATCCACCAGCTCCAGCACCTGCACGGCGCGCTGCTGGGCCTGCTGCAGGTCGCCGGGCATGCGGAACAGCCCATGCAGGCGGGCCTGCCCCGGGCCCTTGGCCACTTCGTTGGCGGCGAAGCTCAGCCAACTGGCGATGCGCGCCTGGCTCAGGGCGTCCTGCGGATACCAGCTGGCATCGGCATAGCGCTTGGCCAGGTACACCAGGATGGCCTGGGAGTCATAGATCGCCTGGCCTTCGTCGACCAGTACCGGCACCTGGCCGCGCGGGTTGACGGCGAGGAACTCCGGGCGCTTATGGGCGCCGCCGAGCAGGTCGGTCTGCTGCAGCTCGACCTCGCGGCCGAGTAGGGCGAGGAACAGGCGGACCTTGTAGCAGTTGCCGGAGAGGCGGAAGTCATGGAGCTGCATGGGGTGAGTCTCGCGAGTGAATATGACTCGATATTAGACAGACAGGTCTGTATATTTCAAGCGAGATTTTCCGAACTGGAGCGACGGTCATTGCCGCCCGCATAATGTCCGCCACTTGGAGGGCCAGATGGCATCGAGCAAACGCGAACAACTGATCAGCACCGCCCAGGGCCTGTTCGCCCGCGAGGGCTACCACGCCACGGGGGTCGACCGCATCCTGGCCGAGTCCGGGGTGGCCAAGATGACCCTGTACAAGCACTTCCGCTCCAAGGACGAGCTGATCCTCGCCGTGCTCGAGGAGCGCGAACGCGAAACGCTCGGCAACCTGGCCCAGCTGCGCGCCGCCAAGCCGCCGCGCGAGGCTCTGCTGCTGACCTTCGACGGCCTGCATGCGTGGATCAACCAACACGATTTCTGCGGCTGCAGCTTCATTCATGCGGCGGCGGAATTTCATGACCGCGAGCACCCCATCCATCGTCAGGCGGCGGGGTTCAAGGCGGCTTTCGGTGGACATTTCCGCGAGTTGCTTGAGGCACTGCAGGTGCGTCAGGCGGAGCAGCTAGCCGGGCAGTTGCAGTTCCTGCTGGAAGGCGCGCTGAGCATGGCCCACGTGCAGGGCCCGGGCGACCAGGCGCGGCAGGCCAAGGCGGCGGCGGAGATCCTGCTGGGCGCTGCCGGCGTCTGACTCAGTCGCCGCCGAGCAGACGCGCCTCGCCGGCTTCGATGGCCTGAAGCGGGCCGGACAGCAACACGGTGTCGCCCTCACGCAACTGCGGCCGCTGCTCCATCGGCAGGTCCACGCCATCGCGGCGCACCGCCTGCACTTCCAGCCCCAGCGCTTCCAGCTGCATATCGGTCGGGCAGCGCCCACAGGCATGGGCGTTCTGCGGCAGGTTCACCGCATGCAGCAGCACCCGCGGTTGGCCCTGGGCGTCCACCAGGTTGGCCTGAGCGCCGTGATAGAAACCGTGCAGCAGGCGATAGCGATTGCCGCGTACCTCGTCCAGGTGCTGTTGCACCCGCTGCTGGGGAATGCCGAGCATCACCAGGGCGTGGGAGGCCAGCATCAGGCTGGATTCCAGCACCTCCGGCACCACCTCGCTGGCGCCGGCCGCCTGCAGCTCGGCGAGGCGGCTGTCGTCGCGGGTGCGTACCAGGATCGGTAGATCGGCGCAGTGCAGGCGCACCTGCTCGACGATGGCCAGGGCCACGTCGGTCTTGTCCACCGCCACCACCAGCAGGCGCGCGCGGGAAATGCCGACGGCCTCCAGCAGGTCGCGCCGGCGCGAGTCGCCGTAGTGCACGTTGCTCTCGCCGGCGCTGGCTTCCTCGACCCGCACCGGGTCGTCGTCGAGGGCAACGAAGACCTGGCCTTCACGCTGCAGGAAGCGCCCGATGGACTGGCCGACCCGGCCGTAGCCGCAGATCACCGCATGGCCCTGCAGCTCCGCACTGTGGCTGGCGATTTCCTCCAGATGGCTCTCGCGTCCCGGTGTGCGGCGCAGGCGCGCGGCCAGCTGCGGCGCGGCGCGCAGCAATAGCGGCGTGAGGGCCATGGAGCAGAATGCGGCGGCCAGCAGCAGCCCGGCCAGCGGTGCTTCCAGCATCTGCTGCTGGCGCATCAGCGCCACCAGGGCGAAGAAGAATTCGCCGGCCTGGGCCAGAGCCAGGCCGCTGCGCCAGGCCGTCTCGCCGCTCTCGCCGCGGACCTTGACCAGCACGGCCACCAGACCGCCCTTGAGCGCGAGCAGCAGCAGGGTGGCGCCGAGGATGGCCCAGCCCTGCTCGGCGAACAGCTTGAGGTCGATCAGCATGCCCACGCAGACGAAGAACAGGCCGAGGAGGATGTCGCGGAATGGCCGGATATCTGCCTCGACCTGGTGGCGGTAGTGGCTCTCGCCCAGCAGCATGCCGGCGAGGAAGGCGCCCAGGGCCATGGACAGGCCGAGCATGTGGGTAAGCCAGGCGGTGAGCAGGACGATGACCAGGGCGAGCATGACGAACAGCTCGGCGGAATGGGCCTGCGCCACCTCGTGGAATAGCTTGGGCAGCAGCCAGCGGCTGGCCAGCAGCAGGCCGAGGAACAGCAGTACGGTCTTGCCCAGCGTTAGCGGGATGGCCAGGTACCACGGCTCGCCGCCGTGGCCGGCAATGGCCGGCACCAGGGTCAGCAGCAGCACTGCCACCAGGTCCTGGAACAGCAGCACGCCCATGGCGTTCTGGCCATGGCCGCTGAATACCTCGCCAAGGCTGACCAGCTCCTTGCCGACTATGGCGGTGGAGGAGAGCGCCAGCCCCAGGCCGAGTACCGCGGCGCTGGTTGGCGCCACGCCGCCCAGATAGAGCAGGACGCCCAGGACCGAGCCGCACAGGGCGACCTGCAGGCTGCCCAGGCCGAATACGGTACGCCGCAGCGCCAGCATGCGCGGCAGGGAGAACTCCAGGCCCAGGCTGAACAACAGGAACACCACGCCCAGCTCGGCCAGCCGCGGCAGGTCACGGGCCGAGCCTATCCAGTCCAGCGCGGCCGGCCCCACCAGCAGGCCGACGCAGAGGTAGCCGAGCACCGGCGGCAGGCGCAGACGACGGAACAGGGCGATGACCAGCAGCGAGCAGGCCAGGATGATCAGCAGGTCGGCGAACAAGGCGATTCTCCTTCGGATGCCTGCGAGCATGCCGAAGCGGCAGCGGGGCGTCCATGCTCTCGGTCAAGCAGGCCATTGGTCGGTTTTGCCTCAATTTTCCGGCGGGCCTGCCGTCAAAGAGGCAGTTCACCCTGCTTGGTACTTCATCATGAATACTCTGGCTTCCCTTTCCCCGTCGCAGTCCCGCCCCACCGGCATCAACACTCTGGCCAACCCGCGCGGCCATGTGGATGCACAGGGTACTCTGGCCAACCGCCTGGCCAATCGCCTGGGTCTGGAGCCTGGCGCACTGGACGGCAAGCGCGAGGACTTCACGCCCGACAAGGTCGCCGACCGCGTGCTCGGCTTCATCGAGCAGCGCCTGAAGAGCGAGGCCGCAGCGGGTGCCGACACCTCCAAGCTGGAAGGCCTGCTGGCCCAGGCCCGCGAGGGCGTGGAGAAGGGCTTCGAGGAGGCACGCAAAATCCTCGACGGCATGGGCGTGCTCAAGGGCAAGGTGGCGGAAGACATCAATGCCACCTACGACAAGATTCAGAACGGCCTGAAAGGTCTCGAATCCGACTACGGCGCCAAGACTCCCGCCAGCGGTGGCGGCAACACCGTCGCCGTAGCCGCGCGCAGCGAGCGTTTCGCCGCCCAGGCCGAGACCTTCGATATGCAGGTCACCACCCGCGATGGCGACCGCCTGAATATCTCCATCGCCAGCGCCTCCGCCGCCTGGTCGCAGAGCAGTGCGGCCGCCGCCAGCAACGGCAACGGTTCTGTGGCCAGCGCCAGCAGCTCCGGCAGCATGCAGATCGGCGGCTGGCAGGTACAGGTGGAAGGCGAGCTGGACGAGGAAGAGCGCGCCGCCCTGGAAGGCCTGTTCAAGCAGGTGCAGGACATCTCCAGCGACTTCTATTCGGGCAATCTGGCTGGCGCCTTCGACCGCGCCATGCAGCTGAACATGGATGGCTCGCAACTGGCCTCGATGTCGCTGCAACTGACCCAGACCAGCGTGCGCCAGGCCACCGATGCCTATGGCGCTGTGGCCCAGCAGGGTGGTCAGGCCGCCAGCGCGGTGAACGACGACCTGATCGACTACGCCCGCGGCCTGCTCGATGCGCTGCGCACCGCCGACAAGGTGTCGGAAGACGCGAAGGGCACCCTGGAGCAGCTGCTGGACGGCGGCTTCAGCCTCGACGAGCGTTTCGACGGATCGTTGCTGGAGAAGGCCAAGGAGCTCAACGGCCGCCTGCTCGACGGTCTGCAGGGCATGCTGCAGAACCCGCCGGCCGAGGAGGCCTGAGCGGGTGCTAGACTGCGTCTCTGATTGAGTCGGAGACGCCCGCGATGCCCCCTGAATGCCAACTCTTCGGCACCCTCGGCTGCCACCTCTGCGAGGTGGCCGAGGCGTTGCTGATGCCCTTCGTCGAACATGGTCTGCTGGTCGAACTGGTGGACATCGCCGAGCGCGAGGACTGGGTCGAGCAATACGGCCTGCGCATTCCGGTGCTGCGCCGCAATGACAGCGGCGCCGAGCTCGACTGGCCCTTCGACGCCGATCAGGTTGTAGCCTTCCTGCGCTGAACTCTCCTTTTGACTGCTTGATATCTTGAACGGCTGATGCGTATTTTGTACGGATCAACCACAGGGATTGCAGTCATGAGCACCGACGGCCGTAGTGCGCTCGCAGAGCGCTTGTCCGGGATAACCGAGATCGAATGTGTCACCGCCGACCTCAACGGGGTGCCGCGGGGCAAGGTGATGACTGCGGAAGGCTTTCTCGAAGGCCGCCGCTTGCAGCTGGCGCGGGGTGTGCTGCTGCAGTGCATCATGGGCGGTTATCCGCCGGCGCGTTTCTACGGCAGTGACGATGGCGATCTGGTGCTCAGTACCACCCCTGAGCGGGTATTCCGCCTGCCCTGGAGCGAGTCGCCGCGTGCCATGGCCGTCTGCGATGCCGATGAATTAGACGGGCGCAGCTCCGGGCTGTCCACCCGCGGCCTGCTGAAGAAGGTGGTGGCTGGCTATGCCGAGCGTGGTTGGCAGCCGGTGGTGGCCACCGAGCTGGAATTCTTCGTTTTCGAGCGACATCTCGATGCCAATCGACCCTTCCAGCCGCCGCTGGGCCTGGACGGCAGTCGCGAGAGCGGTTGCTCGGCGTTCAGCGTGTCGTCTGGCAACGGCCTGCGGCCATTCTTCGAGGAGGTCTATCGCTGCATGGAGGCGCTCGGCCTGCCGCGTGACACCTTCATGCACGAGATGGGCGTCAGCCAGTTCGAGATCAATCTGCTGCATGGCGACCCGCTGCAGGTGGCCGACCAGACCTTCCTGTTCAAGCATCTGCTGCGCGAGATCGGGCTCAAACACGGTCTGGCGGTGGTGTGCATGGCCAAGCCGCTGCCGCACACACCGGGCAGCTCCATGCACATTCACCAGAGCGTGGTGGAGCAGGGTAGCGGGCGCAATATCTTCAGTGCCGAGGATGGCACGGCGACACCGGCCTTCTTCCACTTCATCGGCGGGCAGCAGGCCGCGTTGGCCGACTTCACCCTGCTGTTCGCGCCGCATGTGAACTCCTACCAGCGTCTGTGCCACCCCTACGCCTCACCGAACAACGCCTGCTGGTCGCACGACAACCGCGCCGCCGGGTTGCGCATCCCGGCCAGTGGGGCTGCAGCGCGGCGGGTGGAGAACCGTCTGCCCGGGGCCGATGCCAATCCTTACCTTGCCATCGCCGCCAGCCTGGCCGCCGGCCTGCATGGTGTGCAACAACAGCTGGAGCCAAGCGCGCCGATCCAGGGCGAGTTCGAGGTACCGCCCGCGCTCAGCCTGCCGTGCACCATGCATGCGGCGCTTCAGCGGCTGCAGGACAGTGCGCTGGCTCGGCAGTGGTTCGGTGACGAGTTCGTCGGCGGCTATTGCGCTAGCAAGGGTATGGAGCTGATGAGCTACCTGGACGAGATCACGCCCTGGGAGCGGCGGGTACTCGGAGCCCAGGCCTGAAACGCCAGAGGCCGCCCGTGGGCGGCCTCTGGTTGCACCGGCAGTGCTTATTCCTGCTCGACACGGCGCGCCTCGCGCTGTAGCTGATAGACGAAGCGCTCCACCTGGCGCTGCTCCAGGCCGCTCATGCGGTGGAAACGCAGGCCGACGAAGGTCATGTTGACCTTCTCCGCATAGTGCACATGGCGCAGTTCGCCAGCGGTGGTCATGGAGCCGATCGGCAGCATGGCGGTGAAGCGCTCGTAGACCTGACCGGGTTGCAGACGGCTGGTGATGTCGCCGGCGAAGCGCAGACGGCAACCGGTGGCGGAGATATCCAGCATCTGGCCCTTGACGCCAGGATTGAGCTTGCTGCCGGACAGCTCGATGTTGACCAACTGGCCCTGGCCGAGCGCCGCGCGGAAGGCATTGCGGCGCTGGTGATAGGTCACCCGCTCCGGGATGTAGCTCCAGTAGCAGCGCGAGCCGTCCAGTTCGCCGATCTGCACCGGGTCTTCGCACTCCCAGGCGATGCGCACGCCATCGTGAAAGCCTTCCACACGGAACGGTTCGCCGTTCTGCATGAAACGCTCGCCATCGCTGGGAATCATTTCGTCGAGAGCAATGACGCCGCGATCACGGTCGATCTCGATCAGGTAGCTCTGGAACCGCAGGTTGCGGTCCTTGAACATGACAATGAGGGGATCATGGCTCTGCTGCAGCAAACGCAGGTTGGCAAAGATCTCCAAGGGTGCGGTCAGCACCTTGGGTGGCTGTGGGCCATCGTCCTCAAGGAATGGGTTGGGCACGATCCGGGTATCTCCAGGTACTACCGCACTAGCATACTGGCATATTGCCGGTATGTCCCTGTGCTTGTTGTTATGACTCAGGCCTGGCTGAGTGGGCGTTGCTGCGCGATTCTAGCGGCGCCGCCGCGGCTGTCATAGAGCCCTGGGGTCTCGCCGCCACGGAGAATGCCGAGCACGCTCTTGAGCGATGCCTGATTGGCGCGGATCAGCCGACCGTTACGCTGGTTGGCGTCGCGGCAGCTTTCCAGCAGCTGGTTCAGCTCATCGCTGCGGGTCAGTAGCTCGGCACCATTGCTTTGACGGGCGGCAAAGGCTTCAAGGCCGGCGCGATCGGCGCTCAGTTGCTGCTCGCCGAGCAGTTTGCTGCGTGCGCTGCCGTGCTGGTCGAGCAGGCTGAGGAGGGGGAGTTTCTCGCCGAGGATCTGTTCCAGGCGCGGCAGGTCGCGTTCGCCCATGGCCTGGAATTCGGCATCGATCAGCTCAAGCAGGCGCTGGGCCGTGCCGATATCTTCGATGAACAGTTGCAGCAGATCGTTACTTTGCATCGCGGGCTCTGGGGATCGGGCGTCCAACACCCCCAGCGCAGCCCTGGGACTAGCGCTGGGATTCGAAATCGAGCAGCTTGCCGGCGACGCGCTTGGCATCGACCTGGTAGCTGCCATCGGCAATCGCCTGCTTCAACTTGGCGACGCGCTCTTTATCGACGGTCGGCAGGTCGCGCAGCTTGTCGCCGGCTTTCTGCAATTGCTGGGCTTCACGGCTGAGCTGCACGGATTCGCCAGTCTTGCCGGCAGTGGCCTGCTCGTCGGCAACCTGCGCCGCGTTCTGCGGAGTGCTGCTGACGGCCTCGTTACGGCCGCTGGCCTGGGCATTGCCTGTGCGCCCGCTGTTGGCGGGGCTGGCGGCATTGTTCAGCCGGTTGAAGTCGATAACCATGGTGTAAACCTCGGACGGTATCTGGACGCTTGACTGGGTTGTCGGCCGGTCCCGTCGAAACTTTAGGGCGCTTTTATGTGCGTCGTTTAACAGTGTAGGAAATCGTCGGGGATATGCGCTACAAGAATCGTGCCTACATCCCCACCTCGACCTGCCCCGGACCTATCACCCTGGCTCTGACCACTCGTTGCGAACTTAGGTTGCGCACACTGATCTGCTGGCCGAGAGTCCCGCCGGACAAGGCCTCGCCCTGCACACGCACGTTGATGCCGCCGGCACGCGCCGCAATCACCACCTGATCGCCGCGGCGCACGCTTTCCGCCAGCTGCAGGGTTGCAGGAGTCAATACCTGATCTGCCTGAAGCGGACGCGTCAGTTTTTTGCCGATGGCCTGCTCGGGATCGCTGATATAGCCTCGGTTGAGCAGTCCGATGTCCTGCTCGATCATGGCGATATCTCCCGGACCAATGATGCTGTCGCGTTTGAGCGGGTTCTTCAGTACTGCCACCGGTCGGAAGATGCGCACTTGGGCGGGGATGAACACTGTCCAAGGCGTTGTGCCTTCGCAGCTGACCCGGACGGTGACTCGGCCAACAGGCTGGGCGGGACTCTCCAGGCTCTGCGTCAAATCGCTGTCACAGGCGGCGAGGCGCAATCGCGGATCGATCGAATTCACCTGAATCTCATGGCGTGCCGGGATTTCGCTACGCTCTAGATAGTCCTCGACGGTGAACTCAAGAAAGCCCTCGGTAGCGCCGATAAGCTCTTCGGGCAGGGTCAGCGGCGCGGCATGCAGCGAGCTGTAGCCGAACAGGCCCAAAGCGGGTACAACACCGGCGAGGAACAGGCGTTTTGCCATCATGCGTCGGTAAAGTGTCGTGAGTGTGTTCATGCAGCTCACAAAGCAAGGCTCGTGCCGCCTGCTAGGCTTAGCGGGAGCGCAACGATATGAACAATAAGGAGTCTGGGCATGGCCGGAGTATTGGACTCGGTTAACCAGCGTACCCAACTGGTCGGGCAGAACCGCCTCGAGCTCTTGCTGTTCCGTCTGGACGGCTCGCAGCTGTATGGCATCAACGTGTTCAAGGTGAAGGAGGTGCTGCAGTGCCCCAAACTCACCGTGATGCCCAAGTCCAGCCAGGTGGTGCGCGGTGTGGCGAACATCCGCGGGGGCACCATTCCCATCCTCGATCTGGCGCTGGCCACCGGTAGGCAGGCGCTGGACGATATCAACAACAGCTTCGTGATCATCACTGAGTACAACACCAAGGTGCAGGGCTTCCTGGTGCGCTCGGTCGAACGCATCGTCAACATGAACTGGGAAGAGATCCATCCGCCACCCAAGGGTACCGGCCGCGACCACTACCTGACGGCGGTGACGCGTGTGGACAACAAGCTGGTGGAAATCATCGACGTGGAGAAGATCCTCGCCGAAGTGGCACCCATGTCGGAGGCCATTTCCGAAGGCGTGGTGGACGTCGAGACCCAGGCGCGCGCGGTATCCAAGCGCGTGCTGATCTGCGACGACTCGTCCGTGGCGCGCAAGCAGGTCTCGCGTTGCCTGGAGAGTATCGGGGTCGAGGTGGTGGCGCTCAACGACGGCCGGCAAGCCTACGACTACCTGCGCAAGCTGGTGGAAGAGGGCAAGACCCCGGCGGAGGAGTTCCTCATGCTGATCTCCGACATCGAGATGCCGGAGATGGATGGCTATACCCTGACTGCGGAGATTCGCTCCGATCCGAGGATGCAGAACCTCCACGTGATTCTGCATACTTCGCTCTCCGGGGTGTTCAACCAGGCGATGGTGAAGAAGGTCGGTGCGGACGATTTCCTCGCGAAATTCCGTCCGGACGAACTGGCTTCCCGCGTGGTCGAGCGCATTCGGGTAGCTGATGGGGGCTGAGGGCTCGGCCCTCGGTTGCAACTATGTTTGGTGAGGCGGCATTAGTGTCTTCAGGCAATTTGGATTTCGAGCAGTTCCGGACCTTTCTGGAAAAGGCCTGCGGCATTCTGCTGGGGAGCAACAAGCAATACCTGGTGTCAAGCCGCCTCAACAAGCTGATGGAGCAGCAGGGAATCAAGACCCTCGGTGAGCTGGTGCAGAAGATGCAGGCCCAGCCTCGCGGAGGATTGCGCGAGCAGGTGGTGGACGCCATGACCACCAATGAGACCCTGTGGTTTCGCGATACCTATCCCTTCGAGGTCATGAAGAACCGGGTGCTGCCCGAGCTGATCAAGGCGGCGCCCAACCAGCGCCTGCGCATCTGGTCGGCGGCCTGCTCCTCGGGGCAGGAGCCCTATTCCCTGTCGATGACCATCGACGAGTTCGAGAAGGCCAACCTTGGCCAGCTCAAGGCCGGGGCACAGATCGTAGCCACCGATCTGTCGCCATCGATGCTGGCCAACTGCAAATCCGGCGAGTACGACAGCCTGGCCATGGGCCGCGGTTTGTCGCAGGAGCGTCTGCAGCGCTACTTCGACCCGAAAGGGCCGGGGCGCTGGGTGGTCAAGGCGCCGATCAAGAGCCGTGTCGAGTTCCGCGCCATCAACCTGCTGGAAAGCTACGCGGCCCTCGGCAAGTTCGATGTGGTGTTCTGTCGCAACGTGTTGATCTACTTCTCCGCCGAGGTGAAGAAGGACATCCTCACCCGCATCCACGCCACCCTCAAGCCGGGCGGCTATCTGTTCCTCGGTGCTTCCGAGGCGCTCAACGGCCTGCCGGATCTGTACCAGATGGTTCAGTGCAGCCCCGGGATCATCTACAAGGTGAAGTGACGCGGAGTCGCGAAGCACAACGGGAGGCCAATGGCCTCCCGTTTTCGTTTCTGCGCGGCAAAAGAGCCTTGCCGTGCCGTCAGCGGCCTTGCCACGTAGCGGAAAAGCTTTGCCGCTTGCCGCTCTCGGATAGCGTTAAATTTATTTAAGCTATTGATTTATAGGTAAAAATAAAACTGGCACAGCCATTGCTTTATGTCTGGCACGACGCCCAAACGGCAAAGGTTCCAGATCATGAGCATCAGCTTCGCAAACGCACTCGGCATTCACGAAACGGCCCTCAGCTTCCGCGCAGAGCGCGCCGAAGTACTGGCCAATAACATCGCCAACGCCGATACCCCGCATTACAAGGCTCGTGACCTGGACTTCTCCGCCGTGCTCGCCGAACAGAACGAGAAGCAGAACGGCAAGCACTTCGGCCTGAATCGTACCGACAGCCAGCACATCGCCGCCGACGGCATTCAGCTGGCTGACCCGGCGCTGCGTTTCCGCACCCCGTTCCATGCGTCCATTGACCAGAACAGCGTCGACATGCAGCAGGAGCAGGCCAACTACGCCGAGAACGCGGTGCAGTTCCAGGCCAGCTTCACCATGCTCAACAGCAAGTTCAAAGGGCTGATCGGCGCCCTGCGCGGCGAATAAGGGAGATCACACCATGTCACTCGCCAGTGTCTTCAACATCGCCGGTACCGGCATGAGCGCCCAGAGCACTCGCCTGAATACCATCTCCAGCAACATCGCCAACGCCGAGACCGTCTCCTCGAGCATCGATCAGACCTACCGCGCGCGCCATCCGGTGTTCGCCACCATGTTCGAGTCGAGCATGAGCGGTGACCGTGGTTCGCTGTTCGCCGACCAGGATCAGGCCGGTCGCGGCGTCCAGGTGCTGGGTGTGGTCGAGGACCAGAGCAGCCTGACCCCGCGCTACGAGCCGAACCATCCGGCCGCGGACGAGAAGGGCTACGTGTATTACCCGAACGTCAACGTGGTCGAGGAGATGGCCGACATGATTTCCGCCAGTCGTGCCTTCCAGACCAACGTCGAAATGATGAACACCGCCAAGCAGATGATGCAGCGCGTGCTGACCCTGGGCCAGTAAGCGGCGAACGAGGAGCAAGACAATGAGTGTCAGTGGCGTCAGTTCCGTACTGGACCAGTACCAGATCAAGCAGGAAACCGGCCAGAGCAAGGAGCTCGGTAAGAATGAATTCCTCGAACTGCTGGTGGCTCAGTTGAACAACCAGAACCCGCTGGAGCCGCAGGAGAACGGCGAGTTCATCGCCCAGCTCGCGCAGTTCAGCCAGGTGGAGGGCATCGAGCAGCTCAACACCCGCATGGAGTCGCTGCTGTCCGGCTACCAGTCGTCCCAGGCCCTGCAGGCCTCGTCGCTGGTCGGGCGCAAGGTGATCGTGCCGACCGACAAGGCCGTGGTCGATACCAGCGAGACCTTCAAGGGCAGCCTGGCGCTGCCGGTCACCAGCAGCAACGTCTACGTCAACGTCTACGACAGCGCCGGCAAGGTGGTGAACCGGGTCAACCTCGGCCAGCAGGCCGCCGGCAATGTCAGCTTCATGTGGGACGGCAAGGACTCCAGCGGCAATCTCATGCCGCCCGGCACCTACAAGTTCGAAGCGCAGGCCACCTACGCCGATGGCACCAAGGGCCTCTACACCCTGCTGCCGGCGAACGTCGACAGCGTCGCCCTCGGCCAGAACGGCGGCGAAATGAAACTCAACCTGGCAGGCATCGGCGCAGTGCCGCTGTCCCAGGTCCAGATCATCGGTCAGTAACCCCAGGCTGTAAGCGCCGGCAGTAACGGCAAAGGAGCATATCCATGGCTTTCAATATCGGTCTCAGCGGTCTGCGGGCAGCCACCAGCGACCTCAACGTCACCGGCAACAACATCGCCAACGCCGGCACCGCAGGCTTCAAGCAGTCGCGCGCCGAGTTCGCCGACGTCTATGCCGCCTCGGTGCTCGGTACCGGCTCGAATCCACAGGGCAGCGGTGTGCTGCTGGGCGACGTGTCGCAGTTGTTCAACCAGGGCAACATCAACTACACCCAGAACGCCCTGGACCTGGCCATCAACGGCAACGGCTTCTTCGTCACCAGCAACAACGGCGAAATCGGCTATACCCGTGCCGGCTATTTCGGTACCGACCGCGACGGCTATGTGGTCAACAACTTCGGCTATCGCCTGCAGGGCTATGCGGTGGATGCGGCTGGCAATCTGCAGAATGGTGTGGTGAGCGATATCCAGATCCAGACCGCGGCCCAGTCGCCTCGTGCTACCGAGAATGTCGATCAGGTGTTCAACCTGAATTCGAACAATACGGTGCCGACTGTACTGCCGTTCGACCCGGCCAATCCGCAGACCTATAACTCGTCGACCTCGACCAACATCTACGACACCCAGGGCAACGCCCACGTCATGACCCAGTATTTCGTCAAGACGGCGGCCAACACCTGGACGATGAATGTCCTGATCGATGGACGTAACCCTGCATCGCCCGCGACCAACCTGCCGGGGCCGGTACCCAACCCCAATGCCACGACGCCCTTTACCGCCACGTTGAACTTCAGTGCTTCTGGGCAGTTGCTAAGCACTACTTCGACCGACTTTACGGTGAATGCAGACGGCACCATCGATTTGACCAACTGGGTGCCTGCCGAATCGAATGGCGCTACGCCTCCGATCTGGACCGCCAATGGCACCAACTTGCCCGTAGTGCCGATCAACCTGGATCTGCGTGATGCCACCCAGTTCGCCAGTGCATTTGCGGTGACTGCCGTGAGTCAGGATGGCTACACCACGGGCCAGCTGTCTGGCCTGGAAATCGACGACACCGGTGTGATCTTCGCGCGCTACACCAACGGCCAGTCGCTGATCCAGGGTCAGGTGGTGCTGGCCAACTTCGCCAACGTGCAGGGCCTGACCCCTGTCGGCAAGACCGCCTGGGTGCAGTCCTTCCAGTCCGGCGAGCCGGTGGTGGGCACGCCGCGCTCCGGCACCCTGGGCGCCTTGCAGGCCGGTGCGCTGGAGGACTCCAACGTCGAGCTGTCGGACCAGCTGGTGAACCTGATCGTCGCCCAGCGCAACTACCAGGCCAACGCCAAGACCATCGAGACCGAGAGCGCCATCACCCAGACCATCATCAACCTGCGTTGATAGGGGAGGAGGGGCCTTGCCGCCAGCGGCAAGGCCCCGCCGGATGACTCATAAGCAAGGCTCCCTGAGGAGTCTTTGCTTTTAATAAATCCTTGTTAATCATGTAGATAGATGTATTTATAAGTCCTGGCACGCGGTTTGCTGTACAGCAGGTAACTGAGTTACGAGCGGCAATTGCCGACCTGCGGAGCAAACCATGGACAAGATGCTGTACATCTCCATGACGGGCGCCAGCCAGAACACCCTGGCCCAGCGTGCCCACGCCAACAACCTGGCGAACATTTCCACCAGCGGCTTCCAGCGCGACTACGAGCAGGCGCGCTCGATGCCGGTGTTCGGCGACAGCTACCCGGCGCGCGTCTACGCGATGACCGAGCGCCCGGCCACCGACTTCACTCCCGGCTCGTTGCAGGAGACCGGCCGCGACATGGACGTGGCCATCGACGGCCAGGGCTGGCTCGCCGTGCAGGCGGCCGATGGCAGCGAGGCCTACGTGCGTACCGCCAGCCTGCAGATCGATGCCTTCGGCCAGCTGCGCACCGGCAACGGTTTGCCGGTACTCGGCAATGGCGGGCCGATCGCCGTGCCGCCGGAGCAGAAGGTCGAGATCGGCCAGGACGGCACCATCAGCATTCGTGCCCTCGGCGAGGCGCCGAACGTGATGGCCGAGGTGGACCGCATCAAGCTGGTCAATCCGGATCCCAAAACCATGGAGAAGGGCGCCGACGGCCTGGTCCGCGTCAAGGGCGCCACCGAGCCGATCGCCGCCGACGCCAATGTTCGCGTGACCTCCGGCTTCCTCGAGTCGAGCAACGTCAACGCCGTCGAGGAGATGACCGCGATCCTCTCGCTGTCCCGCCAGTTCGAACTGCACGTGAAGATGATGCGTACCGCCGAAGACGATGCGGCGGCCATGGCACGGGTCATGCAAATCAGCTAATCACCAACGCGAAGCGCCATGAATCTGGCGCTCGAGGAGAAAGAATATGCTTCCTGCACTCTGGGTTGCGAAAACCGGTCTGTCCGCCCAGGACATGAACCTGACCACCATTTCCAACAACCTGGCCAACGTCTCGACCACCGGCTTCAAGCGCGATCGCGCCGAGTTCGAGGACCTGCTGTACCAGATCCGTCGCCAGCCGGGCGGTCAGTCCAGCCAGGACAGCGAGCTGCCCACCGGCCTGCAGCTGGGTACCGGTGTGCGCATCGCCGGCACCCAGAAGATCTTCACCGCCGGCAGCCTGCAGACCACCGAGCAGCCGCTGGACATGGCGGTCAACGGTCGTGGCTTCTTCCAGATCCTGATGCCGGACGGCACGGTCGGCTACACCCGTGATGGCAGCTTCCACCTGGACTCCGACGGCCAGATCGTCACCTCCCAGGGCTTCCCCCTGGAGCCGGCCATCGTCCTGCCGGCCGAGGTACAGACCTTCACCGTCGGCGAAGACGGCACCGTGTCGGTGACTACCCCCGGCAACCCGGCAGCCCAGGTGATCGGCAACATCCAGACCGCCGACTTCGTCAACCCTGCGGGCCTGCAGGCCATCGGCAACAACCTGTTCCTGGAGACCGCCTCCAGCGGTGCGCCGCAGGTCGGCACCCCGGGCCTGACCGGCCTGGGCACCGTGCTGCAGAACACCCTAGAGAACTCCAACGTCAGCGTGGTGGAAGAGCTGGTCAACATGATCACCACCCAGCGCGCCTACGAGATGAATTCCAAGGTGATTTCCACCTCGGACCAGATGCTTTCCTTCATCACGCAGAACCTTTAATACCGCGGGCGCCCTAGGCGCCGGCAGCTAGCAACACGAACGCCGTGAGGTAAGTGGTTATGAACCGGCCGATGATTCTTCTCCCCCTGCTGGGCTGCGTGGTCCTGAGTGGCTGCGTCACGCCTCCGCCGAAGCCGGACGATCCCTATTACGCGCCGGTGCTGCCGCGCACCCCGCTGCCGGCGGCGCAGACCAACGGTTCGATCTACCAGGCCGGCTTCGAAACCAACCTGTATGACGATCGCAAGGCCTACCGGGTCGGCGACATCATCACCATCAACCTCAGCGAGCGCACCCAGGCGAGCAAGAAGGCCGGTTCCAGCATGTCCAAGGACAGCAGCGCCAACCTCGGCCTGACCTCGCTGTTCGGCGGCGGCGTGTCCATCGACAACCCGAGCAGCAGCCTCAATCCACTCAAGGCCGAGAACCTCAGCCTGGATGTGGGCTACGAAGGTACTCGTGACACCGATGGCGAGAGCGAGGCCGACCAGAGCAACAGCCTGTCCGGCTCGATCACCGTGACCGTGGCCGAAGTGCTGCCCAACGGCATCCTCGCCGTGCGCGGCGAGAAGTGGCTGACCCTGAACACCGGCGACGAGCTGGTACGCATCGCCGGCATGATCCGCGCCGACGACATCGCCACCGACAACACCGTGTCCTCGACCCGTGTGGCCAATGCCCGCATCACCTATTCCGGCACCGGCGCCTTCGCCGACGCCAGCCAGCCGGGCTGGTTCGACCGGTTCTTCATGAACCCGTTGTTCCCGTTCTGACCAGGTACCGATCATGAAACGACTGCTTTCCGCCCTCTGCCTGCTGCTCGCCGCCACTGCCGTGCAGGCCGAGCGCCTGAAGGACCTGGCCAGCATCCAGGGCGTGCGGACCAACCAGCTGATCGGCTATGGCCTGGTGGTGGGCCTCAACGGTACCGGTGACCAGACCACCCAGACCCCGTTCACCCTGCAGACCTTCAACAACATGCTGGCCCAGTTCGGCATCAAGGTGCCGACCGGTGGTGGCAACGTGCAGCTGAAGAACGTCGCCGCCGTGTCCGTGCACGCCGAGCTGCCGCCCTTCGCCAAGCCTGGCCAGACCCTGGACGTGACCATCTCCTCGATCGGCAACTCGAAGAGCCTGCGCGGTGGCAGCCTGCTGATGACGCCGATGAAGGGTATCGACGGCAACGTCTACGCCATCGCCCAGGGCAACCTGGTGGTCGGCGGCTTCGACGCCACCGGCAGCGACGGCTCGAGCATCACCGTCAACGTACCGTCGGCCGGCCGCATTCCTGCCGGTGCCACCGTCGAACGCCCGGTGCCGAGCGGCTTCGACCAGGGCAATAGCCTGACCCTGAACCTCAATCGCTCGGACTTCACCACGGCGAAGAACATCGTCGACCAGATCAACGGCCTGCTCGGTCCGGGCGTGGCCCAGGCCATCGACGGTGGCTCGGTGCGCGTCAGCGCGCCGCTGGACCCGAACCAGCGCGTGGATTACCTGGCGGTGCTGGAGAACATCGAGATCGAGTCGGGCCAGGCGGCGGCCAAAGTCATCATCAACTCGCGCACCGGCACCATCGTCATCGGCCAGAACGTCAAGGTGCAGCCGGCTGCCGTGACCCATGGCAGCCTGACGGTGACGATCACCGAAGACCCCATCGTCAGCCAGCCCAACGCCCTGGCCGGTGGCCAGACTGCCGTGGTGCCGCGCTCCCAGGTGGACGCCGAGCAGGAAGCCAAGCCGATGTTCAAGTTCGGCCCGGGCACCACCCTGGACGAGATCGTGCGTGCGGTTAACCAGGTGGGCGCCGCACCTTCCGACCTGATGGCCATCCTCGAGGCGCTGAAACAAGCCGGCGCCTTGCAGGCCGACCTGATCGTGATCTGACGGAGGCGACCATGGACTCCAGAATCGCAGCCGGCCTCGACAGCGGCGCCTACACCGACCTGAACCGGCTCAACCAGTTCAAGGTCGGCGGCGATAGCGACAGCAACATCAAGAAGGTCGCCCAGGAATTCGAATCGCTGTTCCTCAACGAAATGATGAAGTCCATGCGCAAGGCGAACGAAGTGTTCGGCGAAGGCAACTTCATGAACAGCAACGAGAGCAAGACCTACCAGGACATGCACGACCAGCAGCTGGCCGTGACCCTGTCGACGAGCAATGGCGGCATCGGCCTGGCCTCGGTGCTGGAACGTCAGCTCAGCCAGATGAAGAGCGGGCCGAAGCGGGTCAACCCGTTCGCCCAGGTCGAGGCGCCGAATGCCACGGCGCGCGCTGGCGCGTTCAAGCCGGCGGGCGAGGGCGGTGTTGCCTCCCGCGACGACTCGCAGCTGCTCAATCAGCGTCGCCTGAGCCTGCCGAGCAAGCTCACCGATCGCCTGCTGGCCGGCATAGTGCCGGCCGCCGGTGAAGCGCAGCCGCTTGCCGGCAGCGACTGGGTACCGGCGCAAGCCACGGCGGTGGCGGGCGACAAGCCGCTGAGCCTGGACGACAGCGACGCCATCAGTGGTCGCCGCGTGGCCCAACCGCCGCTGGCCAAGGGCAAGTCGGCCTTCGCCTCTGCCGCCGAATTCATCGAGACCATGCTGCCGATGGCCGAGGAGGCCGCGCAGAAGATCGGCGTCGATGCCCGCTACCTAGTGGCCCAGGCCGCCCTGGAAACCGGCTGGGGCAAGTCGATCATCCGCCAGGCCGACGGCTCCAGCAGCCACAACCTGTTCGGCATCAAGGCCCACGGCGGCTGGGAAGGCGATTCGGCGCGGGTGCTGACCACCGAATACAAGGGCGGCGAGGCGGTGAAGGAGTCGGCGTCGTTCCGCGCCTACGACTCTTACCAGCAGAGCTTCAACGACTACGTGAGCTTCCTGCAGGGCAATGGCCGCTACCAGGAGGCCCTGGCCGTGACCGACAAACCGGAACGCTTCGTGCGTGAGCTGCAGGAGGCCGGTTACGCCACCGACCCGCAGTACGCCCGCAAGATCGCGCAGATCGCCCGGCAGATGCAGACCTATCAGGCTGTAGCCGCCGTCGACAGCCCGACCACAAGGACCTGAGAGCTAGATCATGGCTGACCTACTGAGCATTGGCCTGTCGGGCCTGTCGGCGAACAAGACGTCGCTGGCAGTCACCGGTCACAACATCACCAACGTCAACACGCCCGGCTTCTCGCGGCAGGACACGGTGCAGGCCACGCGCATCCCGCAATTCAGCGGGGCCGGCTACATAGGTTCGGGCACCACCCTGGTGGATGTGCGGCGCATCTACAACGAATTCCTGACTACCCAAGTGCGGACCAGCACGGCGCTGAACAGCGACGTGTCCGCCTATCTGGACCAGATCAACCAGCTCGATTCGCTGCTGGCCGGGAGTACCACCGGTGTCACCCCCGGTCTGCAGAAGCTGTTCGCCTCGCTGCAGACTGCGGCGGAAGACCCCGCCAATATCCCGGCACGACAGCTGGTGCTGTCCGAGGCCGAGGGCCTGGCCAAGCGCTTCAACACCATCTACGACCGTCTCTACGAGCAGAACGCCTTCATCAACAAGCAGCTCGAGGCGGTGACCGACCAGGTCAACCAGCTGGCCACCTCCATCGCCGGCTACAACAACGCCATCGCCGTGGCTGCAGCCAACGGCCAGGCGCCCAACGATCTGCTGGATGCCCGCGAAGAGGCGGTGCGCAAGCTCTCCGAGTTCATCGGCGTGACCGTGGTGCCGCAGGACGACAACAGCTACAACCTGTTCATCGGTTCCGGGCAGCCGCTGGTGGTCGGCGCCACCGCCGCGCGCCTGGAAGTGGTACCTGGGCAGTCCGACCCGCTACGCGCGGAGATCCAGTTCGTCAGCGGCAACTCGCGCCAGGGCATCACCTCGCTGATCACCGGCGGCGAGATGGGCGGGCTGATTCGCTACCGCGAGGACGTGCTGGACGAGTCGCTGAACGCCGTGGGGCGCCTGGCTCTTTCGATTGCCGATCAGGTCAACAGCCAGCTCGGCCAGGGCCTGGATCTCAAGGGCAATTTCGGCGAGCCGCTGTTCCGCGCGATCAACGATCCGCTGCTGATCGGCCAGCGCAGCATCGCCCGAGTCGGTAACAGCGACCCCACGGCCAACCTCAACGTGCTGATCGAGGACACCACGGCGCTGACCACCAGTGACTACGAGGTCGAGTTCACCAGCGCCACCGAGTACACGGTGCGCCGGATCTCCGATGGGCAGATGGTGTCGGCGTTGTATGACAACGATGGCGATCCGGATACCCCGCTGGTAGCTGCGCCTTCGCCCTACGACATCACTAGTGCTACACCGCTGGTGTTCGAGGGGTTCTCGATGAATGTCGCGGCAGGCACCTTTGCCGCCGGCGACCGCTTCCGCGTGATGCCGACCCGTACGGCCGGTGACGATATTCGTGCCGATCTGAAGAATGCGGCGGAGCTGGCTTTCGCCTCGCCGCTCAAGGCAGAAACCAGCCCGGGCAATATCGGTACCGGCGTGATCACCCAACCGAGCCTGATCACCAAGATCGACATCTATGACCCGGTGGCTCAGGCCGCACTGGAAAACAGCCTGCGCACAACGCCGCCGCTGCGCATCGTGTTTACCTCGACCACCGGTTACGACGTGGTGGATACCACGGGCGCCGTGCTGAGCAGCAACACCATTGTGCCGGGGCAGAACAACACCCAGCAGATCACCGCTGGCACGCCACCCAACGACTTCACCTTCGAATTCACCATCAGCGGCCGGCCCAGTACCGGCGACAACTTCACCGTCGCCTTCAATACCAACGGTGTGTCGGATAACCGCAACGCCTTGAAACTGGCCGATCTGCAGAACAAGGCGACGATCGGTATCGACCCGAACTTCCCTGGTACCACCGGCACGAGTTTTACTGACTCCTACGGTGATCTGGTGGAGCGGGTCGGTACCCTGACCAGCCAGGCGCGGGTGGATGGCGAAGCGACCGGGGCCATCCTCAAGCAGGCCACCGACAACCGCGATTCGGTGTCAGCAGTGAACCTCGACGAAGAGGCGGCCAAGCTCATCCAGTTCGAACAGTACTACCAGGCGTCGGCGCAGATCATTCAAGTCGCGCGTAGTCTGTTCGATACCCTGATCAACACCTTCTAAGGCGGATAGCCATCATGGTCATGCGCATCTCCTCCATCCAGGCCTTCAACAACGGTGTGAACGGCATTGGGCGCAACTATTCCGACGTGATCCGCACCCAGGAGCAGATCAGCAGCGGCAAGCGCATCCTGACCCCGGCGGACGATCCGGTGGCGTCGGTGCGCCTGCTGCAATTGGAGCAGCAGCAGGCGCTGCTGACCCAGTACAAGGACAATCTGACGGCGGCGAAGAACAGCCTGACCCAGGAAGAGACCACGCTGAACTCGACGGTTACGGTGCTGCAGCGTATCCGCGAGCTGGCGGTGCAGGCAGGTGGCGGTGCGCTGTCGGCGGAGGACCGCAAGTCCATTGCCAAGGAGCTCGGAGAGCGCGAAAGCGAGCTACTCAACCTGATGAATAGCCGCAATGCCCGCGGCGAGTATCTGTTCGCTGGCTTCCTGGGCAAGACCGAGCCGTTTCTGCGTAACCCCGATGGCACCTACTCCTACTTCGGTGATGAAGGGCAGCGCAGCCTGCAGGTGGCCAGTTCCACCACCGTGGCGATCAACGACAATGGCAAGCGTCTGTTCGAGGATGTGATCAACGCTGATCGAGTGCTGGAAACGGGCGGGATCAACAATCCCGCCTTGGCCGGTCAGGTACCGCCGCTGCCGGCGACCACCATTCCGCCAGTGCCGGCCGCGGATCAGCGGGTCTTCATGTCGCAGGGGCTGGTAGAAAATCAGGATACGTTCAACGCCAATTTTCGTGCGGGTGAGCCGTACTCGCTGGCATTCGTCAGCGGCAACGAATTTCGCATCTATGACAGTGCCGGCACCGACGTGACCTCTGAGGTTCCTGGAGGCGGGCAGATTGATCCGCTGGCCAATGGTGGCAACGTCATCAACTTCCGCGGCATGCGCTTCCAGCTGGATGTGGTCTTGCAGCCGGGCGACAACGAGCAGGATCTAGACAACCTGTTGGCTGATACCGCTACCCCAGGCACCCCTGGCATCGGTACCCACAGTTTCACTCTGCAGTCAGCGCCGACCGAATTTGCTGTGACTCGCTCTTCGACTAACGCCTCTACGGCGGTGGTCGCCGGCGGCACGATCAGCAATCAGGCGACCTTCAACGCACAGTTCCCTACTTCCGGTGTCGTGCTGCGCTTTACCAACGCGACCGATTTCGACGTCTACGCCCAGCCGGTGGGCCCTAGCAGCACGCCTATTGCCACGGGCACGGCGCCGGGGCCATATCCGTCCACGTTCAGTGTATTCGGCGCCGATTTCACGCTCAGTGGGGCAGCAGCGGCTGGCGATGAGTTCGGCGTCAAACCGCAGTTTCAGGAGCAGCGCAGCATTCTCAACACGATCTCCCAGTTGAGGCAGTCGTTGGAATCCTCTCCTACCTCTGCGGCAGGAAATCTTGCGATACGCGACGAAGTATCTATTGCCCTGAAGAATCTCGATAACGGCATCGGTCAGGTGCTGGAGGTGCAGACCGAAATCGGCGCGCGACTCAATCTGATCGATACCACCGAGGTCGATAACGAGGATGTGACCTTGGTCAACAAGGCTGTTCAGGCCGATCTAAGTGAGCTGGACTATGCCGAGGCACTGTCGCGCCTCTCGTTCCAGACGGTCATTCTCGAAGCCGCACAGCAAAGCTACGTCAAAATCGCCGGACTCAATTTGTTCAACCAGCTGCGTTAAGGTATCCGAACAAAATCCCTAGCAGCTGATCAGGAAACTGGGAATGAACATTTGTGTATTCGGCGCGGGCTACGTGGGACTGGTCCAAGCGGCCGTGCTCGCGAACGTGGGGCACAATGTGCTGTGCATCGAGAGCGATGCCGCCAAGCGCGAAATGCTGGAGAACGGCAAGGTGCCGATCTACGAGCCAGGATTGGAGGGGCTCGTTCGAAGCAATGTGGCGGAAGGGCGGCTGCGCTTCTCGGGCGACCTCGCGGATGCGGTCAAGCATGCCCGCATCCAGTTCATCGCGGTGGGTACGCCTTCCGATGCCAGTGGGCATGCCGATCTCACCTATGTGAACGCAGTGGCCAGAGGAATTGCCCAGGCGACCGAAACCGATCAACTGATCATCAACAAATCCACCGCTCCTGTGGGAACGGCGGATGCTATCCATGCACTGATGCTAGAGACTCTGGCGGCGCGCGGGCGCTCCGAGCTGGCGGTCGATGTGGTAGCCAATCCCGAATTCCTCAAGCAAGGCGCGGCTGTCAGCGATTGCCAGCGGCCGGACAGGATCATCGTCGGTTCGAGCGAGGTGAGCAGCATCGAGGTACTGCAGGAGCTCTACGCGCCGTTCAACCGCAACCGGGAAAGGATGATAGTCATGGATCGGCGCAGCGCCGAGCTGACCAAGTACGCGGCTAATGCCTTCCTCGCCACCAAGATCTCCTTTATGAACGAGATGGCCAACCTGGCGGAGCTGTTCGCTGCTGACATCGAGATGGTGCGCAAGGGCATCGGTGCCGATCCGCGCATCGGCTACGACTTCATCTACCCCGGCTGCGGTTATGGCGGCGCGTGTTTCCCCAAGGACGTACGCGCCCTGAAATCTTCGGCCTCCGAGGTCGGTTATGAGCCTGCCATCCTGCACGCGGTGGAGTCGGTCAACGAATCTCAGAAGCTTAAGCTCGGCAGTAATATTCTCGACTGCTATGGCGGCGATCTGCGCGGCCGTGTCTTCGCCCTTTGGGGCTTGGCGTTCAAAGCCAACACCGGCGATATGCGTGAGGCCCCCAGTCGCACTCTCCTGGAGGGTTTGTGGCAGGCGGGTGCGCGGGTACGCGCCTTCGATCCCGAGGCCATGCCAGAGTGCCTTCGACTGTACGGAGAGCGACCGGACCTGGAACTGGTGGGTAGCAAGGAAGAGGCGTTGGCCGGAGCCGACGCGCTCGTGGTCGTCACCGACTGGCAGAGCTTCAAGGCTCCGGATTTCGATTTTATTCGGCGCACACTGAGGGGCGCCTGCGTCTTCGACGGACGTAACCTCTACGACCCTCAGGTAATGCGCCGCTACGGCCTGCGTTACTACTCCATCGGCCGCCTCCCGGTTTAATCTCCTCCGTCATAAGCAGGCCTCGCATGCGTGGCCTGCTTATTGCTATACCTGTTGTACAGAGAACAACACGTCGACTAATTGACGGTTCAGGTATCCGCGTCGAGGGAGCAGCGATGAAGGCGGTCATTCTTGCCGGCGGGCTTGGCACACGCATCAGCGAGGAGTCTCATCTGAGACCCAAGCCGATGATCGAGATCGGTGGCAAGCCGATTCTCTGGCACATCATGAAGATCTACTCCCACCACGGAATTCAGGACTTCGTCATCTGCCTCGGCTACAAGGGCTACGTGATCAAGGAGTACTTCGCCAACTACTTCCTGCACATGTCCGACGTCACCTTCGATATGTCGAAGAATTCCATGGAAGTCCACCAGCGCTACGTCGAACCCTGGCGAGTTACCCTGGTCAACACTGGAGAGGACACCCTGACAGGCGGTCGTTTGCGCCGGGTCCGCGAGCATCTGGGCGACGAACCGTTCTGCTTTACCTACGGCGATGGTGTGGCGGACATCGACATCCGTGCGCTTATCGACTTCCACAAGGCGCACGGCAAACCGGCCACGGTCACCGCCATCCAGCCGCCCGGGCGCTACGGAGCGCTCGGCATGCATGGCGATCTGGTTGACGCCTTTCAGGAAAAGCCAGCGGGTGATGGCTCATGGATCAACGGTGGCTTTTTCGTTCTCAACCCTTCTGTCATCGACTACATCGAGGGCGATCAATGTAGCTGGGAAGGAGAGCCGCTGATGCGCCTGGCTGAGGAGGACAATCTGATGGCGTTTCGTCACCGGGGCTTCTGGCAGGCGATGGATACGCTGCGCGACAAGAATCAGCTGAATGATCTCTGGGTTGGCGGCAAGGCGCCCTGGAAACTCTGGCAATGAACCAGTTCGCGGCATGCTATCGCGGGCGCAGGGTATTGCTGACCGGGCATACCGGCTTCAAAGGTAGCTGGCTGGCAGCCTGGCTGACCGAGCTTGGTGCCGACGTTGTCGGTTTCTCCCTGCCGCGTGAGCTGGATGGTGACGCTCCGCACTGGGATGCGCTGGCGTTGCCGATGACTGACCTGCGCGGCGACATCCGTGATGCCGCCCTACTGCAGCGGGTAGTAGCCGAGTACCGTCCTGAGATTGTTTTCCATCTGGCAGCCCAGTCGTTGGTGCGGCCTTCCTATCGAGCGCCGCTGGATGCATGGTCAAGCAATGTCCTCGGCACGGCCAACGTCCTCGAGGCTTGCCGTCTCGCCGACGGCGTCGTGGCGATGGTGGTGGTGACGACCGACAAGGTCTATGCCAACCGCGAGTGGCCCTGGGGTTACCGGGAAAGCGACGAACTCGCCGGCCACGATCCCTACAGTGCTTCCAAAGCGGCCACCGAGCTGTTGTGCGATAGCTATCGCAAATCCTTCTGGCACCATGCTGGGCCGTTGCTCGCCACCGCGCGTGCGGGCAATGTGATTGGCGGCGGTGACTGGGCCGAGGACCGCCTGATTCCCGACCTGGTCCGAGCGGTGCAGACAGGGCAGACGCTGCAGATCCGCTCGCCATCGTCCACGCGCCCTTGGCAGCATGTGCTGGAGTGCCTGTCCGGCTACCTTTTGCTGGGCCAGCGCTTGCTCGAGGGGGATCGTGCCTGCGCCGAGGCGTGGAACTTCGGCCCTGCGCCGGAAGCCAATCGCCGCGTTGCCGATATTCTCGATGCGCTGCAGGCCCACTGGCCGGCCCTGAGTTGGCAGGCCACTGCCGGAGATGGTCTGCACGAAGCCCGGCTGCTTTACCTAGACAGCGCCAAGGCCCGCCTCGGGTTGCACTGGACCCCGGTCTGGCCATTGTCGACTGCCTTGGAAATGACCGCCGACTGGTATCGGCGCTGCCACGAAGACGGAGAAATACCTACCCGCGATCAACTCGCCCGGTTTGCCGAGGCGGCGCAGACTGCGGGGTGCGTATGGGCCTGACCCTGGTCGCCACTGCGATCGACGGCCTGCTGCGCGTCGAAGGCGACGCCCACCATGACGAGCGGGGCGCCTTCGCGCGTCTTTTTTGCGCCCAGGAGCTCGAGTCGTTGCTCGGCCCGCGACGCATCGTGCAGATCAACCAGTCCCACACTTGCCAGGTCGGCGCGGTGCGCGGCCTGCATTTCCAACGCTACCCCCATGCCGAGATGAAGCTCGTTCGCTGCATCCGTGGCGAGGTTTGGGACGTGGTGGTGGATCTGCGCCGCGGCTCGCCCACCTTCCTGCGCTGGCATGCTGAGCGCCTGAGTGCAGCCAACCGATTCATGCTGGTGATTCCCGAGGGCTGTGCCCATGGTTTCCAGGTGCTGGAGGCGAACAGCGAGATGCTTTACCTGCATACCGAGTTCTACCGTCCCGACGCGGAGGGTGGGGTGCGTCATGACGACCCCGCGCTTGCCATCGATTGGCCGCTTCCTGTGCGGGACCTGTCGGCGCGCGACCGCCAGCATTCACTTATCACCCCGGACTTCGTTGGGCTGGCACCATGAACTGTCGTCACTGTGACGTTGCGCTACGGCATTCCTTCCTCGACCTCGGTCACGCGCCGCCGTCGAACGCCTACCTAACCGAGGCCGACCTGGCGAGGCCGGAGCGCTATTACCCGCTGCGCCTTTGGGTCTGCGAGCATTGCTGGCTGGTACAGACCGATGACTATACCGAGGCCGGTGAACTGTTCGCGGCCGACTATGCCTATTTCTCGTCCACCTCCAGCGGCTGGCTGGCACACGCGCGCGACTATGCCGTGCGTATGCGTTCGATGTTGGCATTACAGGCGGACAGTCTGGTGATCGAGGTGGCGGCTAACGACGGCTACCTGTTGCGCAACTTTGTCGCAGCTGGAGTTCCGTGCCTGGGCATCGAGCCCACCGCCAGCACGGCCGACGCCGCCGAGCGACTGGGTATTCCGGTTCTGCGTGAGTTTTTCGGTGAGGCGCTTGGCGTTCAGTTGGCGAAGGAGGGCCAGCAGGCCGATCTGCTGATCGGTAACAACGTGTTCGCCCACGTGCCGGATATCAACGACTTTTCCCGCGGGCTCAAGGCCCTGCTCAAGCCCGGCGGTACGCTCACCCTCGAGTTTCCGCACCTGCTGCGCCTGATTGAGCTGGTGCAGTTCGATACCGTCTACCACGAGCATTTTTCCTATCTGTCCTTGTACAGCGTCCAGCGCATCCTCTCCGCTGCTGGTCTGCGCATCCATGATGTTGAGGAGTTGGCCACCCACGGCGGCAGCCTGCGTATTTTTGCCTGCCATGAAGATGATCCGCGTAGCCAGGCGGCGTCGGTGGAGGCCGTTCTGCAGGCGGAGGCCCGGGCCGGCCTGCGCGACTTGACGACTTATCGTGGCTTCCAGGCCCGAGCGGATCGGGTCAAGGATGACCTGCTCAGCTTCCTGCTGGAGCAGAAGCGAGCTGGTCGGCGGGTAGCCGCTTATGGTGCCGCCGCCAAGGGCAATACCATCCTCAACTACGCCGGGGTCCGGCCTGATCTGTTGCCCTGGGTGTTCGATGCCGCGCCATCGAAGCAGGGGAAATATTTGCCGGGCAGCCATATCCCGATCCGTTCGCCAGAAAATCTGGACGAGATACGTCCCGACCTGCTGTTGATCCTGCCCTGGAACATCGCTGAGGAAGTGATGGCGCAGAACGACAGGATTCGCCAATGGGGCGGCCGTTTCGTCATCGCTGTGCCGGAGTTGGAAGTCGTATGAGCTCGCGCATCCACTACACCAAACCCTCCATCACCGAGCTCGAGGTCGAGTATGTGACCGATGCTGCGCGCAATGGTTGGGGCGAGAACTGCTATGCCTATATCCAGCGCTTCGAGGCATCGTTCAAGGCTCACCTGGGAGCACGCCACGCGATTGCGACATCCAGCGCCACCGGTGCGCTGCACATGGGCCTGGCAGGTCTCGGGGTTGGGCCGGGTGACGAGGTAATCCTTGGTGACATCAACTGGATTGCCTCGGCGGCACCAGTGACATACCTGGGCGCCAAGCCGGTTTTCGTCGATGTACTGGCAGATAGCTGGTGCCTCGACCCTGAACGCGTTGAGGCGGCGATCACTCCGGCGACCAAGGCGATCATTGCTGTGCACCTGTACGGCAATCTCTGCGACATGGACGCGTTGCTGGCCATCGGTCGTCGCCATGGTATTCCCGTCGTAGAGGATGCCGCAGAGGCCGTCGGCTCCGTTTACCGTGGCCGACGTGCCGGTACCCTGGGCGCGTTCGGTGCTTTTTCCTTCCATGGCACCAAGACGCTTACGACTGGCGAGGGCGGCATGTTCGTGACCCAGGACGACGCCCTGTTCAACAAGGTGTTGGCCATGAGCAACCATGGTCGCGTCGCGGGCAACCCCAAGCAGTTCTGGCCCGAGCTGCTGGGCTTCAAATACAAGATGTCGAACCTGCAGGCGGCATTGGGTTGCGCCCAGACCGAGCGTATCGACGAGTTGATCGCAGCCAAGCGGGCTGTCTTCCAGGCCTATCGGGAGCGTCTCCAAGACCTTCCGCTGCGTATGAATCCGCAACCGGCAGACACCGTCAACGGCTATTGGATGCCGACGCTGGTGGCCGATGAGGGCGTTGCCTTCGATCGCGAGGCTCTACTGCAGGCATTCCAGGCGGACCAGGTGGACGCGCGAGTATTCTTCTGGCCGCTCAGCCAATTGCCCATGTTCGAGTCCCGCCCAGAGAACAGCGTGGCCTATGGACTGTATCAGCGAGCCATCAATCTTCCCAGCTATCACGACCTGGACGAGGCGAGCATAGAGCGCGTCGTAGGCCACGTGCGCAACGCGTTCGCCATCTCCTGAGGATCGCCCATGGACCAATCCAACCCACATAACTACCTAGACGGCGAGAAGCGGTACTTCAGTGAAATCGGCGACTATTTCGCGCAAAGCACCGGCAGCTTCAGCGAGAAGGCGCACGCCGTTGCGCGCTTCATGCCTCGCCAGTCGTTCAGCTACATGCTGGCGCGTATCGAAGTCTACAAACGCATCCTGCCGCTGCATGGTTCTGTGCTGGATTTTGGTATCCATCGCGGTGCGTCGTTCTTCACCTGGCTTCAGCTCAACGCCATCTACGAGCCCTACAATCACAATCGCAAGTTCATCGGCTTCGACTCGTTCAGTGGTTTCTCGGCCCTTGGCGACGAGGACGCCGGAGGCGAGGCCATCGCCCTGAAGAAGCAGGGCGGCATGGAGTTTCCGGATGGCTTGGCGGAGATCCAGCGGGGTATCGAATTGCACGACCTCAACCGTCCGCTGGGGCATGTGCGCAATGCTCTGGTGGTCCAGGACGAGGCGGGAGCGGGGCTCGCCCGGTACCTTCAGGAGCATCCTGAAACCATCGTGGCCATGGCCAATTTCGGCCTGGGCCTCTACCAGCCGACACTGGAGTTGCTGACCCTGCTCAAGCCTCGTCTGCAGAAAGGCAGCGTGCTGGTGTTCGAGGAGCTCAACCAGGCCAACTGGCCGGGCGAAACCAAGGCGCTGTATGAAGCCTTCGCGCCCAACGAAATCTGTTTGCAGCGTGACCCGATCTGCCCGCACCTCAGCTACATGGTCTACGGAGGCTAATCATGCCCAGTGCCGTTATAGTTGGAGCTTCCATAGGCGGCCTGGTGGCTGCTGCCCAGCTCAGGGAAGCGGGCTGGGACGTTACCTTGCTGGAAAAGGGCCAGTCGGTAGGTGGCCTGTACGCGACCGTTGATACCCCCTTCGGTACCTGCGAGTTGGGTATGCACGTGCTCTATGTGAGTGCTGAGCAACAGGCATTGCTGACCGCGATGTTTGGTTCTGAGGTGTTCATCGAGAAACGAGGCGTGCAAGTGGATATCGGCGCTTCGTTCAACGCAGGCGCGCTAAACCCGAACAGCATCTACCCCGATGTGCGCCATCTGCCAGAGCTTCCGTTGATTCGTGAACAGGTCCTGCAGCGAAGCGAGCACGACGTTCAGGTCAGCGCTGCCGAGGAATCCCGAGCACGCTTTGGCGCCGTGGCGGCGGAGCAGGTGATAGCCCCGATACTTGAGAAGCTTTGGAAACAACCTGCGCAGACCCTGACCTCCTGCGCGTTGCACTGCTTCTTCGACCTAAGGCGGATCATTCTGGCGGACAAACCGCAAGCCGATGCCCTGAAACAGGAGCCTCGACTGGATGCGGTGATCGGCAATCCCGAGCAGACCCATCCGGCTGGTGAGGTATACGGCGGGCGTAGAGCCTTGTTCTTTACTGCCGCGGCGCATGGCCTTTCCGACCGGGCTGTCAGTTATTTGCGCGGGCTGGGCATCTGCGTCGAGCTGGGTTGCGACGTGCGCCTGGACGACGACATGCTGGTACGTGACGGTAAGCCTCTAAGCGCTGAGTTTGACGCCTGTATCATCGCCAGCCCGCTGGCCGCCCTGGCGCCCGAAGTGGCGCAGCAGCTGGACAGTGTCGAGCTGTCGATCTTCTACTTCCAGATCGAGCCGCTGGAGCTGCCGGCCTACTATGTGCTGTGCCATGACAGTGGGCTCGCAGCGAGTCGTATCGTCAATTATCGAGCCTATAACTTCGACCAGGCGCCTCACCTGGACCGTGTGCTCGCGGTCGAGGTGTTACACGAGATCGGCCAGCCGCCGCCTGTAGAACGCCTTGTCGCGGAACTGCAGCAGGTCCTGCCCGGTGTCCGCGTGCTCGACAGTCATGGCTTGTCGCGCCGACTGCGGGTGGCCGTGCCGAGCCTGGCCAATGCGGCCAGGCTGGATGATTTGGCCCAGCGGGTAAGCGAGCGCTCGGGTTTCGCTCTGCTCCACTTCACCGGAATGCGCACTGACAAGGGCTTGTTCTTCTCTCATCAAACCGTTGGAGCCGCCTATGCAGCCGCACTGGACTGTTCGCGAAGGCTGCCTTGAAATCGCCTCGATGCCGTTCTACTGGCGGCTGAGTGACGGAAAACATGCCGTACCAGGCATCGAACCGCGCATGCCGATGCGGCTACAGGTCAATGCCGAGTTCGACTATCTGGAGCTGGCGCTGACTTTCAGTGAACAAGCCTGCCTGGATTTGGCCTACCAGCAGGATGCCAATATCGGTTTCATCAACCCCGAGTCGGGGCAGATCGATACCTATGGGGCAAGCGTGAATACCTTTTTCCTGGACGCGGTGAACGCCGTGCAGCCGGCGCGAATTTTCGAGATCGGTTGCGGCGCAGGCTTCAGTATCGAGTTCATGCGTCGGCATGGCTGGCAAGTCACCGGCATAGATCCGTCCGAATACTCGTTGCGCTGGAGCGAGCGCCTGGGTTTTCCGCTGATCAACCAGTTCTTCGACGCGGATGCGCTCGGCCTGGACGCCGACTTCGTGTTCTGCAACGACGTTTTCGAACATGTCGGCGCAGTAGTCGAGTTCTCCCGCCAGGTCTGCAAGGCACTGGTCCCAGGAGGGACTTTTGCGTTCGCCACGACCAACTCGACGCAGGCAATTCAGTTCGGCGACATTTCGATGCTCGAGCACCAGCATGTGAACATGTTCACCGAAGGCTCGATCATTCGAATCCTGCGGGCTGCCGGCTTCGGCGAAGTACGGGTTGGCCGGGGTTCCTATGGCAATACCTTCCATGTTGTTGCACGCAAGGGTGGCAGTTCGTTACCCGCCGAGAGTGGGCAGGGCGACTGTGACGGCTATTTCGAGCGCGCGCAGCGCAGGATCGAGGCCTTCACGCGGCTGCATGCCCAGCTGCATGGGGCCTGTGGCTACTACGTGCCGCTGCGTTGCATCCCCTATCTGGCCGCGGTAGGTGACTACGGCGATCACGATCTCTTCGACTCCAACACCAGCTGGCATGGCAAGTACATTGATGGCTACCAGCGGCCGATTCGCTCGCCACAGGACATCGCTCCGGGAGATGGTCGTGCGATCTTCATCGGCTCGAACACCTTCTATGAGGAAATCCGCAAGAGCCTGATGGCCCGCGGCGTTCCGGCCGGGCTCATTCATGGCATCAGTACCCTGGGGGAGGTGTAGCGATGCCGGCAGCCCCCCGTGTCGTCATTTCCCAGTCGATGTTGTTCCCCTGGGTCGGCCTGCTGGAGCAGGTGCGCCTGGCTGATATCTTCGTGCACTACGACGATGTGCAGTTTTCCAAGGGCGGTTTCGTCAACCGCGTGCAGCTCAAGACTCCTGAAGGCATGCGCTGGATGACGGTACCGCTGGAGTCGCTGCACCTGGGCCAACGCATCGACGAAGTTCGTATCGCTCCGCCGGAGCGTTGGCGCGATGCTCACATGATGCTGCTGCGGCGCAGCTTCTCCGGTGCGCCCTTCGCTGCGGATGCTCTGGAACTGGCCGAGGAGGTCTATCTCAGTGAGCATGCTCATATCGGTGCGCTGGCGCGTGCCTCCCTGCTCGCGCTGGTGCGCTACTTTGGCCTCGATGCCGGCACGCGCTTCGTCGATGTGACCGAATTGGCTATCCCGGGCAGCAGCAGCGAGCGCGTCCTCGCCGTGGTGCGTAGCCTGGGGGGCGATGTCTACATTACCGGTCACGGTGCATCGCGCTACCTCGACCATCCTGGCTTCGAGCGCCAGGGTGTCAACGTCGAGTATGTGAATTACCGGCGCCTGCCTTACCCGCAGGCACATGGCGCCTTCACCCCCTATGTATCGGGCCTGGACCTGGTCGCCAATTGCGGCCGGGACGGCGTGCGTTACATTGCATCCGACACCCTTAGCTGGAGAGATTTCCTAAATGAGCGCGACTGACTCGTTCGATGCTGACATGCGCACGCAGATCGAAGGCCTCAAGGCCGACCGCGACGTCCAGGCGCTGTCGCGCATCTGGCTGCGAGAGACCTCTCCACACCGGTACGTTTACAACTTCAAGTGGATGGGGCGGCCGATCATCCAGTTTCCTCAGGACATGATGGCCATGCAGGAAATCGTCTGGGCAACCCGCCCGGATCTGATCATCGAGACCGGCGTCGCCCATGGCGGCTCCGTTCTTTACTACGCCTCGCTGCTGGAGCTGATGGGGCATGGAGAGGTGATCGGCATCGATATCGATATTCGTGCCCATAACCGCAAGGCCATTGAGGAGCATCCGATGAGCCGGCGCCTGCGCCTGATCGAAGGCTCCTCGATTGCCCCCGACATAATCGCGCAGGTGCAGGCGCTGGCTAAAGGCAAGCGGGCGATCGTCGTGCTCGACTCCAACCACACCCACGATCATGTTCTGGCCGAACTGCGTGCCTATGCGCCGCTGGTGTGCGAAGGCGGGTACTGCGTGGTGATGGACACGGTGCTGGAGGACATGCCGGCTTCGCTGGTGGCCGAGGACCGGCCCTGGAGCGTTGGCAACAGCCCCAAGACCGCAGTACACCAGTATCTGAAAGAAACAACGGACTTCGTGATCGACAAGGATCTCGAGGCGAAACTGCTTATCACCGTGGCACCGGACGGCTATCTGCGTCGTGTGCAGGGTGCGCAGGCCTGATCGGATATCGCCAGTTCCTGGCCCTGGTTCTACGGGCGGCCCGCCGCCCAACGCAATGACACGGTGCATGCATGCAGAAGATAGAAAGTCAGATCGTGATCGGCGTGCCGATCTACAACGAAGGCGCCTACATCCTGGAGACGCTGCGCTCGCTTGCCGCGCAGACCCATGGAGAGTTCAAGGTGCTGGTGGCGGACAACGCATCGACCGACGCTACCGAGCAGGTCTGCCGGACGTTCTGCGCCACGGACAAACGTTTCACCTACGTGCGCCACGCTTCCAACCTGGGAGCCCTGGAGAATTTCCGTTACTGCCTGGAGAACAGCGATTCCGAGTTCTTCATGTGGCTGGGTGGCCATGACCAGGTGGTGCCGGAATTCCTGGCGGAAACGCTGGCCCGGATGCAGGCAGACGACAGCGTCAGCCTGGTGTATGGCCATACCAGCTACATCGACGAGCTCGGCCGGCCCCTCGCACAGACCAACGGCGGCAATTACATCTTCGACGAGCCACTGCAGGCCCACGAGCGCTATCTCAAGCTATTGCGAGCGCTGTATCGCTGCGAGCCGGTCAATCAGCTGATCCGCCGCTCCTGTATCGATTTCTCGTTCCGCCCGGTCATCAGTGCCGATCTGGCGTTCCTTTGCCATCTGGCCGGTCATGGTCCATTCGCTCGGGTAGAAAAGCCCCTCTACGTGCGCCGCGAAATCAGCAAGCGCGACAGCACGCCCATGGAGCGGCTGACTGGGCAGAAGAGTGAGGCGAAACACCACGAACTGGCCGCGCTTTTCGTCGACAGCATTGTTACCCATCCCGCCATCGACCCAGCGCGCAAGCCGCAGTTGATCAGCCAGGTTCTGGAATGGATGGATCAGCGCTTCAAGGTCTTCAGTGCACCCTCTGCGATGCCGGCGGTGTCTGCCAGCGCACCTTCAGCGGCAAGTGGAACGGCGCCGTTCTTCAGCGTCGTCATGCCCATGTACAACCGCGAGCGCTATGTAAAGGAGGCAATCGACTCCGTACTGACGCAGAGCGATGCCGATTTCGAGCTGATCGTGGTCGACGACGGCTCCACCGACCGCTCGTTGGAAATCGTGGAAAGAATCGATGATCCCCGGCTGCGGCTGTTGCGTAACCAGCACGGTGGCGGTGCGGCGGCGCGTAATACCGGTATCAAGGCGGCGCGTGGCGAATTCATCGTCTGGATCGACAGCGATGACAAGCAGGCGCGGGGCGCCCTGGCTGCGCTGCGCAAGAGCATCGCCAGTGTCGATGCCGATATCTTCTATGGCGACCTGGAAATCTTCGACGAGGAGCAGAGCAGCAAGCAGGTGCTGCATACCCACTATCCAGACTACCTGGGGCGGGACGTGCTACCCCTGCTGATCCAGGGCAACTGCCTGCCCAATCCCGGCACGGCGGTGCGCCGCGACCTGTACGTACGCCATGGCGGCTACGACACGACCTTCACCCGCTGTCACGACTACCAAATCTGGACCCGGCTAGCCGACACCGCACGCTTCAAGAAGGTGGACGCGATTCTCTGCCACTGGCGGCAGCATGGTGAGAGTCTCTCCAGCGCCAAGACGCGCGCCTTCGAGGCCAAGGTGATCTTGGATGCCTTTGCCCGTTATCCGGTCAGCCGCCTGTTCCCTGACCTGGCCGACGACATCCGCGGTCAGGCTGAGGCCTGCCAGCGCGTATCCGGCGTCCTGCAACAGCTGCAGGAGTATTCGCCTGCCTTGCGTCTGGCCTACAAGGCTCGCGCTCTCGGTCATACGGGGGGGGGGCTGGCCGAGCTGGAAAAGCTGGCCGGGGCAGGCTACGAGCCCGCTTTTTCCATCATCCTCACCACCTACAACCGGCCCGATCTGCTGCGCGACGCACTCAGCAGCGTCGGTCGACAGACCCTGCAAGATTTCGAAGTCATTCTGATCAACGACAATGGCGAGCCGGTCGAACATCTGTTGGCTGATTATGACTTCCCCATCAGCTACATCCGCCAGGGCCGCAATCGAGGCCTGTCCGCTGCGCGCAACGCCGGCCTGAAGCAGGCCAGGGGGCGCTATGTGGTCTATCTAGACGATGACGACATCTACCTGCCCAACCACCTGGCGGTACTCGCCGAAGCGTTCGAGCAGCATCCGCAGAGCGTGGTGTACACCGGCGTGGAATACGTCAGCGAGCGCCTGGAGGGAGGGCGACGTGTCGAGCTTGGCCGCAACCAGCCTTTCCAGCACGAGGTGTTTGATCGGGACCGTCTGTTCGCGCAGAACTACATACCGGTGAACACCTGGGCACACCCGCGTGAAATGCTCGTGGAGGTTGGTGAATTCGACACCGAACTGGCGGCGTTCGAAGACTGGGACATGCTGCTGCGCCTGGCTACTCGCTACCCCTTCGTGCATGTGCCGACGGTCACCACGGAGGTGCACACGCGCGAGGTGGGGGCGGGCGCCGACCACATGCTGGGGCGCGAGCGGAAGAATTTTCCTGCCCTGTATAAAGAGCTGTACAGGCGTTATTCCGGCTCCTCCAGCGAGGGCCTGCAACACGAGCGCCGGCAGATGTTGGCGCGTCTGGGGGAAAGACCCAGCAAATCCAGCCTCGAACGTTGGTTGGCGGAGCGCCTGCCCACCGAAACGGAAAATCGCTTAATCAGTGAATATCTGCAGGCACATGGCGGCGGCCCTCTGATAGGTGTGGTGGTGCTTGATCTCGACGGACAGTCAGACAAGCTGATGGCGACTCTGAAGAGCCTGAGTGGTGATCGCTGCATCTACTCCACACTCAAGATAATCGTGCTGACACCGAGCACGACCCCCACTACTTCAGCAGCAGACAAATTGCACTTCATCCGCCTAGCTGGCGACGATTTGGCAGTGCAGATCAACCGAGCGGTCGAGGAGGCCGATTTCGAGTGGTTTATGCTGGCCCAAGCTGGCGATGAGTTCACGCCGAGCGGTCTGATGATTGCCGGCCTGGAATTGCTGGCCAGCCCAGAGTGCCGGGCTGTATATGGAGATCAGCTGCAGCGTCTGCCGGACGGCAGCTTGGGGGGTGCCTTCCTGCCTGGCTTCAATCTCGATCTCCTCCTCAGTTTCCCTCTGGTAGCGGCCCGCTACTGGCTGTTCCGCAGGGATCTGTTTATCAGCATGGGCGGTTTCGATGCGCAATTTGCCGAGGCCTTGGAGTTCGAGCTGATTACACGGTTGATCGAACAGGACGGGCTGGTGGGGCTGGGCCATATCGACGAGCCTCTGCTGATTACCGCGGCGCCGGCGCTGCGCGACAACCCCGACGAGCGCCGTGTGATCGAGCGCCACCTGGCAAATCGGGGCTACCAGGCCAGGGTACTTCCCGGCCTGCCTGCGCGTTACCGAGTGGACTATGGCCACTCGACCAGCACGCTGGTGTCTGTGCTGATTGCCGCCGATGTGCCACTGGCACGCCTGCAACGTTGCCTGGATAGCCTGCTGGAGAAGACCAACTATCCACATTACGAAATCCTGCTGGTCGACTGTTCTGCAGACGCTGAAACACAGGCTTGGCTGCAGGCTGTCGCCGCTCTGGGCGACACCAAGCTGCGAGTGGTGAACTGTGCTGCGCCCGCGCAAGCGCTGAATGCTGCCGCGGCGGCTGCACAAGGTGAGTATCTGCTGCTGCTTTCCGGCGAGTCAGCGGTGATGCAGGAGAACTGGCTGGGCGAGCTGCTCAACCATGCTCAGCGCCCGGAAGTTGGCATAGTCGGTGCGAAGCTGCTGACGGCCGATGGGCGTATCGACCAAGCGGGGCTCCTGCTAGGCCTGGGTGGGCCGGCCTCTGCGGCGTTTGCCGGTGAACCGTTGAGTGCTGCAGGTTATATGCAGCGCTTGCAGGTCGACCAGGACTACAGCGCGGTCGGCGAGGCATGCCTGATGGTGCGTGCCGAAGTGTTCCGCCAGCTCGGTGGTCTCGATACCGATATGGGTGTCTACCGCGATGTCGATCTCTGTCTGCGGATGCGCGATGCCGGCTATCTGACCGTCTGGGCCGCACATGCTGCAGTACTGCATGAAGGGCAGCCTCGGCAGGCTAGTGTCGATGAGCAGGATAAGGTCTATCAGCGCCACTTGCCTGCGCTGGCTCGTGATCCGGCCTACAACCGTAACCTCGCACTCAGTGGTCGCGGATTCGATCTCGAGAGCGACACCGGTCTGACCTGGCGGCCCCTGACCTGGCGCCCCTTGCCGGTGGTTCTGGCGCACCCGGCGGACCCCTGGGGATGCGGCAACTATCGGATGATCAAGCCGTTCTCCGCGCTCAAGGAGGCCGGACTGGTCGACGGCATGATGTCCATGGGGCTGCTGCAGGTGCCGGATCTGGAGCGCTTCGATCCGGATGTGATCGTGCTGCAACGACAGATCGGCGATGAGCGTCTCGAGGCGATGCGGCGTATTCGGGAGTTCTCGCGCGCCTTCACGGTGTATGAACTCGACGATTATCTGCCCAATCTGCCGCTGAAGAGCGCACACCGCTCGCAGATGCCCAGGGATATCCTCAAGTCGCTGCGCCGCGGCCTGGATCTGGTGGATCGTTTCGTGGTGTCTACCGCACCTCTGGCCGAGGCCTTTGCAGGCCTGCATGGCGACATCCGGGTAGTGAAGAACTACCTCCCGACGCATTGGTGGGGGGATCTACAGGGGCTGCGTCGCCAAGGGCGCAAGGCGCGGGTCGGCTGGGCCGGCGGCGTCGGCCACACCGGAGATCTGGAAATGATCGCCGATGTGGTGAAGGAGTTGGCGGGTGAGGTGGAGTGGGTCTTCTTCGGCATGTGCCCGGAGAAGCTGCGCCCGTTTGTTCATGAAATCCATCAGGGCGTCGATATAGACCAGTATCCGAAAGCGTTGGCGGCACTGAATCTCGATCTGGCGCTGGCGCCCGTCGAACAGAACCTGTTCAACGACTGCAAGAGCAATCTACGGTTGCTCGAGTATGGCGCCTGCGGGTTCCCGGTGGTATGCAGCGAAGTGCGCTGCTATCAGGACGATAATCTGCCCGTTACCCGAGTGAAAAATCGCTTCAAGGATTGGGTCGACGCCATCCGCATGCATATAAACGATCTGGATGCGGCGGCTCGTGCGGGTGATCAGTTGCGGGAGGCAGTCCATCGCGACTGGATGCTCAGCGGCGAAAACTTGCTTCGTTGGCGTAAAGGCTGGACACCGGACTAAGGCCTTTACACGCAAAATCCCGGCAGTCAATCGGATATTGGCTGCCGGGATTCCGTCAGAGCTGTAAATTTTGCTGCTTTTCTTGATTAAGTGATTGATAGAAAAGCAAAAAAAAAATCAATAAAAAAGCAATAAATCTCTCTAAAGCTCCTCCCTCCAGCGCCGATACAAAGTACGAATGCGAACTCTCTGGGCGTCTGAGCATGCAGGCCCGAGCTCGCAAGCTCAGACAAACGGTTTTACGGTCATCTGGAGGCAATACCATGGCCCTGACAGTCAACACTAACGTTGCGTCCCTCAACACCCAGCGCAACCTGAACACTTCTTCCAAAGGTCTGGACACCTCGCTGCAGCGTCTGTCCACCGGCTTCCGCATCAATAGTGCGAAAGACGACGCCGCTGGCCTGCAGATTTCCAACCGTCTGACCAGCCAGATCAACGGTCTGAACGTTGCTACCCGCAACTCGAACGACGGTATCTCCCTGGCGCAGACCGCTGAAGGTGCCCTGCAGCAGTCCACCGGCATCCTGCAGCGTATGCGTGACCTGTCGCTGCAGTCTGCCAACGGCTCCAACGGTGCTACCGAGCGTGCCGCTCTGCAGTCCGAAGTTGCTCAGCTGCAACAGGAACTCAACCGTATCTCCGATACCACCAGCTTCGGTGGTCGCAAGATTCTGGATGGCTCGTTCGGCTCCCAGAGCTTCCAGGTAGGTGCTAACGCTTACGAGACCATTAGTGTCTCCATCGGCTCCGCCGCTACCGACCGTATCGGTATCAACCGGGTTACTACCTCCGGTGCAGCTGCTGTAGCCACTGCTTCCGGTGCCGCTTTCAGCGCCACCTCTGGCAGCGCCTACGCCGACTCCACCTTCGACATCGACTCCAAGCTGTCCGATGGCGCAGTTACCATCACTGGCGCTGCCAGCGGTGCTGCGAGCGAAGTGGCCAAGGCCGTCAACGCCAAGAGCGACGAAACCGGCGTTACCGCCAACGCTCGTACCGTTGCCGAACTGGGCGGCATCACTGCCTCCGGTACCGTGTCCTTCAACCTGTACGGCGGCACCAGCAAGTCGCTCGATACCGATAGCGCCACCGTCTCCGCAGTAGTCACCGATCTCAGCGATCTGTCCTCGCTGGCTGAGGCGATCAACAAGGAAACTGGCAAGACCGGTATCTCCGCGATTTCCAAAGGCGACACCATCGAGCTGACCAGCTCGCGCGGCGACTCGATCATCCTGTCCAACTACTCGGGCTCGGGCGGTGCGACTCTGCAGGCGAAGAGCTTCGACGGTGAGACTGATGTAGGTGCTGCAGCGACCGTCGTAGAAGGTGGTGGTGCTCGTGCCGATGGCCAGGTTCAACTCGAAGCAGCCGATGCCTTCCAAGTGACTGGTATGACCGGTGGCCTGGGTGCCGATGGCTTCAGTGAGCTGGATGCGGTTAATACGATCGACATCAGTACGGCTGCCGGCGCGCAGGATGCCTTGGGGATCATCAACGGTGCGATCTCCAACATCGACAGTCAGCGTGCTCAACTGGGTGCTGTGCAGAACCGCTTCGAGAACACCATCTCGAACCTGCAGAACATCTCTGAGAACGCCTCCGCTGCTCGTAGCCGGATCCGCGACACCGACTTCGCTGCCGAAACTTCGGAACTGACCAAGAATCAGATCCTGCAACAAGCCGGTACCGCGATCCTGGCCCAGGCCAACCAGCTGCCGCAGGCTGTACTCAGCCTGCTCGGCTAAGGTCAGAGGCGCTAGACTGCGGGGAGAAGGGCTTAGCTCTTCTCCCCGCTACCTCTTTGTGAGGAGAAAGTTATGGACGTCGGTTCAATCAAGAATTCGTTGAATCCGCTTGTTGCCGGGCGTGCTGCTCCCGTCGAGGAGCGCAAGCAGCCAACTGGCGGCCCTGAGGAAGAGCCTGTAGCTCCGGCGGCTGCCGCTGGGCAAGGCGGTGTTTCCCGCGAGCAGGTTGAATCAGCTGTGTCGACCATCCAGGAGTTCGTTCAGTCGGTGAGGCGGAACGTGAATTTCACTCTGGAGGATGCTTCTGGAAGGGTGGTGGTCAAAGTTACCGATGCATCTTCCGGAGACATCATTCGGCAGATCCCTTCGGAAGAGGCCCTGCAGTTAGCCGAGAGTCTCGAGGAAGTACGTAGTTTGCTGTTCAAGGCCGAAGCTTGATTGTAATTGGCACGGCTTTTGACTGTTAGCCACCATTCGGTGATTAAGAGTCATATTTTTGGCGAGGTGAGAAATGGCTGGAATACTAGGTGTTGGAACGGGCATCAAAATTGATGAAATCGTCGCCGCGCTGGTTAACGCCGAGAAGGCCCCAAAGACTCAGCAGCTTGATCGCCTTGAGAAAGCAACTACCTCGCGCTTTTCCGCGCTCGGTACATTGAAAGGGTCGCTGAGCGGGTTACAGACCGCCATCCAGAATCTCAACAAGCCATCTCTTTTCACGAATCGCACTGCTTCATCAAGCAGTAGTGCGGTGCTCAGTGCCAAAGCGGATACTGCAGCCATTGCCGGTAAGTACAGCGTTCAGGTACAGCAGCTGGCGACCAGCAGTAAAGTCGGGCTGCAATCGGTGCCTGCCACTGCCTCCACGACGTTCAACAGTGGAAAAATGACTATCTCTGCCGGTTCATCCAGCATTGAGGTAGACGTTACTGCTACCAATAACACTCTGGCGGGCGTGCGCGACAGCATCAATGCTGCCGGCAAGGACAAAGGCATTAGCGCCACCATAGTCACGGATGCTTCCGGATCTCGGTTGGTGCTGAACTCCAGCAAGCCTGGGGCTGGCAACGACATCAAGGTAGCTGTCGCTGAGGATGGTGTTACGACGGGCACCGTGGCTCTTACCACTCAAGCATTTCAGTCGTCCGCTAGCCTTAAATTGCCTGCTTTCAGTGGTGCTCCGGCCTCCACTCTGTTTCAAAGCGGAAACCTGGCCATCAAGGCAGGCTCGACCAATCTCAATGTGGCCATCAGCGATGGCTCTTCTCTAGAGAATGTTCGAGATGCCATCAATGCCTCCGGCGCTGGCCAAGGGGTTTCGGCCAGTATCGAAACAGATGCATCGGGCTCTCGATTGGTGTTGAACTCCACCAATGGTACTGCGCTTGAAGTGACGGCAACCGCCTCTGGCGGTACTCCCACTAGCAACGCTCTGACCTCATTGAATCCTGCTGCCGGGGTGACTTCTACCTCCGCCAGTCCCAACTCCACCAGCGGCGCTGCTGGGGTCATCAGCAAAGCTCAGTCGGCTGTATTGTTCGTTGATGGTCTCAAGGTCGTTAGCGAAAGCAATACCGTGTCTTCTGCCATTGATGGCGTCACCCTGAATCTGGCTTCGGCTCAAAGTGAGAGCGATCTGGCTGCAGGTAAGACCGTGGACGTCACCATTGGCGTCGATAAAGGCTCGGTCAAGACCAATATCCAGAAGTTTGTCGATGCTTATAACGGCGTCATGACTACTGCTGCACAGCAAACAGCGGTAGTTCAGGTTGGCGAAGGCTCCAAGCCGGTTACCGGAGCGCTGGTCGGCGATGCCACAGTCCGCGGGCTGCTGGCCGGACTGCGCAACGAGCTTGTCAAAACGACCGGGGAGGAGGGGGTCCGGGCGCTGGCTGACCTTGGCATCACTACCCAGAAGGACGGCACGCTGAAGATTGATGACGCCAAGCTCTCTTCGGCGTTGGATACCAACTTTGAGCAAGTCTCCAGCTACTTTACTGGCGACAAGGGTTTGATGGTGCGACTCGACAAGAATGTCGGCGAATACCTCAAAACCGGCGGAGTGTTTGATCAGCGCACCAAGGCGTTGCAGGCCACGCTAACTGGGCCTGGTGGCATAGACGAGCAGCGCAAGGCTCTGGATATGCGCGTTGGTAAAATCCAGGAGCGCCTGGTCGCTCAGTACACCGCCATGGACCAACTGGTCGCCCGTTTGCAGAAAACCAGTGAAAGCCTGAGCAATCAGCTGGCCAGCCTGCCCGGTTTCGTGAAGAAGGATTGATGATGAGCAAGAAGCCGATCGACACCTACAAGCAGGTCAAGACCAGTCAGGAAGTCAGCCCCTACAAGGCTGTGCAGATGTTGCTGGATGGCGCCCTGGAGCGTGTTCTGCTGGCGCGTCAGGCTCAGGCAGAGGGCGACATCGAGATTCGCGGCATGGCAGTGGGCAGTACCATCACCATCCTGGGAGTACTGCAGGCCAGTCTCGACAAGAAGCTGGGTGGCGAAATCGCCGAAAACCTCGATGCGCTTTATGACTACATGACCCGCCGTCTGGCTGGCGTGGCACTGGACGACACACCGCGCAGTCTCGAAGAAGTGCAGAAGCTGCTGACTCAGCTGAAGTCCGCCTGGGATGGCATCGGCCCGGAAGTAGAGCCTGCCGCCGCCGCGGAATAATCCGTTTTTTTGCTTCGCTCGGTCCTCAAGATGAGTACCGCATTGCCGATATAAAGACTGTATCCAGGCAATGTTCAGTGGAGCAATCATGAACGCAATGGCGGCCCTTCGGCAGTATCAAACCGTCAACACTCAGGCTCAGGTCAGCGACGCCAGCCCGCATCGACTGATTCAGATGCTCATGGAAGGTGGCCTGTCCCGTCTGGCTCAGGCCAAGGGCGTCATGATGCATGGCCAGCACGCAGCGAAAGGCGAGCTGATCAGCAAGGCGATTGGTATCATCGGCGGTCTGCGTGAGAGTCTCGACCTGCAGCAAGGCGGTGAAATTGCCGCTAATCTCGACAGACTCTACGAGTACATGGTCTCGCGCCTGGTCGAGGCCAACATCGGCAACGATGTGGCTATCATCGACGAAGTGGCCGAGCTGTTGCGCAACGTGAAATCCGGTTGGGATGCCATCAGTCACTGAGCATCTGCAGTGTGAAGGGGAAGTATCCATGAGTTCATCCGTCCAGCTTCTTGAAGCCACCGGTAACGCCTTGCGTGATGCGCTCGCTCGCCGCGACTGGGCTGCCATTGGTGAGCTGGATGCCCAGTGCCGCCATGCTGTCGATGAGGCCATGGTCGAGGCTGAGCGTGACGAGGGCGTGCTGCGTGAGCGTATGCAGACGCTTCTCGACCTCTACCGCGAGTTGGTGATGACCTGCCAGGCCGAGCAGCGCCGCCTCGCCGGCGAACTGGTACAGCTCAACCAGTCTCAGCAGGGCGCCAAGGTCTACCAGCTGTTCACCTGAACGGCTTCCCTCCTTACGAATTTCTCGGGCATCTACAGACAATTACGGATGCTCTCGGGATTCGCAGAAAAAGTTACGCCATAAATTTGACTCTCGCCTGATTTTTGACTTTACTAGTGGCCAATTGCCGTTGTCGCTTTGGCGACTCCTTTTCCCAGCCCGCGAGCCAGACCAGAACAAGATGTGGCGTGAAACCAAAATCCTGCTGATTGACGACAACGCCGAGCGCCGCCGTGACCTGGCAGTGGTTCTCGGTTTTCTTGGCGAAGACCACTTGGCCTGCAGCAGTGCCGATTGGCGCGAGACCGTGGGCAAACTCGACTCCAGTCGCGAAGTGCTCAACGTGCTGCTCGGCGATGTGAACGCCAAGGGCGGTGCCCTGGAGCTGCTCAAGCAGATCATCGCCTGGGACGAGAACCTGCCGCTGCTGATGATCGGCGAGCCGGTTCCGGCGGACTGGGCGGAGGACCTGCGCCGCCGTGTGCTGGCCAGCTTGGAGATGCCGCCCAGCTACAACAAGCTGCTCGACTCCCTGCACCGTGCCCAGGTCTATCGCGAGATGTACGACCAGGCCCGCGAGCGCGGCCGCCAGCGCGAGCCGAATCTGTTCCGCAGCCTGGTCGGCACCAGCCGTGCCATCCACCAGGTACGTCAGATGATGCAGCAGGTGGCCGATACCGAGGCCAGCGTGCTGATCCTCGGCGAGTCCGGCACCGGCAAGGAAGTGGTCGCGCGCAACCTGCACTATCACTCCAAGCGCCGCGAGGCGCCGTTCGTGCCGGTCAATTGCGGGGCGATTCCGGCGGAGCTGCTGGAAAGCGAACTGTTCGGCCATGAGAAGGGCGCTTTCACTGGCGCCATCACCAGCCGCGCCGGGCGTTTCGAGCTGGCCAACGGCGGCACCCTGTTCCTCGACGAGATCGGCGACATGCCGCTGCCGATGCAGGTCAAGCTGTTGCGCGTGCTGCAAGAGCGCACCTTCGAGCGGGTCGGCAGCAACAAGACCCAGTCGGTGGATGTGCGCATCATCGCCGCCACCCACAAGAATCTGGAGAAGATGATCGAGGAGGGGACCTTCCGCGAGGACCTCTACTACCGCCTCAACGTCTTCCCTATCGAGATGGCGCCGCTGCGCGAGCGCGTGGAAGACATCCCTCTGCTGATGAACGAGCTGATCTCGCGCATGGAGTTCGAGAAGCGCGGCTCCATCCGCTTCAACTCCGCCGCCATCATGTCGCTGTGCCGCCATGACTGGCCGGGCAACGTGCGCGAGCTGGCCAACCTGGTCGAGCGCATGGCGATCATGCATCCCTACGGCGTGATCGGCGTCGGTGAGCTGCCGAAGAAATTCCGCCATGTCGATGACGAAGACGAGCAGTTGGCCATCAGCCTGCGCGAAGAGCTGGACGAGCGTGCAGCCATCGGCGCCAGCATTCCGGGCATAGCCAACACCGCCATGCTGCCGCCAGAGGGGCTGGATCTGAAGGATTACCTCGGTAATCTCGAACAGGGCCTGATCCAGCAGGCACTGGACGATGCCTATGGCGTAGTGGCACGAGCCGCCGAGCGCCTGCGCATTCGCCGCACGACCCTGGTGGAGAAGATGCGCAAGTACGGCATGAGCCGCCGTGACGACGAAGGCGGAGACGAGGACTGAATCTCCTCGCTTCCCAGGAAATAGAGCCGGAGCTTTGACGCAAGCTCCGGCTTTATTTTTTAAGTTGTTGAAATATAAGGCCTAATTTTTAGGCATGGGGATTGCTAAGACTCTCTCGACTGACCGTCTGCTGACGGTTCGCCAGCCGAGAGAAGAGCATGAGCCAAGCCGCCCCGTCGCCCGTCACCCCCGAAGCCGCCGCCCCAGCTGCGCCTATCGAGCAGGCCAGCCGTGCCAATCTGGAACAGGCCTTCGCCCTGTTCAACCAGATGTCCACGCAGCTCAGCAGCTCCTACAGCATGCTCGAGGCGCGGGTGAGCGAGCTCAAGGGCCAGCTGGCCCTGGTCAGCGCCCAGCGCATGCAGGAGCTGGCCGAGAAGGAGCGTCTAGCCCAGCGTCTGCAGAGTCTGCTCGACCTGCTGCCTGGCGGTGTGATAGTCATCGATGGTCAGGGTGTGGTGCGCGAGGCCAATCCGGTGGCACGCAGCCTGCTCGCTAAACCTCTAGTGGGCATGCTCTGGCGCGAGGTGATTGCGCGCAACTTCGCCCCGCGTGAAGACGACGGCCACGAGATTTCCCTCAAGGACGGGCGCCGCCTGTCCATCGCCACCCGCTCCCTGCAGGGCGAGCCGGGGCAGCTTGTACTGTTGACGGATCTGACGGAAACCCGTCGCCTGCAGGATCAGTTGGCGCGCCACGAACGCCTGTCGTCCCTGGGGCGCATGGTCGCCTCGCTGGCCCACCAGATCCGCACGCCGCTGTCGGCCGCGCTGCTGTATGCCAGCCACCTTGCCGAGCAGGAGCTGCCGTTCGAGCAGCAACAGCGTTTCGCCGGTCGCATCAAGGAGCGCCTGCACGAGCTGGAGCATCAGGTGCGCGACATGCTGGTATTCGCCCGTGGCGAGCTGCCGCTGCCCGACCGCATCGCCCCCAATGCCTTCTTCGACGCCCTGCGCCGCGCCGCCGAGCCCCATGTGCTGGGCATGAATGTGCGCTGGCAATGCGATGCCCGCCTGGGCGAGTTGCTGTGCAACCGCGACACCCTGGTCGGCACCGTGCTCAATCTGATCGAGAACGCCATCCAGGCCGGCGGCCGCGAAGCCGGCCTGAAGATTCACCTGTATGCCCGCGACAACAGCCTGCGCCTGTGCGTCAGCGACAACGGGCCGGGTATCGACGAAACCACCCTGGCGCGCCTCGGCGAGCCCTTCTTCACCACCAAGACCACCGGTACCGGCCTCGGCCTGGCGGTGGTTCAGGCGGTGGTGCGCGCCCACCAGGGCGAGCTGCGCCTGCGCTCGCGCGTCGGTCGTGGCACCTGCGCCACCCTCGTACTGCCGCTGCTCAGCGCGGCGCAACCGGATATTCAGGAGTAAGCCCATGACCGCCAAGGTTCTGCTGGTCGAAGACGACCGCGCACTGCGTGAAGCGCTTGCCGACACCCTGCTGCTCGGTGGCCATGACTTCCGCGCCGTGGAGTGCGCCGAGGATGCCATCGAGGCGCTGGGCGAAGAGGCTTTCAGCCTGGTGATCAGTGACGTCAACATGCCCGGCATGGACGGCCACCAGTTGCTCGGCCTGATCCGCGCCAGCTATCCGCAGCTGCCGGTACTGCTGATGACCGCCTATGGCGCGGTCGAGCGCGCGGTGGATGCGATTCGCCAGGGCGCCGCCGATTACCTGGTCAAGCCGTTCGAGCCGCGTACCCTGCTGGAGCTGGTGGCGCGCCATGCCCTCGGTCGGCTGCCGGCCAGCGATAGCGATGGCCCGGTGGCGTGCGAGCCGGCCAGCCGGCAACTGCTAGAGCTGGCCGCCCGCGTGGCCAGGAGCGATTCCACCGTACTGATCTCCGGCGAGTCCGGTACCGGCAAGGAAGTGCTGGCGCGCTACATCCACCAGCAGTCGAACCGGGGCAATGGCCCGTTCATCGCCATCAACTGCGCAGCGATTCCCGACAACATGCTCGAGGCCACCCTGTTCGGCCATGAGAAGGGCGCCTTCACTGGTGCCATCGCCGCCCAGCCGGGCAAGTTCGAACTCGCCGATGGCGGCACCATTCTGCTCGACGAGATTTCCGAGATGCCGCTGGGCCTGCAGGCCAAGCTGCTGCGTGTGCTGCAGGAGCGGGAAGTGGAGCGGGTGGGGGCGCGCAAGCCGATCAACTTGGATATCCGCGTGCTGGCCACCACCAACCGCGACCTAGCCGGCGAAGTGGCGGCGGGGCGCTTCCGCGAAGACCTCTATTATCGCCTGTCGGTCTTCCCGCTGGCCTGGCGTTCCCTGCGCGAGCGGCCTGCTGACATTCTGCCGTTGGCCGAGCGCCTGCTCGGCAAGCACGTCAAAAAAATGAATCATGCCGCCGTCCAGCTCTCGCCGCAGGCCCGCGCCGCTCTGGTGGCTCACGCCTGGCCCGGCAACGTGCGCGAGCTGGACAACGCCATCCAGCGTGCGCTGATCCTGCAACAGGGAGGGCTGATCCAGCCGCACGACCTGTGCCTGACGGCGCCTATCGGCATGGCGCCGATCAGCGTCGCGCCAACCGTGCGGCTGGTGACTGGCAATTCAGCCTCGGCTGTGGGCGCTCCGGCGGCCGGTACGCCGGCTTCGTCGACCAGCAGTCCGCTGCCGATCGAGGAGCCAGCCGCCGTTGCGGAGGGTGCCGGCGCTCTGGGCGAGGATCTGCGTCGTCGCGAGTTCCAGGTGATCATCGATACCCTGCGTGCCGAGCGTGGCCGCCGCAAGGAGGCTGCCGAGCGTCTGGGCATCAGCCCGCGGACCCTGCGGTACAAGCTGGCGCAGATGCGCGATGCCGGCATGGACGTGGAAGCCTATCTCTACGCCAGCTAAGCATTCGCCCCGTCCGGCCTTGCCGGCGGGGCAATAGCGATCCCCTCTTGGCCCGCCTCGTGCGGGTCTTTGTTTTTTGGCACTGTGCTTGCAGATACCCCCGCATAGGCCGCGCAGCGTCAAAAATCCGCGGTCGCTGGAGGAAAGGTCATGAGCCAGGGTGTCGAATTCAATCGCCTGATGTTGGAAATGCGCTCCATGCAGATGGAGGCCATGGCCAAGATCAAGCCTGCGCAGGTTGCCGCGCCGGAGCCGGGTGCGCCGAACTTCGCCGATATGCTCGGCCAGGCCGTTGAAAAGGTGAACGAGACCCAACAGGTTTCCGGCCAGCTGGCCACTGCCTTCGAGATGGGGCAGGCGGGTGTCGACATCACCGACGTGATGATCGCCTCGCAGAAGGCCAGCGTTTCCTTCCAGGCCATGACCCAGGTGCGCAACAAGCTGGTTCAGGCCTATCAAGACATCATGCAGATGCCGGTTTAATAGGGCGGATTTGAGTCATGGCTGAAGCAGTCGCTGCAAACGTACCCGCCACCACTGGCGCCGACGAGCCGAAGAAACCGCTGTTCGGGCTGGCCTTCCTGGAGAACCTCTCCGAGATGTCCATGCTGCGTCAGCTCGGCCTGCTGGTCGGTCTGGCTGCCAGCGTGGCGATCGGCTTCGCCGTGGTCCTGTGGTCGCAGCAGCCGGACTACAAGCCGTTGCTGGGCAACCTGGCCGGCATGGACAGCAATCAGGTGATGGAGGTGCTCAACGCCGCCGATATCGCCTACACCGTCGAGCCCAACTCCGGCGCGCTGCTTGTCAAGTCCGACGAGCTCGGCCGCGCGCGCATGAAGCTGGCCGCCGCCGGCGTGGCGCCGGCCGACGGCAACGTCGGTTTCGAGATCCTCGACCAGGAGCAGAGCCTGGGGACCAGCCAGTTCATGGAGGCCACCCGCTATCGCCGCGGCCTGGAAGGCGAGCTGGCGCGCACTATCTCCAGCCTGAACAACGTCAAGGGTGCCCGCGTGCACCTGGCCATTCCGAAGAGCTCGGTGTTCGTCCGCGACGAGCGCAAGCCCACCGCCTCGGTACTGGTCGAGCTCTACCCGGGCCGCAGCCTGGAGCCGAGCCAGGTGATGGCCATCGTCAACCTGGTGGCCACCTCCGTGCCGGAGCTGACCAAGTCCCAGGTCACCGTGGTCGACCAGAAGGGCAACCTGCTGTCCGACCAGCAGGAGCTGTCCGAGCTGACCATGGCCGGCAAGCAGTTCGACTACACCCGCCGCATGGAAACCCTGTTCACCCAGCGCGTGCACAACATCCTGCAGCCGGTGCTGGGCAACGGCCGCTACAAGGCCGAGGTGTCCGCCGACGTCGATTTCAGCGCGGTGGAATCCACCTCCGAGATGTTCAACCCGGACCAGCCGGCTCTGCGCAGCGAGCAGCAGGTCAACGAGCAGCGCTCCAGCAGTATGCCGCCGCAAGGCGTGCCGGGTGCCCTGAGCAACCAGCCGCCGGGTGCCGCCTCCGCTCCCGAGCAGGCCGCAGCCGCCGCACCGGCGCCGGCCGGCCCGGTCGCCCCCGGCCAGCCGCTGCTGGATGCCAACGGCGCGCAAATCATGGATCCGGCCACCGGCCAGCCGATGCTGGCGCCGTATCCGGCGGATAAGCGCGAGCAGTCCACCCGCAACTTCGAGCTGGACCGTTCGATCAGCTACACCAAGCAGCAGCAGGGCCGCCTCAAGCGCCTGTCGGTGGCTGTGGTGCTGGACGACAAGGTCAGCATCAATCCCGAAACCGGCGAGACCACCAGCAGCCCCTGGGGCGCCGATGACCTGGCGCGCTTCACCCGCCTGGTACAGGACTCGGTGGGCTTCGACGCCAGCCGCGGCGACAGCGTCAGCGTGATCAACGCGCCGTTCTCCGCCGAACTCGGTGAGGTCATCGAGACCCCCTGGTATCAGAGCGAGCTGTTCCTGATGGGGATGGGCGCCCTGAAGCAACTTTTCCCCGCGCTGTTGATCTTCCTTCTGGTGTGGTTCGTTTTGCGCCCGGTGCTCAACAACATTGCCGGTGGCGGCAAGAACGCCGCGGGCGAAGGCCGCGAGGGCGATGTGGAGCTGGGCGACATGGGTGGCCTGGAAGGCGAGCTGTCCTCCGATCGGGTAAGCCTCGGCGGCCCGCAGAGCATCCTGCTGCCAAGCCCCTCCGAGGGTTATGATGCACAACTGAACGCCATCAAGAGTCTGGTGGCGGAAGATCCGGGCCGCGTCGCCCAGGTAGTCAAAGAGTGGATCAACGCCGATGAGTGACAATCGCACCGCCGTCAAGCTGAACAAGGTCGACAAGGCCGCCATTCTCCTGCTGTCCCTCGGCGAGACGGACGCGGCGCAGGTGCTGCGTCACCTCGGGCCGAAGGAAGTGCAGCGGGTCGGCGTGGCCATGGCCGGCATGCGCAACGTGCAGCGCGAGCAGGTCGAGCAGGTGATGGGCGAGTTCGTCGACATCGTCGGCGACCAGACCAGCCTGGGCGTGGGCTCTGACGCCTATATCCGCAAGATGCTCACCGCAGCGCTGGGCGAGGACAAGGCCGGCAACCTGATCGACCGCATCCTGCTCGGCGGCAGCACCAGCGGCCTGGACAGCCTGAAGTGGATGGAGCCACGCGCCGTGGCCGACGTGATCCGCTACGAGCACCCGCAGATCCAGGCCATCGTGGTCGCCTACCTCGATCCGGACCAGGCCGGCGAGGTGCTCAGCCACTTCGACCACAAGGTGCGCCTGGACATCATCCTGCGCGTTTCCTCGCTCAACACCGTGCAGCCGGCGGCGCTCAAGGAGCTCAACCAGATCCTCGAGAAGCAGTTCTCCGGCAGCGCCAACACCACCCGCGCCAACCTGGGCGGCGTGAAGCGCGCGGCGGACATCATGAACTTCCTCGACAGCTCGGTGGAGGGCCAGCTAATGGACTCCATCCGCGAGGTCGACGAGGACCTGTCCAGCCAGATCGAGGACCTGATGTTCGTTTTCGACAACCTGGCCGACGTCGACGACCGCGGCATCCAGGCGCTGCTGCGCGAGGTCTCCTCGGACATCCTGGTGCTGGCCCTCAAGGGCGCCGACGAGGGCATCAAGGAGAAGGTCTTCAAGAACATGTCCAAGCGCGCCGCCGAGCTGCTGCGCGACGACCTGGAGGCCAAGGGCCCGGTGCGCGTCAGCGAAGTGGAGACGGCGCAGAAGGAAATCCTCACCATCGCCCGGCGCATGGCCGAGTCCGGCGAGATCGTCCTCGGCGGTGCCGGTGGCGAGGCGATGATCTAAACCATGGTGCCGCCCAAGGATGCCCCCAGCGAGCTGATCCGCGCCAAGGACGTGGCGGGCTTCGACCGCTGGGCCATACCCAGCTTCGATCCCGAGGTTGAGACCCCGCCCGAACCCGAGCCGGAACCCGCGCCGGCGGTCGAGGCCGAGCAGGTTCAGGTGGAGGAGGTGGCGGTCGAGGACGTCAAGCCGCTGACGCTCGACGAACTCGAGGCGATCCGCCAGGACGCCTACAACGAAGGTTTCGCCACCGGCGAGAAGGACGGCTTCCGCGCCGGCCAGCTCAAGGCCAAGCAGGAGGCCGATGCCGCCCTGGCCGGCAAGCTGGCGCAGCTGGAACAACTCATGGGCCATCTGATGGCACCCATCGCCGAGCAGGACCAGGAACTGGAGAAGGCGCTGGTCAACCTGGTCAGCCAGATGACCCGCCAGGTGATCCAGCGCGAGTTGGCCAGCGACTCCAGCCAGATTCGCCATGTGCTGCGCGAGGCGTTGAAGCTGCTGCCCATGGGCGCCAGCAACGTGCGCATCCATATTCATCCGCAGGACTTCGAGTTGGTGAAGGCCCTGCGCGAGCGCCACGAGGAGAGCTGGCGCATCCTCGAGGACGACTCCCTGCAGCCCGGCGGCTGCCGGGTCGAGAGCGAGCACAGCCGCATCGACGCCAGCGTCGAGACGCGCATGGCCATGGCCCTCAAGCAGCTGTTCGAGCAGCAGCGGGCCCAGGCCACCAATCCGCCAGAGGCTGATATCCAGGTCGATCTGGAGAGCCCCGATGCGCCTTGAGCGCACCAGCTTCGCCAAACGCATGGCCGGCTACGAAGAGGCCGTCGAGCTGCCGACCCAGCCGGTGGTGGAAGGCCGCCTGCTGCGCATGGTCGGCCTGACCCTGGAGGCCGAGGGCCTGCGCGCCGCGCTGGGCAGCCGTTGCCTGGTAATCAACGACGACAGCTACCATCCGGTGCAGGTCGAGGCCGAGGTGATGGGCTTCTCCGCCGGCAAGATCTATCTGATGCCGGTCGGCAGCCTGGCCGGCATCGCCCCTGGCGCCCGCGTGGTGCCGCTGCCGGACACCGGCCGCCTGCCCATGGGCATGTCCATGCTCGGCCGGGTGCTGGACGGTGCCGGCCGCGCCCTGGACGGCAAGGGCGGGATGAAGGCCGAGGACTGGGTGCCGATGGACGGCCCGACCATCAACCCGCTCAATCGCGACCCGATCCATGAGCCGCTGGACGTCGGCATCCGCTCCATCAACGGTCTGCTCACCGTCGGTCGTGGCCAGCGCCTGGGCCTGTTCGCCGGTACCGGCGTGGGTAAATCGGTGTTGCTGGGCATGATGACCCGCTTCACCGAGGCGGAAATCATCGTGGTCGGCCTGATCGGCGAGCGGGGCCGCGAGGTCAAGGAGTTCATCGACGAGATTCTCGGCGAGGAGGGCATCAAGCGCTCCGTAGTCGTCGCCTCGCCGGCGGACGATGCGCCGCTGATGCGCCTGCGCGCCGCCATGTACTGCACACGCATCGCCGAATACTTCCGCGACAAGGGCAAGAACGTCCTGCTGCTGATGGATTCGCTGACCCGCTTCGCCCAGGCCCAGCGCGAGATCGCCCTGGCCATCGGCGAGCCGCCGGCGACCAAGGGCTATCCGCCGTCGGTGTTCGCCAAGCTGCCGCGCCTGGTGGAGCGAGCCGGCAACGCGGAGCAGGGTGGCGGTTCGATCACCGCCTTCTACACCGTGCTCAGCGAGGGCGACGACCAGCAGGACCCGATCGCCGACGCCGCCCGCGGCGTGCTCGATGGTCACTTCGTGCTGTCGCGCCGTTTGGCCGAGGAAGGTCACTATCCGGCCATCGATATCGAGGCCTCGATCAGCCGGGTCATGCCCCAGGTGGTCAGCCCCGAGCACCTCAAGCAGGCCCAGCGCTTCAAGCAGCTGTGGTCGCGCTACCAGCAGAGCCGCGACCTGATCAGCGTCGGCGCCTACGTGCCGGGCGGCGATCCCGACACCGACCTGGCCATCGCCCGCCAACCGGCCATGGCGCGCTACCTGAAGCAGAGCCTGGGCGAGAGCGAGTCGATGGCCGAGAGCGTCAGCCAGCTGGCGCAGGTGTTCAACCCGCAGGCGCAGGCCTGATAGATGGCCAACAGCCGCGCCGCGCGCCTGGCGCCGGTGGTCGAGATGGCCGAGCGCGCCGAGCGCGAAGCGGCCCGCCAGATGGCGCATATGCAGGGTCTACTGGCCAAGGCCGAGGCGCAGCTGGGCGAACTGGAGCGCTACCGCGCCGATTACCAGCAACAGTGGATCAGCGAAGGCAGCAAGGGCGTGTCCGGGCAATGGCTGATGAACTACCAGCGTTTCCTCAGCCAGCTGGAAACCGCCATCGGCCAGCAGCTGCAGAGCATCAACTGGCACCGGCAGAACCTCAACAAGGCCAGGGCCGCCTGGCAGCAGCGCTATACGCGGGTGGAAGGTCTGCGTAAGCTCGTCCAACGCTACCTGGACGAGGCGCGTGCGGCCGAGGACAAGCGCGAGCAGAAGCTGCTCGACGAGCTGTCGCAACGCCTGCCGCAACGCGAGCAGAATTGACGCGCGGTTGCCGCCGTCACTTGCGGGTGCTACATCTTCTCTTTGCATAAGAATCAACAAGGAGTGCTACATGGCCATCACCGCGCTACCTTCGGGCGACGGGCAGGAGCTGACCATTCACATCCAGGGACGCTTCGATTTCTCTGCGCACCAGGAATTTCGCGATGCCTACGAGCGGGTGAGCGCGACTCCCAAGCGCTACGTGGTGGACCTCAAGGGCGCCACCTACCTGGACAGCTCGGCCCTGGGCATGCTCCTGCTGCTGCGTGACCACGCCGGCGGCGATCATGCGCGGATCAGCCTGGTGAACTGCAATCCGGACGTGCGCAAGATCCTCTCGATCTCCAACTTCGAACAGCTGTTCCAGATCGGCTGACCGCCATGCCCAACCGCCTGTCCATCCTGATCGCCGAGGACAGCGCAGCGGACAGGATGCTGCTGTCCACCATCGTCAGCCGTCAGGGGCATCGGGTGCTCACCGCCAGCAACGGCTTGGAGGCGGTCGGCCTGTTCGAGCAGGAGCGTCCGCAGCTGGTGCTGATGGACGCGCTGATGCCGGTGATGGACGGCTTCGAGGCGGCGCGACGGATCAAGGAGCTGGCTGGCGAGGCGCTGGTACCGATCATCTTCCTCACCTCGCTGACCGAGAGCGAAGCGCTGGTGCGCTGTCTGGAGGTCGGTGACGACTTCCTCGCCAAGCCCTACAACCAGGTCATCCTGCAGGCCAAGATCAGCGCCATGGACCGCCTGCGCCGCCTGCAGAAGACGGTGCTGGAACAGCGCGACCTGATCGCCAAGCACAACGAGCACCTGCTCACCGAGCAGCGGGTGGCCAAGGCGGTGTTCGACAAGGTGGCCCACTCCGGTTGCCTCAGCGCGGCGAACATCCGCTACCTGCAATCGCCCTTCGCCCTGTTCAACGGTGACCTGCTGCTGGCCGCGTTCAAGCCCTCCGGTGGCATGCATGTGCTGCTCGGCGACTTCACCGGCCACGGCCTGCCGGCGGCCATCGGGGCCATGCCGCTGTCCGAGGTGTTCTACGGCATGACCGCCAAGGGTTTTTCCATGGCGGAAATCCTTCGCGAGATGAATGCCAAGCTCAAGCGCATCCTGCCGGTGGGAGTGTTCTGCTGCGCCACCATGCTCAACCTGAGTTTCCAGCGCCGGGTGGTTGAGGTGTGGAATGGCGGCCTGCCGGATGGCCACCTGCTGCGCGTCAGCAGCGGCGAGCGGGTGCCGCTGGTATCGCGCCACCTGCCGCTGGGCGTGCTGGACCCGGCGTCCTTCAACGAGGCCTATGAGGTTCATCCGCTGCAGCCTGGTGATCGCATCTTCCTGCTTTCCGACGGTGTGCTGGAGACCCGCGACGCCAGCGAGCAGCTGTTCGGCGAGGAGCGCCTGTTGCAGGTGTTCACCAGTGGTCACCCGCCGGAGCGCCTGTTCGAGGAGATCCAGCGGGCGCTGACGGCGTTCCGTGGCGAGGCCCAGGACGACGTCAGCATGATCGAGCTGAGCATGGTCGACGACTCCGTGCTCAGTCGCCCGCCGCTGGCCTTCTCCGACAGTGGCCAGAGCAGCCCGCTGGACTGGTCGGCCAGCTTCGAATTCCGCGCCGAGGCGCTCAAACGCTTCAACCCTCTGCCGTTCCTGCTCCAGTTGCTGATGGAGGTGCGTGGCCTGCGTGCCCAGGGCGGTGCGCTGTACACGGTGATGGCCGAGTTGTATTCCAACGCCCTGGAGCATGGTGTGCTGGGCCTGGACTCCAAACTCAAGTCCGATGCCCAGGGCTTCGCCCAGTACTATCGTGAGCGCAGCCAGCGCCTGCTGACGCTGCAGGAGGGCTTCGTGCGCTTCGACCTGGAGCTGTTGCCGGAGGCCGGTGGTGGCTGCCTGCGCATCCATGTGCAGGACAGCGGCGCTGGTTTCGACGTAAGCCGTGCCCTGGATCGGCAGCGCGACTGCGACAGCCTCAGCGGGCGTGGCCTGCGCCTGATCTGCCAACTTGCCGACCGGTGCCAGTGGTCGCCCGACGGGCGTGGCGCCATCGTGGAGTTTCGCTGGGTGGCTCAGGCATAATCGGCGCTTCCCGATCATGGAGTGAGCTGGTGTCCGATTCCCATCTCGATCAGAGCGTGCTGGCTTCCCTGCTGGATGTCATGGGGGAGGAATACCCCGTGCTGCTGGATACCTTCCTGCTCGACTCTGAGGAGCGCCAGCGCCATATCCACGAGGCCATGGCCGCCGAAGACGCCCAGGCCCTGCGCCTGGCCGCCCACAGCTTCAAGGGGAGCTGCAGCAACATGGGCGCCACGCTGCTGGCCGGCCTGTGCAAGAACCTGGAAGAGGCCGCCCGTCGCGAGCGACTGGACGAGGCGCCGGCACTGATCGAGCAGATCGGTCGCGAGTTTGCCATCGTGCGCATCCTGCTCAAGTCCGAGCGCCAACGCTATCGCTGAGTACGTCGGGCAAAGTTGGCCCGGCCCTTGCTCTATCACCGGTACGATCCCTCACTAACGGAGAGTACCCATGTCCGTTGCACCCGACTTTCTCCTTCAGTCCGCGCCCGAAGTGCGGCCGAAGACACCTGCGGCCAAAGCCCCGACCAATACCCCTGAACCCCGCAACAACGAGGCCTCCAGCTTCGCCGAGGTCTACGCCAAGGAGCGTCAGAGCAAGGCCGCAGAGCGCAAGGAGGCCAGCGCCAAGGCCGCCGAGGAGCGCTCTGCCGAGGCCAAGCCGGCAGACGAGGCGACGGCCGAGCCTGCCGCCGAACAGCCGGTCGTTGCCGAAAGCGGCAATGCCTTGCCGGAGGAGTCGGCCGAGGGCGGCGAGGAGGGTGTCGATCCGTTGCTGCTGATGGCCATGACGGGCCAGCTGCCGACGGCCGAGACGGTCGATCCGCTGGCTGCCCAGGGCGAGGTTCCGGTCGAGGGGGGCGATCCTCTGTTGCAGGCGACCACGCCGACCGTGGCCAGCGCCGCGCCGGCGACCATGACCGAAGCCAGTCACGATCCCGAACTGGACATGCTCAACAGCCTGCCGGCGGTGAAACTGGCGCTTGAAATGGGCGCGCAGGAGAAGGCTGCCGCACAGCAGCAGTTGAGCCCTGGAGCGGTAGCCGCGGAGAAGTCGGCCAATGCCAGCCAGGGCTTCGCCAATGCCCTGGCCGCCTTCTCCGGCGATGCCGTGCCCAGCGAGGAGACATCGACCGAGGGGCTGGAGGGCGAGCTGCTCGTCGAAGGGCTGGACAGTTCTCTGTCCAGCGTTCGCGAAAGCCAAGCTGACGCACGTGCCGAGGCCTTCGCCAGCAAGCTCAGCGCCTTGAGCCAAGCCATCAACCAGCAGAACAACGTGCAGCGCCTGCCGCTGGTGCCCGGCCAGCCGGTACAGGTGAACCATCCCGGCATGAGCGAGGCGGTGGTCGACAAGGTGATGTGGCTGTCCAGCCAGAACCTCAAGTCGGCCGAGATCCAACTCGACCCCGCCGAGCTGGGACGCATGGAAGTGCGCATCGAGTTGAACAAGGACCAGGCGGCCCAGGTCACTTTCATCAGCGCCAACGCCAGCGTGCGTGACCAGCTGGAAGGCCAGGTCCATCGTCTGCGCGAATTGTTCGCCCAGCAGGGCATGAACCAGCTGGACGTCAATGTCTCCGACCAGTCCATGGCCCGTAGTTCCCAGGGCGGCGGAGAGGAGGGGCGCAGGCATTCCGGCGGTCGTGGCATGGGCGGCGGCGATGAAGAGGTGCTGAGCGGCGTCAGCGAACTGCGCGGCCAGTCGTCTGCCGCGTCGCGTGGCCTGGTGGATTACTACGCCTGACGCTTCGCCAAGCCCCGCAATATCCTGCGCCCGGTGCCGATAAAGCACCGGGCGCAGTCGTTTTCGGGTGACAGGCGGTCGTTGCCTTGGTATATCGGCTGCCTGTGTCGGGCGGGGCGATAGCGGCTATCTTGTTTACAAGATGGCATAACACTTGCTCCTAAGCCCTTGACCAGGGACAAAACACTGAATAGTGACGGATTTTTGGCATGGCAAAGAAACCAGCTCCTAAACCCCCGGCAGCCGAAGGCGGCGAAAAAGCCGGTGGCAAGGGCAAGCTCAAACTCATCATCCTGATCGTGGTGGCATTGCTGCTGGCGATTGGGGTGTCCGTGGGCGCGACCTGGTTCCTGCTCGGCAAGGACAAGGGTGCGGAAGAAGACAAGCCGGCCGAGGAAACCAGCGAAAGCGCGGCCCCGGTCAAGCAGCCGGCGCTGTACGAGAGCATCGCTCCGGCCTTTATCGCCAACTACAAACACCAGGGCAGGGCGCGCTACATGCAGGTCAGCGTGGCGCTGATGGCGCGCAACCAGGCCGAGCTGGACGCCCTCAAGGTGCATATGCCGCTGATCCGCAACCGCCTGGTGATGCTGTTCTCCGGCCAGGACTTCGGCGCGCTGATGACGCCGGTCGGCAAGGAAATGCTGCGCAGCCAGGCGACCGCCGTGGTGCAGGAAGTGGCGCAGAAAGAAACCGGTAAAACCGTGGTCGAACAGGTACTGTTCACCAACATCGTGCTGCAGTAGCAGGAGCCCCGCATGGCCGTACAAGACCTGCTGTCACAGGATGAGATCGATGCGCTGCTGCATGGCGTCGACGATGGCCTGGTCGAGACCGAGGCCGATGCCGACCCCGGCAGCGTCAAGAATTACGACCTGACCAGCCAGGATCGCATCGTCCGCGGACGCATGCCGACCCTGGAGATGATCAACGAGCGCTTCGCCCGCTACACCCGCATCAGCATGTTCAACCTGCTGCGCCGCTCCGCCGATGTGGCGGTGGGCGGGGTGCAGGTGATGAAGTTCGGCGAATACGTGCACTCGCTGTACGTGCCGACCAGCCTCAACTTGGTGAAAATGAAGCCGTTGCGCGGCACCGCCTTGTTTATCCTCGACGCCAAGCTTGTGTTCAAGCTGGTGGACAATTTCTTCGGCGGCGACGGCCGCCACGCCAAGATCGAGGGCCGTGAGTTCACCCCGACCGAGCTGCGCGTGGTGCGCATGGTCATCGACCAGGCCTTCGTCGATCTCAAGGAAGCCTGGCACGCGGTGATGGACGTCAACTTCGAGTACATGAACTCGGAAGTGAACCCGGCCCTGGCCAACATCGTCAGCCCCAGCGAAGTGGTGGTGGTGTCCACCTTCCATATCGAACTGGACGGTGGTGGCGGCGATCTGCACATCACCATGCCCTATTCGATGATCGAGCCCATCCGCGAGATGCTCGACGCCGGTTTCCAGTCCGATGTCGACGATCAGGACGAGCGCTGGATCAAGGCCCTGCGCGAGGACATCCTCGACGTCAACGTGCCGCTTGGCGCTACCCTGGCGCGTCGCGAACTCAAGCTGCGCGACATTCTGCACATGCAGCCCGGCGACGTGATTCCGGTGGAGCTGCCGGAACAGATGATCATGCGCGCCAATGGCGTGCCGGCATTCAAGGTCAAGCTGGGTGCCCACAAGGGCAACCTGGCCCTGCAGATTCTCGAGCCCGTAGAGCGCCTGCGCTAAGGCGTGGTGCCCCGGGTCGTTAACCCAGCCGGTCGGGCTTGCAGCCCGGCCAGCCCTCAGATAAACAGCCAGCCGAGGTAGAGCGATGGCAGACGAAAACGAAGGCACCAGCCCAGAAGAGCAGGCCCTGGCCGACGAGTGGGCCGCAGCCCTCGCCGAGGCCGGTGATGACGCCGGCCAGGCGGACATCGATGCGCTGATGAACCAGGGTGCTGGCGCCGCGGCTCCGGCCGCACCGCGCATGGCCATGGAGGAGTTCGGTGCCGCGCCCAAGCCTGGCAACGGTCCCGTGTCGCTGGATGGGCCGAACCTGGACGTGATCCTCGATATTCCGGTGTCCATCTCCATGGAAGTGGGCAGCACCGAGATCAGCATCCGCAACCTGCTGCAGCTCAACCAGGGCTCGGTGGTGGAGCTGGACCGTCTGGCCGGCGAGCCGCTGGACGTGCTGGTCAACGGCACCCTGATTGCCCACGGCGAAGTAGTGGTGGTCAACGAGAAGTTCGGCATTCGCCTGACCGATGTGATCAGCCCCAGCGAACGCATCAAGAAGCTGCGCTGAGGCGATGATGCGCGCACTCTGCAGCCTCTTCCTGCTGGCACCCTTGACGGCGCTGGCCGCCGAACCGGTCGCCAAGGCGGTGACCACACCCATGGCCAGCAGCGACATCGGCAGCCAGCTGGCGCAGCTGCTGCTCGGCCTGTTGCTGGTGATCGGCCTGATCTTCGCTCTGGCCTGGGTGATGCGCCGGGTGCAGCAGATCGGCCCGCGTGGCAACCAGGCGATCAAGCTGGTGGCCAGCCAGGCCCTCGGCCCGCGTGATCGCCTGTTGCTGGTACAGGTTGGTGGCGAGCAGGTGCTGCTCGGCCTAACTGCCGGCCGCATCACGCCGCTGCACGTGCTCAAGGAGCCGGTGAGCCTCGAAACTGCCGAGCCCGCCACGCCCGAGTTCGCCCAGCGCCTGATGGAGCTGCTCGGCAAGGACCAGAAGGACCACAAGGAATGAGCGCCTGGCGCATTCTGCTGACGCTGTTGCTGGTCATCGCCGCCCCGCTGGCGTTCGGTGCCGACGATCCGCTGTCGATTCCCGCCATCACCCTGAGCACCAACGCCGAAGGGCAGCAGGAGTACTCGGTCAGCCTGCAGATCCTGCTGATCATGACGGCGCTGAGCTTCATCCCGGCGTTCGTCATGCTGATGACCAGCTTCACCCGGATCATCATCGTGTTCTCCATCCTGCGTCAGGCCCTGGGCCTGCAGCAGACACCGTCGAACCAGATCCTCATCGGCCTGGCCCTGTTCCTGACCATGTTCATCATGGCCCCGGTGTTCGACAAGATTAACCAGGACGCCCTGCAGCCCTACCTCAACGAGCAGCTGCCGGCCCAGCAGGCCATCGCCAAGGCCGAGGTACCGATCAAGGAGTTCATGCTGGCACAGACCCGTGCCTCCGACCTGGAGCTGTTCGTGCGTCTGTCCAAGCGCACCGACATCGCCTCGCCTGAGCAGGCGCCGCTGACCATCCTGATCCCGGCCTTCGTCACCTCGGAGCTGAAGACCGCGTTCCAGATCGGTTTCATGATCTTCATCCCGTTCCTGATCATCGACATGGTGGTGGCGAGCATCCTCATGGCCATGGGCATGATGATGCTGTCGCCGCTGATTATTTCCCTGCCGTTCAAGATCATGCTGTTCGTCCTGATCGATGGCTGGGCGCTGATCATGGGCACCCTGGCCGGCAGTTTCGGCACGTTATAGAGGACGCGCAGATGACCCCCGAAGTCGCCGTCGACCTGTTTCGCGAATCGCTCTGGCTGACCGCCCTGATCGTCGGCCTGCTGGTGCTGCCGAGCTTGCTAGTGGGCCTGCTGGTGGCGATGTTCCAGGCCGCCACGCAGATCAACGAACAGACCCTGAGCTTCGTTCCGCGCCTGCTGGTGATGCTGCTGACGCTGATGTGGGCCGGCCCCTGGCTGGTGCGCGAGCTGATGGAGTACACCCAGACGCTGATACAGAACATTCCGCTGTTGATCGGCTGATGCTCGAGCTGACCAACATGCAGATCGGCGGCTGGGTGGGCCAGTACCTCCTGCCGCTGTTCCGCATCGCCTCCATGCTGATGGTCATGCCGGTGATCGGCACCCAGCTGGTGCCGATGCGGGTGCGCCTGTACCTGTCCCTGGCGATCTGCCTGGTGCTGGCGCCGAACCTGCCGCCGATGCCACAGGTGGACGCCGTGAGCTTGCAGTCCATGCTGCTGATCGGCGAGCAGGTGCTGGTCGGGGTGATGTTCGGCTTCATTCTGCAGTTGTACTTCCACCTCTTCACGGTTGCTGGGCAACTGATTGCCACGCAGATGGGCCTGGGCTTCGCGTCTATGGTCGATCCGGCCAACGGCGTGTCGGTACCGGTGCTGGGCCAGTTCCTGCTGATGCTTGTGACCCTGCTATTCCTGGCCATGAATGGCCACCTGGTGGTGTTCGAGGTGCTGGCGGAAAGCTTCGTCACTCTGCCGGTTGGCGAGGGCCTGCTGCTGGATCACTACTGGACGATGGCCGGCAAGCTGACCTGGGTGATTGCCGCAGGCCTGTTGATCGCGCTGCCAGTAGTTACCGCGCTGTTGATCATCAACCTAGCCTTCGGTGTGATGACCCGAGCGGCGCCACAGTTGAACATCTTTTCCATCGGCTTCCCCTTGACCCTGGTTATGGGCCTGCTGATTTTCTGGATAGGGCTTTCAGACTTCCTCGCGCATTTTCAGACGCTCACCAGCGAGGCTCTGCAACAACTGCGCGAACTGGCGCGCGTACGCTGAGGAGGCTCTGCGATGGCTGAGAGCGAAAGCGGCGCTGACAAGAGCGAGGAACCCACTGGCAAGCGCCTGGAAGAGGCGCGCAAGAAAGGCCAGATAGCTCGCTCCAAGGAGCTTGGCACCTTGGCGGTGACCTTCGGCGGCGCCGCGGCGCTGCTGATTTACGGTGCAGACATAGGCCAAGTGTTGCTGGGCACGATGCGCGGCAACTTCTCTCTGCCGCGAGAGGTACTACTGGACGACGGCTCCATGGCCCGCCAGCTGGTCGCTACAGGGTTCGAGGCTCTGCTGGCGCTGCAGTCATTCTTTGTCGTGATGCTCATTGCTTCTGTCATCGGCCCCGTGGCGCTGGGTGGCTGGCTGTTCTCCGCCGAGGCGCTGCAGCCTAAGTTCAGCCGGATGAACCCGCTGGAAGGGCTCAAGCGTATGTTCTCCACCAAGGCCCTTGTGGAGTTGCTCAAGGCCCTGGCCAAGTTCGTGATCATCCTGATGGTGGCCCTGGCGGTGCTCAAATCGGACCAGGACGACCTGCTGGCCATCGCCAACGAGTCGGTCGAGTCGGCGATCCTGCATGCCATGCAGGTGACCGGCTGGAGCCTGCTGTGGATGGCCTGCGGGCTGATCCTGATCGCCGCCGTGGATGTGCCGTTCCAGCTCTGGGACACCAAGCAGAAGCTGATGATGACCAAGCAGGAAGTCCGCGACGAGTACAAGGACAGCGAGGGCAAGCCCGAGGTCAAGTCGAAGATCCGCCAGTTGCAGCGGCAGATGGCCGAGCGGCGGATGATGCAGCAGGTGCCCGAGGCCGACGTGGTGATCACCAACCCGACCCACTTCGCCGTGGCGCTGAAGTACGACCCGGCCAAGGGCAATGCGCCGATGCTGCTGGCCAAGGGCGGCGACTTCCTGGCGCTGAAGATCCGCGAGATCGCCCAGGAGCACAAGGTCACCCTGCTCGAATCGCCGGCCCTGGCGCGGGCGGTGTTCTATTCCACCGAAGTGGACCAGGAGATTCCCGCCGGCCTGTACCTGGCGGTGGCCCAGGTACTGGCCTACGTCTACCAGCTCAAGCAGTTCCGCTCCGGCAAGGGCAAGCGTCCGGCGCCGCTGTCGAATCTGCCCATCCCGCCGGACCTGCGTCGCGACGAGTGACGCGTCACTCGATCACGCCACAGGCCACGCGTACACCACCGCCGCCCAGTGGCTTGGGATGGTCGGCATGGTTGTCACCGCCGGCGTGGATCATCAAAGCATGGCCCTTGAGCTCGTCCAGGCTCTTCAGGCGCGGCGCCAGCACCGGCTGCCCGGCGCTACCGTTGGCGTCCACATACAGAGCTGGCAGGTCGCCACGATGGCCGTCGTCCTGCCATGGCGTGCCGTGCTTGCCGGCGCCATCCGGATCCCAGTGGCCGCCGGCCATTTCGGCGGCCGAGGGTTGGCCGTCCTTGCTGCCGGGCGCGCAATCCGGGTTGGTATGCAGGTGGAAGCCATGAATGCCCGGTGCCAGGCCGGACAGGGCAGGGGTGAATACCAGGCCATAGCGGCTCTGCTCGACCTTGACCGTGCCGACCTGCTGGCCGGTGCCTTTGGCATCCACGGCGTGGAGCGCAATGGTGAGCGGGGCGGCCTGTACGCTGCCGGCCGCGACGAGCAGGGCGGCGAGGGTCCATTGGCGCATAGCGGTTCTCCTGATAGGTGGTTGGAGAACTTGTGACTGCCAGGCGCTGCCAGGGTTTCCTGTTTCGGATGTAAGCCCTTGTTTTTCAACAGCCTGGAAAATCTGGCCGGGTTCTTGCTCTGACCTGCCCGTGGCGCCTTTCGCGTCAAAAGATTGAACTGGCTGGGGTAATCAAGTGGCAGTGGATCGGGCGCAACTCATCGGTGATGTACGCAGCAACCTGGCGGGGTTGCGCCACGGCAATCTGGGCATTCCGCTGCTGCTGCTGGTCATGCTCGCCATGGTCATGCTGCCGATTCCGCCGTTCCTGCTCGACGTGCTGTTCACCTTCAGCATCGCCCTGTCCATCGTGGTTCTGCTGGTGGCCATCTACTCCCTGCGGCCACTGGACTTCGCCGTATTCCCCACCGTGCTGCTGGCCGCGACCCTGCTGCGCCTGGCGCTGAACGTGGCCTCGACGCGGGTGGTGCTGTTGCACGGCCAAGAGGGCCACGACGCCGCGGGCAAGGTGATCCAGGCCTTCGGCGAGGTGGTGATCGGCGGCAACTACGTGGTCGGTGCCGTGGTGTTCGCCATCTTGATGATCATCAACTTCGTGGTGGTCACCAAGGGCGCCGGGCGCATCTCCGAGGTGAGCGCACGTTTCACTTTGGACGCCATGCCCGGCAAGCAGATGGCCATCGACGCCGACCTCAACGCCGGCCTGATCGACCAGTCCGAGGCCAAGAAGCGCCGCGTCGAGGTGGCCCAGGAGGCCGACTTCTACGGTTCGATGGACGGTGCCTCGAAGTTCGTTCGTGGCGACGCCGTCGCCGGCCTGCTGATCCTGTTCATCAACCTGATCGGTGGCATGGCCATCGGTGTGCTGCAGCACGACCTGGCCTTTGCCGAGGCCGGGCGCATCTACACCCTGCTGACCATCGGTGACGGCCTGGTGGCGCAGATTCCTTCGCTGCTGTTGTCTACCGCCGCGGCGATCATGGTGACCCGCGTTTCGACCTCGGAAGACATGGGCGCCCAGGTCAGCCGGCAGATGTTCGCCTCGCCCAAGGCTTTGGCCGTGTCGTCGGCGATCATGATCGCCATGGGCCTGGTGCCGGGCATGCCGCACTTTTCCTTCATCAGCCTCGGCCTGGTGGCGGCCGGCGCGGCCTACTGGATCGCGCACAAGCAGCGCAAGACCAAGGAGGACGCCGTCAAGGAAGTCCAGCGCCAGCAGGAGCTGCTGCCGGCGCAGAAGGCCCAGGAGGTCAAGGAGCTGGGCTGGGATGACGTGACCCCGGTGGACATGGTCGGCCTGGAAGTGGGTTATCGCCTGATCCCGCTGGTCGACCGCAACCAGGGTGGCCAGCTGCTGGCGCGGATCAAGGGCGTGCGCAAGAAGCTGTCCCAGGAAATGGGCTTCCTGATGCCATCCGTGCATATCCGCGACAACCTCGACCTGTTGCCCAACGCCTACCGTTTGACCCTGATGGGCGTCAGCGTGGCCGAGGCCGAGGTGTATCCGGAACGCGAGCTGGCGATCAATCCCGGCCAGGTGTTCGGCACCCTCAACGGCATCGCCGCCAAGGATCCGGCGTTCGGCCTGGAAGCGGTGTGGATCGATCCGACCCAGCGCGACCAGGCGCAGTCGCTCGGCTACACGGTGGTGGACGCCAGCACCGTGGTCGCCACCCACCTCAACCAGGTCCTGCACAAGCATGCCCATGAACTGCTTGGCCACGAAGAGGTCCAGCAATTGATGCAGCTGCTGGCCAAGAGCTCGCCGAAGCTGGCCGAGGAGCTGGTGCCGGGCATGGTCTCGCTGTCGACCCTGCTCAAGGTGCTGCAGACCCTGCTGCAGGAGCAGGTGCCGGTACGCGACATTCGCAGCATCGCCGAGGCCATCTCCAACGTGGCCGGCAAGAGTCAAGATCCCGCCGCGATGGTGGCCGCGGTTCGCGTCGCGCTTTCCCGCGCAATCGTGCAAAGCATTGTGGGACTAGAGCCGGAGCTGCCTGTGATCACTCTGGAACCCAGGTTGGAACAGTTATTGCTCAATAGCCTGCAGAAGGCCGGTCAGGGCTCCGAGGATGGCATCCTCCTCGAGCCCGGCATGGCCGAGAAGCTGCAACGCTCTCTGGTGGAAGCGGCGCAGCGCCAGGAAATGCTCGGCAAACCGGTGATCCTGCTGGTGGCCGGTCCGGTCCGGGCGATGCTCTCGCGATTCGCGCGGCTCGCCGTACCGGCCATGCACGTACTGGCCTACCAGGAAATACCGGATAACAAGCAGGTCACGATCGTTGCTACGGTCGGCCAGAACTGAGGGTTCTAAGCCATGCAAGTCAAACGCTTCTTCGCCGCCGATATGCGTACCGCCATGAAACTGGTGCGTGATGAGCTGGGCGCCGATGCCTCCATCATCGGCAATCGCCGTGTGGCCGGTGGCGTGGAGCTGACCGCTGCCCTGGACTACCAGCCGACTGCCCCGGCGCGTCAGGCCAACCCGGCGCTGGAAGCCGAGCTGCGCAAGACCCAGGCGAAGATCGCCAATGCCCAGGCCGAACTGACCATTCGCACCGTGGCCGACGAGCGCAAGGACCGCCAGCTGTTCGCCAACGAATCGCTGGTCGCCCCGGAGCTGCCGGCCACCGCCGTCAAGGCCCAGCGCCCGGTGGCTGCCGCACAGCCCGCCATCAAGCCGGCTGCCGCTGCGGTGGATCAGCGCGCCCTGGATGCCATGCGCTTCGAGCTGCATGGCCTGCGCGAGTTGATCGAAGTACAGCTGGGCTCCATCGCCTGGGGCCAGCTGCAGAATCGCAAGCCGCAACAGGCCAACCTGTGGCGCCGCCTGCAGCGCATGGGCCTGTCCGCCGAGCTGTCCAAGGCGCTGCTGGAGCGCGTGGCCAAGGTCGCCGAGCCGCGCCAGGCCTGGCGCATGCTGCTGGCCCACCTGGCTCACGCGATCAAGACGCCCGAAGTGGAGCCGCTGGAAGAGGGCGGTGTGATCGCCCTGGTCGGCCCGGCCGGCATGGGCAAGACCACCACTCTGGCCAAGATGGCGGCGCGCTACGTGCTGAAATATGGCCCGCAGAGCATCGCCCTGGTCAGCATGGACAGCTTCCGCATCGGCGCCCAGGAGCAGATCAAGACCCTCGGCCGCATCCTCAACGTACCGGTGACCCAGGTCGACCCCGGCCAGTCCCTGGTCCAGGCCCTGGCCCCACTGGCGCGCAAGAAGGTCGTGCTGATCGATACCGCCGGCCTACCAGGCAACGATCCGGCTCTGCGTCTGCAGTTGGAGAGTCTGGCCGCGCGTGGGGTCAAATCGAAAAACTATCTGGTGCTGGCCGCTACCAGCCAGGCTCAGGTGCTCAAGGCCGCCTATCACAGCTACAAGCAGTGCGGCCTGGCCGGGTGCATCCTGAGCAAGGTCGATGAAGCCGCCAACCTGGGTGAAGTTCTGGGGCTGGCTATCAGCCAGCATCTACCGGTAGCCTATCTGGCAGATGGGCCGAAGATTCCGGACGATCTGCAGGTGCCGCGCAGCCATCAGCTGGTGAGCCGCGCTGTGAGCCTGCAGACCGCCGAAGATCCGAGCGAGGAGGCCATGGCGGATATGTTCGCCGGCCTGTACCACCACCCGGCGCGCCGCGTGGGGTAAGGCAGGCGGCAGCGTGCAAGGCGTTCTAGTGTTAGGAAAGGGTCGGTGTGGTTGCCCGACCAGCCCAGTCCAGGCAAGTCAAGGTAAGAGAAGAACATGGGTAGTATGCATCCCGTACAGGTGATCGCAGTCACAGGCGGCAAGGGCGGTGTCGGCAAGACCAATGTGTCGGTGAATCTGTCGCTGGCGCTGGCCGACCTCGGTCGCCGAGTCATGCTGATGGACGCCGACCTGGGCCTGGCCAACGTCGACGTCCTGCTCGGCCTGACCGCCAAACGCACCCTGGCCGACGTGATCGCCGGCGAGTGCGATCTCAAAGATGTGCTGATCCAAGGCCCCGGCGGCGTACGCATCGTGCCGGCCGCCTCGGGCACGCAGAGCATGGTGCAGTTGTCGCCGGTGCAGCATGCCGGCCTGATCCAGGCCTTCAGCGACATCAGCGACAACCTCGATGTCCTGGTCATCGACACCGCCGCCGGCATCGGCGACGGCGTGGTCAGCTTCGTGCGCGCGGCGCAGGAAGTCATCGTGGTGGTCTGCGACGAGCCGACCTCGATCACCGACGCCTATGCGCTGATCAAGCTGCTCAATCGCGACTACGGCATGAGCCGCTTTCGCGTGCTGGCCAACATGGCCCACACGCCGCAGGAAGGGCGCAATCTGTTTGCTAAGCTGACCAAGGTAACCGACCGTTTTCTCGATGTGGCTTTGCAATACGTCGGGGCAGTGCCCTACGACGAGTCCGTACGCAAGGCCGTGCAGAAGCAGCGCGCGGTATACGAAGCCTTCCCGCGCTCGAAATGCGCACTGGCGTTCAAGGCGATCGCCCAGAAAGTCGACACCTGGCCGCTGCCGGCCAACCCGCGCGGCCATCTGGAGTTCTTCGTCGAGCGTCTGGTGCAGCAACCGATCGCGGGTACGGCCGTATGACAGCAGCCAGTGGACTACGCATGTACAACAAGGCGCAGGCGCAGGATTCCCAGCACCAATTGATCGAGCGCTACGCGCCCCTGGTCAAGCGCATCGCCTATCACCTGCTGGCACGCTTGCCGGCCAGCGTGCAGGTCGACGACCTGATCCAGGCGGGCATGATCGGTCTACTGGAAGCTTCGAAAAAATACGACGGCAGCAAGGGCGCCAGCTTCGAAACCTACGCCGGCATCCGCATCCGCGGCGCCATGCTGGACGAGGTGCGCAAGGGCGACTGGGCGCCGCGTTCGGTACACCGCAATACCCGCATGGTCAGCGACGCGATTCGGGCAATCGAGGCGCGCACCGGAAGAGACGCTAAAGATCAAGAGGTTGCGGCCGAACTCCAATTGAGTCTCGAGGATTACTACGGCATCCTTGGCGACACTCTGGGCAGCCGCCTGTTCAGCTTCGACGACCTGGTTCAGGACGGCGAGAGCGGCGGTCTGCACGAGGATGTCAGCAGCAGTCACGGAGGGCCCCTGCATGGTCTGGAAGATGAACGCTTCCAGGCGGCCCTGGCCGATGCCATCGCCAACCTGCCGGAGCGCGAGCGCCTGGTGCTGTCGCTGTACTACGACGAAGAACTGAATTTGAAGGAAATCGGCGAAGTCCTGGGGGTCAGCGAATCCCGGGTCAGCCAGTTGCACAGCCAATGCGCCGCACGTCTGCGGTCCAGGTTGGGCGAGTGGCGGGCCAGCTGACGGCTAGCCGGTTTCATGATTTGCGACGCTACCGGGCTGCCGGAGGCGTTTAGGACTGTACGGAGGTCGACTTGGACAAGAACATGAAAATCCTCATCGTTGACGATTTTTCGACGATGCGACGGATCATCAAGAACCTCCTGCGTGATCTGGGGTTCACCAACACCGCGGAGGCCGACGACGGCAACACCGCTCTGCCCATGCTGCAGAGCGGTAGCTTCGACTTCCTGGTGACCGACTGGAACATGCCCGGCATGACCGGCATCGACCTGTTGCGCGCGGTGCGCGCCGACGACCGCCTGAAGACCCTGCCGGTGCTGATGGTGACTGCGGAAGCCAAGCGCGAGCAGATCATCGAGGCCGCCCAGGCCGGTGTGAATGGCTATGTGGTCAAGCCGTTCACCGCCCAGGTGCTTAAGGAGAAGATCGAGAAGATCTTCGAACGGGTTAACGGCTGATGTCTGCCGCGAGGGCGCTATGGCAAACGATGATTCAACCCTGGGCGAACTCGAATCGACCCTGAAGACACATGCTACCCAACTCGTCGACAGTCTCGAGAAGGGCCGTTTCGGCGAAGCGGTACAGCTGATCCATGAGTTGAGCAAGGCGCGCGATCATGGCCTGTACCAGGAAGTCGGCAAGCTCACCCGCGAGCTGCACAACGCGATAGTCAATTTCCAGATCGACCCGCACATGCCGGGCGCCCAGGAAATCTCGCAGATCTCCGATGCCACCGAGCGTCTGTCCTACGTGGTCAAAATGACCGAGAAGGCGGCCAATCGCACCATGGACCTGGTCGAGCAGAGCGCACCGCTGGTCAACGACCTGGGCGACGAGGCGCAGAGCCTGTCGGCCGAATGGGGCAAGTTCATGCGCCGCGAGATGGGCGCCGAGGCCTTCCGCGACCTGGCTAAACGCATCGAGCTGTACCTCGCCCGCAGCGAGCGCGACAGCCAGAAACTGTCCGGCCACCTGAACGACATCCTGCTGGCGCAGGACTTCCAGGACCTCACCGGGCAAGTGATCAAGCGCGTGACCCAGCTGGTCACCGAAGTGGAAAGCAATCTGCTCAAGCTGGTGCTCATGGCCAGCCACGTCGACCGTTTCGCCGGCATCGAACACGACCATGCTGTGCTCCGCGCCGAGCAAGAACAACAAAAAGAGCCTTCCAAGGGTGAAGGTCCGCAGATTCATGCCGATAAGCGTGAGGACGTGGCGTCCAGTCAGGACGACGTCGACGATCTGCTGTCCAGCCTTGGATTTTAAGGCTCTAACAGAGCCTTTGGAGCGCACCGATGAGCTTCGACGCCGATGAAGAAATCCTCCAGGACTTCCTGGTAGAGGCCGGCGAAATTCTTGAGTTGCTGTCCGAGCAACTGGTCGAGCTGGAAAGCCGACCCGATGACATGGACCTGCTCAATGCGATTTTCCGTGGTTTCCACACCGTCAAGGGTGGCGCGGGCTTCCTCCAGCTGAACGAGCTGGTGGAGTGCTGCCACATTGCGGAGAACGTGTTCGACATCCTGCGCAAGGGTGAGCGTCGTGTTACCGCTGAGCTGATGGACGTGGTGCTGCAGGCGCTGGACTCGGTCAACGAAATGTTCAGCCAGGTGCGCGAGCGTACTGAAGTGACTCCCGCGACTCCCGAGCTGCTGGCCGCGCTGTCGCGCCTGGCCGAGCCGGAGAGCGCCGACGAACTGGTCGCCGCGGCCGAGCCGGAGCCGGAGCCGGAAGCGGCCGCCGATGAAGACATCTCCGACAGCGAGTTCGAACAGCTCCTGGATGCCATCGGCGATCAGCCGGCAGAAGCGCCCGCGCCGGCCGCCGGTGGCGACGAAATCACCGACGACGAATTCGAAGCGCTGCTCGACCAGTTGCATGGCAAAGGCAAATTCGCTGCGGACGAGGCTCCTGCCGTTTCGGTTAAGCCTGCCGCTCCTGCGCCGGCAGCCGGCGGTGACGAGATCACCGACGACGAGTTCGAAGCGCTGCTCGACCAGCTGCACGGCAAGGGCAAGTTCTCCGCCGAAGAGCCGGCACCTACGCCCAAGCCGGTAGCCGCCGCACCCGCAGCTGCTGGTGGCGACGAGATCACCGACGACGAGTTCGAGGCACTGCTCGATCAGTTGCATGGCAAGGGCAAGTTCACCGGGCCCGACGAGGGCACCGCGCCGGCTGCCAAGCCTGCCGCCGCTGCCCCGGCCGCCAAGAGGGCGGAGCCGAAGAAGGCCGAACCGGCCAAGCCTGCCGCCAAACCGGCGGCCAAGCCCGAGCCGGCCAAGGCCGCCGCTGCGGCGCCTGCGCCAGCAGCAGCTGCCGCAGGTGGTGCGCCAGCCGGTGCCGCCAGCGAGGCGGAAACCACGGTGCGGGTCGATACCGCGCGCCTGGACGAGATCATGAACATGGTCGGCGAGCTGGTGCTGGTGCGTAACCGCCTGGTGCGCTTGGGCCTGAACAGCGGCGACGAGGCCATGGCCAAGGCCGTGTCCAACCTCGACGTGGTCACCGCCGATCTGCAGACCTCGGTGATGAAGACCCGCATGCAGCCGATCAAGAAGGTCTTCGGGCGCTTCCCGCGCCTGGTCCGCGATCTGGCGCGCAACCTGAAGAAAGAGATCAATCTGGAGCTGGTCGGCGAAGAGACCGACCTCGACAAGAACCTGGTCGAGGCCCTGGCCGACCCGCTGGTGCACTTGGTGCGCAACGCCGTCGACCACGGCATCGAGGGGCCGGACGAGCGCGAAGCCGCAGGCAAGGCGCGCGGTGGGCGAGTGGTACTGTCCGCCGAACAGGAAGGCGACCATATCCTGCTGTCGATCTCCGACGACGGCAAAGGCATGGATCCGGAAATCCTCCGCGCCAAGGCGGTGGAGAAGGGCCTGCTGGACAAGGACGCGGCCGATCGCCTGAGCGAGACCGAGTGCTACAACCTGATCTTCGCCCCCGGCTTCTCGACCAAGACCGAGATTTCCGACGTGTCCGGCCGCGGCGTCGGCATGGACGTGGTGAAGACCAAGATCTCCCAGCTCAACGGTATCATCAACGTGCACTCGGCCAAGGGCCAGGGCTCGAAGATCATTATCAAGGTGCCGCTGACCCTGGCGATCATGCCGACCCTGATGGTGATGCTGGCCAACCAGGCCTTTGCCTTCCCACTGGTCAACGTCAACGAGATCTTCCACCTCGACCTGTCGCGCACCAACGTGGTGGACGGCCAGGAAGTGGTGATAGTGCGCGACAAGGCACTGCCGCTGTTCTACCTCAAGCGCTGGCTGGTCAATGGCGCCTCCAGCGAGGAGCAGCGCGAGGGGCATGTGGTGATCCTCACCGTGGGCAGCCAGCGCATCGGCTTCGTGGTCGATCAGCTGGTGGGCCAGGAAGAGGTGGTGATCAAGCCGCTCGGCAAGATGCTGCAGGGCACGCCCGGCATGTCTGGCGCTACCATTACCGGTGACGGGCGCATCGCCCTGATCCTCGACGTGCCGAGCATGCTCAAGCGCTACGCGCGTCGCATCTGATTGATCGCGGCTGGCCCGGCCAGTCGCTCTGGAGTGTTTATGGCAGTCAAGGTCCTGGTGGTGGATGATTCCGGCTTCTTCCGCCGCCGGGTCTCGGAGATTCTCTCCGCCGACCCCGATATCCAGGTGGTCGGTACCGCCACCAACGGCCGCGAGGCCATCGATCAGGCCCTGGCACTGAAGCCGGACGTGATCACCATGGACTACGAAATGCCGATGATGGACGGCATCACGGCCGTGCGGAACATCATGCAGCGCTGTCCGACGCCGGTACTGATGTTCTCCTCGCTGACCCACGAGGGCGCTCGTGTCACCCTCGATGCGCTGGATGCCGGTGCGGTCGACTACCTGCCGAAGAACTTCGAAGACATCTCGCGCAACCCCGAGAAGGTCAAGGCCATGCTGTGCGAGAAGGTACATACCATCGCCCGCAGCAACCGCCGCTACAGCACCTTCAGCGCACCACCCAGCGCGGCGCCTGCCAGCAGCACGTCCAGCGCCTCGGCGCGTCCGGCGCCTGCCGCACCTGCGCCGGCCGCCAGCCGGCCGAGCGCGGCTCCTGCACCGGCGGCGCCCAGTGGTGGCGCCCCAAAGCGTAAATCCTACAAGCTGGTCGCCATCGGCACGTCCACCGGCGGCCCGGTCGCCCTGCAGCGGGTGCTGACCCAGCTGCCGGCCAATTTCCCGGCGCCCATCGTGTTGATCCAGCACATGCCGGCGGCCTTCACCAAGGCCTTTGCCGAGCGCCTGGACAAGCTGTGCCGGATTACCGTCAAGGAAGCCGAGGACGGCGATCTGTTGCGCCCAGGCCTCGCCCTGCTAGCTCCCGGCGGCAAGCAGATGATGGTCGACCCGCGCGGCTCTGTGCGCATCCTCCCGGGCGACGAGCGCCTGAACTACAAGCCCTGCGTCGATATCACCTTCGGCTCCGCCGCCAAGTCGTTCAGCGACAAGGTGCTCGCCGTGGTGCTCACCGGCATGGGCGCCGATGGCCGCGAAGGCGCGCGCCTGCTCAAGCAGGGCGGCAGCCAGGTGTGGGCCCAGGACGAAGCCAGCTGCGTGATCTATGGCATGCCCATGGCGGTAGTGAAGGCCAACCTGGCCGACGCCGTGTACGGGCTGGACGATATCGGCCGGCACCTGGCCGAGGCCTGTATCTGATGGATGTACTGAGCCTCATCGGGATCATCCTGGCGTTCGTCGCCATTCTGGGCGGCAACTACCTGGAAGGCGGCCATGCCGGGGCACTGCTCAACGGCCCGGCGGCGCTGATCGTGATCGGCGGTACTCTCGGTGCGGCGTTTCTGCAGGCGCCGATGAGCGTGTTCAAGCGTTCCCTGGTCATCCTGCGCTGGATCGTCTTCCCGCCGCGCGTCGACCTGGCCGGCGGCATTGCCAGCGTGGTCGGCTGGAGCATGGTGGCGCGCAAGGAGGGACTGCTCGGCCTCGAACCGGTCGCCGATGCAGAGCCGGATCCCTATGCCCGCAAGGGCCTGCAGCTGCTGGTGGACGGTGCCGAGCCGGAAGCCATTCGCAGCATCCTTGAGGTCGACCTGTACACTCAGGAAGGGCGCGATATCCAGGCGGCCAAGGTGTTCGAAAGCATGGGTGGCTATGCGCCGACCATCGGCATCATCGGTGCGGTGATGGGCCTGATCCACGTTATGGGCAACCTGGCCGACCCCAGCAAGCTGGGCGCCGGCATCGCCGTGGCGTTCGTCGCCACCATCTACGGCGTGGCCTTCGCCAACCTGCTGCTGTTGCCGATTGGTAACAAGCTCAAGTCGATCGCGGCGCGTCAGTCGCGTTACCGCGAAATGCTCCTGGAGGGCATCCTCTCCATCGCTGAGGGCGAGAATCCGCGCTCCATCGAGTTGAAGCTGCAAGGCTTCATGGACTGACGGGGTAGACCGACATGGCCCGGCGGCGCCACCACGAGGAACACGAGAATCACGAGCGTTGGCTGGTGTCCTACGCGGACTTCATCACCCTGCTGTTCGCCTTCTTCGTGGTGATGTACTCGATTTCCTCGGTCAACGAGGGCAAGTACAAGGTGCTCTCGGAAAGCCTGGTCGGCGTGTTCAGCGAGCCGGAGCGCGCGATCAAGCCGATTCCCATCGGTGACGAGAAGCCGCGGACCACCGAACCCGATCGCTCGATGATCGAGGACAACCCCAACAGCAGCACCTCCAGCGAAGACTCCAGCGATCCGCTGCAGAAGATCGCCAGCAGCATGCGCGATGCCTTCGGCGACCTGATCGCCTCCGAGCAGCTGACTGTGCGCGGCAACGAACTTTGGGTAGAGATCGAGCTGAATTCCAGTCTGCTGTTCCCCAGCGGCGATGCGGTGCCCAACGAAATGGCCTTCACCCTGATCGAGAAGGTGGCGAAGATCCTCGCGCCCTACGAGAACCCGATCCACGTCGAAGGCTTCACCGACAATCTGCCGATCAGCACTGCCCAGTACCCCAGCAACTGGGAACTTTCCACGGCGCGGGCGGCCAGCATAGTGCGGATGCTGGCGATGGACGGAGTCAATCCCGGACGTCTGGCGGCGGTCGGCTATGGCGAATTCCAGCCGGTGGCCGACAATGCCACTGACGAGGGGCGTTCGCGCAATCGTCGCGTGGTGCTGGTGATCTCGCGCAACCTGGATGTGCGCCGCAGCGTCAGCGGCGTGGGCAGCGGCAATGCCAAGCCCGATGCCGCCCTGAGGCGGGCTGGCACGCAACCTGCACCGGCACAGCCACAGGCGGCACCGGTAAGCGGTTCCGCCAATATTCCGACGCCCGCACCCTGAGGCGTCATCCAGTTCTCGGCAGGGGGACGGCCAGGCCGGGAGGACGAAGAAGATGAAAGTCTGGGCAATAGCCAATCAAAAAGGTGGAGTCGGCAAGACCACCACCTCCATCGCTCTGGCAGGCCTGTTGGCCGATGCCGGCAAGCGCGTGGTGGTGGTCGACCTCGACCCACATGGTTCGATGACCAGCTATTTCGGCCATGATCCGGATAGCCTGGAGCACAGCAGCTTCGATCTGTTCCTGCACCAGGGTACGGTGCCGGACGGCCTGCCGGCGCGCCTGCTGCTGCCGACCAGCCACGAGAACATCTCCCTGCTGCCGTCCAGCACCGCGCTGGCGACCCTGGAGCGCCAGTCTCCGGGGCAGAACGGCCTGGGCCTGGTGGTCGCCAAGAGCCTGGCGCAGCTGTGGGAAAAGTTCGACCATGCCATCATCGACAGTCCGCCGCTGCTCGGCGTGCTGATGGTCAACGCCCTGGCCGCCAGCCAGCAGCTGGTGATCCCGGTGCAGACCGAGTTTCTCGCCGTGAAGGGGCTGGAGCGCATGGTCAGCACGCTGGCCATGATCAATCGCTCGCGCAAGCAGCCGTTGCCCTACACCATCGTGCCGACGCTGTTCGACCGCCGCACCCAGGCTTCGCTGAATACCCTGCGGGTGCTGCGCAATTCCTATCCAGAACACCTGTGGCAGGCCTACGTGCCGGTGGATACGCGTCTGCGCGACGCCAGCCGGGCAGGGCAGACGCCCTCCCAGTTCGACAACAACAGCCGCGGCGTCATCGCCTATCGCGCGCTGCTCAAGCACCTGCTGGCGGGGCAACCGGCCAGTCAGGTAGCCTGACGGAGCAGGCTATGCTGATCAGACCGGTTCAAGTCATCGGCCAACCCTGCCGATAGTCTATAAGACCTATTTCGTGGAACTCCCTATGAGCCGTACCGCCGCCACCGCCACTCGCCCACAGCAGACCCTGCAGTCCTACCTGGATGCGCTGCTGCAGGACGCGGCTGTCGAGCTGGAACAGGAGCTGAGTTTCGACGAGTTCGAGGCCGCCGTGCTCGAGGAGCAGGTGCGCGACGCTCGTCGCGTCGAGGCCAAGCCGGTACTGGCCAGGCCGCTGGCCCTGGCGGAAGCCAAGCCGCAGGTGCTGCCGACCATCGAACTGCGCATGCCGGAAGTGCCCCCGGTCATCGAGGTGCCTGTGGCACCTGCCGAGCCCGAAGTCGAAGTGCAGGAGGCGCAGGCGCCGACACCGGTCGCTTCGCCGAGCCTGGACGGACGGCCGAGCTGGGCAGAAGAGCCCTTCGAATGCCTGCTGTTCGACGTGGCCGGCCTGACGCTGGCCGTGCCGCTGGTGTGCCTGGGCACCATTCACCCGCTGGCGGGTACCGAGCTGACCCCGCTGTTCGGTCAGCCGGACTGGTTCCTCGGCCTGCTGCCGGGTCAGGACTGCAATCTGAAGGTACTGGACACGGCGCGCTGGGTGATGCCCGAGCGCTACCGCGAAGACTTCCGCGACGGCCTGCAGTACGTGATTTCCGTGCAGGGCTATGAGTGGGGCCTGGCCGTGCACCAGGTCAGCCGCTCGATCCGCCTGGACCCGAGCGAGATCAAATGGCGCAGCCAGCGCTCGCAACGCCCCTGGCTGGCCGGTACGGTGATCGAACACATGTGCGCGCTGCTGGACGTCTCGGCCCTGGCCGAGCTGATCGCCAGCGGCGCCACGCGCAACGGAGCGATCCGCGCGAATTGAATGCAACGCCCCGTTCCGTGCGGGGCTCTATAGTTAACGACAAGCGGGCACACCCGCGAACTTGACCGAGGCTAGGGACATGAAGAAATCGTCAGCGCAAGGTTCCGAAGATCCGATTCTGCAGTGGGTAACCTTCCGCCTGGATAACGAGACCTACGGCATCAACGTGATGCAGGTGCAGGAAGTGCTGCGCTACACCGAGATCGCTCCGGTTCCGGGCGCCCCGACCTACGTGCTGGGCATCATCAACCTGCGCGGCAACGTGGTCACCGTGATCGACACCCGCCAGCGCTTCGGCCTGTCGCCGGCGCCGGTCACCGACAACACCCGCATCGTCATCATCGAGGCGGACAAGCAGGTGGTCGGCATCCTGGTCGACAGCGTCGCCGAGGTCGTCTACCTGCGCCAATCGGAAGTCGAGACCGCGCCGAACGTGGGCAACGAGGAATCGGCCAAGTTCATCCAGGGCGTGTGCAACAAGAATGGCGAGCTGCTCATCCTGGTCGAACTGGACAAGATGATGAGCGAGGAAGAGTGGTCCGAGCTGGAGAGCATCTGACCCATGCTGGAGATCGCGGTGGCCGTGCTCGGCGTGTTCAGCGTGCTGCTTGCCGGCTTCTGCTATCAGTTGTCGCTGAAGCTGCGTCAGCAGGCGGAGCTGCAGAAGGAGCGCGACGCTCTCCGCGATCAACGCTTGAAAGAACTGTCCCGCCGCCTGGATGCCTACCTCACCGGTAGCATCCGCATGGGCGAAGAGCTGCATGAGCTGCGCCGCGTGGTGGCGCCGCTGCCGGACAAGCTGAACCAGATGGAGCAGCGCGATCCTTCCAGCCTGTCCTTCACCCAGGCCGCCCGCCTGGTGGGGATGGGCGCCAGCGTCGATGACCTGACCCATTCCTGCGGCCTGACCCAGGCCGAGGCCGAGCTGGTCAGTCGCCTGCACAAGGCGCCAAAGCAGCGTTCTTGAGCCTCTCCCTTACATCCTTCGGTTCTGACTTTCCCATCGCGCGGCGCTAACCGTTCCAAGCGCGCGACATCCCTCTGCCTAAGCTGAATACATGGAGCTGACTTCCCGAGGAGGCCACCATGCGTTCTGCATTGTTGTTGCTGTTGTGCCTGGCCGTGCCGAGTGTGGGTGCCAGCGAGGCGCCGCTGGAGGTTCGCGGCGCCACCACGGTGAATGCCGTGCAGGCACGCCAGCTCTACGAGTTCGGTGTGCTGTTCATCGATGTGCGTCCGGCCCGCGAATGGGGCTGGGGGCATGTGCACGGGGCTCTGCACCTGCAGCTGGACCAGCGCTTCGCCGAGCTGTCTGGGCCGGACTGGCCGCGCAGCATGCCCATCGTTCTGTACTGCGACAGCGAGGTCTGCCCAGAGAGTGCCGAGGCCGCGCGCCTGGCCGTGGGCTGGGGCTTCCAGCAGGTGTATTACTTCCGTTCCGGCTACTTCGCCTGGCAGCTGCTGGATTTCCCCCAGGGCCGGGGGCAGGAGGGCGAGCTGTTCGCCTTTATCGCTGGGGAGCCGCCAACAGCGGCCGGTCAGACGGCGGAGTGACGTCGCGCTCCGCCGGATCCTCGACGAAGCCGGCCGGGCGCTTGCCCTTGAGGTACCAGGCGAAGGCGATGATCTCGGCGATGGTGCGGTACAGAGGCTCGGGAATCGCATCGCCTAGCTCCAGGCGCGCCAGTAGGCGCACCAGTTCGGCGTTCTCGTAGATCGGTACTTCGTACTCGCGGGCGATGGCCAGGATCGCCTCGGCCAGCTCGTCGTCGCCCTTGGCAGTGAGGCTGGGCGCATTGCTGCCGTCGTAGGAGAGGGCGATGGCCTGGCGCGGGGCTTTGTCCTGCTTCATGCGGTTTCATCCACCCAGCGCTGTTCCAGATTGGTCTTCGGGCCTTGTGGTGGCATGCCCTGGCGACAGCTCAGCTCGCCCACCTCCAGGCCGGCGCCGAGCAGGCGCTGACGCAGGTTGTCCAGCTCCTGGTCGATCAGCTGCGCGGTGTCCGCGCGCTCGGCCCACAACTGGCTGGACAGGCTGCCGCGCAGCAGCTGCGCCTGCACCTGCAGCGGGCCCAGCGGGTCGAGATCGAAGGCCAGGTCGATGCGCCACAGCGTTTCCTTCTGCTCCTTCTTGTTGCCGGTGTTGCCCGGCTCCTCACGCTGCAGCTTCACCTGCAGCGGCACCACGTCGTGCTGGTTGCGCATCGGCAGCTCCAGCTGCCAGGTGGTCAGCAGGTTGCCTTCGGGCGTTACCTGGGACTGGGCCAGGCTCGACAGCTGGTGAGTCTGCAGGCGCGACACGGCGGCGGCGGCCAGCTTCAGCAGGGCCTCGAGATCGGCTTCCTCGTCCATCGACTGCAACAGGCGCGAGGGCAGGGGGAAGCTCATGGCCTGCTGGCGCAGGCCGGCCTGGCCGAGTGCACCGAGGGCGTTGCGCACGAAGGCGGGCATGGCCTGGGCCAGTGCACCGCCGGCGCTGGCTGAAGGCATCGGGCCGCCGCCCGGCAGTGTAGGCAGCAGCTGGGCGACCAGGCGCAGCAGGCTGGCCTTGAGGTCCTGCGGCAGGTTCTGGGTCTGCCCGCTGAGCAACTTGGCCTCGAGAAACACGCCGCTCTGCTCCATGGCCTTGGCCAGGCCTTCGGCGCTGCCCAGCTGCTTGCCGTCCGGCAGCATGCCGAGCAGCTTGTCGATGCTGGTGCGCAGCTCGGTCGGCAGGCCGTCCTGCTGGGCCATGCCCTGCAGGCCCTTGAACAGGCCTTCGAGCGAGCCCTGGCGACTCTGCTGGGCGGCCAGTTGCTGGCCCAGCACCAACTGGTCCAGGCGCCCGCTCAGCGGCAGGAAATTGAGCGCCTGGCTGCCCTGCACCTGGGCGGTGAGCAGGCTGCCGATCGGCAGTGGCAGTGGGGTTTCCACGCTCAGCTTGCTGCCGGACAGCGAGGTGTTGAGCAGATTGACCACCACCCGGTAGAGCGCCTGCTGAGTCTTGAGCTGGGCGATCTGCTCGCGGGATTCGACCTTGCCCTGCAGCAGGGTGCCGACCGGCAACTGTTCCAGGTCCAGGCTGGTCAGCAGTCGCGTGTCGCCACCCTGCAGGGCCACGGCCAGACGTGTCTCGGACAGCGCGGTGACGGCCAGCGTGGTGCCCTGGGCCAATGGGCGTGGACTGCTGGCCTCGAGGGTGGTCTGCTTGCCGCCGTTCAGGGTCAGCTTGAGCAGCAGCTGGAAGCTTTGCGCCACCTCCTTGGCTGCCAGCACCTCGGCCTTGGCGGTTTCGCCGGCGGCCAGCATGCCTTCCAGGGGTTGCAGCAGCTTCACCGCCAGATCGGCGGCGTTGGGCGTGGCGGGGCGGACGACCGGCGACGTCGCGGGAAGCGGGCGAGGACTGCTGATTTCTGCCATGGCCGGGTCACACCCTGTCAAAAAGCCGGCTTCGGAGGGTAAAGCCCGGCATGTATAATGCCGGCCGTTTCGGGCTGGCTGTACGGTCAACTTGCCACAGTATAGCGGCCAGCCCCCCTCTGACTTGAACCCCTCCGGGATGCCATGCAGTGATCAGTCCACGACTCCAAGCCGTTGCCCTCGCCTGCGAGCGGGACTGGCGTCTGCTGTTCGAGCACCTGGAGTTGGACCTCGCCGGCGGCACCCTGTTGCAGGTGTCTGGTCCCAACGGCAGCGGCAAGACCAGCCTGCTGCGCCTGCTGGCCGGGCTGATGCAGCCGACCTACGGTGAAGTGCTGCTGAACGGCAAGCCGCTGGCCAGCCAGCATGGCGAACTGGGGCGCAGCCTGCTGTGGATCGGCCACGCGGCCGGCATCAAGGGCCTGCTCACCGCCGAAGAGAACCTGGCCTGGCTCTGCGCCCTGCATCAGCCGGCTGCACGCGATGCCATCTGGCAGGCGCTGGAGGCGGTCGGTCTGCGCGGCTTCGAAGACGTGCCCTGCCACACCCTGTCCGCCGGCCAGCAGCGTCGCGTGGCCCTGGCCCGCCTGTATCTCGATGCGCCACCGCTGTGGGTTCTCGACGAGCCCTTCACCGCCCTGGACAAACAGGGCGTTGCGCAGCTGGAGGCGCACCTGGCCCGCCATTGCGAGCAGGGCGGCCTGGTGGTGCTGACCACCCACCACAGCCTGAGCGAAAAGCCTGCCGGCTATCGCGAACTGGACCTGGGGCGGCGCAGCGCATGAACAACGTCTTCCTCCTGCTGCTGTCGCGCGAGGCGCGCCTGCTGTTCCGCCGCCCGGCCGAGCTGGCCAACCCGCTGGTGTTCTTCGCCATCGTCATCGCCCTGTTCCCGCTGGCCGTCGGTCCCGAGACCAATCTGTTACAGACCTTGTCGCCCGGGTTGATCTGGGTAGCGGCGCTGTTGGCCGTGCTGCTCTCGCTGGACGGGCTTTTCCGCAGTGATTTCGAGGATGGCTCGCTGGAGCAGTGGGTCCTTTCGTCGCACCCGCTGCCCCTTCTGGTCCTGGCCAAGGTGCTGGCACACTGGCTGTTCTCGGGGTTGGCCCTGGTGCTGCTGGCGCCGCTGCTGGCCCTGATGCTCGGTTTGCCCGGACGCTGCCTGCCGGTGCTGCTGGCCTCGCTGCTGCTCGGTACCCCGGTGCTGAGCCTGCTCGGCGCAGTGGGCGCGGCGCTGACCGTCGGTCTCAAGCGCGGCGGGCTGCTGCTGGCGCTGTTGATTCTGCCGCTGTACATCCCGGTGCTGATTCTCGGTACCGGGGCGCTGCAGGCGGCCCTGCAAGGATTGCCGGCGGCCGGTCACCTGTTGTGGCTGGCCAGCCTGACTGCCCTGGCGGTCACCCTGACACCCTTTGCAATCGGCGCCGGGCTGCGAATCAGCGTCGGCGAATAACTAAAGAGTCACCGTGATGAGATGGACCTGGTTTCACCAGTGGGGTTCGCCCAAGTGGTTCTATGAGCGCAGTGGCCGCTGGCTTCCGTGGCTGGCCGCGGCTGCCGTCGTGCTGCTGGCCGTCGGCATCGTCTGGGGCCTGGCCTTCGCGCCGCCCGAGAAGTATCAGGGCAACAGCTACCGGATCATCTACATCCACGTGCCGGCGGCATTCCTCGCTCAGTCCTGCTACCTGATGATGGCGGTGGCCGGCCTGGTCGGCCTGGTGTGGAAGCTGAAGCTGGCCGACGTGGCCCTGCAGCAGGCCGCGCCCATCGGCGCCTGGCTGTGCTTCGTCGCGCTGGTCACCGGCGCCATCTGGGGCAAGCCGACCTGGGGCACCTACTGGATCTGGGACGCGCGCCTGACCTCGATGCTGATCCTGCTGTTCCTCTACTTCGGCGTCATCGCCCTGGGCAATGCCATCTCCAACCGCGACAGCGCGGCCAAGGCCTGCGCCGTGCTGGCGCTGGTCGGTGCGGTGAACATCCCGATCATCCAGAAGTCGGTGGAGTGGTGGAACACCCTGCACCAGGCGGCCACCTTCAAGGTCACCGGCAAGGCCAGCATGAGCATGGAGATGTGGTTGCCGCTGCTGCTCTGCGTACTCGGCTTCTACTGCTTCCTCGGCGCCGTGCTGCTCTATCGCATGCGCACCGAAGTGCTCAAGCGCGAGGCCCGCAGCAGCTGGGTGAAGGCCGAGATCGGCCGTCTGGTGGAGGGCAGGGCATGAGTTTCGCCTCCTTCGCCGAATTCCTCGCCATGGGCCACCATGGCGCCTACGTGTGGTCGGCCTACGGCATCAGCCTGGCGGTGCTGGCCCTCAACGTCGCGCTGCCGATCCTGGCCCGCCGGCGTTACCTGCAAGACGAGGCGCGCCGTCTGCGCCGGGAGAAGCAACAGTGAACGCGGTCCGCAAGAAACGCCTGTACATCGTCCTGGCCATCCTCGTCGGCGTTTCCGCCGCGGTAGGCCTGGCCCTCAGCGCGCTGCAGGAGAACATCAACCTGTTCTATACCCCGACCCAGATCGCCAACGGCGAGGCGCCGCAGGACACCCGCATCCGCGCCGGTGGCATGGTCGCCAAGGGTTCGGTCAAGCGTTCCGCCGACTCGCTGGACGTCGAATTCGTGGTCACCGACTTCGCCAAGAACGTGACCATCCGCTACCGCGGCATCCTGCCGGACCTGTTCCGCGAGGAGCAGGGCATAGTCGCCCTCGGCAAGCTGGGCGCCGACGGCGTGCTGGTGGCCGATGAGGTGCTGGCCAAGCACGACGAGAACTACATGCCGCCGGAAGTCACCAAGGCCCTGAAGGACAGCGGCAAGCTGCCGGCCGACGGCGAGGCCAAGCAATGAACGCCGCGCTGATGATTCCCGAGCTGGGCCATGTGGCCCTGATCCTCGCCCTGTGCCTGGCCCTGGTGCAGGCGACCCTGCCGCTGATCGGCGCCTGGCTGGGTGACCGCCAGTGGATGGGCCTGGCGCAGCCGGCGGCCTGGGGCCAGTTCGCCATGCTGGCGTTCGCCTTCGCCTGCCTGACCTGGGCCTTCATGGCCGATGACTTCTCCGTGGCCTACGTGGCCAACAACTCCAACAGCGCCTTGCCCTGGTACTACAAGTTCAGCGCGGTATGGGGTGCCCACGAGGGCTCGCTGCTGCTGTGGGCCCTGATCCTCAGCGGCTGGACCTTCGCCGTGGCGATCTTCTCGCGCCAACTGCCGGACGTGATGCTGGCCCGCGTGCTGGCCGTGATGGGCATGATCAGCGTCGGCTTCCTGCTGTTCCTGATCATCACCTCCAATCCCTTCGAGCGCCTGCTGCCGGACGCGCCGCTCAACGGCCGCGACCTCAACCCGCTGCTGCAGGACTTCGGCCTGATCGTCCATCCACCGATGCTGTACATGGGCTACGTCGGCTTCTCGGTGGCCTTCGCCTTCGCCATCGCCGCGCTGCTCGGCGGCAAGCTGGACGCCGCCTGGGCACGCTGGTCGCGGCCCTGGACCATAGTCGCCTGGGCCTTCCTCGGCATCGGCATCGCCCTGGGCTCCTGGTGGGCCTACTACGAACTGGGCTGGGGCGGCTGGTGGTTCTGGGACCCGGTGGAGAACGCCTCGTTCATGCCCTGGCTGGTCGGCACCGCGCTGATCCACTCGCTGGCCGTGACCGAGAAACGTGGCGTGTTCAAGAGCTGGACCGTGCTGCTGGCCATCGCCGCCTTCTCCCTGAGCCTGCTCGGCACCTTCCTGGTCCGTTCCGGTGTGCTGACCTCGGTGCATGCCTTCGCCAACGACCCGGCGCGTGGCGTGTTCATCCTGATCTTCCTGCTGGTGGTGGTTGGTGGCTCGCTGGCGCTGTTCGCCGTGCGCGCGCCGGTGGTCAAGAGTCAGGTCGGCTTCGCCCTGTGGTCGCGCGAGACCCTGCTGCTGGCCAACAACCTGATGCTGGTGGTGGCGGCCTCGATGATCCTGCTCGGCACCCTCTATCCGCTGGTGCTCGATGCGCTGTCCGGCGCCAAGCTGTCGGTCGGTCCGCCGTACTTCAACGCGCTGTTCGTGCCGCTGATGGCGCTGCTGATGCTGGTGATGGCCGTCGGCGTGCTGGTGCGCTGGAAGGACACTCCGGTGCAATGGCTGCTGGGCATGCTTACGCCGGTACTGGTCGGCAGTGTGGTGCTCGGTTTCCTCGCCAGCTGGCTGTTCGGTGACTTCCACTGGAGCGTGCTGGCGGTGTTCCTGCTGGCCTTCTGGGTGTTGCTGGCCGGTGTGCGCGACCTGCTCGACAAGTGTCGCCACAAGGGCCTGCTGAAGGGCATCCGTAGCCTCTCCAGTAGCTACTGGGGCATGCAGCTGGCGCACCTCGGCATCGCCGTGTGCGCCATCGGCGTGGTGCTGGTCAGCCACGGCAGCGCCGAGCGTGACCTGCGTCTGGCACCGGGCGAGTCCCTGGAGCTGGGCGGCTATGTGTTCGTCTTCGAGGGCGCCAAGCACTTCGAGGGCCCCAACTTCACCTCGGACAAGGGCACCGTGCGCGTGCTGCAGGATGGCGAGGAAGTCGCCGTGCTGCATCCGGAGAAGCGCCTGTACACCGTGCAGCAGATGCCGATGACCGAGGCCGGCATCGACGCCGGGCTGACCCGCGATCTCTACGTCGCCCTCGGCGAGCCGCTGGAGAATGGCGCCTGGGCCGTGCGTGTGCACATCAAGCCCTACGTGCGCTGGATCTGGCTGGGCGGCCTGATGATGGGCCTCGGTGGCCTGCTGGCGGCCTTCGATCCGCGCTATCGGGTCAAGGTGCGTAGCCGCGTACGCGATGTCCTGGGCATGCCGGAGGCGACTGCATGAAACGCCTGATCCTGCTGTTGCCGCTGGCGCTGTTCCTGGCCATGGCGGTGTTCCTCTACCGCGGCCTGTTCCTCAATCCGCAGGAGCTGCCCTCGGCGCTGATCGACAAGCCGCTGCCGGCCTTCAGCCTGCCGGACCTGAAGAACGAGCAGCGCCTGATCACCGAGAAGGACCTCAAGGGTCCGGCGCTGGTCAACGTCTGGGCCACCTGGTGCCCGACCTGCAAGGCCGAGCACCAGATGCTCAATCGCCTGGCCGAGGCCGGCGTGGTGATCCACGGGGTCAACTACAAGGACGATAGCGAGGCCGCGCGCAAGTGGCTGAAGGACTACCTCGACCCGTACCAGGTCAACGTTGCCGACCCGCAAGGCTCGCTCGGCATCAACCTGGGTGTGTACGGCGCGCCGGAGACCTTCCTGATCGATGCCCAGGGCATCATCCGCCACAAGTACGTCGGCGCCATCGACGAGAACGTCTGGCGCAAGGAGCTGGCGCCGCGTTACCAGGCCCTGCAGGAGGAGAAACCGTGAAGCGCCTGCTGATCGCCTGCCTGCTGGGGCTGAGCCTGGTCGGCGCCGCCCGCGCCGCCATCGACACCTACCAGTTCAAGGACGAGGTCGAGCGCGAGCGCTTCCGCGGTCTCACCGAAGAGCTGCGCTGCCCCAAGTGCCAGAACCAGAACATCGCCGACTCCAACGCGCCGATCGCCACCGACCTGCGCCGCGAGATCTTCCGCATGCTGGAGGAGGGCAGGAGCGACAAGGAGATCGTCGATTTCCTGGTCATGCGCTACGGCGATTTCGTGATGTACAAGCCGCCGCTGGACAGCCGCACCTGGCTGCTCTGGTACGGCCCCTTCGGCCTGCTGGGCCTGGGCGCCATCGTGCTCTGCGTGCTGGTGCTGCGCCGTCGCAAGGTGGAGCAGGCGCCGGCACAGGTGGCCCTGAGCGCCGCCGAACGTGAGCGCCTGGACGCTCTGCTGAAAGAAACCCGGGATACCCAAGACTGATGATCGAATTCTGGCTCGCCGTCGGCCTGCTGCTGCTGGTCGGCACGGCTTTCCTGCTGATCCCCGTGCTGCACGGCCGTCGCGCCCAGGCCGAGGAAGACCGCACCGCTCTCAACGTCGCCCTGTACCAGGAGCGCCTGGCCGAACTCACCGCCCAGCGCGATGCCGGCACGCTGACGGTCGAACAGTTCGACGCCGGCCAGGCCGAGGCCGCGCGTGAGCTGCTGGCCGACACCGAGGGTGCCGGCAATGGCCGCGGCCGCCTGCTGGGCAAGGCCTTGCCGCTGTTGATCGCCCTGGCGCTGCCGGGCCTGACCTTCGGCCTGTACTGGCACTGGGGCGCCAGCCAGGACCTGGCCGCCATGCAGGATCGCCCTAGCATCGACCAGATGACCGCGCGCCTGGAGCAGGCGGTCAAGGACAACCCGGATTCCGCCGAGGCCTGGTACTACCTGGGCCGCATCTACATGGGCAACGGCGACGCCGGCAAATCCGCCATGGCCTACGAGCAGGCGGTGCGCGCCGCCGGCCGCGCGCCCGAGCTGCTCGGCCTGTGGGCCCAGGCGTTGTACTTCGCCGCGGACAAGCAGTGGAGCGCGCAGATGCAGGCGCTCACCGACGAGGCGCTCAAGGCCGACCCCAACGAGGCCACCAGTCTCGGCCTGCTGGGCATCGCCGCCTTCGAGGAAGAGCGCTTCGCCGAGGCCATCGACTACTGGCAGCGCCTGTCGGCGCAGATGCCGGCGGAAGACCCGGCCCGCGCCTCGATCCAGGTCGGCATCGAGCGTGCCCGCGAGCAGCTGCAGGCCGCCGGCCAGCCGGCGCCGGGCGAAGTGGTGAACAAATCCATGGCGCTGATCCGGGTCAGCGTCGATCTGGCTCCTACACTCAAGTCCAAGGTACAGCCGGGCGATACGGTGTTCGTCTTCGCCCGCGCCGCGTCTGGCCCGCCCATGCCGCTGGCGGTCAAGCGCCTGACCGTGGCCGACCTGCCGGCCACGGTCGAACTGAGCGACAAGGATGCGATGATGGAGCAACTCAAGCTTTCCAGCTTCCCGCAGATCCAGCTGGTGGCGCGAATCTCGCGCAGTGGCGTGGCGACCCAGGGTGAGTGGGTCGGCCGTGGTCAACCGATCGCCAGCAGCACCAGCGAACCCCAGCAACTGCTGATCGACAGCCCGGAGCAAGCGCAATGAACAAGTCGCTGGTTTCCCTGAGCCTGCTGCTCGCCCTGAGCGGCTGCGCCCTGCAGCCGGGCGTCACGCCCAAGGGCGGCGAGCCCGCGCAGAAGCAGCAGAGCCACCCGCGCTACGCGCCGCCACCCGGTGGCAATGCCTACTGGGACCCAGCGCTGGGCGTGTACGTGATCCAGGGCAGCACCAAGCTGTACTACCGCGAGCGCGTCTACTACCGCTGGGATCGCGGCTGGAACTGGGCCAGCAGCCCGAACGGCCCCTGGCAGCCCACCGACAATAGCGGTGTGCCGGCCGGTCTGGGCCGCACCATCGCCGACTAACTCTCCAGCTTCGCCAGAGCAGCCTGCAGGTTGCGTCGGGCCGGCGCCTCCCACAGCTCCGCCAGCGGTGCGTGGTGATAGAGCGCCGGTGCATCCAGCAACTGGCGCAACAGCTTGGCGCGGCCGGCGCGGAACAGCGGCTCCGGCACCCAGGCGTACTCGGCGCGCACGGCCGCCTCGTAGCCCGCATACACCGACGCATCGCTGGCCAGGATCGACAGGTCGATATCCACCACCAGCGCCGCATCGGCGTCGTCCGGGGCCTGCTGGTGGCGGGTGGCGAGAATCATCTCGCGTAGCGCTGCAGCCCGTGCGCCCAGACCTGCGTCCTCCAGCCACTGGCAGGAACGCTCGGCGCTGATGGCCTCGTTGTCCTGGCGGCGGGTGTCGTAGATCAGGTCGTGGGTCCACAGCGCCAGCTCCACCAGTGCCGGGTCCCTGGCCAGATGTCGCCAGCGTTGCAGGTGGGCCAGGCAGGCCTGGATATGGCTGACGCCGTGGTAGTGGCGGTCCGGCGCGGCATAGGCCGCCGAGAGCTCAGCGAAGCTGCCGGCAGGGGCCGAGCCGCCAAGTTCCTGCCAGAGCGCTTGCCAGCGTGTTTCCGAGAGCATCCTTCACCTCGCCATGATCGGGGCCGCCAGCATAGCGCGGGGGCGGCTCTTGGCCGCGAAAAACCCTGTGATACACTCCGCCGACCCCCAGATTTGCCCCCTTTTCCAAGGAAATCCATGAGCTTCATGGCAGCGGATAGCCGCGTTCTGCAGTCTTCCCGATCCGCGCCCGCGGAGGCCCTGGCATGCGCCTGAAGTGCATCAAGCTGGCGGGCTTCAAGTCCTTCGTCGACCCCACCACGGTCAACTTCCCCAGCAACATGGCGGCAGTGGTCGGGCCCAACGGCTGCGGCAAGTCCAACATCATCGACGCCGTACGCTGGGTGATGGGCGAAAGTTCGGCGAAGAACCTCCGCGGCGAGTCGATGACCGACGTCATCTTCAACGGCTCCAACACCCGCAAGCCGGTGACCCAGGCCTCCATCGAGCTGATCTTCGACAACTCCGACGGCAGCCTGGTCGGCGAGTACGCGGCCTTTGCCGAGATATCCATCCGCCGCCGGGTGACCCGCGACTCGCAGAACACCTATTTCCTCAACGGCACCAAGTGCCGCCGCCGCGACATCACCGACATCTTCCTCGGCACCGGCCTGGGCCCGCGCAGTTACTCGATCATCGAGCAGGGCATGATTTCCAAGCTGATCGAGGCGAAACCCGAGGATCTGCGGAATTTCATCGAGGAAGCCGCGGGCATCTCCAAGTACAAGGAGCGCCGCCGCGAGACCGAGAGCCGCATTCGCCGCACTCAGGAAAACCTGGCGCGCCTGACCGACCTGCGCGAAGAGCTGGAACGTCAGCTCGAACGCCTGCATCGCCAGGCCCAGGCCGCCGAGAAGTATCAGGAATACAAGGCCGAGGAGCGCCAGCTCAAGGCCCAGCTGTCGGCCCTGCGCTGGCAGGCGCTGAACCTGCAGGTGGGCAGCCGCGAGCAGGTGATCGGCGACCAGGAAGTGGCCTACGAGGCCCTGGTGGCCGAGCAGCGCAGCGCCGACGCCAGCATCGAACGCCTGCGCGACGGCCATCACGAGCTGTCCGAACGCTTCAACCAGGTGCAGGCGCGCTTCTATTCGGTGGGCGGCGATATCGCCCGGGTCGAGCAGAGCATCCAGCACGGCCAGCAGCGCCTGCGCCAGCTGCAGGACGATCTCAACGAGGCCGAGCGCGCGCGCCTGGAAACCGAGTCGCACCTGGGCCACGACCGCACTCTGTTGGCCACCCTGGGTGAAGAGCTGGCCATGCTCGAACCCGAGCAGGAGCTGACCAGCGCCGCCGCTGAGGAATCCGCCGCGGCCCTGGAAGAAGCCGAAGGCGCCATGCACGGCTGGCAGGAGCAGTGGGAAGGCTTCAACCAGCGCAGCGCCGAGCCGCGCCGCCAGGCCGAAGTGCAGCAATCACGCATCGCCCAGCTGGAGCAGAGTCTGGAGCGCCTGGTGGAGCGTCAGCGCCGCCTGAGCGACGAGCTGGCCCAGCTGGCCGCCGATCCTGAAGACGCCGCCATCCTCGAACTGGCCGAGCAACTGGCCGTCAGCGAGATGCAGCTGGAAGAGCTGCACGCCGCCGAAGCGGGCCAGGCCGAGCGCCTCGAACAGCTGCGCGGCGAACTGCAGCAGGCCAGCCAGGCCCAGCAACAGGCCCAGGGCGAACTGCAGCGCCTCAACGGCCGTCTCGCCTCGCTGGAGGCGCTGCAGCAGGCCGCGCTGAATCCCGGCAAGGGCGCCGCCGAATGGCTGCGCGAGCAGCAGCTGAGCAATCGCCCGCGCCTGGCGGAAGGCCTACGCGTGGAGAGCGGTTGGGAGCTGGCGGTGGAGACGGTACTGGGCGCCGATCTGCAGGCCGTGCTGCTGGACGATTTCAATGGCCTGAACCTGAACGACTTCGATCAGGGCGAGCTGCGCCTGATCAATCCGCAAGCCGGCGGCGCGCGCATGGCCGGCAGCCTACTGGACAAGGTCGAGGCGAATATCGACCTGGCGCCCTGGCTGGGCCAGGTGCGCCCGGTGGAGAGCCTGGACCAGGCCCTGGCCCAGCGCCTGCAGCTGGGCGATGGCGAGTCGCTGATCAGTCGCGATGGCTACTGGGTCGGCCGGCAGTTCCTGCGGGTGCGGCGCGCCAGCGAGGCGGAGAGCGGCGTGCTGGCGCGCGGCCAGGAGCTGGAGCGGCTGCAGGCCGAGCGTGATGAACACGAGGCGAACCTGGCCGATCTCGAGGAGAACCTGCAGCGCCTGCAGGCCGCACAGCGCCAGCAGGAAGAGGCTCGCGAACAGCAGCGTCGTCTGGTGCAGGACGAAGCACGGCGCCAGGGCGAGCTGAAGGCCAAACTCTCTGCCGGCCAGGCCAAGGCCGAGCAGCTGGCGCTGCGTCGCCGCCGCCTGGAGGAAGAGCAGGGCGAGGCCGCCGAGCAGCGCGAGCTGGAGCAGGAGCAGCTGGGCGAGTCACGCCTGGTCCTGCAGGACGCGCTGGACGCCATGGCCATCGACACCGAGCAGCGTGAGCAGCTGCTGGCCAGCCGCGACCAGCTGCGCGAGCGCCTCGACCGGGTGCGCCAGGAGGCGCGCCAGCACAAGGATCACGCCCACCAACTGGCCGTGCGTCTCGGTTCGATCAAGGCTCAGCACGAGTCCACGCGCCAGGCCCTGGAGCGTCTGGAGCTGCAGTTCGAGCGCGCCATCGAGCGTCGCGAGCAGCTCAACCTCAATCTGGAGGAGGGCGCCGCGCCGCTGGAAGAGCTGCGCATGAAGCTCGAAGAGCTGCTGGAGAGGCGCATGGGCGTGGAGGACGAGCTCAAGCTCGCCCGTCTGGCCCTGGAAGATGCCGATCGCGAGCTGCGCGACGCCGAGAAGCGCCGCAGCCAGGCCGAGCAGCAGGCGCAACTGCTGCGTGGCCAGCTGGAACAGCAGCGCATGGACTGGCAGGGCCTGAACATACGGCGCAAGGCGCTGCAGGATCAGCTGCTGGAAGACGGCTACGACCTGCACGGGGTACTCGCCACGCTGCCTGCCGAGGCCAGCGAGGCGGCCTGGGACCAGCAGCTGGAGCAGCTGGCGGGGCGTATCGCCCGCCTGGGTGCGATCAACCTGGCGGCCATCGACGAGTACCAGCAGCAGTCCGAGCGCAAGCGCTACCTGGATGCGCAGAATGCCGACCTGGTGGAAGCGCTGGAGACCCTGGAAAACGTCATCCGCAAGATCGACAAGGAAACCCGCAACCGCTTCAAGGAGACCTTCGATCAGATCAACTCCGGCCTGCAGGCGCTGTTCCCCAAGGTCTTCGGCGGCGGCCACGCCTACCTGGAGCTGACCGGCGAAGATCTGCTGGATACCGGCGTGGCGATCATGGCGCGGCCGCCGGGCAAGAAGAACAGCACCATCCACCTGCTCTCCGGTGGCGAGAAGGCGCTGACCGCCCTGGCGCTGGTGTTCGCCATCTTCAAGTTGAACCCGGCGCCGTTCTGCATGCTCGATGAAGTGGATGCACCGCTCGACGACGCCAACGTCGGCCGTTATGCGCGGCTGGTCAAGGAGATGTCGGAGACGGTGCAGTTCATCTATATCACCCACAACAAGATCGCCATGGAGATGGCCGATCAGCTGATGGGGGTGACCATGCACGAGCCGGGTTGCTCGCGCCTGGTGGCGGTGGATGTCGAGGAGGCGATGACCCTGGTAGAGGCCTGAGCAAGGCATTAAGCGCGGCAAAATGCCTTGCAACGGTGCACATTTACCGTTCGTCGTGCTAGCTTAGGACCCACTTTTGTTACGCGCGAAAAATACCTGTAGAAACATACAGTTGTTCGCGTTCCAAAGGGGCAGGAAGCCCTTATTTTCATTACATATTCATCTTTCAGGGGCTTGGGAGTTTCATGGAGCTGCGCTATTGGCTGATCGTCGTTGGTGTCATCGTCATCGTCGGCATTCTGTTTGATGGCTGGCGTCGCATGCGTGGCGGCAGTGGCAAGCTGAAGTTCAAGCTGGACCACAGTTTCAGCAACCTTCCCGACGACGATTCCGATCCCGACCTGCTTGGCCCCGCGCGCGTCATCGATCGCAAGCGCGAACCCGAATTCAACGAAGCGGATATGCCCACCGTCAGCGCCAGCGAGCTCAATCGCAAGCGCAACCTCGAGCCTAAGCAAGGCGACCTGGGGCTGGACGCCGACGAACCGGTGCCGACCCTGCTGATCCCGGTCGAGGATGACGATGAGCTGCCCACCCAGGCCCGCGAGGCGCTGCCGGTAGAGGAAGTTCTGGTGATCAACGTGATCGCCCGCGATGCCGACGGCTTCAAGGGCCCGGCGCTGCTGCAGAACATCCTGGAGAGTGGCCTGCGCTTCGGCGAGATGGACATCTTCCACCGCCACGAGAGCATGGCCGGCAACGGCGAGGTGCTGTTCTCCATGGCCAACGGCGTCAAGCCGGGCACCTTCGACCTTGACGACTTCGAGCTGTTCTACACCCCGGCGGTGAGCTTCTTCCTCGGCCTGCCGGGCCCGCGCCATCCGAAGCAGGCCTTCGATGTGATGATCGCCGCCGCCCGCAAGCTGGCCCACGAGCTGAACGGCGAGCTGAAGGACGACCAGCGCAGCGTGATGACCGCGCAGACCATCGAACACTACCGTCAACGTATCGTCGAGTTCGAGCGCAAGAAGCAGCTCGCCGGCAAGCGCTGACCGCTTCAACGCATGCAATCCCAAGAGCAGCCTAGGCTGCTCTTGTCGTTTTCAAGGACACACGCACCATGACCGACGCCGCCCAACGCATTGCCGACCTCCGTGCCGAACTGGATGAGCACAACTACCGCTACTACGTGTTGGACCAGCCGAGCGTGCCGGACGCCGAGTACGACCGCCTGTTCCGCGAGCTGCAGGCCCTGGAGGCGGAGCATCCCGAGCTGGTGACGCCGGAGTCGCCGACCCAGCGTGTGGGTGGCGAGGCGCTCAGCGCCTTCGGCGAGGTGCGCCACGAGGTGCCCATGCTCAGCCTGGGCAACGGTTTCGAGGAAGAAGACCTGCGCGCCTTCGACCGCAGTGTGCAGAGCGGCCTCGGTATTTCCGGCGGAGCCCATACCGGAGACCTGTTCGGTGGCGGCGCCGAGGTGGAATACAGCTGCGAGCCCAAGCTCGATGGCCTGGCCGTCAGCCTGCTGTACCGCGACGGCCAACTGGTACGTGGTGCCACCCGTGGCGACGGCAGCACTGGCGAAGATATCAGCGCCAACGTGCGCACCATCCGCAACGTACCGCTCAAGCTGCAGGGCTCAGGCTGGCCGGCGCTGTTGGAAGTGCGTGGCGAGGTGTACATGCCCAAGGCCGGCTTCGACGAGCTCAACGCGCGCCAGGCCGAGAGCGGCGGCAAGACCTTCGCCAACCCGCGCAACGCCGCCGCCGGCAGCCTGCGTCAGCTCGACTCGCGCATCACCGCCAGCCGCCCGCTGGAGTTCTGCTGCTACGGCGTCGGCCAGGTCAGCGGCGAGCTGCCGGCCACCCAGGTCGGCATGCTGCAGCAGCTCAAGGCCTGGGGCGTGCCCATCAGTCGCGAGCTGAAACTGGCCAAGGGTGTGGAGGCCTGTCTGGACTACTACCGCGACATCGGCGAGCGGCGCATGGGCCTGGCCTATGACATCGACGGCGTGGTGTTCAAGGTCAACAACATCGAGGACCAGCAGCAGCTGGGCTTCCGCGCGCGCACCCCGCACTGGGCGCTGGCCCACAAGTTCCCGGCCCAGGAAGAGCTCACCGAGTTGCTGGATGTGGAGTTCCAGGTCGGCCGGACCGGCGCCGTCACGCCGGTGGCGCGCCTCAAGCCGGTCAAGGTGGCTGGCGTCACCGTGGCCAACGCTACCCTGCACAACATGGACGAAGTGGCGCGCCTGGGCCTGATGATCGGCGATACGGTGATCATCCGCCGCGCCGGCGACGTGATCCCGCAGGTGATGCAGGTGGTGGCCGAGCGTCGTCCCGCCGATGCACGCCCGGTGCATGTGCCGGAGCAGTGCCCGGTGTGCGGCTCCGCGGTCGAGCGTACCCAGCTGATCAAGCGCGCCAAGGGTAAGGAGACCACCAGCGAAGGCTCGGTCTACCGCTGCGTCGGCCGCCTGGCCTGTGGCGCCCAGCTGAAGCAGGCGATCATCCACTTCGCCTCGCGCCGCGCCCTGGATATCGAGGGCCTGGGCGACAAGATCGTCGAGCAGCTGGTCGACACCGGCCTCGTGGCTTCGCCGGCCGATCTGTTCACCCTGACCTACGAGCAGGTGGTGGCGCTGGAAGGCTTCGCCGATCTGTCCACCCGCAACCTGCTGGCGGCGATCAAGGCCAGTGCCAGGCCGACTCTGGCGCGCTTCATCTATGCCCTGGGCATTCCTGACGTGGGCGAGGAAACCGCCAAACTGCTGGCTCGCGCCCTCGGTTCCCTGGCGCGCATCCGCGTGGCCCTGCCGGAGGTGCTGACCTACCTGCCCGATGTGGGCCTGGAAGTGGCTTTCGAGATCCACAACTTCTTCGGCGACTCGCACAACCTCAAGGTCATCGACGACCTGCTGGCCCGCGGCGTCGAACTGCAGGACGAGGGCGAGCTCAGCGCCGAATTCGCCGCCTGCGCGACCCTGCCGGGCTTTATCGACAAGCTCAACATCCCCTTTATCGCCGCCACCGGTGCCGAGAAACTGGCGGCCAAATTCGGCAGCCTGGAGGGCGTGATCAAGGCCGACTGGCTGGACCTGCGCCAGGTGGAGCGCCTCAACGAGAAGGCCGCCAAGTCCCTGCGCGACTTCTTCGATGTGCCGGCCAACGCCGAGCGCGCCGCGCGTATCGAGGCGCAGCTGCGCGACTTCGGCATGCACTGGACGAGCGAGAAGAAGGTGGTCGAGGGCTTGCCGCTGGCGGGGCAGACCTGGGTGCTGACCGGCACGCTGGAGACCATGAGCCGCGATGTCGGCAAGGACAAGCTGGAGGGCCTCGGCGCCAAGGTGGCGGGATCGGTATCGGCCAAGACTCACTGCGTGGTGGCCGGGCCGGGCGCCGGCTCCAAGCTGGCGAAAGCCAGTGAGCTGGGCGTGAAAGTAATGGACGAGGCGGAGTTCCTGCAGCTGCTGGCCGGCTACGGGCTCTGAGCTAAGATGCCCCGGCGAGCGCCGGGGCCCTGACCATTACTGGCCGGTGACGTTGACGCAGGTCTTGCCGTAGAAGGGGTAGAAGCCCTTGGTGTGGTAGTCGGCGGTGGCAACGGTGGAGATGCTGCCGTTGGCCTTGGCGGCTTCGATGGAAGCGTCGCCCTTGTTGATCAGGCCGATGATGGTGGTGGCGCAGGAGGTGCCCTGCTTGCCGCCCTGGGCGGTGGTGGCGGTGATCGGGCCTTTGACGTCGGTGATCAGGCCTACACCTACCGGCGACAGACCGTTGGCGCAGCCGCTCAGCAGGGTGGCGAAGGCAGTGGCAGTCAGAATACGTTTGATCATGATGTAGCATCCTTGGCTTTTTAATACGACCCGGCCCAATACCGGGCTCGCGGCGACCTTAACCAAGGACGGGCTGCGGAGCAAACGCGCTTGCCCGCAGCGTTGACTGGTTCAAATTCTGCGCATCTGCTCAGGTATTTGCTAGCAATCCCAGGTTGCCCTCCTGCAGCGAGCTACCAACGAGTCCGGGCAGCGGTGGGCGGCTGGCGTCTCGGTATTCGCTGGGCGTGCAGCCCAAGCACTGCTTGAAGGCGCGGGCGAAGTAGGAGGGATCCTTGAAGCCGGCCTCGTAGCCGATGCTGGTGACCGGCATCTGGCTGTTGTTGAGCAGCTCCTTGGCCAGGTCCATGCGCTTGCGCAGCACATATTCCATGAAGCCCAGGCCGTGTACCTCCTTGAACAGCCGCGAGAAGCGAAAGGGCGTCATGCCGCAGCGCTGGGCCAGATCCTTCTGATCGATGCCTTCGCGATAGTGCTGGTCGATGTAGCAAATGGCCTTCTGCAGGGCATGGTGCTTCTGGTGTTCCTTGGTCAGGCGAATGCTGTCCGGCAGGTTGCCGCAGCGCTCGACCTGCGGCTTCTTGGCGTGGATGTCTTCCTGCCAACGCAGCTGGCAGAGGTGCTGCAGCGATTGCAGATAGCGGTTCTTCTCCTGGTTGCCCAGTGGCAGCACCAGATACTCCCAGACGCCGGAGCGCATGGCCCAGACGGCCAATTCCTCGGAGTGCTGCACGGTGAACATGGTGATGGGAATGGAGGGCGCGGTGCGCTTGACCTCCAGAACCAGATTCAACCCCAGGACATCGGGGCGATCGAAGTGCATGCAGATCATGTCCGGCTGCTGGCCGGCCTCGCGCGCGGGCAGTCCGGATTCCTTGGCCAGCCGACAATCGCAGGCCAGGCGGAACTGTTCCATGAGCTCCTCGGTGGAGCGGTCATGGGTCAGGTCCAGCCATAGCAGCACTGGCTTGCGCTGGTTGTTGTTGGTGGCCGAGTTAGACTTCATTCACTTAGCTCTGCACATTTTTTCTGGCTCCCCAATGTGAGGAGTATTGTCAATGTGCCATCAGTACAAATACGTAATCGAAATATCGCCGATGCGCTTAGTTCTGTTGCGTTTTATGGAATATAAGCATCTGATTTTTAAACTTTTATATTTTAAAAGCTGACCATTTCTCGGGGCGCTTCAGCGCTCCGCTTGTCGCTTGCGAATCGTTTACAGAACCGTCTAAGAGGAGGTTCCGTTTATTCGCCTGAGCAGACTTTCCACAGAGCGTAGCCGGGATGCAAAAAAGTCCTAGCGATGCGCAAAAAACTCCTAACCGCAAAATTCCGCCTCCACTAGCGTGAACCTCAAGCCGACAAGTTGCTCGGCTGCCGGGTGATGTAACTATTGAGTGAGGTGGCCAAAATGAAACTGGAAAGCATCAAGTCAGCGATAGGCAAATTCCTGCAGGATGAAGAGGGCCTGACCATCGTCGAGTATGCGGTGGCCGGTGGTCTGGTGACCCTGGGCGTGGTCACCGTATTCATCCTCCTTGGTAATAATGTCTGCGGTGTCATTACCAGCCTGAAGGATGCAGTGCTTGGTATTAACACTCCTGTTGCCGCTTGCGCCTGATTTGCACGGGCGTTTGTTGCCATGGCCAGGGCGCAGGTCTTCACTGCGGCGTTGCTGCTAGGTCTGCTGGCGATTGCGGTGGTGAGCGATGTACGCCGCCACCGCATTCCCAACCAGCTGATCCTGGCTGGTCTGGCGGTGGCACTTACGCTGCAGCTGTATGCCGGGGGTATCGCCGGGCTTGGCAACCTGGTGCTTGGCGTGCTGATCGGCTTCGGCCTGTTCATCCCGTTGTACGCATTAGGTGGCATGGCTGCCGGCGACGTGAAGCTGATGGTCATGGCCGGTGCCTTCCTGACGCCCACCCATGCCGTGTGGATGGCCTTCTTCAGCCTGATCGCCGGCTCCCTGTGCGGCCTGCTGATCATCCTGGCACGCGGTCAGCTGACGCTGACCCTGTCACGCTACTGGCTGATTCTGCTGTCGCGCACTCCTGTGGCGCCTGCCGTCGATGAAGTCGCCGGCAAGCCTTTTCCCTATTCGGTCGCCATCTTCCTCGGCGTGCTGCTGGCTCTGGTCTGGCGGCCCTTCGATCCCTGGCTGATCCTGGGATACGCCTTCGGCTGAGGAGGGCACGTCATGTATGCGATCAGCGACAGCGGCTCCTACCCCAGCGAACGCGAGGCCGTGCAGCGCCTGGCGCCGCAGCCGAAGAGCATCGGCGAGACCGGACTCAACGAGAATTTTCTTGGCGACCTGCTGTGCAAGCACCTGCACGACGCCGGTGTGCTCGACCTGCCACGCCTGGTCGAGCGCCTCGCGCTGACCGGAGCGGTGGTCGAGGAGATCCTGCAGTTCCTGCGCAAGCAGGGACGGGTCGAGGTTCTTGGCCAGACCGGTGGCCTGGCCCTGCGCTATGGCCTGACCGAGCGCGGCCGCGTGGCCGCCCGCGATGCCTTCGAGCGCAGCGGCTACCTGGGCGCCGCGCCATTCCCGGTGAGCGCCTATCGCTCCCTGCTCAAGGTGCAGACTATCCACCACGGCCGCATCACCGCGCGCGACATGCGCAATGCCTTCAGTGGCGTGGTGCTCACCGATGGCATGCTCGACCAGCTCGGCGTGGCCATGAATTCCGGCCGCGCCATCATGATCTACGGCCCGGCGGGCACCGGTAAGACCTATATCAGTACGCGCCTGATCCGCCTGTTCGCAGAGGCCATCTGGGTGCCCTATGCCATCGCGATCAACGAGTCGGTGGTAGAGGTCTATGACCCCCAGGTGCACCAGAGCCTGGAGGAGACCCAGCAGAACCCGCTGATGCTCGACGAGGGCATCGATCGCCGCCTGCTGTGCTGCAAGCGGCCGATCGTGATCACCGGCGGCGAGCTGAGCATGGAGCAGCTGGATATCCGCTACGACCCCTACAGTCGCCAGTACCAGGCGCCGCTGCAGCTGAAGGCCAGCAACGGCCTGTTCATCATCGACGACATGGGTCGCCAGCGCATGGCCCCGGCCGAGCTGCTCAACCGTTGGATAGTGCCGATGGAGGAGAAGCGCGACTTCCTCAACCTCGGCGGCGGGCGCCACTGCGAGCTGCCCTTCGACTTGGTGTTGGTGTTCTCCACCAACCTCAATCCGCTGGAGCTGGCAGACGAGGCCTTCCTGCGGCGGATTGGCTACAAGCTGCATTTCAACTACCTCAAGCCCGAGGACTACGAGCGCATCTGGCACCAGGAGTGCGATCGCCTCGGCGTGACGTTCGATCCCCTGTTGCTGCGCTACGTGCTGCAGGGGCTCTACGAGGCGGAGGGCATGCCGCTGGTGCCCTGTCATCCGCGCGACCTGCTGAGCATGGCGCTGGATCGCCAGCGTTACCTGGACGGCTCCGGCCCGCTGTCGCCACGGGAGCTGGAATGGGCCTGGCACAACTATTTCGTGCAGCTGGATTTTCTCGGCTGAGGAGATGCAGAGATGAGTGCTCGTACTCTCACGCTGGTGGTGCTGTCCCTGGTTATGGGCCTGGGGGCCGCCTGGATGGCCAACAACTGGCTGAGCAACCGGCTCAGCGGTGGCCCCGATGACGACATGCAGAGCGTCATGGTGGCAGCGGTGGAGATTCCTTTCGGCACCATGCTTGAGGCCCAGCACGTGTCCCAGGTGCGCATGCCCAAGGGCACCGCTCCGGACGATTCCTTCGACAGCCCGGAGAAGGCCATCGGCAAGATCGCCACCTTCTCCATGCTGCGTGGCGACATCCTGCGCAGTGCACGCCTGGCCGAACACCTTGGTGGCAGCACCCTGGCCTCGCTGATCGAATCCGACAAGCGCGCAATCTCGGTGCGGGTGGACGATGTGGTCGGCGTGGCCGGCTTCCTCCTGCCAGGCAACCGGGTCGATGTGCTCGCCACCAAGAAGTCCAGCAACGCCAACGCCCAGTCCGAGACCATCCTCGAGGACCTGCGAGTGCTGGCCGTCGACCAGACCTCCAGCACCGACAAGACCCAGCCGGTAGTGGTGCGCGCGGTCACCCTGGAAATGACTCCCGAAGAGGCCGAGGTGCTGGTCAAGGCCATGGCCGAAGGACGCCTGCAGCTGGCCCTGCGCAACCCGCTGGACAACCAGAAGCGGCCACCGGAGCCACCGCCGGTGGCGGATAAGCCGGCACCGGCTCCCGCTCCGGCGCCAGTCAAACCGGTGGTCAAGCGCAGCAGCGGCGGGGCCGGGGTGACCATCATCCGCGGCACGGCGGTGAACGTGGCCAAAGTGCACTAGCCCGGATGGCGGGCGACCTCTAGACAAGGAGAGGCACATGCAAAGCATTCGATTGATGAGTTCGCTGCTGATCTGCCTGGCGGCAGGCCTGCTGGCGCTGCCCGTAGCGGCAGCCGAGCCGCAGGCCGAGGTCAGCGTCATGCCGGCCGCCAACACCGGCAGTATTCAGGTGCCGATCTACAAGTCGCGGGTGCTGAGTACCCGGGCCGCGGTGAAGCGCATCTCCGTGGGCAATCCGGAGATCGCCGACATCCTCATCACCAGCCCGCGCCAGCTGTATCTGCTGGGCCGCTCGCTGGGCAGCACCAACGTGCTGTTGTGGGACGGCAACAACAAGCTGATCGACAGCCTCGACCTGGACGTGGTGCATGACCTGGGCGGCCTCAAGAGCAAGCTGCACCAACTGCTGCCCAACGAGAACATCGAGGTCTTCAGCGCCCAGGGCGCCCTGGTCCTGCGCGGCCAGGTGAGCAGCGCGGCGGCGATGGACTCGGCGATGAAGATCGCCAAGAGCTACGCCGCCCAGAGCACCAGCATCGCTCAGGGTGAAGGCGAGAAGGCCGAGGCCGGCCCCAGCGACTCGCTGGAAGTGGTCAACCTGATGACCGTCGGTGGCGGCCAGCAGGTGATGCTCGAGGTCAAGGTGGCCGAGATGCAGCGCAACCTGGTCAAGCGCCTGGGGGTGAACTTCCTGGCTCTCGGCTCGGCCGGCAACTGGGACCTCGGCTCCTTCAACGGCGGCTCTTCCATCGCCGACAACGGCCTTCTGCGCGACAGCAAAGGATTCCTGGCGCAGTTCGCTTCCGGCAGCTTCCTCTTTGACGTGGTGCTCGAAGCGGCCAAGGACGACGGCTCGGCCAAGGTACTGGCCGAACCCACCCTGGTCACCCTCACCGGGCAGCAGGCCGAGTTCATTTCCGGCGGCGAATTCCCGGTGCCGATCACCGAGGACGACGGCATCACCATCGAGTACAAGGAGTTCGGCGTCGGCGTGCGATTCCTGCCGGTGGTGCTGGATGCCGGGCGCATCAACCTCAACCTCAACGTCGAGGTCAGCGAGATCTCCAACGCCAATGCCCTGGTGCTGGACACCGGCCTGGAGACCCCGCTGGGCGACGGCGTGGGCCAGGTCATCCCGTCGCTGACCAAGCGCAGCGCGCAGTCGACCGTGGAGCTGGGCGACGGCCAGACCATCGCCATCGCCGGCCTGATCAACGAGAGCACCCGCGACCTGGTCAGCCGCTTCCCCGGCCTGGGCGACATCGCGGTGATCGGTCACCTGTTCCGCAGCCAGGAGTTCATCAAGGGCGAGACCGAGCTGGTGATCCTGGTGACCCCGCACATCGCCAAACCGGTGGACGCCAAGCTGGTGCGCCTGCCCACCGAGCGCTTCGTCGAGCCGGGCGACATGGACTTCTACCTGCTGGGCAAGACCAAGGGCGACCAGCCCGGTCGCGCGGTGCCGGTCAGCCTGGGTGTGACCGGCAGCAGCTTCGGCCATGACCTCAAGTGATGGAGGCGAGACGATGAAGACGCTGATGATGCTGATACCGCTGGTGCTGCTGCCGGCCGGCTGCATGACCTATGACGAGGGTCGGGTCGGCGAGCTGGGGGACACGGTGTACGCCACCCACTACGAACAGATCGCCGACAAGCAGCGGGCCGCCAACCCCGGCACAGAGCCTGCCGCCGACGGTACCGACGGACCGCTGACCGAGAAGGTGCTGGAGGGCTATCGCGGCAAGACCAGCGATGCCCGTCAGGTCGGTCAGCCGATCCAGATCAACATCGAGTAGAGGTGCCCGGCCATGATCCCCCGCACGCCGCGCCGCCATCACGGGTTGCCGCAACGCCAGCGGGGCGCGGTGCTGGTACTGATCGTCATCGCCCTGGTGTCGATTCTGATGATGGCTGCCCTGGCCCTGGACGGCAGTCATATGCTGGTCAACAAGACTCGCCTGCAGAACGCCGTCGATGCGGCCGCGCTGAGCGGTGCGCGGACCCTCAGCGAAATGTCCGGCGGCAACATGAACGTGGCAGCCGATGCGGCGCGCACCGAGGCCCTACGGGTGCTCGACCTGAACGCCGCGGCGCCGGGCAATGGCGAGCTGGCCGGCGTCAGCGGGCTGGCCCTGGTGCAGTTCGCCGACAGCGTCTACGGTCCTTTCGACTCGCTGGCCTCGGCCGATGCCCGCTACGTGCGGGTCACGGTGGCGGACATGCCGCTGGCAGGCTTCTTCTGGGGTGTGCTGCAGGCGTTCGGCAACGACATCGAGAAGGCCGTGGCGGCCATCGCCACAGCCGGCCCGAGCCCGACCAACCCCTGCGACCTGGCGCCAGTGATGGTCTGTGGCCAGTCGGTGCCTGGCACCTTCTTCGGCTTCACCTTCGGTCAGCTGCAGGTACTCAAATCAGCTTCCCACCAAAATGCCGGCATCGGTCCGGGCAACTTCCAGCTGCTGGACTTCGGCTCCGGTGGCAAGACGGTGCGCGAGCTGATGGCCGGTGGCGGCGCCATATGCCCGGAAGTGGGCGACAACGTGCAGACCAAGCCCGGCAGCACGGTCGGTCCGGCTTTGCAGGGGCTGGACATGCGTTTCGGCGAACAGTCCGGCGGCAACCTGGATGCCAGTCAGTATCCGCCGGACCTGGTGACGACCTACAGCCAGGTTTCCAACAAGGGCGCGCTCAGCCTCGACTCCAGCGGCAGCATTGTCTACGGCGCTACCGGCAATGGCAGTGGTGGTGGCGGAAACGGCAATGGCGGCGGAGGCAAGGGCAATGGCAACGGTGGAGGTAGTTCCGGCGGAGGAAGCACCGGTAGCGGCGGCGAGGCCGTGTCGGCCGACTCCGGTGGCTACATCACCACGGCCAGCGGCATCGACGTATTCGATTACAACGACTGGCGGCAGGACACCGCCGATTGCCTAGCCGGCGGTGGCGGCTGCCAGAGCAACGGGGTGGCAGAGCGGCGCATCCTGCGGGTGGTGATCGGGCAGTGCTCGGGCACCGACAGTGGCACCAGCCAGATTCCGGTGCTGGGTTTTGGCTGCTACTTCGTGCTGCAGCCGACCGGCAACGGCAACAACGCCAACATCTTCGGCCAGTTCGTTCGCGAGTGCGCCAGCGACGGCGTACCCGGCCCGGACCCAGCCGGCTCATACGGCCCGCAGATCATCCAGCTGTACAAGACCTATCTCGACAGCGGCGATCCGAGCACGGATTCCTGAGGGGCACGGCCATGATCCAGGCGAGGGTAAACAGCGGCAGGCAGGGCGGGGTGGCGATGGTTGAGTTCGCCGTGACCCTGCCGTTGCTGCTTCTGCTGCTGCTCGGCATTGGTGAGTTCGGACGCATGCTGTTCCAATACAACAGCCTGCTGCAGGCCAGTCGCGACGCCGGCCGCTATGCCGCGAGCCAGGCTTGGGACGCCACCCTGGGCAGGGTGGAGCTGGGCAGCACGCTGCAGACCGAGATCAAGAACGTCGCCGTGTATGGCGTGCCTTCGTCCACGGCCGGCTTCGGCGTGCTGGTGCCGTGCCTCACGGTTGACGACGTGGCGGTCAGCGCGCCGGACAGCGAGCACGTGCAGGTCAGCATCAATTTCGCCTTCCGCTCGATCCTCGGCAATCTCGGGGGGGATGGCTGCACGGCCGCCGCGGCGAGCCTGCCGAACCTGTTCGGCGATCCGATTCCGCTGGCACTGACGCTGACCAGTTCCGTCGTGATGAGGGCCCTCTGATGAAGCGGCAGATGCACGGGGTTTACGTGGTCGAGTTCGCCATCATCGGCGTGCTGCTGTTCGTCATGCTGTTCGGCGTGCTGGAGATGGGGCGCCTGTATTTCACCGTCAACACCCTCAACGAGACGGTGCGTCGTGGCGCGCGGCTGGCCGCGGTGTGCGACCCGACCCAGCCCACCGAGGTGGAGAAGATCCTGCGCCGGGCGATCTTCAACGACATCACCGACAGCGGTGCCAGCAACCTGGTTGCGGGTCTGGAAACCGCCGACCTGACCCTGACCTATCTGGATGCCGATGGTGCGCAGGTGCTCACGCCCAGCGATACCACCGGCAGCGACGGTTTTCGCGCCATCCGCTATGTGCAGCTGAGGGTGGACAATTTTCCCTTCGACCTGTTGATCCCCGTGTTCGGCCAGTCGCTGACCCTGCCCAGCTTCCGCGCGATCCTGCCGCGCGAGAGTCTGGGTCGCCACGCCGAGGACGGGGTTTCGCCGGAGATCACGCCATGTTGAAGCACAGTGATAGCCGCGCTACGCCCGGCACCGGTCATGGCCCTCGGCTGCTGATCAGCAGTCGCGACCCCCGAGCGCTGGCCCGCATGCAGGAGATCAGCCAGCGCCTGCCTGGCTTGCAGGTGGTCACCCGGCTGGTCAGCAACGGCCATACCGACCCGCTCTACGGACTGGAGGAGATGCCGGATTTCCTTCTGCTCTGGGTCAGCCACCTGTGGCGCGAGGAACTGGACGCGCTGCTGCAGCGGCCGGTGCATGAGCGGCCGCCGCTGCTGATCTGCGGTGCGCTTGAGGAGCGCGAGGGCATGCGCATGGCGATGCAGGCCGGCGCGCGCGACTACCTGCCCGACGCGGTGGTCGAGGCCGAGCTGCTCGGCGCCCTGCAGCGCATGCTGCGCGAGAGCCATGTCAGCCCGGGGGGCGGTGGCAAGCTAGTGGCGGTGATGAATGCCAAGGGCGGTTCGGGCGCCACCATGCTGGCCTGCAACCTGGCTCATCAACTGAGCGCCAGTGGCGCCAGTACGCTGCTGCTCGATCTCGACCTGCAGTTCGGTAGCGTGGCGCACAGTCTGGATATCGCCCCGACCCACAGCCATGTGGAAGTGATGCAGCAGGTCGACGGCCTCGACAGCGTGGCCCTGCGTGGCTTCTGTGGCCACTTCAGCCCAACCCTGCACGTGCTGGGCGGCCGTTCCAGCGACCTGTGCCTGGCCCAGGACGTCCACCTGGAGCATCTGGAGGCACTGCTGCAACTGGCGCGCAGCAGCTACGACTGGGTGGTGGTGGACCTGCCGCGGCAGATCGACCACCTCACCGGCGTCACTCTGGAGCAGGCCGACCACTGTTACATCCTGCTGCAGCAGAGCCTCAGCCATCTCAAGGATGCCAGCCGGCTGATGCAGATCCTGCGCAACGACCTGGGCGTGCAGGGCAACCGCCTGCACGTGGTGGTCAATCGCTACAGCAAGACCGCGCCCATCACCCTGCAGGACATCGGCGAGGCATTGCGCTGCCCCGACCTGCAGAAACTGCCGAACGACTTCGCCGCCGTCAGCGAGAGCCAGAACAGCGGCATCCCGCTCGAGCTGCATGCGCCGCGTGCGCCGATCACCCTGGCCCTGCGCAGCCTCAGGCAGGAGCTGGCGGGTAACGAGGTCGACGAGCAGGGCCTGTTCAAACGCACCTTCAGCCGCCTGTTCCGGGGGTAGCCATGCTCAGCGAATTCCGCAATCGCCTGCGCCAGCAGGCCAAGCCCAAGGATGCCGGCAACGCGGAGGGCGAGGGCGCTCCGGTGGTCATGGGCTGGGAGGTGGCGGCGCCGGCCGAGCTGTACGAGACCCGTACCCAGCTCAACCCGGTGGAGACCGAGTGGCGCGAGAAGATCTACCAGCAGCTGCTCAAGGTCATGGACCTGTCGCTGCTCGACTCGCTGGAGCCGGCCGAGGCGGCCCGGCAGATCCGCGAGATCTGCCAGCGCCTGCTCGACGAGCACTCGGCACCGGTCTCCACCACCAGCCGTCAGCTGATCATCAAGCAGATCGGCGACGAGGTCCTCGGCCTGGGGCCGCTGGAGCCGCTGCTGGCCGACCACAGCGTGTCGGACATCCTGGTCAACGGCCATGCCTCGGTCTACGTCGAGCGCTTTGGCAAGCTGCAGCGCACCGACGTGCGCTTTCGTGACGATCACCACCTGCTCAACATCATCGACCGCATCGTCTCCAGCCTGGGCCGGCGCATCGACGAATCCTCGCCGCTGGTGGACGCGCGCCTGAAGGACGGCTCGCGGGTCAACGCGATCATCCCGCCGCTGGCCATCGACGGTCCCAGCCTGTCGATCCGCCGCTTCGCCGTGGACCTGCTGAATGCCGAGAGCCTGGTGCAGATGGGCACCATCACTCCGGCCATCGCCCTGATGCTCAAGGCCATCGTCCGCGGCCGTCTGAACGTGCTGGTGTCCGGCGGTACCGGCACCGGCAAGACCACCATGCTCAACGTGCTGTCCAGCTTCATTCCGGACAACGAGCGCATCGTCACCATCGAGGACTCCGCCGAGCTGCAGCTGCAGCAGCCGCACGTGGTGCGCCTGGAGACCCGGCCGCCGAACATCGAGGGCCGCGGCGAGGTGAACCAGCGCGAGCTGGTGCGCAACAGCCTGCGCATGCGCCCGGACCGCATCGTCATCGGCGAGGTGCGCGGCGCCGAGGCGATGGACATGCTGACGGCGATGAACACCGGCCATGATGGCTCGCTGACCACTATCCATGCCAACACCCCGCGCGATGCCCTGGGGCGCATCGAGAACATGGTCTCCATGACCGGCGCGACCTTTCCGATGAAGGCGCTGCGCCAGCAGATCGCCTCGGCCATCGACGTGGTCGTGCAGCTGGAACGCCAGGAGGATGGCAAGCGCCGCCTGGTCAGCGTGCAGGAGATTAACGGCATGGAGGGTGAGGTGGTGACCATGACCGAGATCTTCTCCTTCGAGCGCCGCGGCATGGGCGAGCACGGTGAGGTGCTCGGCGAGTTCCGTCCCAGCGGCATGGTGCCGGCCTTCCGCGATGCGCTGGCCAAGCGCGGTATCGAGCTGCCGCTGGGCCTGTTCCGTCCCGACTGGATGGAGACGCTGCAGTCATGAACCAGATCCCCACCGAGTACGTCTTCGCCTTCCTCGGCATGGTGTTCACCGCCGCTTTCCTGCTCAGCCAGGGTGTAGTGGTGCCGGTGTTCGGCGAAGCTGGGCGCATGCGCAAACGCATCCGCTCGCGCCTGCATCTGCTGGAGAGCGCCAACCATCTGCCGAACATGCAGACCGTGCTGCGGCAGAAGTACCTCAAGCGCCTCTCGCCGCTGGAGGCCGGGCTGGAGCAGCTGCCCTGGTTCGAGAAACTGGCGCAGATGATCGAGCAGGCCGGGCATGACTACCGCGCCTACCGCGTCGTGCTGCTGGCACTGCTGCTCGGGCTGCTGGTCGCCGGTGGCACCTGGCTGGCATTGAAGCTGTGGTGGGCCGCGCTGATCCTGGGCTGCATGGCTGCCTGCGTGCCGTTCCTGAAGATCGCCAGCGACCGCGCCCAGCGCTTCTCCGCCTTCGAGGAGGGCCTGCCGGATGCCCTGGACGCCATGTGCCGTGCGCTGCGCGCAGGCCATCCGTTCAACGAGACCCTGCGCCTGGTGGCCGAGGAGCACAAGGGACCGGTAGCGCAGGAGTTCGGCCTGACCTTCGCCGACATCAACTACGGCAACGACGTGCGCCGCGCCATGCTCGGGCTGCTCGAACGCATGCCGAGCATGACGGTGATGATGCTGGTCACCACCATCCTCATCCACCGCGAGAGCGGCGGCAATCTGACCGAGGTGCTGGAGCGCATCAGTGCACTGATCCGCGGCCGCTTCCGCTTCCAGCGCAAGGTCAAGACCCTGTCGGCCGAGGGGCGCATGTCGGCCTGGGTGCTGGTGGCCATTCCCTTCGTGCTGGCCGGCGCCATCGCCGCCACCACGCCGCAGTACATGCCGCTGCTGGTCAAGGACGAGTTCGGCCAGAAACTGGTGATCGCGGCATTCATCGCCATGCTGCTGGGCATCCTGTGGATTCGCAGGATCATCCGTATCGACGTGTAGGAGACCGCCATGGACTACCTGCTGGGGTTGCTCAATCAGCTGGTCGGTGACCAGGCCCTGGCCCGCCTGCTGTTCATCGGCGGCATCGGGCTCAGCGCGGTGCTGCTGGCGATCACCCTGGCGCTGTTGCTGCTGGGCCTGCAGGACCCGGTGCAGCGGCGCCTCGGCATGATCAAGCGTGGCCACGGCGGGCGTACGGCCGAGATGGCCGCGCCGGGCAACCTGCAGCTGTTGCTGGAGAACGTCGGCCAGCGCTTCGTGGCCGACGACCGCCACCGCGATTCGCCGACCCGCCAGCTGCTGACCCATGCCGGTTACCGTTCGAGTTCCGCCGTGCAGGTCTATTGGGCCATCCGCCTGCTGCTGCCAGCGATGATGCTGATCGCCGTGCTGCTGGCGCTGCCGATGCTCTCCAAGCTGTCGCTCAGCGTCGGCTTCATGCTCGCCGGCGGGGCCGTGGCCATCGGCTGGCTGGCGCCAGCCATCTATGTGGACAAGCGCAAGAACGGGCGCATGCACCGCCTGCGCGTGGCCTTTCCGGATGCCCTGGACCTGATGGTGGTGTGCGTGGAGTCGGGCCTGGCCTTGCCCCAGGCCATGGAGCGGGTGGCCGAGGAGATGCTGGTCAGCCAGCCGGAGCTGGCCGAGGAGCTGGCCCTGGTCAATGCCGAGATCCGCGCCGGTGTGCCCAACACCCAGGCGCTCAAGCACCTGGCCGAGCGCACCGGGCTGGAGGATGTACAGGGACTGGTCAGCCTGTTGGCACAGAGCATCCGCTTCGGCACCAGCGTGGCGGACACCCTGCGCGTCTATGCGGAGGAATTCCGCGATCGCCGTACCCAGGCGGCGGAGGAGCAGGCGGCGAAGATCGGCACCAAGCTGGTCTTCCCGCTGATCCTCTGCCTCTGGCCGAGCTTTTTCCTGGTTGCAATAGGCCCCGTGATCATCGGGATTCTGAGAACTTTCGGGAAGCTATGAGATGAACAGGAACATTCTGCTGTTGGCCATCATGGCCGCGCTGACCGGTTGCCAGAGCACGGGCCCGATCCTGAGCAACGACAACTCCATCTACAGTGGTCGCAACTCGGTGCTCTACCAGGTGCAGGAGCAGGCCAGCTCGCCGGAGCAGGCCATGCAGATGGGCGCCATGGCCTACCGCGCCGGCGCTTTCGACCAGGCGCTTTACCAATACCTGCGCGCCATCGAGCTGGATCCGAACAGTTACGACGCGCTGGTCTGGGTTGGGCGCATCCACCGCGAGCGCGGCAACGAGCACCTGGCCGAGCTGGCCTTCTCCGATGTGCTGCGCAGCGATCCCGACAACGCCATGGCTCTGGCCGAGATGGGGCTGCTGCAGCTGGCCATGCGCCGCCCGGGCGATGCCCGCGAGATGCTCGACAAGGCGCTGGCCGCCGACCAGAAGCGCCTGGGTGGCTCCGCTGCGCAGGCGCCGAACGGGCTCAAGGTGGACGCTTCGTCGCCGCTGCGGGTGTACAACGGCCTGGGGGTGCTGGCCGACCTGGATAACGACTTCGCCCGTGCGGCGCAGTATTACGGCCTGGCTCGGCAGATCGAGCCGCGCTCGCCACTGGTCGCCAACAGCCAGGCCTACTCCGCCTATCTCGCTGGCAACTGGGCCGAGGCGGAAACCCTGTATCGGCAGGGCATCAGTTTCGACGGACGCTACGAGCCGCTGTGGCGCAACTACGGCCTGCTGCTGGCGCGCATGGGGCGCTACGAGCAGGCGCTATCGACCTTCGAGCAGGTCGAGGGGCGCGCCGAGGCGAGCAATGACGTGGGCTATATCTGCCTGATCGAAGGCAAGCTGGATGTCGCCGAGCAGTTCTTCCGTAGCGCCATCGACCAGTCGCCGGCGCATTTCGAGATGGCCTGGGAGAACCTGCGGCGCGTGGAGCAGATCCGCCGTCTGCGCCAGGACGGGTTAGGGCAGGAGGGGGCTGCGGTGGAAACCTTCGCCGTGGTCCCTCGCGAGAAACTGCAGGCCACTCCCTAAGTGGCCCGCGCTGGCCAGTCAGGCCTGATTGAGGGTGTCGGTCAGCGCCTTGGCCGGCACCAGCTTGATCGCCTTCTTCGCGGCGATCCGGATCGCCTTGCCGGTGGACGGGTTGCGGCCGGTGCGGGCCGGGCGCTCATTGACCTTGAGCTTGCCGATGCCCGGTAGGCTGATCTCGCCATCGTTTTCAAGGGCATCGGCGACTATGTCGCTGAGCTGGGCGAGCAGGGCGCGTACGTCGCTCTTCTGCAGGTCGGTGGCTTCGGCGAGATCGGAAATCAGCTGGTCTTTGGTGATGGCCATGGGGCGCTCCGGTGGTGAGGTTTGGCCGGCACGCTAGCACAAAGTGGCTTCGTCTTCTTGATCACTGCTCGCGCAACCGCGGGTCAGGTTTTTCCCCGAGGCAGGGCAGGCTATTCCATGGCCCGGGCGCGCTGGAATTCCCCTACGGCCAGTCGCTCGCCCAGTGTCTATGCTTAGTGGCACAACAATATTGCTGACGACCCCGTTGGAGCTTGCCATGTTGCGTCTATTCGCCGATCTCGGATTCCGTTGGAAGATCGCCCTGCCCATTCTGCTGTTGGCCGTGTTGCTGGTGCTGATGGGTACGCTCGGCGTGTTGGGCATCGGCCAGGTGGCCGATTCCAGCACCCGTCTGACCAACCGCTACCTGCCTGCCATCAGCCTGCTGCTGAATGCCGATCGTGACCTTTACCAGGCCTTCGTCGCCGAGCGCAGTCTGCTCGACGAGGCCGCCAGCGAGCACGTCGACGCATTGAAGGCGGCCCATGCGGAGAACATCCAGCAGGCCTATGATCGGGTGCACAAGTACGCCGACATGCAGCCCGGCGCCGAGGCGATGGCGCTGGTGAGCAAGTTCGACAGCGGCTTCGCCCAGTGGAAGGCGACCTCGGCCAAGGTCCTGGAGCTGGCCAGCAGCGATCCGGCGGCCGCCTCGCTGCTCAGCTATGGCGACAGCGAGGCGCAGTTCGAGACCATGCGCGATGCCATCGACAAGCTCGGTGAGCTGGAGGATGGCGAGGCCAACAGCGAGGGTCTCAAGGCTATCGCCTTGGGCGAGGAGCGCAGCTGGCAGCAGGGTGGTATCACCGTGTTCGGTCTGCTGATCTGTGCTGTGCTGGTGCTGGGCTTCCCGGTGCTGGTGACCCGCCCGCTGCACAATCTGCTGCACCGCATCGAGCAGATCGCCGATGGCGACGGTGACCTGCGGGTGCGTCTGGATGTGCTGTCGCGCGACGAACTGGGCAAGCTCAGCCATGCCTTCAATCGTTTCCTCGACAAGCTGCAGCCGCTGATCCGCGAGGTCGGCCGGGTCACCGGCGAGGTCGCCGACTCGGCCCAGACCCTGGCGGGGATGGCGGCGGCCAACGATCGCCTGATCAGCAGCGAGCACGCGGCGGTGGACCAGGTCAGCACCGCCGCCACCGAGATGAGCGCGGCAGTCCACGAAGTGGCGCGCAACGCGCAGAATGCCGCGGATGCCGCGCGTACCGCCGAAGTGCAGTCGCGCGAGGGCGCCGAGGTGGTCGGTGCGACCATCCATGCGATTCGCCAGTTGGCCCATGAGGTGGAGAGCGCCTCGGAAACCATCCAGACCCTGGAGCAGGAAACCGCCAACATCGGCGCCGTGCTGGCGGTGATCAAGGGCATTGCCGAACAGACCAATCTGCTGGCGCTGAATGCCGCCATCGAGGCGGCACGGGCGGGCGAGCAGGGTCGCGGTTTCGCCGTGGTCGCCGACGAGGTGCGCGCCCTGGCTGCACGTACCCAGGACTCGACCAAGGACATCCAGCAAATGATCGAGCGCCTGCAGTCGGGCGTGCAGAACGCGGTCAAGGCCATGCATTCGGGCAGCGCCCAGGCCCGCGACAGTGTCGAGCGTGCCGCAGGCGTCGACGGTGCGCTGTCGGCTACCGGCGACTCGGTGGCGCGGATCAACGACATGGCCGCGCAGATCGCCAACGCCTGCGACGAGCAGAGCAGCGTGACCGAGGAGATCGCCCGCAATATCAGCGATATCCGCGACCTGTCCAACGAGGCGGCACAGACTTCGGAGCAGAGTACCCAGGCCAGCGCCCGGCTGTCCGAGCTGTCGCACGGGCTGGCGCAGCTGGTCGGGCGGTTCCGCGTCTGAGTTGGTAGGGCGCGTCTAAGTGGTTGTAACTTCTCGGTTTGCCAGTACAATGGCGCGGCCCGTCGCCTGACGGGCTGCGTTATGGTGGTCCCATCGGTCCCCCCGCAACGATTACCCGTCAACCTGGTCAGGTCCGGAAGGAAGCAGCCACAGCGGGAACATCGTGTGCCGGGGTGTGGCTGGTGGGGCCGCCTCCATAATCCGCTCGGATTGTGTACCTCTTCTTACTCCCCCTCTCTCATATGCGTTTGCCTGATGGCGGCGATGACGTGCGCGCGTGGTGTAGTTACACCATTTGGGCCATGTAATCGGGCGGAGAAGTCTGGAAATCGGATTATGTTGTTTTAATAACAAGATAAATCTGTTTTTACTGGCTTTGCCTTTGTTGTAGTCTGCTTCGGTTTGTATAAAAACAAGATATTCAACCGGAGTCGATGCCATGCATCCGCGTGTTCTTGAAGTCACCGAGCGCCTGATCGAGCGCAGTCGCGCCACCCGCGCACGCTACCTGGCGATGATCCATGCGGCCGCCAGCGAGGGGCCTGTGCGCGGCAAGCTGCAGTGCGCCAACTTTGCCCACGGGGTTGCCGGTTGCGGTAGCGGCGACAAGCAGCGCCTGCGCCTGATGGACTCGGCCAACGTTGCTATCGTCACCGCCTACAACGACATGCTCTCGGCCCATCAGCCCTATGAGGTGTATCCCGAGCAGATTCGCCAGGCCTTGCGCGACATCGGTTCGGTCGGCCAGGTCGCCGGTGGCGTGCCGGCCATGTGCGATGGCGTGACCCAGGGCGAGCCGGGCATGGAGATCGGCATCGCCAGCCGCGAAGTGATCGCCATGTCCACCGCGGTGGCGCTGTCGCACAACATGTTCGACGCCAACCTTTGTCTGGGCATCTGCGACAAGATCGTCCCCGGCCTGCTGGTCGGCGCCCTGCGCTTCGGCCACCTGCCGACCATTTTCGTGCCGGCCGGGCCGATGCCCTCGGGGCTGTCCAACAAGGAGAAGGCCGAGGTGCGCGAGCGCTACGCCGAGGGCAAGGCCAGCCGCGACGAGCTGCTCGCCTCGGAAATGGCCGCCTACCACAGCCCCGGTACCTGCACCTTCTACGGCACCGCCAACACCAACCAGATGCTGATGGAGATCATGGGCCTGCACCTGCCGGGCGCCTCCTTCGTCAACCCGGGCACGCCGCTGCGCGATGCCCTGACCCGCGAGGCGGCGCAGCAGGTGGTGCGCCTGACCCGCCAGGGCGGGCAGTTCCTGCCGCTCGGCGAGATCATCGACGAGCGCGTGCTGGTCAATTCCATCGTCGCCCTGCACGCCACCGGCGGCTCGACCAACCATACCCTGCACATGCCGGCGATCGCTCAGGCGGCCGGTATCCAGCTGACCTGGCAGGACATGGCCGACCTCTCCGAGGTGGTGCCGACCCTGGCCCACGTCTACCCGAACGGCAAGGCCGACATCAACCATTTCCATGCCGCCGGCGGCGTGGCGTTCATGGTTCGCCAGCTGCTGGATGCCGGGCTGCTGCATGAGGACGTCAACACCGTGATGGGCCGCGGCCTGCGCCGCTACACCCAGGAGCCGTTCCTCGAGGACGGCCAGCTGGTGTGGCGGGAAGGGCGCAGCGAGAGTCTGGACGAGAGCATCCTGCGCCCGCTGGAGCGGCCGTTTTCCGCCGAGGGCGGCCTGCGCGTGATGGTCGGCAATCTTGGGCGCGGCGTGATGAAGGTCTCCGCCCTGGCGCGCGAGCACTGGGTGGTCGAGGCGCCGGCGCGGGTGTTCCATGATCAGCAGGAACTGGCCGATGCCTTCAAGGCTGGCGAGCTCGAGCGGGACCTGGTGGCCGTCATGCGCTTCCAGGGCCCGCGCTTCAACGGCATGCCCGAGCTGCACAAGATGACGCCGTTCCTGGCCGTGCTGCAGGATCGCGGTTTCAAGGTGGCGCTGGTCACCGACGGTCGTATGTCGGGCGCCTCGGGCAAGGTGCCGGCGGCGATCCATGTCTGCCCCGAGGCCTATGATGGCGGCCCGTTGGCGCGTGTGCGCGACGGTGACATGATTCGCGTCGATGGCGAGTCCGGTACCCTGCAGGTGCTGGTCGATCCCGTCGAGCTGGCGGCCCGCGAGCTGGCTACGCCGCCTGGTGGGCAGGGCGTGGGCTGCGGCCGCGAGCTGTTCGCCTTCATGCGCGCCTCGTTCAGCTCGGCCGAGCAGGGCGCCAGTGCATTCACCTCGTATCTGGAGACGCTGCGTTGAAACTGGCCCTGGTAGGCGATATCGGCGGGACCAATGCGCGCTTCGCCCTGTGGCGCGACGAGCAGCTGGCGTCGGTGCGGGTGCTGGCGACTGCCGACTTCGCCACGCCGGAACAGGCGATCGGCCGTTACCTCGATGACCTCGGCCTGGCGCCGGGCAGCATCGGCTCGGTGTGCCTGGCGGTGGCCGGGCCGGTGGGCGGCGAGCATTTCCGCTTCACCAACAACCACTGGCGCCTGAGCCGCGGCCCGTTCTGTAAAGTGCTGCAGGTCGATGAGCTGCTGCTGGTCAACGACTTCACCGCCATGGCCCTGGGCATGACCCGCGTGGCCGAGCACGAGCGCATACAGATCTGCCCCGGCGTGGCCGAGCCGGGCAGCCCGGCCGTGGTGATCGGCCCCGGCACCGGCCTGGGCGTTGGCACGCTGCTGCCCCAGGGCGAGGGGCGCTGGCAGGCGCTGCCGGGCGAGGGCGGGCATGTCGATTTGCCCATCGGCAGCCCGCGCGAGGCGCAGTTGTGGCAGCAACTATTCAATCAGCTGGGTCATGTGCGCGCCGAAGATGTGCTCAGCGGCAACGGCCTGCTGCAACTCTATCTGGCCATGTGCACGGTGGACGGCCATACGCCGCTGCTGAATTCCCCGGCGCAGATCACCGCCGCGGCGCTGGCCGGCGAGGCGCTGGCGGTGCAGGTGCTGGACCAGTTCTGCGCCTGGCTCGGTCGGGTGGCCGGCAACAACGTGCTGACCCTCGGCGCCCGTGGCGGCGTGTACATTGTCGGCGGCGTGGTGCCGCGTTTCGCCGCGTTCTTCCAGGGCAGTGGCTTCCAGCGCGCCCTGTCCAGCAAGGGCTGCATGAGCGGATACTTCGAGGGTGTTCCGGTATGGCTGGTAACGGCCGAGTATCCTGGCCTGGAAGGTGCCGGCGTAGCGTTGCAGCAACACCGGTAAGATCGGCATTGCCTGGGTAACCCCAAAAGAACAAGGACGGCGGACGTGAGCCAAGCCGGAAAATCCATTCTCCTGGTCGACGACGACGAGGAAATCCGTGACCTGCTCCAGGTCTATCTCAGTCGCGCCGGCTTCCAGGTGCGCGCCGTGGCCGATGGTGCGGCGTTCCGTCAGGCCCTGGGCGAAGCCATCGCCGACCTGGTGATTCTCGACGTGATGCTGCCCGACGAGGACGGTTTCAGCCTGTGCCGCTGGATGCGCCAGCACCAGCGCTTCGCCCAGGTGCCGATCATCATGCTCACCGCCAGCTCCGACGAGGCCGACCGGGTCATCGGCCTGGAACTGGGCGCCGACGACTATCTGGGCAAGCCCTTCAGCCCGCGCGAACTGCAGGCACGGATCAAGGCGCTGCTGCGGCGTGCCGGTTTCGGCCAGGAGCGCGGTACGGTCGAAGTGCTGGCCTTCGACGAGTGGCGCCTGGACATGATCAGCCACCGCCTGTTCCACCTCGATGGCGAGGAGGTGATTCTCTCCGGCGCCGACTTCGCCCTGCTCAAGCTGTTCCTCGATCACCCACAGCAGATCCTCGACCGCGACACCATCGCCAACGCCACCCGTGGCCGCGAAGTGATGCCGCTGGAGCGCATCGTCGACATGGCGGTCAGCCGCCTGCGCCAGCGCCTGCGCGATACCGGCAAGGCGCCGCGGCTGATCCGCACCGTGCGTGGTTCCGGCTACCTGCTCGCGGCCAGCGTCACTGCGCATGCCGGCGCTGCGCTCTAGGTTGCGCCGGCTGTTGCCGGTACCGCGCTCGCTGCTCGGGCGCATGCTGCTGTTGACCCTGCTGGTGGTGCTGGTGGCGCAGGCGCTGTCGAGCCTGATCTGGGTTTCGCAATTGCGCGCCAGCCAGATGGATGGCCTGCTGACCAGCACGCGCAGCCTGGCCCACTCCATGTCTGCCAGCGTCAGCTACTTCCGCTCGCTGCCGCTGGGCTTTCGGCCGATGGTGCTGGACCAGCTGCGCAGCATGGGTGGTACGCGCTTCTTCGTCTCGCTCAACGACAAGCCGCTGGACATGCAGGTGCTGCCGGAAACTCCGCGCAAGCGCGCGGTGCTGGCCGAGGTCGACGCCGTGTTGCGGCAGAATCTGGGGCGCAACGTCGACCTGCTGGTGCAGTTCGTCAGCCCTGAGGACCTGCGCATCTTCAATGGCGAGCTGAAGCTCGACGAGGTGCCGCGCTCCTGGGCGCATTACGCGCTGAGCCTGGAGCCGCTGAATCCGCCGGTGCTGGTGACGCAGATCCGGATCGCGCCGAACGAATGGCTGTACCTGGCCTCGCTGATGCCGGCGCCCTACGTCAGCCTGGAAGATGAGGGCCTGCCGATGCAGCAGGTGTGGTTCATCTTCCTCACCAGCAGTTTCCTGCTGCTGTTCATCGGCATCCTCGTGCACTGGCAGAGCCGGCCGCTCAAGCGCTTGGCCTCGGCCGCGCGGGAAATGTCGCTGGGCGCCAGCGTCGAGCCGGTGGAGGAGGCGGGCGGCAGCGAGGTGGTGGAGGTCAGTCGGGCCTTCAACACCATGCGCGAGCGCATCAGTCGCTACCTGAGCGAGCGCAGCCAGCTGTTCAGCGCGATTTCCCATGACCTGCGCACGCCGATCACGCGTCTGCGCCTGCGTGTGGAGCTGCTCGAGGATGAGGCCCTGCAGGCCAAGTTCAGCCGCGATCTCGATGACCTGGAGCTGCTGGTCAAGGGCGCGCTGCAGTGCGTGAAGGACACCGATATTCACGAGAACATCGAGCAGGTCGATCTCAACCACCTGCTGCACGGCCTGATCGAGCCCTACCTGGGCAACGGCCAGGTGACTCTGCAGGGCGCGGCCCAGGGCAGTTACCCGGGCAAGCCGCTGGCCTTGCGGCGCTGCATCGGCAACCTGGTGGACAACGCGCTGAAGTACGGCCAGCGCGCGCACCTGCATATCGAGGACGACCGCACGGCCTTCGTCCTGCATGTGGATGACGAGGGGCCGGGCGTGCCCGAGCAGCGGCTGGAGCAGGTGTTCGAGCCGCATTTCCGCCTCGCCGGTCAGCAGCAGGGCTACGGCCTGGGTCTGGGTATCGCGCGCAGCCTGGCGCACAGCCATGGCGGCGAGGTGACCCTGCAGAACCTGCGCGAGGGCGGCCTGCGGGTGACGCTGCGACTGCCGCGCCTGGTGGCCTGATTGGCTTCGCTCCCGTCCGCGGCGGCGGCCGCCGGTTCTCTCTTGGGTGCTGCCGCGGGGCCGCTCTAATGCCCGTCCTGCGCTGCGCGTCGCCAAGTTATCTGCGCATGCCACCATCCGGATACAAATGCCGCGCTTATGTAACCGTTCGGTGACGTTCGCGCATCCCTTTGTTACCCGCCGCGAGAGGCGGCGTGGTTAGACTTCAATGCAAGCGCAAGCACCATGACTTGCACTGGCATAACAACAATAAAGGTACTTCCATGAACGCGATCTCCCGCCTGGCCGTTGTCGTTTCCCTCGCCTCGTTGTTCCCTCTTTCCGCCCTTGCCGGTGAAGTCGAAGTCCTGCACTGGTGGACCTCGGGTGGCGAAAAGCGCGCAGCCGATACGTTGCAGAAACTGGTCGAAGACAAGGGCCACACCTGGAAAGACTTCGCCGTCGCCGGTGGTGGTGGTGAAGCCGCCATGACCGTGCTGAAGACCCGCGCCGTGTCCGGCAACCCACCGTCCGCCGCGCAGATCAAGGGGCCGGACATCCAGGAGTGGGGCGAGCTGGGCCTGCTCACCGAGCTGGACGAGGTCGCCAGCGAAGGCAAGTGGGACAGCCTGCTGCCCAAGCAGGTGGCCAGCGTCATGAAGTACGACGATCACTACGTGGCCGTGCCGGTCAACGTGCACCGGGTCAACTGGTTGTGGATCAACCCCGAGGTGTTCAAGAAGGCCGGCGCCACGCCGCCGACCACCCTCGACGAGTTCTTCGCCGCCGCCGACAAGCTCAAGGCCGCCGGTTTCATCCCGCTGGCCCACGGCGGCCAGCCCTGGCAGGACGGCACCGTGTTCGAGGACCTGGTGTTCGCCATCCTCGGCCCGCAGGGTTACCACAAGGCCTTCGTCGAGCAGGACAAGGCGACGCTGACCGGCGACAAGATGGTCGAAGTCTTCGCCACCCTGAAGAAGCTGCGCGGCTATATCGACGCCGATGCCGCCGGCCGCGACTGGAATACCGCCGCGGGCCTGGTGATCAACGGCAAGGCCGGCATGCAGATCATGGGCGACTGGGCCAAGAGCGAATGGACCGCCGCCGGCAAGGTTGCCGGTCAGGATTACCAGTGCCTGCCGTTCCCCGGCACCCAGGGCAGCTTCGCCTACAACATCGACTCCCTGGCGATGTTCAAGCTCAGCGATGAAGACAACCGCAAGGCGCAGAACGACCTGGCGCGCACCGTCATGTCGCCGGAGTTCCAGCAGTTCTTCAACCAGAACAAGGGCTCCATCCCGGTGCGCCTGGACCAGGACATGAGCAGCTTCGACAGCTGTGCCCAGCAGTCGATGAAGGACTTCAAGGAGGCCGCCGCCGGTGACGGCCTGCAGCCGAGCCTGGCCCACGGCATGGCCGCCTCCAGCTACGTGCAGGGCGCGGTGTTCGACGTGGTCACCAACTTCTTCAACGACCCGGCCGCCGACCCGAAGAAGGCCGCCCAGCAACTGGCTGCCGCCATCGAAGCGGTGCAGTAAGGCGCCTGCGGCCGTCACCTAGACGGCCGCTGTCGTAGGGCGGGCCCGGCCCGCCGTTTCCCTGGTTTTCGATTCCGGGTGCATGCCTCGCGGCATGCGCTGTGGGAACGGTCGCGCCGATTTTCTGCCGGCGCGCACCGGGTAGGGCGGGTGCAACCCGCGTTCTGCAATACCGATGGAGATGCGGGCTGCACCCGCCCGGCATCCGTGCCACTGGAGTCACCCATGAGTTCTATCGCAGTTTTCGCCAAGGCATCGCCGTTCGATGCGCTGCAGCGCTGGCTACCCAAGCTGGTGCTGGCGCCGAGCGTGCTGATCGTGCTGGTCGGCTTCTACGGCTACATCCTGTGGACCTTCCTGCTGTCCTTCACCAACTCGCGCTTCATGCCCAGCTACAAGTGGGTTGGCCTGCAGCAGTACGAGCGCCTGCTGGACAACGATCGCTGGTGGGTAGCCAGCCACAACCTGCTGGTGTTCGGTGGTCTGTTCATCGCCATCAGCCTGGTGCTCGGCGTGTTCCTGGCGGTGCTGTTGGACCAGCGCATCCGCCGCGAAGGCTTTATCCGTACCGTCTACCTGTACCCCATGGCGCTGTCGATGATCGTCACCGGCACGGCCTGGAAATGGCTGCTCAACCCCGGCCTGGGCCTGGACAAGCTGATGCGCGACTGGGGCTGGGAAGGCTTCCGCCTGGACTGGCTGGTGGACCCGGACCGGGTCGTCTACTGCCTGGTGATCGCCGCCGTGTGGCAGTCCTCGGGCTTCGTCATGGCGCTGTTCCTCGCCGGCCTGCGCGGCGTCGATCAGTCGATCATCCGCGCCGCCCAGGTCGATGGCGCCAGCCTGCCGACCATCTATCTGCGCATCGTCCTGCCGAGCCTGCGCCCGGTGTTCTTCAGCGCCCTGATGATCCTCGCCCACATCGCCATCAAGAGCTTCGACCTGGTGGCGGCGATGACGGCCGGCGGCCCCGGCTACTCCTCCGACCTGCCGGCGATGTTCATGTACGCCCACACCTTCACCCGCGGCCAGATGGGCCTCGGCGCGGCGAGCGCGATGCTGATGCTCGGCGCCGTGCTGGCGATCATCGTGCCGTACCTGTATTCCGAACTGAGGAACAAGCGCCATGACTAGCCTGGCCGGGAAATCTTCCTTCAGCCTCAGTCGGGCAGCGGTCTACGCGACCCTGATCGTCGCCTGCGCGGTCTACCTGATCCCGCTGCTGGTGATGCTGCTGACCAGCTTCAAGACGCCCGACGACATCCGCACCGGCAACCTGCTGTCGCTGCCGGACGTGTTCACCCTGATCGGCTGGGTCAAGGCCTGGGACAGCGTCGGCGGCTACTTCTGGAATTCGGTGAAGATCGCCGTGCCGGCGGTGCTGATCTCGACCTTGCTCGGTGCGCTCAACGGCTACGTGCTGTCGATGTGGCGCTTCAGGGGCTCGCAGCTGTTCTTCGGCCTGCTGCTGTTCGGCTGCTTCCTGCCGTTCCAGGTGGTGCTGCTGCCGGCGTCCTTCACCCTCGGCAAGTTCGGCCTGGCCAACACCACCGCCGGCCTGGTGCTGGTCCACGTGGTATACGGCCTGGCCTTCACCACGCTGTTCTTCCGCAACTTCTACGTCAGCATCCCGGACGCCCTGGTGCGTGCGGCGCGCCTGGATGGCGCCGGGTTCTTCACCATCTTCGGGCGGATCCTGCTGCCCATGTCGGTGCCCACCATCATGGTCTGCCTGATCTGGCAGTTCACCCAGATCTGGAACGACTTCCTGTTCGGCGTGGTGTTCGCCAGCGGCGACAGCCAGCCCATCACCGTGGCCCTCAACAACCTGGTCAACACCAGCACCGGGGCCAAGGAATACAACGTCGACATGGCCGCCGCGATGATCGCCGGCCTGCCCACCCTGCTGGTCTACGTGCTGGCCGGCAAATATTTCCTGCGCGGGCTCACGGCCGGCGCCGTCAAAGGCTGAGGTAACGATCCATGGCAACCCTCGAACTGCGCAACGTCAACAAGTGCTATGGCAGCGGCCTGGCGGACACCCTCAAGGACATCGAGCTGTCGATCGACTCGGGCGAGTTCCTGATCCTGGTCGGTCCGTCCGGCTGCGGCAAATCCACCCTGATGAACTGCATCGCCGGCCTGGAGGACATCAGCGGCGGGGCGATCCTAGTCGACGGCGCCGACATCAGCGCGCAGAGCCCCAAGGATCGCGACATCGCCATGGTGTTCCAGTCCTACGCGCTGTACCCGACCATGACCGTGCGCGACAACATCGCCTTCGGCCTGAAGATCCGCAAGATGGCGCCGGCCGACATCGAGGCCGAGGTGGCTCGGGTGGCCAAGCTGCTGCAGATCGAGCATCTGCTGATGCGCAAGCCCGGCCAGCTCTCCGGCGGCCAGCAGCAGCGCGTGGCCATGGGCCGGGCGCTGGCGCGGCGGCCGAAGATCTACCTGTTCGACGAGCCGCTGTCGAACCTCGACGCCAAGCTGCGCGTGGAGATGCGCACCGAAATCAAGCTGATGCACCAGCGCCTGAAGACCACCACGGTCTACGTCACTCACGACCAGATCGAGGCCATGACCCTGGGCGACAAGGTGGCGGTGATGAAGGACGGGGTGATCCAGCAGTTCGGTACCCCGCAGCAGATCTACAACGACCCGGCCAACCTGTTCGTCGCCAGCTTCATCGGCTCGCCGCCGATGAACTTCATCCCGCTGCGCCTGCAGCGTCGCGATGGCCAGGTCTGGGGCCTGCTCGACAGCGGCCAGGCCCGCTGCGAACTGCCGCTGGGCGCGCTGGAGGAGGGCATGGAGAGCCGCGAAGTGATCCTCGGTGTGCGCCCGGAGCAGATCCAGCTGGCCGGCGGCAGCGAGCTGCCCTCGATCCGCGCCGAGGTGGAAGTCACCGAGCCGACCGGGCCGGACACCCTGGTGTTCGTCAGCCTCAACCAGACCAAGGTCTGCTGCCGCCTGGCGCCCGATGCGGCGCCGCAGGTGGGCGACAGCCTGGTCCTGCAATTCGATCCCGACAAGACCCTGCTGTTCGACGCGCAAAGCGGCGAGCGGCTGGGCCTGCCGGGAAAGACCCGCGCCAGTGAACGCACGACCAACGTCGCGCGCTTCATCGGGCGCTGAAAACGCGGCCCGGGCGCGGGCTGCCGTCTCTCTGCGCGCCGGGTTGGCTATCCAGGCAATACAACAATAAAAACCTGTGGAGTGGATATGAACGCGATCAATAGAGGTTTTTGGCTGGTCCCCTGCGCGCTGCTGGCGCTGCCGGGAGCGTCCTGGGGCGTGGAGCTGGCGCCCGGCACGGAGTTCACCGGCTACGTGCGCAGCGGCGCCGGCGGCTCCGTGGAGGGTGGCTCGCAGGCCTGCTTCCAGCTGCCCGGCGCCCGGTCCAAGTACCGCCTCGGCAACGAGTGCGAGCAGTACGCGGAGCTGGATCTGCGCCAGGACCTGCTGACCCTGGATGACGGCTCGCAGATCAGCGTCGAGGGCATGGCCCAGCTGTACAACGAGTACGGCCACACGCCCAAGTTCACCGGCGACTACGGCTTCGCGCGGATGAACCAGATGTACGCCGAGTGGAGCAACATGTCGGCGCTCAATGGCGGCTCGCTGTGGGCCGGTCGCCGTTTCTACAAGCGTAACGACATCCACATCTCCGACTTCTACTACTGGAACCAGAGCGCCACCGGTTTCGGCCTGGACAGCGTGAAGATCGGTGACCTCAAGTACAGCTACGTGTTCTCGCGCAAGGACGACTACTTCCAGGAACCCTACATCAATCGCCACGACTTCAACGTCGCCGGGTTCCAGACCAACCCCAATGGCGAGATGGAAGTCGGCGTCAGCTACATCGACAAGCCCGACAGCACCGATGCCCACAGCGGCTGGTCGGTCACCGCGCAGCACAAGCAGAAGGAGTTCCTCGGTGGGGTCAACACCTTCGCCCTGCAGTACGGTGAGGGCCCGGGCACCGGCCTCGGCTACACCGGCGATCCGACCCTGGACAGCAGCGCCACCAGCTGGCGCGCGGTGGAGTTCTTCGACTTCCAGCTGACCCCGCGCCTGGGTGGCCAGGTCGAGCTGGTGTACCAGAAGGACAAGCGCGATGACGGCGCCGACCAGAACTGGCTGTCCGTGGGTGGCCGTGCCAGCTATGCCATCACCGAGGAGTTCAAGCTGGTCGGCGAGATCGGCCGCGATCAGGTGGAGGCGCCCGGCGGTACCCGCAAGCTGACCAAGTTCACCATCGCGCCGACCTGGGCGCCGGCCGGTCCGGGCTTCTGGACCCGCCCGGAAGTGCGCCTGTATTACACCTACGCCAACTGGAACGAGGCGGCGCAGCGCGCGGCGAGCATGCTCGCGGCGGGCTCGGCCCTGTCCGACACCGGCGTGTTCGGCGACGACCTGCACGGCTCCAACTTCGGCGTGCAGGTGGAGTACTGGTGGAAATGACCGGGCAGGAGTGGCGTCGTCGTGGCCGTTGAGCCACACCACGCGCCTGTCGGGCGCAGCGCGCTGGCGGAACATCCGCTGGCGGCGCTGTTCCGTTTTCCGTCGCGCCAGGTGTTCCGCTGGGACAGGCATCAGGGGCGCGACATCCTGCTGATCGACCATCCGCTGTGCCAGGCGGTGTTCAGTCGGCAGGGCGGTCAGTTGCTGCACTTCCAGCCCCGTGGCCAGCGCCCGTGGCTGTGGTGTGCGGCGCACTGGCACAACCTCGGCGCCATTCGTGGCGGGGTTCCGGTGTGCTGGCCGTGGTTCGGTCGGCATCCCAGCGAGAGCGGCTGGCCGCACCATGGCTGGGCGCGGCTGAACGACTGGCGGCTGGTCGGCAACGAGGCCGACCGGGATGGCGTGCGCCTGTTGTGGCGCCTGGAGCTGTGCGACTGGCGGGTGCAGCTGAAGGCCCATCTGGGCACGGAGCTGGACCTGCAGCTGGTGACCCGGCATGGCGACAGCGAGCCCTGCCAGCTCAGCCATGCCCTGCATGCCTACTGGGCGGTCAGCGATGTGTCGCGGGTCAGCCTGGGTGGGCTGGAAGGGGCGCACGGGCGCGATCTGCTGCTGCGCGAGCCGTGCCGGCAGGACGGCGAGCTGCGGGTCGGCGAAGCCTGCCATCGGGTGTTTCGCCAGGCGGGAGTCCTGCAGCTGCAGGACCTGGCGTGGCAGCGACGCCTGCGCATCGATACCGGTGCAGGCCCCAATTGCGTGGTCTGGCACCCGGGTGGCCGGCCGCTGGCTGAGGTGTCCTGGCGCGAGGCGCTGGGCTTTCTCAGCGTGCAGGTGGCCGGTTGTGGCGAGGACAGCCTGACCCTGGAGCCCGGCGAGGAGGCGCTGCTCAGCCTACACGCCAGGCTGGAGCAGGGCTGAACCCCGAGCGCCCGGGGGTGGTCTCCTGACTATCGATCCTGCGCGGTCCGTCAGGCGGCGCAGGGGATTGCTCAGTCGGCTTCGCCGTCGCTGGGGAAGCGGCTGGCGTTGAGGCTTTCCTTGATCTTGCGCAGGTGCGGATGGAAGTCCACGCCGCGGCGCAGGGTCATGCCGGTGGCCAGCACGTCGAGCACGGTGAGCTGGATGATGCGCGAGGTCATCGGCATGTAGATGTCGGTGTCTTCGGGCAGCGGGATGTTCAGGCTCAGGGTGCTGGCCTTGGCCAGTGGCGAGTCGGCAGCGGTCAGGCCGAGCACCGAGGCGCCGTTCTGCCGCGCCAGGCGCGCCACCTCCACCAGTTCGCGGGTGCGGCCGGTGTAGGAAATGATTACGAACAGGTCGCCCGTGTGCGCCACCGAGGCGAGCATGCGCTGCATCAGTACATCGGAATGGGCGGACACGGCGAGGTTGAAGCGGAAGAACTTGTGCTGGGCATCCAGGGCCACCGAGGCGGAGGCGCCGAGGCCGAAGAAGTGGATCTGCCGGGCCTGGATCAGCAGATCCACGGCGTGGCTGATCAGCTGTGGGTCGAGCTGTTTGCAGGCGCTGTCCAGCGAGGTGATGGCGCTGCCGAAGATCTTGCGGGTGTAGGCCTCCGGGCCGTCGTCGGCCTCGACCGCGCGGCTCACATAGGCCGCACCGCTGGCCAGGCTCTGCGCCAGCTGCATCTTCAGCTCGGGGTAGCCGCTGACGCCGAACGAGCGGCAGAAGCGGTTGACCGTCGGCTCGCTGACCTGCGCCTCCTGGGCCAGGGTGGCGATGCTGTAGCGCGTGGCTTGCTGCGGGGCGGCGAGGATCACTTCGGCGACCTTGCGCTCGGCCTTGTTGAGTTCGCCAAGGCGGTTCTGGATCTGCTCCAGCAGGTTGTTCACGCGGTCCATGTCGGTTCCTGGGAGGGGACTGCAATCGGACGCTTATCGTACTGAGCGTCCCGGTGTCCGGCCACCGGTATCTGGCTGGCAGTCAGGGATGAATAGAGGTTTTTGGTAAATGTAGTTTTATTACTACATTTTGTCTTGATGAATCACTTTTGCAGGTGTATTCATATGCCAATGTTTGACGAAAGAATAAATAAAATGACCGTTGACGCGATTGAACCCTGCACCTTCGCCCTGTTCGGCGCCTATGGCGACCTGGCCCTGCGCAAGCTGTTTCCCGCCCTGTACCAGCTCGACCGCGCCGGCCTGCTGCATGCCGACACCCGCATCCTGGCTCTCGGCCGGGAAGGCGGCGAGAACGCGCAACAGCTGCTGGTGATCGAAGGACATCTGCAACGCTATGTGCCTGCGGAGGAGATCGACGAGGCGTCCCTGCAGCGCTTCCTCTCCCGTCTCGGCCACCTGACCATGGATTTCCTCAGTGCCGAGGCCTATCCACTGCTGCTCGAACGGGTCGGCCAGGCGGAGCGGCTGATCGCCTATTTCGCCACGCCGGCCAAGGTCTACGGCGCGATCTGCGCCGGGCTGGCCGCGGTCGGCCTGGCCGAGCGCACCCGCGTGGTGCTGGAAAAACCCATCGGCCACGACCTGGAGTCCTCCCGCGCGGTGAACGAGGCGGTGGCCCTGCATTTCCCCGAGAGCCGCATCTATCGCATCGACCATTACCTGGGCAAGGAGACGGTGCAAAACCTGATCGCCCTGCGCTTCGCCAACAGCCTGTTCGAGACCCAGTGGAACCAGCACCACATCAGCCACGTGGAAATCACCGTGGCCGAGCAGGTCGGCATCGAGGGGCGCTGGGGCTATTTCGATCAGGCCGGGCAGCTGCGCGACATGATCCAGAATCACCTGCTGCAGCTGCTCTGCCTGATCGCCATGGACCCGCCCTCGGACCTCTCGGCCGACAGCATCCGCGACGAGAAGGTCAAGGTGCTCAAGGCGCTGGCGCCGATTACCAGCGAGCAGCTGGCGCACCAGGTGGTGCGCGGCCAGTACGTGGCAGGCAGCATCAAGGGCAAGGCGGTGCCGGGCTACCTGGAGGAAGAGAACTCCAACGCCCAGAGCGACACCGAGACCTTCGTCGCCCTGCGTGCCGAGGTGCGCAACTGGCGCTGGTCCGGCGTGCCGTTCTACCTGCGCACCGGCAAGCGCATGCCGCAGAAGCTGTCGCAGATCGTCATCCACTTCAAGGAGCCGCCGCACTACATCTTTTCCCCCGAGCAGCGGCCGATGATCAGCAATCGCCTGATCATCCGCCTGCAGCCGGACGAGGGCATTTCCCTGCAGGTGATGACCAAGGAGCAGGGCCTGGACAAGGGCATGCAGCTGCGCAGCGGCCCTCTGCAGCTGAGCTTCTCCGACACCTACCGCAGTGCGCGCATCCCCGATGCCTACGAGCGTCTGCTGCTGGAGGTGATGAAGGGCAACCAGAACCTGTTCGTGCGCAAGGACGAAATCGAATACGCCTGGCAGTGGTGCGACCAGCTGATCGATGGCTGGCAGCGCCAGGGCAGCGCGCCCAAGCCCTATGCGGCAGGAACCTGGGGGCCGACGGCCTCCATCGCATTGATCACCCGTGACGGCAAGGACTGGTATGGCGATCTCTGATTTGCAACTGCCGGCGCAGGTGCTCGGCTTCGGCCTGGGCAACGCCGAGCAGCTGGCTGGCGAACTGGCGGTCACCGTGGCCAACGCGTTGCGCCTGGCCATCGGCGAGTGTGGCGCCGCCAGCCTAGTGGTGTCGGGCGGGCGCAGCCCGATTGCCTTCTTCGAGCGCCTGGCACGCCAGGAACTGGACTGGTCGCGGGTGGCGGTGAGCCTGGCGGATGAGCGCTGGGTGCCGGTCGGCCACGCCGACAGCAATGAAGGCCTGGTGCGCCGCCACCTGTTGCAGGGCGCAGCAGCCAAGGCGCGCTTCATCGGCCTGTATCAGCCGGCCGCCACGCTGGAGGAGGCGGCCATGCTGGCGCACCAGGCGCTGGCCGAGCTGCCGCAGCCGATCGATGTGCTGGTGCTGGGCATGGGCGAGGACGGCCATACCGCCTCGCTGTTTCCCGCCAGCGGCAATCTCGACCTGGCCCTGAGCGCCGATTGCGCCCAGCGCTGCCTGCCGATGCATGCGCCCAGCGTGCCGCGTCAGCGCCTGAGCATGCCGCTGGCACTGCTGGCCGGCGCACGCCTGACCCTGCTCGCCGTGCAAGGCCGCGGCAAGCTCGACACCCTGCGCCAGGCCCTGGCCGCCGAAGGCGATGCCCAGATGCCGATCCGCGCCTTCCTGCGCCGACCTCTCGAAATCTACTGGTGCCCCTGAGCCCGAGGAGCCTGCCATGAGCAACATTTCCCAACGCAGCGCGAGCCGACGCGACGCCGTCCCCGACATGGCCGACAAGATCGAGCTGATCGACAACCTGTGCGCCCGTGCGCGCATCCTGCCGGTGATCACCATCGAGCGCGAGGAGGACGTGCTGCCGCTGGCCGATGCCCTGGCCGCCGGCGGGCTGGACACCATGGAGATTACCCTGCGCTCCGAGCACGGCCTGGGCGCCATCCGCACCCTGCGCGAGCAGCGGCCCAACCTGTGCGTCGGCGCCGGCACCGTGCTCGACGAGCTGATGCTGGCCGAAGCCGAAGCGGCCGGGGCGCAGTTCATCGTCACCCCCGGCTGCACCGCCGAGCTGCTGCGCGCCGGCGTCTACAGCCCGCTGCCGCTGTTGCCGGGCATCAGCAGTGCCTCGGAGATCATGCTCGGCTACGCCCTCGGCTACCGCCGCTTCAAGCTGTTCCCGGCGGAAATCTCCGGCGGCGTGGCGGCGCTCAAGGCCCTCGGCGGGCCATTCGGCAACGTGCGTTTCTGCCCAACCGGCGGCGTTACCCCGGACAACGTGCGCAACTACATGGCCCAGCCCAATGTGATGTGCGTGGGTGGTACCTGGATGATGGACCGCGATTGGATTCGCCAGGGCGACTGGGCGCGCATCCAGGCCGCCAGTGCCGAAGCCTTGCAGTTGCTGGCCTGAGGCCGGCGCTGCATCTACCGCTAGGAAACTTGAGGAGTTACCCATGAGTGAGAGCAAGCGAGACGCCGCCCCACGTGACCCGCAGGTCGAGCCGAATCTGCCGCGCGACTTCGATATCCGCGCGCGCTACGCCGAGCAGCAGGAGCTGCTCAACCCGCGCAGTGAACCGGTGCAGGGCGAAGTGCCCGCAACCCGTTCCGCACACTGATCCTCACTTCTTTATCAGGCCCCGTCATGACCACAGCCAGCCAGCTCGAGCATCTGTTTCCCACTCTCGCCGAGATTCCCGAGCGCTACCGTCCGGGCGCGCCCATCGAGCAGCGCGAGTACCTGGTCAACGGCGAACTGCGCCGCTGGGATGGCCCGCTGGCGAGCGTGCGCAGCCCGATCTTCCTGGCCGGCGAGCAGGGCGATCAGCAGGTGGTGCTGGGCAGCACGCCGCTGCTGGATGCCGAGGCCGCGCTGATCGCCCTGGATGCCGCCGTGCAGGCCTATGACCACGGCCAGGGCCTGTGGCCGAACCTGCGCGTGGCCGAGCGCATCCAGCATGTCGAAGGCTTCCTGGCGCGCATGCGCGAGCAGCGCGAGGCAGTGGTGCGCCTGCTGATGTGGGAGATCGGCAAGAACCTCAAGGACTCGGAGAAGGAGTTCGACCGCACCTGCGACTACATCGTCGACACCATCGAGTCGCTCAAGGAGCTGGACCGCCGCTCCAGCCGCTTCGAGCTGGAGCAGGGCACCCTCGGCCAGATCCGCCGCGTGCCGCTGGGCGTGGCGCTGTGCATGGGGCCGTACAACTACCCGCTGAACGAGACCTTCACCACGCTGATCCCGGCGCTGATCATGGGCAACACCGTGGTGTTCAAGCCAGCCAAGTTCGGCGTGCTGCTGATCCGCCCGCTGCTCGAGGCCTTCCGCGACAGCTTCCCGCCGGGGGTGATCAACATCATCTACGGCCGCGGCCGCGACACGGTCAGCGCGCTGATGGCCAGCGGCAAGATCGACGTGTTCGCCTTCATCGGCACGCACAAGGGCGCCGCCGACCTGAAGAAGCTGCACCCGCGCCCACACCGCCTGCGCGCCGCGCTGGGCCTGGATGCGAAGAACCCGGGCATCGTCCTGCCGCAGGTCGACCTGGACAACGCGGTGAGCGAGGCGATCACCGGCGCACTGTCGTTCAACGGCCAGCGCTGCACGGCGCTGAAGATCATATTCGTGCATGAAGACGTGCTCGACGCCTTCCTTGCCAAGTTCAGCGCCGCGCTCGCCGCGCTCAAGCCAGGCATGCCCTGGGATGAGGGCGTGGCGCTGACCCCGCTGCCCGAGCCGGGCAAGGTCGACTACCTCAACGGCCTGCTCGACGACGCCGTGGCCAAGGGCGCGCGGGTGGTCAACCCCGGCGGCGGCGCGCACCGGCAGAGCTTCTTCTACCCGGCGCTGCTCAGTCCGGTGACGCCGGCCATGCGCCTGTACCAGGAAGAGCAGTTCGGCCCGCTGGTACCCGTGGTGCCGTACCGCGAGGTGAAGGAGGTGATCGACTACGTGCTGCACTCGGACTACGGCCAGCAGCTGAGCATCTTCGGCAACGACTCGGCCGAGGTCGGGCGCCTGGTCGATGCATTCGTCAACCAGGTCGGTCGCATCAACATCAACGCCCAGTGCCAGCGCGGCCCGGACAGCTTCCCGTTCAACGGCCGCAAGAATTCCGCCGAGGGCACCCTGTCGGTGCAGGACGCCCTGCGCGTGTTCTCCATCCGCACTCTGGTGGCGACCCGCTTCAACCCGGAGAACAAGGCACTGGTCAGCGAGATCATCCGCAACCGCGAGTCGGGCTTCATCACCACCGACTACATCTTCTGACCGGGTTTGCAGCCGCGGCTAGTGGAAGTCGCGGCTCCGCACGTCCAGGCCGTCGAGCAGTGGCGTGAGGTCGTGCAGGCGACCGGCGATCACATGACGCACGCCGCTGGCTTGTTCCAGATGACCGTCCACCTGCATCAGCCGCGAGCCAACCAGCACGCGGCGCTGGCGCTCGGCCAGTTCGAGGCGAACCACCACGTTGAGCATGCCGTGCTCGTCTTCCAGGGTGACGAAGGTGATGCCGCTGGCGGTCTGTGGCCGCTGCCGGCCGATGACCAGGCCGGCGACCTTGACCAGGCGCCCGTTGCTGAGTCCGTCCAGCTCCCGGGAGCTGCGGCAGCGCCGTGCGCGCAGGTCATCCCGCAGCAGGGTCAGTGGGTGCGGGCCGAGGGTGGTGCCGATAGTGGCGTAGTCGGTCTGCACGTCCTCGCCCAGGCTGGGCTGCGGCAGATTAACGATTACCTCGTCGGCGGCCGGCAGCTCGGCGAACAGCGGCGCCTGGCGCTCCACGCCGGCTATCGCCCAGCGCGCCTGGTGGCGATGACCGACCAGGCCCTGCAGGGCGCCGGCATCGGCCAGCAGGGCGCGGCAGCGGTCGTCGAGGTCGACGCGCAGGCAGAGATCGGCGATATCGCTGAAGGGCTGCGTCTGGCGGACCCGCTCCAGGCGCTGCACCTGCTCCTCGCGCAGGCCGCGGATCAGGCGCAATCCCAGGCGCAGGGCGGGCTGCCCATCCGCAGCGGGCTCCAGGCTGCAATCCCAGTTGCTGTGGCGCGCGTCCAGCGGGCGGATCTCGACGTCGTGCCGGCGAGCGTCCTGCAGCAGCTGGTCCGGGCTGTAGAAACCCATCGGCCAGCTGTTGATCAGGGCGCAGACGAAGGCCGCCGGTTCGTGGCACTTGAGCCAGCTGCTGGCATAGGTGAGCAGGGCGAAGCTGGCCGAGTGGGACTCGGGGAACCCGTAGTTACCGAAGCCCTTGATCTGCTCGAAGATGCGTGCGGCAAACTCTGGGCTGTAACCGCGCGCCAGCATGCCTTCGGTCAGGCGCTGCTGGTGCGGCTCCAGGCCGCCGCGGCGCTTCCAGGCGGCCATGCAGCGGCGCAGGTCGTCGGCCTCGCCATGGGTATAGCCGGCGGCGACCACGGCCAGTTCCATCACCTGCTCCTGGAACAACGGTACGCCCAGGGTGCGCTCGAAGACCTTTTTCAGCTCCTCGCTGGGGTAGGTAACTGCCTCTTCGCCATTACGACGGCGCAGGTAGGGGTGGACCATGTCGCCCTGGATCGGCCCCGGGCGGACGATGGCCACCTCGATCACCAGGTCGTAGAACTTCTCGGGTTTGAGCCGCGGCAGCATGGCCATCTGCGCCCGCGACTCGATCTGGAACACGCCTATGGTGTCGGCGCGGCTGATCATCTCGTAGGTGGCCCGGTCCTCCTGGGGTAGCGTCGCCAGGGTCCAGCGCTGGCCGCGGTAGTGGGCGATCAGGTCAAAGCAGCGGCGCAGGGCGGTGAGCATGCCCAGGGCCAGCACATCGACCTTGAGCAGGCCGACCTCGTCCAGATCATCCTTGTCCCACTGGATCACCGTGCGCTCGGCCATGGTGGCGTTCTCCACCGGCACCAGCTCGCTCAGCGGCTGCTCGGAGATGACGAAGCCGCCGGGGTGTTGCGACAGGTGGCGGGGAAAGCCGATCAATGCCTCGGTCAGCGCCAGCACCCGGCGCAGCGCCGGGCTGTCCGGGTCGAAGCCGGCCTCGCGCAGGCGCTCGGGCGGCGGCAGGCGGTCGGTCCAGCGGCCACAGCAGTCGGCCAGGGCGCCTTGTTGTTCTGCCGGCAGACCGAGGGCCTTGGCCACGTCACGGATGGCGCCGGCGCCGTGGTAGGTGTTGACCACGGCGGTGAGGGCGGCGCGGTCGCGGCCATAACGGCGGAACACGTACTGGATGACCTCCTCGCGGCGCTCGTGCTCGAAGTCCACGTCGATGTCCGGCGGCTCGTTGCGCTCGCGCGACAGGAACCGCTCGAACAGCAGGTTGGTGCGGCCCGGATCGAGCTCGGTGATGCCGAGCACGAAGCACACCGCCGAGTTGGCCGCCGAGCCCCGGCCCTGGCAGAGGATGTGCTGGCTACGGGCGTAGGCGACGATGTCGTGCACGGTGAGGAAGTAGCTCTCGTAGCCCAGCTCGGCGATCAGCTGCAGCTCCTTCTCCAGCTGATCCCGCACCTTCTGCGTCGCACCATCCGGCCAGCGCTTGCGCATGCCTTGCTCGACCAGGTGGCGCAGCCAGCTGGTCGGCGTCTCGCCCCTGGGCACCACTTCATGCGGGTACTGGTAGCGCAGTTCGCTCAGGTCGAAATGGCAGCGCTCGGCGATGCGCAGGCTTTCTTCCAGCAGCTCCGGCGGGTACAGCGTGCACAGCTCCGCCTGAGTGCGCAGATGACGCTCGCCGTTGCTGAACAGATGCTGGCCGGCCTCGGCCACGCACAGGTGATGGCGGATGGCGGTCATGCAGTCCTGCAGGGCGCGGCGGCCGCGGGCGTGCATGTGCACATCGCCGCAGGCCACGGCGGGAATGCCGGTTTGCTCGGCCAGTGCCAGCAGCTCGGCCAGGCGCGAGGCATCGTCCGGGCCGCGGTGCAGCTCCACGCCCAGCCACAGACGCTGGGGGAACAGCGTCTGCAGCCAGTGGCCGTCCTGCGTGCTGTCCCGCTCGGGCAGCCACAGCGCCAGCAGGCCCTCCAGCGGCGCCGACAGGTCCTCACGCAGCAGGTGATAGCTGCCCTTGTCGGCACGCCGGCGGGCGCGGGTGATCAGCTGGCACAGGCGCTGGTAACCTGCCAGGTTCTCCACCAGCAGGACCAGCTTGGGACCGTTGTCGATGCGCAGCTCGCAGCCGACGATCAGGGGTACACCGCTTTCCTTGGCCGCCTGCCAGGCGCGCACGATGCCGGCCAGGCTGCATTCGTCGGTGATCGCCAGGGCGCGATAGCCCAGGCGCCGGGCGCGCTCGAACAGTTCCAGGGCGCTGGAGGCGCCGCGCTGGAAGCTGAAGTTGGACAGGCAGTGCAGCTCCGCATAAGCGCTCATGCGAACCACCCGTGCAGCTGGAACGGTTCATCCGTGCCGACGCTGCGGAACACCCAGGCGCGCTGGCCGCTGCGGGTCTCCACCAGGTAGTAGTCGCGGCGCAGGTCGCCACCGTCCCACCAGCCGGATTCGATGCGCTCCGGGCCGGCGAGGATGCGCGCCAGCGGTTCGCGCAGCGGCTGTGGCTCGTGCAGCAGCCAGCCCGGGCGCGGCCGATCGGCGAGAGGCATGGCCTTGCCGGGGAAGGGGCGCCAGGCGTGTTCGGGGCGCGGGTCGGCGTGGGCGTTGAGGCCGTGCAGGGCGTCATCGCCGAGGCGGGCGCGCAGGCGTTCGCGCAGTTGCTCCCAGCTCTGCTTCTGCTGGGGGCGTGGATCGAACAGCTCGCGGCATTCGGGCACGAAGGCCGGCAGGTCGCGGGCCGTCAGTTCCAGGGCCAGCACCGGCGCGGGCAGTTGCAGCTGCTCCAGGCGCACGCGGGTCAGCTCGAAGAGCAGGCCAGCGTCGCGTTCGGCGGCGAGCAGGCCGACCTTCAGCTCGGTGGCCACGCCGCTGCGGTGCTCCAGAGCCAGGCTGAAGCGCTGCACGCCACCGTCGCGGCTGGCCAGGTAGGCAGCCAGGTCGCCCAGTGTGCGGCGCAGCGGAAACAGCAGGGCCTGGTGCGAAGCGACCTCGAAGTTCAGCTCGATGCGCGTGCTGAACTCGTCCGGCGGCAGGTAGAAGTCCAGCCCCAGCGGACGGTGGCCGAGCAACTGGTCCAGGTGCCCCAGCAGCTGGGATGGAAAGCGCCTGGCCAGGCCTTCGCGCGGCAACTCCAGGACCTGGCGCAGCTGGCGCAGGCCCATGCGTGCAAGGGTGCCGGCCATCTCGCCGGGCAGGCCGGCGCGGTTGACCGGCAGCTGAGCGATGGCCCGGGGCAGTTGCCGCTCGTCGACGGCCAGCTCGGCGTGGGCATTGGCCAGGGCGCGGGCGGCGGCCGGATTGGGGGCGAGGACGATGCGATGGCGATAGCCCAGGGCATCCAGCTCCGTGCGCAGCCGTTGCTCCAGGCGGGGCCAGGGGCCGAGCAGGGCCAGGCTGGAATGCACCTCCAGCAGCAGGGCGCGCGGGTAGTGCAGGCTGACCTGCGAGCTGAAGCGGTAGGCCCAGGCGGCGAGGAACTGCTGGCAGCGCTCCACGGCGGCCAGGTCGTAGTCGGCAGTGGCGAAGTCGCGACTGAGCAGCTGGGCGGCGTTCAGCGCCATGCCGGGGCGCAGGCCGAGTTCGCGCGCCGCCGGGTTGAGCGCCTGCAGCACGCGGCGATTGGCCGGTCCGCTGAGCAGTGCCAGCGGCGCCTGCGGGTCGTCGCGCTGGCGCAGTGCGTGGTCCAGCGCCAGTTGCGGCAGGAGGATGCAGGCCCAGCGCATCCAAGCCTCAGAGCGCGATGGCGCGCGCCGGCGCCAGGCCGCCGCGGCACTTGAGCACGCGCACTTGCGCCGGCCCCTCCAGCAGCAGGCGCAGGGCGGCGGGCGAGGGGTTGTGGGCGGCACTGGCCGGACGATAGGCGAAGCCCAGGGTCTGCCCGGTTTCGGCGGCTACCTGCAGACGGCGCAGGGCGCGGTCGCTGGCCTGGCTCGGCCAGCACAAGACCGCACCGCAGCTGCCGGAGCGCAGGCACTGCTCGGCGGCCCATAGGGCGTCTTCCTCGTTGGCACGCACGACCTCCAGGTAGTGCAGATCGATACCGGCCACCTGCCAGGCTGGCGCGTAGGGCAGGAAGGGTGGAGCGATCAGCACCAGGCGCTCGCCGGCCTGGCTCAGGCGCGCCAGGGTCGGCCACAGCAGGTGCAGCTCGCCCAGGCCCGGCCTGGGCAGGAGGATTTCGCTGAGCGCCGCCTCTGGCCAGCCGCCGCTGGGCAGGGCGGCGTCCAGGCGGCTATGGCCACTGGGTTGCGGACTGCTGGGTTGGCCTTGGGGTTGCCCCTTCCAGACGCGGCGCTCGTCGAGCAGACGATCCAGGGCGATGACCGATGCATTCATGAGGAGCACCGGGAAGAAGGAGTGGGGAGGATGGGCATGGCAGTGTCGCTAAAATACTGTATATAAAAACAGTATTTGATCGGGCGCACCTCTACAAGTCCGCTCCGATGAGGGGTGCTGTCCACGGCGGATGCAATTTACCCGGTGCTCCGCTAGGATTAGCCACTTCCGCTTTCCCAGCCGCGACGGTTTTTCATGAGTTATCAGGTTCTTGCACGTAAATGGCGCCCGCGCAGCTTCCGCGAGATGGTTGGCCAGACCCATGTGCTCAAGGCCCTGATCAACGCCCTGGACAGCCAGCGTCTGCACCACGCCTACCTGTTCACCGGTACCCGCGGCGTGGGCAAGACCACCATCGCGCGGATCATCGCCAAGTGCCTGAACTGCGAAACCGGCATCAGCTCCACGCCTTGTGGCACCTGCTCGGTCTGCCGTGAGATCGACGAAGGCCGCTTCGTCGACCTGATCGAAGTCGACGCCGCGAGCCGCACCAAGGTCGAGGACACCCGCGAGCTGCTGGAGAACGTGCAGTACGCCCCCAGCCGCGGGCGCTACAAGGTCTACCTGATCGACGAAGTGCACATGCTCTCTACGCACTCGTTCAACGCGCTGCTCAAGACCCTCGAAGAGCCGCCACCCCACGTCAAGTTCCTGCTGGCCACCACCGATCCGCAGAAGCTGCCGGTCACCATCCTCTCGCGCTGCCTGCAATTCTCCCTGAAGAACATGCCGCCGGAGCGGGTGGTCGAGCACCTGACCCATGTACTGACCGCCGAGAGCATCCCGTTCGAGGAAGATGCCCTGTGGCTGCTGGGCCGCGCCGCCGATGGCTCGATGCGCGATGCCATGAGCCTCACCGACCAGGCCATCGCCTTCGGCGAAGGCAAGGTAGTGGCAAGCGATGTGCGCTCGATGCTCGGCACCCTCGATCACGGCCAGGTCTACGGCGTGCTGCATGCGCTGCTGGAAGGCGATGCCCGTGCGCTGCTCGAAGCGGTGCGTCACCTGGCCGAACAGGGCCCGGACTGGAACGGCGTGCTCTCGGAAATGCTCAACGTGCTGCACCGCGTGGCCATCGCCCAGGCGCTGCCGGAGGCCGTGGACAACGGCCAGGGCGACCGCGACAAGGTGCTGGCACTGGCCCAGGCGTTGCCGGCCGAAGACGTGCAGTTCTACTACCAGATGGGCCTGATCGGCCGCCGCGACCTGCCACTGGCGCCGGACCCGCGTGGCGGCTTCGAGATGGTGCTGCTGCGCATGCTGGCGTTCCGTCCGGCGGATGCCGATGGTGCGCCAAGGTCACCGCTAAAGAATCTGGGGATCAGCAAGGCCACAGCTGATTCCGACAAGACCCCGGTGGCCGGCGCAGCCCCCGTTGCCGCGCCGGCCGCTATCGTTGCTCCGGTTGCTCCGGTTGCTCCGGTTGTTGCGCAGCCTGTGCCCGTCGCCCAGCCTGCCGCGGCTCCGGCTCCGGCTCCGGCTCCGGCTCCGGCTCCGGCTCCGGCTCCGGCTCCGGCTCCGGCTCCGGTGGTTGCCGCCCCTGCGCCCGTACCGGCGCCCGCTCCCGTGATCGCGGCGCCGCCGGCCGAGTCGGCGGCTATGGTCGAGGCGGTCGCCGAGCCTGTCGTGGCCGTCGATGTGCCTTGGGAGACTGCCGCACCAGTTTCAGTCGAGGAGAGCCTGCCGGTTGCTCCGGCTCAGGTTCCGGCCGCGCCCCAGGCCGCCATCGTCGAAGGCCCGGCCGATACGCCGGTGGCACTGCCGCTGGAGTCGGCGGCGCAGGTGGTCGATACGGCTGCGAGCGCGCCGGCCGCCAGTGTCGAGGCCGACGATGACGACGAGCCGCCACCCGGTGACTACGACTACTACGAGCCTGACGCCGACAGCCTCGACTACGATTTCGATGCGCCGGCCCAGCCGGAAGCCGCCGTGGCAGAGCCGCTGCCGGCCGCGCAACCGGCCACCGGCCTGGCCGCCGAGTGGCTCGACCTGTTCCCGCGCCTGGGGCTTTCCGGCATGACGGGCAGCATCGGCGCCAACTGCACCCTGATCGAGGCCAATGGCGACGACTGGCTGCTGCACCTGGACCCGGCGCACAGCGCGCTGTTCAATGCCACCCAGCAGCGTCGCCTGAACGACGCGATGAACCAGCACCTGGGGCGCACTCTAAACCTGCGTATCGAGCTGGTGCGTCCGGAGCAGGAAACCCCGGCCCAGGCCGCTTCGCGCAAGCGCGCCGAACGCCAGCGCCAGGCCGAGCAGTCGATCCACGACGACCCGCTGGTGCAGCAGATGATCCAACAGTTCGGCGCGTCGATCCGCGCCGACTCCATCGAACCCTTGAACACTTGAGGACAGCATCATGATGAAAGGCGGCATGGCAGGCCTGATGAAACAGGCGCAGCAGATGCAGGAAAAAATGCAGAAGATGCAGGAAGAGCTGGCCAACGCCGAAGTCATCGGCCAGTCCGGCGCCGGCCTGGTGAGCGTGGTGATGACCGGTCGCCACGACGTCAAGCGCATCACCCTGGACGACAGCCTGATGCAGGAAGACAAGGAAGTGCTGGAAGACCTGATCGCCGCCGCGGTGAACGATGCCGTGCGCAAGGTCGAGCAGAACAGCCAGGAGAAGATGTCCGGCATGACCGCCGGCATGCAGCTCCCGCCCGGCTTCAAGATGCCGTTCTAAACCGGGCCGCTCAGTCGACGCACATGGCTGCGTTGCTCAAAGGCGCGGGCATCCTCATTTACGCCAGTAAACTCCGGTGCCCACGCCTTTTCGCGCCTTGCCCTGCACGCCGCCTGAACGCCCCCTTACTCCGTGCTGCTCCTTTCTCATAGCGACACTTATCCATGAGCTTCAGCCCGCTGATCCGCCAACTGATCGATTCGCTGCGTCTTCTCCCCGGTGTCGGACAGAAGACCGCGCAGCGCATGGCGCTGCAGCTGCTGGAGCGTGATCGCAGTGGCGGCATGCGCCTGTCGCAGGCGCTGGCGGCGGCGATGGAGGGGGTGGGGCACTGCAAGCGCTGCCGCACCCTGAGCGAGGACGAGCTGTGCCCGCAGTGCAGCGACCCGCGCCGCGACGACGCGCTGCTGTGCGTGGTCGAGGGGCCGCTGGACGTGTTCGCGGTGGAGCAGACCGGCTATCGCGGGCGCTACTTCGTGCTCAAGGGTCATCTCTCGCCGCTGGATGGCCTGGGTCCGGAAGCCATCGGCATTCCCGAGCTGTTGGCGCACATCGGTGCCAGCCAGTACGGCGAAGTGATCCTCGCCACCAACCCGACGGTAGAAGGCGAGGCCACGGCTCACTACATCGCGCAGATGTTGGGCGACAAGGGCATCGTCCTGTCGCGCATCGCCCACGGTGTGCCGCTGGGTGGCGAGCTGGAGCTGGTGGATGGCGGCACCCTGGCCCATGCCCTGGCCGGACGCCGGCCGATCTCCGGCTGATCAGCCGCGCGCCAGCATCTGCAGCGCGTCATCCATCTCGTAGGCGATCCATTTCTGCACCGGGCGTCCGCCCAGGCGCTGGTAGAAGCTTTCCGCGCGCGCATTGCCGGCCAGCACATCCCAGTGCAGGCGCCCGGCGCCTTGTCCTAGAGCCCAGTTCGCCAGCTCGATCAGCAACCGCCGGCCCAACCCTGACGAGCGCCGGGCGGGGCGCACGTACAGCTCCTTGAGCCGGGCCGTGGGCCGCAGGTCGTAGGTGAACGGAATCAGCAGCGCCAGCGCATAACCGAGCAGCTCGCCCTCGGCCTCGGCAACGAACACCTGGCACTGTGCGGCGGGGCCGAAGGCGCGCTGGCGCAATGCCTGTTCGTCCACGGCGAACTGCGCCAGGTAGTCCTCGAACGCCGCCAGTTCGCGCATCAGTTCCAGCAGCATGGGTACGTCCGCCAGGCCGGCGGCACGTACCCGTACGGGGCTCAGCATGCGCAGCTGACGCTCTGCGGCGCGGCACTCGGCTGGGCATCGCCGCCGACCAGGCTCAGGCCCTCGTCGAGCCAGCCGGTGACGCCGCCGATCATCTCCTTCACCGCGTAGCCGAGGTTGGCCAGGCGCACGGCCGCGCGGTGCACGCCGTTGCAGTGCGGGCCGGCGCAGTAGACGACGAACAGGGTATTGCGCGGGAACTCGGCCATGCGCTCGGCGCTCATCAGGCGGTGCGGCAGGTTGAGCGCGCCTGGTACGTGGCCGGCGGCGTAGGCGGCCTCGCCGCGCACGTCGAGCAGAACGAAGTCGACCTGGCCCTCCTGCTGGCTGTGGTGGACGTCCGAGCAATCGGTCTCGAAGCTCAGGCGCTGGCTGAAATGCATCAGGGCGACGGCGGAAGGGGCGGCGGGGAACTGGCTGACCAGGCTCATGGTGGAACTCCTCGTGGTGGGGGATGGCGCCACTGTATGAGTCGCCGCCACTCGGCTACAGTGGCGGCTCGGACAGCTATCGGAAATTTTCCGCCAATGCGCAACGATCCCGGCCTGGTGGCCATCCTCGCCTACGACGGCCTGTGTACCTTCGAGTTCGGCATCGCCGTGGAGATCTTCGGCCTGGCGCGGCCGGAGTTCGATTTCCCCTGGTACCGCCATCGCATCGTCGGCCTCGACGAGGGGCCGATGCGTGCCATGGGCGGCATCCGCGTGCTGGCCGATGCCGGCCTGGAAGGCCTGGCCGAGGCTAGCACCATCATCATTCCCGGCTGGCGCGACCGTGCCGAGCTGCCGCCGCCGGCCTTGCTGGAAGCCCTGCGCGAGGCCCACGGGCGCGGCGCGCGACTGCTGTCGATCTGCTCCGGGGTATTCGTGCTGGCGGCCAGCGGCCTGCTCGACCGCCAGCGCGCCACCACTCACTGGCGCTACACGGACGAACTGGCGCAGCGCTACCCGGCCATCGAGGTGGACCCGCAGGTGCTGTATGTCGACGCCGGCCAGCTGATCACCTCGGCCGGCAGCGCCGCCGGCATCGATGCCTGCCTGCACCTGGTGGCGCGCGACTTCGGCAACCAGGTGGCCAACCGCGTGGCCCAGCGCCTGGTAATGGCGCCGCAGCGGGCCGGCGGCCAGGCCCAGTTCATTCCCGCACCGGTGGCGCATTCGGCGCGGCATGACCTGTCCGGCCTGCTGGAGTGGGTGCGCCAGCGTCTCGACCAGCCGCTGGAGGTCAGCCAGCTGGCGGCGCGGGTGGCGATGAGCGAGCGCACCTTCCTGCGCCGCTTCGGCGCGGCCACCGGTATGACACCCAAGGCCTGGCTGCAGCACGAGCGCCTGGCCCGTGCCCGCGAGCTGCTGGAGGGGGGCGCGCAGAGCGTCGAGCGGATCGCCGAGCAGTGCGGCTATCGCACCGTGGAGAGCTTCCGCATCGCCTTCCGCAATCACCTGGGATTGCCGCCGAGCGCCTATCGCGAGCGATTCGGCAGGCACGGCAAAAAAGCGCAGATGACGCTGGCGGAAAATACTTGAGAAGCATTACCATTCGCGCCATCTCAACGCCCAGTGGCAGACGTTTTCCATGGCGCTCAGCGCGGCCTCTCAGCAACAATCCCTCCAACAGCTCTATGTCGACCATCACGGCTGGTTGCACGGTTGGCTGCGCCAACGCATGGGCTGCGCGCAGAACGCCGCGGACCTGGCTCAGGACACCTTCCTGCGCCTGCTGAGCAAGGAGCGCGATCTCACGCCGCTGCGCGATCCGCGCGCCTACCTGTCGACCATCGCCCACTCGCTGCTGGTCAACCACTGGCGGCGCCTGGCCATCGAGCGCGCCTACCTGGAATCCCTGGCCCTGCAGCCGGAGCAGTACGCGCCGTCGCCGGAGCAGCGCGAGCTGATCATGGCCACCCTGCTGCAGATCGACGCCATGCTGCGCCGCTTGCCGAGCAAGGTGCGCGACGCCTTCCTCATGGCCCAGCTGGATGGCCTGACCTACGCGCAGATCGCCGTGAAGCTCGACGTGTCCGAGCGCATGGTGAAGAAGTACATGGCCCAGGCCATGCTGCACTGCCTGACCCTGGCGCAGGACTGAGCCATGGCCGGCGGCGCTTCCCCGATCGACTTCGTCGTGCTGCAGCAGGCCGCCGACTGGTTCGCCCTGCTGCGCGACGAGCGCGTCAGCGAGTTGGACCGCCAGGCCTGGCAACGCTGGCTGGACGCCCAGCCGCAGCATCGCCAGGCCTGGCAGCGGGTGGAGAGCATCAGCGGCCAGTTCGAGCGTCTGCCGCAGCGCCAGGCGGCACGTTCGGCGCTGCAGGCTCGCGGCATGGACCGGCGCCAGGCGCTCAAGGTGCTGTCGATCATCGGTGGCGGCGGCCTGCTGGCGCTGACTGGCCGCACGCTGCCCTGGCAGCAGTGGCAGGCCAACCAGCGCACGGCGGTGGGCGAGGTGCTCGGCAGCCAGCTGGCCGATGGCAGCCGTCTGTGGCTGAACACCGACAGCGCGCTGGACGTGGACTTCACCGCCGAGCTGCGGCGCCTGGCGCTGTACCGCGGCGAGGTGCTGGTCGAGGCGGCCGACGATGCGCGCCCGCTGTGGCTGGAAACCGCCCATGGGCGCCTGCGTGTGCAGGGCGGGCGTTTCGCCGTGCGCCAGCAGGACGATGGCTACCTGGTCTCGACCCAGGTCGGCGCGCTGGAGATTCTCGGTGCGCGCCGGCAGAGCCTGGTGGCGGGGCAGCAGGCGTATTTCGATGCCCTGTGGGTGGACCGCCCGGCGCCGCTGCGCCAGGGTCAGCAGGCCTGGACCCACGGCATTCTGCAGGCCGATGACATGCCGCTGGGCCAGTTCATCGCCGAGCTGTCGCGCTATCAGCACGGCCACCTGGGCTGTGATCCGCAGGTGGCTGATCTGCGCCTGGTCGGCGCCTTCCCCCTGGCCGAGCCGGAGCGCATCTATGCCGCCCTGGAGGCCAGCCTGCCGGTGCGCGTGGTGCGTCGACTGCCCTGGTGGATCAGCATCGAGCCGCGCAACGCCGCTGCGGTTTGAGTGCAGGCGAAAATATTTTTCATTTGCGATTCCCCTTTTTTCATCTCGCCTGGCTCTAGGGGCAAAAGGGCGATTTCGCCCGGCCATTGTTTACGAGACCCAGGGGATTTCCATGCGTAGCACCATCAACCGTCCGGCTCCTCAGACCCTGCGCCGCGCCATTCGCGCCGCCGTGCTGGCCATGCCGCTGGCCGCCCTGCAGCCGGCTCTGATTGGCCAGGCCCACGCCGCCGAAGCCGAGCAGAGCCTGCGCAGCTACGCCATTGCCGCCGGTCCGCTGTCCAGCGCCCTGAGCCAGTTCGCCGGCGAGGCGGAGATTCTCCTGGCGGTCGATGGCCAGCTCACCGCCGGCAAGCAGAGCCCGGGCCTGCAGGGCCAGTATTCGGTGGACGAAGGCCTGGCCAAGCTGCTGCAAGGCAGCGGCCTGCAGGTGGTGCGCGACGCCAGCGGCGGTTATTCGCTGAGCGCGGCGGGTGAGGGCGGCGCCAGCCTGTCGCTGGAAACCACCGAGGTCGAAGGCTTCGCCCTGGGCAACGCGCTGGGCAGCATGGACGGCTACAACGCCACCCATAGCAGCGTGGCGACCAAGACCAGCAAGGAGCTGGTGAAGACTTCGCAGAGCGTGTCCGTGGTTACCCGCGCGCAGATCGAGGAGCAGGGCTCGCGCACCGTCGCCGAGGCCACCCGCTACACCGCCGGTGTGCTCACCAACCCCTACGGCAACACCCACCGCTACGACTACCTGGCCATGCGCGGGATCAACGACGGTTCGGTGGACAACATCATCATCGACGGCCTGAAGTCCATGGGCGACCCGGGCTCGTTCACCAGCCTGCAGATCGACCCGTACTTCATCGAGCGCATCGACGTGCTCAAGGGCCCGTCCTCGGTGCTCTACGGGCGCAGCAACCCGGGCGGCCTGGCGGCGCTGACCACCAAGCGTCCGGAGTTCGAACAGGCCGCGCGCATCGACGTGTCCTACGGCAGCCACGACTACAAGCAGACCGCCTTCGATGTCACCGGCCCGCTCAATGACAACGTCGCCTACCGCCTGGTCGGCCTGGCCAAGGACGCCGACGTGCAGGTCGATCATGTCGAGGAAACCCGCTACGCGCTGATGCCCAGCCTGATGCTGAACCTGGGCGAAGACACGCTGCTCAACCTCTACGCCTACCTGCAGCACGACCCGAATGGCGGCTACCACGGCAGCGTCCCGGCCTCCGGCACCCTGCACAAGCGCAATGGCGACCGAATCTCCGGCAGCTTCTTCGAGGGCGATCCGAGCGTCGAGGAATTCACCCGCACCCAGCAGATGCTCGGCTACGAGCTGGAGCACCGTTTCAACGACACCTGGAGCGCGCGGCAGAACTTCCGCTACCTGGACGCCAGCAGCGACAACAGCCAGGTCTGGGGCAACGGCTACGTGAGCGCCACCAGCAACGAACTGGCCCGCGGCTTCAGCGGCGGCGAGGAGAACCTGCACGCCTGGATCGTCGACAACATGCTGCAGGCCGAATTCGCCACCGGCGCGGCGCAGCACACGGTCGTCACCGGCCTGGACTACCAGTACTCGAAGAACAAGGTGCGCTACGCCAGCGACTACACCAGCGTCGGCCCGATCGACGTGTTCGACCCGGTCTACGACAACAACGACCTGGCCGATCTAGCCATCGGTAGCGATGCCCTGCGCCGGCAGAAACAGGCCGGCCTCTACGTGCAGGACCTGATCGAACTGGGCGGCTGGAACTTCACTGCCGGCCTGCGCCAGGACTGGTACGACGTGTCCATCGACGACGACGCACAAAACACCAAGGACGCCAACACCGGCGACAAGCTCAGCGGTCATCTCGGCGCGCTCTACGCCTTCGACAATGGCCTGTCGCCGTACCTGAGCTACTCCACCTCGTTCAACCCCACGTCCAACTACTCCGATGGCGCGCAGATCCTCAAGCCGACCACCGGCGAGCAGTGGGAAGCCGGCCTGAAGTTCCAGCCGCCGGGCACCGACGACCTGTACACCATCTCCTTCTTCACCATTGAGATGGAGAACCTGTTCGCTAAGGAAAACAGCTTCACCGACAGCTACGAGTACAAGGGCGTCGGCGGCATCGACTCCAAGGGCGTGGAGCTGGAGGCCCGCGTGCAGGTCACCGACAACCTGCAGCTGATGGGCAGCTACACCTACAACGACGTGGAATACAGCAAGTCCTACTTCATCTTCGCCGACTCCAGCTACACCACTGTGGTAGATGCCAAGGGCAACACGCCGTACCAGACCCCCGAGCAGATGGCCAGCCTGTGGGCCGACTACGGCTTCAAGGACGGCCTGCTGGCCGGCCTGAGCATCGGCGCCGGCGCGCGCTACGTGGGCGAGAGCGAGGGCAGCGACCTCAACGACTTCCAGGTGCCGTCCTACACCCTCTTCGATGCGTCGGTCAGCTATGACCTGGCCAACCTCGGCCTGCAGGGCACCTCGGTGCGGGTCAACGCCAACAACCTCACCGACGAGTACTACGTGGCTTCCTGCTACTCGGCCACCGCCTGCTACCTGGGCGAGGAACGTACCGTGGTGGCCACCGTCACCCAGAAGTTCTGATGCGCTGAAACGGCCGCCGCCTCGCAAGAGGCGGCGGCCTTCTGCTGTTTGCGAGACGGGAAAAACATCATGCGCAACATCCTGGTTCTGCTGCACCGCTACCTGGGCCTGGCCACGGCGATCTTCCTCGCCCTGGCCGGCCTCACCGGCAGCGTGCTGGCCTTCCACCACGAGCTGGACGAGTGGCTCAACCCGCAGTTCTACCAGACCGACCACGCCGCCACGGCGCGCATGGACGGGCCGAGCCTGATCGAGCGGCTGGAGGCCGAGCACCCGCAGCGCCTGGTCTGGTACATGGAGCAGCCGGACGAGCCCGGCCACTCGGCGCTGCTGGCCACGGTGCCGCGCACCGATCCGGCCAGCGGCCAGCCTTATCCGCTGGCGCCGCGGGTGTTCTATCTCGACCCGGCCAACGGCCAGGTGCTGGGCGAGCGGGAATGGGGCGCTTGCTGCTTCTCCCGCGAGAACTTCGTGCCCTTCATCCTCGAGTTCCACTACAACCTCAGCCTGCCGGGCAACTGGGGCATCTGGCTGATGGGCATCATCGCCATCCTCTGGACCATCGATTGCCTGGTCTCGCTGTGGCTGACCCTGCCGCGCGGCCGGCCGTTCTGGCGCAAGTGGGGCAAGGCCTGGAAGATCAAGCGCCAGCGCCTCAACCACGATGTGCACCGCGCCGGCGGCCTGTGGCTATGGCTGCTGCTGACGCCGGTAGCGGTGAGCAGCGTGGCCATGAACCTGCCGGCCGAGGTGTTCAAGCCGGTGGTGTCGCTGTTCTCCGAAGTGCCGCTGAGCACCTACGAGGCGCGCGGTCGGCTGGCCAAGGGAGAACTCGGCGAGCTGAAGCTGGATTACCGCCAGGCCTATGCGCTGGCGCGGGAGGAGGGTGACCGCCTGGGCCTGCATGCGCCGATCACCGAGCTGTACTACAGCTTCGAGTACAACTTCTTCGGCGCCGGCTTCGGCGACCACGCCAGCGACGAGGGCAACGCCTGGGTCTTCGTGCATGGCGAGGATGGCAGCGTGATCGGCCGCGAGATTCCCGGCGTCGGCAGCCTCGGCGAACGCTTCTATCAGCTGCAGCTGCCGATCCACGGCGGGCGCATCCTCGGCTTCCCCGGGCGCGTGCTGATCGCCGTGCTGGGGCTGGCCATCGCCGTGCTCAGCGTCACCGGCATCGTCATCTGGTGGCGCAAGCAGCGTGCGCGGCGTTCTGCCGGGCGCCGCGCCAAAGCGGCCGTGCTCACTTGAGGCCGGTGAAGGCCGGGGCGTGTTCACGGTAGTAGTGCAGGGCGTCGATGAAGCGCTCGGCCTGCGGACGGTCCGCGAGGTGGAACTCACGCAGGGGGTCGCCATTGGGGCCGTTCAACCGCACCCGATAGTCGAGCCCGCTGCGGCGCAGCTCGATGGTGTCGAGCGAGTTGAAATAGATGCGCTCGCGGATGTCCTGCGGCGTACCGGCGGCCGATTCGTGTTCGCTGCGAAAGCCCAGGTAGCGGCTGTCCAGGTAGGCGGAGATGGAGTTCTGAGCGGTGGGCTGCTGCTCCGCCACCTCGGTGATCACCGCATAGGCCTCGCGTTCGGAAATGGCCTGGGGCTGGTAGTCCTGGCGGGTCACGCAGCCCGCCAGGAGGCAGGCAAAGATGGCGATCCAGATGGCGCGCATTTTTCCTCTCCATGGCAGCGCTGGGGATTTTCCGGCGCCCAAGCCGGTCATAGCGTCGGCGGCCATCCGCTGCCAAGATGGCGGCCCACCGTTCCCCCCGAACTACTCCTGGTAAATCCGTGACTCCTGCGCTTCTACGATCCGCTGCGCTGCTCCTCGTCCTGGGAGCGCCGCTTGGCGCCTCTGCCGCCTGCCCCGTGGGGCAGATGGAAATCTGCTTCAACAGCTGCATCTGCGTGCCGGAGTTCGAGCAGGTCCGCAAGGAAGTGCTCGGTACCGCGGCGGTGACGCTGGAGCGCTGGATTCTGCAGTCCCGCGATACCGCGCTGACTTCCGGCACCCAGCCGATTCCGCCGGGTATCCGCGCTCAGCTGCTGCCCTATTACGACAACGTGCTGCTGGATACGGTTCGCTTTCGCGTCGGCGCGCTCGACGAGCTGGACGTGGCCAGCACCATGCTGCAGAACCCGGATATCCAGGCGGTGACGCTGGTCGATGTGGTGGTGTTCCGCAACCAGGAGGACGCCGAGCTCGACGTCGCCCTCTGGGCCCATGAGCTGTGGCACGTGAAGCAGTACCGCGAGTGGGGCTCGACCGGCTTCGCCCAGCGCTACACCCACGATTTCAATGCCGTGGAGGCGCCGGCCTACGACATGCAGATCCAGGTGGCACGGGCGCTGCGGGCGCAATAATCCGCGGTCGCTTGAAAACCAAGCAAGCGCTCGGTTAGGGTGGCGAAAACAACAATCGGGAGCCACCCCCATGTCCGCCTTCCAGGAATACTTCGACCAATCCCATCAGCTGGTCCGCGATTCGGTGCGCCGCTTCATCGAGCGCGAAGTCCTGCCCCATGTGGCGGACTGGGAGGAGGCCGAGGAATTCCCCCGCGAGCTGTACCGCAAGGCCGGCGCCGCCGGCATTCTCGGTATCGGCTACCCGGAACAGTACGGCGGCAGCCATGAGGGTGACCTGTTCGCCAAGGTCGCGGCCAGCGAAGAGCTGATGCGCTCCGGCTCCGGCGGCCTGGTCGCCGGCCTCGGTTCGCTGGATATCGGCCTGCCGCCGGTGGTCAAGTGGGCCAAGCCGGCGCTGCGCGAGCGCGTGGTGCCCGAAGTGCTGGCCGGCGAGAAGATCATGGCCCTGGCGGTGACCGAGCCCTCCGGCGGCTCCGACGTGGCCAACCTCAAGACCCGCGCCGTGCGTGATGGCGACTTCTATCGCGTCACCGGCAGCAAGACCTTCATCACCAGCGGTGTGCGCGCCGACTACTGCACCGTGGCCGTGCGTACCGGCGGTGAGGGTTTCGGCGGCGTCAGCCTGCTGCTGATCGAGAAGGGCACGCCCGGCTTCACCGTCGGCCGCTCGCTGAAGAAGATGGGCTGGTGGGCCTCGGACACCGCCGAGCTGTTCTTCGACGACTGCAAGGTGCCGGTGGAGAACCTGATCGGCGTGGAGAACATGGGCTTCGCCTGCATCATGGCCAACTTCCAGAGCGAGCGCCTGAGCCTGGCACTGATGGCCAACATGACCTCGCAGATGGCATTGGAGGAAGCCATGGCCTGGGCCCGCGAGCGCGAGGCCTTCGGCAAGCCGATCGGCAAGTTCCAGGTGCTCAAGCACCGCCTGGCCGAGATGGCCACCCAGCTGGAAGTCTCCCGCGAGTTCACCTACCGCCAGGCCGCCAAGATGGCCGCTGGCAAGAGCGTGATCAAGGAAATCTCCATGGCCAAGAACTTCGCCACCGACGTGGCCGACCGCATCACCTACGACGCCGTGCAGATCCTCGGCGGCATGGGCTACATGCGCGAAAGCCTGGTGGAGCGCCTATACCGCGACAACCGCATCCTCTCCATCGGCGGCGGTTCGCGCGAGGTCATGAACGAGATCATCAGCAAGCAGATGGGGCTTTGAACTGCGCCTTCTGGACAGTGTGATGGCCAATTAGTAGCCTCGCCCGAAGCGCCTCGATTGAGGCGCAAGGCTTTGCCGTAGCCATGTCGTGTTTGCTTTTCCTTCCTGCCGCTTCTGTTTGGCATGACCTCAGGAAAAACATCGACTTGCGGAGCGACAAGGAATGTTATGCGACACATGTGGCGGAAAATATTACGCCAGTTGTGTCGTCTACTTATAGTTAGGCGCCACATCATTTACGACGCTAACAGGGGAGAAGGTCATGAGTGAAAGCATTCCGTTCGTTCAAGCGTACGGCAACGTGACGAAGGCGCTTGAGCGAATTCAAGCGGCTGCTACTCCACCTAGATTCACCCAGGATTTTCTCGCAACTAAATTGGATCTAGCCGGCGGGTCCGCGAGGCCTGTCATTCCGTTCTTGAAACGCCTGGGATTCCTCGGGTCAGACGGCGTGCCGACTGATCTTTATAAGAAGTTCCGAAACACTTCCGAGCGCGGCCGAGCGGCTGCGGCAGCGCTTAGGGTCGGCTTTCGTCCACTATATGAAGTCAACGAGTACATCCACGACGCAACCGAGAAAGACCTCAAGGGAGTTGTAGTTCAAGTGACTGGGTCGGAGCCGACCTCGAGTACCGTGAAAGCCATCCTTGGGTCATTCAAGGCTGTGCGTGCGTTCGCGTCGTTTGACGACGAAGACTTGCCAGAAGATTCAGCAGATGCGTCCGTGAGAGAAGCGAACACTGAACGTCATGATGAACCAGCCACGAGAGCCGGAACCTCCAAGATCGGCCTCTCATACACCATCAATCTTAACCTTCCGGCTACTTCCGACGTAGCCGTCTTCGATGCGATCTTTCGAAGCCTCAAAGAGCATTTACTCAAATGAACCTTGAGCAGAAGATAAAGCTCTTCGCTATCAGCAATCAGCTATTGGAGAACGACCTGGATCGCGTCGAACGAGAGCATTCAATCGACTTAGGTCGCGATCACCAACGAACGTTGAGCAAGGATCAAGACTACTACCCTCAGCTCGAGCGAGAGTTGCGCCAAGAGGCAGCGCGCATGGGTGATCATTACGAGGTCTTCTACTCACTTGAGCGAACGATAAGAGCGTTTGTCTCTGAAACTTTAGAGGCTGCATCTCCTGGAACTTGGTGGACGGGAACTCGTGTTCAGGAAAAGATTCGCAACGATGCTCAGGCAAGGATGAGGAAGGAAATCGACGCTGGCGTTACTCCCAGATCGCAAGAACCGATCGACTTCACCAACTTCGGAGAGCTCGGAGAGCTAATCAAATCGAACTGGGACTTGTTTGGCGGCGTTTTCAAGAGCCCACGTGCCGTTGAAAGCGTAATGTCAAGACTCAACACACTTCGGGGGCCGATCGCTCATTGCTGCCCGCTTTCTGAAGACGAGGTTGTCCGCCTTCGACTTAGTGTGCGTGACTGGTTCAGGCTCATGGAGTGAGTCTCCTGGGCTCGGCCAAAGCTCAGCCTAACCAATCATTCAAACCGACGCCTTCGGCGCGGCTTAACTCAAACGTTAGCGGCCAAAGGAGGTTACATTGACAATCCGGAGTGTCATCAACAACCGAATAAGGCTTTCAAATATCTCCGTCTTTGGCGGCATGCTAGTCAGTGCCGGCTTAACTCAATACCAGCTCAACCAAAACCAAGAGCCCTCGATCTGGTCTTTTGCAGGGTTCTTCATAGGCTTCGCGGCAATGCTGGCAATCAAGTTCTCAACAAAATGCTCATCGTGTAAGGGAAATATTGGGTCAACGCTTATGAGTAGCGGCCATTTTGTTTCGCTCCCCAAGAAAATCAAATACTGCCCGCTATGCGGCGTTGATATAGACACCAAGCAGTGAGTTGTCCGCTAACAATGCGCTCAGCTGCCGCTCACTCCGTTCACTGGGCGTCCAGAAGCTGCGCTTTTGGACGCCCGTTAGTTTAATCGTTAGCCGACCAAGGAGAGTGCATGCCGTCTCTAGATTTTGAGGTTGAAAAACAAGATTTCCGTGATTACTACAATGGCAATCATGGACTGCTGGAAGGAGCAAAGAATTCCTTCATAACCTTGGTTAACTCTCTAATCAGAAGCTCAAGCGATATAGCTATTTCGAAGATAGAAGGACGCGTAAAGGACAGAGATGAGTGCATTAAAAAATTCAACAGAAAATATAGAACAGACCTAGAAACAAATGCCCAAAAATATCGAATTCTAGATCACATTACTGATTTAATTGGCGTGCGCGTAGTTTGTCTATATGAAGATGACATAGACAAAATTAAAGATCTTCTGTGTGCCCACTTCGAAGTTATAGATATTACAGATAAAATTGCGCAAATTGAAAACACTGAGAATTCATTCGGCTACAAAGGCTTGCACTTAGATTTAAAGCTAAACCAGAAGCGAAAAGAGCTACCTGAGTACTCGCAGTTTATTGATCTCGGTTTTGAGGTCCAGGTTCGCACCATAATTCAAGACTCATGGAGTGTCTTGGATCATAAGATCAAGTACAAAAAATCCATACCAATCAGCCTTAAGCGAAGAATCAACTCATTAGCCGCTCTGTTTGAGGTTGCTGACCGAGAGTTTCGAGAAATTCGAAATGCCACTGAGGAAAGTATAAAGGCAGAAGACATTCCCCAGGAGCAAATCACTAAGGAATCTGATCAAATTGAAGCAGGAGAAGCGCCTCCAAGATTCAAGCTCTCCCCCTTAAATGCATTCAGTTTTTTGAAGATTGCAAATCACTTCTTCAACGGATTCGAATTTGAAGCCCATAAGGTTGACGGCTTCACAGAAGAAATAGTTTCGCTAAAACCAGATATAAGTCGTGGCAAATTCAACTTTTACCTGCGCGAGAACATATCAAAAGTAAAGAAGTACAAAGAATTCTTTGAGGGGGCATATCCAAACGATAAGCTCAACCCGTACACGATAATCAGGCACTGCCTGTATTTGGGCAATAAAGAGATATTCGCAAAGCTACTAACCAGTCAATCCACAGAAACTTTCGAAGCTTGGCTGGCAGATAACGGCTAATAACTGGTTCAAATCGTTCGCTTCGCTCACTTGTAGACGGCAAGAGCCGGCCCCTTAACCAACCGCTACGGCTCCATGAGCCGATTTCTCCAAGGATGGGTGACAACAATGCATCCGATTCAATGCAGGTGTGGCGCCGTTAAAGGCCAGCTTGAAAGCAATAACACTCACAATCGCCTTATCTGCCATTGCACCGATTGCCGTGCCTTTGCGCGTTTTCTTGGCAATCCCTCTGCTGTGCTGGATAAGCAGGGTGGAACCGAGATAGTCCAGATAGCGCAGCAGCACCTGCGCTTCCTGCAGGGCGAAGAGCTTTTGTCGGCAGTGCGGCTCAGCGACAAGGGCATGCTTCGCTGGTACACGTCGTGTTGCTCGACGCCTATCGGCAATACCATGGCCGATTCCAAGGTGTCCTTTATCGGCCTGGTTCACGCCTGCCTGGACCGGGAGCGTATGGATAGGGATTTTGGTGCCGAGATTGCGGTGCTGAATACCGACACCGCGCTGGGCGATCCGCAGCCCAAGCAGCGCGGACTTGTCGGCGTTATCGCTCGATTTATCTGGATCGTGGTCACAAACCGTATCGGTGGGGGTTACCGGAAGTCGCCCTTGTTCGATGCTTCGGGCCTGCCGCGGGTCGTTCCCAAAGTCTTGAAGCCTGAAGAGCTGGCCAGTTTGAAAGTCGATGCGTGAGCGTTGTTCGACCTGGTCAATGAATGGCTGAGATGTGCCTTTCCATTCGGCCAGCCCAGCGCCAAACCCGCCCAAACGCATATTCGCGGTGAGGTCAGATCGAGATGACAGGCAAGCCTCCAGCCACTATCGCCGAATACATCGAGGCGGCGCCTGCCGAGAGCCGGCCGCATCTGCGCACGCTCTACGGGATTCTCAAGAGCGTCGCGCCGGAGGCGCAGGAGGCGATCAAGTGGGGCGCTCCGTTCTTCGTGGAGCCGCGTTTTCTGTTCTCTTTCTCCGCGCACAAGGCGCATTGCAACTTCGCGCCCACCCAGGCGGCGCTGGAGGCGTTTCGGCAGGAGCTGCAGGGGCATAGGACGACCAAGAACTACTTGCAGATTCCCTATGGCGAGCCCGTGCCGGAGGCGCTGGTGCGCCAGCTGGCCGAGTACTGTTTGCGGGCTGTTCGAGCGCGCGAGGATGAAGCCTTTTGGTAGCTTGAACTGCGACCAGCGCTGGCTGCCTGTTTGCACATGGATTGCGATTTGTGGCTCACGCGCATCCCGCGCACATGTTCGAGCACCTGCTGCCATATGCAGCGCAGGGGCGGGAAGGGCAGGTACGACGCTGTCGCTGGCGCCCAATCATTCAAGGTTCGCTTCATGTATCGATTTCCTCCCAAACAGAAAGCGCGGATCGGCGCTGAAAGCATCGAGTACGTGCTGGCCGGCAGCGGGCCGGCGACGGTGGTGCTGGTCAATGGCTCCGGCGGGCCGATCGAGGGCTGGCACAAGGTGTTCGAGCCGCTCTCGGCAGTGGCCAGGGTGTTCGCCTACAACCGTCCCGGCATCGGCGGCAGCGCCAAGCCGCAGGTGGCCCAGTCGGCCGCGCAGATGGTCGATTCGCTGCGGCAGACCCTGCGGGCGGCCGGGCTGCAGCCGCCCTATGTGCTGGTGGGGCATTCCCTCGGTGGGCTGATCGTCAACCTGTTCGCTCGGCTGCACCCGCAGGAGACGGCCGGGGTGGTATTTATCGAGGCATCGACGCCGGACGACGTGCTTCTGCTGCACCAGCACGACACCCGGCTACAGCGCTTGCTGGCGGCGCTGCTCGCTAAGCTGTCACCGCCCAATCCACTGGCGGAAACCCAGCAGCTGGAGCGCTCCGTGGCCGAGCTGCAGGCGGCGCCCGATTTTCCGGCGGTGCCGCTGACCGTTATCAGCGGCGGCAAGCCGGCGATGGCCTGGGCCACCGCCGAGCAGGCCCTGGCGTTGCGAGCGGAGCATCAGGCTGCGCTGGCCAAGCTCTCGCCGCTGGGCCGACAGGTGATGGCGCTGCGCAGTGGCCACTTTCCCCAGTTCAGCGAGCCGGAGCTGGTGGTGGCGACGATTGTCGAGATGCTGAACAGCCTCCAGGGCACGAGATGACTGATCACGCGATACCGCGCAGTGCAGCCAAGTCGCTGAGCGATGGAGTGCGAGCGGCAAATACTGCAGCAAAGACGCCGCGCTCGATAGCGCAGTAGCCGATTTCGCTCCAAGCGTGCAGAGCAGTTCGGGGCCGGCGAGAGCTGCATGGCGAATGGCTTACAGCCTAAGTCGCTCGCGGCGCACGCTTTGGTCAGCGCAGATTCTGACTCTCCGATCAGGCGGCGGCCAAGCGCAGCGTTATCTGTCTGGAGGGCATCTTTAGGCTTCATGCGTCGATTGTGAGCGAACGCCGCCAATGGCCCGATGCCACTTTTATCCGCTCGTCTTGCGACCCGCTCCGGCGGATGGGCGGCACTGTGCGTTCGGAATAACAGTTCCATAATCCCTGCGTCGTGCGCTGCGCTGTGCGCACGAGTCAACCCCACATGGATCTCTCCAAGGGTGACGTGCCATACCAGTGCAGTAGCTCGCGCAGTGATTCAGGTTGTTCTACGGGCAGGGTACGCCCCTTGTTGAATAGGAGTGTTCAGCAATGTCCCGCCTGCCTGAAAATTCGCAATTTCCGCCTCTGCCAGATCTGCTGCCGCCCGGCCAGGAAGACGCCCCGGTCGCTGCCAGTGCCGCCACCCTCAGCAATGTCGCCATCAACCCCAATATCGCCGCGCTGCCCGGGCCGGGCGGAATCATCATTCCGCAGTTCCGCAGCGTGCGTGCCGGTTGTTGGTTGCTCAACTACAAGCCCAGCGGCGCCTCGCTGGTGTCGTACGACGGGACTCTGCGGGTCGAGTCGCACAGCGATGGCCGTACGGCCAGCGGCGATCTCTATCAGCGCCCGGTGATCTTCCTGCCGATCCCCATCCCCGTGCCGTTCCCCACCCTGCAGACCAAGACGGCGCCGACCAACCTGTCGCTCAAGCCGATCCTGCTGGCCGGGCCCAATCCGGCCTCGGGCATCCCGATCCTGGCGCGCAACAACTACCGCTACTACGTGCGCGTCACCTCGCTGCCGGAGTACTTCTACCTGGGCAACAGCTTCAGCCTGGGCTTCCAGCTGTACCGCTTCACCGCGCCGAACACCTGGGCGCTGGAGAGCACGCTGACCGCGCAGATGGTGCGGATCACCGCGCCGGCCGGCTATCCGTCGCCGTCCGACTACGCCGAGGGCGATGTGAAGAACGCCGCCGGTGCGGTGGTCGGGCGCCTGACCATGGGCTGGCTGTCCACCTACTTCCGCCGCTGCACCATCGAGATCGACACGGTCAACGGCTCGGAACGGCCGACCGACAGTGGCGTCGGCCACACCTGGGCGACGGTGATGGACGCGGTGGGCTTCCAGACCAGCGTGAGCCTCAGCGACACCAACGTGCTGGAGCCCAGCGGCAATTCCTGGTCCAACGGCGAGATGCACGCGGCCATGCTGGCGCGACGCTCGGTGGTGAACCTGGACACCGAGTGGCGCTATCACATCCTCGCGGTCAAGAACATCGACTCCACGCCGCGCGGGATCATGTACGACAACGGCGGCACCGACTCCAACAACGTGCCGCGCGAAGGGGTCGGCATCTCCTCGCACTGGATCATCGACCCCGGTTGGGGCACGGTCAGCGGACAGCGCTTCGGCACCGCTGCGGCGCCGTATTTCCGCACGGCGGTGCATGAACTGGGGCACGCCCTGGGCCTTTACCACAACTCGGCGGACTTCGGCTTCATGTGTACCAGCGACGTGATCGCCGCTGGCGCCACGCCCGGCACGCCGTTCCCCAGCAACATCCAGTGGTCGTTCCATCCGGACAACCTCAAGCAGCTGCGCCACTACCCGGACCCGTTCATCCGCCCCGGCTCGGTGGCCTTCGGCAGTGCCTCCAATGCCACGCCGCCGATCACCCCGACCGATCTGGAAGCGGAAGTGCTGGGCTTGCAACTGGAGGTCAATGCGCTGCTCGGCGAGCTGCCCCTGGGCGCGCCGGTGCGCATCGGCGTGGCGCTGGTCAACCGTGGCGAACAGCCGATCCAGGTGCCGGCCAGCCTGAGCCTGAAGAGCGAGCACGTCAGCGGCAGCGTGACCGACCCGTCCGGCAATCAGCGCACCTTCCGCACCATCATCCACTGCATCGAAGACTCACCGTTCCGCGTGCTGCAGCCGGGCGAGCGCATCGAGGAATCGATGACCCTGATGCGCGGCGCCGAGGGCGCGCTGTTCGGCGTGTCGGGCATTCATGAGGTGCGGGTGGATGTGCACTGGGACGTCGAGGGTATGGTCGCGCATGCCTCCGGCACTACCTCGGTAATGGTCACCGCCGCGGTGGACGAGCGCCACGCCCAGGCCGCGCACAAGGTACTGTCCACGCCGGATGCGCACCTGGTGCTGGTGTTCGGTGGCGATCACCTGAGCGACGGCATCGATGCCATCCAGGCCGCGCTGGCTTCGCCGGTGCTCAAGCCGCACTTCGCGGCCATCGAGACCAAGCGCCTGGCCGCGCGCTTCATGAAGCGCAAGCCCGACGTCAAGGCGGCCACTGCGTTGCTGGACGACAACACGGTGATGAGCAACTCCGAGCAGGGCAAGCTCGACCGGCTGCTCAGCGATGCCGGCGGTAGCCTGCCGAAAATCAGCCGGGCCAAGCCCAAGCCTGCCCGCCTGGCCACTGCCAAGTAGGGCGTAACGGATGCGGGGCCTCGGCCCCGCATCTCGCCTGCAAAGGAGAGTCTGATGGCAGATATCGATCCCAGATTGCCGGGCACCTGGCGCATGTCCGAACAGGCGCCCTGTGCCGCCGGCTATGCCGCACACCTGCGCTTCGAGGACGGTGGCCTGTACTTTGGCAGCACCGAGCCGGCTGGCGGCTTCACCTGGTGGGACCAGGGCCGCTGGCAGGTGCCGGCGGCGGGGCAGGTGGCGCTGTCCACCGCCAACGACGAAGTGGTGACCTACGCCTACAGCCTCATCGACGGCACACTGACTTTCACGGACCCGTCGGGCTGTAGCTTCAGCTACAAGCGCAGTAGTTAGCGCGCGAGACGCCCGACCTCCGTCAGGAGGACGAACATGTCTGGCGTCTTTCCCGCCACGGTCTTCTTCGACCTGGGCGACACTCTGACCTACATCGGCCCGGGCGGCGTGCGCCTGCGCTACGCCGATACCCTGGACTGCCTGCAGATACTGAAGAACCGTGGCTACCGCCTGGGCCTGCTGTCCAATCAGGCCGCCGGCACCACGCTGGCCACGGTGCAGGCGATTCTCGATGGCCTGCATCTGTCGCGTTACATCGAGGCGGCGCTGTTGACCATTTCCAGCGAAGTGCCGGGCAATGTCGGCAAGCCCAACCAGCCGATCTTCGACCTGGCCCTGAGCAAGGCGGGGCACGCTGCGGCCAGCGCGCGGGCGATCTTCGTCAGCGAGGAGCTGGCTCATGTGCAGGCGGCGCGCGGTTATGGCTGGCGCGGCATCCTCAAGCGCAATGGCGGCGCCTGCGTGGGCGCGGACGGCGAGTGTGCGGTGGGCCTGAGTGGCCTGCTGGCGCAGCTGCCGGCCCTGGCCGATCTGGCCGGAACCACGCTGGACCTGGCGCCACCGCCGAAGCTGGTCGACGGCCTGTGGGCGGTGCCCATCGACATCCGCAGCATTGACGCCAGCCTGCTGTTCGACGCCGCCAGCCAGCAGGTCAGCGGTGACGCCACCCTGGTATTCCGCCTCGGCCGCCATGCCGGTTGTCCGATCTTCGACCTGCGCCAGACCGTCACCGAGGTGTGGCTGGATGGCGCCGTCGTACCGCCGGCCGACGTGGCGCACCACGACTTCGGCGGCGGCAGCCACGCCAACCTGCGGGTGCTGGCGCGCAGCCTGGAGGCGGGCAGCGAGCACAGCCTGCGCCTGACCTATTCGGTGGGCATTCCGCAGGCCTCGACGGCCGGCTCCTACCAGCCGCAGATCGCCTGGAGCGCCGGGCCGCGTCTGGCCTTCAACTTCGGTTTCACCGACCTGGGCGCCGGCCGTTACCTGGAGGCCTTCGTGCCGGCCAACCTGGTCTTCGACCAGTTCGAGCTGAGCCTGGAGCTGCGCCTGACCGGCACGGCCGTGGCGCACACGCCGATCAGCAACGGCAGCGTCAACGTGCTGGGCAGCAACCATTGGCGCGTCGACTTCCCGGCGCGTTTCACCGCGTTGTCGCAGCTGCTGGAGCTGCGTGCCGCCGACAGCCTGCAGAGCCATGTGCTGAACACCGTGCTGCCGGTGTCGGGAACCAATGTGGCCATCACCACTTGGAAGCTGACCAGCAACGCCGCCAACCTGGCGACCCAGGCCAGCGCCATCGCCGGCTTCCTGGCCGACAACGAGAACAGCTCGGGCCGCTACATCCACGGCAACCGCTTCACCGCCTTCATCCACCAGGGCGGCATGGAGTACGAGGGCGGCACCACCACCGGCACCGGCGCGCTGCGCCACGAGACCTTCCATAGCTGGTGGGCGCGCGGGCTGAAACCGGCCAGCCAGCCCGATGCCTGGTTCGACGAGGCCTGGACCACCTACCACGACAACGGCGCGGCGGGCTCGCTGCCGTTCAACTTCGCCGATGCGCCGCTGGCCCTGTGCTCGCGCAACCCCTGGGTGCGCGTCACCCATGGTTCGTCCTACGGCTCCGGCGAGCGTTTCTGGAAGGGCATGGCCGCGCTGCTCGGTGTGGCGCCGCTGAACGCGCTGATGAAGGACTTCTACCTGGCGCGCCATCCGCGCCCGGTGAAGACCGAGGAACTGGAGTGCTTCCTCCTGGCCCGTGGTGGCAACCCGAGTTGCGTGGATGCCTTCCAGCGCTTCGTCTATGGCCTGGGCGATCCGTCGCCGCAGCCCGATCTGTGGCTGCGCGACGATACCGGCGATCCCGGTGCGGACGACTGGGCAGGGCGCTTCTGGGATTCGCCGGACCTGTGGGTGCGCAACCGCGACGACGATGGCTTGCAGCACCAGAACCTGGAGTACGGCCAGGACAACTGGATCCACGCGCGGGTGCGCAATCGCAGCAGCACGGCCAGTGCGCGGCACTTCCTGCTTAGCTTCAACGTCAAGCAGTACGCCGGCAGCCAGTTCGTCTACCCGGCCGACTTCCTGCCGGCCATCACGGCGGCGGCGGACTTCGAGCTGGGCCCGGGCGAGTCGCGCATCCTCAAGGCGCGCCTGCCGCGCAGCGCGGTACCGGCGCCTGGCAGCCATCCGTGCCTGCTGGCGGCGCTGTTCACCCGCTTCGATCATCCCCAGGCCGGCCGCCATGTGTGGCAGCAGAACAACCTGGCGCAGAAGAACCTCAGCGTGGTCGACCTCAAGCCCAACGCCTGGATAGTGCTGCCGGTGCTGGCGGTGAGCCTGCGCGCACGCCTGGCGCGCACCGTGGAGTTCGAGCTGCGGCGGCCCAAGGGGCTGGATGATCTGCAGGCCAGCCTGCTGCTGGATAAAGGCAGCGTACCGCCCAAGTTGCGCGCCGGCGCTGTGGTGCTGCCCTCGGCGCTAATGCTGGCGCCGGACAAGAGCGCACACCTGGACTGCGCCGCCTGCCAGCCGCTGGCCAGTGCCGACCGCCTGGAGCTACTGACCAGTGCACAGCCGGCGCGGGTGGCGGAGAGCTTTTCCGGGGCGCTGGAATTGCCTTTCGCTCAGGGGGCGACTGCGCGCCTGCCGGTGCGCCTGGCGCCGCTGCAGGCGCAGCAGATCGGCCTGCGTGTGACGGTGCCGACGCAGGCCAAGCGCGGCGCCAGCTTTATCGTCGATCTGGTGCAGCGGGAGCATGGCAAGGTGGTGGGCGGGGTGGCGTTGCGCATCAATGTGCACTGACGCGGGTATCGAGGGTTTCCCCGCCCTACGTTGCGCAGGGCGGGTGGCGCCTCTCAACGTTCGCCGAGCTCGAAGGCGGTCAGGGTGAAGGTGGGAATGCCCATGTCCTGCAGTTTGCGCGAGCCACCCAGCTCGGGCAGGTCGATGATCGCCGCGGCCTCGTAAACCTGGGCGCCGAGGCGCTTGACCAGGCGTGCGGCGGCCAGCAGGGTGCCGCCGGTGGCGATCAGGTCATCGAAGATCAGCACCCGATCGCCTTCGCACAGGCTGTCGGCGTGCACCTCCAGCAGGGCCTCGCCGTACTCGGTCTGGTAGCTCTCGGCGAGCACCTCGGCCGGCAGCTTGCCCTGCTTGCGGAACAGGATCAGCGGCTTGTTCAGCTCGTAGGCCATGATCGAGCCGAACAGGAAGCCGCGCGCGTCCATCGCGGCGATATGGCTGAACTCGCTCTCGACATAGCGCTGGATGAAGCTGTCCACCACCATGCGCAGGGCGCGCGGCGACTGGAACAGCGGGGTGATGTCGCGGAACACCACGCCGGGCTTGGGGAAGTCCGGCACCGGGCGGATCAGCGATTTGATGGCGAATTCGTCGAAGATCATCGCGCGCTCCTCAGTCCGGCATATTGCCGCCGGCCAGGGCGCACAGCTCGATGGGGTCGAGAATCTGCACTTCCTTGCCTTCGGCGTTGATCAGGCCGTTCTGCTGGAAACGGGTGAACACCCGCGACACGGTCTCCACGGCCAGGCCCAGGTAGTTGCCCACCTCGTTGCGCGACATGGCCAGGCGGAACTGGTTGGCCGAGAAGCCACGGGCGCGGAAGCGCGCGGACAGATTGACCAGGAAGGTGGCGATGCGCTCGTCGGCGGTCTTCTTGGAGAGCAGCAGCATCATCTGCTGGTCGTCGCGAATCTCGCGGCTCATCACCCGCATCAGCTGGCGGCGCAGCTGCGGCAGTTGCACGGACAGCTCGTCCAGACGCTCGAAGGGGATCTCGCACACCGAGGTGGTTTCCAGGGCCTGGGCCGACACCGGGTAGACCTCGGTATCCACGCCGGACAGGCCGACCAGCTCGCTGGGCAGGTGGAAGCCGGTGATCTGCTCCTCGCCCGAGTCACTCAGGGTGAAGGTCTTCAGGGCGCCTGCGCGTACGGCGAACACCGAATCGAAGGTATCGCCCTGGCGGAACAGGAATTCACCTTTCTTCAGCGGCCGCCCGCGTTTGACGATGCGGTCCAGGGAGTCCATGTCCTCCAGGTTCAGCGACAGCGGCAGGCACAGCGCGGCCAGGCTGCAGTCCTTGCAGTGGGCCTGGTGGGGGCTGTGTACCTTGATGGTTTCTGACATCGGAGTTCCCTGACTGGAGATCACACACAAAGACAAAGGTTAACCCATGGGGCCACGCGCGGGCCAGGCCGACCAAGGTCGGTGGGGCAATAGGCTCGATGGTGAAACATGGCTGACCGCTTGCTCAAGTTTTTTCGTCGCCTCCCGATAGCCCGGTGGAAGAGTGCGTCGAGGGGAACTCCATGCTCAGGGTAGACATGAACGGCCTGGTCGAGCGCCTGGCGCTCGGCGTGCAGCGCCAGGCGGCGCGGGCTGACGGCGAGGTGGCAAGCGAGGAGGCCAGCGAGGAAGAAATGCGCGACGGCCTGCGGGTGACCTTGTCCGAACTGGGCAAGGCCCGCGCCACCGCGCAGAACGACGATATCGACGAGGCCGACCTGCCGGACAATATCAAGGAAATCCTCAAGCTGATCCGCGCCCTTCGCCAGCAGATCGCCGAGAAGCAGGCCGAGCTGCAGGCACTGATGGCCGATTCGGAGATGGACCCGGAAGCCAAGCAGATGCGCCTGGACATGTTGCGCGGCGAACTGGCCTCGCTGCAGGGCGCACTCAGCACCGCCCAGGCCAGCCTGGTGGACGCGCTCAAGGACAAGCGCCTGAGCGACGACCAGCGGATGAAGGCGGCCAGCCTGGCGATGGCCTGACTTCCCGCGAACATGTAGCCCGGATGAGATCCGGGGCTGCGGAGCTGGTTCCCCCGGATTGCATCCGGGCTACCCGGCTGGCGCGAACTGTCAGGGCGGATTTCAAATCACCCGCGAGAAACGCTGCTGGTTCTGCTGCTCCAGATAGTGGTCGAACAGCATGCACAGCGAACGTACCAGCAGGCGCCCGGCCGGGCGCACGTCGATGCCGTGCTCGCCCAGTTCGATCAGGCCGTCGCGGGCCAGCTGCTGCAGCTGCGGCCAGATAGCCGAGAAGTAGCTGCGAAAATCGATGGCGAAGCGCTCCTCGATGTCGCGAAAGCTCAGCTGGAACTGACAGATCAGCGCCTGGATCACGGCGCGGCGGATGCGATCGTCTTCGTTGCAGTGCAGGCCGCGCTGAGTAGCCAGCTGGCTATTGCCCAGGCTCTGCTGGTAGTTGGCCAGGTCGCTGCTGTTCTGGCTGTACAGGTCGCCGACCTGGCTGATGGCGGATACACCCAGGCCAATCAGGTCGCAGTGGCCGTGGGTGGTATAGCCCTGGAAGTTGCGCTGCAGGGTACCGTCTTCCTGGGCCATGGCCAGCTCGTCGTCGGGCAGGGCGAAGTGGTCCATGCCGATATAGCGGTAACCGGCCGCGGTGAGCTGCTCTATGCTGCCCTGCAGCATGGCCAGCTTGTCCGCCGGACTGGGCAGCTCGTTCTCCTGGATTCTTCTCTGCGGCATGAAGCGCTCCGGCAGGTGCGCGTAGTTGAATACCGAGAGCCGGTCCGGCTGCAGGGCGATCACTTCGGCCACGGTGCGGGCGAAGCTCTCCGGGGTCTGCCGCGGCAGGCCGTAGATCAGGTCGATGTTCACCGAGCGGAATTGCAGGGCGTGCGCCGCATCGATGATGGCGCGGGTCTGCTCCAGGGTCTGCAGGCGGTTGATGGCGCGCTGCACGTCCGGGTCGAGGTCCTGTACGCCGAGGCTGACGCGGTTGAAGCCCAGCTCGCGCAGCAGGCCCATGGTCGACCAATCCGCCTCGCGCGGGTCGATCTCGATGCCGTAGTCGCCGCTGTCGTCGTCCAGCAGGGTGAAGTGCTTGCGGATGTGCTCCATCAGCCGGCGCAGCTCGTCGTGGCTGAGGAAGGTCGGGGTGCCGCCGCCGAAGTGCAGCTGCTCGACCACCTGGCGCTGGTCCAGATGCCGCGAGATCAGTTCGATCTCCTGCTCCAGGCGCTCCAGGTATGGCAGGGCGCGGCCGCGATCCTTGGTAATCACCTTGGTGCAGGCGCAGTAGTAGCAGATGTTGGCGCAGAACGGCACGTGCACGTAGAGCGACAGCGGCCGACGCGCCTTGCGGCTGTCGCGCAGGGCGTGCAGCAGGTCGAAGGAGCCGACCTCGCCGTGGAACTGCACGGCGGTGGGGTAGGAGGTGTAGCGCGGGCCTGGCCGGTCGTGGCGGCGGATCAGGTCGGCGTCCCAGCGGATGGCGTCGAGCATGGAGATATCCCTGGATTGGCGATGTGACCAGTCTAGGGATTGCGTGGTGGCGCTTCTTGACCTGGGTCAGGCTGCCGCATGTTAGCGCCGCGCTTGCTCAGTGTCCCATCAGCCAGTGCTGGTGCGGGCCGGGTAGGGTCCACAGGCCGAACAGGATCACCAGCAGGCCGCCGGCCATGCGCACGCCACGCCGGCGCAGCAGGGCGGTCAGGCGCTCGGCGGCCATGCCGGTGGCCAGCAGCACCGGCATGGTGCCCAGGCCGAAGGCCAGCATCAGCAGCGCGCTGTCCGCCGGCGAACCCTGGCTGGAGGCCCACAGCAGGGTGCTGTAGACCAGGCCGCAGGGCAGCCAGCCCCAGATGGCGCCGAGCAGCAGCGCACGTGGCAGGCTGCTGACCGGCATCAGGCGGCTGGCGATGGGTTGCAGGTGGCGCCAGAGGTGACGGCCGACGGCCTCGATGCGCGTCAGACCGCTCCACCAGCCGGCCAGGTACAGGCCCATGGCGATCAGCAGCAGGCCGGCGATCACCCGCAGCACCATGGCCGCCGGGCTGCTGGCCACGGCCCAGCCGGCCAGGCCGATCAGCAGGCCGGCCGTGGCGTAGCTGAGGATGCGGCCGAGGTTGTAGGCCAGCAGCAGGCGGAAGCGGCGGGCGCGCTGTTCCGGTGGAATGGCCAGGGTCAGCGCACCCATCAGGCCGCCGCACATGCCCAGGCAGTGGCCGCCGCCGAGCAGGCCGAGAATCAGCGCGGAAACCAGCAGCGGCGCCAGCTCAGGCACGTGGCTCGTCCTTGTCGTCAGCCTTGTCGGCCTCGGCGATGGCGGCCTTGTGCTGCGGGTCTTCGTCGTCGAACAGAATGCTGTGGGCGGGGCTGTCCAGGTCGTCGTACTGACCGTTATCCACCGCCCAGACGAACAGCCAGATGGCGAAGCCGACCAGGACCACGGCAATCGGAATCAGGATGTAGATGGCGGACATGGGAGCTCCGGGTTCACGGGCGAGGCGCAGGACGCGGCGACCGATATCAGGGTTTCACGCGGGCCAGGCGCAGGGCATTGAGCACCACCAGCAGCGAACTGGCCGACATGCCGAGCGCGGCCCATAGCGGAGTGACCCAGCCGAGGGCGGCGAACGGCAGCACCAGGCCATTGTACAGAGTCGCCCAGGCCAGGTTCTCGATGATGATGCGCCGCGTGCGGCGGGCCAGGGCGAAGGCCTGCACCAGGCTGCCGAGGCGGTTGGACAGCAGCACCGCGTCGGCGCTGGTCTTGGCCAGGTCAGTGGCGCTGCCCATGGCCACGCTGATGTCGGCGCCGGCCAGCACCGGCACGTCGTTGACCCCGTCGCCCAGCATCAGCACGCGGCGGCCTTGGGCGTGCAGGTCCTCGAGCACCGCCAGCTTGGCGTCCGGGGTGAGGCCGCCACGGGCATCGTCGATGCCCAGCTGGCGCGCCACTTCGCCGACCATCGGTGAGCTGTCGCCGGACAACAGGATGATCTGCCAGCCCTGGGCGCGGCAGGCGGCGAGCAGCTCGGGAGCGTCCTCGCGCAGGCGGTCGCCGAGGACGAACCAGGCCAGCGGGCCGCGTTCATCGCCGAGCAGCAGCCACTGGCCGTGTTCGCCGGGAATGTTCGGCGCCGCGCGGCCAGCCAGGGCGGCCACGTAGGCCGGCTGGCCGATACGCAGGCGGCGGCCGTCGAATACGCCCTGCAGGCCCTGGCCGGGTGCGCTGGCCAGTTGCTCGGCGCCATGGTTGCTGTGGCCGAAGGCGCGGGCGATGGGGTGTTCGGAGCCGTGTTCGAGGGTGGCGGCCAGGGCCAGGCAGGCGTCGGCGTCCAGCTCGCGCAGGGTCTCGATGCGCTCCAGGGTCAGGCGACCCTCGCTGAGGGTGCCGGTCTTGTCGAAGATCACCGTGTCGATCTGCTTCAGGCCTTCCAGCACATGGCCGCGGGTCAGCAGCAGGCCGAGCTTGTGCAGGCTGCCGGTGGCGGTGGTCAGCGCGGTCGGGGTGGCCAGCGACAGGGCGCAGGGGCAGGTGGCGACCAGCAGCGACAGCACGATCCAGAACGCCCGTTCGCTGTCGATCTGCCACCAGATCAGGCCGACCACGGCGGCCAGGCCGAGCACGATGAGCAGGAACCACTGGGCCACGCGGTCGGCCATCTCGGCCATCGGCGGCTTGTCGGCCTGGGCGCGCTCGAGCAGGCGGACAATGGCGGACAGTCGGGTGTCGCTGCCCAGCGCCTCGACCTGCACGGTCAGCGGGCCTTCGACATTCAGCGTGCCGGCGGTGACGGCATCGCCTTCGCTGCGGGCCAGCGGCAGGTATTCGCCCGTGAGCAGGGACTCGTCGACGCTGGACTGGCCGCTGACGATGCGTCCGTCCGCCGGCAGCTGGGCGCCGGGCGGCACCAGTACGCGGTCGCCGATGGCCAGTTCGCGCAACAGGATGCGTTGGCTCTGCCCGCTGTCGTCCAGGCGCAGGCAGGAGGGTGGCAGCAGGCTGACCAGCTGCGCGGTGGCCGCCGCCGTGCGTTCGCGGGCGCGTCGTTCCAGATAGCGGCCGGCGAGCAGGAACAGGGCGAACATGCCCACCGCGTCGAAATACAGCTCGCCGACCCCGGTGACGGTGGACCAGATGCCGGCCAGGTAGGCGCCGCCGATGGCCAGCGACACCGACACGTCCATGGTCAGGTGGCGGGTGCGCAGGTCACGCAGGGCGCCGCGGAAGAACTGGCCGCAGCAGTAGAAGACGATGGGCGTGGTGAGGAACAGGCTGGTCCAGCGCAGGATCTTGTCCAGCTCCGGCGAGAGGTCGACGTTGAACTCCGGCCAGGTGGCCATGGCCGCCATCATCACCTGCATCCAAAGCAGGCCGGCGATGCCGATCTGGCGCATGGCCTTGCGGTTCTCGGCGGCCAGGCGTTCGCTGGCCTCGTCCGCCTGCCAGGGGTGGCCGGCGTAGCCGATGCGGCGCAGCTCGGCGAGCAGTTGGCTGAGCGGCACCTGACTGTCGGCCCAGCGCACCTGCAGGCGCTGGTTGGACAGGTTGAGGTTGGCCTCGGCCACGCCCTGCAGGCCGCGCAGGTGCTTCTCGATCAGCCAGCCGCAGGCGGCGCAGCTGATGCCTTCGATCAGCAGGCTGGTCTCGCTGAGTTCGCCCTGGTGCTGGACGAAGCCTTGCTGCACCTCGTCGCGGTCGTACAGCGCCAACTCATCGGGCAGGGCTTTGGGCAGGCTCTGCGGGTTGACCGCGCTGTCGCTGCGGTGGCGGTAGTAGTTGTCCAGCCCGCCGGCGACGATGGCCTCGGCCACGGCCTGGCAGCCCGGGCAGCAGAAGGCCCGCGGCTGATCCAGGACGCGGGCCTCGAAGCGGCTGCCGGGGGGAACCGGCAGGCCGCAGTGGTAGCAGGGAAGGGGGCTGCTCATGCGGGTCGGGACATCACTCGCCGAGCTGGACGCGCTGGCCGCTGACCAGCTTCTCTTCCTCGAACAGACGCCAGTCCTTGCCGCCTTCCTGGCCGATCAGCTCGATGAAGCGGCGGCCCTCGACGGCGTCCAGCAGGTTGCCGGCGTAGCTGCCGTCGGGCTGGGCCTGCAGCACCACGCGGCGGTCGCGCTCCGGCTGGGTCGGCGAGATCAGGTTGAGCACCAGCTGCGGCGGGTTGCTGTAGCCCTGCAGCTGCAGGCTGACGCTGCCGCGCTCGTTGTCCAGGGTGAGGGCGGCCTTGAGCTTCAGGCGCTGGGCCAGCTCCTCGCGCTCCAGCGAGGTGTTGATGCCCTTGCCAACGTCGTAATAGTTGTCCGACAGCAGGCCCGGCGGGTTCTTGGTGGCGATCACCAGCATGCTGGTGCCCAGCACCACGGCCATGCCGAGGATGCCGAGGATGAACCAGACCCAGGGCTCTTTGTACCAGGGGTTGACCGGAGTTTGTGGCGACGACATGGAGTGACCTGTGTTCAGCGCACGCTGGGGCCGATGAATCGGCTGTCGGCGTCGCTGTGGATGGTTGGATCTTCCAAGGCCTGGACCTTGAACAGAATTTCATTGGCGCTGGAGGGCAGCTTCTCCGGCTCGATGGACAGCTCCACCGGAATCGACAGCACCTCGCCGGCGGCGGCCTTGATCTCGCTGCGGCCTTCGTACGTGAGACCGTCGATGCCTTCGACGGAGATCAGGTAGGTCAGGTCGCGCTGGGCCTTGTTCATCAGCTTCACGGTGTAGACGTTCTCGATGTGGCCCTGTTCGTTCTCGCGGAACAGCACGCGGTCCTTGAGCACGTCCACCTCCACCAGCGAGCGGCTGGCGATGGCCCAGGCGAACAGGCTCATCATGGCCAGCAGCACGACGGCGTAGCCTATCAGGCGCGGGCGCAGCAGTTGGGTCTTCTGCCCGGATAGATTGTGTTCGGTTGTGTAGCTGATCAGGCCCTTGGGGTAGCCCATCTTGTCCATGATGCTGTCGCAGGCGTCGATGCACGCGGCGCAGCCGATGCATTCGACCTGCAGGCCGTCACGGATGTCGATACCGGTCGGGCAGACCTGGACACACATGGTGCAGTCGATGCAGTCGCCCAGGCCCTCGGCCTTGTAGTCGGCATTTTTCTTGCGCGGGCCACGGTGTTCGCCGCGGCGCGGGTCGTAGGAGACGATCAGGGTGTCCTGGTCGAACATCACGCTCTGGAAGCGCGCGTAGGGGCACATGTAGATGCACACCTGCTCGCGCAGCCAGCCGGCGTTGCCATAGGTGGCCAGGGTGAAGAAGCCGACCCAGAAGTAGGCCCAGCCATCGGCGGCGCCAGTGAGCAGGTTGGGGATCAGCTCGCGGATCGGCGAGAAGTAGCCGACGAAGGTCAGACCGGTGACCAGGCCGATGAGGATCCACAGGCTGTGCTTGGCCGCCTTGCGCGCGAATTTCTCGGCGCTCATCGGCTGCTTGTCCAGCTTCATGCGCTGGTTGCGGTCGCCTTCGGTGATCTTCTCGCACCACATGAAGATCCAGGTCCACACGCTCTGCGGGCAGGTGTAGCCACACCAGACGCGGCCGGCGAACACGGTGATGAAGAACAGGCCGAAGGCGGCGATGATCAGCAGCGCCGACAGCAGGATGAAGTCCTGGGGCCAGAAGGTGGCGCCGAAGATGAAGAATTTGCGTTCCGGCAGGTTCCACCAGACGGCCTGGCGGTCGTTCCAGTTCAGCCAGACGGTGCCGAAGTAGAGCAGGAAGAGAAAGGCTCCGCCGCTCAGACGCAGGTTGCGGAACAGGCCGGTGAAGGCGCGGGTGTAGATCTTTTCGCGGCTGGCGTAGAGGTCGACGGTTTCGCCGCCCTTGGTCGGGGGAGGGGTGATGTTTCGGACGGGAATCTGTTCGCTCATCAGTTGCGTACCACGGCTTGGGTGAGTGCTCCGCCGATACTTGCCGAAGGAGTCAGGATTTCACGGCACTATGGTACGCCTGATCGAGCGATGCCCGGGTGCGACCGGCGGTCGCGTCCCGGGCGGGTGACGCTTACTTCTCGACTGCTACGTCGGCCTTGCCGTGCGACAGGCTGTACACGTAGGCGGCCAGCAGGTGCACCTTGTCTTCGCTACCCACGTACGGCAGCTGAGCAGGCATGTTGCCGCTGCGGCCGTAACGGATGGTCTGCTGCAGCTGGGCGTAGCTGCTGCCGTAGATGAAGGCGCTCGGGTTGGTCAGGTTCGGTGCGCCCATGCTCGGGGTGCCGGTGCCTTCCTTGGTGTGGCAGGCGAAGCAGACGCTCTCGAATACCTGCTTGCCGGCGGCGACGTCGGCGGTGACACCTTCCGGCAGCTTGCGGCCGCCCAGTTCGGTGAGCACGTAGGCGGCGACGTTGCGCACGCCTTCCTCGCCGATGGTCGGCGCCTGGGCCGGCATCTGGCCGTGGCGGCCACCGATGATGGTCTGCTTGATGTCTTCCGGCTTGCCGCCCCAACGCCACTCGTTGTCGGTCAGGTTGGGGAAGCCGTAGGCGCCCTTGGCATCGGAGCCGTGGCACACGGAGCAGTTGGAGGCGAACAGACGGCCACCCATTTTCAGGGCTTGTTCGTCCTTGGCCACTTCCTCGATCGGCAGACCGGCGAACTTGGCGTAGATCGGCGCGTACTCCTTGTCAGCGCGGACCATTTCCTTTTCCCACTGGTGCACGCCGGTCCAGCCAGCTTCGCCGTTGGCGAAGGGCTTGCCGTCGCCGGCTTCGTTGTAGCCCGGCAGCACGCCTTTCCAGTTGCCCAGGCCCGGGTACAGGACCAGGTAGCCGAGGGCGAAGATGATGGTGCCGATGAACAGCATGAACCACCACTTCGGCAGCGGGTTATCGAACTCCTCAATACCGTCGAAGGCATGGCCGACAGTGTCTTCGGTGGTCTCGGGGCGTTGGCCCTTGCGAATACCGAAGATCAGCGCAGTAAGAGCCACGATGGTGCCGAGGCTCAGTACGCTGACGTAAATACTCCAGAACAAAGTCATTCTTTATTGCTCCCAGAATCTTGCTCGTCACGCTTTTTGGCCGGGACGTCGTCGGCGAAGGGCAGGTTGGCCGCTTCGTCGAAGCTGCTCTTGCGTCTGCTGCTGTAGGCCCAGAGCACCACGCCGATGAAGGCGATGAAGACCACTGCTGTGCCGATGCCGCGAATCATCCCGATATCCATCACGCGTTACCGTTTGTTCTTGATAGAAGTGCCCAGGCCTTGCAGGAAGGCCACCATGGCGTCCATCTCGGTCTTGCCTTTGACGGCTTCGCGAGCACCGGCGATGTCTTCGTCGGTGTAGGGCACGCCGAGGGCGCGCAGGGCTTCCATCTTGGCGGCGGTGTCCTTGCCGTCGAGCTTGTTCTCGACCAGCCACGGATAGGCCGGCATCTTCGATTCCGGTACCACGTTGCGCGGGTTGTACAGGTGCGCACGGTGCCAGTCATCGGAGTAGCGGCCGCCGACGCGGGCCAGGTCCGGACCGGTACGCTTGGAGCCCCACAGGAACGGGTGGTCCCAGACGCTTTCGCCGGCCACGGAGTAGTGGCCGTAGCGCTCGGTCTCGGCGCGGAACGGACGGATCATCTGCGAGTGGCAGCCGACGCAGCCTTCGCGGATATAGATGTCGCGGCCTTCCAGCTCTAGGGCGGTGCGCGGCTTCATGCCTTCCACCGGGGTGTTGGTGACGTCCTGGAAGAACAGCGGAACGATCTGGGTCAGACCACCGATGCTCACGGCCAGGACCATGCCGATGGCCAGCAGGCCGATGTTCTTCTCGAATATCTCGTGTTTGCTACCGGCCATCAGTGCGCAACCTCAGCAGGGATCAGGGCGGCTTCGTCGTACTTGCTCTTGTCAGCGGCACGCACGGTACGCCAGGTGTTGTAGGCCATCAGCAGCATGCCGGTAACGAAGAAGGCACCGCCGAGAGCGCGAACCATGAAGCCATGGTGGCTGGCTTCCAGGGCTTCGACGAAGGAGTACATGAGGGTGCCGTCTTCGTGGACCGCACGCCACATCAGGCCCTGGGTGATGCCGTTGACCCACATGGAGGCGATGTACAGCACGGTACCGATGGTGGCGAGCCAGAAGTGCGCGTTGATCAGGGCGATGCTGTGCATCTGCTCGCGACCGAACACTTTCGGGATCAGGTGGTACAGCGAGCCGATGGAGATCATCGCTACCCAGCCGAGGGCGCCGGCGTGTACATGGCCGATGGTCCAGTCGGTGTAGTGCGACAGGGCGTTGACGGTCTTGATCGCCATCATCGGGCCTTCGAAGGTCGACATGCCGTAGAAGGCCAGGGAGACGACCAGGAAGCGCAGGATGGGGTCGGAACGCAGCTTATGCCAGGCGCCGGACAGGCTCATCATGCCGTTGATCATGCCGCCCCAGCTCGGAGCCAGGAGGATGACGGACATGGCCATGCCGAGGGACTGGGCCCAGTCCGGCAGGGCGGTGTAGTGCAGGTGGTGCGGACCGGCCCAGATGTACAGGGTGATCAGCGCCCAGAAGTGCACGATGGACAGGCGATAGGAGTAGATCGGACGCTCGGCCTGCTTGGGCACGAAGTAATACATCATCCCCAGGAAGCCGGTGGTCAGGAAGAAGCCCACGGCGTTGTGGCCGTACCACCACTGGACCATCGCATCGGTGGCGCCTGCGTAGACCGAGTAGGACTTGAACAGGGTGACCGGCATTTCCATGCTGTTGACGATGTGCAGCATGGCGGTGACCAGGATGAAGGCACCGAAGAACCAGTTGCCCACATAGATGTGCTTGGTCTTGCGCTTGATGATGGTGCCGAAGAACACCGCGCAGTAGGTGATCCAGACCACACCCAGGAGGATGTCGATCGGCCACTCCAGCTCGGCGTACTCCTTGGAGGAGGTGTAGCCCAGCGGCAGGGTGATCACGGCCAGCACGATCACGGCTTGCCAACCCCAGAAGGTGAAGGCGGCCAGACTGTCGGAGATCAGGCGGGCCTGGCAGGTGCGCTGAACCACGTAGTAGGACGTGGCGAACAGGGCGCAACCGCCAAACGCGAAGATCACCGCGTTGGTGTGCAGCGGGCGCAGACGGCCGAAGCTGGTCCACGGCAGGTTCAGATTGAGTTCCGGCCACACGAGTTGCGCGGCGATGAACACTCCGAGACCCATCCCGATGACCCCCCAGATTACCGTCATAACGGCGAACTGGCGGACCACCTTGTAGTTATAAGCAGTCTGACTTGTTGCTGTGCTCATGCTAGGGGTACCACGGTTAATGGAGTTTCTTAGGGGTAAAAAATCGGCGGCAAGTATGGAGAAATGAGGTACCCATTGCAACGCCGCACCCCATTGAAATCGGGCTGCCGCTGGGCTTTCGAGGCTGTCGCGAGGGCTTTGTTGAGACTCATTTTCGACGTCCGCGAGGTATCGAGCTGGATGCGACGAAAGCAACGGAAGGCGGAAAGTGTCGCCGGATGCGACTGTGGGCAGCTTAGCCCAGCTCAGGCGGAGCGGTAGGTCAGTGGTCGGCCGGGTGCGACATCGGGTCGCATAAGCCGAAGGTCGCGGGCGCCGAGCGGCGCCCGCGGAGGGAGGATCATTCGTTGGCGAGGGTCGCTTCGACCGCTGCAGGCTTCTGCGACAGGCTGTAGACGTAGGCGGCCAGCAGGTGGACCTTGTCTTCACTGCCCACATACGACAGCTGCGCCGGCATGTGGCCGGTGCGGCCGTAGCGAATGGTCTGCTGCAGCTGGGCGAAGCTGCTGCCATAGATGAAGGCGCTGGGGTTGGTCAGATTCGGTGCACCCATGCTCGGCGTGCCCTTGCCGTCCGCGCCGTGGCAGGCGAAGCAGGTGCCGGCGAAGATCTTCTGGCCGGCGCCGATGTCGGCGGTCTCGCCTTGCGGCAGCTTGCGCCCGGCCAGCTCGGTGAGCACGTAGGCGGCGACGTTGTGCACGCCGTCCTCGCCGATCATCGCGGCTTGCGGCGGCATCATGCCGCTGCGGCCGCCGGCGATTGTCTGCTTGATCGCCTGCGCGTCGCCGCCCCAGCGCCATTCCTTGTCGGTCAGGTTGGGGAAGCCATAGGCACCCTTGGCGTCGGAGCCGTGGCACACCGAGCAGTTGGAGGCGAACAGGCGGCCGCCCATCTTCAGCGCGCGTTCGTCCTGGGCCACCGCTTCTACCGATAGCTTGGCGTAGCTGGCGTAGATCGGGCCGTATTCCTTGTCGGCCTTGTCCATCTCGCGCTGCCACTGCTTGACCTGGGTCCAGCCGCCTTCGTAGCCCGGCAGCTTGCCGGCGAAGTTGCCCAGACCTGGATAGAGCAGCAGGTAGGCACCGGCGAAGATCAGCGTGCCGAGGAACAGCATGAACCACCACTTGGGCAGCGGATTGTCATATTCCTCGATGCCGTCGAAGGCGTGGCCCAGGGTCTCTTCGGTGGTGCCGGGGCGCTGGCCCTTGCGGGTGGCGAACAGCAGCCACAGCAGGGCGATCAGGCTGCCCAGGGTGAGCAGGGTGATATACCAGCTCCAGAAAGTGGTCATGTCCGATTACCTCTTGTTCTTCAGGCTGGTGCCGAGCACCTGCAGGTAGGCGACCAGCGCTTCCATCTCGCTCTTGTCCTTCACCGCCGCCTGGGCGCCGGCGATATCGGCGTCGCTGTACGGCACGCCGAGGGTGCGCAGGGCTTGCATCTTGGCGGCGCTGTCCTTGCCGTCGAGCTTGTGCTCGACCAGCCAGGGGTAGGCCGGCATCTTCGACTCCGGCACTACGTTGCGCGGGTTGTACAGGTGGGCGCGGTGCCAGTCGTCCGAGTAGCGGCCGCCGACGCGGGCCAGGTCCGGACCGGTACGCTTGGAGCCCCACAGGAACGGGTGGTCCCAGACGCTCTCGCCGGCGACGGAGTAGTGGCCATAACGTTCGGTCTCGGCGCGGAACGGACGGATCATCTGCGAGTGGCAGCCGACGCAGCCTTCGCGGATATAGATGTCGCGGCCTTCCAGCTGCAGTGCGGTATAGGGCTGCATGCCCTTGACCGGCTGGTTGACCACGTCCTGGAAGAACAGCGGGACGATCTGGGTCAGGCCGCCGATGCTCACCGCCAGGACCATGAACAGCGCCAGCAGGCCGACGTTCTTCTCGAGTATTTCGTGCTTGCTGCTCATCAGTGGGCGACCTCCGCGGGAATCAGGGCTTCGGCGTCGTATTCGGCCGGTTTGGCGGCGCGCACGGTCAGCCAGGTGTTCCAGGCCATCAGGAACATGCCGAGCAGGAAGATGGCGCCACCGGCGACACGGATGACGAAGCCCGGATGACTGGCTTCGAGCGCCTCGACGAAGGAGTAGGTGAGGGTGCCGTCGTCGTTCACCGCACGCCACATCAGGCCCTGGGTGATGCCGTTGACCCACATCGAGGCGATGTACAGCACGGTACCGATGGTGGCGAGCCAGAAGTGCGCGTTGATCAGGGCGATGCTGTGCATCTGCTCGCGACCGAACACTTTCGGGATCAGGTGGTACAGCGAACCGATGGAGATCATCGCTACCCAGCCCAGGGCACCGGCGTGTACGTGGCCGATGGTCCAGTCGGTGTAATGCGACAGGGCGTTGACGGTCTTGATCGCCATCATCGGTCCTTCGAAGGTGGACATGCCGTAGAACGCCAGGGACACGACCAAAAAGCGCAGGATCGGGTCGGTGCGCAACTTATGCCAGGCGCCCGAGAGGGTCATCATGCCGTTGATCATGCCGCCCCAGGACGGAGCCAGGAGGACCAGCGACATGACCATGCCGAGCGATTGGGCCCAGTCCGGCAGCGCGGTGTAGTGCAGGTGATGCGGACCGGCCCAGATGTACAGGGTGATCAGCGCCCAGAAGTGCACGATGGACAGGCGATAGGAATACACCGGGCGCTCGGCCTGCTTGGGCACGAAGTAATACATCATCCCCAGGAAGCCGGCGGTGAGGAAGAAGCCCACGGCGTTGTGGCCGTACCACCACTGGACCATGGCGTCGGTGGCGCCGGCATACAGCGAGTAGGACTTGGTCAGGCTGACCGGCAGCTCCAGGTTGTTGACGATGTGCAGGATCGCCACGGTGAGGATGAAGCCGCCGAAGAACCAGTTGCCCACATAGATGTGCTTGGTCCGGCGCTTGAGCAGGGTGCCGAAGAACACCAGGGCGTAGGCGACCCAGACGATGGTGATCAGGATGTCGATCGGCCATTCCAGCTCGGCGTATTCCTTGGAGCTGGTCCAGCCCAGCGGCAGGCTGATGGCGGCGAGGACGATCACCAGCTGCCAGCCCCAGAAGGTGAAGGCGGCGAGCTTGTCGGAGATCAGGCGGGTCTGGCAGGTGCGCTGCAGCGAGTAGTAGCTGGTGGCGAACAGGGCGCAGCCACCGAAGGCGAAGATCACCGCATTGGTGTGCAGTGGGCGCAGCCGGCCGAAGCTGGTCCACGGCAGGTTGAAGTTCAGTTCGGGCCAGGCCAGCTGGGCGGCGATGAACACGCCGAGCCCCATCCCGACTATGCCCCAAACCACCGTCATAATGGCGAACTGGCGGACCACCTTATAGTTGTAGGCGGTGCTGCTGGTTGTGTTCATGTGTTGGGCTTCCATCCACGGTTAGGAAAAGCAGGGCAAGCATGGGTAATGGCAAGTTGTGGGTTATTGACGAGGATCAATGCCGCGCGCGGGGATGGCTTTGGAACGGGGCGGACGGAATGTCGCAGGCCACCCTGATCCTCGCCCACGGCGCCGGTGCGCCGATGGACAGCAACTTCATGCAGCGCATGGCCGAGCTGCTCGCGCAGCGTGGCGTGAGCGTGCTGCGCTTCGAGTTTCCCTACATGGCCGAGAGGCGTTCGGGTGGCGGCAAGCGCCCGCCCAATCCGCAGGCGCAGCTGCTGAAGTGCTGGCGCCAGGTGTATGCCGAGGTGCGTGCCCAGGTGAGCGGGCCGCTGGCCATCGGCGGCAAGTCCATGGGCGGGCGGATGGCCAGCCTGCTGGCAGACGAGCTGGGCGCCGCCGCACTGGTGTGCCTGGGCTATCCCTTCTATGCGGCGGGCAAGCCGGAGAAGCCTCGGGTGGCACATCTGGCCGATCTACGAACGCGCGCGCTGGTGGTCCAGGGAGAGCGCGACGCGCTGGGCAATCGCGAGACGGTGAGCGGCTACCGGCTTGCGCCGACCTTGCATGTCGAGTGGCTGGCAGCCGCGGACCACGACCTCAAGCCGCTGAAGGCATCAGGCTTCAGCCATGAGCAGCATCTGCAGAGTGCGGCAGACAGGGTGGCGGCGTTTCTGCGTGGCTGATGAGCGCGCACAAAAAAAGGCCGGCGATTGCCGGCCTTTTTCATGGGGTAGCGGTCAGCGGTTGAAGCGCTCCACCAGCGAGTACTGGTCCTTGGCGGTGGAGGTCAGCTCCTCGCTGAGCTGCGCGGTGCTGTGCGCCTCGCTGGAGGTCTGGTCGGCCAGCTGGGCGATGGTGGTGATGTTCTGGTTGATCTCGTCGGCTACCGCGCTCTGCTCCTCGGCAGCGGCGGCGATCTGATTGGCCATGTCGGTGATATTGGCCACCGCATCGCTGATGCCCTGCAGCGCCTGGTCGGCCTGCTGCACGCGCTCCACGCCCTCGTCGGCCTGCTTGCGACCGATCTCCATGGTCATCACCGCTTCTTCCGCGGTGCGCTGCAGCTTGGCGATCAGCGCGTGGATCTGCCCGGTGGATTCGGCCGTGCGTTGGGCCAGCGAGCGCACCTCGTCGGCCACCACGGCGAAGCCACGACCCATCTCGCCAGCGCGCGCCGCCTCGATGGCCGCGTTGAGCGCAAGCAGGTTGGTCTGGTCGGCGATGCCCTTGATGACGTCGACCACGCCGCCGATCTCGTTGCTGTCCTGAGCCAGGCGCGACACGGTCTCGCCGGTCTCGCCGACGGAGGTCGACAGGCGCTGAATGGCGGCACGGGTTTCCGCGGCGACATTGCGCCCCTCGCCTGTGAGGCGGTTGGCCTCCTGGGTGGCGATGGCGGCGCGGGCCACGTTGCTGGCCACTTCCAGGGTGGTGGCGGCCATCTCGTTGATGGCGGTGGCCACCTGCTCGGTTTCCACGCGCTGGCGTTCCAGCCCGGCGGAGCTGTTGTGCGCCAGCTGGTCGGCCTGCTGGGCCTGGCTGGTGAGGCGCTCGGCGGTGTCCTGCAGGCGGGTCAGGCAGGTGCGCAGGCGTGCTTCCTGGCTGAGCATGGCCATCTCCAGGCGCGCCTCGGCGCCACGGCTGTCGGTATACATCTGCGCGATCAGCGGGTCCGAGGTGGTCTGCTCGGCCAGGCGCAGCAAGCGCTTGACCCCGCGGGTCTGCCAGCTGATGCCAGCCAGGCCCAGTGGCACCGAGAGCAGGGCAGCCAGCAGGAAGCCCCAGGTCGAGCCCATCCAGTGGCCGATTAGGAAGCCAATCTGGCTGATCAGAATGAATGGCAGCCAGGCCTGCAGCACCGGCAGCCAACGATCGTTGGCGGGGATGGCTGGCTTGCCGGCGTTGATCCGTGCGTACAGCGCCTCGGCGCGGCGGATCTGCTCGGCGCTGGGCTTGACCCGTACCGACTCATAACCCACCACCTGACCCTTCTCCAGAATCGGTGTGACATAGGCGTTGACCCAGTAATGGTCGCCGCTCTTGCTGCGATTCTTCACCACGCCCATCCAGGGGCGACCTTTCTTCAGGGTCTGCCACATATGTTCGAACACGGCGGGCGGCACATCCGGGTGGCGCACCAGGTTGTGCGGCGCACGCAGCAGTTCTTCCCGCTCGAAGCCGCTGACTTCTATGAAGGCCTGGTTGCAGTAGGTGATCTGCCCCTTGAGGTCGGTGGTCGAGATCAGGCGCTGCTGGGCGGGGAAGGTGCGTTCGCGCTGAGTAACGGGCTGGTTGTTTCGCATGCGTAATCGCTTCTTGAACGGAGGGCTGTCTTCGGCACATCGGCCGCGCTGCGGGAAAGTTTAGCGGCGGCAGGCGGGTGAGGGGGAGCTTAATCTGTCCGCATGGATAGGATTGTTATATGCGAAGTAACTTCCAGAATAAGTAGTGGGCCGGAAAAATATATGAAACTTCTTTGAGACAGTTCTGTCGCGCGGAACTTTCTTTGCCGTCTCGTTGATGGCTAATTGATGTCGCTTATTGCTGGCTAATTGGCGCCCTTATGATGGCTTGCCCATGCGCGGGTGATTACTTAATTGGCGTCAAAAAAACGACTTTAGATTCATTGGAAATAATATTCTTCTATTTTTACTTCGTGAAGTAACGCAAAAAACTAGGTGTTACTTTCTAATTTTTCCCTTGTATGCTGCGCCCTAGAGCCACATCCTTGGGTGTGTGCCAAAAAAACGACGCGCGCAAAGCGCTCGATCGGTTACCTCTGGTAACTAGGTCACTGTTTTCAAAGAATTAACTTTAAAACCTGCCGTTGCGGAACTTTGTTGTTTCGCAAGGCATCTGTTTTGCTCGGGGCTATTTCAATTTCTGTATCAATTTAGTTGGAACGGAAAATGGCCCCAGTGGTAACAGAGACCCGAGGAAGTTGTAGTCCTGTAGTCCGGTCTCGCGAGGTAGGCGACAGCCATGGGGCTGTCGTGTCGATCAACGCAAGGAGGAGATCGTCCAATGCGAATTAGCATCTTTGGGCTGGGCTATGTAGGGGCTGTGTGTGCTGGTTGCCTGTCGGCCAGGGGGCACCAGATCATTGGGGTAGACATTTCTCCGCTGAAGATCGAGCTGATCAACAGCGGCAAGTCGCCGATTGTAGAGCCTGGGCTGGAAGACCTGCTGCAGAAGGGCGTGAGCAGCGGCAAGCTGCGCGGCACACTGGACGTGCGCGAGGCGATTCTGGAAACCGATATCTCCTTCCTGGCGCCACCGACGCCGAGCAAACGCAACGGCGACCTGGACGTGTCCTACATCGAGGAAGTCTGCCAGCAGATCGCCAAGGTCCTCCCCGAGAAGACCACCCGCCACACCGTGGTGGTCCGCAGCACCGTGCTGCCGGGTACCCTGCGCAACGTGGTGATTCCGACCCTGGAGAAATACTCCGGGCTCAAGGCCGGCAAGGATTTCGGCGTGGCAGTGAACCCCGAGTTCCTGCGCGAGAGCACCGCGATCAAGGATTACGATTTCCCCGCCATGACCGTGATCGGCGAGCTGGATCAGACCTCCGGTGACCTGCTCACCGAGATCTACAGCGAGCTGGACGCCCCGATCATCCGCAAGACCGTCGAGGTCGCCGAGATGATCAAGTACACCTGCAACGTCTGGCACGCGACCAAGATCACCTTCGCCAACGAGATCGGCAACATCGCCAAGGCGGTGGGGGTCGACGGCCGCGAGGTGATGGACGTGATCTGCCAGGATCACAAGCTCAACCTGTCCAAGTACTACATGAAGCCCGGCTTCGCCTTCGGCGGCTCCTGCCTGCCCAAGGACGTGCGTGCCCTGAACTACCGCGCCACTCAGCTCGATGTCGAGTCGCCGCTGATCAGCGCGCTGATGCCGAGCAACGAGGCCCAGGTCCGCAATGCCTACAACCTCATTGCCAGCCAGGACAAGCGCAAGGTCGCGCTGCTCGGTCTGAGCTTCAAGGCGGGTACCGATGACCTGCGCGAGAGCCCGCTGGTGGAGCTGGCCGAGATGCTGATCGGCAAGGGCTTCGACCTGAAGATCTTCGATCGCAACGTCGAATACGCCCGTGTGCATGGCGCCAACCGCGACTACATCGAATCGAAGATCCCCCACGTCTCTTCTCTGCTGCGCTCTGACCTCAACCAGGTGGTGGCGGATGCCGACGTGATCGTCCTCGGCAACGGCGACGAGTTGTTTGAAACCGTGGTCCAGCAACTGCCGCCCGGCAAGAAACTGATCGACCTGGTCGGTTTCATGCGCCAGTGCAGCGACGAGGTCAAAGAGGGCCTCTGCTGGTAGCAACTGCTGTAGGTCAATGTGCACAGGGCGTTACAACAACAATAAGGACGCCCCCGTTGCAGAGCAGTAAACCAAACGGGATTGGCAACCATGGAAAGTCTTCAAGGACGCCTGCGCAACGGCGCGGGCTGGCTGTTCTATTTGTCGATGTTGGGTGGCATGGCCTTGCTGCTGCCACGCAGCATCTTCGATCCGGAGTCGACGGACTTCCTGCTGATACTTGGCGCAGTAGGTATCTGGCGTTACTCGATGGGCGCGATCCACTACGTTCGCGGGCTCATCTTTCTCTACATCGTCTACCCGCACTATCGGCGTAAGGCGCGCCGGCTGGGCGAGGCGGCCGATCCTTCGCACGTCTACCTGCTGGTGACCAGCTTTCGTATCGACGCCTTGACCACCGCCGCGGTGTACCGCTCGGTGATCCAGGAGGCGATCGATTGCGGCTACCCCAGCACCGTGGTGTGCTCGATCGTCGAGCTGTCGGACGAGCTGCTGATCAAGAACCTGTGGAACCGCCTGGAACCACCGGCTCGCGTGCGCCTGGACATAGTGCGGATTCCCGGTACCGGCAAGCGTGACGGCCTGGCCCAGGGCTTCCGCGCCATTTCCCGGCACCAACCGGACAGCCGTGCGGTAGTGGCGGTGGTGGACGGTGACACCGTGCTCTCCGCCGGCGTGGTGCGTCAGACGGCGCCGTTCTTCACCCTGTTCGACAACCTTGGCGGGCTCACCACCAACGAGTTCTGCGAGGTGCGCGGCGGCTACGTCATGCAGGAGTGGCACAAGCTGCGTTTCGCCCAGCGCCACATCAACATGTGCTCAATGGCCCTGTCCAAGCGCGTGCTGACCCTGACCGGGCGCATGTCGGTGTTCCGCGCCGAGGTGGTGACCGATCCGGGCTTCATCGCCGACGTCGAGAACGACCATCTCGAGCACTGGCGTCTGGGCCGCTTCAAGTTCCTCACCGGCGACGACAAGTCCAGCTGGTACAGCCTGATGCGCCTGGGCTACGACACCTTCTACGTGCCGGATGCCTCCATCCACACCGTGGAACACCCGCCGGAGAAGAGCTTCATCAAGGCCAGCCGCAAGCTGATGTTCCGCTGGTATGGCAACAACCTGCGGCAGAACTCGCGGGCGCTCGGCCTGGGCATTCGACGTTTGGGGTTGTTCACCAGCGTGGTGATGCTCGACCAGCGAGTGTCCATGTGGACCAGCCTGCTCGGGCCCTCGGTGGCGATCATCGCCAGCATCAAATACGGCTTTGCCTACCTGCTGATTTACCTGCTGTGGATTGGCCTAACCCGGCTGGTACTGACCCTGCTGCTGCTGGCCTCTGGCCACAGGATCGGTCCGGCTTATCCGTTGATCCTCTATTACAACCAGATCGTCGGCGCACTGGTGAAGGTGTACGTGTTCTTCCGCCTGGACCAGCAGTCCTGGACGCGCCAGAAGACCAAGCTCAACCGCGATCTCGCCAGCTTCCAGCGCTGGTTCAACACCTGGTCGTCCCGAACCATGACCTTCTCCGCAGGCAGCGTCTTCGTCGCTGCCCTGATGTGGGTGGTCTGAAGCTCGTGACCCATCAAAGACTCTTGATTGCATAAAGGAACGAATATGAGCGCAGTGATCAGCCCCAGCATCAACAGCAACGTGGTTCATGAAGCCGAAGCCCAGCGCCAGTACGCGCGCCTCAAGCTGCCGGCGAAGATCCGCTACTTCACCCAGCAGGGCCAGGAACTGGAGGCTCAGCTGCTCGATCTGTCGGTCGGCGGCTTCTCCTTCCACCCGGGTAACAACCTGCTCACCGAAGGGCAGTACTGCCGCGGCAAACTGATGTTCGAGGTCGAAGGCATCGGCTTCAACATGGACGTCGAGTTCCAGGTGCGTTCGCTCGGCGGCAAACGCGCCGGTTGCGAGTTCCATCACCTGCGTCCGCGCGAGATCGCCACGCTGCGCTACCTGATCAGCTCCTTCCTCAGCGGCGAGCTCATCAACGCCGGTGATCTGATCAGCACCCTGCAGCGGGAGAACTTCACCAAGCCGCGCAAAGGCGTCGACGGTGCACCGACCGGCCTGTTCGGGCGTCTGCGCGCAGTGAGCCTGAGCATGGGTATATTCCTGGTCGGCGTCGCGGCGTGCACCTACATCCTGTACCAGCTGTACGACATCTACTTCATCACCCATGCCGATTCTGCGCAGGTGGTAGTGCCTGGTCAGGAAGTGGCGATGCCTCGCGAGGGCTCCGTGCAGAGCCTGGTGAAGATCGGTGACGTGGTGAAGAAGGGTGCTCCGGTCGCGACCTATTCGGCCACCATGCTCGATGCGCTGAAGAACATCCTGCCGGAATCGGAAATGACCCCGGAGAACCTGGAGCGACTGTTCAGCAAGAACATCCAGGGGACCCTGACCAGCCCTTGCGATTGCCGCGTCGTGGCGCAACTGGTGGGTGACGGTCAGGTAGCCGCCAAAGGGACCGCGGTATTCAACCTTGCGCCGCTGGATAGCGTGGCCAGTGTAGAGGCACGCTTCCCTTACCGTGCCTTTGCAGATCTGCAGCCGGGCACCGCGGTGGACTTCCTGGTCGGCGGCGAAAAGACTCCGCGCGGGGGCACCATCACTAGCATGGCGCTGCAGGACGGCGGTCTGGCTTCCGACATCCGCGTCATGATCACGCCTCATGACCCCTTGGATAACGTGCTGGTCAAACGCCCGGTTGATGTTCGCATTCAGCCGTTCGATGGGCTGTGGGCTCGCACCACCGTGGCGGCCGGCAAATGAACAGGGTCATGCTGCTAGGTTGCAGTTTGTTGGTGGGATGTTCGACACCGGATCTGCAGCTGGCCAAGGATGCGAAGTTCCGCGGGGATACGGAAACGGCTGAGGCCAATTTCCTTCCCCTGGCGGAGCTCGGCTATGTCGATGCGCAGGTGGGGCTCGCTGATCTGCTGATCAAGAGCCCTTCCAAGGAAAAGCAGGCCAGGGGCGAGCAGATGTACCGCGATGCCATGGACAAGTCCCCCTTGGCTCCCACGCGCCTCGGCAAATGGCTGGCCAGCAAGCCGGACAGCTCTGTACAAGAGCGCAACGAGGCGGATCAGCTGCTGCGTCGCGGGCTGCAGTTGGGAGACACAAGCACTGTGCTTCCCTGGGTTCGCGTCAAGCTGAATGGCCCCCTGGGTGCACAGGACCCAGAGATCGAGCGTCAGCTCGATCTCTGGCAAGGGCAGGGGATCGCCGAGGCTCAGCTCGGCAAGATCCTGCTGTACCGCGCCCGTGGGGACTATCAGCAGCACGTCGCCGAGATCGAGCAGACGTGCCAGCGCTGGCTCGCCCAGGTGGCCGAGTGTTATGCCGAGCTGGCGGTGATCTATCGCAGCCAGGGGCGTGGCGACGAGCAGGCGGCCCTGCTGGAGCGCATGCAGTCGGAGTTCCAATCCGGCCGCCTGCCTCCAGAGACCATGCGTGACGTGGCCAAGGCCCTGGTCGGCAGTGATGCCGGGCAGCCCGACCCGGAAGCGGCCAAGGGTCTCTACGTGGCGATCACCCCGACCTTCCCCGATGCCTGGTGCGACCTCGCGGAGCTGTCCATCCGCTATCCCCAGCTCGTCGAGAACTCGGAAGAAATCCAGGCCTATCTGCAGAAAGGGCTGGATGCCGGGATCAATCGAGCGGCCTACATGTTGGGGCGGCTTTACCTTCGCGGGAAGGTCATCCCGGCCGATCCGGTTGCAGCGGAAAAATACCTGCTGATGTCGGCCCCCCTGGAGCCCAAGGCGCATTACTTCCTGGGCAAGCTCTATGCGGGCGGGCAACTGGGTCAGATCCAGCCGGAGAAGGCGCTCGAGCACTATCTGATCGCGGCGCGCGCGGGCGATGTCCAGTCCGACATTGACCTGGCCAGGCTCTTCAGCGACGGGCAGGGGGTGAAGATCAACAAGGTCTACGCCTACTCGTTTGCCAATCTGGCCAAGCAAGCCGGCCTGCCTTACGGCCAAGTGCTGATTGACCGCCTTGCGCCCAGCATGAACTCGGCAGAAATCGCCAAGGCTCTGGAGCTATCCCAGGGCGAAATGCGTGCGCGTGGTGACGAGCAGGTCAGCGCCACCCTCAAGACAAACAGTACGCAGGGAATGCTATGACAGTATCCAATCGTTCAATTGCTCTGCTTATTTTGGCTTCCGGATGTTCCGTTGCCTCGCTACAGGCGGCCGAGCTGCCATCGGGCCTGTCTTATGGGGCCAACGTAAAGATCACCGGGCAAAGTATCGACGATCAGGACCTGGGCACACGTGATGGCGGAGACTTCAACGGCGCGGGTATCAGCCTGCGCCCCTGGGTTTTCCAGCGCTCGGGTGACTGGAGCGGTTACGTTCTCGGCGAGGCCTTCGCGGCAACCGACGTCATCGAATCCGACACCAGCGAGTCGGACACCTTCGATCCGGACGACGCTCGCGAGCGGGACGACAAGTTTCTCGCTCTGCACGAGTTCTGGGTCGACTACTCCGGCTTGACGGCCTATCCCGGTGAATCGCTGCGCTTGGGCCGGCAGAAAATCAGAAGCGCCGATGGCCTGTGGTGGGACAGCAATATCGAGGCCCTGCGCTGGACCTTCGACACCACCCTGCTGAGTGCCCACGTGGGGGTTGCGGAGCGCTTCAGCGATTACCGCACCGACCTCGATGAACTGGCTCCGCAGGATGAGGACCGTGTGCATTTCATGGCCGACATCGCCAGGCAATGGCGCCCTGGTCACTGGGCTGGAATCAAGTTCCACCACAGCGATGACAGCGGCAACCTGAACCAGACCGGCGAAGAGCTGGGCGTTCTGGACAAGAACTACAACGGTGAAGCCACCTGGCTGGGCTTGGAGCTTAACGGCGACTTCTACAACCACCGCAGCACCAATCCGCTGAGCTATTTGGCGAGCGTTACCTGGATGAACGCCGATCTGGACTATCTGACCAGCTCGACGGTAGGCGGTACACGCCGGGTCACCGGGCAGCGCAGCGAGGATGTCGATGCATGGGCACTCGACCTGGGGCTGCGCTGGAACATCGACGACGCCTGGCGGGTGGGCACGACCTATACCCGGGCATCGGGAGGCGAGGAAGAGCAGTTCCTGCAAACGGACCTGCAGAGCAACCGCTCCAACTTCACGGGAACCAAGTCCTCGATAAACCGCTTCGGTGAGGCCTATCGCGGTGAAATGACCAACTTGCAGGCGGCCAGCCTGTTCGCCGGTTGGAATATCGATAACGAGTACGACGCCAGCCTCATCTATCACCGCTTCTGGCGGGTCGACGATGACTTCGATAGCAAAAGTGGCCTGCAGTCGAACATGGTTCCCGGCGAGAAAGACATCGGTCAGGAGGTCGATCTGGTGCTGACTCGCTACTTCGACGAAGGGCGTATTCCGCCTTCCCTCGGCTGGTTGGGAGCCAAGTCCGCTCTGGTCCGTTTCCGCGGCGGCCTGTTCTTTGCCGGGGACGCTTTTGCCGATGACACCGATTCGAAAATGCATCGGGCATTTCTCGATGTGATTTGGCGCTACTAGACAGGAGGTTTGCAATGAACGCGCGTCGATCAATAGTTGCAATCATCTTGCTGTTTGGAGCTGTGTTCAGCTCCATCGCCAGAGCGGATGGCGCTCCTATAAAAGGACTGGTATTCGACCCGGCGAAAGTGCAGGAGGACTATCAGGTATCCGGCACGCCGGCAGAGTCGCTGGAAATCACTCCGCCTAAATTTCCGGACCTGACTCCTTATACCGCCGAGGCAGTGCAGGCAAAGATTGTCCGCAAGCCTGCCGGCACAATCGCTGTGCGCCGCATGCTGGAGCAGAACACGCTGGTGGAATTCACCGGCGGTGATGAGCGTATCCGGGAGTGGCTGAAACGTCAGGGTGAAATGCCGCAAGTCATCTTCATCGACGGCGGCTATGTCACCCCCAAGGATCTGGCCAAGGCACTACCTGCCAAGTACTTCGAGGAAACCGAGCCGGGTATCTATATCGCCCGTCGGCCGATCGTGGTGAATCAGGGCGCGACGCTCCATATCGACAAGAGCACCAAGGATTTCAGACTGTCGAGTGATCATGGCGCCTTCCTCATCAACGACAGCAAGCTGTTCATTACCGACAGCCGCCTGACCGCCTGGCGCGAAAAGGACAACAGCCAGGACTGGTTCGCCAAGAAGGGACGCTTCCGGCCGTTCCTGAACTCCTGGGGCGGAACTGAAACCTATATCGTCAACAGTGTCGTTTCGAGCCTGGGGTACACGGCGAGTAAGTCTTACGGCGTCTCGATTTCCCAGTACAGCCCGGCGATGCACCCGATCATGAAGCGCGACCATCCCACCGGTTGGCTGATCAACTCCATGTTCGACGATATGTGGTACGGCTTCTATTGCTACGAGGCCTTCGATGTCGTGCTGCTCAACAATACCTATCGGAACAACCTGGTCTACGGCATCGACCCGCATGACCGTTCACGCCGACTGATCATTGCTGGCAATACGGCTTATGGCACCGTGCAGAAGCATGGAATCATCATTTCCCGCGAGGTGAACGACAGCTGGATCATCAACAACCGCTCTTATGAAAACACCTTATCCGGCATCGTGATCGACCGGATCAGCGTGAATAACGTCGTGGCCAATAACGAGGTTTATCGGAACGGCTCGGACGGCATCACCATCTATGAGAGCGGCAACAATCTGCTGATGCGCAACAAGTCCTTCAACAACGGACGGCATGGCATTCGCGTGCGCAACAGTTACGACGTGACGCTGTACGAAAACATTGCCATGGCCAATGGCTTGTTAGGCGTCTACGGGCATGTGAAGGACCTCACCCACACGCCACGCGATCTTCAACTCGACCCGTTCGATATGAACCTGTCATTGAACGTAATAGGTGATCGGCTGATCGGTAATCAGTCCGGCGCTATTTCTGTTGTGGCCCCCCGTAGCGTGAAGCTTTCTCGTGTGGAAATGCTGATGCCCGCCAAAGATTCGGGCGTGGGGATGTTCGGTGCGCTGGCTCAGGGTAAGAGCGAAATTCTTGACCTGATGATTAGGCAGAAGAAAGCCGTGCACGTCTTGCCGTTGCAGAAACTGGCTCAACGCCAATAGGCGAGGTGATCAAATGAATCGTAAGTTTTTTATTAGTCAGACAGCTATTGGTGCGGCACTCGGAATGTTGGCGATTCAATCCGCCTTTGCCGAACAGACAGCACCGCAATATGCCATCGAGAAGTGCTGCGAAATCTGCCCGCAGGCCCTCGACGACGCCACCTACACCGGCGATATGAGCGATTTCAGCAAGTTGGTGCAAGGTAAGGATGACTGGCTGTTCCGTACCAAGACCGACCTGATGACCCAGATGGGCACCACGCCGGAAGGCTATGCCCACCTGCAGCAGTTGAGCGACCGGCTCAAGGCCATGGGCACTCAGTTGATGATTGTCTATATCCCGACCCGGGGCATGGCCAACGCCGACAAGCTGAGCCCCGAGACGCGCCAGATGTTCGAGTTCGATCTGGCCGAGAACAACTACCACAAGGTTGTCGAGAAGATGCGTTCGCTGGGCATTCTCGTCCCGGACCTGACGCCCATGCTGGAAGAACATGGCGAAGCGGACAAACCCTTCTTCTACAAGCGCGACCACCACTGGACACCCTACGGTGCCGAGTTCGCAGCCAAGCTGGTCGCCGAAGAACTGCGCCGTTCGGAGGTATTCAAGAGCGTCCCGCGCAAGGAGTTCGTCAGTCGCCCGGATGGCCTGGGCTACAAGATCGGCTCACTCAACCAGGCGTTTCATAAGGTCTGTGGCTACAGCTATGAAAACCAGTACGTGACCCGCTTCATCACCGAGCCCAAGGACGAGGCGAGCGACCTGTTCGGTGACGAAGAGCTGCCGCAAGTGATTCTGGCCGGCACCAGCTTCAGTACGCCGCAGTACAACTTCTCCGGCTTCCTCAAGGAGCAGGCGGCCGTCGATATCGACAACCGCTCGGTGAGCGGCGGCGGGTTCCACAGTGCCATGCTGCAGTATCTCGGCAGTCAGGACTTCCAGGAGCGACCGCCGAAGATCCTGATCTGGGAAATCACCAGCTACTACGACATTTCCATGCCGATCTTCTATCGGCAGATCATGCCGATGCTGGCTGACGGCTGCCGGGACAAGTCAACCACGCTGAGCAAGAAGGTGACGCTGCAACCGGGACGCAATGAAATCCTGGTGAATGCCGGCGTGCTGCCCATTCGCAGCGAGCGCTATCTGGCAGACGTCCAGTTCAACCAGCAAGGCGTCAAGTTGCTCAAAGGTACCGTCTGGTACATGAGCGGCTCGAAGGAGCAGCTGAAGATCGAGCGTACTCGTGAAGTAGAAGGCGACGGGCGCTTCGTTTTCAACCTGCGGGACGATGCGGAAGGAGCAGGGCAGACGCTGCTGTCATTCGACTTGGACATGCCTGCGGATATGCCCAAAGGGCTCCAGGCAGAAGTGAATGTCTGTCCGCGCCAACCCGGCCAGATGCAGGCTCAGGCCGATTGAGCTATAGGCCTGCGCCGCTGGCGCAGGTCACAAGGAGGATAAAATGGTCTTTTCGTCCAACGTGTTCCTGTTCCTGTTCTTGCCGATCTTCCTCGGCCTGTACTACCTGAGCGGGAATCGCTATCGCAATCTGCTGCTGCTGATTGCCAGCTACATCTTCTACGCCTGGTGGCGCATCGACTTCCTCGCGCTGTTCGCTGCCGTCACCGTGTTCAACTACTGGATTGGCCTGCGTATCGGTGCGGCTGGAGTGCGTACCAAGACGGCACAGAAGTGGCTGATCCTCGGCGTGGTGGTCGACCTGTGCGTGCTCGGCTACTTCAAGTACGCCAACTTCGGGGTCGAGAGCTTCAACATGGTGGTCAGCTCGTTCGGCATGGACCCCTTCGTGCTGACCCACATCCTGCTGCCGATCGGCATCTCGTTCTACGTGTTCGAGTCGATCAGCTACATCATCGATGTGTACCGCGGCGATACCCCGGCCACCCACAACCTGATCGACTTCGCCGCCTTCGTGGCGATCTTCCCGCACCTGATCGCCGGCCCGGTGCTGCGTTTCCGCGACCTGGTGGACCAGTTCAACCACCGTACCCACACGGTGGACAAGTTCGCCGAAGGCTGCACGCGCTTTATGCAGGGCTTCATCATGAAGGTGTTCATCGCCGACAGCGTGGCGCCCATCGCCGACCACTGCTTCGCCCTGGACAACCCCACCACCGGTGACGCCTGGCTCGGCGCCTTCGCCTACACCGCGCAGCTGTACTTCGACTTTGCCGGCTACAGCAGCATGGCCATCGGCCTGGGCCTGATGATGGGCTTCCGTTTCATGGAGAACTTCAACCAGCCCTATATCAGTCAGTCGATCACCGAGTTTTGGCGGCGCTGGCACATCAGCCTGTCCACTTGGCTGCGCGACTACCTGTACATCAGCCTGGGCGGCAACCGCGGCACCACCTTCCAGACCTACCGCAACCTGTTCCTGACCATGTTGCTGGGCGGCCTGTGGCACGGCGCCAACTTCACCTACGTGATCTGGGGCGCCTGGCACGGCATGTGGCTAGCCATCGAGCGTGCTCTGGGCGTGGACGCCGCGCCGCGCACTCTCAACCCGCTGAAGTGGGCCTTCACCTTCCTCCTGGTGGTACTGGGCTGGGTGATCTTCCGCGCCGAGAACCTCGACGTGGCCTGGCGCATGTACGCCGCCATGTTCGACTTCTCCGAGTGGCGCCTGTCGGAGCTGACCGTGTCCCAGCTGACCAGCCTGCAGATCGGCACGCTGCTGCTGGCCTACGGGGTGATCGCCTGGTTCGGCATCCGCCAGTTCTACGCCAATCCGCTGGCCTCGCGTGCACCCAAGGCCGAGGCGGCGGATGCCAGCGGTGCTGCACCGCTGGCCGCCGGTACCGCCGGTGGCGCCGTGGCAGCCACGCCGGCCTACGCGGTGTTGCTGGGCCGCACCCTGATCCTGCTGCTGTTTGCCGCCTCGATCCTGAAGCTGTCGGCGCAAAGCTTTTCACCCTTCCTGTACTTCCAGTTCTGAGGAGGAGCCGACATGCGCACCATCAACATCCTCTACAGCTTCATCTTCGTAGCCCTGCTGGCGGGGCTGTCGCTGGCTTCGCTGCCGAACCTGTTCAGCTTCTCCACGGCCAGCGAGACCCCCGTACTCAACGGCAAGCTGGCCCACGCCATCGAGAAGCACTACGACAAGGGCTTCCCGGTCAAGGAGTTCGGCACCAACGCCTGGGCCGCCCTGGAGTACGGCCTGTTTGGCGAGGGCCGGCTGGGCGTGGTGGTCGGCCGTGAAGGCTGGCTGTTCACCGACGAGGAATTCAAGCCGTCGAAGAACCCCAAGCAGCTGGACGACAACTGGCAGCTGATCGCCGGCGTGCAGGCGGAACTGCAGCGCCGTGGCATCGAGCTGCAGCTGGTACTGCTGCCGGCCAAGGCGCGCCTGTACTCCGAGTACTTCGCCGACAAGCGTCCGGTGGCCCAGCAGCAGGAGCTCTACACCCAGTCCCTGCAGCGCATGAATAGCCTCGGCCTGCGTGGGCCGGATCTGTTCGCCGCGTTGCAGAGCGGCAAGCAGCAGGGCGCCGTGTTCCTGCGCACCGACACCCATTGGACTCCGCACGGCGCCGCCGTGGTCGCCCAGGCAGTGGCCGAGCACCTGCGCCAGGCCAGCACCTGGCAGGGTGGCGGTGCCAGCTACGCGACCCAGGTCACCGGCAGCGAGTCGCACAAGGGCGATCTGCTCAGCTACCTGCCGCTGGATCCGTACTTCGCCGACATGCAGCCGCCCAGCGAGAAACTGGAACAGCGCCAGACCGAGTTGCAGGGCGGCGAGGGCGGTGGCGACCTGTTCGGCGACAGCGCGCCGGAAGTTGCACTGGTCGGCACCAGCTACAGCGCCAATCCCAAGTGGAACTTCCCCGGCGCGCTGCGCCAGGCGCTGGGTGCAGACATCTACAACTACGCCGAGAACGGCCACGGCCCGCTGGTGCCGATGCTGCGCCTGCTGGCCAAGGGCGAGGAAGAAACCCGCGGCCTCAAGCTGGTGCTGTGGGAAGTTCCGGAACGCTATCTGACGATGCCGAGTGACCTCACCGAGTTCGACGCGCAGTGGCTGGCCCAACTCCGGGCCGGTCCGGACTCGGCCGAGCGCCTGGCCATGAAAGGCACCGCCAAACCGCTGGCGGCTCAATGACTACTTCAAAAAGGAAGATGACCATGCATACCTCCATTCGCACACTGGCCCTGGGACTGGGTCTGAGCCTCACCGCCGCCATCGGCAGCGTCCAGGCCGACGAGGCTGGCCTGTACGGCCCGACAGCACCGGCCGGCTCGGCTTTCGTGCGTGCCTACAACGCCGGCTCCTCGGAACTGGACCTGAGCCTGGGCACGGTCAACATCAAGGAAGTGGAGCCGCGCGGCAGCAGCGATTTCTCCTTCCTGCCCGCCGGCAGCTACAGCGCCAGCGCCTCCGGCAAGAGCCTGCCGGTGGAGCTCAAGGCCGACCAGTACTACACCCTGGTGCAGCTGCCCAGCGGCGAGCTGAAGCTGGTCGAGGACCCGGCCTTCAAGAACCGCCAGAAGGCCCTGGTGCGCATTCAGAACCTCTCCGATACCCCGGTCAGCCTGAAGACCGCCGACGGCAAGACCGAGGTGATCCCGGCCGTGGCCGGCAAGGCACGCGGCGATCGCGAGATCAATCCGGTCAAGGTGCGCCTGGCGCTGTTCGCTGGCGAGCAGAAGGTCAGCGACCTCAGCCCGCTGGTAGTCGAGCGAGGCGAGGTGGTCAGCCTGTACGTCACCGGTAGTGCCGGCAACCTGTCCCCGGTGTGGGTCAAGCGCCCCGTGAAGATCGACTGAGGCCCTGGCATGAGTGTGGTTCGGCTGACGACGATGGCATTGCGTGGTGCGCTGGCTTTGGCGACGCTGCTAGCGAGCGGCTGCTTCTGGGACAGCAAGGCGGCGCTGGTGCCGCCGGAGGGTTACTTCAAAAGTGCCGCGGCGCCGAGGGGCAAGGAGCCCAGTTGCCCGCCTGTGCCCACTCCCTATACCGGTGACCTGCACTTCCCGAGCAAGTACAGCGGCTCCGATGCGGCCCGCGACAAGCTCAACCCCATGGCGGCCGCCAGCTATGAGCGCCTGACCGATGACGTGCGCGAGCTCGAGGGCGGCACCAATCGCCTGGTCGAGCGCTACTTCGACAGCGGCCAGCAGGCCTATGCCGAGTGCGCCGTCACCTGGCTGGACAGCTGGGCGGAAGCCGGGGCGTTGCTTAGCGAGAACTACAACCATACCGGCAAGTCGGTTCGCAAATGGGCGCTGGGAAGCATTTCCGGTGCCTACCTGCGCTTGCAGTTTTCCCGCTCTCAGCCGCTCAAGGGCTACGCCGAGCAGTCTGCGTCCATCGAGAAGTGGCTAGGCCAGTTGGCCGATCAGGTGGTGAAGGACTGGGATGCCCAGCCCATGGATCGGCGCAACAACCACCAGTACTGGGCCGCCTGGTCAGTGATGGCCACCGCAGTGGTCCTCGACCGGCGCGATCTCTTCGATTGGGCCGTTGAGCAGTATCGACATGGCATGCGGCAAGTGGATGACGACGGCTACCTGCCGTTGGAGCTGTCCCGTCAGACCCGTGCGCTGGCTTACCACAACTACAGCATGGGCCCGCTGATGATGATTGCGGCCTTCTCTCAGGCCAATAACTTGGATCTGCGCCAGGAAAACGATGGAGCCCTTCAGCGTCTGGCGCTGCGCATGCAGGCGGGCTTGCAGGATCCAGGAATATTTCAAGAGAAAACCGGTTATCCGCAGACATTGGAGGATCTGCGGAGCAATAACCGCTTCGCCTGGCTGGAACCGTACTGCGCGCTGTATTCGTGCTCGGAGAGCACGAACGCGTGGCGTCGTTCCATAGAGCCGCTGAGCACTTATCGGCTCGGCGGGGACCTCACCCAGCTATTTTCCGGGCAACTGCCTTGAGGTTAGTCCTGACGTTCACCCCACACCGGTCCGGCGCGGGATGGCTCAGATTTGAATGGATATAAATGGAGACAAACCAATGATTCCGGTAATTCTTTCTGGTGGTAGCGGTTCACGCCTTTGGCCCTTGTCCCGCAAGATGTACCCCAAGCAGTTCCTCGCCCTGACCGGCGAGCTTTCCCTGTTCCAGCAAACCCTGCAGCGCCTGAGTTTCGACGGCATGCAGAAACCGATGGTGGTGTGCAACCTCGAGCACCGTTTCATCGTCAACGAGCAGCTCGGCAAGATCGGCGTGAGCACCCAGGGCATGCTGCTCGAGCCATTCGGCCGCAATACCGCGCCGGCGGTGGCCATGGCCGCCCTGCAGCTGATCGCCGAAGGGCGTGACGAGCTGATGCTGATCCTCCCGGCCGACCACGTGATCAGCGACGAGCTGGCGCTGCGCAAGGCCCTGGAGCTGGCGCGCATCGCCGCCGAGGAAGGCGAGATGGTGCTGTTCGGCATTCCCGCCAACAGCCCGGAAACCGGCTTCGGCTATATCAAGGCGGGTCGCAGCGAAGACGGCGACGATCTGATCCCGGGCGCCTACCGGGTCATGCAGTTCGTCGAGAAACCCGACGCGGTGCGTGCCGCCGAGTTCGTGCGCAGCGGCGGCTACTACTGGAACAGCGGCATGTTCCTGTTCCGCGCCAGCCGTTACCTGGACGAGCTGCGGGCCCACGAGCCGGACATCTACGACACCTGCGTACTGGCCCTGGAACGCAGCAAGGTCAACGCCGGCGTGGTGACCATCGATGCCGGCACCTTCGAGTGCTGCCCGGACAACTCCATCGACTACGCGGTGATGGAGAAGACCAGCCGTGCCTGTGTGGTACCCCTGGCCGCCGGCTGGAACGACGTGGGCAGCTGGTCCTCGCTGTGGGACGTGCACGAGAAGGACAGCGACGGCAACGTGCTCAAGGGCGATGTGGTCACCCACAGCAGCCACAACAGCTTCGTGCACAGCACCTCCAAGCTGGTGACCCTGATCGGCATGGACGACGTGGTGGTGGTCGAGACCAAGGACGCGGTGATGATCGCCCACAAGAACGCCGTGCAGGACGTCAAGAAACTGGTCAACGTGCTGGATTCGCAGAACCGCCAGGAGACCCAGAGCCACTGCGCAGTGTATCGCCCGTGGGGCAGCTACGACTCGGTGGACAACGGCAACCGCCACCAGGTCAAGCACATCACCGTCAAGCCGGGCGCGCAGCTGTCGTTGCAGATGCACCACCACCGCGCCGAGCACTGGATCGTGGTGTCCGGTACGGCCCAGGTGACCTGTGACGACAAGGTGTTCCTGCTCACCGAGAACCAGTCCACCTACATCCCGATCGCCTCGGTGCACCGCCTGGCCAACCCCGGCAAGATCCCGCTGGAGATCATCGAGGTGCAGTCGGGCAGCTATCTCGGCGAAGACGATATCGAGCGCCTGGAAGACGTCTACGGTCGCACTCCGGTCAAGACGGAAACGGTCGGTTAGATCCGCTTGAAAATCAAAGGGGCGGCCGTTTGGCCGCCCCTTTTTCGTTTCGGTCTATCGTAGGGTGGCCTCGCCCGCGAAGCGGGCAGCCCACCAACAGCCCGCCACCAACCTCACGTCTTCAGCAGCTGGCGCAGCACGTAATGCAGAATGCCGCCGGCCTTGAAGTACTCCACCTCGTTCTGCGTGTCGATGCGGCACAGCACCTCGACTTCCTGATGGCTGCCATCCTCGCGCTGGATATCCAGGGCCAGGGTCAGCTGCGGGCGTAGCTCGACGCCATCGAGGCCGCCAATGCTGACCTTCTCGCGTCCGCTCAGGCCCAGGCTCTTGCGATCCTGGCCAGCCTTGAACTGCAGTGGCAGCACGCCCATGCCGACCAGGTTGGAGCGGTGGATGCGCTCGAAACTCTCGGCGATCACCGCCTTCACCCCGAGCAGGTTGGTGCCCTTGGCCGCCCAGTCGCGGGATGAGCCGGTGCCGTACTCCTTGCCGGCGAAGATCACCAGCGGCACGCCCTCGGCCTGGTAGCGCATGGCCGCGTCGTAGATCGCCAGCTTCTCGCCGCCGGGCAGGTGCAGGGTGTTGCCGCCTTCCTCACCGCCGAGCATCTCGTTGCGGATGCGGATATTGGCGAAGGTGCCACGCATCATCACCTCGTGGTTACCGCGCCGCGAGCCGTAGGAGTTGAAGTCCACCGGCGCCACGCCGTGCTCGCTCAGGTAGCGTCCGGCGGGGCTGTCCTTCTTGATGTTGCCGGCGGGGGAGATGTGGTCGGTGGTCACCGAGTCGCCGAGCAGGGCGAGGATGCGCGCGCCATGGATGTCGCCCACATGCGGCGGGTCGCCGGCGATGTCCTGGAAGAACGGCGGGTGCTGGATGTAGGTGGAGTCGGCCTGCCACTCGTAGGTGGCCGCCTGCGGTACGGCGATGGCCTGCCACTGGGCGTCGCCGGCGAACACCTCGGCGTACTCCTTGCGGAACATGGCGGTGTCGACCTTGGCGATGGCGTCGGCGATCTCCCGCTGGCTCGGCCAGATGTCGCGCAGGTACACCGGCTGGCCATCCTTGCCGTTGCCCAGCGGTTCGCGGCTGAGGTCGATGCGCACGTTACCGGCCAGGGCGTAGGCCACGACCAGCGGCGGCGAGGCCAGCCAGTTGGCCTTGACCAGCGGGTGCACGCGGCCCTCGAAGTTGCGGTTGCCGGACAGCACCGAGGCCACCGTCAGGTCGGCCTGCTGGATCGCCTGCTCGATCGGCTCCAGCAGCGGGCCGGAGTTGCCGATGCAGGTGGTGCAGCCGTAGCCGACCAGATCGAAGCCCAACTGGTCGAGGTAGGGCGTCAGGCCGGCGGCCTTGAAGTACTCGGTGACCACCTTGGAGCCGGGCGCCAGCGAGCTCTTCACCCAGGGCCGGCGGCTCAGGCCTTTCTCCACCGCCTTCTTCGCCACCAGGCCGGCGGCCATCATCACGCTGGGGTTGGAGGTGTTGGTGCAGGAGGTGATGGCGGCGATCACCACCGCGCCGGTCTTCAGCCGGTAGGTCTGGCCCTGGTCGGCATAGTCGACTTCGCCGACCTGGTCTGCATTACCCACCGCCACGCCGCCACCACCCTCGCTGAGCAGGCGGCCTTCCTCCTTGGCCGGCGGTTTCAGCTGCACGCCGAGGAAGTCCTCGAAGGCCGCCGGCACGTCTGGCAGCGCAACCCGGTCCTGCGGGCGCTTGGGCCCGGCCAGGCTGGCCTCGACGCTGCCCAGGTCGAGCGCCAGGCTGTCGCTGAACAGCGGCTCGTGGCCGGGCAGGCGCCACAGGCCCTGGGTCTTGGCGTAGGCCTCGACCAGCTGCACCACCTCCTCAGGCCGGCCGGAAAGGCGCAGATAGCCGAGGGTGATGTCGTCCACCGGGAAGAAGCCGCAGGTGGCGCCGTATTCCGGGGCCATGTTGGCGATGGTGGCGCGGTCCGCCAGGGGCAGGTCAGCCAGGCCGTCGCCGTAGAATTCAACGAACTTGCCGACCACGCCCTTCTTGCGCAGCATCTGGGTGACGGTCAGCACCAGGTCGGTGGCGGTGATGCCTTCGCGCAGCTTGCCGCTGAGCTTGAAGCCGATCACCTCGGGTATCAGCATCGACACCGGCTGGCCGAGCATGGCCGCCTCGGCCTCGATGCCGCCCACGCCCCAGCCGAGCACGCCGAGGCCGTTGATCATGGTGGTGTGCGAGTCGGTGCCCACCAGGGTGTCGGGGAAGGCGTAGGTGGCGCCGTCCTCGTCCTTGGTCCACACGGTGCGGGCCAGGTATTCCAGATTGACCTGGTGGCAGATGCCGGTGCCCGGCGGCACCACGCTGAAGTTGGCGAAGGCGTTCTGGCCCCAGCGCAGGAAGGCGTAGCGCTCGCCGTTGCGCTGCATCTCGATGTCGACGTTCTGGCCGAAGGCGGTAGGCGAGGCGTACTTGTCGACCATCACCGAGTGGTCGATCACCAGGTCCACCGGCGACAGCGGATTGATCTTCTGTGGATTGCCACCGGCGGCGGCCATGGCCGCGCGCATGGCGGCCAGGTCGACCACCGCCGGCACGCCGGTGAAGTCCTGCATCAGCACCCGCGCGGGGCGGTACTGGATCTCGTGATCGGAGCGGCGCTGGGCGAGCCAGTCGACCATGGCCTGGATATCGCGGGGGCTGACGGTGACGTTGTCCTCGAAGCGCAGCAGGTTCTCCAGCAGCACCTTGAGCGACATGGGCAGGCGTTGAATGTCGCCGAGGCGCTTGGCGGCCTCCGGCAGGCTGTAGTAGCGGTAGGTCTTGGCGCCTACCTGCAGGTCACGTCGGCAATTCAGGCTATCCAGGGAAGGCATGGTGGGACTCCTGCTCGGTTGAACATCTGAAACTAGACCGTCAGGTCAGCTCCTGCCACTGCACTGGACCGGTCGGGCGCGCCTGGGGTTCCCGAGTCCGCTATCATGCGCGGCCTGAGGAGAACCGCCGATGAACACCCTACTACTGCACTGCCGCCCCGGCTTCGAGGGCGAGGTCTGCGCCGAGATCAGCGACCACGCCGCGCGCCTGGAGGTGGCCGGCTACGCCAAGTCCAAGCCCAGCAGCGCCCATGCCGAATTCGTCTGCAGCGAGCCCCAGGGCGCCGCGCGCCTGATGCGCGCGCTGCGCTTCAGCAGGCTGATCTTCCCGCGCCAGTGGGCGCGCGGCAGCTACCTGCAACTGCCGGAGACCGACCGTATCAGCGTGCTGCTGCACGCGCTGGCCGACTATCCGGCGTGCGGCAGCCTGTGGCTGGAAGTCTTCGATACCAACGAGGGCAAGGAGCTGTCGAACTTCTGCAAGAAGTTCGAAGGCCCGCTGCGCAAGGCGCTGGAAAAGGCCGGCAAGCTGGTCGACGAGCCGAGCAAGCCGCGCCTGCTGCTGACCTTCAAGAGCGGCCGCGAGGTGTTCCTCGGCATCGCCGAGGCCAATAACCAGGCGCTCTGGCCCATGGGCATCCCGCGCCTGAAATTCCCGCGCGAGGCGCCGAGCCGCTCGACCCTCAAGCTGGAGGAGGCCTGGCACACCTTTATCCCGCGCGAGCAGTGGGAAACCCGCCTGTCGGACGAGATGACCGGCGTCGACCTCGGCGCGGCGCCGGGCGGCTGGACCTACCAGCTGGTCAAGCGCGGCATGCTGGTCACCGCCATCGACAACGGCCCCATGGCCGAGAGCCTGATGGACACCGGCTTGGTCACCCACCTGATGGTCGACGGCTTTACCTGGAAGCCCAAGCAGCCGGTGGACTGGATGGTCTGCGACATCGTCGAGAAACCGGCGCGCACCACGGCGATGGTCGAGGAGTGGATCGGCGGAGGGCACTGCCGCGAGGCGGTGGTCAACCTCAAGCTGCCGATGAAGCAGCGCTACGCCGAGGTATGCAAGCTGCTGCAGCGCCTGGAGGATGCCTTCGCCGCGCGCCGACTGAAGGTTTCCATCGCCTGCAAGCAGCTCTACCACGACCGCGAGGAAGTCACCTGCCACCTGCGTCGTCTGTAGCCTGGCGGCAGGCCCAGTAGCTCTGCTTGTGGCCCTTGGCCTGGTACTCCCGAGCCAAGCGATCGGCCTCGGCGCGGCTCAAGTCGGTGGCGACGACGAACTCGTTGCCGTTGTCGTCCAGGCGCTTCACGCACCAGTCGTGCTGCTCGTCCACCGTTCGGCCTCCCGCGCTGGGCGCGTTGCCACCTTTACGCCACAATAGCCGCCAGTTTTTCGGAGTAGCCCATGTCCCTGCAACCCGACGCCATTCTCGACGCCTGCGGCCTCAACTGCCCGGAACCGGTGATGATGCTGCACAACAAGGTGCGCGACCTGCCGGCCGGCGGCCTGCTCAAGGTGCTGGCCACCGACCCCTCGACCAAGCGCGATATCCCCAAGTTCTGCATGTTCCTCGGCCACGAACTGCTGGAGCAGGGCGAGGACGGCGGCACCTATCAGTACTGGATTCGCAAAAAGCTCGATTGACCCCGCTGCCGCTGCCTGCGGCCAGAGTTCCGACATGCCTTACTACTTCGCCTACGGCTCCAACATGAATCCCGCGCGCATGCAGGCGCGCGGCCTGGTCGTCGAGGAGATGATGGCGGCGCGGTTGCCGGGCTATGCCCTGAGCTTCAACAAGCGCGCCCACGACAACCCGGGTCGCGCCTACGCCAATATCCGCCACCAGGCCGGCGGCGTGGTGGAAGGCGTGCTCTATCGCCTGGCCGACGAGCGCGAGATTCTCAAGCTGGATGTGTTCGAAGGCACGCCGATCTACTACAGCCGCGAACGCATGCGCATCGAGACCGAACACGGCGCCATCTCCGCCTGGATCTACATCGCCAACCCGGCCTGGCGCAGCGAAGGGCTGGCGCCCAGCAGCGGCTACCTGGCCCATCTGCTGGCCGGCCGCGAGCTGCTGTCCGCCGACTACTGGGCGGCGCTGGCCGCCACCGTCGCGCTCGCCGACTGAGCGTGGATGCGCCGGCGCGCGCTGCGCGCCAGGCGGATGCCGAGCAGCACGGCGGCGCAGGTCAGCCCCACCACCAGCCCCTGCCACAGGCCGCTGGGCCCGGATGGCTGGCCCAGCCAGTCCGACAGCCCCAGCGCATAACCCACCGGCAGGCCGATGCCCCAGTAGGCGAACAGGGTGATCAGCATGGTCGCGCGGGTGTCCTGGTAACCGCGCAGGGCGCCGGCGGCGGTGACCTGCACGGCGTCGGAGAACTGGAACAGCGCCGAGTACACCAGCAGGGTGGCGGCCATGGCAATCACCATCGGGTCCGGGCTGTAGATGGCGGCGATCTGCTCGCGCAGCAGCAGGACCAGGGTCGCCGACAGGCAGGCATAGGCCAGCGCCGTGCCCATCGCCACGCCGGCGGAGAAGCGCGCATCACGCGGCGTACCACGGCCCAGGGACTGGCCGACGCGTACCGTGGCGGCCATGGCCAGCGAGTAGGGGATCATGAAGATCATCGAGCTGAAGTTCAGGGCGATCTGATGGCCGGCCACCACGGTGGCGCCGAGGCCGCCGATCAGCAGGGCGATCACCGAGAAGATGCTGGATTCGGCGAAGATCGCCACGCCGATCGGTACGCCGATGCTGAGCAGGCGGCGGATCACCGCCCACTGCGGCCATTCGAAGTGCTTGAACAGCTGGCTCGGCTGGTAGTACGGCGCATGGTTCACCCACCACAGCATGCCCAGCAGCATGCACCACATCACCGCGCCGCTGGCCCAGCCGCAGCCGACGCCGCCCATGGCCGGGAAGCCGAGGTGGCCGTAGATCAGGATGTAGTTGAGCGGGATGTTCAGCAGCAGCCCGCCGATGCCGATGAACATGCTCGGCCGGGTATGGCCGATGCCGTCGCTGCAGCAGCGCAGCACGTGGTACAGGGCCACCGCCGGGAAGCCGCAGGCGATGCCGCGCAGATAACCCATGGCCATGGCGCTGAGCTCGGCATCCACGCCCATCAGGTGCAGCAGCGGTTCGGCGTTCCACAGCAGGGTGGCGCAGCCCAGGCCCACCGCCAGCGCCAGCCACAAGGCCTGACGCACCAGCGGGCCGATCTCCTCCTGCTTGCCGGCGCCATAGCGCTGCGCCACCTTGGCCGTGGTGGCCAGCAGGGTGCCGTTCATCAGCAGAAATACCGGTACCCACAGCGAGTTGCCCAGGGCCACCGCCGCCAGGTCCCGCGCGCTGACCCGGCCGGCCATCACCGCGTCGACGAAGCCCATCGAGGTATGCGCCAGCTGGGCGATGATGATCGGCGTGGCCAACGCCAGCAGGGCACGGATTTCGGCCAGGGTGCGGGCGGAGCGGGAGAGGGTGTGCATGGAGGGTCCGGCGGGATGGAGCAGGGAGGCGCGCTAGTCTAGCCCTGTCTGGAGGGTCAGGAAAGCGCGGCTTACCCGGCGCGCCGCTCTGCGCCTAGAATGAGCGCTCGTGAATGGAGTGCCCCATGCAGATAGTCGCCGACGAAAACATTCCGCTGCTCGACGAGTTCTTCGCCGCCTTCGGCCCGATCAGCCGCCATCCCGGCCGGGCCATCGACCGCGCCGCGCTGGGCGACGCCGAAGTGCTGCTGGTGCGCTCGGTGACCAGAGTCGACCGCGCCTTGCTGGAAGGCAGCAAGGTGCGCTTCGTCGGCACCTGCACCATCGGCACCGACCATCTGGACCTGGACTACTTCGCCGAGGCCGGCATCGCCTGGTCCAGCGCCCCCGGCTGCAACGCCCGCGGCGTGGTGGACTACGTGCTCGGTTGCCTGCTGGCGCTGGCGGAAAGCACCGGCGCCAAGCTGCCCGAGCTGACCTACGGCGTGGTCGGTGCCGGCCAGGTTGGCGGGCGCCTGGTCGAGGTGCTGCGCGGGCTGGGCTGGGATGTGCGGGTCTGCGACCCGCCGCGCCAGGCCGCCGAGGGCGGTGACTTCGTCGAGCTGGGAAGCATCCTGCGCGAGTGCGATGTGGTCAGCCTGCACACGCCGCTGGATGCCGGCACCCGCCACCTGATTGCAGCAGAGCAGCTGCGCGCGCTCAAGCCTGGCGCCTGGCTGATCAACGCCAGCCGCGGCCCGGTGGTGGACAACGCGGCGCTCAAGGCCCACCTGCAGGGCGGCGCCGATTTGCGCGTGGCGCTGGACGTTTGGGAAGGCGAGCCGCTGGCCGACCCTAAGCTGGCCGCGCTGTGCCAGATCGCCACGCCGCACATCGCCGGCTACAGCCTGGACGGCAAGCTGCGCGGCACGGCGCAGATCTACCAGGCTTACTGCAAGGCAATGGGCCTGCCGGAGCGGGTACAACTGAGCGATCTGCTGCCGCCACCCTGGCTCGCCGAGCTGGGCCTGCACGAGGAAGCCGGCATCGACTGGGCGCTGGCCAGCCTGTGTCGCGCGGTATACGACCCGCGCCGCGACGATGCCGATTTCCGCCGCTCGCTGGTCGGTGATGCGGCACAGCGCAAGGCGGCCTTCGACGCCTTGCGCAAACACTATCCCTATCGCCGCGAGATCGACGGCCTGCAGGTGCGTCTGGAGGGCGATGCGCCGCACCTGGCGGCGCTGGTCGGCGCGCTGGGCTGCACGCTGCTCTAGGCTCGGGCCGCTTCCGGCAGCGCCACGTCGTGCTCTTCCTCGCGCAGGTGCTGGCTCAGGCTGTCGCAGCTGCGGTGCCATTCCAACACCCAGGCGGGCAGCGCCGGTGAATCGGGACTCTGTCCCAGCTCGACGGCGAACTCGCGCGGGTCCAGGGTGCCGCCCGGCGCCTTGAACAGGCCGCGGATCAGCACCAGGCCGAGCACCCGGCCGTGGCGCACGAAGCGGTGCTCGATAAAGGTCCACTTGCCTTCCCAGCCCAGCACCCGGCTATGCACCTCGAAGCGCTCGAAGGGCTTGAGGTCGCGCCGGAACTTGGCCGTGGCGTCGCCCACTATCGGCAGCGCCCTGTGCCGCCAGGCCACCCGCGCGGCGCCGGTGCGCAGCACGAAATCCATGCGCGCCACGTCGGCCAGGGTCAGGTAGCGGCCGTTGTTGACGTGGCCGTTGAAGTCCAGGTCGTTGGGCTGCACGCGCATGTGCAGCACGCTGGTGCCCAGCGGGTGCACGCGCGGGCGCCAGCGGAAGGTCAGCAGCATGCGGATCAGGCGGAACCACAGGTTCATGGGTACATCTCCATCAGGCGAATTGGCGCATGAAGGCCTCGGTGGCCTCGTCCGCGGGGAAGTAGGATTCCAGGCGCAGCTGCTCGAGGCCGGCATCCAGCGGTGCACCCAGGGTGGTGATGGTGGTGAAAAAGCGCAGGTCGATGCCGTTCTTGCGGAAGTGGGTCATCAGCACCGGGCTGTCCAGCTGACCGGCGCCCAGGGTCGGCCACTGCTCGGGCATGTCCGGGAAGCAGGCGATCTCGTCGAACAGCCGCTCGGTCAGTGCGTCACCGCCGACGCGCAGGGCCTCGGCGCGCAGGCGCTGGATCAGGAAGGCCGACAACTCCAGCCAGTTCACCACCTTCGAACGCAGGCCCCTGGGATGCAGCAGCAGCTTGATCAGGTTGGGCGCACCCTGGGGGCCGAAGACCTCCGCCGGGGGCGGCTCGTCCATCAGGAAGCTGGAGAAGTGCTCGCCGGCGCGGTTGGTGCGTAGCTGGTTCCAGCGGCAGTCGATCAACGCGGCCGGATAGGGCTCCTGCTTGGCCAGCAGCAGCTCGATGGCCTGGCGCACGAAGGCGGATTCCGCCGCCTCCAGCGGGCTGTCGCGAAATACCGCGGCGAAGCCGGCGGCGGCCAGCAGGGTGTTGCGCTCGTGCAATGGCAGATCGAGGCTGGCGGCCAGCTGCAGGATCATCGGCCGGCTCGGCTGCGAGCGGCCACTCTCCAGGAAGCTGATATGCCGCTGCGAGGTTGCCGCGATCTCGGCGAAGGCCAGTTGGCTGAGGCCGCGGCGCAGGCGCCAGGTTTTCAGCAGGTTGCCGAAGCTGTCGCCCTGGCGGGCTGGATGGGAAGTGGCGGAGGGCATGGGCGGGCCTTGAAGGAAGCTATGGCCTTCTTTCTACCCGCGCCCCGGCAGGGCGGCAATTACATCGGAGGTAATAGCGCAGCGCCCTGCCGTGGCAGAATGCGCCTCAGGATGCCTGGCGCGGCGCCTGCCAGGCCTTGTCCAGCTCGCGGCAGGCCTGCTGGATCATCTGCTCGGTGATGGGAATCTCCCGACCCTCGGCGTCGATGATGGCGCCGCCCAGCGGTTGCGGCGGGTTGGCGGGTTTGCTCTGGGACTGCGGGGACTGCTGTTGCGCTTTCATGACCGTTTCCTCCGGACTATGTGGAAAGTCTAGGGCGGGCAGATGAAGGCGCCGTGACAGCCAGCGCGAGAGGTTTATTCGGGGCACCCAACGGTGCGCCGTGATTGGAGTGGTTATGAGTGTTTTCCATCTGGGCCTGATCATCAATCCGCTGGCCGGCCTCGGCGGACCGGCGGCGCTCAAGGGTAGCGATGGCGTGGCCGCCGAGGCCCTGGCCCGTGGCGCCGAACCGCGCGCCGCGGAACGCACGCGCATCGCCCTGGAATGCCTGCGACCGGTGGCCGAGCGCCTGCAGTTCGTCACCTTTCCCGGCGCCATGGGCGCCGACCTGCTGAGCGAGCTGGGCTACGCCCACCGGGTGCTGGGTAGCCTGGGCGAGGGCCCGACCACGGCCGCAGATACCCAGGCCGCGGTGCGCGCCCTGCAAGACGCGGGTTGCGCGCTGATCCTGTTCGCCGGTGGCGACGGCACCGCGCGCGATGTGTGCAGCGCGGTGCGCGAGGATCAGCCGGTACTCGGCATTCCGGCCGGGGTGAAGATCCATTCCGCGGTGTATGCCATCAGTCCACGCGCGGCCGGGCAGATGGCTTTGCGCCTGATCGAGGGTGGTCTGGTGCGCCTGTCCAGCGGCGAGGTGCGCGATATAGATGAAGCGGCCCTGCGCGAGGGCAAGGTGGGCGCGCGCCACTATGGCGAGATGTGCGTGCCGGTGGAGGGCGAATTCATGCAGCACGTCAAACAGGGCGGCATGGAATCCGAGGAACTGGTGCTGGTGGACCTGGCCGACTGGCTGCAGGAAAGCTGGGAAGAGGGTGTGCGCTACGTGTTCGGCCCCGGCTCGACTCTACACGGCCTGGCGCAGAACCTCGGCCTGGAGACCACCCTGCTGGGCGTGGACGTGATCGAGGACGGCGCGGTGCTCGCCCGCGACGTGACTGAGGCGCAGCTGTTCGAGTTGATCGACGGTCATCCGGCGCGCCTGCTGGTCACCGCCATCGGCGGCCAGGGCCATATCATCGGCCGCGGCAACCAGCAGATCAGCCCGCGAGTGCTGCGCGCCATCGGCCTCGACCACCTGCGGGTGATCGCCACCAAGCGCAAGCTCGGCACCCTGGAAGGCCGCCCGCTGCTGGTCGACAGCGGCGACCCGGCGCTGGACGAGGCCTTCCCCGACGCCGTGCGGGTGTGGGCGGGTTACAGGGAAGAACTGCTCTATCCATTGCGTTGAAACAGGAGAAGGTCATGCATCAGGGAAGCTGCCTGTGCGGCGAGATTCGCTATCGGATCGAGGGTGAACTTGCCCCCATCCAGCTGTGCCACTGCAGCCAGTGCCGGCGCGCCCAGGGTGCGCCGTTCGCCAGCAATATTCCGGTCAGCGAGGCAGCGTTCCATTTGCTCAGCGGCGCCGAACGCCTGCAGGCCTTCGAGTCTTCGCCAGGCAAGCAGCGGGTGTTCTGCTCGCGCTGCGGCTCGCCCATCTACAGTCGCACCAGCAAGCTGCCGGGCGTGCTGCGCATCCGCGCTGGCAGTCTGCAGGGCGAGGTAGCGAGCCGGCCGGGCTGGCATATATACGCCGACTCCAAGGCCAACTGGTGGGAGCTGGATGACGATCTGCCACGCTACGCCGAACGCAAGGAATGACCATGCGTCATCTCCTGCTTCTGCTGCTGTTCGCGCTGGCCCCGGCCTGGGCGGCGGGCGTCGACCCGCAACGCCTGGTGCTCGATGCGCGCAGCCAGGTCGGCGTGACTCTGAGCTATGACCCGGTCTACCGCCAGCTGGACTACCCCGGCGGCGACGTGCCGCTGAGCACCGGCGTGTGCACCGACGTGGTGATCCGCGCCCTGCGCGAGCAGGGCCTGGACCTGCAGAAGAGCGTGCACGAGGACATGCGTGCGCACTTCGCGCTGTATCCGAAGAACTGGGGGCTGAAGAGCACCGACCGCAATATCGATCACCGCCGCGTGCCCAACCTGATGACCTGGTTCAAGCGCCAGGGCATGGCGCTGAAAGTCAGCGACAAACCGGCGGACTACCTCGCCGGCGATATCGTCACCTGGGACCTGGGGCGCGGCCTGACCCATATCGGCATCGTCTCCGACCGCAGCAGCCCGGCCGGCGTGCCGCTGGTGCTGCACAACATCGGCCGCGGCACGCGGGAGGAGGACATCCTGTTCGGCTTCGCCATCACCGGCCACTATCGTTTCGCTGACCCAGGCCAGCGCCGGGCGCAATGAGTTAGCATCCGTCGCAGGATTTCCGGAGGTCTCGATGGCATTACCACCCCATATCCAGGCCGGCGAGCGTGTCGTGCTGTTCGACGGTGTGTGCCGGCTGTGCAACGGCTGGGCGAAGTTCCTGATCCGCCATGACCAGCAGCGGCGTTTTCGCCTGTGCTCGGTGCAGTCGGCCGAAGGCCAGGCGATCCTGGCCTGGTATGGCTTGCCCACCGACGCTTTCGAGACCATGGCCTACGTGGAAGGCGAGACGCTGTTCGTGCGTTCCGATGCCGTACTGCGCATCGTCGCCCAGCTGCCCGGCGCCTGGCGTCTGCTGGCCGTGCTGCGCTTGCTGCCGCGCGTGCTGCGCGACTGGTGCTACGACCGCATCGCGCTGAACCGCTACCGCCTGTTCGGCCGCTACGACAGCTGCCTGCTGCCCGCTGCGGACCACCAGCAGCGTTTCCTCGATGCCGGCGAGCCGCGCCCATGAGCCTGTTCTCGGATAACCGGCGCCAAGCGCTGGGCATGGCCTGGCGCTTCGTCGCGCCGTACCGCTGGCGCCTGGTCGGCGCCCTGGCGGCATTGATGTTCACCGCTGCCATCACCCTGTCCATGGGCCAGGGTATCCGCCTGCTGGTGGACCAGGGGCTGGCGACCCAGTCGCAGAGTGCGCTGAACCACTCCATCGCGCTGTTCTTCGTGCTGGTGCTGGCCCTGGCGATTGGTACTTTCACCCGTTTCTATCTGGTCAGCTGGATCGGCGAGCGCTTCGTCGCCGATATCCGGCGCAAGGTATTCGACCATCTGATTGACCTGCACCCGGGCTTCTACGAGAGCAACCGCGCCTCGGAGATCCAGTCGCGGCTGACCGCCGACACCACGCTGCTGCAGACGGTGATCGGCTCGTCGCTGTCCATGGCCCTGCGCAACGGCATCATGCTGATAGGAGGCGTCGTGCTGCTGTTTGTCACCAACGCCAAGCTCAGCGCCATCGTGGTCTGCTCACTGCCGCTGGTGGTGGCGCCGATCCTGATCTTCGGCCGCCGCGTGCGCGCGCTGTCCCGGCAGACCCAGGATCGGGTCGCCGACGTGGGCAGCTATATCGGCGAGACCCTCGGCCAGATCAAGACGGTGCAGGCCTACAACCACCAGGCCCAGGACCGCCAGCGCTTCGCCGGCACCGTGGAGGCCGCGTTCGCCACTGCCGGCAGGCGCATCCGCCAGCGCGCCTGGCTGATCACCGTGGTCATCGTGCTGGTGCTTGGCGCCGTGGGCGCCATGCTCTGGGTCGGCGGCATGGACGTGATCGCCGGGCGTATCAGCGGCGGCGACCTGGCGGCTTTCGTGTTCTACAGCCTGATCGTCGGCATGTCCTTCGGCGCCATCAGCGAGGTGATTGGCGAGCTGCAGAGCGCGGCTGGTGCCGCCGAGCGCATCGCCGAACTGCTGCGCACGCGCAACGCCATCACCGCGCCGAGCGAGGACCTGCTGCAACTGCCGCAGCGGGTCGGCGGCGAAGTCGAGCTGCGTGGCGTGCGCTTCTTCTATCCGGCCCGCCCCGAACAGCCGGCCATCGATGGCATCGACCTGGCGATACGTGCCGGCGAGACCCTGGCCCTGGTCGGCCCCTCTGGCGCGGGCAAGTCGACCCTGTTCGACCTGCTGCTGCGCTTCTTCGACCCGCAGGAGGGCGAAGTGCTGATCGAGGGTGTGCCGATCCAGCGCCTCGATCCGGCCGACCTGCGCCGGTGCTTCGCCTTGGTTTCGCAGAACCCGGCGCTGTTCTTCGGCTCGGTGGAGGACAACCTGCGCTACGGGCGCCCGGATGCCAGCGCCGCCGAGGTCGAGGCCGCCGCGCGTGCGGCTCACGCCCACGAGTTCATCGAGCGCCTGCCGCAGGGCTATCAGACCCATCTGGGCGAAGCCGGGCTGGGCCTCTCCGGCGGCCAGCGCCAGCGCCTGGCGATTGCCCGCGCGCTGCTAACCGATGCGCCGATCTTGCTGCTCGACGAGGCCACCAGCGCGCTGGATGCCGAGAGCGAACACCTGATCCAGCAGGCACTGCCGGGGCTGATGCGTGGGCGCACAACGCTGGTCATCGCTCATCGCCTGGCCACGGTGCAGAACGCCGACCGCATCGCGGTGGTCGACCGCGGCCGGCTACAGGCCATCGGCACCCACGCCGAGCTGGTGGCGAGCAATCAATTGTATGCGCGGCTGGCGCAGCTGCAGTTCAACACCGAGCGTCGTTAGGGAGAGGGTGGTGCACAAGGAATTCGGTGTGGTGGTGCTGGGCGGCTATGGCAACTTCGGCCAGGTCATCGTGCGCAAGCTGGCGGCTATCGCCGGTATGCGCGTGTGGGTGGCCGGGCGCGACCTGGCCAAGGCCGAGGCGCTGGCGGCGCAGACCGGCAGCCAGGCGCTGCAGCTGGACATGAACGCCGCCGACCTGGCCGAGCGCCTGCGCGCCCTGGGCGCGCAGCTGCTGATTTCCACCGCCGGGCCTTTCCAGCGCCAGGACTACCGGGTGGCTCGCGCCGCCATCGAGGCCGGCCTGCACTACGCCGACCTGGCCGATGCCCGCGCCTTCGTCTGCGACATTGGCGAGCTGGATGCGGCGGCGCGGGCGGCCGGTGTGCTGGTCTGCGGCGGCGCCAGCTCGGTGCCGGCCCTGGCGGGCGGGGTGATCGACAGCCTGCTGCCGCGTTTCTCCCGCTTGGACGAGATCTGGCACGGCATCAGTTCCTCGGAGAAGACGCCGGGCGCCTCGACCCTGGCGGCGGTACTGGACTACTGCGGCAAGCCATTCCAGCAATGGCGCGACGGCGCCTGGCGCGAGGTGTTCGGCTGGCAGGACCTGGCGCGTCACGACTTCCCGGCGCCGCTCGGTCCGCGCTGGGTAGCCAACTGCGATATCCCCGATCTGCAGCTGTTCCCGGCCCGTTATCCGGGCGTGCGCAGCGTGCGCTTCTCGGCCGGTGTCGGCCTGCGCCTGACCCAGTTCGGCACCTGGGCGCTGGCCTGGCTGGTGCGCGCCGGCCTGTTGCGCAGCGCGGTGCCGCTGACCCACTTCCTGCATCGCCGCGCCGTATCGGTGGAACCGTTCGGTGACGGCCGCAGCGGTATGTTCGTGCGCCTGAGTGGCCTCGACCAGAGCGGCCAGCCGCTGACGCTGTGCTGGGAACTGCTGGCCGAGAACAACGACGGCCCGAACATCCCCTGCATGGCCGCCGTGGCTCTGGCTCGCAAGCTGGCGGTCGGCAGCCTGGAGGCCCGTGGTGCGCTGCCGTGCCTGGGCCTGCTGACGCTGGACGAGTACCTGGCGGAGCTGGACGGGCTGGCGATCAGCAGCGGCCTGCGTCAGCTCTGATCAGGCGTGTGCGCGCGGCTTGATGGTGGCCGCCGCGCCCGTCGAGGCGAGGATGATGGCGCCGATCGCCAGCCACTGCATCGGGCTCAGGTTCTCGCTGAGAAAGATCAGGCCGGAGAGGGCGGCGATGGCCGGTTCCAGGCTCATCAGTACGCTGAAGGTGCGCGCCGGCATGCGGGTCAGGGCGAACATCTCCAGGCTGTAGGGCAGGGCCGAGGACATCACGGCCACGGCCAGGGCTACCGGCAGCAGGTCCAGCGAGAACAGGCCGCCGCCGACCTGCCAGAGCCCCACCGGAAACACCAGCAGCGCGGCAACCACGGTACCGAACGCCACCGTCTGCGCGCCGTGGGCGGCACCGGCCTTCTGCCCGAACAGGATGTACAGCGCCCAGCACACGCCGGCGCCCAGGGCCAGGGCCATGCCCAGCGGGTCGAGATGGTCGGCGGCAGAGGTGTCGGGCAGCAACAGCCAGAGGCCGAGCACGGCCAGGACAATCCACACGAAGTCCAGCAGGCGGCGCGAGGAGAACAGCGCCAGGGCCAGCGGGCCGGTGAATTCCAGGGCCACGGCGATGCCCAGCGGAATGCTCTTCAGCGACATGTAGAACAGCAGGTTCATCGCCCCCAGCGACAGGCCGTAGCCGAGTAGCGAGCGCCAGGCCGCGAAGTTGGGGCGGGTGCGCCAGGGACGCATGACGATGCACAGGATCAGCGCCGCCAGGCTCAGGCGCAGGGCGGTGGTGCCCTCGGGGCCAATCAGCGGGAATAGGCTCTTGGCCAGGGAGGCACCGCTCTGGATGGAGGTCATGGCGACCACCAGCAGGGCGATGGGCAGAAGCAGGGTGGAGCGGGGCATGGCGCTGTCCGGGGAGTTGCGATAAACGGGCTGCAATAAAAAACCGGCCACTCGGGCCGGTTCTTTCAACCTAGCCTAGATCAGCGGTATTCGCAGAGATAGGCGGTGTCCACGGCGACCTTCAGCTGGAACTTGCTGTTGCCTGGCACGGTGAACTTGCTGCCGGCCTCGAAGGTTTCCCAGTTGTCGCTGCCCGGCAGCTTGACGGTCAGGGCGCCGGCGACCACGTGCATCACTTCCAGCTGGGCGGTGCCGAACTCGTACTCGCCCGGAGCCATGACGCCGATGGTGGCCGGGCCTTCGCTCATGGCGAAGCCGATGGATTTGACGGTGCCGTCGAAGTATTCGTTGACCTTGAACATGGCGGGCTCCTCGGAAGGGTCAAAAAAGGCCCGCCAGTATGCCCAACCAGCCCGTCTCAGTCAGCCCTCAGGGGGCAAATATCAGCGGCAGCAGCCGGGCGGTGTTGCGCGCATCCTCCAGGGCCCGGTGCTGGCGGCCCTGGAACTGCAGGCCGGTCAGCTGCAGCGCGCCCTGCAGGCCCACGGCGCGCTTGAGCTGGCGGCTGTCGGCGAAGCTCTGCTTGAGGTTGTGGTGCGGGATGTCCTGCAGGCAGCTGCACAGGCCGTGACGCTGCCACTCCAGGCGCAGCTGGCGCTGATCGTAGTCGCCCCAGCTGCCCCAGCCCGCCAGATGTGGCAGGTGGGGCTCCAGCCAGCGCTCGAACTGCGGCCAGACGTGGCCCAGCGGCGATGCGCCATCGACCTGGGCCTGGCTGATATGGGTCAGCTCGCGGCAGAAGGCGGTCAGAACCGGGCGGCGTAAGGGGCGGACGAAGCGCTGGAAGTGTTCCAGCTCATGGCCATCGGGGGCTACCAGACTGGCGCCGATCTCGATGATCTCCATGTCTTCCAGCGGCCAGCCACCTTCTTCGGTGGTGGCTTCCAGGTCGATGATCAACCAGTGCTGCATAGGCTCCCTCCTTGGTTGTGTGGGGCAGTATGGTTGGCCGCGGCGCGCCGGGCAAAGCGCTTGCACAGTTTTGCCCTGCAGCTGTGCTGGCCGGCCGCCCCTCGATCCGGGCTATGCTTGGACACCAGTTAGCGAGGAGGTGGTGCATGGCAAAGGTGGCATTTATCGGTCTGGGCGTGATGGGTTTTCCCATGGCCGGGCATCTGGCGTGCGAAGGGCACGAGGTCTGCGTGTACAACCGCTCGCCGGCCAAGGTGCAGCTGTGGGAAGACGAGTTCGCCGGCGAGTCGGCGCCGACCCCGCGCGAGGCGGCCCAGGGCGCCGAGTTCGTGATGACCTGCGTCGGCAACGATGACGATCTGCGCAGCGTGCTGCTCGGCCCGGACGGCGCCTTCGCCGGCATGGCGGCCGGTAGCGTGCTGGTCGACCACACCACCGCCTCGGCCAACGTCGCCCGCGAGCTGGCGGCCGTGGCCGCCGAGCAGGGCCTGGGCTTTCTCGATGCACCGGTGTCCGGCGGCCAGGCTGGCGCCGAGAACGGCATGCTGACGGTGATGGTCGGCGGCGAGGAGGCTTTTTATAAGCGCGCCGAGCCGGTGATCGACGCCTACGCCAAGATGATCAAGCTGATGGGCCCGGTGGGCAGCGGCCAGCTGACCAAGATGGTCAACCAGATTTGCATCGGCGGCCTGGTCCAGGGGCTGTCCGAGGCCCTGCATTTTGCCCAGTGCGCCGGCCTCGACGGCCATGCGGCGATGGAAGTGATCAGCAAGGGCGCGGCGCAGTCCTGGCAACTGGAGAACCGCCACCAGACCATGCTGGCCGGCAAGTTCGACTTCGGCTTCGCCGTGGACTGGATGCGCAAGGATCTGTCGATCCTGCTGGAAGAGGCCCGCCGCAATGGCGCGCAGCTGCCGGTGACGGCGCTGGTCGATCAGTTCTATTCCGATGTGCAGGCCATGGGTGGCGGGCGCTGGGATACTTCCAGCCTGATCGCCCGCCTCAAGCAGCGTCCCTGAGCTGCATCGCCCGCCCGGTTCCGGGCGGGCTTGCTGGCGTCATTGCCCGTGCCAGGTTGCTGCCGGCCTCAGGCGCGGAAGATAAAGTACACCGCGCCCAGCAGGCACAGGCCCGCCCACAGGTAGTCCAGCTTCAGCGGCTGCTGCATCACATAGACGCTGAAGGGGACGAACACCGCCAGGGTGATGACCTCCTGCATGATCTTCAGCTGGCCCACCGACATCTCGGTGTAGCCGATGCGGTTGGCCGGCACCATGATCAGGTACTCGAACAGCGCGATGCCCCAGCTGACCAGCGCCGCGACCAGCCAGGGCTTGCTGTTCATGGTCTTCAGGTGGCCGTACCAGGCGAAGGTCATGAAGATGTTGGACAGGGTGAGCAAGGCTGCGGTTTGCATCCAGACCAGCATGGCGTTGTTCTCGTGGGGGAGGAAAGCCGCAAGCCTAAATAGCTGCGGGCTGCTGGCCAAGCCCCGGTTGCCGAGGCGCGGGGATGGAAGGCACGGCGCCCAGGCGTTAAGATCGCCGCCGCTCTGCGCATGAGAGGTCTTCATGGAATGTCGTGCCGGCTGCGGTGCCTGCTGCATCGCGCCTTCCATCAGTTCGCCGATTCCCGGTCTGCCTCAGGGCAAGGCCGCGGGCGAGCGCTGCCTGCACCTCACCGCCGAGTTCCTCTGCGCCATCTTCGGCAGCCCCGAGCGCCCGGATGTATGCTTGGCCTTTTCCGCCGCGGACTACGTGTGTGGCGATAGCCGCGAAGAGGCGATCCGCCTGATTGGCTGGCTGGAACAAGCCACCGCCTGAGCGAGTCGAACCCAGGCCCGGCGGCGCTGCCGGCGGGTCAATATCCCCAAGGAGCAATGATGATTGCATTGAGTCGAGCGGCCGCCATCTGTGGTCTGAGCCTGCTGGCGGCTGGTATGGCCCATGCCGAGGACTGGCAGCTGGCCAAGGACGAGGACGGCATCAAGATCTACCTGAGCGAGGTGCCGGGCTCCAAGTACAAGGCCTACCGCGGCGTGACCACCATCGCCAGCGATGTGGCGACCCTGCGCAAGCTGCAGGAAGACGTGAAGGGCTCCTGCGCCTGGATTCACGCCTGCGCCGAGCAGAGCCTGCTCAAGCACGAAGGCGCCGAGAGCTGGGTCTATACCCGCTTCGAGATGCCATGGCCGGTGGAAGCCCGTGATTCGGTGCTGCATGTGGTGTCGGAGCAGGGTGCCGATGGCAGCCTGACCCGCAAGATGGACGGTCAGCCCAAGTTCATTCCGCTCGACCAGGACCACACCCGGGTCACCAGCCTGCAGGGCTACTGGAGCCTGGTGCCGAAGGACGGCAAGGTAGAAGTCATCTACCAGGTGCACACCGAGCCGGGTGGCAGCGTGCCGTCCTGGCTGGCCAACAGCTTCGTGGTGGATGCGCCGTTCAATACCCTGAAGGGGTTGCGTGACCTGGCCGAGAAGCGCTGAGAACCTATCCCGAGTCTCTTGATCGTCGGCCATGCTGCGTTGAAATTGGGTTCGAGCTGCTCATTTACACCTCGTAAACTCCGCCCCCTCACCCAATTTCGCCTTGCCTGGCTCTAGCTCAAAAGATTCGGGACAGGCTCTTAGGCCGGAAATGAAAAAAGGCTGCCAATTGGCAGCCTTTTTCTTTGCCCCGCAAAACTTACTTGCGGTCTTCCAGCTTGACGTAGTCGCGCTTGTCGTAGCCGGTGTAGAGCTGGCGCGGACGGCCGATCTTGTACGGGCTGGACAGCATTTCCTTCCAGTGCGAGATCCAGCCGACGGTACGCGACAGGGCGAAGATCACGGTGAACATGCTGGTCGGGATGCCGATGGCCTTGAGGATGATGCCCGAGTAGAAGTCCACGTTCGGGTACAGGTTGCGTTCCTTGAAGTACGGATCGGTGAGGGCGATCTCTTCCAGGCGCATGGCCAGTTCCAGCTGCGGGTCGTTCTTGATGCCCAGCTCGGCCAGTACTTCGTCGCAGGTCTTTTTCATCACGGTGGCGCGCGGGTCGCGGTTTTTGTACACGCGGTGACCGAAGCCCATCAGCTTGAACGGATCGTTCTTGTCCTTGGCCTTGGCGATGAACTTGTCGATGTTCTCGACGCTGCCGATCTCGTCCAGCATGGTCAGCACGGCTTCGTTGGCGCCGCCGTGTGCCGGGCCCCACAGCGCGGCGATGCCGGCGGCGATACAGGCGAACGGGTTGGCGCCGGACGAACCGGCCAGACGTACGGTGGAGGTGGAGGCGTTCTGCTCATGGTCGGCGTGCAGGACGAAGATGCGGTCCATTGCCTTGGCCAGTACCGGGCTGATCGGTTTGATCTCGCACGGGGTGTTGAACATCATGTGCAGGAAGTTTTCCGCGTAGTTCAGGTCGTTACGCGGGTACATCATGGGCTGGCCCATGGAGTACTTGTACGCCATGGCGGCGATGGTCGGCATCTTGGCGATCAGGCGCATGGCCGAGACTTCGCGGTGCTGGGCGTTATTGATGTCCAGCGAGTCGTGGTAGAAGGCGGAGAGGGCGCCGACCACGCCGCACATGATGGCCATCGGGTGGGCATCGCGGCGGAAGCCGTTGAAGAAGCTCTTCAACTGCTCGTGAACCATGGTGTGGTTCTTGATGGTGCTGACGAACTTGGATTTCTGCTCGGCGGTCGGCAGTTCGCCGTTCAGCAGCAGGTAGCAGGTTTCCAGGTAGTCGGACTTCTCGGCCAGTTGCTCGATGGGGAAGCCGCGGTGCAGCAGGACACCGGCGTCGCCGTCGATGTAGGTGATCTTCGACTCGCAGGAGGCGGTCGACATAAAGCCAGGATCAAAGGTGAAGCGACCCGTGGCGGTCAGGCCCCTCACGTCGACAACATCGGGACCTACGGTGCCGGTCAATACGGGCAGCTCTACGGGGGCATTGCCCTCGATGATCAACTGCGCTTTTTTGTCAGCCATGTTCGGCCTCCTGTTTATGCTTGAAATCATCAGAAGCCCCCCACGCAGGGCCCGGGACACTATAGAGACATAAATCTGAAAGTCAATTTACTGGAACCCAGACAGCAGAGGGGTTTCAGCCCTTTTTTGGGGCAAGGGGAACGGCCTAATACGTCATTTATTAATGGCGTGCAATCCGCTTTTTGGGGTGGGCCATTACGTTGTCATTAGTTACCTAACTGTCTATACTCTGCGCCCGGCCGTCAGGGGCTTTAAGGCCTACAATTAGACGGCTGGCACTCCCTTGGTGAGGGGTACCTGACCAGTGCACTTCCCGACAACTTGCCCTGCTTGTTAGGGGCCTCTAGTGTGAAAAAAGCCGTGAATAGCCAACGACCTGTAAACCTAGATCTCAGGACAATCAAACTCCCGATCACAGCTTATACGTCCATTCTGCACCGTGTTTCCGGTGTCATCCTCTTCCTCGGTATCATCGTGATGCTCTATGCGCTCGATAAAACCCTGGCATCTGAGGAAGGCTTTGCAGAAGTACAGGCGTGCCTGACCAGTCCGCTGGCCAAGCTGATCATCTGGGGCCTGCTGTCCGCCCTGCTGTATCACCTGGTGGCCGGTGTACGCCACCTGATCATGGACATGGGTGTCGGCGAGTCGCTGGAAGGCGGCAAGCTGGGCTCGAAGATTGTCATCGCCGTTTCGGTGGTGGTCATTGTTCTGGCGGGGGTCTGGGTATGGTAACCAACGTAACCAACTTCTCGCGTTCGGGCCTCTACGACTGGATGGCCCAGCGCGTATCTGCGGTCGTTCTCGCGGCTTATTTCCTGTTCCTGATCGGCTACCTGGTAGCTCATCCGGGCCTCGGCTACGCCGAGTGGCATGCTCTGTTCTCCCATACTGCGATGCGCATCTTCAGCCTGCTGGCTCTGGTTGCTCTCATCGTGCACGCCTGGGTCGGTATGTGGACCATCACCACCGACTACCTGACGCCCATGGCCATCGGCCGCTGGGCGACCGGCGTGCGTTTCCTCGTCCAGGCGGTTTGCGGCGTGCTCCAGTTCGTCGTGTTCGTCTGGGGTGTGCAGATCCTGTGGGGTTTCTGATCCATGTCTAGCATTCGTACTCTTTCCTATGACGCCATCATCGTTGGTGGCGGCGGTGCCGGCATGCGTGCCGCACTGCAGCTGGCCCAGGGCGGTCACAAGACTGCCGTGGTGACCAAGGTCTTCCCGACCCGTTCGCACACCGTATCCGCCCAGGGCGGCATCACCTGCGCCATCGCTTCAGCCGACCCGAACGACGATTGGCGCTGGCACATGTACGACACCGTCAAGGGCTCCGACTACATCGGTGACCAGGACGCGATCGAATACATGTGTTCCGTCGGTCCGGAGGCCGTGTTCGAGCTCGAACACATGGGCCTGCCGTTCTCCCGTACCGAACAAGGCCGCATCTATCAGCGTCCGTTCGGTGGCCAGTCCAAGGGCCCGGACAATCCGTCCGTCCAGGCTGCCCGTACCTGCGCCGCGGCTGACCGTACCGGTCACGCTCTGCTGCACACCCTGTACCAGGCCAACCTGAAGGCCGGCACCTCGTTCCTCAACGAGTGGTACGCCGTCGACCTGGTGAAGAACCAGGACGGCGCCATCGTCGGCATCATCGCCATCTGCATCGAGACCGGCGAAACTGTCTACATCCGCTCCAAGGCCGTGGTTCTGGCCACTGGCGGTGCTGGCCGTATCTACGCCTCCACCACCAACGCCCTGATCAATACCGGCGACGGCGTGGGCATGGCCCTGCGTGCTGGCGTGCCGGTACAGGACATCGAGATGTGGCAGTTCCACCCGACCGGCATCGCCGGCGCCGGTGTACTGGTCACCGAAGGCTGCCGTGGTGAGGGTGGTTACCTGATCAACGCCCATGGCGAGCGCTTCATGGAGCGCTACGCACCGAATGCCAAAGACCTGGCCGGCCGCGACGTGGTCGCGCGCTCCATGGTCAAGGAAGTGATCGCCGGCAACGGCTGTGGCCCGGACAAGGACCACGTGCTGCTGAAGCTCGACCACCTCGGCGAAGAAGTGCTGCACAGCCGTCTGCCGGGCATCTGCGAACTGTCCAAGACCTTCGCTCACGTCGACCCGGTGCTCGCTCCGGTTCCGGTGATCCCCACCTGCCACTACATGATGGGCGGCGTTGCCACCAACATTCATGGCCAGGCCATCACCCAGGACATCAACGGCAACGACAAGATCATCGAAGGCCTGTTCGCCGTGGGTGAAGTCGCCTGCGTATCGGTGCACGGTGCCAACCGTCTGGGCGGCAACTCGCTGCTCGACCTGGTGGTATTCGGCCGCGCCGCTGGCCTGCACCTGGAAAAAGCGCTGAAGGAAGGCGTGGAAGTCCGTGGCGCCAGCGAAACCGACATCGAGGCTTCCCTGAAGCGTCTGTCCGGCGTCAACGAGCGCAGCAGCGGCGAAGACGTGGCTCCGCTGCGTAAAGAGCTGCAACAGTGCATGCAGAACTACTTCGGCGTATTCCGTACCGGCGAATACATGAAGAAGGGCATCACTCAGCTGGCCGATCTGCGCGAGCGCATCGCCAACGTCAAGATTGCCGACAAGAGCCAGGCCTTCAATACCGCGCGTATCGAAGCGCTGGAGCTGCAGAACCTGCTGGAAGTGGCCGAAGCCACTGCCATCGCCGCCGACACCCGTACCGAGTCCCGTGGCGCCCACGCCCGCGAAGACTACGAGGACCGCGACGACACCAACTGGCTGTGCCACTCCCTGTACTTCCCGGGTGAGAAACGTGTTGCCAAGCGCGCTGTGAACTTCGCGCCGAAGACCGTTCCTGCATTTGAACCCAAAGTACGTACTTATTAAGGGTGGCCACCATGTCTCTTGGTAACACTTTGCAAGTCAGCGTTTATCGCTACAACCCGGAAAAAGACGCCGCGCCGTTCATGCAGGATTTCACCGTGCAGATCGACGGCAAGGACCTGATGGTTCTCGACGTGCTGGCCCTGATCAAGGAACAGGACGAAGGCTTCTCCTACCGTCGCTCCTGCCGTGAAGGCGTGTGCGGTTCCGACGGCATGAACATCAGCGGCAAGAACGGCCTGGCCTGCATCACCCCGATCTCCACCGTGGTGAAGGGCAACAAGCTGGTCATCCGTCCGCTGCCGGGTCTGCCGGTCATTCGTGACCTGGTCGTCGACATGAGCATCTTCTACAAGCAGTACGAGAAGGTGCAGCCGTTCCTGCAGAACGATACGCCGGCTCCGGCCATCGAGCGTCTGCAGAGCCCGGAAGAGCGCGAGAAGCTGGATGGTCTGTACGAGTGCATCCTGTGCGCGTGCTGCTCCACCAGTTGCCCGTCCTTCTGGTGGAACCCGGACAAGTTCCTCGGTCCCGCCGCGCTGCTGCAGGCCTATCGCTTCCTGGCCGACAGCCGCGACACCAAGACCGCCGAGCGTCTGGCGTCCCTGGATGACCCGTTCAGCGTGTTCCGCTGCCGCGGCATCATGAACTGCGTGAACGTGTGCCCCAAGGGTCTGAACCCGACCAAGGCCATCGGTCACGTACGTAACATGCTGCTGCAGAGCGGTACCTGATTCAGCGTTTCACGTTACACCTGCGTCGGCGGAACGATTCGCCGGCGCAGTAAAGCCAGAGCCCCAGCTCACAAAGCCAGGGCTCTTATTTGAAAGAAAAATGACGACCAGCAGGGGCATCCGGGCTGGTACCCGGACTATCTGCGGGATCCGTAGTGGCTTACCAGGTCGCTGCTTCAGGACTATGAATGGCCCAGCTACGGCTTCCACGCCGGTGGTGTCCCCTTACCGAGGGTGACCAAGCATGCAAGAAAGCGTGATGCAGCGCATGTGGGACAGCGCCCACCTATCCGGTGGCAACGCGGCCTACGTGGAAGAGCTCTATGAGCTCTACCTGCACGATCCCAACGCTGTGCCCGAAGAGTGGCGCACCTACTTCCAGAAACTGCCGGCCGACGGGAATACCGTCACCGACGTTTCGCACTCCACTGTCCGCGATCATTTCGTGCTGCTGGCCAAGAACCAGCGCCGTGCTCAACCGGTTTCCGCCGGGAGCGTGAGCAGCGAGCACGAGAAGAAGCAGGTGGAAGTTCTGCGTCTGATCCAGGCATATCGCATGCGCGGCCATCAGGCCTCCACGCTCGACCCGCTGGGTCTGTGGCAGCGTCCTGCGCCAGCCGATCTGGCGGTCCATCACTATGGGCTGACCAACGCCGACCTCGACACCACCTTCCGTACCGGTGAGCTTTACATCGGCAAGGAGGAGGCGACTCTACGGGAAATCCACGAGTCGTTGCAGCAGACATATTGCCGCACCATCGGCGCCGAGTTCACCCACATCGTCGATTCCGAGCAGCGCAAGTGGTTCCAGCAGCGTCTGGAAAGCGTGCGCGGCCGCCCGGCCTACTCGGTCGAGGTGCAGAGCCATCTGCTCGAGCGCCTGACCGCCGCCGAAGGCCTGGAAAAGTACCTGGGCACCAAGTACCCGGGCACCAAGCGCTTCGGTCTGGAAGGCGGCGAGAGCCTGATCCCGCTGCTGGACGAGATCATCCAGCGCTGTGGCTCCTACGGCACCAAGGAAATCGTCATCGGCATGGCCCACCGCGGCCGTCTGAACGTACTGGTCAACACCTTCGGCAAGAACCCGCGCGACCTGTTCGACGAGTTCGAAGGCAAGCAGGTCGAAGGCCTGTCGTCCGGCGACGTGAAGTACCACCAGGGCTTCTCCTCCAACGTCATGACCTCGGGTGGCGAAGTGCACCTGGCGCTGGCGTTCAACCCTTCGCACCTGGAGATCGTCTCTCCGGTGGTCGAGGGTTCGGTGCGTGCCCGTCAGGACCGCCGTCAGGACTCGACCGGTGACAAGGTGCTGCCAATTTCCATCCACGGTGACGCGGCGTTCGCCGGTCAGGGTGTGGTCATGGAAACCTTCCAGATGTCGCAGACCCGTGCTTACAAGACCGGCGGCACCATCCACATCGTGATCAACAACCAGGTCGGCTTCACCACCAGCCGTGCCGACGACTCGCGCTCCACCGAGTACGCCACCGACGTGGCGAAGATGATCCAGGCGCCGATCCTGCACGTGAACGGCGACGACCCGGAAGCGGTGCTGTTCGTCACCCAGCTGGCCGTCGACTACCGCATGCAGTTCAAGCGTGACGTGGTCATCGACCTGGTCTGCTACCGTCGCCGTGGCCACAACGAGGCCGACGAGCCGAGCGGCACCCAGCCGCTGATGTACCAGCAGATCGCCAAGCAGCGCACCACCCGGGAGCTGTACGCCGAGCGTCTGGTGCAGTCCGGCCGTGTCGCCGAAGACGCGGTCAACGCCCGCATCGAGGAATACCGCAGCGCGCTGGACAACGGCCAGCACGTGGTCAAGAGCCTGGTCAAGGAGCCGAACAAGGAACTGTTCGTCGACTGGCGTCCGTACCTGGGGCATGCCTGGACCGCGCGTCACGACACCCGTTGCGATCTGAAGACCCTGCAGGACCTGGCCGGCAAGCTGCTGGAAATCCCGGAAGGCTTCGTGCTCCAGCGTCAGGTCTCCAAGGTGCTGGAAGACCGCGCCAAGATGACCGCCGGCGCCATGCCGATCAACTGGGGCTACGCCGAGAACCTGGCGTACGCGACCCTGCTGTTCGAAGGCCACCCGGTGCGCATGACCGGCCAGGACGTCGGCCGCGGCACCTTCTCGCACCGCCATGCGGCGCTGCACAACCAGAAGGACGCGACCACCTACCTGCCGCTGCAGAACCTCTACGAGGGTCAGCCGCGCTTCCAGCTGTACGACTCCTTCCTCTCGGAAGAAGCGGTACTGGCCTTCGAATATGGCTACTCCACCACCATGCCCAACGCGCTGGTGATCTGGGAAGCCCAGTTCGGCGACTTCGCCAACGGCGCCCAGGTGGTGTTCGACCAGTTCATCTCCAGCGGCGAGCACAAGTGGGGACGTCTGTGCGGCCTGACCATGCTGCTGCCGCACGGCTATGAAGGGCAGGGCCCGGAGCACAGCTCCGCGCGTCTGGAGCGTTACCTGCAGCTGTGCGCCGAGCACAACATGCAGGTCTGCGTGCCGACCACCCCGGCGCAGGTCTACCACATGCTGCGTCGCCAGGTGATCCGCCCGCTGCGCAAGCCGCTGGTGGTACTGACGCCGAAGTCGCTGCTGCGCCACCCGCTGGCCATCTCGACCCTGGAAGAACTGGCCGAAGGCTCGTTCCAGACCGCCATCGGCGAGATCGATCAGATCGATCCGAAGAAGGTCGAACGTCTCGTGCTGTGCAGCGGCAAGGTGTACTACGACCTGCTGGCCAAGCGCCGTGCAGAGGGTCGCGAGGACATCGCCATCGTGCGTATCGAGCAGCTCTATCCGTTCCCGGAAGACGATCTGGCCGAGATTCTGGCGCCGTACAAGAACCTCAAGCACATCGTCTGGTGTCAGGAAGAGCCGATGAACCAGGGCGCCTGGTATTGCAGCCAGCACCACATGCGTCGTGTCGCTTCCGCGCACAAGAAGGAGCTGTTCCTTCAGTACGCCGGCCGCGATGCCTCGGCTGCCCCGGCCTGTGGTTACGCTTCGATGCACGCCGAACAGCAGGAAAAACTGCTGAACGACGCCTTTACTGTTTAACGCCTTCGCGTATCGAGGTGGCGGCACGGGCCGCCACCTCCTTGAAGAAAACGAATTTAAGGAACACAGAGAATGGCTATCGAGATCAAAGCCCCAACCTTCCCGGAATCGGTTGCCGACGGCACCGTCGCTACCTGGCACAAGAAGCCGGGCGATGCGGTCAAGCGCGATGAGCTGATCGTCGACATCGAAACCGACAAGGTGGTGATGGAAGTACTCGCCGAAGCCGACGGCGTTCTCGCCGAAATCGTCAAGAACGAGGGCGACACCGTCCTCTCCGGCGAACTGCTGGGCAAACTGGGTGACGCCGGCGCTGCCGTCGTCGCTCCGGCCGCTGCTCCTGCTGCCGCACCGGCCGCCGCTGCCGCTCCGGCTGCTGCCGCCGATGACGACGCCATCCTGTCGCCGGCCGCGCGCAAGATCGCCGAAGAGGGCGGTATCGACCCCAACAGTATCACCGGCACCGGCAAGGGTGGTCGCGTGACCAAGGAAGACGCCGTCGCTGCCGTCGCCGCCAAGAAGTCCGCTCCGGCCGCTGCCGCCAAGCCGGCCGCTCCGGCTGCCGAGGCTCCGGTATTCTCCGCCGGCGACCGCGTCGAGAAGCGCGTACCGATGACCCGCCTGCGTGCCAAGGTTGCCGAGCGTCTGGTCGAAGCCCAGTCCACCATGGCCATGCTGACCACCTTCAACGAAGTGGACATGCACGAAGTCATGGCCCTGCGTTCGAAGTACAAGGACCTGTTCGAGAAGACCCACAACGGCGTGCGCCTGGGCTTCATGTCCTTCTTCGTCAAGGCAGCAGTCGAGGCGCTGAAGCGCTTCCCGGCGGTCAACGCCTCGATCGATGGCAACGACATCGTCTACCACGGCTACCAGGACATCGGCGTTGCCGTATCCAGCGACCGTGGCCTGGTGGTTCCGGTGCTGCGCAACGCCGAGCTGATGAGCCTGGCCGAAGTCGAGAACGGCATCGCCACCTTCGGCAAGAAGGCTCGCGACGGCAAGCTGTCGATCGAAGAGATGACCGGTGGCACCTTCACCATCACCAACGGCGGTACCTTCGGTTCGATGATGTCGACCCCGATCGTCAACCCGCCGCAGGCCGCGATCCTCGGCATGCACAACATCATCCAGCGTCCGGTGGCCATCAATGGTCAGGTCGTCATCCGCCCGATGATGTACCTGGCACTGTCCTACGATCACCGCCTGATCGATGGCAAGGAAGCGGTCAGCTTCCTGGTGACCATCAAGAATCTGCTGGAAGACCCGGCTCGCCTGCTGCTGGACATCTGATCCCACGGCTGCGCAACGCGGTGGCCCCCACAAGGGGCCACCCGGTTTTATTCGAGAAGGAATGAGTTATGACCCAGAAATTCGACGTGGTAGTGATTGGCGCTGGCCCCGGGGGCTACGTGGCCGCCATCAAGGCCGCGCAACTCGGTCTGAAGACCGCCTGCATCGAGAAGTACCAGGACAAGGATGGCAAGGTCGCCCTGGGCGGCACCTGCCTGAACGTCGGCTGCATTCCGTCCAAGGCGCTGCTGGACAGCTCCTACAAGTACCATGAGGCCCACGAGGGCTTCAAAGTCCATGGCATCGAGGCCAAGGGTGTCACCATCGACGTGCCGCAGATGGTCGCGCGCAAGAACACCATCATCAAGAACCTGACCGGCGGCGTCGCCGGCCTGTTCAAGTCCAACGGCGTGACCCTGCTGGAAGGCCACGGCAAGCTGCTGGCCGGCAAGAAGGTCGAAGTCACCGGCCTGGACGGCAAGACCCAGATCGTCGAGGCCGACAACGTGATCCTGGCTTCCGGCTCCCGCCCCGTCGACATCCCGCCGGCTCCGGTCGATCAGGACGTCATCGTCGACTCCACCGGCGCCCTGGAATTCCAGGCCGTGCCGAAGAAGCTGGGCGTGATCGGCGCCGGTGTCATCGGCCTGGAGCTGGGCTCGGTATGGGCCCGCCTGGGTGCTGAAGTCACCGTGCTGGAGGCCATGGACAAGTTCCTCGCTTCCGCCGACGAGCAGATATCCAAGGAAGCCCTGAAGATCCTCGGCAAGCAGGGGCTGGACATCCGCCTGGGCGCCCGCGTCACCGGCAGCGAAGTGAAGAAGAAGCAGGTTACTGTGACCTTCACCGACGCCACCGGCGAGCAGAAGCTGACCTTCGACAAGCTGATCGTCGCCGTCGGCCGTCGCCCGGTGACCACCGACCTGCTGGCCGCCGACAGTGGCGTGACCCTGGACGAGCGTGGCTTCATCTTCGTCAACGACCAGTGCGAAACCAGCGTACCGGGCGTCTACGCCATCGGTGACGTGGTGCGTGGCGCGATGCTCGCGCACAAGGCCTCGGAAGAGGGCGTGATGGTTGCCGAGCGCATCAAGGGCCACAAGGCCCAGATGAACTACGACCTGATCCCGTCGGTCATCTACACACACCCGGAAATCGCCTGGGTCGGCAAGACCGAGCAGCAGCTCAAGGCCGAAGGCGTCGAGATCAACGTCGGCACCTTCCCGTTCGCCGCCAGCGGCCGCGCCATGGCTGCCAACGACACCGCCGGTCTGGTCAAGGTCATCGCCGATGCCAAGACCGACCGCGTGCTGGGCGTGCATGTGATCGGCCCGAGCGCGGCCGAGCTGGTCCAGCAGGGCGCCATCGGCATGGAATTCGGCACCAGTGCCGAAGACCTGGGCATGATGGTGTTCTCGCACCCGACCCTGTCCGAGGCGCTTCACGAAGCGGCCCTGGCGGTGAATGGCCACGCCATCCACATCGCCAATCGCAAGAAGCGCTGATGCGTGCCGCGCCCCGCCTAAACGCGGGGCGCTTCAGGAAAGACCACGGCGGACGGCCCGTGGCGGTTCGCAAGAACCAGTCGCAGGAATGTCCGTCGGACTGCTAACCAGTGCAGTCACAGGTGGCGCGGCGCCTCGAGCGCAGCGCCGAAATGCGCAATACCTAAACGAAGAACGGTAGATAAGCATGAATCTTCACGAGTATCAGGGTAAGCAGCTGTTCGCTGAATACGGCCTGCCGGTTTCCACTGGCTTCGCCGTTGACACCCCGGAAGAAGCGGCTGCGGCCTGCGAAAAGATCGGTGGCAGCGAGTGGGTTGTCAAAGCCCAGGTGCACGCCGGTGGCCGCGGTAAAGCGGGCGGCGTCAAGCTGGTCAAGAACAAGGAAGACGCCAAGGCGTTCGCCGCCAACTGGCTGGGCAAGCGTCTGGTGACCTACCAGACAGACGCCAACGGTCAGCCGGTCAGCAAGATCCTGGTTGAGTCCTGCACCGACATCGACAAGGAGCTGTACCTCGGCGCCGTCGTCGACCGTTCCAGCCGCCGTATCGTGTTCATGGCTTCCACCGAAGGTGGCGTGGACATCGAGAAAGTCGCTCACGAGACTCCCGAGAAGATTCTCAAGGCCACCATCGACCCGCTGGTCGGCGCTCAGCCGTACCAGGGCCGCGAGCTGGCCTTCCAGCTGGGCCTGCAAGGCGACCAGATCAAGCAGTTCACCCACATCTTCGTCAACCTGGGCAAGCTGTTCCAGGACTACGACCTGGCGCTGCTGGAAGTGAACCCGCTGGTGATCAAGAAAGACGGCAACCTGCACTGCCTGGACGCCAAGATCAACATCGACGCCAACGCCATGTACCGTCAGCCCAAGCTGCGCGCCATGCACGACCCGTCCCAGGACGACGCTCGTGAAGCCCATGCGCAGAAGTGGGAACTGAACTACGTCGCGCTGGAAGGCAACATCGGTTGCATGGTCAACGGTGCCGGCCTGGCCATGGGCACCATGGACATCGTCAACCTGCACGGCGGCAAGCCGGCCAACTTCCTCGACGTCGGCGGCGGCGCTACCAAAGAGCGCGTGACCGAGGCCTTCAAGATCATCCTGTCCGACAGCAACGTGGCTGCCGTTCTGGTGAACATCTTCGGCGGCATCGTGCGCTGCGACATGATCGCCGAAGGCATCATCGGCGCCGTGAAAGAAGTCGGCGTGAAGATCCCGGTCGTGGTTCGTCTGGAAGGTAACAATGCCGAGCTGGGCGCCAAGGTCCTGGCCGACAGCGGTCTGAACATCATCGCGGCTACCAGCCTCACCGACGCTGCCCAGCAGGTCGTCAAAGCCGCGGAGGGCAAGTAATGAGCGTCCTGATCAATAAAGACACCAAAGTCATCTGCCAGGGCTTCACCGGCTCGCAGGGTACTTTCCACTCCGAACAAGCCATCGCCTACGGCACCAAGATGGTTGGCGGCGTGACCCCGGGCAAGGGTGGCACCACTCACCTGGGCCTGCCGGTGTTCAACACCGTCAAGGAAGCCGTTGACGCCACCGGCGCCACCGCTTCGGTGATCTACGTTCCGGCTCCGTTCTGCAAGGACTCGATCCTGGAAGCGGCCTACGGCGGCATCAAGCTGATCGTGTGCATCACCGAAGGCATCCCGACCCTTGACATGCTGGACGCCAAGGTCAAGTGCGACGAGCTGGGCGTACGCCTGATCGGCCCGAACTGCCCGGGCGTGATCACTCCCGGCGAGTGCAAGATCGGCATCATGCCGGGTCACATCCACCTGCCGGGCAAGGTAGGCATCGTGTCGCGTTCCGGCACCCTGACCTATGAAGCCGTGAAGCAGACCACCGACGCCGGCTTCGGCCAGTCCACCTGCGTGGGCATCGGTGGTGACCCGATCCCGGGCTCCAACTTCATCGACATCCTGAAGCTGTTCCAGGAAGACCCGAAGACCGAAGCGATCGTCATGATCGGTGAAATCGGCGGTTCCGCTGAAGAAGAAGCTGCTGCCTACATCAAGGCCAACGTCACCAAGCCTGTAGTTTCCTACATCGCTGGTGTGACCGCTCCGCCCGGCAAGCGCATGGGCCACGCCGGCGCCATCATCTCCGGTGGTAAAGGCACCGCGGACGAGAAGTTCGCTGCCCTGCAGGACGCCGGTGTGAAAACCGTGCGTTCGCTGGCCGACATCGGCAAGGCCCTGGCCGAGCTGACCGGTTGGGAAGTCAAGAAAGCCTGAGGCTGACTTGATCGGAAAGAGGCCACCTACGGGTGGCCTTTTTCATTGCTGTCCAGACGGCCAGAAAATTGCCGCCAGGCGACAGATTGTTTCCGCTGTTCGACAGCTCGACCGCTGTCCGCCGCGGCCGGCGAGAAATTTCGTTAGGCTTGCAACTATCTACCCGCTCGCACCTCACAAGGGCGCGCAGCAGGAGCTTCGGCGATCGACCCGGACCGGGCAGAGAGCCTATTCCTAATCCAAGGGAACCCTCTGCTTTCCTTCTACTGCCAGTGGTAATTCCTCCTATGACTCGCTTGAAAGGCCCGGACCTGTTGGCTCTGGGATTCATGACTTTTGCCCTGTTCGTCGGGGCCGGCAACATCATCTTCCCGCCTATCGTCGGCCTGCAGGCCGGCCCGAGCGTGTGGATCGCCGCCCTGGGCTTCCTGATCACCGCAGTCGGTCTGCCGGTGATCACCGTGATCGCCCTGGCCAAGGTCGGTGGCGCCATGGACAGCCTGAGCAGCCCGATCGGCAAGACCGCCGGCACCATCCTCGCCGCCGTCTGCTACCTCGCCGTGGGCCCGCTGTTCGCCACCCCACGCACCGCCACAGTGTCCTTCGAAGTCGGCCTGGCGCCGCTGACCGGCAACGCGCCGCTGCCGCTGTTCCTCTACAGCCTGGTGTACTTCGCCGTGGTGCTGGCCGTGTCGCTCTATCCGGGCCGCCTGCTCGATAGCGTCGGCCGCGTGCTGGCGCCGCTGAAGATCATCGCCCTGGCCATCCTCGGCGTGGCCGCGTTCATGCTGCCGCTGGGCGAGATCGGCGAGGCGACCCCGGCCTACCAGGCCGCACCGTTCTCCCAGGGCTTCATCAATGGCTACCTGACCATGGATACCCTCGGCGCCCTGGTATTCGGCATCGTCATCGTCAACGCCATCCGCTCGCGCGGTGTCGAGTCGCCGCGCCTGATCACCCGCTACGCCATCATCGCCGGGCTGATCGCCGGCGTCGGCCTGGCACTGGTCTATATCAGCCTGTTCCGCCTGGGAGCCGGCAGCCACGGCATCGCCGGTGACGCCACCAATGGCGCGGCGGTGCTGCATGCCTATGTGCAGCACACCTTCGGTGACCTCGGCAGTACCTTCCTCGCCGCGCTGATCTCGCTGGCCTGCCTGGTCACCGCCGTGGGCCTGACCTGCGCCTGCGCCGAGTACTTCAGCCGCCTGCTGTCGCTGTCCTACCGCACCCTGGTGTTGCTGCTGGCCGGCTTCTCGCTGCTGGTGTCCAACCTCGGCCTGTCGACCCTGATCCAGGTCTCGGTGCCCGTGCTGACCGCGATCTACCCGCCGTGCATCGTGCTGGTGGCGCTGAGCTTCTGCTGGAACCTGTGGAACTCGCCGGGTCGCGTGGTTGCGCCGGTGATGCTGGTGGCGCTGCTGTTCGGCCTGGTCGATGCGGTCAACGCCGCCGGTTTCGCTGCCCAGCTGCCGCTGCTGCTCAAGCACCTGCCGCTGGCCGAGCAGGGCCTCGGCTGGCTGGTGCCCTCGGTGCTGACCCTGATCGCCGCGCTGATCTTCGACCGCCTGCGCGGCGAGCCGGCGACCCAGACCGCCTGATCCAGGACTCGGGGCTGCGCAATGCAGCCCCTCTGGCGCGCACGTTTTGGCGCGCTGCACCTGTTGTTTGGCGCTTCTGGCATCTTCTGCCGATTGCCGCCCGGCCGGGTGTGCCGGACAATCGCCGGGAATCCTTTTGCAGTCCGTCCGCCATGTCGCAAACCATCTTCTTCGCCCACGCCAACGGCTTCCCCTCGGCCACCTACGGCAAGCTGTTCGCCGCCCTGGCGCCGGACTACCAGGTGCAGCACCTGGAGCAGCACGGCCATGATCCGCGCTTTCCGGTGGACGACAACTGGAACAACCTGGTCGACGAGCTGATCCTGCACCTGGAGCAGGGCGCCGAACCGGTATGGGGCGTAGGCCACTCCCTTGGTGGCGTGCTGCACTATCACGCCGCGCTGCGCCACCCCGAGCTGTACCGCGGTGTGGTGATGCTGGATTCGCCGCTGCTGACCGGCGTCGATCGCCTGGTGATCCGCGCGGCCAAGCGCTTCGGCTTTATCGACAAGATCACTCCGGCCGGGCGTACCGTCGGCCGCCGCGAGGCCTTCGGCAACTTCAGCGAGGCCCGCGACTACTTCGCCGGCAAGACCCTGTTCCGTCGTTTCGACCCCGATTGCCTGGACGCCTACGTGCGCCACGGCCTGCGTGAGGAGGGGCAGGGGCTGCGTCTGCGCTTCGATCCGGTCACCGAGATCACTATCTACCGCAGCGTGCCGCACACCGTACCGGGCCGCCCGCAGCAACTCGCCGTACCGCTGGCCGTGGTGCGTGGCCGGCACAGCAAGGTGGTACTGCCGCACCATGCGCGTCAGGTCAGCCGCATTCGTCAGGGCGAATACTTGAGCCTGCCCGGCGGGCACATGTTCCCGCTGGAGCGTCCGCAGGACACCGCACGCCTGCTGCGCGAGCTGTTCGGCCGCTGGCAGGGGCAGGGCATGGAGCGTTCGGCATGAGCCTGAGAGTCGAGGAAACCCGTTTCAGCCTGCCGCACGTGGAGCTGGCCGCGCACCTGTTCGGCCCCGAAGACGGCATCCCGGTCATCGCACTGCACGGCTGGCTGGACAATGCCATGACCTTCGCGCGCCTGGCGCCGAAGCTGGAAGGGCTGCGCATCGTCGCCCTGGATTTCCCCGGCCACGGCCATTCCGGGCACTACGCCAGCAACTCCAGCTACAGCATGTGGGAGTACCTGGAGGATGTGCTGCTGGTGGCCGAGCAGCTCGGCTGGGAGCGTTTCAATCTGCTCGGGCATTCCATGGGGGCGATCATTTCGACCCTGCTGGCGGCCGCGTTGCCGGAGCGGGTCGAGCGCCTGGCGCTGATCGACGGCCTGGTGCCGTACACGGCGGAGGCCGACAGTGCGCCCAAGCGCCTGGGCGATGCACTGCGTTCGCGCCTGGCGGTGCGCGACAAGCAGAAGCCGGTCTACCCGAACCTGGACAAGGCCGTCGAGGCGCGCATGCGTGGCGTGGTCGCGGTCAGCCGCGAGGCCGCCGAGCTGCTGGCCCAGCGCGGCCTGGAGCCTGTGCCGGGTGGCTACACCTGGCGCACCGATATCCGCCTGACCCTGCCGTCGGTGATGCGCCTGACCTTCGCCCATGTCGAGCAGTTCATCGGCGCCGTGCAGTGCCCGGTCAGCCTGATCCTCGCCGAGGGTGGGCAGATGAACGTCGAGCCGCGCCTGAAGAGCCTGGTCGAGGGCACCGCCTTCGAGACCCACATCCTGCCCGGCGGCCATCACCTGCACCTCAACGACGAGGCCGGTGCGCAGCAGGTCGCAGACTGTTTCAATCCATTCTTCCGCCGCGCTTGACGCGGCCCCGGCAACTGCCGAGGCTGTGCAGGTCGTATCGGAGATTGCCATGATCGATCTGTACACCGCCGCCACGCCGAACGGACACAAGGTGTCCATCGCGCTGGAGGAGCTGGGCCTGCCTTACCAGGTACACGCGCTGTCCTTCGACAAGAAGGAGCAGAAGGCCCCCGAGTTCCTGCGCATCAACCCCAACGGCCGCATCCCGGCCATCGTCGACGACGGCTTCGCCGTGTTCGAGTCCGGCGCCATCCTCATCTACCTGGCCGAGAAGACCGGCAAGCTGCTGCCCAGCGACGCCAAGGGCCGCTCGCTGGCGATCCAGTGGCTGATGCTCCAGATGGGCGGAGTAGGGCCCATGCAGGGCCAGGCCAACGTGTTCTTCCGCTATTTCCCGGAGAAGCTGCAGGGCGCCATCGACCGCTACCAGCACGAGACCCGCCGCCTCTACGAGGTGCTCGACAGTCGCCTGGGCGAGGCCGAGTACCTGGCCGGCGACTACGGTATCGCCGACATCGCCACCTATCCCTGGGTGCGTGTGCACGACTGGGCCGGTGTCTCGGTGGATGGCCTGGAGCATCTGCAGCGCTGGATGGCGGCGCTCGACGCGCGCCCGGCAGTGCAGCGCGGCCTGCTGATACCGGAGCGGGCCAAGGACGATGATCGCGTGGTGAAAACCGCGCAGAGCATGCTGACACGCTAAGGAGCCGAATGCGTTATTTCGCTTTCTGTCTGAGCCTGATCTGTACGCCACTGCTGGCCGCCGATGTGCCCGGTAGCCAGGATCTGGACAGCCTGCCGCGCTTCCCGCGCGCCGAGATCGTCGACTATCGCGATCAACCCAACGCGGAGAAGCGTTACCCGCAGGACAGCCTGCGCCGCATCAGCGGCCAGCTGCGTGCCACCGAAGTGCTGGCTGAGGGGCACCTGCGCGCGCTGACCTATCGCTTGCCGGAGGAGCACTCGCCGCGCGAGGCGCTGACGCTGGCGCGTGAGCACCTGCAAGGGCAAGGTGCCCAGTTGCTGTTCTGGTGCGAGGGCCGTGACTGCGGCTCCAGCAGCCTGTTCGCCAACGCCATCTTCGGCAACGCCAAGCTGTATGGTCCCGAGGAGCGGCAGAGCTACCTGCTGCTGCGCCTGGCCGCGCCGCGACAGGACAGCCTGCTGGCCCTGTACGGCATCACCCGCGGCAATCGCCGTTCCTATCTGCACGTGGAGCAGCTGGACGCCGGCGCGGCGCTGCCGGCACTGCTGCCCACCGCCGGCACCCTGCTGCGTCAGCTCAAGGGCAGTGGCGAGCTGAACCTGCCGCAGCTGGGCGCGCCGGACGAACAGTGGGGCGACCTGCTGGCCCGCATCCTGAGCCTGGACAGCACCCTGCGCGTCGGCCTGGCCGGTGCGCAAGCCGAGGCCTGGCGCGCGGAGCTGGAGCGTCGCGGCGTTCGCGGCAACCGTCTGCAGGTGGTGGCTGCCGAGGGCGCGGGCCTGCGTCTGCAACAACTACGCTGAACAATGAGGCGTGCCGGGCCGCTTTCCGCCCGGGTTCTGGGAATATCGAACCATGCTGAACAATGATCGCCTGCTGGTGCAGATCCTTCTGCTGGCGCTGCTCGGCGCCTGCGTCTGGGTGCTGGCACCGTTCTTCTCGGCGCTGTTCTGGGCCGCCGTGCTGGCCTTTGCCAGCTGGCCGCTGATGCGCCTGCTGACCCGCGCCCTCAATGGCCGGGAAAACACCGCCGCGGCCATTCTCACCGCCGGCTGGATGGTGCTGGTGGCGGTGCCGCTGGTGTGGCTGGGCTTCAACCTGGCCGACCATATCCGCGACGCCACCGAGCTGTTCAAGGACTTCCAGGGCGACGGCCTGCCGGACCCGCCCAGCTGGCTGGGCGGCCTGCCGCTGGTGGGCGATCGCCTGGTCAACCTATGGATGCGCATCGACGAGGAGGGCGCGGCCCTGCTCGCCACCGTGCGGCCTTATCTGGGCCAGGTCGGAAACTGGCTGCTGGCGCGCAGCGCACAGATCGGTGGCGGCATGCTGGAATTGGCCCTGAGCCTGGTGCTGGTGTTCTTCTTCTACCGTGACGGTCCGCGCATGGCGGCCTTCGTCCACAGCCTGCTGGAGCGCCTGATCGGCGACCGTGCCGAGCACTACCTGAGCCTGGTGGCTGGCACCGTGCAGCGGGTGGTCAACGGCGTGATCGGCACCGCTGCCGCCCAGGCCCTGCTGGCGCTGATAGGTTTCTACATCGCCGGTGTGCCAGGGGCCCTGGTGCTGGGCATCATCACCTTCATCCTCAGCCTGATCCCCATGGGCCCGCCGCTGGTGTGGATTCCCGCCACCGCCTGGCTGGTCAGCCAGGAGCATTACGGCATGGCGGTGTTCCTCGGCATCTGGGGCATGTTCGTCATCAGCGGCGTGGACAACGTGCTCAAGCCCTACCTGATCAGCCGCGGCGGCAACCTGCCGCTGGTGGTGGTGCTGCTCGGCGTGTTCGGCGGCATCCTGGCCTTCGGCTTCATGGGCCTGTTCCTCGGCCCGACCCTGCTGGCCGTGGCCTACAGCCTGCTCGGCGACTGGGTCGGCAACACGCCGCGGGTCGCCGCGGTGGATGCCGAGCGCAAGGACGGGGAGTAGTTGGCATCCTGTGCAGAATTCTGCTCACCGTCCTTGGTGAGCGGAATCCACGGTGATAGCCTTGTCCGGCTTTTCGGCTGGCATGGCCGAAGCCGGGCACCAGCCCCGCCTCAGACCGTGATGATCGGGTCCACAGAGGCCTCGCGCGGTTCAGGGAAGAAAGACCAACACAACACAACGGACAATTTGTGAGTCATCCCATGAAAAAATCTGCAGGTATCGCAGTAGGCGTCATCGTGGCCGTCGGCGCCCTCGGCACGGCCGGAGCCTGGTACACCGGCAACCAGCTGCCGACTGTGCTGGACGCATCGATCAAGCAGGTCAACGCCGACATGGCCAAGACGCTGCCGGCACTCGGTCTCGACGTTTCCGTCGAGCTGCTCTCGCTGGATCGCCACTTCTTCAACAGCGACGCGCGCTACCGCGTCAAGTTCAACGGCTCGCTGGACGGCGAGACCGCGCAGCAGCTGGAGTGGGTGATCACCGACCGCATCGAGCACGGTCCCTTCCCGCTGTCGCGCCTCAAGGCGTTCAAGCTGATGCCGGTAATGGCCACCAGCAACTACGCCCTGGAAGCCAACCCGGCCCTGGAAAAATGGTTCGCCGCCAGCAAGGGCGTCTCGCCGCTGGAAGGCCAGGCCAGCCTCGGTTACGACCAGTCCGTGGAAGGCACCGTACGCCTGAACCCGCTGCAGCTGGCCCTGGATGAAGACAGCAACCTGGACTTCAGCGGCCTTACCGTCGACTTCGATACGTCTGCCGGCGCCAAGGAAATCGACGCCAGCGGCCTGATGGAAAGTGTCAAGGTCAGCTCCAAGCTGCCGTCCAGCGGCGAGCCGATGACCATCGAGTTCAAGGGCCTGACCCTGAACAGCCAGACCGCCAAGAGCGCCAGCGATTTCTACCTGGGCCAGAACGAGGTCAAGCTGCAGGTCGTCGAGGTCAAGGTCGGCGAAGCCGCTCCGGTGCTGCTGAAGGACTTCGTACAGCGCGACGAAACCAGCGAAGCCGATGGCAAGCTGGCCGGCCGCTCCACCTACAACGTCGGCATGGTCAGCTACCAGGGCCACGATATCGGCGGCCTGGAAATGATTTCCAGCGTGAAGAACGTCGACGCCGCTGCCCTGCAGTCGATGCTCGCCCTGTACAGCGACATCATCAAGAACACCGGCCAGCTGCAACAGGCCAGCCTGGAAGACGAGGCCAACCTGCCGGAGCTGAGCGAAGCGCAGCAGGCCCAACTGATGGTCGACGTGGATAAGCTGCTGGCCGCCAAGCCGAGCGTTGCCCTGGAGAAACTGGCGTTCAAGACCGCCAACGGCGAAAGCAGCCTGAGCCTGGCCGTGGACCTGAACAAGCCCGAGTCCTTCGAGCTGCCGCCGGATCAACTGGCCAAGCAGCTGATCGCTCAGCTGGACGCCAAGGTCAGCGTTTCCAAGGCCATGATCGGCGACGTGATCGGCCTGCAGGCCACCATCGGCGGCGAGACCGACAAGGAAGCCGTCGCCCAGCAGGCCTCGATGATGACCGAGATGGCCAGCGGCATGGCCCTGTCCACCGAGCTGGCCAAGCTGGAAGGTGACAACATCGTCACCAGCCTGCACTACGCCAACGACAAGGTCGACTTCAACGGCAAGCAGATGTCCGTCGAGGAGTTCGTCGCCATGGCCTTCGCCAGCGGCGCCGGCCTGGGTGGCATGGGCGGTGCGGACCTGGGCGCGGAAGAGCCAGAGATGGAAGGTCTGCAGCTGGAAGAAGAAGTCACCGAGGAAGAGGCTCCGGCCGAGTAACCTTCGCAGGTGCCGAGAGGCCCGCATTTCCACTGGAGATGCGGGCCTTTTTGTTTTCAGGTGCAAATGTTCGGCTGCTAGCGCTGGCCTGACATCTCCAGTGTGTCGGTCATGTCTCGGCCGCTGCGAACCGCGATCTTTACGCATTCTTTATCGCCCGCACCCCGTTGCGGAATCGCTCCTTTACGCCGCCCAGACGAAGAATTCGCCCAAGGCGGCGTAGCCCGCATTACGGAGCGATCACATGAGCATTCTCGACGGGGTGTCCCTGGGCCTGGCCCTGGGGCTGTTCATCTACCTGCTGGTGGCGCTACTGCGCGCCGAGCGCGGCTAGGAGGCCCCATGCAACTTCAAGACTACGGCCTGATCCTGGCCTTCTTCGTCCTGGTGCTGGCGCCCGCGCCCTGGCTGGGACGCTATCTGTACCGCGCCATGGAGGGCGAGCGAACTCTGCTGACACCGTTGCTGCGTCCTCTGGAGCGGCTCTGCTACAAGGTCGCCGGCGTCGACGCCAAGTCCGAGCAGGACTGGAAGACCTACGCCGTGGCGCTGCTGGCGTTCAGCCTGGCCAGCCTGGTGCTGCTGTTCGCCATCCTCCTGCTGCAGGGCCTGCTGCCGCTCAACCCGCAGCAGCTGCCAGGATTGGAATGGACTCTGGCGTTCAACACCGCGGTGAGTTTCGTCGCCAACACCAACTGGCAGGCCTACAGCGGCGAGGCGGCCCTGAGCTACTTCAGCCAGATGGTCGGCCTGACCGTGCAGAACTTCGTCAGCCCGGCGGTGGGCCTGGCCATCCTGGTGGCCTTCGCCCGCGGCATCTCGCGCAAGTCCAGCGCCGGCATCGGCAACTTCTGGGTCGACCTGACCCGCGCCACTCTCTACGGCCTGCTGCCGTTCTGCGTGATCCTGGCGCTGCTGCTGGTCTGGCAGGGTGTGCCGCAGACCTTCATGGACTACGCCCAGGCCAAGACCCTGATGGGCGCGGATCAGACCATCCCGCTCGGTCCTGCGGCCAGCCAGATCGCCATCAAGCAGCTCGGTACCAACGGTGGCGGCTTCTTCGGGGTGAACTCGGCGCATCCGTTCGAGAACCCCACGGCGCTGAGCAACCTGTTGGAGCTGGCGGCGATCATCCTGATTCCGGTGGCGCTGGTGTTCAGCTTCGGCCACTACGTCAAGGACCTGCGCCAGAGCCGCGCGATCCTGGCCAGCATGCTGATCCTGTTCGTTATCGGCCTGGGTATCACCCTGTGGGCCGAGTACCAGCCGAACCCGGCGCTGGCGGCGTTGCCGATCGAGCAGGCCGGCTCGCTGGAAGGCAAGGAAAGCCGCTTCGGCATCGCCGCCTCGGCGCTCTGGGCGGTGACTACCACGGCCGCGTCCAACGGCTCGGTCAACGCCATGCACGACAGCTTCAGCGCCATCGGCGGCATGATCCCGATGTTCAACATGATGTTCGGCGAGGTGATCTTCGGCGGCGTCGGCGCCGGCCTCTACGGCATGCTGCTGTTCGTGTTGATCGCCGTGTTCCTCGCCGGCCTGATGATCGGCCGTACCCCGGAATACCTGGGCAAGAAGCTGGAGGCCCGCGAGGTGCGCCTGCTGGTGGCGACCCTGCTGGTGATGCCGGTCGGCGTGCTGGTGTTCTGCGCCCTGGCGGTGAGCCTGCCGGGTCCTGCGGCCTCGATCAGCAACCCCGGCCCGCACGGTTTCAGCCAGGCGCTGTACGCCTACACCTCGGGCACTGCCAACAACGGTTCGGCCTTCGGTGGTTTCGGTGCCAACACGGCGTTCCACAACCTGCTGATCGGCCTGGCCATGCTGCTCGGGCGATTCGGCTACATCCTGCCGATTCTCGCCATCGCCGGCAGCCTGGCGGCGAAGAAGCGTGCGCCGCTGGGCGACAACAGCTTCCCCACCCATGGCCCGCTGTTCGTCACCCTGCTGACCCTGACCATCCTGCTGGTCGGCGGCCTGACCTTCCTGCCCGCGCTGGCCCTGGGCCCGCTGGCTGAACAACTGGCGTTCTAGAGCCCGTTTACGACCTTTTTAGCTAGAGCCAGGCAAGGCGAAGGTGCGCGAGGGCGCGGAGTTTACAGGCAGTAAATGAGCAGCCCGAGCGCACCTTCAACGCAGCATGGCCGACGATCAAAAGATCGTAGGCGGGCTCTAAGGAGAACCAAGATGAATGCCCCCACCCGCGCGCCTAGTAGTGCGCAAACCTCCAAGACCAGCTTCCAGGCGCTGTGGCAACCGGCGCTGAAGCAGGCCTTTGTCAAACTCGATCCACGCCAGCTCAAGCGGGCGCCGGTGATGCTGGTGGTCGAGCTGACCGCCATCCTCACCACCGTGCTGTGCTTCATTCCCAACCCGGCGGTGAGCGTCGGCCTGGCCCTGCAGATCGCCCTGTGGCTGTGGTTCACCGTGCTCTTCGCCAACTTCGCCGAGGCCCTGGCCGAAGGCCGCGGCAAGGCCCGCGCCGACAGCCTCAAGGCCGGTAGTCAGGGCCTGACCGCGCGGCGCAAGGTCGGCGCGCAGTTCCAGGCAGTGGCCGCCAGCCAGCTGCGTCGTGGCGATATCGTGCGCGTCGAAGCCGGCGAGCTGATTCCCGGTGACGGCGAGGTGATTGAAGGTATCGCCGCGGTCAACGAGGCGGCCATCACCGGTGAATCCGCACCGGTGATCCGTGAGTCCGGAGGCGACCGCTCGGCGGTCACCGGTAACACCCGCGTGGTGTCGGACTGGCTGCTGGTGCAGATCACCGCCAACCCGGGCGAGTCGACCCTGGACCGCATGATCGCCCTGGTCGAGGGCGCCAAGCGGCAGAAGACGCCGAACGAAGTGGCGCTGGACATCCTGCTGATCGGTCTGACCCTGATCTTCCTGCTGGTGGTGGCCACGCTGCAGCCGTTCGCCCGCTACGCCGGCGGCGACCTGCCACTGGTGTACCTGGTGGCGCTGCTGGTGACGCTGATTCCGACCACCATCGGCGGCCTGCTCTCGGCCATCGGTATCGCCGGCATGGACCGCCTGGTGCGCCTCAACGTGATCGCCAAGTCCGGGCGCGCCGTGGAAGCGGCGGGGGACGTGCATACCCTGCTGCTGGACAAGACCGGCACCATCACCTTCGGCAACCGCCGCTGCAGCGCGCTGGTCAAGGCGCCGGGCGTCAACGGTCGCGACCTAGCCGAGGCGGCGCTGTTGGCCTCGCTGGCCGACGACACGGCCGAGGGCAAGTCCATTGTTGAGTACCTGCGCGGTCTCAGTCCGGTCGAGGCGCCGGGGCGTGGTTCGGTACGCGGCATCGCCTTCAGCGCCGAGACGCGCCTGTCCGGTGCCGACTGGAATGGTCGCAGCTTCCGCAAGGGTGCGGTGGACGCCGTGCTGCTGTACCTGGGCATGAGCCGCGAGCAGATGCCCGAGCACCTGGCGCGCGAGATCGACAAGATCGCCCAGAGGGGCGGTACGCCGCTGCTGGTGGCCGGCGACAATCGCCTGCTCGGCGCCATCCACCTCAAGGACGTGGTCAAGCCGGGCATCCGCGAGCGCTTCGCCGAGCTGCGCCAGCTGGGCATTCGTACCGTGATGGTCACCGGCGACAACCCGCTGACCGCCGCGGCCATCGCTGCCGAGGCGGGCGTGGATGACGTGATCGCTGAAGCCACCCCGGAGAAGAAACTGCAGCGCATCCGCAGCGAGCAGGCCGACGGCAAGCTGGTGGCCATGTGCGGCGACGGCGCCAACGACGCCCCGGCACTGGCCCAGGCCGACGTCGGCCTGGCGATGAACGACGGCACCCAGGCCGCCCGCGAGGCTGCCAACCTGGTGGACCTGGACAGCGACCCGACCAAGCTGCTCGATGTAGTGCAGGTGGGCAAGGAGCTGCTGGTGACCCGTGGCGCGCTGACCACCTTCTCGGTGGCCAACGACGTGGCCAAGTACTTCGCCATCCTGCCGGCGCTGTTCGCCGGCATCTACCCGCAGCTCGGCATGCTCAACGTCATGCAGCTGCACAGCCCGCAGAGCGCCATTCTCTCGGCCATCGTGTTCAACGCGCTGATCATCATCGCGCTGATCCCTCTGGCTCTGCGCGGCGTACGCGTAGAAGCGGCCGACGCTGCCAGCCTGCTGCGGCGCAACCTGCTGATCTACGGCCTGGGCGGCATCCTTGCGCCCTTCGTGGGCATCAAGCTGATCGACGTGCTGCTGGTGGCCGTGGGGCTGGTGTAAAGCTTGTCTCCCTCTCCCTCCGGGAGAGGGTTGTGGCGGCCCGCGTAGGGTGAGGGGACTTCGAGTTGGCAATGGCATCCCTCACCCCTAGCCCCTCTCCCTGAGGGAGAGGGGAACAGTCAACGAATCTGGAGAAACGACATGCTCAAGCAACTCCGTCCGGCCCTCGGCATTCTCGGTCTGATGACCCTGATCACCGGCGTGGCCTATCCGCTGCTGGTCACCACCGTGGCCCAGGTGGCCTTCCCCGAGCAGGCCAACGGCAGCCTGCTGCGTGACGAACAGGGCAAGCTGCTCGGCAGCGCGCTGCTGGCGCAGAACTTCGAAGGCGCGCAGTGGTTCCAGCCACGCCCCTCGGCCGCCGGTTTCGCCACCGTGGCCAGCGGTGCCAGCAACCTGGCGCAGAGCAACCCGGCCCTGGCCGAGCGCATCGCCAAGGATGCCCAGCGCCTGTTGGGCGAGGGCAGTGCGCCGGTGCCGCTGGAGTTGGTCACCACCTCGGCCAGCGGTCTCGACCCGCATCTGTCACCGGCCGCCGCGCGCTGGCAGGTGGCGCGTATCGCCGCCGCCCGGCATCTGCCGAGTGCCAGTCTTGAGCGGTTGATCGAGCAACACACCGAGCGCTCGCTGGTCGGTCCCGACGTGGTCAACGTGCTGGCGCTGAACCTGGCCCTGGCGGACAATCGCGCCTTCGCCTTCAACGAGAGCACCCCATGAGTGACGCGCTACGCGCCGATGCATTGCTGGCCGAGATGCCCCGTGAGGGCCGCGGCCGGCTGAAGGTCTTCCTCGGCGCGGCACCTGGCGTAGGCAAGACCTACGCCATGCTGCAGGCGGCCCAGACCCAGTTGCGTCAGGGTATCGACCTGCGCGTCGGCGTGGTCGAGACCCACGGCCGCGCGGAGACCGAGGCGATGCTCCACGGCCTGCCGCAGCAACCGCTCAAACGCCTGGAATACCGCGAGCGGCCGCTGCAGGAGATGGACCTCGATGGCCTGCTGGCCAGGCCGCCACAGCTGGTATTGGTGGACGAGCTGGCCCACAGCAACGCTCCCGGCAGCCGTCACGCCAAGCGCTGGCAGGACGTGCAGGAGCTGCTCGGCGCCGGTATCGACGTGTACACCACGGTCAACGTGCAGCACCTTGAGGCGCTCAACGATCAGGTCCGCGACATTACCGGTGTGCAGGTGCGCGAGACCCTACCGGACTGGGTGCTGCAGGAGGCCGACGAGATCCTGCTGATCGACCTGCCGCCGCGCGAGCTGCTTGAGCGCCTGCGCGAGGGCAAGGTGTACGTGCCGGAGCAGGCCCGTGCGGCCATCGACGCGTTCTTTTCGCAGACCAACCTCACCGCATTGCGCGAACTGGCCATGCACACCGCCGCCGCGCGGGTGGACGCCGACCTCAACCGCCGCTATCGCCAGCAGGGCCAGGAGGCGCCGAGCGTGCGCGGCCGCCTGCTGGTCGGCATCGACGGCGATGGCCAGGCCGAGCGCCTGGTGCGCCACGCCAGCCGGGTGGCCGAACGTCGCCACCTGCCCTGGTCGGTGGTGCATGTGGACACCGGTGGCCCACGTAACGAGGAGCGCCTGGGCAACCTGCAGGCGGCCCAGCAGCTGGCCGAGCGCCTGGGCGGCGAGGTGGTAAACCTGCGTGCCGGCGAAGTGGCCAGCACCCTGATCGCCCATGCCCAGGAGCGCCGCGCCAGCCTGATCCTGGTCGGTCGCAGCCGCCAGCGCCTGCGTCGTCGCTGGCATGTCGGCCGAGGTCTGGCCGAGCGCCTGCTGGCCGCCGGCAAGGGCCTGGAGATCAGCGTGCTGGACACCGAGGTGGAGCTGGCTCCGGCCCAGCCACGAGCCCGCGAGTCGCTGGCCTGGCGCGACTATCTGCTGGCGGCGCTGGCGACTGCCGTGGCCAGCAGCGCGGCGCTGGGCCTGGCGCACTTCATCCAGTTGCCCAACATCTCGCTGGTCTTCCTCGCCGCCGTGCTGGTGGTGGCGGTGCGCAGTTCCCTGGGCCCGGCGCTGCTCTGCGCCGGCCTGTCGTTTCTTGCCTACAACCTGCTGTTCATCGAGCCGCTGCTGTCGCTGAAGATTGCTCGCCAGCAGGACGTGCTGACCCTGCTGTTCTTCCTGCTGATGGCCGGCCTGACCGGCAACCTGGCCAGCCGCCAGCGCCGCCAGCTGCAGGCCCTGCGCCAGACCCAGGCGGAGACCACGGCGCTGCTCGAGCTGTCGCGCAAGCTCACCGTGGCCACCGACCGCCAGGCGGTGTTCTCCGCCGCCACCCAGCAGTTCGGCCTGTGGCAGGAGATCGAGATCAGCCTGCAGTCGCGTGATCGCGACGGTGTGTGGAAGGTCGAGGCCGGTGGGCAGCGCCTGCTCACCGAACAGGAGCGCGCCGCCGCCGACTGGTCCTGGCAGCAGTTGCAGCCGTCCGGGCTGGGTACCGGCACCTTGCCGGGCGGGCGCTGGTGGTGGTGGCCGCTGGCCGGCGAGGAGGGCCCGCTAGCCCTGCTCGGCGTGGCGCCGAAGGATGGGCGGCCGCTGAGCCCCGAACAGCGCCGCCTGATCGCCGCCCTTGGCCAGCCGCTGGCCCAGGCCCTGGAGCGCGCCCAACTGGCGGCGGACCTGGAGGCGGCGCGTCTGCATGGGCAGACCGAGGAGCTGCGCAGTGCGCTGCTGGCCTCGGTGTCCCACGACCTGCGCACGCCGTTGACGGCCATGCGCGGCTCCATCGACAGCCTGCTGGCCCTGGGCGAGCAGATTCCCTTGGCCGACCGCCGCGAGCTGCTGGAAGGCACCCGCGACGAGGCCGAACGTTTGGATCGCTATATCCAGAACCTGCTCGACATGACCCGCCTCGGCCACGGCGGCCTCAAGCTGGCGCGCGACTGGGTGGCGCCAGCGGACATCGTCGCCAGCGCCGTGCAGCGCCTGCGTCCGGTGCTGGCGCCGCTGCAGGTGGAGCTGCAGGTGCCGGCCGAGCTGCCGCTGCTGTATGCCCACGCGGCGCTGATCGAGCAGGCGCTGATCAACGTGCTGGAGAACGCCGCGCGCTTCTCGCCGGCCCAGGGCCGCCTGCGGGTGAGCATCGCCAGCGACGAGGGCGAGCTGCGCTTCGCCGTCAGCGACCAGGGCCCCGGTATTCCGCAGGCCGAGCGGGAGAAGATCTTCGATATGTTCTACACGGCGGCGCGTGGCGACCGTGGCGGCCAGGGCACCGGCCTGGGCCTGGCGATCTGCCAGGGCATGGTCGGTGCCCACGGCGGCAAGGTGACGGTAGGCGAGGGGCTGGATGGGCGCGGCGCGACCCTGACCCTGCACCTGCCGTTACATGCGCAACCGCAGCTCGAGGAAGAGTAGGGTGATGGCGAGCAACGCAACGACCATCCTGGTGATCGACGACGAAGCGCAGATCCGCAAGTTCCTGCGCATCAGCCTCAGCGCCCATGGCTATCGGGTGCTCGAAGCCGGCAACGGCGGCGAGGGCCTGGCCCAGGCAGCGCTGGAGCGCCCGGACCTGGTGGTGCTTGATCTCGGCCTGCCGGACATGGATGGCCAGCAGGTACTGAACGAACTGCGCGAGTGGTCGCAGGTGCCGGTGCTGGTGCTCTCGGTGCGGGCCAGCGAGGGAGAGAAGGTCAAGGCCCTGGACGGCGGCGCTAACGACTACGTGACCAAGCCCTTCGGCATCCAGGAATTCCTCGCCCGGGTGCGCGCGCTGCTGCGCCAGGGCAATGGCGGCGAACCCCAGGAAGCCTCCGCGCAGAGCGGCTCGTTGCAGGTGGACTTCGCCTATCGGCGGGTGACGCTGGAGGGCGCCGAGGTGGCGCTGACCCGCAAGGAGTACGCGGTGCTGGCCATGCTCGCGCGGCATCTGGGCCGGGTGGTGACCCAGCAGCAGTTGCTCAAGGACATCTGGGGGCCGACCCATGTCGAGGACAGCCACTACCTGCGCGTGGTGGTCGGTCATCTGCGGCAGAAGCTCGGCGACGATCCGGCGGCGCCGCGCTTCATCGTCACTGAGGCGGGGGTCGGCTACCGCCTGCTGGAGGTGCAGTGACCACGCGTCAGGCGTGGTCGCGCTCGTACTTGTCCAGGGTGTCGCTGGCGATCTGCCGGCCGAGCTGGATCAGCTCCGGCGCCTTGTGGAACTCGAAGAAGCGGCAGACCCGCTTGGGCACGTTGATCAGGATGTCCGGCGGGTAGCCGGCGATCTTGTACTGGGCCAGCGAGGTCTGCATGGTCTCGAAGCTCTGGTTGACCAGCTCCAGCAGCGAGGCTGGGCCGACATTGCCGAGCACCTGGGAATCGCTGGCCGACTTGGGTGCGGCTTCCTCGGTGGCCTTGGGCACGCGGCTGTCATCCAGCCAGGGGTTGGGCGCCGCGGGCTCGGCCCGCAGTTCGTCTTCGTCCTCGTCGTCGCGCCGCAGGAACGGCAGCTTCGCGCTGATCGAGCCCATCAGCTGGTCGATCTTGCCCTTGATCGCCGCCGGCCGCTCGATCACCGGCAGGCTGTACTGCTTCTGGTTCAGGGCGTTGAGGTTGACCGCGACGATCAAGTCGCAGTGACTGGAGACCACCGGCACGATCGGCAACGGGTTGAGGAGGCCGCCGTCGACCAGCATGCGCGAGCCCTGGATGACCGGGGTGAACAGGCTGGGGATGGCTGCCGAGGCGCGCATGGCCTTGTGCAGACAGCCTTCCTGGAACCAGATTTCCTGCTGGTTGGTGAGGTCGGTGGCGACCGCCGTGTAGGGGATCGCCAGTTGCTCGATGTCGATCTCGCCGACTATCTCGTGGATCTTGCCGAACACCTTCTCCCCGCGGATGGCGCCGAGGCGGAAGCTGACGTCGAGTAGGCGCAGCACGTCCAGGTAGTCCAGGCTCTCCGTCCACTCGCGGTATTCGCTGAGCTTGCCGGCGGCGTAGATGCCGCCGATCACCGCGCCCATGGAGCAGCCGGCGATGCAGCCGATCTCGTAGCCACGGGCTTCCAGTTCCTCGATCACGCCGATATGCGCATAACCCCGTGCGCCGCCGGAGCCCAGTACCAGGGCCACTCTCTTGCTCATTGCCGATCTCCCCACCAATGCCGCGAACATACCCGTCCAGAGCGGTTGCGCCAAGCTGGCATTTACTCTGTTCGGCGTGCGGGGAGCGTGCGCAGGAGCAGAATTGAACGGCTAATTTTTCGCGGCCGCACTAGAATCCAGACTCCTTGTGACCGGGCACTTTGCCGTTGCGCTGACGTCCAAGCCGGTACCAGCATTCAGGAGAACATCATGCAAAAGACCATCCTCATCGCCTCGTTGCTGCTGGCCCTGACCGGTTGCGCGGCCAAGACCGCCTACCGCGACAGCTGCGCCAGCCAATCGAACGCCGCCTGGCGCGAACTGGACCTGGCCAAGGCCGAAGGTTTCGCCGGCACGGTCAGCTACTCCAAGGCGCTGACCCTGCTGACCGGGGCCAAGACCTCGCAGCAGTTCGAGGGCTACGAGAGCTGCACCAAGAACGCCGAGAAGGCGCGCTTCTATATCCGCGAATCGCGCGCCGGGCGCTGACATGCAGCTGGACTTCACCGCACTGACCCCGTTGGAGGCCTATCGCTGGCTGGCCTCCACCGTCACCCCGCGACCGATCGCCTGGGTTTCCACTCGCTCGCGGGAGGGCGTCGACAACCTGGCTCCGTTCAGCTTCTTCCAGGTGATCAGCGACGAGCCGCCGACCCTGATGGTGAATGTCGGCAACCGCGCCGACGGCAACCTCAAGGACACACTGCGCAATGCCCAGGAAACCGGCGAGCTGGTGATCCAGCTGGTCGGCATGGCCCAGGCCGAAGCGATGAACGCCTCATCGGCCAGCCTGGCGCATGGGCACAGCGAGTTCCTGCATTGCGCTATCGCCACGCAGCCGTCGCTGCGGGTGGCGCCGCCGCGGGTGCTGGGCGCACCGGTGGCCTTCGAGTGCCGGGTGGCGGAGATCCAGCCCTATCCTCGGCAGGCGCCGAGCTGCCACCTAATCTTCGCCGAGGTGCTGCTGGCCCACGTCGACGACGGTGTGCTCGACGCCAATGGCCGTATCGACCCCGCCAGGCTCGACCTGGTCGGCCGCCTCGCCGGCAGCGGCTATATCCGCACCCGTGATGTCTTCCATATGCAGCGCCCGGCCTGAGAATCTGCGCAAAGTCGCTGCGCGTCGGCCATGCGTCGTTAAACACAGGCTCGGACTGCTCATTTACCACTCGTAAACTCCGCGTCCTCGCCTGTGTTTGCCTAGCCTGGCTCTAGCTCGCGTGACTTTGCACAGGTTCTAAACTGCCGCACAGTTTCATGAGCAACTGTTTCGCGGTGCTTTGCCCGGTCCGTGTTGACCAGTAGCATCGACGGATCGAACAGGAGCGAATGATGCGGACGAAACTGGATGCGGTGCTGCATGAAGTGAATCAGGTGCTGCTGGGCAAGGAGCCGCAGGTGCGCCTGGCCCTGACCTGCCTGCTGGCCCGCGGGCACCTGCTGATCGAAGACCTGCCTGGTATGGGCAAGACCACGCTCAGCCAGGCCCTGGCTCGGGTGCTGGGGCTGAGCTTCCAGCGTATCCAGTTCACTTCCGACCTGCTGCCCGGCGACATCCTCGGTACCTCGGTGTTCGACAAGGACAACGGGCAGTTCGTCTTCCACCCCGGGCCGATCTTCGCCGAGCTGGTGCTGGCCGACGAGATCAACCGTGCCACGCCGAAGAGCCAGAGTGCGCTGCTGGAGGCGATGGAGGAGGGCCAGGTAACCATCGAGGGCGCGACCCGGCCACTGCCGGAGCCGTTCTTCGTCATCGCCACGCAGAACCCGGTCAGCTCCGGCGGCACCTTCGCCTTGCCGGAGTCGCAGCTGGACCGTTTTCTCATGCGCCTGTCGCTGGGCTATCCGGCCAAGGCGGCGGAGAAAGCCCTGTTGTTGGGCGAGGCGCGGCGTGAGCTGTTGCCCAAGCTGGAGCCCCTACTCGACCATAGCGAACTGGCGGCCATCCAGGCGTTGATTCCTCAGGTGCGCGCCAGCGATGCCCTGGTCGACTATGTGCTGCGCCTGGTCGAGGCCACCCGCAGCGAGCCGCAGTTCGCCTGGGGCCTGTCGCCACGGGCTAGCCTGGCGCTGCTGGCGGCGGCACGCGCCTGGGCCTTCCTGGCCAACCGTGAGTACGTGATTCCCGAAGATGTGCAGGCGGTGCTGCCGGCCGTGGTCGGTCACCGTCTGCGCGAGCGCGCCGACCCGGCCGGGCATGGCGGCGGCGCGCTGGTGCAATGGCTGCTGCGCGAAGTCTCGGCGGTGTGATGCTGCCGATTTCGCTCAAGGCCCGCTGGCGGCGCTGGGTGGTCCGGCGCATCCCGGCGGCGTCGCAGGTGCAGCTCAACCAGCGGCGCATTTTCATCATGCCCGACCGCGTCGGGGCCGCGTTCTCGCTCGCCCTGGTGCTGATGCTGCTGGCCGGCATCAACTACGAGAACAGCCTGGCCTACGGCCTGACCTTCCTGCTGGCGGCCGTGTTCGTGGTCGCCATCCTGCATACCTACCGCAATTTCGCCGGCCTGATCCTCAAGGCGGGGGCCAGCGGCGCGGTGTTCGCTGGCGAGCAGGCGCGCTTCAAGGTGCGCCTGGAAAGCGATGGCCGCGCCCACCAGGCCGTTGGCCTTGGCTGGCCGCCGCAGCCGTTGCAGATCATGGATGTACCGGCCAATGGTCAGCGCGAGTGCGAGCTGAGCCTGCCGGCTGTGCGTCGCGGCTGGCTGCGCCCGGAACGCATGCGGGTAGAGAGCCACTTCCCCCTGGGAATTCTGGTGGCGTGGAGCTGGGTCGATCTGGATCAGACGGTGCTGGTCTATCCGCGCCCACTCGAGGGTGACCTGCCGCTAGCCGTTGGCGGTGATGCCGATGAGGAGGACGAGGGGCGCAAGGCTGCGGGGCAGGGCGCTGATGACTATCAGGGCTTGCGCAGCTATCAGCCCGGCGACTCGAAGCGCCGTCTGCACTGGAAGGCCTTCTCACGGGGCCAGGGTTTGCTGGTCAAGGACTTCGCCGCACTGGCCGGGCGCGATCTGTGGCTGGATTTCCAGGCCCTCGGTGGCGATGCCGAGGAGCGCCTGTCGCGCCTGTGCTACTGGGTGCTGCAGCTCGACGGCCGCCAGCAGCCCTACGGGTTGCGCTTGCCGGCTGTGGAATTGGCGCCGGACTTCGGCGATGCCCATCGCGAGGCGTGCCTGCGGGCCTTGGCGCTCTATGGTGAGCGGTCATGACGGCAATCCAACCCATCCCGCGTATCGCCCTGACCTGGCTGCTGGTGGCTCAGGTGCTGGTGATACTGCCCCATCTGCTGCACCTGCCGCTGTGGATCATCGGTCTATGGCTGGCCTGCGCCGGCTGGCGAGTGCAGGTGTTCCGCATGCGGGCGCGCTTCCCGACCGGACTGGAAAGAGGCGTGTTGGTGGTTGCGACCGGCGCCGCGGCGTTTTTCTCCCGTGGCAGTCTGATCGGGCTGGACGGTGGCGTGCTGCTGCTGGTGGCCACCTTCATTCTCAAGCTGGTAGAGCTGCGTAGCCGGCGCGATGCGTTGGTGCTGATCTTCCTTGGCTTCTTCGTGGTGGTCACCGGCTACCTGTTCGACGATGGCCTGCTCTCGGCGCTCTACAGCCTGTTACCGGTCACGGCGCTGCTGGCTGCCTTGATCGGCATGCAGCAGAGCAGTTTGGCCGAGCGACCTGCTGCGACGGTCAAGCTTGCAGCATCGGTGATGCTGCAAGCCGTACCCTTGATGCTCTTGATGTTCCTGTTCTTTCCGCGACTGGGGCCGCTATGGAGCCTGCCCAATCCACAACAAGGCAAGACTGGTCTTTCCGATAGCATGGCTCCTGCGGATATCGCCGAGCTGAGCCGCTCTCCAGCGCTAGCCTTTCGCGCCAGTTTCGACGGGGTAATGCCTGAGCGCAGCGAGCTGTACTGGCGGGCCCTGACGCTGGAGTCTTTCGATGGCCGGCGCTGGTCTCAGTCCCGAGGCGCGCAGCAGTGGGGTAAGCCAGCCTGGTCGGGCCGCGGGGAATCGCTGAGCTACAGCATTGTCATGCAGCCCAGTGGCAGACCGTGGCTGTTCACCCTGGATGTGGGGTTGATCGACGAACCGAACATCGTGCAGCGCAACGATTTCCGCCAGGAGTCCCGTCGGCCGGTGACGCAGAGCCTGATGTATCGGGCGCAATCGTGGCCTCAGGCTTTGCGGGAGCTGGAGCTTCCCGAAACTATTCGCCGTCGCACGCTACAACTGCCAGAGCTGGGAGACCCGCGGAGCAGGGCATGGGCGCAGCAGCTCAGACGCGAGCACGCCAATCCCACTGAGTTGGTCAGGGTGTTGCTGCAGCACTTCAATCGCGAGCCGTATGGCTACACTCTGAAGCCGCCGCAAGTGGGTGCCAACAGCATCGATGACTTTCTCTTTCAGACCCGCCAGGGCTTTTGCGCGCATTACGCCGGAGCCATGGTTTTCGTACTTCGGGCTGCCGGTATTCCCTCGCGGGTCGTTGCCGGCTACCAGGGCGGCGAGTTGAACGCCGCTGGAAATTACCTGTCGGTTCGACAGCTGGACGCACACGCGTGGGTAGAGTATTGGCAGCAGGGCAAGGGCTGGGTCAGTGTTGATCCAACTTTCCAGGTGGCCCCTGAGCGTATCGATTTGGGCGCTCAGGATGCTTTTGCTACTGACGAGAGCTTTCTTGAGGATTCGCCTTTCTCTCCATTGCGATACCGCAATATAGGCTGGATCAATGAGCTTCGCCTGGCCTGGGACAATATCAACTACAACTGGCAACGCTGGGTGCTGGGTTACCGCAGCGAACAGCAGTTGGGGCTGCTGCAGCGCTGGTTCGGCTCTCTCGATTGGCAGCGTCTGGCCCTAGTGATAGTTGGCAGCGGTGGACTGCTTCTGGGCCTGCTGGCGCTCTGGTTGTTCAAACCCTGGCAGCGCGAGCGCGATCCGCAGCAGCGGTTGCTGCGGCGCTATGAGGCCTTGCTGTTGCGGCACGGTGTGCGTCGTGACAAGGGAGAGGGCGTGCACGCTTTTGCTGCACGGGCGTCGGGGCTGATGCCGTTACAGGCTCAGGCAATTAACGACTTTGCTCAGGCCTTCGAGGCTCAGCGCTATGCGGGGCAGGCGCAGTCGACGGAAAAGCTAAAAGCTCTGCTGCGGCGCCTGCGTCGCGAGCTGCCCTGGCGTATGCGGAGGAATAGCTAGGTATGGCGAAACTCCAGCGAGAGCTGCGCGAGCGAATCATCGAATTGCAGGTACGCCTGTTCGTTTGTGTCGCCCGACTGCAGAGCCAGTCAGACGACGAGGCCCTGCATGACCTGCGCATCGCCCTGCGCCGCCTACGCAGCCTGTTGCGGCCATTGCGCAGCGAGAAACTATGCTCAGCCCTGGAACAGGCAGCCGGGGAGCTGGGTGATGCCAGTGGCCCGCTGCGGGATCTCGAGGTATTGGCGAGCGAACTGCAGCGGCGCGGTCAACCACTCGCCGCTCGGCGCCGGCGAGCTCATCTGGCGCATGGCTACGTGCGCTTGCTGGAAGGTCTGCCGCTAAGGCGGCTGCTGATCCTGCTCGACGACTGGCCCGAGGAGCAGCGCCAGGCCGTGCGCAGCGGCGAGTGGCAGGTCCGGGGCAAGGCGGTTTGCAAATACATGCGCAAGCAGGGCTGGCAGCTCGCCGAGGCATTGCGCGACCCCGCGCACGACCGGCACCGTCTGCGCCTGCTGATCAAGCGCCTGCGCTACTGCAACGAGGCCTGGCCGCAACGTGCGAATCTGCATTCCGCGGTACCCAAGGCGCTGCGTAACGCCCAGAGCGCCCTTGGCGACTGGCATGACCACTGGCAATGGCTGCAACGCCTGCACACCGAGCCGGACCTGGCGCCCTGCGCCGAAGTCTGGCGCCAGCGCCTGCAGCAGGCCGAGGCCGACGCCGATCTGGCCCTGCAGGCGCTGCTGGAGCATTTCCCCCCAAGCCCCGGCGCAGAGCTGAATGCTCGGCAATATCGCCGCTGAATTGGCCGCTCAGTCCCTCCCGCGGCGGCGCGCTTTTCTCTAAGCTTCAGTCTGTATGAAAGGAGATTGCGCATGACCTTCGCTGAACTGATCCACGCGGTGCACACCCATCCGCAGCACGTCGTCGTTCCCGGCCTGTGGGGCCAGGGGCGCGCCACCTTTGGCGGCCTGGTAGCGGCCATGGTCTACGAGGCGATGCGCCTCAAGGTGCCGGCGGGGCGTCCGGTGCGCTCGCTGTCCATCACCTTCGTCGGCCCCATGCTGATGGGCGAGCCGGTGGCGTTCGAGGTGGAGATCCTGCGCGAGGGCAAGTCGGTCAGCCAGGTGGTGGGGCGCGCGGTACAGAACGGCGCGGTAGTGGCCATGGCCCAGGGCAGCTTCGGCGCCTCGCGTGCCTCTGCCGTGCGCGTGGAAGCTGAGGCGGCGCCGGCCATGAAGGCGGTGGAAGAATGCCAGGAGCTGCCCTATCTGGCCGGTGTCACGCCGGAGTTCACCCGCTTCCTGGCCATGCGCTGGGGCGAGGGCGGCATGCCCTTCACCAACAACCCGTCGCGCCATATGGGCGGCTGGGTGCGCCTGCGCAGCGACGTGAGTCACGACAAGGTCAGCGAGGCCCACCTGCTGGCTCTGGTGGATGCCTGGCCGCCGGCGGTGCTGTCGCACCTGAGCACACCGGCCCCCGGCAGCTCGCTGACCTGGACCATCGAGTTCGTTCACCCGATCCCCAGCCTGACCACCCATGACTGGTGCCTGTACCGGGCCGAGATCGAACATGCCCTCGACGGCTATGGCCATATCGCCGCTCGGCTGTGGACGCCCGACGGCCAGCTGCTGGCCCTGAGCCGGCAGACCACGACGGTATTCGATTAAACCTCCGGTAACCCGAAGAAGGCCCGAGCTGCGGCGGTGGTGTGCGCCGCCAGCGCCTCCTGGCTCTCGCCACGGTGCAGGGCCACCTCGCGCAGCACCTCGGTGAGGAAGGCCGGCTCGTTGTGCCCACTCTTCGGCTTCGGCCGCAGGCTGCGTGGCAGCAGATAGGGCGCATCGCTCTCCAGCATCAGGCGGCCGGCCGGAATGTCACGCATCAGCGGGTGCAGGTGAGTGCCGCGGCGCTCGTCGCAGATCCAGCCGGTGATGCCGATATGCAGGTCCAAGTCCAGGTAGCTGTACAGCGTGGCCTTCTCGCCGGTGAAGCAGTGCACCACCGCGGCCGGCAGCTGGTCGCGGAACTGGCGCAGGATGGCGATCAGGCGCTCGCCGGCCTCGCGCTCGTGCAGGAATACCGGCATCTGCAGCTCCACGGCCAGCGCCAGCTGTTCCTCCAGGGCTTTTTCCTGCTGCGGGCGCGGCGAGAAATCACGGTTGAAGTCCAGCCCGCATTCACCCACGGCACGCACCGGCGCTTCCGCCAGCAGGGCGCGCAGCTGGCGGGCACTGTCGGCGTCCCACTGGCTGGCATCGTGGGGGTGCACGCCTGCCGTGCTGAACAGCTGCAGGCCGCTTTCGTCCAGATCCCGGCAGAAGTTCAGCGCCTGTTCGCTCTCTTCCAGGCTGGTGCCGGTCAGCACCAACTGGCAAATGCCGGCCGCGCGGGCGCGAGCGAGTACCGCGTCACGCTCCCGAGCGAGGCTGGGGTGGGTCAGATTGACGCCGATGTCGATGAGTTGCATGGTGCTACCCTCACAAGCCGAGCGGGGCAGCATACCAGAGCCTTGCTTCCCGTAATAAAGCAAGTAATTACAGGTAGTTATGTATGCTTGTTAATGTTTATTACCAGCTCGAGCTGGCGGATTGAAAGCCGCTGTGCCAACCTCCGCGCCCCTCGCGGCGGAACCATCCGTCGCCGGGATGCTCTCAGACGACCGGGCCAAGCCGTGACCCGGTTTCACCCGGAGGTCCGATGACGCGAGCGTTGCTGTTCCTGCTCTGCTGCCTGGCAATTGTCCCGGCCCATGCTCGTCTGAGCGGCCTGGGAGGCAATCTGCCGCATGCGGGTAGCCAGCGCGACCTCGCCGAGATCCGCAAGAGCGGCGAACTGCGTGTGCTGGTCAACCAGAGCCGCAACAGTTCCGCCGAGATCAAGGGCCAGGCGATCGGCCTCGAATACCAGCGCCTGCGTGCCTTCGGTCAGTACCTCAACCGCAATGCCCGTGATGGCCGTGAACTGCGTTTGAAGATCATCCCCAAGCCCAAGGATCAGCTGGTCGCCGCTCTGCAGAAGGGCGAGGGCGATCTAGTGGCTCCCGGCGAGTTGCTCGATGCCCACCCAGGGCTCGGCATCAGCGCCAGCGCGGCGATCCGCAGTGACGTGCCGCTGGTGGTGGTGGGCAATCGGCGTAACCGCCACTACAAGCAGCTGCAGGACATGTCCGGGCGCAGCCTGACGCTGCCGGTGGGCAGCGCCGTCAGCGATGCCCTGCGCGAGGTCAATCAGCAACTGGCCCAGCACAAGAAGCCGCCGATAGTGGTGGAGTGGGCCGACTCCAGCCTGGCCGTCGAGGATGTGCTGGAGATGGTGCAGGCCGGCATCTATCCCTGGACGGCAGTGGAGCTGCCGATCGCCGAGCGCTGGCAGAAGGTCATGCCGGGGCTGCGTATCGAACGGCAGCTGGTGGTGGGCGAGAAGGGCGACATGAGCTGGTTCGTGCGCCGTGAATCACCCATGCTGCGCGCCAGCGTCGACCGTTTCCTTGCCGGTTACCGGGCGCCGAGCGATCAGGATTCGGCGTTCCAGCGCGTCTATCGGCGTTCCTACAAGGTGCGCAACCCGATAGTGACCCGGGCCGACCGGCAACGTCTGGAGCGAGTGCGCAGCGTGCTGCAGAAGCACGGCGAGAAGCAAGACCTGGACTGGCTGCAGCTGGCCGCCGTGGCCTACAAGGAGTCCACCCTCAATCCGGCGGCGCGGGGTGCCTCGGGTGCCACCGGACTGATGCAGATCACTCCGGCGGCGGCGCGCAGCGTGGGCGTCGGCAATATTCAGGCGCTGGACAACAACGTGCTGGCCGCCACCCGCTACATGGCGCGCATTCGCCGCGAGTTCTTCTCCAGCCGACAGATCGCCGAGGCCGAGCGCATGGCCTTCGTCCTGGCCGCCTACAACATGGGGCCGCAACGCGTGCAGGGCCTGCGTGCCGAAGCCCGGCGCCGCGGGTTGAACCCCAATCGCTGGTTCTTCCAGGTGGAACGGGTGGCCATGGAGCAGATGGGCATGGGCGTGGTCAGCTACGTCAACGCGGTGAACAAGTATTACCTTGCCTATGACCGGGAACGCTTTCTGCTGGAGCCGCAGAAGCAAAAGCTCAGCAGCAGTGATTGATCGAATTATCTGATTTTTATAAGCGCAAATTTGCGCTTTCATGATCGTTAAATTCGAATAATATGTGCCTCACCAACCCAAACAACTCCTCCACAAGGAACTGGCACATGAACAAGCTGATCACCACCCTGATGTCCTCCAACGCCGGCTACGGCATCACCCTGCTGCGCATCGTCACCGGCCTGACCTTCGCCGCTCACGGCGCACAGAAGCTGTTCGGCTGGTTCGGTGGCTACGGCCTGGAAGGCGTCGCTCAGTGGATGGAAAGCATCGGCATCACCCCTGGCTACCTGATGGCCGCGCTGGCCGGTAGCGCCGAGTTCTTCGGCGGCCTGGCCCTGGTGGTCGGTCTGCTGGTTCGCCCGGCTGCTGTTTCCCTGCTGGTTTCCATGGTGGTTGCCGCGGTGACCGTGCACTGGGCCAACGGCTTCTTCATCACCAACAACGGCTTCGAGTACGCCATGATCCTCGGCCTGATCAGCGCCGTGCTGATCATCGAAGGTGCCGGCAAGCTGTCCCTGGATCGCGCCATCGCTCGCTGATCCGACCCACCAGTAAGGAGGCCCGCGATTGCGGGCCTTTTTGCGTTCAGAGCTTTTTCTCCCGACTCTCGGCCAGTTGCTCGGCGGCTTCCAGGCGCAGACGCTCACGCTCGTCGAAACGCTCCGCCGCCAGGCTGGCGATGGCGCTCTGCCTATCCGCTTCGCTGAGCCCGCTGTTGGCTTCGATGCGGGCCTTCTCCTGGCGATAGCCGTTGAGCCGCTGTTGCCATTGCTGGCGCTGCTGGTCCAGCGCCTCCAGGCGTGCGGTGGCTTCGGCGCCGACCAGCTGCAGGCGCAGCTGCTGGATCTGCGCCGGGCTGGCGCCTTCGGCCTGCAGGGCGGCCGTCTGCTGGCGCAGCTCGGCCTGCAGCTGCGGCACCACCATTTCCTGCAGCTCTTCCGGCAGCCCGGCGCGCAGGCGGTCCATGGCCTCGGCTTTCTGCTGGTCGTTCAGCGACTGGTCGTGGCGTATCGCCAGGCGCTGCAGAGTGAACTGGTTGTAGGCCTCTTCCTGGGCGAAGAAGGCCTGGTGCGCCTCGGCGCTGAACAGGCTGACGCGCAGGTTCTGCACCGCCTGCTCACGCTGGCGCATGGCGTCCAGGCTGGCCATCTGCGGCAGGTCCTTCTCCAACTGGATCAGTTGGCGCTTGTAGTCCAGGTACTGGGCCAGCAAGGCCAGGGCCTGGCCCTCCGCCGGCTCGTCGAGCTGGCTGCGCACGTAGGCCTGCAGGCGCTCGATGCTGACCTTGATGCTCTCTTCGCCATAGGCGCTGAGGAAATAATCGAAGATGCGTCGGATATCGATGCTGATCAGCAGATTGCCGTTGGCGTCGACGCGGAACTGGCCGTCCACCTGGGTGCCGGCGAAGGAGGGCGGTAGCGGGGCGATACCGGCGGTCAGTGCCGGCGGCTGTTGGGCTGCCTGCTCCGGTTGTGGCGGCGCCAGCGGTGCGGGGGCCTCGGCCGGCGTCTGTTGCGGCGCAGGCGGCTGGCCTTGTGGATCAAGCGGATTGAAATAGAGGGTAGCGGCGACGCCCGCCCCGATCAGCAGGGGCACGGCCAATAGCAGTGGCTTGTTCACGGCGAGACTCGGCAGGAGAAAAACATCGGGGCCCGAGCGGGCCCCGATCGATGGCTCAGAGGCCGGCCAGCTTGAGGCGGTTGGCCTGCTGGCGGTACACGGTGACCGGGTCGGTCTCGAACAGGCTGGTCAGGCCGAAGGTCTGGTTGACCTCGTCGAGGTGGTTCATCCGGTAGTTGTCGCGGATCACCTTGCCCAGGTGCGAGCTGCAGCGGCCGACCAGGCCATCGTTGGCCTCGTCGAAAGTCAGCGAGCTGGCGCCCATCAGCACGTCGCTGACGTCCAGGATGTTGGTCAGCGGGCTGGTGCCGCTCCAGGAGTAGTAGCTGACGCCGTTGACCTTGTAGGCGCCTTCGCCACAGGAGCTGGTCGGAATGCCCTGCGGGTACTTGGCGTTGAATGCCGCCGCGCCCTGGCTGTTGAGCGACTCGAGGGCGCCCAGAGCATTCTGCGGGGTGGTGCTGGGGCTGCCGGAGAGGAAGTTGATCAGCGCGCCCAGGCCGTTGACGATACCGGCGACCAGGGCCTCACCGGCCGAGCCCGGCGGGATCTGGCGCAGGAAGTCGGCGGTGTCGGAGCCCTTGTGCGGCGCACCGACGCTGGTGACCGAGGCGATCAGGTCCGGGCGGATGGCGGCGACGTAGCGGATGGTCGGGCCGCCATGGCTGTGGCCGACCAGATTGACCTTGCCCTTGCCGCTGATGGCGGCGATTTCTTCCACCTGGTCGAGCAGCTCTTCGCCGCGCAGCTCGGAGGTGTTCAGCTGGCTGACTTCGGTGATGTAGACGCTGGCACCGTCCGAACGCAGGGACGACGGGATGCCGTACCAGTAATCGATGCCGAGGATGCTGTCGAAACCGAGCATGCCGTGGGTGAGGACGATCGGGTATTTGGTCTTGGTGTAGCCGGTGGAGCCGAACAGGCCGGCGTCGGCCTGGCCGGACAGCAGCAGGCTGCTTCCGACAAAGAGGGCGAGCAGAGTCTTCTTATTATTCATGGGGTGCTCTCGAACGGTGAGATAGGCAGTGATCCGTCCTTGCGTCAGCCACCCGCTTCCCTCCTGGATGCGGTACTGCAGCAGGAGCTGAAGGGCATGATCTGTGCCAATAAGGGCATATTTAGAACAAAGGCTCTAAACGGGCGTTTGCGGCGCAGGCCGCATGGCTCAAAGGCTGCCGCTTCGGTTAAGTATTGTTACCTAGGGAAACAGGCGCTCCCCCTCCCAGGGAGGGTGACCGTTGCCGGCGGCTCTGTTGGGGCTGACCGGATCAGCCCAGTGGCGATGTCGCCAATGGCAGATAGCGACCCTGCTCGGACCGGTACAGCACCAGTTCCTCCGCCCGCCAGGCAAAGCGCGGCGAGCCGATCTGCCCCGGCAGGCAGCTATCGCGCGCCAGCGTCAGATGTGGGCGGTAGGTGCGAGGCTCGCTGGGCAGTCCAACTTCACCGAGTAACCGAGCGAGACCGCTGGCCAGTGCCAGCAGCTCGGCAGGCGGCTGGCTGGGCGCCAGGTGCAGCAGGCCGCCATGCCAGCAGTCGAGGCGGTCCAGCTGCAGGTCGAAGGCCAGTTCGCGCAATGGCAGCCGCGGCGGCAGTTCTTCCAACAGCGCCAGCGCGCTCTCGGGCAGATGGCCGAGAAAGGCCAGGGTCAGGTGCAGGTTGGCGCTCGGAACCGGTCTGCCTGGGATGGCCAGCTGCAGGCGCCAGGCATCGATCTGGGCGACGATCGACGGTGGACAGGGCAGGGCGAAGAACAGTCGCAGCATGAGCTTACCTTGACAGCCTCGGACGGCATTTTTAGGATCACACCCCATAGCGCCGATTTAAGAGCAACTTGCGGGGCGCTGCCCGGTTGGGCGAATACCGCTAAAGCGCTGGCCGGTGTCGCCTCCCACCGCAGTCCGGCAGGACTATGAGGCTGAGACTGCATCCATGAGCTGCCCGCGCACCCATCTGTATTTTTCCCCCTTGCCGCGTACCGCGGTCAATCGCCATCCGCATGTGTTGCTGGTCGGCAGCCATCAACCGCGTCTGCTCAAGAGCCTGGAAGGCTGGCCCAAGCAGTGGTCCGGGGCACGCAATTTCCTGATCCGTTTCGCCGGCGCCAGCGCGCAGGATCTGGCCCGTCTGCCGGCGGATGCCTTCGATCTGGTGGTGGTCGGCGTAGAGGCGCAGCCGGTCAACAACGAGCTGATTGGCCAGTTGGTGCGGGTCGCGCGCCAGGGGCTGATCAGCCTGCGCTGAGCGCCGGATAGTCGATGGCGGTGATGTAGAACTCCTGCTCGCCGCCGGGTGTCTGCACCCGCACCTCGGCGTCCAGCGCCTTGCCGACCAGGGCACGGGCCAGGGGCGAGTCGATGCTGATCAGCCCCAGCTTCAGGTCCAGCTCGTCGGGGCCGACGATGCGGTAGCGCGCCTCGTTGCCGTCCTCGTCCTCCAGCGTCACCCAGGCACCGAAGTAGACCTTGTTCGGATCGGCCGGCTGGGTGCCGACCACCTTGAGGTTCTCCAGGCGCTTGGTGAGGAAGCGCACGCGGCTGTCGATCTCGCGCAGCATCTTCTTGCCGTAGATGTACTCGGCGTTCTCCGAGCGATCGCCGAGGGCGGCCGCCTCGCTGACCGCCTGGGTCACCTGGGGGCGGCGCACGTGCCACAGTTCGTGCAGCTCGACGCGCAGACGCGCCTCGCCTTCGGGGGTGATCAGCGGGGTTCCGGCGGTGCGGGGTGGTCGATAACGGCTCATGCTGTTTGCGAAGTCTGGAGGTCGGGCGATTCTAGCAAGCTCAGACTTCGCGCAGCACGGTCAGCGGCGAGGCATTCAAAGCCCTGCGCGTGCCCCACACGCCGGCACCACCCACCAGCAAGGCGCCGATCACTGGCAGCAGCAGCAACCAGGGGTGCGGCTGCCATTCCAGCTCCAGCGCATAGCGGTACAGCAGGAAGCTGGCCAGTTCGCAGCCAACGGCGGCCAGCAGCCCGCTGCCGGCGCCGAGCAGGCCGAACTCGGCGCGGCGGGCGCGCAACAGCAGGCGTCGCTCGGCGCCGAGGGCGCGCAGCAGGGCGCCTTGGCGCAGACGCTCATCGAGGGTGGCCTGCAGGCCGGCGAACAGCACCGTCAGGCCGGCCGCCAGGACGAACAGCAGCACGTACTCAATCGCCAGGCTGACCTGGGCCATGATGCTGCGCAGCTGCTCCAGCAGCGCTTCGACCTGCAGCAGGGTGACGGCGGGAAACTCGCGCGACAGCTCGACCAGGCGCTTCTCGCTCTTTGGCGGCAGGTAGAAGCTGGTCAGGTAGGTGGCGGGCAGGTCCTGCAGGGTGTCGGGCTCGAAGATCATGTAGAAGTTCGGCTGGAAGCTGTCCCACTTCACCTGGCGCAGGCTGGTGACGCGGGCCTGTTTCTCCATGCCGCCGACACTGAAGGTAAGCGCATCACCCAGCTTGAGACCAAGGCTTTCCGCCAGCTCCGACTCCACCGACACGCCAGGCTGCTCGCCTTGCGGCTGGGGCTGCCACCACTGGCCGTCCAGCAGCACATTGCCTGCGGGCAGCTCGGCCGCCCAGGTCAGGCTGAGGTCGCGCTGGATGGCGCGCTCGCCCTGGCTGTCCTTGCTGACGATGCCCTGCACCGGCTCGCCGTTGATCAGGGTCAGGCGGCCGGCGACTATCGGGTACAACGGCGCCGGGTGCGGCGACAGCTGAGCGAGGCGGGCGGCGAAGGCTTCGCGCTCGTCCGGCAGCACATTGAGGGCGAAGTGATTGGGCGCTTCGGCCGGTAGCTGATCCTGCCAGGTGTCGAGCAGTTCGCCGCGCAGCAGGGCGATCAGGCTCATGGCCAGCAGAATCAGGCCGAAGGCCAGCGATTGTCCGGCCGCCGCCAGCGGGTGGCGCAGCAGCTGGCCCAGGCCCAGGCGCCAGGGCAGGGAGGCACGGGCCAGCAGGCGGCGCAGGGCGTTCAGGCCGAACAGCAGGGCGCCACCGAGCAGCAGCGTGGCGAGCAGACCGCCACCGAGCAGACCCAGGGTCAGTTTCAGATCCAGGCTCAGGCGCCACATGATCAGGCCCAGGGCGAACAGCGCGGCGCCGTAGACCAGCCAGGAGCTGGGCGGCACCGGCAGCAGGTCGCGGCGCAATACGCGCAGCGGCGGCACGCGGCCGAGGGCCGCCAGGGGCGGCAGGGCGAAACCGGCCAGCGCCACCAGTCCGGTGGCCATCCCGGCCAGCGCCGGCAGCAGTCCCCCAGGCGGCACGCCCGGAGGAAGCAAGCCCTGCAGCAACTTGAACAGCACCAGCTGACCGACCCAGCCGAGCAAGGCACCGCTCAGGCTGGCGAGCAGGCCGAGCATCGCCAGTTGCAGGCCGAACAGGCTCAGGGCCTCGCGCCGTGACAGGCCCAGGCAGCGCAGCAGGGCGCTGGCGTCGAAGCGGCGAGCGGCGAAACGTGCGGCCGAGAGCGCCACGGCGACGCCAGCCAGCAGCACGGCGGCCAGGCTGGCCAGGTTCAGGTAGCGCTCGGCGCGGCCCAGGGCGCCACCGATCTGCCGGTTGCCGTCGCGGGCGTCTTCCAGGCGCTGGTGGGCGGCCAGTCCTTTCTCGGTCTCTGCACGATAGTTAGCCAGGATCTCGGTATCGCCACGCCAGAGGTCGCGGTAGCGTACCCGGCTGCCTGGCTGGACCACCCCGGTGGAGGCCAGGTCGTCCAGGTTGATCAGTACCCGCGGAGTGAGGCTATAGAAGTCGCCAGCGCGATCGGGCTCGTGGGTCAACACGCGGGTCAGGCGCAGTTGCCGGCTGCCGACTTCGATGCTCTGTCCGACCTTGAGGTCCAGCGCCGCAAACAGCCGCGCCTCGGCCCAGGCTTCGCCCGGCTGTGGGCCGCCACCTGGCTGGTCGGCGGCATAGGGCTCGGCGGCGCTTTTCAGCTCGCCGCGTAGCGGATAGCCGCTGCCGGCGGCCTTGATGCTGGCCAGCTGAATGCCCTGCTCGCCAGCGATCACGCTGGCGAATTCGACCACCTGAGCGTGTTGCAGGCCCAGCTTGCGGCCGGCTTCAATCTGCCCGGGCGCGGCGGGGGCGCTGCCGTTCAGGACCAGGTCTGCGCCGAGAAACTCGGTCGCGCGCAGCAGCATGGCGCCATTCAGGCGGGCGCCGAAGTAGCCGATGGCGGTACTGGCCGCCACGGCCACCAGCAGGGCGAAGAACAGCACGCGCAGCTCGCCGGCGCGGGCATCGCGCAGCAGCTGGCGCCAGGCGAGGACGAACAGGCGGGCGAACATCAGGGCTCCACGCTGTCGACCAGGCGGCCGGCTTCCAGGCGGATCAGGCGACGGCAGCGGTGGGCCAGACGCTCGTCATGGGTGACCAGGACCAGGGTAGTGCCGCGCTCCTGGTTCAGCTCGAAGAGGAGGTCGCTGATGCGCTCGCCGGTATGGCTGTCGAGATTGCCGGTGGGCTCGTCGGCGAACAGGATTGCCGGCTCGGCGGCAAAGGCGCGGGCGATGGCCACGCGCTGCTGTTCGCCACCGGAGAGCTGGCGCGGGTAGTGACCGAAGCGCTGGCCCAAGCCAACCCGCTCCAGCAGCGAGGCGGCGCGCTGGCGGGCATCGCCGCGGCCCTCCAGCTCCAGCGGCAGCATGACGTTTTCCAGGGCGTTGAGATTGTCCAGCAGCTGGAAGGACTGGAAGACGAAACCGACATGCTCGGCGCGCACCCGTGCCCGGCGATCCTCGTCCAGCGACTGCAGGGCATTGCCGGCCAGTTCGACTTCGCCCGCGCTGGGCAGGTCGAGGCCGGCGAGCAGGCCGAGGAGGGTGGATTTGCCGGAGCCGGAGCTGCCGACGATGGCCAGGCTGTCGCCGTGGGCCAGATCGAGGGAGAGGTCGTGGAGGATGGCCAGTTCGCCTTCCGTGCTGGGAACCACTTTGCTAAGGTGCCGCGCAGTAAGAATGCTTGCGCTCATGGAGAGTCCGATGCGTGCATTGTGGATGAGCGGTGCGCTGACGCTGATGTTGTGGGCTCAGGGCGCACTGGCCGGCACCGTACTGGTCGTCGGCGATAGTATCAGCGCCGCTTTGGGCCTGGATACACGACAGGGCTGGGTGTCCCTGCTGCAAAACCGCCTGCAGGAGGGTGGTTTCGCGCACCAGGTGGTCAATGCATCGATCAGTGGCGATACCAGCTCAGGTGGCCTGGCGCGCCTGCCGGCGTTGCTTTCACAGCATCGGCCGCAGCTGGTGATCATCGAGCTGGGCGGCAATGATGGCCTCCGTGGACAGCCACCGGCGCAATTGCAACAGAATCTTGCTCACATGGTGGATGCGTCCACCGCTGCGGGGGCAAAAGTGCTGCTGTTGGGCATGCGTCTGCCGCCGAACTATGGCCAGCGCTATACCCAGGCCTTCGCTCAGGTGTTCAGCGATGTGGCGGCGGATAAACAGGTGCCGCTGGTGCCGTTTCTGCTCGAAGGCGTCGGCGGTGTGCCGGGCATGATGCAGGCCGATGGCATCCACCCGGCAGTAGCGGCCCAGCCGCAGTTGCTGGAGAACGTCTGGCCGACGCTGGAGCCGCTGCTCTGAGCCTTCCCCGGCTGCTGGCTTTCGGCTATCGTGGCGCCCCCGCCTCGGAGCCCTGAATGCCGCGTCCCGCCTGGTCCCTGTACGCCTACCAACTGATCGTGCCCGACGAGCAGCTCGACCTGTTCGCCTGCCGCGAGGCAAAGGTGCATCTGGTGGCCAAACAGCTGGAGTTGGGTGGCTTTGCCGATCGCACCCTGTGTGGCGGCCTGTTGCCGGCGTTACCGGTGATGCGTGATGTGGACAAGGCTGGCTTGCGCGACAAGCGCCTGTGCCCGGCCTGCCGTCAGGCGCTGGAAGCCCAGCGCCGCGGCGAACGGCTACTGTGGCCCGACGCCTGAACCCTCCCGGCCCGCTTGCTGCCGGTGTACAATCCCGAGTCTTTCCATCAGCCATTCTTGCCAAGGATTAACGGATGTTGTCGCTGTCGCGCGTTCCTGCCGTCGCCCTCGCCAGCCTGATCATGGCCGGCCCTGCCGCCGCCCTCGAGCTGCCCCTGCCGCCCCCGGGCGAAGATATCGTCGGCCAGATCCAGGTGGTCAAGGCCAAGTACGAGGACACCTTCGCCGACATCGCCACCTCCAGCGATCTGGGCTATCTGGAGATGGTCGCGGCCAACCCGGGTGTCGATCCCTGGCTGCCGGGCGAGGGCGCCGAGATCATTCTGCCGACCCGCTACATTCTGCCGCCGGGCCCGCGCGAAGGCATCGTGATCAACCTGGCCGAGTACCGCATGTACTACTTCCCGAAAGGGCAGAACGTGGTACACACCTTCCCGCTGGGTATTGGCCGTGAGGGCTGGGGCTCGCCAATCGCGCACACCACCATCACCGCCAAGACGCCGAACCCGGGCTGGACGCCGCCGGCGTCGATCCGCGCCGAGCACGCCGCCGATGGCGATCCGCTGCCGGCATACGTGCCGCCAGGACCGGACAACCCGCTGGGGCCGTTCAAGTTCACTCTCGGCACGCCGGGCTACCTGATCCATGGTTCCAACAAGAAGTTCGGCATCGGCATGCGCGTCAGCCACGGTTGCTTCCGCATGCTGAACAACAACGTGCTGGAGCTGGCCAAGATGGCTCCGGTGGGCACTTCCGTACGCATCGTCAACGAGCCATACAAGTTCGGTGTCAGTGGCGGCAAGGTCTATCTGGAGGCCCATGCGCCGCTGACCGACGGCGAAGAGCCGTCGGTAGTGGACAAGCACACTGCCGTGATCAATGCGCTGCTGAAGAACGACGCGCTGGGCGGCAGCATGCGCCTGGACTGGGAGATGGTGCGCGAGGTGGTGGCGTCGGAAGATGGCATGCCCATCGAGATCGCCATACCGCAGGAAGCCGTGGCCAATCATGAGGCCGCTCCGCTGGAGCTCTAGGTCTCTACTTTAAAGAGCCCGCCCGCAGCGATGCCGGCGGGTTTTTTGTTGCTGTGAGAAATCGCAGGCATTAAAAAAGCCGACCCGGTGAACCGGATCGGCTTCTTCAAAGCCTTGGCAAGAATTACTTGCGGCTGGCTTTTTCCAGCATGCGCAGAGCGCGCTCGTTGGCTTCGTCAGCGGTCTGCTGAGCCTTCTGAGCAGCGGCCAGAGCCTCGTCAGCCTTACGGTAGGCTTCGTCGGCACGAGCTTGAGCGCGGGCAGCGGCGTCTTCGGTAGCGGTCAGACGGGCTTCGGTTTCTTTGGATACGCTGCTGCAACCGGTGGCCAGAACGGCGGCCAGAGCCAGAGCAGAGAATTTCAGAACGTTGTTCATCGTGTTCCCCTTAAGGTGGACTTTCCATGAAAAGCAATTTCCCGAGCTCGGGAAATTAGCCGGGCTACATACTACCCATTACTTTTAGTAAGTAAACCGACCTGAAGCAAGTGAAGCAAAAAAAAGCCGCATCTGTTCAAGTTTTAATCTTTTCTGTTTAAAAAACATGCAGTTCGAGTGCTCGGGCGGCTGCCAGCAAGTCCAATTCGCGACACTTGCAGTTGGTACGTCGGTGCATTTCTGCCACATGGCGTCCGGGCGCGTGCGTGCAGTTGATAATATTGTGCTCGCCGTATCCGGCAGGATGCATTCCGGACAATTCCAAGGACGTTAAAGATGTCGAAACTCATCAAGTGGGGACTGTTGGCCATAGTGGCCGTGGCGATACTGATCAAGGTCTCGCTGTGGTTGTCGGTGCGCTCGATCATGAATGATGCGATCGCCCAGATGTCTCCCTTCATGAACTTGAGTTATCAAGGCATCACCTCTTCCTTCGATGGCCGCATCGGCGTTGAAGGTATCGAGGTCCAGGTGCCGATGTTCAACGACGAGTTTCATATCGCCCACGCGGAACTCAAGTTCAAGGATTTGATGGGCCTGTTGTCGTTCAAGGAGCGTCTGGCCGAGGGCAAATTTCCCGAGCAGATAGCAGTGAATATCAAGGGGCTCACGCTCGATGTGCATGGCCCTTTCATGGAGCTGATCCATCAGGCCCCGGAGCAACCTGATCTGGAAACCGCGCTGACCAGCGCGCCCTGTGGCAGTAGCAGCCGCATCGGGGTCGATGAGCTGCTGGAAATGGGATATCACACTTTCGAGACCGACGCCCAGTTCTCCTACCTGTTCCAGCCAGGGGCGCAGACCCTGAGCTTCAACCTCGCTGCGGATATGCGAGGCATGGGTGATTACCGTGTCAGCTTCTCCCTGGCCAACATGTCGGAGAAGCCGGGCGATCTGCGGGTCAACCCGCCGCGGGTATCCACCGTCACCGTGGAGATCAATGACAACCAGTACCAGCGCAAGGTCAGCAGCTACTGCGCCGGCAAGCTGGGCCTGTCGGATGAGGCCTATCTGCAGGCTTCGCTGGACAATCTGGACAGTTCGTTGCGAGCCCAACGCATCGCCCTGGATCCAGCGCTACTGGAGTCGCTGAAGGCCTATTACAAGGATCCTCAGGCGCTACGCGTCGAGCTGGCGCCGACCGAAGGCATGACCTGGGACGGCCTGCAGTTCTTCGAGGCCAAGGATGTACTGGCCATGCTGCGTCCGGCCGTACTGATCAACCAGCAGGCGGTGGAACCTCTGGCCTTTTCCTGGGTCGATCCCCAAGCGGCGCCGATTCCGGCGGCGAACGAACTTGTGCGTGCCGAAGAGAGCGAGCAGGTGCAGGTTTCGCAGTACGAGTTCGTCAATGTGGAAAGCCTACCCAGTCATGCTGGCAAGCGGCTACAGTTCATTACTTATGACGGCACCTATTATCAGGGCGTGCTGCACAAGATCGAGAATGGCAAGGTGTTCCTCAGCGTGCAGATGGGTACCGGGTCGGCCGAGATGTTTCTTCGTCTGGAAAAGATCGATAAGGTAAGGGTTCTGTTCTAGAGCCCCATTGAGGAGATGAAATGAGCCAAGGGTTGTCCATCCACCATGACCAGGCGGGTCATCAGTTCGAGGCCGTCATCGACGGCCACCGCGCCTATCTGGCCTATATGGATCTGGGCAAACAGACGCTCGACATCTACCGTACCTTCGTGCCGAACGCCCTGCGTGGGCGTGGCATTGCGGCGGCGCTGACCGAGCAGGCGCTGGAGTATGCCGAGTCCATGGGCTACACGGTGATTCCGTCATGCTCCTATGTAGAGCGTTACCTCGAGCGCCGTCAGCGCCAGCAGCTCAAGCACTGAATCGAGCTACAAACAAAAACGCCGGGCAATGCCCGGCGTTTTCGTTTCTGCAGACGATCAGCCGCGCTGGCGCTTGGGCAGCACGTCCTTGAGTTTGGCGTGCATGCTGCGCAGGGTCTTCTCGGTGGTGTCCCAGTCGATGCAGGCGTCGGTGATGGAGACGCCGTACTTCAGATCGCCCAGATCTTTCGGTATCGACTGGCTACCCCAGCCCAGGTGGCTCTCGACCATCAGGCCAACGATCGAGTTGTTGCCTTCGAGAATCTGGTTGGCCACGTTCTCCATGACCAGTGGCTGCAAGGCCGGGTCCTTGTTGGAGTTCGCGTGGCTGCAGTCGACCATGATGTTCGCGCTGATCTTGGCCTTGGCCAGCTCCTGCTCGCAGATGGCGACGCTGACCGAGTCATAGTTGGGCTTGCCGTTGCCACCGCGCAGCACCACATGGCCATAGGCGTTGCCCTTGGTGGTGACGATGGAGACGCCACCCTCCTGGTTGATGCCGAGGAAGCGGTGTGGGCTGGAAACGGACTGCAGGGCGTTGATCGCCACGGTCAGGCCGCCGTCGGTGCCATTCTTGAAGCCCACCGCCGAGGATAGGCCGGAGGCCATCTCGCGGTGGGTCTGGGATTCGGTGGTGCGGGCGCCGATGGCCGACCAGCTGATCAGGTCCTGCAGGTATTGCGGAGAGATCGGGTCGAGCGCCTCGGTGGCGGTCGGCAGGCCCATTTCGGCCAGATCGCGCAGCAGCTGACGACCGATGTGCAGGCCATCCTGGATCTTGAACGAGTCATCCAGATAGGGATCGTTGATCAGGCCTTTCCAGCCGACCGTGGTGCGCGGCTTCTCGAAGTACACGCGCATGACCAGGAAAAGGCTGTCGGACACCTCGGCGGCCAGCACCTTGAGGCGCTCGGCGTACTCGTGGGCGGCCTTGATATCGTGGATGGAGCAGGGGCCGACCACCACGAACAGGCGATGATCCTTGCCATCGAGAATGTCTCGAACGACCTGGCGGCCATTGGCAACAGTGCGCTGGGCGGCTTCTGTAAGGGGGATTTCGCGCTTGAGCTGCGCCGGGGTGATCAGGGTTTCATTGGACGAAACGTTAAGATCGTCAATTGGTAAATCAGCCATCGTGGTACTCGTCAGGTCACGGGAGCCGAGCGCCTCTTCAGGCGGAATCATGGGGCGCAGCGGGGGACAGGCACCTTAACGCGTTCCAGGCCGCCTAGACAATGGGCGGAACCGCTCGGTATCAGTGGATTTGCGTGCTGGGGAACTCGGCGGCGTGCAGGGCTATCCATTCGCGGGCGACGGTTTCTACTTCCAGCGGCGCCCCCAGTTCCTGCTCGCGCTGATGACGATAATGTTCGATCTGGCAGACCTGCTCGACCATACGGGCGCGGAACAACGTGTCCTCATCGATGAAGGCGATGCCGACCAGGTAGTTCTCCGCCTGCTTGCGACACCAGGCCACCACCCCAGGATAGCGGGCCTGTTCGCCCAGCACCGGGATACGTAGCTCCACGGCCGTGCCTTTGCGGAAGCCCTTGCTGGAATTGCACGCCACGCCACCCAGGCTGATATTGTTCAGCCTCTGTCGCGGCAAGAAGGCATGTTTGCGCTGGACCAGTTCCACTGGCATGTCGCTTGGGTGACGCAGAAAACGACGCATTGTGACCACTCCGGATGCCATCCATTTGACATCACACGTGAACAGTATAGTGCCCAGCCTGGAGCTGACCGATTTTGATGCAGACCGTCAGTTGCTGGATCTGCCGGGGAGCTCCCTGCTGATATTTACCAGCATAGGTTGTGCCAGTTGCCGCTGGGCCCGTCACGCACTGCCAGGTATGCGGCTTCCGATCGAGCGCCTTTGCTGGGTGGACGCGGGCCACAACGGCGGTTTGGTCCAGCGTTATGGCGTTTTTCACCTGCCAAGCCTGTTTCTCATTCGTGACGGCCAATTTCTTGGCAGTTTGCAATCCCAGCTGAATCCGACCGGGCTTTCTGCAGTGCTGGAGCAGGCGCTGGGTCGTCAACCCGAGGAGCTACCCTGATGTCGGATCCGCAACGCCCACGCATCGGCATCGTTGGTACCGGTGCCATTGGTGGTTTCTACGGCCTGATGCTGGCCCGCGCTGGTCATGATGTGCATTTTCTGCTGCGCAGCGAATATGCAGCGGTTGTGGAACAGGGGCTGCGGCTGAACAGCGCCGTGCATGGCCAGCTGCATCTGCAGCCGGTACAGGCCTGGAGTAGCGCAGCCGAGATGCCAGCCTGCGACTGGTTGCTGGTGGGAGCCAAGACCACCAGTAATGCGGAGTTGGCACCTGTCATCGCGCAGCTTGCCGCACCAGGCGCCAAGGTAGTCCTGCTGCAGAATGGTTTGGCCGTCGAGGAGCAGCTGCGACCTCTGCTACCGGACTCGCTGCACCTGCTAGGCGGGCTGTGCTTTATCTGCACCCATCGCGCCGCGGCAGGAGTGATCGAACATCAATCCCTGGGTGCGGTAAACCTGGGCTATCACTCCGGACCGGTGGATTCGCTCGAAGCTCGGCAGGCATTGGTCGAGGAGGGCGCCGAGTTGTTTCGTTCGGCCGGCCTGGAGTCCACTGCCATGGCTGATCTGCAGCAGGCGCGCTGGCAGAAACTGGTGTGGAACGTGCCCTACAACGGCCTCTCCGTGCTGCTCAATGCCGGCACCACTCGGCTCATGGCCAGCGCCGACAGCCGCGGGCTGATCCTGGATCTGATGCAGGAGGTGGTGCAGGGCGCCGCGGCTTGCGGGCATGTCCTGCCGGAAGGCTATGCGCAGAAGCTGCTGGCGGTGACCGAGCGCATGCCGGACTACCTGCCCAGCATGTACCATGACTTCAAACACAAGCGCCCGTTGGAGCTGCAGGCTATCTACGCCGCACCTCTGGCGGCTGCCGCGGCAGCCGGCTGCGAGCTGCCGAAAATGCGCATGCTGCACCAGGCATTGCGCTTCCTCGACGCGAGCTGAGACCACTATGGGCAAGGGACTGGGTGACAAACTGGTATTGGCGATCTCCTCGCGTGCACTGTTCGACCTGCGCGAGAGCCACCGCATCTATGAGAGCGAAGGGGTCGAAGCCTATCGCCAATACCAGATCGACCATGAGGATGAAATTCTCGCCCCCGGCGATGCCTTTCCCCTGGTGGAGAAGCTGCTCAGCCTGAACGGCAACCTGGGCCAGGCGCGGGTCGAGGTGATCCTGGTGTCGCGTAACAGCGCCGATACGGGGCTGCGCATTTTCAATTCCATCACCCACCATGGCCTGGGTATCTCCCGCGCCGCGTTCGTCGGTGGCCGCAGTCCTTATCCCTATCTGGCGGCCTTTGGCAGCCACCTGTTCCTCTCTACTCATGCCGAAGATGTGCGCGGCGCGTTGGGGGCTGGTTTCGCCGCCGCCACCATCCTCTCCGGTGGTCCGCGCCGCGCGGCGAGCACCGAGCTGCGCATCGCCTTCGATGGTGATGCCGTGCTGTTCTCCGATGAATCCGAGCGGGTCTATCAGCAGGCGGGGCTGGAGGCTTTCCAGCAGCATGAGAAGGACTCGGCCCGCGAGCTGCTCGGCGGCGGGCCGTTCAAGCCCTTCCTGGCGGCGCTGAACCGCCTGCAGCGCGAGTTTCCCGAAGAGCACTGCCCGATTCGCACGGCGTTGGTCACCGCCCGCTCGGCGCCGGCCCACGAGCGGGTGATCCGCACTCTGCGCAATTGGGATATCCGTCTGGACGAGTCGCTGTTCCTCGGTGGTCTGGACAAGTCGGCCTTCCTCGAAGCCTTCGCCGCCGACGTGTTCTTCGACGACCAGACCGGCCATTGCGAGCGTGCCAGCCAGGTGGTCGCCACCGGCCACGTTCCGCACGGCGTGAGCAACGAACTGCAACCCTGACGCTGGCGCCAGCACTGCTAAGCTCAGAGAGGCCCTAGCAGGAAGTCAGGGAGGCCGCATGTTGCGTTCCATTCTCTATGCCACCGATCTCGGGCTCTATGCGCCCTATGTGCTGCAGCACGCCCTGTCGTTGGCCAAGGCGTTCCAGTCCGAGCTGCACGTGGTGCATGCCGTCGAGCCGCTGGGGTTGTTCGCCGAGTCGGTGCTGAACACCTATCTGGATGAGCAGACCCTGCAGGAGCTGCGCAGCAAGGGCCTGACCACGGTGATGGCGAGTATCGAACAACGTGTGCTGGAGGGCTTTCGCGACGAGATGGGCGAGGCCCAGCAGGACATGCAGATAGTCCGCAGCGTAAGGGTGGTGCAGGGCGACCCGGCCCAGGTGATTCTCGACGAGGCGCGGAAACTCGGGGTCGATCTGCTGGTCGTAGGCAGTCACAGCCACGGCGCTGCGCATGACATCCCTCTGGGCAGAACGGCGGCGCGTCTGCTGCAGCTGTCGGAGACTCCCGTCTACCTGGTGCCCATGCTGCAGCACCGTTAGCGGTGCTTATCGCCAACCGTTAGACGAACGGCATGCATAACTCAGAAAATCGTCTAGTTTTATCTTTAAACCGTTAATATGGTTATATCGCTGCGTTGGCAAATTCAGGCAGCGTCTATCTGCTTTGAGGGATATCTATGAAGCTGCAGCAACTGCGCTACATCTGGGAAGTGGCGCACCATGATCTCAACGTCTCTGCCACTGCGCAGAGCCTCTATACCTCACAGCCCGGCATCAGCAAGCAGATCCGCCTGCTGGAAGACGAGCTGGGCGTCGAGGTCTTCGCCCGTAGCGGCAAGCACCTGACGCGCGTCACGCCAGCCGGCGAGCGCATCATCACCACCGCCGGGGAAATCCTACGCAAGGTGGAGAGCATTAAGCAGATCGCCCAGGAATTCTCCAACGAGAAGAAGGGCACCCTGTCCATCGCCACCACCCACACCCAGGCGCGCTATGCGCTGCCACCGGTGATCAGCGGCTTTATCAAGCAGTACCCGGAAGTGGCTCTGCACATGCACCAGGGCTCGCCGACCCAGATCGCCGAGATGGCGGCCGACGGCACCGTGGACTTCGCCATCGCCACCGAAGGCCTGGAGCTGTTCAACGACCTGGTGATGATGCCCTGCTACCGCTGGAACCGTTGCGTGATCGTGCCCCAGGGCCACCCGCTGACCAAGCTGCCGAAGCTGACTCTGGAAGCGCTGGCCGAACACCCGATCGTCACCTACGTGTTCGGTTTCACCGGCCGCTCCAAGCTGGACGAGGCCTTCAGCCACAAGGGCCTGACGCCCAAGGTGGTGTTCACCGCGGCCGACGCCGACGTGATCAAGACCTACGTGCGCCTGGGCCTGGGCGTCGGCATCGTGGCGCGTATGGCGGTCGATACCAAGCTCGACAATGACCTGGTGATCCTCGACGCCAGCGAGCTGTTCGAGTCCAGCATCACTAAGATCGGTTTCCGTCGTGGCACCTTCTTGCGCGGCTTCATGTGCGACTTCATCGAGAAGTTCGCCCCGCACCTGACCCGCGACGTATTGGCCAAGGCCGTGCAGTGCCACACCAAGGCCGAGTTGGACGAGCTGTTCGACGGTGTTGAGCTGCCGGTGCACTGATTCTTGCCGGTATGAAAAAGGGCGCCTTCCGGCGCCCTTTTTCGTTCTGCGGCATCAATGGCTGATGTGCAGGCCGCACTCGCGGTTGTCTTCGCCCTTGGTCGGGTCGAAGTAGTCGAAGTTGTTCGGCAGGTTGTGCTTCACCAGGTACTCGTACAGTTCCTTGGAGCTCCAGTGCAGCAGCGGGGCGACCTTGATCAGGCCGTCTGGGTTGACGCTCACCGGGTCCATCTGGGCGCGTACGGCGGTGTCGCTGGCGCGCAGGGCGGTGAACCAGACTTCTGGCGCGGCTTCGCGCAGGGCGCGGGCGAAGGGCTCCAGCTTCACTTCTTCGGTGAAGGCGGCGTGACGCGGATCGTCCAGCGCCGGCACCGGGCCATCGATGGCCTCGCGATGGGCCCGTGAGCGCAGCGGCAGGTAGGTCTTCAGGTTGAGGTTGAGCTGCTTGCTCACTTCGTCGGCGAACTTGTAGGTCGCCTCGGTGTTGTAACCGCTGTCCATCCAGATCACCTGGGTGTCCGGCTTGACGCGGGTGACCATGTGCAGGATGACCGCCTCGAAGGGGCGGAAGTTGGTGGTGCAGATCGCCGTCTTGCCCAGGCTCAGGGCCCATTCCACGAGTTTTTCGGCGTCTTTCCCGAGTTCGGCGTTGATAGTGGCCAGATCGAACGTCATCTGAGCGGTCCTGTGGGCAGTGAATTCAAGGGCGACGATGTTACCAGTCCGAGACAGTCGCAACCACCGGCACCGCCGGTTTACCAGCGCCCGGCCATGCTGCTAGAGTGCCGGCCCTCGAACAGCCCAACGCATTTAGGAGACGCCCGTGGAAATCGCCTGCCTCGACCTCGAAGGTGTACTGGTTCCGGAAATCTGGATCGCCTTCGCCGAAAAAACCGGCATCGACGCGCTCAAGGCGACCACCCGTGACATCCCTGACTACGACGTGCTGATGAAGCAGCGTCTGCGCATCCTCGACGAGCATGGCCTCAAGCTGCGCGATATCCAGGAAGTGATCGCCACCCTCAAGCCGCTGGAAGGTGCCGTGGAGTTCGTCGACTGGCTGCGCGAGCGCTTCCAGGTGGTGATCCTGTCCGACACCTTCTACGAGTTCTCCCAGCCGCTGATGCGTCAGCTGGGCTTCCCGGCGCTGCTGTGCCACAAGCTGATCACCGACGAGACCGATCGCGTGGTGGGCTACCAGCTGCGCCAGAAGGACCCCAAGCGCCAGTCGGTGATCGCCTTCAAGAGCCTGTACTACCGCGTGATCGCCGCCGGCGACTCGTACAACGACACCACCATGCTCAGCGAGGCCCACGCCGGCATCCTGTTCCACGCGCCGGACAACGTGATCCGCGAGTTCCCGCAGTTCCCTGCCGTGCACACCTATGAAGACCTCAAGCGCGAGTTCCTCAAGGCGTCCAACCGCGAGCTGAGCCTGTAAGGTTCGTCGCAATGAAAAAGGCCCGCAGATGCGGGCCTTTTTTGTGGGCGCCTGTTGGCATCAGAGCGCCTCGAGCGTTTGCAGCAGCACCTTCACCTTGGTGATGGACTCCTGGTACTCGGCCTGCCAGTCGGAGTCCGCCACTATGCCGCCACCGCCCCAGCAACTGACCGTGCCGTCCTTGATCAGCAGGCTGCGGATGGCGATCGAGCTGTCCAGCTCGCCACGTACGTCCAGATAGAGCAGGGAGCCACAGTAGAGCGCGCGACGGGTCGGCTCCAGCTCGTCAATGATCTGCATGGCGCGGATCTTTGGGGCGCCGGTGATGGAGCCGCCGGGGAAGCTGCCGGCAACCAGATCCAGCGCATCGCAGCCATCTGCCAGCTCGCCGGTCACGGCGCTGACCAGGTGGTGGACGTTGGGGTAGCTCTCCAGGGCGAACAGCTCCGGCACCCGTACCGAGCCCGTGCTGCAGCTGCGGCCGAGGTCGTTGCGCAGCAGGTCGACGATCATCAGATTCTCGGCGCGGTCCTTGGCGCTGGCCAGCAGCTCGTCGGCGTTGGCCGCGTCCTCGCTCGGCGTGGCGCCGCGCGGGCGGGTGCCCTTGATCGGCCGGGTTTCCACGCGGCCCTGGCTGACCTGAAGAAAACGCTCCGGCGATAGGCTGAGAATGGCGCCGCCATCGTCGAGCGCCTGGAAACCGGCGAAGGGGGTAGGGCAGGCCGCTCGCAATGCCCGGTAGGCGTTCCAGGCATCACCCTGGCAAGGCGCCTGGAAGCGCTGGGCGAAGTTGACCTGATAGCAGTCGCCGGCCTGGATATAGGCCTGGATGCGCTCGATAGCATCGCGGTAGTTATCCTGGCTGAGGTCGGCCTGAAAGGGTTTGCGCAAGGAGAAAGCCTGCGCTTCCTGCGCCGTACCCGTTTCGAACAGCTGCACCAGCCGCTCGCGCTCGACTTGCTCAAGTCGCGGGTGAAACACCAGCTGGCTGGCCTGCAGCAGATGATCGCTGATCAGCGCCCAGCCATAGAGGTCGAAGCGGGCATCGGGCAGTTGCAGGTCGTCGATGGCCTGTTCTGGCAGCTGTTCGAGGCGGCGGCCGAAGTCGTAGGCCAGGTAGCCGATCAGTCCGCCGGTGAAGGGCAGTTCGCTGCCTTCCGGTGCCTCGGCCCGGCCGAGCCGGGCCAGACCGTCGCGCAGGCGCTGGAAGAAGGCCTGTCCCGAATCGTCTGGCTGCGGGGCGAACTGTTCCAGTGGCCAGGCGCTGAGCAGGTCGAAGCGCCCGCGCTGCGCCTGTGGTCGTCCCGCATCCAGCAGCACGGCACCCGGCGCGTGGCGCACCAGGGCGAAGTAGGCGGCGGGATCGGCCCGGTAGGGCAGCGGATGGACGCGGCAGGTGCTCATGCGGCGGATTCGATGGGCTGGGCTAGCGATTGTAGGATTGTGCCGGGCAATGAAAAAGCCCGGCATCGCCGGGCCTTGTCACCGAGCCGGGACTTAGATTTCCTTCGGTTTGACGTGGCCGAACAGCTGCTGGGAGAAGCGCACGCGATCCTCCACGCTTTCCTTCACGTCGTTCTTCGCCAGCTCGGCCAGGCGGGCTTCCACCGCATGGGCGCGATGGGTCAGGCCGCAGTCGTTGGCGATCTGGATGTTCAGGCCGGGGCGGGCGTTGAGCTCGAGGATCAACGGGCCCTTGTCCACGTCCAGCACCATGTCCACGCCGATGTAGCCCAGACCGCACAGCTCGTAGCAACCAGCGGCCAGCTTCATGAAGCCGTCCCAGTTGGGCAGCTGCACGCCGTCCACGGCGTTGGTGGTGTCCGGGTGCTTGCTGATCTTGTTGTTCAGCCAGGTGCCCTTGAGGGTCACACCGGTGGCCAGGTCGACACCGACGCCGATGGCGCCCTGGTGCAGGTTGGCCTTGCCGTTGGACTGGCGGGTCGGCAGGCGCAGCATGGCCATCACCGGGTAGCCCATCAGCACGATGATGCGGATGTCCGGCACGCCTTCGTAGCTGATGCTCTTGAAGATCGGGTCCGGGGTGACCCGGTACTCGATCAGCGCGCGGTCGCGGTGGCCGCCGAGGGAGTACAGGCCGGTGAGGATGCTCGACAGTTGGTGCTCGATGTCTTCCTGGCTGACGATCTTGCCGGAGACGGTCTTGTAGCGACCCTCGAACTTGTCGGCGATCACCAGGATGCCGTCACCGCCGGCGCCTTGCGCCGGCTTGATCACGAAGTCGTTGCGGCCACCGATGATCTCGTCGAATTTCTCGATTTCCTTCTCGGTGGAGATGATCCCGTACATTTCCGGCACATGGATGCCGGCCTGGATCGCGCGCTCCTTGGTGATGATCTTGTCGTCGACGATCGGGTACAGGTGCCGTTTGTTGTACTTCAGCACGTAGTCCGCGTTGCGTCGGTTGATGCCCATGATGCCTTTGGCTTCAAGGGCCTTCCACGTCTTCCACAGGCCGATCATGGGTTCAATCCTTCAGGAAGGCTTTGAAGCGGAACAGTTCGGTCAGGCGGTAGCCGCGGTAGCGACCCATCGCCAGCATGAAGCCCACCAGAATCAGCAGCACGGCCGGGAAGGTGAAGATGAAGTAGGTCAGCTGCGGGATGCTCATCAGCACGTGGGCCAGCGAGGCGGCGACCAGGGTGCCGACGGCGACCTTGAAGGCGTGAGTGCCGCCACGCTCTTCCCAGGTGATCGACAGGCGTTCGATGGTCATGGTCAGGATCACCATCGGGAACAGGGCGACCGACAGGCCGCGCTCCAGGCCCAGCTTGTGGCTGAGCAGGCTGATCACGGCGATCAGTACCACCACGAAGGTCAGCACCACCGACAGGCGCGGCAGCATCTGCAACTTGAGGTGCTCGAGGTACGAGCGCAGCGACAGGCCGAGCGCAGTGATGATGGTGAACAGCACGATGCCGAAGCCCAGCTGGGTCTCGCGGAACGCCAGGGCGATCAGTACCGGGGTGAAGGTGCCCAGGGTCTGCAGGCCGCCGAGGTTGCGCAGGATCAGGATCACCAGCACGCCGATCGGGATCATGATCATGATCTGGTAGGTCTGCTGGGTCTGCAGCGGCAGGCCGTACAGCGAGTATTCGAGGAAGTCGACGTCGGTGTTCTCGTCGGTCAGCTTGGCCAGGCGGATGGCGTTCATCTCGCTGTTATTCAGGGTGAAGCTGACCTGAGCCTTCTTGCCGCCTTCGATGTTGATCAGCGGCTCGTCACCGGTCCACCAGACCACGCGGTCGCTCGGCAGACCTTGCTCACCGGTGTCCGGATTGAAATACAGCCAGTCCTTGCCGTTGAAGCTGCGCAGCCACAGTTCCGGGCTCTGCTGCAGGTCGGCGGCCAGGCGGATGGTGTGCACACGCTCCATCGGCACATGGGCGATGGACAGCAGCAGGTCGATGACCTTGGCCTTGTTGACGGTGGAGGCGTCGCCGCCGAGCAGCAGCTTGACGTTGTCGTCACCCACGTTGTTGGCGCGCTTGATGGTCTCGCTGATGAAGGTCTCGACGTCCGCCGAGTGCTGGCGGATCGGGGCGAGCAGGGCTTCGGCGGCAATCTTCTCGGCGCCTTCCACGGCGATGCTGTCGCGGAAGATCGGGCCCTTGGCCTTGGCCGGCTCACCGCTGTAGCGCTTGGTCAGCACCAGGCGGTAGTAGAGGGTCTGCTTGCCATCGGCGCGGCGAGCGGACCAGGTCAGCTTGCGGTTGCCGTCGGCGCGATTGACGCTGACGCCGTAGTTGTTGGAGATGAAGCTCTCGTTGAGGCTCACATAGTCCTGGTTCAGCGGCGGCACGAACATCTGCACCTTGACCGGCTCGCGCGGGCTGGCCTGGAACTCGACCTTGGCGTCGATGTTCCATAGGTCGTCGGTCTCGTCCTCGGTCACCGGGATGCCGAGGATGAAGATCTGGTAGGCCGTGACCAGAACGCCCACTGTCACCAGGAGGGTGATAAGGACTTTCAGATGCAGGGTAAGAGAGCGCATGTGGGTTACTCGGCAGAGTTTGCGTCAGGGGTACAGCCGGGCTTGCCGGCAGCATATTTAAGACTGGGGTCGACCATGGCATCCAGGCGCTTGAGCGCTTCGGAGCCAATCAGCAGCGGGTATTGGAAGGCGCTGCGGTCGGTCAGGTTCACTTCGATGGTGCGGCGGGCCTTGCCCATGCACACCTGCAATTCGATCACCGGGCGGGCGGTGTAGGTCTTGCCTTCCTCGGGGTCGAAGTCGCCGGCGCGGCGTTTGATCTTGCTGATGCGTGCCAGCGGTCGTTCGATCGCGTGTTCGTGTGCTTCATCGATAGCCAGATAGAAGCGCACCCAGGTCTCGCCGTCACGTTTGAAACGTTCGATATCGCGGGCGCTGAGGGAGGCGGTCTTGGCGCCGGTATCCAGCTTGGCGGCGACCTGCAGGTCGAGATCGGCCAGGCTGACGTATTCGTTCAGGCCATAGACGGTCTTTTCGGCGGCGAGACTCAGGCCGGGTAGCAGGCTGCAGCTGAGGAGGATGGCGAGAGACTGAAGTCGCATAAATCCTTTATCGGTCGCGTCGTCGGGGCGGCGGCAGGGCGCAAAGCCGGCTGGTGAAGTCTAGCAGGCGTACAAATGGCCTGGGCCGGCTCATGCGGGCGGCATTCTAACATGGGGTTTTTCTGCTGCGACAGCCGCTTATGAGCGTTTCTGCAGGTTGATTGCACGGTTGCGAGGCGTTTCGCCTGTCGTGCGGATTGTCGACAATCGTATTTTAAAGTGTTGACACTATCCGGCTTGAGGCATAGTTTTGCCGCAACAGAAGCTAATTGTGTTGACAATAATGCTCGACGCTCTCGAAGTCCCCAGCAGCGACCAGAACGACTCGGAAACCCTGGCCGAGCACGTGTTTCGCCGCATCCAGGCGGCCATCGTGCAGGGCGAGATCCCGCCGGGCAGCAAGATCTCCGAGCCGGAGCTGGCGCGCACCTACGGCATCAGTCGCGGTCCGCTGCGTGAGGCGATTCACCGTCTGGAAGGCCAGCGCCTGCTGGTGCGCGTCCCCCACGTCGGTGCGCGGGTGGTGTCGCTGAGCCATGCCGAGCTGATCGAGCTGTACGAAATCCGCGAATCCCTCGAAGGCATGGCCTGCCGCCTGGCCGCCGAGCGCATGACCCAGGGCGAGATCGATGAGCTGCGCCGGGTGCTCGACCTGCATGAGCAGGACGCCGCCTTCAAGGCCGGTGTCGGCTACTACCAGCAGGAAGGCGACTTCGACTTCCACTACCGGATCATCCAGGGCAGCGGCAACAAGACCCTGGCGCAGATGCTCTGCGGCGAGCTGTACCAGCTGGTGCGCATGTATCGCCTGCAGTTCTCGGCCACGCCCAATCGCCCGCGGCACGCCTTTGCCGAACACCACCGCATTCTCGATGCCATCGCCGAACGTGACGGCGAGCTGGCCGAACTGCTGATGCGCCGTCACATCGGTGCATCCAAGCGCAATATCGAGCGCCACTACCAGGAAGCGCTCGCCAACCCGTCCAAAACACGAGGTGAGTCATGAGTGCAAGAACCCCCGGCCAGCGCTTCCGCGATGCCATCGCTGCCGAGCAGCCACTGCAGGTGATCGGCGCGATCAACGCCAACCACGCGCTGCTGGCCAAGCGTGCCGGCTTCCAGGCCATCTACCTGTCCGGTGGCGGTGTCGCCGCAGGTTCCCTGGGGCTGCCGGACCTGGGCATCAACACCCTGGACGACGTGCTCACCGACGTACGCCGCATCACCGACGTCTGCGACCTGCCGCTGCTGGTGGACATCGACACCGGCTTCGGTCCCAGCGCCTTCAATATCGAGCGCACCATCAAGAACCTGATCAAGGCCGGTGCCGCCGCCGCCCATATCGAGGACCAGGTCGGCGCCAAGCGCTGCGGTCACCGTCCGGGCAAGGAAATCGTCTCCACCGAGGAGATGGCCGACCGCGTGAAAGCCGCCGCTGACGCCAAGACCGATCCGAACTTCTTCCTCATCGCCCGTACCGACGCGATCCAGGCCGAGGGCGTGGACGCCGCCATCGAGCGTTGCCAGCGCTATGTGGAGGCGGGCGCCGACGGCATCTTCGCCGAGGCCGCCTACGATTTGCCGACCTACAAGCGCTTCGTCGATGCGCTGAACGTGCCGGTGCTGGCCAATATCACCGAGTTCGGCGCCACTCCGTTGTTCACCCGCGACGAGCTGGCCTCGGTCGGCGTGGCCATCCAGCTGTATCCGCTGTCCGCCTTCCGCGCTGCCAACAAGGCGGCGGAAAGTGTCTACACCTCGATCCGCCAGAACGGTCATCAGAAAGACGTCATCGAACTGATGCAGACTCGCGCCGAGCTGTACGACCGCATCGGCTACCACGCCTTCGAGCAGAAGCTCGACGCGCTGTTCGCCGCCGGCAAGAAGTGACCGGCCCGCAGGCCGCACGCGGCCTGCCACAACAATAAGCAGTACTACCGGATTCAGATGAGGAGAGAGCGATGAGCGCTTCCGTAGACACCACCACGCCAGGCTTCAAGCCGAAGAAGTCCGTCGCCCTGAGCGGCACCGCCGCCGGCAACACCGCCCTGTGCACCGTTGGCCGCACCGGCAACGACTTGCACTACCGCGGCTATGACGTGCTCGATTTCGCCAACCGCTGCGAGTTCGAGGAAATCGCTCATCTGCTGGTCCACGGCAAGCTGCCCAATGTTGCCGAGCTGACCGCCTACAAGACCAAGCTCAAGGCCCTGCGTGGTATTCCGGCTGCGCTCAAGGCGTCCCTGGAGCAGCTGCCGCCGTCCGCCCACCCGATGGACGTGATGCGCACTGCCGTGTCCGTGCTCGGCTGCGTGTCGCCGGAGAAGGAAGACCACAACCATCCGGGCGCCCGTGACATCGCCGACAAGCTGATGGCCTCCCTGGGTTCGGCGCTGCTGTACTGGTACCACTTCAGCCACAACGGCAAGCGCATCGACGTGGAAACCGACGACGACTCCATCGGCGGCCACTTCCTGCACCTGCTGCATGGCGAGAAGCCCCGCGAGTCCTGGGTGCGCGCCATGCATACCTCGCTCAACCTGTACGCCGAGCACGAGTTCAACGCCTCCACCTTCACCTCCCGGGTGATCGCCGGCACCGGCTCCGACATGTACTCCTGCATCGCCGGCGCCATCGGTGCGCTGCGCGGCCCGAAACATGGCGGCGCCAACGAAGTGGCCTTCGAGATCCAGAAGCGCTACGACAACCCGGACGAGGCCGAGGCCGATATCCGTGCCCGCGTCGAGCGCAAGGAAGTGGTGATCGGCTTCGGCCACCCGGTCTACACCGTGGCCGATCCGCGCAACAAGGTGATCAAGGAAGTGGCGCGCGAGCTGTCCGCCGAGCAGTCCAACACCAAGATGTTCGACATCGCCGAGCGCCTGGAAACCATCATGTGGGACATCAAGAAGATGTTCCCCAACCTCGACTGGTTCAGCGCCGTCAGCTACCACATGATGGGCGTGCCTACCGCCATGTTCACCCCGCTGTTCGTCATCGCCCGTACTTCCGGCTGGTCCAGCCACGTCATCGAGCAACGCATCGACGGCAAGATCATCCGCCCGAGCGCCAACTACACCGGCCCGGAAGACCTGAAGTTCGTGCCGCTCAAGGACCGCAAATAATGAGCCGCGCCATGAACAGCCAATACCGCAAATCCCTGCCCGGCACGGCGCTGGACTACTTTGACACCCGCGAGGCGGTCGATGCCATCGAGCCAGGCGCCTACGCCAAGCTGCCGTACACCTCTCGCGTGCTGGCCGAGCAGCTGGTGCGCCGCTGCGAGCCGGAGGCGCTGACCGATTCGCTCAAGCAGCTGATCGAACGCAAGCGCGACCTCGACTTCCCTTGGTACCCGGCGCGCGTGGTGTGCCACGACATCCTCGGCCAGACCGCGCTGGTCGACCTGGCTGGCCTGCGCGACGCCATTGCCGAGAAGGGCGGTGATCCTTCCAAGGTCAACCCGGTGGTGCCGACCCAGCTGATCGTCGACCACTCGCTGGCCGTGGAATTCGGTGGCTTCGACCCGGACGCGTTCGAGAAGAACCGCGCTGTGGAAGAACGTCGCAACGAGGACCGCTTCCACTTTATCGAGTGGACGAAAACGGCCTTTAAAAACGTCGACGTGATCCCCGCCGGCAACGGCATCATGCACCAGATCAACCTGGAGAAAATGAGCCCGGTGATCCAGGCGCGCGGCGGCGTTGCCTTCCCGGATACCTGCGTGGGCACCGACTCGCACACCCCGCATGTGGATGCCCTGGGCGTGATCGCCATCGGCGTCGGTGGCCTGGAAGCCGAGACCGTGATGCTGGGCCTGCCGTCGATGATGCGCCTGCCCGACATCGTCGGCGTAGAGCTCACCGGCAAGCGCCAGCCGGGTATCACTGCCACCGACATCGTCCTGGCCATCACCGAGTTCCTGCGCAAGGAGCGCGTGGTCGGCGCCTACGTCGAGTTCTTCGGCGAGGGTGCGGACAGCCTGTCGATCGGCGACCGCGCGACCATTTCCAACATGTGCCCGGAATACGGCGCGACTGCGTCGATGTTCTACATCGACCAGCAGACCATCGATTACCTCAAGCTGACCGGTCGCGAGCCAGAGCAGGTGGCGCTGGTCGAGCAGTACGCCAAGCTCACCGGCCTGTGGGCCGATGCCCTGGTCACCGCCGAGTACGAGCGGGTGCTGAGCTTCGACCTGTCCACCGTGGTGCGCAACATGGCCGGCCCGAGCAACCCGCACAAGCGCCTGCCGACCTCGGCGCTGCAGGAGCGCGGCATTGCAGGCGAAGCGCAGCTGGCGTCGGCCAAGGCCGAAGAGGCGGCCGGTCAGCTGCCGGATGGCGCGGTGATCATTGCCGCCATCACCAGCTGCACCAACACCTCCAACCCGCGCAACGTGGTGGCCGCCGGCCTGCTGGCGAAGAAGGCCAACGAGCTGGGCCTGGTGCGCAAGCCCTGGGTGAAGAGCTCGTTCGCTCCTGGTTCCAAGGTCGCCAAGCTGTACCTGGAAGAAGCCGGTCTGCTGCCTGAGCTGGAGAAGCTCGGCTTCGGCATCGTCGCCTATGCCTGCACCACCTGTAATGGCATGTCGGGCGCGCTGGACCCGGTGATCCAGCAGGAAATAATCGACCGCGACCTGTACGCCACCGCCGTGCTGTCGGGCAACCGCAACTTCGACGGGCGAATCCACCCCTACGCCAAGCAGGCCTTCCTGGCCTCGCCGCCACTGGTGGTGGCCTACGCCATCGCCGGTACCGTGCGCTTCGATATCGAGCAGGATGTGCTGGGTATCGACAAGGCCGGCAAGCCGATCACCCTGAAGGACCTGTGGCCGAGCGACGAGGAGATCGACGCCATCGTCGCCTCCAGCGTGAAGCCGGAGCAGTTCAAGCAGATCTATATCCCGATGTTCGATCTGGGCACCGTGCAGGAAGCCGAGAGCCCGCTGTACGACTGGCGCCCGATGTCCACCTACATCCGCCGCCCGCCGTATTGGGAAGGCGCCCTGGCTGGCGAACGCACGCTCAAGGGCATGCTGCCGCTGGCGATCCTGCCGGACAACATCACCACCGATCACCTGTCGCCGTCCAACGCCATCCTGCTGGACTCGGCTGCCGGCGAGTACCTGGCGAAGATGGGCCTGCCGGAGGAGGACTTCAACTCCTACGCCACCCACCGCGGTGACCACCTGACCGCCCAGCGCGCCACCTTCGCCAACCCGCAGCTGGTCAACGAGATGGCCGTGGTCGACGGTGTGGTGAAGAAGGGTTCGCTGGCCCGCGTCGAGCCGGAAGGCAAGGTCATGCGCATGTGGGAAGCGATCGAGACCTACATGAACCGCAAGCAGAACCTGATCATCGTCGCCGGCGCCGACTACGGCCAGGGCTCATCCCGTGACTGGGCGGCCAAGGGCGTACGCCTGGCCGGCGTGGAAGTGATCGCCGCCGAAGGCTTCGAGCGTATCCACCGCACCAACCTGGTGGGCATGGGCGTACTGCCGGTCGAGTTCAAGCCGGGCACCACCCGCGTGACCCTCGGCCTCGACGGCACCGAGACCTATGACATCCAGGGCGAGGTATCGCCGCGCTGCGACCTGACCCTGGTGGTCAATCGCCGCAATGGCGAGGTGGTCAAGGTGCCGGTGACCTGCCGCCTGGATACCGCCGCCGAAGTCCATGTGTACAAGGCCGGCGGCGTGCTGCAGCGCTTTGCCCAGGACTTCCTCGAGTCCACCGCCGGCTGAGGTCGGCGCTTACTTCCTCTCCCTTGGGGAGAGGGCTGGGCGGCCCGCGTAGGGTGAGGGAGGCGGTATCCCTCATCCGCCCTTCGGGCACCTTCTCCCACGGGGAGAAGGGGGCTCCAGCCTGTAGCCCGGATGTAATCCGGGGTGACCCGTTCCCGGATTGCATCCGGGCTACTTCCATCAAGCCAGGACCTCATCATGGCTCACGTACCCCAGATCAAAATCCCCGCCACCTACATGCGTGGCGGCACCAGCAAGGGCGTGTTCTTCCGCCTGCAGGACCTGCCGCCAAGCTGCCAGGTCCCAGGCGCTGCCCGCGACCAGCTGTTCATGCGCGTGATCGGGAGTCCGGACCCGTACTCCGCGCATATCGACGGCATGGGGGGCGCCACGTCTTCGACCTCCAAGTGCGTGATCCTGTCCAAGAGCAGTCAGCCAGATCACGACGTCGACTACCTCTACGGCCAGGTCTCCATCGACAAGGCCTTCGTCGACTGGAGCGGCAACTGCGGCAACCTGTCCACCGGCGCCGGTGCCTTTGCCATTCATGCCGGGCTGGTCGATCCGGCGCGCATTCCGGACAACGGCGTGTGCGTGGTGCGTATCTGGCAGGCCAACATCCAGAAGACCATCATCGCCCACGTACCGGTCAGCAACGGTCAGGTCCAGGAAACCGGCGACTTCGAGCTGGACGGGGTGACCTTCCCGGCGGCGGAGATCGTACTGGAGTTCCTCGATCCGTCCGATGATGGCGAGGAGGGCGGCTCGATGTTCCCAACCGGCAACCTGGTCGACGACCTGGAGGTGCCGGGTGTCGGTACTTTCAAGGCGACCATGATCACTGCCGGCATTCCGACCGTGTTCGTCAATGCCGAGGACATCGGCTACCAGGGCACCGAGCTGCGCGAGGCCATCAACGGTGATCCGCAGCAGCTGGCGCGCTTCGAGCAGATTCGCGTGGCCGGTGCGCTGCGTATGGGGTTGATCAAGACGGCGGCAGAGGCGGCGACCCGCCAGCACACGCCAAAGATCGCCTTTGTCAGCAAGCCCAAGAGCTACCAGGCATCGAGTGGCAAGACGGTCGAGTCCGGCGAGGTCGATCTGCTGGTGCGCGCGCTGTCCATGGGCAAACTGCACCACGCCATGATGGGGACCTGCGCCGTGGCGATTGGCACTGCTGCGGCCATCCCTGGCACCCTGGTCAACCTGGCGGCTGGTGGTGGCGAGCGCGAGGCGGTGCGTTTCGGTCATCCCTCCGGCACCCTGCGGGTCGGTGCCGAAGCCAAGCTGGTCGACGGCGAATGGACGGTAACCAAGGCCATCATGAGCCGCAGTGCGCGGATCCTGATGGAAGGCTGGGTGCGGGTGCCGGGCGATTCCTTCTAGGAAACGCCCGCCGGAGTCAGTGGTTATTGACGCCCAGCATCAGGCCGCCGGCGCCGACGAAGAAGGCGCCGGTGCTCTTGTTCAGGCGACTGACACCCTTGCGGCTACGCACCAGGCGGCGAATCTGCATGCCGAACAGGGCGTAGGCGGTGGAGCCGACGCACAGCTCGGCCAGCAGGTAGGTGGTGCCGAGGTAGAGGAACTGCTCGGCCGTCGGCTGATCCGGCTTGATGAATTGCGGGAAGATTGCCGCGAACAGCAGGATGGCCTTGGGGTTGCTGATGCCGACCAGGAACTCGTTGAGCATCAGCTTGCCGATCGGCGGTTGTATCGGCGTGCGTTCCGCCAGCTCGCCGTCGCTCGGCTGCAGGCCTCTGAATTCGGTGCTGCGCCAGGTCTTGATGCCCAGATAGACGAGGTACAGGGCGCCGACCCACTTGATGGTGGTGAAGGCGGTCTCCGAGGCCAGCAGCATGGCACCGAGGCCGACCGCGGAGATGAACAGGAAGATGGCGTAGGACGCCAGGCGCCCGAAGGTGGCCAGGATGGCCGCGCGGACGCCGTAGTTGATGCCGTTGTTGAGGGCGCAGAAGTTGTTGGGGCCAGGGCCGAGCGAGATCAGCGCGGCGATCGGGGCAAACAGTACTGCGTCCATCAGGGTCATGACGGTCACCGAGGCGTGGGTTACTTGAGGCGGCGTTCGACGCCTTTTTCCACCAGGATCTTCGCCGAGATTTCCTCGACCGAGAAATGGGTGGAGTTGATGAAGTTGATGTTCTCGCGGCGCAGCAGGTTTTCCACCTCGCGCACCTCGAACTCGCACTGGGCGTAGCTGGCATAGCGGCTGTTGGGCTTGCGCTCATGGCGAATGGCGGTGAGCCGGTCCGGGTCGATGGTCAGGCCGAACAGCTTGTGCTTGTAGGGCTTGAGGGCCGCCGGCAGCTGCAGGCGCTCCATGTCTTCTTCGGTCAGCGGGTAGTTGGCGGCGCGGATGCCGAACTGCATGGCCATGTACAGGCAGGTGGGTGTCTTACCGCAGCGAGAAACACCGATCAGAATCAGATCGGCCTTGTCGTAGTAGTGAGTGCGGGCACCGTCGTCGTTGTCCAGGGCGAAGTTGACCGCCTCGATGCGCTCCATGTAGTTGGTGTTGCTGGCAATGGAGTGGGACTTGCCGACCGAGTACGAGGAGTGCTCGCTCAGCTCGGCTTCCAGCGGCGCGAGGAAGGTGGAAAAGATGTCGATCATGAAGCCGTCGGACTGGCCCAGGACGTCACGGATTTCCTGGTTGACCACGGTGTCGAAGATGATCGGCCGGGCGCCGTCTTTCTCGGCAGCATTGTTGATTTGCTGTACCATGGCCCGCGCCTTCTCCACGCTGTCTATATAGGGGCGTGTGAGCTTGGTGAAGCTGATGGCCTCGAATTGTGCCAACAGACTTTGCCCGAGGGTTTCCGCGGTGATGCCGGTGCCGTCGGAAATGAAGAATGCGGTTCGTTTCATTGATGGCGGAGGCCTTAAGTCAGGAACGATTCTTGGCTATCATAGGCCCCCTTTGCCGGGCCCGTACTGGCCGGCATTGTGACTTATTTCCTTGAGGCAAAGCCAGGCTGCGGCGGCGCTGCACCGGCTCTGCCACGTACAGTGGAGAGTTCACCTTGGTTGAGTACGTAATTTCCCTCGATAAGCTCGGCGTCCACGATGTGGAGCATGTAGGGGGCAAAAACGCATCCCTGGGCGAAATGATCAGCAACCTGGCTGGCGCCGGCGTCTCTGTTCCGGGTGGTTTCGCCACTACCGCCCAGGCCTACCGTGACTTTCTCGAACAAAGCGGCCTGAACGACCGCATCCACGCCGCCCTCGACGCGCTGGACGTGGATGACGTCAACGCCCTGGCCAAGACCGGCGCGCAGATCCGCCAGTGGGTGATGGACGCCGAGTTCCCGGCCCAGCTGGATGCGCAGATCCGTACGGCCTTCGCCGAGATGTCCGCCGGCAACGACAACATGGCCGTCGCCGTGCGTTCGTCCGCCACCGCCGAAGACCTGCCGGACGCTTCCTTCGCCGGCCAGCAGGAGACCTTCCTCAATATCCGCGGCGTGGACAACGTGATCCGCGCGGCCAAGGAAGTGTTCGCCTCCCTGTTCAATGACCGTGCCATTGCCTACCGCGTGCACCAGGGCTTCGACCACAAGCTGGTCGCCCTGTCCGCCGGCGTACAGCGCATGGTCCGTTCTGAAACCGGCACCGCCGGCGTGATGTTCACCCTGGATACCGAGTCCGGCTTCCGTGACGTGGTGTTCATCACCGGCGCCTACGGCCTCGGCGAGACCGTGGTGCAGGGCGCGGTGAACCCCGACGAATTCTATGTGCACAAGCAGACCCTGGAAGCCGGCCGCCCGGCCATCCTGCGTCGCAACCTGGGCAGCAAGGCGATCAAGATGGTCTACGGCGAAGAGGCCAAGGCCGGTCGCTCGGTCAAGACCGTCGAGGTCGACCGCGCCGAGCGCGCGCGCTTCTGCATCACCGACGCCGAAGTCAGCGAGCTGGCCAAACAGGCGCTGATCATCGAGAAACACTACGGCCGCCCGATGGATATCGAGTGGGCCAAGGACGGCGACGACGGCAAGCTGTACATCGTCCAGGCCCGTCCGGAAACCGTGAAGAGCCGTGCCAGCGCCACCGTCATGGAGCGCTACCTGCTGAAGGAGAAGGGCAAGGTTCTGGTGGAAGGCCGCGCCATCGGCCAGCGCATCGGCGCCGGTCGCGTACGAGTGATCCACGACGTGTCCGAGATGGACAAGGTCCAGCCGGGCGACGTGCTGGTCTCCGACATGACCGATCCGGACTGGGAACCGGTGATGAAGCGCGCCAGCGCCATCGTCACCAACCGCGGCGGGCGTACCTGCCACGCGGCGATCATCGCCCGTGAGCTGGGCATCCCGGCCGTGGTCGGTTGCGGCAACGCCACCCAGGTGCTGCAGGATGGCCAGGGCGTGACCGTTTCCTGCGCCGAAGGCGACACCGGCTTCATCTTCGAAGGTGAGTTGGGCTTCGACATCCGCAAGAACTCGGTCGACGCCATGCCCGACCTGCCGTTCAAGATCATGATGAACGTCGGCAACCCGGATCGCGCCTTCGATTTCGCCCAGCTGCCCAACGAGGGCGTGGGCCTGGCCCGTCTCGAGTTCATCATCAACCGCATGATCGGCGTGCACCCCAAGGCACTGCTGAACTTCGCCGGCCTGCCGACCGAGATCAAGGACAGCGTCGAGAAGCGCATCGCCGGCTACGACGATCCGGTCGGCTTCTATGTCGAGAAGCTGGTCGAGGGCATCAGCACCCTGGCCGCGGCCTTCTGGCCAAAGAAGGTCATCGTGCGCCTGTCGGACTTCAAGTCCAACGAATACGCCAACCTGATCGGCGGCAAGCTGTACGAGCCGGAAGAAGAGAACCCGATGCTCGGCTTCCGTGGCGCCTCGCGCTACATCAGCGAGAGCTTCCGTGACTGCTTCGAGCTGGAATGTCGTGCGCTGAAGAAAGTGCGCAACGAGATGGGCCTGACCAACGTCGAGATCATGGTGCCCTTCGTGCGTACCCTCGGCGAGGCGTCGCAGGTGGTCGAGCTGCTCGCCAGCAATGGTTTGGAGCGTGGCAAGGATGGCCTGAAGGTCATCATGATGTGCGAGCTGCCGTCCAACGCGCTGCTGGCCGATGAGTTCCTCGAATTCTTCGACGGCTTCTCCATCGGCTCCAACGACCTGACCCAGCTGACCCTGGGCCTGGACCGCGACTCCGGCATCGTCGCGCACTTGTTCGATGAGCGTAATCCGGCGGTCAAGAAACTGCTGGCCAACGCCATCCAGGCCTGCAACAAGGCCGGCAAGTACATCGGCATCTGTGGCCAGGGCCCGTCGGACCACCCGGACTTGGCCAAGTGGCTGATGGAACAGGGCATCGAGAGCGTGTCGCTGAACCCGGACTCGGTGCTGGATACCTGGTTCTTCCTGGCCGAAGGTCAGCAAGGCTGATTCAAGCGTCATCCCAGAAGGGCGGGAGCGATCCCGCCCTTTTTTGTGTATGGCAGATACTCGGGCTGTTGTCCCGGGGCGCGGCCAAAGATCGCTCCCGCCATTTCTCGTGCAAGAAGCAGTATGCAAAGCAGTAGTGAATTGTTCCCCGTCGCCCTGATCAGTGCCGAGTTGCGCGGTGATCTGAGCGAAGACGTCTATCGCCTGAAGCCCGGCAACTCGCCGGACTTCTCCGTCGAGCTGGCGCTGACCCGCCTGGGCCTGGCCGATCAGGAGCACCGCGGAGAGCCGGTGATCCTGCTGCATGGCAGCTTTTCCAATCGGCGTTTCTGGTATTCGCCGCGCGCCATCGGCCTCGGCCCCCATCTGGCACGTGCCGGTTTCGATGTATGGATCGCCGAGATGCGTGGCCATGGCCTGTCGCCGCGCAACCAGGTCTATAAACACAACACGGTGGCCGACTACGCGCGCTACGACCTGCCGGCCATCGCCGCCTTCGTGCGCGAGCAGAGTGGCCGCGCGCCGCATTGGGTCGGCCATTCCCTGGGCGGCACGACCCTGGCCGCCGCGCTCGGTGGAGGCTATCTGAACGCTGAGGACGCCGCATCGGCGGCGCTGTTCGGCGCGCAGATCAGTCGCATCTACTGGCCGCTCAAGGTGCCGCCGGTGGAGTGGGGCAGCCGTCTGCTGCTCAAGGGCTTCCACCACATCTCCGGCGCGCGCTTCAAGCGTGGTCCCGAGGACGAGCCGATCGGCCTGGCGCTGGAGAGTCTGCGCTGGCACCGCCTGTTCGGCCGCTTCGGTGACTCCGAACGCGACTGGTGGGCGGGCATGGCCGATGTGCAGGTACCGCTGCTGGCGGTCAGTGCCGCCGGCGACCTGCAGGATCCGACCTGGGCCTGTCGCAAGCTGTACGAGCAGTTCGTTGCCGCGCCGCGCAGCTTCCTGCTGCTGGGCAAGGAGAAAGGCTTTTCCAGCGATTTCGGCCATGTCGAAATGCTGGTCAGCAAGGAGGCGCAGGCGGAGGTCTGGCCCTTGGTCGAGTACTGGCTGCGCGAACTGCAGCTGCCGGCGGAAAAGCAGCAGGATTGAGGTTACAAGCGCTCTGGCATGCGGCTAAGATGTGACGAAATCCGCCGGTCCGGTCACGATTCGCCGCCGTCGCTGCGGCGCAGCGCAATCCAGGCGCAGCCTACTCTGAGTTTCAACTGATAGGAGCATCCCCATGCAATACGTCACCCCCGATCTCTGCGACGCCTACCCGGAGCTGGTACAGGTGGTCGAGCCGATGTTTGCCAACTTCGGTGGCCGCGATTCCTTCGGCGGCGAGATCGTCACCGTCAAGTGCCACGAGGACAACTCGCTGGTCAAATCCCAGGCCGATCAACCCGGCAAGGGCAAGGTGCTGGTGGTGGACGGCGGCGGCTCCCTGCGCCGTGCGCTGCTGGGCGACATGATCGCCGAGAAAGCCGCGAAGAATGGCTGGGAAGGCATGGTGATCTACGGCTGTGTGCGCGACGTCGACGTGCTGGCGCAGACCGACCTGGGCGTGCAGGCGCTGGCCAGCCATCCGATGAAGACCGACAAGCGCAACATCGGCGATCTCAACGTGGCCGTGACCTTTGGCGGCGTGACCTTCAAGCCGGGCCACTATGTCTATGCCGACAACAACGGCGTGATCGTTTCCCCCGAACCGCTGAAGATGCCGGAGTAAGCCTCGCGGAGCCCGCACTGGTGGGCTCCAGGTGACGACAGTGAGCGCAGGGATGTACGAGAAAGACAATCTGCAGTGGGGGCTGGTGCACGCCTTCGTCCTCGACGGCCGGGGCGGCGCGCGCAGCCTGGAGTGGGATCAGCTGGAGGGCCTGCAGCTCGCCGAGCAGGAGAGCCTCTGGCTGCACTGGGACAGAGGCCATCCGCAGACCCGCGCCTGGCTGCGCGAGCACAGCGGCCTCAGCGAATTCAGCTGTGATCTGCTGTTGGAGGAAAACACCCGGCCGCGCCTGCTGACGCTGCCCGAGCATGAGCTGCTGCTGTTCCTGCGCGGCGTCAATCTGAATCCCGGTGCCGATCCCGAAGACATGGTCTCGGTACGCATCTTCGCCGGTGCTCGCCGGGTCATTTCCCTGCGCCTGCGCCCCCTGCGCGCCACCGAAGAGCTAATCGCCCTGCTGGAACAGGGTCAGGGCCCGCGCGACAGCACCGAGTTGGTGTTGCAGCTGGCTCACTACCTCACCGACAAAGTCGACGGACTGATCGACGGCCTGTCCGATCAGCTGGAAGGCCAGGAAGAGCGCCTCGACAGCGACGAGCGCTTCATGCCCGATCACGGCGTGGTGCTGCACGTGCGCCGCCGCGCCGCCGGTCTGCGCCGCTTCCTGGCTCCCCAGCGGGACATCTATGCCCAGCTGACGCGCAACGGTTATGGCGACGGAGATCAGTGGAACGAGCTGAACAACCGACTGACCCGCTACCTGGAAGAGCTGGAGATGATTCGCGAGCGGGTGGGGCTGGTGCTGGAGTCCGAGCACCGACGCATGAGTGAGAAGATGAATCGCGCCATGTACCTGCTCGGCGTGACCACCGTGTTCTTCCTGCCCATGAGCTTTCTCACCGGCCTGCTCGGCATCAATGTCGGCGGCATCCCGGGGGCCGAGAGCAAATATGGTTTCCTGCTGATCTGCGCCATTCTTGCCAGTGTCGGCGCGCTGCAGTGGTGGGTGTTCCGCCGGCTGCGCTGGCTCTAGATGTGACTTGCGCCCAGGTCGCCACGTCTAGGCAACAAATCCATGCGAGGTAGGCATGTACGATCCTTTTGAAGAGTCCCTGCGCGATCTGCTCAAGTCGCAGCCCGGTGACCACGATGATGACGCGACCCTCGGCCGTGTGCTGAAGACCGCCAACCGCCAGGTCGGGGCCGGCGATCTCTTCGGTCTCATGGGGCGCGGCCTGGAGGCCATCATGATCGCTCTCAACAACGGTTCCGCACACGTGGCACCGGTTTCCCGCCGTACCCGCTCCGCAGACAAGGCTGACTGAATATGGAATTCGATCCCTGGACTCAAAGTCTCGTTAACGCCATGAGCTCGGTATGGGCTCCCGTCGCGGGCTTCATCCCTCGTTTCTTCGGCGCTCTGGTAGTGGTGCTGCTCGGTTTCGTGGTGGCCAAGCTGCTCGATACCCTGCTATCCAAGCTGCTGGCCAAGCTGGGCCTGGACCGCCTGATGGCGGGCACCGGCCTGAACAAGATGCTTTCCAAGGTTGGCATCCAGGTGCCGGTATCGACCCTGATCGGCAAGATCGTCTACTGGTTCGTTCTGCTGATTTTCCTGGTTTCCGCCGCCGAGTCCCTAGGCCTGGATCGCGTGTCCGCCACCCTCGATGTGCTGGCGCTCTATCTGCCCAAGGTGCTGGGCGCTGCCGTGGTGATGCTCTCGGGTGTGCTGCTGGCGCAGCTGGTCAGCGGCATCGTGCGCGGCGCCGCCGAAGGGGTGGGCCTGGATTATGCTGCCGGCCTCGGTCGCATTGCCCAGGGGCTGGTGATCATCATCAGCATCTCGGTCGCCATCGGCCAGCTGGAAGTGAAGACCGACCTGCTGAACAACGTGATCGCCATCGTGCTGATTTCCGTGGGCCTGGCAGTCGCCCTGGCGCTGGGTCTGGGCAGCCGCGAAATCGCCGGACAGATCCTGGCCGGCATCTATGTGCGCGAACTCTATGAGGTCGGGCAACAAGTGAAGGTCGGCGATGTCGAAGGCCAGATCGAGGAGATCGGTACCGTGAAGACCGTGCTGCTCACCGAAGAGGGTGAGCTGGTTTCGGTAGCCAACCGTACCCTGCTCGAGCAACGCGTCAGCAGCCGCTGACGCGCCAATCCCTGCTAATGTATGCGACCAGCGCTTCTCGCGTTGCGCTCTGGCGCTGCCTTCTGACCTGACTGTCGGCACGAGTTGTTTTGAACAAGGCCCAATCGCTTCCCACGCGGTACGACCCACGCGAGCTCTCGGACGAGGAGCTGGTGCAGCGTGCGCATGTCGAGCTGTTCCACGTCACTCGTGCTTACGAAGAGTTGATGCGGCGTTACCAACGTACGCTGTTCAATGTCTGTGCTCGTTACCTCGGTAACGAGCGTGATGCCGATGACGTCTGCCAGGAAGTTATGCTGAAAGTTCTCTATGGATTGAAGAACTTCGAAGGCAAGTCCAAGTTCAAGACATGGCTATATAGCATCACTTATAACGAGTGTATTACCCAGTACCGCAAGGAACGGCGCAAACGCCGCCTACTAGATGCATTGAGTCTCGATCCACTGGAAGAGGCTTCCGAGGAGAAGGCGCCCAAGCTGGAAGAGAAGGGCGGCCTGGATCGCTGGCTGGTGCACGTCAATCCCATTGACCGGGAAATCCTGGTATTGCGTTTTGTTGCGGAACTGGAGTTCCAGGAAATCGCCGACATCATGCACATGGGACTCAGCGCCACCAAGATGCGCTATAAGCGCGCGCTTGACCGTCTGCGGGAAAAATTCGGCAATGTCAGTGAAACTTAATTAGCCGAACAGCCTCTTACGCGCAGTGTGCGCGAAATATCACCACACAGCAGTGTGTAGTTTTGTTACAATCGCCGCCATGTTGTTCTCGGTCGTTCGGGCCGGGCAACTATTAATCGTCTTTTGATGGGGATTTACGGATGAAACTGAAAAACACCTTGGGCGCCGTCATCGGTACTCTGGTTGCCACTACTTCACTGAATGCACTGGCTCAAGGCCAGGGCGCTGTTGAAATCGAAGGCTTCGCCAAGAAGCAGTACTTCGATGAAGCTCGCGATTTCAAGAACGATGGCAACCTGTTCGGTGGCTCCATTGGTTACTTCCTGACCGATGATGTCGAGCTGCGCCTGGGTTACGACGAAGTGCACAACGCTCGTGCCGAAGACGGCCGCAACATCAAGGGCTCCAACACCGCCCTGGATGCTCTGTACCACTTCAACACTTCGGCCGACAGCCTGCGTCCGTACGTCTCCGCCGGCTTCTCCGACCAGAGCATCGGCCAGAATGGTCGTAGCGGTCGCAACGGTTCCACCTTCGCCAACCTGGGCGGTGGTGCCAAGTACTACTTCACCGAGAACTTCTACGCCCGCGCTGGTGTTGAAGCTCAGTACAACATCGATCAGGGCGACACCGAGTGGGCCCCGAGCGTTGGTATCGGCCTGAACTTCGGTGGCGGCTCCAAGCCGGCCCCGGTTGCCGAGCCGGTTGCCGAGCCAGTTGCTGAAGTCGCTCCGACTCCGGAGCCGGCCGAGACCGTTCGCGTTGAGCTGGACGTTAAGTTCGACTTCGACAAGTCCAAGGTCAAAGAAGAAAGCTACGGTGACATCAAGAACCTGGCCGACTTCATGAACCAGTACCCGCAGACCAACACCACCGTTGAAGGCCACACCGACTCCGTCGGCACCGACGCCTACAACCAGAAGCTGTCCGAGCGTCGCGCCAATGCCGTTCGTGAAGTGCTGGTCAACCAGTACGGTGTAGGTTCCGAGCGCGTTGGTTCGGTTGGCTACGGCGAGTCCCGCCCGGTTGCCGACAACGCCACCGAAGCAGGTCGCGCGGTCAACCGTCGCGTAGAAGCTGAAGTAGAAGCCCAGGCCAAGTAATTGGCGCTGAGCTTTGCAAAAACCCGGCCTAGGCCGGGTTTTTTGTTGGCTTCAGAAGTATTCGAAGCCGCAGTATTTCTTCCCTTAACGGGCATTGTAAGGCCGACTCAGCCTGATTAGACTGCGCGGCAATTCAGCCCCTCGCAGTACCAAGGATTGTCATGATCAAGAAATGTCTGTTCCCGGCGGCCGGTTACGGCACTCGCTTCCTGCCAGCCACCAAGGCCATGCCCAAGGAAATGCTGCCGGTGGTCAACAAGCCGCTGATCCAGTACGGCGTCGAGGAGGCTCTGGAAGCAGGCCTGAGCGAGATCGCCATGGTTACCGGGCGTGGCAAGCGCGCGCTGGAAGACCATTTCGACATCAGCTACGAGCTGGAGCACCAGATTCAGGGCACCGACAAGGAAAAGTACCTGGTCGGCATCCGTCGCCTGATCGACGAGTGCAGTTTCTCCTACACCCGTCAGATCGAGATGAAGGGCTTGGGCCATGCCATCCTCAGCGGCCGCCCGCTGATCGGTGACGAGCCATTCGCCGTGGTCCTGGCCGACGACCTGTGCTTCAACCTCGAAGGTGACGGCGTGCTGCAGCAGATGGTCAAGCTGTACAACCAGTTCCGCTGCTCCATCGTCGCCATCCAGGAAGTACCGAAGGAGGAGACCTCCAAGTACGGTGTGATCGCTGGTGAGATGATTCGTGACGACATCTTCCGCGTGAACAACATGGTCGAGAAGCCGAAGCCGGAAGACGCCCCGTCCAACTTGGCGATCATCGGCCGCTACATCCTGACCCCGGACATCTTCGACCTGATCGAGAAGACCGAGCCGGGCAAGGGCGGCGAGATCCAGATCACCGACGCCCTGATGAAGCAGGCCCAGGACGGTTGCGTGATCGCCTACAAGTTCAAAGGCAAGCGTTTCGACTGCGGCGGCGCCGAGGGTTACATCGACGCCACCAACTTCTGCTTCGAGAACCTGTACAAGACCGGCAAGGCCTACTGATAGGTCGCTGCTGTCAGCCAAAGCCACCTTCGGGTGGCTTTGTCGTTTCAGGCGGCTTGAATCAGGGGATGGGCATTGCCTCCGAGCCTGGCCCCAGTGGCTGGCCGTAGCTGAACTCGACGTAGTTGCCGGCCGGGTCGCGCAGGCCGCAGTAGTAACCGACCGGATAGGGCTCATCGCGTGGCGCCCACACCAGGCAGCCGGCCTCGGCGGCTCGTCTGGCGATCTGGTCGACCGCCTCGCGACTGGCCACGGCGAAGCCGAAGTGGCTGTAGTCGTCTGCCGCCAGCTGGCGATCCGCGCCGCCGGGCATGATGACGAAGATGAACTGATGCTCCTTGCCGGGCTCGGCCATCCAGACGATCTTCGAGCCTTTGCCGGCCCGTTCGTGGATCACCCGCATGCCGCAGAACTCGCGGTAGAACTCCACGCAGGGTTGCATCTCGGGAACGTGCAGGGCGACATGGGTCAGAGTGGGGCGCATGACGAACCTCCTGGCCGAACCGGCGCGGGTCTAGTCCTATGTGCAAGCATACACGCAGCCCCCAGGCTCTCCGGTATGCTTGTCGCCTGCAAGGAGAACTGCGATGTCCTATGAATTCGACCTGTTCGTGATCGGCGCCGGTTCCGGCGGTGTGCGCGCCGCCCGTTTCGCTGCCGGCTTCGGTGCCAAGGTGGCCGTGGCCGAGAGTCGCTACCTGGGCGGCACCTGCGTCAACGTCGGCTGCGTGCCGAAGAAGTTTCTGGTGTATGGCGCCCATTTCGCCGACGACTTCGAGCAGGCTTCTGGTTTTGGCTGGAGTTCCGGCGAGCCGCAGTTCGACTGGCCGACCCTGATCGCCAACAAGAACCGTGAGATCCAGCGCCTCAATGGCATCTACCGCAACCTGCTGGTCAACAGCGGTGTGACCCTGCTGGAAGGCCACGCCAGGCTGACCGGCCCGCATGAGGTGGAGATCAACGGTCAGCGCCACAGCGCTCGGCACATCCTGATCGCGACCGGCGGTTGGCCGCAAGTGCCCGACATTCCTGGTAAGGAGCTGGCAATCACCTCCAACGAGGCGTTCTTCCTCGAACAGCTGCCCAAGCGCGTGCTGGTGGTCGGCGGCGGTTATATCGCCGTCGAGTTCGCCTCGATCTTCCATGGCCTGGGCGCACAGACTTCGCTGTTGTACCGCAAGGACCTGTTCCTGCGCGGTTTCGACGGCGCCGTGCGCAAGCACCTCAAGGAGGAGCTGGAGAAGAAGGGCCTGGACCTGCAGTTCAACACCGACATCAGCCGTATCGAGCGCCAGGCCGACGGCAGTCTGCTGGCCACCCTGAAGGACGGCCGCGAGCTGGCCACCGACTGCGTGTTCTACGCCACCGGCCGCCGCCCGATGCTGGACAACCTGGGCCTGGAGAACGTCCAGGTGGCGCTCGACGACAAGGGCTTTATTCAGGTCAACGAGCAGTTCGAAACCAGCGAACCCTCGATCCTCGCCCTCGGCGACGTGATCGGCCGAGTGCAGCTCACCCCCGTGGCGCTGGCCGAAGGCATGGCGGTGGCGCGGCGACTGTTCAAGCCGGAGGAGTATCGCAAGCTGGACTACAGCCTGATTCCCACCGCCGTATTCAGCCTGCCGAACATCGCCACCGTCGGCCTGACCGAGGAGCTAGCGCGCGAGCAGGGCCACGAGGTAAAGGTGTTCGAGAGCAGCTTCCGGCCGATGAAACTGACCCTCACCGAGTGCCAGGAACGCACCCTGATGAAGCTGGTGGTCGATGCCAAGAGCGACAAGGTGCTCGGCTGTCACATGGTCGGACCGGAGTCCGGCGAGATCGTCCAGGGCCTGGCCGTGGCGCTGAAGGCCGGCGCCACCAAGCGCGTCTTCGACGAGACCCTGGGCATCCACCCGACCGCCGCCGAGGAGTTTGTTACCATGCGCGCCCCCGTGACCAACTGAAGGCGCCATGCAGCAGATCTTTTACCTTGCCGACCTGTTCGGCGTCGCCGTCTTCGCCATCACCGGGGCGTTGATGGCGGGACGCAAGTCCATGGACCTGTTCGGCGTGCTGGTCATCGCCGTGATCACCGCGCTGGGTGGCGGCACTTTGCGTGACCTGATCCTGGACAACCATCCGGTCAGCTGGATCCGCAACGACACCTATATCCTGATCGCCTCCATCGCCGCGGTCGGCACGGTGCTCTGGGTGCGCCTGACTCAGCCGATTCATGAGCGCGGCCTGCTGATCGCCGACGCCTTCGGCCTGGCCGTGTTCACCGTGATCGGCACCGAGGTGGCGCTGCAGCACAACGTGCCGTACAGCACGGCGGTGATCATGGGGGTGATGACCGGCGTCGCCGGTGGGGTGATGCGCGATGTGATCTGCAATGAGATTCCGCTGATCTTCCAGAAGGAGATCTACGCCACCGCCTGCATCCTCGGCTCACTGGTGTTCATCGTGATGCGCGAGCTGGAGACGCCGCACTGGCTGGACACCGGCGTAGCCATGCTGACCGTGCTGCTGACCCGCCTGGCGGCGATCCGCTGGCACCTGTCGTTGCCGCGCTTCCATCTTCTGGATCGCGACTGACGCCAGGCGCCTCACGCGTTAGTGATGGTGCTCGGCCTTCGGTGCCTCGGCCTCGATGGCGACTTCCACCTCGACCTTGCCGGCCTTCTCGAACTCCAGGGTCAGCGGGAAGCGCTCGCCGGCCACCAGTGGCTGCTTCAGGCCGAACAGCATGACGTGGTTGCTGCTGGGTTCGAAACGGGCCTCGCCATTGGCGGGCACGCCCACCGAGTCGACTTTCTGCATCTTCATCACGTCGCCCAGGTGCACATGGGTGTGCAGCTCGGCCGTGGCGGCCAGCGGTGTGCTGGCGCCGAGCAGACGGTCGCCCGCGGTACCCTTGTTATGCACCACGAAGTAGGCGGCGCCATTGGGCGCGGTGGGCGGCAGGGCGCGTGACCAGGGATGATCGATGTGCAGCTCGCCGACGCTGTAGTCATGGGCGACCGCGGGGTTGCCGAGTAGGGCGAGCAGAACGAACGGGGCCAGTTTCAGGCGCATGCGCAAACCTCTGGATGATGGGGTGTACGCACCCTAGCACGAAGCCGTGCTACAGGCGCTGCGGCAAAGTTGCGCAATGCGGGTAATATCTAGCCAGCGGCCTGTGGACGGGTCGCCGAGTCGAGAGGTGCAAGAGAGTGCAATCCGAAAGCCTGACCCGAGCACAGCTGCCACCACTGGAGCAGCTGATCGCTTGTCACGAATGCGACCTGCTCATGCACCACCCGCATGTGGGGGAGGAGCAGAAGGCCTGCTGCCCCCGCTGCGGCTACGAGATGGTGGTGCACCGCTCGCAGATGCGCCGGCGCTCACTGGCCCTGGTGCTGACCGCGCTGATCCTGTTCGTGCCGGCCAACTTCCTGCCGATCATGAGCCTCAGCATTCTCGGCCAGCACGCCGTGGACACGGTATGGAGCGGGGTGGTGGGGCTGTATCACTCGGACATGCAGGGCGTGGCCGTGGTGGTGTTCCTGTGCAGCATGCTGGTGCCGCTGCTCAAGCTGCTGTGCCAGCTGTTCGTGCTGATCGCCATGCCGCGGCCGGCCCTGCGGCCTCTGGCCTGTTACTGCTACCGCATCTACCACCACATGCGTGAGTGGGGGATGCTCGAGGTGTACCTGTTCGGCATCCTGGTCTCGATCGTCAAGCTGATCGACATGGCCAAGCTGCACCTGGGGGTCGGCCTGGCCTGCTTCGTGGCGCTGATGCTGGCGCAGATCTGGCTGGAGGTGACCATGTCGCCGCACCAGGTGTGGGATGCCTTGAGCGAGGAGGACGACCATGCGCGCACTTGATGCCGGCATCATCGTCTGTGGGGAATGCCACAAGCTGGAATACCTGCGCGAAGGCGAAGTACAGCATTGCACGCGCTGCGGTGGCCGCCTGCATGCCCGTCGGCCGGACAGCATCGCCCGCACCTGGGCCCTGCTGATCACGGCGGCGATTCTCTATATTCCGGCCAACGTGCTGCCGATCATGACCGTGAGCTTCCTCGGCAAGGGTGCGCCGTCGACCATCATGGGCGGGGTGCTGGAACTGATCCATGCCGACATGCTGCCGATCGCCCTGGTGGTGTTCGTCGCCAGCATCCTGGTGCCGACCTTCAAGCTGGTGGGCATCGCCATGCTGCTGTACTCGGTGCAAAGGCACCAGCCGATGTCGGCGCAGCAGCGCATCCTCATGTACCGCTTCATCGAATGGATCGGGCGCTGGTCGATGCTGGATATCTTCGTCATCGCCATCCTGGTAACGGTGGTCAACTTCGGCAACCTGGCCAGCATCCAGGCCAATCTGGGCGCAGCGGCCTTCGCCACCGTGGTGATTCTGACCATGATCGCCGCAGTCACCTTCGACCCGCGACTGATCTGGGACAACACCTTCGAGGAGGACGTGGAGGAGCAGGAGGCTACCGCTCAGGCGGACTAGCCCAGTGCGGCAAGGAAGAGCGGGGAGTTGTGGCTGGAACTCGAGAGCGTAGGCCGCTCTCGAGTTGCGCAGATTGCTACTAGTTGCGACCGCCGTGGCTGTTCTGGCCGCCTTTGCGTCCGGCCTCGGAAGCACGCTGCGGGTCGTTCTTGAAGTTGCCCCCGCTCACATGGCCACCTTTCTTGCCGGCCTCGGAAGCACGCTGTGGGTCTTCCGCGAAATTGCCTTTACCGCCGCGATGTTCAGCCATTTTTAAATCCTCGTCAGTAATTTGGTGTATGTGCCGATGGCACACTTACTCGGAGAGAACGAGGGGATAAGTGTTCAGTCTTTTTTAATGACTTAAACGCATAAATCTCACGGGAAAGGCCCCTGGAGAAGCTCTGGAAGGCATAACGGCGCGATTTATTCGCTCGATATGCGGAAGGGATATCTCTTTATCTCCAAAAGATATCTTCATCACTTCGCGATATGCCGGACAATCGGCTCTGGCTCAAGGTTCCGCGAGCCATAGACCATCACTTTCCCAACGCGCTGTCAGGGTTAGGACCATTCATTCAGGTGCGCACCGCTTTCGCGGCTGTCGGTGCGCACACATCAGGGAGAACAGCCGCCATGGGCACAGTGGAGTCTGGCCGGGACCGGTCCGGGGAATCATTTCTCGACTATTACCTCGTCGTACTGCTGATCTGCACACCGCTGTGCACCTTCCTCGCATGGCAGTCCTTGTCCCGGGCACCGGCACGGCAGCCGGCGATGGACCAGGTCATCGATCTGCAGCTTCTGCTGCGTAATCTCGATCGAACCACCCTGATCGGCTACGACCAGCAGGCATCCGGTCGGCTGTCGCCCATCTTTCAATCGCCATCCCTGCCAGCCCCGAACGACCTCCGTGCCGTCCAGCAGTCTTCCGCCCAGCCATTGGAGCTGGACGAACTGCAAAACCATTCCGAGCGCTTTCGCTTCTGAGGTAGCGGCAAACAGCTTGAATCATCGTCGCGGCCACCAGTCGACAGAGGTACACCAGCCGACTGGAGCAGCAGCATGAGCAAGCACACACCGCGAGTTCAGGAGATCGACGACATCGAGGACCGCATGGGCTCGGTGCGCGAGTTGGACTTCAATGACCGCAACGACGAACGCGAGGGCCGAGCCGGCGATCGGCGTCCGGAGTCCGAGGTGCGCGAGGAGTATTCGGCCGAACGCGAGCTCCACGCCGGCATGACGGGCGGCGAGACACTGACCGACAGTGCCCACGAGGACAATGTGACAATGGACGATCTCAGCCCCGACACCCTGTTCGACGAGAGCGGGGCCAACTCGCCGGACGAACTCGGCGATAGCCACCCGCTGGACAAGGAACTGAGCGTGGTCGGCGAGGAGGCTATCGGCGGCGGTATCGGCCTGGACGAAGCCGAGTTGGCACGTTCCGCCCCTTTGGATGGCAAACCCTGGACGGACCAGGTCACCAAGGGCGAAGACGAGGAGTAGCAGAGCGAGTCAGCCGAGGGCCTCGATCAGTTCGGCCTTGCGCATGGTCGAGCGCCCACGGATCTCACGCTTGCGTGCCATCTCCATCAGCTCCGGCCGCGTCATCGACTCCAGCTTCGAGCCAGGCCGTGGCACACATTCGCGAGTCTTTGCCGCGCGACTGGCGGAGGACTCGCGTGCGGCCTTCTTGTTCTCCGGGCTCTTCTGCTGGCCCGAGCCGCCCTTGCGCTCGCCACCGCCGGATTGCTTGTTCACCGTGGCCCACGCCCGCGCCTCCGCCTCGCCCTTGGATACACCGCGGGCCTCGTAACTCTCCTCGATGTGCTCGGCCTTGCGCTTCTGCTTATCGGTGTATTTGTCTTTGCTACCGCGTGGCATGGTCGTCATCTCCACTGGCACCGCATTCGTGCGGCTTCACCTCAAGAGAAGCGGGCATGCCTCGATAGTTCGAAATTTCATCAAACCTTCCGCTGCGTCCCGAGTCATTTTCTAGAGACCCAACGGAGTGGCCAATATGACCATGCTTTGCCTGATTTCCGGATGCCAATGGTTCCCTGATCGATCCGCCGCCCTGCGCCTGTGTGGCAGTGAGCTGCTACACGAATGCTGTAGCCGCTGCGGTACCCGGCGCTATCTGTTGCCAGGAGAGCGCCAGGCGCTGCTGAGTGTGCGCCCTGGCCAGCAGCTGCCTTGGAGCTGAGCGAATACCTGATGGCGACTCTGCACGACGAGTTCGCCGACTTCGGGCAGCCAGAGCAGATGCTGCGTGCCGGTCTGCGCCTGCTGATGGCCGCGCTGCTTGGAGGCCTGCTGGGCTTCGAGCGCGAGTCCAAGGGCAAGGCCGCTGGCTTGCGCACTCATATGCTGGTGACTCTGGGCGCGGCGCTGTTCGTGATGATCCTGGAGTTGGACGATGCCGAGCATGACGCCGTCAGCCGGGTGATCCAGGGCATCGCCGCCGGCATCGGCTTCCTCTGCGCCGGCACCATTCTCAAGGGCGACCACGACAGCCAGATCAAGGGCCTCACCACCTCGGCCTCGCTCTGGTTCAGCACCGCCATCGGTATCGCCGTCGGTATGGGCCGCGAGGGTACCGCGGTGCTCGCGACCTTGCTGGCGCTGATCATCCTGCATGCGCTGCCGGTTCTCGAACGCGAGGCCAAGCAGCCACCACCCTAGCGGAGAGGTATCTCATGTTCCGCGAATTCGAGCATTGCACGGCGTGGACCGATGCCATGTACAACGGCGCCAGCTTCATCGGCCTGATCGAATACCAGCCCAAGCGTTATGGCGGCGAAGTGACGGTGCTCTGGGTGTTCGACCCACGCTGCGTCTGCGAACGCGAGGCGGAGGATGCGGCGGAGCGCATGTTGCGCTCGATTCTCGACATCCACCCGGAGCGCGGCGTGCTCTACGCCGATGGTATCCCGCTGTAAGCAGCCTGAACTTTTGCCGCCGCAGGACGTTCGGAACTCAAGGAGCCGTTACCGGCCCACCTCATTCCCACTACACGTCCGCCAGGCGTCAAGGAGCCCATAGCGATGCATGCGATTCGCCAGGCCGAAGCCCGCGTCAATGCCAGTCTCGCCGCCGCCGCGCCGCGCATCGCCATCGAGTCGGTGACGCCGCAGGTGGAGGGCGGGCGCTTCGCCGCCAAGTGCCTGGTAGGGCAAGCGCTGGCCGTCGACGCGGTGATCTTCACCGACGGTCACGACCAGATCGCCGCCGCGCTGCTCTGGCGTGGCGCCGGCGAGCAGCAGTGGCGCCGTGTGCCGCTGCAGGCTCTGGGCAATGATCGCTGGCGCGGCTGGCTGGTGCCTGAGGCACCAGGCCGGGCCGAGTTCGTCATCGAGGCCTGGCAGGACATCTACGCCAGCTATCACTATGAATTGAAGAAGAAGTACGCCGCCGGCGTGCCCGTCGCCCTGGAGGTCCAGGAGGGCGAGGCCCTGGTGCGGCGCATCGGCGCGGACGCACCGGCGCAGCTGGCCGAGCGCTTTGCCGGGCTGTTCGGGCGCCTGGCCGATTGCGAGACTCTGGACCAGCGCGTGGCCGTATTGCTCGACCCCCTCACCGGCGAGCTGATGGGCCGCGCCGAGCACCGCCCGCACCTGGTGCGCAGTGGTGTGTTCCCGCTGGATGTGGACCGCCAGCTGGCCGAGTTCGCCAGCTGGTACGAGCTGTTCCCCCGTTCGGAAAGCGGCGACCCACAACGCCACGGCACCTTCGCCGATGTGCACAAGCGCCTGCCGGACATCGCCGCCATGGGTTTCGACGTGCTGTATTTCCCGCCCATCCACCCCATTGGCCGCACCCACCGCAAGGGCCCGAACAACAGCCTTAAGGCCGGCCCGGACGATCCCGGCAGCCCCTATGCCATCGGCAGCGCCGAGGGTGGCCACGACGCGGTGCATCCCGAGCTGGGCAGCTTGGAAGACTTCCGCGACCTGGTACAGGCGGCGCGCAACCATGGCCTTGAAGTGGCGCTGGACTTCGCCATCCAGTGCTCACCCGACCATCCCTGGCTCGAGCAGCATCCCGGCTGGTTCAGCTGGCGCCCGGACGGCACCATCCGCCACGCCGAGAACCCGCCGAAGAAATACGAGGACATCGTCAACGTCGACTTCTACGCCGAGGCCGCCGTGCCGGAGCTGTGGATGGCGCTGCTGGAGGTGGTGCAGGGCTGGGTGGAGCAGGGCGTCACCCTGTTCCGCGTGGACAATCCGCACACCAAGCCGATGCCGTTCTGGGAGTGGCTGATCGCCGAGGTGCGCCGTTCGAATCCCGAGGTGATCTTCCTCGCCGAGGCCTTCACCCGCCCAGCGATGATGGCGCGTCTGGGCAAGCTCGGCTTCGCCCAGAGCTACACCTACTTCACCTGGCGCAACAGCAAGAAGGAGCTGGAGGAATACTTCGGCGAACTCAACCAGTCGCCCTGGCGCGAGTGCTACCGGCCGAACTTCTTCGTCAACACGCCGGACATCAACCCGTACTTCCTGCACCACAGCGGCCGCGCCGGTTTTCTCATTCGCGCCGCGCTGGCGACCATGGGCTCGGGCCTGTGGGGCATGTATTCCGGCTTCGAACTGTGCGAGTCGGCGCCGGTGCCGGGCAAGGAAGAGTACCTGGACTCGGAGAAATACCAGCTGCGCCCGCGCGACTACCACGCGCCGGGCAACATCGTCGGCGAGATCACCCGCCTGAACCAGATCCGCCGCGACAACCGCGCCCTGCACAGCCACTTCGGCTTCCAGGCCTACAACGCCTGGAACGACAACATCCTGTTCTTCGGCAAGCGCACCGCCGAGCGCGACAACTTCATCCTGGTCGCCGTCAGCCTCGACCCGCACAACGCTCAGGAGGCCAACTTCGAGCTGCCGCTGTGGGAGTTCGGCCTGGGCGACGATGCCGCGCTGGAGGGCGAGGACCTGATGAACGGCCACCGCTGGACGTGGCACGGCAAGGTGCAGTGGATGCGTATCGAACCCTGGCATCTGCCGTTCGGCATCTGGCGCGTGCGCCCGGTGCGCTGACAGGAGTAATGCATGGCCCGTAGCAAAGCCTTTCTCGACGATCCGCAGTGGTACAAGGATGCGGTGATCTACCAGCTGCACGTGAAGTCGTTCTTCGATGCCGACAACGACGGCGTCGGTGACTTCGCCGGGCTGATCGACAAGCTCGACTACATCGCCGACCTCGGCGTGAACACTCTCTGGCTGCTGCCGTTCTATCCCTCGCCACGCCGCGACGACGGCTACGACATCGCCCTGTACAAGGGGGTGCACCCGGATTACGGCACCCTGGCCGACGCCCGCCGCTTCATCGCCGAGGCGCACAGGCGCGGCCTGCGGGTGATCACCGAGCTGGTCATCAACCACACCTCGGACCAGCATCCCTGGTTCCAGCGCGCGCGGCGCGCCAAGAAGGGATCCAAGGCCCGCGACTGGTATGTCTGGTCCGACACGGACGACAAGTACACCGGCACGCGGATCATCTTCCTCGACACCGAGAAGTCCAACTGGACCTGGGACCCGGTGGCCGGCCAGTACTTCTGGCACCGCTTCTACTCGCACCAGCCGGACCTCAACTTCGACAACCCGCAGGTGCTGCGCGCCGTGCTCGGGGTGATGCGCTACTGGCTGGACATGGGCGTGGACGGCCTGCGCCTGGACGCGATTCCCTATCTGATCGAGCGCGACGGCACCAACAACGAGAACCTGGCCGAGACCCACGTGGTGCTCAAGCGCATCCGCGCGGCTCTGGACGAGCGCTACAGTGATCGCATGCTGCTGGCCGAGGCCAACCAGTGGCCGGAGGACACCCGCCCGTACTTCGGTGGCGAGGAGGGCGGCGAGGGCGACGAATGCCACATGGCCTTCCACTTCCCGCTGATGCCGCGCATGTACATGGCCATCGCCCAGGAAGACCGCTACCCGATCACCGACATCCTGCGCCAGACCCCGGATATTCCGCCCAACTGCCAATGGGCGATCTTCCTGCGCAACCACGATGAGCTGACCCTGGAAATGGTCACCGACGACGAGCGCGACTACCTGTGGAACTACTACGCCGCCGACCAGCGCGCGCGTATCAACCTGGGGATCCGTCGTCGCCTGGCTCCGCTGGTGGAGCGTGACCGTCGGCGGATCGAGCTGCTCCACAGCCTGCTGCTGTCGATGCCGGGCACCCCGGTGCTGTATTACGGCGACGAGATCGGCATGGGCGACAACATCTACCTCGGCGACCGCGATGGCGTGCGCACGCCCATGCAGTGGTCGATGGACCGCAACGGCGGCTTCTCCCGTGCCGACCCGGCCAAGCTGGTGCTGCCGCCGATCATGGACCCGCTGTACGGCTACCAGACGGTCAACGTCGAGGCCCAGGCCCGCGACGCGCATTCGCAGCTCAACTGGATGCGCCGCATGCTGGCCGTGCGCAAGCAACAGCAGGCCTTCGGCCGCGGCAGCCTGAAGATGCTCACGCCGAGCAACCGGCGCATCCTCGCCTACCTGCGCGAGCTGCGCGGCGCCGACGGCCGCGAGGAGAGCATCCTCTGCGTGGCCAACCTGTCGCGGGCGGCCCAGGCGGTGGAGCTGGAGCTGTCCGCCTACGACGGCCGGGTGCCGGTGGAGATGGTCGGCGGCGCGTCGTTCCCGCCGATCGGCGAGATGACCTACCTGCTGACTCTGCCGCCATACGGCTTCTACTGGTTCTACCTGGCCGACGCCTCGCAGATGCCCAGCTGGCACGTGGCGCCGGTGGAGCGCATGGCCGAGCTGCCGACCCTGGTGATCAAGCGCGACTTGCATGAGCTGACCCGCGCGCCCAGCCGAAGCGTGCTGGAGACCGATCTGCTGGCCAGCTACCTGGGCCGCCGCCGCTGGTTCTCCGCCCAGAGCGACGGCGCCGCGAAACCCGAGCTGGCCTACGTGCAGCCGTTCGGCGACCTGCGCGCGCTGGCCGAGATCGTCCAGGGCGGCGAGCGCTACCAGTTGCCCCTGGCCTACGTCGACGAAGGTTCGTCCGGCAATCCGCTGGCCCAGCAGTTGGCCCTGGCGCGTCTGCGTCGTGGTCGCCAGGTGGGCCTGCTGACCGACGGCTTCAGCCTGCCCGAGTTCACCTACGAGGTGCTCGCCCACCTGCATAGCCGCCAGGTGCTGAAGGCGGGAGAAGGCGAGATCCATTTCCTGCCCAGCAGCCGCTTCGCCGACTACCCGGCGGTGGCGGGCGAGGAGACGCGGCTGATCTCCGCCGAGCAGTCCAACAGCTCGGTGATCATCGGCGAGCGCATGGTGCTCAAGCTGGTGCGCCGCCTGTTCCCAGGCGTGCACCCCGAGGCGGAGATGGGCGGCTTCCTCACCGCCAATGGCTACGCCAACATCGCGCCCATGCTCGGCGAAGTGCGCCGGGTCGATGGCACGGGTGAGCCCTTCACCCTGATGATCTTGCAGGGCTACCTGAACAACCAGGGCGATGCCTGGGCCTGGACCCTCGACAACCTGCAACGGGCCATCCGCGACGAGCTCAGCGGCGGCGTGTCCAATGTGCAGAGCGAATACGACGCCCTGGCGGAGCTGCAGGCCTTCGCCGCCACCCTGGGACGGCGGCTGGGCGAGATGCATCGGGTGCTGGCCACGCCCAGCGACGATCCCGACTTCGGCCTGCGCCCCAGCGACGAGACCGATAGCCAGGGCTGGGGCGAGTCCATCGGCGCGCAGCTGCAGCAGGCACTGGAGGCGCTGGATCACAGCCGCGACCGCCTGAGCGAAGCCGACCAGCGTCAGGTCGACCTGCTGCTGCAGCAGCGTGATGAACTGCTGCGCCTGGTCGGCGACCTGGCGCGGCTGTCCGCCGGCGGCGTGCGCATCCGTGTGCATGGCGACCTGCATCTGGGCCAGGTGCTGGTGGTGCAGGGCGATGCCTACATCATCGACTTCGAGGGCGAGCCGAGCCGGCCGCTGGAGCAGCGCCGCCAGCGGCACAGCCCGATGAAGGACGTGTCCGGCATGCTGCGCTCCTTCGACTATGCCGCCGCCATGGTCCTGCGCAACGCCCAGGGCTCCGATTCGTCCGACGAGGCCACGGCAGCCCGCCAGCGCATTGCCTCGCGCTACCGCAGCGAGGCGCGTACCGCGTTCTATGACGCCTATCGCCTGGCCGCCGCCGATCTGCCGCACGAGTGGCAGGCCCGCGAAGGCGAGGGCGCCGCACTGGCGCTGTTCAGTATCGAGAAGGCCGCCTACGAAGTTCTGTATGAGGCCGCCCACCGCCCCGACTGGCTCGACGTGCCCTTGCACGGGTTGCTCGAGCTTGTTCACCAATTGCAGGGAAATCGTTGATGACTGACCTGGAACGTCTGCGCCGCGCCGAGCATGGCGACCCCTTTGCCTTCCTCGGCCCGCAACCGGATGGCGCCGGTAGCCTGGTACGGGTGTGGCTGCCCGGCGCGCTGGCGGTCGAACTGCTGGCCGCCGACAGCGGCGAACTGCTCGGCGCCATGCAGCTGGAAGACGCCGGCGGGCTGTTCAGCCTGAGGCTGGAACGGCCGCAGCGGTATCGTCTGCGCATCCACTGGCCGGAGGCCGAGCAGGAAACCGAAGACCCCTATACCTTCGGCGCGCTGCTCGGCGATATCGACCTGTACCTGTTCGCCGAGGGCAACCACCGCGATCTAGGACGCTGCCTGGGTGCCCAGCTGATGCAGCAGGATGGCGTGCCGGGCGTGCGTTTCGCCGTGTGGGCGCCCAACGCCCGGCGGGTTTCGGTGGTCGGTGACTTCAACGGCTGGGACGGACGCCGCCATCCCATGCGCCTGCGCTACCCGAGTGGCGTCTGGGAGCTGTTCATCCCGCGCCTGGGCGCCGGCACCGTGTACAAGTTCGAGATCCTCGGCGCCGATGGCGTGCTGCCGCTCAAGGCCGATCCGCTGGCGCTCGAAGGCGAGCGACCGCCGGCCACCGGCTCGCGGGTCGCCGCGTCGCTGGACTTCGCCTGGACCGACCAGGATTGGCTGGCCAACCGGCAACGGCATCAGGCCCATGACCGGCCGTTGAGCATCTACGAGGTGCACGCCGGTTCCTGGCAGCATGTCGACGAACGTCCGCCGACCTGGGCCGAGCTGGCCGAGCGCCTCATCCCCTACGTGCAGGACATGGGCTTCACCCATATCGAGCTGCTGCCGGTGATGGAGCATCCGTTCGGCGGTTCCTGGGGCTACCAGCCGCTGTCGATGTTCGCACCGACCTCGCGCTACGGCTCACCGGCCGATTTCGCCGCCTTCGTCGATGCCTGCCACCGGGCCGGCATCGGTGTGATCCTCGACTGGGTGCCGGCGCATTTCCCCACCGACGAGCACGGCCTGGCGCGCTTCGACGGCACTGCGCTGTACGAGTACGCGCACCCGTTCGAGGGCTTCCACCAGGACTGGGATACCTTCATCTACAACCTTGGCCGCACCGAGGTGCACGGCTTCATGCTGGCCTCGGCGCTGCACTGGCTGCGCATCTACCACATCGACGGCCTGCGCGTGGATGCGGTGGCCTCGATGCTCTATCGCGACTATTCGCGCAAGGACGGCGAGTGGATTCCCAACCGCCACGGCGGCCGCGAGAACCTGGAGGCCATCGAGTTCCTCCGCCACCTCAACGAGGTGGTGGCCAGCGAGGCACCCGGTGCCCTGGTGATCGCCGAGGAGTCCACCGCCTGGCCGGGTGTCAGTCGGCCGGCCGGCGAGGGCGGCCTGGGCTTCGCCTACAAGTGGAACATGGGCTGGATGCACGACAGCCTGGCCTATATCCAGCAGGACCCAGTGCACCGCAGTTTCCATCACCACCAATTGACCTTCGGCCTGATCTACGCCTTCTCCGAGCACTTCGTCCTTCCGATCTCCCATGACGAGGTGGTGCACGGCAAGGGTTCGCTGCTGGGCAAGATGCCCGGCGACCGCTGGCAGCAGTTCGCCAACCTGCGCCTGTTCCTCGCCAACATGTGGACGCACCCGGGCAAGAAGCTGCTGTTCATGGGCTGCGAGTTCGGCCAGTGGCGCGAGTGGGACCATGACCAGCAGCTGGACTGGTACCTGCTGCGCTACGGCGAGCACGCCGGCGTGCAGAACCTGATGCGCGATCTCAATCGCCTGTACCGCGACTACCCGGCATTGCACCGCCTGGATAGCCGCGCCGAAGGTTTCCAGTGGCTGATCGGCGACGACCAGCGCAACAGCGTATTCGCCTGGCTGCGCCACGCGGAGGGCGAGCAGCCGTTGCTGGTAGTACAGAACTACACCCCCGTGCCACGCGGCGGCTACCGCGTCGGTGTGCCCATCGCCGGAAACTGGCGTGTGCTGCTCAACAGCGACGATGAGCGCTACCTGGGCTCGGCCGCCGGCAGCCGTGGCCAGGTGCACAGCATCGACCACAGCGATCACGGCCAGCCCCAGTCACTGCCCCTCGACCTGCCACCGCTCGGAGCCCTGATCCTCGTCCCCGAGCAGGGCTAAGTCTTTGATCTGTTGGCCCGACCGCCCATCGGTTAGGTGGAACACCGATCGAAGCGGTCGGGTCGACACCATCAGGCGGCGCAACAGTAATCGCGCCTATGCAGTCATCCCACCAGCCGCCGGCAGCGCCGGCAAAGGAAGACAATGATGAGCGATACCATCAAAGACACCATCAAGGTTCTCAACAACCTGATCGAGACCAGCAAGGACGGTGAAGCGGGCTTCCGTACCTGCGCCAAGGACGTCAAGGACCCGCAGCTGCAGTCGCTGTTCAACAACCGCTCGCGCGAATGCGCGGCCGCAGCCGGTGAACTGCAGGGTCTGGTGCTGGAGCTGGGCGGCAAGCCGGAAACCGACACCAGCGTTGGTGGTGACCTGCACCGCCGCTGGGTCGACCTCAAGGCACTGATCACCGGCAAGAGCGACGAAGCCATCCTCAACGAGTGCGAGCGCGGCGAGGACGTAGCCAAGAAGCACTATGCCGAGGCCCTGGAAGAGAAGAACCTGCCGGCCAATGTGCGCGAAGTGATCCAGCGCCAATACGCCGGCGTGATCCGCAACCACGACCAGATCAAGGCCCTGCGCAGCATGGCGCGCGCCAGCTGATCGGCCATCTGGTGAACCTGCGGCCGGCTTTTGCCGGCCGTTGTCTTTTCTGCTGGCAAAAAAATCCCCGCGGTCAGGAGCGAACCGCGGGGAGCGCAATGGCCGACAAGGGCAGGGTCGGCCCAGGAGGGATTGTTTGTCCGAACGTGCTCGGACGAATTCAGATCAGGCGTTCGGCTGCCAGCCTCCACCAAGGGCCTTGTAGATGGCGACAATGCCCCGGTACAGCTCGATCTCGGCCAGGGCCTGGGCGTCTTCGGCGGCCAGGCGCTCGCGCTCGGCGTCGAGCAGCACCAGGAAGTCCTCGGTGCCTTCGCGGTAGCGCACCGCGGCCTGGGCCGCCGCCGCGCGGCTGGCCTCGGACTGGCGCGCCAGCGAGGCCAGGCGCTGCTGGCGCTTGGCGTAATCGCTGAAGGCGTTTTCCGACTCTTCCAGGGCCAGCAGCACTTGCTGCTCGTAGCTGGCCAGGGCGCCGTCGGCATCGGCCTCGGCGCCGCGCAGGCGGGCCCGCACGCTGCCCAGGTCGAACGCCGCCCAGCTGATGGTCGGTGCCACGCCCCAGGCCCGCGCATCGGCGGCGCCCAGCTGCGAGCCGCGGCCGGCGGTGAAGCCGAGGAAGCCGGACAGGCTGACCCGCGGGAACAGGTCGGCGGTGGCCACCCCGACGTTGGCGGTGGCGGCGGCCAGCTGGCGCTCGGCGACGCGTACGTCCGGACGTCGGCGCAGCAGCTCCGCCGGATCGCCGATGGGCAGGGCCTTTGCGATCACCGGTAGCGGCTTGTCCGACAGGTCGACGGTCAGCTGTTCCGGACGCTGGCCGAGCAGGGTGGCGATACGGTGACGGGCGCGTGCCTCCTCGGCCTGCAGTTGCGGCAGGCTGGCCTCGGTGGCGGCTAGGCGCGCATCGGCACGCAGTACGTCCAGTTCGCTGCCGATGCCGGCGTCGCGCAGCTGCTCGGTCAGGGCGCGCGACTGGCTCTGGTTCTTCAGGTTGTCGCGGGCAATCCGCTCTCTGAGTTGTGCACCACGCATATTGCCGTAGGCGTCCACCAGTTCGGCGATCAGGCTCACCTGCAGTTGGTACAGCTCGGCCTCGGCGGCCTCGCTCTGGGCGTCGCTGGCCTCGATGGTGCGCTGAATGCGGCCGAACAGGTCGAGCTCCCAGGCCATGTCCAGGCCAAGGTCGTAGCGCTCCTGGCGGATACGCTCCTCGCTGCTCGGCGGCTCCTGGGCCTTGCCGAACTCGCCGCTGGCGCGGCTGGTGATCACCGGCATCTGGTCGTTGCCGACGTCGTCACGGATGGCGCGGGCAGCGCGCAGGCGGGCGAAGGCCACGCGCAGCTCGCGGTTTTCCTTGAGCGACTGCTGTACCAGCTGGCTCAGGGTGGGGTCGTCGAACTGCTCCCACCAGGCCGATTCGAAGTCGGTACGGTCGTAGTCGCCGGCTTCCAGCGCGGTGATCCGCGCCGTCTGGGTTTCTGGCGCCTGGTAGTCCGGGCCGACGGCGCAGGCGCTGACCGCGAGGGCGAGCAGGGCGGGAATCAACGGCTTCATGCATGCACCTCGTGAGCGATCTGGTTGGCCTTGCGTGCTTCGCGCTTCTCCACGAAGCCGCGGATCAGCACGTAGAACACCGGGGTCAGCAGCAGGCCGAAGAAGGTCACGCCGATCATCCCGCTGAACACCGCCACGCCCATGGCATGGCGCATCTCGGCGCCGGCACCGCTGGAGAGCACCAGGGGCACCACACCCATGATGAAGGCGATGGAGGTCATCAGGATCGGACGCAGACGCAGGCGGCAGGCTTCCAGCACGGCGGCCATGCGGTCGAGGCCTTCTTCCTGTTTTTCCTTGGCGAATTCGACGATGAGGATGGCGTTCTTGCACGCCAGGCCCACCAGTACGATCAGGCCGATCTGGGTGAACACGTTGTTGTCGCCGCCGGCCAGGATCACCCCGGTGATGGCGGAGAACAGCACGGTCGGCACGATCAGGATCACCGCCAGCGGCAGGCTCCAGCTCTCGTACTGGGCGGCCAGCACTAGGAAGGCCAGCAGTACGCAGAGCGGGAAGATGAAGATCGCGGTATTGCCGGCGAGGATCTGCTGGTAGGTCAGCTCGGTCCACTCGTAGGTCATGCCGTTGGGCAGTTCCTCCTTGAGCAGCTTGGCGATGGCCGCCTCGGCCTGGCCGGAGCTGTAGCCGGGGGCTGCCGCGCCGTTGATCTCGGCGGTGAGGAAGCCGTTGTAGTGCATCACCCGGTCCGGGCCTGAGGCGCTATCGACCTTGACGAAGGTGGACAGCGGAATCATCTCGCCGCGGTTGTTGCGCACCTTGAGCTGGCCGATCTGCTCGGGCTCCAGGCGGAACTGCTGCTCGGCCTGGACGTTGACCTGGTAGGTACGACCGAAGCGGTTGAAGTCGTTGGCGTACAGCGAACCCAGGTACACCTGCATGGTGTCGAAGATGTCGCTGATGGCCACGCCATGGGTCTTGGCCTTCTCGCGGTCGATGTTGGCATCGATCTGCGGCACGTTGACCTGGTAGCTGGTGAACACCGACATCGGGTTCAGTTCCGGCAGCGCGCGCGCCTTGGCCAGGATGTTCTGGGTCTGCTTGTACAGCTCCTCGTAGCCGAGGCTGCCGCGGTCCTGGATCTGCAGACGGAAGCCACCGATGGTGCCGAGGCCCTGCACGGGCGGCGGCGGGAAGATGGCGATGTAGGCGTCCTGGATCTCGGCGAACTGGGCGTTCAGCTCGGCGGCGATGGCACCGGCGGACATGCTCGGGTCCGTGCGCTCGTCGAACGGCCGCAGCGGGGTGAACACGATGCCGCTGTTCGGGCTGTTGGTGAAGCCGTTGATCGACAGGCCCGGGAAGGCCACGGTGTTCTCCACGCCCGGGTGCTTGCCGGCGATTTCCGACATGCGCTTGATCACCGCCTCGGTACGGTCGAGGGTGGCGGCGTCCGGCAGCTGGGCAAAGGCGACCAGGTACTGCTTGTCCTGCTGCGGCACGAAACCGGTCGGGGTGCTGGAGAAGCCCAGATAGCCGAGCACCAGCAGGCCGCCGTAGACCAGCAGGGCGATCGAGCTGCCGCGCAGCACGCGCTTCACGGTACCGACGTAGCCATGGCTGGCGCGGTCGAAGAAGCGGTTGAACGGGTTGAACAGCCAGCCGCCGAACAGCTTGTCGAGCACGCGGGAGAAGCGGTCCTTCGGCGCGTGGTGATCCTTCAGCAGCACGGCGGCCAGGGCCGGCGACAGGGTCAGCGAGTTGAACGCCGAGATCACGGTGGAGATGGCGATGGTCAGGGCGAACTGCTGGTAGAACTGCCCGGTGAGGCCGGAGATGAACGCGGTCGGCACGAACACGGCGCACAGCACCAGGGCCGTTGCGACGATCGGGCCGGTCACTTCCTTCATGGCCTGGCGGGTGGCCTCGATCGGCGTCTTGCCCAGGCCGATGTTCCGCTCGACGTTCTCCACCACCACGATGGCGTCGTCCACCACGATGCCGATGGCCAGCACCAGGCCGAACAGCGACAGGGCGTTGAGCGAGAAGCCGAACAGGTGCATCACGGCGAAGGTACCGATCAGCGACACCGGCACGGCGGCCAGCGGGATGATCGAGGCGCGCCAGGTCTGCAGGAACAGGATCACCACCAGCACCACCAGCACGATGGCTTCGAGTAGGGTGTGCACCACCGCCTCGATGGAGCCGCGTACGAAGATGGTCGGGTCGTAGACGATCTCGTAGTCCACGCCCTGCGGGAAGCTCTTCTTCAGCTCGGCCATGCGCGCCCGCACGGCGTCGGAGATCTCGATGGCGTTGGAGCCGGGACGCTGGAACACCGGGATGGCCACCGCCGGCTGGTTGTTCAGCAGCGAGCGCAGGGCGTACTGGCTGGAGCCCAGCTCGATGCGCGCGATGTCCTTCAGACGGGTGATCTCGCCGTCGTCGCCGGCGCGGATGATGATGTTCTCGAACTCTTCCTCGCTGACCAGACGGCCCTGGGTGTTGATCGACAGCTGGAAGCTGTTGCCGGCGTCCGAGGGCGGCGCGCCGAGGGCACCGGCGGCGACCTGGCGGTTCTGCTCGCGGATGGCGGCGACCACATCCGAGGCGGTGAGGTTGCGCGAGGCCACCTTGTTCGGGTCGAGCCACACGCGCAGCGAGTAGTTGCCCATGCCGAACAGCTGCACGTCGCCCACGCCGTCCAGCCGCGCCAGCTCGTCCTTGACGTTGAGCGCGGCGAAGTTGGACAGGTAGAGCATGTCGTAGCGCTGATCCGGCGAAGTCAGGTGCACCACCATGGTCAGGTCCGGGGAGGCCTTGTCCACGGTCACGCCGAGCCGCTGCACCTCGGTGGGCAGGGTCGGCATGGTACGGGTCACGCGGTTCTGCACCTGCACCTGGGCGTTGTCCAGGTCGGTGCCGAGGGCGAAGGTGATGGTCAGGGTCAGCTTGCCGTCGGCAGTGGACTGCGACGACATATAGAGCATGCTTTCCACGCCGGTGATGGCCTGCTCCAGCGGCGAGGCGACGGTCTCGCCGATCACCTTGGGGTTGGCGCCGGGGAAGTTGGCGCGCACCACCACGGTGGGCGGCACCACTTCCGGGTATTCGCTGATCGGCAGCTGGAACAGCGAGATCGCACCGGCGATCAGCACCAGCAGGGACAGCACGGCGGCGAAGATCGGCCGCTTGATGAAGAACTGGGAGAAGTTCATGGCGTTCTACCTCAGCCGCGCGGTGCGTTGCTGGATTTGGCTTGTTGTTCGGCTACGCGCGGGGCGTCGCGGCCATCCACGGCCTGACGCAGGCGCGCCAGCTGGGCGAGGGTGGCTTCGTCGGCCATCGGCACGGATTGCGGGTCGACCGTGGCACCGGGCATGGCGCGCTGCAGGCCGTTGACCACGATCTTCTCGCCCTTGGAAAGGCCGCTGCGGACGATGCGCAGGCCTTCCAGCTTCGGACCGAGCTCGATGGCGCGGTAGTCCACGGTGTTCTTGTCGCCGAGGACCAGGACGAACTTCTTGCCCAGGTCGGTACCGACCGCTTCGTCCTTGATCAGCGCCGCCGGGTAGGTGCTGCTGCCGACCAGCTTGAGACGGGCGTAGAGGCCGGGGGTGAAGCGGCCGTCGCGGTTGTCGAACACGGCGCGACCACGGATGGTGCCGGTGCGCGGGTTGACCTGGTTGTCGAGGAAGTCCAGCTGGCCCTCGTGCGGGTGGCCGTTCTCGCTGGTCAGGCCGAGGTACACCGGGCTGGCGCCGCGGGCGTCGCTACCGGCCTTGCGGGCCAGCTCGACGTACTTGAGGAACACGCGCTCGTCGGCGTCGAAGTAGGCGTAGACCTTGTCGGTGGACACCACCGAGGTCAGCAGCGACTGGCCGGCGCCGACCAGGTTGCCTTCGGTGATCTCGGCGCGGCTGACGCGGCCGTCGATCGGCGAAGTGATGCGGGTGAAGCTGAGGTTGAGCTGGGCATTCTCCAGCTCGGCCTGGGTCGCGGCGACCGCGGCCTGGGCCTCGGTGGCGGCACTGGCGCGGGCATCGGCAAGTTCGGCGGAGATGGCGTTGCTCTGGCGCAGGCGCTCGCCACGGCGGGCTTCGTTGGCGGCGCGGGTCTGGTTGGCGCGGGCCTGCTGTAGCTGGGCCTGCAGGCGCTTGACCTCGGCCTCGAACGGGCGCGGGTCGATCTGGAACAGCAGGTCGCCTTTCTTCACCAGGCTGCCTTCATCGAAGGCCACCTTGTCGATGTAGCCGGAGACACGCGGGCGCACCTCGACCGACTCCGGTGCTTCCAGGCGGCCGGTGAACTCGTCCCATTCGTTGATCGGTTGTTCGATCACTTCGGCGATGCTGACCTTGGCGGCCGGCATCTGCTGGCTGGCGTCTTCACCCTTGCCGCAGGCGCTCAACACCAGGACGGCCGCGAAGGCCAGGGGAAAGCGCCAGGAGATATTGTTTGACTGTTCCATGTTTGACTCCGCCAGTCGGATTTGTGAATGGGCGGAGTCTGCTCGGCGCAGTTTGAAGGCACGAATCGAACGATCCGAATTTGAATATCATCCGGAATGATGATTCATGCTCTGGCGTTAATAGTCGCTGTGGCGCCCGTCGCAGAGCGCCTGGGGAGATCAGGCGAGGGTGTCGGGATCGCCGCAGAACATCTGCAGGCGCGAGCGCAGCCAGCGTTCGGCCGGATCGTTGTCCTGGGCGCCGCGCCAGACCATGTGCAGCTCGAAAGTGTTGCTCTCGAACGGCAGCGGCTCGGCGCGCAGGCCGCCGATGGCGATCAGCGCGGAGGCGGCGTAGTCCGGCACGGTAGCGACCAGATCGGTGCCGGCGAGCAGCGCGCCGAGGCCGTTGAACTGTGGCACGGCCAGCACCACGCGGCGCTTGCGCTCGAGTTTTTCCAGGGTTTCGTCGATGAAGCCGATCAGGCCGCCGGCGAACGACACCATGGCGTGCGGGCGGGCGCAGAAGTCGTCCAGGCTGAGGTTGCCCGGCACGCTGTCGGCGCGCAGCAGGCGCGAGCCGCCACGGCGGATCACCTTGCGCTTGGCGTTGGCCGGCAGTTCCTCGGTGTAGCTGACGCCCACCGAGATCTCGCCGGAGGCCAGCAGGTTGGGCATCAACAGGTAGTTGGCGCGCCGCACTACTATCGATACCCCGGGTGCCTCGGCGCGCAGGCGGCGCAGCAGTGGTGGCAACAGGGCGAATTCGACGTCGTCGGACAGGCCGATGCGGAACACCGCGTTGCTGGTGGCCGGGTCGAAGTCGGTGGCGCGGCTGACGGCGGTGGAGATGGAGTCCAGTGCCGGGGAGAGCAGGCCGAAGATCTCGGTGGCCCGCGCGGTGGGCTCCATGCTGCGTCCGGTACGGACGAACAGCGGGTCATCGAACAGGCTGCGCAGGCGGGCGAGGGCGGCGCTGATCGCCGGCTGGCCGAGGAACAGTTTCTCCGCGGCACGCGTCACGCTGCGCTCGTGCATCAGCGTCTCGAATACGATCAGCAGGTTCAGATCGACGCGGCGCAGGTCGTTGCGGTTCATCACTGTCTTCCATGTTGGGTGTGTGAAAGGTGCGGCCGTGGCAAGATAACGTCAAGAGCGAGGTTGACCTTATCGTCAGCCTCGGCCATCGGCCGGCCCGATCATCCACATTTATGGTGACTATCAATGTGCGCGGGTGGTGTCGATGGATAAGCCCATATAGAGTCCGGGGCCATAGAGTCCACGGCGAGGTGTGTGATGTCCCGCATGATCCGTTTCCACCAGTTCGGCGATGCCAGCGTGCTGCGTCTGGAGGAATTGCCGACCCCGAAACCCGGCCACGGCGAGGTGCTGATCCGCACCCAGGCGCTTGGTGTCGGCTGGCGTGACGTACTGTGGCGGCAGAACCTGGCGCCCGATCAGGCGGCGCAGCTGCCGGCCGGTGTCGGCTTCGAGCTGTCCGGTGTGGTCGAGGCCGTTGGCCCTGGGGTCGACGACCTGACTCCAGGCGTGGCGGTTGCCAGCTTCCCGGCCTTCAGCCCCAACCAGTACCCGGCCTGGGGCGATCTGGTGCTGATGCCGCGTAGCGCGCTGACCCGCTATCCGGATGTGCTCACGCCGGAAGAAGCGGCGGTGCACTACACCCCTTATATGCTGGCGTACTTCGCTCTGGTCGAGCTGGCCGATGTGCAGCCCGGCCAGCGCGTGCTGGTCACCGAGGCGGCCCATTGCCTGGCACCCCAGGCGGTGCAGATGGCCAAGGCGCTGGGCGCCGTGGTGATCGCCGCCACCAGCGAAGGTTCCACTCGTGCCTACCTGCGTGAGCTGGGCGCCGACAAGGTGATCGATACCGAGGAGCAGGACCTGGTCCTCGAGGTCGAGCGCTTCACTGACGGCAAGGGCGTGGAAGTGGTGCTGGACCAGTGCGCCGGCCCGCAGATGAAACTGCTCGGCGACGTCGCGGCGACTCGCGGCAAGCTGATCATCTATGGCGTGAACGGCGGCAATGATGCGGCGTTCCCGGCCTGTGCAGCGTTCAAGAAGCATCTGCAGTTCTTCCGTCACTGCGTGCTGGACTTCACCGGTCAGCCTGACCTGGGGTTGCAGCGCGACGAGGAAGCGGTGCAACGTGCCCTGCAGCGGATCAATCAGCTGACGGCCGATCGCCTGCTCAAGCCGACTATCGCCAAGTCCTTCGACTTCGAGGATTTCGTTGCGGCCAACCAGTTCATGGAAACCTGTCCGGCCGGTGGGCGAGTGGTGATGAATATCCCTGCATAAAGGACGTGGTCGTGCTGGCAAAACGCCGCCTTCGGGCGGCGTTTGCATTTCTGAGGAAAATACTGACTCAAGGCTTGAATTGATAAGTATTATCATTAAGATGCGCAGCACGTTGCAGCCGAGGATCGGGCTATGGGAACGTTTCATCGTTGGGGGGAGCCCGCCGGCACACCGGTAAGCTTGGCCTCCGACACCAGGAACAACGGGCTAGACAGTCTCTACGCCACACATCGGCGTGTACTGATAGACGCCGCCAAGGGCGTGCTCGGCTGTCGCGCACGCGCCGAGGATGTGGTGCACGACGCCTTCCTCAAGCTGTGGGAGAGCGGCGACCGCCACGCCATCGAAGACCCACTACGTTACCTGTTCCGTATGGTGCGCAACCTGTCCATCGACCGCCTGCGTCGCCAGGCCCTGGAAGGTCGCTACAGTGCCGACGAGGATGCGCTCGACGAGCTGCCGGCGCCGCAGTCCGGCCCCGAGCAGCGCGCCATCGGCCAGTTGGAGTGGCAGCGCCTGCAACATGCCCTGGGCGAGCTGCCCGAGCGCACCCGCACCGTGTTCACCATGAGCCAGCTGGAAGGCTACAGCCAGCGCGAGGTGGCCACCCATCTCAGCGCCTCGCCGACCCTGGTGCATTTCCTTCTGCGCGATGCCCTCAGCCATTGCCGCAGCCGCCTCGATACCGAGGCGGCCTGACGCCTTCGCCGTTCTGGACCCGATATGAAACTGCTCAAGCTGCTGTTCCGCGATAACCGCCTGCCGCTCTCCGGCATCGTCCTGCTCAGCCTGTGCAGCGCGGTGCTCAGCGTCGGCGTGATCGCCTTCATCAACCTCAAGCTGATCCGCCTGGAAGGCGAGCTGGCCACCACGCTGCTCAGCTTCCTCGGCCTGCTGGCACTGCTGATGATCAGCTCGGGAGCAGGGCAGGTGGCGCTGCACACCCTCGGCCATCGTTTCGTCTATCGCCTGCGCCGCAGCCTGGTGCGCCGGGTGCTGGACACCGACATCGAGCGCCTGGAGCAGATCGGCGGCGCGCGCATCCTCGCCAGCCTGTCCAGCGACATCCGCAACATCACCATCGCCTTCGTCTATATGCCGGAGCTGACCTACGGCCTGATCCTCAGCATCGCCGCCTTCAGCTACCTGGCCTGGCTGTCGCCGGCGCTGTTCGGCATCACCGCCGGCTGGCTGGGGCTGACCCTGCTGGTGGGCTGGTTCTTCGTCGGCAAGGTCAACCACCACATCCGCCTGCTGCGCGAAGCGGAAGACCACCTTTACCAGGACTACCAGGCGATCATCGACGGTCGCAAGGAGCTGGCGCTCAACCGCGACCGCGCACGCATGCTCTACGACGAGGAATTCGACCGCGACGCCCGCGCCTATCGCGACAACGTCACCCGCGCCGACATCTTCAACGGCCTGGCCGGTAACTGGGCCAACGCCATGGTGCTGGGCAGCATCGGCCTGGTGTTCTTCTGCGCCAGCGGCCTGGGCTGGGCCTCAGGCGAAGTCGCCGCGACCTTTGCCCTGACCGTGCTGTTCCTGCGTGCGCCGATGGTCGCCACTGTCGCCGCGCTGCCCAGCCTGCTGGCCGCGCGCATCTCGCTGGACAAGCTGGAGGCGCTGGACCTGGCGCCGGAAACCAGCGATATCGCCGCGGTGTCTGGCCTCGGCGAGTGGCAGAGCCTGCAGCTGGCCGGTGTCGAGTATCGTTATCCGGGCGAGGGCGAGGAGGCTGGTTTCGATGTCGGCCCCATCGACCTGGAACTGCGCCGTGGTGAACTGGTGTTTCTGGTCGGCGGCAACGGCAGCGGCAAATCGACTCTGGCGCGCCTGCTCACCGGCCTGCATCGCCCGGCTGGCGGCGAAATCCGCTTGGATGGTCGCGTCGTGCAACCGCACCAGTGGCAGTCCTATCGCCAGCTGTTCGCCAGCGTATACACCGACTTCCACCTGTTCTCCCGCCTGCTCGGTCCGGCGGCAGCGGAGGTGGACGAATCGCTGGTCGGCCAGTGGCTGGATCGCCTGCGCCTGCGCCACAAGGTCAAGTTTGCCGCCGGCCGCCTGGCCGACACGCGCTTCTCCCAGGGCCAGCGCAAGCGTCTGGCGCTGATGCTGGCGATGCTCGAGGACCGCGACATCCTGATCCTCGACGAGTGGGCCGCCGACCAGGACCCGCTGTTCCGCCGCCTGTTCTACCGCGAGCTGCTGCCGCAGCTGAAGGCGGCCGGCAAGACCGTGCTCGCCATCACCCACGACGACCACTACTTCGACCAGGCCGACCGCCTGCTGAAGATGGATGGCGGTCGTCTGTCCGAGCTCACCGGCGAAGCCCGAGACCGCGCCACCCAGGACGCGGTTCGGGAAATCGGCGGCTCCATCCCGGCCTGATTGCAGTCTTCTTCGCCCCTGGTAGCAGGGGCAGGGCACTGTCATGTCCGTGCAAACGAATTAAATGAAAATTATTCGCAGCTTCGAGCGTCTTTAAAAACGTGCCACCTTTTACGAGGGATACCCCATGAGTCTGGATAATCCGCAAACCACCTTCCTGGTCGTGGTCAACGACGAGCAGCAGTACGCCATCTGGCCGGCCTACAAGGCCGTTCCCGCCGGCTGGCGCGAAGACGGCGTGCGCGGCGACAAGCCGACCTGCCTGGCCCATATCGCCAGCGTCTGGACCGACATGCGCCCGCGCAGCCTGCGCGAGGCCATGGACGCCTGATGCAGCTGTTCTGCCTGGCTCATGCCGGCGCCAGCGCCATGCCTTATGCACGCTGGCGCAAGCGCCTGCCGCGCTGGCTGGAAGTCTGCCCGCTGGAGTTGCCAGGTCGCGGCGCCCGCGAGGGCGAGCCGCTGTGCCAGGATCTGCCAGCGCTGCTGGCCGACCTCAAGCGGGCTTGGCTGCGCGAGTGTAGCGGTCCGTACCTGCTGTGGGGCCATAGCCTGGGCGCCATGCTCGCCTTCGAGCTGGCCCAGACGCTCATCGCCGATGGCCAGGCAGCACCGCTGGCGCTGTTCGCCTCGGCCTCCGGCGCTCCGTCCCGGCGCCTGCAGGCGCCACGCATGACCACGCGCAGCGACGGCGAACTGTTCTCCGGCCTCGACGGCTTCGCTCGCCTGCCACGCGAGCTGCTGGCCGACCCGCTGTTCCGCCGCGAACTGTTGCCGGTGCTGCGCAGCGACTTCGCCCTGGCCGAAAGCTACCGCTACCAGCGCCGCGCGCCCTTGCCCTGCGCCGTGCATGTACTCGGCGCGCGCCGCGACTGCCTGAGCGAGGACGACCTGCGCGCCTGGCGCCGCGAGACCCGCGGCCCCTTCACTCTGGAATGGCTGGATGGCGATCACGCCTACCTGCGCCCCCAGGAAGACGAACTGCTGTCCCTGATCGAATTCCATGCCACGCGCCTGCTGCGGCGCGAGGCGGCCGGTATGCCCCTGGGCGCCTAGGCCACTCTTTTGCGAGGTGCTGTGATGAACGCGCAAGTCCCGTCGAACATTGCCCTGGAATGGGCGCCGCTGTCCTTCGCCCAGCAGCGGCTGTGGTTCTTCAGTCGCCTGGAAAGCGGCAGCACCGCTTATAACATCGGCGGCGTGCTGCGTTTCGACGGTCAGCTGGACATGGACAGCCTGCGCCACGGCCTGGATCAGGTGTATTCGCGCCACGCGGCGCTGCGCACGGTGTTCCGCGAGCATGACGGCCTGGCCCAGCAGGCGGTGTTGCCGACCGGCTGCATACCGCTGGAAATCATCGAACTGGAGGGCGGCGCCGAGCAGGTCGAATCCCTGGCTCGCGATTTCATCGAGGCCGACTACGACCTGACCCGCGGCCCGCTGGTGCGCTGCGCCCTGTATCGCCTGGGCGAGAACAGCCACGCCCTGGCCGTGGGCATGCACCACATCATCTCCGACGCCTGGTCGGTGCGCGTGTTGGTGGAAGAGATCGCCGAGTTCTATCGCGCCCGCCAGCAGAACCGCCAGCCATTCATGCCCCCGCAGCCTCTGCAATACAGCGAGTATGCCGTCGGCCAGCGCGAGTGGCTGGACAGCGAGGCTGGCGCCCAGCAGATGACCTTCTGGCGCGAGCGTCTGGGCGGTGAGCAGCCGCCGCTGAGTCTGACTCCGGATTATCCGCACAACGCCCAGGCCGCACGTCGCGCCGCTTACCGCTCCCTGCAGGTGGAGCCGGCGCTGGTGGCGCGCCTTAGCGACCTGGCCAAGGCCAATGGCGCGACCCTGTTCACCGTGCTGCTGGCGGCTCTGCAGCTGCAGCTGGCGCGTCTGTCCGGCCAGCGCGAAGTGCGCATCGGCGTACCGGTGGCCGGCCGCGCCAAGGGCTTCGAGCGCCTGGTCGGATTCTTCGTCAACACCGTGGTGCTCAAGGCCGAGCCGCGCCCCGAGCTGTCGGTCACCGAGTGGCTGGAGCAGGCCCGCACTGGCCTCAAACAGGCCCAGGCCAACCAGGAAATGCCCTTCGAGCGTCTGGTGGAAGAGCTGGCCCCGAGCCGCAGCCTGGGCCAGCAGCCGCTGTTCCAGGTGGCTTTCAACTACCGCCGCCAGCATCCGCTGGCGGCCAACTGGCTGCCGGGTATCGAGACCCAGCTGGCAGAGCTACCGTCCAGCCAGATTCCCTTCGACCTGGCCCTGGACGCCGTGCGCGACCGTGGCAACGAGCTGCTGATCAACTTCGCCTATGCCGCCGATCTGTTCGCCGAGAGCAGCATCGAGCGCCTGATCGCCGGTTTCCTCGAGGTGCTCGATGGCTTCGCCAGTCAGCCCCAGGCGGCGCTGGCCGAGGTGGCGTTGGTGACGGCTCCTGAGCTGGCCCGACTGAATGAGTGGAATACCCCGCGGCAGAGTTTCGATGCTTCGCGTTCGTTGCCCGAGCTGATCGCCGAGCAGGCGCGTCTGCGTCCTGAGGCCATCGCCTTGGTGCATGCTGTAGAGCGTATTTCGTTCTCCGAAATGGAGGCACGCGCCAATCGCCTGGCCCATCTGCTGATTGCTAAAGGAGTGCGCCCGGAATACCGCGTTGGCGTGTCGCTGGAACGTGGCAACGCGATGATCGTGGCCATGCTGGCGGTGCTGAAGTCAGGTGGGACTTTCGTGCCGCTCGATCCGGACTATCCGCGCGAACGCCTGAGCTACATGGTCGAGGATTCGGGCCTGCAGTGGCTGATCACCTCGTCCGATCTGGCCGAGCGCCTGCCGCTGGGCGAAGGCGTCGACCCGCTGTATCTGGATCAGCTCGAGCTGAGCGTTTTCGGGGCTTCGGCTCCTGCTGTGCGGTTGCATCCGCTGAATCTGGCTTACCTGATCTATACCTCCGGCTCCACTGGCCAGCCGAAAGGCGTGGCGGTCAACCACCTCGGTTTGACCATGCATGTGCAGACCATCGGTCAGCGCTACAGCATGACGCCCGACGACGTGGAACTGCACTTCGCTTCGATCAGCTTCGACGGCGCCCTGGAACGCTGGACCGTGCCGCTGGCCTTCGGCAGTCGCCTGGTGATCCGCGATCAGGAGCTGTGGAGCGCCGAGAAGACCTGCCAGGTGATCGCCGACGAAGGCGTGACCATCTCCTGCCTGCCTCCCAGCTATGCCCAGCAGTTGCTGGACTGGGTGGAGTCGCAGGGTCTGAAACTGCCGGTCCGTTCCTGGACTCTGGGTGGCGAAGCCTTTACCCGCGAGACCTATGAGCGCCTGCAGAAAGTCCTGCAGCCGCAGCGCATTATCAACGGCTACGGCCCGACCGAGACGGTGGTGACCCCGCTGATCTGGGAAGCCTATCCGGGCGATTCCTTCGAGGCCGCCTACGCCCCGATCGGCAATCCGGTCGGCCCGCGCAGCTTGTATGTGCTGGATGCCGAACTGAACCTGCTGCCCATTGGCGTGGCCGGCGAACTGTATATCGGCGGTGAAGTGGGCCTGGCCCGTGGCTACTTCCAACGCCCGGAACTGACCGCCGAGCGCTTCCTGCCTGATCCGTTCGGCACCGCCGGCGAACGCATGTACCGCACCGGCGACCTGGTGCGCTGGCGTGAAGACGGCACCCTGGATTACCTGGGCCGCGTCGACCATCAGGTGAAGATCCGCGGTTTCCGTATCGAACTGGGCGAGATCGAGAGCCAGTTGCTGGCTCTGGAAGGCGTGCAGGAATCGGCGGTAATCGCTCGCGAGACACCGAGCGGCAAGCAGCTGGTCGGTTATGTCGTCGCCCGCGACAACACCAGCGCCAATGCACTGCGCGCCGAGCTGGCCAAGGTGCTGCCGGACTATATGGTGCCCGCGCAGATCATCGCCCTGGACAAGCTGCCGCTGACCCCGGCCGGCAAGCTGGACCGCGTCGCGCTGCCGGAACCGACCTGGCAAAGCCAGAGCTACGAAGCGCCGCAGACCGACAACGAGCGCATCCTCGCCGCCATCTGGGCCGAAGTGCTCGGTGTGGAACGGGTAGGGCGCCAGGATCACTTCTTCGAGCTGGGCGGCGACTCCATCGTCGCGCTGCAGGTAGTCAGTCGTGCCCGTCAGCAAGGCTTGGGTCTGACGCCCAAGGATCTGTTCCAGCAACAGACCCTGACTCAGCTGGCCGGCGTTGCCCGCAGCGTCGCGGCACCGCTGGCCGATCAGGGCCCGGTGACCGGCTCAGCACCGCTGCTGCCGATCCAGGCGCGCCTGCTGCAGTGCGAGGGCCTGGCCCCGTGCAACCAGTACCTGCTGCTAGAGCTGGCCGAGCCGCTGCCGGCCGCCCAGCTGGAGCAGGCGCTACAAGCGCTGAGCAAACATCATGATGCCCTGCGCCTGCGTTACAGCCAGGTCGATGGTCAGTGGCAGCAGCTACATGCCGCGGTGGAAGAGAGCGGCTTGCTGCAACAGATCGAACTGGCCGCCGGCGAAGACCCGCAGCCGCACTACGACGCCCTGCAGCGTAGCCTCGATCCGGCCAACGGCCCGCAGTTGCGCGGTCTCTATCTGAAACAGGCCGGTCAGTCCGATCGCCTGCTGCTGAGCATCCATCACCTGGTGGTCGATGGCGTGTCCTGGCGCGTGCTGCTGGAAGATCTGCAACGCGCCTGCCTGCAACTGGCCAGCGGCCTGGCGGTACAACTGCCGAGCAAGACCAGCGCCTTCAAAACCTGGGGCGAGCGCCTGGCCGGCTGGAACGTGGGCGCGCAACTGCCGTACTGGCAGGCCCAGCAGGCCGCCGGCGGCGAACTGCCGCTGCTGAGTAGCGAGGCCGGTAGCGAGGGCACTCGCCAGCGCCTGGAGCTGAGCCTGGACGCCGGCTTTACCCGCGACCTGCTGCAGGCCGGCCAGCAGGCCTATCGCCTGCGCGCCGACGAACTGCTGCTGACCGCCCTCAGCCGCGTGCTGTGCAGCTGGAGCGAGCAACCAACGCTGACCGTGCACCTGGAGAGCCATGGCCGCGCGCCGCTGTTCGACGATATCGACCTGTCGCGCAGCGTCGGCTGGTTCACCAGCCTCTATCCCGTGCGCCTGCAACCCGAAGCCGAGCTGGCTGCCAGCCTCAAGGCGATCAAGGAGCAACTGCGCGCAGTGCCCGATCTGGGCCTCGGCTACGGCCTGCTGTGCCAGCGTGAGCAACTGAGCGAGCGTGCGCCGCAGCTGCTGTTCAACTACCTCGGCCAGTTCGACGAGGGTGGCAATGGCCTGCGCCTGCGCGAAGGCGGCCTGTGGCGCGAAGCCGATGCGCCGCTGGACGCGCCGCTGGTGATCAACGCCGAGCAGCGTGGCGGCGCCCTGCATCTGCACCTGGACTTCAACCCGCAGCAACTGGCGCGGCCGACCCTGGAAGGTCTGCTGGCCCGCCTACAGGACGAACTGCGCGCCATCGCCCAGCACTGCCAGAAGACCCCGGCCAGCCTGACCCCCAGCGACGTACCGCTGGCCGGCCTGAGCCAGGCCGAGCTGGATGCACTGCCCGGCGTGGAAGATATCCACCCGCTGTCGCCGCTGCAGCAGGGCCTGCTGTTCCACAGCCAGCTGGAAGGCGCCGGCAGCTACGTCAGCCAGTTGCTGCTGCCGTTCACCGGTCTCGATCCGGCTCGTCTGCAGAGCGCCTGGCGTCAGGTGCTGGCGCGTCATGGCATGCTACGTAGCCGCTTCCTGCTCAGCGAACGCCCGCTGCAACTGGTGCAGGCCGAAGTCGAGCTGGACTGGCAGGATCTCGACTGGCGCGGCGTCGCCGATTTCGATGCGCAGCTACAGGCCTTCTGCAGCGCCGAGCGCGAGCGGGGCTTTGCCCTCGACCAGGCACCGCTGCTACGCCTGGCATTGATCCAGCGCGGCGCCGGCGACTTCGTGCTGGTCTGGACCCTGCACCACCTGCTGCTGGACGGCTGGAGCAACGGCCTGCTGTTCGCCGATGTGCTGGCCCTCTACCACGGCGACCGCCTGCCCGCTCCGGGCGGCCAGTTCCGCGACTACATCGGCTGGCTCGACGGCCAGAATGCGGCGACCGAGCAAGCCTTCTGGCGTGAACAACTGGCCCCGCTGGACGGCGCCACCCGCATCGCCGGCAGCCTGCCGTGCCGCGCACCGGAGCAGGGCCATGCCCGTCATCCGCTGCCGCTGGACAGCGCTACCGAACAACAGATTCGCGGCTTCGCCCAGCGCCACGGCCTGACCCTCAACACCCTGGTGCAGGCCGCCTGGGCCTTGCTGCTGGCGCGCCTGACCGGCAAGCGCAGCCTGTGCTTCGGCGCCACCGTGGCTGGTCGCCCGACCGAGCTTGCCGGCAGCGAGCAGATGCTCGGCCTGTTTATCAACAGTCTTCCTGTCGCCGTGCAACTGCCGGCCGAGCAGCCGCTGGGCGATTGGCTGGCTGCGCTGCAGGTGCAGAACCTGCAGCTGCGCGAACACGAACACAGCCCGCTGCACGATATCCAGCGCTGGCTCGGCAGTGCCGGCGAGGCGCTGTTCGACAGCCTGCTGGTGTTCGAGAACTACCCGCTGGGCGATGCGCTCAAGCAGGCCGAGCGCGGCGAGCTGCGTCTGGGTATGCCGCAGAGCCATGAGTTCACCCATTACCCGATGACCCTGGCCGTGCTGCCGGGCAGCCGCCTTGAGCTGCTGCTGGCCTACGACCGCGCGCATTTCGATGCCCACGGCATCGCCCAGGTCGAGGCGCTGCTGCGCCAGGCCCTGCAACTGGTGTGCGGCGACCCGGCCCAGCCGTTGGGTAGCCTGGCGCTGGTTGGTGAGGCCGAGCAGCTCCTGCTGGACGAGTGGAACAAGCCTCGCCAAGACTTCGACGCTGGGCGTCTGTTGCCGGAGCTGATCGCCGAGCAGGCGCGTCTGCGCCCAGATTCTATCGCCCTGGTACATGGCGGCGAGCGGATTGCCTTCGCCGAGCTGGAAGCCCGATCCAATCGCCTGGCCAATCTGCTGGTGGCCCACGGTGTGCAGCCGGAGTCGCACGTTGGCGTCTCGCTGGAGCGCGGCAACGCCATGATCGTGGCCATGCTGGCGGTGCTGAAGTCCGGCGGCGCCTTTGTTCCGCTCGATCCGGATTATCCGCGCGAACGCCTCAGCTATATGGTCGATGACTCGGGGCTGAAGTGGCTGATCACGTCGTCCGATCTGGCCGAGCGTTTGCCGCTGGGCGAGGGTGTCGAACCGCTGTATCTGGATCAGCTGGATCTGTCTGCCTTCGACGCTGAGGCGCCGGCAGTGCAGCTGCATCCGCTGAATCTGGCCTATCTGATCTACACCTCCGGCTCCACCGGCCAGCCCAAGGGCGTGGCGGTCAACCACCTCGGTCTGACCATGCATGTGCAGACCATCGGTCAGCGCTACGGCATGACCCCGGACGATGTGGAATTGCACTTCGCCTCCATCAGCTTCGACGGCGCTTTGGAGCGCTGGACGGTGCCGCTGGCCTTCGGTAGCCGCCTGGTGATTCGTGATCAGGAACTGTGGAGCGCCGAGAAGACCTGCCAGGTGATCGCCGATGAAGGCGTGACCATTTCCTGCCTGCCGCCCAGCTATGCCCAGCAACTGCTGGACTGGGTCGAGTCGCAAGGGCTGAAACTGCCGGTGCGTTCCTGGACCCTGGGCGGCGAAGCCTTTACCCGCGAGACCTATGAGCGCCTGCAGAAAGTCCTGCAGCCGCAACGCATCATCAACGGTTACGGCCCGACCGAGACCGTGGTGACCCCGCTGATCTGGGAAGCCTATCCGGGTGATTCGTTTGAAGCAGCCTATGCCCCCATCGGCAATCCGGTAGGGCCGCGCGGTCTGTATGTGCTGGATGCCGAGCTCAACCTGCTACCCATCGGCGTGGCCGGTGAGCTGTATATCGGTGGCGAAGTCGGCTTGGCCCGTGGCTACTTCCAGCGTCCGGAGCTGACGGCCGAGCGCTTCCTGCCCGATCCGTTCGGTACGGCCGGCGAGCGCATGTACCGCACCGGCGACCTGGTGCGCTGGCGTGAAGACGGCACCCTGGATTACCTGGGGCGCGTCGACCATCAGGTGAAGATCCGTGGTTTCCGAATCGAACTGGGCGAGATCGAGAGCCAGTTGCTGGCACTCGACGGTGTGCAGGAAGCGGCGGTGATCGCCCGTGAGACCCCGAGCGGCAAACAGCTGGTCGGTTATGTCGTCGCCCGCGACAACACCGATGCCAATGCCCTGCGCAGCGAGCTGGCCAAAGTGCTGCCGGACTATATGGTGCCCGCGCAGATCATCGCCCTGGACAAACTGCCGCTGACTCCGGCTGGCAAGCTGGACCGTGCCGCACTGCCGGAGCCCACCTGGCAAAGCCAGAGCTACGAAACCCCGCAGACCGACAACGAGCGCATCCTCGCCGCCATCTGGGCCGAGGTACTGGATGTAGAACGAGTAGGGCGCCAGGATCATTTCTTCGAACTGGGTGGCGACTCCATCGTCGCGCTCAAGGTGGTCAGCCGCATCCGCCAGCAAGGCCTGCAGCTGCCGCTCAAGGCGCTGTTCGAGCAGAGCCGCCTGGCCGATTGCGCCGCCGCCCTGCAGCGCGAATCCGCCGATGCGCCGGTGCTGCGTGCGCTGCCACGCGGCGGTGATCTGCCGCTGTCGCACGCCCAGCAGCGCCTGTGGTTCCTCAACCGGCTGGATCCGAGCAACGGTGCTTACCATATGCCGGCCGGCCTCGATCTGCAGGGCCGCCTGGATCGCCAGGCGCTGCAGGCCGCCTTCGACCAGTTGGAGGCGCGCCACGAGGCGCTGCGTACCCGTTTCGTCGAAGTGAACGGCGAAGCGCGCCAGCGCATCCTGCCGGCCCAGGGCCAGCGTATCGACTGGGTCGACCTGCGCGAGCTGGCCGCCAACGAGCGTGAGGCCGAGGCCCGCGATTACGCACAGAAGCTGCTCAAGCGCCCGTTCAACCTGGCCAGCGAACCGCTGCTGCGGGTTGCCGTGCTGCGCCTGGGCGACCAGGAGTACCGCCTGCTGCTGATCCAGCACCACATCGTCTCCGATGGCTGGTCGATGCAGCGCTTTATCGGTGAGTTCTCCTCCGCCTATGCGGCGTTCGCCGAGGGCCGCACCGCGCAGTTCGCCGCCTTGCCGCTGCAGTACGCCGACTACGCCCAGTGGCAGCGCGACTGGCTGAAATCCAGCGAGGCCACGCGCCAACTGGACTACTGGAAGGCGCGCCTGGGCGAACACCAGTCGCTGCTGGAACTGCCGACCGACCATCCGCGCCCGGCCCATGGCAGCCGCCAGAGTCTGCGCTGGCGTTTCGAGCTGTCTTCGGCGCTGACCGCGCAATTGCGTGCTTTGGCCCAGCGCGAGGGCAGCACCCTGTTCAGCCTGCTGCTGGCGGCCTGGCAGACCTTGCTGCACCGCTACAGCGGCCAGGAAGATATCCGTGTCGGCGTGCCGGTGGCCGGGCGCAGCCTGGCGGAAATGGACGGCGTGCTCGGTTGCTTCATCAACACCCTGGTGCTGCGCGGTGAGCCGGCTGGGCTGAAACCCTTCCGCGAGCTGCTCGGCGAGCTGGCCCAGGCCAGCCGCGATGCCCTGGCCAACCAGGAGCTGCCGTTCGACCAACTGGTGGAAGCGCTGCAACCGACGCGCAGCCTGAGTCACCATCCGCTGTTCCAGGTGGCGTTCAACCACCAGCAGGTGGACTTCAGCGCACTCGGCAACCTGCCGGGCCTGCGCGTGCAGCCGCATGACCCGGGCGCCGCCGGTGCCCAGTTCGACCTGGCGATGGATACCGAGGAAGCCGCCGACGGCACTCTCAGCGGCTTCGTCAGCTATGCCGCCGAGCTGTTCGAGGCGCGCACCATTGCCCGCCTGGCCCGGCACTTCGTGCGTCTGCTGGAAGGTATCTGCGCCGATCCGAGCCAGCCCATCGGCCTGCTGCCGTTGCTGGAAGAAGACGAGCAGGCCCAACTCGCCGCCTGGAACGACACAACCCAGGACTACGGCCCGCTGGTCAACATGAGCGAAGGCATCAGCCAGCAGGCGGCGCGCACGCCGCAGGCGCCGGCCCTGGTGTTCGGCGAGCAGACCCTGAGCTACGCCGAGCTGGAGACGCGGATCAACCGCCTGGCCAATCGCCTGCGCAGCCTCGGGGTGCAGCGTGGCAGCCTGGTCGGTATCAGCCTGGAGCGCTCGCTGGAGCTGGTGATCGGCCTGCACGCCATCGTCCGCGCCGGCGGTGCTTACGTGCCGCTCGACCCGGAATATCCGCTGGAGCGCCTGGCCTATCTGCTGGAGGATTCCGGGGTCGACCTGCTGCTGTCACACAGCGCGCTGGTCGAGCGCCTGCCGCTGCCGGCCGGCCTCAAGGCTCTGGGTCTGGATCGTGAGGACTGCAGCGCCGAGAGCGCTGAGCCGCCGCGGGTCGAGCTGCAGGGCAACGACCTGGCCTACGTCATCTACACCTCCGGCTCCACCGGCAAGCCCAAGGGCGCCGGCAACAGCCACGAGGCCCTGGCCAACCGCATTCTGTGGATGCAGGACGCCTATCAGATCGGCGCTGGCGACGTGGTGCTGCAGAAGACCCCGTTCAGCTTCGACGTCTCGGTGTGGGAGTTCTTCTGGCCGCTGATCACCGGCGCCTGCCTGGCCGTGGCCGCGCCGGGCGACCACCGCGATCCGCAGAAGCTGGTGGAGTTGATCCAACGCCACAAGGTCAGCACGCTGCACTTCGTGCCGTCCATGCTGCAGGCGTTCCTGCTGCATCCGGATGTGGAGCAGTGCCAGAGCCTGACCCGCGTTATCTGCAGCGGTGAAGCACTGCCGGCGGAGCTGCAGGTGCGCACCTTCCAGCGTCTGCCGGGCGCTTCCCTGTACAACCTGTACGGCCCGACCGAGGCGGCCATCGACGTCAGCCACTGGACCTGCGTGGAGGAGGGCCGCCACGCCGTGCCGATCGGTCGACCGATCGCCAACCTGCGTCTGCATATCCTCGATGCCCAGCTCAACCCGGTACCGCAGGGCGTGCCCGGCGAGCTGTATATCGCCGGCATCGGCCTGGCGCGCGGCTACCACCGACGTCCGGAACTGACCGCCGAGCGCTTCCTGCCTGATCCGTTCAGTAGCGAGGGTGGGCGCATGTACCGTACCGGCGACCTGGTGCGCTGGCGTGCCGATGGCGCCATCGACTACCTGGGCCGTATCGACCATCAGGTGAAGATTCGTGGCTTCCGCGTCGAACTGGGCGAGATCGAAGCCCAGCTCGGCGCCCAGCTGGGTGTCGCCGAGGCCGTGGTGGTGGCCCGCGACAGCCAGATCGGCAAGCAGCTGGTCGGTTATCTGGTGGCTGACCCGCTGCCGGCGGATGAGTCCGCCTGGCTGGCTGGCATCAAGGTCGCGCTCAAGGCTGAGCTGCCTGAGCACATGGTACCGTCGATCCTGATGCGCCTCGACCGTATGCCGCTTTCACCCAACGGCAAGCTGGAGCGCCGCGCGCTGCCCGAGCCGGTATGGCAGGCACGCAGCTACCGGGCGCCGCAGTCCGTGCTGGAAATCACCCTGGCTGGCATCTGGCAGGAAGTGCTGGAGGTGGCCCAGGTCGGCCTCGACGACAACTTCTTCGAACTTGGCGGCCACTCGCTGCTGGCCACCCAGGCCGTGGCCCTGTTGCGCCAGCGCCTGGGCCTGGAGCTGCCGCTACGCGCCTTCTTCGAAGCGCAAGACCTGGCGGCCCTGGCCGCCGCCCTCGATGGCCAGGCTCCGGCCGCCGCCGAGGAAGAAGACCAAGACCTGCGCGACATGGCCGCGCTGCTCGACGAACTGGAGGCCCTGTGACCGCGCCCATCGACAAGGCCGCCCTGGCGCGCCGTTTCCTCGCCCTCGGCGCTCCCGAGCAGAAGCGCTTCCTCGAGCTGCTGGCGACCAAGGGCATCCGCTTCGACCGCCTGCCGCTGGTACCGGCGCCGCGTGGCGAGCACCTGGCTGCCTCGCATGCCCAGCAGCGCCTGTGGCTGGTGGCGCAGATGGAGCCGGACAGCAGCGCCTACCATATGGTCGGCGCCTTCGCCCTGGAGGGCGAGCTGGATCGCCATGCGCTGTTGGCCGCGCTGGGGCTGATCGTCGAGCGCCATGAAGCGCTGCGCACGCGTTTCTACGAACACGCCGGCCAGCTGTGCCAGCGCATCGATCCACCGGGCCCGCTGGCCCTGGAGGAGCGCGACTTGCGCGGCGCGCCGGAGCAGGTACAGACCCTGGCCGATGCCCATGCGGCGCGCGCCTTCGACCTGGCCCAGGGGCCGCTGCTGCGCGTGCAGCTGCTGCGCCTGGACGAACAGCAATGGCGCCTGCAGATCGTCTGCCACCACATCGTCTCCGATGGCTGGTCCATCGGCGTATTTGCCGAGGAGTTGGGCCGCGCCTATGCCGCACTGCGCCTGGGCCAGACGCCGCAGCTGGCCGAGCTGCCGATCCAGTATGCCGACTACGCCCAGTGGCAGCGCGCCTGGCTGGAGGCCGGCGAGCGCGAGCGCCAGCTCGGCTACTGGCGCGAACGCCTGGGTAGCGAGCAGCCGGTATTGGCCTTGCCCTACAAGCTGGACGCCAGCGGCCAGCGACATGCCGCACGCCAGGCCATCGAGGTGCCACAGGCCCTGGCCGAGCGCCTGCGCCAGCTGGCTCAGGGCGAGGGCGCGACCCTGTTCATGCTCTTGCTGGCGGCCTTCCAGCTGCTGCTGGCGCGCTACAGCAACCAGCGCGATATTCGCGTCGGCGTGCCGGTAGCCAACCGCCAGCGCGCCGAAACCGCGCCGCTGGTGGGCTTCTTCGTCAACACCCAGGTGTTGCGCGCCGAATTCGACGCCGGCATGAGCTTCCGCCAGCTGCTGGCCGAAGTGCGCCGTCATGCCCTGGATGCCCAGGATCAGCAGGATCTGCCGTTCGATCAACTGGTGGAGGCTCTCGCCCCCGAGCGCAGCCTGGGCCAGACACCGCTGTTCCAGGTGCTGTTCAATCACCAGAAACGCGACCTCGGCGCCCTGCAGCTGCCCGGCCTGCGCCTGGAGCCGCTGGCCCAGGGCGTGCCCCATGCCTTGTTCGACCTGGCCCTGGATAGCCTGGAGGAAAGCGCCGGCCAGCTGCGCCTGACCCTGACCTGGGCCCGCGAGCGCCTCGATGATGCGCAGATGCAACAGATGACCGTGCACCTGCTGGGCCTGCTGGAACAGATCAGCGCTGCGCCGGATCAGCCCCTGGTGCGTCTGCAACTGCTGGATACCGACGACCAGGCACGCCTGGCCGAATGGAATACCCCACAGCAGAGTTTCGATGCTTCGCGACTGTTGCCCGAGTTGATTGCCGAGCAGGCGCGTCTGCGTCTCGAGGCCATCGCCCTGGTACATAGAAGCGAGCGGATTTCTTTCGCCGAACTGGAGGCACGCGCGAACCAACTGGCCCATCTGCTGGTGGCGCACGGCGTGCAGCCGGAGTCGCGTGTCGGCGTCTCGCTGGAGCGTGGCAACGCGATGATCGTGGCCATGCTGGCGGTGCTGAAGTCCGGTGGCGCCTTTGTCCCGCTCGATCCGGATTATCCGCGCGAACGTCTGAGCTACATGGTCGAAGACTCGGGGCTGAAGTGGCTGATCACTTCGTCCGATCTGGCCGAGCGCCTGCCGTTGGGCGAGGGCGTCGAGCCGCTATATCTGGATCAGCTGGATCTGAGCGCCTTTGAAGCTTCGCCGCCAGCGGTACAGCTGCATCCGCTCAATCTGGCCTACCTGATCTACACCTCCGGCTCCACCGGCCAGCCCAAGGGCGTGGCGGTGAACCACCTTGGCCTGACCATGCATGTGCAGACCATTGGCCAGCGCTACGGGATGACACCGGACGATGTGGAACTGCACTTCGCTTCGATCAGCTTCGACGGCGCCCTGGAGCGCTGGACCGTACCGCTGGCCTTCGGCAGCCGCCTGGTTATTCGCGACCAGGAGCTCTGGAGCGCGGAGAAAACCTGCCAGGTCATCGCCGATGAAGGCGTGACCATCTCCTGCCTGCCGCCGAGCTATGCCCAGCAGCTGCTGGACTGGGTGGAGTCGCAGGGGCTGAAGTTGCCAGTGCGTTCCTGGACCCTGGGCGGTGAGGCCTTTACCCGCGAGACCTATGAGCGCCTGCAGAAAGTGCTGCATCCCCAGCGGATCATCAATGGCTACGGTCCGACCGAGACTGTGGTAACCCCGCTGATCTGGGAAGCCTATCCGGGCGACAGTTTCGAAGCCGCCTACGCCCCCATCGGCAATCCGGTTGGCCCGCGCAGCCTCTATGTGCTGGATGCCGAGCTGAACCTGCTGCCCATCGGTGTGGCTGGCGAGCTGTATATCGGTGGCGAAGTGGGTCTGGCCCGTGGCTATTTCCAGCGCCCGCAGCTGACGGCCGAGCGCTTCCTGCCCGATCCATTCGGCGCCGCCGGCGAGCGCATGTACCGCACCGGTGACCTGGTGCGCTGGCGTGAAGACGGCACCCTGGATTACCTGGGCCGCGTCGACCATCAGGTGAAGATTCACGGCTTCCGTATCGAACTGGGCGAGATTGAGAGCCAGTTGCTGGCCCTGGATGGCGTGCAGGAAGCGGCGGTAATCGCTCGTGAGACGCCGACCGGCAAGCAGCTGGTTGGTTATGTCGTCGCTCGCGAAAACACCGATGCCAATGCCCTGCGCAGCAAGCTGGCTCAAGTGCTGCCGGACTATATGGTGCCCGCGCAGATCATCGCCCTGGAAAAACTGCCGCTGACCCCGGCCGGCAAGCTGGACCGCGCCGCGCTGCCGGAGCCGACCTGGCAGAGCCAGTCCTACGAAGCGCCGCAGACCGACAATGAACGCATCCTCGCCGCGATCTGGGCCGAAGTGCTGGGCGTGGAGCGAGTAGGGCGCCAGGATCACTTCTTCGAACTGGGCGGCGACTCCATCGTCGCGCTGCAGGTGGTCAGCCGTATCCGTCAGCAGGGGCTGCAATTGGCGCCGCGCGAGCTGTTCCAGTTCCCGCGCCTGGCCGAACTGGCCAAGGTTGCGCGGCTGGCCGGAGCGGAGGAAGTGCAAGAGCCTGTAACCGGCGAGTTGCCGCTGACGCCGATCCAGGCGCATTTCTTCGCCATGGGCCAGGCCAACCCAGCGCACTGGAACCAGGCGCTCAATCTGGAGCTGCTGCGTCCGCTCGATCCAGAGTTGCTGGAGCAGGCGCTGCAGGCGCTGGTGGCCCATCACGATGGCCTGCGCCTGCGTTTCAGTCAGGAGCAGGGCGTCTGGCGCCAGCGCTACGCCGAAGTGGATGCCGGGCAGCCGCTGCTATGGCTGCGTGAAGCCGGCAGTGCTGCCGAGGCCGAAGAGTTCTGCCAGCAGGTCCAGCAGAGCCTCGACCTGGCCGCCGGCCCCGTGCTGCGCGCGCTTCATCTGAAGCAGACCGGCCAGGCCGACCGCCTGCTGCTGGCCGTGCATCACCTGGTGGTGGACGGCGTGTCCTGGCGCGTCCTGCTGGAAGATATCCTCGCTGCTTATCGCCAGCTGGAAGCCGGCCAGGCCGTGCGCCTGCCGGGCAAGGGCCAGTCCTACAAAAGCTGGAGCGAGGCCCTGCAGAGCTGGGCGAGCAGTGCAGCGGCGCAGGTCGAGCTGGACGCCTGGTGCAGCCGCCTGAACGGCCCGACACTGGCCCTGCCGCGCGAACTCGAAGCCAATAGCGCCAGCCATGGCGACAAGCGCCAAGTACGCCTGGCCCTGGATGCCGCCGACACCAAGCGTCTGCTGCAGGCGCCGGCGCAGCTCGGCGTGCGTATCGACGCCTTGCTGCTCACCGCGCTGACCCGTGCCCTGTGCCGCTGGAGCGGCCAGCCGGGGCTGCGGGTCAACCTCGAAGGCCACGGCCGCGAGGCGTTGGCCGGCGAACTGGATCTGTCGCGCACGGTCGGCTGGTTCACCAGCCTGTATCCGTTGCAGCTGCCGCGGCTCGACGCGGCAGCCGAGCAGCTGCAACAGGTTCAGCAACGCCTGCAGCAGGTCGAACATGGCGGTCAGGGTTACGGCGTGCTGCGCTGGCTGGGCTCGGCCGCGGCGCAGGCGGCACTTGCCGCCGTACCGAGTGCCGAAGTGATCTTCAACTACCTCGGCCAGTACCAGGCCGGCGCGGCGGCGGACTGGTTCCGCCCGGCGGCCGGTGGTGGCGCGGCAGTGGCGGCGAACAACCCGCTGGCCGCGCGTCTGGCGGTCAATGGCCAGGTGTTCGACGGCCAGTTGCAGCTGTCCTGGGAGTACGCGGCCAACCAGTACCGCGCCGAGACCATCGAGGCCCTGGCGGCGGACTATCGCCGCGAGCTGCTCGGCCTGCTGGAGCTGGCCCGCGGCCAGGCCGTGCAGGGCCCGTCGCCGTTGCTGCGTCTGACCCGCCAGGAGGCCGGCGCATCTCCGGTGTTCTGTCCGCATCCGGTCACCGGCCGGGTCACCGGCTACCAACCGCTGGCGGCGCGTCTGGACGGCGTGCACGACGTCTTCGGCCTGCAGTGCCGCAGCTTCCTCGACCCGAGCTGGCGCGATGCCTCGCTGGGCGAGATGGCCGACGCCTATCTGGCCGCACTGCTCAAGCAGCAACCGCAGGGGCCGTACCGGCTGGTCGGCTGGTCGCTGGGCGGCAGCCTGGCGCTGGAGCTGGCGGCGCGCCTGGAGGCACGCGGCGAAGAAGTGGCCTTGCTCGGCCTGCTCGACTGCTACGTGCCAGGCACCGAGATCGCCGGCGACGACGCCCGTCATCCACAGGCGCGAGCCAAGCTGGTCGAGCACCTGCAACTGCTGGCTCCCGAGCTGCCGGGCAAAGCCTGGGACAGGCTATTCGAACAAGTGCTGCAACTCGAACCGCTGGACTGGCCGCAGGCCTGCAGCAGCTGGTTCGCTGGCCAACCGCTGGACGGCATGACCCGCCAAAGCCTGGAAGAGCTGCTGTTCGCCTGGGCGGTGGAGCAGCATATGCGCCGCCTGTGCGCCGGCTACGCGCTGCCCAAGGTCAGGGTGCGCCCACATTGCTGGTGGGCGGCGCAGCCAGGCGGTCGCGCGGCCTTGCTGGAGAGTGGCCTGGAACAGGTGCAGGGCAGGGCGGCTAGTCATCGCCTGATCGACACCGATCACCAGGGCATCGTCCGTCATCCGCAGGTTCTCCAGGAGCTGGTGGCCTTGCTGGGAAGCTGAAGTGGGAGCCGCCAAAGAATTTTTTGTTGGCGGCTAAATTTTCCCGCGCCTTGCTCGTCTAGTAGAGGCAAGTCATATAAATGCGAATCCTTCTAATTTGATTTCTGGGGAGTGTTGATGGAACAGCAAGCGAAGTACCAGGCCAAAGTACCCTTTGCCAAGGCACGCCTACCCTTGGCCATGGCCTGCGCGCTGGGCGCATTCAGCATGGGTCTGCATGCCGAAGAAGCCGTACAGCTGGAAGCCACCAATATCAGCGGCGAGCTGGACAGCCCGGTCGGTGAAGACCAGGGCTATGTGGCCAAGAACAGCCGCAGTGCTACCAAGACCAACACTCCCCTCAATGAAACTCCACGCTCGGTATCTGTCGTTACTCAGCAGGAGATGAAGGATCGCAACGTTCAAACCATCAGCGATGCGCTGCGTTATTCGGCTGGCATTCAAGCGGGCTACTTCGGTGAAGACAACAAGCAGGATTGGTTCATCCTGCGCGGCTTCAAACAGGCCAACAACGGCCTGTTCCAAGACGGCGTGCGTGTTTACTCCAGTGGTTTCTACAGCTGGCAGGTCGACCCCTATATGCTCGAGCGGGTCGAAGTGCTGAAAGGCGCCTCGTCTGTGCTCTACGGCCAATCCACCCCGGGCGGCATCATTAACCTGCAGAGCAAGCGACCCAATGCCGAGGCCAAGAACGAAGTGGGTGTGCAGTACGGCAGCTTCGATCGCAAACAGCTGCAGTTCGATGTAGGCGGCAAGCTGGATGAGCAGGGTGATGTGCTGTTCCGCGTAGTCGGGCTGTCTCGCGATACTGGGACTCAGGTCGATGATGTAGATGCCGAGCGCCTGCTGCTCGCGCCGTCGATGACCTTCAACTTCAACGACGACACTTCGTTGACTCTGCTGGCCAGCTTCCAGAAGGACAACTCCGACCCGCAACTGCAATTCCTGCCGGCAGAGGGCACGCTGTACAACGGTGGCAATGGCTATATCGATACCGATACGGCTGTCGGCAATCCGGACTACGAGAAATTCGACCGTACTCAGTACACCCTGGGTTACGAGCTGAATCACCGATTGAGCGACGCCTGGGACTTCCAGCAGAACTTCCGCTACGGTCATCTGGATGTCGATCTGCGGCAGATGTACTACGCGGGACACTCGATTGATCTACTTCGTAGCGCGGCATCCAGTCAAGTCGGTGGAGCCACAAGTGGTCCTGCATTTAATTTCGCATTTGGTGTGGTCAGCGGCCTCTATCCCGACCTGAATGATCCTAGCCGGCAGAAGATCATTCGCGGCTTGACCTATACCGATGGCCAAGCCGACAACCTGTCGCTGGATAACCGCCTGGTCAACTACTGGAGCGGTGATGCCCTGGAAAGCACCTTCCTGGTGGGCGTGGACTATCAACTACTGAACATAGACGAAGAGTCCTTTGGCTCTGACCCACTGATTCGTGAGCCGCTCAATGTCTACAACCCCAGCTACGGCGGCGTAAATCTGGTACGGCTGGGTGCAACAGGACTGAATCCCGTCACCTCGGCCGACCTACAAGATAAGCGCACCCGTGCCGATCAGCTTGGTCTCTATGTACAGGAGCAGCTCAAGGTCGACGATCACTGGGTCTTCCTGCTCGGCGGTCGTTACGACAATGCCCGTTCCGATATCGACAACCGTACCACCGATGTACACAAGAACATTCGCGACGAGGAGTTCACTTGGACCGCAGGCTCTGCTTACGTTGCAGATAACGGCCTGACTCCTTACGTCAGCTACTCCGAATTCTTCCTGCCAGTTACCGAAATCAACCCTACCACTGGCGATCCCTATAAGCCGGAGAGCGGCGACCAGAAGGAAATCGGCCTGAAGTACCAGCCGGAAGGGTTCGATGGCTCCTTCAACCTGGCGCTGTTCGAGCTGACCCAGCAAAACGTGCGTAAAACCGAAACCGGCAATATCCGCACCCAGTTGGGAGAGGTTCGCAGTCGAGGCATTGAGCTGGAAGCTGCTGCCGAAGTGATCGATAACCTGAGTTTGGTAGGTTCTGTCACTCTGCTGGATGCAGAGACGACCAAGACAACAAATCGCTCCCAGGCTGAAAAAGGTAAAACCCCATCGCAGGTCGCCGATCGTTTGGCTTCGCTCTGGGCGACCTATCGCTTCAGCGACGGTTTGCTAAATGGTTTCGCCATCGGCGCAGGTGCTCGCTATACCGGTGAAAGCTACGGCGACAACACCGAGACCCTGGAAGTGCCTTCCTACACCGTGTACGACGCCATGGTCAGCTACAAGCTGCAGGAGGTGACGTTCCAGGTGAACGCCAACAACCTCACCGATAAAGAATACGTGGCTACCTGCGATTCCTTCTGCTGGTACGGCAACCGTCGCAACGTCATCGCCAGTGTGAGTTATGACTTCTAAGCCACTGCAACAACTGCTGCTGCCTTCCGGGCAGCGGCTGGTCGCCCGCGACGACGGCACCAGCCTGGCCCTGCACCTGGACGAGCGCGCGCTGCTACGCGCCCGTCGCCAGGGCGAGCTGCTGGTTCCGCTGGAGCTGGCCGTCGAGCAACAGGCCGAGGCTCTGTGGCTGCTGGCCTATTGGTGCTTTGCCAGTGATCCGGCGCTGCAGGTGCTGCGTCTGCAACTGGAGAGCATCGACCCGCAGCTGCGGAACAGCGGCCTGCTGGTGAGCGAAGGCGATAGCCTGCGCATCGAGCGCTCGCTGTTCTGGCAATTGCCGGGGCCGTTCCTGCGCAATACCGGCAGCGCCGGCTATCCGCAGCAGATGGTCATGCATGCCACCGGCCGCCGCCATCCGCGCCGTGCGCCCAAGCCGCAGGGCGAGGTGTATCGACGTTTCGATGCCAATCTGGGCGCCTGGATTTCCCTGCGCACCCTGGACATCGACAGCGACCTCGAGCGCTTCAACCGCTGGCAGAACAGCGCCCGCGTGGCTGCGTTCTGGCAGGAGGAGGGCGACCTGACCAAGCATCGTCGCTACCTGGAGGAGCTGGCCGCGGACCCGCGCGTGCTGACCCTCATCGGCTGCTTCGACGATGAGCCGTTCGCCTACTACGAAGCCTACTGGGCCAAGGAAGACCGCATCGCGCCGTTCTACGACGTGGCGGACTACGACCGCGGCATCCACATGCTGGTCGGCGAAGAGAGCCATCGCGGCCCGCACAAGGTGGCCAGCTGGCTGAGCGCGCTGACCCACTACCTGTTCCTCGACGATCCGCGTACCCAGCGGGTGGTCGCCGAGCCCCGTGCCGACAACGCCAAGATGATTGGCCACATGCAGGCACAGGGTTACCACAAGGCGAAGGAATTCGATTTCCCGCACAAGCGCGCGGCACTCATGGTGCAGTCGCGTGAGGTGTTCTTCGAACGCTGCCGCCTGGCATAGCAGTAGGTCCACGGCTGACCGTGGGCCCATAGAACAAAAGAGCCGCGCCCGAGCGTGGCCGTGAACTGATGAGGTTGGGCGAGGCGAGCGCCTCCAGAGGCTGACTTGGCCTTCACACGAACCATCCGCAGAGGATCGGGGCCTGACATGAGCATAGAAACACTGGAATACGATGTGATCGGGCTGGGCTTCGGGCCCGCCAACCTGGCCATTGCGGTGGCCCTGGATGAAGACCGTCGGGTGCGCGAGCACGGACTGCGCTACTGCTTCCTGGAAAAGAAACCGGCCTTCGAGTGGCACGGCGGCATGCTGCTGGAAGACAGCCGCATGCAGATTTCCTTCCTCAAGGATCTGGCCACCCTGCGCAATCCGTCCAGCCGCTACACCTTCGTCAGCTACCTGCACGAGAAGCGCCGGCTGGAAGCCTTCATCAATATCAGCACCTTCACGCCGTCGCGCCTGGAGTACAACGACTACCTGGGCTGGGCCGCCGCCCAGTTCAGTGATCGCGTGCACTACGGCGAAGAGGTCATCGGTGTCGAACCGGTGCTCGATGGCGGCGACGTGACCCGGGTCAAGGTGATCTCGCGCCTGGCCGACGGCCGCACCCGTGCGCGCATCACCCGCAACCTGGTGGTCAGCATCGGCGGCGAACCTGTGGTGCCCGAGGCGTTTCGTCCGCTCAAGGGCGACGCGCGGGTGATGCATTCGTCCAGCTATCTGGAGCGCATTCAGGCCTGCGGCGAACCCAAGCGCCTGGCGGTGGTCGGCTCCGGGCAGAGTGCGGCGGAGATCTTCAGCGATCTGTGCGGCCGCTACCCGAGCGCCGAGGTCTCGCTGGTGATGCGCAGCCAGGCCCTGCGCCCGGCGGACGACAGCCCGTTCATCAACGAGATCTTCGATCCGTCCTACACCGACGTGGTCTACGGCCAATCGCCGGAGGAGCGCGAGGCGTTCATCCAGGCCAACGCCCAGACCAACTACTCGGTGGTCAACCTGGACCTGATCGAGAGCATCTATCACCGCCTGTACCTGCAGAAGGTCACCGGCCACGCGCCGCACAACCTGCTGCCGCAGCGCAATATCGAGGCCGTGCAGGCCGGCGACGCGGGCATTCGCCTGACCCTGAGCGGGCCGGAAGGCGTGGAAGATCGCCTGTACGATGCCGTAGTCTTGGCCACCGGCTATCGTCGTGACGGCTACAAGCGCCTGCTGGGCGGATTGGCCGAGCATCTGGGCGAAGGCGTCGAACGCGACTATCGTCTGTGCTGCCAGCCGCAGATGACTGCCGGTATCTACCTGCAGGGTTGTTGCGAGGCCAGCCATGGTCTGAGCGACACGCTGCTGTCGGTGCTGGCCATACGTTCACAGGAAGTGGTCGATGCGCTGATGGACAGCCTTCAACAGCGCCAATCAGCAGGAGTCGCCAGCGCATGTGCTTGACCCAGGCGGGGGGCCGATGATCCCGGCCATTGCCCCGCTGTTCCAAGGGCCCTTTGCCCACTACCGCGATGTTCTCACCCTTGCGGATGACCCACGCCCGGCACTGTCCGGGCGTGAGTTCGTCAGCCCCGAGCGTCTGGAAGAACAGATGCTGCGCTTCGGCCCCGAGCATGCCGAGGGCGATCGACGGGCGCTGATGTCGCTATGGTCCAAGTACTACTTCCTGCGCCTGATTCCGCCGGTGCTGGCGGCAGGGCTGATCCTCAACTGGCGCCTGCCGCTGGATTTCGACGAGATCCAGGTGGTGGTCGGCGCCGACGGCCTGCCGGAGGCCTTCAAGCTGCCGCATGCCGGCGAGCGCTGGAGCACGGCGCCGGCCAATGGCTTCGAACGCTTCGCGGGATTGCTCGACGACAACCTGCTGCCCTTCATCGACGCCCTGCGCGCGCATCGCAAGATCGCCGCGCGAGTGCTGTGGAGTAACGCTGGCAACTACTTCGAATGGTTCATGTCGACCCTCGGCGGCCTGCCGTTCCCCAAACCGATGCTGGCCCAGGGTTTCGAAGTGCTGGAAAGCAAGCTGCGCCCGGATGGCAGCCGCAATCCGCTGTGCGAGCCGGTGATCTACGTGCCCCAGGGCGAGGGCTGCGCGCCCTGGCGCCAGCGCAAGCTGTGCTGCATTCGCAACGAGCTGGGCATGGAGATGTGCGACAACTGCCCGTTGCTGGAAGAGCCGCCGGCGGAAGGGACTGCAGTACTGGATTGAGGGCTGCGTTGGGTTGCTCGCCTCGCAGGTAGACAGCTTTGGTCTGCTCTGCTGCCTGCTGCGAGTACCTTCTGGGAGATAGTGAATGCCTTTGGTGTACTGCCTTCGGCGAGTACACCCTACGGGTAAGCGGCGGCGCTGCTCCGCGTAGGGTGGGCTCAGGAGCGCAGCGAACAGCCCACCAGCAAGCCCCTCAGCGCCGATACAGACACAGCATGAAGTAGGCCCCACCCAGCAGCGACGCCAGCAGCCCCGCCGGCAGCTGCGCCGGGAACAGCACCGTGCGCCCCAGCCAATCCGCCGCCACCATCACCAGCGCACCGAGCAATGCCGCACCGAGCATCTGCGGCACGGCGCGAGCCAAGCCGAGCAGGCGGGCCAGGTGTGGCGCCAGCAGGCCGATAAAGCTCAGCGGCCCGACGATCAGGGTGGCGCCGGCCGTCAACAGTGAGGCCAGCAGCAACAGCACGAAGCGGCTGCGTCCCAGCGGCACACCCAGAGCACGCGGCGTGCCATCGCCCAGCGGCAGCAGCTCCAGCCAGCGCCCGAAAGGCAGCGCCGCGATCAGCAGCACCAGGCTGCAGACCAGCACCCAGACCGCCATCTGCGGGCCGACGAAGTAGGTCGAGCCGGACATCCAGCCCAGCAGGTTCTGTCCGCGCGGATCGCCGCCGGCCAGCAGGATCACCTGCAGGGCGTCGAACAGCGCGGTGATGCTGATGCCGATCAGCAGCACCCGCTCGGGCGCGAAACCGGAGCGCCGCGACAGGCCGAGCAGCAGCAGAAGGGTCAGCCCTGCGCCCAGGCCACCCAGCACCATTTGGGCCAAAGGACCTGAGTAAGGCAGCAGGAACAGCAGGGCGATCAGGCCCAGGGCGGCGCCGGCGCTGATGCCAAGCACCTCGGGACTGGACATCGGGTTGCCGGTCAGGCGCTGTATCATGCAGCCGGCCAGGGCCAGCATGCAGCCGGCGGCAGCGGCGGCCATCACCCGCGGCCAGCGCCAGTCGAGCAGGGTGGCGTCGCTCAGGGTCCACTGCCAACCATCCAGGCCGCGACCCAGGCCAAGGGCGATCAGCAGTGCGCAGACCAGTACCACGCTCAGCGGCAGCAGGCGTCTGGCCGGGAAGGGATGACGGCTGAAGTGATGACCGTCACCGCTGTGCGGTTGAGCACCGGCCAAGCGCAGGCGTGGCAGCAGCCAGAGCAGCAACGGCGCGCCGAGCAGCGCGGTGGCGGCGCCGGTGGGCACCAGCTCGGCCAGGTTGCCGGCCAGGCGCTGGATGCCCAGATCGGTGACGCTCAGCAACAGACCGCCGAGCAGCGGAGCCCAGCGCAGGCGCTGGGCGAAGGTACGGGCACCGAGCAGGCGCACCAAGGCCGGCGCGGCCAGGCCGATAAAGCCGATCACGCCCACCGTGCTGACCACGCAGGCGGCCAGGTACACGGACAGGGTCAGGGTGACGAAGCGCAGGAAGCGCAGGGGCACGCCCAGACTCTTCACGCCGCTGTCGTCCAGCTCCAGCAGGGCCAGCGGGCGCAACAGCGGCAGCAGGAGCAGCATGCCGACCGCCAGGCGCGGCAGGAGGAACTGCACGCCGCTCCAGCTGTTCTGGCTGAGCGAGCCGGAGCCCCAGATGAATACCGCATTGAGGTCCTGCTGCTGGACCAGCATCAGGGTCACGTTGAGCGCACTGAGATACAGCGTCACCACCAGGCCGGCGAGGATCAGCGTCAGCGGCGCCAGGCCACGCCGCCAGGCCAGGGCGAACACCAGCAGCGAGGCCAGGCCACCGCCGGCCAGGGCCACCCATTCGCGGCCGAAATCCAGCAGCCAGGGCGCCCACAGGGTGGCCACCAGCAGGCCGAGCTGGGCGCCACTGGCCACACCGAGGGTGGTCGGCGAGGCCAGCGGATTGCGCAGGACCTGCTGCATCAGCGTGCCGGCCAGGGCCAGCACGGCGCCGCACAGCAGGGCCATGCACAGGCGCGGCAACCAGCTGAAGTGCAGGATCAGATGCGCCATGTCGCCGTCTTGCGGGGCGAACATGGCCTGCAGCCATTGCCCGCTCGGCAGGCGCTGGCCGAGGTCGGCGAAGGCCAGGCCAAGCGTCAGGATCAGCAGCACGCCACATAGCCAGGCCGGGTGGCTGGAGAAGCCGCGGCGGGTACGCACGGGCAGCGGCCCCTGAGCCAACAGATCACTCATTGCACGCTCTCCGGCGCCAGACGCGCTTCCAGCAGATTGGCGAAGCGTTCGGCGGCCATCAGGCCGTTGAAGCTCCATACCGGCGGCAGGTCATACAGGCGCCCCGCACGCACGGCCGGCAGCTGGTTCCACAGGGCGCTGGCAGCCAGGCCTTCCTGTACGCCGGGCGGCATGGGCTTCAGGTAGAGCAGGGCGGCCTCGGGAGTCTCCGCCAGGCGGTCGATGCCCTGCTGGCTGAAGCCCCAGTAGTTGGTCGGGCCCTGCCAGGCGTTGCGCAGGCCGACCCGGTCCAGCACGCCCTGGTAGATGCTCTGCTTGCCGAACAGGCGCACATGGCGCTGGTCGAGGAAGGTCATCACATAGAAGGGCGGTAATGCCTGCGAAGCCAGGCGCTCCTTGACTCGGACCATGGTGCTGTCGATGCGCGCGATCATCGCTTCGCCTTCGCTCTGCCGGTCAAGCAGCTCGGCCAGCTCGCGGGTCACCCGCTGGGCACCGACATAGGCCTCGGCTTCGGGGGTATAGATGGCCAGCGTGTGCACCGGTGCCACTCGCTCCAGCTGCGCGCGGCTGGCGGCGAACTGCGGGGTGATCAGGATCATGTCCGGCTTGAGCTGGCTGAGCAGCTCCAGATTGGGCTCGATGCGCAGGCCGAGGTCGACCACCTGCTCAGGCAGTTCGGGGGCCTGCACCCAGCGCCGGTAGCCTTCGGTCTGCGCCACGGCGATGGGCGTTACGCCCAGGCCGAGCAGGGTTTCGGTCAGGCCCCAGTCGATCACCGCAATGCGCGGCTGGCGGGTGTCGGCCTGGGCGATTGCCGCCAGCAGGGCGAGCATGCAGAGCAGCCAGCGCATCACACCACCACGGCGATGGGTTGCTGGCCGCACGGGTGGCTGAGCACCTGCATGGGCAGGCCGTAGATGGCCTCCAGGTTGCTGTCGGTCATCAGCTCGGCCGGGCTGCCGTCCAGCAGCAGGCGTCCGCTGTGCAGGGCGATCAGGCGGTCGCAGTAGCGGCTGGCCATGTTGATATCGTGCAAAACCACTATCACGCTCAGCCCGAGCTGCTGGCTGAGCCGGTGCACCACGCCGAGCACGTCGACCTGGTGGGCGATGTCGAGGGCCGAGGTCGGCTCGTCCAGCAGCAGGTAGCGGCTGTTCTGTGCCAGCAGCATGGCCAGCCACACGCGCTGGCGCTCGCCACCGGAGAGGCTGTCGACCATGCGCTCGGCGAAGCGTGAAGTGTCGGTCAGCTCCATGGCCTCGCGCACCTTGGCGTGGTCCTCGCTGCCGAAGCGACCGAGCAGGCCGTGCCAGGGATAGCGGCCGAAACCGACCAGCTCGCGGGCGGTCAGGCTGTCGGCGGGTGGCAGTTGCTGCGGCAGGTAGGCGACCTGTTGGGCGAAGTCGCGGTCCTTCCAGTCGGCCAATGGCTTGTCGTCCAGCAGCACGCGCCCGGCGCTGGCCGGTTGCTGGCGGGCCAGCATCTTCAGCAGGGTGGACTTGCCGGAGCCGTTGTGGCCGATCAGGCCGACCATCTGGCCTTGCGGGATGTCGAGCGACAGCGGATGCAGGAGGGTGCGTTCCGGCAGGCTGAAACTGACCGCATCGAGTCGGAACATGGACAATCCTTGGCTTGCCGAGCTGTGCGCGAAGCCGGCGACTTTAGCCAAAATGATAATTCCTGGCAAACGCAATGCATTCCTGAACGCCAGGCAATGTCGACTCAGCGCTTCTGCAGATCCCCCTGCATCAGTTTCACGGCGGCGATCAGCGCCTGCTGGCGTTCATCCATCTCCTGCTTGCGTGCCTCGTTGAGCGTGCCGATGTTCTTCGCCAAGTCGCGCAGCGGTTTTTCCTTGGCGATCACCCGGTTCAGCTCCGGCTCTGCCAGTACCGCGGCGGTCTGCGCCACTGCTTCCTGCGCCGCGGCGAAGCGCGGCCCGAGCAGGCGAGCGAACGCCGTCAGCTCATTGCTCAGGTGTTCGGCCAGCTGGTCGTCCGGGTTGCCGCCGGCGCGGTTGGCCTTGGCGCGCAGCTCCGGCAGGTCTGGCACCTTGAGCAGGGTGCCGGCGCGCAGGCTGGAGAGCTCTTCCAGTTGCGGGTTGGCCTGCAGCAGTGCGCCTTCGACCTTCTCGCGCTGGCGCGGGGTGAGGCGCAGGAACAGCTTGTCGGCCAGCTCGCCGAGGTTCTTTTCGCCGCGAAAGGTGGTGACGGCCATGTCGTGCTCTCCTAGAAGCCGATGAGGTTGGTCAGCCCCATGTCGTTGGGAATCGGTGCGCCGTTGATGACGCGGATATTGCCGGTGCTGGTGTTGCCGATGACGATGGCCTGTTTGACCTGGACATCCGGATGCAGATGCAGGGTGTCCTGGTCGCCCTGGCCGAGCAGGCGGTTGTTGCTGGCATTGAGGGTGCGCGCCTGCAGATCGCCTGATTGCGCGCCGCTGGTGTTGGCCCCGCCGATGGTTTCGCAACGGTTGCCGGCGAACAGACAGTGGTCCAGCGCCGCGCACAGGTTCAGCGACACGGTGGTCAGGTGGGCGCGCAACTGGTTGTTCTGGATCGCCAGGTCGGCACGACGGTTGGCCACTGCATAGGCACTGTTGGCGGTGAGCAGGTAGATGTTGTTTTGCGTGGCGGCGACCAGGTAGGCGGCGCTGAAGTGACCGCTGGCGCCGATCGCGACCGGGGCGATCAGGATTGCCCTCCAGATGGCGTTGACCGGCTTCTGCTGCTCGTCGTCGCCGACCCGGTCCACATGGTTGCCTTCGACCACGCTGCGATCGAAGGGCGGCAGGATCTGGATGGCGCTCACTTCGCCACTGCTGCGGTCCGGCCCGATGCCGAGGAAGCGGTTGTCGCACACCCGCAGCTGGCCGATGGCGGCGGCGCGCAGGCCGGCGATGGCCGGCGAGAGCACCGCGTCTCGCGCCACTTCGGCGACCAGGTTGTCGCAGAAATCGGCACGCTGGATGCGGATCAGTTGGAACGCCGCGTAGGCAGTGCCTTCGACATTCGCCGCCAGGCCCAGGTTGCGGCAGCGGTTGCCGCTCACTACCAGGCTCGTGGCGCCGCCTGCCTCGCCCATCACCAGCGCGCCCAGGCCGATGTCCTCGATCAAGTTGCCGGTGATGCTGGCGCCGTCCAGGTGCTGATGGATGGCGATGGCATTGCCCTGCAGCTGGCGCAGGCGGTTGCCCTCGATGCGCACATCGCTGGGACCCTGCGGGTCGAGACCTTCTTCGAGCACTATGCCTTCGCCGCCGCGTTCAGACGCGCCGCTGATCTCGTTGTCGCGGATGCGCAGGCCGTCCACCCCGGCGCGAATGCCGTCGCCCTGAGTGTAGATGACGTTGTCGGCGATGGTGAATGGCGAGCCCGGCAATACCGCGCCGGTCGCCACCAGTGCCGCCTGCCTGCCGGTGATCATAAGGTTGCCGTCGATGCGCGTATTGCCGTAATGCAGGCTGATGCCGTCCAGACTCAGTGCGCGCTGGCTGCAGAAGAACAGATTGCGGGTCACCCGCAGTTCGGCGCTGAGCAGGTGCTCGCCGAGGCGTAGCAGGCCGCGCTCGGCCACCAGAGCGCAGTCGTCGATGCTCACGCCGAGCATGTTGCCGCCCAGGCCGATGGCGGCGCTGGCACCTTCGCCGGTGGCCAGGCAGAGCACGTTGATGTGCTCGGCGCGCAGGTCGACCGTATTGCGTGCGCGTAGTGCCGCCGTGGTATTGGCGCTGGTGGCCGAGGCGATCAGGCTGAGGTTCTCCAGGGCCACGCCGTTGCTGGCGGAGATGTCGAGAACGCTGCCGGGCCCGCTGGCGACCAGCAGGCTGCCCCAGCCCTGACCGCGGATGCGCAACGAGTTGGCGCCGTCCACGGTCAGCGCCTCGCGCAGGTTGTAGGTGCCGATGCCCAGGCAGATGGTGCCGCCGACATCCTTGATCGCATCGATCGCCTGCTGGATGGTGGCGACGCCGCTGTTGTGGTCCTCGGCGCTGACGCAGACGGTGCAGTCGCAGCCTTCGCCCTCGGCGATCGGCGGCCAGAGCACGCGGCAGTCGGTCTCGTCGCCGGGGAAGGTGACCATCGCCAGGCGCGCGTAGTGGTGGTGGATGCCCAGCGGCGGCGCCTGGTTCAATTGCTCGATGCTGGCGTCCACGGTGCGTGCGGCGAACACCCAGTAGTCGCCGCTGCGGAACTGGCCGCCAGCGGGAGCCAGGCTGAAGTCCACCAGAATGCCGTGCTCGAGGAACAGGCGGGTACCGGCGGCAGGAATCGGGATATCACCGGCGGCGCCCGGGGCGTTGAGGTCCAGCACCTGGTTGCCGTTCTCGCGGCGCACCAGGCCTGCCTGATCCCAGCGCCGCACGCGGGTGTTGCGCGCGGCCTGGGTGGCCTGCTGGGCATCGGTCGGGAACATGCCGGCGGGCAGTGCCTGGTCGAACTGCAGGGTCCGCGCACTTTCGTCCACGCCGCCGGCCACGCGGATGCGGCGCAGCTCGCCGGGCTGGCCGTGCAGCTCGCGCCAGTCATCGGTCACCTCCACCCAGTCGCCATCGTGGAAGCGCAGCACGTCGTCGCGGCCGATGCTCTCGACTGTGATGCGGTCGCGCGCCGGGTTGATATGGCTGACCCGCGAAGCCACCGTGGCGTTGTCCCGTGACCACTTGAAGGTGGCCGTGCCGAGCGTGCCGCCACGGTGCACCTCGACCCGGTACAGCTGGTTCTCCAGCCCGCGATAGCCGGCGGCCGGTGGCACCTGGCAGGGATCCGGCTCGAAGTTCGGCACGCCGGTGCCGGTCGACAGACGCGCCGCCGAGGGCGCGATCAGCGCCTGCCAGCCCGGCACATCTTCATCCTCGGTGGCGCAGGTGCTGTCGCCGACATTGGCCAGCACCTTGACCTGCCACACCGTCTGCAGGCGCCCGGTGCTGTCCACGCCCACCGCCTTCTCGATCAGGTCCGGAGCCTCCACCGCGGTGACGTCGCGCTGCCACACATCGACGTAGACCAGGTGCGGCCCGCCCTGGGGCAGCGCCGGCGGGTTGGGGTAGTAGGGCTGGTTGGCGTAGTTCAGCGCCGTGCTGCCGGTCAGCTCGGCCAGGCGCGGCTCCCAGACGTTGGGCGCGGCGCCGTGGTTTTCCGCCAGCAGGCCATCCACGTAGATGCGCCCGACACCGATGGTGAAGCTGCCGCCGCCGGCCTCGATGCGGAAGCCGTCCGGGGTGATGCGTGGCACCACGTTGCCGCCGTAGGTGTCCAGTGCGCCGGCCTGGATGCGCCGGGTCAGCTGTGCCACCCATTCGTTCCAGTCGGCGTCCAGCTGGACCCGGCCCTGTTGCATGACCACGCCGAGGAAGTCGCGGCGGACGTCGAAGCGGATTCGACTCAGATCGAAGCTCATGATGCTCCCTCAGGATTCGTGGAAGATGCCGGCGCGCAGCTCGACTCGCAGGTATTCCGCGAGGCGGATGCGCAGATTGGTGACCCGTTGCGCGCCATACAGCTGGTGGAACACGCCCATCTCGCTCTCGTCGTCCGCGCCCTGAAGGATTTCCGCAGCGGTGGAGGTGGCGAGCTGGCCGTAGGCCGGGGTGCCATAGCGCAGTGAGGTGAAACGTGGAGCGATGTGCCGGGCGGCGCCGCTGGAGTCGGGCTGGCAGCGATGGCGGCGGGGCAGGATCGAGTTGAACGGCAGCCAGCTGAAACGCACGCAGCCAACCTGCTTGCGCTCGGCGCGTACCGGCACCGCCCAGCTGTCGGCGGGGGCCAGGGCGGCGAACAGGATGCTGTTGGAGATCAGCCCCACCTCGCTGGTGTGCAGCTTGCCGATCAGCGTGCAGGCATCCAGCGACAGGGCCGCGCCTGGCGACTCGCCATCGACAGCTGCGAAGGCCACGCCGTCGCGGGCGGTGGCGTCGATCAGGCTGTCGCTGGCCTGCAGCGTGGCATGCTCATGGGCGCGAATGGCGCCGACCAGGCTGCGGGAAATGCGCGTGTACAGACTGGCGATCTCCAGCTGCAGACTGGGCGTGGTGGGCTGCAATGGCTGGCCGCTGGCGTCCAGCTCGATACCGGGCACCAGGGTGCAATGGCTCATTTCCAGGCGGGCCAGGGCATTGCCGGCCCCGGACGCTACCCGTAGCGGTGCGCCTGCGATCAGCAGGCCGTTGAGCAGGCAGGCGCTGTCCGCCGCGCCGCTGATGTCCAGCTGGCTGAGCACCAGGACCGGACGTCGACCGTTGCGCGCCCGGATCTCTACTGCGCCATCGGCGATCACCTGGATGCTCAGGGCTTCCTCATAGCGGCCGTTGTCGGTGATCTCCACCACGCCATCGCCGGCGATCTCGGTCAGCGCCGCGGCGATGCTGGATTGGTCGTCCGGCACCCGTACCACCAGGCGGCCGGCTGGCGGGGAGGGCAGGTCGGTCCCACGCTCGTATTCGCCACCACCGATATCCGCCGAAAAGCCCTCGTGCCAGGTCAGCTGCACCTCGGTCGGGTCCGGTGCATCGCCGGGCAGGGCGATGTGCCCCAGTACCGGGTCGATGGAATAGGTGCCGTCGGCCGGCGGTGTGTGGGCCCAGCCGGCGCCATCGTCGCCGAGGTGGCATATGCAGATCTGCTCGCGTTCGATCAGCACCCCGTCGACCCACAGTTCCAGGCTCGGCGCCGGGTTGTCCAGCGGCGCGCCGGCGGCCGCACGCACGCCATAGTGTCGCGCCAGGTGGGTTTCGAGGCGCCGGCGCGACAGCGGCCAGGGCACGTTGTCCGGTTCGGCCAGGTGGCCGATGTCGTCTTCCACCCGCGGCTTGTTGTACAGCGCCAGGTCGTGGCCCAGCGGGCTGGCCCGGTAGCGCCGCGGAGCGGCACGCAGGCAGGGCGCCTGGGTGCGCGAATAGGCCTGGATGCGCCACAGGTGCAGGCCGACGTTGGGAATGCTGTGCCGACCGCGGCCGGACTCGATGCGGCGCACGTCGACGCTGCGGTTGGCCGTCTCGAAGGCCGTGCCCAGCCATTCCAGCGCCAGCTCCTGGCGTAGGTCGGGAGCCTGCAGCGCCTGCGGGCGCGGATGGTTCATGTATTGGGTAGCGCACAGGCGCTGGAAGTACTCCACGGCGCGGGCGTCCCAACCGGTGACGTCGCGGGCCAGTTGCTCCAGCACGGTGGCGGTGCCCTTGCGCCGACGCAGGGCAATGGTGTGGGCCACCTCGGCACGCGGACTGGCGACCTTGGGCACCACCTGGTGCAGGCCCTGGTAGCCGATCAGGTCGCCGATATAGGGCACCACCCAGTCGGCACAGGTCTCGATGAACAGGTCGTCGTAGAGCTGCTCCAGGCCTTCCTCGGCAACGCCCAGCTGCTCCGCCAGCAGTGCCACCAGCTCTTCCAGCGGGCCGCGTTCGAAGCCTTCGGCCTCCGCCAGTTCCGCATCGCGGATGCGGTGGATGGCCGGCAGTAGGGCGAACAGCGCTTGTGCGTCCAGGCTCATGGCAGCACCTCCAGCTCCAGCGGCTCATCGGCCAGGGTCAGCAGCTCGGCCGCAAGCGGCAGGCCGCTGAGCGAGGCCATCGGCAATGCGGCATACAGACGTGGCACCAGCCCCGCCGCCTGGCCCTGGCGGTACAGGCGGCTGACCTGCACCGCCTGCACGCCGGCCACACGGTGGGCCACCGCGGCCAGCTCATCGACCGAGACGTTCTGGCCGAAATCGCGCTGGGCGAAGCCGAAGTGTTCACGCAGGACTGCCTCCACCTGGCCCAGCACCAGTTCGCCGTCGTATTCCGCGAGCACCTTGACTGCCAGGCGGCAGCGGAAGCGTGCATCGGCGTAGCCCACCATGCGCAGCGGCACCAGGGGGTCGCCGTAGGCCAGCAGCGCGGCGCGCAGCGAGGCATATACGGCGTCGCCCTCGATCACCGTCGCGCCTTGTGCGCCAGCCAGGCTGAGAAATACGCCACGTGCCGGGCCGCTGGGAATCCACAGGGCATGGGCCTTGTCGATGCCGGCGAAGGCGCGGGCGAAGTTGGCGTAGTCGGCGATGGACACAGCACGATCCAGGGTCAGCACCGTCAGCGGCGCGTTGGCGCGGGCCTGGGTCAGCGACTCACTGTCCTCGCCGCCACTGGCGGGCACCGGGTTGACCACTTCGCTGACGCCCAGCGGGCGCGACAGCAGGGTGGTGAGCTTGCCGGCGGCCAGGTTGCCGCCGCCACCGAGGCCCTTGCGGTAGCGCACCCGCACATTGCTGTGGCCGCTGGGCAGGCGCGCGCCCTCGTTGCCATCGCCGAACTGCAGGGTGGTGTAGCCGGCTTCGTCCTGGCTGGTCTCGTAGCTGCGCGCATTGGCCGCCACGTGGTACAGGGCCGGGACTTCGCTCCACAGCACGTCGTTGATTCGCACCTCCAGGCTCGAGGCGCGTCCGCTCGGCGTGCTGGCGCTGAGGTAGGTCAGCGGCGCCTGGTTGAGCAGGAAGCGCTGGTTGGCCTGGGCCGCATTGCCGTCGCCGAGGATGGCCTCCACCGTCTCGCCATGGCTGGCCGGCGCGACGTTGGCGTTGATGCACAGGGTCGCACGCTCGTACACATGCTGCAGTGCCGACTGCAACTTGAGGCTAGTACGGTCGCGGTCGTGGCTGAGCGCGTCCTCGCCGTCGGCGATGATGGCGATCTGGCGCACCACCGGATCGTCTTTTTGGCCGCTGGCCAGACGGATTTGGCTGGCCTTGGCCTGCAGGCGGCCACTGCGTCCGTCGCGGTCTAGCAACTGCAGGCGCAGGTTGACCGAGGCGCTGCCGAGCAGCCCGGCGAACTCCTCGGCGCCGAGCGCCACCGGGGTGCTGCCGAACATACGGTCGGCGGCGCCGAGCATGAACAGCTCGTCGCCCTGTTCCAGTGCCACGCTGCCGCCCTGGTCCAGCTGCAAGGCCAGGCCGCTGGCCAGCAGGGCGATGCGCTGGCGCCGGCCGGATAGGGCCAGCGCCTGGCCAGGCTGCAGGCCGTCGACCCGCAGGTCGAGTTCGAGGACATCGCCGTGCGCCGGGTGGAACAGCGGCGTGGCGATCACCTCCAGCGCCTCGCTATGGGCCAGCACCAGGGTCTGGCGGAGAGGGAAGGTGCTGGCGCTGAGGTTCTCGTCGGTGTCCGGAGTGATGCGGGTGATCTTGCCGGACAGGGCGAAGGCGCTGCGGGTGCGATGGATCACCCGCACGGCGCGGTACAGCTCGACATAGCCGGGCAGATCGGCGCTGCCGTAGTCGGGATTGTTGGAGACCAGAGCGAACCAGCTGCCGGCCACGATCTTGGCGTTATCGGTGTCCAGGTCGACGGCTGCCGGGTCAAGCTGGAAGTTGGCCCAGCTCCAGTTGGTGGTGCTAGTGGTCGTGTCGATCTGGTTGATGATCTGCGGATTGTCCGAGCCGAACAGGTTCGGGTCCGGCGCGTTGTGGCCGAACAACGCCGTGCGCTGTCGCAGCGCGAACACCCGGGCGCCGGCACCGCTCGGGCTCATGGACGGGAAACCGCTGCCCAGCGGATGGTTCCAGGACAGCCGGGTGCGCCCGTTGTTGCTGTCCGCTTCGACCGCGGCCAACACGCGCACGTCCCAGCGTTCGCTGCCGGGATCGCTCAGGCGTTCGTCGCCGACGATGAGAATGGCGTCGCCGACCTGCAACTGATGGCTGACCCCGGCCAGCCACAGCTCGGTGTCGCCCTTGCGTGGTCGCCAGGCACGGCTGGCCTGGGCCGGTATGGCGTTCCAGGCGGCGCGAGCCGGCGCCGGGGCGATGGTCTCGAAGGTCTGCGCCTGCTCGTCCTGTCCCGGCACGCTCTGCACCTTGGTACCGCGCGGAATCACGATCGGCTCGCTGGGCATGCCCGGCGCGCTGAGCAGGGTGAAGGCCAGGTGGGTGGAAGCGGCCACGCCCGGTGCAGGGCGGTAGCCGATCAGGCGGGCCATCTGCCGCACCGACAGCTGTTCGGTGGCGGTGCGCAGGTAGTGTTCCTGGGCGTAGCGCTCGGTGTAGAAGCCGAGCACATCCAGCGAGCAGGCCAGGGCATCGGACAGCGCCAGGGTGAAGTCGCTGGCCTCGCGACTGGTGAAGGCCGCCAGGGCCGGATGTTCGGCGCTGGACAGGCGCGCCTGCAGGCTGTCCATGAAGTCGCCATGACGACCGATGCGGTAGTCGATCACTGGCAACCCGGGCGGGTTGTCGATGCGCCGCGGGGTATCGGCATCGACGCCGGCGCAGCAGTCACACTCGGGTTTGCTGGCCATCACTTGCCTCCATGCAGATTGAGCCGCAGCACGCCGTGCTCGGGGAAGTTGGGGTCGTTGTCGAGGCGCACGATCTCCAGGCGACCGAGCGCCATGAAGCCATCGGCCAGCGGCTTGGGATCGACCTGGCCCTGGCGCTGGAAGCGCGTCACCTGTACCGAGGCCACGCCTGGCACGGTGCGGGCCGCGGCGTACAACGGGCTGAGGAAGAAGGTCTGGCCGAAGCTGAAGTTGTCCGGATGGAACAGGCCGCGCGTACCGTCGCCGCGCTGGCGGCTGCCGAGCACGTCGAGCAGGCCGTGGCGCACATCGCTGCGGAAGTAGCCGGCCTTGACGCACACCAGCAGGTCGATCTCCAGCGACACGTGCAGCGGTTCGTTGACGCGCAGGTCGTGGCCGGCCATGCGGTAGCGGTCCAGGTGCTCGACCACGTTTTCGGCAAATGCCGTATCGACCGAGTCGCCACCGTCGCGGTCGACGGTGACGAACACCGTGTGCCAGCTGCCGGTCCAGCGCAGCCCGGCGGCGGCGCGCTGCACGCCGTCCAGGCGCTCAGTGACCTGCGCATAGTCGGCCGGGGTGACGGCCCGTTCCTGGGTGCGGAACGCCTGGGGCGCCGCGCGGCGCAGCTCGGCGTGGTTTTCCGCGGCGATCCCGCCATGGGCAGGTAGCGGATTGCTCACAGCCTCGATGCGCGCCTCGGCGCTCACCACATGGGCGATGCTGGCCGCGCCGACATTGCCTGCCGGGCCGTTGCCGACCCGGTAATAGGCACGGAAGGCCACGCCACTGTCCGGTCGCCGACCATGGCGGTCGTCGCCGAAACGCAGGCGCGCGCTGCCGTCGCTTTCGGCCTCAAGCACGAAGTGGCGGTCCTCGGCCCTGCTGTCCAGCAAATTGCGTTGCACGTTCCAGTGCTCCGGGCTGCCGCCCGGACCGCTCTCCAGGCGCAGGTCGGGGATCGCGTCGGCGGCGCGCCAATGCAGGGCGGCGCTGGCCGAGGCTTGCGGGTCGAACAGCACCCATTCGCGGCGCACCAGGCCACCCTCGCTAACCCGGCGTAACACGCGGCCGCGGTGGGTCACCGGGCCCTCCGCCAGCAACGGGCGATAGCGCGGCGGCAGCGGCTCCGGGGCTAGGCGCTGGCAGGCGCCGCCGCTGGCCGGGTATTGCAGCAGTGGCGCCGGCACGCTGCCCAGTGCTTCACCGACCATGCTGCGGCCATGGTCGACCAGGATGATGTTGCCCAGGGCCACGCTCACATCCTCCAGCTGCAGGCTGCCGTGGGCCTCGTCGGTCTCGCTGGAGATGCACAGGGAAAAGGGCAGGGCGTCGGCGGGGTGCCAGACGATCTCGGTGATCTCGCTGTCGTCCAGCGGGTCGAGCAGCGGATCGCTGCCGTCGAAGGCACGCACTGCGCTCAGGCGTACCGCGTGACGCCGCGCGGGGTCGGCGTCGGCCGCTTCGCCGGTGAGCGGGCCGAGGACTTCCTGCAACACCAGCACGTCGCCCACCGCCAGGTCGGGCAGGTGGCCGCGCAGGGTGGCCGAAGTGGCACCGCTCGGCAGGCAGCAGCGGGCGTCGCTCCAGGTGTGGAAGAACAGCTGGTTGTGCGCCTCGTTGAGGGTGGCCTGGTGCATCGGCTCGAACACCAGCGGCGCACTCTGCAGCGCCTGCCGTTCTTCCGGCGAGTCGGCGAGGATACGCGGCGGTACGCCCGGCACGCGGGTGTAGAAGCGCAGCCCGGCTGGCATCGGGAAAGGTCCGCCGCCAACCTGCAGATGCAGCCAGGCGCGGGCGTTGCAGCCTTCGTGCAGCTGATAATCCACCAGCAATGCATGGCGGCGCAGGCTGCTGCGCTTGCGCGCGGTGTGCAGGTAGGCCTCGGTGGTGACGGCGTCGAGTTGGTAGTGCTGCAGGTCGCCGACATAGGCGATCAGCTCGCCCAGGGTGGTGGCCAGGTCGGCCGGGCTGCGGTCGCGCCAGCCGGGCATCTGCCGGGCCAGGCGATCCATCACCAGGCGGAGCAGGCTGGCGTAGTCGCGGGCCAGGTAGTTGATGTCCGGCGGCGCCGCGGGCGGCTCTGCGCAGTCCTGCTGCGGGCGGCAATCGAAGTCGCTGGGGCACTCGACCTTGAAGGCGAAGTCCACCGCGGATAGGCGCGGGTCGAAGTTCGCCAGCGGCAGGTCGAGGGAGCCCGCCTGGCGCAATTGCAGGCGATAGGTGGAGTGATCGCCGTCGGTGTCGGTACGCACCACCAGCACGTGGTCCGGCTCGGTCAGGGCCAGCAGCAGGGCCTGCTCCGCGGCGCTGGTCTGGGCCGGCGGCGTGCTGGCGATGCCGAGCCACTGGATGCCCACCCGGCGCACGCGCTCGCCACCGCTGATATGCAGATTGTCCACACTCAGCCCGGCCGGTACCGGCTTGAGCAGGCGAACCAGCAGGGTGCGCTGGCGCGGGCTGCCGGGCGGTGCGTCGAGGTCGAGCACTTCCAGGTAGTCGATGCCATTGAGGCTGGGGTGGGCATCCACCAGCGCCCGGCGGTTCTCTTCGCAGCAGTGGTAGATCATGGCGCCGCTCCCTGGACGAAGCTGTCGTCACGCCGCTGGTTGGTGCGGCGGATGCGGTACTGCACCTGCACCGCCAGGCGCGACTCGACGGCGCTGACCTCGACCGACTCGACCAGAATCAGGTCGGCCAGCCATTGCTGCAGCGCACCCTGCACGAGGAACTGCACGGTGGCGGCCAGTTCTGGGCTGTTGGGCGCGAACACCAGCTCGCGCAGGCCGCTGCCGAAGTCCGGGCGCATCACCCGTTCGCCCGGTGCGGTGAACAGCACCTGCTCGATCAGGCCGCGGATCCAGGTGGCTTCGTCCGCTTCGCGGCTTCGGCCGTGGCCATCGAAGGAATAGGGGAAGTGCAGTCGCTGGGTCATGTTCAGCTCCCGATCACGCGCATCTGCGCCGCCACGGGCAGCAGCGGCGTGCCGTTGGGTGCGCAGACCGCCTGGCTGTCCATCAGCACCACGGGTTGGCCGTTGGAGAGCACCCGGGTGGCGGCCACCACCCACTGCCCGGTGACGCAGGGCACCGGGCTGCCGGAGACGGTGAACGGGCAGCCGGCAATGACATAAGGGCCGCTCATCAGCACCGTTGGCTGGCCGCTGACCAGCACCCGCGGGTTGGGCACGGTCGGCGTGGCGTTACCGCCGTGAGCGCAGAGCACGCTGGCGCCGACATGGAGGAGGGGGCCGGGCATGTCAGCGACCCTCCGCGCGCCATGGCGCGCATGCTCGTGCGTCCCGTGGGAGCCGGCCTTGCCTTGTGTATCTGTCCATACCTGCCTCCTTGTTCCACATCCCACGGAACTGCGTGGCCCCCCGTGCGGGGCCTATATCACCGTCAGCGCGCCGTTGTTGATGGTGACCGCCGGGCCCACCAGGGTGAGCATCGCGCCCTTGCCGTTCTGGATGTAGATGCCGGTGTCGTTGACGATCAGGGTCGCGCCAGTGGCGCTCTTGAGCATGATTCCGCCGGTGGGGCCGGGCAGGTCGGAGATGGTCAGGCCGTTCTGCAGCGGCGTCTGCAGGGTGATGGCCTGCAGGCCGGGCGGGGTGGCCCGCGCCAGTGCAGGGAGCTCCGCCGCGCTGCCCCAGAAGCAGCCGACCCAGATCGGGTGGTCCGGGTTGCCCTGCTCGAACTCCACCCACACCCCGGAGCCGATCATCGGCAACGCCACCATGCCGTTCTGGATGCCGGCGATCGGCACGCAGGGCATGGCCCAGCTGGCCGGGATCAGCCCGGCCACGTCGGGCACCTGCACCTGCAGGCGGCCCTGCTGCATGGGGTCGATGTTGTTCAGCACCATGCCGCGGTACTTGCCGTAATAGCGTTGCTGGCTCATGCGGGCACCGTTGGCGTGATGGAGATCAACCCGTTGCGGCTGAGGTTGAAGCTCTGGGTGAACTTGCCGCGCCCCAGGGTGCTGGTGACGCTGCTGACGTAGTACAGGCCGTCGTAGGCGACCCCGGCGCCGCGTACGCCGACCAGCTTGCGTGGGCGCAGGATGCGGCCGTAGCGCATCACATCCAGGCTGCCGCTGGCGGTCACCGCGTCCTGGGATTTCTTGGCTTCGGCCAGGCCGGCACTGATGGCCTGCATCGGGTTCATCTTGGCCGTCTCCTTCATCATCTTGAGGTTGGCCAGCGGCGTGGACAGCACACCCAGCGGCGGCTGCAGCGGGTTGAGGTTGGGGATCGGAATGGGGATCGGCACGCGGGTCATCTGGTTCTGGATGAACACGATCGGCAGCACACCCTTGGTCGGGTCGAAACTGAAGTTCAACGACTCGACGTTGGTGTGCGCGTCCATGTCGATGTTCAGCGCCGGCTGCGGCGGACCGACTTTGATCTCGGGACCGAAGTAGGCAATGTTGGTCAGCGGTACTTCGCCCGGCTCGATGTAGAACACATGGCCGACTTCACCGGCCAGCTGGCGGATGTAGGCCAGGTCCGTGCCCTGCTGGGCGGGGATGCGTTCGATGGGGATCGGCACATCGGTGAAGAAAGATGGGATCGGCAGGGGGATGATGCCGAACGCCGCATACTTGGCGCAGATCAGTGCCACCCGCGCCTCGATCGGCATGGCCGGGTAGGGCATGCCGGAGAAGTCGATCAGGTCCATGACCTTGGTCAGGTCCTCGCCGGTGATGGTGATGCTGCCGGGCTGGCGGTTCTGCCCGGCCTGTACCTCGACATTGGTCAGCACGCCGTCGAACAGCGGCTGCGGGCGACCACCGAGGGTGACGATCAGCACTACCCGCAGCGGCGGCACGCCGAGGCTGGCGTTGTTGCCCACGGCGATCAGGAACAGGGTGTTCAGCTCGGACTTGCTGTTGACCTTGAAGCGCAACTGGAAGCCGCTGGCACCCTCACTGGCACTGGTTACCGTGACCTCTTCGAGGGCGTCGATCAGCATCGCCGGCACCGGCAACGGAATGATCGGGCCGATCAGCAGGCTGAGGTGGACGGCGTTGCTCATGCGTCGTCTCCCGGCACGCCTTCCGGCAGGGTGATGCGTAGCAGGCTGCCGACCGTCTCGGTCAGCTCGTCCGGCCGCAGCGCGCCGTTGCCGTCGCACAGCCGCCAGTACTGCTGCGGGTCGCCCAGGTAGCGGGCGGCCAGGTTGTCCAGCCGATCGCCAACCTCCACGCGATGTTCGCTCAGGGTGGCGAAATTCTCCGTCGGTGGCACGAAGCGCCGGCGCACATAGCTGAGCACCTCGCCATCGGCACGCATCCACTGGGCGATGTCCAGGCCGTGATAGCGGCTGTCCGGGGCGAAGGCCGGGGCGGTAATGGCGTTGGCCTGCAGGAAGGCCTTGAGCGGATCGGTCATGGCAGACCTCCGATACCCAGCGCGTCGAAGCCGAAGGTGGCGGCCTTGCCGGCCAGCTTCTCGCGCGATTGCAGGTAGGCCATGAACAGCCCGCCACCCTTGTGATCGAAGCCGAGGTCGTCGATCGAGAGCACGCGCAGGCCGAGGTTGCAGGTGGCGTTGATCGGGTTGAGCTGGGGATCGAACGCCTCCTCGGCAATCGAGAAGTCGGTCACCCGTACCGGCACGATGCGTTTGGCGCCCCAGACGAACAACACCAGGGACGACTCCATCGGCGCGATCTCCAGGGTGCCTGCCGCGGCCAGCGCCTTGCCGGCCAGCAGATCGGCCGCCGTCGGATTGACCAACGACTCCAGCACCGCCAGCTGCGGAGCGATACCGGCATCCACCACGGCCTTGTGCTGTTCGGGGTATTGCAGCTGGTCGGCGGCATCTATCTCCGCCTCCAACTGGAAAGTCTCCACCGCCGGACCCTTCAGACGCAGTGCCTCGGAGCGCTCGGCTCCGTCACCCGCGCCCTGCACCTGCAGGCTGCGGGTCAGCTTTTCCGGGTTGTACTGCAGGGCGATCACCCGCCGCACCTGGGCCGACTGCGGGTCGATCATGACCAGGCCGGCTTTGATCAGGCGGGGGGAGCGCTCCAGGCTCATGATGATTCTCCCTTCGGCTCGATGCGGTGCATGAGTACGGCCGTAGCTCGCGGGCGTGAGGCCTCGCCCAGGCTCGCCGCGATCCATTCGTGATTGAGGCGCATCCCTTCGAAGTCAGTCCAGATCCGGGGATCACGAGCGCAGCTGTAGCGCCGACAGACACCAGGGCGGTGATCGTAGATGGAGCAGCCTTTGCCGTTCTGATGGACGCAGCAACCATTCGGCTGCTTACGTATGTGATAGGGCAGGCCAAGGTCCCAGCGTACATGCCCGTCTTCGATCTCCTCCACGCTCAGGGCGAAGTTGAGACGGCAGCACACCGCCTGACAGATGTGCAGGCGACTCTCGCAGTCGACCACTGCAGCTGCAGGCGTGTCCTCGATGGTATCCACACGAATCAGAGTGCCCGGCCCAAGCTGTTCGCCGCGCTGGCGGAGCTCTTCATCGGCATGCTGTATGGACTTGGCGAGGTCGCTACCACTTATGCTGCCCTGGGCGATCAGCAAATCGGCCAGGCCGTGTACCACCGCCTGCAGCTGGGCCAGGCGCATGGCGTTCTCACCCAATGCGGTATGGGCGAACAACGAACCTCGTTCGAGTTGGCTGTTGAGTTCCTGGACCACGTTGTTGCGTTTGTGCTCACTCATCACCGTGCTCCTTCAACCAGACCCGCCATGCAGCGACCGCCTTGTTGCGGTTGCTCTCGCTGGCGTCATAGGCATAGCCACCGTGCGTTGCCCACAGCTGGCGAAAGCGGTTTTCATCGCCGCGGTTGGCAAATCCACGGCCAGAAACGAAGCCAAAATCGCGCATGAGAATGCCTTCAAAGGCGCGCTGGGCATGCAGGCGTGTATCCGCCGACTCGGCCAGCATGCGTTCGAGCAGCCCAGGCGCAGCAACCCAGCCGAGTTCGATCAGCGCAAGTACGGCAGGCGTGATGTCGCCGTGCAGCTCGTCCGGCTCCCTATCGAGCGCAAGGAACAGTTCGGCCAAGCGATTCTTGCTTCGCATAGCCAGCTCCTACTTGGTCGGCGCGGTGGAGGCGCCGGGGTTCTTGTAGAACTCGTCGAACGCCTTGACTGCGGCATTGAAAGTCGAGGACTGCACGTAGTTCGCCGACGCATGCTCAGCCGTCACAGTGCCCTTGGCCGGATCGCTGATGGTGAAGCCCCAGGTCAGCGTCGCGTAGATGTAGCCTGTGTCGACAGCTTTCGCCGCCGTCTCAAAGCTGAATCGGCATTTGTTACTCCAGCCGGGGTAGTCCCAGAGCGATGCCTCATTGACGGTTTTGCCGGCCTTGCTGCCGTCCTGGCTGCTACTTGCGTTGGGCCAATAGTCGCGGTAGTAGGGCGATACGGCTGGGTCTGCCTTGGCCGTACGTGGCGATGCTGCCGCTGCTGAGTGATCAACAAAGAAGCCCGCTTCAACGCCAGTACTTTTATCCGCTGTAGTCTGTACTTTGTTGCGATCAGCCTCCGCACCGGTCCAAACGTAGTCCTTCCCTGTGCCCAGGTCTTCAAGCCTCACTATCTGCAGCAGACGAATGTTTTTTGAGTCTGGCGCGGTGTCGGCGGCGGTGAACTTAATCGTGCCGCTCATACCACACTTGGCCCCAGGATGGCTCTCGGTCTTGAGGTCGGTCTTGAAGGTGCCGTCGGTAGACTTGTATTCCTTCTTCAGATCGCGCTGCACATGCGGCGCCACGTTACGTTGCACCCGGCGTAGCAGCTGATCGCGCATGGCCAGAGACGGCGAGGGCGCACGCTCGACCAGGTCGGCCAGCGCATGGGCTTCATGCTCGGCAGGGTCGTTGGGACGACTGATGGCCAGATGCTCGCCCGGCGTTACCGCCCGACCACCCTGTTGCACCGTGTGAATCGCTTCGTGTGCCAGCAGGTGCTGGCGCTCTCTGAGCGTCAGCCCTATGGCTTCACTTCCCAGGTGAATATCCCGTCCCAGGGTGTAGGCGCGAGCGCCCAACTGATCAGCTGCGGTCATGGATGCTCGGCCGCTATGAACGCGCACCTGGCTGAAGTCGTGATTCAGGTGGGCGCCTAGGCGCTGCATAAGTGGCTGCGGGAGTGGGGCGGCGGACTCATCTGCTGCCTGGCTCAGGGCCTCCGCCGGAGCTGGCTTGTTCGCCCTACCCGGAGGCAAGCTGGAAGCCTTGCTGCTGGGCGCCACGGTACTGCCTTCTGTATGGGAGTGTTTCATTGCGCTGCTTCCTAGTTGAAGAGAACCACCGGCCCGGTCCCTAATCCCGCGTGTTGACTGGAGGTGCGGTGTCATTTCCTGGGCGAAGACCACTCACAATCCCTCGGGCCAGAGCCGGCCCTAGCCCTTCACCCGCGTAATCCGGGTAGCGCACCTCACCGATTTTCATCCGTGCTTGATGGCCAACAGTACTCAGCGTTTCGCTCATGCCCGGCGCGGTAAGCTGACGCTGTAGTTCTTGTTGCAGCTCGGCAGCCAGAGCCTCGATCTCTACCGGGGCGATACCACGCAACCGCAACCGGTCGATATGCAGCACGATGCGAGTCATACCCACCCCCGGGTTTCTGTGTCGGAAATCGGCTTATCGCATTTCGCCGCGTCGATATGTGCCGCACGTAACAGGTGCTGCATGCTCACCGGGGTTCTGGCTTCCGCGGCAAGGAAGGCTGCACTTAGGGCGATGTTGCGGATGGTGCCGCCCGGCACGGCGAGGCGGGCGAGCTTGGCGTAGTCCAGCTCCGCCAGCGGTGTGGCGGAAGGGAACACACCACGCCACAGCGCCTCGCGCTGAGCCGCATCGGGGAAGGGAAAATGCACCACGAAACGCAGGCGGCGCGCGAAGGCGGTATCCAGCGCAGCCTTGTGATTGGTGGTGAGGATCGCCAGCCCGCGATAGGCCTCCATGCGCTGCAACAGGTAGCTGACCTCGATGTTGGCGTAGCGGTCGTGACTGTCCTTGACCTCGCTGCGCTTGCCAAAGAGTGCGTCGGCCTCATCGAACAGCAGAATGGCGCCGAGCTCCTCGGCGCTGTCGAAGACCTTGCGCAGGTTCTTTTCGGTCTCGCCTATGTATTTGCTGACCACCACTGACAGGTCGATACGGTAGAGCGCCAAACCTAGGGTATTGGCCAGCACCTCGGCGGCCAGGGTCTTGCCGGTGCCGGAATCGCCCCAGAACAATGTGGCGATACCCAGTCCGCGCTTGCTCTTGTCGGCAAAGCCCCAGTCGTGATGCACGGTCAGCCGATGGTGGGTGTGCACGGCGATCTGTTGCAGGGTTAGCAATTGTGATTCGGGCAGTACCAGATCGGTCCAGTTCGCCAGCCCTGTAATGGGTTTCGCCAGCTCACTGAGCCCCGGTGTCTCGCCGCGACAAGCCAGGTGCAGGCGGGAACTATCCGCCTGGTCGCCCAGCTGGGCGGCGATGCTGGCGATACGCCGGGCGCCGAGGCGGTACTGGCCAGCCAGCGCATCGAGCGTCGGTGCCAGCTCGGCGGCGTACTCGCCAAATGCCTCGTGCCACAGACGACGTTGTTCGGGCACCTCGGGACGCTCGACGACAAATGTTTCGCCATCGAGCGCACAAGGCACACGACTAGCTACCAGTACCAGGCCATCGAGGCGGACCAGGAAATGGTCGAGCACCTTGTCGTCGTCCTGGGCGACTATCAGCAGGGCGCTGCCGAGCAGGGCCGCTTCGCGCTGCCAGAGGGTGGCCAGCACAGATTGTTCATGCACTGAGCTTGGGATGTCGGCTGCATGCAGACGGAGCAGCGCAAATCCCAGGTGCTGGGCGATAGCGGCGGCGACGTCCTGCTGGCCGAACGGATCGTCGCCATAGAGCAGGATTGGCCGCAGCCGCGCACGATTCTGTTGCAGGCGCTCGATGGCTGCGCTGACCACCGCACCGTGTGCATGGCACATCAGCCCCGGTCTGGGTACCGCTTGTAGTAGTGGCTGCAGGCGATGATCGAGGTAGTTGATGCCGCCGATGAAGTGCAGAACCCGTTCGTCGACACGCAGGCGGCCAGCCGTCAGTCCGGCGCTCTCATCGACCTCTAGCAGCTGCCAGCGGCGCAATGGCTCCAGCGGCGCCAGGGCGCTCCAATGCGGCGCAGGCAGGGCGGCCAGGGCCAGGCCGAAAGTCGCCCAGGGCCTGGCCGTATGGCCGCTGGCCTGGGCGCAGAGCTGCGCCAGGCGAGCATCCATTTCCACGCCGGCGCAGAGCAGCAGCAAATCACGCTCGAAGGCACTCAGGGCGAAGAGCTGGACCAGAGTATCGATGGCCGCCGGTTCGTTCAGTGCTTCGCGCAGCCCGGAGATGCGTACCTGCGCCTCATCAGTCGAGCCATCACCGAGCAAGGCTCGCAGACGGGCGAACTCGGCCACCAGCAACTGCTGGTTGGCGGTCGACCAATCCAGAGCAGCGGGGGCGTTCATGTGATGGTCAGCCGTAGATCGAGGAAGGTCGGCGGGGTGGTGCTGTAGTTGACGATCGGGCTGTCGATGCCGTCGATGCGCAGACGCACCAGATGTTGGCCGACTTCGGCTTGCTCGATCAAGAAGTCCAGGCTGGCCGTGGGCGCGGTAAAGCTCTGTGGCGGCACTTCACGCTGGCCGACCAGCAGCGTGGCGCGCTGGCCGGCGCGCAGCTCAGGCGTGAACTCGATGGTCACCAGGGCATCGCCGCCGCCATCACGGGCCACGTTCTGCGGCAGGTTGGTGATGTCCGGCGCCAGGGTGAAGGCCAGGCGATTGCTTTCGCGCGGCACACTTTCGCTCGGGCGGATCAGGCGTGCGTTGGCCTCATATACACCCACCGGGAAATCGGCGGCACGTGCCAGGGGAATCAGCAGCTCCATCTGCTCCGCGGTGTTCGCGCCGCCAGCCGTCAGCACATCGCTCACCTCGTAGCGGGGATTGCCGATGCGAACCCCGCGGGAGCTGCCGTTCAGGTGGTGGCCGCGTAACACAATGCCGTGCCCGAGCCGCGCCACCGGCTGGCCGGCGGCCGGCACTATGGCCTCCAGCGTGGGCAGGGCCGGCACCAGGCTGGGCGAGACCATCACACCGCGCTCGCGCCCGGAAATCGGGTCCACTTCGCCGCGGCTCAGCACGGGAAGCGGGGCAAGGGCAGGGCGGGTGGCCTCGATCAGCACCACCGAGACTTGGTAGGCGGCGGTAGGGCGCAGGCTCGACTGGGTGGCCGACCACAGCTTGGAGCTTTCCTCGGCGTTGAGTGCCAACGGCGTGATGCGCAGCAGCTCCACCTGGTCGGCCAGGCCGCATTCGGCCAGGGCACGCAGTGCCGGTGGCAGCACCACACCCACGTCCGGCGACGGGCTGAGAGCGGTGCGAATCATCTCCCGGGTGATAATGGGGAACTCATGCATCAGCTGCATGGCATAGCCAAGCAGTATCTCGGCATGCAAGTCGCCGCCACTGTAGGCGGAAACCAGGTAATACAGGTCCAGCGCCAGCGGTTGGTTGGTCAGGCGCTGCCTGCCGCTCGAGTCATGGGATGGCAGCCCCTGGTTACGCCAGCTGGCATTAGGCATGACCTGATAAAGGAACAGGTTGAGCTGGCTCGCTTCGGTGCCATCGGCCGGCACCACGCGGTCGGGCGCCAGCACGCTGACGTTCACCGTGCTGCCGAGAATGCCGGCGACATTGTGGTTCACCAGCCCATCGTTGAGCCGGTCGCGCAGCACGGCGGTGACGCCGGCCAGGGCCAGGGCGGTACTCATCGGCCGTCTCCCTTGCGCTTGGCCAGGTAGTCATCCAGCGACAGCGGTGCCGGCCCCTTGCGCGCCTCGCGCTTGCTCGGTGCGCTTTCCTGGATGGCGGTGATTTCGATTCGGCCGATATGGATATGCACTTCATCCGCTTGTTGAGGGGGCGCTTTCGCGGCGCTCGGTGCAGCGGTCTGCCTGACCGGCACGGTACTGGGAGAGAGCAGGGTGGCCGGCAGGGGCAGGGCGCCGCTCGCCTTTTGCGAAGCGATGTCGGTCTGCAGATAATCCGCTCTTGCAGCGCCGGTCATGTCGAGCCGTGTATGTGGCTCGGCTCCGCGCATGTGCTCGGGCTTGGCTGCATCTGCATCTGCATCTGCGCAAGGTTCGATGGTTGGCGGCTGGGGGAGTGCTGCAGGTGCATCGGGTGCGCCTAAAGCGGGTTGCCAGAGTGGGGAAAGCGGCTCGGGCAACACGATGTCGGCCGGTGCTTCCGGCGCGCTGAGTCTCGCCAAAGAGGGGCGAACATGGGCGGCATCCCGCGAATTTTTTTCACTGTCAGCTGCCGTAGCCGGCTGACTGATGGCGGATTCGTGACGCGGCGCAAATGGTGTCGAAGGCTGCTCCAATGCTGCCCTTGGTGCCTCTGGCAGCGAAGTGAGCGGGTAGTCCAGTGATGGCTGCTCGAGTGCGCCGCGATAAGGCAGCGCAGCCGACGAGTGCAGTGTCGCCGCGCGTCTGCCGCTGGCCTGCGTCGCCAGACGAGTGAAAAAACCGTTCATGGTGCTACCCTCGCCAGATAGGCGCTTCGCCGCGCGGGGCTCAAGGCCAGGATCTCCGCCTCGCTCCAGCCATAGGCCTGGGCCAGCAGATGCACCTCGTTCAGCAGCTTGCGGGCGCTGACATCGACTTCCTCCCACAGGTAGCCCGCTACGTCTAAACCGGCCTCGCCATCCCCGCCACAAGCCGGGCACTGGAAGGCCAATGACAGGTCGGCCCAGGGGTCGGCACTCTCCAGTGCGCCTTCGATCTGCTCGCGTGGAATACCCGAGACGTCGGAATTTCCGGCGCATCCCAGCAGCAATTGCTCAGCCGCCAGTTCCATATCGACCATCTGGGCAACGCGAGCCAGGTCGCGGCTGGTCGGACAAAGAAAGCGCTGCCCGGCCACTTCGACGGACTCGGGTGGTGGCTGCATGGCTGGCAACTGATCCGGCATCAGCTCGAACTCCATGCGCTCGCCGCAGGATGGGCAGTCCAGCCAGAACGCCATGCGACTGCCGAAACTGCTACAGCGCAGCCGCATCAGCGCCGCATTGCATTCGCCGAGCGGCCGGTCGGCCAGCTGCTCGGCGGGGATGTCCGGCGCCGCCTGGGCGAACAGCAGCAACGCACGGTCGAGCGGGTGTCTTGCCGCGCCGTGTTCCCAGAGCGCCAGTAGCCGCGAGGAGGTGAGAGGCAACATGCTGCTCAGGCCGGCTCGGTGTAGCTGGGTTCGGTGGGCTCGGTCACGTCGTAGTCACGTTCCCAGCCCTCGTTTTCCAGCTTGATGGTCTGGATGGCCACCGCATTGGCATTGGCGTCCAGGTCCGGCAGGGCCTGGAACTCCGACACCCAGCAGCGGAACACCTTGTAGGCGAGGGCGAGTTGGCCTGCCTCGTTGTACACCTCGATGATCAGGTCCTTGCGAAAGTCCTTGAGCGACACCTCGGCGCCGAGGCCTGCGCCAAAGTTCCACACCTTGTTGGCCCACTTCTCGAACTCGGTGTCGTTAGTGACACCACGCTCCAGGGTGATGGCCTCGAACTTGGTGCGCCCGGGAGACTTGCGCGAAGAGGAGGGGTCGCCGCCTTCGCGGTGCTCGACCATCTCGGTGCTCCGTTTGAGCGAGCCCACCTTGCTGATGCCGGCGACGTAACGGCCGTCCCATTTCACCCGGAATTTGAAGTTCTTGTAGGGATCGAAACGCTGTGCGTTGACGCTGAACTGGGCCATGTCAGGTTCTCCTAGACGTCGATCTGCCCGGCCATCTGCTGCAGCTTGATGACCACGAACTCGGCGGGTTTGAGCGGGGCAAAGCCAACCAGGATGTTCACCACCCCGCGGTTGATGTCGCTCTGCGTGGTGGTTTCACGGTCGCATTTGACGAAGTAGGCATCGCGCGGACTGGAGCCCTGGAATGCACCTTGGCGGAACAGGTCCTGCATGAAGGCGCCGATGTTCAGACGGATCTGCGCCCACAGCGGCTCGTCATTCGGTTCGAACACGACCCACTGGGTGCCGCGGAACAGGCTTTCCTCGAGGAACAGTGCCAGGCGGCGAATCGGCACGTACTTCCATTCGGACGCCAGCAGATCCGCCCCGGCCAGGGTGCGCGCGCCCCAGACCAGGTGGCCGGCGACCGGGAAGGTGCGCAGGCAGTTGAGGCCCACGGGGTTGAGCACGCCGTTCTGCCGGTCGGTCATGGTGTAGCTGAAGCCCTGCACACCGGAGAAGGATGCAGCCAGACCGGCTGGGGCTTTCCACACGCCGCGCTGTACATCGGTGCGCGCCATGATCCCGGCCACCGCGCCGCAGGGCGCAAACTCGGCCAGGCGGTTTTCGGACAGCGGATCGGCCATGCGCAGGCGCGGGTAGTAAACCGCCGCGTTGATCGCATCGTCGTTGCCGATCGTTGCGCGCAGCGCGTTCACGCCATCCTCGGCGTCGGCAATGGCGGTGCTCGGGGTGGCCGTCCAGGCGGCCGGAGAGTCGATGATCAGCATGGCGCGACGCGTCTGGCAGTAGCTCGCGGCTGCCGCCAGCGTGGCGGGGTCGAGGTCGGTGTCGCGCTCGAGGGGAGGGATGCACAGCAGGTTGAACAGGTCCGCCGCGTCCAACGCGAAGATTCCGGTGCGATCGTCCTCATCGCCGGTGATGGTGGTGTCCTCGATCGGATCGCCGTCCTCGCCGAGGCTGCCTGCTGTGGTCGCCGTACCATCGTCGTTGGCGACGGTGAGCGTGCCGTCCGTGGGGCTCTCATCGACGGGTGCCGAGGCCTGCACATTGACCAGCGCCGATTGCTCGTTGAGTACGGTGTCGACGAAACGCGGGCTCAGCGGATCTACCGACAGGTTGCGGAACACCTCCGAGGCAACGGTGACAGTGCCTCCAGGGCGATCCAGCTCTTCGATCAGCAGGTTGAACAGTAGCGTGTCGGCGGTATCACGCGTCAGGTGATCGACCGTTGCCTGCAGCCGGCTACCCCAGACTCCCGGGCTGGCGGCCTCCAGCAATAGCGAGCCGGTGGCCGTGGGCAGTTCCAGCGTTGCGGTGACGGCTGCGTTGGCCACGCGAACGATCAGCGCATCGCTGCCGCCATGCTGGAAGAACTGCAGCACCGCGTAGCTCATGGTGCTGGGTTGCCAGAGGCCGCCGAACAGGCGCGAATATTCCGCGAAGCTCTGGACGCGAACCGGATCGTCGATCGGCCCACGCAATGCGCGCCCGATGAACGCCGTGATCGAGGTGGCGACGCCGGTAATGCTGCGCACGCCGCTGGGCACTTCTTCGATATAGACGCCGGGGTAACTCAGGTTGGAAGGCATGAGCTGGACTCCTCAGAGAGAATCTGATGCCCGGCCTAATGCAAAGATGGCGCGCATACCGGGCATGGAACTACTCGGTGCACAAGTTGGATCGATGCGGACAATGCGATGCGCGCAATCAGGAAAGACGAGCGTCCAGGCCCAAATGCGGCGGAGAGGAAGTAGCTTTTGCTTCCGTCCATGAAAACTAGGCGTCAAACGCGGACTGCAGGAGCCCGATTGGCCATACGGCCGATGAATCTATTTCTGACCATAGGTTAGCGAAGCCGGGGCGCAATGCTGTCACTGTGCCAGGCTGACGAGAGGTATGGAGGCCGGGCGATAAACTTAACGTAAGTCACATTATGCGAAGCTTGAAAGCTTGGGCATCGAGCCTGGTAAATCGATCTGTATAAGTTCGCATAATGTATATTATGTTAAATGATATATATCACTGGCCCGATTCAATTCCAGCCAAAGCTCTTGCGATTGGCTGAATTTGAAACCAATAGCAGCTGAACCCATTTCGTCCCCCGAGCTTGAAAGCTAAATTTGAAACTACGACTGCGCGGCTTCGACAAATTTGAAACTCCATTCTCTTCCCTTCTTGCTTCTACACACAGTAGCGCTGGAATGGTAACGGCTTCCTCTGGTGGAACAACTTGTCCTGGCCATTGTCAGCCTGACGGCAGATCGACTCGACCCGAGACGGTCACGATGCTGATCGACAAACATCCTAAGCCGGTTAGTACAAGCAAAAGTCCATAGCTCAGATTCTCTCGCCTGAGTCGATCACACCCGAATCTAGTGGCGGCCCTGCATAGCCCTCCAGCTGTTCGATACGCTGCTGCAGTTCAGCTACTTGTTGCTCAAGGCGAACGACACGGCTTTGCGGGCTGCTATCGTCAAAGCCCCAGCCGCGATCTTCCCGGTAAACGGTCGCCCATATCCAGAGGAACGGCCAGAGCGCATGCAACGTGAACATACTGACCCAGCCGGCTACATGGATCGAGTCCTGATGGGGGTGGTTGCGCTGCTTGGCAATTTCGCAAGGGATGTCATGAATGACAATCATCCCGTAAAACAGCACCAATCCAACAAAAATCAATAAACCTAGTGCAAAGTACTCGAGCATAGTTTTTTCCGTTCTTTGCTTGTTTTGCCTGATTTTTAGGCGCCGTGTATCATTGATACGCTTGCTCCAGGACTTCGTTGGCTCTACGCCTCCCCTTGGAGAAATCTGAAGGCCCGCCCATCAAGGCGGGCTTGTTTTTTGGCTACCCTTCCCCGCTCAATACCAGCTGCTCCCTCCGCGACACCCCCGCTGCCTAATCCCGTTCTCGCAGCCCAACTTGCGAATCGCCGATGCTTGATCGGTATGTCTTCGGGACGCCAATCACATTGTGTAGGTAGCCTAGCGAATGGTCAGGTTGGACCTGCAGCCTAGGAGCTTGATCGAGATCAACGAAGTGCTGAAGTCGTCCTCAAGAGCACTCATGCTTTGGAGCAATCTGCTATCGTCGCGTTATCGCCATGCTCGGTGACTCGCTGTGCGTCAAATTGGAGTGGTTCTGGTACTGATTATTAGCCTAGTGCTGCCGAGTTTCGGCGGTATGGCTTTCAGCATGCCGGCACAACCTTGCCCGATGCAGAGCAGTGATCATCAAGGTCCTGTCATGGCTGATGCCCCCTGCTGTGAGCACATGGATAAATCCGATGGGCTGGCCGGCAAATCCCCCTGCAAATCTGGCCAGGAATGCAAGACCGGAGGTCTTCTTCAGACTGCCGTGATTAAGACTATCTCCCCTCGCCCTTCACGCCCCGAGTCGCTACTGAGCCAGTCGGTGATCAAACGGGAGCCCGCAGAGCTCTGGCGCCCTCCTCGCTTAGCCTAATGCACTGATCCATCGCGTCTGCGCTGCAGGTGCGCCGTTGCTACCTTGCTTAGCGCAGTAGTGACTTCGATCAATCGCATTGGAGGCGAAAGCATGTCCGCTTTCCTTTTCACACGCCGCGGCTACATGGGCGTGCTGGCTGCCGCATTCTGGACGGCGCCTTTTGTTGCTGCTCATGCGCAGCCCCTGACATTTGAACGTGCACAAGCACTCGCCGAGCAGACCGCCCCCGAGAACCTCGCGCGACAAGCGCAGGTCGCATCGGCGCAGCAGTCAGTTGAGCCTGCGGATGCCCTACCCGATCCCAAACTGATTCTCGGCGTCGACAACCTACCCATCGAAGGGCCTGATCGCTACACCCTCAATCGGGACTCCATGACCATGCGCCGCATTGGATTCATGCAGGAAGTACCCAACAGCGACAAGCGCCAGGCTCGACTCCATCTGGCTGAGGCGTCGGTTGTCCGAGCAGAGGCCGAGCAGCGAGCCATGCAGTTGGAGATCAAGCGCCAGACGGCATTGAGCTGGCTGGAGGTCTACTACGCCGAACGCAGTGTTGGCCTCTTCGATCAACTTGAGCGGCAGATCGACATGCTCCGCTCGACGGTGCAATCGCTGATCGCCGGCGGCAGCGTTCAGCCTGGTGAGCTGTTGCAGGCCGACCAAGAAGCTCTGGCACTGCAGGATCGGCGAGATGAACTGAACCGCGATGTGGCGATTGCCCGGGCCAAGCTGCGGCGCTGGATCGGCAACGAGGCCGATCAACCTCTGACGGGAAACGTGCCCAGCCTGAGCCTTGAAGCTCCACATTTGCAGCACCGCTTGGTTCAGCATCCTGACTTGCGAGCAGCATCGGCCCGGGTTGGCGAGGCCAGCGCTGAGCTGGACGAGGCGATCGCCGAGAAGACGCCTGACTGGGGTGTTGAGCTTGCCTACAACAACCGCGACAACCAGTTCGGCGACATGGTGATGGTGCAGTTCACCTTCGACCTGCCGATGTTTGTTGGCACCCGCCAGGGGCCCAAGATCAACGCCAAGCAGCAGAGCGTGGCGCAGATGGAAGCCGAGCAGGAAGTGCTGCTGCGCGCCCATCAGGCCGAGCTGGAAAGCGGCCTGGCTGAGCTTGAGCAACTACGCAGAACCCTGACGCGCACCGAAAGCACTGTGATCCCGCTGGCTAGCAAACGCGCTGATCTCGAACTGGCCGCCTATCAGGCCGGCAACAGCCAGCTGACATCCGTCATCACCGCCCAGCGCGATCTGATCGAGGCGCAGCTGCGGCAGATCGAACAGCAGCGCAAGCTGAGCCAGCTCTCCGCAAGCCTGTATTACGCGTATGTGGAGGGACTGAAATGAAGGTTTCGGCATTTGGTTTTGCGGTCGCCATGCTGGCCGTTGGCATTGCGGCGGCAGGCGGTGGCTATTGGCTCGCCCAGAGGCAGGCCGGATATAACGTCATGCCAAGCAGCGCGCCGACGGATGAGCGCAAAGTGCTCTATTGGTACGACCCGATGCAACCGGAGCAGCGCTTCGATAAACCGGGCAAATCACCCTTCATGGATATGGAGCTTGTCCCCAAGTACGCGGGGGCGGCACAGGAGTCGTCTGCCCTGAGCGTGCCTGCTCAAGCCGTGCAGAACCTCGGAATGCGAACCTCAACGGTGGTCCGCGGTGTACTTCCCTCCGGTATCGAAGCGGTCGGCTCTCTGGCCTACAACCAGCGCGAGGTCGCGAACCTCCAGGCCCGCGCCGGCGGATTCGTCGAGCGAGTCTATGGACACGCTCCGGGCGATGTGTTGCCCGCCGGCACGCCCCTCGTCGACCTCCTAACTCCCGAGTGGTCTGCAGCCCAGCTGGAGTTCCTGGCGGTACTGCGCACCGGTGATGCCCGCCTGATCGCCGCGGGCCAGGAACGGCTACGGCTGCTGGGCATGCCGCGCGCACTGATCGAACAGGTTCGACGCAGCGGCAAACCGCGAGCGGTGCAAACCCTCACCACTCCTATCAGCGGCGAGCTCCAAGCCTTGGAGGTACGCGCGGGGATGACCGTCGAAGCAGGGCAGGATCTGGCGCGGGTCAATGGGCTGTCCACGGTCTGGCTCGATGCTGCGATTCCCGAAGCAATGGCCGGAACGGTTCAGATTGGGGCCGGCATCCGCGCCACCCTGACGGCCTTCCCCGGGCAACCGCTACAAGGCCGGATCATCGCTTTGTTGCCGAGTGCAGACCCGCAAACGCGGACGGTCACCGTGCGCAGCGAATTGCCCAACCCTGCTGGCAAGCTGCGCCCTGGAATGTTCGCGGCCGTGAGCCTGAACAGTGGTGTCGAGCAGCCCATGCTGCTTGTGCCAAGTGAGGCAGTAATCCGTACGGGCAAACGGGCACTGGTGATGCTGGCCGACGGTGACGGGCGCTACCGCCCCCAGGAAATCACCTTGGGCCGCGAAGCCGATGGGCGCCTGGAGGTGTTGTCTGGCCTTGAGGAGGGACAGGCTGTCGTCACCTCTGGCCAGTTCCTGATTGATTCGGAGGCCAGCCTACAAGGCGTCATGGCCAGCAGCGCGGAACAGGACAATACGAAGGGGCTACATGAGTCCCATGGCGTGATTCGCGCCCTGGATGCGCAGCAGGTCACCCTGGAGCACGGGCCCTTCGAAAGCCTGAATATGCCCGGCATGACCATGGCGTTCCCTCTCGCCAGCCCCGAGGTGGCCGCAGGCCTCAAGCCCGGCGACCCTGTGCGCATCGGTGCCCGGAAAACGGACACCGGTCTGATGATCGAGCTGCTCAGCAAGGAAGGAGGCCAGCCATGATCGAGCGCCTGATTCACTGGTCGATCGGCAACCGCTTCCTGGTGCTGCTGGCGACCCTGTTCATCACCGCGCTCGGCCTCTGGTCGCTTCGCAGCACGCCGCTGGATGCTCTGCCGGATCTGTCCGACACCCAGGTCATCATCCGAACCAGCTTTCCCGGCCAGGCGCCGCAGATCATCGAGAACCAGGTGACCTACCCGCTGGCCACCACCATGCTCTCGGTGCCGGGGGCGAAGACGGTGCGCGGCTACTCGTTCTTCGGTGACTCCTTCGTCTATGTACTGTTCGAGGACGGTACCGACCTCTACTGGGCTCGTTCGCGGGTACTGGAGTACCTCAACCAGGCCCAGGAGCGCCTGCCCGAGGGCGTCACCACCACTCTGGGGCCGGACGCCACCGGCGTGGGCTGGATCTACCAGTACGCCTTGGTCGATCGCAGCGGCAAGCATGACCTTGCCCAACTCCGTGCGCTGCAGGACTGGTTTCTCAAGTACGAGCTGAAGAGCCTTCCCAACGTCGCCGAGGTGGCCACCCTAGGCGGCATGGTCAAGCAGTACCAGATCGTGCTCGACCCCCAGAAACTGGTGGCCTATGGCGTGACTCAGCAGGAGATTGAGGCAGCCCTGAAGAGTGCCAACCAGGAGACCGGCGGTGCCATCCTGGAGCTGGCGGAGCGGGAGTACATGGTGCGAGCCTCAGGCTATCTGCAGAGTCTGGAAGACTTTCGCAATGTTCCGCTGCGGGCCACAGCAAGCGGGGTTCCGGTGCTGTTGGGCCAGGTGGCCACCATTCAACTTGGGCCGGAGATGCGCCGGGGCATTGCCGAGCTGGACGGCCAGGGCGAAGTGGTCGGCGGTGTGGTCATTCTGCGCTCTGGCAAGAATGCCCAGGACACCATCCAGGCGGTGAAGGCCAAACTGGATGCCTTGAAAGCCAGCCTGCCCGCCGGCGTCGAGGTGGTTACCACCTATGATCGCTCCCAACTGATAAATCGCGCCATCGACAACCTCAGCTACAAGCTGCTGGAAGAGTTCGTGGTGGTCGCCCTGGTTTGCCTGATCTTCCTCTGGCATCTGCGCTCGTCTCTGGTAGCGATCATCACCCTGCCCTTGGGCATCCTGATGGCCTTCATCGTCATGCGCTACCAGGGCATCAACGCCAACATCATGTCGCTTGGCGGCATCGCCATCGCCATTGGCGCCATGGTCGATGCCGCGGTGGTGATGATCGAGAACGCCCACAAGCACATCGAGGCCTGGAAGGCCCGTAATCCTGATGAACAGCTCCATGGCGAGGCGCACTGGCGGGTGATTGGCGAAGCCGCGGCCGAAGTCGGGCCAGCATTGTTCTTCAGCTTGCTGATCATCACCCTGTCCTTCCTCCCCGTCTTCACACTGGAGGCCCAGGAAGGCCGACTCTTCGGTCCGCTGGCCTTTACCAAGACCTATGCCATGGCGGCCGCTGCCGGACTATCGGTCACCCTGGTGCCGGTGCTGATGGGCTACTGGATTCGCGGGCATATCCCCAGCGAGCAGCATAATCCTTTGAACCGCTGGCTGATCAATGCTTACCGGCCGGTGCTGGAGTTTGTTCTGGCCTGGCCCAAGGCCACGCTTGCTATGGCCTTGCTGGTCTTCCTCTCCAGCCTCTGGCCCCTCAGCAGACTGGGTGGCGAGTTCCTACCGCCCATGGACGAGGGCGATCTTTTGTATATGCCGTCGGCCCTGCCCGGCTTGCCTGCAAGCAAGGCAACACAACTGCTGCAGCAGACCAACCGGATGATCCTCACGGTGCCGGAAGTGGCGCGGGTGTTCGGCAAGGCCGGGCGGGCGGAAACCGCTACCGACCCAGCGCCGCTGGAGATGTTCGAGACCACGGTGCAATTCAAGCCGCGTGAGCAGTGGCGCCCGGGAATGACGTCGGAAAAGCTCATCGAGGAACTGGATCAGGCGGTGAAAGTTCCGGGGCTGTCCAACATCTGGGTTCCGCCGATTCGTAACCGCATCGACATGCTGGCGACGGGGATCAAGAGCCCGATTGGGGTCAAAGTTGCCGGCACCTCGCTGGCCGATATTGAGCGCATCACCCGTGATATCGAAGCCGTGGCCAAGGATGTGCCCGGGGTAAGCTCCGCACTGGCAGAGCGCCTTACTGGCGGCCGTTACGTGGACATCCAGATCGATCGCCTGGCCGCAGCGCGCTATGGCCTGAGCATCGCCGACGTGCAGTCAATGGTGTCGGGGGCCATCGGCGGCAGCAACATCGGCGAAACGGTCGAGGGGCTGGCCCGCTTCCCGATTAGCCTGCGCTATCCCAGGGAGTGGCGGGACAGCCCGGAGGCTTTGCGGCGGCTACCGATTCTGACCGCGACGGGCCAGCAAATTACATTAGGGACTGTCGCCCAGATCAGCCTGACTGAAGGTCCACCGATGCTGCGTAGCGAGAACGGGCGTCTCTCGGGCTGGGTCTATGTCGATGTCCGCGGCCGGGACCTGGCATCGACTGTGCGTGAGTTACAGCAGCGGGTCACCGAGCGCGTCCAACTGGACGCAGGCATGACCGTCTCCTACTCCGGTCAGTTCGAGTTCCTGGAACGCGCCAATGCCCGACTGGCCTGGGTGGTACCGGCAACCCTGTTGATCATCTTCGTGCTGCTCTACCTGACCTTCAGCCGCTTCAGCGAGGCCTTGTTGATCATGGCCACCCTGCCCTTCGCCCTGTCGGGTGGTATCTGGCTGCTCTACTGGTTCGGCTTCAACCTGTCGGTTGCCACAGGGGTCGGCTTCATCGCCCTGGCCGGAGTCTCGGCCGAGTTCGGGGTGATCATGCTGCTGTACCTGAAGAACGCCTGGCACGCGCGTGTGAATGCAGGGCGCAACGACTCTGGGGCACTGCTTGAGGCGATTCGCGAAGGTGCTGTGCTGCGTGTCAGGCCCAAGGTGATGACTGTGGCCGTGATCATCGCCGGGCTGCTGCCGATCCTGTGGGGAGGTGGTGCTGGCTCCGAGGTCATGAAGCGAATCGCCGCGCCCATGGTCGGAGGCATGATCACCGCACCACTGATGTCCATGCTGGTGTTGCCGGCCGCCTATTGGCTGATGCGGAGACATACCAAAGCAAACGGTACCCCTTCATAGATCATCATCCTTCACTTGGGCCAATCCGAGACAGCTATGAGGTTTCAGTGATTGGCCTGGGTTCGTTGGATTGCCCTACTTCAGGTAGGAGCGGAGTACACCAACGACTTGCTCCAAGTCCTCGTGCCGCTGTTGCGGGGAAACATCATCTGCCCCCAAGTGTTCGCGGATGTGCCCCTCTAGCACTTCAGCCATTAGCCCATTAACCGCACCCCGGATCGCGGCGATCTGCTGAAGAATCGCGGCGCATTCACTTTCCTGTTCCAGCGCCTTTTCCAAAGCCTGCGCCTGCCCCTTGATACGTCGCACACGAGTCAGGAGTTGTTTTTGCCATTTAGCCGTATGAGCCATGGGGCACCTTAAGAGATTGGTATACTGGGGTATAGTATATTAGAGCTACTTAAAGGACACCCAGAATGCAGTCTCCCGCCCCCGCCAATCGCTGGCAACACTCCCACGTCTTTGATGAGGGCAACCCGCTGGCAGAAAGAAACACCCGCTGGGCTGTACTTCTGACCGCCACAATGATGGTGGCGGAGATTGTCGGCGGCTGGCTGTATAACTCGATGGCGCTCCTGGCCGATGGCTGGCATATGAGCTCCCACGCTCTAGCGCTGGGCCTTTCAGTGCTGGCCTACGCGGCGGCCCGACACTTTGCCAGCGATACGCGGTTTGCCTTCGGCACGTGGAAAATTGAGGTGCTGGGCGGCTTTACCAGCGCAATCTTCCTCGTGGGGGTGGCCATGCTCATGCTCTACCAATCGGTTGAGCGTCTGATCTCACCGTCACCGATTCACTACGATCAAGCCATCGCGATCGCTGCCGTTGGTTTGCTGGTGAATCTCGCCTGTGCGTGGTTACTCAAAGATGGCCATGCCCACCACCACGAACATGGTCATCACCATGAGCATGGCGCTCATGATCACCATCACGACCTGAATCTGCGCTCTGCCTATTTGCACGTCGTGGCAGACGCTGCGACTTCGGTACTCGCCATCCTTGCCCTCACCGGTGGCAAATTTTGGGGCGCTAGCTGGCTCGACCCGGTGATGGGGATCGTCGGTGCTGGGCTGGTTGCGATCTGGGCTTATGGGTTACTGCGGGACACCGGGCGCATTCTGCTCGATGCGGAAATGGATGCCCCAGTGGTCGCGGAAATCAGGGAAGTTATTGAGGCAAGTCCCATCCTAGCCACTATCACTGACCTACACGTCTGGCGTGTCGGCAAGGGGAAGTACGCATGCATCCTCGCGCTTGCCGTCAAGGATAGCGTCGAGCCGGACTACTTCAGACAAAAGTTGAGCATTCACGAAGAGTTAGTTCATGTAAGTATCGAGATTAATCGATGTGGCGCGAAATAACTGCATTGATTATTCGACCCTGAGCTTCGCTTGCAGCTTGCAATCTTGGTGTCGTTAGATAATAAGCCTGTTTAAATTGCCTGCAGGCAAGATTTCCTTGGTGCGACTCGGTCAGGCCAAATCGTTTATTAAATGGCAAGGGCGCTTGTAAGTCGTAGGATATTTGCAAAAATTGGGCTTCTAATTGACCGCCCTGAAGGGTGAACTGAAAACAGCCAAAAAATAAACGAGTAAGGTCTTATGGAGGGCGATGCAGCATTAAGTGCATCGCCCTCGGGCAGCTAAGCCGCCATTCGCTCACATTCTTCTGCACAGGCGAGGCAGGCTTTCGCGCACTCCTGACAATGATCGGATTGATGTTTGCGGCATTCCTCTCCGCAGGCCCTGCACACTTCTGCACACAATCTGCAGAAGGTTTTAGCGTATGTGCTTTGACGGCTCATCAGAATGGCCGCGAGAGTGCAGAAACTTGCGCAATCTCGATCAAGCTGAATGCACTTAGCCATCATCTGCACATCGCCCTCACGAAGGCAGGCTGACGCGCAGCCCTCACAGGAAAGAGCACAGTCTATGCAGGCTTGGATACAGGAATGAAACTGGGTATGTGTCATCATCGCTCTCCATATTTCGGTACGTTATGCCCACAGGCGGGGACGTCCAGAAAGACAGAAGCCGCGGGTGGACTTCGCTCGGCGCGGCAGGTTTCTATGAGTTGCCGAACAGCCAGCGTCGCATCTACGAAAAATTACGGGCTAGCAGAGCCCTGCCTACTTACACGAACACGGGTGTTGCGCGCTTGATGGCAGAAGTAGCCATAGATTTTTCTCCGTGGTCCAGATCAGCCGGCCCGACAACACACGACACTGAGCAGGCATGATTGAGCCTTGCGAGATTAGGCTTCAGGACACCTGGTTCATGGCTTTTTGCGCGCCTTCAGCCATTGATCGAGTGCGGCGATTTCTTTCTGTTGCGCGGTAATGATGTCCTCAGCCATACGGCGCATCTCTGCGTCTTTGCCATTTTTGAGCTCGGTTTTCGCCATATCTACGCCCATCTGATGGTGCATCCGCATATTCGTTGCGAAGTCGTAATCCGCGTCGCCGGTCATCGACATGCCATCCTGCATATGCCCTGCATTCTTGGCATCTGCAGATTCGTTAGCATTCGTCCAGGTAGGCGTTACTAACAGGGACATAGCGACAATCGCCATCGCACAGGCCGACAGCGTAAAGCGGCCAACATTAAGGTTGTCGTGTGGTTGTAACATAGTGAATCTCCGGAAAAGGTCGGGAGAGGCACCCCAGAATGATGTGCTTATTATCCCGAAGTGGATGAGCCTCAATCGCTCATGTCTACGACTCCCTGCGCAGTTTCTAAGTTCATAGTAACTTTCTGGCCATACCTGTTCGCCCACCAAGGCAAGAACTACGGGAGCTAGAAATAGGAGTTAATGACGCGCAACTGACGAAAAAGTAATTTTCAGGTCACCTTGGCGTTATTTGGCATGTGGAAGTATGTCGAAAGCGTGCCGCTTAACCGGAACGCTTGGGTACATATACAAATTCACAATTAAAACTGCCAAAAAGCATCAGGAGCGTTTTATGAACAACAAGTCTCTGTTGGGACTTTCTCTGATCGCCTTGAGCGTCAGCGTTGGGCAGGCTGCAATGGCCGCCGAGGAAAACAAAGAGGGATTTATCGAAGGAAGCAGTCTGAGCATCCTCAATCGGAATCTCTACTTCAACCGTGATTTCCGCAAAGGCCAATCAAGTAGCAGCGGAAACGGCTACTCCGAAGAATGGGCCCACGGTGTCATAGGCCGCTTCGAGTCGGGCTTCACGCAGGGCACCATTGGCTTTGGCGTCGACGCATTCGCCATGCTTGGAATCAAGCTTGACTCGGGTGACGGCCGTTCAGGAGCGGGTGGCTCGGTCGATGTCATGCCCTACAACAGTCTCGGCCAGGCCGAGGACAATTACTCCAAGCTCGGCGGCGCCGTAAAGACTCGCTTTCTCGACACTGAGATCAAAGTGGGCGATGTATTCCCTGTGACGCCTGTCGTGCAGTACGGCGATTCGCGACTGCTGCCGGAAAGTTTCCGCGGCGTCACCGTATCCAACACCAGTCTCGACGGCTTGGCTCTCCAGGGTGGGAGGCTGCACTCGATGAGCCAACCAAACTCCAGCAGCATGCGAGATGGCTTCGCAACCTTCTACGCAGGCGAAGTCGACTCTCCGTGGATCGCCTACTTCGGAGGGGATTACACGCTCAACGACAACGTTGGCTTCAGCCTTTACACCAGCCGCCTCAAAGATGCCTGGAACCAATACTACGCGGGCAGTACTTGGAGCTACCCGCTTGCGGATGATGTCGCCTTGATTGGTGGTTTGAATTACTACAAGGCCGTCGACGAAGGGAAGCAGCTCCTCGGCAGTTTTGATAACAACATTTGGAGCGGCAAGGTCGGCCTCCAGGTCGGAGCGCACACTGTGCTGGTAGGTCTCCAGCGGAACAATGGCAATGACGACTTCGATTACCTGCGCCAGTCCGACTCCATCTACCTCGATAACTCAATCCAGTACAGCGACTTCAACTCCCCAAAGGAAAAGTCGTGGCAAGTGCGCTATGACGTGGACATGGCGTCGTTTGGTATGCCGGGCCTGAGCTTCATGACTCGTTATGCGCACGGCTGGGATGCAGACTACAGCAATGCCAACGAGGTCTACATGAGACGGGATGACAATGGTGCTCCGCTCACCGATCAGAAACGCTGGGAGCGTGACATCGAGGTCAAGTACGTCATGCAGACCGGTTCGTTGAAGGACATGTCATTCCGCTTACGGCAGGCCACAACTCGAGCTACCGACTTCGAATCGGATCTAGATGAGTTCCGCCTCATCGTCGAATACCCGTTGGAAGTTCTTTAACTCAGCAGGTAGAGCAGCCTACTGCCGCTCTACCTACTAAGCTGCTGTCCCCTAGAGTGCTCCTTTGGTTTGGAGACAGCCCTCGGCGCCCAATCGGGCGCTCTTTTTGTTTTGGCGCAGAGGCACCAGACGTCACTCATTGGAATGTCGGTCAGGCGTCTGGCTGTGCGGCAAGTTACTGGGCGGGGTATTCGGCGACGATCTGCTCAGCCCCGGTTTTAGTCAGACCTATGACTTGGTAGGCATGCTGCACGCCTCCCACCTCCATTCCTGGAGAACCGGCCGGCATTCCGGGGACAGCGATGCCGACCAAGTCGTTGCGCTTGGTGAGCTCGACCACCTGCGCTGCTGGCACATGACCTTCGACGAATTTTCCGTCAATCACCGCGGTATGACATGACGCCAGTCGCGGAGCGACGCCCAGTTTCTGCTTCACCGAAGTCATGTCGCCTTCGACGTGATCAATGACCTTGAAACCGCTCGCTTCAAGGTGCGAGATCCACTTCTTGCAGCAACCGCAATTGGCATCCCGATGCACATCGATGGTCATGGACTCGGCGGCCTGCACGGAAGTGATGGTGAACAAAGCCGCCAGGGTAGCCAGGCGCGCGCCTTTGCTTTTAACTTTCATGGACGTGCTCTTTGCCATCGCTGTGGGTATGGGTCTTAGGGGCAGCTTTCGGGGGTTGCTCAGAGTGGTGAGCACCGGAGCTACCCTCATCGCCAGAGGAAGCCTCCCCTGCATGATGATCAGAGCTGGGGGCAGCCCCGCCATGGTGATCTGCAGGTGCCGAATCATGATGTCCAGGCGCTGCCTCAGTCGCCCCAGAGCCATGATGGTCTTCACCAGCGGCGGCATCGCCATGGTGGTCAGGTTTGTTACCGCCATGCTGCCCTTCGTGGTTATGCATCTGGCTTTCCCCGCCACCGTGCTCGTGGCCACCGCTGGATGCCACCAAGGTCTGGTATCGCTCGGCGTCCATCTTCGGTAGCTGGTTCAGGAAGGCAACCATGCCCCAGATGTACTCATCAGCCATGCTCTTGCCCCAAGCCGGCATGCCGGTGGCCTTGATGCCATGCTTGATGACCCAGAAGGCAGCTGCCGGGTTTCCATCTACACCGATTTCGGCGAGATTTGGTGGCGCAGGATAAAGTGCCTGGCTGAGCTCAGTCTTGGCCACGCCGGGCGCGAGGTGGCAACCAATACACATAGCGTTGTAGTTGCCCGCTCCCGTGCGGATAAGCGCCTCATCGTCCAGCTTGGGTACTTCGATGTCCTTGGCACGCACTTCGATGGAGCGGTCACGCGCCATAGTTAGGAAGGCATGCACGGCCGGGAAATGGGGATCGTCGGCGCCGATATTGACCAAGCCGGCATAGGCTCCGGCCAGTACCGCAGCGCTACCAACAGCACCCGCTGCCACCAGGGTTGTAATTGTTTTTTTCATGTCAGGCTCTCAAAACCACATACGAATGCCGGCGACAAAGCGCGCCTCATCAACATCCTCGCCTTCGTCACGCACGAGGTCCGCGGTGTTGCCATAGGAACGACTCCAAGACACACCGATATAGGGCGCAAACTGGCGAACGATCTCGTAACGCAGACGCAAGCCGAGCTCGGTATTGGCTAGCCCCGAGCCGACGCCCCGCTCTGGGTCGTTCTTGCCGTAAAAATTCACTTCTGCGGTTGGTTGGAGAATCAGCCGATTGGTCAGCAGAATGTCGTAGTCGCCTTCCAGGCGTGCCGCAGTCTGGCCGTTCTCACCTACAAAGGCGGTGGCTTCGGCCTCGAAGGCATAGAGCGCCATGCCCTGCACGCCAAAGGCCGCCCAGGTTTGTGGCGACTCTGGCTTGAAGTCCTGGCGGACGCCGGCGACGACATCCCACCAGGGGCCGATTGAGCGCCCATACAACAGCTGCAGCTCGGCATCCTCGGTCACGCCGTTGGTGCGCTCCCCCTCGGAACGGAACCAGACCCGATTGATGTCGCCACCTACCCAGCCAGAGGCATCCCAGGCCAAGGTGCTGCCTTCATCGGCATCCTGATATTCGAGCTGATCGAGCAGAATGAAGCTGTTGATGGCGCTGTCATGCACCTTGTGCCCCGGCAGCGGCGGAAATGCTGCCTGACGGTCGGCGTCTGTCAGGACCGGAATGGGCGTACGGCTGGTCGTTCTCGGTGCTTCGGCAGAGCCATGGTTCATCTGGGAGTGATCCATGGTGCTGTGATCCATCCCCTCCATCTGCCCTTGCATGGCGCCGTGGCCCATCTTGCTGTGGTCCATAGCTGGAGCTTTTTCCTGGCTCTTGCCATGCCCCATCTGGGAGTGATCCATGGTGCCCATCGCGCCATGATTCATCTTGCTGTGATCGATTGCAGGAGCCTTCGCTGGCGATGCTTGCTCCTTGGGCATCTGGTCATGATCCATGCCCGCCATTGGTTCCGGAGCAGAGCCATGACCCATCTGGCTGTGATCCATCGGCATGGAGCCGTGGCCCATTGCCGAATAATCCATTTCTTCCGCGGCGAAGGTAAAGCCTCCACTAAGTGCGCTCAGTGACACCGTCAGCGCGACGAGCGAGATTCGTGTGGGCCTAGTGATCATGGTTCGAACCCGCCTCGGCTTCGCCGCCATGCCCATCCGTCATTTTCTCGTGGTCCATCTCTTCATGATTCATGGAACCATGATCCATCGCGCCATGATCCATCTTCTGTGTTGGAGCAGGCTTGCCTTGGGGTGTGGAGCTCGCATTGTCACTTGCTGGCTTAGGCGCTTCAGCCGCGTGCTGGGCATGCTCATCGTGACCTTCATCTGCCAGCGAGACAGGGGCATACATGGCGCCCAGCAGACTCAGCATGGCGACACCGGCAGGCAGGGCGTTTCGTTTCAGGAAATTGCTCATTGGATCTCTCCTTTACTCGTCCACTCGAACTTCACGGAACATGCCCATTTCCATGTGAAGTAGCAGGTGGCAGTGATATGCCCAACGGCCCAGGGCGTCAGCGGTTACGCGGTAGCTACGCTTAGATCCTGGCGGCATGTCGATGGTGTGCTTGCGCACCATGAAGTTACCTTTGTCATCTTCCAGATCGCTCCACATGCCATGCAGGTGGATGGGATGAGTCATCATGGTGTCGTTGACCAGAGTGATGCGAACTCGCTCGCCATACTTGAGCCGCAACGGTTCGGCATCGGAGAATTTGATGCCGTCAAACGACCAGGAGAACTTCTCCATGTGCCCGGTAAGGTGCAGTTCAATGGTGCGGCTCGGCTCACGGCCATCCGGATCGAGGAAAGTGCTGCGCAAGTCCGCATAGGTCAGAACATGGCGCCCGTTGTTGCGTAGGCCGATTCCTGGATCGTTCAACTTGGGCGTCGGCGTCATGGTCTGCATATCGACCAGAGGGTTGTTGGTCTCCGAGGCGGGATGCGACTGCATGGCGCCCCCCATGCCCGCCATTGCCGAATGATCCATGCCGGCCATGCCGCCTTGCATTGCGCCATGATCCATTCCTGCCATCTGGCTATGGTCCATACCAGCCATGCTGCTATGGTCCATCCCGGCCATCTTGCTGTGATCCATGCCGGCCATTTCAGGCATTTCGCCCTGCATAGCTCCGTGATCCATGCCGCCCATACTGCCGTGATCCATCCCCATGTCCCCCATGGAGATAAGCGGACGCGGGTCAACTTCCGGAACAGGCGCGCTCAGACCTTCACGTACCGCCAGGGTGCCCCTGGAATAGCCGGTGCGGTCCATGGATTGCGCGAAGATGGTATAGGCCTGCTCGCCTTCGGGTTCGACTATCACGTCGTAAGTCTCGGCCACGGCGATACGGAACTCATCGATGCTGACCGGTTTGACGTACTGCCCATCGGCCGCCACCACCGTCATCTTCAGGCCCGGGATGCGCACGTCGAAGTAGGTCATGGCCGATGCATTGATGAAGCGCAGACGAATCTTCTCGCCTGGCTTGAAGATGCCAGTCCAGTTGCCATCCGGCGCCTGGCCGTTCATCAGGTAGGTATAGGTATAGCCACTGACGTCGGCGAGGTCGGTGGGACTCATCTTCATTTCGGCCCACATCTTGCGATCGGCCACCGCGGCGGACCAGCCCATCTCGCTCACGTCATCGATGAAATCGCCGACGGTGCGCTTGTGACGGTTGTAGTAGTCCGACTGTTTCTTCAGCTTGGCCAAAACCCGAGCTGGGTCTTCGTCGGTCCAGTCGCTCAGCAGTACAACGTAGTCGCGGTCGTAGCTGAAGGACTCAGGCTCCTTCGCATCAATCACAAGGGCACCGTAGACCCCGACTTGCTCCTGCAACCCCGAGTGACTGTGGTACCAGTAGGTACCGTTCTGGTGAACCCGGAATTTGTATTCATACATGCCATCGGGAGCGATGCCATGAAAGCTCAGGCCGGGCACGCCATCCATGTTGGCGGGCAGGATAATCCCGTGCCAATGGATGGAAGTATCCTCCTTCAGCCGGTTGCGTACACGCAGGGTGACGGTATCACCCTCCCGCCAGCGCAGGATGGGGCCAGGGATGGACCCATTAATGGCCATGGCCATTCGCGATGAGCCGGTTATGTTCACCGGCAACTCCGCGATGGAGAGATCGAAATTGGTACCGCTCAGCACATTTGGCTGGCCTGGGCTTGTCACTGCCCAGACCGGCGTACGCCACATGCCCAGTCCACCCAAGATGCCGGTAGCGGCCAGGCCTTTGACGAAGGTTCGCCTCGTGGTTTTGCTTTGCATGCCGTTGTGTCCAGTCAGTCTGATGAGCCGGGGAATATCAAAACCGGCATCGAGTTTGTCGGCGACTTCAGTTTCAGTGGAATTCCCCTGAATACTTGCTCACTGTCGCTAGTGTGCAAATCACTGCGACAGCGAGCAGTATGAAACTGCCATATCTCAACCATCCGGGTGATTACATTTCTGTCAGGTTGAGTCAGCAGTTGGCGTGTTTGGCCTGCTTGCTCTGCTCGACCGGGGTCTCGGCTTTCTCTTGCTGAGCCACCTGGTAGGCTTCCATCGACACTTGGCGGGCCTGCTCCATACGAGCAAAAGTGCGATCAGCGCCGCCTTCGGCCATGGCCAGGCTGGAGACACTGAGAGCGGTCACTACGAAAAGCAATTTGATCGATTTCATCTTGGGTTCCTCGTTGGTTTGGGTAAGCCTCTTGAAAACCGAGGCTGAGCATTTGGCTCAATGTCACCTTAGCCAAGGCGCCCTGTCAGAAACCTGAGCCGAACATTACAGTTCTGTCAGGTAGCTATTTCTTGCTTGTCGGCCCTCCCGCCAGCTAGGTAGTGTCATCTCCGTGACTTTTCCGATGCCTTGCGAGTTTCGTGGAGAGGCATGCTCGGCAGCGATGCCTAAGCTTCCATGGCCGTGCACACGCACGGCCTGAACCGATACCACCTAGAGAGAGAGCCACTATGTCGACAAAATCCAACGCCGCTACCGGCGCCGCCCTGGCCCTGGTTGCGGCCAGCCTCTTTACCACCCTGCCGGCACAAGCGGCGCAAGATGCCAAAACCGCGGAAGTGAAGTGTTTCGGCGTCAACGGTTGCAAGGGTCAAAACGACTGCATGACCGCCAAGAACGCCTGCAAAGGCCAGGGTGAGTGCAAAGGCCAGGGCTTCAAGCTGATGACTCAGGCCAAGTGCGATGAAGCCGGCGGTAAGACCAGCGAATGATGCTACCCGGGGAGTGCCTGCCACTCCCCTGCTGGAGTCCTGAATGAGAATGCGCAATACGCTGGGTTTCGGTGTTGGCCTGCGTAGCGAGTACTACCAGCAGATCCTGGAGCAGCAACCCGCAGTCGACTGGTTCGAGATCATTTCCGAGAACTACATGGTGGAAGGCGGCAAGGCTCTCTACTTTCTCGACGCGATCAAAGAGCAGTATCCCCTGGTGATGCATGGAGTGTCCCTGTCGATCGGCGGCTCTCACGCCCTGGACATCGACTACCTGCGGCAGCTCAAAAAGCTGGCCGATCGGGTCCAGCCACATTGGGTTTCCGATCACCTATGCTGGAGCCGCGGCAGCGCCCATCAACTACATGATCTGCTGCCCATGCCTTTTACCCAAGAGAGCCTGCAGCATGTCGCCGCACGGGTGCGACAGGTGCAGGATGTCCTGGAGCGTCCCTTGGTGCTGGAAAATGTCTCCGCGTACGTGCAATGGAAAACCTCCTGCATGAGCGAGTCACAGTTCCTTGCGGAGCTGAGCCAGTCGACAGGCTGCGAGTTGCTGCTCGATATAAACAACGTCTACGTCAGCTCGCGAAACCAGGCGTTCGATCCATGGCAGTTCATCATGGAGTTGCCGCACGACCGGATTCGCCAAATTCACCTGGCGGGACACAGCGACTATGGACAGTACCTCATCGATACCCATGATCAGCCCATCGCCGATCCGGTCTGGTCGCTCTACAGCAAAGCCTTGTCCTACCTCGGGCCGATCTCCACGCTGATCGAGCGTGACGACCATTTCCCTCCCCTCGCGGAAATCCTGGGCGAGCTAGAGCATGCACGTACGCTCGCAGGTGGCGTCCTAAAAGGGGCCACGTCATGCGGCTGAGTACCCTGCAGGATGCACTGGAAGCCTACCTGGCAGATGAGCACGCCCTCCCCTCTGCCGAGCTACTGGAGCAGGTCCTAGGCAGTCCGGCACTCAACGCAGCTGACGGCCTGCGGGTTTACCACAACGCCTACCGTGCGCGCCTGCTTGCGGTCCTGCGTGAGGACTTCCCGGCTCTGCAGCAGTGGCTAGGCCCAGAGTCGTTCGAGCAACTTGCACTGGCCTATATCGCCGCCTGGCCGCCGCGACATTTCAGCATTCGCTGGCTGGGCGAGAATCTGCCTGAGTTCATTGGCAGTTATGTCGCAGAACCTCAACTATCACCGATGCGCGAACTCGCGAAGCTGGAGTGGGCCTTCACCCTAGCGTTCGATGCATGCGATGCCGACGTGCTGTCAGCGGACTGCATGAGTAGCCTCACGGCCGAAGAGTGGGTCTCGCTCAGGGCGGCCTTGGTACCATCGGTCAACTGGCTGCATCTGCAGTACAACACGCTGGAGATATGGAAGGCCGCCAAAGCCGAAAGCCCTCTTCCCCCAAGTACTCGCATGCCAGTGGATCAGAGTTGCCTCGTATGGCGCCATGATTTGGTATGTCGGTATCGAAGCCTGGAGCCAGATGAGGCGAAGGCGCTGGGGCTGTTTGCTGGTGGCGAGTCATTCGCCGAGCTCTGCGAGTCGCTACTTACATCGCATGGCGAGCAAGCGCCCCTCCAAGCGGCGATATGGTTGAAGCAGTGGGTCAGTGACGGACTGCTGGTTCGACACTAGGTAGGCATGTGAAGACCGTTGCCCGGCAACGGTCTTCGAAGAACGAGACATCGATTCAGGCGGCCCATTCGCCAATCTCTGCCCCAAAACCCAGTTTACGTACCGTTTCACATACTGTTGCTGCGCTTTCTTGGGTGTTCACAGCAACTGTGCCGGCGGCTCGATCAACTACCACGCGCGCCTCCGAATCTAGGAGCTGAATAGACCTAGTGATCTTGCTGACGCAGCTGCCGCAGCCCATTCCCGTTACCTTCAGAACGACCATAAATCACCCCTTCTCTAGATCGGCACGATTGCCGTGCTTAAGAATCAACCTTGACACCCTGGCAAGGTCAATGCCCCCGCCAAATGACTCTGGGCAAAATTTTTGGCAAGTAAGCGAAGCGCGAGCTATGAACTAAGGGCACGCAGTAAATGCTCAGCATCAGCTCGGATTGGGAGAAATCCAGGGAGGGCAAAGGATGTCACTGCTTCAAGAAATTCATGCTTGGTCGCAGTCACTAGCTCCCTGGCAAAGTGACGCGCTCGCCCGGTTGCTCGCGAGACCAGAGCTGGAGGCGGCGGATCAGGCCGACCTACTGGCCTTACTGAAATCGACGCATGGGATTGAAGACGCACACAAGCGCGAGCCCAGCCCCCTTCAGGCCGGACAAATACCCGAGCCGGTGAAGGCGGACACTCTTGTCCTGCTTCACGCAATTAGGGATTTCAGGCATGTGAATGCCATTGCTGAAGGGCAGGTGCTGCCTATCGGTGGTTCGGGGTTGACGGTTATCTATGGCGATAACGGATCGGGAAAATCGGGCTACTCTCGGGTCCTCAAACGGGCCTGCCGTGCGAGGGATCAGATTGAGCCCATCCACCCCAATGCGAATCTACCTGCTGACAAGGCTGCGGTGGCTGAAGCATGGTTTGATATCTCTGTTGATGGAGCCGCACAGGGTGTTCAGTGGGTGCAGGGGCAGACCGCTCCTGCCGTGCTGTCATCACTCGCCATCTTCGATACACGCTGCGCACGTGCATATCTGGATACGGAAGACGACTTTTCATACGTCCCGTACGGCCTCGATGTGTTCGAGGGGCTCGCAAAACTCTACCGGCAGCTGAAAGCAATCATTGACGCAGAAATAGCCCAGGCGGCAGTCGATTTGACGCTGTTTGCGCCGCTTCAAGGCGCAACGCCGGTGGGGCAGTTGATTGCCACCTTGTCTGCGAAGACCAAGGTGGAGCAAATCGATGCACTTGCAACGCTCACGCTAGAGGAGCTAGCTCAACACGAAGCCTGGGGCAAAAGCCTCCTTGAGGCGAATCCGAAGGAAAAGGCCACTCAGCACCGTCAGTTGGCAAAACGGGTGGAGGCAATCGCAACTAGCGTTGCGGACAAAACCAAACTGGTAGATGGCGTCGTTGCGGCTGGCCTGCGGGAGAAAACTGAGGTCTATCACAAAGCTAAATCCGCTGCTGAAATCGCCGCCAAACAGTTTGTAGAACAAGAAACCCTTCTGCCAGGAACTGGCGGCGAGGTGTGGCAGGAGCTTTTCGAAGCAGCCCGCCGGTACGCAGTGGAGTCCCATCCTGGGCAAGTGTTTCCCCATCTCAGCGCAGAGGCCCCCTGCCCGCTCTGCCAGCAGCCCCTTGGAGAGGGGGCTGAGAGGTTGCATCGCTTCGAGCAGTTCGTACTGGCCGAAGCAAAAACTCACGCCCAACAGCGGCGCCGCGACTTGTACGCCGACTTCAGAGCTTTGGAACAGCACGATCTGGGACTAGGGGCAGATGAAGTCACCCTAGGTGAGATAGAGGTTCAGGTGCCTGGCTTGGCTGCCGAGGTGACGGCCTTCGAAACTGTCTTGAAATCCAGGCAAGCAGCTTTGAAGCAGGCTGTTATCGATAATGCATGGAGTGAGATCGGCGAGATCCCACCCAGCCCCGCAGAGCGTCTTCGCACTCTGGTTCAGGCGCTGAATCGAAGCGCAGACTCATTGGAGCAAGCATCCGATGAGAAGGCCCGCGCACTACTACAGATGCAATTTACAGATTTGGATGCCCGAGTGCGCCTGCAGGCAGTTAGAGATGCCGTCGTGGCGGCAGTCAACCAGCTGGTCCTGCAATCTAAGTTGAAGGCTTGCCTAGGAGATCTTAAGACCACAGGAATCTCCACCAAGGCCGGGGAACTCGCGGAAAAAGTTGTCTCTCAAGAGCTGGAAAATACCCTTAACCGCGAGTTCAAAGCTCTGGGGGTGGGTACGCTACGACTTGCCCTCAAAAGTCGGGCCGACAAAGGCAAAGCGCTACACAGGCTGAAGCTCGAAACGACTCATAGCCGAAGCCCGGGTGACATTCTTAGCGAAGGTGAGCAGCGGGCAATTGCCATCGCAGCTTTTCTATCTGAGGTGGAGCTTTCCGGTAGTCGAGGCGCTGTTATCTTTGATGACCCGGTGTCCTCCCTCGATCACCGGCGGCGAGAGCGTGTTGTTCAACGACTTGTCGCCGAGGCGGCCAAACGCCAGGTCATCATTCTTACCCACGACATCTACTTCCTGTACCTGCTTGTCGACGAGGCCGAGAAGCGGGACATCCCCATGCTGGCTCAAAGCCTGAACCGGCGCCCTGAAGGCTTTGGCGTTGCCGAAGCTGATTTACCGTTTGAGGGCAAAAATACAAGCCGGCGTATCGGCGCCCTCCGCGCCCATCAGCAACAAATTGCCAAGCTATATCGAGCAGGTGATGAGCCCGAACATCGTAAACAAACTGTGGAGGCGTATTTTCATCTGCGCATGGCTTGGGAGCGGGCCGTAGAGGAGGTCTTGCTGCGCAAGGTGATCCTGCGATTCCGCAAAGGTGTCGAGACTCAGCGATTGGACGAGGTGGTCGTCGAGGATGACGACTATCGAGAGGTTTTTGCTGGGATGAGCCAGTGTTCAAACTATGCGCATGATAAGGCCCTGGCTGCTGGTGTGGCGGTACCTGATCCTGAAGAGTTGCTCGCGGATATTGAACGCTTGGAATCATGGAGATCTCGGGTAGAGACCCGAGCTGTTGCGATCAAAAAGGCGCGTAAAGCTTAGAGGGGCCGTGATACAGCCCCATCTAGTACGATCGAGACTAATCGATCCGTGTTTGCCGTAGTCGCAGCGCATTGAAGACTACCGACGCCGAACTCACGCTCATCGCCAGGGCGGCTATCAGTGGCGACAGCAGATGACCTGTCAGCGGGTACAGCAGCCCAGCCGCCAGCGGGATGCCCATCGCGTTGTAGAGGAATGCGAAGGCCAGGTTCTGCCGCATGTTCTTCACCGTAGCCACCGACAGCGAGCGTGCGCGCAGGATGCCCATCAGATCGCCCTTGACCAAGGTCACCTGGGCGCTATTCATTGCCACGTCTGTGCCTGTACCCATGGCGATACCCACATCAGACCTGGCCAGAGCCGGCGCATCGTTGATCCCGTCACCTGCCATGGCGACACGCCGACCGTAGCTCTGCAGATCGGCGACCAGCTTCTCCTTGTCTTGCGGCTTGACCTCCCCATGGACTTCCTCGATCCCCAACTGCTTGGCAACGGCCTTTGCTGTCGTCAGACCGTCGCCGGTCGCCATGATGACCTTCACGTCCTCGCTTTGCAGTTTGGAGACGGCCTGCTGGGAGGTCGGCTTGATCGGATCGGATACGGCTAGCAGCCCCGCCAGGCGGCCATCCACTGCCAGATAGATGATGCTGGTACCCTCTAGGCGCAGCTGCTCGGCACGATTGCGTAGCGGGGTAATGTCGACGCCAGCCTCATCCATCAGGGCTGTGTTTCCCAGCTGCAATTGATGACCATCGACCAGCCCTCTCACACCGATGCCTGAGCCTGACTCGAATGTGTCTGGCTTGGCCAAGGTGAGTCCTGTGCTACGGGCATGATCGACGATGGCGTGAGCGAGCGGATGCTCGCTGCCCTGGTCAAGGCTAGCGGCCAAGCGCAACACCTCGTCCGAGTCGAACGATCCGGTTCCCTCAGCACTATGGAAGACCGGTCGACCCTCAGTCAGCGTTCCGGTTTTGTCGACGATGAGCGTGTCGATCTTGCAAAGGTTCTCTATAGCGCTGGCATCGCGAAACAGCACACCGCTGCTGGCAGCCTTTCCAGTCGAGACCATGACCGACATCGGCGTCGCCAGCCCCAATGCGCAGGGGCAGGCGATGATCAGCACGGCCACGGCATTGATCAGGCCGAACACCCAACCTGATTCCGGCCCGAATAGCCCCCAGCCGAAGAAGGTCAGGATCGCAATCAGGATCACCCCGACCACGAAATACCCCGCCACGGCATCAGCCATTCGCTGCATGGGCGCCTTGGAGCGCTGGGCTTTGGCTACCATCTGAACGATCTGCGACAGCATGGTTTCTGCGCCGACTTTCTGCGCCTCCATCACTAGGCTGCCATGGGTGTTCATTGTGGCGCCTATCAGGGAGTCCCCTGCCCGCTTGGTGACGGGTACCGGCTCGCCGGTGAGCATCGACTCGTCGACCGCGCTCTCCCCCTCCAGCACCGTGCCATCCACGGGGACTTTCTCACCCGGCCGGACACGTAGATGGTCACCCTGATGGACATGATTAAGAGGAATATCCTCCTCTTGGCCGTCGGGCCTGATGCGCCGCGCGGTCTTGGGGGCCAGCCCCAGCAGCGATTTGATGGCTGCAGAAGTTTGCGAACGGGCCTTGAGCTCGAGCATCTGGCCCAAGAGCGTGAGCGAGATGATCACCGCAGCAGCCTCGAAGTAGACGCCGATGCGGCCATCCTGAACGAAGGCTGCCGGAAACCATTGCGGTACCAAGGTAGCGAACACACTGTAGAGATAGGCAGCTGCCGTTCCCAAACCAATCAGGGTCCACATGTTGGGGCTGCGGTGACGAATGGATTCGATGCCGCGGGTGAAGAATACCCAGCCACCCCATAGCGTCACGGGCGTTGCCAGAGCAAGCTCGACCCAATTCTGAGTTGTGCCATGGAATAACTGTAAGGAGTGACCAGCCATCGCCAGCACGGTCACGATGATGGTCAGCGGCAGGGTCCACCAGAACCGCCGCGAGAAGTCTTTCAGCTCCGGATTCTCTTCCTCCTCCAGCTCCGGGATGACAGTTTCTAGTGTCATGCCGCAGATCGGACAGTTTCCAGGAGTGGGTTGGCGGATCTCAGGATGCATCGGGCAGGTGTATTCAGTACCCGGGCTTGCCGGCGCCGATGGCTGCGGCGAAGTGGCAGGCTGGTGATGCCCAGCATGCGATTGATGCCCAATGTACTGATGAGGATCTGCTTGGAACTTTTCCAGGCACTTCGCACTGCAGAAGCGATAGGCCTTCCCTTCAATGCTCTTGTGGTAAGGGCTGTCAGGTTTGACCTCCATGCCACACACCGGGTCGCGCAGACTCCCTGGGAGTCCATGGGAGTGATGTGAATGATCCTGGTCTTGAAGGCTGGAGGGGTTGTGCATGCGATCTATGTCCTATTTTCGTCCTTGGAAACGGCGCTGCTGGAACGCGATTGACCGCCATGATTGTGGCCAAACAGGTGCATCAGCGGGCACAGCAGCAGGATTAGGTACGGCAGAGCCTGCGAAAGATGGCCGTAATGCTCTCGCGCCACATAGAAGACGCCGATGACGGCCAGCATGATCAACGCGATGCCGATCTTGCGCTTCCAGAAAGGTGATTCAGCCTCGGTGGAATGATGGGTGTGCTCCACGACAGTAGCCTCGATTCAATGGATGTTGGATCAGCATAGGCGGCTGAGTTTTCACCTGAGTTGACGCTTATCAATAGACTTCAGCGTACGGTCACCTTACCGACCATTCCTGACTGATAGTGCCCAGGGACATTGCATGCGAACTCCAGATCAGTGGTCTCGGAGAAGGTCCAAACTAGCTCCTCGCGTGCACCAGGTCCTACTAGAACACTGTTGGGGTCGTCGTGTTTCATACCGACCATCTTCATGCCACCCATGGCATGGTCCATCTTGGTCATGTCATGCGCAGCCGTCGGGGACAGCGTGCCGTTTTGAAACATCGCGGCCATCTCCTTCTGATGCGCCGCATGGGACGCTGCTTTGCCCAGATTGAATTCGTGCAGCAGAGCTCCCTCGTTCTGCAATACGAAACGCACCGTCTCGCCCGCCTTGATTTCTATTGCCTTGGGCTCGAAGAAGATGTCGCCCATCCGTACTTCGATGGTGCGGTCTACCTCCTTGCTGTCTCCCGGCTGACCGATGCTGTCTTTGTTGTGGCCAGGGCCTGCGAGAGCGTTCGCAGCACTGAGGAGAAAGCCAATGGTAGTCATTAGGGGAAGTGATCTGAGTTTCATGGTGAGCCTCTTTGGTGGGGGGGAGGAACGCCCTGATGCTAGTTAGGCGAAGCTGCCGGCACGCTGACGCGAAAAATACATCTCAGTAAGGTTCGTTAGATCGGTGCTACTCAAGCCCACGGCTAACGGGTAGCACCGCTGCTGATCTAACGTAGGGCAAACTCACCCACCATTCCCGCCTGATAATGTCCAGGTAGTGTGCAGGCAAAGCTCAAGCTCCCAGCCTTAGGAAAGGTCCACACGAACTCTTTGGTTGTGCCGGGCTCGACGAGAATCGCGTTTGGATCGTCATGCTTGGCTTTGATGACTTCCGGATACCCAGGCGGGTTTGCCTCACCGGTGCCATAACGCTCGTGCCAGACAATGCTTTCGGTCATGCCTGTCGGCGTTAACGTGCCGTCTTTGAACAAGGCAGCCATCTTGCGCTGGTGCTCCAGTTGGGTCGCGGCTTGGCCTATGTTGAACTCGTGCATCAATGCGCCTTCGTTCTTCAGAACGAAACGCACGGTTTCACCTGGCTGCACATCGATGGTCTTTTGGCTGTAGCTGATGTCGTCCATCTTCACGAAGATGGTACGTGTAGTCGGCGTCGACTGGGCCAGTTGCCCAACGTCGTCACTGGTCTCGGCTAGCGCCGGAAAAGCGGTGCTGATGAACAGCGCACTGATCAGCAGATTCGGAGTTATGCGTTTCATGGTGAGACCTCGCTTGGGGTGTTGGAAATCTCATGCTATTCCCCGCTTCCTGTCAGACCGCTGACCCCAAAACTACAATTGCGTCACCAGGAAAAAGTACGGCGCCGATGTGGCGCCGCTAGGCCAAAGGAGCAATCACGGAAGGCCTGGAAGATGGGGAAATCTCACTTGTGGCACTCTTTGTCGGCCATCATCAGCTTGTGCTCACGAATCATTTGAGCCAGCACGCCGTCTACCAGCTTGTCGTGCGTTTCCATCCAGGCCAGATGCTCTTCGGCAGATATGCCTGGAGCTGGGTGTTCGTTGTGCAGCTTACTCATGATGTCTTCGAGCATTTTCATGTGCTCCTTCAAGTGCACATGCCGCTCACCGACAGGGGCCTGCTCCGCCTGGATCAGCACGGCTTCGGCTTTGTCGCTCATTTGTTGTATGCGCTCGAAGACACGATCACTGCCCCCCTCGGCCCAAGCCATAGAAGACAGCAGCAGCGAACCAACCAGGAGCAAAGGTTTCAGCGATTTCATAGGGCAGTCTCCATCAGTGAAAGCTGTGGCCGGCACCTCTTGGTCTTGTCTAATGAGGGCCGAGAGCACAACCCAGTGCTCATGTTTGCACCCTAGACCAGCCACCCTGTCAGGGACCTGAAGCCAGAATTACATTTTCGTAAGCTTCTGGTTGGCGGCCCTGTTTGCCTCCAAACTCAGCCCCACACGACTTCAGGAATCTGCTCGCATGAAACTTCTGGTAGCTGAAGATGAACCCAAAACCGGTGCGTATCTGCAGCAAGGCCTCACCGAGGCAGGGTTCAATGTCGACCGGGTCATGACAGGTACCGATGCGCTTCAGCACGCGCTGAGCGAAGCCTATGACCTCCTGATCCTAGACGTGATGATGCCGGGGCTGGATGGATGGGAAGTGCTGCGCATGGTGCGAGCGGCAGGAAAGGATGTTCCAGTCTTGTTCTTGACCGCACGCGATGGGGTGGAAGATCGGGTTAAAGGTCTCGAGCTGGGGGCAGACGACTACCTGATCAAGCCATTCGCGTTTTCAGAACTTCTGGCCAGGGTTCGGACATTGCTGCGCAGAGGCAATGGCTCCCCTACGCAGGCCACCATGAGGATTGCAGACCTGGAAGTCGATCTGATGAAGCGACGCGCTGTCCGCGGAGGAAAGCGAATCGACCTGACGGCGAAGGAGTTTTCATTACTTGAATTGCTGCTGCGACGGCGCGGTGAGGTTCTTCCAAAGTCGCTGATTGCTTCACAGGTCTGGGACATGAACTTCGATAGCGACACCAACGTCATTGAGGTTGCAGTGCGCCGGTTGCGCGCAAAGATCGATGACGATTTCGATCTCAAGCTGATCCATACCGCCCGTGGAATGGGCTACATGATGGATGCTCCGGAGTAAGCATGCGCCATCTTTCGTTAACCGCACGTATGAGCCTGATGTTCATGTCCGCAGTGATCGCTGTTCTGACAGCGGCAGGCTTGAGCTTCAACATGCTTAGCCAGCACCACTTCAAAATGTTGGATAGGCAGGCCTTAGAAGAAAAACTCGAATCGACCAGGCATCTCCTCAACAACGCCCGCAACGGATCGAACCTTACCGAAGAACTACCTCAGTTGCGGGCCTTGCTCGGCGCTCATCAGGAACTGGCGGCAACCATACTTGCCAGCGATGGCACTGTGCTCTTTTCCGATACCAAGGCGTTGGAGATCCCCGACGACTTCAAGCGAACTGAGAGTACAGGGATGTGGGATTGGCAAAACGGGGAGCAGATGTACCGCGGAGTGACCGCCAAGATCACGGTACCCAATCAGCCTCAACCACTCACGGCAGTACTCATTCTCGACGTCACCAATCACGCACATTTCTTCGACACGCTACAACGATGGTTCTGGATTGGATTGACCATCAGCGCCCTGATCAGCGCCGCACTGGGTTGGGTAGTTGCTCGAAGCGGCCTCAGGCCCTTGCGACAAGTCACGAGTCTCGCCACCTCGATGTCCGCACGATCGCTGCAGGAACGAATCCCCCTAGAGCCTGTGCCGTTGGAGCTGCAGCAACTCGTTCAGGCTTTCAATGCCATGCTGGCTCGGTTGGAAGATGCGTTCGTCCGGCTTTCCAATTTCTCAGCGGACATTGCTCACGAGCTGCGTACTCCGGTGAGCAATCTGATGACTCACACTGAGGTTGTTCTGAGCAAAAAACGTGATACCGATGCCTACGAGGAAAACCTGTTTTCCAATCTGGAGGACTTGAAGCGCATGTCTAGGATGATTGATGACATGCTCTTCTTAGCAAAATCAGATAATGGACTGATCCCCCCTGAACGAGCCCCTATCAATCTTGCGGACGTTGTGACCAAGCTGTTCGATTACTACCACCTATTTGCCGAAGATCATGGCATCTTCCTCAAGGCTTCCGGCGGGGGCCGTGTCCTTGGCGACAGGCTGATGCTTGATCGGGCTATCTCCAATCTACTGTCCAATGCTCTGCGCTATACCTCCGCTGGACGAGCCATTTCGGTAACCGTCCACCAGACCGAGAGCTCGGTCACCCTGACTGTGGAGAACCCCGGCGAAACGATCAAGCCAGAACACCTGGCGAAGCTCTTTGATCGCTTTTATCGAATTGATCCCGCCCGGCGGGAAGGCAGCCCAAGCAATGCGGGTCTTGGGCTGGCGATTACCCGATCAATAGTCGAGGCCCACGGAGGACGGATCTGGTGCACCTCTGCCGATGGCATCACTGGCTTTCACATGGAGTTTCCCAGGCTATCTGGGTCATAACTTCACTCGCGATCGCTACCCGATGGACCATTGCATCGAAGCATCAGACAAGCCAAGACGCCCGCCTCATCAGGAGGGCATCTGGTGCCGAGGCAGCCCGACGGAGATTAGCGCCGCCAGCAGCACGAAGCCACTGGACACCCACAGGCAGGCCCCCAGCCCGTACTGCTGGAATACCCAGCCCGAGAGCAGCGTGCCAATCAGGCGACCCAAGGCGTTGGACATGTAGTAGAAGCCCACGTCCAGGGACACCCCGTCCTCCTTGGCATAGCTGACGATCAGGTAGCTGTGCAGCGACGAATTCACCGCGAACAGCACGCCGAACAGCATCAGCCCACCCAGCAATACCGTCTGTGCCGACCAGCCAGTGCTCAGACCCAGTGCGATCAGCGCCGGCAAACCGGCCAGGGCCAGAGCCCAGGAGAAGGCAGCGCGGCCATCCGGCACGTGTCCGCTCTTCTTGCCGGTGATGCTAGGGGCGAAGGACTGCACCATGCCGTAGCCGATGATCCAGGCGGCGAGGAAGCTACCCACCAGCCAGAAGTCCCAACCGAATACGGTACTCAGGTACACCGGCAGCGCCACCACGAACCACACGTCGCGAGCGCCGAAGAGGAACAGCCGCGCGGCCGAGAGGATGTTGATCGCCCGGCTTTTGGAGAGCATATCGCGGAACTTCGGCTTGGCCTTGGCCTTACCCAGATCCTTCTTCAGCAGCACCAGGCTGCCCAGCCAGATCAGAGCCAGCACCGCCGCCATGGCCAACACCGATCCAGTAAAACCGAGCAAGGCTAGCAGCGCTCCGCCGAGAAAGAAGCCCACGCCCTTGAGCGCGTTCTTCGAGCCGGTAAGGATGGCCACCCACTTGTACAACGTGCCCTGCTGATTGTCCGGCACCAGGAGCTTGATCGAACTCTTGGCGGACATCTTGTTGAGATCCTTGGCGATGCCAGACAGCGCCTGGGCGCCCATTACCCAGGGCACTGTCAGCCAGGCGGCCGGTACTGTCAGCATCAGCAAGGCCAGCACCTGCATGCCCAGGCCAATGTTCATGGTGCGGTTGAGGCCTAGACGCGCGCCGAGATAGCCGCCCACCAGGTTGGTGATGACGCCGAAGATCTCGTAGAACAGGAACAGCGCAGCGATCTGCAGCGGCGTGTAGCCCAGGGTGTGGAAGTGCAACACCACCAACATGCGCAACGCGCCGTCGGTGAGAGTGAAAGCCCAGTAGTTGCCGGTAACCAACAGGTACTGACGCACTTCCGCAGACAGGGCTGACAACGCCTTCATGATCGCTGCTTACTCCGCCGCGCCGACCAGTCGAGCCAGCTCCGCCGCTCTGTTGGCGTACCCCCACTCGTTGTCGTACCAGGCGTAGATCTTCACCTGGGTGCCAGCCACCACCAGGGTAGACAGCGCGTCGATGATCGAAGAGCGCGGATCGGTACGGTAATCGATGGACACCAGTGGGCGCTCTTCATAGCCCAGGATGTTCTTCAGCGGACCTTCTGCGGCGGCCTTAAGCAGCGCGTTGACCTCTTCGGCGGTGGTCGCACGTTCTACCTCGAACACACAGTCGGTCAGCGAGGCGTTCGCCAGCGGTACGCGCACGGCGTGGCCGTTCAACTTGCCGCGCAGCTCGGGGAAGATCTCCGCAATGGCCGTGGCCGAACCGGTGGTGGTCGGGATCAGGCTCATGCCGGAGGCGCGAGCGCGGCGCAGATCCTTGTGCGGGGTGTCGAGGATGCTCTGGGTGTTGGTCAGGTCGTGAATGGTAGTAATCGAGCCGTGGCGGATACTCAGGTTCTCGTGAATCACCTTGACCACCGGCGCCAGGCAGTTGGTGGTACAGGACGCGGCAGTGACGATGCGGTGCTGCGCCGGGTCGAACAGGTGCTGGTTGACCCCCATCACCACGTTCAGCGCGCCCTGCTCCTTGACCGGTGCGCAGACCACCACGCGCTTCACGCCTTGATCCAGATAGGCCTGGAGCACGGCGACGGTCTTCATCTTGCCGCTGGCCTCGATCACCAGGTCACAGCCGCTCCAGTCGGTATCGGCGATGGCCTTGTTGGCGCTGACGCGAATGCGTTTGCCGTCGATCACCACGCTCTCACCATCGCTGCCCGCCTCATGCTGCCAGCGGCCATGCACCGAGTCGAAGTTCAGCAGATGAGCATGGGTGGCGGCATCGCCGGCCGGGTCGTTGATCTGCACGAAATCCAGCTCGGGCCAGTTCCAAGCAGCGCGCAGGGCCAGGCGGCCGATGCGGCCGAATCCGTTAATACCGACTTTGATCGTCATGGTGCGGTCTCGCGTAAAAGGTCTTGAATTGAGTCGAACGGGTTAATCAGATGGAGCGCTGGTTGACACGCTTAGATAGCTCTTCCGCCGACTCCTTGCGCTCGGAATAGCGGTCAACCAAGTAGTCGGAGCGGTCACGTAGCAGCAGGGTGAACTTCACCAGCTCCTCCATCACATCCACCACCCGGTCGTAGAACGAGGACCGCTTCATTCGGCCGTCCGCGTCGAACTCCAGGTAAGCCTTGGGCACAGAGGACTGATTGGGGATGGTGAACATCCGCATCCAGCGGCCGAGTACACGCAGCTGGTTGACCACGTTGAATGACTGCGAGCCACCGCATACCTGCATCACCGCCAGGGTCTTGCCCTGGGTCGGGCGAACCGCGCCAATGGCCAGCGGCACCCAATCGATCTGCGCCTTGAACACGGCGGTCATCGAGCCGTGACGCTCCGGGGAACACCACACCTGGCCTTCGGACCACTGCATCAGCTCGCGCAGCTCCTGCACGTTAGGGTGGCTATCTGGAGCATCGTCCGGCAGCGGCAAGCCACGCGGATCGAAGATGCGCGTCTCGGCACCGAAGCGTTGCAGCAAGCGTGCTGCTTCTTCGGTCAGCAGGCGGCTGAAAGAACGCTCGCGGGTAGATCCGTACAGCAACAGGATGCGCGGCGGATGGGCTGAAGCTGACTCGACGCCGAGCTTATCCGGTGTAGGCAGGTCGGCCAGGTCGACATCCAGGTTGGGCAACAGGTCGTCTTGCATGGTTACTCCTACTAAATCAGGTACTAGCCCCCGTCTGGGGGACGTTCAATCGGTGTCAGCAGCAGGTTGCTGCCCGCTCCGGGCGATCACCCATCTGCTGTAGACGCTGAGGGTCTTCACCGAACAAGGCGCGGTTCGCCGCGTGCGTAGCCTGGAGGATCTGCAGGACCCACTCCGGCAGCTCGGGGTGCAGGCGGTAGTACACCCATTGGCCTTGCCGGCGATCTTCAAGCAGGCCACAGGTGCGGAGCTGGGCCAGATGGCGCGAAATCTTCGGCTGGCTCTCATCGAGCGCACAGGTCAGCTCGCACACGCAAAGCTCCCCCTCCTCCACGATCAGCAGCATGGCGCGCACTCGCGTCTCGTCAGCCAGGCATTTGAAAACGGTGACGGGGGTTAGGGACTCAGCCATCGCGACCTCAGCGTTTGGTTTTTACCAAGACGAACATCTTGATGCGTTCATGGATCTCATGAAGGGTGCGGCGGAATGCTTCCGGCTTGGTGCTCGTAACTGGGTCTTCAAAGTTCCACGCGAGAACCTCGCCTGCGCCGGGGAGCACCTGACATTCCAGCGCCGACTTGTCACACAGGGTGATGACGTAGTCGAAACGCTGCCCCTCGAACTCATCGATGGACTTGCTGCGCAAACCTTGGGCAGCCACATCAAGATGCTCCAGCGCCTCAATCGTCCGATGGTCGACCCCGCCAGGCTCGGTGCCAGCACTGAAAGCCTCGAAGTGCTCGGAGTCGGTATGTCGCAGCAAGGCCTCGGCCAGTTGAGACCGGGCGGCATTGGCCACACACACGAACAGCACACTGCTTTTGTTGCTCATCGAGAACACCTAAATATATTCGCTTAAACGAATATATGGATTTCCATATGAACTGTAAAGCGACCACAAGAGAGTTCGACCCTAGGCTTTACATGTGCATAAGCATGCACATATATTGTTCCGCATGAACAGCAGCACAACTCTCCGAACTCAGGCCATCGAAGCGGCCATCGACTCGCTCGACAGCGCGTTCTTCAAGGCTCTCTGCGAGCCGCCGCGAGTGGCGGTGTTGAAGCGCGTCATGCAGCTAGGCCGCGCTGACGTAACCGAGATCGCAGCGGAGCTACCGCAAGAACGCTCCGTGGTTTCTCGTCACCTCCAGGTGCTGCTTGAGGCCGGCATCGTTCGCTCGGCCAAGTTAGGCCGCCAGGTGTTCTACGAGGTCGATGGGCCGGCCATCATCAAGAGGCTGGAAGACATCCTGCAGCACACCAAGGCCATCGCTCCCTTCTGCTGCCCGGGCAGCCAGCCCTGAGTTTTCATTTCCTTAAATACGTGCATGGGTGCGCATAAATGAACGCAAATAGCCGGATTATCGATGTCATCGTCATTGGCGGCGGGCAAGCCGGCTTGGCGGCAGGCTGGCATCTGCGCCAACAGGGACTGGATTTCCTCATCCTGGATGAACAGCAGCGTCCGGGCGGGAACTGGCACAACTACTACGATAGCCTGAAGCTGTTCTCACCGGCGGCTTACTCTTCGCTACCTGGCATGGCATTCCCTGGACCAGCGAAGCACTACCCGTCGCGACACGAAGTGGTGAGCTATCTCGAGCAGTATACCGAGCGCTTCCAGCTGCCGATTCGCCTCAACACGTGGGTGGCTGCAGTGCATCGCGAAGAAACTGTGTTTCGCGTGGACTCGGCTGATGGCCAGCAATTTCTCGCCAAGGCGCTGATACTGGCCTCAGGAGCCTTCAGTCGACCGTACACGCCAGATATCCCGGGGCTCGACAGCTTCGGCGGCACGCGCCTGCATAGTGCGCAATATCGCAACTCTGCCGGATTCGAAGGGCAACGCATCGTGGTTATTGGCGCGGCCAACTCAGCGGTGCAGATTGCTCACGAGCTGGCACAAGTGGCGCAAGTCACCCTGGCCACGCGCGAGGCCATCCGCTTTATGCCCCAACGCATACTCGGTGCCGACTTCCATGATTGGCTGAAGTGGACGGGCTTGGGTAAAACCCGCTGGCTCAGCGACCAGAGCACGCCGGTGCTGGACGATGGAACTTATCGACGGGCATTGAAGGCCGGTCGCTACAGCCAGCGCCCTATGTTCCACCAGGTGACGCCCTCCGGCGTCGTTTGGGCTGATGGGCAAGTAGAGCGCATTGATAGTCTGATATTCGCAACGGGCTTCCGTCCCAATCTGCCCTTCCTCGAAGGCCTGTCGGTGATGGATGATCGAGGCAACGTACTACAACGGCATGGCGTCGCTACTCGTGTTCCCGGCCTGTATTTCGTGGGTCTGCCGAAACAACGCAACTTCGCCTCGGCCACGCTGCGCGGAGTCGGCCCAGACATCGAGCACAACCTCAAGCATCTGCTGCGTTACCTGCAGGCCGCGCCGACAAGCTTGAGCGGTACCGCATTGCAGTCATGACAATTAGAGCCCTTTCCGTGACCCAACCTGAAAGCCGCCAACCAACGATCAATCGAGTCAAACTGGTCTGGGCCCTGGGTATCGCCTAGATACTGGCCTGGAGCACGACGTACTATCTGCCGGCCATACTGGCGACACCAATCTCCAAAGGCATGGGCTGGTCGCTGACCAGTGTCGTGGCAGGGTTGTCCTGGGGGTTGCTGGTCGCTGGCATCTGCTCACCACTGGCAGGCCGCCAGATTGATCGCCACGGGGGGCGGCCCGTCCTGGCCAGCAGTTCGCTGTTGATGGCGTTGGGGCTACTTCTGATGGGAGTGGCCGGCCATCTGCTCGTCTACTACCTGGCTTGGACCTGCATCGGTGCGGCGATGGCAGCGGGCCTGTACGACGCCGCGTTTTCCACCCTGGGCCGCTTGCTCGGGGACGGCGCGCGTACCTCGATGACTGGCCTGACCCTTCTTGGCGGCTTCGCCAGTACGTTGGGCTGGCCCCTGATTGCGGGACTGGAACACGAGCTTGGCTGGCGATATAGCTGCTTCGTGCTAGCAGGAGCTCATCTATTTATCGGGCTGCCAATCTACCTCGTGGTGGTACCCAAAGAAGCTTCAATAGCTGCGCAGAGCAGCCATGCTCAGGCGGCAAATACTCCACCACCATCACCAGAGTACCGACAGCTCTTTCTATTGCTGGCGCTACTCCTGACGCTTCAATCGCTAGTGGTTTCTGCCGTTTCTGTTCACCTGCTTGATGTGCTGAAACTGCTAGGAATCGCTTCTGTCACCGCGCTCGCCATTGGCATGGTGATCGGGCCGGCACAGGTAGTGGGCCGCCTCGCGGAGTTTTCCATAGGCCGCAACCTACATCCGACTTGGCCGGCACGAGGAGCCATTCTGCTGAGTGGTGTTGGCATCGTCATGTTGATGCCTGGTGCGCCATGGCTGGCCTTTGTAGCGATGGCGCTGTATGGAGCTGGCAACGGCATTCTGACCATCGCTCGCGGCACGCTGCCCTTGGTGCTTTTCGGCAAAGAAGGATACGGAGCGCGAATGGGGCTACTGGCCCGCCCCATGCTGATCGCTCAAGCCACCGGCCCGGTCGTGGCCGCAATCGCAGTGGATAGGCTAGGGCCACAAGCCTTGCTGGCGGCAATGGCTGTTCTGGTGGCCACAAGCCTGCTGGCAAGCTTCAGCCTCCCATCGCAATCCGCACCAATCGAGGATTGAAGATCGCCAGTAGCACGTTCTCAGTAAATCGCGAACGGCCACTTTTGACCTAGTCCTATGGAAAGCTCGCCTCGCAACTGATCGTCGTTCGTCCCGACGCTAGGTTGCCCCAGGCAGGTAGTAATATTTCAGGCAATCAATCTGAATTCCAGAAGCGACAAAGGCAACTAGGCGCTCTAGGACGAGCTTTATAGGTCTTTATAGTCAATTATAGAGCGATTATAGAATCCCATTTCTGGACGCAGATTTTGCGCAGTCCGCTTGTGGCTGGGAGTGCTCAGCCGCGGCCTCACGCAGCCAAGAAAGTCAGCGAAGTAGTCACATAGGGATGCGGCTCAACGGATCAAGCACGCTTCGACTGAGCACAGATTGCATCAGCCATCCAGCCAGGCATAGATCCTTGTACTGACTCCAGAGCCTGCCATTCGCTCTCAGGCAACAAGGTGTGAAGCCTTGCCACAGCCTTCGTTGCACTGGGCTCACCCATCCATTGCAGCGCCCGAATTGCATCCCCAGCCAGCGTCGCTCCAAGCGACATTAGCCATGCAGGTGCGCATCTGATTTCAACCTGATACGCGCCAAACCGAAGCGTGCGAGCTTGGCCGTTGGTTAGGAAAATTTCGCGCAAAGGCATCTGAGTCGTCAGACCTAGCGCATTCGCTACATAACCCCCGTGCCGAACAATGACCTCGTTCGTGACAGCAGCTAGCGATTGGATGACCTTGTACGGTCTTGGAGGAAGGAAGCCATGTGGGCCGTATTTTGTGGCTACTGGTACCACATACAATCCGCGCGACACCCTCATCAGGCGTCCACGGTGTACCAAGCGGGACAGACATCGCGATACTGCGGCACGGCTTCCTAAATTCAGAAATAGTTCTGGGGTAAACACTTGGCCTTCTGGAAAGCGCTGACTAGCTTCCAGGATCAACTCGTGGAGTGGTTTCATACAGATTTACCGCTAACGTCTTGAAGCAAGCCTCCCGCGCAGTACCTATTGAGAGCCAAATCTCTCGGCGATGGCCATTCGCACCTCAGGCCGAACACATTGAAGAGCTGTAGACCTGATGCTTCGCCGCGTCCAACGCATGCCGGCATTCTCTCTGAGAATACGTATGGCCTGAAGCTGTCGTGAAGTCGTAACCCAAGACTCGCTCGTCCTGGTCATAGACCCTTACCAGCTCTGTCAGCCTCTCCATCGTCCAATCAGCGGACCCATTCAGGCGTGCAGGCAGTACAACCTGGATCGCTTCGATCAGCGTCCCAGCTGTGCGCCTTTTCAGCATGTCCTCAAGCTCATCCTCTGATGGTATTAGAAGCATCGTTCTCCACGCTGCTGCCTTCTGGCGCCGGTTCACCATCACGTAGAACCAAGGGCGATGCTCCTCGAACTCGACGAATCGCCACATTTGGGTGTCCTCCCCAAGCAGCGGCGGATACGCGATTTCAGCGCGCCTGTACGTGATAAACATCAGCACATCCTCTTTTAAGCTATATATAGCATAGCCCCAGAGACGCTAAAAAGGCTTCATCGTTCCTTTTGCGAGACAGCAAAATGGAACTCAACGAAGCCCTTGGTCTGGTGATCAAGAATCTACGAAATTCGAGGGAACTACCTCAGGAAGGGTTGGGCCCCAGTCAGAGCTACATCAGCGCGATCGAGCGCGGTAAGTGGAAGCCATCCATCGAAAAGGTTGAGCAGATTGCCGAGGTTGTCGGCATCCACCCTCTGACGCTTCTGGTTCTGGCTTATCAAAGGCAAACACCTGGACTAAAGCCTGATGAGCTGCTGAAAAAGATCCAACGAGAAATCACGAGCCTGAAAGGCAGCTTGTCACTTGAGTAGGCATGTGCAGATGAAGTCGAGGCAGGTGGTGATTGAGGACTGGGATGGCGACGGTGCCATCCGCATTCCCGATGAGGTACTTCAGGAGCTGGGTGTCGACGTCGGGGACAGCCTCTACCTCATCGAAGAATATATCGGCTCCACCCGCTGCCTTGTGCTCAGTAAGTCGCCGCAGATTCCCGATCGGATAGATGAGCTTGTGAACACGTGGGACGGCGCAGCCCCGAAGCATCCAGCGAAATAATCTGGTTTCGCGATCCCCAGCCAGCTATCCTATGCGCGCAGCCCAAGAGCTTCCTCTCCCGGGCGTTGTACCGGTGATGAAACTTGGTTCGAGGCGGCCCCTAAGGCCGCCTTTATCATTTCTGGCCGGCTGAAGTCGGAACGAACTCTTTGAATGTGGAGCTGAAGACTGGCCCCATAGCCCCCAATGGCAAGGTCTCCGATTGCTCTTCTATTCTCCCGGCGAGGATCACGTCATCTCGCGAAGGGAAGTGGCGCAACAGAAACTTGGCATCATTCCGCACCTGCTCGGGCAGGCTGCTATCCCGGGACAACTTGACGAGGAAATCCCGAGTTTGTACCACCGCGCGTGAGCGCTCATCTGGCATTGTCATTTCCATTCCCCAGAAAGCCGGATGCGGTCAGTCTCACCTACCCCGGCCATGATCGCCAGCACCTCGTTGACAGGCGAACTCATCCTCGCACGCCAATCAGCTCATCCCAGCAGGTCGTATAGCGTTGGCTCAGCATGTCCCGTCGCATGGCCCACTTTGGCTTCTTCGGCACTCGGCCAAAACGCACAGCGCCCCTCCCTTCCCGCTCGTTGATGCTGTCGATCACTGTCATCAGCTTTTCGGCACCTGGGCGCGGGCTCGGGGTGAATAGATCTGCAGTCACCTCTCCGCGCTGACACAGATCCATCAGCAGGATGGAACACTTCGAGAACGGAAATCCTGGGCGATATATCTGGCCCAAGCCACGCTGGGCCAGCGCGAGAATCTCACGGGTATCGTCAGTGGGCGCCGGCAGCGCCAGGGTGATGGCATTGGCATAACGAGGACATTTGAGGTCCGCCAGCTGGGTCTGCAGGCCAACCTGGATAGTGCTGCACAGCGACTGCTGCTTTCGCAGCTTCTCCGCTGCACGAGTGACATACGAGGTTAGCGCCTCACGGATTGGCGGCAGCTCCGTTTGGCGGGTTCCAAACATCTTGCTCGAGCAGATGGCTTGCTTGGGTGGCGGCCCCTGGTGGAAACCGATGCAACTGACGCCACGCAGCTCACGCGCCGTACGCTCCATGGTCACGCCAAAAGTCTTTCGCAGCGTACCGACATCGAACTGCGCCAAATCCCAGGCAGTAGAAATGTTCAACGCGGCCAGCTTCGCCGCGGAGCGGTGGCCAACGCCCCACACCTCACTCACCGGCGCGAGACGCAGCAGTTTTTCCTGGCGAACCGGATCGGTTAGATCGAGCACACCACCGGTACCCCTCCACTTTTTCGCGGCCCAATTGGCCAGCTTCGCCAACGTCTTGGTAGTGCCGATGCCTACCCCCACAGGCATGCCTATATCGCGCGCCAGGCGCTGGCGAATGCTCCGCCCAAGTCCCTCCAGGTCCTCGACGCCCGTCATGTCTCCCCAGGCCTCGTCGATGGAATACACCTCGATGCCGGGCAGCATGTCAGCCATCACTCGCATGACGCGGTTGCTGATGTCGGCATAGAGCGTGTAGTTGCTGGACCGGACAGCGACACCATGTTCACGTATCAGCTTGCGGACGTCATGAAACGGCGCCCCCATAGGTATGCCCAGAGCCTTGGCCTCCGAAGTACGAGCAATCACGCATCCATCGTTGTTCGACAGCACCACGACGGGCCGGCGCTTGAGCTGCGGTTGGCAGATGCGCTCACAGCTGCAGTAGAAAGAATTGCAATCGACCAACGCGAACACGCGTGCGGAGGTACTCACTCAGCCACCTTGCTGAGTATGAAGCGCACCACTCCCCACACCTCGATAGGCACCTCACCATCTAATTGCACATCTTGAATATGCGACTCGGCAGCCCGCAACCAGCGGCCGCCAAACATATCCTTCACGACCCAGCGCACCTGGTAGCCCTCGCTGCCCAAGTCGACGATCACCAGGCGGTCATCCACATGGCCCGCTGCACGGTTAATGACCAGCCTGTCACCTTGGAAGATGCCGAACCCCACCAGGCTCATATCCAACACTCGCACCGGCCACATGTGAGGGGCGCCGAGATCGGTCAGGAGATCTAGCGAAAGCCCCCTCTCCTTCTCATCGTCTGCGGGCGATTGAAAGCCAGTAATGCGGAGGCCTGCGGCCACATCGGTAAGCAGGCGCTCGCGGATTAGCTCGCTGCGGGCGAGTATCGAGAGAGATGACATCGGAACATCCAACAAATACTGTATATGTAAACAGTATTTGCGAAGGTTCCGGAGTGGTCAATCGGGGAGTGGTTTCCACCGACAGGAGGCACTCAGACGTCGAGCAACTCTTCACGGTAGATGCCTACCTGCTTGGGGGCTTCGATGCCCACGCGAACAGCCCCTTGCCCCCTGGTGTCGATGCGGATCGTTATACCGTCGCGCAGTAGCTGCTTTAACAGCTTGTCGGCGTCGACGCCGGGGTCGATGGTCAAACGGATGTTCTCGCCATCGCGGCGGGTGAGGCTCAGGTAGCCCATGCGAAAGTCCTTTTCGATTGAGAGAATGTGCGTCATGCACGGGCAGTCTAGAACATGGTTAGCAAGGCGTTTGAGCAGCGGCCCACAATGGAGGATCGGCTATGTGCGGTGGTGTAGAGGCCCGCGAGGCAGACAAGGTCTGGAAGATCTACTTCCCGAACCCCAAGGCAGCGATACCGGTGCTGTTCGAGGACAGTAGTCAGCTCGAATGGATTCATTGGGGGCGGCGGCAGGACGAACCGGGGACAGGACCTGAAGGCGGCTGGGCTCGATTCCACACCGTACAGGCCGGCGGCTGGAGGAAGTATCGGCCTCGCCGCGGCTTTGGGATGGTGCAGCGCTTTATGGAGAAGGAAGGAAAGCCAGGAGAGAAGAACCGCCCTTCGCACTGGTTCGACGTCCAAGAAGGCTGCGCCCTAGAGTGCTTGGTGATTGGCGAAGGTGATGAACGCCGTGTTTACGTGGTGACCACGGACCCGCCGGCGGAGTACGCCTGGATCCATGCTCGGTGGCCGCTGGTGACTCCACTGGATGTAGAGTTCCGCCGCCAAGGCCCGCTTGAAGATGACCTGATCGGCGATTCAGTCAGGCCGGCAGACCGTGCTCGATAGCGAGCAACACCTGGCGTGCAGCCCGCCCACCGGCCTCGCTGCTCAGCAGGGAGACGGGCTGCAGGTTTCCTAACGCGATATTGGGTGACGTAAGCCAGCGAGTCGCTGCGGCGTGATCTGCCTCCAGCACGTTGATCAGCACGTCGGCCAGGCCCGCGAGTCGGCAAAACGCATCGCCCTCAGCAGGCGTCATGAGGGAGGCCTCCGGAGCCTTTCCGATCCAGGCTGCTACGGTGCCGGAATCAACACCCAGCACCTCACCCAGACAAGCGGTTAGCTCAGCGGGGAGCCCCGTCATGATCGCTAGGTGCAGGTGGTAATGGCTCTGGGGCAGTCCAACTTGCTCAATAAGCTTCTTCATCATGACAACCCTCTGGTTGAGGTCCGACGGCTCAGTTATCTGCCGTGCCGGGGCCTCCGCTGCCTGCGAATGCCTGATGCGCAGAAACTCGCTAGGGAATGGCCATCTTGGATCATTACCCTGTCGAAGGTGTTGAAGACTCCCTCCGTCTGGAATATGCGGTCAAGGGCAGCGTCCGCCAATTCAACTCGACGGCCAGGCTCATTCCAGTTGTCATAGATAAGCAACCAATTCTGGTCGAATCGGACGTAACCATCTGCTTTCTTCATCTTCTGCGACACGAAGTATGCCATCGCTTCGGCCCAGCTCTCGGCGCCATTGCCGCACCATGGCTCACCGGGTTGATTGTCCCTTATCAGTTGGCGCTGGGCTTTGGCTGTGAGCTTGTCCTCGCCCACGCCTGCCCTGCGCGGAAAGAAGATGGCGATATCGTCACCAGGTGTTCGCCACAGATGCGGTTCTGTCTCGCGCAACCGATCCATGCTGGCGTTGTTACTGGAAACGGCCTCAGTGATTTCGATCCCAATCGTTAAGTTTGCGCACTGAAGTTGAATATCTGGACGGTCCGAGTGAACCACCTTGATCGGCTGCATCTGTTTGGGGCAGTCAGTCCGAAGCATCCAGATGATTGAGTAGATCTCGGTATGGTCCGTAGACCTTCCTTCAGAGCGAAGCGGAACGTCAGTCACTATCCTACCCAGTTGGCGCTTGCGCTTGCGTCGGTCGGGGGCAAGCTCAAGTAGAAGATAGGGTTTGTGGAGCACTGGACTTCTCATTAGCTGGGCTACGTTCAGCCTCTTGGCGCTGTTAGTTTTTTGCGAATTCCCGCCACAGACAGTAGCTGGATAACCCAATGAGTAGCTAAGGCAGTTTCTCTGGGTAGATGAGCGATCCAGCGGTCAAGGTTTGCGGGAGCCCCAGCTGCCCAGGAAACATTCCAACACTTTCGACATAGCGCAGCGCGGATTGCCCATCGGTCCAACCGACATACTGCATCAGCGCCTTGAGGTCCCAGCCGCTACGAGTAGCCCAGGTGGCAAAGCCACGGCGCAGCGAATGACTGCTGTAGAGCTCAGCAGGCAGTCCTGCCGCCTCCAGTACGGCGCGGAGGATCGGAATGACACTGTTCGAATGTAGGCCTTCTTCGCCTAGGTGTCCCCAGCGGTCGATGCTGCGAAAAACCGGTCCCCGCGCAATGCCGGCCAGGCTGATCCAGTCGACGTAGGCCTGTACGGGGCAAAACCTAGCCAGCGCCGGCGCACTGAAAGTCTGGCCGAGACTATCCCGGTCCCCTTTGCTCCAGGGCAGGAATAACTGCATCCCCTCCCCGGGCCGCACCTGGATGTGCTCGACCTGCAGGCGACACAACTCGTCACTGCGAAACGCGCGCCAGAAGCCGATCAGGATCAACGCGCGGTCACGCCAACAGCGCAGCATCCGCGGCCAGTCGTCCTCGACACGGGCCTGATCGCCAGTCCGCTCCAACCACAACACGCACTGCTCGAGCTGGCGGAGCTGCAAGGGTTCGGCCTGCTTCTCCTGACGCGGATGCAGCGTACGGATGCCTTTGAGGACCTGACGGACCAGTGGGGTCTTGGTTGGATCCGGAAAACCCTGGCTGACATGCCACTGCGCCAGGGCTGCCAGGCGCAGCTTGAGCGTGTTGCTGGACAGCGTGGCGGCGTGGTCGACCAGGTAGCGCACGATGGCATCGCTGGTCGCCGGCAAGAAGCCGCCCCAAGTCACCTCGAAGTGCTCAAGCGCCTGCTGGTAGCTGCGCCGCGTGTTGGCGCGGGTGCCGGCCTGCAGGTACCGCTCAATCTCCTGGCTCATCTGAGCGCATCCCCTTGGTGTACCGGTGAGCGACTACCAAACGACGAAAATGGCGCTTCACCTTGGATAATTCGTGATTACCCAATTCTAGATTATTGGCAGAAAAGAAGGGAAATTCTTGATAAAGTGCTATGTATCTACATGGTATGTACCACAGAACGAAATTGTCAGGAGGCTCCGTCATGGCCCGTGGTGGAATCAACAAAGCTGTTGTGCAGAAAGCGCGGAATGACCTCCTCGCCCGCGGTGCCCACCCCAGTATTGATGCGGTGCGCATCGAGTTAGGAAACACGGGCTCCAAGACCACTATCCACCGTTATCTGAAGGAGCTGGAGGCTGAGAGCAAGCCTGCTTTGTCGGAAGATAGGCTGAGCGGACCGCTGACGAATTTGATGGGCCAACTGCTGGATCAACTGAAACAAGAGGCACAGCAGTCGGTGGCCGAGGCCCACGAAACGCTGCAGCGCGAACGCTCGGCAGTACAACAGCAATCGGCCGTACTCGAAGGCAGAATGCGCGAGCTCGAATCACAGAGTTCGAGCCTGGCACTACAGCTGCAAACAGCTCAGGATTTGATTCACCAAGAGCAACTACAACGGCAAGCAGTCGAAATCGATAATGCTCGCATGGTGCAATCCCTGCGGGACCTGGAGGTACGAGTAAAGGAGCGCGATGAGCGAATCCAATCGCTCGAAGACATGCATCAGCACGCTCGTAACGGTATGGAGCATTACCGTCAAGCCAGTAAAGAGCAGCGTGAGCAAGAGCAGCGCCGTCATGAAACTCAGGCCACTCAGCTTCAGGCTGAGATACGTCAGCTGCAGCAAACGCTTATGGTCAAGCAGGACGAGCTAACGCAGCTGAATCGCGACAACGCACGACTGGTCACTGAGGCACGGCAGCATCTGAAAGATCAGCATGCACTGGAGCAGCTTCTCACGCAGAGGGATAAGGCTTTAGAGAGCGCTCACACCTCGCTGGCCAGCGTAAAGCGCACGAATGAAACGCTGGATAGACAATGTCAGGCTCTGCAAGGAGAAGTGACTCAACTCGATGAAGCCTACACAGCGCAAACACAACGAGCACAGAACCTGCAGGAACAGTTAGCAGAAGCTGCCGGCCAATTGAAGGCACTCAAAGATGTATCGCCGCCGGCTCCTGAACCGGCGCCCTAGGAGACCTAGTACCGCGGCTGCCTGAAAAATCATCCCGCGCGTCTCACATCGGCCCGCATGGCCTGGCGCAGCGCCTCCTATTCACATTCGCTCATCTTGAACGAGTGAAAGCTCATCCTCTTTGCGTGGTGCAACGCTACCTGTAGCGGCCTGCATTTAAAAACGTCCCGACCTGCAATCAATACGATTTTCGACCGGAATTAACTGCGACTGACCGGCCCGGCAAACCAGCATTAACTGCGAATGAGCCTGCATTGATCCGCGCCGACCTGCATTCCATCGTCGCCAGCCTGCATTATTTGCAAATGACAGGACTCAGATAGGCAAGCCCGCTGCCAGCATCTTGTCACGTAACTCAACCGCCCGCGCCGGGTCTAGCGCATTACTGAACAGAGCCTTGATTTCGGTGGGTTTGGCATCGAATTGCTCCACTAGATCCTTGATGCGGTAGCCGTGACGAGTGAGGGTTGGCTCCAGATCATCCAGTTGGCGCGACAGCACCGATTGCACGAGTTCCGCCGAAACGGGTTTCTCGCCGGTCAGGTAGCCGGCTTCCAGTGCCAGGCTGAGGTGCAGTTGGATTTGCAGTGGCGTGCGCAGTTAAGTGGCGAGTAGGTCGATCGCGTCTTCGGTCAGAATCGACTCGGGTTCGACCTTCCCCGCAGTGCAGGTTTCCAGCAGCCACTGAATGTATTCCCGCTGACTGCCAGCAATGCCATCGAGCGAGAAGATGTCGGTGCGGTAGCCGATTTCCTCCATCGTCGGTCGGCGCAGGTCGTTACGCAGCTTGGGATGCCCGGCCAACACGATCGACAGCCGCCCGTCACCGTCCTCCACCAGCTCCATCAGACGCTTAAGACCGGTCAGGGTATGGCCGTTGAGGTCATGGGCCTCATCGACGAACAGGGCGACCGGGCGCTTGTTCTTCCTCACCAACTCGCGTAGGTCACGCTCACGCTTTTCGCCCTGGGTGGGGATGCGTACCTGCTTCTCGGTGGAGAGGTCATAGAAGAGCGCTGCGATGAAAGTGGCCAGCTTGATGCTGTGCTTTTCAATGGCGAGAGACTTGGAGACCGTGATCTTCTTTTCCTCTTCCATCGCTTGTTGAAGCCGGCGCAGCATTACGGTCTTGCCGCTGCCGATGACGCCGCACAGTGCAATCAGCCGTCCTTCGAAGATCGCCCCCTTGATGTCCTTGATCAACTGCTGATGGTGGGCGGTTTCAAAATAGCCGGCCTGGTTCAGTGGCAACGCCAGTCCGTAGTGCTGCATTACTTCAGCCCGCATGTTCTTCTCCTGTTTTCTTATGGCGGAAGTAGCCCCGCACGCGCTCCAAGACAATGCGGCGTGTCAGGGTTTCGCTCAGCACCTGATGGATGAAGGCTTGATCGTCGGGAGAGAGCTTAGCCAACGGCTGCGCTAGGTCATCGGCAATGGCGAGCTTGGCGGCGATGGCATTGGGAAACCGGTATTCGTGCGCCTCGGCATCGAAGGGTTGGCGTGGCAGTGCCGTCGGAATAATAGAGGGTGTGAGTCGCACATCGTCGCCAGCCAATGCGGCGATAGGCAGGCCAAGCTGGCCGGCTAGCAAGCGGATGCGATCAGAGCGCTCATCCGCCTTGCCGCGTTTGAAGGCGCGGTAACGATGTAGGGGAATTGGCCCGGAGACGGGGTAGTAAGGTCCGAAGCGCTCCCCCTCGAACTCGGCATAGAGTTCGTCATCGAACAAGCCCCAGAGCAACACCACGGTTTCGCCCGCCATGTCGGGCTCCACCTCGTAGGCCGTGCCGTCGATGGTGACGCGGGCATCGACGCCGACCTTGCGTCGTTCCGGCTCGCGGGCAAAGCGGCAAAACTGTTCCCAGGTGCACATTTCGCGCAGGCCCTCGACGGGCAGGTTGGCCAGCCAGTCCTCAATCCGCGAATGCGGTTCGGAGCGATGATCCTGCACGTTGTAGGTGCGCACCAGATAACGCAGCAGCCACTCATTGGCCTGCGCTTCGGTTTCCGGTTTGTGGAAGTGATACAGCGTCTCGTGGGCTTCCTTCACCGTGCGGAAGGGGCGCTCCACTTTGCCTTTCGAGCGAGCCGTGGTGCGGGTGCCATCCTTGCCGGCCGGGATGTGTGTCTGCCATTCGATGTCCAGCGCCTGCATGACGTTCTGGAATACTCGGCGTTTGGCCACCGGGCCGTTGTCCAGGTAGATCATCTTCGGGCGGCCTTGGAAGGGAAAAGTCGGGTCCGCCTTCAGCGTCATGGCGTTGAACAGGAAGCGCAGCGCTGACTCCGCGTCCTCGCCATATACACAGTGGTACTCCTGATAGGCCACTCCGCTGCGGTCATCCACCACGCTGAACAGCATCAGCGTCGGCATGCCCCTAGCCGGATCGATCCAGTCCGGCTTATCGATGTGCTTGAGGTCGGAGGGCGACAGGTCGAACTGCCAGCAGTCATTGCTGTGCGCAGCCTGAAAGCGGGTGGCCGGTGGTTGCCGCAACAGCCGCGACTGGTCCAGGTGCCAGCGGCTTAGGTACTCGTTCACCGTGCTGCGGGTCAGAACCCCTTTGGGCGCCTTGACCAAGCCTTGCTCGGTTTCCACCCCATAGCCCTCCAGCAGCTCGATGGCACGGCGGGTAGATAGGTGCCGCCCTTGTTTGTTGGTGGTGCGCAGTTTCAGCGCGGCAATTAGCTCGCAGTAGCGCTCCAGCTCGGCCTGCTGCAATACCCGCGGCTTACCATGGTCGGCGCGGTGAGCCGCGTGGGGTTTATGGATGAGGTTCAGCGCCCGGTATACGGTGCTTGGGGACACGCCGTACAACTCGGCTATCGCGGCCACCTGAGTAATCCGTTCCGGGCTTTTCTTGGGCAGACGGTCGAGCCGCTGCCGCAACTGCATCAGCGAATCGGTCGGGATGGCTTTACGCCGCCCGCTGGGCATCACGCTCGGCCTCGGTGAGATAGTTGTAGAGCGTCGAGCGGCCGATGCCCATCATCCGACAGATTTCCGCCACGGTATGTTTCCGCTCATGGTAGAGGCGCAGGGCAAGCTCCTGCTTGGCCGGGTCGAGCCGTTTCTTGCGTCCGCCCTTGCGGCCTCGCGCCCGTGCAGCGGATAAGCCGGCTTGGGTGCGCTCGCGGATTAGGTTGCGTTCGAACTCGGCCAAGGCACCGAACAGGTGAAACACCAGGCGGCCACCAATCGAGGCGGTGTCGATGTTTTCCTGCAAGCTGCGCAAGCCGACGCCGGCGGCGTCCAATTGCTCAACCAGCCGGATCAGATCCTTCAGCGAGCGGCCGAGGCGATCCAGGCGCCAAATCACCACGGTGTCGTCACGGCGTAGCGTGGCCAGCAAAGCGGTCAAGCCAACCCGCTCAGCCTTGGCACCGCTGGCGGTATCCTCGAACACCCGCTCGCAGCCGATCTTCGCCAGAGCATCGCGTTGCAGATCGAGGAGTTGGTCGTCGGTCGAGACGCGGGCATATCCAATCAACATGGCGTTGTCCAACTATTCAGCGATAGTTCAGTGTAGTCGGATACTGAAAGATGGAGACTGTAGTTGGATGCCAACGATGCGGGTTTGCGTGGGAATTGCCTGCTCAGAGCGTGGAGTCCAACAAACGAAGGTTTATTGGACTGTCCGTACCATTGATGTTCACTTGTAGAAAGTGAGCCCATCGCGATGGAATACAGGATCGGTTGGTCAGGCTTTCAATGCCAGGATTCGGCGCGCACCGTTCAATACGATGAGGCCAACGACCGTACCAATCACCAAGTCTGGGTAGGGAGAGCCCGTCCACGCAACCAGCGCGCCGGCGACGATAACGCCAATGTTCGCGAGCACATCGTTGGCCGAAAAAATCCAGCTCGCTTTCATGTGTGCACCGCCTTCGCGATGGCCATAGATCATCAAGAGACAGCTGGCGTTTGCGACGAGTGCAACTAAGCCAATCCCCATCATCAGCATCGACTCAGGTTCGCTGCCATAGTGGAAGCGTCTAGCCACCTCCACGAGTACGCCCAGTGCCAACAGGATCTGAAAGAAACCCGCCAGGTGCGCAGCGCGAACTTGCAGCTGTGCACTGCGGCCGACGGCAAAGAGAGCCAAGCCATAGACGGCAGCATCCGCAAACATGTCCAGCGAGTCGGCAATAAGGCCCGTCGACTGAGCGATCAACCCTGCGCCCATCTCGATAACAAACATGGCAGCGTTGATGCCGAGCAAAATTTTCAGGGTGCTCGCCTCTTTCGACGCCGCTAATTCCTCATCAGCGCGATTGGTCGAGGCTGCTTCCTGACTAGCTGGTTGAGTCCCCAGTAGCGCTGCCCCTAGACCCAGGGACTCCAGCTTGGTAGTGATTGGGTCAACCGCCCCGTCATGGAAAGCGAGTACCTGCCTGCTGCTCAGATCAAAGGACAACGAACGAAGCTCAGGCAAGCTATTCAGCGCGAGCCGAATCATTCGCTCTTCCGAAGGGCAATCCATCTTGGGTACAGAAAAATGGCTGACCCAGGCTCCTTCGGTCGAGGGCGCGCTCGCTGCTTCAGCAGGCGCTGACACTGAACCGCAGCCACAGGATTTTTCACACGAGCTCATGATCCGCCTCTCCTATCAGGTTCAATTCTGGCAATTGAAAACCATATAGCAGGTATAGGGTCAAGCCTGGATATACTGGCTGTTTATCGAGGAGCAGCCTATGCGCATTGGTCAACTTGCACAGCTGACGGGAGCGGACATTCAGACCATTCGTTTCTATGAGCGCCAGGGCCTGCTTGCATCGCCCAATCGCCAGGCAAATGGCTACCGAGCCTACGAAGCGGATCATGTGGAGAAACTGCTGTTCATCCGCCGTTGCCGGTCCTTTGGCATGTCGTTGGACGAAATTGGTGTTTTGCAGAGCGTTCAAGCACAGCCGCAGCAACCGTGCGCGGCGGTCAATACGCTGCTTGATAGCCATATCGCCCAGGTCAGGGCCCAGATCGCATCCTTGCAAGCCCTGGAAAACCAGTTGGTGACGTTACGCAGCTGCTGCGATGACGAACGACAAAGCCTGGACTGCGGAATACTTTCGGGTCTAGTGGAGGGAGGCAAACGGCTTCCATAAGGCGCGCTAGAAAAGTGCCATTCGCTTCTGCTCAAAGCGTAGAGCTTGACCCTATAGCGGCTACAGGGTGTTCACTTGCACGATCGGCCCAGAATCATGGCCTTCCAACTGCTGCGCAAGTGAGTTCCAGATGAATACCGCCCTCCGCAATGCCATCGATGAAGCCTTTTTCCAGGCAAGGACAGCACTCCGTGAAAAGGCGCCAACCGAGGCATTCCCCTGGCTCGAGCGCGCCCACATCTTGAGCCAGCACATGCCCGTCCTGCATGCGCGGAGCCATTGGTTGATGCTAAGGGCTGGCTGGCAGTTGCGCGACTACCGGGAAATGTTCGGCCAAGCACCACGGATCATCGCTGCCGTGTTGTTCTCGAAGATCTGGGTACCGCTCGGCAATACCGGACGCGCGAGGATCAGTGCATTCGCGCCGATGCCCGTCTCACCCGGATTGCAGCGACTGTTTCAGGGAGCGAAACAATGAAATCGCCACTTGGAATGGCGCACCGTATCACTCCCGGGCTCTGGTGGACGCTATCGCTAGCCGTTGCCCTGGCCGACCAGGCGATCAAATATGTAATTGAGGGTTCGCTCTCGGTCGGCGCCGTGGTTCCTCTGACCCCAGTCTTCAATCTGGTCCATTTCTGGAATACCGGCGCAGCGTTCAGCTTCCTAGCTGACGCGGGCGGTTGGCAGCGCTACTTCTTCATTCTCCTCGCACTGGTTGTTTCGATTGGGCTCGCGTTGCTCTTGCGTAAGCCCAGGGCCAAGCTCGAAGCGCTGGGCTATAGCCTCATACTGGGAGGGGCAGTGGGGAATCTGATCGATCGCAGCTTCCGAGGCCATGTGATCGACTATCTGGATTTTTTCTGGCAATCCTGGCATTGGCCTGCATTCAACTTGGCGGACATCGGCATCGTGGGCGGTGCCGCCATGTTGCTCCTGAGCAGTGTGCTGAGTCCAAGCGCGGAACTGGACCGGGGCAGATAATGCGAAGCTCGGATGCCGCAGAAGTGGCTCGCTGGTCAGGCCATGCCTGGGTCGGCCCCGGTATCGGCGTCTTTCTCGGCCATGCCGCCCACCAGGATTGGCACCATCATCAAGCACATCAAATTGCAGTGGGGCTCGACGCCGCGATAACGGTTGAAACGCCGTTGGGTGGGCAATCTGGGGCTGCCATCTTGATTCCGGCAGGCTTGAAGCACCGGCTCAGTGCTGGGCAGGTCCTGTCGATCTACCTGGATGTGCTGTCCGATGAGGCGCGTGCCTTGCGGGTGAGCGGAGCCGTGAGGCTGATGGAGATCGTAGCGGCCGATATTGCTGCGATGGTCGAGGCACTGAGGGCGTCGGGGCATTCGCCTGTCCAGTTGCAGGCGCAGGTACGTCGGCTGTTGCGGCTTGCCGATCCACCAATCCCTGATCCGCGCTTGACCAAGGTCACCGCAGCGCTGCGCGAAGGCCAAATGGGGCGTGAGGCAATGGCCGCGTTGGTGCATTTGTCACCCACGCGTTTTTCCCATTGGTTCGTGGAGCAAACCGGCCTGCCGTTGCGCAGCTATGTCAAATGGCTGCGCCTCACCCAAGCCCTGCAACACCTGGCCAAAGGGGGACGGCTGACCGAAGCCGCGCATGCGGCGGGTTTTTCCGACTCGGCGCATTTCTCCCGGACATTCAGGGCGCTGCTGGGCATCGATCCGTCCTCCGCCCTGGCTGCGGTCGATCTCCAGAAGTCATAGCTCTTTCGTTCAAGTCGAACGTCGTCCTCTGCACCTACCGTGAAGGCTCTCTACATAGGAGCTGAGCGATGTCCACTTCTCTTCGATTCGCCCTACGCTGGTTGAGCTATCCGCTCGTGTTTGGTGGCAGCGCCGCCTTCATGGTCTGGGCCTTGTACGCCGGGGTGCCGTACTGGCCCAGCACACCCTTGGTAGCCGCAGTCGGTCTATTGGCCGTCGCGGGGCTGGAGCGTATCCAGCCTTTCCGGGAGGGCTGGCTGGAGGATCACCAGGACACCCTGACCGACCTGGTGCATATGCTGGTGAATCTTTCCGTCATCCAGTTCACCGCCGAAATCCTGGCCAGGCTGGGCGATGCAGTGCCGGCTACAGTTCGTCTCTTCCCAGTCGAGAGTCCACTTTGGGTTCAGCTGCTGCTGGTCGCCGTCGTGCTCGATCTGAGCCTGTATGCCATGCACCGCATCAGCCACCACGTACCCTGGCTGTGGCGTTTTCACATGATTCACCACAGCGCCGAGCGCTTGTACTGGATGAATGGGGAGCGCCGGCATCCCCTACATGCGATGCTCATGGCTGGCCCGGGATTGGTGCTGCTGTTTGCATCCGGCGCGCCTTCGGCAGTGGTTGCCACCTGGTTCGGCATTCTGACCGTTCACTTGGGCTTTCAGCACTCGAACCTGGATTACCGGCTGGGTTGGCTGCGCCATGTCATCGGGGTGGCTGAAATTCATCGTTGGCACCACAAGCGCGACTTCGAAGATGCCCAGGTGAACTTCGGCGAATTTCTGATGGTGTGGGATCGGCTATTCGGGACGTTCTACGACAGTACAGGAAAGCAGGGCGACGCCAATGTCGGCTTGCGTGAGAGGGACTATCCCAAGGGTTACCTTGGTCAGTTGACCGAACCCTTTGGGCGAGACCGAGCCCGCACATAGCGTAGTGGGCCTCAAAGCTGTAGGCCCCATGTGTTTGCCTGGAATGATCTGGCTCGTGGGCGGAAGAGACTAGATGTTCCCGCATGCCAAGCAGACATGCGCTCTAACGAGGCAATCGATTCACTACCTATAAGCCCCGTCATTTGCAATTAATGCTGGTTGGTAGCCATGGAATGCAGGTCAGCGCGGATAAATGCAGGTTCATTCGCAGCTAATACTGGTTTGCCGGGCCGGTCAGTCGCAGTTAATTCCGGTCGAAAATCGTATTGATTGCAGGTCGGGACGTTTTCGTTTGCAAGCCGTTACAGCTACCGACAGACAGCGATGTCGTGACTAAGCTGAAGTGCGGGCATTCCCCTTACTCAAGAAGGGACCTTACGATGAGCCAGCCAGCTGAAGGTACACACAAGGCCAGCGATGCGGAGCATTTCGCCTTGGGCTTTCCATATCGGCAGTCGGTAAGGATCCGGAGAGATCTAAAGCACTTTGATCTCTGGCTACAGGAAAACTACAAATTCACGATAGATAGACCAATCCCATTATCCATTATCTACAAGGATTTCTTTCTCAGCCACATAGAGCTCTATCCATGCAGAACAATGCCAGGTCGATTAATTTCTGCAGACTTGCAGTGTGAGCTGAGCAGATCTGGAATACTTAATGCCGAGGAACTCAGCTGCCAAAAAGTAGCATCGATAGTATTGTCAGTCATTCGATGGCAACACCATCGCTTCAGAAAAATAAATTTCCACAGTTTAATGAGTGACTTGATTCAATTTTACCGCCAGCTTCAATGGGTGACGCGCGATCAGGAACTCACTTACAAATCATCGCTGAAATCTAATAGAGCTTTAACTATTTTCCGGCGCCATCTAGCCAAAGGCCCAAGACCTGAGCGCGATCTAGCGATGATTTTGCTGTCCTGGGGATATGGATTCAGCCCATCAGAGCTAATACAACTGTCGCTCGATGACATCGAAGTCGATAAAAGACCTTTAGAATGGAGATGCCGCCGTTCTGAAGTGCCAGTAGCATTAGATCACATGACAGCAACCAGTATTTTCTGCCTCATGTGCGAAAGCCTTGATTTGATGGAATTCGAAATTCCCTGGCTCATCAATCGCCATGATGGATCAACTTGGCGCGCCCTCACCGAAATAGAGGTCGAGGTCATATTGGAGCGACATTATCGTTACGTCGGCGCTCTTTATGGATTTGAATATTACTTTGATCCAACCGGATATCCAACACCAGACCTCCTACCCCAGGAGGAGAAGCAATATACTAAAGCGCTAAAAAGGTTTACCAAGTATCTATATGCTAAACCTTGCTGCACTACCGAGGATCAAGATAATTGGGATGACGCCATACGAAACAGTTCTTCACAACGCCCCCCTAACGAAATTGGGCCCATTGATGAGCAACTTGATTGGGATGAAATCATTAGGAACTCAAGCCATGATTGAACTAAAAATTTTTGACAAGTTTTGACCGTGGAAAGAATTTCCATCTGTAAGTGGTAGCTCTGTATGTCCTTCACCTCTACCAACCTTCCATGACTGTGCCGATATGAATGTTAATATTGGCGCTCCCGTGTTCTGCTCGACAGCAATAACAGCCCAACACACGGGGTGAAAAAAACGCCGATAAGGCACTTCAACTACTTTCCGCGAAGGACAATCTGTTACCACTGCCATTCCTGCCGCTATTTGCTGATGAAGAAGAGTCAGAATTTCGCATGCAAGAATATGCTGGAGCAGCCAGCGTTGGGCCATGGGAGTAGTCATCTGACGGAATGTCTTATGCTCTTTCTTCTCCGCTATCCATGAAGTAATTCGCCTTTTACTGCCCCGGGCAGAGGAAAGTAACTCGCATGGCACCTTTGTATTGCGCCAGTAACATAGCCAATCGAGGTATGCGAGCACACCGTAGCAAGTTGAGGGAAGCAAAACCCCTTCAATATCACGCCACAATAGACCTAGTAGCCGCTGCGTTAGATTGAATTTAATCCGGTACCGTTTCCTGAAATTCCTGAATATTGATTTAGAAATACTCATCAGGTCATTGACAAGTATATCGAGCGACTCCTCAGTCTGCTCTAAAGGCGTAAATGAGGGGCGTAAAGTGGGAAATCCAAGCAACTCAGATTGCGATGGAGGAGCACACGCCAACTCTTGCAATTCATGAAATAAAGCAGTCTCTACTTTCGCAAACTGCTGAGCCGACTGCGAAAGCTGCAATACATTATCGCAATGAAGATCTGCGGGGCCAACGATGTCAAAGGAAATTCGCTTATTTTTAGTAGTCGCTAGCATCTGGTGGACGCTTCGCAATCGCTCCATGCCTGGTGCACTAATAAATCGTAAAGACTGAGAGTTGCGTTCAATTCCGAGCTTATGACCGCAGTGCCAACAGCCATAGAGCTGTTTGAATAACTCGGCATGAAGCTCATAACTCATTATTGCTGAGCAATGCATGCATTGACTGATCAAGCCAATGCCATGTACAGGGCACGATTCGATTAGCTCATATTGGAATAGCGTGTAATGCCTGCCTTGTGATAAACAAATTGGGCAAAACCGCAACGCTGGAGCTACATATCGATCAGAGTCGATATAGGTGGGATTCAAAAATAGGAAGCTTGCTTGCTGAGGGCTTAAATGTAATAACTCTTGCAAGCCAATCATCCCTACCGACTCAAGATACGCAAGGTTCTTAATGCGCTTGCATTTAGTGGGCTGTGAATCGGAGCATTCCTTGACGATCTTGATTAGCGAGTCACCTTTGACAACGTTGTATAATCCAAACCTGGATAGAATGGAATACATAGATTCATAAGGGATATATCTTGGCCGTAACCCACAGTACTTGGGTCTTGTGTGAAACAACTCAGCCTGCAGGGTGATAATCACTTCTAGCGGAGTGCATGTGCGGTTTTTGAGTTGGCCATGGCTGCCTGAAACCAAGACTCCTTGATTAGCTTCATGCATGCATCCTTAGAGAGGGAGAAGCTTGAGCTGTCGCTGTCAGAATTTTCCGTTAGGAACATTTCAATGGTTTTCGTGAAATATTTCATGGGGACCTCCATTTCAGCTTTAATATTCAAAGCGCTATATGACTCTTTAAATCCATTCCAGAGCATCTCCCCATAACTCTGAAGCCGAACTCCTGCATCAAAAGCCTCAGGCAAGAAAAATCGCGTATATGACCAGCCGCTTTCTTCCGGATAAGTAGCGCTATCATAATATCCGAGGCATTCTATAAAGTCCTCTTTATCACGAATGCCGCGAAATGGGTGCTCATAAAGCATAAATCTATTAACTATGGCCTCCCCTTCTTCGCCGGTTTTTAATAAGGCTTCCTTCTGATCTTGCAATTCATGCTGGCCAACCAATATAGGCAGCAACGTAACGCCACGCAACATTAAGTCATTGTAGACGTCCTTGATCCAATCGTAATGAAGAGGCTCTAAACGTGATGCCTCATCAATGAACAATATAAATACTTTGTGCGGGTCATTCAACGCAGCATCGGCAATGAAATTTACCAATCGTGAATGCTTAATACTAGTACTACAGCGATCAGCTGACTTTGCATGCCCAACAACCTCCAGCAAGGAGACATAAAAATTTCCCTTATGCGGGGAAATATCTCGTTTTGCATTGTAAATTTTCACTGGGATATTGGGGTGATCGATGTTTAAGCATTGCCTGCAGTACATCATAGCGCTGGTTTTGCCGTATCGAACGCGTCCGTAAATAACCAACCCAGAATCACGCCTCCTGATTACTTTAAGCACCATGGCGTAAGTTTCGCCAATAGAATGCGTAGGCATCAAATAGGTTCGATTGCTAACTGGATGTTCACCTATGCTGACGGGCCGCATATTTTTGATATCCATGTTTTTACCCTCTCAGAGTGTGAAAACCTTGGTCAATCTAACGCGCTCTACGTCTGATTTATCTGTATCCTCGGATTTGACTCCATTGTCGGAAAGGATGTCGTCACTATGGATTCGCCCAGTCTCTCTATACAGATAGGTAGCGTCACTCCGTGAAATGCTACCCTCCGCCGTTTTGTAACGATGGAAGGCCTCGCTGGGCGTTTCCTCTCTCGCAAACTGGAATTGACCTCTCTTTGTCGCCCTCCATAGCTCACTACGTACCTTCAAGCTATGCGGTTGGAGGTACCAAGGATGAGGAGGACTCAAAACACCAACGAATGCACCATCTTCATCCAAGAGTCTGACAAATGACACATCTTCTCTCGAATACTCAATGAACATAGTCCGGCCAGCCGAGTCGCTCCTTAGAATGTTAGGGTTTTTATACTTTAAGTATGCAAAGTTCACATACGCGCCGCCATACTTTGAAGAAGTCCGCACAACTACTGACTCTCTAGACATTGTGAATAATATCGAATCTCTAAATGTCTCAGCCAATTCATTGGGAGGAAGGAGCGCTTGCCCTCGCCGCATACAAAATAACTCTAACGGCGAATGCGATTGCAATGATGAATGGGGGCGACCATTGTAGTCCGAGATGACTGTATCGATACTGCTTCTGAGTTCATCTAACGTTAAAAGCATCTTTAACGGATTCTTTGACTTGGGAGATAGCCGCTCGATGATTTTGTCGCGGCTATCGCTGCCAGTAGTACCAACTATTCGATGTGAGTAGTGCTGTACAATAAACAAGAAGAATCGCTCGATAATGGCTCTATCGTTAGGCGTATGAGGCCTGCCGAACTCAGCAACACACCCTATTCGATCATGAAGAATTCGTACTACATTTGTAGCTTTGTGGGCCCATGCATTATCAAGCTTAAGCGTCGACCAAGTTTCCCATGCATGGCCATGTTCACTCGGAAATCCACCAGAAACTGAGTACCGAATACTTTGATTGACCTGGGGCAGTCGCTGGTGGGGCGACAAGCTATTGAAAATTGCCTTCAATAAGTCGACTTGATCGTATGTACGCCCAAGAGCTATAGAGTAGCCCAACACACAGCGTGAAAAAGCCTCAATTAGCAAAATTAGCCAAACCCGTAAAATCTCATATCTCACGGGCTGCCCATAGCCATCTAATTCTTGTATGACCAACCGGAAGTCAAGCATGTGCCCGTCTGCCTCAACCTGTTGCATAACATCGGTTGGCGGTACATTGTCATTGTGGTCGGAATCATTGCGTTCTTTTTCATTGTGCGCCTTTATCTCTTTATGCTTAGCCTTTATATGCTCCCTCAAGGCAGAGCGGGCGAGTGTCTTTCGACTAAATGGATACTGATCGTTGCTGATCGACAATGATTTGCAATGCTCGAGAAATGCGTTATGTAGGACATCAAAGCTAACGCCTCCCTGACGACGCGACTTATAAGAACGGGCAACCCCTTCCAGCCATTCTCTTATCTTGGGATGTTCAGATAGCAGCTTATCAAATGCCCCGGCATCACCCTGAAAGCCACCATCCGTTGAGTTGCGTAGCTCTTTCTCTCTTTTATATTTTTGATCGCCATTTCGCCTATACGGAATAGCTCCTTTGTAACCAAGAGCGACTCCCTCCTCATCCATTGCAAGGCAATTATTTATAGAGCGGTACAACGTGCTTCGGGGGACACCATATACATCTTCTATCTCGGTTAAAGTTGCACGACAATTCAAGTATGCCTGAATTGCTTTAATTCTGTTTTCCGCTTCCTCCCGTATGCTCTCAGGAATAAGATCAATATCTATGCTCTTCCACCCATCACAAGAATTCCCAGCGGCGAGAAATTCCCTGCGGGAAAATCGAGGTGATTCACCCATGCCGCCCCCGAATAATATGTACTTTTGTTGCCCCTCCTATTCTTTTGCACTGCAAGTCCGACAGCTCCACTTTGCCCCGCCTGACAAGCTCAAACAACATTGCCGCTGCGCTCTCTGGATATTTTTCCTGTAGGTCTCTCACCGCATTACTTATTGTTCCTTTGCTGCGATCAATCGCATGCAATGTAAAATCGAGATTTCTATCTGTGAATGTATCTCTATGCTTATTGATATAGGACAGCATGCTGAGCAAATTCTCAACGTGCACCTGCTGTTCGATCTTGCACTTTAAATCCAAGACTTCGACCTTAATTCCTCCGTCATTGCAGTACTCAATAATTTCATTTTTAGTGCCTTCGGTGACTTCCCGCTTGGAAAAAACCAAATGCAAAACACCTTGCATTTCATATTGAAGCGCAACGGATATTTTTTTATTACTAAGATTTAAACTCACCTGATTTGCGAGCACATCAGTGATGTAAGGGTTGAACTCAGTTTCGGCCCAGCGCCAAAAACTAGGCCGGCAGTAAAGTCGCACTTGGCCATTGTTCTTGGGGCTATATGCCAAAAATTCGGGCGCCCCGGCCGGCCTGCCCATTGATTGCAGTGTGATATAGGCTGACACTTGCATGGCCTCTTCGCGTGTACGCGAGAATGCTCACAAAATCAGAAGGTTAAAAGAGTTTCAAATTTGTAGAGCAAGCGCGAGAGTTTCAAATTCCTAGGAATTATGGTGCCAGTTTCTAAGCATGACGGATTATTTAGATATAGAGAAATATTGACTAATAATCAGGCGAAATAAAAAAGCCGCTCAATGTCTGTCAAATACAGATTTTTTGCGGCTTATGAAAAGTTTCGGATTCAATTTGTCGCAGTATTACGGAGTCGCAAGAAGCTCGCTCTGCCCGGCTGATAACTGGTCCCCTATCTCGGCTTTGAAATCTGGAATGCACACACCTGCAACAGGTTCGCCAGTCGCCGATCTTTCGTTGGGCTCGGCGCTGCAGTGGTTTGGCCGAGTGATGCTCTTATTGGCCGTGGGACTGGCGATGTTCACCGATCTGTATCACCAGGTCAGTGGCATCACGCTGATTGCGCTACTGGGCATGCTCGGGCTGCTATCGCCGGTGTCGGTACGTCTAATTCTGACCCTGTACCTGATGAGCCCGAGCAAGAAAGATCCAACCGGCCCTAGGCCATCGAACCGGTCTCCAGTTCGGCCGGCTCCGTCACTACCTTGGCCTGCGGCTTCTCATGCTGGGGCTTGTACAGATGCTCGAAGCAGAAATTGGTCGCCTCGACATAGCCTTCCGCCGCGCCGCAGTCGAAGCGTCTGCCCTTGAACTTGTAGGCCAGCACGCAGCCTTGCTGGGCCTGCTTGAGCAAGGCGTCGGTGATCTGGATCTCGCCGCCCTTGCCCGGCTCGGTCTGCTCGATGAGCTTGAAGATGTCGGGCGTGAGGATGTAGCGGCCGATGATCGCCAGGTTCGATGGCGCGTCTTCCGGGCGAGGTTTCTCCACCATGCGATCGACCCGGAAGATGTCGTCGCGAATGGCCTCGCCGGATATCACCCCGTATTTCGACACCTCTTCGGGCGGCACTTCCTGGATGGCCACGATGCTGCAGCGGAACTGGTTGTACAGCTTGACCATCTGCGTCAGCACGCCATCGCCGCCGGGGTTCAGGCACAGGTCATCGGCCAGCACCACGGCGAAGGCCTCGTCGCCGATCAGCGGACGGCCGGTGAGAATCGCGTGACCGAGGCCCTTCATCTCGACCTGGCGCGTATAGGAAAAGGTGCATTGATCGATCAGGCGGCGAATGCCACGCAAGGCATTTTCCTTGCTGGTATTGCTGATCTCGTGCTCCAGCTCGTAGCTGATGTCGAAGTGATCCTCCAGCGAACGCTTGCCGCGTCCCGTGACCATGGCGATCTGCGTCAGGCCGGCCTGGTAGGCTTCCTCGACGCCGTACTGGATCAGCGGCGTATCCACCACCGGCAGCATTTCCTTGGGCATGGACTTGGTGGCGGGAAGGAAGCGGGTTCCGTAGCCCGCGGCGGGAAACAGGCATTTCTTGATCATCGTGGTCTCACCGATTGACGTGTCAGCATTGATCAGCTGACTGGCCCGGTTCCGCTCTAGTTCAAGGTTTTTCCTCAGTCTTCCTGCGGGATGATGGATATCTTGCCGTTGCGTTCGATGATGGCGAACTTGATCTGCTCTACCCGCTCGATGCCGCTTTCGCGTGCCGATTCCATGATGTCGTCGAGCTTCAGGCGCGACTTTTCCAGGCGCTTTTCCAGCGGCACACCGTTCTCCACCACGATGGTCGGCGTGCCGTCGAGCAGCGCGGCGAAACGCTGCGAATGACGCTTGAGCAGCGAGGCCCCCACATCGAGAACGATCAAGGTGATGATCACCAGCAAGGCGTTGGTCAGCGAAAAGTCCTCGCCGAGCAAGGCCTGCTGGGTGGCCTCGCCGATGATCAGCAGCAGCACGAAGTCGAAGGTGGTCAGCTGGGCCAGCGAGCGGCGCCCGGCCAGCTTGAACAGCACGACCAAAGCGAGATAGATGGCGGCGGCGCGAAGTACGGCGTCCATGGGCGAGCCTCAGGGCAGGATCAGTTGTTGCAACGCGACGCGCTGCGCGCCGGTGCCGATGCTGGCGTCGTAGCGCCCGATGCCCTCGGCGCGCATATCCAGGCGCAGGCGCACCCTGCCCTGGCCATCCGCAGCTGCCAGCAGGCGATGGCCGGAGCCGTCGAACGTCGCGCTGCGCAGCGGTTGCGGCTCGATGGTCTCGATGCTGACGCCATCGAACAGCTCGCCGCTCAGGTCGATTTCCACCTGCCGCTCCCCTGCCCCCTGCACTTCGATCAGCAGCTCCGAATGCGCCCCGTTGCGGGCGACACGCTGGTATTCCACCTGCAGTCGCCCGTCGGCGCTGCTGGCCTTGGCCGAGCTCAGCGGGCCCTTGCCGAATATCCCGGCCAGGGCCAGCAGGACAACTACGAGCAGGCAACACCAGCCAACCCGTTCCACGCGCCAGGCCCTGAGCTGCAGTGGCATGTCTTCACGCACCGGCTCGGTTCTGCTGCGGGCTTCATCTGCATTCATCGATTCGCTCTCCGCTCGATCAGCTGCGAGTGATGGTCAGTACCACCGCGGCGATACGCTCGACCGCCTCGTAACCGGGTTCCAGCAGCTGCTCACTGAACAGGTCCGGATCCATTTCGCGGTAGCTCCAGACGAAGTCCTGCCCGGCCAGGTAGGCCTTGCAGTGCTCCAGTAGCGGATCGCGCCCGGCGACCATGGCCACGCCGGTGTACAGCAACAGGCTGCCGCCCGGTGCCAGGCGTGGCAGCGCTGCGTCGATCAGGGTAAAGGCCAGTTCCGCGCCCAGCGCACCGCCGCCGTGGCGATACGGACGCTGCTGCGGATCGAGCATGTAGGGCGGATTGCTCAGGATCAGGTCGAACTGGCCGCTGACTGCGTCGAGCAGATCGCTGCGCAGTACGCGCAGATTGCCGATGCCGGCCAGGCGCGCGTTGACCTCGGTGTACTCCAGCGCCAGCGGATTGATATCGAGGGCGAAGACCTCCGCCGCGCTGTCGGCCTGAGCCACCAGCAGTGCGCCCGGGCCAGCCCCGCAGCCGATATCGGCGACCCGGTGCAAGGGATTGGCAGGCTGCTGGCGCAGGTGCTGTTCGATGGCCTGGGCGTAGCGATAGGTGTCCGGGCCGAAGAACACCGCATCGTCCTCCTGGGTCGGGTAGCGCGAATGCACGTAGAGTTCGTCGCCCAGGCTGGACCAGCGCACGGTGCTGAGCCAGCCGCTGTGCGGCGTCTCCAGCAAGGCGTTGGCACTGTCCAGCAGACCGAACAACTCGTCGCCGATGGTCTCGCGCTGGAACGGCCGGCTCCAGCCGAACACACCGGCTAGGTCATTCGCCCAGGCATTCTCTGGGCGTGCGTTGACCCGGCTGTGGGTCAGTGGCGTTACCGTGGTGAAGTGATAGGCGCGGGCATGCAGGGCCTGGCCGAGGCGCAGCAAATGGCGATTGACCCGGCCCATCAGCGGTGGCTCGCCGCGAACAGGCGGGTCGCCAACAGGCCGGCCGGCGTGTGATGCAGGGCCGGCGACATCAGCTCGATCAGTCGCGCGCTGCGTTGCGCGGTGGACAGCTGCTCCAGCTCCGCCAGCAGGGCACGGGTCTCGCTGGCGAAGTCGCCCTCGCCGGTTTCCTGTGGCGCCTCCTGGCGCTGGGTGATGGACGCGCCCTCCTCACCCAGCCATTCGCCGGCGATCCAGTCGTGTAGCAGTTGCCGCTCGTAGGGATTGAACACGCCGAACATGGCCGCCTTCTGGCCGTCGATCAGCTGCCAGAAGTGGCTGTCCTGCGGATCCTGATGGCGGCGTATCCAGCCTCGCGCCTGCAGCGCGGCGAGAAAGTCGCCCATGCGACCCGGCGCGCCGAGCCACTGGTTGACCGTGCGACCGTCGATGCGGCAGTGATCGGAGTGCACTCGTCCGGCGACCTGGCGCTTGCGCTCGAACATGGCCAGCAACTCGTGCTCGAGGTCGAATTCGTCGATCACCGCATTGCTGCCACGACCCAGCTCGTTGAGCCGGTAGCCGAGGCTGACGCGGTGCAGGAACTCGTCGCGATCACCGACCACCGGCAGGTTGTCGAGCAGCGCCTGCACGGCGCGCTGGGCGTGGCCGCTGGCGGCGTTGTCGATGGTCACGTGCAGCTGGAAATAATAAGGATCGATGCCCAGCTCGCCGAGCTCGTAGGTGCAGATCAGCAGGTGCAGCGGCAACTGTTCGTAGCCCAGGTTGTAGCCGATCAGCTCCGGCAGGTAGCGCTCGGCCAGGTAGCCGAGGGCCAGCTGCTGCACGCCCTGGATATAGTGGGCATCGCTCAATCCGCTCAGCTCGTCGCAACCGTGCTCGGCCAGCAGGCGGCGGTACAGCAGCACATGGTTCTGCGCCGGCTGACCGCTGCCCAGTTCCTCGACATAGGTTTGCACCAGCGGCTGGAAGCGCAGCTCGTGCCAGTGTGGCAGCACGCCGTACAGCCAGGCGCCGTCCACCAGTTTGGTCGGCGCCACGCCACGCAGAAAATACAGGGCGTGGGCGCGGCCGCTGAAGTAGCGGCGCGGCTCGCCGCGCTTGCGCGCCTGCAGGTACTCGGCGTAGGCCTCGGTGGTGCGTTTGGCGCCCGCCCTCACCCACTCCAGCAGGCGCTGCGGATCTGCCGGCAGGTCGCAGGGCAGGCGCTCGGCCATGGCCAGCTGGGTATCGAGAAAATCCCCGGCCCGGGCCAGGCTGGCGGCATCCGCCGGCCCGCGCAGCAGCGCTTCGTAGGTGTCGCGCACCGGGTGGCAATCCACCGCGCTCAGCGGGCAAGTCGGGGTCGGTGCAATGGTACTCATGGTCATGGCAGGGTTCTCGCACGATGCCTGGTATCAGTGGGAGTGCCGGTGCGCCGCAAAGATTCCACCAACAGGATTGGCGGGTTACTTGAACTCGGCGAAGCCGGTGGCCGTCCCTTGGGAAGGACCTAGCCCCGGTAGATCGCCATGCCTGACCACTGCTCCGCCCCCACCTTCGGCATCGAGGAGGAATTTCTCCTGGTCGACCCGCTCAGCCGCGATGTGGTGGCCCAGCCGCCCGCTGGTCTGCTGGAAGCCTGCCGCCGGGCTTTCGGCCCGCGCCTGGCCGAGGAGATGTTCCGCAGCCAGATCGAACTGGTGACGCCGGTGCTGCACGATCTCGCCGGCGCCCGCAGCTGCCTGCTGGAGGGCCGCCAGCGCCTGGCCGATATCGCAGAGGGCTTCGGCCTTGGCCTGTACGGCGCGGCCACCCATCCCTTCGCCGACTGGCGCCAGCAGCTGGCCACCGACACGCCGCACTATGCCCAGCTGTTCGCCGACTACCGTGACGTGGCCCAGCGCAGCCTGCTGTCCGGCCTGCATGTGCATGTCGGCGTACCGACGGAGGTCGATCGGGTGCGGGTGATGAACCGGGTGCTGCCCTGGCTACCGTTACTGCTCGCGCTGAGCGCCTCGTCGCCGTTCTGGCATGGTCGGCGTAGCGGCCTGCTCAGCTACCGCCGCGCCCTGTGCGGGGAATGGCCACGCATGGGCATTCCCGAGGCGCTGCCCGACGAGCCGGCGTTGCAGGCCTACATCGACCTGCTGCTGGCCTCCGAATCCATCCGCAAGCGTGGCGATGTGTGGTGGTTCATCCGTCCCTCGGCGCGCTTCCCCACCCTGGAGCTGCGCATTGCCGACGCCTGTCCGCGGGTGGCGGACGTGCTGTGCATCGCCGGGCTGTTCCGCGGCCTGGTGGCCTGGGCCATCGAGGCCAAGGATCCGGCGGACATGGGCCTGCAGCGCCTGGTGCTGGAAGAAAACTACTGGCGTGCCCGACGCCTGGGCGGTGCGGCGCATTTTCTCGATGTGGACGGTCGCAGCGCGCTGCGGGCGCTGGACTGGCTGGCGCAGCTGCGCGAGCGGATCGGCCCCTGGGTCGAGGCGTTCGGCGATGGCGAAGTGTTCGAGCAGGCCAGGCGCATCCTGCGTCATGGCAGCAGTGCGCAGCGCCAGCTGGCACTCTATGAAGGCGTGCGCAGTACCGGCATCGGGCAACGCCAGGCGCTGGCTGCGGTGGTCGATCAGGTGGTGGATGAAACCCGGGCCCGCTCCGTACGGAGCGAGCCCGAATTGGCCTAGGCGGCCTGGCTGCTGAGGGACTGCTTGAGGCTGCGCTTGCGCTCCTCCATCAGCTTGCCCAGCTCCTCCAGTTTCTGCGCCCCGAGCAGCTCCTCGGCCTTGGGGAACATCTCCTGCTCTTCTTCTTCGATGTGGTGCTCCAGCAGCTCCTTGAGCACCTTTGCGCGGCCGGCGAAGTTGATGGTCGCCGGGTCGGTCTTGACCAGATCCGGCAGCACCAGGGAGTCCACGGTGCGGTGTTCCTCCTTGGCCTCGGCAGACATCACCCCCTCCTCGCGGCCACCGGCCTTCTCGTAGGCGGGATAGAAGATCTGTTCCTCGATATCGGTGTGCACCGCCAGTTCGATGTGCAGCTTGTGCAGCAGATCCTGCCGGGTCTTGACCCCGCGTTCGGTGGTGGCGACGAGTTTTTCCAGCAGTTGCTTGACCACCTGATGGTCCTGTTTGAGCAGCTCTACGGCGTTCATGTCATTCTCCAGGCTATGGACGGTTGACCGCTGGTGCGGACGTAGAGGTGACCCTGCGGGTACGCCTGAAGTTCGAGTAATCGCCACCGCCCGTCCAGCAGGCTGAACTCCCGAGCGTGGCACTTCCTCGATAAAGGACTTGCCACCGAGGAGAATCCCCATGCGAGCGCTTACCTATCACGGCAGCCACGACGTTCGCGTCGAGACGGTTGCCGACCCGGTCATTCAGGCCGATGACGACATCATCCTGCGGATAACCGCCACCGCCATCTGCGGCTCGGACCTGCACCTGTACCGCGGCAAGATTCCCCAAGTGAAGGATGGCGATATCTTCGGCCACGAGTTCATGGGCGAAGTGGTCGAAGCCGGCAGCGCGGTGACGCGGGTGAGCAAGGGCGACCGCGTGGTGGTGCCCTTCGTCATCGCCTGCGGCAGCTGCTTCTTCTGCGCCATGAACCTGCATGCGGCCTGCGAAACCACCAACCCCGGGCACGGCGCCATCCTCAACAAGAAGCAGATACCCTCCGGCGCCGCGCTGTTCGGCTACAGCCATCTGTACGGCGGCTTGCCCGGCGGTCAGGCCGAGTACGTGCGTGTGCCCAAGGCCAATGTCGGGCCGATGAAGATTCCGGGCACGCTGGTCGACGAACAGGTGCTGTTTCTCACCGACATCCTGCCCACCGGCTACCAGGCCGTGCTCAACGCCGGTATCGGCCCGGGCAGCAGCGTGGCCATCTACGGCGCCGGGCCGGTCGGCCTGATGTCGGCGGCCTGCGCGCGCCTGGCCGGCGCCGAGCAGATCTTCATGATCGACGAGCATCCTTATCGCCTGGAGTTCGCCCGCCAGACCTATGGAATCATTCCGATCAACTTCGACGAGATCGACGATCCGGCCGCCGCCATCATCGAACAGACGGCGGGCCATCGCGGCGTGGACGCGGTCATCGATGCCGTGGGCTTCGAGGCCAAGGGGAGCACGACCGAAACCATCCTCACCACCCTCAAGCTGGAGGCCAGCAGTGGCAAGGTGCTGCGCCAGTGCATCGCCGCCGTGCGCCGTGGCGGTACGGTGAGCGTGCCGGGCGTATATGCCGGCTTCATCCATGGCTTCCTGTTCGGCGACGCGTTCGACAAGGGCCTCACCTTCAAGATGGGCCAGACCCATGTGCAGGCCGTGCTGCCGATGCTGCTGGAGCATGTGGAGCGCGGCGAGCTGAAGCCCGAGGTGATCATCAGCCACCGCATGAACCTGGAACAGGCCGCCGAGGGCTACCGGCTGTTCGACAAGAAGGAAGACGACTGCCGCAAGGTGGTGCTGCGCCCCTGAGCGGCGCCATTCATCCCATTTGCTGAACTTCGCCGAGTTTCGCCGCTTCTACTCCAGGCAACTCACATCAGGAGAGTCATTCATGCGCCATCTAAAACAACTCACCCTTGGCCTGTTCGCCGCCGTCGCCCTGAGCACCGGCGCCGCCGTGCAGGCCAACGAAGCGCCCGCCGACCAGGAGCAGGTCAGCCCACGCAATTTCGTCGAGGAAGCTTCCGCCAAGGGCATCGCCGAGATCGAGACCGGCAAGCTGGCCCTGGAAAAAGGCACCACCGCCGACGTCAAGGAGTTCGCCCAGAGCATGGTCGAGGACCACACCGCGGCCAACAAGGAGCTCAGCGCACTGGCCACCAAGAAGCAGCTGGAGGTGTCCACCGATGCCGAGCTGATCAACCAGGCCAAGGCGCTGATCCTCAAGCTGCGCGGTGAGGCCTCGTTCGACAAGGCCTACATGAACAACCAGGTGATGGCGCACAAGGAGACCATCGAGCTGTTCCAGAAGGCCAGTAATGCCGAGGATGCGGAAATCGCCGCCTTCGCCAAGCAGACCCTGCCCAAGCTGGAACACCATCTGAAGATGGCCGAGCAGATCAACGCCCAGCTGCCCGAGTAACCATGGCTCGAGCCCGGGAGAGTTCCCGGGCTCGAGCTTGCTCAGCCCTTGCTGTGCTCCGGTGAAGACGGTGGATGGGCCAGGCCACGCGGCCCCAGCACGCCCCAGACCACCAGGCCGATTACCGGAAACAGGGCGATCCCGAGGGACCACAGCGCCTTGCTTTGCACCCCCTTGTCGCTGCGATAGACGCTGAGGATGGCCCAGACATCGAGCAGCAGAATGATCGCCGCCAGGGCAATGAACAGCAGTGTGAATTCGCCAAACATGATGTTTCTCCTGCGGGTGGTGTTTCTGTTGTGTCCACAGCCACGCCCCACGGTTCAGGCGAAATCGATCGAACGCCCGGCGCCCTGCGCGCCTCGAATATTGCGAGCCCCACCACGAGGTAAGCGTCATGCCCTCCTCCGCCCTCCGCCACGCCGAGCGTTCCAGCGAGGAACTGATCGACCTGTTGCGGCGTAGCGCCGAGCCGCTGCCGGATATCGAAGCCCCCGAATTCGCCACGGCCTTCTCCCGTTATGGCGACGCCCGGGTGGTGCTGATCGGCGAGGCCAGCCATGGCACCTCGGAGTTCTACCGCGCCCGCGCCGCCATCACCCGGCGCCTGATCGAACAGCACGGCTTCAACATCGTCGCCATCGAAGGCGACTGGCCGGACGCGGCGCGCATCGACCGGCATGTGCGGCATGTCGAAGCCAGCGCCGATGAAGAGACCGCCTTCGGCCGTTTCCCCAGCTGGATGTGGCGCAACCGCGAAACCCTGGAGTTCGTCCGCTGGCTGCGCGGCCACAACGTCGACCGGGAATCGGCCGAGCGCGTCGAGTTCCGTGGCCTGGACATCTACAGCCTGCGCGCCTCGATGACCGCCGTGCTGCACTACCTGGACCAGAACGACCCGGCGCGCGCCGCCGAGGCGCGCCAGCGCTACGCCTGCCTGACACCCTGGCAGGACGACCCGGCTGCCTATGGCCAGCGCGTCGAATGGGGCGATGGCGACTCCTGCGAGGCGGCGGTGATCGAGCAGCTCGGCGAGCTGTTGTGGGCGCGCCTGGAGAGTCTGGAGCGTGACGAGGGGCTGTTCGACGCGGCGCAGAACGCCCGCGTGGTGCGCGCCGCCGAGCAGTACTACCGGCTGATGTACCGCGCCTCGGTGTCGTCCTGGAACCTGCGCGACAACCATATGTTCGACACCCTCAAGCAGGTGCTCAAGCACCGCGGCCGCCAGGCCAAGGCGGTGGTCTGGGCGCACAACTCCCACGTCGGCGATGCCGCCGCCACGGCCATGGGCTGGCAGGGTGAGTTCAACCTCGGCCAGCTGTGCCGCATCGGCTGGGGCGACGACGCGGTGCTGATCGGCATGGGCACCGACCACGGCGAAGTGGCCGCCGCCGACGACTGGGGTGGCGAGCTGAAGATCAAGTCGGTGCTGCCGTCGCGCGCCGACAGCTGGGAGCACCTGTTCCAGCGTGTCGGCCTGGCCGCTTCGCTGACCGATTGGCGCGGCGCCGGCAAGAGCGCCTTGCGCCACGCCCTCGACGAGCCACTGCTGCAGCGCGCCATCGGCGTGATCTACCGGCCGCAGAGCGAACGCCAGAGCCACTACTACGAGAGCGTGCTGGGCGAGCAGTTCGACGCCTACCTGTGGTTCGCCCGTACCTCGCCGATCACCCCGCTGGACGACCCCGCCGGTCTCCAGGGGGCCGCCGCCGACACCTTTCCCTTTGGAGTCTGAGATGGCGCAGTCCGCGGAATTCAGTGACCGCCACCAGGCCGGTCTGGCCCTGGCCGGCGCGTTGCGCGAGTTGCAGCTGCACGAGCCGGTGGTGCTGGCCCTGCCCCGTGGCGGCGTGCCGGTCGGCCACCCGATCGCCCGCGAGCTCGGCGCACCCCTGGATATTCTGTTGGTGCGCAAGATCGGTGCGCCCGGCCAGCCGGAATTCGCCCTGGGCGCGGTGGTGGATGGCGTGGAACCGCAATGGCTGGTGGACGAAGAGATGCTGCGCCTGTTCGACCCCGCGCCCGGCTGGTTCGCCCGGCAGGTGACCGAGCAGCTGCGCGAGATCGAGCGGCGCCGCTCCCTGTACTGCGGTCCGCGCCTGCCGATCCCGCTGGAGAACCGCGAAGTGATCTTGGTAGACGACGGCCTGGCCACCGGCAGCACCGCACGGGTGGCCATACAGGGCCTGCACAAGCTGCGCCCACGCCGGGTGGTTCTGGCCGTGCCGGTGGGACCGCGCGAGACGGTGGAAAAGTTGCGGCCGCTGGTGGACGAGCTGATCTGCCTGGTCACCCCCGAGCCGTTTCGCGCGGTCGGCGACCACTATCTCGACTTCCGCCAGGTCTCCGATCTAGAGGTCATGGAGCTGCTGTCGCCGGGAGCGCGGATATGAATGCCCCCTCTCCATTCGACGGGCGCCTGCTGCTGATCGGCTTCGGCTGCATCGGCCAGGGCGTTCTGCCGCTGTTGCTGCGGCACATCGACCTGCAACCGGCGCAGGTGCTGATCATCTCCCCCGATGATGCCGATCGGCCGATCGCCGAGCAGTACGGGGTCGAGCTGCGCACCCTACGGCTCAGCGAGGACAACTACCAGGCGGAGCTTGCGCCGCTGCTCGGCCCCGGCGACTTCCTGCTCAATCTCTCGGTGCAGGTGGAGAGCGCGGCGCTGATCGCCCTGCGCCAGGAGCACAACGCGCTGTACCTGGACACCTGCACGGAGCCCTGGGCCGGTGCCTATACCGACAGCCAGCAGTCGGCCTCCGAGCGCAGCAACTACGCCCTGCGCGAACGCCTGCTGGCGCGCCGGCGTGGCGAAGCCGGCGGCAGCACGGCGCTGATCACCCACGGCGCCAATCCGGGGCTGGTCTCGCACCTGGTCAAGCAGGCCCTGCTGCATCTGGCCAGCGACCTCGGCCAGCCCCAGGCCGCCCCGCTCGACCGCCTGGGCTGGGCGAGCATGGCCCAGCGCCTGGGCGTGCGCTGCATCCATATCGCCGAGCGCGACTCGCAATACGCCGCGCAACGCAAGGTCGACGACGAGTTCGTCAACACCTGGTCGGTGGACGGCTTCATCAGCGAGGCCTGTCAGCCCGCCGAGCTGGGCTGGGGCAGCCACGAAAAGAGCCTGCCGGTGGACGGCCGGCGCCACGCGTTCGGCTGCCAGGCGGCGGTCTACCTGCAGCGCCCGGGTGCCGCCACCCGAGTGCGCACCTGGACGCCATCCGGCCCCACCCAGGGTTTTCTGGTGACCCACAGCGAGGCCATCTCCATCGCCGACTACCTCACCGTCGGCCGTGGCGAGCACCCCGAATACCGCCCCACCGTGCACTACGCCTACCAGCCCTGCGACGACGCCCTGCTGTCGCTGCACGAGCTGGCCGCGCGCAACTGGCAACCCCAGTCGCGCCAGCGCCTGCTGGACGAGGACATCGCCGGCGGCCGCGACGAGCTCGGCGTACTGCTGCTCGGCCATGCGCGCACCGCCTACTGGTACGGCTCGCGGCTGAGCATCGACGAGGCCCGTGCGCTGTGCCCGCACAACAGCGCCACCAGCCTGCAGGTAACGGCCACGGTGATGGCCGGGGTGATCTGGGCCATGGCCAACCCGGACCGCGGCATTCTCGAACCCGACCAGCTGCCGCACGAGGAGATCCTCGGCCTGTGCCGTCCCTACCTGGGCGAGCTGGTCGGACTGTACAGCGACTGGACGCCCCTGCAGGACCGGGAGCGGCTGTTCGATGAGGCACTGGATCGTGACGACCCCTGGCAGTTCGTCAACTTCCGCGTGGACTGAAAGGGAGCAACATGTTCGACTCATTCAACCTGATTCTGCCGATCCGCCTGCTCGGCGCCACACTATTGCTGGCCGGACTGGTCATGGCCGCCGGCGACATCCGCCTGAGCGCGCCGCTGCAGGAGTTCTTCGGTGACCTGCTGCTGTTGTCGGTGGGGGCGCTGTTTCTCCTGCGCCGTGGCGAGGCCCTGGCGCTGTATGCGCTGATCACGGTGATCGCCAGCCTGTGGGCGCTGCTGGAAGTCAGTGTGGACGGCTGGCAGCTGCTGCCGCGGCTGCTGATCTGGTTCGTCGTCGGGCTGCTGCTGTTGCCGGCCAACCAGGCCCTGGGGCGCACCCTGGAGGCGCGCAGCCTGCGGGCGCAGTGGATGAAGTGACGCATGCCGAACCCTAGTCACGAACTGCTGGTGGGCTGCGCCGAGTGTGATGGCATTCTGCGCCTGGGCTTCGATGCGCCCAGCGGCCGGCTGGAAGAGCGCCCGCTGCAGCGCATCGCCGCGAGCAAGGCTTCGTGGCTGGTGGTATCCGCCGACAGCGAGCGGCTGTTCGCCCTGGAGGATGTGCAGGGCGGCGGCCGGGTCAGCGCCTTGCGCCGCGACGCTGCGGGTGAGTTCATCATCACCGCCAGCATGCCCAGCGAAGGCGTGGAGGCGGTACATGGCTGCCTTGGCGCCGATGCGCGCCACCTGCTGGTTGCCCATTATTGTGCGGACGCCCTCCCCGGCGGCTCTCTGGCCGTGCTGCCGGTCAGTGCCGATGGCCTGGGCCGGGTGACCCAGCTGCTCGCCGAACCGTTCGAGCGCCCCGGCGCGCAGCGCCAGGCCTCCTCGCATATCCACTGCGTGGTAATCGCGCCCGATGGCCGCCATGTCTTCGCCTGCGACCTGGGCGCGGACCATGTCTACGAGTATCACTACCAGGCCGAGCGCAGCGATCCGCTAGCGCCAGCCAGCCGGCGTTATCTGCAGCTGCCCGAAGGCAGCGGGCCGCGCCATCTGCTGTTCGATGCCGGCGGGCGGCACGCCTACCTCACCCTGGAGCTGAGCAACCAGGTCGCCCTGCTCGACTATCAGGATCGGCGTCTGCGGCTGCGCACCCTGTATGACCTCGACCCGCCGCTGCAACCGCCGGCGGACCGGCGCCTGGGCGCCCTGCACCTGTCGGTGGATGGGCGCTTCCTCTATGTCAGCCGGCGCGGCGCGGAAAACCAGCTGGTGGTCTACGCGGTGGACCCGCTCAACGGCGCGCTGGAGGAACGGCAGCGGCGCGACAGCGGCGGCGTGGAGCCCCGCGAGTTCGCGCTCGCGCCGGATGGCCGCTTCCTGCTGGTGGCCAACCAGCGCAGCGACAACCTGCTGGTGATCCAGCGTGACCCCGTCAGCGGCCTGCTCGGCGACACGCTGCAGGAGCTGCGGGTGTCCAGCCCCAGTGATCTCAAGTTCATTGGCAACCCCCATGGATAACGCCTGGCTCGACCTGCTGCCCTGGCCCGAGCTGCGGACCCTGGGCGTCGCATTGCTGGTGGCGCTGCTGCTGGAAGTGGTGGCCGGCTGGTTGCTGCGCCTGCTCACCCGCCTCACCTATAACCTGCTGGCGGCCCGCGAGCTGCTGCAGCGAGCCCGCGCGCCGGTGCGCATGCTGCTGCCGCTGTGCGGCGTGCAGGTGGTGCTGAGCTCGGCGCCGGACCAGCTGCTGCTGATCGACGGCGCCCGCCGCCTGGTGCTGCTGGCGATGATCGCCGCCTTCACCTGGCTCGGCCTGCGCGCAGCGGACGCGATCCAGCGGGTCATAGTGGCCAAGCACCCGGTGGACGTGGTGGACAACCTGCAGGCGCGGCGCATCCAGACCCAGACCAGAGTGCTGGTGCGCACGCTCAGCGTGTTCGTGGTGATCTTCGGTGCCTCGACCATGCTCATGACCTTTCCCGCCGCCCGCCAGTTCGGCGCCAGCCTGCTGGCCTCGGCGGGTCTGGCCGGCCTGGCGGTGGGCTTCGCCGCCAGGCCGGTGCTGGGCAACCTGATCGCAGGGCTGCAGATCGCCCTGACCCAGCCGATCCGCCTGGACGACGTGGTGATAGTCGAGAACGAATGGGGGCGCATCGAGGAGATCACCGGCAGCTACGTGGTAGTGCGCATCTGGGACGACCGTCGCCTGGTGGTGCCGCTGCAGTGGTTCATCGAGCATCCGTTCCAGAACTGGACCCGCAGCAACTCGTCCATCACCGGTGCGGTGCTGCTGTGGGTCGACTACTCCACGCCGCTGGAGCCGCTGCGTCATGAACTCGTGCGCCTGTGCGACCAGGCCACCCATCTGTGGGACGGTCGGGTGCGGGTGCTGCAGCTGATCGAGACCGGCGAGCGGGCGATCCAGCTGCGGGTGCTGGTCAGCTCGGCCAATTCGTCACACAACTGGGACCTGCGCTGCTACCTGCGCGAGAACCTGGTGAACTTCATCTGCGCCAACTTCCCCGGCTGCCTGCCGCAACTGCGTGCCTCGGTGGGCAGCGCATCGGGCGTCGATCTGGTGGAGAAGACGCCGAGCGGCCAGGTGGTGGAGGCGGAGCGCCAGCCGCCGGTGTGAGTCGGCTCATCGTAGGGTGGTCTCGCCGCAGGCAGCCCACCACGGGACGCCATGGTGTACTGCCTGCATCGATACACCCTACTACTTGCCAGAGGGAGCGAAGCCTCCAGTGGTTTGAGCGGGTTGGGCTCACGCCGGATTCGAGCCGCAGGGCCTGGTCTTAGAGGTAAGTGCTTCAGAGGCGGCTCATCGTAGGGTGGTCTCGCCGCAGGCAGCCCACCACAGGACGCAATGGTGTACTGCCTGCGGCGAGTACACCCTACAAAACGGGGTCTCACATCACCCGCAGCCGCTCGTAGTAGTACGGCAGCTGCAGCAGCGCATAGCGCGCCGCCGCGTAGCGCACCTCGTTGCGCTCGCCCTCGAACTTCAGGGTCTCGCTGACCACGCCCTCGTGGTCGTTGATGCGCATGGCGCAGGCGAAGCACTGCACCCCGTCCATCGGCCCATCCGCCTCGGCCAGCCCGGTGTTGGCCAGGGCGATGTCGGCGCGGCTCATCTTCAGCGCGCCCAGGGCCATCTCCCGGGTCACCTCCTCGCTGGTCAGGCCGAAATGATCGATGGTCATGCGGTTGACCCCCAGACACATCTGCTTGGCCTCCGGCGAATACACCACAAAACCACTGTCCAGCACCGCTCCGCTGCCGGAGATCTCGGCCATCAGCGAGGCCATCAGGCCGCCAGTACAGGACTCGGCGGTACTCAGGGTCAGACGGTATTTCTCCAGGAAGTGCACTACCTGCTCGACGCTCTGCATCTGCGGACCTCTCTGCCGATGGGGTTGGCTGTTGCCCATGGGAAGGCCGCGCGGCGCTCAAAGTTCAAGTTTTCCGGTCGGGGGCGGTCTGCAAAAAAGTCGAAACTTTCCAGAACGCGCTCCGGTCAGGAAAAGAGTATGGGGTTGTCGGTTGATTAGCAGACGACGCCAGTCGGGCCAAGCAGAGCCGACTTGGCACGGGCGCCTTGTGTGGCGACCCAGGCGAAGCGGCAGGCGATCCACTGATTTCGGAGTAAAGACATGGGAAACGTCGCTGTGACCGCAAGAATCGATGCACAGGCCATGACACAGCTTCCAGCTCCACCGCATTTGCACGTCGAGAGCCTGCATGAGCAGAAGAAGCGGGTTCTTTTCGTCACCTCCGAGTTCGCCGACCTGGTCAAGGTCGGGGGCCTGGGAGACGTGTCCGCCGCCCTGCCCCGCGCGCTGTCGAGTCATCACGATATTCGCGTGCTGATTCCCGGCTACAGCCAGGTCATGGAAAGCGGCCAGAACATCCGCATAGTCGGTGAGGTCGGCGGCCACGCCGCCTTGCCACCCTGCAAGATCGGGCGCATGGACCTGGCCGATGGCCTGATCGTCTATGTGCTGATCAACCCCGAACTGTACGAGCGCGACGGCACGCCCTATGGCGACGCCCACGGCCGCGACTGGGCGGACAACCATATCCGCTTCGCCCGCCTGGGCCTGGCCGCGGCCGAGATCGCCAGCGGTACCGCGTGCATTCGCTGGTGCCCGGAGCTGGTCCACGCCAACGACTGGCCGGCCGCCCTGGCCCCGGCCTACATGGCCTGGCGCCAGGTGGCCAGCCCCACCGTGCTGACCATCCATAATCTGGCCTACCAGGGCCTGTGCGACCTGCAGTGCAGCGCCGAGCTGGGCATTCCCGCCGAGGCCTGCAGCAGTGAGGGCATGGAGTTCTACGGCAAGCTGTCGTTCCTCAAGGCCGGCATCGTCTACGCCAGCCATGTGACCACGGTAAGCCGCACCTACGCCGAGGAGATCACCACTCCGGCCTTCGGCTGCGGCCTGGAGGGCATGCTGCAGGCCAAGGTCGCCGACGGCCAGCTCAGCGGCATCGTCAACGGCATCGACGAGAGCTGGGAGCCGCGCACCGACCCGCACCTGGTGCAGAGCTTCGGCGTGCGCCAGTGGCAAGGCAAGCGCGCCAATGCCGCCCATGTCGAGCAGATGCTCGGCCTGGATGCGGATTCCGGCCCGCTGTTCGCCGTGGTCTCGCGCCTGGTGCAGCAGAAAGGCATCGACCTGACCCGTGGCGTGGCCGAACAGATAGTCGCCCTGGGCGGCCGCCTGGCGGTGATCGGTCGCGGCGAGCCGGAGCTGGAGGCGGCCATGACCGAACTGGCTCAGCGCCATCCGGGACGCATCGGCGTGCATATCGGCTTCAACGAAACGGACGCCCGGCGCATCTTCGCCGGCAGCGACTTCCTGCTCATGCCCTCGCGCTTCGAACCCTGCGGCCTGAGCCAGATGTACGCCCAGCGCTTCGGCTCGCTGCCGATCGCCCGGCGCACCGGTGGCCTGGCCGACACCATCGAGGATGGCGTCACCGGCTTCCTGTTCCGCGAATCCACCCTGGAGAGCTACCAGGAGGCGGTGCAGCGCGCGTTCAACGTCTATCGCCACCCCGAGCTGCTCAGCGCCATGCGTTGCCGCGCCATGGCCGCGCCGCTGTTCTGGCGCCAGTCGGTGCTGCCCTACGACGAGCTGTATCAGGAGCTGCTGGGTGCCACTCGCCTCGCCGCGGACGCGCTTTGATGTACAGCCACGGAGCCACACGGCTTGATCAAGGGCGCACACGCTTCGCCCTGTGGGCGCCCGACTGCCGCGAGGTAGTGCTGGAGCTGCAGGACGGCGCGCTGCATCCGATGCAGGAGGCGGCGGACGGCTGGTTCGAGAGCGAGCTGGAATGCCCGGCGGACACCAGTTACCGCTTCATCGTCGACGGTAGTCGGCGCGTGCCGGACCCGGCGTCGCGCCGCCAGTTCGGCGATGTGCACGGCTTCAGCCGGGTGGTCGATCACCGCAGCTATGTATGGCGCCATGCCAACTGGCGCGGGCGGCCCTGGCACGAGACGGTGATCTACGAACTGCACGCCGGTTTGCTGGGCGGCTACGCCGGCGTCGAGGCGCTGCTGCCGCACCTGGCCGAGCTGGGCGTGACGGCCATCGAGCTAATGCCACTCGGAGAATTCCCAGGGCGGCGCAACTGGGGCTACGACGGCGTACTGCCGTTCGCCCCGGACGGCAGCTACGGCACGCCGGAACAGCTCAAGCACCTGATCGACAGCGCCCACGGCATGGGTCTGATGGTGTTCGTCGACGTGGTCTACAACCACTTCGGTCCGGACGGCAACTACCTGGGCCACTACGCCAGCGCGTTCTTCCGCGAGGACCGCCACACCCCTTGGGGCGCGGCCATCGACTTCCGCCGCCCGCAGGTGCGCGACTTCTTCTGCGAGAACGCCCTGATGTGGCTGCTCGACTACCGCGTCGACGGCCTGCGCCTGGACGCCGTGCATGCCATCGGCGACGACGACTTCCTCGCCGACCTGGCCGAGCGGGTGTATGCCGCGGTGCCACCCGGCCGCCATGTCCATCTGATCCTGGAGAACGAGAACAACTCGGCCAGCCTGCTGGAGCACAGCTACACGGCCCAATGGAACGACGACGGCCACAACGCCCTGCATGTGCTGCTGACCGGCGAGACCGAGGGTTACTACGCCGACTTCGCCGAGGATGCCACCGCCAAGCTGGCCACCTGCCTGGCCGAAGGTTTCGTCTTTCAGGGCCAGGCCAACCGCCACGGCAAGCCGCGTGGCGAACCCAGCGGCGGGCTGCCGCCAACGGCCTTCGTGCTGTTCCTGCAGAACCACGATCAGGTCGGCAATCGCGCCTTTGGCGAGCGCCTGGCCGCCATGGCCGACGAGGACGCGCTGAAGGCCGCCACCCTGCTGCTGTTGCTCTCGCCCATGGTGCCGCTGCTGTTCATGGGGGAGGAATGGGGTTCGATCCAACCGTTCCTGTTCTTCACCGATCACCAGGGCGAGCTGGCCAATGCGGTGCGCGATGGCCGGCGCAGCGAGTTCGCCGAGTTTTCGCGCTTCGCCGACCCCGCGTTGCTGCAGCGCATTCCCGACCCCAACGACCTGGCCACCTTCACCCGCTCGCAACCGGACCTGGCACCCAGCAGCCAGCCGCGCCAACGCGAGTGGCTGGACTACTACCGGCGCCTGCTACACCTGCGCCACAGCCGCATCGTACCGGCCCTGCCCGGCACCCATTCGCTGGGCGTCACGGTGCTGGCCCCCTGCGCCCTATCGGCCGGCTGGCGCCTCGGCAATGGCCAGTTGCTGCGTATCGACATCAACCTGGGGGATCTTGCGGTGGAGACCGGTGCCCGTTCGCCGGCCGGCAAGCTGCTGTGCGCGCACCGGGTCAACGAGGAGGAGTATTGCCAGGGCCTGCTGCCTGCGCGCAGTGCCCAGGCCGTGCTGGAGGTGGCGCCATGAGCGATGCCCTGCTCGCCGAACTGGCGGACGCCGCCGGCCTCAGCGTGGACTGGCAGGATGCCCACGGTCGCCCGCAGCGCGTCAGCCCGGAAGCACAGCGGCGCTTGCTGGAGTCCCTCGGCTATCCGGCGCAGAGCCCGCAGCAGATTCAGGGCAGCCTGGGCGAGCTGCGCCACCGCGACGCCGAGGCGGGCCTCGGACCGCTGCTGACCCTGGAACAGAGCCAGGCAACACCACTGCCGGGCTATACGGCGGAACAGCCCTACAAGCTGACACTTGAGGGCGGCCAGGTGCAGTCCGGTCGGCTCGACCACCAGGGTTGCCTGCCAGCCCAGGACATTCCCGGCTACCACCGCCTGGAGATCGGCGACGCGCGCCTGACCCTGGCAGTGGCGCCACCGGCCTGCCGCAGTGTCGAGGAGCTGTGCGGCAAGCGCCACGCCTGGGGCCTCACGGCCCAGCTGTATTCGCTGCGCCGCCCCGGCGACGGCGGCCTGGGCGACACCCGGGCCCTGGAAGACCTGGCCCGGCATGCTGCCAACCAGGGCGCCGATGCCCTGGCGATCAGCCCGGTGCATGCGATGTTCTCCGCCGCTCCCGAGCATTACAGCCCCTACTCGCCCTCCAGCCGCCTGTTCTTCAACGTGCTGCACGCCGACCCGGCCAATCTGCTCGGCAGCGAGCCGGTGGAATGGGCCATCGCCGCCTGCGACCTGCAGGAGGAATGGGCCCGGCTGGAGCAGCTGGAACTGATCGACTGGCCCGCCGTGGCCAAGGCGCGGCAGTGCCTGCTGCGCGAGCTGTACCGCGACTTTCGCGAGAGCGACGGCTCTCTGCTCGGCAACTTCACCGCCTTCTGCGACGCCGGTGGCGATGCCCTGCTCCAGCACTGCCGCTTCGAGGCGCTGCATGGCCATATGCTGAGCCGTGGTGAGTCCGGCGACTGGCGCAACTGGCCGGAGCAGTTCCGCGACCCGCGCCACGCGGCGGTGCAGCGCTTCGCCAGCGAGCACGCTGAGCAGGTCGGCTTCCACGCCTTCGCCCAGTGGCTGATGGCGCGTGGCCTGGAGAGCGCGCAAACGGTGGCCAGCGGCGCCGGCATGGGCATCGGCCTGATCGCCGACCTGGCTGTAGGCGCCGACTGTGCCGGCAGCCAGGCCTGGAGCCGGCAGAACGAACTGCTGCCGGAACTGACGGTGGGTGCACCGCCCGACATCCTCAATCGCGCCGGGCAGAACTGGGGCGTGTCCGCCTTCTCCCCCGACGGTCTGCAGCGCCATGGCTTCCGCGCGTTTATCGAGATGCTGCAGGCCAACCTGGCCCACGCTGGCGGCATCCGCATCGACCACGTGATGGGGCTGCAGCGTCTTTGGGTCATTCCCCACGGCGGCGAGCCGCAGGACGGCGCCTACCTGCGCTACCCGATGACCGACCTGTTGCGCCTGCTGGCCCTGGAATCCCACCGCCATCGCGCGCTGGTCATTGGCGAAGACCTCGGCACCGTGCCCGAGGGCCTGCGTGAGGAACTGGCGCGGCGCAACATCCTCGGCATGCGCGTGCTGCTGTTCGAACAGCACGACGGCCGCTTCATCGCCCCGCGCCAGTGGCCACGCAATGCCCTGGCCACCACCAGCACCCACGACCTGCCGAGCATCAAGGGTTGGCTGGCCGGCCACGACATCGACTGGCGTCTGCGCGCTGGCCACATCCGAGCGGAACAGGAGAGCGACGACCGCGCCGAGCGCGCCCGGGAAAGCGCCGCACTGATCGATGCGCTGGCCGAGCACGGTCGCTTGCAGGGCCCGCGTGAGGACGCCGAAGCCTGCCTGCAGGCCAGCATCGACTACATCGGCGGCACACCGGCGTCACTGGTGTTGTTGCCGCTGGAGGACGCCACCGGTGCCGACCAGCAACCCAACCTGCCCGGCCCCGGCCAGACCCATCCCAACTGGCGCCGGCGCCAGGCCCTGCCGGTACGCCAGCTGCTCGAAAAGGCCGACACCGAACGCCGCCTGACCCGGCTGGCCAGAGCGCGCCAGGAGGCCATCGATGATTGATTTGCGCGCCACCCTGCGCCTGCAGTTCCACCAAGGCTTTACCCTGCATGACGCGGTTGAACTGGTGCCCTACATTTCGCGCCTGGGCATCAGCCACGTGTACGCCTCGCCGCTACTCACTGCGCGCCCAGGCTCGATGCACGGCTACGACGTGGTCGATCCGACCCGGATCAATCCCGAGCTGGGTGGCGAGCCCGGCCTGGTGCGCCTGGTGGAGGCCCTGCATGGGCGCGGCATCGGCCTGATCCTCGACATAGTGCCCAACCACATGGCGGTCGGCGGCGACGCCAACCCCTGGTGGCTGGACCTGCTGGAATGGGGCAAGGACAGCCCCTTCGCCAAGTTCTTCGACATTCAGTGGCACTCCCACGACCCGTTGCTGGCCGGCCAGCTGCTGGTGCCCTTCCTGCGTAACGATTACGGCGAGGCCCTGGCCAGCGGTAGCATCGGCCTGCACTTCGACCCCGAAAAGGGCCGCTTCTACGCCCAGCACTTCGAGCATCGCCTGCCGATTACCCCACCCAGCTATGGCGAGATACTGCGCCGCGCCGAGGACCCGGCGCTGGCAGAGCTGGCCAAGCGTTTCGACGCCCTGCGCGGCGACAGCGATGCCTGGCACAACACCCAGCCGTTGTGCGCCGAACTGGCCCAGCTGGGCCGCCCGGAGATGAGTGGCGAGGCGATGCACCATGCGTTGGCGTGTTACCGCTGTGACGACGAAGCCGGCGTGCAGCGCCTGCACCGCCTGCTGGAACGCCAGCATTACCGGGTAGCCAGCTGGCGCACGGCGGCTGACGACATCAACTGGCGGCGCTTCTTCGACATCAACGAGCTGGGCGGCCTGCGGGTGGAGCGCCCGGAAGTGTTCGAGCTGACCCACAGCAAGATCTTCCAGCTGATCGAGCAGGGCCTGGTCGATGGCCTGCGCATCGACCATGTCGACGGCCTGGCCAACCCGCGTGCTTACTGCCGGCGCCTGCGCCGGCGCGTCGACCTGCTGTTGGCACAGCGCCCGCAGGCGATGTCCGGCCAGCATTTCCCGATCTACGTGGAGAAGATCCTCGGCTACGGCGAGCACCTGCCGGATAGCTGGAATGTGGATGGCACCACCGGCTACGAGTTCATGAACCAGCTCGCCCTGCTGCAGCACGACCCACGCGGCGAGCAGCCGCTGCGCGAGCTGTGGAGCGAGCTGGGCGGCCGCACGCAGGAATTCGCCGAGGAGGCACTGGAGGCGCGCCGTCTGGTACTCGGCAGTTCGCTCACCGGCGATCTGGAGGAAGTCGCCCAGGGCCTGCTGCAGGTGGCGCGCAATGACATCGCCACCCGCGACCTGACCCTGGCCTCGATCCGCCGCGCGCTGCTCGAACTGATCGTGCATTTCCCGGTGTACCGCACCTATGCCCACGCCTGCGGCCGCTCCGAACAGGACCAACGCGTGTTCCAGCAGGCCCTGGATGGCGCACGCCTGACCCTGGCCGAGGCCGACTGGCCGCTGCTCGAACATCTCGATCGCTGGCTCGGTGGCCAGGCGTTGCGCGAGCTGCCGCCAGGGCGCCCACGCAAGCTGCGCGCGCGGGTGCTGAGCCGCTTCCAGCAACTGACCTCGCCGGTGGCGGCCAAGGCGGTGGAGGACACCGCCTGCTACCGTGCCGGCGTGTTGCTGTCGCGCTACGACGTGGGCTTCGACGCCGAACACTTCAGCCAGCCCCTCGAATATTTCCACCAGTGCAACCGCGAGCGAGCAAGCAAGCTGCCGGACAACCAGCTGGCCACTGCCACCCACGACCACAAGCGTGGCGAGGACAGCCGCGCCCGTCTCGCCGTGCTCAGCGAACGCGCGTCCTGGTATGCCGAGAAGGTCCAGCGCTGGCGCACCCTGGCCGCCCTGTGGCGTGGCGATCTGCCGGAAAGCGCGCCGAGTGCCGATGAAGAACTGATTCTCTACCAGGCCCTGCTCGGCAGCTGGCCACTGGAGCTGGGCGCGGACGATGCCGAGGGCCTGCAGGCCTATCTGCAGCGCATGCGCACCTGGCAACAGAAGGCTCTGCGCGAGGCCAAGCTGAACAGCAGCTGGAACGCGCCCAACGCCGAGCACGAGGCAGCCAGTCAGGAGTTTCTCGAGCGCCTGCTGACCCGCCCGGAAGGCCGGGAGCTGCGCCTGGAGCTGGTCGCCGCGGTGGCCGCCATCGCCCCGGCCGGTGCCCTCAACAGCCTGGCCCAGTGCCTGCTCAAGTTCAGCGCGCCGGGGGTGCCCGATCTATACCAAGGCTGCGAGTACTGGGACTTCAGCCTGGTCGATCCGGACAACCGCCGGCCGGTGGATTTCGCCGCCCGCGTCGCCTCGCTGGACGGCCTGGCCGAGCCGGCCGAGCTGCTCGCTCACTGGCAGGATGGTCGGGTCAAGCAATGGCTGATCGCCAATTTGCTTGCCATCCGGCATGCCCGCCCACAGCTGTTCGCCCGCGGCGACTATCGCGCGCTGGACGTAGAGGGCGAACAGGCCAGTCGCGTACTGGCTTTCGCCCGCAGCTTCGGCGACACCCACCTGGTGGTCGTGGTGCCGCGCCTGGCCGCCGGCCTGCTTGGCAGCGGCGAGGTGCCACACATACCCGCCGAGCGCTGGGGCGACACCCGTGTGCTACTGCCAGCCGAGTTCGCCGGACTCGGCCCGACCGGCATCTTCCCGCCCCATCAACCGATCAACCACGGCCACCTTTCCCTGGCCGAAGTGTTGGCGGAATTTCCAGTCAATCTCGTCTGCCTGAAACCGCGCCAGGAGAATTTTCCATGAGCATCGATGAAAACCGCGTCCGCGAATTCGCCTATCAGATCTGGGAGTCCGAGGGTAAACCCGCCGGCCAGGAGGAACGCCACTGGGCCATGGCCTACAAGCTGGCCGAGGCGGAAGCTGCCAGCGAACCTGCGCCGGCGCTCAAACCGCGGCGTATCAGCAAGCCCAAGGCGGTGAGCATGGCCGAGGCAGAAGCCCAGGCCGAGCAGCCGGCATTGCTGAAGAAGCCGCGCACCACGCGCAGCGCCACCAAGACCCCGAAGACCTGAGAGGTGAGCATGGGTACGCAGCGTTCACGTATCGCCGAGGGTCATCCCTTCCCCCTGGGAGCAACCTGGGACGGCCTGGGTGTCAATTTCGCCCTGTTCTCGGCCCACGCCACCAAGGTCGAGCTATGCCTGTTCGACGATCAGGGCAAGACCGAAATCGAGCGCATCGAGTTACCCGAATACACCGACGAGATCTGGCACGGCTACCTGCCGGACGCGCATCCCGGCCAGGTCTATGGCTACCGGGTATACGGCCCCTACGAGCCGGATGCCGGGCACCGCTTCAATCCCAACAAGCTGCTGATCGACCCCTACGCCAAGCAACTGGTGGGCCGGCTCAAGTGGTCCGAGGCGCTGTTCGGCTACACCATCGGCCATGCCGATTCCGACCTCAGTTACGACGAGCGCGACAGCGCCGCCTTCGTGCCCAAGAGCAAGGTCATGGACCCGGCGTTCACCTGGGGTGAACAGGCGCCGATCCGCGTGCCATGGGACAGCACCATCCTCTACGAGACCCACCTGCGCGGCATCAGCATGCAGCACCCGGCGGTGCCGGAGAACCTGCGCGGCACCTGCGCCGGGCTGATGAACCCGGAGCTGCTCAAGCACATCCGCTCGCTCGGGGTGTCCAGCATCGAGCTGTTGCCGGTGCATGCCTTCGTCAATGACCAGCACCTGCTGGAAAAGGGCATGAACAACTACTGGGGCTACAACAGCATCGGCTTCTTCGCGCCGCACCCGGCGTACCTCGCCAGCGGCAAGGTCAGCGAGTTCAAGGAGATGGTCGCGCACCTGCACGATGCCGGCCTGGAGCTGATTCTCGACGTGGTCTACAACCACACCGCCGAGGGCAACGAGCGCGGGCCGACCCTTTGCATGCGCGGCATCGACAACGCGAGCTACTACCGCCTGATGCCGGATGACCGGCGCTACTACATCAACGATTCCGGCACCGGCAACACCCTGGACCTGTCGCACCCCTGCGTGCTGCAGATGGTCACCGACTCGCTGCGCTACTGGGCCACCGAGATGCGCGTGGACGGTTTTCGCTTCGACCTGGCGACCATCCTCGGTCGCTACGCCGACGGCTTCGACGAGCGCCACAGCTTCCTCGTCGCCTGCCGCCAGGACCCGGTGCTGAGCAAGGTCAAGCTGATCTCCGAGCCCTGGGACTGCGGCCCCGGCGGCTACCAGGTGGGCGGCTTCCCGCCCGGCTGGGCGGAGTGGAACGACAAGTTCCGCGACAACGTGCGAGCCTTCTGGAAAGGCGACGAGGGCCAGCTGCCCGAGCTGGCCAGCCGCCTCACCGCCTCGGGCGACCTGTTCAACCAACGCGGCCGGCGCCCGTTCGCCTCGGTCAACTTCGTCACCGCCCACGACGGCTTCACCCTGCGCGACGTGGTGTCCTACGACCACAAGCACAACGATGCCAACGACGAGGGCAATCGCGACGGTACCGACCACAACATCTCCTGGAACCACGGCTACGAAGGCCCGACCGACGACGGCGATATCCGCGAACTGCGCCTGCGCCAGATGCGCAACCTGCTAGGCACCCTGCTGTTCGCCCAGGGCACGCCGATGCTGCTGGCCGGCGACGAATTCGGCCGCACCCAGCAGGGCAACAACAACGCCTACTGCCAGGACAACGAGCTGAGCTGGGTGGACTGGAACATCGACGAGGAAGGCCAGGGGCTGATCGACTTCACCCGCCGCCTGATCGCCCTGCGCCGGGCCTATCCGATCCTGCGCCGCGGGCGCTTTCTGGTCGGCCATTACAACGAGGACCTGGGGGTCAAGGACGTCACCTGGCTGGCACCGAACGGTGAGGAAATGAGCGAGGAGCACTGGCACGACAACGAGGCGCGCTGCATGGGCATGCTGATGGACGGCCGCGCCCAGCCCACCGGCATCCGCCGCAGCGGCGCCGATGCCACCCTGTTGCTAATCCTCAACGCCTACCACGAGGCGGTGGACTTCCATCTGCCGGAAGTGGCCGAAGGCTCGGGCTGGATCGGCCTGCTAGACAGTGCCCAGCCGCAACAACTGAGCACCGAGCAATTCGCCTCCGGCAGCCAGTTCCAGGTGGTGCCGCGCTCGCTGCTGCTGTTCAAGCTGCAGAAGGAAGGCGACTGATCCGCGGTGAAAAAAGCCTGAACCGCGCCCGTCCCCTCCAGTCGGAAGCTGTAGGCGCCGCAAAAGCGGCGTCGCCACTTTCGACACAGGAGGACGACATGAAGATCAGCGAAATCATGACCCGAAACGTGCAGACAGTGCGCCCCGACGAGACCATTCGAGAGGCCGCCGCGCTGATGGCGCGGATCGACAGCGGAGCCCTGCTGGTGGAAGACAACGACCGCCTGGTGGGCATGCTCACCGACCGCGACATTGCCCTGCGCGCGGTGGCCGAAGGCCTGAGCAGCGACACCCCGGTACGCCAAGTGATGAGCGGCAACGTCTGTTACTGCTTCGAGGACGAAGACGTGCAGCACGTGGCACAGAACATGGCCGATATCCAGAAACGCCGCCTGCCGGTGCTCAGCCGCGAGAAGCGCCTGATCGGCGTGGTGTCCCTCGGCAATATCGCCAGCGCCCGCAGCGACAAGTCCAGCGGCACCCTGCTGCGTGGCGTGGCCCAGGCCCACTGAGGCCTGCGGGCAGCACGAGACGGAGAGCCGCATGAAAGCCGTAGTATTCCATGACGTGGGCGATATCCGTCTCGACGACGTGCCCGAGCCCACCCTGCAAGAGTCCACCGACGCCATCGTGCGCCTGACCGCCTCGGCAATCTGCGGCACCGACCTGCACTTCGTGCGTGGCACCGTCGGTGGCATGGCCAAGGGCACCATCCTCGGCCACGAGGGCGTCGGTATCGTCGAGGCCCTTGGCGAGGATGTACGCAACCTGCAGATCGGCGACCGGGTGGTGATCCCCTCCACCATCGCCTGCGGCAACTGCTCCTACTGCCGCGCTGGCTACTACGCCCAATGCGACGAGGCCAATCCCAACGGCAAGGCGGCCGGCACGGCCTTCTTCGGCGGCCCCTCGCCCTCCGGTCCGTTCCACGGGCTGCAAGCCGAGAAAGCGCGCATTCCCTTCGCCCATATCGGCCTGGTCAAGCTGCCCAGCGAGATCAGCGACGACCAGGCGATCCTGCTTTCGGACATCTTCCCCACCGGCTATTTCGGCGCCGAAATGGCCGAGATCACTCCCGGTGACACGGTGGCCGTGTTCGGCTGCGGCCCGGTCGGCCAGTTCGCCATCGCCAGCGCCAAGCTGCTCGGTGCGGCGCGGGTATTCGCCATAGACCACCTTGAGGACCGCCTGCGCATGGCCCGCCAGCAAGGCGCCGAGGTGATCAATTTTGACCTGGAAGACCCTGTGCAGACCCTGCGCCGGCTGACCAGCGGCATCGGCGTGGACCGCGCCATCGATGCGGTCGGCGTGGACGCCGAGTGCTCCTGCCACGCCAGCCAGCAGCAGGTCGGCCAGTTTCGCGAGGAAATGGCCGCCGTAGCGCCCAAGACCCATCCGGACGGCGCCAACTGGCACCCAGGTAGCGCGCCGAGCCAGGCCCTGCAGTGGGCCGTGGAGGCGCTGGACAAGGCCGGCACCCTGTCGATCATCGGCGTTTACCCGCAGCAGGCGCGGGTATTCCCGATCGGCGCGGCGATGAACAAGAACCTGACCATCAACATGGGCAACTGCCATCACCGCAAGTACATCCCGCTGCTGATCGACCTGGTACTCAACCATCGCATCGATCCGGCCAAGATCCTCACCCAGATCAAGCCGATGAGCGATGCCATCGAGGCCTTCAAGGCATTCGACCGCCGTGACGAAGGCTGGATCAAGGTCGAGCTGCACCCGCAGATGCAGCTGGGAGTGGGCAGCGAGGAGCAGATCGAGAGCAGCCGCCTCGATCAGACCATCGAAGCGTCCGCGCCCACTAGCGACATGTTGGCCACAATGGTGCCCAAGCGCTCCTAGGGAGTTCCATGAGTGATATTCGCATCGGCATATCGGGATGGCGCTACGCCCCCTGGCGTGGCGATTTCTACCCCAAGGGTCTGCCCCAGCGCAGGGAGCTGGAGTTCGCCTCGCGGGAAGTGAATAGCATCGAGATCAATGGCTCCTTCTATGGCCTGCAGAACCCGCAGCGCTACGCCAACTGGCATGCCGACACGCCGGAAGACTTCGTCTTCAGCGTCAAGGCCCCGCGCTACATCACCCATGTGCGCCGCCTGCGCGATGTGGGCCAGCCGCTGGCCAACTTCTTCGCCTCCGGCCCGCTGCAGCTGAAGGAAAAGCTCGGCCCGATCCTCTGGCAGTTTCCGCCCAGTTTCCGTTTCGATGCACAGCTGTTCGGCGACTTCCTCGCCCAGCTGCCACAGGACACCGACCAGGCCCGAGCCTGTGCCCGGCACGCCGATGCGCGGCTGCACGTGCAGGGCTATCTGGAGGCCGCGCCGGGTCGCAAGCTGCGCCATGCGGTGGAGATCCGCAACGACAGCTTCCTCTGCCCCGCCTTCGTCGACCTGCTGCGCAAGCACGGCGTGGCCCTGGTGGTGGCCGATACCGCAGGCAAATGGCCGTATGTGGAGGACGTCACCGCCGACTTCCTCTACCTACGCCTGCATGGCGACGTGAAGCTCTACACCAGCGGCTACTCGCCTCAGGCGCTGCTGCGCTGGCAGGCGCGCATCGAAGCCTGGACCGCCGGCACGCAGCCGGAGGACGCCAGGCTGATCGGCCCCGAATACCGGCCGGCCAAGCGCCAGCGCGACCTGTATTGCTACTTCGATAACGACGTGAAGGTGCGCGCGCCCTACGACGCGCGCCACCTGCTGGAAGGCCTGGGGCGTTCGCCACAGCGCCGGCAAGGAGAACTGGTATGAGCGAATCCAGTCCGATTCTCATGGTGGAGCAAGCGCCCGCCGTCCATCAGCTCAAGGTGCTGACCATCAACACCCACAAGGGCTTCACTGCCCTCAACCGGCGTTTCATCCTGCCCGAGCTGCGCGAGGCGGTGCGCGCCACCGGCGCCGACCTGGTATTCCTCCAGGAGGTGCTCGGCACCCACCAGCGCCATGCGCGCCGGCACCGCAACTGGCCGGAGACGCCGCACTACGAATTCCTCGCCGACAGCATGTGGCCGCAGTTCGCCTACGGGCGCAACGCGGTCTACCCGGACGGCGACCACGGCAATGCGCTGATGAGCAAGTTCCCCATCAGCCAATACGTGAACCTGGACGTGTCCATCGGCGTGGTCGAGCAGCGCGGCCTGCTGCACTGCGTGCTGGACGTACCCGGCCCGCGCCAGGTGCATGCCATCTGTGTGCACCTGGGCTTGCGCGAGGTGCACCGCCGTCAGCAGCTCAACCTGCTTTGCCACCTGGTCGAGAGACTGCCGGCGGAAGACCCGGTGATAGTCGCCGGAGACTTCAACGACTGGCGTCAGACCGCCAGCGCAGTCCTCGCCGAACAGCGCATGCATGAAGTCTTCACCAGCGAATTTGGCGAGCCGGCCAAGAGTTTCCCGGCGCGCTGGCCGCTGCTGCGCCTGGATCGCATCTACGTGCGCAACGCTACCAGCCGAGCACCCGTCGCGCTGTCGACCCGTCCCTGGTCCCACCTTTCCGACCATGCCCCCTTGGCTGTGGAGATTCACCTATGAATTACAACTGGCGCGAAGGTAATCAGGTCCAGCTGCTGATCAATGGCGAGGAGTATTACCCGCGAGTCTTCGAATGCATCCGCGCGGCACAGCGCGAGGTATTGATCGAGACCTTCATCATCTTCGAGGACAAGGTCGGCAACGAGCTGCAGCAGGTGCTGATAGACGCCGCCCAGCGTGGCGTGCGCGTCGAGCTGACGGTGGACGGCTACGGCACCGCCGACCTCAGTCGCGAGTTCGTCGCCGCCATGACCAGCGCCGGGGTCAATATTCATGTATTCGACCCCAGCCCGCGCTGGCTGGGCATGCGCACCAACCTGTTCCGCCGCCTGCACCGCAAGGTGGTGGTGATCGATGGCGAGCGCGCCTTCGTCGGCGGCATCAACTATTCTGCCGACCACCTCGGCGACTTCGGCCCGATGGCCAAGCAGGATTACGCGGTAGAAGTGGTCGGCCCGATTGTGGCCGACCTGCATGCCGCCAGCCTGCGGGTGATGCGCCCAGCCCTGGACGCACCCAGCCAGGTACGTCCGGTCACTCGTCTGGCCGGCGACGCCCGCATGCTCCTGACGGTGCGCGACAACGATGCCCACAGCCGGGATATCGAGGCCCAGTACCTGCTGGCCATTCGCTCGGCCAACTACCGCCTGGTGGTGGCCAATGCCTATTTCTTCCCCGGCTATCGTCTGCTGCGCGAACTGCGCAATGCCGCCCGCCGCGGCGTGCGGGTGACCCTGATCCTTCAGGGCCAGCCGGACATGCCTTGGGCGCGCGGCTTCTCGCGCATGCTGTACAACTACCTGCTGCGCGACGGCGTGGAGATCCACGAATACTGCCAGCGCCCGCTGCACGGCAAGGTCGCCCTGGCCGACCGCGAATGGGCCACCGTGGGCTCCAGCAACCTCGACCCGCTGAGCCTGGCGCTGAACCTGGAAGCCAACCTGTTCATCCGCGATGCCCGCTTCAACCAGCAGCTCTACGAACACCTGCACACCCTGATCAACGAGCACTGCAAGCGCATCAGCCTGGAGCGCGTGATCCGTGGCTACTGGTGGCGCGCCCCGCTGATCTTCCTGTGCTTCCACTTCACCCGGCTGTTCCCCGCCATCGCCTCCAAGTTCCCGGGCCACTCGCCGCGCCTGAAATCGCTGCGCCCGGAGCCCGACGAGACGCATGACGCCCTCTGCAGCCAGGGCAAGCTGCCATGAGCAAGCCAGCGCATCCCAACCCCTGGATTCGCTGGGGCAAGCGCCTGCTCACCGCGCTGTTCTTCATCATGGTGCCGGTGCTGCTGTTCATGCTGGTGAAGAACCTGGAGTGGAGCGAGGTTGTCCACGCGCTGCGCAGCTTCGACCGGCCGACCCTGGCCGCCTGCGTAGCGATCACCGCCGTCAGCTTCCTGTTGTTCGCCAGCTATGACCTGCTCGGCCGCATCTACACCGGCCACCACCTGCCGGCGCGGCAGATATTGCCGCTGACCTTCGTCTGCTACGCCTTCAACCTCAACCTCAGCTCCTGGGTCGGCGCCATCGCCTTGCGCTACCGCCTCTACTCGCGTCTGGGGCTGGGCGTGGCCACGGTGACGCGCATCCTCACCTTCAGCCTGATCACCAACTGGCTGGGCTACCTGATCCTCGCCGGCGGCGTGTTCGCCCTGCGCCTGGTGCGCCTACCGGAGCAATGGGAGATCGGCACCACCGCGCTGCAGATGATCGGCGTCGCCCTGCTGCTGGTCGCCGCCGGCTACCTGCTGGCCTGCCGCTTCGCCCGCCGCCGCTCCTGGACCTGGCGCGACCACGAAGTCACCCTGCCCTCCCTGCGCCTGGCGCTGGCCCAGGCCGGCATGTCCATGTGCAACTGGTCGCTGTCCAGTCTGCTGGTGTTCCTGCTGCTGCCCGACGGCGTGGACTACCCCACCGTGCTCGGCATCATGCTGGTCAGCAGCATCGCCGGCGTCATCACCCACATCCCCGCCGGCCTCGGCGTGCTGGAGGCGGTGTTCATCGCCATGCTGCAAGGCCAGGCCTCCAAGGGCGCCGTCCTCGCCGCCCTGATCGGCTACCGCGCCATCTACCTGTTACTGCCACTGCTGGTGGCCGTGGTGGTCTACCTGGTGCTGGAGAAACGGGCCAAGAAGCTCAGGCAAAAATCGGAACAGGCAGGCCGCCTGAAAACCGAAGGCGCTTAACCCTCCCCCGCAAGCCCCGTCGGATAGACAGCCTCAAGGCAAATCGAATAGGGTCACAGACGAATCGCTGCTCCTGATGGAGCAGCTGGAGTTTGTGAATCCTGTCGCTTTTGCCTTCCTCCCCTATGGCGCATTTGCTGATGCGCCCTTCAGGCCAAACAAGGACTTAGCGGACGACAAGGAATGTTATGCGACACATGTGGCGGAAAATATTACGCCAGTTGTGTCGTCTACTTATAGTTAGCCTCACAAGGAAATATCACAGTGACAGATGCGAATGAGAGACTCAAAAGACTAATCATTCTTTTATGGGTTCTGACCTCAGGATTTCTCCTTTGGCTTATGAACAAAGCCGACATGAGTTCATATGATGAGCAGTCATATTTTCGGTTCGTTACTTTCCTCTTTGCAGGCGGCTTTGCATTTCAATTTCTATTTGAGCTCATAACCTCACCTATAAGCGAAAAATCAAAAGACAAATGGCGCGCATTAGGCAGAGAGTTGCTAATCGCCTCATTCAGCATCCTTCTTTTCGTCATGGTTGTTAACTTTGAAGCGCATATATTATTTCTTTACCTTGCACCATCCATAATTGCATTTTGCGTAATGGTGTACAAAGTAATTGGCAGAGCAGAGAAAGCGCATAAAATCATTAAAGAAATTCATGAAATAGAGGGGGCGCAAGGCTAACAATGCGCTCAACTGTCGCTCACTTCGTTCGCTGGACAGTCAAAAGCTGCGCTTTTGCCTGCCCGTTAGCTTAATCGTTAGGAGCCAAGGATGTGGCAGCCGATACAACTACATGAACTGAAAGCGCTGATTGCCCAGCAAGTCGTTGAGTGCTCTCCAGAAACTTGCGCGCTGTTTGAGGCTAATGCTATAGCACCGCAAAAATGGGCACTCTCATCATGGGGTAACGATGGTGGTGGCTTCTGGGCAATTGCCATAATTGGCAAAACTGTCCTCTGGTACAACGATATTGAGGAAGGCTTCAATACATCATCGTTTACCCACGAGGGAACCATAGAGCAGTATTGGTGCAACCAAGACACACTGCATGAAGCAATGCTTGGCCTCACCCCAAACGCTCCAAAACTAGGAGCACCCGATGCACCTGCGTAAGCTCCTAACAATGCGCTCAAAGCGCTCACTTCGTTCGCTGGGACCGGCTAAAGCCGGCCCCTTAGCTTAATCGTTAGGCATCAAAAATGGCTTGTGCACACTCTCAAGTAGCAGCGGCTCTGGACCGGTGGTCCGAGTGCCATTGGCACATCCATCAAATGGAGGCCAACTACCACGAACCCGAGCCATTTCGCTACTCGCTTAATTCATTTATTAGGGCAGTGAAAGAAGTCCCCCAAATTCTGAAAATGGAGTTACAAAATCATCGACTCTATTCATCTGAGTTGAAGCCAGCCATTGACGCTACAAAAAGCAATGAACTGCTGCGAAAGCTCAGCCAACAACGAGACTTCATTGTCCATCAAGGCATGCTTGATCTGGCGAGCAGCGGCCAGATCGGAACCACTGAAGGGCGAGGTTTTAAGATTGGCATTGGGTTCAACGTCGCTCCCTTCGAATCATCGCAAGCGGCGTACGAGCGATATAAAGCCATATGCCGCAGCGATCCCGTCTTCCGGGGTGCTTTCGGCCCAGACTGTGACTCACGACCCTTCCTCCGGCGCGAGTGGAAAGTTCAAGAGCTAGGCCACACTGAGCTTCTTGAGCTTTCAGTCTCAGCATGGCGCGCGCTCGGAGAAGCTATTTCGACCATCGTTCAAATACTCGGAGGCGATCCATTGGATCTTTCAATGTCATGCCTCCATGATCCTGAGCGTGTAAAAACTAGAGCCTTTAGCCAGTCGGAGTTCTTTAAGACAGTGGACGGTGAGTCTGATGCCTAACAACTCGCTCAACTGCCGCTCACTCCGTTCGCTGGACAGCCAAAAGCTGCGCTTTTGTCTGCCCGTTAGCTTAATCGTTAGGCATCAAGCAGGGAAAATATGCGCTTAGAATACGAGAATAAATTCAGGGATGTAATTGAGTTTCAAACCGCTCACCAGCTTTACTCACCAGCTTTGCAGCTTACACTTCTAGCGTTTGCATTCTTGATATTTTGGTTAACCAGCACTCACAGCAGCCTCACTTACAGCATAACCTTTGCTCTTTTATCCTACGCTGCAATGCTGACAACTCAATTTATATTCAATATCATCTACTTCGCCTCAAGAAAAAACCATGCAGTACTTACAACTCATACAATAGAAGTCACCGACACGGCATTCATCGAAGAAACAAAATACAATAAATCCTATTTTTATTGGAACGGCATCAACAAAGCCGTCTCTCGCTTTGGCAATGTGGCAATTTACACTACGCCACATACGGCGCTAATTGTCCCCAGGCGCGCATTTAGCTCACATTCCCAGCGCCAGGATTTAATAAAATTAATCAACGCCAGAGTTGATGCCTAACAATGCGCTCAACTGTCGCCCACTTCGTTCGCTGGGCGTCCAAAAGCTACGCTTTTATCCGCCCGTTAGCTTAATCGTTAGAGAAAAACATGGAACGTAACCCGATACTACTAGGACTAGCCGCAGCCGCAATTGCATATCCGGTCGTTAAACTTGTCAAAGTTACGCTGGGTAGCAATATTGCAGACATCCTGATGGAAGCTATCTCTAACCTCCCATGGCTTGCCGGCGGCTTCGTCGCTGGCTACAAGTCTAAATTCTCCCCACTTAAAAACGGCGCGATCACAGGTGCGCTCTATGGGTTAATTTTCTGCCTAATTGGCATCGTTTTAGTTTCAACTCAAACTTATGGGATGCAAGAAAAAATTTCACAGCTTGGTATCGCAGCTATAGCCATTATAAAATTTTCCTTCTTGTTCTTCTTGGCATCCGCCTTAGGGTGTGTACAAAAATTACCACGCACAGTTCTCTAACAATGCGCTCAAATCACTCGTTTCACTCGCTGGGCCGGCGAAGCCGGCCTCTTAGCTTAATCGTTATGCACCATGAACCAAATTCGAATGAAACGCGAAATTGAAGAGAATGCGGAGACTATTCGCCGCCTTCGTTCACGCATCAAAGAAACCTTTAAGGTTCGTGACTTGAGCCCATTGAAAAGGCGGGAATGGGAGTTCGCCTGCAAAGAATTTCACGCCAGGTATGAAGCCTTATCATTCCCCTGCAACTACACTGAGGCGCTACAAAAAATCAAAGATGGGGATCAGTTGTCGGTTGAATCCGCTCTGTGCTTTGTAGAGTTAAGGCCCTATTTTTTCCGATCTGGTTATATGTACAGAGAACTGATCCGAAAGCTCAAGAATGCCAATCTTGCTGGCAGCCACCGGGAGCGACGAGACGCGATTATTCACGCATACCGTCAGTGGAGATCAAGCCAGTGCAAAGCATAACAATTGGTTCAAGCCGTTCGCTTCGCTCACTCGGCACCGGCTAAAGCCGGCCCCTTAACCAAACGCTAGCCCCCACCAACCAGGATCGAGCAATGACCAAGTACCTCATCTCCTTCCCCGCTGAAGCGATGGACGTCCCGCAGGAAGACCTGCCTGCCGTCAGCGAAGCGGCTCATGCAGTCATACGTGAGGCGAAGGATGCGGGCGTTTATGTGTTCGGAGGCGGTATCAACGAGAGCGCGGCGCCGCTGATGGTTGGTGCCGATGGCGCCGTCCGCAACGCTACCTACCCGCAGACCAGGGAGTTCAATGGCGGCTTCTGCATTCTTGAGCTGCCCTCGCGCGAAGCCGCCATCCAATGGGCGGCGAGGATCGCTGAAGCTTGCCGTTGCTCGCAGGAGCTTCGCGAGTTCCACTACGATCCGGAAAGCTGACCGGTGCTGCACAACCCTTGGGGGCGCCAACCCGCTAACCAAGGGCGCCGGAATCCGTCAAAACACCTCATTGCACCGATGCGGCCACCCTCTCCCACCGAGCCGACATGCCCTGTCGGGCCACGTCGATCATGTCAAAGCAAGACCGCTCAGGATCGTCAAATGGATGTTGCCGCCGTCAAAGAATATTGCAGCTGTTACCCCGGAACCTCCTCGAAGCTGTTTGGCCCGCCAAGCAACATCCTTGTCTACTACGTCGGCGGCAGAAAGTTCGCCTACTTCAAGACCAGCGAGCCGGAGCAGTGGCGTTTCAGTATCTGCACCTCTCCGGAGCGCTTCCTGGAGCTGACTGACGTGCCGGGCATCAAGCCTGCCCGCTACATGGCCAAGTTCCGCTGGGTCACCATCGTGGATGTCGAGACGGTTCCGGCCGAATACCTCCAGGAGCTGATCACCTGGTCTTATGCCAAGGCGCTTTCCAGTCTTTCGAAGCGGCAACAAGCGGCCATCGCACTTGAGCAATCACAACCGTAACCCCACCTACGGTCACTACGGCCCGTGGATACAAGGAGTATCGCGTGTACCTACTGACAGAAAACACCGCCGAGATTGCGTGTCCGGCGAGCGTGGCGTACGAGTACATCACTAATCTCGAGACGTTCGGCGAGTGGTTTCCTGGTGTCCTCGCCATCCAGTCGGCGAACGAACTGGCACATGCCGCGCCTGGAAAAACCTACCTTGAGACCGTCGCCATCCCGATGCGCGGAACCCGCAAGGTTGCCATCACGGTCGTTGCTGCGGAGCCGAACAAGCTACTCGTGACGGAAGGGCAGCTGCCGCCGCTGATGCCGAGGATGGAAATCCAGTTCCACGTTATCGGTGCCGACGCATGCCGGGTCGAGTGGCGGATGTTCAGCCGCAATGACCACCTCCTCGCCAGGATCACGCTCTTGCCGCTCGCTCGCAGGGTCATGCGCAAGCGCGCCGCCATTGGGATGAAAAGACTAGCCAAGGTGTTAGAGGGACGCGGGGGCTGACACCTCGCAACCTAACCAACTGGCATGCGCCGCCATCTGAACGCTCACGAATATCTTCGAGGACCACATGATCGATCTCCATGCACTCAAACCCACCTACCTCCTGTGCGTGATTCTGGCGCTCGGTGCGCTCGCTGGCTGTGAAGAGCAACCTGAGGCGGAGAGCCCGCAACCCTCTTCTACCAGCCCAGCCGATCAAGCTGCGATCGAGGATCTGTCCCGCGTCGGAACAGCGGTCGCAGCGCAATCTGCCGACCTGAAGCTGGAGTTTCTCGGCGCCAAGAACGGGATCGACCCGGCACAGGCCGCCGCATCCGGAGAGAGCTGGTCGCTCTACCATCTCTCCTTTGCCGCCGCGCAGCCCTCGGAATTGCAGCTGAGCGGCAATGTTCACAGCCAGACACTGTCCCCCGAGAACCAGGCACGCCAGGAGCGCTGGCAGAAAGTGGTTTGCACTCCCGAGCTGAGCGATGTCATGCGCGCGCACCAGATCGATTTGGTTTACGCCACCTTCGGCAAGGCGGACATGCCCATCGCCCAATGCCAGTAGTGGGTGCTCGCCCGTGGTCGCGGACAGCTACCAGCCTGGCGCCTCATGAAAGACAGGTAGATTGATGATCATTGTGCTGAACGGCCCCCTCGGAGTCGGCAAGTCGACGCTCTCCGAGGCGCTTATGGAGCATCTGGACGCAAGCGTGATGCTGGACGGCGATCAGGTGGTAGCCGTGAACCCGCCGCCCGCGGATGAGCTGGGGTACCTGCATGCGACGCTGGCGCTACTGGTCAAGCACCACCTGGCCCATGGCTACAGACACTTCGTCATCAACCATATATGGCACACGGCTGACGAACTCGATGCACTGCGCCAGGCACTGGGTGAGTTCGACGGTGATGTACGCTGCTTTCGCCTGGTTCTGCCGTTTGCGGAGAATCTCAGGCGGATTCGTCTTCGCCAAAGTGCTCGCATTATCGACGAGCAGGACTTCGAGATGCAGACGGTCGTCGAGGAACGCGCGATTCTGGAGGGCGAGTCCAACCCAGGTTTGGGCGAGCCATTCGATGTTTCCGGCACGCCAGAGCAACTGGTTGCTGCACTGCTGATTCGCCTGGGCCTCTGCGCCTGAACAGTTAGGAGAGGCTCTCGATGCCCGGCATCACTATCCACAGGGGCTCGTTACCCGAGTTGATCGAGGCCCGCCTGGATGCCAGCTTCACCGTAACGCAGGAGCTGCGTCCCTACTTCATCGAAGGTCGCTTCGGCTACGACGTCGTCGCCGTAGAGCCCTACCGGAAATCCTATGGCGACGATGACGACGAAGAGAACGACGGCGAGCTGTTCATCGCCCGCCTTGAGGGTCGGCCAGCCGGCGCGATAGCGCTATCCGAAGCGTGGAACGGTTATGCGCGCATCGACAACATCCTGGTCGACACCAACCTGCGCCGAGCAGGCGTGGCGACTGCCCTGCTCCACCACGCCGTGGACTGGTGCAAGGGCCGCGGCCTAGCCGGGCTGATGCTGGAGACGCAGAACAACAACGTGGCGGCCTGCAAGCTGTACGAGCGCTTCGGCTTCCGCCTGGGCGGCTTCGATACGCACCTTTATGGCGCCGTCGCCCCTGGGGAAATCGCCCTGTTCTGGTACTGGCACGCCGCAGCCTGAGGCGGCGGCGCGGACTCTAGCCGTTCACCACCGACCCGCCGTTCACGTGCAGTACCTGGCCACTGACATAGGAGGAGTCGTTGCTGGCCAGGTAGACGAAGGCCGGTGCCACTTCGGCCGGTTGGCCGGGGCGCTGCATGGGGGTGTCCGAACCGAAGGTGGCGACCTTTTCCGGCGGGAAGGTCGAGGCGATCAGCGGCGTCCAGATCGGTCCCGGGGCGACCGCGTTGACGCGGATGCCGCGCTTGGCCAGGTTCAGCGCCAGGGAGCGGGTGAAGGTGGTGATCGCGCCCTTGGTCGATGAGTAGTCGAGCAACATCGGATTGCCCTTGTAGGCGGTGATCGAGGTGGTGTTGATGATCGCCGAGCCGTCCTTCAGATAAGGCAGTGCGGCCTTGGTCAGCTGGAACATGCCGAAGATGTTGGTACGGAAAGTCTGCTCCCACTGCTCCTCGCTGATGTCTTCCAGGCCTTCCTGGGGCTGTTGCTCGCCGGCGTTGTTGACCAGGATGTCGATGTGTCCCCACTTGCCGATGGCCTGCTCCACTACCTGGCGGCAGAATCCGGCGTCGGCCACGTCGCCGGCCAGCGGTAGTACCTGGCGGCCACGGCGCTCAATCTCCGCCTGGGTGTGGCGGGCGTCTTCATCGCGATCGAAATACAGCAGCACGATGTCGCAGCCCTCTTCGGCGAAATGCACGGCCACGGCGCGGCCGATGCCGCTGTCGGCGCCGCTGATGACGGCGACCTTGCCCTCCAGCTTGCCGGCGCCGCGGTAACGCTCGTCGATGTACACCGGTGGCGGGTCCATCTGCGCCTCGCTGCCGTGGGGGATGTCCTGGTGCTGTGGCGGCAGGGTCTGTTTCTCGCTCATGGGATTTTCCTCGTCATTCGCTTGCGGGCGGTGTGGCGCCGAGCCGTTCCCACATGGCGCGGGTCAGGCGTTGGCGGTTGGCATAGCCGCTCCAGGGGTTTTCCCGCAGGTTGTCGAGACGCTCCTGCAGGTTGGCGATGGTCCATTGCTGGGCGCTGCGCAGACCGTCCAGCTCGTCGCGGCTGATCGGCACCGAAACCGGCAGGCCCGGGCGGGCGCGCACCGAGTAGGCGGCCACGGTGCTGGCGCCGCGGCCGTTGCGCAGGTAGTCGATGAAGATCTTGCCGACCCGGTTCTTCGGTCCGGAGGTGGCGGTGAAGCGCTCCGGCAACTGGCGGGTCATGAACTGGGCAACGGCCTTGGCGAAGCCCTTGACCGTGTCCCAGTCGGCGCGCCGGGCCAGCGGCACGATGATGTGGATGCCCTTGCCGCCGCTGGTCTTCAGGTAGGCATCCAGGCGCAGCTCGTCGAGCACGCTGAGGGTCAGGCGGGTGGCTTCGAGCATGCTGCGCCAGGGCAGCGCGGGGTCTGGGTCGAGGTCGAGGACGAAGTGGTCCGGCGTCTCGATGCGGTCGCTGGTGGCGCCCCAGGTGTGCAGCTCGATGGTGCCCATCTGCACGGCGCCGACCAGCGCTGGCAGGCTGTCGATTTCCATCAGCCTGGCGTGGCCGGGGTCCAGGCTCGGATCTAGGTGCTTAATGTTGGGAATGGCCAGGCGCTCGGCGTGTTTCTGGAAGAACTGTTCGCCGCCCACGCCATCCGGCGCTCGCACCAGCGATACCGGGCGATTGTCCAGGTACGGCAACAGCCACTCGGCGATCCCTTCATAGAACAGCGCCAGGTCCAGCTTGGTGGTGCCGCTGTCCGGATCGATCACCCGCTGGGGATTGCTGATCGGCACCTCGGCCACCACCGGTTTGCCGCCCTTTCCGCCCTTTCCACCCTTGCCGCTCGCAGCCTTGGCCGGCTTGGTGGATTTGGCCTTGGTACCGAGCTGCTCCGGCGGGCGCGGCCGCTCGCGCACGATCTGGCTGGCCGGCTTGTCGCTGCGCAGGGCGACGAAGGTGGCCTGGCGCACGATGCCTTCACGGGTCCACTCGGCGAACTCGGCCTCGCCGACCAGATGCGGCTCGACCCAGCTGACCCCGCGGGTCTGGGCGGCGGTGAGCTTGTGTGCCAGCGGCGAGTCGCTGCGCGCCAATTTCTGCAGGCGCTGGTGCAATTCCTTCAGCGCCACTTCACCGAAGCCGCTGCCGACTCGCCCGGCGTAGCGCAGGCCTTCGTCCTCGTTGACCGCCAGCAACAGTGCGCCGAAACCGCTGCGGCTGCCCTGCGGCTTGGTATGGCCGACGATGACGAACTCCTGGCGCAGGCGGCACTTGAGCTTGATCCAGTCGGGGCTGCGGCGTGACACGTAGAGGCTGCCGGCGCGCTTGCCGATCACGCCTTCCAGGGACATGGCACAGGCGCTCTCGACGATGTCTTCGTGGCGCGCGCTGAAGGCCGCCGAGAAGCGCAAGGGCGAGCGCCGCGGGTCGCCCAGCAGTTGCTTCAACTGGGCGCGGCGCTGCTCGAGCGGCGTCTCGCGCAGGTCCTGGCCATTGATAAAGGGGGCGTCGAACAGGTAGTAGAGGATGTCGTGGCTGCGGCCGATGTCGAAGGCGTTCTGCAGCAGCTGGAAGTCCGGCAGGCCCTGGTCGTTCATCACCACCACCTCGCCGTCCAGCCAGGTGTCGCGCAGCCCCAGCTTGGCCAGGGCTTCGGCCTGCAGCGGCAAGCGCGCCGTCCAGTCGTGGCCGTTGCGGGTGAACAGGCGCACCTCGCCATCGGTGATACGGGCAAGGATGCGGTAGCCGTCGAACTTGACCTCGTAGAGCCAGTCGCCCTCCGGTGGCCGCTCCATCAGGGTGGCCAGCTGTGGCGCCAGGCTGGCCGGGAAGTCGGTGCTGACCGCCTTGGCTGTGGGCTTGGCCTTGGGCTTGCTTTCCGCCGCCTTGCGCACCGCCTTCTTGCTCGGCCCGCCGACCAGCCCGCCACTGATCACGCTCTGCGGCTGCGCTTCGACTATGTCGTACTCGTCGGCCGAGCGCGCCGTCTCGTCACGCTCCTTGATCAGCAGCCACTGTTGCTTGTCGCTGCTGCCGCGCAGATGGGTGCGCACCAGGGTCCAGTCGCCGGCCAGCTTCTCGCCGACCAGGGTGAACTTGAGCTTGCCGGCCGCGTAGCCCACCGCTGGGTCGCCATGGGGCTGCCAGATGCCGTGGTCCCAGACGATCACGTCGCCAGCGCCGTAATTGCCCTCGGGAATGCTGCCCTCGAAGCTGGCGTAGTCCAGCGGATGGTCTTCCACGTGCACCGCCAGACGCTTGTCATGCGGATCCAGACTTGGCCCCTTGGGCACCGCCCAGCTCTTCAGCGTGCCGCCCAGCTCCAGGCGGAAGTCGTAGTGCAGGCGTCGGGCATCGTGTTTCTGGATCACGAAACGCAGGGCGCCGGCCTTGCGTGTGCGCTTACGCGGCTCCTCGCGGGGCTCGCTGGTCTGCTCGAAATTGCGTTTGCGGTTGTATTCGCTCTGCGCCCTGGCCATGTCGGTTTTCCTGGCTTATTTGCGTGCCGTCTTGGCGGTCTTGCGCGTGGTCGTGCTGGCCGCCTTGGGTTTCGTCTTGGGCTTCAGCTTGCTCTCGGCCTTGCCGCCGAGGCTGCGCTTGAGCAACTCGGTGAGATCGATGACATCGGCGCTGCGCCGCTCTTCCTCGCCGCCCACGCGCTCGACTTCCTCGATCTTGCCGGCCTTGGCCTTCTGCTCCACCAGTTCCATGATCCGGTCCTGGAAGCTGTCCTGGTAATCCTCTGGCTGCCAGTCGGCGCTCATGTCCTTGATCAGCCGCTTGGCCATGTCCAGCTCGCTCTTCACCAGCTTCGGGCTGGTCACTGCGGAGCCCAGCTCCAGCGACTCCAGGCCGCGAACCTCGCTCGGCCAGCGCAGTTTCACCAGCACCAGGGCCGACTCCAGCGCCATCAGCGCCGCCAGGTGCTGGCGGGTGTGCAGCACCACGTGGGCCAGGGCCACCTTGTCGGTGCTGGCCAGGGCCTCGCGCAGCAGCGCGTAGACCTTTTCACCACGGCGGTCGGGAGTCAGGTAATAGGGTGTGTCGATGTTCTGCAGCGGGATCTGCGGGCTGTCGACGAAGGCGAAGATGTCGATGGTCTGGGTCGACTCCGGGTGAGCGGCGCGGATCTCCTCCTCGCTCAGCACCACGTAGCGCCCCTTCTCGTAGGCCACGCCCTTGACGATGTGTTCCTTGGTGACTTCCTTGCCGGTGACCTTGTTCACCCGCTTGTAACCGACCGGCTCCATGCTGCGCTTGTCCAGCCAGTCGAAGTCGACGCCCTGGGACGAGGTGGCCGAGACCAGCGCCACCGGGATATGCACCAGACCGAAACTGATAGCGCCTTTCCAGATAGCTCGAGCCATGACAGTCACATCCTGGGAGTGTTATGGGCCGACCCGTCGTGGTCGGACAAAGTTTCAGTGATTCTCTCCGGGCAGGTAGCGGAAGCTGCCGCACCGGCTACAGCACTGGCACAGCAAGGTTTCCTTGCCCATCAGGGTGGGGTAGCCATCGATCCAGTTACAGCCACTGATCAAACACATGAAAGTCATCTGTTCCTCCTGCGGCCCACCGTTGGGTACTCGATAACCAGTCGACCGCAGGCAAGCACCGAAGGTTTTATCAACAAATACCTGAACTCCTTTTGGCCACCCGGTGGTCTATCTGTCAGGAGGCCGCCAGGCCACGCAGCTCGGGAGTTCAACCATGGCGAAGAAGTACGATTTCCTGGTCAGTTTCATCCTCGATAACCAGCCGCAATCGGTCACGGTGCAGGCCGACAGCGAGACGCTGACCCCCGAGCAGGCGCTGTTCTACCTGCAGGCACTGCACAGCGAGGCGCGGCCCGGGGCGATCACCGATGTGCAGGCCAGCCGCATCGACAAGCAGAAGACCGCCACCTCCCCTGGCCACCATCTGCAGCCCTGAGCCATGAAGAACCTGGAAACCCCGGCCTACAAGCTGGCGCTCTATGGCGCCCGCAGCAGCCTGGGCAATGCGGTGCTGGTCGAGGCGCTGCATCGCCAGTACGAGACGATGGCCATCGTCGACCAGTTCAACGCCCTGCCCTCGATACCCGGCCTGCGCACCAAGGGTGGCGATCTGTCCGACGCGCTTTCCGTCAGCCACAGCGTGGCCGGTATGGACGCGGTGGTCTGTCTGCTCGGCGAGCAGCTGCCGGGCACTGCCCGGGACGATTTCCCTCTGCTGTTCCGCGCCCTGCTCGCCATGCTGGACGGCCTGGAGGTGGCCGGTGTGAAGCGCCTGCTGGTGGTGGACGACTTCGCCTGGCTGGACGAGAGCCCGCAGCAGCCGTCTGCACCGGTGAGCCACCTGCAGGAGCGTCTGCTGGCCAGCCCGATCGCCTGGACCCTGGTCGAGGCACCGGCGCCAATGGACGAGGATCTGCAATTCGCCGACTTCGTTCAGCCCGCTGAGCGTGCCCTGCCCCTGCGCCGCTTCGCCGCCGGCCTACTGGATGAAATGTCCCTGTCGCTGCACGTGCATGAGCGCGTGCGCATTATCGAAGGAGATCGCTGATGGGACCCGAAAGCGTGATTCTGCTGATGATCTCGGCCTGGTTCCTGGTCGCTGCGGCCATGCTCTGGGGCATATTGCGCATCGCTCGCCGCCATGTCGTCTACCACCAGCCGCACGCAGCCATGCCTACGCCGGCACCGCTGCCCGCCCGACGCAAAACACCACGGCCGAAGCTGCCGCGCCCGGTGCTTACCCCGGCCTACCGCGCGGCACACCACTTCGCCCATCGCTAGAGCCAACGGCACTCCGACCCGCAGGCCGGAGTGCCATGCATCAGGCGGGAATCGCCTTGGCCTTCGGCTCGCGCGCCCATACCCGGTGCTGGGCCATGGCCTTGACCAGGTCGGCACACAGATCCTCCGCCTTGGCCGCGTTGAGCAAGCCTTCATCCGCTTCCAGGTGCAGCTGCGCCCTCAGGTCCGCCGCCTCGCCGCACAGGGCGATCGCCTTGAGGTGCTTGTAGGCCTCCAGCAGGTAATGCAGCGCAGCGCCGTTGGCCAGCAGCGCCTTGGCGGCCTCGGCACCGGCGGGTACGAACACCGCATCGAAGGCGATCGAGGGCAGCCCCTCCAGGGTGGCGTCGGGTACCAGGGTGTTGCCGTCGCTGGTCTTCACCGGCGCCGAGCTGGGCCCGATCACCTTGGCCGTGGCCCCTTCGCTGTTGAGCACGCCGATGATGTGGCTGATGTCATCGACGTTGGCCCCGTCGGCCACCAGGATGGCCACCTTGCGCGAGCGGATATTGCCCGACAGCAGGTTGGCCTGGCTCAGCGCCGGCGACTTCTCCAGGGCGGTCTGTAGCGGCGCTACGGTGCCACCGGCAGGCGCCGGCAGGCCGAGGTTTTGCGCCACCCGCGTGGCCAGCAGCGGGTCGATATTGGCGAGAATCTGGTTGACCTGGCGCTCGCGGATTTCGCGACGCTCCACCTTGCCCAGCTCGAAGCTGTAGGCGGCGATGATGTGCTCCTTCTCGTGGGGCGCCATGCTGTTCCAGAACAGCCGGGCCTGGGAGAAGTGATCGCCGAACGAGTCGGCGCGTTTGCGCAGCTTCACGCCGCTCATGGGCTCCGGGTAGGAGACGAAGCCGCCACCGCTGGCTGCCGGTGGAGTTTCCTTGGGCCAGCCGCCATCGATGGAGTTGGGCTCGTAGGCCGCCCTGCCCTTGTTGATGGTCTGCCGGTGCGGCGCATCGCGGTTGTTGTTGTGGAACGGGCACAGCGGCCGGTTGATCGGGATCTCGTTGAAGTTCGGCCCGCCCAGGCGCAGCAGCTGGGTGTCGGTGTAGGAGAACAGCCGGCCCTGCAGCAGCGGATCGTTGCTGAAGTCGATGCCCGGCACCACATGGCCGATATGGAACGCGGCCTGCTCGGTCTCGGCGAAGAAGTTGTCCGGGTTGCGGTTGAGCACCATCTTGCCCACCACGCGCACCGGCACCAGTTCCTCGGGCACCAGCTTGGTCGGGTCGAGCAGGTCGAAGTCGAACTTGTGCTCGTCCTCTTCGGGAATCACCTGCAGGCCCAGCTCCCATTCGGGGTAGTCGCCACTCTCGATGTCCTCCCACAGCTGCCGGCGGTTGAAGTCCGGGTCCTTGCCCGCCAGCTTCTGCGCCTCGTCCCAGACCAGCGAATAGACGCCGGACACCGGCCGCCAGTGGAACTTGACGAACACGCTGCGGCCCGCGGCGTTGACCAGGCGGAAGGTGTGCACGCCGAAGCCCTGCATGGCCCGGTAGGCCACCGGGATGCCGCGATCGGACATGGCCCACAGCACCATGTGCGCCGACTCCGGCTGCAGCGAGACGAAATCCCAGAAGGTGTCGTGGGCCGACTGGCCGGTGGGGATCTCGTTGTGCGGCTCGGGCTTCACGGCATGCACGAAGTCGGGAAACTTGATCGCGTCCTGGATGAAGAACACCGGCATGTTGTTGCCGACCAGGTCGAAGTTGCCCTCGTCGGTGTAGAACTTGGTGGCGAAGCCGCGCACGTCGCGCACCGTGTCCGCCGAGCCGCGCGGCCCCTGCACGGTGGAGAAACGCACGAACACCGGGGTCTTCTTTTCCGGATGATTGAGGAAGTCGGCGCAGGTCAGCTCGGCCAGCGGCTCGTAGACCTGGAAGTAGCCGTGGGCCGCCGAGCCCCGCGCATGCACCACCCGTTCGGGAATGCGCTCGTGGTCGAAGTGGGTGATCTTCTCGCGCATCAGGAAGTCTTCCAGCAGCGAGGGGCCCCGCTCGCCGGCCTTCAGCGTGTTCTGATTGTCGGCCACCTTGACCCCGGTGTTGGAAGTCAGGGCCTCGCCTGTGGCGTCTTCGCGCCAGCGCTCCAGCTGGTCCAGTTTGGCGTTGCTGTTACCGCGATCGAGGGTATGGGTGCCCGCCGCCTCGCTCGGGCTGTTCTTCTCCGACATGTCGCTCTCCTCATGGCTAGGGCGTCGCCGCAAGCGACACCTCCTAGTTATGAGAAGGCGATACGGCAGAGGTTCTAGCGATTTTCACCGCGCCGCTGCGCTGAAAAAGCCCGGCACTCGCCACGCACCTTCCGGTCGAAAAGCCAATGCCCGACAGCCGAGGAAGCGACAGATGAACAACCAAGAAACCTTCCGCGACGCCCTGCTGGTGGCCCTGGTCGATTGCGCCGCGCTGCACTTCGAAGAAGCGGCCCACTACGCCCACGCCAACGGCCTGGAGGCGCGCACGCAACTGCGCAACGACGCTCACCCCGAGCTGCGCCTGACCCTCAAACGCCCCAGCGACAGCGTGCCCTGCGTCTACCGCATCGGCGCCCTGACCGAGTGCAACCTGGTGCTGCACGAAAAGAGCTACGGCCAGGAAGTCCAGCGCCTGGAGGCGCCGCTGGAGTCGATCAACCAGACCCTGGTGGAAACCGAACTGGCCGCCTTCTTCATCAAGGCCGCCGCGCTACCGCTGGACTATGTGGCGGAGCGTCATCAGCCTGGGTTTATCTGAGCGAAGGCCGAGCCAAACGATTGATCCCTTGTAGGAGCGAACCCTGCTCGCGAACACGGTAGCGAGGCAAGGCTTCGCGAGCAGAGCTTGCTCTTACACAAACGCCGCGCCAGGCTAGACCGCGGGCGGCGCGCCCCAGATGTCCTTGGCGTACTCACGGATGGTGCGGTCCGAAGAGAACCAGCCCATCCGCGCCGTATTGAGCACCGCCGCGCGCCACCAGCGGGACGGGTCTTGCCAGAGTTCGTCGACCCGGCGCTGAGTGGCCCAGTAGTCGTCGAAGTCGGCGCAGACCATGAAGCGGTCGTCGTACACCAGCGCATCGACCAAGCTCACGTAGCGCGTCGGGTCGTCCGGCGAGAACACGCCGGAGCGGATCGCCTCCAGCGCCGCGCTCAGGCGTTCGGAGCCGGCGATGACGCTGGCCATGTTCAGCTCGCCGGTCTGCTTGCGCAGTTCCACCTGTTGCGCGGTCATGCCGAAGATGAACAGGTTGTCGTTGCCGACCTGCTCACTCATCTCGACATTGGCGCCGTCCAGGGTGCCGATGGTCAGCGCGCCGTTGAGGGCGAACTTCATGTTGCTGGTGCCGGAGGCTTCCAGCCCGGCGGTGGAGATCTGCTCGGACAGGTCCGCCGCCGGGATGATGGTCTCGGCCAGGCTGACGTTGTAGTTGGGGATGAACACCACCTTGAGCAGGCCGCGCACCGTGGGGTCGTCGTTGACCGTGCGGCTGATGTCGTTGGCCAGCTTGATGGTCAGCTTGGCCTGGTGATAGCTGGCCGCCGCCTTGCCGGCGAAGATCTTCACCCGCGGCACCCAGTCGGTGGTCGGGTCGTTGCGGATGGCCTGGTACAGCGCCACGGTGTGGATCAGATTGAGCAGCTGGCGCTTGTACTCGTGAATGCGCTTGACCTGCACGTCGAACAGCGCGCTGGTGTCCAGGGTCACGCCCAGGCGCTCGTGCACCAGCGCGGCCAGGGCCGCCTTGTTCTGCTGGCGCAGGGCGGCGAAGCGCTTGTGCATGGGTTTCTTGTCGGCGTGCTTTTCCAGGCCACGCAGCACGGACTCCGGCGCATCCAGCACCTCGGGGCCGAGGGTATCCACCAGCAGTTCGGTCAGTTGCGGATTCACCTGGAACAGCCAGCGGCGGAAGGTCACGCCATTGGTCTTGTTGTTGATCCGCGTCGGGTACAGGCCGTGCAGGTCGCGGAACACCGTCTTGCGCATCAGCTCGGTGTGCAACGCGGATACGCCGTTGACGCTGTGCGCGCCGAGGAACGCCAGGTTGCCCATGCGCACCCGCCGGCCGTGGTCCTCCTCGATCAGCGACACCGAGCGCAACAGGGCGAAGTCGTGGATGTCCTGGGCCCGCAGCGAGTCGATGTGATAGGAGTTGATCAGGTAGATGATCTGCATGTGCCGCGGCAGCAGGCGCTCCATCAGCGATACCGGCCAGGACTCCAGCGCCTCGGGCAGCAGGGTGTGGTTGGTGTAGGACAGCGTCGCCACCGTCAGCTGCCAGGCGTCGTACCAGCTGAGCTGGTGCACATCCACCAGCAGGCGCATCAGCTCGGCCACCGCAATGGCCGGGTGGGTATCGTTGAGCTGGATCGCCGCCCGCTCCGGCAACCGTCGCACGTCGCCATGCTCGCGCACATGGCGTTGCAGCAGGTCCTGCAGCGAGGCGGAGACGAAGAAGAACTCCTGGCGCAGGCGCAGCTCCTGGCCGGCCTCGGTGCTGTCGGCCGGGTACAGCACCCGCGAGATGCTCTCGGCGCGCACCACATCCACCACCGCGCCGATATGGTCGCCGGCGTTGAAGCGGTCCAGCTGCAGGTCTTCCTCGGCGCGGGCGCGCCACAGGCGCAGGGTATTCACCGCGGTGCGGCGCCAGCCGATCACCGGCGTGTCGTAGGCGATGGCGCGGATGGTCTCGGTGGGCTGCCAAACGTGGCGCGGCAGCTCGCCCTCCTCCGCCAGGCTGTGCACGCTGCCGCCGAAGCCGATGCTGTAGCTGACTTCCGGCCGTTCGAATTCCCAGGGGTTGCCGAAGTCCAGCCAGGTCTCGGTCTGCTCCAGTTGCCAGCCATCGGCGACCACCTGGCGGAACAGCCCGTGCTCGTAGCGGATGCCATAGCCGTGGGCGGCCAGGCCGAGCGTGGCCAGGCTCTCCATGAAACAGGCGGCCAGGCGGCCGAGGCCGCCATTGCCAAGCGCCGCGTCGGGCTCGATCTGGCGGATGCGCTCCAGGTCCACGTTGAGTTCGGCCAAGGCCTGGCGCGCGACGTCGAGCAGACCCAGGTTGCTCAGGTTGTCGATCAACAGGCGACCGATGAGGAATTCCAGCGACAGGTAGTAGATGCGCTTCTGCCCGCGTCGGTCGAGTTGGGCCGAGGCTTCTTCCCAGCGGTCGATCACATGGTCGCGGGCGGCCAGGGCGATGGCCTCGAACCAGTCGTGGTCGAAGGCGTTGCCTGGGTCCTTACCGACCGCGTACTTGAGCTTGGCGAGGATGTTCTGCTTGAACTCGAGAACCTCCGCTTCCCCTGCCATGGCAACCTCCTCAGGCGATGCGCCGCAGCGTTTCTCGCGCCGCGCTGGTCAGCTGCGCCAGCAGCGGTGCCGGGCGTGGGCGCGCTACCTCTTCGTCGCGCAGGCTGTCCAGCAGATCGTGGCCGAGCAGCGTCAGGTTGCGCCCGATCAGCACCGGCACGCCGTCCCACGGCTCGTCCAGCTCACACTCGACCAGACCGGCCTGGTCGAGCAGGTGCAGGTGGTATTTGACCGACTCCAGGTCGTGGCCGGCGAAGGCCTCGGGCACGAAGTAGCGGCCCTGTTCGCGGCTCTCGATCTCCAGCATCAGCGCCTTGATCAGCTCCCAATCTCTCTTCATGACGGCGTTCCCTCCTCAGGATTACTCCAGATAAGGGTTTGCACGGGCCCGCTTAGTTCCACCTTTCTTGCAGGGAGAAAGTCTGAACTCCCGTGTCGTTGGCCGGTTCAGAAGGCATAGGTTCCACGAATCACCCGGAGGTAGCAGATGATCGCCAAGACCGCTGTGTTGCTGGTCGGCAGCCTGTTCGGCTCGCTGGCCATGGCCGAGGGTTGCCACATCCTCAGCCGCTCCGCCAGCCCGGGTGTAGAGGCGGTGGAGACCGAGAGCTGCTACGAGTTCCAGGGCATGCCCGAGGGCACGATCAACTGGTCGTGCAGCAACGAGAGCCAGGAGACCCTGGGCACCAAGAAGGAGAAGGTCGCCGCGTGCGCGGACGACCACAAGGCCAGCTGCACCGCCGCCATCACCCAGGAAACCCTGGCCAACCACCGCTCGAGCAGCAGCAACCCGCCGCCCAACGAGCCCAATGTGCCGGATGACGCCAAGGTGGTGACCTACTACTACAGCCTGGAGGATCGCAGCCAGGCCAGGAACGATTGCGAGCGAGGCGGTGGTAAATGGCAGGATCGCTGAGCATGAAGGACGGAGTCCTGCTGTTACCCAGCGAGTCGGGCGTCAGCCAGCACGAGCGCGCCGTGCACCAAGTGCTGGGGCGCAAGATCGCCGCCCTGCTCGGCACGCTTTTCCTCGGCGACCGTGATGCCACGGAGCATGCGACAGGTAATTACTACCTGATTCCCAGCGACACGCTGATCGGCTCCGGGCGCTGCCGGGAGCTGGGCATCCAGGGCATCGACGACTTCTTCGGGGGCGTGGTGGCGCAGCCGTTCATGGCCACCAAGGCCATCAGCCATCCGCTGCCGGAGCAGCCTCGCCATGTACCGCAGGGCTGGTCCCACGAGTTTTCCAGGCAGGCGGCCAATTCCATTCTCGGTGGACGCACGGTATTCGACCTGGCGGATGCCCAGCGCGCCGGCGAGCAGCTGCTGGAGCACGGCACGGTGCGCCTCAAACCGGTGCTGGGCAAGGCCGGGCGCGGCCAGGAAGTGATCCACGACCGCCAGCGCCTGGCCGAACTGCTGGCCGAGCAGGACGCCGCCGAGGTGGCCACCTGGGGCCTGGTGCTGGAGGAGAACCTCAGCGACGTAGTGACCTTCAGTGTCGGCCAGGTGCTGGTCGCCGGCATCACCGCCAGCTACTACGGCAGCCAGCGCCTGACCCGCGACAACACCGGCGTGGAAGTCTACGGCGGCTCGGATCTGACCATAGTGCGCGGCGACTACGCCGAACTGATGCGCCTGCCAATGCCCGAGGCGATCCGCCTGGCGGTGTCTCAGGCGCATGTCTACGAGCATGCCGCCTTCGCCGCCTTCGGCCTGTCCGCCTCGCGACGCAATTACGACGTGGCCCAGGGCATCGACAGCCTGGGCAAGCCGCGTTCAGGCGTGCTGGAACAGTCCTGGCGCATCGGTGGCGCCAGCGCGGCGGAGATTTTCGCCCTGGAGGCCTTCGCCGCCGACCCGGAGCTGCGCAGCGTGCGTGCCTCGACCTTCGAGTGCTACGGCGAGAGCGAGCCGCCGGACGATGCTCAGCAGCTCTACAGCGGCGAGGAGCCGGAAGTCGGCAGATTGAGCAAATACGTCAAGGTGGAACCTCATGTCATCTCGTAGCGAGGCAGTGGAAATCGATGTGGACAACGAAACGATAGCCGGGACCATGGTCTCACCGAAGACCAAGGTCCCCGGAATTCTCTTCGTCCACGGCTGGGGCGGCAGCCAGCAGCGCGACCTGGCACGGGCCAAGGGCATCGCCGGGCTGGGCTGCGTGTGCCTGACCTTCGACCTGCGCGGCCACGAGCGCACCCAGTCACGCAAGCAGAGCGTGACCCGCGAGCAGAACCTGGCCGACATCGTCGCCGCTTACGACCAGCTGGCCAGCCATCCCTCCACCGACACCCAGGCTATCGCGGTGATCGGCACCAGCTACGGCGGCTATCTGTCGGCCATTCTCACCACCCTGCGCCCGGTCAGATGGCTGGCCCTGCGCGTGCCGGCGCTGTACTGGGACGAGGAATGGGATGCGCCCAAGCAGCAGATGGATCGCGAGCGCCTGGCCGAATATCGCCGCACCTTCGTGCCGCCCCAGGGCAACCGCGCGCTGTCCGCCTGCTCCGAGTTCGAGGGCGATGTGCTGCTGGTGGAGTCGGAGCACGACGACTTCGTGCCGCACACCACGCTGATGAGCTACCGCGCCGCCTTCACCAAGGCGCACTCGCTGACCCATCGCATCGTCGATGGCGCCGACCATTCGCTGAGCAACGACAGCGATCAGCGCGCCTATACCTCGATCCTCACCAGCTGGATCAGCGAGATGGTCATGGGCGCGCGGGTGGGCAACTACCCGCATCACCTGTCGATCTACTCCTGAGCCAGGAGAAAACTTGAACCCTGCCCCGCTGCCCTCGTCACACACCTAGATTCGCAACGGCTTCGGAGGCTCGCCATGGCCAGAAACACCCTGCGCAGCGCCGGCCTAGGGCTGCTGCTGCTCGCCACACCGCTGCTGGCGGCGCCCACGGTCGATACCCAGGCCTTCGTCGAGCAGGCCGTGGTCGCCCGCATGGCTGAGACCGAGGCAGCGCAACTGGCCCTGCGCCAGAGCCAGTCGGCGGATGTGAAAGACTTCGCCCAGCAGGTCATCGACCACCACCCGCGCGAGAATGCCGACCTGCAGACCTTCGCCCGTACCCGCCAGGTCAACCTGCCGGCCGATGCCGAGCTGCTGAAGCGCAGCGAGCCGCAGCTGCAGCAACTGCGCGGCGACAACTTCGATGCCCGCTATGCCGACCTGCAGGCGCGCCACTACGAAAACTGCATCGCCCTGTTCAACCAGGCCGCCGAGCAAGGCGACGCCGAGCTGCAGGCCTTCGCCCGGGCCAAGCTGCCGGTGCTCAAGCACCACCTGCAGACGGCGCGCATGCTGACCCGCGCCCACCCGCTGTCCTGACTGCGAGACCGACATGGAAGCCCTGGACCTGGCGCGCATCCAGTTCGCCTTCACCATCTCCTTTCACATCCTGTTCCCGGCCATCACCATCGGCCTGGCCAGCTACCTGGCCGTGCTCGAGGCGCTCTGGCTGAAGACCGAGAAAGAGGTCTATCGCGACCTGTACCACTTCTGGCTGAAGATCTTCGCCGTCAACTTCGGCATGGGCGTGGTCTCCGGGCTGGTCATGGCCTATCAGTTCGGCACCAACTGGAGCCGTTTCTCCACCTTCGCCGGCAGTGTCACCGGGCCGCTGCTGACCTACGAGGTGCTCACCGCCTTCTTCCTCGAGGCCGGTTTCCTCGGCGTCATGCTGTTCGGCTGGAACCGCGTCGGCCCGCGCCTGCACTTCTTCGCCACGCTGATGGTGGCCATCGGCACGCTGATCTCGACCTTCTGGATCCTCGCCTCCAACAGCTGGATGCACACGCCCCAGGGCTACGAGATCATCGATGGCCGGGTGATCCCGGTGGACTGGCTGGCGGTGATCTTCAACCCGTCCTTCCCCTACCGGCTGACCCATATGGCGGTGGCCGCCTTCCTCGCCACGGCCTTCTTCGTCGGCGCCTCGGCGGCCTGGCACCTGCTGCGCGGCAACGACAATCCCGGCGTGCGCAAGATGCTCTCCATGGCCATGTGGATGGCCCTGCTGGTGGCGCCGCTGCAGGCGCTGATCGGCGACGCCCATGGCCTCAACACCCTGCAGCACCAGCCGGCGAAGATCGCCGCCATCGAGGGCCACTGGAGCAATGACGAGCCGGGCCCTACCCCGCTGATCCTGTTCGGCTGGCCGGACATGCAGCGCGAGGAAACCCGCTTCGCCGTGGAGATCCCGGTGCTCGGCAGCCTGATTCTCAAGCACAGCCTGACCGAGCCGATTCCGGCGCTGAAGGATTTCCCGCCCGAGGATCGGCCCAACGCCACCGTGGTGTTCTGGACCTTCCGCATCATGGTCGGCCTCGGCCTGCTGATGATTCTCACCGGCCTGTGGAGCCTGTGGCTGCGCTGGCGTGATCGCCTGTACCAGTCCCGCGCCTTCCTGCGCCTGGTGCTGGCCATGGGCCCCAGCGGCCTCATCGCGATCCTCGCCGGCTGGTTCACCACCGAGATCGGCCGCCAGCCCTGGGTGATCTACGGCCTGATGCGCACCAGTGATGCGGTGTCGCTGCACAGCGCCACGCAGATGAGCATCAGCCTGGTGACCTTCGTGGTGGTGTACTTCTTCGTCTTCGGCATCGGCCTGGTCTATGTGCTGCGCCTGGTGCGCAAGGGCCCGATCCCGCACGAGGGCCGCGAGACCAACGATGGCGGCGCCGGTCGGCCACGCACCCCGGCACGGCCACTGTCGGCGCCGGAAGAAAAAGTGGACGAGGGCTGAGCCATGGGCATCGAACTGTCACTGATCTGGGCCCTGATCATCGCCTTCAGCGTGATGATGTATGTGGTGATGGATGGCTTCGACCTGGGCATCGGCATGCTCTACCCGTTCTTCCGCGAGCGCGAGGACCGCGACGTGATGATGAACACGGTGGCGCCGATCTGGGACGGCAACGAAACCTGGCTGGTGCTCGGTGGCGCCGGTCTGTTCGCCGCCTTCCCGCTGGCCTACTCGGTGGTCCTCTCGGCCGTGTATCTGCCGCTGATCTTCATGCTGATCGGGCTGGTCTTCCGCGGCGTGGCCTTCGAGTTCCGCTTCAAGGCCTCCGAGCACTGGCGCCATGTGTGGGACAAGGCCTTTATCGGCGGTTCGCTGGTTGCCACCTTTTCCCAGGGTGTGGTCCTCGGCGCCTTTATCGAGGGCCTGCCGGTGCGTGACGGTCAGTTCGCCGGCGGTTCGCTGGACTGGCTGGCGCCCTTCCCGATCTTCTGCGGCCTGGGCCTGATAGTCGCCTACTGCCTGCTCGGCTGCACCTGGCTGATCATGCGTACCGAAGGCCCGCTGCAGGAGCGCATGCACGACCTGGCGCGCCCCCTGGCCCTGGTGCTGCTGGTGGTGATCGGCATCGTCAGCCTGTGGACGCCGCTGGCCCACCAGGCCATCGCCGACCGCTGGTTCAGCCTGCCCAATCTGTTCTGGTTCCTGCCGGTGCCGCTGCTGGCGTTGCTGACCTTCCAGCAGCTGCTGCGCTCGGTGGCCAACTACGACAACGCCAAGCCGTTCGTGCTGACCCTGGTGCTGATCTTCCTCGGCTACGCCGGCCTGGGGATCAGCCTGTGGCCGCACATAGTGCCGCCGTCGATCACCTTCTGGGACGCCGCGGCGCCGCCACAGAGCCAGGGTTTCGCCCTGGTCGGCGCGCTGCTGATCATCCCCTTCATCCTCGGCTACACGGCGTGGAGCTACTACGTGTTCCGCGGCAAGGTGACCCATGACCAGGGCTACCACTGAACCCTCATTGTGGCGCCGCCTGGCCTGGCTGGTGGCGCTGTGGACCGGCAGCGTGCTGAGCCTGGCGCTACTGGCCTGGCTGCTGCGCCTGCTGATGAGCGCCGCGGGCCTGACCACTCCAAGTTGAGGTACGCCCATGCCAGTGATCGGTTATCACGCCTCCCACGAACAGTTCCCGCCCGGAGAGCTGCTGCAGCTCATGCAGCAGGCCGAGCGCGCCGGCTTCGCCGCCGGCATGTGCTCGGATCACTTCCATCCCTGGAGCGAAAGCCAGGGCGAAAGCGGCTTCGCCTGGTCCTGGCTGGGCGCCGCGCTGCAGGGCACCGCCTTCGATCTGGGCGTGGTCAACACGCCATGCTTCCGCTACCACCCGGCTCTGATCGCCCAGGCCACTGCGACCCTGGCGCAGATGTATCCGGGGCGCTTCTGGCTGGCAGTGGGCAGCGGCGAGGCGATCAATGAGTCGATCACCGGCGAGCCCTGGCCGCCCAAGGCGGAACGCAATGCCCGCCTGGCCGAGGCGGTGGCGATCATCCGCGCCCTGTGGGCCGGCGAGGAAGTGTCGCGCGACGGCCTGATCAAGGTGGAGCGGGCACGGCTGTACAGCCTGCCGTCACGCCCGCCGGCGTTGTACGCGGCGGTTCTGTCGGAGCAGACCGCGCGCTGGGCCGGGAGCTGGGCGGACGGCATGATCACGGTCAGCGGCACGCGGGAGCAGCAGCAACGCATCGTCGACGCCTTCCGCGACGGTGGTGGCGCCGGTAAGCCCTTGCTGCTGCAGGCCAAGCTGTCCTACGCCGAGAGCGAAGCCGAGGCCCTCGCCGGGGCCCATCAGCAGTGGCGCACCAACGTGCTGCCCGGCCAGCTCAGCCAGGATCTGAAGAGCGTCGAGGAGTTCGAGGCGGCGGCCAGCTCGGTGCGCCCCGAGGATCTGCTCGGCCAGGTGCGCGTCGGCAGCGACCTGGCGCAGCACGCCGCCTGGCTGCAGGCCGATGTGGAACAGGGCTTCGAGCGCATCTACCTGCACAACGTCAACCGCCACCAGCAGCGTTTCATCGAGGCCTTCGCTAGCTCGGTGCTTCCGCAATTGCGCTAGCCACCGTGGCGCCGTTCTCGGCCGGCGAGAAGATCGAGCCGACCCGCCACCAGGTATAACCGTAGGGCGCCAAATGCAGCTCCAGCGCCCCGATGGCATCGGCCCGCACCACCTGGCGCGAGATCAGCTCGTAGCAGTCGCGGTCGGCCAGCTCCGGGTGGCGTATGCGCACCGTGCAGGCGCTGCGGGACAGGTTGTGCACGCAGACCACCCGGCCGTGATCGAGGAAATAGCTCTCGGCCAGCACGGCCGCGCCGCCATCGCACTCGATGAATTCGTGACGCCCCAGGCCGAACTCCGGGCAGGAACGGCGCGTCTCGATCAGCGCACGGGTGGCGTTGAGCTGCGACTGCGGTTGCAGCCACTGCTCGGTGACATTGACCCTTGCATAACCGTATTCGCCGTCGGCAATCATCGGCCGGATCAGGCGCTGCGGATCGGCGCAGGAGAACCCGCCGTTGGTTTGCGCCGACCACTGCATCGGCGTGCGCACCGGAAAGCGATCCGGCAGCTCCAGGTTGTCGCCCATGCCCAGCTCGTCGCCGTAATACAGCAGCGGCGCGCCGCTGCGGCTGAACAGCAGGCTCAGCGCCAGGCGCACCCGCTGCGGGTCGCCCAGCAGCGGCGCCAGGCGCCGGCGCGTGCCACGTCCGTAGATGCGCATGTGTGGGTGCGGGGCGATCGCGTCGAGCAGCTCCTCGCGCGTCGTCTCATCCAGCCAGGCCAGATTCAACTCGTCATGGTGGCGGAGAAAGTTCATCCACTGGGCACTGGGCGGCAGCGGTGGCAGCAGCGCCTCCAGCTCACGAATCGGCGTGCCGTCCTCGCGGGCCAGGGCCAGGAAGATGCGTTCGGCGCCGATAAAGTTGAACAGCTGGTTCAGCCCGTCGCCATTGCCGAAGAACTGCCCCAGCTGCTCCGGTGGCACATTGGCCTCGCCCACCAGCATCGCCCCATGGCCATAGCGGCTGGCGTGGCGGCGCAGCTGGCGCAGGTACTCGTGGGGGTCGCTGAAGTGTTGTGCCGGGCCCTTGGGCAGGATCAGGTAGGGCGCCGCATCCACCCGGAAGCCGTCCACGCCCATGGCCAGCCAGAAGCTGAGGATGCGCATGACCTCCTGGCGCACCTCGGGGTTGCCGTGGTTCAGCGACGGCTCGAAGTCGTGGAAGCGGTGGAAGTAGTAGGCGCCGGCCTGCTCGTCGTAGGTCCAGACACTGTCGTAGCGGTCGGGAAACATCACCTGATCGGCATGCGCGTCGTCCGGCTCATCCACCCACACGTAATAGTCGCGGAACGGCGAGCCGGGGTGGCGCGAGGCCTGGAACCAGGGATGCTGGTCGGAAGTGTGGTTGACCACCAGATCGAGGATCACCCGGATGCCGCGAACCCGCGCCTCGTCCATGAAGGCGCTGAAGTCGCCAAAACTGCCCAGGTGCGGGTCGATGCCGTAGTGGTCGATCACGTCATAGCCGTCGTCGCGCTCCGATGACGGATGGAACGGCATCAGCAGCAGGCTGTTGATGCCCAGCTGGCGCAGGTAGTCCATGCGCGCGGTGAGGCCGGGAAAATCGCCGATGCCATCGCCATTGGAATCATGGAAGGTGGCGACATCCAGTTGATAGGACACCGCGCTGTCGTACCACACATCGTTCGCTTCCATCCGCCACTCCGCCGGCCAGAACCCTGCTAGATGGAGCCGAACGCGGCGGCACAAGTTCAGGCAATTGCCGCGGTGCGGGGTTGCGCTCGCGTCCCAGTGCCTGAGGCAGAGATCGGAATGCACGGGCGGATCTCCGGCTGAAGCCGATGACGTGCCCAGTCGAGGCTGACAACCATGAAAGCCTTGAACCCCGCGGCCTGCCGCCCTGTCTCAATGGAGTGACCCACGAGGCGCCCTCTCCATGCATCCTTCGTCCTGCCCTGCACCGCGCCAGCGGAGAACGCCATGAGCTTCAGCCTGTGGCTGCTGGTGCTGGGCACCCTATTGTTGATCCTGGCGCTGACGTCCGCCTACCTGCGCCTGCTGCCGGTGTCTTCGTCGGTGCTGTATCTGGCCTTCGGCCTGGTCATCGGCCCCCTCGGCCTCGAACTCTGGCAACAGGATCTCGGCCATATCAGTGGCTGGCTGGAACACCTGGCCGAGGCGGCGGTGCTGGTCTCGCTGTTCATCGGCGGGCTCAAGCTGCGCCTGCCGCTACGATCGCCCGAATGGCACGCGGCCTGGCTGCTGGCCGGGCCGGTGCTGGTTGGCACCATTCTCGGCCTGACCCTGGTCGGGCACTTCGCTCTCGGCCTGGACTGGGGCCTGGCGCTGCTGGTGTCGGCCATCCTCTCGCCCACCGACCCGGTGCTGGCCAGCCTGGTGCAGGTCAGCCGCGCGGGCGATGTCGACCGTCTGCGCTACGCCATCTCCGGCGAGGCCGGGCTCAATGACGGCACCGCCTTTCCCTTCGTGATGCTCGCCCTGCTGCTGATTGCCCAAGGGCAAGCCCTACCGCAGCTGGATGATGTCCTGCGCTGGCTGTTCAGCGACATACTGTGGGCGGTGCCCGCCGGGCTGTTGCTCGGTTACGTGCTGGGCCGCGGCACGGGCCGCCTGGTGATCTACCTGCGCGCACGCCATACCGATACGGTGGTGACGGCCAACGACTTCCTCGCCCTGGCGCTGATCGCCCTGTCCTACGCCTGCGCCGAGGCCATCGGTGCCTGGGGCTTTCTCGCCACCTTCGCCGCCGGCCTGGGCCTGCGCCATGCCGAGGTGGAAACCAGCAGCCACACCGAGGCTCCCGCCGAGGAAAGCGGCAATCCCGAGCCACGTGAGGAAGGCCAGGCCAACGCCCTGGTGGAATTCGGTGCCGACACTGAGGCACACCCGCAGATCGCCGCTGGCGCGCTAATGGCCGACATCCTGTCCTTCGGCGGGCTGCTCGAACGCATTCTGGAAGTGCTGCTGGTGACCCTGCTTGGCGCCCTGCTGGTCTACCACTGGGACTGGCGCGCCCTGCCGCTGGCACTGGCGCTGTTCTGCCTGGTGCGCCCGGCCATGGTGGTCCTGCTGATCCGCGAGCACCAGCTGCCGCTCGGCCATCGCCTGTTCGTCGGCTGGTTCGGCATCCGCGGCATCGGCAGCCTGTACTACCTCAGCTACGCCCTCAACCACGACCTGTCGCCACTGGCCGCCAGCGAGGCCAGCGACCTGGTGCTCAGCGTGGTGGCCCTGAGCATCCTGCTCCACGGTCTGTCGACCCAGCCGCTGCTGGACTGCTACGAGCGGCTGTACCGACGTTGAATCAGCGCGCCACGCCGATCTGTTGGCGCAGGCGGCGGTTCTCGCGGTGCAGTTCGCGTTGCTGGAAGGCTTCACGCAGCTGGTTGCGCAGGTCTTCCGGCTCCCAGGGGGTGGTGATGAAACGGTAGATCACACCCTCGTTGACCGCCTTGAGGATGCTGCCGACCCGGGCCGCGTCGCTTAGGGCCAGGCGGATGGCGTCCGGGTAGATGCTGCGGATCTTGCGCAGGAATTCCACGCCGTGCATGTCCACCAGACTCAGGTCGGTCAGCACCACGTCTACCGGGTAGAGCGCCATCAGGTTGAGCGCGGCGGCGCCGTCGCTGGCGATGAGCAGCTTGTAGCTCTCCAGACGCAGCACGCGGCGCAGGGCCTCGTGGCTCTCGGCGCTACCATCGACGATCAGCAGATAGCGCTCGGTGCCGTCGAGGATATTGGCCGGCAGGCTCAGCGGCGTACCGCTCTGCAGGAACTGCATGCAGGCCAGCGGCGGCAACGGCGGTGAGTAGAAGTAGCCCTGCATCTCGTCGCAGCCGGCGGCGCGCAGGAAGCTCATCTGCTCCGATTGCTCCACCCCTTCGGCAATCACCTTGATCCCCAGGTTGTGGCCGATGGAGATCATCGAGCGGGCCAGCGAGGCGCTGTCCGGCTCGGTGAGGATGTCGGTGATGAAGCTGCGGTCGATCTTCAGCTGGCTGAACGGGAAACGCTTCAGGTAACCCAGGGAGGAATAGCCGGTACCGAAATCATCGATGGAGAAACGCACGCCCTGCTCGCACAGGTGCTGCATCTTGCGCTGCACCACGTCGGCGTCGCTGGTCAGGATGGTCTCGGTCAGCTCGATCTTGATCCAGCGCGAGGGAATGTTCTGGCTCCTCAGCACGCTGAGAATGCGCTCGATGAAATTCTCGTCGGCAAAGCTGATGGCGGAGAAGTTCACCGCCACGCTGAGGTCCTGGCTAAAGCTCTCGCGCCAGATCGCCAGCTGCTTGCACACCATCTCGAACACGTAGAAATCGATATCGACGATCCAGCCGGTTTCCTCGGCCAGCGGTATGAATTCGCCTGGTGAAACCATGGTGCCGCCGCGGTTCCAGCGCACCAGTGCCTCGAAACCGCACAGGCGGCCGTTCTGCAGGTCCAGCTGGGGTTGGTAGAAGACGATGAACTCCTGGTTCTGCAGGGCATGGCGGGTCTGCTGCTCCATGGCCAGGCGCGCCTGGACCTGCTCGTTCATCGCCGGCATGAAGGCGCAGATGCGGTTACGTCCCTGGTGCTTGGCCTGGTACATGGCGGTGTCGGCGTTGCGCAGCAGGGTGCCGGCATCGCGCCCGTCGCTGGGGAAGCAGCAGAAGCCGATGCTGCAGCTGACCGCCACTTCCTGGCCGTCCAGCATCATCGGGCTGGCAATAGTGTCCTTGATATGTTCCAGCATGGCGACCTGCTCGCTGAGCTGGACGGTGTCGGCCACCAGAATGATGAACTCGTCGCCTCCCAGGCGCGCCACCGTGTCGATGTCGCGCACGCAGGCACGCAGACGCGCGGCGATCTCGATCAGCAGCTGGTCGCCGGCGCTATGGCCCAGGCTGTCGTTGACCACCTTGAACTGGTCGACATCCATGAACGCCAGGGTGAACTGGCCGCTGCCGCGGTTGGCGAAGGCGATGGCCTGGCCGATACGGTCGTTGAGCAAGTTGCGATTGGGCAGGCCGGTCAGGCTGTCGTGGTTGGCCTGGTGCTCCAGTTCCTCCTGGTAGCGCTTGCTCTCGGTGACGTCGTGGAGGATGCCGACGAAGTGGCTGACCTTGCCGCGATCGTTGACCACCGGCGCTACCCGCAGGTCGTTCCAGAATTCCGAGCCGTCCTTGCGGAAGTTGCGCAGCAGGGCCGCGCCCTCCTCCTTCGCCACCAAGGCGCGGCGGATGCTGTCCAGCTCCGCCTGGTCGCGGTCCTTACCCTGCAGAAAACGGCAGTTGCGCCCCAGCACCTCGTCCACCGAGTAACCGGTAATGCGTTCGAAGGCCGGGTTGGCATAGACGATGGGCTGATCCGGATGCTCCGCGTCGGTGATGATCACCGCGTTGACGCTGGCCTCGACCGCCCGAGTGCGGATGCGGATCTCCAGGTCGCGGCGGCGCTGTTCGGTGATGTCCTGGATCACCACGATGGCACCCTGGATCACCCCACTGGCGTCACGAAACGGCACTGCCGAGTTGAGGATGGTCTTGCGCTCGCCCTTGAAGGTCTCGATGTCGACCACTTCGTTGCGCGACACCCGGCCTTGCTGCACGGCACGCATCATCGACCAGCCCGACTCGGTGATGCGCTCGCCGGTCTCCGCCCACCAGCCGCGGTAGTGGCCGTAGCCGTCCGCGCCGCTCGGGTGGGCGCCGCCCCAAATCAGGCTGCTCTCCGGGTTGCTCATGATCAGGCGGCCCTGCTGGTCGGTGACGAACACCCCCACCGGTAGACTGTCCAGCACCTTGCGCAACAGTTCCTCGCTCTTGGTCAGCGCCTCGGTGCGCTGTTCCACCAATTGTTCCATGCTCTCGAACAGGCGCACGCGGCCCAGGGCCATGGCCAGTTGGCGGCCGATGGAAGCCAGGGCGCTGAGTGAGTCTTCCGACCAGGGCTGTGCGTCGCGCTGCACCACGTTGAGCATGCCGATGATCTCGCCGCCCATCTGCAGCGGGATGCTGGCGTGGATGGAGTCGCCCGGTTTGTCGAGCAGCGCCGGGCAGTCGCTGATATTGCTCGGCCGCGACAGCTTGTCACTGACCCAGGCATGTCGGCACGGGCAGTTGCGCGCGCAGTTGTCGAGGTCATGCTTCGAGTAGTTCTGCCCGCGGGCGCAGGCACCGGCCACTTGGGCCGGCTCGTGCGGTTCGTTGGCGTCGGCCAGCAGCAGCCAGGCGCCGACCGCGTCGGGGAACTCCAGGATGCGGCGCAGCGCCGCGTCGATGACATTGCGCTCGCTCTTGGCATCGGTCAGGCCGCTGGTGAAGTGGAACAGGCAGTTGAGCAGCGAGTTGGTACGCGCCAGCTCGTCGTGCTTGGCCTGCAGCTCGTTGTTCAGACGTACGCCCTGCTCGTAGGTGGAAATCAGCAGATCGAGGATCTGCTGGCGGCTGGCGGTGATGAAATGACGCTCGCCCTCCAGCACCACCTCGACCCCCATCTGCACCCGCTCGTGGGTGCGCAGTTCGAGGTTGACCAGGAAGTAGCGGATGCGCGACATCAGGTACTTCTCGTCGAAGGGCTTGACGATGAAGTTGTCCGCCCCCGAGGCCAGGCCGTGCACCACGTCGCGGGCGTCGGCCAGAGCGGTGACCAGGATGATCGGGATGCCCTGGGTCAGCGCCGAGCTCTTCAGCTGGCGGCACAGCTCATAGCCGTCCATTTCCGGCATGACGATGTCGCTGATGACGATGGTCGGTTTGCGCACCGCCACCATCTCCAGCGCTTCGCGGCCATTGCTCGCCACCCGCACCTTGCAGCCAACGGCTTCGAGCATGTACTGCAGTTCGGTGGCCTGGGTGTGGCTGTCCTCTACCACCAGAATTTCGGCGTCTGCATACATGGTCATTCCCTCCCGTTACTTCCGTTTACTGCGGCCATGTGGGTAGCAATTGCGTTGAGCAGGTCGGCAATGCCTTCGGGCGGCAACACCTGGCGGGCGGCCTGCAGGCCGATGGCCGCCTTGGGCATGGAGTCGATCACCGCCGTGCCCGGCTCCTGTACCAGAGTCAGGGCGCCGGCCTGGCACATCTCGGCCAGGCCCTGGGCGCCGTCGCGGCCCATGCCGGACATCTGGATGCCGATCGCCTGCTTGCCGAAGTGGCGGGCGACCGAGCGGAACAGGTAATTGGCGGCCGGACGCACGTGTTCTTCCGGCGGCGCGTCGTCGAGGATTACGCTGCGGTTGGCGGCGAAGCCCAGGTGATGGCCGTCCGGCGCCAGGTGCAGGGCTCCCGGAGCCAGGCGCTGGCCGCGCTCGGCGATCACGATGGGGATCGGCGTCAGCGTCGCCAGCCAGTCGCGGAAGCTCGGCAGGAAACCCGGCGCGATGTGCTGGACCAGCACCAAGGGCCAGGGCTGCTGCGGCGCCAGGGATTGCAGCAAAGCCTTGATCGCCAGTGGCCCGCCCGCCGATGCGGAGATCGCCACCAGCTGCGGTGCGCAGGCCGCCGTCTGCGCCACCAGCGGCGGTGTATCGGCAGAACTCATCTCGCTGGGTCGGCGCTTACGCCGCACGATCTTCACCTGGACCATGCTGCGCAGAGTACGCAGCAACTCTTCGATGCGTTCCTCGAAGTCGCTGGCGGTCGGCCCCGCAGGCTTCTCCAGCACCGCCAGGGCGCCGGCCTCGAGGGCACGCATGGCCGTGACCGAGGCCTGATGATTGACGCTGGCGGAGAGAATTACCACCGGCAAGGCGTAGTGTTCGAGGATACGCTCGGTGGTCTCATAGCCATCCATGCCAGGCATGTGCACATCCATGGTGATGATGTCCGGCATGAACCCGGTGAGCACCTGCAAAGCCTCGGCACCGGTACTGGCCTCGCGTACCTCATAGCCCTCCCCCTCGAGCACGGCACGCAACAGCATGCGGCTCACCGGTGAATCGTCCACTACCAGCACGCGCATCCCCTTCCCCCTCAGATGAGCCGGCGAATGGCTTCCAGCAGGTTGTCCTGCTCGAAGCCGCTCTTGGCCAGATAGGCGTTGGCCCCCGCCTCCAGGCCGCGGGCGCGGTCCTCGGCGGAATGCAGGGCGGTCACCAGTACCACCGGCAGATCCGCCAGGGTGCGGTCGGCGCGTATGCGACTGGTGAGGGTGAATCCGTCCAGGCGCGGCATTTCCACGTCGGACACCAGCAGGTCGAACTGTCCCTGCTTGAGGGCGTTCCAGGCCTCAAGCCCGTCGTTGGCGGTGGTCACCCGGTAGCCCGCCGCTTCGAGAATGGCCTTGAGCAGGCCACGCGAAGTGAAGGAGTCCTCGGCGATCAGCAGACGCTGCACCACTTCTTTGCGGCGCGGCTGCGCCTGTTGGCTGAGGCTGGAGCCCTGAGACTCCAACGCACTGCGATAGAGATCGGCAGGATGCAGGATGGGCACCAACTGGCCATCGCCGAGAACGGTGGCACCCATCAGGTTGCGCACTCGCTGTAACTGGCGTCCAAGATTCTTGACGATGATTTCCTGATCGCCCAGCAGCTCCTCCACCAGCAGCACGAAGCGCTCGCCGCGCACCTTGAGCAGCAGCAGGGTCAGCTCGCTGGCGATGATCGGCGGCTGCGCCAGGCCGAGCACGTCGGCCAGCGGCCAGAGCGGCAGAACCTCGCCTTCGAAGACCACCGACGGGCGGTTTTCCAAAGTACGGATGGCACTCGCCGGCAGGCGCAGACAGCGCTCCACCGCCAGGGCCGGCACCGCGAACACCCGTTCGGCATTGCGCACGATAACCGCCCGGAAAGTCGACAGACTCAGCGGCAGGTGCAGATGGAAACAAGTGCCGCTACCGCGCGCGGAGTCCAGCTCGATACGCCCGCCGAGGCGCTCCACCGTGTCCTGGACAATGGCCATGCCCAGGCCGCGGCCGGAAATATCGGTAATCATGCCGCTGGTGGACAGCCCGGACAGGAAGATCAACCCCAGCGCCTCGCGCTCGCCGAGGACCTGCGCCTGCTCCGTGCTGAGCAGGCCGGCAGCCAGCGCCTTGGCTTTCAGCCCTGCCGGATCGATGCCCGCACCATCGTCGCTGACCCGCAGTTCGAAGCGATCAGCCGACTCCTGGATCAGCTCCACCAGCAGCTTCCCCACCGGGTTCTTGCCCTGGCCGCCGCGCTGGCCCGGGGTCTCCAGGCCGTGGTCGATGGCATTGCGCAGCAGGTGGGTGAGGACAATGCGCAACTCATCGAGGATGCGCTTGTCGACCTGCAGGCTCTCGCCGCGCACCTGCAGCTCCACGCGCTTGCCGGCCTGGCTGGCGATGTCCTGAACCATGGCCGGCACACCCTCCAACAGGCTGCTTCCGGACAGCAGCAGAGCGCCCTGCATCTCGCCTATCAGCGCGTCGGAGAGCTGCGCCAGCCCCAGAGCTATCTGCGTCCCGGACTTGGCCAGGCGGGCGGCACCGAAGTGCAGGCGGTCGAGCTGCGACAGGCTCCAGTCTAGGTAGTCGAGCACGCTCTTGAGGCCGTCCTGGGCGCTGCTCGGAAGCTCGTCGAGGCTCTCGCGCAGCTGCTTGAGCGCGCCGGAGCCAAGCATGCGTTTGGTCCGCTGCGGTTCGAAAGCCAGCGCATGTTCCTGCAGGATGCGCGCGTGGGCGTGTGCCTCCAGCTTGTGCTGCAGCAGCACCTCGCTGTGGAACAACAGCGCGTCCAGGCGCTCGGTGGCCACGCGCACGGTGGTCGGATCCTGCGGCAGTTCGGCAATCGGTGCCTCCACCACTGGTAGCTCCACCTCCTGGCCCAAGGTGCTGTCGTTGAGGCTGTCGATCATCTGCGCCAGTTCGTAACTGTCCACCTCCTGGCCCGCGTGCAGGCGCTGCACCAGCTTGAGCGTCAGGCGACAGAGCTCCACCCGTTCCGGCGTCAGTTCGATATCGGCATGGCGCACGGCGCCGAGCAGGCTCTCCCAGGCGTGGCAGATTCGCTCGATCTCGCCGATCCCGGCGGCTCGCGATGCTCCCTTGATGCTGTGCACCTCGCGAAACAGCGACTCGATGCCCTGCTCGCTGGCGCCACCCTCGCGCCAATTGGCCAGGGTATCGGCAAGGATCGCCAGGCGCTCGGCCGCCTCGGCGCGGAAGCTCGCCTGCAGCCGCTGCCGGAGTGCATCGCGATCGAAGCTCATGGGCGCCTCACAGCTTGAACCGGGCTGCCAGGCCCTTGAGCTTGAGTCCCAGCTGATGCAGGTTGCGCGCGGCCAGGTCGACCTGCCGCGCGCCAGCCACGTTGTCCTGGCTGGCCTGGCGGATGTTCTCCATGGCGCTGCCGATCTGGTCCATACCGATCATCTGCTGCTGGCTGGTGGCAGCGATCTGCAGGGCGATCTCGCTGGACTCCTCCACGCTGCTGCCCAGAGTGCGAATCGCCTCGCCGCTGACCTGGGCGCGCTGGTAGCCGCCCTCCACCGACTTGCTGCCCTCCTCGGCGAGGATGACCGCCTTGGTCATGGCTTTCTGGATATCGCCGAGGATGCCGCGCACCTGGGCAGTGGCCTGCTTGGACTGGTCGGCCAGGGTCTTCACTTCCTGTGCCACCACCGAGAAGCCCTTGCCCGCATCGCCGGCCTTGACTGCCTCGATCGAGGCATTCACCCCCAACAGGTTGGATTGCTCGGCCAGGTCGTTGACCGACGCGACTATCTCGCCGATGGTCTGGCTCTGCTCTCCCAGTCGCATGATGCTCTCCGCCACCGCCTGCATCTGCTCGCGGATCAGTCCCATGCCGCGCAGGGTTTCCTCCACCGACTGACGGCCGCTCTGGACCACCTGGCGAGTGCGCTCGGTGCTCTCGCTGACCGACTGCGACTTGTTACCGGCCAGCACCGCCGTCTGCTTGACCTCCTCCACCGTGGTGGCGATCTCGCTGATCGCCGTGGCGGTTTCCTGGGTGCTGGCCGCCACCTGAGTGGTCACCGCAATGATCTCCTCGCTGGCGCTGGCCACCACCGAGATACTCTCGTCGAGTTCCTGCACCAGCTCGCGCAGGTACTGGCTCATGTTGACGAAGGCCTGGCCCAGACGTCCGACCTCGTCCTGACGGGCGTGCCCCGGCAACTCGCGGGGAATCTCACCGCGGCCGATCTGCTCCGCCAGGTTGGTCAGGCGCGCCAGCGGCTGGGCGATATGCCGGCTGAGTAGCCAGGCCAGCAGTGCGCCACCCAGCACCAGGGCCAGGCCGGCCTGGAAGATGCTACTGCGCAAGTCATCCAGCTGTTGCTGCGACTGGATGATGCTCTCGGCGATGCGCTGGTTGGTGCGTGCCACCAGTTGTTCGGCCAGGTCGTGCAGGCGCTCCACCCGTTGCCGCTGCGGGCCGGCAACCAGCGCCCGTACGTCGTCCAGCTTGCCGGCCTGCAGCAGCGGCAGCAGCTCGCTGTCGCGGCTGCGCACATAACCGGCGCGCACGCTCTGCATCTGCTTGAGCAGCTCGATGGTTACCTCGTCGCCTTGCACGGCCGCCTGCAGGCGCTCCAGGCGGCGATCATTCAGCTCGCTGCCGGCGCGAATGCTTTCTTCCAGTACCTGGGCATCGCCACCCAGAGCACTGAGCATCTCCACGCGTTGCAGGTTGATGCTGATCAGCAGGTCCTTGACGTCGGTCACCCGCGCATAACGCCGGGCGAACTGCTCCTCCTCGCTCTTTTGCAGGGCAACGAACTGCTCCAGCGTGGTGAACAGCAGCAATGCGAAACCCAGGATCAGCGCGGCGAATGCCAGCATCAGCTTGTTACCGATACGCAGGTTCAACAGGTTTGCCAGCATGAATCCTCCTTGCATGGTTCTTAGTCGTCGGCGTGGATGCGCAGGTTCGGATCACCGAGCAGGCGCGTGCCATCCAGCACCGTGGCCTGCTCCGCGGTAACCCCCAGCAGGTAGTTCGCGCGGATGCCCGTCAGGTTGGCCAGGCCCGCCTGCAGGCTGTCGCGCGGGATCTGCTCGATACCGCGGATGCGATCGGCCAGCAGGCCGAACTCCATCTCCTGATTGCGCAGCACCACGAGGTAGTTCTTGTCGGAGAGCCCCTCGATCGGCAGCTCGAAGAACACCCGCAGGTCCAGCACCGAGACGATGTGCCCGCGCACGTTGACGATGCCCAGCACGAAGGGTGGCGTACCGGGCAATGGGGTGAAGTGCGGCAGCGGCAGCACGGCGCCGACATGGCCGGTCTCGATGGCGTACAGCTCCTCGCCGAGGGTGAAGCTGAGCAGCTCGATCAGGCTGTCCGGCCGCGTCTCTTCGACGCTGCGCGCCCATTCGCGGGTGCGTCGCAGCAGGCGCTCCTGATGCTCGCCGGGGTCGGCAGAGAATTCCTGGTCGATGCGTCGTTCGAACTCCGCGAGGCGCTCGCGCAGCTGCGTCCAGCGCTCCTCGACGTTGCCTGGCTCGCTCATGCGGCGCCCTCCAGCAATTGCTCACAGAGTCGGCGCAACTGGCCGGCGCTGAGCCCATCACCGAGCGGCACCTGCGCATCGGCGGCAGCGGACTGCAGCAGGCCCAGACAGACGCGCAAAGCCTTGTCGCCGGGCTGGCGGCGGCCGGCCTCGCGCAGCAATAGCCCCTGCTGGAAATGCAGCATGCTGCAGTCCGGATCGAGATAGAGCGCCTTGTGCAGCGCCTGCAGGGCAGCTAATACATCGCCCTCCTGGCGGGCCAGCAGCGCCTTCAGCCAGTAGGCCGGCAGCGCCGCAGAGTCCTGATCGAGGGCGCGCTGCAGCCACTCCCGCGCCTCGCCGCTGCGCTGCTGGTCGGCCCAGCTGCGCGCCATCAGCAGACAGGCGTCGTAGCGCCTGGCCGAAACCAGACCGGGTTGGGCCAGGTAGCTATCCAGCAGTTCCCGCGCCCGTTCCATGCGGCCCTGAGCCAATGCGGCCTCGGCGGCGCGCCACAGGTCGTCGGGCTCGACCTGCGCCGGCGCGCTGGCAATGGGCTCGGGAAGCGCCGGCGGCACGAACTTGAATTGCGTCACCGGGGGCGGCGTGGGCGGTGTCTTCACTGTCGGTGGCGGCGAGGCCCGCAAGGCCGCGCCCGCGGCCAGGGCGTAGTTGCTGCCGGCCCAGAAGCCGTTTAGGCCGGCCTGGGTGGCGAGGCCCGCTTCCACCGCGCTGAGCACCAGGATGCCGTCGTCGCTGAGGCAGGCCAGCAGCCGGCGCAGCGCGGCCGTGGCATGTTCGGTGGAGAAGTACATCAGCACGTTGCGACAGAGGATCAGGTCAACTCCGGCCAATCCGCGGCTGGGGTTGGGCAACGCCTTGTCGGCCAGGTTGTGGCGCAGGAAGTGGATGCGCCCGCGCCATTCGGGGCGTACCCGCCAGCTGCGCTCGTCGGCCTGGAAATAGCGGGTGCGAAACGCCTCCTCGTTGCGCCGAAAGGCGTTCTGCCCGTAGCGCCCCTGTTCGGCGCGGGCGAGGAACCCGGCGTTGATGTCGCTGGCCAGCAGTTCCAGCGTCCAGCTGGCTGCTTCGGCGCCCAGCAGGCCGTCGAGCAGGAACAGCAGGCTGTAGGCCTCCTCGCCGGTGCAACAGGCCGCGCTCCACACCCGCAGATAACGCTGGCCGGCGGCGCGCCGGCGCTGCAGCAGTGGCGCCAGATGGTGCCGGGCCAGCCAATCGAGGGCCTCGGCATCGCGCCGGAAGTAGGTTTCGCCGACGCTGAAGGCAGAAATCAGGGCCTGGATCTGCGCATCGTCCCACTCGGCGAAGGCCAGGCTCTCCAGCCAGGTAGCCGGGTCACGCTGCTGCTCCACGGCCAGCTGGCGCAGGCGCCGCAGCAGCTCGGGCCGACGTGGCCCGCCGAAGTCCATGCCCAGGTGCTGGTGCACCTTGCTCGCCAGCACTTCCAGCAAGCGTGGCGAACAGATCGGCTCAGCCTGGCGCATGGTCAGCTCCGCTGGCATCCAGGGCGCGCTGCAGCTCAAGCTCGTCGGCGTCGGTCAGCAGCTGCTCGACGTCCTGGATCAGAAGCATGCCCTCCTCGGTACGCAACACGCCGCGCACCATCTCGCTGGGCACCCGGGGCTGCGCCGAATCGACCACATCCGTGGCGGAACACTGGGCCGCCGTCTCCACGCCATCGACCGGCACCAGCAGCTCGCGAGTGCGGCTGCGCAACCAGAGGAACGGCTGCCACAGCGCGAGCGGCGCCGCCGGCCAGGCGAAGCGCCGTGCCAGGTCCACCACCGGGACAATCTGCCCGCGCACATTGGCCAGGCCGAGAACGGTCTGCGGCGCACCCGGCAGCGGGGTGCACTGCAACGCCGGGATCACCCGGATCACGTTTTCCAGAGGTACCGCCAGATGCTGCCCCGCTAGCCGGAAAGGCAGCACAGTGAATCTGTCCATAGAGGCGTCCAGTGCCGCTAGCTGTTCTTCATTACCCTAGCCCAGCACAGCGGCACGTCCAGCGAACCGGTCCATGTGGTCAAGTAGTCTGCCACCTCTTGGCGTCCGGCGGCCCCGCAAACGCAGCGGCGACAGATCAGCCCTGACAGACCTCCATGGCAGAAGTAGGCACACCGAACAGCAGATCGAAGGCCCACTGGAACGCGAAGGCATAGAAGAAGAAAAACAGCAGCAGCCCCAGATCGGCCACCAAGGCCTGCAGCCAGGAGATGTCCAGCCACCAGGCCATCAGCGGTACCAGCATCAGCGCCAGGCCACCCTCGAAGCCCAGCGAGTGCAACACACGCCGCCCCAGGGTACGGGTGCGGCTTGCCTGGCGCGCCTCCCAGTACTCGAACAGGCTGTTGAACAGCATGTTCCAACTCAGCGCCACCAGCGACAGCAGCAAGGCCAGGGTGCCGGAATAGACCATGCTCTCGTCGAACGCGAAGGCAATCACCGGCGACACGAACAGCGCGCCGACCAGCTCGTAGAGCAGCGCCTGGACCACTTTGCGTTTCGCGCCTTGCATAGTTCACCTCACCCTTACCAGCGCCACCAGTGGCCCTTTCTTGTCGCTGAATCTATGAGTGATCAGACCTGCGAACAAATGACCTATAGTTCGCCAGGATGAATCCAACTCACCCATCGACGAGCCGCCCATGTTCGCCCGCCTGCCCCTCACCGCCCTGCGCACTTTCGAATCCGCCGCACGCCTGGCCAGCTTCCGCGCCGCGGCGCTGGAGCTGAATGTCACGCCCACCGCCGTGTCGCACCAGATCCGCGGGCTGGAACAGTGGCTCGGCAGCCTGTTGTTCGAGCGCCTGGGCCGCGGCGTGCGCCTGACTGAGGCCGGCGAGCGCCTGCGCCGCAGCCTGCATGGCGCCCTGCTGGAGATCGACCGCAGCCTGGAGGCGCTGCGCCCGCAGGCCGGCGAGCACAGCCTGAGCCTGAGCACCATGCCGGCCTTCGCCGCGCTCTGGCTGATCCCCCGCCTCGGCCGCTTCTATCGCCGCCACCCGGGCATCCGCGTACGCATCGAGACCAGCAACGAGTTGGTCGACCTGCAGCGCGACGCCAGCATCGATCTGGCCATCCGCTGTGGCCTGGGCGAATACCCGCAGCTGTTCCAGCAGCCACTGATGGAGGAGCGTTTCGCCGCCTATGCCGCGCCGCAGCTGCTGGAGCGCCTGCCGGCGCAGCGGCCGGAGCTGATCGGCGTGGGCTGGGAGGCGCCGCTGTCCGGCCTGCCGGCCTGGGAAACCTGGGCCGCCGAGGCCAACGCCCCCTGGATCGTCGAGGCCATGCGCCGCGACTATCCGGACGAGCACTACGCCCTGCAGGCCGCCATCGCCGGCCAGGGCCTGGTGCTGGCCAGCTCGGTGCTGGTCTCCGACAGCCTGGCCAGCGGCCTGCTGCAGCCCTATCGTGCCGACATCAGCCTGCCCGGCGCGCGCTACCTGGCGCTGTGCGTACCGGGCCGCGAGCGCCAGCCGGCGATCAAGGCGCTGCTCAACTGGCTGGCGGAAGAAACGGCGCAGGAAAACCAGCGGCCTGTCGATTGAGGCGCTCGCCGTTCGACCAGGAGCAAACCACCTCGACGGAAGACCCCACTACATGGCCCTGGAACTCTACGCCCACCCCTTCTCCTCCTACTGCCAGAAGGTACTGATCGCCCTCTACGAGAACGCCACGCCCTTCGAGTACCGCCTGCTGGCACCGGAACAGCCGCAGCACATGCAGCGGCTGGCCGAGCTGTGGCCCATGCGCCGCTTCCCGCTAATGGTCGACGACGGGCGGATAGTGGTGGAGTCGAGCATCATCATCGAGCACCTGCAGCTGAACCATCCCGGGCCGGTGCGGCTGCTTCCGGACGATCCTGACGAAGCCTTGGAAGTGCGATTCATGGATCGGGTGTTCGACAACTACGTCTCCACGCCGCAGCAGAAGTGCGTGTTCGATGCCCTGCGCGCGCCGGAGGAGCGTGACGCCTACGGCGTGAGCGAGGCACGGCGCATGCTGGACACCGCCTACGCCTGGCTGGAGCGGCGCCTGCAGGGGCGCACCTGGGCCGCCGGCGAGGCCTTCAGCCTGGCCGACTGCGCGGCGGCGCCCTTCCTGTTCTATGCCGACTGGACCCAGCCGATTGGCGAGGCCTTCCCGACCGTGCGCGCCTATCGCCAGCGCCTGCTGCAGCGGCCGTCCTTCGCCCGCGCGGTGGACGAGGCGCGGCCGTATCGAGCGTTCTTCCCGCTCGGCGCACCGGAGCGGGACTGAATCCACACCTCGCACGACGGCGGGGTTCCTTTTGCCGGCGCGATGCCGCTAGCATCGGCCATCCGTATCCGTGCTTTACAAGGAAGGTCGATGAAAAAGCTCGCGCTGTCCCTGCTCTGCCTGTTTGCCCCGCTGGTCCACGCCGATCCGGCGCTGACCGAAAACAGCATCCGCAACCTGTACGCCCAGATAGCGGCCGACGCTTCGAAGCGCGATATCGACGCCACCCTGGCGCACATGAGCGACGACGTGCGCATCCACATCACCGCCGCCAAGGGCAGCATCGAGCTAGACGCGGACAAGTACCGCCAGCTGCTCAAGCAGGGCTGGTCCGGCCTGGACAGCTACCGCATGGAAGTGGACGTCGAGTCGATTGAGATCGCTGAAGACGGCCAGAGCGCCACGGTCAAGGACACCACCAAGGAAACCCTGAGCATGCAGGGCCACGAGATGAGCACCGGCATGCAGGAAACCGCCAGCCTGCGCCTAATCGACGGCGAGCCGAAGATCGTGCGTATCGAGGCGACCATCCAGCCGTAAGGCTATTCCTCTACCGGCAGCCCCTGCCAGCCGCCACCCAGGGCCGCGATCAGCTGCACGCTGGCGGTCAGGCGGCTGCCCTGCAGGGTCAGGCGGGTGCGTTCGTTGGATAGCGCGGTGGTCTGCACGCTGACCACATCGGTGAACTCCACAGTACCGGCACGGTACTGGTTGAGTATCAGCCGCAGCGACTCGCGGGCCGCGTCCAGCGCCTCCTGCTGCACCACCGCCTCGCGCTCCAGCACGGCCAGCTGCACCAGGTAATCCTCCACTTCGCGGAAGCTGCCCAGCACCGTCTGCCGGTAGTCGGCCACGGTCTGGTCGTAGCTGGCCTCGGCCTGCTCGACGCGGGAGCGGATCAGGCCGCCATCGAACAGGTTGAGGGCGAAGGCCGGGCCGATGGACCAGAAGCGGTTGGGCGAGCTGATCCAGTTGTCCAGGCCGCCGCTGCGGTAGCCGCCGCTGGCGCTCAGGCTCAGCTCCGGATAGTAGGCGGCCTCGGCCACGCCGATCTCGGCGTTGGCGGCCATTACCCGGCGCTCGGCGGCCGCCACGTCCGGGCGACGCTCCAGCAGGGTCGACGGCAGGCTGACCGGCACGCTGGGCAGCGCCGGTACGTCATCGCGCACCGCCAGCTCGAACTCGGACGGCGCCACGCCCACCAGCACGGCAATCGCGTGTTCCAGTTGAGCGCGCTGGTATTCCAGGTCCACCGCCTCGGCCTCGGTGCCCTTGAGCTGGGTCAGCGCCTGGGTCACGTCGGACTTCGGCACGATGCCGGCCTTGTACTGGTTCTCGGCGATGCGGAAGGCCTGCTTGTAGGCGGCGACGGTTTCGTTCAGCAGACGCTGCTGCTGGTCCAGCACCCGCAGTTGCAGGTAGTTCTGCACCAGTTCGGACTGCTGGCTGAGACGCACGGCGGCCAGGTCGGCCTCGCTGGCGTCGAGCCCGGCATTCTCCGACTCCAGCTGGCGGCGCAGCTTGCCCCACAGGTCCAGCTCCCAGCTCACGCCGAGGCTGGCTTCGTAGCTCTTGGATACCTGCGACTGACCGCCGCCGCTGACGCTGATGCCACCGGTGGTGCCGATGGTGCTGTCGCCGCCGCCCTGGCCGGCGCGGGTCACGCCGGTGTTGAGGCCGACGGTCGGGAAGAAGCCGGCCCGCGCGCCCCGCACCAGGGCCTGGGCCTGGCGGTACTGGGCCTCGGCGCTGGCCAGGTTCTGGTTATTGGCATTGAGCCGCTCGATCAGGCCATCCAGTTCGGCATCACCGTACAGCTTCCACCAGTCGCCACGCAGCTCGGTATCGGCCGGTGCGGCGGACTTCCAGCCGGCGGCCTGCTTGAATTCGGCCGAGGGCGCGCTATCCGGGCGCAGATAATCCGGTCCGACGGCGCAGCCGGCCAGCAGCACAGCCAGCGCCAGGGCCGTAGGGCGGGTGAAACCCGCGTGACGAGACGGAGAAGTGAGCGCGGGTTTCACCCGCCCTACGCGAAGGCTGTTCATAAGGGAGTTTCCAGGGCGGCGTCAGTGCGCACGCCACGCCAGCGGTTGACCCGATGGCGCAGACGGTCGAGGTACAGGTAGACCACCGGGGTGGTGTAGAGGGTGAGCAACTGGCTGAGGATCAGCCCGCCGACGATAGCCAGGCCCAGCGGCTGGCGCATCTCGGCGCCTTCGGCCTGGCCCAGCAGCAGCGGCAGCGCGCCGAGCATGGCGGCCAGGGTGGTCATCATGATCGGGCGGAAGCGCAGCAGGCAGGCTCGACGGATCGACTCCTGCGGGCTGAGGTGTTCGTTGCGCTCCAGCTCCAGGGCCAGGTCGATCATCAGGATGGCGTTCTTCTTCACCACGCCGATCAGCAGGAACAGGCCGAGCAGCGAGACCATGCTGAACTCGCCGCCGGTGAGCAGGATCGCCGCCAGCGCGCCGACGCCGGCCGAGGGCAGCGTGGAGAGGATGGTCAGCGGGTGGATGTAGCTCTCGTAAAGGATGCCGAGGACGATGTACACCACCAGCAGGGCGATCAGCAGCATCACCGGCTGGCCCTGGGCCTCCTTCTCGAACTGCCCGCCGGTGCCGCCGAGCACGCCCTGCACCTCGGTGGGCAGATTGAGCTCGGCCACCGCCTTGCGGATCGCCGCGTTGGCCTGGTCCTGACTGACGTCCGGCGCCAGGCTGTAGCCGATGCTCTCGGCGGCGAACTGGCCCTGGTGGTTGACCCGGTCCTCCTCCAGGCTGCGCTCCCAGCGGGCGAAGCCGGACAGCGGCACGCGCTGGCCATCGGCGGCGATCACCTGGATCTGGTCGAGCGCCTCCGGGTACTGGGCGTACTTGGGATCGATCTCCATCACCACGCTGTACTGGTTAAGCGTCTCGTAGATGGTGGAGATCTGCCGCTGGCTGAAGGCGTTGTTCAGCACGCTGGTGATCATCGCCATGTCCACGCCCAGGCGCTGGGCCGTGGCGCGGTCCACCACCAGGTTGATCTGCTGGGCGCCTTCGCCCTCGTTGGCGTCGATATCGGTCAGCTCGGGCAAGGCCGCCAACGCATCGCGCACCTTGGGCATCCACTGATTGAGCAGTTCGAGTTCGCTGGCCAGCAATACGTACTCGTTTTCCGAGCTGCGCCCCTGGCGGCCGCCGAACTGTAGGTCCTGGTCGGACATCAGCATCAGCCGCGCGCCGGGCACCTTGGGCAGCTCGTCGCGCAGGCGGTCCATCACCTCGCGAGCCGAAATATCACGCTCGGCGATGGGCTTCAGGCGCACCACCAGGAAGGCGTTGTTGATGCCGCTCTCGCCGCCGATGAAACCGGCCACGCTGTGGATCGCCGGGTCCTTGAGCAGGCCGTCGCGGAAGGCGTCCATCTTCGGTTGCATGACCTGGAACGACAGGCCGTCGTCGCCGCGCACGAAGCCGATCAGCTGGCCGGTGTCCTGCTCGGGCATGAGGTTCTTCGGCACCGTGGCGAACAGGTAGAAGTTACCGAAGATGGTCAGCAGCAGGATGAACAGGGTCAGCCGCGAATGCGCCAGGGCCCACTCCAGGCTGCGCCCGTAGAGCGCCAGCACGCGCTCCTGCACCCGCGCACCTACCTGCTGCAGGCGGCTCGGCTCGTGCTCCTCTTCCTCGGCCTTGAGCCAGCGGGCGCAGAGCATCGGCGTGAGGGTCAGCGACACGGCCAGGGAGATGAGGATGGCCGCCGTCAGGGTCACGGCGAACTCGCCGAACAGGCTGCCGACGATGCCGCCCATGAACAGGATGGAGAGGAACACCGCCACCAGCGACAGGTTCATCGACAGCAGGGTGAAACCCACCTCTTCCGCGCCCTTGAACGCCGCGGCCATGGGCTTCTCGCCGGCCTCGATATGTCGCGAGATGTTCTCCAGCACGACGATGGCGTCGTCCACCACCAGACCGGTGCAGATGATCAGCGCCATCAGCGACAGGTTGTTCAGCGAGAAGTCCAGCAGGTACATCACCGCGAAAGTGCCGACCAGCGACACCGGCACCGCCAGCGCCGGGATCAGCGAGGCGCGCCAGCGGCCGAGGAACAGGAACACCACCATGATCACCAGGCCCACGGCGATCAGCAGTGTGCGCTCGGCTTCGTGCAGGCTGGCGCGGATCACCGGCGAGCGGTCCATCGCCACTTCCAGCTTGGCGCTGGCCGGCATCACCGCCTCCAGCGCCGGCAGTTCGGCGCGGATGTCCTCGATGGTCTGGATGATGTTGGCCCCCGGCTGGCGGTTGACCACCAGCAGCACGGCCTTCTCCTCGTTATAGAAGCCGGCGCTGTAGCGGTTCTCCACCGAGTCGCCGACCTTGGCCACATCGCTCAGGCGTACCGGCGCATGGTTCTGGTAGCGGATGATCAGGTCCTGGTAATCGGCGGCCTTGTGCAGCTGGTCGTTGGCCTGGATCTGCCAGTGACGATCGGCGTCGGTCAGATCGCCCTTGGGCCGGTCGCGGTTGGCCTGGGCGATGGCCGTGCGCACCTCGTCCAGCGCCACGCCGTACTGGTCGAGCAGGCGCGGCTCCAGCTGCACACGCACGGCCGGCAGCGAGCTGCCGCCGATCTGGATCTCGCCCACGCCCTGGACCTGCGCCAGCTTCTGCGCGATCACCGTGGAGGCCATGTCGTACAGCTGGCTCTTGTCCAGCTGCGGCGAGGTCAGCGACAGCACCATGATCGGCGCCTGCGACGGGTTGAACTTCTTGTAGGTCGGCATGCTGCGCATGCCGCTGGGCAGCAGATTGCGCGCGGCGTTGATGGCCGCCTGTACCTCGCGGGCGGCGGCGTCCACGTTGCGGCCGATCTTGAACAGAATGACGATCTGCGTGTTGCCCTGACTACTGCGGCTGGTCATCTCGCTGATGCCGGCGATGCTGCCCAGTGCACGCTCCAGCGGCGTGGCCACACTGGAGGCCATGGTCTGCGGGCTGGCGCCGGGCAGGCTGGCCTTGACCACGATGGCCGGGAAATCCATGTTCGGCAGCGGCGCCACCGATAGCAGGCGGAAGCTCACCAGCCCGGCAAGGATGATCGCCAGGCTCAGCAGCAGGGTTGCCACCGGCCGGCGGATAAAGGGCGCGGAGAGATTCATGGCGCCAGCGCCACTCCCGAGGCGCTACGGCCCAGCAGGCGCCTTGAGAGGCGATCGAAGGCCAGGTAGATCACCGGAGTGGTGAACAAGGTCAGCACCTGGCTCAGCAGCAGACCGCCGACCATCACCAGGCCCAGCGGCTGGCGCAGCTCGGCGCCGGAGCCCGAGGCCAGCATCAGCGGGATGGCGCCGAACAGCGCGGCCAGGGTGGTCATCAGGATCGGCCGGAAACGCAGCAGCGCGGCCTGGTAGATGGCCTCCTGCGGCGCCATGCCCTGGTGCCGCTCGGCCTCCAGGGCGAAGTCGATCATCATGATCGCGTTCTTCTTGACGATGCCGATCAGCAAAATGATGCCGATGATGGCGATCAGGCCCAGGTCGTTGCCGGTCAGCAGCAGCGCCAGCAGCGCGCCGACACCGGCCGACGGCAGCGTCGAGAGGATGGTGATCGGGTGGATGTAGCTCTCGTAGAGCACGCCGAGCACGATGTACATGGTGACGATGGCCGCCAGGATCAGCAGCAGCGTGCTCGACAGCGAGGCGCGGAAGGCCTCGGAGGCGCCCTGGAACTGGCTCTGGATGCCGGCAGGCATGCCGATCTGCTGCTCGACCCGTTCGATCACCTCGACCGCCTGACCCAGCGACACGCCCGGCGCCAGGTTGAACGAGACGGTGACCGCGGGGAACTGGCCGATATGGTTGACCAGCAGGCTGGCCGAGCGCTCCTCGATCCGCGCCAGCGAGGCCAGCGGCACCTGACCGCCACTGGCGGTGGCCACGTGAATGCCCTGCAGGGCCTGCGGCCCCAGCGTGCCGGCGCCCTCGCTCTCCAGCACCACGCGGTACTGGCTGGCCTGGGTGAAGATGGTGGAAATCTGTCGCTGGCCGAAGGCGTCGTACAGCGCGTCGTCGATATCGCCGACGCTCACGCCCAGGCGCGAGGCGGCGTCGCGGTCGATGCTGAGGAACACCTGCAGGCCCTGGTTCTGCAGGTCGCTGGCGATGTCGCGCAACTCCGGTTGCTCGCTCAGGGCGGCGATCAGTTTCGGCGTCCATTCATCCAGCAGCTTGCCGTCGGGAGACTCCAGGCTGAACTGGAACTGGGTGCGGCTGACCCGGTCCTCGATAGTCAGGTCCTGCACCGGCTGCAGGTACAGGGCGATGCCCGGCACCTTGGCCAGCTCAGGGCGTAGGCGCTCGATCACTTCGCTGGCGGTGACGTCGCGCTCGCGGTGCGGCTTGAGGTTGATCAGCAGGCGGCCGCTGTTCAGGGTCGGGTTGTCGCCGTCCACGCCGATGTAGGACGACAGGCTGGAGACGTCCGGATCCTGCAGGATCACCGCGGCCAGGCGCTGCTGGCGCTCGCTCATGGCCTTGAAGGAGATCGACTGCGGCGCCTCGGAGATGCCCTGGATCACCCCGGTGTCCTGCACCGGGAAGAAGCCCTTGGGCACGGCCAGGTACAGCACCACGGTCAGCGCCAGGGTGCCGATGGCCACCAGCAGGGTCAGGCCCTGGTGACGCAGGGTCCAGGTCAGGCCCACGGCGTAGCGCGCGATCAGACCGTCGATAAAGGCGCCGGCGCGTTTGTAGAAGCGCCCCTGCTCCTCTTCCTTCTCGGCCTTGAGCAGGCGCGCGCACATCATCGGCGTCAAGGTCAGCGACACCACCAGGGAGATCAGGATGGCCACCGCCAGGGTGATGGCGAACTCGCGGAACAGGCGCCCTACCACGTCGGCCATGAACAGCAGCGGGATGAGCACGGCGATCAGCGAGAAGGTCAGCGAGATCAGGGTGAAGCCGATCTGCCTGGCACCCTTGAGGGCGGCGTTGAACGGTGTCTCGCCCTCCTCCAGGTGGCGGGCGATGTTCTCCAGCATGACGATGGCATCGTCCACCACGAAGCCGGTGGCGATGGTCAGCGCCATCAGCGTCAGATTGTTGATCGAGAAGCCGGCCAGGTACATGACGCCGAAGGTGCCGATCAGCGACAGCGGCACCGCGATGGACGGGATGATGGTGGCGGACACCTTGCGCAGGAACAGGAAGGTCACCAGCACCACCAGGCCGATGGCCAGGACCAGCTCGAACTGCACGTCCTTGACCGCCGCACGGATGGTCTGGGTGCGGTCGGTGAGCACCTGAACTTCCAGGCTGGCCGGCAGCGATGCGGTGATCTGCGGCAGCAGGCGCTGGATGCGGTCGACCACCTCGATGACGTTGGCGCCCGGCTGGCGCTGGATGGTCAGCAGCACCGTCTCGTTGCGATCGGCCCAGGCGGCCAGGCGCTCGTTCTCGGCACCGTCCACCACGCTGGCGACGTCACGCAGGCGCAAGGCTGCGCCGTTCTCGTACTTGAGGATCAGGTCCTGGTACTCGTCGGCGGACTTGAGCTGGTCATTGGCGTCCAGCTGGGAGACGCGGGTCGGGCCGTCGAAGTTGCCCTTGGGCTGGTTGACGTTCTGCGCGGCGATCAGCTCGCGCACGTCGGCCAGGTTGAGGCCATGGCTGGCCAGGGCCTCGGGATCGACCTTGATGCGCACCGCCGGGCGTTGGCCGCCAGCCAGGCTGACCAGGCCGACGCCACTGATCTGCGCGATCTTCTGCGCCATGCGCGTATCGATCAGGTCGTGCACCTGGGTCAGCGGCAAGGTGTTGGAGCGAATCGCCAGGGTCAGTACCGGGGTATCCGCCGGGTTGACCTTGTTGTACACCGGCGGCGCCGGCAGATCGTCAGGTAGCAGGTTGGTGGCGGCGTTGATGGCCGCCTGCACTTCCTGCTCGGCCACGTCCAGATTCACATCCAGGGTGAAACGCAGGGTGATCACCGAGGCGCCGCCCGAACTGGTCGAGGACATCTGCTTGAGGCCCGGCATCTGGCCGAACTGGCGCTCCAGCGGCGCGGTCACCGCGCTGGTCATCACCTGCGGGCTGGCGCCTGGGTAAAGGGTGAGCACGCGGATGGTCGGGTAGTCGACTTCCGGCAGCGCGGAAACCGGCAGCAGGCGGTAGGCGATCAGACCGGTAAGGAAGATCGCCACCATCAACAGCGTGGTGGCGACCGGCCGCAGGATGAACAGGCGCGAGGCGTTCATGCGCCCTGCTTCTGTGCGGCCTGGCCCTGCGGTTGGGCCAGGGCACCCGGCTCGTTGCCGATCACCTGCACCTGGCTGCCTTCCTTGAGCTTGTCGGTGCCTTCCAGCACCAGGCGCTCGCCGACCTTGACGCCCGAATCGATCAGGCTGGTGGCGCCATCGCTGGCGCCGACCTTGATGTCGCGCAGCTGCACCTTGTCATCGGCGCCGAGGACGAAGACGAAGGTGCCACGGGCGCCGAACTGCACGGCAGCGGACGGAATCAGCGTGGCCTGCTGGCGGGTCTCGACGCGCAGGCGCACGTTGACGAACTGGTTGGGGAACAGCCCCTCGCCGGCATTGGCGAAGCGCGCCTTGAGCTTGACGGTGCCGGTGGCCACGTCGATCTGGTTGTCCAGGCTGTGCAGCTCGCCTTCGGCCAGCAGTTGCTGCTCGCCACGATCCCAGGCCTGCACCAGCAGCTTCTGGTTGGCGCGCACCTTGGCCAGCACCGGCGGCAGGTCCTTCTCCGGCAGGGTGAAGTTGACGGCGATCGGCTCGACCTGGGTGATCACCACCAGCGGCGTGGTGTCGCTGCTGCGCACCAGGTTGCCGAGGTCCACCTGGCGCAGGCCGAGGCGGCCGGAAATCGGTGCGCGAATCCGGGTAAAGTCGAGGTTGAGGCGCGCGTCGGCAACTGCGGCGTGGTTGCTCTTCACCGTGCCCTTGTACTGGCCGACCAGCGCCTGCTGGGTGTCCAGGGTCTGCTTGGCGATGCTGTCCTCGGCGTACAGACCCTGGTAGCGCGCCAGGTCGATCTCGGCGTTCTTCAGCTGCGCCTGGTTCTGCGCCAGGGTGCCCTCGGCCTGCTGCAGCGCCACCTGATACGGGCGCGGGTCGATCTGCGCCAGCAGGTCGCCGGCCTTGACCAGCTTGCCCTCCTCGAAGAACACCTTGACCAGCTCACCATCCACCCGCGAGCGCACGTTGACGGTGTTCAGCGCGGTGACGGTGCCCAGGGCCTTGAGTTCGATATGGAAGTCGCCGCTGCCGACCTCGGTCAGGCGCACCGGCACCGGGCCTTCCCAGGGACTGTTACCCTCCTTCTTCTGTTCCGGCTTGCCGGGCAGCAGCCACCACACCAGCACGGCGCCGAGCAGTACGACCAGGGCGATCAGCCAGGGGCGAGAGAGTCTGGGGAAACGACGGGATTCGGGCATTTGCGAGATCACTATCCTGGGGAGGGTGAACGATAAGTACTCCCAGCAGCCAGGCAAAGGGTCTTTACCGCCTTTTTACCCTTCTTAGACGTAACAAGAAGTTGGAAATTTAGAAACGACAACGGCCTGCAGATGGCAGGCCGTTGTGTGATACGCGCAAATTACTTCAGTGCGGCGATGGCGGCGGCGTAGTTCGGCTCATCGGCGATCTCGCCGACCAGCTCGCTGTGCAGCACCTTGTCATGCTCATCCAGCACCACCACGGCGCGGGCGGAGACGCCGGCCAGCGGGCCGTTGGCGATGGCCACTCCGTAGTCCTTGAGGAACTCGGCGCCACGCATGGTGGACAGGTTGATCACGTTCTCCAGGCCTTCGGCACCGCAGAAACGCGCCTGGGCGAACGGCAGGTCGGCGGAGATGCACAGCACCACGGTGTTGGCCAGTTTGCTGGCCTCGGCGTTGAACTTGCGTACCGAGGTGGCGCAGGTCGGGGTGTCCACGCTCGGGAAGATGTTCAGTACCTTGCGCTTGCCGGCCAGGCTGGCGAGGCTGACATCGGACAGGTCCTTGGCCACCAGCTTGAATGCCGGGGCCTGCTGACCGGCTTGCGGCAGCTGGCCGTCGACCTGAATCGGGGTGCCCTTGAGGGTTACTTGAGCCATTGCGAGTCCTTCTCTATTGATGGCGGAAAGCCCGCGTCAGGCGCTTGCCTGCTGCGCGGGCTGCGGATTGGGGTGGAAGAATACATGCTCGCGGATCGGTCCGACCGCCACTTCGCCAATTTCTTCGTAACCCTGACGTTTGTAGAACTCCAGGTAGTGGGGGTTGCCGGTGTCCAGCACCACGCCCTGGGAGCCGGCATCCTCGGCGCACCATTCATGCAGCGCGGCGAGCAACTGCTCGCCGAGCTTCTGCCCCTGGAACTGCGGGTGCACGCCGAGCAGCGGCAGAACGTGATACGGCCCCGGCGGCAGGCAGGCGAGCACGGCATCGTGGTATTCCAGATAGCGCTTGGTGCAGCGGAAGCCGGTGGTCATCAGCATACGCAGGCGCCAGCCCCAGCTCTCGGTGATGCCCAGCCGGCGAATCGGCGGCGCGATCAACGCAATGCCCACCAGGCGTTCCTCGATGAGCAGGCCGATGGCGGGTAGATCCTCGGCGAAGTGCTGCTGCACCAGCTCGCGCACCGTGGCGCGCACGCGCTGGTCGAAGCCCGGGCGCTCGCTCTCGAACAGGTAGGCGAAGGTCGGGTCGTGGCGGTAGGCGTGATACAGCAGCGAGCGGGCCTCGCGGCTGTAGCCATGATCGAGCAGGCGGACTTCGGCGGTACGGTGCGGCATCAGGCTGACCTCTTGTTGGGAGTTTCTTGTTGTTATGCATCCGACGGGTCGCCAGCCAAGGTAGCACCGCCGCCCTACCCTCGCCAGACGCTGGCCGCCGCGCGGGAGCTGGGCTAGCATCGCGGTTTTCCCTGTCGGTAGCCCTCCATGAAGATCGTTTCCTTCAATATCAACGGCCTGCGCGCCCGCCCGCACCAGTTGCAGGCGCTGATCGAGAAACACCAGCCGGACGTGATCGGCCTGCAGGAAACCAAGGTCTCCGACGACCAGTTCCCCGAAGCGGAAATCCGCCAGCTCGGCTACCACGTGCACTACCACGGCCAGAAGGGCCACTACGGCGTCGCCCTACTCTCGCGTCAGGCACCGCTGGAGCTGCACAAGGGCTTCCCCAACGATGGCGAGGAATCCCAGCGCCGCTTTATTTACGGCACCTTCGCCGACCAGCACGGCAACCCGGTCACGGTGATGAACGGCTACTTCCCCCAGGGCGAGAGCCGCGACCATCCGGTGAAATTCCCTGCTAAGCAGCGCTTCTATGCCGACCTGCAGCAACTGCTGGTGGAGCGCTTCGACCCGGCCCAGGCGCTGGTGGTAATGGGCGACATCAATATCTCGCCGGAGGACATCGACATCGGCATCGGCGAGCCCAATCGCCTGCGCTGGCTGAAGACCGGCAAGTGCAGCTTCCTGCCGGAAGAGCGCGAGTGGCTGGCCACCCTCAAGGGCTGGGGCCTGACGGACAGCTTCCGTCACCTCAACCCGGCGGTGAATGACCGCTTCAGCTGGTTCGACTACCGCAGCCGCGGCTTCGAGGACGAACCCAAGCGCGGCCTGCGCATCGACGTGATCCTGGCCACCGCGGCCTTGCAGGCGCGCTTCAAGGACGGCGGCATCGACTACGACCTGCGCGGCATGGAAAAGCCCTCGGACCACGCGCCGATCTGGCTGGAGCTGAGCTGATCCGCAGCGCCCGAATCAGGCCACCAGCAAGGTGGCCTTTTTTATGCCCAGCCCGCATGCCAGAGCGGCGCACTGTAACCTGACTGCAACTTAACCGACTTATTCTGCGCGCACTTTCCCAGCCCCCTAGAAGGTGTCTGCTACATGTCGCGCGCCCTGCCAGTCAGTGATCGGCACAACCTCGGCCATGTTTACGCATGGCTGTTCCTCGGCTTCATCTGCTACGCCCTGCCCTGGTCGGTGTTCGCTGCCGACAGCACCACCCTGATGCGTATCCAGGGCTCCAACACCATCGGCGCCAAGCTCGGCCCGGCACTGGTCGGCGGCCTGTACGAGAGCCAGGGCTTTGCCAACGTGCGTATCGAAAAAGGCGCGGAGAACGAGCAGCGCGTCCTGGCCGAGGACAAGCTGGGCCGCACCCTGCAGGTGAACGTGGCGGCCCACGGCTCGGGTACCGGCTTCGTCGCCCTGCAGGACGGCAGCGCCGACCTGGCCGCCTCCTCGCGGCCGATCAAGGATGCCGAGGCCACGACCCTGCAGCCCCTTGGCGATATGCGCGGTGCCAGCGCCGAGCAGGTGATCGCCATCGACGGCCTGGCCATCATCGTCCATCCGGGTAACCCGGTAAGCGCGCTGACCACCGAACAGCTGGCCGCCGTGTTCGCCGGCGAGATCAAGGACTGGAGCGCACTGGGCGGCAATCCCGGTGCGATCCAGCTGTACGCCCGCGACGACAAGTCGGGCACCTTCGATACCTTCAAGGAGCTGGTCCTGGCCGCCCACGGCAAGAGCCTGGGTGGCGCGGCCAAGCGCTTCGAGTCCAGCGACCAGCTGTCCGACGGCGTCAGCCAGGATCCCGGCGGCATCGGTTTCATCGGCCTGCCCTACGTGCGCCAGAGCAAGCCCCTGGCGATAGCCGACGGTGAGTCGCAGCCGATGCTGCCGAGCACCACGCTGATCGCCACCGAGGACTACCCGCTGTCGCGTCGGCTGTTCCTGTACAACCCGCCCGGCACCACCAACGAGTGGGTGCAGTCGCTGGTGCAGTTCGCCCATAGCCCGGCCGGCCAGGCCATCGTGGCCAAGGCCGGCTTCATTCCGCAGACCGTGCAGGCGGTCAAGGTCGAAGCCTCTGCGCAGATGCCGGCGGACTACCGCAAGCTAGCCGAGGAGGCCCAGCGCCTGTCGGTCAACTTCCGCTTCCAGGAAGGCAGCGCCGAGCTGGACAACAAGGCCCAACGCGACATTGACCGGCTGCTGGACTACCTCAAGGCCAACGACAAGCTGCGCCAGAAGGTGGTGCTGGTCGGCTTCGGCGATGCCAAGAGCGACCCGCAGCGCGCCGCCCTGCTGTCCAAGCTGCGCGCCATGGCCGTGCGCCGTGACCTGTCCAAGGGCGGCGTGATCTTCCGTGAGATCACCGGCCTCGGCGAGCAGATGCCGGTGGCGGCCAACAGCGCTGACGACGGGCGCCTGAAGAACCGCCGCGTCGAAGTGTGGGTCTACTAGCCCGCAACCGCCTGTAACGTTCGGCGATTTGCCGGAGCACGTCACCCGCTCTAGCCTTGTTCCTGACGGCTGCATGCGCAGCCCTCAGTGACGCCGGGCCCCTCTGGCGGCGAACCCTCGCCGCGATGTCGGAGTCACTGTCTGACTGACAGCGACGGAGGGGCCGATGGGCCAGCTACTCGAATTCCTCAATACCCCCATGCTCGGCACCGCCACCTGGCTGTGGCTGAGCTTCCTCGGCATCGTCGTCGCCCTGCTGGTGCTGGACCTGGGCATCCTGCATCGCGACCAGCACGAGATCGAGATGCGCGAGAGCCTGCTGCTGTACAGCGGCTACTTCAGCGTCGGCGTGCTGTTCGGCCTGTGGGTCTGGTACGAGCTGGGCGCGCAGAGCGCCCTAGAGTTCTACACCGGCTTCCTGGTCGAGCAATCGCTGTCGATGGACAACGTGTTCGTCATGGCGATGATCTTCGGCTTCTTCGGCATTCCCCGGCGCTATCAGCACCGGGTGCTGTTCTGGGGCATCATCGGGGTGATCGTGCTGCGGGCGATCATGATCGGCCTGGGCACGGCGCTGGTGAAGGAGTTCGACTGGGTCCTCTATATCTTCGGCGCCTTCCTGCTGTTCACCGGGGTGAAGATGATGTTCAGCCGCGAGGAGCAGCACCCGGACCTGTCGCAGAACCCTATGCTGCGTTTCCTGCGCCGGCACATGCGGGTCACCGACGAGTTGCACGCCGGCCACTTCTTCATCCGCAAGCGCCCGGAAGGCGCCAGCCAGCATCTGCTGTACGCCACGCCGCTGTTCCTCGCCCTGGTGTTGATCGAGCTAGCCGACCTGGTGTTCGCCGTGGACAGCGTGCCGGCGGTATTCGCCATCACCCAGGACCCGTTCATCGTCTACACCTCGAACATCTTCGCCATCCTCGGCCTGCGCTCGCTGTACTTCGCCCTGGCGGCGCTGATGCACCGCTTCGTCTACCTCAAGTACGCCCTGGCGCTGGTGCTGATCTTCATCGGCGGCAAGATCTTCCTGCACGGTTTCATCGGCAAGATTCCCGCCCTGCTCTCGCTCGGCGTAACCTTTGGCTTGTTGGCCGGCGGTGTGCTGTTGTCGCTGCTGAAGACCCGCAACCAGGAGACCGGGCCCTGATGCCTGATGTGCGTATCGAGCTGCGTGAAAGCAAAGGCCGCACCCTGTGGCTGGTGTGCCTGGGGCGCAGGACCCTGACCTTCCATGAGGAACTGGCGGCGCGTACCTTCGCCGCCCAGCTGCACCAGCGCTTCAGCTGGTTGCGCCAGCAGCTGCGCGATGAGGGTGACGAAGAGCATTAGGTGGGCTGCCGCTGCGCGGCGAGGCCACCCTACCAAGCGCAACGAGATACATCTTTCAGAAACGACAAGGCCCGCTTTACGCGGGCCTTGTGCATTGCAGCGGCTATGAATCAGCGGCTGGCTTTCATCGCCTCACGCGGCACGTACTTGCCGATCTCGAACTTGCCGATGGCGGCGCGGTGCACCTCGTCCGGGCCGTCGGCCAGGCGCAGGGTGCGCTGCATGGCGTAGAAGTACGCCAGCGGCGTGTCGTTGGAGACACCGGCGCCGCCGTGGATCTGGATGGCGCGGTCGATCACGTTGAGGGCGACGTTGGGCGCCACCACCTTGATCTGCGCGATCTCGCTCTGCGCCACCTTGTTGCCCACGGTGTCCATCATGTACGCGGCGTTGAGGGTCAGCAGGCGGGCCTGGTTGATCTCGATGCGCGAGTTGGCGATATGGTCGATGTTGCCACCCAGGCGGGCCAGCGGCTTGCCGAAGGCGGTGCGGCTGACGGCGCGCTTGCACATCAGTTCCAGGGCGCGCTCGGCCATGCCGATGGAACGCATGCAGTGGTGGATACGGCCTGGACCGAGGCGACCCTGGGCGATCTCGAAACCACGGCCCTCACCCAGCAGCACGTTCTCGTACGGCACGCGCACGTTCTCGAACAGCACTTCGGCGTGGCCATGCGGAGCGTCGTCATAACCGAACACCGGCAGCGGGCGGAGGATCTTCACGCCGGGGGTGTCGCTCGGCACCAGGATCATCGAGTGCTGCTGGTGGCGCGGCGCGTCCGGGTTGGTCAGGCCCATGAAGATCATGATCTTGCAGCGCGGATCGCAGGCACCCGAGGTCCACCACTTGCGGCCGTTGATCACCCACTCGTCACCGTCGCGCACGGCATTGGCCTGCATGTTGGTGGCGTCGGACGAGGCCACGCCCGGCTCGGTCATGGCGAAGGCCGAGCGGATCTCGCCGGACAGCAGCGGCTCCAGCCACTGTTTCTTCTGCGCCTCGGTGGCGTAGCGCACCAGGGTCTCCATGTTGCCGGTGTCCGGCGCCGAGCAGTTGAACGGCTCGGAGCCCATCAGCGAACGGCCCATGATCTCGGCCAGCGGCGCGTATTCCATGTTGGTCAGACCGGCGCCGTACTCGGATTCCGGCAGGAACAGGTTCCACAGTCCCTCGGCTTTCGCCTTGGCCTTGAGCTCTTCCATGATCGCGGTCGGCTGCCAGCGGTCGCCTTCGTTGACCTGCTGCTCGAACACGGCTTCGTTCGGGTAGACGTGGGCTTCCATGAACGCGGTGACGCGCTCACGCAGTTCCTGGACCTTGGGGGAGTAGGCGAAATCCATGGGGACACCTTGTGGTTGGCTTCGATGTGGAAATGATGCTAGAACAGCACCCACGATTTATCTAAGCTATTTTCCTGCCTTATCAACATTCATAAGCAATATATGATGAGGCTCGATCCCGCGGAGAGAGACCATGAACTTGAACAAGGTAGACCTCAACCTCTTCATCGTCTTCGATGCCATCTATACCGAGGCCAACCTGACCCGTGCCGGACAGATCGTCGGCATCACCCAGCCCGCCGTGTCCAACGCCCTGGCCCGTCTGCGCGAGACCTTCAACGACCCGCTGTTCGTGCGTACCGCCCAGGGCATGGTGCCCACACCGATGGCGCAGAACATCATCGGCCCGGTGCGCAACGCCCTGCAGCTGCTGCGCGTATCGGTGCAGGAGAGCCGCACCTTCGACGCCAAGCAGGCGAACAAGACCTACCGCATCAGCATGACCGACCTGTCCGAGCAGATCCTCCTGCCGGCGCTGTTCCAGCGCCTGCGCCGGCTGGCTCCCGCGGTGCAGATCGAGAGCTTCCAGTCCAAGCGCCGCGAGACCACCAAGGAACTGGCCGCCGGCCGCCTGGACTTCGCCGTGGACGCGGTACTCAACACCGACCCGCAGGTGCGCCACGTCAAGCTGATGGAAGACCGCTACGTCTGCGCCCTGCGCCCCGGCCATGCGTTGGCCAAGGACAAGATCAGCCTGGACGAATACCTGTCGCTGACCCATATCCAGATTTCCAGCCGCCGCAGCGGCCTCGGCTACATCGACCTGTCGCTGGGCAAGATGGGCCTGCAGCGCAAGGTGGCCCTGCGCTCGCAGCATTACCTGATGGCCTCCACCGTGCTGCATAACACCGACATGGCGATGACCGTGCCGGAACGCTTCGCCCGCCGCCACAACCTGCATTACGTGGAACTACCGGTCAGCGACGTGCCGGCCCTGGAAACTCACCTGTACTGGCACGAGAGCACCGACCAGGACCCCGCCAACCGCTGGATGCGCGAGCAGCTGATCGAGCTGGCGCAGCAGATCGGCGTGCAGGAGAAAAAGGCTGCCGAGCAGGCCTGAAAAACGAAGGGGCCGAACGGCCCCTTCTTCACGAATAAACGGCGCCTTCGAGGGAACCGGCCAGCTGGCCGGAGGTGGAACGAGTCCACCCAGCGCAAGGGGGAGTAGTCGTTACAGGCTGCGCGCGATCACCATCCGCTGCACATCGCTGGTGCCCTCATAGATCTGGCACACGCGCACGTCGCGGTAGATGCGCTCCACCGGGAAGTCCTTGAGATAGCCGTAGCCGCCCAGGGTCTGGATCGCCGCCGAGCAGACCTTCTCCGCCATCTCCGAGGCAAACAGCTTGGCCATCGAGGCCTCGGTCAGGCACGGCTGGCCGGCTTCGCGCAGCGCCGCCGCGTGATGCACCATCTGCCGCGCCACGGCGATCTGGGTGGCCATGTCGGCCAGGCGGAAGGCCACGGCCTGGTGCTCGATGATCGGCTTGCCGAAGGTCTGCCGCTCATGGGCGTAGTCGCGGGCTGCCTCGAACGCGGCACGGGCCATGCCCACCGACTGCGCGGCGATGCCGATGCGCCCGCCTTCCAGGTTGCTAAGGGCGATGCGGTAACCCTCGCCCTCCTCACCCAGACGCAGCGACGCCGGAATGCGCACCTCATCGAGCTGGATCTGGCAGGTGTCGGAGGCATGCTGGCCGAGCTTGTCCTCCACCCGCACCACCGAGTAGCCGGGCGTGTCGGTCGGCACGATAAAGGCGCTGATGCCCTTCTTGCCGGCTTGCGGATCGGTCACGGCGAACACGATCACCATCCCGGCGTGGCTACCGGAGGTGATGAACTGCTTGGCGCCGCTGAGCACGTAATGGTCGCCATCGCGCCGCGCGCGGGTGCGCAGATCGCTGGCGTCCGAGCCGGCCTGTGGCTCGGTCAGGGCAAAGGCGCCGAGTATGGCGCCGCTGGCCAAGGGCTGGAGGAAGCGCTGCTTCTGCTCGTCGCTGCCGAACTTGAGGATCGGCATGCAGCCCACCGAGTTGTGCACACTCATGATGGTCGAGCAGGCGCCGTCGCCGGCGGCGATCTCCTCCAGGGCCATGGCGTAGGCCAGGTGGCCGGTGGCTGCACCACCCCACTCCTCCGGCACCAGCATGCCGAGGAAGCCGAGGTCGGCCATTTCCTTCAAGGCTTCTGCCGGGAAGCGGTGTTCGCGGTCCCAGTCGGCGGCAAAGGGTTTCAGCCGCTCCTGGGCGAACTGGCGGGCCATGTCGCGGATCAGGATGTCCTGTTCGCTGGGTAGCATCTTCATAGCCTCCTTAGCTGATCAGTTCGATGGCCAACGCGGTGGCTTCACCGCCGCCGATACACACGGCCGCCAGGCCGCGCTTGAGGCCGTATTGGCGCAGGGCGGACAGCAGGGTCACCAGGATGCGCGCGCCGGAGGCGCCGATCGGGTGGCCCAGGGCGCAGGCGCCGCCATGCACGTTGAGCTTGTCGTGGGGGATGCCGAGGTCGCGCATGGCCACCATGGGCACCACGGCGAAGGCCTCGTTGATCTCGAACAGATCGACCTCGCCTAGCGACCAGCCGGTGCTGGCCAGCAGGCGCTGGATGGCGCCAACCGGCGCGGTGGTGAACAGGTTCGGCGCCTGGGCCGCCGAGGCGTGGCCGGCGATGCGTGCCAGCGGCGTCAGGCCGCGGCGCTCGGCCTCGGACTGGCGCATCAGCAGCAGCGCGGCGGCACCATCGGAGATCGAGCTGGCGTTGGCCGCCGTCACCGTGCCGCCCTCGCGAAAGGCCGGCTTGAGGGTCGGGATCTTGTCCGGGCGCGCCTTGGGCGGCTGTTCGTCCTGGCTGATGGTCACCAGCTCGCGGCCGGCCTTGGCCTGCACCGGCACTATCTCATCGGCGAAGCGGCCCTCGGCGATGGCGCGCTGGGCACGGGTCAGCGAGGCGATGGCGTACTCGTCCTGCTGCTCGCGGCTGAAGCCGTAGCTCTGCGCGCAGTCCTCGGCGAAGGTGCCCATTAGCCGGCCCTTGTCGTAGGCGTCTTCCAGGCCGTCGAGGAACATGTGGTCGAGCACCTTGCCGTGGCCCATGCGGTAGCCGCCGCGGGCGCGCTCCAGCAGGTAGGGCGCGCCCGACATGCTCTCCATGCCGCCGGCCAGCACCACCCGGGCGCCGCCGGCCAGCAGCAGGTCGTGGCCGAACATGGCGGCCTTCATGCCGGAGCCGCACATCTTGTTCACCGTGGAGCAGACCACCGACTGCGGCAGCCCGGCGCCGAGCACCGCCTGGCGCGCCGGGGCCTGGCCCTGGCCGGCCTGCAGTACGCAGCCCATGATCGCCTCGTCCACCGCATCGCCGGCCAGGCTGGCACGCTCGAGCGTGGCGCGGATGGCGGCGGCGCCCAGCTGGGCGGCCGTCAGATCCTTGAAGTCGCCGAGGAAGCCGCCCATGGGCGTGCGCGCGGCGCCGACTATCACCACCGGATCGTTGTGCATGCTCATGCCCTCACTTGGCCGCCATGCGCAGCGCGCCATCCAGGCGGATGACCTCGCCGTTGAGCATGGCGTTCTCGACGATATGGCGGACCAGCGCGGCATATTCGGCCGGGCGCCCCAGGCGCGGCGGGAACGGCACGTTGGCGGCCAGGGAGTCCTGCACCTCCTGGGGCATGCCGGCCATCATCGGCGTCTCGAAGATGCCCGGGGCGATGCACATTACGCGAATGCCCGAGCGCGCCAGATCACGCGCCGTCGGCAGGGTCATGGCGGCCACGCCGCCCTTGGACGCGGAGTACGCGGCCTGGCCCATCTGCCCGTCGAAGGCGGCCACCGAGGCGGTGTTGATGATCACGCCACGCTCGCCGTCGGCGTTCGGCTGGTTCTGCGCCATGGCCTCGGCGGCCAGGCGCAGCATGTTGAAGCTACCGATCAGGTTGATCTCGATAGTGCGGCGGAAGCTGTCCAGGCCGTGAGCGCCGTTGCGCCCGATGACCTTCTCGGCCGGCGCCACGCCCGCGCAGTTGACCAGCCCGTGCACCGCGCCGAAGGCCTGCAGCGCATCGGCCACGGCGGCGCGGCCCTCGGCCTCGCTGCTGATATCGGTACGCAGAAAGCGCGCCCGCTCGCCCAATTCGGCAGCCGCCTTGGCGCCGGCCTCGGCATTGATGTCCAGCAGCAGCACCCTGGCGCCCTGACCGACCAGCTCACGCGCAGTAGCCAGGCCAAGGCCCGAGCCGCCGCCGGTGATCAGGAACACGGAATCTTCGATACGCACAAGCCAACTCCTCACCCAGCATGAATGTCGATCGGACGCACCGGCGATGCCGGAGCCCGAGATTGACAGTCAGACTGGCACAGGTTTACGTTAACGTAAAGGTAAACGAGAGCAGGCCATGTCCATCACCTATTCCATCTCCGATCTGGCCCGCGAGCTGGACGTCACCACCCGCGCCATTCGCTTCTACGAGGAGCAAGGCATGTTGGTGCCCGAGCGCCGCGGCCAGGAGCGCATCTACCGGCCCAAGGATCTGGTGACCCTCAAGCTGATCCTGCGCGGCAAGCGCATCGGCTTCTCCCTCGCCGAGTGCAAGGAGCTGATCGACCTCTACGACCCCAGCAGCGGCAACCGCAAGCAGCTGGAAACCTTCATGGCTAAGATCGCCGCCCGCCGCGCCCAGCTGGAGCAGCAGCTGCTGGACATCGAGCAGATGCAGCTGGAACTCGATACGGCCGAAGAGCGCTGCCTAGCAGCCCTGGCAGAAACTGTTTCAGATCAAAGCGTTACTTCCTGAACTTAATCCAATAATTCACAGGTGGAACTCATGAGCTACCCAACCCTCAACTTCGGTCTCGGCGAGACCATCGACATGCTGCGCGACTCGGTGCACCAGTTCGCCCAGGCCGAACTGGCTCCACGTGCGGCGCAGATCGACCGCGACAACGAGTTCCCCATGGACATGTGGCGCAAGTTCGGCGACATGGGCCTGCTGGGCATGACCGTGGAAGAGGAATACGGTGGCACCAACATGGGCTACCTGGCTCACGTGGTGGCAATGGAGGAGATCAGTCGTGCCTCGGCCTCGGTCGGCCTGTCCTACGGTGCCCACTCCAACCTGTGCGTCAACCAGATCCGCAAGAACGGCACCCACGCGCAGAAGCTCAAGTACCTGCCCAAGCTGTGCTCCGGCGAGCACATCGGCGCCCTGGCCATGAGCGAGCCCAATGCCGGCTCTGACGTGGTATCGATGAAGCTGCGCGCCGAGAAGCGCGGTGATCGCTATGTGCTCAACGGCAACAAGATGTGGATCACCAACGGCCCGGACGCCCACACCTACGTGATCTACGCCAAGACCGACATCAACGCCGGTTCGCGCGGCATGACCGCGTTCATCGTCGAGCGCGACTACAAGGGCTTCTCCCGCCATCAGAAGCTGGACAAGCTGGGCATGCGCGGCTCCAACACCTGCGAACTGGTGTTCGAGGACGTGGAAGTGCCGGAAGAAAACGTCCTCGGCGGCGAAGGCCGCGGCGTGGCCGTGCTGATGAGCGGCCTGGACTACGAGCGCACAGTGCTCTCCGGCGGCCCGACCGGGATCATGAGCGCCTGCATGGACGTGGTGCTGCCCTACGTGCACGAGCGCCAGCAGTTCAAGCAGTCGATCGGCGAGTTCCAGCTGGTGCAGGGCAAGCTGGCCGACATGTACGCCGGCATGAACGCCTCCAAGTCCTACCTGTACACCGTGGCCAAGGCCTGCGACCGCGGCGAGGAATCGCGCAAGGACGCTGCCGCGGTGATCCTCTACACCGCCGAGATGGCCACCAAGATGGCCCTCGATACCATCCAACTGCTCGGCGGCAACGGTTACACCAACGAGTACCCGGCCGGCCGCCTGCTGCGTGACGCCAAGCTCTACGAGATCGGCGCCGGCACCAGCGAAATCCGCCGCATGCTGATCGGCCGCGAGCTGTACAACGAGACCAAGTGATCACCGGGCGGCACGGGCGCCCTGCCCGGCCGCCGTCGACGGAGCGCGCCAGATGGCCATCCTGCATACCCAGATCAACACCCGCTCGCCGGAGTTCGCCGCCAACAGTGCGGCCATGCTCGCCCAGGTCAGCGACCTGCGCGCCCTGCTCGCCCGCGTCCACGAGGGCGGCGGCGCCAAGGCCCAGGAACGCCACACCTCGCGCGGCAAGCTGCTACCGCGCGAGCGCATCAACCGCCTGCTGGACCTCGGCTCGCCCTTCCTCGAAGTCGGCCAACTCGCCGCCCATGAGGTCTACGGCGAAGACGTGCCGGCAGCCGGCGTGGTCGCCGGCATCGGTCGAGTGGAAGGCGTCGAGTGCATGATCATCGCCAACGACGCCACGGTGAAAGGCGGCAGCTACTACCCGCTGACCGTGAAGAAACACCTGCGCGCGCAGACCATCGCCCAGCAGAACCGCCTGCCGTGCATCTACCTGGTGGACTCCGGCGGCGCCAACCTGCCACGCCAGGAAGAAGTGTTCCCGGACCGCGAACACTTCGGCCGCATCTTCTTCAACCAGGCCAATATGAGCGCCCAGGGCATCCCGCAGATCGCCGTGGTCATGGGCTCCTGCACCGCCGGCGGCGCCTATGTGCCGGCGATGAGCGACGAGACCATCATGGTGCGCAACCAGGCCACCATCTTCCTGGCCGGCCCGCCCCTGGTGAAGGCCGCCACCGGCGAGGTAGTGACCGCCGAGGAACTGGGCGGCGCCGACGTGCACTGCAAGACCAGCGGCGTGGCCGACCACTACGCGGAGAACGACGAGCATGCCCTGGCCCTGGCCCGCCGCTGCATCGCCAACCTCAACTGGCGCAAGCTCGGCCAGCTGCAGACCCGCGCCCCGCTCGCTCCGCTGCACAGCAGTGAGGAGCTGTACGGGGTGATCCCGGCCGACGCCAAACAGCCCTTCGATGTACGTGAAGTGATCGCGCGCATCGTCGACGGCAGCGAGCTGGACGAATTCAAGGCGCTGTTCGGCACCACGCTGGTGTGTGGCTTCGCCCATATCCACGGCTACCCGGTCGCCATCCTGGCGAACAACGGCATCCTGTTCGCCGAAGCCGCGCAGAAAGGCGCGCACTTCATCGAACTGGCCTGCCAGCGCGGCATCCCGCTGCTGTTCCTGCAGAACATCACTGGCTTTATGGTCGGCAAGAAGTACGAGGAAGGCGGCATCGCCAAGCACGGTGCCAAGCTGGTCACCGCCGTGGCCTGCGCCAAGGTGCCGAAGTTCACCGTGATCATCGGTGGCAGCTTCGGCGCCGGTAACTACGGCATGTGCGGCCGCGCCTACGACCCGCGCTTCCTGTGGATGTGGCCCAACGCGCGCATCGGCGTGATGGGCGCCGAGCAGGCCGCAGGCGTCTTGGTGCAGGTCAAGCGCGAGCAGGCCGCCCGCGCCGGCCACCCGTTCAGCGACGAGGAAGAGGCGCGCATCAAGCAGCCCATCGTCGCCCAATACGAGCAGCAGGCCCACGCCTACTACTCCAGCGCCCGCCTGTGGGACGACGGCGTGATCGACCCGGCGCAGACCCGCGACGTGCTCGGCCTGGCGCTGTCCGCCAGCCTCAATGCGCCCATCGAGCCGACCCAGTTCGGCGTGTTCCGGATGTAAGCCATGACCGACTTCACTACCGTACAGCTGGAAAAAGACCCGCGCGGCTTCGCCACCCTGTGGCTGAACCGCCCGGACAAGAACAACGCCTTCAACGCCGAGATGATCCGCGAGCTGATCCTCGCCCTCGACTTGATCGCCGCCGACAAGACCCTGCGCTTCTTACTGCTGCGCGGCCGCGGCAGGCATTTCTCCGCCGGCGCCGATCTGGCCTGGATGCAGGCCTCGGCCAAGCTCGATTACAACGCCAATCTGAATGACGCCCGCGAGCTGGCCGAGCTGATGTACAACCTCAACGGCCTGAAGATTCCGACCCTGGCCGTGGTACAGGGCGCGGCCTTCGGCGGTGCTGTGGGCCTGGTCAGCTGCTGCGATATGGCCATTGGCAGCGACGACGCGCTGTTCAGCCTGTCCGAAGTGCGCATCGGCCTGGCCCCTGCGGTGATCAGCCCCTTCGTGGTCCAGGCCCTCGGCGAGCGCGCCGCGCGCCGCTATGCGCTGACCGCCGAACGCTTCTCCGGCCACCGCGCCCGCGAACTGGGCCTGCTGGCCGAGGCCTACCCGGCCGCCGAGCTGGACGCCCAGGTCGAAGGCTGGGTGAACAATCTGCTGCTCAACAGCCCGCAGGCCATGCAGGCCAGCAAGGACCTGCTGCGCGAAGTGGCCAGCGGCGTGCTCAACCCGCCGCTGCGCCGCTACACCGAGAACGCCATCGCCCGTATCCGCGTCAGCCCCGAAGGCCAGGAGGGGCTCAACGCCTTCCTGGAAAAACGCACGCCCGCCTGGCAGGAGCCGCAAGCATGAGCCGCAAGCACATCGATACCCTGCTGGTGGCCAACCGCGGCGAGATCGCCTGCCGGGTGATGCGCACCGCCAAGGCCCAGGGTCTGAAGACCGTGGCCGTGCACAGCGCCATCGACGCCCATGCGCGCCATGTGCGCGAGGCCGACCTGGCGGTGAACCTCGGCGGCGCCAAGCCGGCCGAGAGCTACCTGCTCATCGACAAGATCATCGCTGCGGCCAAGGCCAGCGGTGCCCAGGCCATCCACCCGGGCTACGGCTTCCTCTCCGAGAACGCCGGTTTCGCCCGCGCCATCGAGGCCGCCGGCCTGGTGTTCCTCGGCCCGCCCGCCAGCGCCATCGACGCCATGGGCAGCAAGTCCGCGGCCAAGGCGCTGATGGAAGACGCCGGCGTGCCCCTGGTGCCCGGCTACCACGGCGAGGCCCAGGACGTGGAGACCTTCCGCGTCGCCGCCGAACGCATCGGCTACCCGGTGCTGCTCAAGGCCGCTGCCGGTGGCGGTGGCAAGGGCATGAAGGTGGTCGAGCGCGAGAGCGAGCTGGCCGAAACCCTGGAATCCGCCCAGCGTGAAGCCCAGTCCGCCTTCGGCGATTCGCGCATGCTGGTAGAAAAGTACGTACTGCAGCCGCGCCACGTGGAGATCCAGGTATTCGCCGACAGCCATGGCAACTGCCTGTACCTCAACGAACGCGACTGCTCGATCCAGCGCCGTCACCAGAAGGTGGTCGAGGAAGCGCCGGCTCCGGGCCTTTCGCCCGAACTGCGCCGCGCCATGGGCGAGGCCGCGGTCAAGGCCGCCCAGGCCATCGGCTATGTCGGCGCCGGCACCGTGGAATTCCTGCTGGATGCCCGCGGCCAGTTCTTCTTTATGGAGATGAACACCCGTCTGCAGGTGGAACACCCGGTCACCGAGGCCATCACCGGCCTCGACCTGGTGGCCTGGCAGATCCGTGTTGCCCGTGGCGAGGCACTGCCGATCACCCAGGCCGAAGTGCCGCTCAATGGCCATGCCATTGAGGTGCGCCTGTACGCCGAGGACACCGATAACGACTTCCTGCCCGCCTCCGGCGACCTCAAGCTGTATCGCGAACCGGCCGCTGGTGAAGGTCGCCGCGTCGATAGCGGCGTAGCCGAAGGCGACACCGTCTCGCCGTTCTACGACCCCATGCTGGCCAAGCTGATCGCCTGGGGCGAGGACCGCGAGCAGGCCCACCAGCGCCTGCTGGCCATGCTCGAAGAAACGCTGGTCGGCGGCTTCGCCAGCAACCTGCCCTTCCTGCGTCGCGTGCTGGCCCATCCGGCTTTCGCCAATGCCGAGCTGGATACCGGCTTTATTCCCCGTCACCAGGCTCAGCTGCTGCCTGCGGTGGCCGAACTGCCGAGCGAGTTCTGGCAATTGGCCGGCGAAGCCTGGCTGCAGAGCGAGGCGCCGCGCCGCAGCCACGAGGACTATCACTCGCCCTGGAGCGGCAACCTCGGCTGGCGCGCCGGTCTGGCCAGCGAGACCGATCTGCAGCTGAGCTGCGGTGAGCAACGCCAGACCGTGCACCTGCGCGGCGCGCTGCAGTCGCAGCTGCTGGGCGAGCAACTGTGGCTCGAACAGGACGGCCTGCGCCGCGCCCACCGTGCCATCCGCCAGGGCGATGCGCTGTATCTGGAGTGGCAAGGTCGCCTGCATGAGGTGCGCAAGGTCGACCCGATCGCCGAGGTCGAGGCCAGCCACGCACAGCACGGCGGGCTGACGGCGCCCATGAACGGCAGTATCGTGCGCGTGCTGGTCGAACCCGGCCAGTCTGTGGAAGCCGGCACCGCCCTGGTGGTACTGGAAGCCATGAAGATGGAGCACAGCATCCGCGCGCCCCACGCCGGCACGGTCAAGGCGCTGTACTGTGGCGAAGGGGATATGGTCAGCGAAGGCGCCGCACTGGTAGAGCTGGAAGAGGCCTGAGCAACACCACTATTCCCTCTCCCTCCGGGAGAGGGTTAGGGTGAGGGCATCACGGGCCACTCCGCTCCCTCACCCTATGAGGGCCGCCCCGCCCTCTCCCAAGGGGAGAGGGCGCCGAAACTAATCTCGCGAGGAAATCCATGAATCTGCCCCAACACGTCCGCCTGGTCGAAGTCGGCCCGCGCGACGGCCTGCAGAACGAGAAACAGCCGATCAGCGTGGCCGACAAGGTACGCCTGACCGACGACCTGAGCGCCGCCGGCCTGAGCTACATCGAGGTAGGCAGCTTCGTCTCGCCCAAGTGGGTGCCGCAGATGGCCGGCAGCGCCGAGGTGTTCGCCGGCATCCAGTACAAACCCGGTGTGGTCTACGGCGCCCTCACCCCCAACCTCAAAGGCTTCGAGGCCGCGGTCGAGGCCGGGGTTAAGGAAGTGGCGGTGTTCGCCGCCGCCAGCGAGGCCTTCTCGCAGAAGAACATCAACTGCTCCATCGCCGAGAGCCTGGAGCGCTTCGTGCCGGTGATGGAAGCGGCCAAAGCCCACGGCATCACGGTGCGCGGCTATGTCTCCTGCGTGCTCGGCTGCCCCTACGAGGGCGAAGTGGCGCCCGAGCAGGTCGCCGCCGTGGCCCGCGAGCTGTTCGCCATGGGCTGCTATGAGGTATCGCTAGGCGACACCATCGGCACCGGCACCGCTGGCAAGACCCGCACGATGTTCGAGGTGGTCGGCCGCGATATCCCGCGCGACAAGCTGGCCGGGCACTTCCACGACACCTACGGCCAGGCCCTGGCCAATATCTACGCCAGCCTTTTGGAAGGCATCGCCGTGTTCGACAGCTCGGTCGCAGGCCTGGGCGGCTGCCCCTACGCCAAGGGCGCCACCGGCAACGTCGCTACCGAGGATGTGCTCTACCTGCTGCAGGGCCTGGGCATCCACACCGGCATCGACCTGGACAAGCTGATCGACGCTGGCGCACGCATCTGCCAGGTGCTCGGCAAGGACAACGGCTCGCGCGTGGCTCGCGCCCGCCTGGCCGCCCGCTGAACGCCGGCGCTGCGACCAAGGTCAGATTGCCCGATGGCCCGCGCCGGTTAAGCTCCACCCCTCTTACCGCCTGCAGAGATCGCTGATGAAAGACGCCTCCACCCTGCGCGACTACCAGCACGTGCGCCTGCTGGCGATCCGCTCGCTGTTCGAGATCGTCGAGCAGTCCAGCGAGGGCACGGTGATCGTCGACAAGGACGCGCGCATCGTCTGGATGAACGAGCGCTACGCGCGCCGCTATGGCCTGGACGACGCCAGCCAGGCCATCGGCCAGGAAGTAGAGAAGGTCATCCCCACTAGCCTGCTGCGCCAGGTGGTGGAGACCGGCGAGCCGATCCTGCTGGACATGCTCGATACACCCGGCGGCCCGCTGGTGGTGATGCGCCTGCCGGTGCACGACGCCGCCGGCGCGGTGATCGGTGCCATCGGTTTCGCCCTGTTCGACCAACTGCGCAACCTGGCGCCGCTGGTGACCCGCTTCATGCAGATCCAGGAGGAGCTGGCGTCGACCCGCTCGCTGCTGCAGGCGCGCCAGGCCAAGTACAGCTTTGCCCACTTCATCGGCGCCAGCGCCGCCAGTCTGGAGGTCAAGCGTCGCGCCCGCCGCGGCGCGGCCAGCGAGTCACCGGTGCTGCTGCTCGGCGAGACAGGTACCGGCAAGGAGCTGCTGGCCCACGCCATCCACAGCGCCTCGCCGCGGGCGCACAAGCCCTTCGTCAGCGTCAACTGCGCGGCGATCCCGGAGACCCTGCTGGAGGCCGAGTTCTTCGGCACCGCACCCGGCGCCTTCACCGGCGCCGACCGCAAGGGCCGCCCCGGCAAGCTGCAGATCGCCCAGGGCGGCACGCTGTTCCTCGACGAGATCGGCGACATGCCGCTGACCCTGCAGAGCAAGCTGCTGCGCGTGTTGCAGGAGAAGGAGTTCGAGCCGGTCGGCTCCAACGAGGTTCGCCGCAGCGACGTGCGCCTGATCGCCGCCACCTCGCTGGACCTGGAGGCCGCCGTGCAGGAAGGTCGCTTTCGCGCCGACCTGTACTACCGCCTCAACGTCCTGCCGATCCAGCTACCGCCACTGCGCGAACGCCTGGACGACCTGCCGGCGCTGTGCGAGGCGATCCTCGACGAGCTGCCCGGCCACCACGAGCTGGACGCCGAGGCGCGCGCCCTGCTGGCCAGCCATGCCTGGCCGGGCAACATCCGCGAGCTGCGCAACGTGCTGGAGCGCGCCGCTCTGCTCGGCGATGAGCCGCTGCTGGGTGCCGGCGCCCTGCGCGCAGCCATTGGTCGCCTGGTGCCACTACCCAGCCAGGTGGCGCCGGCCGCACTGGCGATTCCGCTCGGCGATTTCCACAGCGCCCGCGAGGCCTTCGAACGTCAGCTGATCCAGGCCGCCCTGGCCGAGCAGGCCGGCAATGTGGTCGAGGCCGCCAAGCGCCTGAGCCTGGGCCGCTCGACCCTGTACAAGAAGATGGTCGCGCTGGGCATTTCGTCTTGATAAAGAGACAAGTCTCAATAAAGAGACTTTCCAGCCGTACCAGTCTTTTCGGCTTTCTGCCCGGGACCTCCGGCCGCCCTGTCTCCATTACGAGACAAGCACTGCTGCCGAATCTCTCGAAAAGCGTAGAAAATCCTTATAAATCAGCATCTTGTATTGTTGGCATGGAACTGGCTAAAGGCCTGACGCGGCCAGACCGCAGCCGAAATAACAACAATACCGCTGCACGTAGCACGAACTCTGCTCCCGGGACGCCACGGCACCGTCTCCGTTCGCTACGCCGCCGCGCCAGGAGATATCCGATGAGCAAACTCCCGCTCAGCCATGCCGTCGCCCTCGCCGCCCTCGGCGGTGTCTGCACGTCCAGCCAGGCCGCCTTCCTCGAAGACAGCAAAGCCAGCCTGGAACTGCGCAACTTCTATTTCAATCGCGACTTCCGCCAGGACAACGCCAGCCAGTCGAAACAGGAGGAGTGGGCCCAGGGCTTCCTCCTGCGCTACGAGTCCGGCTACACCGAAGGCACCGTCGGCGTCGGCGTGGACGCCCTCGGCATGCTCGGCGTCAAGCTCGACTCCAGCCCCGACCGCGCCGGCTCCGGCCTGCTGCCGCGCGACAAGGAGAGGGTCGACGGCGCCCAGGACGAATATGGCGAGCTGGGCCTGACCGCTAAGTTCAAGGCCGGCGCCAGCGTGCTCAAGGTCGGCACCTTGCTGCCCAAGCTGCCGACCGTGCTGGCCAACGACTCGCGCCTGCAGCCGCAGACCTTCCGCGGCGCGCACCTGAACTCCACCGACATCGCCGGCCTGACCCTCGACGCCGGCCAGCTGCGCCAGGTCAGCCAGCGCGACTCCTCGGACAGCGAGGACATGACCGTCACCAGCGGCAGCGCCCGTGGCATCGTCGCCAGTGGCGATAGCAATCGCTTCGACTTCGCCGGCGCCAGCTACAAGTGGAATGACCAGCTCACCACCGGCTACAGCTACGCCAAGCTCGACAAGCTCTACGACCAGCACATCGTCAACCTGACCCACCTGCTGCCGCTCGGCGCAGGCCAGTCGCTGAAGAGCGACCTGCGCTTCGCGCGCTCCGACGACGACGGCCACAGCAACGTCGACAACCGCGCCTTCGGCGCCATGTTCACCTACGGCCTCGGCGGCCATGCCTTCGGCCTCGGCTATCAGCGCATGAGCGGCGACACCGGCTTCGCCTACATCGGCGGCACCGACGCCTTCCTGGTCAACTTCGTGCAGATCGGCGACTTCGCCAACGCCGAGGAGCGCTCCTGGCAGGTGCGCTACGACTACAACTTCGCCGCCATCGGCATCCCCGGCCTGACCTTCATGACCCGCTACCTGTCCGGCGACAACATCGAGCTGGGCGCCGGCAAGCCGGAAGGCAAGGAATGGGAGCGCAACAGCGACATCGCCTACGTGTTCCAGGACGGCCCGCTGAAGAACTTTGGCATCAAATGGCGCAACGCCACGCTGCGCTCCGGCCACTTCGGCAATGACCTGGACGAGAACCGCCTGATCCTCAGTTACGTGCTGCCGCTCTGGTAATGGACCAGCAAGCCCCCTACGTGACCCAAGACAACAAGATCGCTGTGCGTGAACGCCACGCCGCAGCACAGGAGATAGCTCCATGAGCGTGATCATCGCCCTCGCGGCCCTTGCCCTGCTGATGCTGGCCGCCTATCGCGGCTACAGCGTCATCCTCTTCGCCCCCATCGCCGCCCTAGGCGCCGTGCTGCTCACCGACCCATCCGCCGTGGCGCCCGCCTTTACCGGCGTGTTCATGGAGAAAATGGTCGGCTTCATCAAGCTGTACTTCCCGGTGTTCCTGCTCGGCGCCGTGTTCGGCAAGCTGATCGAGCTGTCCGGCTTCTCGCGCTCCATCGTCGCCACCGCCATCCGCCTGCTCGGCACCGGCCAGGCCATGCTGGTGATCGTGCTGGTCTGCGCCCTGCTCACCTACGGCGGCGTGTCGCTGTTCGTGGTGGTGTTCGCCGTGTACCCGTTCGCCGCCGAGATGTTCCGCCAGAGCAACATCCCCAAGCGCCTGATCCCGGCCACCATCGCCCTCGGCGCGTTTAGCTTCACCATGGACGCCCTGCCCGGCACCCCGCAGATCCAGAACATCATCCCCACCACCTTCTTCGGCACCACCTCCTGGGCGGCGCCGTGGCTGGGCGTGATCGGCACCCTGTTCGTGTTCAGCGTCGGCATGCTTTACCTGAGCCGCCAGCTGAGCAAGGCCAAGCGCAACGGCGAGGGCTACGGCACCGAGCTGCGCAACGAGCCGGAGACCGCCGAGGACATCACCCTGCCCACCCCCTGGCTGGCGCTGGCGCCGCTGGTGCTGGTGGGCCTGTCCAATCTGCTGTTCACCCGCTGGATTCCGGAGATCTACGGCAAGACCCACAGCCTGCAGCTGGCCGGCATGGCGCAGCCGGTGACCAGCGAGGTGGCCAAGCTGACCGGCATCTGGGCCGTTCAGGCGGCGCTGCTGCTGGGCATCCTGCTGGTGCTGATCTGCGGCTTCCGCGCCATCCGCGCCAAGCTCGCCGAAGGCACCAAGACCGCCGTCGGCGGCGCGCTGCTGGCGTCGATGAACACCGCCTCGGAATACGGTTTCGGCGCGGTGATCGCCTCCCTGCCCGGCTTCCTGGTGCTGGCCGATGCGCTGAAGAGCATCCCCAACCCGCTGGTCAACGAGGCGGTCACCGTCACCCTGCTGGCCGGTATCACCGGTTCGGCCTCGGGCGGCATGAGCATCGCCCTGGCGGCCATGTCCGATACCTTCATCGCCGCCGCCAACGCCGCCAACATTCCGCTGGAAGTGCTGCACCGGGTCGCCTCGATGGCCTCCGGCGGCATGGACACCCTGCCGCACAACGGCGCGGTGATCACCCTGCTGGCGGTCACCGGCCTGACCCACCGCGAGGCGTACAAGGACATCTTCGGTATTACCCTGATCAAGACCCTGGCCGTGTTCGTCGTGATCGGCGTGTTCTACGCCACCGGCATCGTCTAAACGTAGGGCGGGTGTAGCCCGCGACCGGGCCGCCGAGGCGGCCCGTGCAACAGGAGAAGCACATGAATCTGCAAGGCAAGACCGCCCTGGTCACCGGCTCCACCAGCGGCATTGGCTTAGGGATAGCCCTCAAGCTGGCCGAAGCCGGCGCCAACCTGGTGCTCAACGGTTTCGGTGACGTGGAGGCGGCCGTTGCCGCCGTTGCCGCCCACGGCGGCCAGGTGCGCCACCATCCGGCGGACATGAGCAAGCCCACGGAGATCGAGGCCCTGGTGCGCTTCGCCGAGGAGCAGTTCGGCGGCGTCGACATCCTGGTCAACAATGCCGGCATCCAGCATGTGGCGCCGGTCGAGGAATTCCCGGTGGAGCGCTGGGATTCGATCATCGCCATCAACCTCAGCTCCGCCTTCCACACCACGCGCCTGGCGCTGCCGGGCATGCGCGCACGCAACTGGGGGCGGATCATCAACATCGCCTCGGCCCACGGCCTGGCGGCTTCGGCCGGCAAGAGCGCCTACGTGGCGGCCAAGCATGGTCTGGTCGGTTTGACCAAGAGCGTGGCGCTGGAAACCGCCACCACGGGCGTCACCTGCAACGCCATCTGCCCCGGCTGGGTGCTGACCCCGCTGGTACAGAAGCAGATCGACGACCGCGCCGCCGCGGCCGGCGGCCTCGATCAGGCACGCCATAACCTGCTGGCCGAGAAACAGCCGTCGCTGGAGTTCGTCACCCCCGAACAGCTCGGCGCGCTGGCCCTGTTCCTCTGCAGCGAAGCCGCCGAACAGGTACGCGGCGCCGCCTGGAACATGGACGGTGGCTGGCTCGCCCAGTGACTCCGTAACCTACAATCGACACATAAAGAAGTCAGGATCGACCCGATGACCGCACCGCTCTGGACCCCCTCCGCCGAACGCATCGCCGCTACCCGCATGGATGCCTTCCGCCTCTTCGTCAACCAGCGCCACGGCCTGCAACTGGCCGACTACCCGGCCCTGCATGCCTGGAGCGTGGACGAGCGCGAGGCGTTCTGGCAGGCCATCGTCGACTTCTTCGATGTGCGCTTCACCGCCCAGCCCGAGGCCGTTTTGCGCGAAGGCGCCGCCATGCCCAGCGCCCACTGGTTCCCTGGCGCCACCCTGAACTTCGCCGAACACCTGCTGCGCCGCCGTGATGATCACCCGGCGCTGGTCGCCATCGGTGAGGATGGCTCGCGCGAGCAACTGAGCTATGCCGAGCTGGCCGCCCATGTCGCCGGCCTGCAGCGCAGCCTCAAGGCCGCCGGCGTCGGCATTGGCGATCGCGTCGCCGCGTTCATGCCCAACACCTGGCAGACCCTGGTCGGCATGCTCGCCACCGCCAGCCTCGGCGCCACTTGGTCAAGCTGCTCGCCGGACTTCGGCACCCAAGGCGTGATCGACCGCTTCGGCCAGATCGAACCCAAGGTGCTGATCGCCGCCGCCGGCTACCGCTACGCCGGCAAGAACCTCGACCTGACGCCCAAGCTCAACGAAATCCTCGAGCGCCTGCCCTCCCTGCAGCAGCTGGTGGTGGTGCCCTACTCCAACCCGAACGCCCAGCCGCGCGACTTCAAGACGGCCGCACCTGTGGCGCTGTGGGGCGACTTCTACCAGGCCGCTGGCGAGCCCAAGTTCACCCCGGTGCCATTCGAGCAGCCGCTGTATATCCTCTACTCCAGCGGCACCACCGGCGTGCCCAAGTGCATCGTCCACGGCGTCGGCGGCACCCTGCTGCAGCACGTCAAGGAACTGGGCCTGCACACCGACCTGCATGCCGACGACACCCTGTTCTACTACACCACCTGCGGCTGGATGATGTGGAACTGGCTGGTCTCAGGCCTGGCCCTGGGCGCCACTCTGGTGCTGTTCGACGGCTCGCCCTTCCACCCCGGCGCCGAGCGCCTGATCGACCTGATCGACGCCGAGAACATCAGCATCTTCGGTACCAGCGCCAAGTTCATCGCCGCCCTGGAAAAGGCCGGCGCCAAACCGCGCGAGACGCACAAGCTGAGCCGCCTGAAGGCCATCCTCTCGACCGGCTCGCCGCTGGCCCACGAGAGCTTCGAGTACGTCTACCGCGACCTCAAGAGCGATGTCTGCCTGTCCTCCATCTCCGGCGGCACCGACATCGTCTCCTGCTTCGCCCTCGGTAACCCGGTGCTGCCGGTGCGCCGCGGCGAGCTGCAGTGCAAGGGCCTGGGCATGGACGTGCAGGTATGGGACGACGCCGGCAAGGCGGTGCTCGGCGAGAAAGGCGAGCTGGTCTGCGCCCAGCACTTCACCTCCATGCCAGTGGGCTTCTGGAACGACGCCGACGGCGCCAAATTCCGCGCCGCCTACTTCGAGACCTTCCCCGGCGTGTGGGCCCATGGCGACTACGCCGAGGAGACCGAGCACGGCGGCCTGGTGATCCATGGCCGCTCGGATGCCGTACTCAACCCCGGCGGCGTACGCATCGGCACCGCCGAGATCTACCGCCAGGTGGAAAAGGTCGAGGAAGTATTGGAATCCATCGCCATCGGCCAGGAATGGCAAGGCGATGTGCGCGTGGTGCTGTTCGTGCGCCTGCGTGAAGGCGTGGTGCTGGATGACAAGCTCAAGCAGCGCATCTGCTCGGTAATCCGCGACAACACCACCCAACGTCATGTGCCGGCCAGGATCGTCGCCGTGGCCGATATCCCGCGCACCATCAGCGGCAAGATCGTCGAGCTGGCGGTACGCAACGTGGTGCACGGCAAACCGGTGAAGAACACCGACGCCCTGGCTAACCCGCAGGCGCTAGAGCTGTACCGCGACCTGGCCGAACTGCAAAGCTAAGCTGCACCCGCGAAACCGGCGGCGCCCCGCTCCGCCGCCGGCTTGAGCAGGACACCAGCACTGGGGCAGACTGCAACTCTCGCAGCCCACCTCGGTGACAATATGGACGTTGTCAAAACCCTCAAGCCCGGAAAGCCTGGCACCAAGCGCCTACAAGAACGCTACGGCGATAAACTTGTCGCCGTGCGCTACCGCCTCGACCGCAAGACCCGCACCCACTACACCACGGTCGAGCTCATCGTCGAGCAGAAATACGCCCTTATCAAAGGCCAACCTGGCCCCTCCACCCTCCCAGCCCCTTCAGCCACTAACGTCGCGTTACGCATCCACCGGCACGAAACCGACCTACAGCGTCTGATCAAAAGCGCCGGCGGCAAATGGGATCGGGACAATCTTGTCTGGCTTATCGCCTCAGACGAGGTAGAGCGGCTGGGGTTGCAGGAAAGGATTATTCGTAGGGATGCCTAGATATGGATATCGGAATGCCTAGATACAGACATAACACCTAGATAAGGACATCATGCCTAGACCAAGGCATGTCGTATAAACACTAGTTAGGCCAAAAATGAATGACACAGCTGGGATAGTGGAAGACAGCTGCAAATTGACTGAGGTTTTTGGCTACTGGCCATCGTTTCATGACGCAGAAGTTATTAACATCACACTTAACCGAGACTGCGAAAACAACACAGCAGCACTAACAGTTGACATCCACGTGTTTGAAATGACAAATCAAGTATCTGGCAGCGGCACATACATTTGCCGTCATCATTCCATTGTCACCATATTATTTACGGAAATTGATGAGCTGGAGCTTGATGCATTCAATCACCAAAATGCCCTTATGCAACTCTCAATTGAGGACATTTCGCAGAGACAGCTTGAGCGAGTCAAGTTATCTGTGGTCTTTGAGCCGGCATATGGTTTCGGTTGCAATTTTGTATGTCGTTCAGCGAGAGTTATTTCTGTACAAGCCGGCATCCCACAAGGCAGTGTTTATGCCTAACACATGGTTCAAGTCGTTCGCTTCGCTCACTCGGGACCGGCTAAAGCCGGCCCCTTAACCAAACGTTAGGCAAACAAACGAGTATCAAATGCCAAACCATCTAGCGCCTCGCCCCATATCAGTCTGGCTCTTTTGCCTTTTCCTGCTTGCGGCCACAACTCTTTTTCTCGCAGGCATAGCCGAGTTATTTTTAGGCAACCCTACTGCTAACCTAAGAATTGACAGCATAATAAAGTTATTTGAATTAATTTTTTGGCTACTTATTTTCCCTCTTACCCCCCTAGCATTACTCTTTGGAGTGTATAAAAGAAAGAAATGGGGGCGTTGGTTTGGATTGGTAGCCATTACTGCTTTCGCTGTCTGGCTTATTCTTGGCACAAAAGGAGCTACGTATTCCACTGATGCAGGGCGAGTCGGCAGCTATGCCGCTCGTTATATATTCCTGCCACTCCTGCTAGCCTGGTGGGGATACTCGTTTGGCTTTTCAAATCGCGCACTACAATATTTCTCCAATCCTACAAAATGAATTTACATACAGACCAGCAGAGCGCTGCCTAACAATGCGCTCAACTGTCGCTCACTTCGTTCGCTGGACGTCCAAAAGCTGCGCTTTTGGCCGCCCGTTAGCTTAATCGTTAGGCACACAAGATGGATATTGAGGCTGCAAAAGAAATTCAGAATTCCACGCAACGATGCATTCGAGAGCTGAACTCAATGCTTTTGCAGGCAAAGTCAAATCTAAGCCCCGATGAATTTGAAAATCTAAAATTAATGTCCGCCCAGATCATGGGGCATCTTGTTGAGCTTGAGCACGTCTGCATATATGCCGAGTATCCGGCTTTGAAACCCTATTGAATGATTTATGGCAAGCAGAGTATGTTCGCCTAACAATGCGCTCAAAGCGCTCACTTCGTTCGCTGGGACCGGCGAAGCCGGCCCCTTAGCTTAATCGTTAGGCTCACAGAGGCAGAGGTCATAGCAGGATGCATCCAGACCTAAAATCCCTAATAAATAAGGGGCGCTCCCAAGGTTTCCTACTGAAGTCTGAAGTCCTAGAAATATTGCCTGAAAACATCACACAAGAAGAGCTTATCAATGACATATTGCTGATGATCAGCGATATGGGTATCTCTATAATCAATGATCAAGCGAGCGCTAACAATGGGCACCCAGAAGCCTAACAAATGGTTCAAGCCGCTCGCTTCGCTCCGGCTAAAGCCGGCCCTTTAACCAATCGTTAGACTAAAAAATGAATGACACAGCCGGGATAGTGGAAGACAGCTGCAAATTGACTGAGGTTTTTGGTTACTGGCCATCGTTTCATGACGCAGAAGTTATTAACATCACGCTTAACCGAGACTGCGAAAACAACACGGCAGCACTAACAGCCGACATCCACGTGTTTGAAATGACAAATCAAGTATCTGGCAGCGGCACATACATTTGCCGCCATCATTCTATTGTCACCATATTTTTTACGGAAATTGATGGACTGGAGCTTGATGCATTCAATCACCAAAATGCCCTTATGCAACTCTCAATTGAGGACATTTCGCAGAGACAGCTTGAGCGAGTCAAGTTATCTGTGATCTTTGAGCCGGCATATGGTTTCGGTTGCAATTTTGTATGTCGTTCAGCGAGAGTTATTTCTGTACAAGCCGGCATCCCACAGGGCAGTGTTTATGCCTAACAAATGGTTCAAGTCGTTCGCTCCGCTCACTCGGGACCGGCTGAATCCGGCCCCTTAACCAAACGTTAGGCACTAAGGAAGAACATGACCAACCTTGAATTAGTAGCCGCTCTCAAGGCACTTCCAGATGAAGATTTGGCGCTGGTGCTTGGAATGGTTCTCCCCGAGCGTAACCCTTTCTCCAAAGAGCCAGAAGTGGTTAGCTCCAAGATGTTTCTTGGCATATATACTGAGTATACGGACGAAAGCTCAATCAGCATCGTGGCCTACCCCAAGGATGGTGAGCACGGACCTTATTGGGGTTTCTGTCAATCTGCTGAGTCACCAATCTCAGGCATAAACTTTGTTTCACCTCAGAAGCAAGCCATATCGCCATTAGACGAAACAACAATACATCTTACATAGCCTAACAATGCGCTCAACTATCGCTCACTTCGTTCGCTGGACAGCCAAAAGCTGCGCTTTTGTCTGCCCGTTAGCTTAATCGTTATGCAAAGCTTAATGGAGATCATCGCATTGGACGTAAACGAATGGACACTGGTTGTCTCAGTAGCAACAGCAGCCATTACAGCACTTGCATTGTTTTTCACCGTGCGCAGCTTCAGAAAGCAGCTTCAACTACAATTCTTTGCCGACTACACAAAGCGCTATCAAGAAATAATCCTTAATTTCCCAGAGCAAATAAACGAAGACAATTTTTCAATAGACGATCTAGCACCAGATATCAGAGACAAAACTCTTCGATACATGAGAGCCTACTTCGATTTGTGCAGTGAAGAATATTTTCTCTGGAAGAACGACAACATTGACGACACAACATGGAAAGAGTGGAAATCAGGCATGTGCTTTGCCTTCTCAAAGCCTGCTTTCAAACAAGCATGGAATAAATTGCGTCTTGACACCATCTACTATGGAGACTTCACATCCTTAGTAAAGTCATCAATCAACAGTGAACTTGCATAAATGCGCTCAACTGCCGCTCACTCCGTTCGCTGGACAGCCAAAAGCTGCGCTTTTGTCTGCCCGTTAGCTTAATCGTTAGGGGTTTTCTATGGGACCAGCGGAGAAAATTACCCAGCTAGAAAAGCATGCTGAGCTGGCAATAACAGAAAGCGCCAACTGCTTGGACGTTATTCCATACTGCGCAGAAGCAATTTCCCTAATGCGCTTGCATCCCAACCTACAAGAAGAATTCTCTGAACTACTTTCAAATATGAAATGCCCGGAGTTCATTGCAGTTTGCGTTCACGCCTTACGATGGAATAACTTAAATAGCCTCATAATCAATAAATACAGCTTGGCCGTAGAGCAAAACGACTGGCGCGCCGAAGGTGCATTGCGCATGGTGGTTGATGCCATCAGCCTTGACTGGGAAGATGCTCGTCTTTTTTACTCCGACTACTTTCCTAGTCAAAACCCCTAACAAATGGTTCAGTCGTTCGCTTCGCTCACTCGGGACCGGCTAAAGCCGGCCCCTTAACCAAACGTTATGCAATGCCAGGGTGGCCCTGTGGAAAAGCCAGAAGATAATATGGTTAAGGCCGGGATACTGTTTATGTTTACGGCCTGGCTGCAAGGCCAAATGTCTGACCTCATCATTTTTAGTCAAAATAAAAATCTTCTACCTGGCTTCATAGCAACCCCAGATAGAGTCCCGAACGAATTCCATAAGAAACGTGTAGAGCACTGGGAAAAGCATTTCGGCCCCGTCAAAAATGAATTCAAGGAAGAATTTTCCAACCTTTTAACAGAGCCGAGAAGAGAGATGCCGAGGAAATTTATCATCTCAGAAACATGATTGCTCACGCTCATGTGTCTACCGGAAGGAACTATATGCTATATCGTCCTTTTGGCGGACCTCAACGCGAGCAAAAATTAATCACGGATCTCAATCTTCGACCGGTAGCAGACCAGTCAGACCCTATGATTTTGAAGCTGGAGTTCTGGAGGGAAGAAGTTTTTACAAGCGCATCAAATTTAATTGAGCGCTTTGATCAAGTTTGTTTAAAGAAAATTGCTGACCATCTGGGTGTACCGCATGGCCGCATCAGGTAGGCACCGTATAACAATGCGCTCAACTGCCACTCACTTCGTTCGCTGGACGTCCAAAAGCTGCGCTTTTGGACGCCCGTTAGCTTAATCGTTAGCCAATTTATGGAAACCTCTGTGCAAGCCGAAAACCTAGACCCTGGTCACTGCCCTAATTGCAATGGCAGAGTTTCCCTGTGGGCAGTAGCAAAGCCCACCATGATCCCCAATCGTATAACCTGCAATCTCTGCAAATACAAAATCAAATATAGATATCCCGCTTGGATGTTTGCCTTAGTAAATGCAATTTCGCTACTGATAGTAGTTCCAGGAAGCTACTTAATAGCCAGCAAAATAATGACTCTTGGCTTAAAGCCAGACCAACCAATTTTATACATCATACTTCTGCTATCTCTAGGCCCATTCGGTGCTCTAGCTCTTATTGGCGTAGGATATTTGGAGGCCCATATCTCTAAAGGCAGATACTACTTTGAGAAAATCGGCTAACAATGCGCTCAACTATCGCTCACCCCGCTCGCTGGACAGTCAAAAGCTGCGCTTTTGCCTGTTAGCTTAATCGTTAGGAGCCAAGGATGTGGCAACCGATACAACTAATTGAACTGGAAGAGCTGATATCCAAACAGCTCATCGAGTGCACCTCCGTAACCCGTGCACAGTACGAGATGAACGCCATTCCTAAGCAGAAATGGGCACTTTCACCTTGGGGTGATGCAGGGGGTGGTTTTTGGGCAATCGCCATACTGGGCAAACACGTGCTCTGGTATAACGATATTGAAGATGGCTTCAATATATCTACGTATGCAAAGGAAGGAGCCATAGAGCATTATTGGTGCAACCAAGACACACTGCATGAAGCAATGCTTGGCCTAATCCAAAACTCTCCAAAGCTAGGAGCACCCGATGCACCTGCGTAAGCTCCTAACAATGCGCTCAACGGTCGCTCACTTCGTTCGCTGGACGTCCAAAAGCTGCGCTTTTGGCCGCCCGCTAGTTTAATCGTTAGGCCTCACAAGAGGACTCAGTCATGGACATCAATACACTCAATGCAGCGATGACTAAGATTGGATTAGCCGCAGCTCATGTCGAATACATCCGAACGATTGCGAGACCAAGCGTTGACATTGAGGTGTTAGATATTGCAGGCAAAGATGACTCTAGTCGCTTTGGCGGCGATCCATACGTGCCCCATAACTTCAAGTGGCCAACTCATAACCTTGGCGAGTACCGCTTTCTCGGTCAGATTAACTTTTCAGAAGTGGTGAATTTGCCAAGCGCACTACCTGATTCCGGCCTGCTTTCTTTGTTTTATGCATACGACGAGGAAGGTGAAATCTTTTGGGGCGACGATGGCTATGTCTTGGGGTTTTATTGGAAAGACTATAAAGATCATGTAACGACCAAGTCACCATCCAAGGACGCGCCCAAAGCGAAGGCGTTGAGATTAACAGGCGGCGTTAATATTCCAGAGAACATGGATGTACGCAACGATTGGCCATTCGAACACAAGACCTTTTACGAGCTAACGGACGCACTGAACGCCGGCAACGAATACCTTCTGGGCTACCCTTCGTTTTATACCTTGGCCTATGACCCGACGCCCGGTCCAGAATGGGTTTCGTTACTTACTCTGAGCTCCCGGGATGAGTTCGGGTGGTGTTGGCATGACGGAGATAAGTTGATGGTGTTTATAGAGTCGGACAGACTCGTAAAACGAGACTTCAGTAATCTCAAGAGCGATGCAGGCTAATGAGTCACCAGCCTAACCATACCCTCTCGTCAAACGTTATGTGCGAGTACAGGGAACTCGCTCATCACGCTCAAACCGGGCTTCTTAACCGCACTGTAGTTACCGGCAGAAGTCGATGACATGGCGAGTCGCCTGCGTCGCGTTGGGCAGGCGTGATGTAGCGGACATGTGTCTTGTGCGAGAAGGCGTAGGAATGATGGACGCCGAAGAAGCCGCTGTAGCAGCGGGACAGATGTGCCGCATCGCTGAACCCCGCCAGCCTGATTGCCTCGGCGGCGGGAACGCCAGCCAGGCTGAGCCTGACGAAATCGAGCAGTCGGTACCAGAGCCGGTGCCGGCGTAGCGGTACCCCCACCTGCAGGGCGAATAGCTTGGTCAGCCCGGACTCAGAGAGCCCCACCTCAGCTGCCAACGCGCCAACCGAAGTATTGAGCGCAGCATTGCCGCGCAGGCGCTCGACCACTCGAACCACCCTTGGATCGACCTGAGGCAGCGGCGCGCCAGCGCCCCGATAGATCATGGCCTCGACACGTTGCTGGGCCTCGCTGTAACCCGGCACCTCGTCCCGCAGGTTGGTCAGCGTCTCCACTAGGTAGCGAGTCTGCCGGTGGTGATAGTGAATGCCCTGGCAGGTCGCCGCCATCTGTCGGCGCAACACCGCGAAGTCGGGCCTGGCCGCGTCCAGATAGCAGGCCGCCAGCACAGCGTCGCGGTTGTCGATGGCAATGCGGCTGCCCGCGGGAATCAGAACGCTGGCGCTGCTGAGCCACAACGCATCACCCGGCGTGCGAAAACGCACCTCCCCCTCCAGACAGACAAGCAAGGACGCCGCTCCCGAATGCAGGTCGCGGATAGGTAGGCGGCCGCGCCCCAGGTACAGGTAGCGTCGGTTCGAGACATACACCAGTGCAGGCAATGAGTTTCGCTCGGCGGGCATTCGGGAGTGCTCTTTTAACGAGTAGAAACATGCGACCAGATTCCAGATGGCAAGTTTGTTTTATTAGTGAGAACTGTCAACAAGCCAATTAACGGAGCGCTCTTGCAACGCATATAAATGCAGCCTAAAGAGTGACAGACAAAACTGCACTAATACCTAGGAGCTATACAGCTCTAGTTACGAGCGCCATTCCCAGGCGCCGAGGCAGCCAGACCCTCCAACGCACATACAACGCAGCGCCATCAGTTTCTCAACACTGCATTTCTTGTATGAATCGGGACGACTCGATTGTTGTTGCGCAACTTCCTCGTTGTTAGTTTCCAGCCGCGCTTGCAAATAAGCCGAAACCAATAGTCATGACGTAACAACAAAACCAACGAGGTAATGACATGGGAATCAAAGTAACGACTGCCAAGGCAATAGTGATGGCCGCCACTCTATTGGCGAGCACTTATGCCTTTTCCGCCCCCGGCCCATCCGCGCCGTGTAGCAATTGCACCCGCGGCCCGGCGCCGACGGCTACCGCACTGAAGGCCTCCACCGGCCCCTTCAGCACTGCCAAGTTCTCGGTGTCCGGCTTCCTCAAGGGCTTCGGCGACAGCACCGTGTATTACCCGACCAACACCACCGGGAAAATGGGCGCCATCGCCGTTATCCCCGGCTATCTCTCCTACGAGAGCAGCATCGACTGGTGGGGCCCGCGCCTCGCCTCCCACGGTTTCGTGGTGATGACCATGAATACCGAGACCATCTACGACCAGCCGGACAGCCGCGCCAGCCAGCTCAGCGAGGCGCTGGACTACCTGATCGCCCAGAGCGGCAGTTCGTCCAGCCCGCTCTACAACAAGATCGACAGCACCCGCCTGGGCGCCATCGGCTGGTCCATGGGTGGCGGCGGCTCACTCAAGCTGTCCACCCAGCGCTCGATCAACGCCATCATCCCCCAGGCCCCCTGGTACTCCGGCAGCAACGCCTTTAACACCATCAAGACTCCGGCGCTGATCCTTGCCTGCAGCGCCGACACCGTGGCTCCGGTGGCCCAGCATGCCTCGCCGTTCTACAACCGGATCCCGGCCAGCACGCCAAAGGCCTTCCTGGAAATCTACGGCGGCTCGCACTTCTGCGCCAACTCCGGCTATCCCAATGAAGACCTGCTGGGCATGTACGGCATCGCCTGGATGAAGCGTTTCATCGATTTCGACAGCCGCTACAGCCAGTTCCTCTGCGGCCCGAACCACGAAGGCGACCTGGCCATCTCCGAGTATCGCCAGAACTGCCCGTACTGATCAGCAGCCATGAAAAAGGGCAGACCCAGGTCTGCCCTTTTTTTATTCCCCAGCGGCCGTCAGATGCCCGAGCGCCCCGGGTCCTCCGGCGGCGCCTCTTCCTCGATATCCTCCAGCTTGAGTTCCATCGCCCAGTTGGCCGGGGCCGCCGCTGGAGCTGCCTCGGGTGCGGCGACCGGCGCCGGGGCTGCCGCCTGGGGCGCGGCCGGGTTGTCCTTGTACAGCTTGAGCTTGAGGCGCACGTTGTTCGCCGAGTCGGCGTTCTTCACCGCTTCCTCCTCGTCGATGCTGCCGTCGTGGACCAGGTCGATCAGTGCCTGGTCGAAGGTCTGCATGCCGAGGTTCTTCGACTTCTCCATGGTCTCCTTGATCTCGGAGAAATCGCCGCGCTTGATCTGGTCGCGAATGGTCGGCGTGCCGAGCAGCACCTCCACGGCGGCGCGGCGCTTGCCGTCCACCGTCTTGACCAGGCGCTGGGAGACGAAGGCCTTGAGGTTGTTGCCCAGGTCGTTGAGCAGTTGCGGCCTGCGCTCTTCGGGGAAGAAGTTGATGATGCGGTCCAGCGCCTGGTTGGCGTTGTTGGCGTGCAGGGTGGAGATGGCCAGGTGGCCGGTGTCGGCAAAGGCCAGGGCGTGCTCCATGGTCTCGCGGTCGCGGATCTCGCCGATCAGGATCACGTCCGGCGCCTGGCGCAGGGTGTTCTTCAGCGCAGCGTGGAAGCTGCGGGTGTCCACGCCGACTTCGCGCTGGTTGATGATCGACTTCTTGTGCCGGTGCACATACTCCACCGGGTCTTCGATGGTGATGATGTGGCCGCCACTGTTGCGGTTGCGGTAGTCGATCAGCGCCGCCAGGGAGGTCGACTTGCCCGAGCCGGTGCCACCGACGAACAGCACCAGGCCGCGCTTCTCCATCACCGTCTTGAGCAGCACCTCGGGCAGCTTGAGGTCCTCGAACTTGGGAATCTCCATCTTGATGTTGCGCGCGACGATGGAGACTTCGTTGCGCTGCTTGAAGATGTTGATGCGGAAGCGGCCGACGTTGGGTACCGAGATGGCCAGGTTCATCTCCAGCTCCTTCTCGAAATCGGCACGCTGCAGTTCATCCATCACCCCGGCGGCGATGGCGGCCACGTCCCCCGGTTTGAGCGGGTCCTGGCTGAGCGGCTTGAGCACTCCGTTGAACTTGGCGCAGGGCGGCGCCCCGGTGGACAGGTAGAGGTCGGATCCGTCCTGGCTGGACAGGATTTTCAGCATCTGGGTGAGGTCCATGGGGCGCGCTTCCATCGGTGTGGAGTAATCAAGTTAGGCCAAGTCGGCCCGCGTTTCCGGCCAATAGCAGCCTGAAAAATGACGCCATTCTGATGGCGCAAGGAATGCTGGCACAATAGCGCCCTCGCAAATTGAGGAACCGATCATGCCCAAGGCAATGGCCCGCCATATCCTGGTGAAGACCGAGGCGGAAGCGGCGGCATTGAAGAAGCGCATCGCCGCCGGCGAAGCCTTCGATGTGCTGGCGAAGAAGTACTCCACCTGTCCCTCGGGCAAGAAAGGTGGTGACCTGGGCGAAGTACGCCCGGGGCAGATGGTCCGCGCCGTGGACCAGGTGATATTCAAGAAACCGTTGCGCGAAGTGCATGGTCCGGTGAAGACCCAGTTCGGCTACCACCTGATCCAGGTGTTTTACCGCGAGTGACCTCAGCCCCAGCCGGATGCGACCCAACCAAGCGTGATGGCCGCCAGCACCAGGTAGCGCCCAACCTTGGCCAGGCCGACCAGCAGTAGAAAACTCCACCAGGGCTCGCGCATCACCCCGGCCACCAGGGTCAGCGGGTCGCCGATGATCGGCACCCAGCTCAACAGCAGCGACCAGCGCCCGTAATGCCGGTAGGTAGCCTTGGCCCGCTCCAGACGCGCCTCGCTTACCGGGTACCAGCGGCGCCCGTGGAAGCGCTCGATGCCACGGCCGAGCGCGGCGTTCAGCACCGAGCCCAGGACATTGCCCAGGCTCGCCGCCAGCAGCAGGCCGAAGGTCGAATGCCCACCGCCGAGCAACAGCCCGACCAGTAAAGCCTCCGATTGCAACGGCAGCAGGCTGGCGGCACCGAAGGCGGAAAGAAACAGGCCGAGATAAGCGGAATAATCGAGCAAGTTCGGGCTCACGAAAACATCAGCGGGCCTGCCTTATAGCCTGTCCGGCAGCGCCTGCGAAGCTCTGCAATAGCAGCCTTGGTCTAGGCCAAAGCCATCGATCGGTGCAACAGCTCTGTCACGGACCTTCCTTGTCCGCCTTGCAAAACTGTAACAGTGCTCCAGGATTCTTCGGGCGCCTGGTCTATTCCAGAGACCGGGAACGCCACCAACAAGAGGCCGTAAAGGCCAGGAGCCTTCAGGATGAAGTACACCACGCTCGCCTGCTGCACCCTTACCCTTCTCGCACTTGCCGCGCCGTTATCGGCGGCACCCAGCGACCAGTACAAGCTGCTAGCCCATAACGTGTTCTTCCTGCCCAGCACGCTCAAACCTGGCTGGGGCCAGGAAGAGCGCGCCAGGCTGATCGCTCAGGCCGACTACATGAAGGGGCAGGACGCGGTGATCCTCAACGAACTGTTCGACAACCCCGCCGCCGCCATCCTGCTCGACGGGCTGAAGAGCGAATACCCTCACCAGACACCGATCCTCGGCCGCTCGCGCAGTGGTTGGGATGCCACGCTCGGCGCGTACTCCGATACCACGCCGGAAGATGGCGGCGTGGCTATCGTCAGCCGCTGGCCGATTGTCGAGCGCGTGCAATACGTCTATGCCCAGGGCTGCGGCGCCGACTACTTCTCCAACAAGGGCTTCGTCTACGCCCGCCTCGACCGCAACGGCCAGCCGCTGCACGTGATCGGCACCCATGCCCAGGCCGCCGATACCGGCTGCCCCGACGGCAAGGGCACAGCGGTGCGCGCCAGCCAGTTCGACGAAATGCGCACCTTTATCGAGGGCAAGGGCATAGCCGCGGACGAAGTGCTGTTCATCGGCGGCGACTTCAACGTGATCCGCGACAGCGCCGAATACCGCGACCTGCTCGAACGCCTGCAGGTACGCGCGCCGGACAGCTTCGCCGGCAGCGACACCAGCTTCGACACGAGGCGCAACGGCATCGCCAGCTACCAGTACCCCAACCATGCACCGGAGTACCTGGACTACATCTTCGTCTCGCGCCACCACGGCCAGCCGAGCTACTGGCACAACCAGGCGCTGGACACCCCGTCGCCGCGCTGGAGCGTGACCCAGGCCGGCGCCACCTGGCAGTTCCAGGACTATTCCGACCACTCGCCGGTCGCCGCCTTCACCCGCGCCGACGCCGGCACGCCGACCCGCGCCAGCAAGCCGCGGGAAAACCGCTACGGCCAGGTCACCCTGCGCAGCCAGAGCAACGGCAAGACCCTGCGTGCCGGCGCCAGCAAGGCCACCGACTGGTTACGCGTCAACGGCGACGGCAGCGAGGCCGAGAGCCTGTTCAGCCTGCGCAACTGGCACTACCCGGTGAGCTTCTGCATCCGCAGCGGTGACTACCTGGAGATCGAATCGGTACGCCACCGTGGCCACTGGCTGAACTGGTGGCTGGGCGGTGGCGGCGGCAACTATGCCTACTACCCCAAGGCCGGTGATTCCTCCAACCAGCTGCGCATCGAACTGCCGGGCAAGCCCAGCGGCTGCCTCGCCGACGGCGACCTGGTGCGCCTGCTCGACCGCGACACCGTGCGCGGCAGCGACTACTACCTGCTGCGCTGGACCTCGGGCAGCTGGAAGGACCACCTGTACCTGTGGACCGGCAACCCCGCCGAGGCCGAGCAATTCCGCGTGCAGCTGAAACAGCCGGCCGTGTACGACGATTGGAGCGCCAAACTGCGCTACTGAGGCCACAGGCCGACCGGGGGAAACCCCGGTCGGCCGATCATGGCTGCCCTATCGACGGGAAACCGCTACAATCGCGCCCTTTTGCGCGCAAGCGCCCGTCTCTTCAGGAATACCGCCGTGATCTCCACCGCCAATATCACCATGCAGTTCGGCGCCAAGCCGCTGTTCGAGAACGTTTCCGTCAAGTTCGGCAACGGCAACCGCTACGGCCTGATCGGCGCCAACGGCTGCGGCAAGTCGACCTTCATGAAGATCCTCGGCGGCGATCTGGAGCCCTCCGGCGGCCAGGTGATGCTGGAGCCGAACGTACGCCTGGGCAAGCTGCGCCAGGACCAGTTCGCCTACGAAGAATTCACCGTGATCGACACCGTGATCATGGGCCACGAGGAGCTGTACAAGGTCAAGGCCGAGCGTGACCGCATCTACTCGCTGCCGGAGATGAGCGAAGAAGACGGCATGAAGGTGGGCGAACTGGAGGGCGAGTTCGCCGAGATGGACGGCTACACCGCCGAATCCCGCGCCGGCGAACTACTGCTCGGCCTGGGCATCCCGCTGGAACAGCACTTCGGCCCGATGAGCGAAGTCGCCCCTGGCTGGAAGCTGCGCGTGCTGCTGGCCCAGGCGCTGTTCTCCGATCCGGAAGTGCTGCTGCTGGACGAGCCGACCAACCACCTGGACATCAACACCATTCGCTGGTTGGAAAACATCCTCACGGCGCGTAACAGCACCATGATCATCATTTCCCACGACCGTCACTTCCTGAACTCGGTCTGCACCCATATGGCCGACCTGGACTACGGCGAGCTGCGCCTGTTCCCGGGCAACTACGACGAGTACATGACCGCCGCGACCCAGTCGCGCGAGCAGCTGCTGGCCGACAACGCCAAGAAGAAGGCGCAGATCGCCGAGCTGCAGACCTTCGTCAGCCGCTTCTCGGCCAACGCCTCCAAGGCCAAGCAGGCCACTTCGCGAGCCAAGCAGATCGACAAGATCCAGCTGGCCGAGGTCAAGCCGTCCAGCCGCGTCAGCCCGTTCATCCGTTTCGACCAGAACAAGAAGCTGCACCGCCAGGCCGTGACCGTCGAGAAGGTGTCCAAGGCCTTCGACGACAAGGTGCTGTTCAAGAACTTCAGCTTCCAGGTCGAGGCCGGCGAGCGCGTGGCCATCATCGGCCCCAACGGCATCGGCAAGACCACTCTGCTGCGCACCCTGGTCGGCGAGATGAGCCCGGATGCAGGTGAAGTGAAGTGGACCGAGAGCGCCGAGGTCGGCTACTACGCCCAGGACCACGCCCACGACTTCGAGGACGACGTGAGCCTGTTCGACTGGATGGGCCAGTGGACCCAGGGCGAACAGACCATCCGCGGCACCCTGGGCCGCATGCTGTTCAGCAACGACGAGATCCAGAAGTCGGTCAAGGTCATCTCCGGTGGTGAGCAGGGCCGCATGCTGTTCGGCAAGCTGATCCTGCAGAAGCCCAACGTGCTGGTGATGGACGAGCCGACCAACCACCTGGACATGGAATCCATCGAGGCGCTCAACCTGGCGCTGGAGAACTACCCGGGCACGCTGATCTTCGTCAGCCACGACCGCGAGTTCGTCGGCTCCCTGGCCACCCGCATCATCGAGCTGAGCGAGAACGGCGTGACCGACTTCTCCGGCACCTACGACGACTACCTGCGCAGCCAGGGCATCTTCGTCTGACGCCGGCGCCACAACGAAAAAGCCCCGCAATGCGGGGCTTTTTTATGGCCAGGCGGATCAGACGCGGCCGAGGTAATCCATCTTGCCGACGTCCAGGCCGTTGTGGCGCAGGATGGCGTAGGCCGTGGTGACGTGGAAATAGAAGTTGGGCAGCACGAAGTGCAGCAGGTATTCCGGGCCGCTGAACTTTAGCTCGGCGCCGGGGAACTTGAGGACGATCTCGCGGTTCGCGCCGCTGTCGATCTGCTCGGGGCTCAGGCTCTTGATGAAGTCCAGGGTCTTGGCGATGCGCGCCTGCAGGTCGGCGAAGCTGCTCTCGGTGTCCGCGAAGCTCGGCACGTCCACCCCGGCCAGGCGCGCGGCGCAGCCCTTGATCGCGTCGCTGGCGATCTGCACCTGGCGGGTCAGCGGGTGCATGTCCGGCGCCAGGCGCGCGTTGAGCAGCACGTTGGGGTCGATCTTCTTGGCTTCGGCATAGGCCACGGCCTTGTCGAGGATGGCCGACAGGTTGCCGAACATGCGCACGAACTGCGGCACGGAGGCCTGGTAGAGGGACAGCGACATGGGTGGAACTCCTTTGGGTAGAGGCGGCGCGACTCTGCTAGGGTAGCCGCGGTTCAGCCAGAGAGATGAAGCCTGATGACCAACGCACAGATCGCCGCCTACTGCCTGAGCCTGCCCGGCGCCCGCGAGGATCTTAAATGGGGCGGCAACCGGGTGTTCTCAATAGCCGGCAACAAAATGTTCGCCATCCTCGACTTCATGGGCGAGCGGCTGGCGTTCAAGGTCGAGGCGGAGCTGTTCCTCGGCTACGTCGATCGGCCGGGCATCCACCCCGCTCCGTACCTAGCGCGCGCCCACTGGGTCAGCATGGCGCCGCCCTTCCCCCTCGGTGACGACGAGTTGCGCGAATGCCTGCGGCGCTCCCACCAGCTGGTGGTGCGCAAGCTGCCGAAGATCCGTCAGGTGGGTTTGCTGCTCGACTAGAGCGGCAGCAGATGGCCGAGGTAGCGGCCGCCCAGCGCCAGCTGGTCGATCCAGAAGGCCTGGTGCAGCACGACGATAGCCCAGAACACCAGTTGGAAAGACGCCTTGCGCGTCTTGTGGCGGAACACCTGCTGCGCCACCAGGGCGCCGGGCCAGCCGCCCAGCAGTTCGGCGATATGCAGGCTGTTCTCCGGCGTGCGCCAGCGGCCCTTCTGCGCGGACTGCTTGTCCAGCCAGTACTGGCAGAAGCTGAACAGGCTGACCAGCGGGTAGGCCAGCAACACCCAGACCAGCCCGCGCTCCAGCAGCACCAGGCCGCCCCAGATCGGCAGCACGCACAACGCCGCCAGCACCAGCAGCTTGAGCGGCAATTGCTGAATGCCCGACTGCGGCGGACGCTCACCGCGCGGCTGGCCGGGACTCTTTGCAGCGGCAGCCCTGGATGGTTTGACCGATTGCGTCGGTTTGCGCCGAATCGCCGGTCGGTCCAGGCTCAGCCCGGCGTGGCGCATGTGCTGGGCATGCGGTCGGCCCTGGGCATCGCTACCGGCGACATAGACCACCGCGTCGCCGACCTGTGGCCGGCTGTCGCCGCGCATGGCGGAGATGTGCACGAACAGCTGCTCGCCGCCGCCCTCGGGATGGATAAAGCCGAAACCCTTGGCATCGTTCCAGCTCTTCAGCGTGCCGCGCCGCTCCATATCGACCTCAGTGCGCCTGGGCGCTGCTCCAGTCGATCAGGCTGAACTGCCAGGTGGCCAGGATCAGCAGGCCGAAGCCGATGCGGTACCAGGCGAACAGCGCGTAGCTGTGGTTGGCGATGAACTTGAGCAGGCCGCGCACGGCGATCATGGCGAACACGAACGACACCACGAAGCCCAGGGCGAACACCGGCAGATCACCGGGCTGGAACAGGTCGCGATACTTGTAGCCGGAGTAGACGGCGGCACCGACCATGGTCGGCATCGCCAGGAAGAAGGAGAACTCGGTGGCGGCGCGGCGCGACAGGCCGAACAGCAGGCCGCCGATGATGGTGGAGGCCGAGCGCGAGGTGCCGGGGATCATCGCCAGGCACTGGGCGAAGCCGATCTTCAGGGCCTCCTTCCAGGTCATGTCGTCTACTTCTTCGACATGGACCTCGTGCTTGCGCTGCTCGGCCCACAGCATCACCACTCCGCCGATCACCAGGGCCGCGGCCACGGTGATGGGGTTGAACAGGTACTCGTGGATCAGATCGGCAAAGGCCACCCCGATCACCACGGCCGGCAGGAAGGCGATCAGCAGGTTGGCGGTGAAGCGCTGGGCCTCGCGCTGGCGCGGCACGTTGAACACGGTGATGAGGATCTTGCGGCGGTATTCCCACATCACCGCCAGGATCGCGCCGAGCTGGATGATGATGTTGAAGGCCATCGCCCGCTCGCCGCCGAAGCCGAGCAGGTCGGCGACGACGATCTGGTGGCCGGTACTGGAGATCGGCAGGAACTCGGTCAGCCCCTCCACGATGCCTAGAATCAGTACCTGCAGGGCTGTCCACAAATCCATGAATTACCTCGGGCTGGCCTTTTCGTCGCATCGGCCGATAACAGGGTTGGCGCCTGACGCGCAGGCAGAAAACGGCGGGCATGCTACCAGATAGCCCCTTGCCGCGCTGCCTGGCCAACGGTTAATGGCGCAGCTTCTAGACTGGCTATTAGCTAGCAGCAATAACAAGAAACCGGAGTCGTCTTCCATGAGCAGTCTGCGCACCCTCCCCATCAGCCGTCGCCTGTGGCTGATCCTGCTGTCGTCCATCGTCATGCTGCTGGTCCTGGCCGGGCTGATGCTGCAGCAGATCCACGTCGACCTGTACAAGGCCAAGGCCCTGAAGACCCGCCACGTGGTGGAAAGCGCCATGGGCGTGCTCAAGCATTTCCAGGGCCTGGAGAGCGGCGGTCTGGCCCGGGAAGAGGCGCAGAAGCAGGCGATGGAGGTGATCCGCGGCCTGCGCTATGACCAGGACGACTACTTCTGGATCAACGACATGACCCCGGTAATGGTCATGCACCCGACCAATCCCAAGCTGGAGGGGCAGAACCTATCCGGCCTGAAGGACCCGGACGGCAAGTACCTGTTCAACGAGATGGTCGCCCTGGCCAAGAAGAGCGGCTCCGGCCAGGTCGACTACCGCTGGCCCAAGCCGGGTTCGGACGAGCCGGTGCCGAAGATCTCCTACGTCGAGCTGTTCCAGCCCTGGGGCTGGATCCTCGGCTCCGGCATCTATGTCGATGACGTGCAGGCCGAGTTCCGCGAGCAGGCCCTGCGCGCCGTCGGCATCCTGGTGGTGATCGCCCTGCTGCTGGCGGCACTGGTCACCCTGATCGCCCGCAGCATCGCCCGGCCTTTGGACGAAGCGGTCAGCGCCATGGCCAACATCGCCAGCGGCGAGGCCGACCTGACCCGCAGCCTGGATAACCACGGTCGCGACGAACTGACCGCCCTGGGCGGCCACTTCAACGCCTTCACCGGCAAGCTGCGCGGAGTGATCGGCGAATCGCTGCAGGCCGCCGGCAGCCTGAATCAGGCCTCGCAGTCCCTCGGCGAGATCGCCGGCAACGCCCAGCAGCACAGCCAGCAGCAGTCGCAGCAGATGGAACTGGTGGCCACCGCGATCAACGAGGTGTCCTATGCCGTGCAGGACGTGGCGAAGAACGCCGAGCACGCCGCCAGCGAGGTGCGCCTGGCCGAGCAGCAGGCGCTGCAGGGCCAGCAGAACATCGACGGCAGCCTGCGCCAGATCGACCAGCTGTCGGCGACCATCGACCAGGCCGTGCAGGTGATGCAGAACCTGGCCCAGGAAAGCACCCAGATCGGCAGCGTGCTGGAGGTGATCCGCTCCATCGCCGAGCAGACCAATCTGCTGGCGCTCAACGCGGCCATCGAGGCGGCCCGTGCCGGCGAGCAGGGCCGCGGCTTTGCCGTGGTGGCCGACGAAGTGCGCATGCTGGCCCAGCGCACCCAGCAGTCCACGGCGGAGATCCAGGGCATGATCGAACGCCTGCAGGGCAACTCCGAGGCGGCGGTCAAGGTCATCAACGCCAGCAGCCAGGCCTCGCAGCAGACCGTCGAACAGGCGCGCCAGGCCGGCGAGAGCCTCAGCCAGATCGCCGCTTCGCTACGCAATCTGACGGGCTTGAATGCTTCGATCGCCAGTGCCACCCTGCAACAGTCGCATGTGGTGGACGATATCAACCACAATGTCACCCAGGCAGCCACGCTGGCGCATGAAAATGCCCTGGCGGCCGATCACTCCAGTGAGGCCAGCCGCCACCTCGGCGAACTGGCCGGGCAGCTGAATCGTTTGTTGGGTCAATTCCGTGTATGAGGTGGCGATGAGCAGTATGGAGCACCAAGAGGTCAACCTCGGCCAGCAGCAGAACCAGGACCTGATCTGGGACCTGGACAGCATCGCTCGCCGCGAGCTGGCCGAGCGCTTCATCAAGCTGTTCGAGAACCGCCTGTGCGTGTACTCCGAGTCGACCCGCCAGCTGTACACCAACTACAACCTGCACTTCCCCACCGACTACGGGCGCAAGATGGTGGTGCTGCCCAACCCCTACGCCTTCCATGACACCCTGCACGGCATCGACCCGCTGGCAGTGCGCAAGACTGGCCTCTGCGTGCTGCCCGGCGTGGTACTGGGCAAGCCCGGCCTGCTGCTGACCACGCAGATGAAGGATGGCGGTCCGGCGCCCAAGACCATGCCGTTCAAGCAGGCCCTGGCGCAGATCATCAGCAACCAGAAGAAGATCAACGACGTCTTCCTGCCGATCCTGATGAAGGGCGACCTGCGCGAATTCGACCAGAAGATGCCCTACATCCACCTGCATCGCCTGCAGGTACAGAAGCTCACTCGCCTGTCGTCCTTCGAGCGCGACGACATCCAGCAGAGCATCACCCGCAAGCTGCTGGCGCTTTACCGGCAGTCCGACAGCCTCGGCTGCTGATCCCCAGACACCGGCAAATCCCGCGCAACTCAGCGCATCTGGTGCTTGTGCAGTAGCCGATAGAAGGTCGGCCGCGAGATACCCAGCACCTTGGCCGCGTGGCTCATGTTGCCGGCATGGCGCAACAGCACGTCATGCAAGGCCTGACGCTCGGCCCGGCGAATGTAGTCGGCCAGGCTGCTGAACAGCCCCTCCGTGCCCTCACCGGCGACCAGTCCCAGGTCCTCGGCATCGATCTGCCGCTGCTCGGTCAGCACCGTGCCACGGCGCACCCGGGTGGCCAGCTCGCGCACGTTGCCGGGCCAGTCGTGGTCGGCCAGGGCGCGAATGGCCTGATCGCTGAAGCTGCGCGGGCGGCGGCCGACCTCCACCGCGTAGCGCCGGGCGAAGTAGCCAGCCAGGCAGGAAATGTCCTCGCGCCGCTCGCGCAGCGGCGTGGTGCGCACCTGCAGCGCGCTGAGCAGGTAATAGAGGTCTTCGCGGAAGGCGCCGCGCGCCACGGCCGCCTCCAGATCGAAGCGGCTGGTGGCCAGCACCCGCACATTCAGCGGCACCGCCTGGCCGCCCCGCTCCACCCGCATCTCCTGTAGCACGCGCAGCAGTCGCGCCTGCAGGCGCAGGGGCAGTTCGCTGACTTCGTCGAACACCAGGGTGCCGCCGTCGGCCTGTTCGATCAGTCCCGGCGTGCGCTCCCAGCCGAACAGCTCCTGCTCGTCCAGCACGCCGCTGCAGGCATAGATCAGCACCCCAGCGGCCCGCAGGGACAGGCGATGCAGGGTGTGCGCCACCAGCTCCTTGCCGCTGCCGCTCTCGCCGCGGATCAGCACCGGCGCACTCAGCGGCGCCAGCTTGGCCAGCAGATGGCGCAGTTCGGCAACGCTGCGGCTGTTGCCCAGCAGCTCGTGTTGCCCGGCATCGCCGGCGGCGACCTTGCCACGCAGGCGCGCCATGCCGAAGGCGCGCCCCAGGGCCACGCCGACCCGCTCCAGGTCGAACGGCAGGGTGTGATAGTCGAAGAACCACTCGCCGATGAAATTGCCGGCGTCGGGCATCTGCAGGGTTTCGGGGCTGAGCACGGCGATCCATTCGGTGCCGCTGAGGCTGATCAGGCGCTTCAGGTACTGGGGGTTGTCCAGATGCTCCGGCGCCAGGCGCACCAGTCCAACGTCGCAGGCCTGGTCCTGGGCATCCGCCAGGCTGCAGCTCTGCACCTGCCAGCCGCCGGCCCGCAGTTGCGGCAGCAAACGCTCGCATTCGACACAGGGATCGACGACCAAAAGGCGCCGGGGCGTAGCGACCTGGGTTCGCACTCTACCAATCCTTGGCGCCAATTTTTTGAAATATCCAGGTAAAACAATCGCTTGGCGCAGATAATTAAACCCTAGCAAGCGAATCGGGAGCTTCTAGGAACGTTTCTCTATAAAAACGGCAGAGAGTTGCGCACCTTTCCAAGTGTTATGGCCGCTTGCCATCGTCCCTGCGTATTGGCATAAACGTACCCAATAAAAAATCACACACGGATGTTGATGACATGCGATTGCTGCGCCGCGCCCTGATCGTCGTCCTGTTGCTCGCCCTCGCCGCCCTCGCGGTCGTCCTCTACTACATCGCCCGACCCAACCTGCCGGTGTTCGACAAGCCGGAGCAGGTCAACTACCTCGGCCAGTGGGACGAGCAGGCGCGCCAGACCTATTACTACACGCCCCAGGGCACCACGGTTAAGGGACTGCGCTACGAGTGGTTCACCGCGCTGGAGCTGCCCTTCTCCCAGGACAAGTTCGCCAACCCCGACTACCTGGCCCGCTTCGGCTTCCTCACCGACCCACGCCAGCAGCCCAGCGAACTCAACCCTGGCAACCTGCCGGTAGGCTTCGCCCGCCACCCGGACGACGAGACTGGCATCCAGTACCTCGACATCACCTGCGCCGCCTGCCACACCGGCGAGCTGCGCTACAAGGGCCAGGCCGTGCGCATCGACGGCGGCGCCGCCCTGCATTCCCTGGCTTCCACCGTGCCCACCCTCAGGGGCGGCAGCTTCGGCCAGGCGCTGGGCATGAGCATGGCCTTCACCTACTACAACCCGATCAAGTTCAAGCGCTTCGCCAAGACGGTGCTGGGCGATAACTACGACAGGGACAAGGGCCAGCTGCGCGACGACTTCAAGGCCGTGCTCGACCGCCTGCTCGGCACCGCGATGAACGACTGGCACCGCGGTCTCTACCCCACCGAGGAAGGCTTCGGCCGCACCGATGCCTTCGGCCGCATCGCCAACAGCGTGTTCGGCGACGCCATCGACGAGAGCAACTACCGGGTCGCCAACGCCCCGGTCAGCTACCCGCAGGTGTGGGATATCTGGAAGTTCGACTGGGTGCAGTGGAACGGCTCGGCCATGCAGCCGATGGCGCGCAACATCGGCGAGGCGCTCGGCGTCGGCGCCACCCTGCACCTGTTCGACGAGAATGGCAGCAAGCTGCCGGAGAGCCAGCGCTACCCCTCCAGCGTGCGCCTGCGTGACCTCTACACCCTGGAAGAGACCCTCAAGCAGCTCAAACCGCCGACCTGGCCGGAAGAGATCTTCGGCAAGGTCGACCTGGAGCTGGCCAGCCAGGGCCGCGCCCTGTTCGCCGAGAACTGCGCGTACTGCCACGCCCCCGACCCGGTGCCGCGGGACCAGCGCCTGGCGCCGGCGCGCGATCCGGAATGGCACCTGCGCATCGTGCCGACCCGCATCGTCGGCACCGATCCGACCACCGCCGACAACATCGCCGACCACCGCTTCGACATCAGCAAGCTGGGCTGGCAGAAGGCCGAGCTGGCCAAGCTCGATGTCAAGCTGTTCGGCGCCAGCCTGGACGAGGTCGACTTCGCCAGCATCTCCAGCGCCAAGGGCCTGGCCTACGTCACCGCCTACGTGGAAGACCGTGCCTACCGCGATGCCGGCATACAACCACGCGAACGCTGGCGCATGGACGGCTACGGCCTGGCCATCGGCGTGCAGGAGAAACGTGGCTACAAGGCCCGTCCACTGCACGGCATCTGGGCCACCCCGCCGTTCCTGCACAACGGCTCGGTGCCCAGCCTGTTCCAGGTGCTGTCCCCGGTGGCCGAGCGCGACACCAGCTTCTGGGTCGGCAGCTTCGAGTACGACCCCAAGCGCGCCGGCTTCCTCACCGGCAAGTTCGACGGCGGCTTCCTGTTCGACACCAGCGTCACCGGCAATGGCAACCGCGGCCACGAGTTCCGCGACGGTTGCCGCAACGAGGGCGTGATCGGCCGCTTCCTCGAGCCGGAGGAACGCTTCGCCCTGATCGAATACCTCAAGGTGATGGGCGATGAGCGCCTGGAAAGCCAGCTCAAACCCGCCGAGAGCCGCCCCTGGACTCCCGGTCCCAGCTGCCAGAACAACAACTAAAGGAAAGCCACCATGCTCAAACGCTTCTGGCTCTGGCTCGGTCGCCTGCTCGGCCGTCTGCTGCTGATTCTCATCGTTATCGGCGCTCTCGGCTGGGGCCTGGGTGCCGCCTACTACGCCTGGAAATTCTCCGGCCCGGTATCGGCCGAAGAAGAGATTCCCAAGGACGAGGCGGCCCTGACCCAGGGCATCATCGAAGACGCCATCCGCATCGTCGAACAGCACCGCGACAACACCCGGGTGCTACGCGACGCTCACGCCAAGGCCCACGGCTGTGTGAAGGCGCAGTTCACCGTGCTGCCGAGTCTCGACCAGAGCCTGCGCCACGGCGTGCTGGCCGAGCCGGGCAAGACCTGGCAGGCCTGGATGCGCCTGTCCAACGGCAACGCCTACCCGCAGTTCGACAGCGCCCGCGACGCCCGCGGCATGGCGATCAAGCTGCTCGACGTGCCCGGCGACAAGCTGCTGAGCAGCAAGGCCACGGCCGGCAACCAGGACTTCGTGATGTTCAACCATCCGGTGTTCTTCGTGCGCGACGTGGCCGAGTACAAGCAGAACTTCGCCGCCCAGGCCAGCGGTCAGAAGATCCAGGCATTCTTCCCCAGCCTCGACCCGCGCACCTGGGAGATCCGCCACCTGATCATCGCCCTGAAGACCCTGGCGCCGGCACCGGACAGCCCGGTGGCCGCCACCTACAACTCCATCGCCCCCTTCAAGCTCGGCCCGCACAACATCAAGTACCGGGTGATCCCCGATCCTGCGAGCTGCCCAGTCTACGAGCTGCCGGAGCAGAACACCGACCTGCCCAACTTCCTGCGCAACGCCCTGTATCAGCAGCTCTCGCTGGACCGGGTGCCGGCCTGCTTCGCCCTGCAGGTGCAGCGGCAGAACGCCAATTACTACATGCCCATCGAGGACACCAGCGTGGAGTGGAGCGAGGACATCTCGCCCTTCGAGACGGTGGCGACGATCAAGGTGCCGGCCCAGGACTTCGACAGCCGCGACAAGAACCTCGCCTGCGACAACCTCTCCTTCAACCCCTGGCACGCGCTGCCCGAGCATCGCCCGATCGGTGGCATCAACCGCCTGCGCAAGGCGGTGTACGAGGCCGTCAGCGTGTACCGCCACCAGCGCAACGACGCCCAGCAGGCACACTGATCAACGCGGTGCGCCGCGCGCCCGGCGCGGCCCCATGACCAGCCAGTTGAACAGCCCGAGCAGCGGGAACAGCACCAGCAGCGCCAGCCACAGCAGCTTCTGCGAGCGCCGGCTGGCGCTGCCCTGCACATGCCACAGGGCCCAGATCGTCAGCAGCAGATAGAGCAGCGCCGGCACGCCGTAGAACAGCCAGTCCGGCAGGCGCATCAGGGGTTCGAACATCGGCAATCTCCCGGCAGCGGTTCCCTGTTAGGGTCGCGCCGCCGGGCCGGGGTTCAACCCAAACGGTCGAGGTCGATCACCGCGAAGCTGGCCACCGTGTCGTGGCCCGCCAGCCAGCCGCCATCACGAGCCAGGCCGACCGTCTGCATGCCCGCCTGCTGGGCGGCGTCCAGCTCCTGGACGATATCCGAGAGGAACAGGATTTCCTCGCCCGGCAGGCCGATGGCCGCGGCGATGCAGCGATAGGACTCGGCCTCGCGCTTGGGGCCGCTGGTGGTGTCGAAGTAGCCGCTGAACAGTCCGCTCAGGTCGCCGGCCTCGGAACAGCCGAAGATCAGCTTCTGCGCCTGCACCGAACCGGAGGAGTACACGTACAGGGCATAGCCCTCCTCGTGCCAGCGCTTGAGCGCCTCCACCGCATCCGGGTAGACGTGGCCCTTGAGCTGCCCGGCCGCATAGCCCTGCTGCCAGATCATGCCCTGCAGCGCCTTGAGCGGCGTGGCCTTGCGGTCCTCGGCGATCCACTGCAGGAGGATCTCGATCACCCGGATCAGGTCCGCCTCGGTCTCGCCGCTCTGCGCGCGCACGGCGTCCAGCTGCAGCGCCACCTCGGCCTCGCCGGCATGCTCGATGACGAACTGCGGCAGGTGCTCGGCGGCAAAGGGAAACAGCACGTCATAGACGAAGCTCACCGCGCTGGTGGTGCCTTCGATATCGGTGAGTATGGCTTTGATCGGCATGGCTCAGTCTTCCAAGCGCGGGAAGCGGCCGGCGATATCGTCGCCGGTGAAGTTGGCCACCCAGCCTTCCGGGTTGTTGAACAGGCGGATGGCCACGAAGTGCGGGAACTCGCCCATGTCGAACCAGTGGCGAGTGCCGGCCGGCACCGAGATAAGGTCGTTCTTCTCACAGAGCACGGCGTACACGTAGTCGTCGATATGCAGGGTGAACAGGCCGCGCCCGGCGACGAAGAAACGCACTTCGTCCTCGCCGTGGCGGTGCTCGTCGAGGAACTTGGCGCGCAGCTCGTCCTTCTGCGGGTGGTCCTTGTTCAGGCTGACCACGTCGACGGTGACGTAGCCGCGCTCGCTCATCAGCTTGTCGATCTGCGGGCGGTAGGCGGCAATCACCTCCTCCTGGCCGGCGCCGGGCTGGATCGGCGCACTGGCCTGCCAGCGCTCGAAGTGCACGCCGACTTCGGCGAGCGTGGCGGCGATGTCGTCGAGGTGGGTCAGCACCTTGTTCGGTACGTCGGGGCTGGATTGGTGATAGACGGTCAGGCTGCTCATCGGCGGCGTCCTCGCGGGTGGGTCGCTCAGCTCGTGCTGTGGCTGGATTCTTTATGTGCAGAGTACGCCGGGCGTACCCCGGGTATTCAACGTTGCAGCGCGCGCACCTTCAGCTCGCACTCGAACAGGAACTCGAAGGCCTCGACCTGGCGCAGGCAGTCGGCCATGGTCGCGCCCCAGGTGTACAGACCGTGGCCGCGGATCAGGTAGCCGACGCAGTCGGGGCGCTCGTCCAGCCAGGGCTGCACCTTGCTGGCCAGGCGGGCGATGTCCTGATCGTTGTCGAAGATCGGCACCAGCACCTGGCTCTCGTGGGTGCTGACACCGCTGAAGGCCTTCTGCAATTCGTAGTCGGCGAACACCAGGGAATCGGCCAGGGTCAGGCGCGACAGCACGGTGGCGTTGACCGAATGGGTGTGCAGCACGGCGCCAATCTCGGGCTTCCAGCGGTACAGCTGGGTGTGCAGCAGAGTCTCGGCCGAGGGCTTCTTGCCCGGCTCCAGGCTGTTGCCGTCGAGGTCGGTAGCCAGCACGTCGTCCTCGCCCAGCTCGCCCTTGTGCTTGCCGGAGACGGTCAGCAGCGCCTGGTCGGTCGCCAGACGCGCCGAGTAGTTGCTGCTGGTGGCCGGCGACCAGCCGCGGCCGTACAGGAAGCGCCCGGCCTCGATGATCTGGCGGGTCAGTTGTTCACGGTTCATGCCCGCTCCTCATGCAAACGGATGGCAATGATAAAGGCCGCAGCCAGGGCGACCAAGCTGGCGATGGCGAAGGTCCAGCTCGGGCCGAGACCGACCCAGCTGTAGCCGGCGTACAGCGCACCCAGGGCGCCACCGGTGCCGGCCAGAGCTGCATACAGCGCCTGGCCCTGGCCCTGTTGGTTGGGTCCGAAACTGCGCTGGACGAAATGGATGGCCGCAGCATGGAAGCTGCCGAAGGTGGCGGCGTGCAGCAACTGGGCGAACAGCAGCACGCCCAGGTGGTCGGCCAGGTTGCCCAGCAACAACCAGCGCAGCGACGCCAGCAGGAAGCTGGCCGCCAGCACCCAGCGCACCGAGAAGCGCGTGAGGATACGCGCCATGAACAGGAACAGCACGATCTCCGCCACCACGCCCAGTGCCCACATCTGACCGATGAAGCCACGCTCGTAGCCGAGCTGTTCCAGGTGCAGGGTCAGGAAGGTGTAGTAAGGGCCGTGCGACAGCTGCATCAGGCCCACGCAGAGGAAGAACGCCGGCACGCCCGGGCGCAGCAGCTGAGCGAGGAAACCGCCCTCGCCACCCTGCCCGGTCCGTGCCTGCGGCAGCGCATTGGGCACCCACAGGGTGCCGACCAGGATGCCGGCGAGGATCAGCACCACCATAGCCGGGAACAGCCCCGGGCTGGAATGCTCGAACAGCCAGCCGAGGCCGATCACCGCGACGATGAAGCCGATCGAGCCCCACAGGCGGATCTCCGAATAGCGCGCGGTCTGCTCCTGCAGGTGGGCCAGGGTGATCACCTCGAACTGCGGCAGCACCGCGTGCCAGAAGAAGGCGTGCAGCGCCATGACCAAGGCCAGCCAGGCGAAGCTCTGGTCGACGAAGATCAAAGCGAAGCTGAGCAGCGTGCACAGCGCGCCGAAGCGCACGATGCGCAGGCGCTGGCCGCTGCGGTCGCCGAGCCAGCCCCACAGGTTGGGCGCCAGGCAGCGCATCAGCATGGGGATGGCCACCAGCTCGCCGATGCGCGCCGGCGAAAAACCCAGGTGCTGGAAGTACAACGGCAGAAAGGGCGCCGAGGCGCCCAGCATGGAGAAGTAGAAGAAGTAGAACGCGGACAGCCGCCAGTACGGCAGCGGTTGCGCCGTCACAGCTGCGGCAGTACCGGAGTGTTGACCTGCACGCCGGCGTTCTGCGCGCGGTGGCGCAGCAGGTGGTCGAGCAGCACGATGGCCATCATCGCCTCGGCGATCGGTGTGGCGCGGATGCCCACGCAGGGGTCGTGGCGGCCCTTGGTGATCACGTCCACCGGGTTGCCATCGACGTCTATGGAGCGGCCCGGAGTGGTGATGCTGGAGGTTGGCTTCAGCGCCAGGTGGGCGACGATCGGCTGGCCGCTGGAAATGCCGCCGAGGATGCCGCCGGCGTTGTTGCTGAGGAAGCCTTGCGGGGTCAGCTCGTCGCGGTGCTCGGTGCCACGCTGGGCCACCGAGGCGAAGCCGGCGCCGATTTCCACGCCCTTGACCGCGTTGATACTCATCAGCGCATGGGCCAGGTCGGCGTCCAGGCGGTCGAAGATAGGCTCGCCCAGGCCCGGCATCACGCCTTCGGCGACCACGGTGATCTTGGCGCCCACGGAATCCTGGTCACGGCGCAGCTGGTCCATGTAGGCCTCGAGCTCCGGCACCTTGTCCGGGTCGGGGCTGAAGAAGGCGTTCTGCTCGACGCTGTCCCAGGTCTTGAACGGAATCTCGATCGGGCCGAGCTGGCTCATGTAGCCACGCACCTGGATGCCCAAGCCGGTCAGTACCTTCTTGGCCACGGCGCCGGCGGCGACGCGCATGGCGGTCTCGCGGGCCGAGCTGCGGCCGCCGCCACGGTAGTCGCGAATGCCGTACTTGTGGTGGTAGGTGTAGTCGGCGTGGGCCGGGCGGAACAGGTCCTTGATCGCCGAGTAGTCCTTGGACTTCTGGTCGGTGTTGCGGATCAGCAGGCCGATCGGGCAGCCGGTGGTCTTGCCCTCGAACACCCCGGAGAGGATTTCGACTTCGTCGTCTTCCTGGCGCTGGGTGGTATGGCGGCTGGTGCCCGGCTTGCGGCGGTCGAGGTCGCGCTGCAGGTCTTCCAGAGACAGCTCGATGCCCGGCGGGCAACCGTCGACGATGGCGACCAGGGCCGGGCCATGGCTCTCGCCAGCGGTGGTGACGGTGAACAGCTTGCCGTAGGTGTTGCCGGACATGCAGGGCGCTCCGCGAAATCTGCCTCGAACAAAGGTCGGCGAGTATACCCCCGGCGCCCGGTCAGTTCACCTGCGAAACGGGCGTGATCCGGGCAAATGGCAGTTGGCCAGCCTGCAGTTGCGCCGAAAGTTGCCGATAATGCCTGTACGCATGCCCAAGGACGCCGCGATGAGCGATACCGACGCCCAGCAACCCGAAGAACAGGCCGAACAGACTCCGCAGCCCCATCCCTGGGAAGGGCTGGAGGCGGAGCATTTCCAGTTGCTGCGCCTGGCGCCACTGCCGACCGACCGCAGCACGGGCCTGCGCCCTCTGCGTTTCGTGCGGTTCGGCCGCGCCGAGCGCCACAACAACGAGCAGAGCCTGCTGCGCCTCTCGGTGGATATTCCCGGCCAGCGCCTGCGCCGCGAGCAGAACCTGCTGGAGGTATGGGTCGACCACCGCAGCCGCGAGGTGCGCTTCGGCGCCGACAAGGGCCTGCAGATCGAGCCGCAGAACCGTGGCCTGGGGCGCTTCCTGCTGGCCCAGGGCATCGTCTGGGCACGCCAGCGCTGGGGCAGCTACACGGTCGAGGGCGGCGCCCTGGCAGTGAAGGACATCCTCAGCGAGGACGCCCGCCTGCGCCGCGACCATTTCTTGCGTGTCCAGGGTTTCGAGGTGAGCTACCAGGACCTGGCCCAGGTCAAGGCCAGCTACGCCGCCAGCCGGGTCAGCGTACTCAACCCGGAGTGGAACCAGGAGCGGGTGCAGATCATCGACCTGCTCGACTGCGGCGCCATGCTGCAGCAGGCCGACCACAACCTGCACGAGCAGCAGGTGAAGATCAGCAAGCTGGAGCGACGTATCGACGTGTTCAAGCGCGAAGACAGCGGTCTGCGCTTCACCATCGCCTGTCTGGTGGCGCTGGCGTTGTTCCAGGCCGGCCTGCTGATCTGGATCGCCACCCGCTGAGCCGCGGAGATTTGGGCGCATCGTAGGGCGGCCTCGCTCGCGAAGCGAGCAGCCCGCCAAAGGCTACTCGATGCCCCGCATTCTGTAACCCGGATGCATCCGAGCAACGCAGGCAACTCCATTCCCGGACTGCATCCGGGCTACCTAGCTACCATTGCGGGCAGCCCACCCTAGCCTCAGCCCTTGGCCCGCGAGCGAAACAGCTTCTGGTACTCGCGGCACTGGGCGGCGGCCAGCAGGAACACGCCGTGACCGCCCTGCTCGAACTCCAGCCAGGTGAAGTCGATCTCCGGGTACAGCGCCTCGACGTGCACCTGGCTGTTGCCCACTTCGACGATCAACAGGCCCTTCTCGGTCAGGTGGTCGGCGGCCTCGGCCAGCATGCGTCGCACCAGATCCAGGCCGTCGTCGCCGCAGGCCAGACCCAACTCCGGCTCATGCTGGTACTCGGCCGGCATGTCGGCGAAATCCTCGGCATCTACGTAGGGCGGGTTGGACACGATCAGGTCGAAGCGCTGCCCCGGCAGCCCGGCGAAGCCGTCGCCCTGCACGGTGTAGACCCGCTCTTCCAGCTCATGCCGCTCGATATTGTGGTTGGCCACTTCCAGCGCGTCGAAGGACAGATCGCCCAGCACCACTTCGGCGTCGGGGAAGGCATAGGCGCAGGCGATGCCGATGCAGCCGGAGCCGGTGCACAGGTCGAGGATGCGCGCCGGCGTGGCCGGCAGCCAGGGCGCGAACTGGTTGGAGATCAGTTCGGCGATGGGCGAGCGCGGCACCAGCACGCGCTCGTCGACCAGAAACGGCAGGCCGCAGAACCAGGCTTCACCCAGCAGGTAGGCGGTGGGTACACGCTCCTCGACGCGCCGGCGAATCAGCTCCAGCAGATGCTGTTGCTCGTCTTCCTCCAGTCGGCAATCCAGGTAGCTATCGGCGATCTCGAACGGCAGATGCAGAGCGCCCAGCACCAGTTGGCGGGCATCGTCCCAGGCGTTGTCGGTGCCGTGGCCGAAGAACAGCCCGGCCTCATGGAAGCGGCTGACGGCCCAGCGGATATGGTCGCGCACGGTGCGCAGGCGGGATGGGGACACGGTTCTGACCTCGAAAAGCGGTGCGCGATTCTAACAGGCTGTGACAAAACTGCCCCGCCCTGCGCAAGGCCAGACAAAGCGCGCCCTGGGCCACGTCAAAAGGTCATACGCGAGCCGTCGATGCGCACTAAAGGTTCACAGATCGCGCTGGCGAGCAGAGAATAGACACATCGCCGCCACAGGAGCCCTCCCATGTCCGATCCGAAAACCCTGTTCCAACTGCTCGGACGCGGTTATGCCCCGGCCATTCTTGGCAAGGCCACCCTGCTGGTGATCGACGCCCAGGAGGAGTACCGCAGCGGCACCCTGCAACTGCCGGACGTGGAACCTGCCATCGCGGAAATCGCCACCCTGCTGGGTGCCGCCCGCAACCTCGGCGCGCCGGTGCTGCATGTGCGCCATCTGGGTATTCCCGGCGGCCTGCTCGACCCGCAAGGCCCGCGCGGCCGTTTCATCGAGGGCCTGGCGCCACAGGCCGGTGAGCCGGTGGTGGAGAAACGCCTGCCCAATGCCTTCGCCGGTACCGACCTGCACGAGCGTCTGCAGCAGCTCGGCCATCTGGACCTGATCATCTGCGGTTTCATGACCCACTCCAGCGTCAGCACGACCGTGCGCGCGGCGAAGGACTATGGTTACCGCTGCACCTTGGTGGACGCCGCCTGCGCCACCCGCGACCTGCCCTACGACGGCGAACTGATTCCGGCGCGCGCCCTGCACCGCATGACTCTGGCGGCCCTGGCCGACAACTATGCGATGGTGGTGCCACAAGCCCGCGCACTGATCTGACCGGGCAGAACGACTTCTCGGCCGGAACCCAGGCGGGCAGGACCGGTCATAGCGCCGATACTCCAAGAGGAAAATCGGGATGAAGTTGTCTGAAGATGGATTTGATGCCCGCCGCCTGCGTCCCCGCGGCACATCCGGCTGGCGCTGGCGTTGCCTCGCCGCACTGGCCGCCCTGTTCGCCGCCTTCGGCGTGATGCTGAGCATGGCCGGCGCGGCCACCCTGCTCGGCCGCCCCCCTGCCCTCGGCCCGTTGAACGACAGCATCGGCGCGGCCATTGTCCTGCTGCTGTTCGGCCTGTTCCTGCTGTGGGGCGGCATCAATGTCTGGCGCCGCTGCCGTCGGCGCATGCGCCGCAGTCACGGCGACGAGCTGAGCCTGTCGCCACGTCTGCTGAAAAAGCGCGGCTGAAGCCGGTAAACTGGCCTCATCCGTGGAGGCCTTTCATGCAAGACGACGATTTTTCCCTGTTCCAGTCCGCCGTGCGCGGGGTCAAGCCGATCAGCCATGACCGCGCCGATACCGGCAAGCCCAAGGCCGATCGCCAGCGCATCAGCACCTTGCGTCAGGCGGCGACGGTGAAGACCGACCAGGTCAAGGTGGATGGCCTGTCCGACCAGTTCGTCATCGACGTCAGCGCCGAAGACGAACTCTACTGGGCCCGCGACGGCGTGCAGGACGGCCAGATGCGCAAGCTCAAGGCCGGTCAGGTGTCCTTCGAGGGCAGCCTGGACCTGCACGGCATGAGTGTGGAGCGAGCGCGCGAGACCCTGTGGAGCTTCTTCGACGAGGCCGCGCGCATGGAAGTGCGCTGCGTGCGTATTACCCATGGCAAGGCGGCACGCACCGACGGCAAGCGGCCGATGATCAAGAGTCACGTCAACACTTGGCTGCGCCAGCACCCGCAGGTGCTGGGCTTCACCTCCTGCATCGCCAAGCATGGCGGCACCGGCGCGGTGTATGTGCTGCTCAAGCGCACCATGCTCGACGGCCGCGACGAAGACTAGGCGGTGAAACGCGGCGCATGGCCCTCCAGCTCCACCCGCAGGCCGTTCACCACGAAAGACACCGCGTGATAGAAGCCGACCAGCAGCAGACACTCGATCAGCTGTGCATCGCTGAAGTGCGTGCCCAGCCGTTGCCACAGTTCATCGCCGACCGTGGAACTGGCGTGCAGGCTGTCCGCCAGCTCCAGCAGGGCCTGATCCGCCTGGCTCCACAGGGCCGGATCGATGCGCCCGCTGCAGGTATCGGCGATCTGCTCGGCGCTGAAGCCGGCCTTGCCGGCGAAGCCCACCACATGCACGCCCCATTCGTATTCAGCACCGCACAGCGCGGTGGCGCGCAGAATCAGCAGTTCACGCTCGCGCAATTCGATGCTGCCACGATCCAGCAGGCCGCCGGCGAGCATGCGCTGCAGCACGCGTGGGTTGTGGGCCATGCTGCGGAACAGCTTGAGCGGTGGCATGCCAGGCGGCATGACCCGGTCGAAGGCCGCCTGGATGTCATCGGCATAGGGCGGCTGCAAGGGTTGTACGCGGGATTGGCTCATTGCTCGATCTCCTGTCATGCTACGGAATAAGTAGCAAGCAGAACCTATCACCGCTACTAAAAAAGAAGCAAGGAGTTTGCATGAGCTTTCCCCAACCCGGCGATCCGGTCCGCGGCTCGGCCAGCGGCAAGCCGATCATGGCGCTGCTCGACCTGCTTGGCCGCCGCTGGACCCTGCGCGTGTTGTGGGAGTTGCATCAGACGCCAGCCAGCTTCCGCGAGCTGCAGGCACGCTGCGAAGGCGTCTCGCCGTCGGTGCTGAACACCCGCCTGGGCGAGCTGCGCGAGGCCCAGCTGCTGGAGAACGGCGAGCGCGGCTACCAGCTTTCCAGCCTCGGCCTGGAGCTGGTGCAGCGCTGCCTGCCGCTGGCGGTATGGGCCGAAGGCTGGGCCGCGCAACTGCCAGCGCGGCCGGAAAAGTAGCCCAATGTGGCGCACTCCGCCCTTGCCAGCGCACTTGCTGCGCCCTACCCTGCGCCCCTGAGCATTACCACCCACAGGAAGACCCATGTCCCTGGAACAGCACTACACCGCGATTCTCGGCCAACTCGGCGAGGACGTATCCCGTGAAGGCCTGCTCGACACCCCGAAGCGCGCCGCCAAAGCCATGCAGTACCTCTGCCGCGGCTATGAGCAGACCCTCGAGGAAGTCACCAACGGCGCCCTGTTCAGCTCCGACAACAGCGAAATGGTGCTGGTGAAGAACATCGAGCTGTATTCGCTGTGCGAACACCACCTGCTGCCCTTCATCGGCAAGGCCCACGTGGCCTACATTCCCAGCGGCAAGGTGCTGGGCCTGTCCAAGGTGGCGCGCATCGTCGACATGTACGCCCGCCGCCTGCAGATCCAGGAAAACCTCAGCCGGCAGATCGCCGAGGCCATCCAGCAGGTCACCGGCGCCCTCGGCGTTGCCGTGGTCATCGAGGCGCAGCACATGTGCATGATGATGCGCGGCGTGGAGAAGCAGAACTCCTCCATGGTCACCTCGGTGATGCTCGGCGAGTTCCGCGAAAACGCCGCCACCCGCAGCGAGTTCCTCAGCCTGATCAAGAGCTGAGCAACGTCGCGGTGAACGAAGCCGGCCTTGCGCCGGCTTTTTTCATGCCTCAGTGATCACGCCCGTTCCACGGCACGATCTTGAACGGCGACAGATCGACATCATCCAGGCAGCGCGCATTGACTGCCGCCATCAGTCGCCCATCCGGCCCCGGCGCCTCGCTGAACGGTGAGCAACCGCAGACGTCGCAGAAATGGTGGGCGATCTTGCGGGTGTTGAAGCGGTAGGTCGGCAGCTCGCCTTCCGGCGACTTCAGCTGCAGCTGCTCACGTCCGACGAACCACAGCAGCCCGCCACGCTTGCTGCACAGCGAGCAGTTGCACTCGGTCAGGCTGTCGATCTCGCCGCGCACGCTAAAGCTGATCTTGCCGCAGTGGCAACTCCCCTGGTGGCTCATGGCCGGCACTCCTGTGCGGTTTGGACAGGACTGCAAGCTAGTTCGCCACCACCCGGCTCGCCAGCGCCAGCCGAGAAAATCGCCGGCGAAGCGATATCCGGCGCTGCCAAGGCCGGGCAACTCGGGTACCCTGCCGCCCCTTTTCTCCGCTACCAGGAATGACCGGCGATGCTTATCAAGGCACTGCGGATCGGCCTCGGCCAGATCATCATCTTTCTCGACTTCATCACCCGCCCACGCAAGCTCAAGCGCAGCCCGCAGGAACAGGCCCGGGTCGAGAGCGCAGCCGCTGGCCTGGCGCTGTATCAGTTCCGCGCCTGCCCGTTCTGCGTGAAGACGCGCCGCACCCTGCACCGCCTGAACGTGCCGGTGGCGCTGCGCGATGCGAAGAATGACGCCGTGCGCCGTCAGGAGTTGTTGGAGCAGGGGGGCAAGCTGCAGGTGCCCTGCCTGCGCATCGAGGAGTCGGGCGAAGTGCGCTGGCTGTATGAATCCAAGGCCATCGGTGCCTACCTGGACGAGCGCTTCGCCGCCCAGTGATGGCTGGGACGGGCAGTCGCTGCCCGCCCCTCACTCGCTCGTCAGCCGAACATGCTCACATGCTGGGGATGGCTGGCGACGCGGTCGAGCCAGGCGTTGATCGCCGGGTAGGCGGCCAGGTCGAAGCCGCCCTCGTCGGCCACATGGGTGTAGGCATACAGGGCGATGTCGGCCAGGGTGTACTGCTCGCCCACCAGGTACGGCGTGCGCTGCAGCTGCTGTTCCATCACCTTGAACGCCTTGTGGCCACCCTTGTGGCACTGCTCGTACTCGGCGCGGCGCGCCTCCGGCAGGCCCAGGTACAGCTGGATGAAACGCGCCACCGCCACATAGGGCTCATGGCTGTACTGCTCGAAGAACTGCCACTGCAGCATCTGCGTGCGCAGGCGCGGCTCGGTGGGGATGAAGGCGCTGCCATCGGCCAGGAAGTTGAGGATGGCGTTGGACTCCCAGAGGAAGGTGCCATCCTCCAGCTCCAGTACCGGGATCTTGCCATTGGGGTTCTTGGCCAGGAATTCCGCGGTCTGGGTCTCGCCCTTGAGGATGTCGATCGGCAGCCACTGGTACTGGTGGCCGAGCAGATTGAGCATCAGCTTGACCTTGTAGCAGTTGCCGGAACGGTAATCGCCGTAGACCTTGAGCATGACTACTAACCTCCCTGGGCTTCACGAACGACGGCCGCCAGGCGGCGCAGGCCTTCGCCCAGCTTCTCCGGCGGTACATGGCTGAAGTTGAGTCGCAGATGCCCGGGGTTGGCATCCGGCTCGGTGAAGAACGGCTCGCCGGGCATGAACGCCACGTTCTGCGCCATGGCCGGCTGCAGCAACGTGCGGGTATCCAGCTTGTTGTTCAGGGTCAGCCAGAAGAACAGGCCGCCTTGCGGCACCTGCCAGGTGGCCAGGTCGCCGAAATGCTCTTCCAGCGCCAGCTGCATGGCGTCGCGGCGTACGCGGTAGAAATCGCGCAGCTCGGCCAGGTGGACCTGGTACTTGTCGGTACCGATCCACTGCAGCGCCTGCCACTGGCCGATGCGATTGGTGTGCAGGTCGGCCGCCTGCTTCAGGCGCAGCAAGTGCGGGAACAGGTCCGGACTGGCGATCAGGAAACCGACGCGCAGGCCCGGCAGCAGGGTCTTGGACACGGTACCGGTGTAGATCCAGCTGGTGCGCTGCAGGCGGCTGACAATGGGCGTGGCGCTGCCGGCATCGAACACCAGCTCGCGGTACGGCTCGTCCTCGATCAGGGTGACGTTGAACTCGTCGAGCAGCGCCGCCACGGCGTCGCGCTTGGCCTCGCTATAGCGCACGGCAGACGGGTTCTGGAAGGTCGGGATCAGGTAGGCGAAGGCCGGCTTGTGCTGCTGCAGGCGCTCGCGCAGGGCCTCCAGCTCCGGGCCGTCGGCTTCCTGCGGCACGGTGATGCAGTCGGCACCGAACAGCTGGAAGGATTGCAGTGCGGCCAGGTAGGTCGGCGCTTCCACCAGGATTTCGGTACCCGGATCGATGAACAGCTTGCTGGCCAGGTCCAGGGTCTGCTGCGAGCCGCAGACGATCAGCACCTGGCTGGCATCGCACTTCACCCCCAGCTTGTTGGCTTCGGCGGCGATGGCCTCGCGCAGCGCCGGCTCGCCCTCGCTCATGCCGTACTGGCCGATGGAGGTCGGCATCTCGCTCCAGTCCACCTTCGGCAGCATCGGTTCGGCCGGCAGGCCACCGGCGAAGGACATCACTTCCGGACGTTGCGCCGCAGCGAGGATTTCACGGATCAGGGAGCTTTTCAGGCGGGCAACGCGTTCGGAGAAGGCCATGGGAGTCACCGGTAGCACAGGCAGGATAAATTGGGTCAAACTGTTTGACCGAAACTACGACGGCCAGGACGGATACGTCAATATGCTTGACCTGAAAAAGCCGAGTTCCCAACAAGCCGCCATGGAAGCCTTCTTCTTCGGCTACCAGGCCTTCACCGCCAAGCCCGACGAGATGCTGGCGCGCCGCGGCCTGTCGCGCGTGCATCACCGCATCCTGTTCTTCATCGCTCGCCACCCCGGGCTGAGCGTGAAGGAGCTGCTTGGCTACCTCGGCGTGACCAAGCAGGCGCTGAATACGCCGCTGCGGCAGCTGCAGGAAATGTCGATGGTGGAGAGCGTGGCCGCCAGCGACGACAAGCGCAAACGCCAGCTCGGCCTCACCGTCGAGGGCGCCAAGCTGGAGCAGGCGCTGCGCCACGAGCAGTCGCGGCTGCTGGCGAAAGTATTCAAGGAAGCCGGCGAGCCAGCCGTACAGGCTTGGCTGGCAATCAACCAGGCCCTGGGCAAGGCCCGCCAGGCAGGCGGCGAGGACTGATCAGGCCGCCTGGCTGCCTTCGAGCTCCTTGGCGCCGTGGAAGAACACCAGCGCCGAGGCGACCATGGCTGCCAGCATCGGCAATATGCCGATCACCAGCAGAATCACCGAGGCCACCAGCACGCCGCTGGCCACGTTGAGCCAGGCCAGAGTACGCAACACGGGATAAGCGTTCTCCACCTTGAGCAGCACGATGCCCAGCCACAGGATGACCAGGCCGAGCACTGCCAGGCCGCCGAAGTAGATGAACGAAGGCACGCTGAACTCCGCCAGCGCAGTGTCACCCCAGTACAGCTGTGCCAGCTCCAGCGCCACACTGAGTACCACGCTCAGCCACACCGGCCAGTCTAGGCCACGCGCATCGAAGCGGGCCTCGAGAAAGGCCTTGAGGCGCAACACCAGGTAGGAACCGAGCAGGGTCGCCGCCACGCTCAGCCAATCCCCCATCGTCGCCAGGCTCTCGACGAAGGCCAGGCCGACCACCACCAGTGTGGCAACCAGGTAGACCAGGTTAAGCCAGCCGAGCACCCGCAGCTGTCCGGGGCTCCAGCCCGAAAGCTGCTGCGGCGCCTGCGCATCGATCAGCTCCACCGTGGGGGCGGCATAAGGATTGTTCGGGTCCATGGCAATTTCCTTAGTAATGGAACAGTCTCCTTCGCCCGAACAGCCATTCAAAACTGTACCGACGATTGTCGGTGCCGCTGTATCGCGACGCCCGGGCGGGCTGCGCATAGGCTGCCAGCATCCACGGAGAACTGCCATGACCCCGGAACTGCTGATCGCCTTCATCCTCTTCGCCTCCGTCACCTCGGTGACTCCCGGCCCCAACAACATGATGCTGCTCGCCTCCGGGGTGAACTTCGGCGTGCGCCGCAGCGTGCCGCACATGCTCGGCATCAGCCTCGGCTTCATGGTGCTGGTGGCGGCCGTGGGCCTGGGTCTGGGCCAGCTGTTCGAACAGTTCCCGCCGCTGTACACCGCGCTGCGTTACGCCGGCGCCGCCTACCTACTGTACCTGGCCTGGAAGATCGCTGGCTCCGGCGCGCCGGATGCAAGCGGCAAGGCCGCCGGCAAGCCGTTCACCTTCCTTCAGGCTGCCGCCTTCCAGTGGGTCAATCCCAAGGCCTGGATCATGGCCATCGGCGCCATCACCACCTATACCCCGCAGGACGGCTTTCTGGTCAACGTGCTGCTGATCGCCGCGCTGTTCGCCCTGGTCAATTGCCCCAGCGTCGGCCTGTGGACGGTGGCCGGCAGCCTGCTGCGCCGCTGGCTGGACAAGCCGCGCGTGCTGCGCGCCTTCAACATCGGCATGGCCTTGCTGCTGGTGGCCTCGCTCTACCCTATCCTGATCGACGTCAAGGGAACCTTCTGATGAGCAACGTCACGGAAGCCATGGATACCTCGCGTCGCCTGCGCCCCCTCGCCGACTCCGCTCCCTCCGCCGTGGTGGCCGGCTTCGTCTCGGCGCTCACCGGCTACACCAGCTCGCTGGTGCTGATGTTCCAGGCCGGCCAGGCTGCCGGGCTCAGCGCCGCGCAGATTTCCTCCTGGCTATGGGCACTGTCGATCGGCATGGCCATCTGCACCATCGCCCTGTCGCTGCGCTACCGCACGCCCGTCGTGGTCGCCTGGTCGACGCCGGGCGCGGCCCTGCTGATCACCAGCATGCCCGGCGTGAGCTATCCGGAAGCCATCGGTGCCTTCGTGGTCTGCGCCGTGCTGCTCAGCCTGGTCGGCCTGTCCGGCGCCTTCGAACGGGTCATGCGCTACCTGCCCGGCTCGCTGGCGGCGGCCTTGCTGGCCGGCATCCTGTTCCGCATCGGCAGCGAGATCTTCGTCGCCGCGCAGACCAGCACCGCACTGGTGCTGGCGATGTTCTTCACCTTCCTGCTCGGCAAACGCCTGGCGCCGCGCTACGCGGTGCTCGCCGCACTGCTGGTCGGCGGGGTGATGGCCGCTGCATTGGGCATGCTGGACTTCAGCCAGCTCAAGCTGGAAGTGGCGGTACCGGTGTGGACCACGCCGAGCTTCTCCTTCGGCGCGGCCATCAGCATCGGCCTGCCGCTGTTCGTGGTGGCCATGGCCTCGCAGAACATCCCCGGCCTGGCCGTGCTGCGCGCCGACGGCTACGACGTGCCGCCCTCGCCGCTGATCGCCACCACCGGCATCGCCTCGCTGCTGCTGGCGCCCTTCGGCTCCCACGGCATCAACCTGGCCGCCATCAGCGCCGCCATCTGCACCGGCGCAGAAGCCCACGAGGACAAGCGCAAGCGCTACACCGCTGCCCTGTGGAACGGGGTGTTCTGCGGCATCGCCGGGATCTTCGCCGCCACCCTGGCCGCGCTGTTCACCACCCTGCCCAGCGCCCTGATCCTGTCCATCGCGGCGCTGGCCCTGCTCGGCTCCATCGGCAACGGCCTGGCCCAGGCCATGAATGAGCCGGCCGAGCGCGACGCCGCACTGATCACCTTCATGATCACCGCCTCGGGCATGAGCCTGCTGGGCATCGGTTCGGCCTTCTGGGGCCTGGTCGGCGGCGCCGTCACCCTGCTGATCCTCAACTGGCGCAAGCGCTGAGCCGCGGCAGAAACGAAAAAGCCCGGGCAAGTCCCGGGCTTTTTCATGCGGCAGCGGATCAGACCGTCTGGACTTCCTCGGCCGTCAGCTCTTTGCCATGGGCGAAGTTGACCCACCAGCCGAAGGCAGCGGCGGTGAAGAACATGATGAAGCTGTAGATCGCCGCCGGTACGGCCATGGTGGCGTTGTTCAGCAGCATCGGGCTCAGCGCCAGGGCAATCGCCAGGGTGCCGTTGTGGATGCCGATCTCCATGCCGATGGCCACCGCCTGACGGCGCGGCAGCTTCATCAGGCGCGGCACGCCGTAGCCGACGGCCAGGCTGATCAGGTTGAACAGCAGCGCGGCCAGGCCAACCACCGGGGCATAGTCCACCACCGTCTGCCAATCCTTGACGAAGGCCAGCACGATCACCAGCAGCAGGAACAGCGCGGAGATGATCTTCACCGGCTTCTCCATGGCGTTGGCGAAGCCCGGCGCCAGCTTGCGGATGACCATGCCGATGGCCACCGGGCCGAGGACGATGGCGAACACCTGCACCACCTTGGCGAACTGCAGCGGAATGGCCTGGTCGCCTTCCATGAAGTGGGCCAGCGACAGATTGACGATGAAGGGCATGGTCAGGATCGCCACCACCGAGTTCACCGCGGTCAGCGTCACGTTCAGCGCCACGTCACCGTGGGCCAGGTGGCTGTAGAGGTTGGCCGAGGTACCACCGGGCGAGGCGGCCAGCAGCATCAGGCCCACGGCCAGCGCCGGAGCCAGGCCGAAGCCCTTGGCGATCAGGAAGCACACCAGCGGCAACAGGAGCAGCTGGCAGCCGAGGCCGATCAGTACGGGTTTGGGGAATTTCACCACCCGGGCGAAGTCCGCCAGGGTCAGCGACAACCCCAGGCCGAGCATGATGATGCCCAAGGCGATGGGGAGGAAGGTGGTGGTCAAGGCACTTGCTGTCATTGTTATTGTTCTCCAGAACGAACTAGCCCTGCGATTCTTGACGAGCCGGCCAGGCCTTGTAACTGGCTTTTTAAGCCAAAGGCCGGGGATGTCGTTACAGAATGCAAAAAGGGCGCCTCGCGGCGCCCTTTCTGATCAGATCGCGGTAGCCCCGCCATCCACGGCCAGTGAGTGGCCGGTGGTGAAGGCCGCTGCATCGCTGCACAGGTAGAGCACCGCCGCGGCGATTTCCTCGACCTTGCCGATACGCCCGACCGGGTGCATGCCGGCGACGAACTCGGCCTTCTTCGGGTCGGATTCGGCGGCGCGGCGCCACATATCCGTGTCGATCACCGCCGGGCACACCGCGTTGACGCGGATTTTCTTCTTGCCGTACTCGACGGCAGCGGATTTGGTCAGGCCGATCACCGCGTGCTTGGAGGCGGCGTAGATGCTCATCTTCGGTGCGGCGCCGAGGCCGGCGACCGAGGCGGTGTTGACGATGGCGCCGCCACCCTGGGCCAGCAGCAGCGGCAGCTGATGCTTCATGCACAGCCACACGCCCTTGACGTTGACGCCCATGATGGCGTCGAACTCGGCCTCGTCGCCGTCGGCCAGCTTGCCCTTCTCGATCTCGATGCCGGCGTTGTTGAAGGCGTAGTCGAGGCGACCGAAGCTGGCGATCACCTGTTCCATCAGCGCCTTGACCTCGGCATCGCGGGTCACGTCGCAACGCACGAACACAGCCTCGCCGCCGGCATCGCGGATCAGCTGCACGGTGCCTTCACCGCCGCTCACGTCGACGTCGGACACCACCACCTGCAGGCCCTCGGCCGCGAAGGCCTGGGCGGTGGCGCGGCCGATACCGGCGGCACCGCCGGTCACCAGGGCTACGTTGCCGGAGAAGGTCATGCTCATTTCTGCATCCTCGCAGGAGTTGAAGTGAGCGGAGTCTAGCCAGCGCCGGCGACGGCGAGCAGCACTATCAGGGGGCGATGTGCCGGATCATCCAAAGGAATGATGAAGGCCCCGGGCCTCCCATCACTCCTTTGGATACAACTCGGGCGGGCTCAGCCCAGCTCGGCGACGATATCGGCGAGGGCCCTGGCCGGGTCGGCGGCCTGGCTGATCGGCCGGCCGATCACCAGGAAGTCGGAGCCGGCAGCCATGGCCTTGGCCGGAGTGAGAATGCGGCGCTGATCGTCGGCAGCGCTGCCGGCCGGACGGATGCCCGGGGTGACCAGCTGCAGGGCCGGCTGTGCGATCTTCAGCGCCGGTGCTTCCTGGGCGGAGCACACCAGGCCATCCAGGCGCGCCTCGGCGGCCAAAGCGGCCAGGCGCAGCACCTGCTCCTGGGGCGCAACGTCCAGGCCAATGCCGGCCAGGTCCGATTGTTCCATGCTGGTCAGCACGGTCACGCCGATCAGCAGCGGCTTGGCGCCGGCCAGCTTGTCCAGCTCCTCGCGGCACGCCGCCATCATGCGCAGGCCGCCCGAGCAGTGCACGTTGACCATCCACACGCCCATCTCAGCCGCGGCCTTGACCGCCATCGCCGTGGTGTTGGGAATGTCGTGGAATTTCAGATCGAGAAACACCTCGAAGCCCTTGGCCTGCAGGGCCTCGACCACCGCCGGACCGCTGCGGGTGAACAGCTCCTTGCCGACCTTGACCCGGCACAGCTTGGGGTCCAGGCGCTCGGCCAGGGCCAGGGCGGCGTCACGGGAGGGGAAGTCGAGGGCAACGATGATCGGGGTCTGGCAGGACATGGCGGGCTCGCAGGAATCGAAAACCGCGGCATTGTAGCGGAAGCCGCCCGCCGCGGTCAGATCACCTTGTCCAGTGCCAGCGATAGGCCCGAACCTCCTGTCGCGCAGAGCGGCTGCACGGGCCAGGCATTCCGGCAGATCGGAAAAAGATCGCCACCAGCATCACCAGGCTGACCTGACCACTTGCAGCAAAACAAGGCCACTCGCCTCATTCATCGCCGCAATGCTTCCGTACCGCAGGGCCGGCGGTAGACTGACGCCCTCCTCCTCCCGACCAGGCAGCAGTCATGGCCCGTCTCCAGCTCGATTTCTCGCAACAACAGTTCTGCTACAGCACCCACATGACCGTGCGCAGCACCGACATCAACGCCAGCAACCACCTGGGCAACGACGCCATGATCTCGATGATCTCCGAGGCCCGCGCCCGTTTCCTGTTCGACTTCGGCATCCGCGAGGCCGACCAGGCGCACGGCATCATCGTCACCGACCTGGCCACCATGTACCGCGCCGAGTCGCACTCGCGTGACCAGCTGCTGTTCGAAGTCGGGGTGATGGACTTCAACCGCTACGGCGGCGACATCATCTTCCGCATCACCCGCCCGGCGGATGGCACCCTGATCGCCCTGGCCAAGTCCGGCTTCGTGTTCTTCGACTACCAGCAGAACAAGGTGGTGCCGATGCCGGACGCGTTCCGCGCCACCTTCCCAGACGTCAACTGGCTCGACTAGCCGCGCCACATAACGAGCCGCCGCCCCGACTCAGTGCGCGCCTCGCAACCTGCGCACCGTCTTGAATCGAATCACCCCGCATGCCGGCCCCCGAGGCGCCATTCTTCGGCGCCTGCAGGGTTTGGCCCGAGTCTTGCTCAAGCCCTGACACAGGCATCCAACGGCGGTTGCCACCGATACGACAAAGGCGTCGCACCCCTTCCGCTCAGGCGGTCAGTGGTGCGGCGCCTTTTGCGTTTCAGCCCCAGCGAATGGGGCGGTTGGTGAACCGCGATCCGGGCGCCAGCCGGTAACTCTCTCAACCCGTCTGTGGCCTCGGCCACGGGGCCTGGCGCCACAAGCGTCGGGCTCTCCCAAGGGTTGTTCGGCAAGGTGCCCACGATCACGGCGCCGCGCAACCCGCGGGATTTTCTCTCGATGATGAGGTGTTGGATGAATACAAGTTTCTGGAAAGCCGGCCACGCACCGACGCTGTTCGCCGCGTTCCTCTATTTCGACCTGAGCTTCATGATCTGGTACGTGCTCGGCCCGCTGGGCGTGCAGATCGCCACCGACCTGGGCCTGACCACCCAGCAACGCGCCATGATGGTGGCCACGCCGATCCTCGCCGGCGCCGTGCTGCGCTTCATCATGGGCCTGTTGGCCGACCGCACCTCGCCAAAGACCGCCGGCCTGATCGGCCAGGTGATCGTCATCGCCGCCCTCGCCGTCGCCTGGCAGCTGGGCATCCATAGCTACGAGCAGGCACTGCTGCTCGGTCTGTTCCTCGGCTTCGCCGGCGCCTCCTTCGCCGTGGCCCTGCCGCTGGCATCCCAGTGGTACCCGCCGCAGCATCAGGGCAAGGCCATGGGCATCGCCGGTGCCGGCAACTCCGGCACGGTGCTGACCGCCCTGTTCGCCCCGGGCCTGGCCGCCGCCTTCGGCTGGGGCAACGTGTTTGGCCTGGCGCTGATCCCGCTGGTGCTGACCCTGATCATCTTCGCCAGCGTGGCCAAGAACGCCCCCGAGCGCCCGGCGCCCAAGTCCATGGCCGACTACCTCAAGGCCCTCGGTGACCGCGACAGCTGGTGGTTCATGTTCTTCTACAGCATCACCTTCGGCGGCTTCCTCGGCCTGGCCAGCACCCTGCCCGGCTACTTCCACGACCAGTACGGTTTCGATCCGGTGAAAGCCGGCTACTACACCGCCGCCTGCGTATTCGCCGGCAGCATGATGCGCCCGCTGGGCGGCGCCCTGGCCGACCGCATCGGCGGCATCCGCTCGCTGCTGGTGATGTACACCTGCGCCTCCATCTGCATCGCCGCGGTCGGCTTCAACCTGCCCAGCGCCTATGCTGCCCTCGGCCTGTTCGTGGCCGCCATGCTCAGCCTGGGCGCCGGCAACGGCGCGGTGTTCCAGCTGGTGCCGCAGCGCTTCCGCAAGGAGATCGGCGTGATGACCGGGCTGATCGGCATGGCCGGCGGCATCGGCGGTTTCTGCCTGACCGCGGGCCTCGGCGCGATCAAGCAAGCCACCGGCGACTACCAGCTGGGCCTGTGGCTGTTCGCCAGCCTGGGCGTGCTGGCCTGGTTCGGCCTGCATGGCGTCAAGCTGCGCTGGCGCACCACCTGGGGTAGTGCAGCCGTCACCGCCGCCCGCGTCTGATCCATCCGCCGGGCGCCTCGTGCGCCCGGCGTTGCGCAGGACGGTTGCGACAAAGGCGGGGCTGGCAACAGACTCCTCGCACTGGTCAGGAAAGGTGGAGTGGCAACACTCCTGGGAGCCGCGCCGGCCCAGCCTTTGTCTCAACCGACTTGAACACCCAAGGGGCGCCACGGCGCCCTTCCTCATATCCAGCCACAGGAGCGCCCGATGGCCCTGCAACTGAGCTTCGGCGAAGCCACCGCCACCGGCCCGCGCACGGAGAACCAGGACGCCATCCGCGTAGTCACGCCGGCGCCGACCCTGGCGGCCAGCAAGGGCTTCCTGTTCGCCCTGGCCGATGGCGTCAGCCAGTGCGCCGACGGTGGCCTGGCCGCCCGCGCCACCCTGCAGGCCCTGGCGCTGGACTACTACGCCACCCCGGAAACCTGGGCCGTGGCCCAGGCGCTGGATCGCCTGCTGGTGGCGCACAACCGCTGGCTGCAGGCCAATGGCGGCGGCCAGCCGCTGCTCACAACTCTCTCCGCCCTGGTCCTGCGCGGTCGCCGTTTCACCCTCGCGCACGTCGGCGACTGCCGCGCCTATCGCTTTCATTCGGGACAGCTGGAGCGCCTCAGCGAGGACCACGTGTGGGAACAGCCGGGCATGCAGCACGTGCTCAAGCGCGCCATGGGCCTGGACCAGCACCTGGTGGTGGATTACCTGGAGGGCGAGCTGCGCGAGGAAGAGCGCTACCTGTTGGTCAGCGACGGCGTGTGGTCGACCCTCGGCGACTCCGGCATCCGCAACGTACTGCTGGACGAGAGCGACCCGGCCGCCGTCTGCCAGGCGCTGGTGGCCGCCGCCCACCTCGCCGGCAGCCAGGACAACGCCAGCGCCGTGCTGGTGCAGGTCGACACGCTGCCGGACAACGACCTGGCCGACACCTTGGCCCAGCTGCAGCAATGGCCGCTGCCGCCCAAGCTGCGCGAGGGCCAGGAGTTCGAGGGCTGGCAGATCGAGCGGGTATTGGCCGAGTCGCGCCAGTCGCTGGTGTACCGGGTGCGCGATGGCCAGGCCCGGCGCTGGCTGCTCAAGACCCTGCCGGCCAGCCGCCACGACGAGGCTCAGGCCGGTCCTGCCCTGCTGCTGGAGGAATGGTTCCTGCGCCGCGTGGCCGGACGCCACTTCCCCGAGGCACACCCGCTGCCACAGCGCCAACACCTCTATTACGTGCAGCGCGAGTACGCCGGCCAGACCCTGGCCGAGCACCTGCGCCTCTCTGGCCCGCTAGGCCTGCCGGAATGGCTGGATCTGGCGCCGCGCCTGCTCAAGGCCCTGGGCCTGCTGCACCGACGCAACATCCTGCACCGCGACATCAAGCCGGAGAACCTGCTCTGGTGCGACGACGGCGAACTGCGCCTGCTCGATTTCGGCCTGGCCTACTGCCCCGGCCTGTCCCGCGATGAACAGCACGCCCTGCCCGGCACGCCCAGCTACATCGCCCCCGAGGCCTTCGCCGGCATCGCCCCGGATCGCCAGCAGGATCTCTACGCCGCCGGCGTCACCCTCTATCGCCTGCTTACCGGCCACTATCCCTATGGCGAGATCGAGGCCTTCCAGCATCCGCGCTTCGGCACCCCGACCGCACCCAGCCGCTACCGCCCGGATTTGCCGAGCTGGCTCGACGACTGCCTGCTGCGCGCGGTGGCCGCCAACCCGCAGGATCGCTTCGAGACCGCTGAGGAATGGCTGCTCAGCCTGGAACAGGGCGAACGCCAGGCGCTCAACGTGCGCCCACGCCCGCTGCTGGAGCGCGAGCCGCTGAAGGTCTGGCGTGGCGTGGCGCTGGGCTCGCTGCTGCTCAACTTGATCCTGCTGGTCGCTCTTCTGTAACCGCAAACCGCACCACAACGACGCAGCACCGCTTTAATCGGGTGCGAAAAGCCCCCGAAACAGCCAGCGGAAACGGCGCCAACCCCAGTAAATACTGCCTCCACAGAGTTGGCACGCGCCCTGCAAAAGAGAAATCGACATTACATAAAGCATCGCCGTCAACGTAGAAGGCAGTGCTTCCCGGCAGATCGGGACCAGGACAAAGGCGTCCTCGCTAGGCAACTAGCGGGACGCCTTTTTTGCTTTATGGCCTGCCACCCGGCGGCCAGTGTTCGAGTCGTCGAGGGGCCTGCCCCGGACAATTTTTTCCGTGATCAACAGGAGAGAACCGGCATGAACAAACTCAAGCTGGTGATGGTAGGCAACGGCATGGCCGGGGTCAGAACCCTGGAGGAGCTGCTCAAGCTCGCCCCCGACCTGTACGAGATCACCGTGTTCGGCGCCGAGCCGCACCCCAACTACAACCGCATCCTGCTGTCCCCGGTGCTGGCCGGCGAGCAGAGCTTCGACGACATCGTGCTCAACGGCCTCGACTGGTACGAGCAGCACGGCATCGACCTGCGCCTGGGGCGCAAGGTGGTGAGCATCGACCGCAAGAAGCGTGTGGTCACCGCCGACGACGGCAGCAGCGCCCAGTACGACCGCCTGATCCTGGCCACCGGCTCCAACCCCTTCATCCTGCCGGTACCGGGCAACCGCCTGGAGGGCGTGATCGCCTACCGCGACATCGCCGACACCGAAATGATGATGCAGACCGCGCGTACCCACAGCCACGCGGTGGTGATCGGCGGCGGCCTGCTCGGCCTGGAGGCGGCCAACGGCCTGCGCCAGCGCGGCATGGACGTGACCGTGGTGCACCTGGCGGACTGGCTGCTGGAGCGCCAGCTGGACCGCACCGCCGGTGAGCTGCTGAAGCAGGCGCTGGAAGCGCGAGGTATCCGCTTCCGCCTGCGCGAACAGACCGAAGAGCTGCACGACTACGGCACCGGCCGCGTCTGCGCCGTGCAGTTCAAGAGCGGTGACACCATTCCCGCCGACCTGGTGGTGATGGCCGCCGGCGTGCGCCCCAACACCGAGCTGGCGGAGAAGGCCGGCATCCCCTGCAACCGCGGCATCCAGGTCGACGACTGCCTGCAGACCTACGACCCGCGCGTCTACGCGGTCGGCGAATGCGCCAACCATCGCGGCATCGCCTACGGCCTGGTCGCCCCGCTGTTCGAGCAGGCCAAGGTCTGTGCCAACCACCTGGCCATGCTCGGCACCGCCCGCTACCAGGGCTCGGTGATCTCCACCAAGCTCAAGGTCACCGGCATCGACCTGTTCTCCGCCGGCAATTTCATGGGCGGTGACGACACCGAGACCATTACCCTCTCCGACCCCATCGGCAGCGTGTACAAGAAGCTGGTGATCAAGGACGACGTGCTGGTCGGTGGCTGCCTGTACGGCGACACCCAGGACGGCGGCTGGTACTTCCAGCAGATCTGCGGCGGCGCCGACATCAGCGGCGTGCGCGATCACCTGATGTTCGGCCAGGCCAGCATCGATGCGGCCGGTCTGAGCGCGATCGAAGGTGCCGCCCGTGCATGAAGCCGCCCTGCAACCCGCCACCCGGATCACCGCCGCCACCTGCTGCTACTGCGGCGTGGGCTGCGGCGTGCTGATCGAACACGACGGCGCGAAGATCCTCGGCGTGCAGGGCGACCCGAGCCACCCGGCGAATCACGGCAAACTCTGCAGCAAGGGTTCGACCTTGCACCTGACCGGCGACCTCGACGCCCGCGCCCTGTACCCTGAGCTGCGCCTGGGCAAGGGCCTGGCCCGCGCCCGCAGCAGCTGGGACAGCGCCCTGGAGCACGCCGCCAATGTGTTCTCCGAGACCATCCGCGAGCACGGCCCGGACAGCGTGGCCTTCTACATCTCCGGCCAGCTGCTGACCGAGGATTACTACGCCTTCAACAAGCTGGCGCGGGCCCTGGTCGGCACCAACAATATCGACAGCAACTCGCGCCTGTGCATGAGCTCGGCGGTGGTCGGCTACAAGCGCAGCCTGGGCGCCGACGCTCCACCCTGCAGCTACGAAGACATCGAGCAGGCCGACTGCCTACTGATCGCCGGCAGCAACATGGCCTACGCGCACCCCATCCTGTTCCGTCGCCTGGAAGCGGCCAAGGCCGCGCGGCCGGACATGCAGATCATCGTCGTCGACCCGCGGCGCACCGATACCTGCGACCTGGCGGACCTGCACCTGGCCATCGCCCCGGGCACCGACGTGGCGCTGTTCCACGGCCTGCTGCACCTGTTGCTGGCGGGTGGCGACTATGACTTCGCCTTTATCGAGGCCCATACCGAAGGCTTCGACGCCCTGCGCGAACTGGCTGCCGACTACCCGCCGAGCGAAGTGGCGCGCCTGTGCGGCATCGACGAGGCCGACCTGCGCCGCGCCGCCGAGCTGATCGGTCGTTCTCCTGCCTTCCTCTCGCTGTGGTGCATGGGCCTCAACCAGTCCACTGCTGGCAGCGCCAAGAACAGCGCGCTGATCAACCTGCACCTGGCCACCGGCCAGATCGGCAAGGTCGGCGCAGGGCCCTTCTCGCTCACCGGCCAGCCCAACGCCATGGGCGGTCGCGAGACCGGCAGCCTGAGCAACCTACTGCCCGGCCACCGCGAGGCCGGCAATGCCGAGCACCGCGCCGAAGTCGCCCGCTACTGGGGCGTGGACGGCCTGCCGGAAAGCACCGGTCTGTCCGCCATTGAGCTGTTCGAGGCGGTGCGCGTCGGCAAGATCAAGGCCCTGTGGATCGCCTGCACCAACCCTGCGCAATCGCTGCCGGACCAACAAAAGGTCCATGAGGCCCTGGCCGCCTGCCCCTTCGTGGTGGTGCAGGAAGCCTTCTTCACCACCGAGACCTGCCACTACGCCGACCTCCTGCTCCCGGCCGCCAGCTGGGGAGAAAAAGAAGGCAGCGTGACCAACTCCGAGCGGCGCATCACCCATGTGCGCCGCGCCGTGCCAGCGCCCGCAGAGGCGCGGCCGGACTGGGCGATCGTCTGTGACTTCGCCCGTCGCCTGGAACAACAACTACGCCCCGGCCTGCCCAGCCTGTTCGACTTCGCCAGCGCGCAAGCGCTGTTCGAGGAATACAAGCACCTGACCCAAGGCCGCGATCTGGACCTCTCCGGTCTCAGCTACGCGATCCTGGACGACCAAGGTCCGCAACAATGGCCCTTCCCGGCCGGCGCCCAACAGGGCACCGCGCGTCTGTACGGGAACGGCATCTTCCCCACCGCCAGCGGCCGCGCGCGCTTCGTCGCCGATCCGTTCGTACCGGCCAGGGAGCGCCGGGAGAGCGGCTTCCCGCTACTGCTCAACACCGGACGCCTGCGCGACCAGTGGCACGGCATGAGCCGCACCGGCACCGCGGCACGGCTGTTCGGCCATGCTCCCGAGGCGGTGCTCGGCCTGCACCCGGACGAGCTGCGCCAGCGCGGCCTGCAGGCCGGCGAACTGATTCATCTGCGCAGCCGTCGCGGCGGCCTGATCCTGCCGGTGCAAGCCGACGACGCCCTGCAGCCGGGCCAGGCCTATCTGCCGATGCACTGGGGCGATCGCTTCCTCAAGGGCCTGGGCACCAACGTGCTGACCCAGCCGGCCTTCGACCCGCTGTCCAAGCAGCCGGAGCTGAAGCTCAGCGCCGTGGAAGTCGAGCGTGCCGAGCTGCCGTGGCAATTCTTCGCCCTGGTCGAAGGCGATGTGCAGCGCCGCCTCACCGCCCTGCGCCCGCTGTTCGAGCGCTTCGCCTACGCCAGCCTGACACCGACCGGCCGCGAGCAGCGCCCCGCCCTGCTGATCCGCGCGGCAGCAGCAGAAGCACCGGATGCCGAACTGCTGGCCGAGATCGACAGCCTGCTCGGCGTCGACCAGGGCCCGGTGCTGGCCTATGACGACACCACGCGCCGCGTCGGCAAGCGCGTGCGCATCGAGGACGGGCGCATCGTCGCCGTGCGCCTGGCCGGCGAGACCGCCGCTCGCGACTGGCTCAAGGGGCTGTGGGAACAGGGCAGCACCGAAGCCGACCTGCGCCGCTGGCTGCTCGCCCCGCTGGCCACCCCGCCAGGTGGCGGCATGCAGGCCAGCAAGACCCTGTGCAACTGCATGAACGTCAGCCAGGACGCCGTGTGCGCCGGCATCGCCCGCGGTCTGGACCTGGACGGCCTCAAGCGCGAGCTGAAATGCGGCACCAGCTGCGGCTCGTGCGTGCCGGAAATCAAACGACTGCTGGTCACCCAGGTGACCGCCGTCGCCGTGGAAGCCTGAGGAGTAGAACCATGAATGCAAAAGTCTGGCTGGTGGGCGCAGGCCCTGGCGATCCGGAATTGCTGACCCTCAAGGCGGTGAAGGCCCTGCAACGGGCCGATATCGTGATGATCGACGACTTGGTCAACCCCGCCGTGCTGGAGCACTGCCCGGACGCCCGCATCGTGCCGGTGGGCAAGCGCGGCGGCTGCCGCTCCACCCCGCAGGCCTTCATCCATCGTCTGCTGCTGCGCTATGCGCGCCAGGGCAAGTGCGTGGTGCGCCTGAAGGGCGGCGACCCGTGCATCTTCGGTCGCGGCAGCGAGGAAGCCGACTGGCTCACCACACACGGCGTGGAAGTGGAGATGGTCAACGGCATCACCGCCGGCCTGGCCGGCGCCACCAACTGCGGCATCCCCCTGACCCTGCGCGGCGTGGCCCGCGGCGTGACCCTGGTCACCGCCCATACCCAGGACGATAGCAGCCTCAACTGGCAGGCCCTTGCTCAGGGCGGCACCACCCTGGTGGTGTACATGGGCGTGGCCAAGCTGCCGGAGGTACGCGACAGCCTGCTGGCCGGCGGCATACGCGGCGACATGCCGGTGGCGATGATCGAGAACGCCTCGCTGCCACAGCAGCGCGAGTGCCGCAGCACCCTGGCCGGTATGCAGCAGGCCGCTACCGACTTCCAGCTGAAGAGCCCGGCGATCCTGGTGATCGGCGAAGTGGCTGCGCAGCAACAGATTCAAGCTTTGGCAGAGATTGCCTGATCCCCTTCGCTCCTGCGGAGTAGTGCTTAGCCCGGCCGGTTTGGCCGGGCTTTTTTTTTGCCCGTGTACCGGCCATGTCCTGTCGATGCCGGATCGCGGGCCCACAAAAAAGCCCGGTCAATGACCGGGCTTGGATGACCATCAGCTGCGCAGGCGACTAGCCGACCTGCTGGTGCCAGACCACGCCTTCGCGGCGCTGGCCCCAGGCATCGAAGTGCGGGCTGTAGGCAGTCTCCACCGAGGCGCGCTTGATCTTCAGGGTCGGCGTGAGGAAGCCGTTGTCCACCGCCCAGACTTCCGGCACCAGCACCAGGCCGTTGAGCTGCTCGTGCTTGTCCAGCACCTGGTTGGTCTCTTCCAGCAGGCGCTTGAGGCTGCCCTCCAGCTGCTCGCGAGACTCCTTGCGCCCGGCCTCGGACAGCACGCACAGGGCCAACGGCTGCGGCAGGCCGTCACCGACCACGCAGACCTGCTCGATATGGCTGTGCACGGCCAGGCGGTTCTCGATCGGCGCCGGGGCCACGTACTTGCCCTTGCTGGTCTTGAAGATCTCCTTGATCCGCCCGGTCAGGCGCAGGTTGCCCTCGGCGTCCTGCTCGCCCTTGTCGCCGGTGCGCAGGTAGCCGTCTTCGGTGAGCACCTCGGCGGTCTTGCCCGGCTCCTTGTAGTAGCCCTGCATGGTGGAGCCGCTACGCACCAGCACCTCGCCCTCCTCGCTGATGCGCACCTCGGTGCCCGGGTTGTTCTGGCCGATCCAGCCCTTCTTGAACTTGCCGGGGCGACACACGTGCGAGTATCCGCAGTTCTCCGTCATGCCGTAGACCTCCTGCAGCTCCAAGCCCAGGCGGCGGTACCAGGCCAGCAGCGCGTCGGGCACCGGGGCGGCGCCGGACAGGGCGAACTGCACCGCATCCAGCCCCAGCCCGCGCAGCACCTTGCGCCCGAACAGGCGGCCGAGCAGCGGTATGGACAGGAGGAAATCGAGGCGCTGGGCCGGCATCTTCGAGTAGACGCCCATCTGGAACTTGGTCCAGATCCGCGGCACGCCGAAGAACACCGTGGGCCGCGCGCGGCGCAGGTCGGCGAGGAAGGTGTCGAGGCTCTCGGCGAAGAACACGCTCATGCCGCTGTAAAGCGAGTTGAGCTCGACGAACATGCGCTCGGCCACGTGGCACAGCGGCAGGTAGGACAGCGCGCGGTCCTGCTCGCCGACACCGAACAGCTCGGTGGCATGGCTGGCGGTGAAACCGAAGTTGCCGAAGTTGTGCATCACGCCCTTGGGCATGCCGGTGGTGCCGGAGGTGTAGATGATGGTGGCGAGCTGGTCGGGTTGGCTGCGTGGCTGGTCCTGGATCGGCGCGCAGGCCTGCAGGTCGCTCCACTGCTTGTCGAAGCTGCCTTCGGCGTGCAGCGGCAGGGCCACGGTGATCACCCCCTCGGGTACGCCGGGGGCCATCGCCGGCCAGTCGTCGAGCTTGCCGATAAAGGCCACTTTCGCCTCCGCATGCTCCAGCACCTGGCGCACCGACTCGGCGGTGAGATTGGGATACAGCGGCACCGAGACGTGCCCGGCCATCCAGATGGCCAGATCGGTGACTATCCAGTGGGCGCTGTTCTTGGAAATGATCGATATCTTGCTGCCCTGCGGCAGCTCCAGGCTGCGCAGCCAGCTGGCGGCGCGGCGGGCCTGCTCGCCCACCTCGGCCCAGGTCAGCTGTTCCACCCGACCACCGCCCTGAGGCTGGATCAGGTAGGTCTTGTTCGGATGACGCGACTCGCGCTCGAAAAACGCTTCGAGCGGCAAACGGACTGCACTGGCCACGGGGCCTCCTTGTTTGTTGTTTTTGTCACAGGGAGCAACCAAGCACTTGCTTGGTCGAATATTCCATGCGTCAGGAGGTGCGGCAAGTGAAGAAATGTTACAGGAGCGCAGCGCCGCTCTAGTGCGGGTGATGCAGGCCGGCCAGGTGCATCAGGCCAGGCACGATGTCGCCGTCGAGGGCGACCAGGCTGGCGGTGTGCAGGCCCAGGGGTTGCTGCAGATTGCCGTGCAGCAGGAAGCCGGAAAGGTTGCCGAGCAGCGGGTTATGGCTGACCAGCAGGCACTCACCGGGATAGTGCTCGAGGCGGTCGGCGGCCGAACGCGGCGAGTCTTCAGGGGTGGCCCAGTCCACCGTGGTCAGCGGCAGCGTGAGGCCGAGGGTCTCGCGCACCAGCTCGGCTGTCTGCTGGGCACGCAGGTAGGGGCTGACCAGGATGTGCGCCAGCTCCCGGCCACGCAGGTGCTCGGCGCTCTTGCGCACTTCCTTGCGACCGCGCTCGGTGAGGGCCCGCTCCGCGTCGCTGCGCGCACGCGGTTCGGCCTCGCCGTGGCGCAGCAGCCAGAGGATCACAGCTTGGGTTCTTCGTCGCGCACCGGGTGCGGCGCCGGCGGGATGCTGTGCGGCTCGATGCCTTCCGGGGCACGCGGAGTCGGCCAGTCGGCGAACGGCCAGGGCTTCTCTTCACTGTTGAAGGTGCCGAAGCGGCCGATCTGCTGCAGGTACTGGCTGAGGCTGTCGCCGAAGCCCTGCAGGGTGCCGTTGGGTGCGCCGTAGAACAGGCGATAGCCGATCTGCAGCAGCACCACGCCACCGAGGATGATCTCCGCTAGCTGCCAGACGATGGCGAAGATCACCATCCACAGAATGCGCAGGGCGATGGATTCGCGCTCCAGTTCCTTGTTCGGTTCGCTCATGGTGCTCTCCTTGGATGGTCAGAAACCGCTGGGTGAGATGAAATCCACGTCAGTTTTAGGTTCGCCGCGCATCAGCGCTTCGATCACCTGGGCCAGGGTGCGGCCCTCGAACAGAATGGCATGCAATCCGGCGACCAGAGGCATGTACACCTGCAGCTCCTCGGCCTTGTGCTTGAGCACCTTGAGCGTGTTGACGCCCTCGGCCACCTCGCCCAGGCGCGCCACCGCGTCCTCCAGGCTGAGGCCCTCGCCCAGGGCATAGCCGACCTGGTAGTTGCGGCTCTTCGGCGAGGAGCAGGTGACGATCAGGTCGCCGACCCCGGCCAGGCCGAGGAAGGTCATGGGGTTGGCGCCAAGCTTGACGGCGAAGCGGGTCATTTCCGCCAGGGCGCGGGTGATCAGCATGCTCTTGGTGTTCTCACCCATGCCCATGGCCGCGGCCATGCCGGCGATGATGGCGTAGACGTTCTTCAGCGCGCCGCCCAGCTCCACACCGAAGCTGTCGCGGCTGGCATAGACGCGGAAAGTGCGACCATGCAGGGCCGACTGCACGCGCTGGCAAAGCTCGTCGTCCTCGCTGGCGATCACCGAGGCGGTCAACGCGTGTTCGGCGATCTCACGAGCCAGATTGGGGCCGGACAGCACGCCAATGCGCGCCTGCGGTGCCACTTCGGCGAGGATCTGGCTCATCAGCTTGAAGCCGTCGGCCTCGATGCCCTTGGTGGTGCTGACCAGCAGTTTGCCGGCCAGGGAATCGGCGATCGGCTGCAGCACCTTGCGCAGAGCCGATGACGGCACGGCGACGAAGACCAGCTCGCAGGCCGCCAGGGTGGCCGGCAGGTCGGTGACCGGTTCGATGCCGGGCAGCAGCTTGATGCCCTTGAGGTAGCGCGGGTTCTCGCGCTGGGTGCGCATGGCCTCGGCCTGCTCGGGGTCGCGCATCCATTGCAGGACGCGCTGGCCGTTGGCGGCCAGGAGATTGGCGATGGCGGTGCCGAAGCTGCCGCCGCCCAGTACTGCAACAGGTTGTTGCTCGGTCATAAGAGTTCCAAACAGGCCATCCAGATGGCGAAAGCCGCATTATCACGAAGCCCCGGCCGACCGACCAGTCCCCAGCGTGACCCGCCGCGCAGAGCGTGCGCTGGCAAAGCTCGGCTTCTCGGTTAACATGCGGCAGTCATGCCCAGAGAACAAGGCCGTTCCGTGCTCACATCCCTTCCCCGCCGACTCCCGTGCCCAGGCTGCCGGGCCGCGCGGCGCGCAACACCCGAGCCTGCCAGCGTGGCGGGCCTCTCTCTGCGACTACGCGAGCCGGCCGATGTTCGGGCGTAATTGGGACATCCACACCCGCACCCAGCTGATCAGCGTCGGCCCCGCCCTGCTGCTGACCCTGCTGCTGACCGGTTTCTTCACCCATTCGCGCCTGGAAGACCTGCGCCAGGAGATCAACCACGCCGGCCAGCTGATGGCCAACCAGCTGGCCCCGGCCTCGGTGCATGGCGTGGCAGCCGGCGATACCAGGGTGCTGGAGAGCCTGCTGCGCGCCACCCTGCAGACACCCAACGTGCGCTTCCTCGAGGTGCGCGATCGGGCCGAGAACATCCTGGTCTACGTCGAGCAGCACAACGAGCAGAGCGCCTCGCGAGTCGGCATCTTCCATGCGCCGATCCGCCAGGAGAACGGTGCCGAGCCCGACGGCTACCTGGGCCGGGTGGTGGTCGGCATGTCCGACGAGTCCTTCACCAGCCGCCAGCAGGCGATCCTGCTCAAGGCCACGGTACTGGCCCTGGTCGCCCTGCTGCTGACCTTCTTCCTCGCGCGCCAGCTGGCGCGCCGCCTGGCCCAGCCGATCAGCGCCATGGGTGAGGCGGTAGAGGCGATCAAGGCCGGCGACTACCAGACCCAGCTGCCGGAGAGCGATACCGGCGAGCTGGGCGACCTGGCCAGGCACATCAACAACCTGGCCGTGGAGCTGGACAACGCCAGCCGCGAGCAGCGCGAGGCCATGCAGCAGCTGATCCAGACCCGCGAGGAAGCCGAGCAGGCCAGCCGCGCCAAGTCGGACTTCCTGGCGATGATGAGCCATGAGCTGCGCACCCCCATGAACGGCGTGCTGGGCATGCTGCAGCTGCTGGAGACCACCGAGATGACCCAGGAGCAGGCGGAATACGCCGCCCTGGCCACCGAATCCACCGAACACCTGCTCAAGGTGATCAACGACATCCTCGACTTCTCGCGCATCGAACGCGGCGCCCTGGAGCTGGAGCGCATTCCCTTCAACCTGCAGGAGCTGCTGCAGGGCTCGATCCAGGTGTTCCAGCACAGCGCCCACCAGCGCGGCCTCTACCTGCGCCTGGACACCCCGCCGGGACTGGAACAGTTCGAGGTGCAGGGCGACCCGACACGCATCCGCCAGATACTGGTCAACCTGCTGGGCAACGCGCTGAAGTTCACCGAGGAAGGCGGCATTCGCATCGAGACCCACTGGCAGCCGCTGGACAACGAGGTGCTGTGGTTCACCTGCGCCGTGCACGACAGCGGCATCGGCATCGCCCCGCAGCGCCTGGAGCACATGTTCGATGCATTCCAGCAGGCCGATACCTCTATCTCCCGGCGCTATGGCGGTACCGGCCTGGGCCTGTCCATCGCCCGTACCCTGGCCGAGCGCATGGGCGGCACCCTGCACGCCACCAGCCTGGAAGGCAGCGGCTCGGTATTCACCCTCGAGATCCCCCTGCCGTTCTGCCTGAGCAGCCCCAGCCAGGAGCCCCAGGAGCGCAGCGAGCCCGCGTCCGGCGAAGGCCAGGAAGTGCTGCTGGTGGAAGACAACCCGGTCAACCAGACGGTGATCGAGGCCATGCTGCGCAGCCTGGGCTATCGGGTCGAGCTGGTCGGTGATGGCGCCCAGGCGGTGCAGCATTTCGACCCGCAGCGCTTCGTCGCCGTGCTGATGGACTGCCGCCTGCCGGTCATGGATGGCTACGAGGCCACCCGGCAGATTCGCCGCCAGGCCCCGCAATGCAGTACTCCGATCATCGCATTGACCGCCAACGCCCTGCAGGGTGATCGTGAAGCCTGCCTGCAGGCCGGCATGAACGATTACCTGGCCAAGCCGTTCAAGCGCGCCGATCTGGAACGGGTATTGCTGCGCTGGCTGGGCAAGCGCAGCCAGACGCTGCAGCAGGAATACTAGAATCCGCCGAGCGAACGAAGCGTCGACGATTTGCGCCACACTCAGCCGGTATACAAGTGTTCACAACAGGCTGTGACTTTCACCAGGACGCAACAGTCTATGACTAGTCTGCCGCTACACAAGAACATTCGCGGCACAGCTTTAGCCCCGCCGAGGGGACCATTTGAGGAGTTCGCATGACCAAGCAAAACGCCTATTCTCGGGAAGAATTGCTCGCCTGCAGCCGCGGCGAACTGTTTGGCCCGGGTAATGCGCAGTTGCCCGCCCCCAACATGCTGATGATGGACCGCATCGTCCATATCAGTGAAACCGGCGGTAAATACGGCAAGGGCGAGATCATCGCCGAACTCGACATCAATCCGGACCTCTGGTTCTTCGCCTGCCACTTCGAAGGCGACCCGGTGATGCCGGGCTGCCTGGGCCTCGACGCCATGTGGCAGCTGGTCGGCTTCTACCTCGGCTGGCAGGGCAACCCCGGCCGCGGCCGTGCCCTGGGCTCGGGCGAAGTGAAGTTCTTCGGTCAGGTGCTGCCGACCGCCAAGAAACTCACCTACACCATCCATATCAAACGTACCATCAGCCGCTCGCTGATCCTCGGCATCGCCGATGGCAGCGTCAGCGTCGATGGCCGCGAAATCTACAGCGCCGAAGGCCTCCGCGTCGGCCTGTTCACCTCTACCGACAGCTTCTGAAGGACATTTCCGCATGCGTCGCGTCGTGATCACCGGTCTGGGCATCGTCTCCTGCCTGGGCAATGACAAGGACACCGTTTCCGCCAGCCTGCGCGCCGGCAAAGCGGGCATCCGCTTCAATCCGGAATATGCCGAAATGGGCCTGCGCAGCCAGGTATCCGGCTCCGTCAAACTCAACCTGGAAGAGCTGATCGACCGCAAGGTGCTGCGCTTCATGGGCGACGCCGCGGCCTATGCCTACCTGTCGATGGAGCAGGCGATCAAGGATTCCGGCCTGACCCCGGAGCAGATCTCCAACCCGCGTACCGGCCTGATCGCCGGCTCCGGCGGTGCCTCCACGCTGAACCAGATGGAAGCCATCGACACCCTGCGCGAGAAGGGCGTCAAGCGCATCGGCCCATACCGCGTGACCCGCACCATGGGCAGCACCGTGTCGGCCTGCCTGGCCACGCCGTTCCAGATCAAGGGCGTGAACTTCTCCATCTCCTCGGCCTGCGCCACCAGCGCGCACTGCATCGGCCAGGCCATGGAGCAGATCCAGCTGGGCAAACAGGACGTGGTCTTCGCCGGCGGCGGCGAGGAAGAACACTGGAGCCAGAGCTGCCTGTTCGACGCCATGGGCGCCCTCTCCACCCAGTACAACGAGACCCCGGAAAAGGCCTCGCGCGCCTACGACGCCAAGCGTGACGGCTTCGTCATCGCCGGCGGTGGCGGCATGGTGGTGGTCGAGGAGCTGGAACACGCGCTCAAGCGCGGCGCCAAGATCTACGCGGAAATCGTCGGCTATGGCGCCACTTCCGACGGCTACGACATGGTTGCACCGAGCGGCGAAGGCGCCATCCGCTGCATGCAGCAGGCCCTGGCCACCGTCGATGCCCCGATCGACTACCTGAACACCCACGGCACCTCGACCCCGGTCGGCGACGTGGCGGAAATCCGCGGCGTGCGTGAAGTGTTCGGCGACAAGGCACCGGCCATCAGCTCGACCAAGAGCCTGTCCGGCCACAGCCTGGGCGCCGCCGGCGTGCAGGAGGCGATCTACTGCATGCTGATGATGGAAGGCGGCTTCATCGCCGGCTCGGCCAACATCGACGAGCTGGACCCGGAGGTCGCCGACCTGCCGATCCTGCGCGAAACCCGCGATGCCCAGCTCAACACCGTGATGAGCAACAGCTTCGGCTTCGGCGGCACCAACGCCACCCTGGTGCTGCAACGCTACCAGGGCTGATCGCAGCTGCAATGAAAACGGCGCCCTCGGGCGCCGTTTTTCGTTTCAGCGGGCTCAGATGCGGAAACGCGCCACCAGACCGTTGAGGCTTACCGCCAGGCGCGAAAGCTCCTGACTGGCGGCGCTGGTCTGGTTGGACCCGGCCGAGGTCTGCAGCGACAGGTCACGGATGTTCACCAGGTTGCGGTCCACCTCGCGGGCCACCTGGGCCTGCTCCTCCGAGGCGCTGGCGATCACCAGGTTGCGCTCGTTGATCGAGGTGATGGCCTCGGCGATTTCGTCCAGGGCGCGCCCGGCCGACTGGGCCAGGGCCAGGGTCGAGCCGGTGCGCTGGGTGCTGTTGTGCATGGCGCTGACCGCCCGTTCCGTGCCCTGCTGAATGCCGCCGATCATCTGCTCGATCTCCTGGGTGCTCTGCTGGGTGCGATGGGCCAGGGCGCGCACCTCGTCGGCCACCACGGCGAAACCGCGCCCAGCCTCGCCGGCACGCGCCGCCTCGATCGCCGCGTTGAGCGCCAGCAGGTTGGTCTGTTCGGCGATGGAACGGATCACGTCGAGTACCTGGCTGATGCCGTGGACCTGCTGGGCCAGGCGGCCGATCTGGGTCGAGGTCTCGGTCACGTCCTCGGCCAGTTGGCCGATCGAATTCACCGTCTGGCGCACCTGCTCGCGGCCGTGCTGGGCACTGCGGTCCGACTCGCGCGAGGCCTCCGAGGTGTTCACCGCGTTGCGTGCCACCTCCTCCACCGCCGAGGTCATCTGGTTCACCGCGGTGGCCGCCTGTTCGATCTCGGCGTTCTGCTGGTGCAGGCCCTGGGTGGCGCCGTCGGTCACCGCCGTCAGCTCCTCGGAGGCGGCGGCCAGTTGCCGGGACGAGTCGGAGATGTGTTGGATGGTCTCGCGCAGGCTGCGCTGCATGCGCTTGAGCGCCTCCAGCAGCTGGGCCGGCTCGTCGCGGCCCTCGATGCTGAAATCGCGGCTGAGGTCGCCGGAGGCCACCACCTCGGCCACCTCCACCGCCTGGGCCAGCGGCCGCACGATACTGCGGGTGAGCAGCACGGCCAGCACCAGGGTCACCAGAGCCGCCACCAGCAGCATGCCGAGCACCATGCGCACGGCGCTGCCGTAGGCGGCATCGCTCGCGTCGGCGGCCTTCTGCGCGCCCTGCTGGCTCATCTGGGTCAGTTCGCTCAGGGCCTTGGCCATGGCGTCGGCATGCTGACCGAGCGGGCCGTTGGCCACCGCCAGGGCCTCGTCCAGCTGCTCCTGGCGCGAATGCGCCATGATCTTTTCCTGCTCGGCCAAGTAGCTGCTCTGGGCCTTCTCGAATACCTGATAAGCGGCGCGCTCCTGCTCGCTGCCAATCAGTTTCTGGTAGCGCTGCTGGGCCGCACCCAACTCGCTCTTGAGGCCCTGCAGGCGCTGCTCATTCTGGCTCAGGCTCTGCGGGTCGCGGTTGATCAGCAGGCGCAGGGTCAGGGCGCGGATACGCAGGATGCTCTGGCTCATCTCGTTGAGCGCCTGGATGCTCGGCAGCCGGTTGTCATTGACCTCGGCGGACTGGCGCTGCATCTGCCCCATCTGCAGCAGCGAGAAGCCGCCGAGGAGCAGCATCAACAACACCAGCGAGGCAAAGCCCAGTCCGGCGCGGGGGGCGATCTTCAGATTTCGTAGGTACATGGCAACGTCCTTGGCTTGGTCCATGGACTAGTAAGCCAAGCAAAAGGACGTGCCAAACGCCAGCCAGACGGCTGAAACGCCTGACTGTCACTGTACCGTGAAGCGTTGTTCCAGCAGTTTGCGGTCACCCTGGAAGACCATGAATTGCCACTCACCCGGCACCACTTCATGGTGCTCGGTGAACTCGAAGGCCATCACGTCCTGCGGTGCACCGACCACCAGTTTCTGCTGCAGTTCGATCTTGTCCTGGCGCTTGCCATCCGGGCCGACCAGGCCGGGAGTGAAGTACATCAGGGTCAACGGTTGCTCGGCCTCGGTCTTGCCGCTCAGCCGGTAACGCACGCCGAACTTGGTGCCCAGGCGGGCCGGCACCACCTCGGTCTGCTCGATCGGCTGGTTGGCGCGGCTGAGGATGCGCTCGCCCGGCTGCGGGTCCTTGATCGTCGCGCTGGCAAACACGCCGTATTCGATGGGGCCTTCCACCTGCACATCGGCCAGGGTCAGGTTGGAAAACAGGCCCAGCGACAGGGCCAGGGCAGACAGGCTGAACAATTTCATCTCGCGCTCCTTGTGGAAAGTTGGCGCGAGGCTATGACGCGGCGGTTACAGGCTGATGACAGTCAGTCGCGCAGCTGCGCCTGATGTTTGCGCGGCAGCACGGCGAGGAAGTTATCGCGCGCCACCTTGTGCGCCACGTCCTCCGGCAGGGCATCGAGGAACGGGCGGAAATCGGCCATGTACTGGCCCAGGCCATCGAAACGGCCGACCACGTCCGAGCCGAGCATGAAACGCGCCGGATAACTGCTGACCAGCTTCACCCAGCGCGGGTCGGGCTGGCCCTCGGCGTCCAGCAGATAGGGTCGCAGCACGCTCCAGGACAGGTCGACATACAGGTTGGGATACTCGCCGAGCATGCGTTGCAGGGTCGGCAGGAGGAAATCCAGCTTCTCCTGATGGCGATGGATTTCCAGGCTGGTACCGGCGTGAGCCCAGATGAAGCGCACGTGCGGATGGTTGCGCAGCGGCTCCTCGATCTCCTCCAGGTACAGCGGATTGCGCTCGCGCTTGGAGGTGATGTTGCTGTGCACCAGCACCGGCAGATCGTACTCGGCCGCCAGGTGATAGATGCGGGTCATGGCCTCGTTGTTGGCCCGCGGCGTATCGCCGTAGGTCAGCGCGGTGAGGTCGTCGTGGCGGGTAAATACCTCGCCCAGGCCCTGCCAGAGGCCGGGATCCAGCTCCAGCATACGGCGGATATGCGCGTCGGAGTTCTTGTCGGCGGGATTGAAGCCGCTGAGGAAGGGATGGAAGCGCTGGCGCTGCTCGGCCGGCAGGCGTCGCAGGGCATCGGCCACCAGCACGTCGGTGGCGCTATACCAGTACGCGCCGGCATCGTCGCCGGCGTAGTAACGCGGTCGCTTGGGCTCGTCCTCGTGCCATTTCTTGGCTACCGGAATGCCGCTGATCATCGCGTGGTCGATGTTGCCGGCGGCCATGGCCTCCAGCAGCGGGGTCATGCCCTCGCTTTCCTGGAAGAAGTCGACGTAGTGCAGATGGGCATCGCTGAAACGATAGTCGCGGGCGCTGGCTGGCAGTGCCAGCAGACCGCAAAAGGCGGCGCACAACAGGCGGCGGACGGACAAAGGCATGACTCCCTGGCGATCTCGAGCAAGAGTAGACCGCAGCCTCTCCCGTGCCGTTCACTGGCGAGCATGCGTGCGAAAGGCCATCATGATGCATCCCTCAGCGCGAACCCTGTGCATGCCCATCGCCCGCCTCGCCACCCTGCTGATGCTCTGCGCCACGGCGCTGGCCGCCGAGCCGCTGACCTATCCGCGGCATTCCAATGGCGCCGATCCCGAGGCCTATGTGGTCGAGCTGCTGCGCCAGGCCCTGGCCAGGAGCGGCGGCGACTACCAGCTGCAGCCGTCGCACCGGCCCATGCCCCAGAGCCGCGCGGAACAGTCGCTGGAGCAGAACGACGGCAGCGTGCAACTGATGTGGACCATGACCACCAAGGCCCGCGAGGAGAGCCTGCTGCCGGTGCGCATCCCGATCTACAAGGGCCTGATCGGCTGGCGCGTGCCCCTGGTGCGGCGCGAGGACAAGGACTGGCTGGCCAAGGTACACAGCGCGGCGGACCTCAAACCGCTGCGCATCGGCCAGCGCGCCGACTGGCCGGACACCCGCATCCTGCGCAGCAACGGCCTGCAGGTGATCACCAGCCAGAGCTACGACAGCCTGTTCCGTATGCTCGATGCGGGCCGCTTCGATCTGTTTCCCCGCGAAGTGGTGGTGGTCTGGGACGAGCAGGCGCAGGCAGCCAAGGCAGGCCTCAACCTGGAAGTCGACGAGCACATCGTCATCCACTACCCCAGCGCCTTCTACTTCTTCACCTCGCGCGCCCGTGCCGACCTGGCCGGCCACATCGAGCGAGGCCTGGAGGCGATGATCGCCGACGGCAGCTTCGAGGCCCTGTTCCAGCAGTACCACGGCGCTACCATCAAGCGCGCCGGGCTGGAGCGGCGCCGGGTGATCGAGCTGGAGAACCCCGATCTGCCGCCGCAGACGCCGTTCCAGCGTGAGGAACTCTGGTACCGGCCGAACGCACCGCAATAGCGCCCGACGAACCGTGTTGGCGCAGCCCTGAGCGCGGCTACCGGCACAGGCCCTGTGACACAGCGCACATAACGGCATGGCACCCTGCTTGCACCGCTCCCGGCAGAACCATCAGGGAGATGCACCATGCTGCAGTTGCTGCGCAAACCCTCGCGACGCGAACGGGACGAAGAAGCCTTCGCCGCCCTCTTCACCCGCCACGACCTCACCACCCGCCTGCCCGAGCAGCAGCCCTGGATGGGCCGCCTCAACCGCTTCAGCGACGGCCTGCACCAGCGCATCCGCACCAGCCTCGGTGCCGCCGTCGGCATCGCCGCCCATGCCCCGCAGCTGGCCAGCATCGCCAGCGCCAACCAGGAGAGCGGACAGAGCCTGGCGCAATCCTCGGAGCTGATCGCCAGCGCCAGCGAGCAGGTCACTACCACCCTGGACGCCGAGCTGGTACCCGGCGCAGCGGAAGTGGCACGGCTGTCCGGCGAGGTCGCAGCCACCTTGCGCCAGTGCCAGCAGAGCGGCCAGGCAGTGCTCGGCCAGGTGGACGCCATCGGCGCCTGCGAGGCGCAGCTGGGCCAGGTGATCGGCAATCTCACCGCGCAGCTGGAGGAAGTCAGCAAGGTCATCGGGGTGATCGCCAGCATCTCCCAGCAGACCAACCTGCTGGCGCTGAACGCCGCCATCGAAGCCGCCCGTGCCGGCGAACATGGTCGCGGCTTCGCCGTGGTCGCCGAGGAAGTGCGCCGCCTGGCCGGCCACACCACCGAGGCCACCAGCCAGGTCGGGCAGATCATCGAGCGCTTCCGCGATGGCATGGACCAGCTCGGCGCCGCCGGCGAACGCATGCACCAGGCGGTCGAGGACGGCCGCAGCGGCATGCTGCAGGTCGGCAGCGGTCTGGACAGCACGCGCCAGGCCATGGACCGCCTGGACGAGCGCGTCGGCCATATCGCCACCGGTACCGAACAGATCGGCGCGGCGGTGCGCTCGATCAACGGCGACGTGCAGCAGATCGCCCAGGTCGCCGGCGACCTGCTCGGCAAGGCCGGCCAGGTGCTGCGTCACAGCCAGGCCGTGCGCGAGGATGGCGACCGCCTGCTGCAGGGCCTGGGCGACTTCCGCCTGGAACTGCACCGCTCGGTGCAGAGCGGCGTGGAGCAACTGGCGAGCGACGCGCGTCTGGCCGGCGACATCGCCGCCGCCGAACGCCTGTTGAGCGAGACGCTGCGCCGCGACGCGCGCTTCGAGCTGTTCTACTTGGTCGACGCCAGTGGCAGGCAGCTGTCGGAGAACATCTTCGCCGCCGATGTGCCGCACCAGGGTGCGCCCAGCTGTCGCGGCCGCGACTGGAGCCAGCGCCCCTGGTTCCGCCGCGTGGCGGACGACCTGCGCAGCCACATCACCTCGGTCTATCGCTCCTCGGCCACCGACGACTTCTGCTTCACCGTTTCGGTGCCCATTCTCGGCGCCGATGGCCGCTTGCTGCGCGTGCTTGGCGCCGATGTGCGCCTCTCCGTGCTGGTCTGAGGATCGTCGCCTGGGCTAGGCTGGAGCCATCCAACCTAGCCTGGGAGCCACCATGATCCGCATCAGCACCGAGTCCGGCCTGCGCCACAGCATCGAAATCGGCGAGCACGTGCTGCACACCGACGTGCCCGAGTCCTTCGGCGGCAGTGCCTCCGGCCCCGAACCGCACGACCTGTTCGACGCCGCCCTGGGTGCCTGCAAGGCCCTGACCCTGATGCTCTACGCCAAGCAGCGCGGCCTGCCGCTGGAAAGCCTGGACGTGCGCGTGGCACGCGATGACAGCCAGGAACGCCAGGGCACCTACCGCCTGGCCGTGGAGCTGGACCTGCACGGCGCGCTGGATGACGAGCAGCGCCAGCAACTGCTGCGCATCGCCGACAAGTGCCCGATCCACAAGCTGATGACCAGCGTCGAGGTGCAGGTGGAAACCCGCCTGGGCGAAGGCGCATGAGCGAGCCGCTGCTGATCAAGCCGAAGGCCGAGGACATCTCCGGCCAACCGATCCTGCGCCCGCTGCCCTCGGCCAAGTGCCGCAGCGTCGGGCCCTTCGTGTTCTTCGATCACATGCTGGAGAAGGACTACCCGGCCGGCAGCGGCATGAACATCAACCAGCATCCGCATATCGGCCTGTCCACTCTCACCTACCTGTTCGACGGCGAGCTGCAGCACAAGGACAGCCTGGGCTCGGACCAGCTGGTGCAGCCCGGCGACGTCAGCTGGATGACCGCCGGGCGCGCCGTCGCCCATGTCGAGCGCACGCCACAGCACCTGTGGCAGAGCGGCTCGCGCCTGCACGGTCTGCAGGTGTGGCTGGCCCTGCCGCAAGCGCTGGAGGAAGGCGAGCCAGCCTACAGCCACCACCCCGCGGCCAGCCTGCCACACAGTGAGGCCATGGGTGTGCAGATCACCCTGATCGCCGGCAGCGGCTTCTGCCTGGAATCCCCGGTGCCGATGCACTCGCCCACCCTCTACGCCGAGCTGAAGCTTGCCGCCGGCGCCAGCCTGCTGATCCCCGCCGAACACCGCGAGCGCGCGCTGTACCTGATCGAGGGCGAGGCCCAGCTGGAAGGCGCCGACCTGCCCCTGCGTGGCCTGGCCGTGCTGCCGGAGGGCGAGGAGCTGCTGCTGAGCGCCTGTGGCGAGTGCCACCTGGCCCTGATCGGCGGCGAGCCGTTGGGGCCGCGGCGCATGTACTGGAACTTCGTCGCCAGCGATGCTGAGTTGCTGGAGAAGGCCAAGCAGAACTGGGCGGCCTGGGACTGGCCACGAGTGCCCGGCGAGAGCGAGCGCATCACCCTGCCCGGCACCTGATGCCGGGCCCATCGCACGCCGGGCCGCGGGTCATCTCCCACTCGGTGGTCGATAAGACCGGCGCGCCCTAGTCGCTCGGATCAGGCGAAGACTTCCTCGAACAGATCGTACATCGCAGCGAAGGCGCGGCGCGCCACCTTGGCGTCGTACTGCATCTTGCCGGGGATGCTGGCCTGCTTGTCGGTAAAGGAATGTGCCGCGCCACCGTAACTGGTCAGCTGCCAGTCGACATTGGCGGCGCTCATCTCCTCGATGAAGCCGGCCAGCTGCGCGCGGGGCACAAAGGGATCGGCGGCGCCATCGAGCACCAGCACGGCGCCTCGGATGTTCTGCGCATCGGCCGGATTGGCCGTGTCCAGGGTGCCGTGGAAGGACACCGCGGCCTTCACCACCGCGCCGTCGCGGGCCAGCCTCCAGCGCGCAATGGCCGCCGAAGCAGAAGCCGAAAACCGCCAGCCGGTTGGGGTCCAGCGCCGTGCCGGGCTGGGCCTTGAGCGTAGCGAGGGAAGCCTGCAGGCGCTGGCGCAGGATCGGCTTGCCCTTCACCGCCATCATCGCCGCGGCGGCCTCTTCGTGGTTCTGCGGGCGTATACCGACACCGTAGACGTCGGCGACCAGCACCACATAGCCGCGCTCGGCCACTTCGTGGGCGATCTCGATGGCACCGGCGGACACCCCCATCCAGTTCGGCGCCAGCAACAGGCCCGGCCGCGGCCGTGCATGCGACTCGTCGTAGAGCAGCTGGCCCTCGAACGGCTGGCCATCGATTTCATAGCGAAGGGGTCGGTTGACTATCTGGCTCATGCTGCCTCCTCTCGGCCCGATGGCGGGCAAACGGCCGCCGCGAAGCGACAAGACTAGTCAGTCCTGAGGATTGCGCACTTCTTCGTCGGCCAGGCCCTGGATATAGGCAGCGAAACCCGGGTCCTCGCCGCGCAGCAGGTGCGGCAGGCGCTCGCGGAAGTCCTCGCGGCGGCTCCACTCGCGCATGTAGTCCTCCCAGGAGTGCCAGCGGCGGCGCTGCTTGTCGTCCATGTCCTCGGCGTAGGCCAGCAGGTAGGCGCGCTCGAACAGCGAGATCAGCATGTCGAAGATCACCCACATGCGCTCGCGCTGCTCGTCGCTGAGGTCGGGGGTGGCGGCCTGGCTGCGCAGGCGCAGGTCGGGGTTGGCCAGCACCACGCCGAGGAAGGCGATATAGGCGTCGGAGATCTGCTGCCAGATGGCCTCCTCCTCATTCTCGCGCTCCTTGCGCTGCTCGAAGAGGAACACGCCGATGGCGAACGGCAGCGCCACCACCGTGACGATGTAGGACAGCAGTTCCCAGGTAGGCAGACTCATGATGGCTCCCAGACGACAGAGGCCGGCATTGTGCCCTACTCCGTCTCGGCCCAGCGCTCCTTGACCTCGAGAATTGCCGGCAGCTGGCCAAGGAACAGCTCCACCAGCTCGGGATCGAAGTGGCGGCCGCTCTCGCGGCGCAGGAAGTCGACTGCCTCCTGCACCGGCCAGGCCGGCTTGTAGGGGCGCACGCTGGTCAGCGCGTCGAACACGTCGGCGATGGCGACGATGCGCCCGGCCAGGGGGATTTCCTCGCCCTTGAGGCCGTTGGGATAGCCGCTGCCGTCCCACTTCTCGTGGTGAGTGAGGGCGATGATGCGGGCGGTCCTGAGCAGGCCGGAGTCGTGTTCGCCGATGATCTCCGCGCCGATCTGTGCATGGCTGCGCATCACCTGCCACTCGGCATCGTCGAGCTTGCCGTTCTTTTGCAGGATGGCGTCGGGAATGCCGATCTTGCCCACGTCGTGCATGGGCGCGGCGTTGAGCAGGTCGTCCGCCTCGTGCTCGCTGAAGCCGGCGGCCTTGGCCAGGATATGGGTGTAGTGGCTCATGCGGATCACGTGCAGGCCGGTCTCGTTGTCCTTGTACTCGGAGGCCAGGCCCAGGCGCTGGACGATCTGCAGGCGGGTCTCGTGCAACTCGTCGACCCGCACCAGCGACAGGTGGGTGCGCACCCGCGCGCGCACGATGGCCGGGCTGACCGGCTTGGTGATGTAGTCCACCGCGCCGACCTCGAAGCCGCGGGCCTCGTCCTCCACATCGGCCAAGGCGGTGACGAAGATCACCGGGATGGCCGCGGTGGCTGGCTGGGCCTTGAGTCGGGTGCACACCTCGTGGCCGGTCATGCCCGGCATCATCACGTCGAGCAGGATCAGCGCCGGGTTCTCGCGCTCGGCCAGCTCCATTGCCTTGTCGCCGTCCTTGGCGAACAGCAGGCGATAGTCGTCCTGCAGGATCTGCCGCAGCACCTGCAGGTTGGTCGGCTCGTCGTCCACCAGCAACAGCTTGGGGCGGGCATCGGCGGGTCTGATCATTGCGGCGTGTCTCCAGGGCCGAGCAGCTCGGCCAGCAGCGCGTCGGCGCGCTCGAAGTCGAAATCGTTGATGGCGCCTTCCAGGGCATGGGCCTGTCGGGCCGGCAACGCGGCGCTCAGGCGCTGCAGCGCATCCTCGTCCAGCTCGCCATGCCGCAGAGCAGCGCGTACGTGCTCGACCAGCTCGGCCAGTTCAGCGGCCGGCATGGCCGATGCGCTGCTCTCTTGCACTGTAGCCGGCAGCGGCAATTCGACCGGCAAGGCGGCGAGTGCGACCTGCAGCGCCGCCAGCAACTCTTCCACCGAGGCCGGGATGGCGCCCTTGAGGGCATGCTCCAGCTGCCCGGCCAGGCGGCTGGCACGCAGCAACGCCAGGTTGCCGGCGGCGCCGCGCAGGCGATGCACCAGCTCGATGGCCGCCTCACGGTGGTTGTCCTGCAGCAGGCGCGCGACTTCGGCACAGCTGACCGCGTGCTCGTCGAGGAAGCGGCGGATCGCGGCGGCCATGGCCTGCTGACTGCCCCACAGCTGAATGCCGCGTGGCCAGTCGATGGCCTGGTCCTCCGGCACGTCCAGCGTAGTGGCCTGCTCGACGGCCGGGGCCAGGCCGATCACGCGGGCGATCTCGGCGAGCAGCTTGTCCATCTCCAGCGGCTTGGAGGCGAAGCCGTCCATGCCCGCCTCGCGGGCGGCGCGGCGGTCCTGTTCCAGCACACTGGCGGTCAGGGCGATGATTGGCGTGGCACGCAGGCCATGAGCCTGCTCGTGACGGCGGATGCGCCGGGTGGCCTCCAGGCCGTCCATGCGCGGCATCTGCACATCCATCAGCAGCACGTCGAAGCGCCCGCCGACGAAGGCGGCCAGGGCCTGCTCGCCATCGCCGGCGGTGGTCACCCGGTGGCCCAAGGCGCCCAGGGTCAGGCTGAGCAGTTCGATGTTCTGCGCCACGTCGTCGGCGGCCAGGATATTCAGCGCCGGCAGCAGTCGCGCTGCGCCGCTGCGTTCGCCCAGCTGCTCCACGCCGGCCTGCAGCGGCAATTGCACATGGAACACGCTGCCCGCACCCAGGCGGCTCTCCACGGTGATGCTGCCGCCCATCAGCTCGGTCAGCTGGCGGGCGATGGTGGTGCCCAGGCCGGTGCCGCCGAAGCGCCGGCTCATGGAGGCATCGGCCTGGGCGAAGGGATCGAAGATGTGCTGCAGGCGGTCCTCGGCGATACCGATGCCACTGTCGCGCACGGCGAAATGCACCTGCCCCGGCACGCCGCTGACCTCCAGGCGCACCCAGCCACTCTCGGTGAATTTCACCGCGTTGCCCACCAGATTGGTCAGCACCTGCTGTATGCGCAGGGAGTCGCCCTTGAAGTAGTCACCCAGGCTCTCCTGGTAGTCCAGGCTCAGGCTAAGGCCCTTGGCTTCCGCCCCCAGGCGCAGGGAGTCGCAGACCTGCGCGCACAGCTCACGCAGGGACAGGTCGCGGTTTTCCAGCTCTACCGCGCCGCGCTCCAGCTTGGCGGTATCGAGAATGTCGTTGAGCAGGCCGAGCAAGGAGCGCGCGGCCTGGCGCACGGTGCCCAGGTGCCGGCGCTGCTGCTCGTTGAGCACGCTGTCCAGCAGCAGTTCGGTGAAGCCGATGACGGCGTTCATCGGCGTGCGGATCTCGTGGCTCATGTTGGCCAAGAAGGTGGTCTTGGCCGCCGCCGCCAGCTCGGCCACTTCCTTGGCGTCGCGCAGGGCCTCTTCCATCTCGCGGCGCTGGCTGAGGTCGGTGGCGAACTTGATGACCTTGAACGGCTTGCCCTCGGCGTCGAAGATCGGGTTGTAAGAGGCCTGAATCCACACCTCGCGACCGCCCTTGGCCAGGCGCAGGTACTCGCCGGAGTCCAGCTCGCCACGCCCCAGTTGCGCCCAGAAGTCGGCGTACTCCTGGCTCTCGGCAAAGTCCTGGGCGCAGAACATGCGGTGATGCCGGCCCTGGATCTCCTCCAGGCGGTAACCCATCAGGTCGAGGAAATTCTGGTTGGCGTCGAGGATATTGCCCTGCAGGTCGAACTCGACCACCAGCAGCGCCCGGCGGATGGCGGTCACCGTGCTCTCGAACTCGGCATTGCGCAGCTTGCTGTCGGTGATGTCGAGCAGCACGCCGTCGATCCACTTCGGCTCGCCGTGCTCATCGAGCACCGCGCTGCCGCTCTCCCAGATCCAGTGCTCCACACCCTGGCGGTCATACAGGCGGTACTCGACCGTGTAGTTGCGGCCCTGGCCGATGGCCGCCAGCACCTCCTCCGCCACGAGCTGAAAGTCCTCGGGGTGGTACAGGCTGCTGATCGACTTGCGCTGGCTCATGAAGTCATCCGCGGTCCAGCCGGTCAGCTTCTCCACCGCGTCGCTGATGAACAGCATGGTCCAGTCTTCGTCCAGCAGGCAGCGGAACGACACGCCGGGAATATTGCCGATCAGTGAGCGGTACTGCTGCTCGCTCTCGCGCAGGGCCTGCTCGATGCTCTTGCGCTCACTGATATCGCTGACGAAGCCGACGTAGAGGGTCTTGCCCGGCAGGTTGACCAGGCCGATGGCCAGGCGGATCGGCAGCAGGCTGCCATCCTTGCGCAGCGCCTCCACTTCGCGACTGCCGCCGATGATGTCGCTGCGCCCTTCGCGCATCAGCCTGGGCAGGTAGTCGAGGAAGCCCTGGTGGTAGCTCTCGGGAATCACCGTGTTGATGTGCCGCCCGATCAGTTCGCCCTTGCCCCAGCCGTACATGCGCTCGACCGCCGGGTTGGTGCCCTCGATCACGCCCTGATCGTCGATGATGACGATGCCGTCCACCGCGGTTTCCAGGATCGCGCGCAGGCGCGACTCGCTGCCCTGCATCTGTCGGAACAGCTGGCGATAACGCAACAGGCCGTTGGTGGCGGCGACGAACACGGTCAAGGTCACCGTGATCAGGGCCACGGCCAGGGCGATGAACACGCTGTCCGCATTGCTCTGCTGGTCCAGCGCTTCGGTGCTGCCCATGAAGCGTGCCGCCGCCATGCCGGTGTAGTGCATGCCGGCGATGGCCAGGCCCATGACCACGCCGCTGGCCATGATCGCCTTGCCCGACGACAGGCGCCCACGCAGGCCGAAGCGGACCCACAGGGCGAGAATCGCCAGGACCACCGCCACCAGGATGGACAGCGCGAACCAGTAAGGGTCATAGCGCAGCAAGGGCGCCATCTGCATGGCCGCCATGCCGCTGTAGTGCATGGCGCCGATACCGGCGCCCACCAGTACGCCACTGGTGACCAGCTGGAAGCGGTTGATCGTGCGGCGCACCAGCAACTGCAAAGCCACCCAGGAGGCGCCCAGGCTCGGCAGCAGCGACAGCAGCGTGAGACCGGGGGCATAGTCGACCCGCGCGCAGAGCTGGAACGCCAGCATGCCGATGAAATGCATCGCCCAGACGCCGCCACCCAGGGCCAGCGAACCGGTGATCAACGCCACCTGGCGATACAGGCGGTTGTCGCTGAGGCGCGCCATGCCCGCCACCTGCAAGGCCATGCCCGAGGTGAACATGGCGATGGCCAGCGACAGCCCCACCAGCCAGGGATTGTGGCTGCCGTACAGGAGCAGGTTGGGATCGGCGTCGAGCAGGAAAAGACTGGTCAGATACGACATGCGGGGCGGCAACGGCAAGTTAGGCAGGCAGAAGCATATCGGCGGTGGGCCGTAGCTCTTTAGATGGCCATTAGATAGCCACTACCGCGCAAGCTCCAGCGCTTTCTACTGTCTCCCGCCGGATGGCGGGCATGAAAAAGCCCGCCGAAGCGGGCTTTTCGTCACCACTGCGAATCAGGCAGAAAGCTCGACCAGCAGCTTGTTCAGGCGCTGCACGTAGGCAGCCGGGTCCTTCAGGCTGTCGCCGGCGGCCAGGGCGGCCTGATCGAAGAGGATGTGCGACAGGTCGGCGAAGCGATCTTCGTCGGCCTCGCCATCCAGTTTCTCGATCAGCGGGTGCTGCGGGTTGATCTCGAAGATCGGCTTGGCGTCCGGAACCTTCTGCCCGCTGGCCTCGAGGATCTGGCGCATTTGCAGACCGAGGTCCTGCTCGCCGATGGCGAGGATCGCCGGCGAGTCGGTCAGGCGATGCGACACGCGCACCTCGGCGACCTGCTCACCCAGCGCGCCCTTGAGGCGCTCCAGCAGCCCTTCCTTGGCCTTGGCCACTTCTTCCTGGGCCTTCTTGTCCTCTTCCGAGTCCAGCTTGCCCAGGTCCAGGTCGCCACGCGCCACGTCGACGAAGTGCTTGCCGTCGAACTCGGTCAGGTAGCTCATCAGCCACTCGTCGATGCGGTCGGTGAGCAGCAGCACTTCGATGCCCTTCTTGCGGAAGACTTCCAGGTGCGGGCTGTTCTTGATCTGCGCAAAGGTCTCGCCGGTGAGGAAGTAGATCTTGTCCTGGCCTTCCTTCATGCGGCCGATGTAGTCGGCCAGGCCCACGGACTGCTCGCCGTCGTCGCCCTGGGTGGAGGCGAAGCGCAGCAGGCCGGCGATCTTCTCCTTGTTGGCGAAGTCTTCCGCCGGGCCTTCCTTGAGCACCTGGCCGAAGGCCTTCCAGAACTGCTTGTACTGCTCGGGCTCGTTCTTCGCCAGCTTCTCCAGCATGTCCAGCACGCGCTTGGTCAGCGCCGACTTCATCGAGTCGATCACCGGGTCCTTCTGCAGGATCTCGCGGGAGACGTTCAGCGACAGGTCGTTGGAGTCGACCACTCCCTTGATGAAGCGCAGGTACAGCGGCAGGAACTCGTCGGCCTGGTCCATGATGAACACGCGCTGTACATAGAGCTTGAGGCCCTTCGGCGCTTCGCGCTGGTACAGGTCGAACGGCGCCCGACCCGGCACGTAGAGCAGCGAGGTGTATTCCAGCTTGCCTTCGACCTTGTTGTGGCTCCAGGACAGCGGGTTCTCGAAGTCATGGGCGACGTGCTTGTAGAATTCCTGGTATTCCTCGTCCTTCACCTCGGTGCGGCCGCGGGTCCACAGCGCACTGGCGCGGTTGACGGTCTCCCACTCCTGCTCGGCCGGCTTGTCGGCTTCTTCGCCATGGTGTTCCTTGGGCAGCTCGATCGGCAGGGCAATGTGGTCGGAATACTTCTTCACCACGTTGCGCAGGCGCCAGCCGTCGGCGAACTCTTCTTCGCCGCTCTTCAGGTGCAGGACGATACGGGTGCCGCGCTCGGCCTTGTCGATGGTGGCGACTTCGAAGTCACCCTCGCCCTTCGACGACCAGTGCACACCTTCGCTGGCCGGGCTACCGGCGCGACGGGTGAAGACATCAACTTTGTCTGCGACGATAAAGGCCGAATAGAAGCCCACGCCGAACTGACCGATCAGGTGCGAGTCCTTCTTCTGGTCGCCGGTGAGGTTCTTCATGAAGTCGGCGGTGCCGGACTTGGCGATGGTGCCGAGATGGGCGATCACTTCCTCGCGGCTCATGCCGATGCCGTTGTCCTCGAGGGTGACGGTCTTGGCGTCCTTGTCGAAGGACAGACGGATCTTCAGCTCGGCGCCGCCTTCCAGCAGCTCCGGCTTGGCCAGCGCCTCGAAACGCAGCTTGTCGGCGGCGTCGGAGGCGTTGGAGATCAGCTCACGGAGGAAGATTTCCTTGTTTGAATACAAGGAATGGATCATCAGGTGAAGCAGCTGCTTCACTTCGGTCTGGAAGCCCAGGGTTTCTTTTTGAGTTTCCACACTCATGGTCGTCGAACTCCACATGCATGACAGGCCGCACCATTGCGGCGGATGTCATACAGATGGGGAGTTCGTGAGGGATTTCAAGGGGCTAGGTTTACACAACTACGGCTCAAGCAATTCGATCTTGCCGATCTCGTCCGGCTTGAAACTGAAGCTGGCCTGACCACCGCCGCCGCCCAGCTGCTGACTCAGGCGGATGCTGCCGTCGCCGTCCACGCCGACGAAGCGCCCTTCCACCGTACCGCCAGCGACCTTGCTCACGCGCATGCTGAGGCTGCGGTACTGCTCCGGATTGCGTTGCAGCCGTGGCAGGGAGAAACGCTGGCGGCGATCGAGCGCCGGCCGGCTGTTCTGCGCCACTGCTGGTTCTGCTTCCGGCGCCGGCTTGGCCGGCTCGGCCACACGCGGTTCGGCCAACGCCGGGTAATGATCGCCCTGCACCTGCCAGCCACGGGCGCCCTTCTCCAGCACCAGCTCCAGGCTCTGCGCCTCGCCATTGACCCGTGCCTGCACGGCGAGCGGAAGGTGGGTGGCCGGGAAGGTCACTTCCGGCAAATCGGCCAGTTGCACCAGGCGAGTGGCGAAGCGGCGTTGCAGGTAATCGTCGATCACCTTGGCCAGGGTCTCGCGCGAGTCGAACTGGGCGTCCAGGCGGCCGTCCTTGTAGCGCAGGCGATCAGAGAACAGCTCCAGGCTGCCGCTCAGGCTGGTCTTGAACGCCGGAGGCAGGACCAGGTGGAAATCGCCCTGCAGCTTGTTCGGCGGCAGCGCCTGCAGGTCCAGGTGCAGGGTATAGCCCTTGCTCAGGCGGCGGGCCTCGGGCAGGTCCTGCTCCGGCAGCAGCCAGCTGATCTCCACTTCCGGCAACTGGCCGACGTCTTCCGGCAGCACGTCCAGCTTGATCGGCGCCTTCTGCGCCTGCGGCAGGCGAATCGTCACCTCGCGGCGGGCGAAGAAGTCCTCGCCTTCGCGCAGGCTCAGCACGCCATCGATCAGCTCGGCGTACTGCGGGTTGAACGGCTGGCCGTCGAGCTCGCCATGCAGGCGGATCGCCAGTTCGGCCGGGGCCTTGGGCTGTTCCTTGAGCCAGCGCAGGCTGAGGATCGCTTCCAGGCGCGCCGCGTCCTGGCTGGCCATCAGTACCATGCCCACCACCAGCGGGATCACGCCCAGCGCCACCAGGCCGACGGCCTTGCGCGCGGTGCGCCAGTGGCGCAGCACATAGATCAGGGTGATCGGCGGGATCAGGCTGCCCCAGCCCCACAGCAGGCTGGTGGAGAAGGCTCGCATCACCAGCCAGACCAGGCCGGCGAGAATCAGCAGCAGGCCGCCGAGGATCAACAGCGCATCCATTCGGTATTCCTTGTTGTTATGCGATAACCCGCCGCGCCATCAGGGTTCGTCGACCTTGAAGTGCGCGCGGGCCGTGGCGATGGGTTCGCTCTGGCTGGTCTGCCAGGCCGTGATGGCGACGTTGGCCACCCGCCGGCCCTGACGCCAGACCTGGCACTGGGCGTAGGTGTCACGATAATGACCGGCGCGCAGGTAATCTATCGAGAAGTCGATGATTTTCGGCAAATGTGGAATGCCCATGAACATCAGCAGATGGAGCATTGCGGCATGTTCCATGAAGCCGGCGATCACCCCGCCATGCAGCGCCGGCAGGGTCGGGTTGCCGATGTTGTCCTTGTTTGCCGGCAGGCGGAACACCATGTCATCACCCAGGCGCAGGCACTCGATACCGATCAGCTTGGCATAGGGAATCAGGCTGAGCAGCGCGTCGTAGTCGTTCTTCTCGTGCGCCTGACGCACCAGGGTATTGAGATTGAGCGCGGTCATCGGGCACCTCCCTTGGCGCCGGCCTTGAGATCGGTCGGCTTGCCCATGCGCATGAAGGCACCGACCACGTGGGCGATCGGCTCGTCAGGGTTGTCCTGGTAGGCATAGCCACGGGTGAAGATGACGTTCTCGGTCACCCGATAGCATTCGGCGAAGCCGTAGACGTCCTTGTGCGGCGCGGCCGGGCGCATGTAGTCGATGCGCAGGTCGAGAGTCGGGCATATCTCGAATTCCGGCAGCACGCAGACGGTGGAAATGCCGCAGGTGGTGTCCATCAGGGTGGTGATGGCGCCACCGTGGATCACGCCGGACTCCGGGTTGCCGATGATCTGCGTGCTGTACGGCAGGCGCAGGGTCAGCCCCTCCGGCTTGGCTTCATGCACGCTCAGGCCCAGGACCTGGCAGTGGCGCAAGGCCGCCAGAAAGCGCTGGGCGCGCTCAAGAACAGGGTTGTCAGTCATCGTCGGTACCTCGTGGCGATGCGGAAAAGCGACGCATGATAGCGTCGCCGCCGGTTGCGGTAAAAAACAGTCTGAACCATTGCCAACGGCTGCGCCTCGAAGCAGTGATGGCTTCATTCACGAGGAGAAACAGCTCATGCAGAAATCACTCGCCTATGCGCTCATGCTCGCCGCCACGCTCGGCCTCGCCGCCTGCGACAAACCGTCGGAGGACAAGGCCGAAGAGGCCCGCGAAGCCCAGTCTGAAGCCCAGGAGTCGATGAACGACGCCGCCGAGCATAGCAACGACGCCGCCCGTGCGGCGGATGAGGCCGCTCAGGAACGCGCCGAGGAAAACAACGAGGCAGCTCCGACCCAGCCCGCTATTCCTGCTCCGCCACCCGCTGGCCAGCAACAGCAGTAATGCCTGACCAATGCCTGCGGCTCGCCCGCAGGCATTGGTGCGTCTGGAACTTAGACGCGCCGCTCCGCTCCAAGCGATACGGATGCAGCACTACCCGCATCCGCATCGACAAGGAGATCCAACCGTGCAAAAGCCCCTCACCTCTGCCCTGCTGCTTGCCCTGGCCCTCGGCCTGAGCGCCTGCGAGAAGACGCCCGAAGACAAGATGGAGTCCGCCAAGGAAAACGTGTCCGAAGCCATGGAGTCGCTCGGCGATGCCGCCGAAGACACCGGCGAGGCCATGGAGAAGAAGGTCGACCAGGCCACCGGCCATGAGCCCACCACCGGCGAGAAGCTGCAGGAAGCCGCCGACGATGCGGGCGAAGCGATCCAGGATGCCGGCGACGAGGCCAAGGACGCCGTGGACGGCCAGTAATGGTTCAGCGTTTCAGCACAAGGCCCGCAATGCGGGCCTTGTTCGCTTCAGGGCATCACCAGCAGCCAGCGTATCGCCGGGCTGAGCATCAACAACAGGCAGCAGACCAGGCCGACGGTCCAGACCATGGAGCGCTGCCAGGCCAGGTCGCGCCAGTAGAACAACAGGTAGAGCATGCGAGTGGCGATGAACAGGATCGCCAGCAGGTCCACCCACCAGCCGAACACCTCGGTGGTATGGGCCATCAGCACCCCGGCGGCAAACAGCGGGAACATCTCGATGCTGTTGAGATGCGCCGCATGCGCGCGGGCGCCCAGGCCGGTGAGACGCGCCTGCTGGGCCCGCGGGTTGTGATTGTCGTAACCGCCGGACTCGGCGTTCATTGCACGAGCGACTGGCAGCTTGGCAGCGTATATCAGCAAGGCCGCGATAAAGACACACCAGAACGGAATGCTCATTCTTCTCTCCTTCGGCCACCTGGCCGCACATCAGCTGTAGCACACGGCGGCGCCGTTCTGTTTGGAGCCGCTTGGCTTGGCGCAGGTTGCACCTAAATTGCAGTGCCAAACCGAGCAATCGGACTCAGGGTTTCAATCGAGCCTTTCTCTTCACATTCTTTTCACATCGAGAGGCACAGAGTGGCGCCGTGATACTCCATGAATGCCACTTCCAACCCGGCCTAGCGCCGGGTTTCTTTTGCCCGGCAAACGCCCGGCGCAGCGCCAGTCCTGGTGAACACCCCATCTCTCGTCCTCCTTGCCCGACAGTCGATTGCCGGAATCATCGACGCAGGCAGCGGGTCAGTAGTGCATCTGGGCGTTTGAATTCGGGTAACCACCGACCTCGACGCCCGTTCACGGCAGCCCCTTGCGAGGTGAACCATGGCAATCGATCAAGAGCTTGAGAAGGAAATACTGACTCGCCTGCTGCATGCCGGGCCTGGCGGCCTGGGCAAGGAAATTCTCGACAACTATCGCGGCGAGCGCGTGGTCGCCGAAGCCCTTGTCGAACTACAGACGCGCGGGCTGATTCAGGACAGGAAAGCAGAAGCGGACTGGAGCGATCCGTTCAAACTGACGGCGGCGGGAGCCGAAGCAGCGCGGCAGCATGAAAGCTGAGGTGTCCAGAAAGAGATGGTGCCCGAAGCCGGACTCGAACCGGCATGCCATTGCTGGCGAGGGATTTTAAGTCCCCTGCGTCTACCGATTTCGCCATTCGGGCGGTAGCACTGTGAAGCGAGGGCTGGACTATATACAGCCCGCGCCAGCCCGGCAAGATTGTAAAAGCGCCGGCACTGCAAAGAAAAAGCCCCGTAGATCAATGACCTACGGGGCTTTTCTATAGTGGAGGCCGATACCGGAATCGAACCGATGTACGCGGATTTGCAATCCGCTGCATAACCACTCTGCTAATCGGCCTCAAACGAAGACGCCGCAAAAGCGGCGTCAACGTCAACAAATTGGAGCGGGAAACGAGACTCGAACTCGCGACCCCGACCTTGGCAAGGTCGTGCTCTACCAACTGAGCTATTCCCGCGTCTTGGTGACGGGCGCAATTCTATAGATTCGAAACGCCGCGTCAACCCCTTGATTCAAAAAACTTTATTTCTTTTCGGCATCAATGCTGAGGTGCGGCCAGGCGGCCAGCAGGTACTGCAGCATGGACCACAGGGTCAGGCCTGCCGCCACGATCAACAGCACATAGCCACCGCCGACCCAGATGGTCAGCTGCGGCGGGTTGCCCAGCAGGATCACCAGCGCCACCATCTGCGCGGCGGTCTTCCATTTACCCAGGTTGGACACGGCCACATGAGCACGCGCGCCCAGCTCGGCCATCCATTCGCGCAGCGCCGATACGACGATCTCGCGACCGATGATGATCACCGCCGGCAGGGTCAGCCACAGGTTGGCGTGCTCCTCCACCAGCAGTACCAGGGCCACCGCCACCATCAGTTTGTCGGCCACCGGATCGAGAAAGGCGCCGAAGGGGGTGCTCTGTTCCCAGCGACGGGCCAGGTAGCCGTCGAACCAGTCGGTCACTGCCGCCAGGGCGAACACCGCGCTGGCCGCCCAGTAGCTCCAGGCGAACGGCAGATAGAAGAACAGGATAAAGACCGGAATCAGGGCGACGCGCAGTACGGTGAGCAGGTTCGGGATGTTCATCGGGACCACTGGCCAGCGAGTTGAGCGCGCATTCTACTCGCTGTGCAGGGCCGCATAAATCGACTCGGCGAGCTTTTTACTGATACCTGGCGCCTTGGCGATTTCTTCGACGCTGGCGCGATTCAGTTCCTGCAGCCCGCCGAAGTGCTTGAGCAGCTCGCGGCGGCGCTTGGGCCCGATGCCTGCCACGTCCTCCAGGCTGGAGGTACGCCGCGCCTTGCCGCGCCGTGCGCGGTGACCGGTAATTGCAAAGCGATGCGCCTCGTCACGGATCTGCTGGATCAGGTGCAGGGCCGGCGAGTCGGCCGGCAGAGTGAACTCGTGATCGGCATCGTTCAGATAGAGAGTTTCCAGCCCCGGCTTGCGGGTCACGCCCTTGGCCACCCCGAGCAGGATCAGTTCCGGCACCGCCAGCTCCTGCAGCACCTCGCGCGCCATCGCCAGCTGACCCTTGCCGCCATCGACCAGCAGGATGTCCGGCAGCTTGCCCTCGCCATCCTTGAGCTTGCTGAAGCGCCGGGTCAGCGCCTGATGCATGGCCGCGTAGTCGTCGCCGGCGGTCACGCCCTCGATGTTGTAGCGGCGGTAATCGGACTTCAGCGGCCCTTCCGGACCGAACACCACGCAGGAGGCGACCGTCGCCTCGCCACTGGAGTGGCTGATGTCGTAGCACTCCAGGCGCTGCGGCGGCTCGTCCAGGTCCAGGGCATCGGCCAGCGCCTCGAAGCGCGCAGCCACGTGCTGACGATTAGCCAGGCGCGCGCTCAGGGCCTGCTCGGCATTGGTCACCGCCAACTGCTGCCAACGCGCCCGCGTGCCACGCACCCGGTAACTGATACCGATCTCGCGACCGCGCGACTCGGCGATTGCCGCTGCCACTGTCGGCAGGTCCTCATGGTCAACGTTGACGATCAGCTCGCCCGGCAGATCGCGCTCATGGCTGGACAGATAGTACTGGGCCAGGAAGGCCGACATCACCGCACCGCCCTCCTCCTCGATGCCCACCTGCGGGAAGAAGTTCTTGCTGCCCAGCACTCGTCCGCCACGCACGCTGATCAGGTGCACGCAGGCGCCGCCCGGATTGACGATGGCGGCCACCACATCCACATCGCCGCTGCCGCCCTCCATGCTCTGCTGGTCCTGCACCCGGCGCAGCTGGGCAATCTGATCGCGCAGCTCGGCGGCCAGCTCGAACTCCAGCCCCATCGCCGCCTTCTCCATGGCCGCGGACAGCTCGTCGGTCAACGCGCTGCTGCGCCCTTCGAGGAACATCACCGAGTGACGCACGTCCTCGGCGTATTCCTGCGGGTCCACCAGGCCGACGCAGGGCCCCTTGCAACGCTTGATCTGATACTGCAGGCAGGGCCGGGTGCGGTTCTTGAAGTAGCTGTCCTCGCACTGGCGCACCAGGAAGGTCTTCTGCAACAGCGCCAGGCTCTCGCGGATGGCGCCGGCACTGGGATAGGGACCGAAGTAGCGCCCCTTCGCCGATTTCGCGCCGCGATGAATGCCCAGCCGCGGGTAGTCACCATCGGAAAGCAGCACGTAGGGGTAGGATTTATCGTCGCGCAGCAGGATGTTGTAAGGCGGCCGCCACTGCTTGATCAGCGTCTGCTCCAGCAGCAGCGCCTCGGTCTCGTTGGCGACTATGGTGGTCTCGACCTGAGCGATACGCGCGACCAGAGCCGCGGTCTTGGGCGCCAGGCCGGTCTTGCGGAAATAGCTGGCCAGACGCTTCTTCAGATTGGACGCCTTGCCGACATAGAGCAGCTTGCCCGTGTCGTCGAACATACGATACACGCCGGGCCGCCCGCTGCAGGTCGCGAGGAAAGCGCTTGGATCGAAAGGAGCGGCGGGCGTGGAAGTCATCGAAATGGGCAGGCTGAAAAGACGAAGAGGACGCAGTCTACGTCCTCTTCCCTGGCTTGCCTAAGACTCTCAGCTGACGGCATCGACCATGCCGTGACGCACGGCCAGCAGGGCCAACTCCACGTCACTGGTGATCGAGAGCTTCTCGTAGATGCGATAGCGGTAGGTATTCACGGTTTTCGGCGACAGGCACAGCTTGTCGGAAATGGTCTGCACCTTCTGGCAGTTGGCGATCATCAGCGCGATCTGAATCTCGCGCTCGGACAGCAGATCGAACGGAGAGCCGCCGCTGTTGGGCTGGAAGGACTTCAGCGCCAGTTGCTGGGCGATCTGCGGGCTCAGGTAGCGCTGGCCGGCGAAGGCCATGCGGATGGCCTGGACCATTTCCTCCAGTGCCGCGCCCTTGGTCAGGTACCCGGCGGCGCCGGCCTGCAGCAGGCGGGTGGGAAACAGATCGTCCTCACAGGCGGTGACCGCGACGACCTTCAGATCGGGATGGCTGCGCAGCAGCTTGCGGGTGGCTTCGAGGCCGCCGATGCCGGGCATCTTGACGTCCATCAGGACCACGTCCGGACGCACCTCGCGCACCTTCTTCAGCGCTTCCTCACCGGAGTCGGCCTGGCCGATCACCTGCAGGCCGTCGATGTCGGCCAACATGCGGGTGATACCCGTTCTAACCAGATCGTGGTCGTCGACCACCAGCACCTTAATCAAGCGACACCTCGCTGCACCTTTGTCGCAACACAGCAATCAACGAACTTAGCTTGGCGCATCTGCGCCAGAAAGCAAACGCCAGAAAACCGTACTTGGCAGGAAATTCGATACGGAAAAGTGGCGCGGGCCAGCTCTCCCAAAGATTGCGATTCACCGCATCAGCCGCCCCGATTTCGTCCTGAATCGGCTTAGCAAGAGGCCTCGAATGTTACACGCATCGCCCGCCACCAGCAAAGCGCAGCGGCACTTTTGGCACGCCAGAACCAAAAACTTATTCACTTAAATATCAATGAGTTAATTGACACCAAGTCAATAAAGTTGCGACAGGATTGCAAATTCATCCCGAACTCATACCGCTCACCCGCAGCCGCAACGGGAACTCATGCCGGTGCAGAAGCATCGACACACAGGCGCGAGGCGAAAGACCCAAGCAACAGCAACCCAGGAAACCGTCCATGGCGATGACTAGAACCGCAGGAATGCTTGGCCTATCCGTGCTGCTGATCGGCTGCTCGCAACCCTTCAAGTCACCCACCAGCGCCGACCTGACCCAGGCCGGCCGTTACCGCGAAGCGGCAGCGCTCAATCTTGAAGATGCCCACCGCAGCGAGCGGCAGCAGTTCTGGAGCAGCGCGGTGTCCTATTACGTCATGGCGGCGGACAACTACAGGCAGAGCGGCCTGCCCGAACGCGAGCTGTCGGCGCTGATGGATGGTCGAGGTGCTGCACTACGGGCCCGGGACCAACCCGAGGAAAGCATGGACCGCAGCCCACGAGAAGGTGGCGCCGTCAGCCGGATCGAGGGACGCCTGGCCGAGTACTGGCTGAAACGCGACAAGGACAGGGCCGTCGAACACTACCAAGCCCTGCTCGCGAAGCAGGGCGACGTTCGCATGCTCTATGGCGGCCCGGGCCTGGAGCTGGTCAAAGCCGCCAGTCGCTCCGAGGCTCTACGCAACCCGAACCTGACCATGCGGCTCTACCTGTTCGGCCTCTCTGGCCAGTATGTAGAGGACGGCGATCTGTATCCCCAGCTGGCCCTCGATTTCGCCAGGCAACATGGTTATGCCAATGAGGCCGGACAACTGCGCAAGCGATTGGTCAGGGTGAAACAGGTGCAGGCCGAAACGGCTCCCGGCTCAAGGAGCGACGATGCGCGGGAGCAGATGCGCATCGCCAAGGCCAGGCGCGATCAGTATGCCGAGCTAGGCGAAGCCACACTGGCGGCGGTCTATGCCGACCAGGCAGAGCGCCATGCTCGCTTCATCGCGGGCAGGCCGGCAGAGGAGCGCAGCGCTGTGATCGACAGGGGCCTCGAGCGTCTCGCCGCGCAACTGGCCAGCGTCGGCAAGGCGCGCCCCGCGGCGAAACCCTCGCCGCCACCTACCCCACAGCCCGGCGCCGAGACCGTCAACACCTGCATCCAGATCGCCAGCGGCGGCCCCAACATCATCACCCTGATCAACAACTGCAGCCACAACGTGAGTGTGGCCTGGTGCTACATCCCGGCGCCCGGCGCGTTGCAGTCAGACCGGCTGGCCGTTCAGGGCAACCAGATCTGCATCCACAACGGCACCGACTTCCCCCGCACAGTGCTGGGCCGCTCCGGCACCGATGCCGACCTGTCCAAGAGCTACCATTCGTGGGAGCTGCCCTACAGCCAGAACACCATCTACCACCTCGCCTGCAACGCCGGTGCCGATGGCAAGGCGCTGCCGCAGGTCAGCGGCTTCGACGACAGCCTGCAAGGCAGCTGCCCGGCTCCCACCAAGTGAAAGCCGCCGAGCACTTTCTGCGGGCATAAAAAAGGGCCTAGACGCCGTCTAGACCCTTGATTGTCAAATTGGTGGAGGGCCAGGGATTCGAACCCTGGGAACGCTTTCACGTTCGACGGTTTTCAAGACCGTTGCATTCAACCGCTCTGCCAACCCTCCGCGTTGCGGGCCGCCATACTACCCGAACGCAACACACTGTCAAACTCTCGCAATTGGCAGGCAGACCTGCTCTGTTATGATCGACCCGACCACGGATTTTCACCCCCTCAGGAGGGATGCCATGCACGAGCAAGACTACGCACTCGCCCACGCGCAGACGGACCAGCTGGAAACCAGCAAAGTCCTGCGCAACACCTACGGCCTGCTGGCCATGACCCTGGTGTTCAGCGCGCTCTGCGCCTTCTTCAGCGCCCAACTGGGCCTGCCGCACCCGGGCTTCCTCATCACCCTGGTCGGTTTCTATGGCCTGTTCTTCCTCACCGCCAAGCTGCGCAACAGCGGTTGGGGCCTGCTCTGCGCCTTCGCCCTGACCGGTTTCATGGGCTACGTGCTGGGCCCGATCCTCAACATCTATGCCGGCATGGCCAACGGTAGTGAGCTGATCGTCAGCGCATTGGGCATGACCGCCCTGGTGTTCTTCGGCCTGTCCGCCTACGTGCTGACCACCCGCAAGGACATGAGCTTCCTCGGCGGCTTCATCACCGCGGGCTGCTTCGTCCTGCTGGGCGCCATGGTGGCTGGCTTCTTCTTCCAGATCAGCGGCCTGCAACTGGCCATCAGCGCCGGCTTCGTGCTGTTCGCCTCGGCCTGCATCCTGTATCAGACCAGCGAAATCATCCACGGCGGCGAGCGCAACTACGTGATGGCCACCATCAGCCTGTACGTCTCGATCTACAACCTGTTCGTCAGCCTGCTGCAGATCTTCGGCATCATGGGCAGCGACGACTGATTCGCCGCACCGTTGAACGAGCCCGCTTCGGCGGGCTTTTTCATGCCTCGGCGTTTATCATGGCGACATCCGCAAATAGCCGCAGACTCGCCATGAAGTTCGCCATCGCCCTGTTCGCCCCGAGCCATGCGCCCTCCTCGCGCCGCGCCCTGCGCTTCGCCCAGGCGGCGCTGGATGGCGGCCACCAGATCGCCCGCCTGTTCTTCTATCAGGACGGTGTGCACAGCGCCTCCGGCAACATCGCCAGCCCGCAGGACGAACTCGACCTCTCCGGCGAATGGCGCGCCTTCGTGCAACAGCACCAGCTCGACGCCGTGGTGTGCATCGCCGCCGCCCTGCGCCGCGGTGTGCTCAACACCGAGGAGGCGCAGCGCTACAACAAACCGGCCGCCAACCTGGACGCGCCCTGGGAGCTGTCCGGCCTCGGCCAGCTGCATGAAGCGGCGCAGATGGCGGACCGCCTGATCTGCTTCGGAGGCCACTGATGAGCAAATCGATGCTGATCATCAGCCGCCAGGCGCCCTGGGCCGGCCCGTCCGCCCGCGAGGCGCTGGATATCGCCCTGGCCGGCGGCGCCTTCGACCTGCCGCTGGGCCTGCTGTTCCTCGACGACGGGGTGTTCCAACTGGCCGCCGGCCAACAGCCCGGCGCACTACAGCAGAAGGACCTGAGCGCCAACCTGCAGGCGCTGCCGCTGTTCGGCGTGGAGGAACTGTTCGTGTCCAGCCGCAGCCTGGCCGAGCGCGGCCTGGATGAAGCGGCGCTGGCGCTGCCCGCCCAACGCCTGGACGATACCGCCCTCACCCTGCTTCTCGACCGTTTCGATCTGGTAGTGACGATCTGATGGCCACCCTGCACCTGCTTTCCCACTCGCCCTTCAGCGACAGCCGCCTGAGCAGCTGCCTGCGCCTGCTCGGCCCCGAAGATGGCCTGCTCCTGACCGGCGACGCCGTGTACGCCCTGCAGCCCGGCACCGCCCAGCTGCAGGCGCTGCAGCTGATGCCCGCAGGCATCGCCCTGTACGCACTGGAAGAAGACCTGCAGGCCCGAGCGTTGCAAGCTCCCGCTCGCGCCCAGGCCATCGACTACCCGGCCTTCGTCGAGCTCTGCGGCCGCTATGCCAAGGTCAACAGCTGGCTATGAGCACCCTGCAGATCGACGGCCGCGAGATCGCTCTGGACCAGGATGGCTACCTGGCGGACCTGGCCGACTGGTCGCCGGCCACTGCGGAAGCCCTGGCCGCCGGCGAGGAGATCCAGCTGTCCAGCGAGCACTGGGAGATCCTCGAACTGCTACGCGGCTTCTACGCCGAGTTCCAGCTGTCGCCGGCCACCCGCCCGCTGATCAAGTACGTAGCCCTCAAGCTGGGCCCGGAGAAAGGCAACAGCCTGCACCTCAACCGCCTGTTCAAGGGCACGCCAGCCAAGCTCGCCGCCAAGCTGGCCGGCCTGCCGAAACCCACGAACTGCCTGTGAAAACCTCGCCATGAACCTCGTCGCCCCGCCGGAACACCCCTTCGCCCAGTTCGTGCGCATCCTCGGCAAGGGCAAGCGCGGCGCCCGCAATATGACCCGCGAGGAAGCGCGCGAGGCCATGGGCATGCTGCTCGACGGCAAGGTCGAGGACACCCAGCTGGGCGCCTTCCTCATGCTGCTGCGGCACAAGGAGGAAAGCGCCGAGGAGCTGGCCGGTTTCGCCGAAGCCATTCGCCAGCGCCTGAATGCGCCGCAGATCGCCGTGGACATCGACTGGCCGACCTATGCCGGCAAGAAGCGCCACCTGCCCTGGTTCCTGCTGGCGATCAAGGCGCTGGCCGGCAGCGGCCTGCGCATCCTGATCCATGGCGGCGGTGCGCATACCGCCGGGCGCCTGTACAGCGAACAGCTGCTGCAGACGCTGGAGATCCCGCTGTGCGCCGACTGGAGCGAGGTCGGCGCCGCCCTGGACAAGCACAACCTGGCCTTCACCCCGCTGGGGACCTGGGCGCCACAGCTGCAGCGCATGATCGACCTGCGCAATACCCTGGGCCTGCGCTCGCCGATCCACTCGCTGGCGCGCATCCTCAACCCGCTGGGTGCGCGGGTCGGACTGCAGAGCATCTTCCACCCCGGCTACCAGGCGGTGCATCGCGAGGCCAGCCAGCTGCTCGGCGACCACGCCATCGTGGTCAAGGGCGAAGGCGGCGAGATCGAGGTCAACCCGGACGGCATCTGCCATCTGTACGGCACCGAGAACGGCGAGAACTGGGACGAAGAGTGGCCCGCCCTCTCCACCCAGCGCCACGTCAAGCCGGAGAGCCTGGACCCACAGCAGCTGCTGGCCTTCTGGCGCGGCGAGCGGCAGGACAGCTACGGCGAACTGGCGGTGCAGAGCACCATGGCGCTGGCGCTGCACGCGCTGGGTCATGAACGCCAGGCGGCCTTCGCCGAGGCCCGCCGGCGCTGGGATGCACGCCAATTATCGGAATGACCGATAGTTGTAGCCTTATTTTTGCACTTATTCATCGAGCACAAATCAATAGACTGTCCCCCTAATCATTCATGAGGGAGCCAGTCATGGGACAGCTCATCGCTGGTCAATGGCATGACCAATGGTACGAGAACGGCAAGGACGGCCGTTTCCAGCGCGAGAACGCGCAACGGCGCAGCTGGATCACCCGTGACGGCACGCCCGGCCCGAGCGGCGAAGGCGGCTTCCGCGCCGAGGCCGGCCGCTACCACCTCTACGTCTCCCTGGCCTGCCCCTGGGCCCATCGCACGCTGATCTATCGCCAGCTCAAGGGCCTGAGCGAGCTGATCGACGTCTCCGTGGTCAGCTGGCTGATGCGCGAACAGGGCTGGACCTTCGATACCGAGACCGGCTCCAGCGGCGACGCCCTGGACGGCCTGCAGTTCCTGCATCAGCGCTACACCCTGGACGATGTGCATTACACCGGCCGGGTGACCGTGCCACTGCTGTGGGACAAGCAGCAGGGGCGCATCGTCAGCAACGAGTCGGCGGAGATCATCCGCATGTTCAACTCAGCCTTCGACGGGATTACCGGCAACACACTGGATTTCTACCCCGAGCCGCTACGCGTCGAGATCGACGAACTCAACGCACGCATCTACTCGGCGGTGAACAACGGTGTGTATCGCGCCGGCTTCGCCACCACCCAGGAAGCCTACGAGGAGGCCTTCGGCACGCTGTTCGACGAACTGGACCACCTGGAGCAGCTACTGGGCCAGCGCCGCTACCTGACCGGCGAGCACCTGACCGAGGCCGATATCCGCCTGTTCACCACGCTGATTCGCTTCGACGCGGTGTACCACGGCCACTTCAAGTGCAACCTGAGACGCCTGACGGACTACCCGAACCTCAGCGGTTGGCTGCGCGAGCTGTACCAGTTACCAGGCGTGGCGCAGACCGTGGACTTCCAGCACATCAAGCACCACTACTACGCCAGCCACCGCACCATCAACCCGACCGGCATCGTGCCGCTGGGCCCGCAGCAGCGCTTCGATGAGCCCCATGGGCGCGAACACCTGAGCGGGCGCGGTATCGCCCGCAAAGGATGAGGTGCCGAAGGCTTACTGGGCCTTGTCGAACCAGGCCAGCTTCTCGCGCAGGGTGACCACTTCGCCGACGATCACCAGGGTCGGCGCATGCACCTCGTGCTCGGCCACCAGCTGCGGCAGGTTGGCCAGGGTGCCGGTGAACACCCGCTGGTTCTGCGTGGTGCCCTGCTGCACCAGGGCCGCCGGCGTGTCGGCGGCGCGACCGTGGGCGATCAGCTCCTGGCAGATGCTCGGCAGGCCGACCAGGCCCATGTAGAACACCAGGGTCTGGCCCGGCGCCACCAGATCGGCCCAGGGCAGGTCGGTGCTGCCATCCTTGAGGTGGCCGGTGACGAAGCGTACCGACTGGGCATGGTCGCGATGGGTCAGCGGGATGCCGGCGTAAGCCGCGCAACCGGAGGCCGCAGTGATGCCAGGCACCACCTGGAACTGGATACCCTCGGCGGCCAGCTGCTCGATCTCCTCGCCGCCACGGCCGAAGATGAACGGATCGCCGCCCTTCAGGCGCAGCACGCGCTTGCCCTGCTTGGCCAGGTCCACCAGCAGCTGGTTGATCTCCTCCTGCGGCACCGCATGCTCGGAGCGGCGCTTGCCGACGTAGATGCGCTCGGCATCGCGGCGGCACAGTTCGATGATGGCCGGCGCCACCAGGCGGTCGTAGAGCACCACGTCGGCCTGCTGCATCAGGCGCAAGGCGCGGAAGGTCAGCAGGTCGGGGTCACCCGGACCCGCGCCCACCAGGTACACCTCGCCCAGGGCGCGCGGCGCGGCGCCGGCGACCTTGGCTTCGAGCAGACGCTCGCCCTCGGCCAGTTTGCCGGCGAACACACTCTCGGCGATCTGCCCCTGGAACACGTCTTCCCAGAACACCCGACGCTGCTGAACATCGGGGAACAGCTGCTTGACCCGCTCGCGGAATTTCTTCGCCAGACCGGCCAATTGCCCATAGGTGGCGGGAATCCAGGTCTCGATCTTGGCGCGGATCAGCCGCGCCAGCACCGGCGCGTCGCCGCCACTGGTCACCGCCACGATCAGCGGCGAGCGGTCGACGATGGCCGGGAAGATCACGCTGCACAGGGCCGGCGCGTCGACCACATTGACCGGGATGCCCAGCGCCTGGGCCTCGGCGGAGATACGCGCATTGAGCGGCTCGTCGTCGGTGGCGGCGATCACCAGGGCCACGCCCTGCAGGTCCGCCGACTGATAGCCGCGCAGGAACACGCCCTCCGCGCCGGCCAGCTCGCGCAGCTCGCCACGCACCTCCGGTGCCACTACGCGCAGTTGCCCACCGGCATCACTGAGCAGGCGCGCCTTGCGCAGCGCGACCTCGCCACCGCCGACGACCAGCACGACACGCCCCTGAAGCTTGTGGAACAGCGGAAGGAAATCCATGACTCACTCTCACCAGAGATAAAAAACGGGGTGGCCATCGCCACCCCGTATTCTGCATTGCAATCAGGCCTTAGCCGATGATCTCGATGCCGCCCATATAGGGCTTGAGCACGTCCGGCACGCGGATGCTGCCGTCGGCCTGCTGGTAGTTCTCCAGCACCGCCACCAGGGTACGGCCTACCGCCAGGCCGGAGCCGTTGAGGGTGTGCACCAGTTCCGGCTTGCCGGTTTCCGGGTTGCGGTAGCGCGCCTGCATGCGGCGGGCCTGGAAATCGCCGCAGTTGGAGCAGGAGGAAATCTCGCGGTACTTGTCCTGGCTCGGCACCCAGACTTCCAGGTCGTAGGTCTTCACTGCACTGAAGCCCATGTCGCCGGTGCACAGGGCCAGCTTGCGGTACGGCAGCTCGAGCAGCTGCAGCACGCGCTCGGCGTTGGCAGTCATGCCTTCCAGGGCCTCGAAGGAGGTGGCCGGGTCGACGATCTGCACCATCTCGACCTTGTCGAACTGATGCTGGCGGATCATGCCGCGGGTGTCACGACCGGAGGCGCCGGCTTCGCTGCGGAAGCACGGGGTGTGTGCGACGAACTTCAGCGGCAGCTGCTTGGCGTCGAGGATCTCGCCGGAGACGATGTTGGTCAGCGACACCTCGGCGGTGGGGATCAGGTAGAAGTCCGCCTCGCCTTCGCGGCTGATCTTGAACAGGTCTTCCTCGAACTTCGGCAGCTGGCCGGTGCCCTGCAGGGCCGGGGCCTGCACCAGGTACGGGGTGTAGGCCTCCTCGTAGCCGTGCTCGCCGGTGTGCAGATTGATCATGAACTGGGCCAGGGCGCGGTGTAGGCGGGCGATGGGGCCGCGCAGCAGGGCGAAACGAGCGCCGGAGAGCTTGGCGGCGGTCTCGAAGTCCAGCCAGCCGTGCTGTTCGCCGAGGGCGACGTGGTCCTTGATCGCGAAATCGAAGCTGCGCGGGGTGCCCCAGCGCGCCACCTCGACGTTGCCGTCTTCGTCGGCACCGACCGGCACGGACTCGTGCGGCAGGTTGGGGATGTTCAGCAGCAGGTTGTCCAGCTCGGTCTGGATGGCGTCCAGCTCGCGCTTGCCCTCTTCCAGATCGCTACCCATCTTGTCGACTTCCGCCAGCAGCGGCGCGATGTCCTCGCCACGGGCCTTGGCCTGGCCGATAGACTTGGAGCGGGAGTTACGCTCGGCCTGCAGCTGTTCGGTGCGCATCTGCACCGACTTGCGCTGGGACTCGAGCGCTTCGAAGCGCGCCACGTCCAGTTGGAAGCCACGGGTAGCCAGGCGGTCCGCGATGTCCTGCAGTTGGGTACGGACCAGTTTGGAGTCGAGCATGGGAGGTTCTCGTTCAGAGCTTGGTTAATGTCAGGCCGGCCCAAGTAGCGAGCAGGCCGCCCAACACGCTGGCGGCCGCATAGCCGATGGCTACGGGTGCCTGGCCGTTTTCCAGCAGGCGCAGCGTGTCGAGGGAAAAGGATGAAAACGTGGTCAGGCCACCGAGGAAACCGACCATCAACCCGGCGCGCAGCGCTTCCGGCACTTCCGGGCGCATGAGGAACAGGCCATACAGATAGCCGATCATCAGACAGCCAACCAGGTTGACCGCCAGGGTAGCGCTGTAGAAATGCTGGGGAAAGTGGCTGGTGACCCAGTTGCCGGTCGTGTAGCGCACTAACGTACCGATCATGCCGCCTAGGGCGACGGCGAAGACCACGCCGATCATGGCTTGCGCCTCCGCCTTGGGCTGGCCGCATCCAGGCTCGCCAGGTGGGCCAGCTTGTCGCGAATCTTCAGCTCCAGGCCGCGTGGCACCGGCTCGTAGTAGCGGCGCGGCTCCAGCTCCTCGGGGAAATAGTCCTCGCCGGCAGCATAGCCGTCCGGCTCGTCGTGGGCGTAGCGGTATTCGTCGCCGTAGCCCAGCTCCTTCATCAGCTTGGTCGGCGCGTTGCGCAGGTGCAGGGGCACCCCCAGCGAACCGTGCTCGGCGGCCTCGCGCATGGCGGCCTTGAAGCCCATGTACACCGCGTTGCTCTTCGGCGCGCAGGCGAGATAGACGATGGCCTGGGCCACCGCCAGCTCGCCCTCGGGGCTGCCTAGACGCTCCTGCACATCCCAGGCATTCAGGCACAGGGTCAGGGCGCGCGGGTCGGCGTTGCCGATGTCCTCGCTGGCCATACGCACCACACGACGGGCCAGGTACAGGGGGTCGCAGCCGCCGTCGAGCATGCGCGCGTACCAGTACAGCGCAGCATCGGGGTTGGAGCCGCGCACCGACTTGTGCAGCGCGGAAATCTGGTCGTAGAAGGCCTCGCCGCCCTTGTCGAAACGGCGGCGGCTGTCACCCAGCAGGTTCTGCAGCAGCTCGATGCCGATCTCGCCGCCGTCCTCTACCAGGTCGGTAGCGTTCTCCAGCAGGTTGAGCAGCCGCCGACCATCGCCGTCGGCGGCGGCCAGGAGAATCTGGAAGCTCTCTTCCGGCAGGCTCAGGTTGTGCTTGCCCAGGCCCTTGTCCTCGGTCAGAGCGCGGTGCACCAGCTTGCGCATGGCCGCCTCGTCCAAGCTCTTCAGCACATAGACACGGGCCCGCGACAACAGCGCGTTGTTCAGCTCGAAGGAGGGATTTTCCGTCGTCGCGCCGATAAAAATCAGCGTGCCGTCTTCCACATAGGGCAGGAAGGCATCCTGCTGGCTCTTGTTGAAGCGGTGCACCTCGTCGACGAAGAGGATGGTGCGACGGCCGTACTGGGCCGCCTGCTGCTTGGCCATCTCCACCGACTGGCGGATTTCCTTCACGCCGGAGAGCACGGCGGAAATCGTCTCGAAGTGCGCATCGGAGACCTGGGCCAGCAGCTTGGCCAGGGTGGTCTTGCCGACCCCGGGCGGGCCCCAGAAGATCATCGAGTGCAGCGCGCCCTGCTCCAGCGCCTCGCGCAGCGGCTTACCCGGACCCAGCACATGCTCCTGCCCGGCGTACTCGTCCAGGCTGGTGGCGCGCAGGCGCGCCGCCAGGGGCTGGGCGACAGGGGCGGAGCGGAACAGATCCACGGTGTGCGGCGGCCTCGTTATTCCTGGATGACGTCGGCGCCTTCCGGCACCTGGAAGTCGAACTGCGCGGCATCCAGCTTCTCGTTCATCTTCACGCCGAGGAACAGGATGTTGGTGCGCTGGCCGATGCTGTCGATCAGCTGCATGTCGTTGATCATGCCCTTGCGGAAGGACAGGCGCAGGTTGTCGAACAGGGTGTCCTTGGCCTTCGGCTTGAGGATAAAGTCGACCACGTCACCGCCTTCCTTGAAGGTGATCTCGAAGTTCTCGCGGATCTTCGACACATCACCGGACAGCAGCAGCGCCGGTGTGTGGGTCAGGCGCTGGTCGAGGGTCTGGATGGTCACCTGCATCAGGTCCGGGTCGTACAGCCAGACCTTCTGGCCGTTGGACACCAGCAGTTGCTCCTGCGGTGCATCGGTGTGCCAGCGAAACAGGCCCGGGCGCTGCAGCGCCAGCTGGCCGGAGGTTTCCTGCAGCTGGGTGCCGCTGCCATCCAGGGTCAGCTGGGAGAAGCGTCCGGTCAGGGTCTGGGCGCGGTCGAGCAGGCCGGTCAGGCGCTTCACCGCGGCCTCGTCGTCGGCATGGGCAAAAACGGGGCTGCAGGCCAGCGCGGCCAGCAGCAGCATGCGAATCAGGCGCATGGAAATCCTCTTGGTCAGTCTCGGGACGGCCCCGGCGCGATGACTTCGCGCGAGCCGTTGGTGTTCATCGCGGTCACCACGCCGGCCATTTCCATGGCCTCGATCATGCGCGCGGCGCGGTTGTAGCCGATCTTCAGCTTGCGCTGCACGGCGGAAATCGAGGCGCGGCGGCTCTCCAGGACGAAATTGACGGCCTCGTCGTACAGCGGATCTTCCTCGCTGCCCTCACCGCCTTCGCCACCGCCACTGCTGCCGTCGAAGCCGCTACCGGCCTCTTCGACGCCGGCCAGGATGTCTTCGATGTAGTCCGGCGCGCCGCGCTGCTTCCAGGCCTCGACCACGCGATGCACTTCATCGTCAGAGACGAAGGCGCCATGCACGCGAATCGGCAGGCCGGTGCCCGGCGGCAGATAGAGCATATCGCCGTGGCCCAGCAGCTGCTCGGCGCCACCCTGGTCGAGGATGGTGCGCGAGTCGATCTTGCTGGATACCTGGAAGGCCATGCGGGTCGGGATGTTGGCCTTGATCAGGCCGGTGATCACGTCCACCGATGGGCGCTGGGTAGCCAGGATCAGGTGGATGCCGGCGGCCCGCGCCTTCTGTGCGATACGCGCGATCAGCTCTTCGACCTTCTTGCCGACGATCATCATCATGTCGGCGAATTCGTCGACCACCACAACGATGGTCGGCAGGGTCTTCAGCAGCGGCGCCTCGTCTTCCATCGACTGGCGCTTGTACAGCGGGTCGGACAGCGGCGTGCCAGCCTCCTCGGCGTCCTTCACCTTGCGGTTGAAGCCGGCCAGGTTGCGCACGCCCATGGCCGCCATCAGCTTGTAGCGGCGCTCCATCTCGGCCACCGACCAGCGCAGGGCGTTGGCAGCCTCCTTCATGTCGGTTACCACCGGGCACAGCAGGTGCGGGATGCCCTCATAGATCGATAGTTCGAGCATCTTCGGGTCGATCATGATCATCCGCGCGTCTTCCGGGCCGGACTTGAACAGGATCGACAGGATCATGGCGTTGACGCCCACCGACTTACCGGAGCCGGTGGTACCGGCCACCAGCAGGTGCGGCATCTTGGCCAGGTCGGTGATCACCGGCTTGCCGCCGATGTCGTGGCCCAGTGCCAGGGTCACGGGAGACTTGGCGTCGTCGTATTCCGGCGAAGACAGCACCTCGGAGAAGCGCACGATCTGGCGATCTTCGTTGGGAATCTCGATGCCGACGGTGGTTTTGCCCGGGATGACCTCGACCACGCGCACGCTGATCACCGCCAGCGAGCGCGCCAGGTCTTTGGCCAGGTTGGAAATGCGGCTGACCTTGACGCCGATGCCCGGCTGGATCTCGAAACGGGTGATCACCGGGCCCGGATGCACGGACTCCACCACCACCTCGACGCCGAACTCCTTGAGCTTGATCTCCAGCAGGCGCGACATGGCCTCCAGCGACTCGGGCGAGAAGCTCTTCTGCTTCTTCTCCGCCACATCAAGGATGGAAATCGGCGGCAGGGTGCCGGCGACCGCGGAATCCTCGAACAGGGAAACCTGCTTTTCCTTGAGTACGCGCTTGCTCGGCTCGGCAGCCTTGGGCGGTGGCGGCGGCGCGATAACCGGAGCGACGCGGGTCTCGCGCTCGACCATGTGCTTGGCCAGGGTCTCCTCGCGCTCGATCAGGCGCTCCTTGACCTTGGCCTGCTCGCGGCGGTCCGAAACCACGGGCGCCGCCACCTCGGCGACACGCGCATCCACCTCGCGCAGCTGGGCCACCAGCTGCTTGCGTTGCAGGCGGGCCTCCCACCAGCGGGTGATCAGGCTATTCACCAGTTCGATCAGGTCGAGGGTGATCTTGCCGGTCAGGTCCATTAGTTTGAACCAGGACAGGTCGGCAAACACGGTCAGGCCGAACAGGAACAGCGCCAGGAACATCAGCGTGCTGCCCTGCACATTGAGCGCATCCTTGGCCAGTTGGCCGAGGCTCTCGCCCAGAGCGCCACCGGCCGAAGCCGGCAAGCCAGGGGCGGACTGGAACTGGATATGCGCCAGGCCGGCGCCGGCCAGCACCAGGAAAACCAGGCCGATCAGGCGCCAGGAGAACAACCAGCCGCTCCATTGCCAGGGTTGGTTGCGATTACGGAACACCTGCCAGGTCTTCACCGCCAGCAGCAGCGGGAACAGGTAGGCGAAATAGCCCAGGGCCATGAACAGGATGTCGGCGCACCAGGCACCGGCGCGGCCGGCGGCGTTCTGCACCTGTTGGGTGCTGCTGGTATGGCTCCAGCCCGGATCGTTCTGGTCGTAGGTCAGCAACGCCATCCACAGGATCAGGCAGAGCGCGCCGAGCGCGATCAGGACACCTTCCTTGAGGCGGTACTGCAATTGCTGGCGCCAGACCGGGGCCTGAGCTGCTGTGCTGGAATTCTTCAAAACGCTGTCATTCCTGCGCTCGGGGCGCGACTGACGATCGGTGGAACACGCAAAGTGGCGACCATTGTACAAATTTACAGGTATCGTGCCAGGCCGCCGGGCCGTTTTGCCGGCTTATCCTGCTTCGGTGTAGCATACCCGGCTATCTCTTACGTGCGGCTCAATTGGAGCATGCATTCTCTTTTGTGACAAAGGCTTATGGGGTCTTTTTATGAGCGAAGTCAAGCATTCACGCCTGATCATCCTGGGCTCCGGCCCGGCCGGCTACACCGCTGCCGTCTACGCCGCCCGCGCCAACCTCAAGCCTGTCGTGATCACCGGAATTCAGCCCGGCGGCCAGCTCACCACCACCACCGAAGTCGACAACTGGCCGGGTGACGTACACGGCCTGACCGGCCCGGCGCTGATGCAGCGCATGCAGGAACACGCCGAGCGCTTCGATACCGAGATCGTCTACGACCACATCCACACCGCCGAGTTGCAGAGCAAACCCTTCACCCTCAAGGGCGACAGCGGCACCTACACCTGTGACGCCCTGATCATCGCCACCGGCGCCAGCGCCCAGTACCTAGGCCTGCCGTCCGAGGAAGCCTTCGCCGGCAAGGGCGTGTCCGCCTGCGCCACCTGCGACGGCTTCTTCTACCGCAACCAGGTGGTCTGCGTGATCGGCGGCGGCAATACCGCCGTCGAGGAAGCGCTGTATCTGTCGAACATCGCCAAGGAAGTCCACCTGATCCACCGCCGCGACAAGCTGCGCTCGGAGAAGATCCTGCAGGACAAGCTGTTCGACAAAGCCGCCAACGGCAACGTGCGCCTGCACTGGAACCACACCCTGGACGAAGTGCTGGGCGACAACACCGGCGTGACCGGCGTACGCCTGAAGAGCACCGCCGACGGCAGCACCAAGGAGCTGCAGCTGGCCGGCGTGTTCATCGCCATCGGCCACAAGCCCAACACCGACTTGTTCCAGGGCCAGCTGGAAATGCGCGACGGCTATCTGGTCATCCAGGGCGGCAGCGAAGGCAACGCCACCGCCACCAGCATCGAGGGCGTATTCGCCGCTGGCGACGTGGCCGACCACGTCTACCGCCAGGCCATCACCTCGGCAGGTGCCGGCTGCATGGCCGCGCTGGACGCCGAGAAGTACCTCGACGTCTGAGCCCATGGGCGGGCGCCTGACGCCCGCCCTGCCCTCCCCCTCCGCATGCTGACCTGGCTACAGCGCGACTCGCTGGACTTTCCACCACTGGACAAGGCCCTGCGCGAGCCCAATGGCCTGCTCGCCGCCGGCGGCGATCTGTCCGCGCAACGCCTGATCGCCGCCTACCGGCACGGCTGCTTCCCCTGGTTCTCCGAGGGCCAGCCACTGCTCTGGTGGTCGCCCGATCCGCGCACCGTGCTGATTCCCGACGAATTCCACCTGTCACGCAGCCTGGCCAAGCTGATCCGCCAACAGCGCTATCGCGTGACCTTTGATCAGGATTTCGCCGCCGTCATCGAGGGCTGCGCCGGCCCGCGCGATTACGCCGACGGCACCTGGATCACCGACTCGATGCGCAGCGCCTATCTGGAACTGCACAGCCGCGGATTTGCCCATTCGGTGGAAGTGTGGGACGGCGAGCTGCTGGTCGGCGGGCTCTATGGCCTGGCCATGGGCCGGCTGTTCTTCGGTGAGTCGATGTTCAGCCGCGCCGACAATGCCTCCAAGGTCGGCTTCGCCACTCTGGTCGGCAGGCTGCGGGATTGGGGCTTCGCCCTGATCGACTGCCAGATGCCGACCCAGCACCTGCACAGCTTCGGCGCGCGCCCCATCGCCCGCGAGGAGTTTGCCGACTACCTGCAGCGTTACCTGGACCAGCCCAGCACTGCCGACTGGCAGCCATGAAGCGGGCCTGTGGTAGCAGTCAGTAGCCTGACATACACTTGTCCCAGGGGTTTCCCGAGGGTTGACCATGACCGAGCTGGCTCGCCTCAAGTTCTACGCCACTCAGCCACATCCATGCAGCTACCTGCCCGAAGAACAGGCCACCACCCTGTTCCTCGATCCCAGCCAGCCCATGGATGTGCAGGTCTATGCCGAACTGTCGGAAATGGGCTTCCGCCGCAGCGGTGACCACCTCTATCGCCCACACTGCCAGCGCTGCACCGCTTGCGTGCCGGCGCGCATCCCCGCCGACCAGTTCATCCCCAGCCGCCAGCAGAAACGCATCCTCAAGCGCAACGCCGATATCCAGGTACGCGCCGTGCGCCCTGCATTCAGCGAGGAGTACTATGCCCTCTACGTGCGCTACATTGAGCAGCGCCACGCCGACGGCGACATGTATCCGCCGAGCCGCGACCAGTTCAGTACCTTCCTGGTCCGCGATCTGCCATTCGCTCGCTTCTATGAATTCCGCCTGGCAGGAACGCTGGTCGCGGTGGCCGTGACCGACGTATTGCCCAACGGTCTATCGGCGGTCTACACCTTCTACGACCCCGCCGAGGAACGCCGCAGCCTCGGCCGCTTCGCCATTCTCTGGCAGATCGGCGAGGCTGCACGTTTGGGGCTGCAGGCGGTCTATCTCGGCTACTGGATCAAGAATTGCCGGAAGATGAGCTACAAGACCCAGTACCGCCCCATCGAGCTGTTCGTCAATCAGCGCTGGGTCGTACTGACCTGAGCACAACGGCCACGGCCATTTCCCGACTCTCCAGCCACTTGGCGGCCCTTACCCTTTTCGGGCACAATGCACGCCGCTTTTGCCTGGGCGTCGTTGCACCGGGCCAATCTTTGGATACCGAGGGCTTTACTGCATGTCGAAAGAAGACAGCTTCGAATTGGAAGGTACTGTCGTCGACACCCTGCCCAACACCATGTTCCGTGTGGAGTTGGAAAACGGGCACGTCGTTACCGCGCACATCTCCGGCAAGATGCGCAAGAACTACATCCGCATTCTGACTGGCGACAAGGTCCGCGTCGAACTGACGCCGTATGACCTGAGCAAGGGCCGCATCACCTATCGCGCCCGCTGATTCCGCCCTGGCGGAGTCGACCAGACAAGGTCCGAATACAAAAACGCCCGGCATCGCCGGGCGTTTTCGTTTGCCTACGGATATCAGGCCGGCTCGGCCGTAGTCTCGAACTCGAAGTGCAGCTCGCCAGCTTCCAGGTCGATGTGCACTACGCCGCCATGCTCGGCCAGTTCGCCGAACAGGATCTCTTCGGCCAACGGCCGCTTGATCTTGTCCTGAATCAGCCGCGCCATCGGGCGTGCGCCCATCTGCACGTCGTAGCCACCCTCCGCCAGCCAGCCACGCGCCGCGTCGCTGACCACCAGCTGCACCCGCTTGTCCTCCAGCTGCGCCTGCAGTTCGGTGAGGAACTTGTCGACGATGCTCTTGATCACTTCGTGGGTCAGGCGGCCGAACTGGATGATGGTATCCAGGCGGTTGCGGAACTCCGGCGTGAAGCTCTTCTTGATCACTTCCATGGCGTCGGACGAATGGTCCTGCAGGGTGAAGCCGATCGACGCACGCGCCGCGGTTTCCGCGCCGGCGTTGGTGGTCATGATCAGGATCACGTTGCGGAAGTCCGCCTTGCGCCCGTTGTTGTCGGTCAGCGTGCCGTGATCCATCACCTGCAGCAGCAGGTTGAAGACCTCCGGGTGAGCCTTCTCGATTTCGTCCAGCAGCAACACGCAGTGCGGCTGCTTGGTGATGGCCTCGGTCAGCAGACCACCCTGGTCGAAACCGACATAGCCGGGCGGAGCACCGATCAGGCGCGACACGGTGTGGCGCTCCATGTACTCGGACATGTCGAAGCGCACCAGCTCGATGCCCATGGCCTTGGCCAACTGGCGAGCGGCCTCGGTCTTGCCCACGCCGGTCGGACCGGCGAACAGGAAGGAGCCCACCGGTTTGTCCGGCGCCTTGAGACCGGCGCGAGACAGCTTGATGGCGGTGGACAGCGAATCGATCGCCGCATCCTGGCCGAACACGGTGAGCTTGAGATCGCGCTCCAGGTTGCGCAGCAACTCCTTGTCCGAGCTGCTGACATGCTTCGGCGGAATCCGCGCGATCTTCGCGACGATATCCTCGACCTGGGCCACTTCGATGCGCTTGGCGCGCTTCTCTTCCGGCTGCAAGCGCTGATAGGCACCCGCCTCGTCGATCACGTCGATGGCCTTGTCCGGCATGTGCCGGTCATTGATGTAGCGCGCCGCCAGCTCGGCCGCTGCGCGCAGGGCCTCGTCGCTGTACTCGATGTGGTGATGCTGCTCGAAGCGCGCCTTGAGCCCCTTGAGGATACCGACGGTGTCTTCCACAGACGGCTCGGTGACATCGACTTTCTGGAAGCGCCGCGCCAGGGCCCGATCCTTCTCGAAGATGCCGCGGAATTCCTGGAAGGTGGTGGAGCCGATGCAGCGGATCTCACCGGACGACAGCAGCGGCTTGAGCAGGTTGGAGGCATCCATCACCCCACCCGAGGCCGCACCGGCACCGATGATGGTGTGGATCTCGTCGATGAACAGGATCGCGTGCGGGCGCTTGCGCAGCTCGTTGAGTAGCGCCTTGAAGCGCTTCTCGAAGTCGCCGCGGTACTTGGTGCCAGCCAGCAGCGCACCGAGATCGAGGGAGTAGACCACGCTCTCGGACAACAGATCCGGCACCTGGCCGTCGACGATGCGCTTGGCCAGGCCTTCGGCGATGGCGGTCTTGCCGACCCCGGCCTCACCGACCAGCAGCGGGTTGTTCTTGCGGCGGCGCGCGAGAATCTGTGCCACGCGCTCGACCTCGTGCTCACGCCCTACCAGCGGATCGATGCGACCCAGACGCGACAGTTCATTGAGGTTGCTGGCGTAGGCATCCAGCGGATTGCCCGAGGCTGCGGACTCACCGCCCTCCTCGTCCTGCATTTCCTGCTCGTTCTCGTGGTGGTCGGCATGGCCCGGCACCTTGGAGATGCCATGGGCGATGTAGTTGACCACGTCGATGCGGGCGACGCTCTGCTGCTTGAGCAGGAACACCGCCTGGCTTTCCTGCTCGCTGAAGATCGCGACCAGCACGTTGGCGCCAGTGACTTCGCGCTTGCCGGAACTCTGCACGTGGAATACGGCACGCTGCAGCACGCGCTGGAAGCCCAGGGTTGGCTGGGTCTCACGCTCTTCGTCGTGCTGCGGAATCAGTGGGGTGGTGGAGTCGATGAACTCCTGCAGATCATGCCGGAGCTTGTCCAGGTTGGCGCCACAGGCGCGCAGTACGGTTGCTGCAGCCTCGTTATCCAGCAAGGCGAGAAGCAGGTGCTCGACCGTCATGAACTCATGGCGCTTGGCACGTGCCTCCTTGAAGGCCAGATTGAGGGTGACTTCCAGCTCTCGATTCAACATAGCTTCACCTCTTGCCCAAGCGGGACGGCTCAACCGTCCTTTTCTATCTCACAGAGTAGCGGATGCTGGCTTTCCTTGGCGTACTGGTTGACCTGCATCGCCTTGGTCTCTGCGATATCGCGAGTAAACACCCCGCAGATTGCCTTTCCTTCCGTATGTACAGTAAGCATGACCTTGGTGGCCAGCTGCCGGTTCATACCAAAGAACAGCTCTAGTACTTCGACCACAAAATCCATCGGAGTGTAATCGTCGTTGAACATCAGCACCTTATACAGAGGCGGTGCCTGCAGTGCCGGCTTCGCTTCCTGCACTGCCAGGCCGGTCGAATCGTCCTCGTGCTCGCTCGGACGATCTTGATTGAATGTTAGTCGAATCTGGCTGCGTGGATGCATGCTGAACTAATGGTCTCGTGACCGGTCGGAGGTTGATGCTAGACGGAGTTTGATCGGTTTCTCAGCCGGCCGCCCTAGCACCTTGACTAAAGGCAAAACGGTGTTACAAACAGTGAATACCCTTCTCGGGTATCGGGGTTCCGCGGCTAGTGCCCTTACGGCCGAAGTCGGACGTGGAGCTGAAGTGGATGATACTCCAGTGATGGAGTCCTTTGCAGAGGGATGTCAGCATGCTCAGCGGTAAGGTCAAGTGGTTCAACAACGCCAAGGGCTACGGATTCATCGTGGCCGATGGCCGAGATGAGGACCTGTTCGCCCATTACTCGGCTATCCAGATGGACGGCTACAAGACTCTCAAGGCCGGTCAAGCGGTCAAGTTCGATATTGTGCAAGGTCCCAAGGGCCTGCATGCAGTCAATATCAGCCCGATTCTGGCAACCAGTGAATCCCCGGCGACCACCAGCTCGCCGCAAAGCACTCCGGTAGAAGCCTGATAAGAGAGCTTAAATAAAAAAGGCCGGTCAATGACCGGCCTTTTTGTTTACCACTCGTCGCTTACATGTGGGCGATGAGGGCGTCGCCGAACTCGGAGCAGGACAGCAGCTTGGCGCCTTCCATCAGACGCTCGAAGTCGTAAGTCACGGTCTTCGCGGCGATGGCACCGTTGGTGCCCTTGATGATCAGGTCGGCAGCTTCCAGCCAGCCCATGTGGCGCAGCATCATCTCGGCAGAGAGGATGACCGAACCCGGGTTGACCTTGTCCAGACCGGCGTACTTCGGCGCGGTGCCGTGGGTAGCTTCGAACATGGCCACGCTATCGGACAGGTTGGCGCCCGGAGCGATACCGATACCACCCACTTCCGCCGCCAGGGCGTCGGACAGGTAGTCACCGTTCAGGTTCAGGGTGGCGATCACGTCGTACTCGGCCGGACGCAGCAGGATCTGCTGCAGCATGGCGTCGGCGATGGCGTCTTTCACCACGATGTTCTTGCCGGTGTTCGGGTTCTTGAACTGCATCCACGGGCCGCCGTCCAGCAGCTCGGCGCCGAACTCGTCACGCGCCACTTCGTAGCCCCAATCTTTGAAGGCACCTTCAGTGAACTTCATGATGTTGCCTTTGTGCACGATGGTCAGCGAGTCGCGGTCGTTGTCGACGGTGTACTGCAGAGCCTTGCGCACCAGACGCTTGGTGCCTTCTTTGGACACCGGCTTGACGCCGATACCGCAGTCCTGGTCGAAACGGATCTTGGTGACGCCCATTTCTTCTTTCAGGAACTTGATGACCTTGGTCGCTTCTGGCGAACCGGCCTTCCACTCGATACCGGCATAAATGTCTTCCGAGTTTTCGCGGAAGATGGTCATGTCGACGTCGCCTGGCTTCTTGACCGGGCTAGGCACGCCTTCGAACCAGCGCACCGGACGCAGGCAGACGTACAGGTCCAGCTCCTGGCGCAGGGCCACGTTCAGCGAACGGATGCCACCGCCGACCGGAGTGGTCAGAGGGCCCTTGATGGACACGACGTAGTCGCGCACGGCTTCCAGAGTTTCTTTCGGCAGCCAGGTGTCCTGGTCGTAGACCTGGGTGGCTTTTTCGCCGGCGTAGACTTCCATCCAGGCGATCTTGCGCTCGCCGCCGTAGGCTTTCTGGACGGCAGCGTCGACGACCTTGATCATCACCGGGCTGATATCGACACCGATGCCATCACCTTCGATGAAGGGGATGATCGGGTTGTTCGGCACGTTCAGGGACATGTCGGCGTTGACGGTGATTTTGTCGCCGTTCGCAGGCACCTGGATCTTCTGGTATCCCATGCTGGACTCCGTTTGTTTTCGTGGTCTGACAATCCGTCGAACGGGTGGCGCGACGGACGATACTTTGGGTCTCGGAAAGGTGCCGCATTCTTGTAGTTTTTCTACAGAAAGTCACGCACTTTTCGACATTTACTGACAGCCTGGTGACAGCCTAGACTGCTTAGATCCTGGCCCGGCGCCATTCGTGTAGTCAAACTACAGGCACGCTACAGAATGTCCCGCAAGGGCGTTTTCAATCCTAGCAGCTCGGCTCCAGAATGCTTTGACTTCGGTCTCAGCCGACAGTTAGCCCCGTTGCTTCGCAGAGGTTTCCGCAATGCGCTTTACCCCCCACGTCACAGTCGCCACCGTCGTCGAGGACCAGGGCCGCTTCCTGCTGGTCGAGGAGCTGGCCGGCGGCCAGGCGGTATTTAACCAGCCTGCCGGCCATCTGGAAGCCGACGAAAGTCTGATCGAGGCAGCCCTGCGCGAAACCCTGGAAGAAACCGGCTGGCAGGTCGAGCTGACCGCCGTCACCGGCATCTACCTGTATACCGCACCGAGCAATGGCGTGACTTACCAGCGCGTATGCTTCGCCGCCAGGCCGCTGCGCCACCTGCCGGATTCGCCGCTGGACGAGGGCATCATCGGCCCGCAATGGCTGACCCGCGACGAGCTGGCCGCCCAGCCCGAACGCTGGCGCAGCGAACTGGTGCTGCGCTGCATCGATGACTACCTGGCCGGCGAACGCCACTCCCTGAGCCTGATCCGCGACCCGGCCTGATTCGCCGCGCAGCGCCCGCTCCTGATAGAATCGTCCACTTTCTGCAGTCAGCCCCCTTCGAATTCCCATGCGCGAACCAGCCAATACCCGAGTGATCGTCGGCATGTCCGGCGGCGTCGACTCTTCCGTTTCCGCCCTCCTGCTGCTCGAGCAGGGCTACCAGGTGGAAGGCCTGTTCATGAAGAACTGGGAAGAAGACGACGGCACCGAATACTGCACCGCCATGGACGACCTGGCCGACGCCCAGGCCGTGTGCGACCGCATCGGCATCAAGCTGCACACCGCCAACTTCGCGGCGGAATACTGGGACAACGTGTTCGAGCACTTCCTCGCCGAATACAAGGCCGGACGCACGCCGAACCCGGACATCCTGTGCAACCGCGAGATCAAGTTCAAAGCCTTCCTCGACTACGCACTGAGCCTCGGCGCCGATCTGATCGCCACCGGCCACTATGTGCGCCGCCGCGATGTCGACAGCCGCAGCGAACTGCTCAAGGGCCTCGACCCGAACAAGGACCAGAGCTACTTCCTGCACGCCGTCGGCGGCGAGCAGATCGGCCGCACCCTGTTCCCGGTCGGCGAACTGGAGAAGCCGCAGGTGCGCGCCATCGCCGAGAAGTACGAACTGGCGACCGCCAAGAAGAAGGACTCCACTGGCATCTGCTTCATCGGTGAACGCCGCTTCAGCGACTTCCTCAAGCAGTACCTGCCGGCCCAGCCGGGCGACATCGAGACCACCGAGGGCGAAGTCATCGGCCGCCACGTCGGCCTGATGTACCACACCATCGGCCAGCGTCAGGGCCTGGGCATCGGCGGCCTGAAGAATGCCGGCGACGACCCCTGGTATGTGCTGGCCAAGGACCTGACCCGCAACGTGCTGGTGGTCGGCCAGGGCAACGAACACCCCTGGCTGTTCTCCCGCGCCCTGCTCGCCTCCGAGATCTACTGGGTCAACCCGGTCGATCTGCACATCCCGCGCCGCCTCACCGCCAAGGTGCGCTACCGCCAGGCCGACCAGGCCTGCACCCTGGAGAAGACCGAGAACGGCTACCGCGCCGTGTTCGACGAGCCGCAGCGCGCCGTCACCCCGGGCCAGTCCGTGGTGTTCTACGACGGCGAGATCTGCCTCGGCGGCGGTGTGATCGAGACGGCCGAGCCCTGGTTCGAGGGAGCCGGCCTGGCATGAGCCCCATTCAGGAACAACTGATCGCCCTCTCCGCCGTGTTCCAGGCCGCCAGCCTGGTGGACAAGCTGGCACGCACCGGTCAGGTCAGCGACGCCCAGCTTGGCTGCCTGCTCGGCAGCCTATTGGTGCGCGATCCGAAGAGCACCCTGGAAGTCTACGGCGGCGACGATCTCAATCTGCGTGAGGGCTACAAGGCCCTGGTCAGCACCCTGGAACGCAACCCGGCCAGCCTGCAGCGCGAGCCGCTGCGCTACGCCCTGGCCCTGCTCGGCCTGGAGCGCCAACTGGCCAAGCGTGACGACATGCTGCAGACCGTCGGCAACCGCCTCGACCAGATCCAGAATCAGGTCGAGCACTTCGGCCTGACCCACGACAACGTGGTGGCCGCCTGTGGCGGGCTGTACCAGGACACCATCAGCACCTTCCGTCAGCGCATCCAGGTGCACGGCGACATGCGCTTCCTGCAACAGCCGGCCGTAGCCTCCAAGGTGCGCGCCCTGCTGCTCACCGGCATTCGCTCGGCGCGCCTGTGGCGCCAGCTCGGCGGTCACCGCTGGCAGCTGGTGTTCAGCCGCGGCAAGCTGCTCAAGGAACTCTATCCGCTGCTGCGGAGCTGAGCCGTGGATATCCCCAGCCGCAGCGTGAAGCCGGTGCAGGGCGCCCTGCTCCTGGCAATTTCCGCTCTGTTGTTCTCGTTGATGGGCGTCGGCATCCGCGAAGTATCCAGCGGGGTCAACAACGAGTCGGTGGTGTTCTTCCGCAACCTGGTCGGCGTGCTGTTCTTCCTACCGCTGGTGCTGCTCAAGGGCACCGGCCCGCTGAAGACCGGGCGCATCAGGTCGCATCTATGGCGCACCACCTACGGCCTGGCGGCGATGTACTGCTTCTTCTACGCCATCGCCCACCTGCCGCTGGCCGACGCCATGCTCTTCACCTACTCGGCGCCGGTGTTCACACCCGTACTCGCCTGGTGGCTGCTCAAGGAACCGCTGACCAAACGCATGCTGCTGACTACCGCCATCGGCCTGGTCGGCGTGCTGCTGGTGGCCAAGCCCAGCGAGGCCCTGCTCGACACCCAGGCCCTGGTCGGCCTGGCCGCCAGCATCCTGGCCGCCTTCGCCTTCGTCTCCATTCGTGAGATGAGCGACACCGAACCGGCCTTCCGCATCGTCTTCTACTTCTCGCTGTTCAGCGCGCTGATTTCCGCCGTGCCGCTGACCTGGGCCTGGCAGCCGCTGGACCAGCACCAGCTCGGCCTGCTGCTGGTGATCGGCCTGCTCGCCACCGTCAGCCAGATCGTCATGTCCAAGGCCTATGGCCTGGCGCCGCCCGGCCTGATCGGCCCCTTCGCCTACCTGGCCATCGTCTTCGCCGGGATCGTCGCCTGGCTGCGCTGGGGGGAGATGCCGGACCTCACCTCGTTGATCGGCGCCGCGTTGATCTTCAGCGCCAGCCTGCTGTCCATCGCTCGCCGACCCGCCGTCCGCTAACCGGACGGACCAGTCCGGGCGACTTCATGTATGATGTGCGCCCTTTTCGTTGACCGACCTGTCCGAGAACGCCTCCATGCAGCTCTCCTCGCTCACCGCGGTTTCCCCCGTCGATGGCCGCTACGCCGGCAAAACCAGCTCCCTGCGCCCGATCTTCAGCGAATACGGCCTGATCCGTTTCCGTGTGATGGTCGAAGTACGCTGGCTGCAACGCCTGGCCGCCCATGAAGGCGTCGCCGAAGTGGCGCCCTTCTCCGCCGAAGCCAACGCCCTGCTCAACGAGCTGGCCGAGAACTTCGCCGTCGAACACGCCGAGCGCGTGAAAGAGATCGAGCGCACCACCAACCACGACGTCAAAGCCGTGGAGTACCTGCTCAAGGAGCAGGCCGCCAAGCTGCCGGAACTGGCCGCCGTGAGCGAGTTCATCCACTTCGCCTGCACCAGCGAGGACATCAACAACCTGTCCCACGCCCTGATGCTGCGCGAAGGCCGCGACACTGTTCTGCTGCCGCTGATGAAGCAGATCGCCGCCGCCATCCGCGAGCTGGCCGTGAAGTTCGCCGGCGTGCCGATGCTGTCGCGCACCCACGGCCAACCAGCCTCGCCGACCACCCTCGGCAAGGAACTGGCCAACGTCGTCTACCGCCTGGAGCGCCAGATCGCTCAGGTAGCCGCCGTGCCGCTGCTGGGCAAGATCAACGGCGCCGTGGGCAACTACAACGCCCACCTGTCCGCCTACCCGCAGATCGACTGGGAGGCCAACGCCAAGCAGTTCATCGAAGGCGACCTGGGCCTGCAGTTCAACCCCTACACCACGCAGATCGAGCCGCACGACTACATCGCCGAGCTGTTCGACGCCATCGCTCGCTTCAACACCATCCTCATCGACTTCGATCGCGACGTCTGGGGCTATATCTCCCTCGGCTACTTCAAGCAGAAGACCGTGGCCGGCGAGATCGGCTCCTCGACCATGCCGCACAAGGTCAACCCGATCGACTTCGAGAACTCCGAAGGCAACCTGGGCATCGCCAACGCGATCTTCCAGCACCTGGCCAGCAAGCTGCCGATCTCCCGCTGGCAGCGCGACCTGACCGACTCCACCGTGCTGCGCAACCTTGGCGTCGGCTTCGCTCACAGCGTCATCGCCTACGAAGCCAGCCTCAAGGGTATCGGCAAACTGGAGCTGAACGAGCAACGCATCGCCGCCGATCTGGACGCCTGCTGGGAAGTCCTCGCCGAGCCGATCCAGACCGTGATGCGCCGCTACGCCATTGAGAACCCCTACGAGAAGCTCAAGGAGCTGACCCGCGGCAAGGGCATCAGCCCGGAGGCCCTGCTGTCCTTCATCGACGGCCTGGACATGCCGGCCGCCGCCAAGGAGGAGCTCAAGCAGCTGACCCCGGCGAGCTACATCGGCAACGCCATCGCGCAGGCCAAGCGCGTCTGAGCGGCACCAGCCTTATCGACGCCCGGCTGAGCCGGGCGTTTTTATTTTAGCCATTTCATCTCTTTCAAAGGCTTAGCCATGAATCCTGATACTCCTCTGCAGCTGCTGGGCGGCCTCACTCCTCGCGAGTTCCTGCGCGACTACTGGCAACAGAAGCCCCTGCTGATCCGCCAGGCCATCCCCGGCTTCGAGAGCCCGATCACCGGCGACGAACTGGCCGGCCTGGCCCTGGAAGAGGAAGTCGAGTCGCGCCTGGTGCTGGAGCATGGCGCGCACCCGTGGGAGCTGCGCCGCGGCCCGTTCGCCGAGGACGCCTTCAGCCAGCTGCCGGAGCGCGACTGGACCCTGCTGGTGCAGGCCGTCGACCAGTTCGTGCCGGAAGTGGCCGAGGTGCTCAAGGACTTCGGCTTCCTGCCCAGCTGGCGTATCGACGACCTGATGATCAGCTTCGCCGCGCCCGGCGGCAGCGTCGGCCCGCACTTCGACAACTACGACGTGTTTCTGCTGCAGGCCGAAGGCCAGCGCCGCTGGAAGATCGGCCAGATGTGCGATGCCGACAGCAAGCTGCTGCAACACGCCGACCTGCGCATCCTGGCCGACTTCGAGCAGACCGACGAGTGGGTGCTGGAGCCCGGCGACATGCTCTACCTGCCGCCGCGCCTGGCCCACTACGGCATCGCCGAAGACGACTGCATGACCTACTCGGTCGGCTTCCGCGCACCGAGCGCCGCCGAGGTACTGACCCACTTCACCGACTTCCTCGCCCAGTTCCTGCCGGACGAGGAGCGCTACAGCGACGCCGGCATGGCGCCGATCAGCGACCCGCACCAGATCCAGCAGGACGCCCTCGACCGCCTGAAGAAGCTGCTGACCGAGCACATGAGCGACGAGCGCCTGCTGCTCACCTGGTTCGGCCAGTTCATGACCGAGCCGCGCTACCCCGAGCTGGTCGCCGGCCCGGAGATCGAGGAAGAGGACTTCCTCGCCGCCCTCGAAGACGGCGCCGTGCTGGTGCGCAACCCCAGCGCGCGCCTGGCCTGGAGCGAGGTGGACGTCGGCCTGGTGCTGTTCGCCAGCGGCCAGAGCCGCCTGCTGCCGGCCCACCTCAAGGAACTGCTGCGCCTGGTGTGCGCCGCCGAGGCGCTGCACAGCGACAACCTGGCGCCTTGGTTGGCCGACGACGACGGGCGTACACTGGTGAAAGAACTGGTCCAGCAAGGAAGTTTGGAGTTTGCTGATGAGTGAGATCCACGTCCGCCTCGCCCACTGGCAGAAGGACAATGCCGATCTGCGGCGCATCCGCGAGGCGGTGTTCGTCGCGGAACAGGCCGTGCCGGCAGAGCTCGAATGGGATGACGAGGACATTGAGGCCGTGCACTTCCTCGCCTGCGAGGGCGACTATCCGATTGGCACCGCGCGCCTGCTGGCGGACGGCCAGATCGGCCGCGTCTCGGTGCTCAAGGACTGGCGTGGCCTAAAGGTTGGCGATGCATTGATGCGCGCCGCCATCGAGGCCGCCGAGGCGCGTGGCCAGCACGAGCAGAAGCTCAGCGCCCAGGTACATGCCACCGCGTTCTACGAACGCCTGGGCTTCCAAGTGGAAGGCGGCGAGTACCTCGAGGCCGGCATTCCCCATGTACTGATGGTGCGCCACAGCGACTAGGACAGAGCTCATGCACGAAGAAGACGCCCCGCTCGACGCGAACGAACCGGACCTGCCGGCCATCGATTTCCAGTCGCCGGGGCGTTTTGCCGTGCACAACCCGGACAGCCTCCCGGCGGTAACCGCCGAGCCGCACGAGCCGGCGCCCTTCCAGCTCGGCCAGCATGCCGACCTGCAACGCTTCAGCCGCCCGGAACAGGCCCAGTCTCATGCCCTGGCCTTGCTGCAGCAGGCTCGCCATAGCCTGTGCATCTACAGCCCGGACCTGGAGTCCTGGCTCTACAGCCACAGAAGCGTGCAGGAAGCCTGCACCCGGCTCCTCCTGGCCAGCCCAAAGAACCGCCTGCGCATCCTGGTGCGCGACGCCGGCAAGCCGGTCAAGCAGGGCCATCGCCTGCTCAACCTGGCCCAGCGCATCACCAGCAACCTGCATATCCGCAAGATCAATCCGGACCATCCCAGCGACGAAAGCGCCTACCTGCTGGCCGACGACCGCGGCCTGCTGCTGCGCGAGCTGCCGGAGCAATATGCCGGCTATGCCCTGTACAACGATCCCGGCCGCGTGCGCCAGCGTCAGGCGCAGTTCGACCAGGCCTGGGACATCAGCGTTCTCGACCCCGACCTGCGGAGTTTCCTGCTATGACCCTGCGCGCCTGCCTGCTCGCCCTGTCGCTTGGCCTCAGCCTGCCGCTGCAGGCCGCCACCGAGCTGATCCAGCTCAACTACCGCACCGCCGAGGACGTACTGCCGGTGGTGCAGTCGGCGCTCGATGGCCAGGGCAAGGTCAGCACCTACGGCAACCAGCTGGTGATCAACGCCTCGGCGGAGAAGATCCAGGAAGTGCGCGACCTGCTGCAGCAACTGGATACCGCACCGCGCCGCCTGCTGATCAGCGTCGACACCAACGAGAGCAGCTTTCAGGACCGCGACGGCTATCGCGTCGATGGCAGTGTCAGCGCCGGTGACGCCGAGGTGATAGCCGGGCGCGGCGAGGTGCACGGCCGCGACCAGGTGCGCGTGATTCGCCGCTCCACCGACAGCCGCAGCGGCGGCACTCAGCAGGTTCAGGCCACCGAAGGCTATCCGGCGTTGATTCAGGTCGGCCAGAGCGTGCCGCTGACCAACACCAGCGTCGGCCCCTACGGCCAGGTCTACCAGAACACCCAGTACCGCAATGTCACCCAGGGCTTCTACGTCACCGCCAGCCTCACCGGCGACGTGGTGCACGTCAGCATCAGCAGCAACAACGACCGGGTGAATCGCTACCAGCCTGGCGTGATCGACGTGCAGAGCACCGATACACGGGTCAGCGGTCGCCTCGGCGAGTGGATCCCCCTGGGTGGCGTCAGCCAGTCGAGCCAGGGCGATGACTCGGGCTTCCTGCGTCAGCAGTCCACCCGCGGCGCCAACGACATGAGCATGCGCATCAAGGTCGAAGCTCTCGACTGAGGCCGTCACCGATATGTAGTTGCTCAAAAAAAGCACTACAAAGCGATTGACGAACGCCCGTTTGAAAGCGCATCATTGCCCCGCTCCCGCTAGCCAGGGGCTCTGTTGCAGAGCCTCCAGATCGATCCCGTAACACCATTCGGGTCGGTCCGTGTTCTAACAGCCCACAAGGCGTTTCGACGAGGTTGCGACTGGAACGTAAGTTGTCCTGAGGGACGGGGAAGCCTTAGCGTTATTAGCCAGATCGTTTGACCAGACCCGCATCGCCCAACGGTTTCCACGAGCCGGCAAGCCGCGAATCTGCTCCTCGAACTGTCTCGTTTCGTCCTCTCCTCCTCTCCGCAACACTCTCGTCCCCGTCAATATCTCGAAGTACGTCCTGTGTCGCCCGCAACACTGCAAGCTTTGTTTGCACGTTGGTTTTGGGTGGGAAGTCGGTGCTCAACCAAACTCATACTTTGAAGGATTGACCATGTCAGCTTATCAAAACGACATCAAAGCCGTTGCCGCCCTGAAAGAAGCTGCAGGCAGCAGCTGGAGCGCGATCAACCCGGAATACGTCGCTCGTATGCGCGCCCAGAACCGCTTCAAGACCGGCCTGGAAATCGCTCAGTACACCGCTGACATCATGCGCAAAGACATGGCCGAGTACGACGCCGACTCGTCCGTCTACACCCAGTCCCTGGGCTGCTGGCACGGCTTCATCGGTCAGCAGAAGCTGATCTCGATCAAGAAGCACCTTAAGACCACCAACAAGCGCTACCTCTACCTGTCCGGCTGGATGGTTGCTGCCCTGCGTTCTGACTTCGGCCCGCTGCCGGACCAGTCCATGCACGAGAAAACCTCGGTTTCCAGCCTGATCGAAGAGCTGTACACCTTCCTGCGTCAAGCCGACGCCCGTGAACTGGACCTGCTGTTCACCGCCCTGGACGCCGCCCGCGCCGCTGGCGACAAGGCCAAGGAAGCTGAAATCCAGGCTCAGATCGACAACCACGAGACTCATGTAGTCCCGATCATCGCCGACATCGACGCTGGTTTCGGTAACGCCGAAGCCACCTACCTGCTGGCCAAGAAAATGATCGAAGCCGGTGCTTGCTGCATCCAGATCGAAAACCAGGTTTCCGACGAGAAGCAGTGCGGCCACCAAGACGGCAAAGTCACCGTTCCGCACGTTGACTTCCTGGCCAAGATCAACGCTGTTCGCTACGCCTTCCTCGAGCTGGGCATCGACAACGGAGTGATCGTTGCTCGTACCGACTCCCTGGGTGCCGGCCTGACCAAGCAGATCGCCGTGACCAACGAGCCGGGCGACCTGGGCGACCAGTACAACTCCTTCCTGGATTGCGAAGAAATCTCCGCTGCCGACCTGGGCAACGGCGACGTCGTGATCAAGCGCGAAGGCAAGCTGCTGCGTCCGAAGCGTCTGGCTTCCAACCTGTTCCAGTTCCGTCAGGGTACCGGCGAAGCTCGCTGCGTACTGGACAGCATCACCTCGCTGCAGAACGGCGCCGACATGCTGTGGATCGAAACCGAGAAGCCGCACGTTGGCCAGATCAAAGGCATGGTTGACGAGATCCGCAAGGTCATCCCGAACGCCAAGCTGGTCTACAACAACAGCCCGTCCTTCAACTGGACCCTGAACTTCCGCCAGCAAGTGTTCGACGCTTTCGTTGCCGAAGGCAAAGACGTTTCCGCCTACGACCGCACCAAGCTGATGAGCGCCGAGTACGACGAGACCGAACTGGCCCAGGTTGCCGACGAGAAGATCCGCACCTTCCAGCGCGACGCCTCCGCTCAGGCCGGTATCTTCCACCACCTGATCACCCTGCCGACCTACCACACCGCCGCGCTGTCCACCGACAACCTGGCCAAAGGTTACTTCGCAGACCAAGGCATGCTGGCCTACGTGAAAGGCGTTCAGCGTCAGGAGATCCGTCAGGGTATCGCCTGCGTTAAGCACCAGAACATGTCCGGCTCCGACATCGGCGACGCTCACAAAGAGTACTTCGCTGGTGAAGCTGCCCTGAAGGCAGGCGGTAAAGACAACACCATGAACCAGTTCCACTAATAGGAACCGGTTCTGCGGCCCAGCCGCAGGTGTTATCAGACGAAGCCCCGGCAGCAATGCCGGGGCTTCGTCGTTTCCGCCCTTGCCAAAAGCGCCGCCCCTGGCGTACCAAGACCGCATCCCTTCGATGGAAGCGGTCATGCGCAACCTTCTGGCAATTTGCCTATTCGCCCTCTGCAGCACCGGCGCAGCCGCCGACGATCTGCAGCACCTGCTCCCCGACGCCATTGCCAGCGGCATCCTCGAGCAACTGCAGGATGATCGGCATCAACACTTCGCCGTCATCGACTACGCCCGCCACTCCAGCCAGCCACGCTTCCTGCTGTTCGAGCGCGACAGCCTGCGCCTGGTAGACAGCTATCGGGTGGCCCACGGGCGCGGCTCCGATCCCGACCACGACGGCTATGCCGACTCCTTTTCCGATGCCGAGGGCAGCCACGCCAGCTCGCTCGGCGTGTTTCGCACCAGCACCGTGTATGTCAGCGAAGAACCCGGCCATGGGCTATCCATGCGCCTACTGGGCCTTAGCGACAGCAACGCCAACGCCGAGCGACGCGCCATCGTGCTGCACGCTCGCGATTACATGGAGGAGGATTTCGTTAGGCGCCACGGCGTGGCAGGCCGCAGCCACGGCTGCCTGGTACTGGCCGAGGCCGATCGTGACCAGGCCGTCGCCGCATTGCGCGGTGGCGCATTGATCTTCGCCGTGGACAGCCGGCGCAGCTCGCCGAGCTATATCAGCCAGCGAAAATAGAGGTTCTGCCGGCAAAATAACAACGCTGCTCTCCATTCACGCATCAATTAAGCCCGCAGATGTAAACAATTCCCGACAGACTCTTTCGAAAAAGCGTCATCCGAATAACGAAACACCATAAGACCAAAGCCGTAGAGCCTTGCGCAGGCCCCGCCACACGGGGCGTGACACCGATAGATGAACAAACAGAACGGAACGGCCGTTCATTTTTTTATTCGGAAAAATTTACTTAACGCGCCATGCGCGCATAAAATTGCCGCCACTACTCTGCAGGGCAGCCACCATCAGGTTGCTCTACCATTATTAAAAAGCCGCCCCTTTACCCAAGGAGCCCCGGCATGCCTGATGCGGTAACGACCATGTCCCATAACTGGGCTTTTGCTGTATTCCTGCTCGGAGTCTTCGGACTCATCGCTTTCATGCTCGGCCTTTCCAGCCTGCTCGGTAGCAAGGCCTGGGGGCGCAGCAAGAACGATCCGTTCGAGTCGGGCATGCTGCCGGTCGGCAGTGCGCGCCTGCGCCTATCAGCGAAGTTCTATCTGGTCGCGATGCTCTTCGTGATCTTCGACGTTGAAGCCCTCTTTCTCTTCGCTTGGGCTGTCTCGGTGCGCGAAAGCGGCTGGGCCGGCCTGATCGAGGCTACAGTTTTCATAGCAATTCTGTTGGCTGGTCTTGTCTACCTTTGGCGTATCGGCGCGCTCGACTGGGCGCCCGAGGGCCGTCGTAATCGGCAGGCGAAGCTAAAACAATGAGGCTTTGGCGATGCAATACAAACTTACTCGGATCGATCCGGACGCTCCCAACGAGCAGTACCCGATCGGCGAGCGGGAGACCGTAGCCGATCCACTGCTGGAGGATGAAGTCCACAAGAACATCTTCATGGGCAAGCTCGAGGATGTTCTCAACGGTGCGGTGAACTGGGGTCGCAAGAACTCCCTGTGGCCGTACAACTTCGGTCTGTCCTGCTGCTACGTGGAAATGACCACGGCCTTCACCGCGCCCCACGATATCGCCCGCTTCGGTGCGGAAGTGATTCGTGCGTCCCCGCGCCAGGCCGACTTCATGGTCATCGCCGGCACCTGCTTCATCAAGATGGCCCCGGTCATCCAGCGCCTGTACGAGCAGATGCTGGAACCCAAGTGGGTGATCTCCATGGGCGCCTGCGCGAACTCCGGCGGCATGTACGACATCTACTCGGTCGTTCAGGGTGTCGACAAGTTCCTCCCGGTGGACGTCTACATTCCCGGCTGCCCGCCCCGTCCCGAGGCATTCCTGCAAGGCCTGATGCTGCTGCAGGAATCCATCGGTCAGGAGCGTCGTCCGCTGTCCTGGGTCGTCGGCGACCAAGGCATCTACCGTGCCGAAATGCCTTCGCAAAAGGAGCAGCGCCGCGAACAGCGCATCGCTGTGACCAACCTGCGCAGCCCCGACGAAGTGTGAGCCGGCTCTTTCGCCTGCTCACTGACGCCGTACACCGCCGATAGCGACCGAGACCATGACTGCAGACAGCATTCTGTCCGTTCCACCTTACAAGGCCGATGACCAGGATGTGGTCATCGAGCTGAATTCCCGTTTTGGTGCCGAGACCTTCACCGTCCAGAGCACCCGTACCGGCATGCCGGTGCTGTGGGTCGCCCGTGATCGTCTGATCAACGTGCTGACTTTCCTGCGCAACCTGCCGCGCCCCTACGTCATGCTGTACGACCTGCACGGCATCGACGAGCGCCTGCGCACCCAGCGCCGCGGCCTGCCGGGCGCCGACTTCACCGTGTTCTATCACCTGATGTCGGTCGAGCGTAACAGCGACATCATGATCAAGGTCGCCTTGAAAGAAGGCGATCTCAACGTCCCCACAGTCACCGGTATCTGGCCCAACGCCAACTGGTACGAGCGTGAGGTCTGGGACCTGTACGGCATCACCTTCCAGGGCCACCCGCACCTGAGCCGCATCATGATGCCGCCGACCTGGGAAGGTCACCCGCTGCGCAAGGACTACCCGGCGCGCGCCACCGAATTCGATCCGTTCAGCCTGACCCTGGCCAAGCAGCAGCTGGAAGAAGAAGCCGCGCGCTTCAAGCCGGAAGACTGGGGCATGAAGCGCCACGGCGAGCACGAGGACTACATGTTCCTCAACCTCGGCCCGAACCACCCGTCCGCGCACGGTGCGTTCCGCATCATCCTGCAGTTGGACGGTGAAGAGATCATCGACTGCGTCCCGGACATCGGTTACCACCACCGTGGCGCCGAGAAGATGGCCGAGCGCCAGTCCTGGCACAGCTTCATCCCCTACACCGACCGTATCGACTACCTCGGCGGGGTGATGAACAACCTGCCCTACGTGCTGTCGGTCGAGAAGCTGGCCGGGATCAAGGTACCGGACCGCGTCGACTTTATCCGCGTGATGCTGGCCGAGTTCTTCCGCATCACCAGCCACCTGCTGTTCCTGGGTACCTATATCCAGGACGTCGGCGCCATGACCCCGGTGTTCTTCACCTTCACCGACCGCCAGCGCGCCTACAAGGTGATAGAGGCCATCACCGGCTTCCGCCTCCACCCGGCCTGGTACCGCATCGGCGGCGTCGCTCACGACCTGCCGCGCGGCTGGGACAAGCTGGTCAAGGAATTCGTCGACTGGCTGCCCAAGCGCCTCGACGAATACACCAAGGCCGCGCTGAAAAACAGCATCCTGATCGGCCGTACCAAAGGTGTGGCCCAGTACAACACCAAGGAAGCGCTGGAATGGGGCGTCACCGGCGCCGGCCTGCGCTCCACCGGTCTGGACTTCGACCTGCGCAAGGCGCGCCCGTACTCCGGCTACGAGAACTTCGAGTTCGAAGTACCGCTGGCCCACAACGGCGACGCCTACGACCGCTGCATGGTCCGCGTCGAGGAGATGCGCCAGAGCATCCGCATCATCGACCAGTGCCTGCGCAACATGCCGGAAGGCCCGTACAAGGCGGATCACCCGCTGACCACGCCGCCGCCGAAAGAGCGCACCCTGCAGCACATCGAGACCCTGATCACCCACTTCCTGCAAGTCTCGTGGGGCCCGGTCATGCCGGCCAACGAAAGCTTCCAGATGATCGAGGCGACCAAGGGCATCAACAGCTATTACCTGACGAGCGACGGCAGCACCATGAGCTACCGCACGCGCATCCGGACGCCCAGCTTCCCGCACCTGCAGCAGATCCCCTCGGTGATCCGCGGCAGCATGATCGCGGACCTGATCGCCTACCTGGGTAGCATCGACTTCGTTATGGCCGACGTGGACCGTTAATCACATGAGCCAGACTGACCTGATCCAAACCGACCGCTTCGAACTCAGCCAGGCCGAGTACGATGCCATCGAACATGAAATGCACCACTACGAGGACCCGCGTGCGGCGTCCATCGAAGCCCTGAAGATCGTGCAGAAGCAGCGTGGCTGGGTGCCGGACGGCGCCATCTACGCCATCGCCGACATCCTTGGCATCCCCGCCAGCGACGTCGAGGGCGTGGCCACCTTCTACAGCCAGATCTTCCGCGTGCCGGTCGGCCGCCACGTGATCCGCGTGTGCGACAGCATGACCTGCTTTATCGGCGGCCACGAGAACCTGCTCGGCAGCCTCAAGGACAAGCTCGGCATCGTCCCCGGCCAGACCACCGCCGACGGCCGCTTCACCCTGCTGCCGGTGTGCTGCCTGGGTAACTGCGACAAGGCTCCGGCGGTGATGATCGACGACGACACCTACGGCAACCTCGATGCCAACGGCATCGCCCAGCTGCTGGAGTCCTACGCATGAAAACGCTGACTTCCGTAGGCCCGATCAACCGCATCGCCCGCAGCGAAGAGACCCATCCGCTGACCTGGCGCCTGCGTGACGACGCCCAGCCGGTATGGCTGGAGGAATACCAGGCGAAGAACGGCTACGCCGCCGCGCGCAAGGCCCTGAGCGAAATGGCTCAGGCCGACATCGTGCAGACGGTCAAGGACTCCGGCCTCAAAGGCCGCGGCGGTGCGGGCTTCCCCACCGGCGTGAAGTGGGGCCTGATGCCGGCCGACGAATCCATGAACATCCGCTACCTGCTGTGCAACGCGGACGAAATGGAGCCGAACACCTGGAAGGACCGCATGCTCATGGAGCAGCTGCCGCACCTGCTGGTGGAAGGCATGCTGATCTCCGCGCGCGCGCTCAAGGCCTACCGCGGCTACATCTTCCTGCGCGGCGAATACGTCGACGCGGCCGCCAACCTGAACCGCGCCATCGATGAAGCCAAGGCCGCCGGTCTGCTGGGCAAGAACATCCTCGGCAGCGGCTTCGACTTCGAGCTGTTCGTCCACACCGGCGCCGGTCGCTATATCTGCGGTGAAGAAACCGCGCTGATCAACTCCCTGGAAGGTCGCCGCGCCAACCCGCGCTCCAAGCCACCCTTCCCCGCCGCTGTCGGCGTGTGGGGCAAGCCGACCTGCGTGAACAACGTCGAGACCCTGTGCAACGTGCCGGCAATCGTCGCCAACGGCGTCGACTGGTACAAGACCCTGGCCCGCCCGGGCAGCGAAGACATGGGCACCAAGCTCATGGGCTTCTCCGGCAAGGTGAAGAACCCCGGTCTGTGGGAACTGCCGTTCGGCATCCCGGCCCGCGAGCTGTTCGAGGACTATGCCGGCGGCATGCGTGACGGCTACAAGCTCAAATGCTGGCAGCCCGGCGGTGCCGGCACCGGCTTCCTGCTGCCCGAGCACCTGGACGCAGCCATGTTCGCCGGCGGCATCGCCAAGGTCGGCACCCGTATGGGTACCGGCCTGGCCCTGGCCGTGGACGACTCGGTCAACATGGTCTCGCTGCTGCGCAACATGGAAGAGTTCTTCGCCCGCGAGTCCTGCGGCTGGTGTACCCCATGCCGCGACGGCCTGCCGTGGAGCGTGAAGATTCTCCGCGCCCTGGAAAACAAGCAAGGCACCCAGCAGGACATCGACACCCTGCTCGGCCTGGTCAACTTCCTCGGCCCCGGCAAGACCTTCTGCGCCCATGCACCGGGTGCCGTCGAACCGCTGGGTAGTGCGATCAAGTATTTCCGTCCGGAGTTCGAGGCTGGCGTATCCAGCTCGGCCATTCCGGCACCGGCCGCCGCGCAGTTCGCGCCGGCCTGAAGCATTGGCCTCGCGGCCGCGGCCGCGAAGCAACCGTGATTCCATTAGCCAAGCCTGCTTCGGCGGGTAAAGAAGAAACCTGAACCATGGCCACTATCCACGTAGACGGCAAAGATTTCGAAGTCGATGGGGCGGACAACCTGCTGCAGGCCTGTCTCTCCCTCGGGCTCGACATCCCCTACTTCTGCTGGCACCCGGCGCTCGGTAGCGTCGGCGCCTGCCGCCAATGCGCGGTGAAGCAGTACACCGATGAAAACGACAAGCGCGGCCGCATCGTCATGTCCTGCATGACGCCGGCGACCGACAACACCTGGATCAGCATCGACGACGAAGAGTCCAAGGCCTTCCGCGCCAGCGTCGTCGAGTGGCTGATGACCAACCACCCGCACGACTGCCCGGTGTGCGAGGAAGGCGGTCACTGCCACCTGCAGGACATGACGGTGATGACCGGCCACAACCAGCGCCGGTATCGCTTCACCAAGCGTACCCACCAGAACCAGCAGCTCGGCCCGTTCATCTCCCACGAGATGAACCGCTGCATCGCCTGCTACCGCTGCGTGCGCTACTACAAGGACTACGCCGGCGGCACCGACCTGGGCGTCTACGGCGCCCACGACAACGTGTACTTCGGCCGCGTCGAAGACGGCGTGCTGGAGAGCGAATTCTCCGGCAACCTCACCGAGGTCTGCCCGACTGGCGTATTCACCGACAAGACCCACTCCGAGCGCTACAACCGCAAGTGGGACATGCAGTTCGCCCCGAGCATCTGCCATGGCTGCTCCAGCGGCTGCAACATCAGCCCCGGTGAGCGCTACGGCGAGATTCGCCGCATCGAGAACCGCTTCAACGGCTCGGTGAACCACTACTTCCTGTGTGACCGCGGCCGCTTCGGCTACGGCTACACCAACCGCGAAGACCGTCCACGCCAGCCGCTCTTCGGCGAGGCCAAACTGGGCATCGACGCTGCGCTGGACAAGGCCGCCGAGCTGCTCAAGGGCAAGCGCGTGATCGGCATCGGTTCGCCGCGCGCCAGCCTGGAAGGCAACTATGCCCTGCGCGAGCTGGTTGGCGAAGCCAACTTCTACAGCGGTATCGCCGCCGTCGAGCTGAAAAACATCCGCCTGATCCGCGACGTGCTGCAGAACGGCCCGCTGCCGGTGCCGTCGCTGCGCGAGATCGAAGACCACGACGCCGTGTTCGTCCTCGGTGAAGACCTGACCCAGACCGCCGCGCGCGTCGCCCTGGCCCTGCGCCAGTCGGTCAAGGGCAAGGCCACCGAAATCGCCGCCTCGATGAAGATCCAGGACTGGCACATGGCCGCCGTACAGAACGTGGCCCAGGACGCGCTGAACCCGCTGTTTATCGCCAGCGTCGACGCCACCCGCCTGGACGACGTGGCCGAAGCCTGCGTACACGCTGCCCCGGCCGACCTGGCACGCATCGGCTTCGCCGTGGCCCACGCCATCGACCCGAGCGCCCCGGCCGTCACCGGCCTGGACGACGAGGCCGCCGAGCTGGTGCAGCTTATCGCCGACGCCCTGCTGGCCGGCAAGCGCCCGCTGATCGTCAGTGGCGCCTCGCTGGGTGAGAAGAGCATCATCGAGGCCGCGGCGAACATCGCCCAGGCCCTGAAGAACCGCGAGAAGAATGCCTCCATCAGCCTGGTGGTACCGGAAGCCAACAGCATGGGCCTGGCCCTGTTTGGCGGCGAATCGGTAGACGCTGCGCTGGAAGCTCTGACCGCAGGCCAAGCCGACGCCGTGATCGTGCTGGAAAACGACCTGTACCGCCGCGCCGACGCTGCCAAGGTCGATGCCGCCCTGGCCGCCGCCAAGGCGGTGATCGTCGCCGACCACCAGCAGACCGCCACCACCGCCAAGGCCCACCTGGTGCTGTCCGCCGCCAGCTTCGCCGAGGGCGATGGCACCCTGGTCAGCCAGGAAGGCCGCGCCCAGCGCTTCTTCCAGGTGTTCGAGCCTAGCTACTACGACAGCAACATCCTCGTCCGCGAAGGCTGGCGCTGGATGCACGCGCTGCACAGTACCCTGCAGGGCAAGGCCGTGGACTGGACCCAGCTGGACCAGGTCACCGCCGCCGTCGCCGCCAGCAGCTCCGTGCTGGCCGCGATCACGGACGCCGCGCCCAGCGCCTCGTTCCGCATCAAGGGCCTCAAGCTTGCGCGTGAGCCGCTGCGCTACAGCGGCCGTACCGCCATGCGCGCCAACATCAGCGTGCACGAGCCGCGTCAGCCGCAGGACCAGGACTCCGCCTTCGCCTTCTCCATGGAAGGCTATTCGGGCAGCAAGGAAGACCGTCAGCAGATTCCGTTCGCCTGGTCGCCGGGCTGGAACTCGCCGCAGGCCTGGAACAAGTTCCAGGACGAAGTCGGCGGCCATCTGCGTGCCGGTGACCCTGGAGTGCGCCTGATCGAGTCGCAGGGCAAGACCCTGGCCTGGTTCGCCGTGCCGGGCGCCTTTGCCCCGGCCCAGGGCACCTGGCAGGTCGTGCCGTTCCACCACCTGTTCGGCAGCGAGGAGAACTCCTCCCGCGCCGCGCCGGTGCAGGAACGCATCCAGCCCGCCTACGTCGCCCTGGCCAAGGCCGAGGCTGATCGCCTGGGCGTCAACGACGGTGCGCTGATCAGCCTGACCGTCGCCGGCCAGGCCCTGCGCCTGCCGGTGAAAGTCAGCGAAGACCTGGCCCTGGGCCTGGTCGGCCTGCCGGCCGGCTTCGCCGGCATCCCGGCGGCCATCGCCGGCGCCACTGCAACCGCTCTCGGTCTTGTAGGAACCCAGGAGGCCGCGCAATGAGCTGGCTGACGCCTGAACTGCTCGACGTCTTCATCGCCGTCCTAAAGGCCATCGTCATCCTGCTGGTGGTGGTGGTCTGTGGCGCGCTGCTGAGCTTCGTCGAACGCCGTCTGCTGGGCTGGTGGCAGGACCGCTACGGTCCGAACCGCGTGGGCCCGTTCGGCATGTTCCAGATCGCTGCGGACATGCTGAAGATGTTCTTCAAGGAGGACTGGACGCCGCCGTTCGCCGACAAGTTCATCTTCATGCTGGCGCCTATGATCGCCTTCGCCGCCATGCTGATGGCCTTCGCCATCATCCCGGTCACCCCGACCTGGGGCGTGGCGGACCTGAACATCGGCATCCTGTTCTTCTTTGCCATGGCCGGTCTGTCGGTGTACGCCGTGCTGTTCGCCGGCTGGTCGAGCAACAACAAGTTCGCCCTGCTCGGCAGCCTGCGTGCCTCGGCCCAGACCATCTCCTACGAGGTGTTCCTGGCCCTGGCACTGATGGGCGTGGTGGCGCAGGTCGGCTCGTTCAACATGCGCGACATCGTCGACTACCAGGCCGAAAACCTGTGGTTCATCATTCCGCAGTTCTTCGGCTTCTGTACCTTCTTCATCGCCGGCGTCGCCGTGACCCACCGTCACCCGTTCGACCAGCCGGAAGCGGAGCAGGAGCTGGCCGACGGTTACCACATCGAATATGCCGGCATGAAATGGGGCATGTTCTTCGTCGGCGAGTACATCGGCATCGTGACCATCTCGGCCCTGCTGGTGACCCTGTTCTTCGGCGGCTGGCACGGCCCGTTCGGCATCCTGCCGCAGATCCCGTTCATCTGGTTCGCCCTGAAGACCTGCTTCTTCATCATGATCTTCATCCTGCTGCGCGCGTCGATTCCGCGCCCGCGGTATGACCAGGTCATGGCGTTCAGCTGGAAGTTCTGCCTGCCGCTGACTCTGATCAACCTGCTGGTGACCGGCGCGCTCGTGCTGGCCTCGGCCCAGTAAGGAGAAACACGCAATGCTCAAGTACATATGGGATGTGGTGCACGGCACCTGGACCCAGCTGCGCAGCCTGGTGATGGTCTTCGGCCATGGCTTCCGCAAGCGCGACACCCTGCAATACCCGGAAGAACCGGTTTACCTGCCACCGCGCTACCGTGGCCGCATCGTCCTGACCCGCGATCCCGACGGCGAGGAGCGCTGCGTAGCGTGCAACCTGTGCGCCGTGGCCTGCCCGGTCGGCTGCATCTCGCTGCAGAAGGCCGAGACCGACGACGGTCGCTGGTACCCGGAGTTCTTCCGCATCAACTTCTCGCGCTGCATCTTCTGCGGCCTGTGCGAGGAGGCCTGCCCGACCACCGCCATCCAGCTCACCCCTGACTTCGAGATGGGCGAGTACAAGCGCCAGGATCTGGTGTACGAGAAGGAAGACCTGCTGATCAGCGGCCCCGGCAAGAACCCGGACTACAACTTCTACCGCGTCGCCGGCATGGCCATCGCCGGCAAGCCGAAAGGCGCCGCGCAGAACGAGGCCGAACCGATCAACGTCAAAGGCCTGCTGCCCTAAGGAGGGGATGATGGAATTTGCTTTCTACCTCGCCGCGGGCGTTGCCGTGGCTTCTACCGTGATGGTCATCACCGGGACCAACCCGGTGCATGCCCTGCTCAACCTGATCGTCTCGCTGCTGGCCGTGGCCTCGACCTTCTTCGCTCTGGGTGCGCCGTTCGCCGGCGCCCTGGAGATCATCGTCTACGCCGGCGCCATCATGGTGCTGTTCGTCTTCGTGGTGATGATGCTCAACCTCGGCCCGGCCGCTGCCGAGCAGGAGAAACAATGGCTGAAACCCGGCATCTGGACCGGTCCCGCCATTCTCTCCCTGCTGCTGCTGGGCCAGCTGCTCTACGCCCTGTTCGCCAGCCCGAGCGGCGCCGCCATCGGTCTCGAGACCGTGGACGCCAAGGCCGTTGGCATCAGCCTGTTCGGCCCCTACCTGCTGGTAGTCGAGCTGGCCTCCATGCTGCTGCTCGCCGCCCTGGTCGCCGCCTACCACCTGGGCCGCCACGAAGCCAAGGAGCCGACCGTATGAATGCCGTTCCTCTGGAACACGGCCTGGCCCTCGCCGCCGTGCTGTTCAGCCTGGGCCTGATCGGCCTGATGGTGCGCCGTAACATCCTCTTCGTGCTGATGAGCCTGGAAGTGATGATGAACGCCACCGCCCTCGCCTTCGTCGTCGCCGGCAGCCGCTGGGTGCAGGCCGACGGCCAGGTGATGTTCATTCTGGTGATCACCCTGGCAGCCGCCGAGGCCAGTATCGGCCTGGCGATCCTGCTGCAGCTGTATCGCCGCTTCAACACCCTCGATGTCGACGCTGCCAGCGAGATGCGCGGATGAACCTTCTATTCCTCACCCTCCTCTTCCCGCTGCTCGGCTGGTTCCTGCTGGCCTTCTCCCGCGGACGACTCTCGGAAAACACTGCCGCCGTGATCGGCGTCGGCTCGGTCGGCCTGGCCGCGCTGAGCGCCGCCTGGGTCGTATTCCAGTTCCTCGGCAACACGCCGGCGGGCGGCGTATACACCCAGATGCTGTGGCAGTGGATGAACGTCGCCGGCCTGGCGCCGAGCTTCACCCTGCACCTGGACGGCCTGTCGGCCACCATGCTCGGCGTGGTCACCGGTGTCGGCTTCCTGATCCACCTGTTCGCCAGCTGGTACATGCGCGGTGAAGAGGGCTACTCGCGCTTCTTCGCCTACACCAACCTGTTCATCTTCAGCATGTTGCTGCTGGTTCTCGGCGACAACCTGCTGGTGCTGTTCTTCGGCTGGGAAGGCGTGGGCCTGTGCTCGTACCTGCTGATCGGCTTCTACTACAAGCACGTGCCCAACGGTAACGCGGCGCTGAAAGCGTTCATCGTCACCCGCATCGGCGACGTGTTCCTGATGATCGGCCTGTTCATCCTGTTCCTGAACCTTGGCACCCTGAACATCCAGGAGCTGATGGTGCTGGCACCGCAGAAGTACGTGGCCGGTGATACCTGGCTGTGGGTCGCCACCCTGATGCTGCTCGGCGGCGCCGTGGGCAAATCCGCCCAGCTGCCGCTGCAGACCTGGCTGGCCGACGCGATGGCGGGGCCGACTCCGGTTTCCGCGCTGATCCACGCCGCGACCATGGTGACCGCGGGCGTGTACCTGATCGCCCGTACCCACGGCCTGTTCCTGCTGACCCCGGAGATTCTCGAGCTGGTCGGCATCGTCGGCGCCGTGACCCTGGTGCTGGCCGGCTTCGCCGCCCTGGTGCAGACCGACATCAAGCGCATCCTCGCCTACTCGACCATGAGCCAGATCGGCTATATGTTCCTCGCCCTCGGCGTGCAGGCCTGGGACGCGGCGATCTTCCACCTGATGACCCACGCCTTCTTCAAGGCCCTGCTGTTCCTCGCTTCCGGTGCGGTGATCCACGCCTGCCACCACGAGCAGAACATCTTCAGGATGGGCGGCCTGTGGAAGAAGCTGCCGCTGGCCTACGCGAGCTTCATCGTCGGCGGCGCGGCCCTGGCGGCGCTGCCGCTGGTCACCGCGGGCTTCTACTCGAAGGACGAGATTCTCTGGGAAGCCTTCGCCAGCGGTCACAGCGAGCTGCTGTACGCAGGCCTGGCCGGTGCCTTCCTGACCTCGATCTACACCTTCCGCCTGATCTTCATCGCCTTCCACGGCGAGCAGAAGACCGAGGCCCATGCCGGTCACGGCATCGCCCACAACCTGCCGCTGGCCACCCTGATCGTGCTGTCGACCTTCGTCGGCGCGCTGATCACCCCGCCGCTGCACGGTGTGCTGCCGCAGAGCATCGGCCATGCCGGTGGTGAGGCCAAGCACGGCCTGGAAATCGCCTCGGGTGCCATCGCCCTGGCCGGCATCCTCCTCGCCGCCCTGCTGTTCCTCGGCCAACGTCGCTTCGTCAGCGCCGTCGCCGCCAGCGCGCCGGGCCGCTTCCTGTCGGCCTGGTGGTTCGCCGCCTGGGGCTTCGACTGGCTCTACGACAAGGTCTTCGTGCAGCCCTACCTGCTGATCTGCCGCCTGCTCGGCCGTGACCCGATCGACCAGAGCATCGGCCTGGTGCCGCGCCTGGCCCGTGGTGGCAACGGTCTGCTGGCTCGCGCCCAGACCGGTCAGGTGCGCTGGTACGCCACTTCGATTGCCGGGGGTGCCGTGCTGGTACTCGCCGTCCTCATTTTTCTGAGTTAAGGAAAACAGCCTGATGATTCTCCCCTGGCTAATCCTGATTCCCTTCATCGGCGGCCTGCTGTGCTGGCAGGGTGATCGCCTCGGCAACACCCTGCCGCGCTGGATCGCCCTGCTGACCATGAGTCTGCTGTTCGGTCTCAGCCTGTGGCTGTGGGCCACCGCCGACTTCAGCCTGGCTCCGGCCCCCGGTGCCGATCCGGTCTGGGCTGCCGAGTTCAAGGTGCAGTGGATCGAGCGTCTCGGTATCAGCATCCACCTCGGCCTCGACGGCCTGTCGGTGCTGATGATCTGCCTCACCGGCCTGCTCGGCGTGCTGTCCGTGCTGTGCTCGTGGAACGAGATCCAGAACCGCGTCGGCTTCTTCCACCTCAACCTGATGTGGATCCTCGGTGGCGTGGTCGGCGTGTTCCTCGCCATCGACCTGTTCCTGTTCTTCTTCTTCTGGGAAATGATGCTAGTGCCGATGTACTTCCTCATCGCGCTCTGGGGTCACAGCGGCAGCAAGGGTCATTCGCGGATCAACGCCGCCACCAAGTTCTTCATCTTCACCCAGGCCAGCGGTCTGATCATGCTGGTGGCGATCCTCGCCCTGGTGCTGATCAACTACAACGCCACCGGCGTGCTGACCTTCAACTACGCCGACCTGCTGAAGACCGACCTGCCGGCCGGTACCGAGTACCTGCTGATGCTCGGTTTCTTCGCCGCCTTCGCCGTGAAGTTCCCGGTGGTGCCGGTGCACTCCTGGCTGCCGGATGCCCACGCCCAGGCGCCGACCGCCGGCTCCGTTGACCTCGCCGGCATCCTGCTGAAGACCGCCGCCTACGGCCTGATGCGCTTCGCCCTGCCGCTGTTCCCCAACGCCTCGGCCGAGTTCGCGCCGATCGCCATGTGGCTCGGCGTGTTCGCCATCGCTTACGGCGCCTTCCTGTCGTTCGCCCAGACCGACATCAAGCGCCTAGTGGCCTACTCCAGCGTCTCGCACATGGGCTTCGTGCTGATCGCCATCTACTCCGGCAGCCAGGTCGCCCTGCAGGGCGCGGTGGTGCAGATGATGGCCCACGGCCTGTCCGCCGCCGCGCTGTTCATCCTCTGCGGCCAGCTCTACGAGCGCCTGCACACCCGCGACATGCGCGAGATGGGCGGCATCTGGGCACGCCTGCCGTGGCTGCCGGCGGTGAGCCTGTTCTTCGCCGCCGCCGCGCTGGGCCTGCCGGGTACCGGCAACTTCGTCGGCGAGTTCCTGATCCTGATCGGCAGCTTCCCGGCCGCTCCGTGGGTCGTGGTCCTGGCCGCCTGCGGCCTGGTGCTGGGCTCGGTCTACTCACTGGCGATGATCCACCGCGCCTACTTCGGCCCGGCCAAGTCCGATGCTCCGCTGCAGGCCCTGAAGGCTCGCGAGCTGTACATGGTGCTGGGCCTGGCCGTGCTGCTGATTCTCCTCGGCGTCTACCCGCAACCGGTGCTCGACACCTCCGCCGCCAGCATGCAAGGCGTGCAGCAGTGGTTCAGCGGTGCCCTCACTCAACTCGCCTCGGTCCGGTAATCAAGCGCTATGGAACTGACGACTCAACACTTCATCGCGCTACTGCCGCTGCTGGTCACCAGCGCCACCGTCGTGGTGGTGATGCTGGCCATCGCCTGGAAGCGCAACCACTCCTGGACCTTCATCCTCTCGGTACTGGGCCTCAACCTGGCCCTGCTGTCGGTGATCCCGGCCGTGAGCGTGACGCCGATCCAGGTCACCCCGCTGCTGCTGGTGGACAAGTTCGCCTGCTACTACATGGCGCTGGTGCTGGCCGCCACGCTGGCCTGCACCACCCTGATCCACGCCTACCTGGGCGGTGAATCGGGCAAGCTGGGCTACCCGGGCAACCGCGAAGAGCTGTACCTGCTGATGCTGCTGTCCGCCGCCGGCGGCCTGGTGCTGGTCAGCGCGCAGCATCTGGCGGGTCTGTTCATCGGCCTGGAACTGCTGTCGGTACCGACCTACGGCATGATCGCCTACGCCTTCTTCAACAAGCGTTCGCTGGAAGCCGGCATCAAGTACATGGTGCTGTCCGCCGCCGGCTCAGCCTTCCTGCTGTTCGGCATGGCCCTGCTCTACGCCGAATCCGGCAGCCTGAGCTTCGCCGGTATCGGCGCCAAGCTGGCCGCCGACGGCCTGCCAAGCCTGATCGCCCAGGCCGGCTTCGGCATGATGCTGATCGGCCTGGCCTTCAAGCTGTCGCTGGTGCCCTTCCACCTGTGGACCCCGGACGTCTACGAGGGCGCGCCGGCGCCGGTCGCCGCCTTCCTGGCCACCGCCAGCAAGGTGGCGGTGTTCGCCGTGCTGCTGCGCCTGTACCAGATCTCCCCGGTAGCCGCCGGTGGCTGGCTGAACGAGCTGCTGACCGTGCTGGCCATCGCCTCGATCCTGTTCGGTAACCTGCTGGCCCTGCTGCAGAGCAACCTCAAGCGCCTGCTCGGCTACTCGTCCATCGCCCACTTCGGCTACCTGCTGATCGCCCTGATCGCCAGCAAGGGCCTGGCCGAGGAAGCCATCGGCGTGTACCTGGCTACCTACGTGCTGACCAGCCTGGGCGCGTTCGGCGTGATCACCCTGATGTCCACGCCCTACAGCGGCCGTGACGCCGACGCCCTGTACGAGTACCGCGGCTTGTTCTGGCGCCGTCCGTACCTGACCGCCGTGCTCACCGTGATGATGCTGTCGCTGGCCGGTATCCCGCTGACCGCTGGCTTCATCGGCAAGTTCTATGTGGTCGCCACCGGCGTGCAGTCGCAACAGTGGTGGCTGCTCGGCGCGCTGATCCTGGGCAGCGCCATCGGCGTGTTCTACTACCTGCGGGTGATGGTCACCCTGTTCCTGCAGGAGCCCAACCTCAAGCGCCACGACGCGCCGTTCAACTGGGGCCAGCGCGCCGGCGGCGTCATGCTGCTGTTCGTCGCCCTGCTCGCCTTCTTCCTCGGCGTCTATCCGCAGCCGCTGCTGGAACTGGTGCAGCACGCCGGCCTGGTGGCCGTGGCCCACTGAGGTCAGCAGCAATAAAAAACCCGGCGCTGGCCGGGTTTTTTCTGCCTGCGATTCAGGGCAACCGAGGCGTCTGGCTGCCGTTGCGGTACAGGTCCCAGCTGGCGATGAACAGCGCGGCGATCAGCGGGCCGATGACGAAGCCGTTAAGACCGAACAGGGTCAGCCCACCGAGGGTGGAGATCAGCACCACGTAGTCCGGCATGCGCGTGTCCTTGCCCACCAGGATCGGCCGCAGCAGGTTGTCCACCAAACCGATCACCAGCACGCCGAACAGGATCAGCGTCACGCCCTGCCACAGCTCGCCACGCGCCAGCAGATAGAACGCCACCGGCCCCCACACCAGCCCGCAGCCCACCGCCGGCAGCAGCGACAGAAACGCCATCAGCACGCCCCATAACAGCGGGCTGCTGATGCCCAATATCCAGAAGATCAACCCGCCCAGCGCGCCCTGCACCACCGCCACGGCGATATTGCCCTTCACCGTGGCGCGCACCACCCGGGTGAACTTGATCTGCAGGCGACGCTTGAGGCCCTCGGCCAGCGGCACGGCGCTGCGCACGGTGCGCACCAGTTCCGGGCCGTCGCGCAGGAAGAAATACAGCAGGTAGAGCATGACGAAGAAGCCGACCACGAACTCGAAGGTGTTCTGCCCGATGGCGAACGCCTTGGTCGCCAGGAACTGGCTGCCCTCCAGCGCGACGCGGGCGACGCGGTCGCGCAGGCCGTCGAAATTGCCCAGGCCGAGACGGTCGAGCTGGCGCTGGATGGCCTGTGGCAGCATGTCCTTGCCCTGGGCGACGAAGGCACCGACATCCAGCTCGCCGGCCTCGATGCGCTGGTACACCGCCGCCCCCTCGTTCACCAGCATCAGGGTGATGACGATCACCGGCAGGATCGCCACCAGCAGGCACACGCACAGGGTGATCAGCGCCGACAGATTGCCGCGCCCGCCGATACGCAGGGCCAGGCGGCGCTGTAGCGGGGCAAACAGCACGGCCAGCACCACGGCCCAGAACAGCGCGCCATAAAACGGCAGGAGGATCCAGGCGAAGGCCAGGGTCACTACCACCAGCAGGGCGAGAAAAGCTTTGTGTTCGACGCGGGACGAAGGCATTGGGCGACCGCCTGACAGGGCTGTTCCTGCTTAGTCCCCCAACGCGACGGCAAAGTGCGGCCTTTTTATCCCGGCGCGGCCATGAAAAAAGGCGCCGCAGCGCCTTCTTTCACAGCACCAGTCTCAGATGCGGAACTGCCGCACCAGGCTGCCCAGGCGCTCGCCCAGGTCGGACAGGCTGCGCGCGGTGGCGGCGCCGTGGCGGGTCTCATCCGCCACGCTGTCCACGGCCACGGCGATCTGATGCACGCTGCGGTTGATCTCCTCGGCCACCGCGGTCTGCTCCTCGGCGGCGCTGGCGATCTGCGCGTTCATCGCGTTGATGGTGCCGATCAGCCCGGCGATGGCATCCAGCGAGGAGCCGGCCTGGTTGGCCTGCTCGCTGGTGATCTCGCCGGCATCGCTGGAGCGGCGCATGGCGGTGACCGAGGCCTGGGTGCCCTGCTGCAGGCGATCGATCATGCCCTGGATTTCCTGGGTGCTTTGTTGGGTGCGACTGGCCAGCGCACGCACCTCGTCGGCCACCACGGCGAAGCCGCGTCCGGCCTCGCCGGCCCGGGCCGCCTCGATGGCGGCGTTGAGCGCGAGCAGGTTGGTCTGCTCGGCGATGGAGCGGATCACGCCGAGCACGCTGACGATGGACTGCACGTCCTGCTGCAGGCTATCCAGCGACTGGCCGCTCTCGCGGATGTCGCCGACCAGGGCGTGGATGCGGGTGATGCTGCCGTCGACCACCTTCTTCGCCGCCTGGCCCTCGTGGTCGGTCTGCTGCGCGGCCTCGGCGGCGCCCTGGGCGCTCTTGGCCACCTCATGGGCGGCGGCGGACATCTCGTTGATCGCCGTGGCCACTTGGTCGGTCTCGTGGCGCTGGCGCTCCATGGCCTGCTCGGAGCGCTGCGCCTGGGCCGCCACCTCGCCGACCAGGCCGGTCAGCTGGGTGGTCATCTCGGCGATCTGCCGCACCAGGCCGTGGATCTTCTCGACGAAGCGGTTGAACGAACCGGCCAGTTGGCCCAGCTCATCATCGCCGGCCACCGGCAGGCGGCGGGTCAGGTCACCTTCCCCGGCGGCGATGTCGTCCAGGTTTTCCTTGATCAGCTGCAGCGGACGCAGGAAGGCATTGCTCAAGGCCAGGCCGGCCACGCCGAATACCAGCAGCATCACCGCGGCGATCACCAGGATGCTGGTGAGGATGGTGCCGACGCGCTCCTGGATGGCCGCCTCGACCTCGGCCACCTCGGCCGCGACGCCGTCCAGGTTGACGGCGGTGCCCAGCGCCAGGTCCCACTTCGGCAGGTAGTAGCTGTACGCCAGCTTGGGTACCAGCACGCTCTCGTCGGTGGGCAGCGGCGAGCTGTATTCCACGTAGTTGGAGCCGTCCTTGGCCACCCGCACCAGTTCGCGGTTGACGTAGACGCCGTTGGGGTCCTTGCGGTCGGACAGGTTCTTGCCCACGTCCACCGGGCTGTCGCCACGGAACAGGCGTACCACGCTGGAGTCGTGGCCGAAGAAGTAGCCGTCCTTGCCGTACTTGATCTTGGACAGGATGGCGATGGCCTGCTCGCGGCTGGCCATATCGCCCTGGGCAGCCCCGTCGTACAGGCTCTGCACCGAGCCGAGGGCGATCTGCATGTAGTTCTTCAGCTCCTGGCGGTTTTCCTCCACCAGGCGCTCGCGGGTCTGCGCGACTTCGTCCTCGGCCAGGTCGTCGAGGATCTTCGCCGCCGCGCCGCTCAGCACCAGGGCGAACAGAATGACCGGCACCAGGGCCAACAGCAGCACTTTGGTTTTCAGGGTAAGACGCATGATCCCTTCCTTTTGGGCAGATCCGCAGAAAGCAAAACGGGGTTGCCGTGTTATCGGCAACCCCGTTTCAGCCTGAAGTCGTGTCTGCAGTTATTACAGCACCATCGCGGCGATCCAGCCAAACGCCAGCAGCGGCAGGTTGTAGTGCAGGAAGGTCGGCACCACGGTGTCCCAGATATGGTCGTGCTGGCCGTCGGCATTCAGGCCGGCGGTCGGGCCCAGGGTCGAGTCGGACACCGGCGAGCCTGCGTCGCCCAGGGCGCCGGCGGTGCCGACGATGCAGACGATGGCCAGCGGGCTGAAGCCGAGCTGCACGCACAGCGGCACGAAGATCGCCGCGACGATCGGCACGCTGGAGAAGGACGAGCCGATACCGGTGGTCACCAGCAGGCCGATCAGCAGCATCATCAGGGCGCCGATGGCCTGGCTGTGACCGATCCAGTGGGAGGCCGAGCCCACCAGGCTGTCGATCTCGCCAGTGGCGCGCATCACCTCGGCGAAGCCGTCGGCGGCGATCATGATGAAGCCCATCATGGCCATCATCTTCATGCCTTCGGTGAACAGGTCATCGGCCTCGCGCCAGCGCACCACGCCGGACACCGAGAAGATCACGAAGCCCACCAGGGCACCGATGATCATCGAGTCCAGCCACAACTGCACGGCGAAGGCGGCGGCCACTGCCACGCCAGCTACCAGCAGGCTGTAGGGGTTGTACTGCACCGCCACCTTCTCCACCTGCTCGATGCGCTGGATGTCGTAGTCGCGCTTGCCACGGTAGCTGAGGAACACTGCCACCAGCAGGCCGCAGAGCATGCCCAGGGCCGGCAGCAGCATGGCCTGGGTGACGCTGACGCCGGCGGTATCCACGCCGCCCTTGCGCACGCTGGCCAGCAGGATCTCGTTCAGATAGATGTTGCCGAAGCCCACCGGCAGGAAGATGTAGGGTGTGATCAGGCCGAAGGTGATGACGCAGGCCACCAGGCGGCGGTCCATGCGCAGGCGCGCCATCACATAGAGCAGCGGCGGGACCAGCAGCGGAATGAAGGCGATGTGGATCGGCAGGATGTTCTGCGACGACACCGACACCACCAGCAGCAGGCCGATCAGCAGCCATCCCACCAGATCGCCGCCGCGCTCCTGCTGGCGGCCGACCATGGCCAGCGCCTTGTCCGCCAGGGCATGGGCCAGGCCGGACTTGGAGATGGCCACGGCGAAGGCGCCGAGCAGCGCGTAGGACAGCGCCACGTTGGCACCGCCGCCGAGGCCTTTGTTGAAGGCGGCCAGGCTGGCCTGCAGGTCCAGCCCACCGATCAGGCCGCCGGCCAGGGCGCCGGCGATCAGCGCGATGACCACATGCACCCGGCAGAGACTGAGGATCAGCATGATGCCGACCGCGGCAACGACTGCGTTCATGAGGAGCTCCAACTACGATAAAGAGGCTACCCGACACGCGCCGCGCCCGGGAAAGGGCGCGAACTCTGCCCGATCGGTCAGGCTCTGTCAAAACGCAGGCGATGCGCGGAACGCCGGGGCTGAGCACAATTCTTGCCTGTAATTCAGAAGCTTCATCGAAAAAGCTCAAGTGGCTCATTAAATCGGTTGGCACCGGTCAAGTTATTGACGAAAACACCGATAAATGACCAGCAAGTCTGACTTTTGAAAGGACCCCTTCATGCTGTCGCGCCTGTCCATCCAGTGGAAAATCACCCTACTCGCCGGTCTCTGTCTGCTGGCCATCGTGACCATGCTGGTGGGGGCCTCGCTGTACCAGTCCACACACAGCGCCGCGCTGGTGAAGACCTCCAGCAGCGAGATGCTGGAAGAGTCCGCCCGCCTGCGCATGGCCGCCCGCGGCGAGCTGCAGGGCATCCGCATCCAGCGCTACTTCATGGACGCCTACCAGTACGGCAAGGGCTTCTCGCGCCAGGTGCTGTTCCTCAAGGAGCAGGCCGAGAAGCGCTTCCTCGACGCCTTCGACCTGCGCGAAGACATGACCCGCCAGGTACGCTCGGCCCTGGAGGCCAACCCCAACCTGCTCGGCCTGTACCTGGTGTTCGAGCCCAACGGCCTGGACGGCAAGGACGAGCTGTTCGCCGGCATCACCGAGGTCGGTGGCAACGACAAGGGGCGCTTCTCCCTCTATTGGTCGCAGAGCACGCCGGGCACCCTGGAGTCCGAGACCATGGACGAGGCGCAGCTGGGCGACACCACCGCCGGCCCCAGTGGAGCGCCGTACAACGCCTGGTACACCTGCCCCCGCGACAGCAAGCGCGCCTGCGTGCTCGATCCCTATTTCGACGATGTCAACGGCAAGCAGGTACTGATGACCAGCATCGCCTTCCCCCTGGAGCAGGACGGCAAGGTGATCGGCGTGATGGGCGTGGACATCAGCCTGGAGAGCCTGCAGCAATTCAGCCAGAAGGCCAGTAGCGAGCTGTACGACGGCCAGGCCCATGTCAGCATCATCAGCGCCGCCGGCCTGCTCGCCGGGCACAGCCGCGACGCGGGCCAGCTGGGCAAGCCGCTGACCAGCGCCTTCCCCAACCAGGGCGGCCAGATCGCCCAGATGCTGAGCGGCGGCCAGGCCCAGTTCCTCGAGCTGGAGGGCAACCTGCGAGTGTTCGAGCCGCTGCTGCCGATCCCCGAGGCCAAGTCCTGGGGCGTGCTGCTGGAAGTGCCCAAGGCCACCCTGCTCGGCCCGGCTCTGGCGCTGGAAAAGCAGCTGGACGAGCGCCGTACCAGCGACACCACCTTCTCCGTGGTGCTGGCGCTGATCGCCATCCTCATCGGCATCGCCCTGATGTGGTTGACCGCCCTCGGCGTCACCCGCCCGATCCTCGGCGTGGCCAGCATGCTGAAGAACATCGCCAGCGGCGAAGGCGACCTGACCAGGCGCCTGGATTACGCCAGGCAGGACGAGCTGGGCGAGCTGGCTGGCTGGTTCAACCGCTTCCTCGACAAGCTGCAGCCGATCATCGCCGACGTGAAACGCTCGGTGCAGGACGCCCGCAGCACCGCCGACCAGTCCGCCGCCATCGCCAGCCAGACCAGCGCTGGCATGCAGCAGCAGTTCCGTGAAGTGGACCAGGTGGCCACCGCCTCCCAGGAGATGAGCGCCACCGCCCACGACGTGGCCAACAACGCCTCCCAGGCCGCCGATGCCGCCCGTGGCGCCGATGCCGCCGCCCGCGAAGGCCTGGCGGTGATCGACCGCACCACCCTGTCCATCGAACAGCTGGCCAACGAGCTGAACGCCGCCATGCAGGAAGTGGAGAGCCTGGCCAGCAGCAGTGAGCAGATCGGCTCGGTGCTGGAGGTGATCCGCGCCATCGCCGAACAGACCAACCTCCTCGCCCTCAACGCCGCCATCGAAGCGGCCCGCGCAGGCGAGGCCGGGCGTGGCTTCGCCGTGGTCGCCGACGAGGTACGCAACCTGGCCAAGCGCACCCAGGACTCGGTGGAAGAAATCCGCCAGGTGATCGAAAACCTGCAGAACGGCACCCGCGACGTGGTCGGCTCCATGCACAGCAGCCACAAACAGGCCCAGGGCAGCGTCGAGCTGGTCGAGCAGGCGGTGACCTCGCTGCGCCGCATCGGCGATGCGGTCACCGTGATCAACGACATGAACCTGCAGATCGCCTCCGCCGCCGAGGAACAGAGCGCGGTGGCCGAGGAAGTGAACCGCAACGTGGCGACCATCCGCGACGTCACCGAGGCCCTGTCCGGCCAGGCCGACGAGTCGGCGCGGGTCAGCCAGACCCTCAACAGCCTGGCCAACCACCAGCAGGGGCTGATGGACCAGTTCCGCGTCTGAAGCAGACCCGCATGACAACGCCCGGCCTTGCCGGGCGTTTTTCCTGGCGCCATCCGCCAGCCATCCTGGCGCTCGCTCACTTGCCCCGTTGCAGAGCGGCCGGTAGCCTGCGCGACACCATTCGCAAGAGATCCCGAAGATGCTCAATATCGCCCTGATCGCCGGCTCCAGCCGCACCGGCAGCCAATCTGCCAAGGTCGCCCGCTACCTGCGCCAACGCCTAATCGAGCTGGGCCTGACCAGCGCCGAGCAGAGCAGCCTGATCGATCTGGGCGAGCGCGCCCTGCCCCTGTGGCCGGCCGACGACAAGGGTCCCTGGGCCGAGTACCAGCAGCAGCTGGCCGCCGCCGATGCGCTGGTGGTGATCGCTCCCGAATGGAACGGCATGGCCTGCCCGGCGGTGAAGAACTTCTTCCTCTATGCCAGCAAGGCCGAGCTGGCACACAAGCCGGCGCTGCTGGTGGGAGTTTCCTCGGGGATTGGCGGCGCCTACCCGATCAGCGAACTGCGCGCCTCGGGCTACAAGAACTGCCGCATCGGCTATCTGCCGGAGCACCTGATAGTGCGGCATGTCGAAGCGGTGCTGAACGAGGGCGAGGCCAATGGTGAAGACGACCTGCGCATCCGCAAACGTGCCGACTACGCCCTGGACATCCTCGGCAAGTACGCCGAGGCGCTCAAGCCGGTGCGCGCGAGCATCGACCTGAGCAACCCGTCCTTCACCAACGGCATGTGATCAGCGCCGCTTCGGTAGTCGTATCTCCACCCGCAGCCCGCCCAGCGGGCTGTCTTCCAGGCGCAGGGTGCCGCCCCAGGCATCGACTATGTCGCGCACTATGCCCAGGCCCAGGCCATGGCCGGCGACCTGCTCGTCCAGACGGGTACCACGACCGAGGACCTTGTCGCGCCGTTCCGCGGCGATGCCGGGGCCATCGTCGTCGATGCACAGGCGATAGCCATCCGCCTCTTCCGCCAGGCTCAGGCGCACCTGGGCATCCGCCCACTTGCAGGCGTTGTCCAGCAGATTGCCGAGCAGTTCCAGCAGGTCTTCGCGGTCCCAGGGCAGGCACAGGCCGGGCTCGGCCTGCCAGTCCAGCTCGAGGCCGTGGCGGTGGATCATGCCCAGGGTGGAAAACAGCCCCGGCAGCTCAGCCGCGCAATCGAAGTGCGCACCGGGCAAGGCCTCGCCAGCCAGGCGCGCGCGACCCAGCTCGCGTTCCAGACGCTGCTGGATCTGCGCCAACTGTTCGCGCAAGGTCGCCTGCAGCTCCGGCTGGGTGCGCAAGTCCTCCCGCTCGCTGAGGCTGACCAGCACGGCCAGCGGAGTCTTCAGGGCATGGCCAAGGTTGCCCAGGGCGTTGCGCGAACGCCTGAGCGTATCTTCGGTGTGCGTCAGCAGGTGGTTGACCTGGCCTACCAGTGGCTCCAGTTCCTGCGGCACGCGGGTATCCAGCTCGCTGCGCTGGCCCTGCTGCAACTGGGCGATCTGTCCGCGCACTCGCTCCAGCGGGCGCAACGCCGCACGCACCGTGTAGCGCTGGGCCAGCAGGATCAGCAGCAACGCCGCACCGCCCAGGCCCAGGCCGAACCACTGCAGGCGGCGAAAGCCCTGCAGGATCGGCGTGTAGTCCTGGGCCACGCTGATGGAAAACGCCTTGCCGAAGCGCTGGTAGTCCGCACGGAACACCAGCAGGCGCTGGCCATGCGGGCCGTCGCCCAGGCCGTCCTGCAGGCCCTCTGCTGGTGGCAGCTGCAGGTCGCGATCCCACAGGGAGCGCGAGCGCCAGGTCTCGTCGGCGAAATCGATACGGAAGTAGTGACCGGAAAACGGCCGCTGGAAGATCGGATCGAGCCGGCGCTCGTCCAGCTGGATACCGCTCTGGCCACGTACCAGGGCGATCAGCAGGCTCTGCGTCTCGTCCTTCAGGTCTTCCTGCAGGTAGCGGCGCAGGCTGTGATCGAACAGCCACAGGCTGCTCTGCGCCAGGATCAGCCCCACCGCCACCAGCACACCGGCCAGGCCCAGGCTGAGGCGGCGCTGGATCGATCTCAAGCGCTTACCCCGGCATAGCGGTAACCCTGGCCGCGGCGGGTTTCTATCACCTCGCGGCCGAGCTTGCCGCGCAGACGATTGACGTGGACCTCCAGCACGTTGGAATCACGTTCGCTCTCGCCGTCGTACAGGTGCTCGGCCAGCTGGCTCTTGGACAGGATCTGCCCAGCGTGCAGCATGAAGTAGCGCAGCAGGCGGAACTCGGCGGATGTCAGCTCGATCTCCTTGCCGTCACGGCTCACGCATTGCCGGCTCTCGTCCAGCTGCAGGCCGGCAGCCTCCAGCTGCGGCTGGTTGGCCAGGCCATGGGCACGGCGCAGCAGCGCCTGGATGCGCAGGGTCAGTTCCTCGGGGTGAAAGGGTTTGGTCAGGTAATCGTCGGCGCCGGCCTTGAGGCCGTCGATGCGCTCGGCCCAGGAGCCCCGCGCGGTGAGGATCAGCACCGGCGTAGCTAGGCCGCCCGCGCGCCACTCGCGCAATACTTCGAGCCCCGGTTTGCCGGGCAGACCGAGGTCGAGAATGATCAGATCGTAGGGTTCGCTGGCGCCCTGGTAGACCGCATCGCGGCCGTCGGCCAGCCAATCCACCGCATAGCCCTGCCGGCTCAGGCCGGCGACCAGCTCGTCGGCCAGGGGCACATGGTCTTCCACCAGCAACAGACGCATCAGTCCTCCACTTCGTCCTTGAGGATGCGGCCGTCACGGGCATCCAGCTCCAGCTCACGGACGGTGCCGTCGGCGGTCAGCAGCTCGACCTCGTAGACCAGCACATCGTCCTCTTCCTCCAGCTCCGCCTCCAGCAGCACGGCCCCGGGGTATCGCCCCAGAGCCGGCTCCATCAGCATTTCCAGCGGCTGAATCACGCCTTCACGGCGCAGTTTCAGGGCCTCGTCCTGATCCAGGTCGCGGGCCTGCGCATCGAGCGCAAGCACAGCCAGGATCAGGGCGACTATGCCGCTATAGCGTGCAACGAATTTCATCAGTCATCCCGGTGCTCTTTCAGGATCTGGCCGTTGGTGGCGTCCAGCTCCACGTCCCATTGCACGCCTTGGGCGTCACGTACTTCGACCTGATAGACGTAGCGGCCATGTTCCTGTTCGAGTTCGGTATCTTCGACCTTGCCGCCCGGATACTTGGCCAGGGCTGCGGCGTTGAGCTTCTCGAAGCTCTGGATGGTGCCGGCATCACGCAGCTTCAGCGCTTCGTCCGGGCCCAGGTCGCGGGCCTGAGCGATGCCAGCAGTGGCGGCCAGGGCGGTGATGGCAAAAAGGCTGGTCAGCTTGTTCATGGTGTTCTCCTCGGGGTATCTGTTTGTCTACGGCGCCCAAGATACTCAAGCCGACTTAATTGAAGCTGAATTGTCCCGATGTCGGCTGTGGCTCACAACTGCCGCATCATTCATGTCCTGAAGCCGCTTGGCCTGTCAGGCGACGCCACTATAATCGCTGGCTTGCTGTATGGAGCCGAGCATGACCGCTATCCAGATCAAATCCCCCGCCCTCAGCCTGCGCGCCGGCAAACGCGCCCTCGCGCGCATCCGCGAACAGGGCCTGCAGCCAGCCGACGTCGGAATTCTGCCTGGCGCCGCCGGCGGCCCCAAGGGCCTGGGCATACAGGGCCTGGACCTAGCGCTGTTCGGCGACTGGCTACCGCGCGCACCGCGCGAACGAACCCTGATCGGCGCCTCGATCGGCTCCTGGCGCTTCGCCAGCGCCTGCCTGCCCGATGCCTGCGCCGGTATCAAACGGCTTGGCGAGCTGTATACCAGCCAGCGCTTCGCCAAGGGCGTGAGCATGGCCGAGGTCTCACGTAGCTGCGTACAGCTGCTCGACGATCTGTTCGAAGGCCAGGATGCCGCGGTGCTGAACAATCCGCTGTACCGCCTGAACATAGTGGTGGTGCGTAGCCATGGCCTGCTGCAACACGACCATCGCGGCAAGCTGAGCCTGGGCCTATCCTCGGTGATCGGCAACAACCTGCTGAGCCGCAGCCGCCTGGGTCGGCACTTCGACCGGGTGATCCTGCACGATGCACGCCTCGCGCCGCCGCTCGCCGCATTGAACGACTTCCGCTCGCACTTCCACACGCTGGCCGAAGGCAATCTGCGCTACGCCTTGCTCGCCTCCGGATCGATCCCCATGGTGATGGAGGCAATCCGCGAAATTCCTGGCCTGGAGCCGGGCGCTTATCGCGACGGCGGCCTGCTCGATTATCACCTCGACCTGCCGTATCAGAGTGAAGGCGTCGTGCTCTACCCGCACTTCACCGACCGGGTCGTGCCAGGCTGGTTCGACAAGGGCCTGCCTTGGCGACGCGGCGACAGTGAGCGCCTGCAGGACGTGCTGCTCCTGGCACCATCGCGCGAGTACCTGGCGGGTCTACCACACGGCAAACTGCCAGACCGTAGCGACTTCAAGCGCTATCTGGGCGACGATGCGGGCCGCGAGCGTTATTGGCGTAAGGCCATGGCCGAAAGCCAACGCCTGGGCGACGAATTCCTTGAGTTGGCCGACAGTGGCCGCCTCGGCGAGCGCCTGCAACCTCTCTGACCACATACTGCAAGGAAGCAACAAATGTCCCTTACCAGAACGCTCACCCTCTCCACGCTGCTCGTCTGCGGCAGCAGTCAGGCTGCCCTCAATGAGGAGGGGAAAAGCGAAGTTGAGGCCCTGCTCGCATTCGTCGAAAGCAGCGGCTGTCTGTTTATCCGCAACGGTAGCGAGCACCAGCCTGCAGATGCGCGTAAGCACCTGCAGAAGAAGCTCGACTATCTGGAAGACAAGGATAAGGTCGACTCGGCCGAGGACTTCATCGCCCTCGCGGCGACCGAGAGCAGCATGAGCGGCGAGCCCTACCAGGTGAACTGCCAGGGTCAGCTGCAGCCCTCTGCCGATTGGCTCAACACCGAGCTCACGCGCTTGCGGCAGGCGCAGTAAGGGTTCGAACTGGTAAACTGCGAGGCGAGCTTCACGCCGCTTCGCGGCCTATCCAGCAGAGCGTTTACCTTGGAACTGTTCAAAGAATTCACCTTCGAATCCGCCCATCTCCTGCCGCATGTGACAGCGGGCCACAAATGCGGCCGTCTACATGGCCACTCCTTCCGTGCCGCCATCTACATCGAGGGTGAGGTCGATCCGCACACCGGCTGGATCCGCGACTTCGCCGAGATCAAGGCAATCTTCAAACCGATCTACGAGCGCCTCGACCACAACTACCTGAACGATATCCCCGGCCTGGAAAACCCCACCAGCGAGAATCTCGCCAAGTGGATCTGGCTGGAACTCAAGCCTCTGTTGCCGGAGCTGTCCCGCATCCGCGTACATGAAACCTGCACCAGTGGCTGCGAGTACCGAGGCGACTGATCTTTCCGCCCCGCCACAAAAAAGCCACCGTCAGGTGGCTTTTTAATGCGCGCAATTTGCTCTGATTTAACTCCAGCCTCAGGGCTGAACCCGGCCCTTGCCTTCACTACTGCACAAGCAGCTGAATATTTTTCTTCGGCGCAAAAGCCAAACCCCCACCCGATTTCTCGGATGGGGGTTTGGGGATAGGAGCTTGACGATGACCTACTCTCACATGGGGAAACCCCACACTA